>NZ_CP096405.1:0-3656708 GCF_053903225.1 Microbacterium sp. JZ70 | reverse complement strand
AGCCGCGGCTCGTCGAGGGCGCGCCCGTGCGACGCGCGGATGCCGCCATCGGGGGTCCGCAGGCCCAGGGGCGCGAGGTGGCGCAGCGCGGGCCGGAATCCGGTGGCCCAGAGGATCGCGTCGGCGGCGACGAACGTGCCGTCGGCCATCCGCACCCCGTCCTCCTCGATCCGCGCGAACATCGGATGGCGCACGAGCACTCCGCGGTCGCGGGCGGCCCGCGCCCAGGGCGTCCAGTGCATGCCCGTCACCGAGATGACGCTGCCGGGAGGGAGCCCGCGGCTCACGCGCTCCTCGACACCGGCGATCGCCGCGATGCGAGCCGCCTCGTCGAAGTCGTCGTCGATCCATCGCGGCTCGCGCCGGGTCATCCACACGGTGTCGGCAACGCGCGAGATCTCGTCGAGCAGCTGGACGGCCGAGATGCCCGCGCCGACCACGATCACGCGCTGCCCGGCGAACTCGTCGGCGGAGACGTAGTCCGCGACGTGGAGCTGGCGTCCGAGGAAGCGCTCCTGGCCCGGGTAGCGCGGGACGAAGGGGCTCGTCCACGTTCCCGTGGCGTTGACGACGAAGCGCGCCGACCAGTCGCCGCGATCCGTCTCGACACGCAGTCGGCCATCGGGGTGGTCGTCCTCCCGCCGCACCGCGCGCACGGCGACCGGACGGTGCACGCGCAGGTCGAACATCCGCTCGTACTCCGCGAAGTACGCGGGGAGGACGTCGCGGCTCGCGCTCGCCGGATCCGCCTGAGGCACAGGATGGCCGGGGAGCTCGTGGATGCCGTTGACCGTGCCCATGCGCAGCGAGGCCCAGCGATGCTGCCACGCGCCACCCGGTGCGGCGTTCGCGTCGAGCACGACGAAGGTGCGCTCGCCGCCCTCGTCGACGGGCGCGAATCCGCGACGGCGGAGGTGGAAGGCCGCGGAGAGTCCGGCCTGCCCGGCGCCGATGACGACGACGTCGACGGGCTGCGGAGTCATATCCGGGGGAACGCGGGCGGCGCGGTGCGTATTCCATGCGGCTGCATGGATGCACGCGGGGTCGATCCCTCCGCATACGGAGGAGGCCGCCCCGCGACGCACGTCGCGGGGCGGCCCCTGATCCGGTCGCGTCAGACGCGACGGCGTCGCACGACGAACAGCAGCGCGCCGACGGCGATGAGCACGGCTGCCGCGATGCCGCCCACGACGGCCATGTCGCCACCCGTCGGAGCGAGCTCGCCCTGCGGCTTCTGCTCGGCCCCGGGCTCCTGCGGCGCAGGCGACTCGGCCCCGGGCTCCTCCGGCGCGGGCGTCTCCGGCGCGGGGCTCTCCGGCGCGGGCGACTCCGGAGCCGGCGTCTCCTCGGGCGCCTCGGGAGCGGGGGCCTCACCTGGGACGTGCTCGGCGGCGCGGCCGAGCGGCGCGGGGTCGACGACCTCGTGCGCGGCGAAGTAGTCGACCGTCGCCGACAGGTCGATGAGGCCCGTGTCCGCCGTTCCGACGCCTTCTGCGAAGGTCGTGAATCCGTCGCCGCCCGACGCGATGAACGAGTTCGTCGTCACGAGGAACTCGTCCTCGGGGGCGATCGGGGCTCCCTCGAACGTCATCTCGACGATGTGCTCTCCGGCCGCAGCGTCTTCGATGTACTCGTACGCGAAGCCGTCCGAGATGCCGAGGTGCAGCTTCGGGCGCTCGTTGCCGGGCTGCCACTGCTCCTCGAGGAGCTGCTCGAGCTGTGCACCGGTGAGTGTTGTGGTGACGAGCGTGTTGCCGAACGGCTGGACGGCCGCGGCCTCTTCGTACGTCACGGTGCCGTCCTCGCCGTAGAGCAGGTCGTCGCGCAGACCACCCGGGTTCATGATCGCGATGTCGGCGGGTCGGCCGCCGTAGTTCGCGTACTCCGCGGACGTCGCCCACCGGTAGATGTCCGCCACGAGGTTGCCCATCGTCGACTCGACGCCGCGGTCGTCGCCGGGCGGGTTGCCGCCGCGGAGGATGTCGGCGCTGATGCGCCCGACGACCTCCTGCCCGAGCACATCCGCCTCGGCCGCCGCGGCGTCGACGATCGCCTGCACCTCGGGGTCGGCCGGGAAGAGCGGGACGTCGATCTCCTCGCCCAGCTCGTCGGTCTCCTGGGCGACGAGGTCGACGGTGGAGCCGGCGATCGAGATGAGCTCGCCCGTCGCGTCGTCGACCTGGAAGTCGAGGGCGCCGAGCGTCGTGCCGTACTGGTGCGCCGAGATGACGGGGCGGTCGGCGATGTCGCACGAGTACAGCTGGTGCGTGTGGCCCGACACGATCGCGTCGATCTCGGGAGACGCCTCGCGGATGAGCTCGCCGTACTCCGACTGCTCATCGGCGACCGAGGTGCAGTCCTCCGATGCCGCACCCGAGTGCGTGAGCAGGACGATGACGTCCGCGGCGCCATCCGCCGTGATCTCCGCGGCCACGCGGTTGGCCGCCTCGAGCTGGCTGCCGAACTCGATCTCCGAGATGCCGGCGGGGCTCACGAGTGTCGCGGTGTCGCTCGTGACCGTGCCGATGAAGGCGACGCGGACACCGCCGACCTCCCGCACGGCGTACTCCTCGAGCGCAGGGGTGTCAGTGCCCTTGAGGTACACGTTCGCGCCGAGCGCGAGGTCGGCACTGCCGTAGCGCGGGATGACGCGGTCGCGCAGGTCGGCGAAGCCCTGGTCGAACTCGTGGTTGCCGACGGCGCTGACGTCGAGCCCCGATGCGACGAGCGCGTCGATCGTGGGGTTGTCGTCCTGGATGAACGACGTGAACGTCGAGGCGCCGATGTTGTCGCCGGCCGACGCGAAGATCGTGTTCGGGTTCTCGGCGGTGAACTGCGCGACAGCGCCCGCGAGCACCGCGGCGCCCGCCTCGTCGCCGTTCGCCTCGATCCGACCGTGGAAGTCGTTGATCGTGAGGATCCGCCCCTCGGTCGTGCCGTCGTCGATCGTGTAGAGGGTGGTCGACCCGGACACCTCGTTCCCGACGGCGAGCAGGGGCTTGCCGGTGGGCGACGCGCTCGCGGGGATGAAGTCGAGGCCCTCGGGCCCGAGGTCGCCGGCCTGCGAGAGGATCTCGGCCTGGCGCTCGGGAGCGGCCTCGATGTCGTCCGCAGCCGACACCGAGAAGTCGCGGTTGTTCACGTAGGTCACGTACGCGGGCGACGCGGGGTCGGAGATGTCGTACGCGATGACGCCGCCGAGGCGCTCGAAGCCGATGAACGCGTAGGTGCGGCCGTCCACCTCCCCGACGGCGAGATTCTCGGGCTCCACGCCCTTGGCGTCGCTGCGGCTCTCGAGCTCGCTGTCGTCGTGGCCCGCGTTGAAGTGCTCCGGCAGCAGCTCGGCCGTGATCTCCTCGAACTGCGCGCCCGAGTCGAAGACCTGCGTGCCGTCGGCGGTGTAGATCGAGAACGAGCGCGCCCCGTAGGCGTAGAGCTCGTCGTAGCAGCCCTGCTCCTCGTCGAAGCCGAGCTCGGTCGTGACCTCGAGGCGACCGAGCTGGTCGTCCTCGAGCAGAGCCGCGTCGAAGGCGGTCTCGCACACGGGCCCGTAGCCCGTCATGAGCCCGGTCTCGTCGTCGACCTCGCCGAGGTCCTTGACGCGGGCGGGCTCGACGTAGTCGCCCCACTCGCGCGCATCGCCCTCGTTGGCCGTCACGAGGTAGGTCTCGCCGTCCACCTCGTACGACGCGATGCCGTCGGGCATGTACATCCCGTGCAGACCCTCGAACGTGCGCAGGTCGATCGTGGGGGCGTCTTCGGGATCGCGATCCGACGGGTCGAGGGCGACCTGGCCCCAGTCCTTGAAGCCGAGCGACCAGATGTCGGTGACGGTCGCGGTCGGCACGTCGATCACCGCGACCGCGTTGGCCTCCTGGAGTGCCGCATAGGCGGTCGTCCCCGAGACGGCGATGTACTCCGGCTCGAGATTGCGCGACACAGGAAGGTCGTCGCCGTGGGGGTGCGGGCCGAACACGCGGACGTCGGCGGGGAGTGCGCCGCCCTCGAACGCGTGGAAGTCGGCGATCCGGACATCCGCCTGTGCGGGCGCGGCGAGCGTGCCGGCCTCCGGCAGCGTGACGATGCCGACCGAGCCCTCGGGATCGCTCGAGAAGTCGTCGGCAGGCTCGCCCTCATTCGCCACGAGCGCGTATGCGCCGTCGGGTGAGACCGTCACCATGTCGGGCAGAGCGCCGACCGTCACCGTGCCGAGCACGGTCGCCGCCTCGGCATCCGCGTCGAAGAAGAGCAGCGCGCCGTCCGCGGTCTTGTCATCGGCGACCTCGAGCGCGACGACGCCGAGCCCGTCCTCGCGGATCGCGACGGAGTTGGCGACGAAGCCCTCGGCGCCGATCGTGTAGAGCAGGGTGGGAGCGGCTGGGTCGCTCATGTCGAGAACGCTCACCGACCCCTCGGCGGCGTTGATCGAGAAGAGGCGGTCGCCGTGGGCCTGCACGATCTCGGAGGCGCCCTCGTCGAAGACGCCGGTCTCGAACGTGCCCGTGGGCACGAGATCGAACGGCGCGTCCGCGGAGGCGTGGACGAGCGGATCGGGGACGAGAGCTGCGCTCGCCGCGGTGACGGGCGCGATCGCGAGCGCGCACGCGGTCGCCGCGACGGCGGCCGCGCCCACGGCGCGACGGAAGGGAGAAGAAGGCATCGCTGTCCTCGTGGTCGGAGAGAGCGCCGGGTCGGGATGCCCGGGCACCGTGCTCCACCCTGTCGTCGGCAGGTGTCGCCGACGTGAACGGATGGCGAACGCCTGTCGGCGACGTCGGCGCCCCCTCCGCGCGGACAGCACGGCGCCCCGCGTCGACGGATCGTCGCGGGGCGCCGTGGGGGTGATCGCTACGCGCGTTCGCGGCGTCGACGGGCGACGAGGAGCGCGCCTGCCGCGACGAGACCGGCCGCGGCCGCGGCCAGGCCCCAGGTGACGTCCGTCCCCGTCGGCGCGAGGTGCTCGTCCTCGGGCTTCTGCGTGGGCGGCGTCGAGGGCTCGCTCGTCGGCTCGGGCGTGGCCGTCGCCGTGGGCTCGGGAGACGCCGTCGGCGTCTCGGTCGGCTCCGGCGACGCGGTCGGCGAGGCGGTCGGCGAGGCGGTCGGGGTGGGCGTCGGCTCCGCGACGTACTCGGCGGCGCGGCCGAGCGGCGCGGGGTCGACGACTTCGTGCGCGGCGAAGTAGTCGACCGTCGCCGACAGGTCGATGAGACCCGTGTCCGACGTGCCCGTGCCTTCGAGGAAGGCGGTGAAGCCGTCGCCGCCCGCGGAGACGAACGAGTTCGTCGTCACGAGGAACTCGTCCTCCGCGGCGATCGGCTCGCCCTGGAACGTCATCGACACGACGTGCTCGCCCGCGGGCGCGTCCTCGATGTACTCGTAGGCGAAGCCGTCCGAGATGCCGAGGTGCAGCTTCGGGCGCTCGTTGCCGGGCTGCCACTGCTCCTCGAGGAGCTGCTCGAGCTGGGCGCCCGTGAGCGTCGTCGTGGTGAGGGTGTTGCCGAACGGCTGAACCGCCGCGACCTCCTCGTATGTCACGGTGCCGTCCTCGCCGTAGAGCAGGTCGTCGCGCAGGCCGCCGGGGTTCATGACGGCGATGTCGGCAGGCTCGCCGCCGTAGTTCGCGTACTCGGGCGACGTCGACCAGAGGTAGATGTCGGCGACGAGGTTGCCCATCGTCGACTCGACGCCGCGGTCGTCGCCCGGCGGGTTGCCGCCGCGCAGGATGTCGGCGCTGATCGTGCCGACCACCTCCTGGCCGAGCACGTCCGCCTCCTCGGTCGCGGCGTCGACGATCGCCTGCACCTCGGGGTCGGCGGGGAACTGCGGGACGTCGATCTCCTCGCCGTTCTCGTCCAGCTCCTGCGTCGCGAGGTCGACCGTGGACCCCGCGATCGACACGAGCTCGTGTGTCGCGGCGTCGACGCTGATCTCGAGCGAGCCGAGCGTCGTGCCGTACTGGTGGGCGGAGATGACGGGGCGGTCGGCGACGTCGCACGAGTACAGCTGGTGCGTGTGGCCCGACACGATGGCGTCGATCTCGGGAGACGCCTCGCGGATGAGCTCGCCGTACTCCGACTGCTCACCGGCGATCGCCGCGCAGTCCTCGGTCGCCGCGCCCGAGTGCGTGAGCAGCACGACGACGTCGGTCTCGTCGGCGATCTCGGCGGCGACGCGGTTGGCCGCCTCGAGCTGGCTGCCGAAGTCGAGCTCCGAGATGCCGGCGGGGCTCACGAGCGTCGCGGTGTCGCTCGTCACGGTGCCGATGAAGCCCACGCGCACGCCGTCGACCTCGCGGATCGCGTACTCCTTGAGCGCAGGCTCGGTCGTGCCCTTCGCGTAGACGTTCGCGCCGAGCGCGAAGTCCACACCCGCCGCCCACTCGCCGCTGCCGTAGCGGGGGATGACGCGGTCGCGCAGGTCGGCGAAGCCCTGGTCGAACTCGTGGTTGCCGACCGCGCTGACATCCAGTCCGGCGGCGACGAGCGCGTCGATCGTGGGGTTGTCGTCCTGGATGAACGAGGTGAACGTCGAGGCGCCGATGTTGTCGCCGGCCGACGCGAAGATCGTGTTCGGGTTCTCGGCCTTGAACTGCGCGACGGCGCCCGCCAGGACGGCCGCGCCGACCTCGTCGCCGTTCGCCTCGATCCGACCGTGGAAGTCGTTGATCGTGAGCACGCGGAGATCGGTCGTCTCGGGCTCGACGGCGGCGTTCGCCGCCCCGGGGAGGAAGGCGAGAGCGCACGCGGCCGTCATGGCGGCCGCGCCGGTCACGCGTCTGAGGGAGGGAGAGGGCATCGTGATCCTCGTCGTGAGAGAGCGGATGGATGGCGCGGGTCGCGCACACTCCGCCATCCTGCCCCGGCGACGGGGCGAGGGGAAGAGCAGGCCGCGGAAGACGGATACGCTGGCGAGCACCATGGGAACTCCGCGCGACCCCCGCATCGTCGTCCGCGTGCTCGGGGGAGCCGCGGCCGGGGGAGCGGCGGTCGGGGCCCTCGGCGTCGCGCTCGCCGCGGCGTTCGCGCGCCGGGTCGTCCGCTGGCGACCGCACGACGACGAGCGCGTTCTCGCGGCAGACGAGCGGATGGTCGTGCTCGCGGCATCGCTCAAGACGCGTCATCCCGGGGTGTTCGGCCTGCGGTACGAGGACGGGTACGCCCTTGTCGGCCCGGTCGTCACCGAGGACGCTCGGACGGTGACTCGTGAGCTGCGCGAGGTCTCCGGACGCCCTCCCGGTCGAGGAGGCGTCAGCTGGGAGGGGGACGTGCACGCCCTCCCCTCGGATGTCGGACCGCACGTCGACGTGCTGATCGACGCGCCGAGCGGGCCCGCGCCCGCGTGGCGCTTCGGTCCGGCCGAGAACGCGACCTGGGCCGTCCACATCCACGGCATCCGCTCGACGCGCGGCGGCGCACTGCGGACCGTGCCGGCGGCCGAGGCCGAGGGCCTGTCGAGCCTCGTCGTCTCGTACCGCGGCGACGGCGACGCGGCCCCTGCACCGGGAGGCGCGAGCCGTCTCGGGCTCGACGAGACGGACGACGTCGATGCCGCGATCGGCTTCGCGGTCGAGCAGGGCGCCGAGCGGATCGTGCTCGTGGGCTGGTCGATGGGCGGCGGGATCGCGCTGCGGCTCACGGAGCGCAGCGCGCATCGCGAGCGGATCGCCGGCCTCGTGCTCGTCGGCCCCGCGACCGACTGGCGCGCGGCCATCCGATCGGGCGCGGCGGCCGGGGGCGTCCCGCTGCCCGGGGCGGCCGCGCGCATCGCGTGCGCCGCGCTCGGCCATCCGCTGCTGTCGCGGCTCGCGGGCATACGCGCACCGGTCGACCTGGACGAGCTGGACTGGACGCGACCCGGACGCCTCGCCGTGCCGACGCTGGTCGTGCATTCGCGGGCCGACCGCACGGTGCCGTTCGACTCGACCGAGCGGTTCGCGGCGGCGAACCCCGGGCTCGTCGAGGTGCAGGAGGCGCCGGCGGCCGATCACTCGTGGGAGTACAACGTCGCGCCCGAGTGGTTCACCGAGACGGTGCGCGCGTGGCTGCGCGCGCACGTCGCCTGATCACTGCTGGCCCGTGTAGAAGCCGTAGGTCGCATCGGCTGCCGCCTGAGCGGCCTGCGGGTCGGCCCCTGCCGCGACGTGGGCGGCCGCCCAGCCGTCCGCAGCGGCGCGCGTGAACGCCCGCCCCTCGTCCGACAGCTGCCACGCCTCGGCCTCGGCGGGCGAGACCGCGCCCTCGACCGCGCCGAGGTGCAGCGCGAGGCCGAGGAGGCCCTGGTCCCATCCGACGCCGGTCGCCCCGGGCCCGAACGTCTCCCACATGCCCGGCGGCACATCCGCCGTGCGCGCGGTGTGCTCGAGCTCGAGCCGGGTGCGGCCGTCGGCGACGGACCTGAGGCGGACGGCGAGCCACGTCACGCCTCCGCCGTACTCCCAGGTGACGCGGTAGCCCGCCGAGCCGCCGTCCGGTGCGGCGCACGCGAGGACCTCGCCGCCCGCGTTGCCCTCGAGCTGGTACCGGCCGCCGAGCCGCAGGTCTCCCGACACGGGGAGGAACCAGCGGGCGATGCGCTCAGGCGAGGTCACGGCCTCCCACACGTCGTCGATGCCCGACGGGTACTCCTGCGCGATGGTCTGCACGTGCGCAGCGTGCCCGTCGACCTCGTCCTCCCGCAGCTCGCGCGAGACCGCATCGAGCTGCGCCTGGATGTCCACCATGATCATTCCTCTCTGTCGCCGGGAGGCTCCCGGTCATCGGCTTCGCGCTCGGATGGCTCCTCCGCACGGCGCGCGCGCCGCCCGCGCGCGAGCTCGGTGTCGAGTGCCGCGAGGGGCCCACGCCAGAAGCGCTCGAACGGGGTGAGCCATGCGCTCGCGGCCTGCATCCCGCGCGGGTCGACCGCGTAGATCCGCCGGACGCCCTCGGCGCGCACGGTCGCGAACCCCTGCTCGCGGAGCACGCGCAGGTGCTGGGAGACAGCCGGCTGGCTGATTCCGAATTCGGCCTGGATCACCGAGCCGAGGTCTCCCGCGGCGGTCTCGCCGTCGGTCAGGAGCTCGAGGATGCGTCGGCGGACCGGGTCCCCGAGGACATCGAGCGCGTGCATGCGCCCATTCTTCACCTGGTGCTTATATAAGTCAAGGCTTAACTCGGCGGTCAGCGCGCGGCGCGGCCCGCGGCGTAGCCCTCGGCGTACGCCTCGTCGGCGCCGAGTCGGAACATGTCGCGCTCCCCGGTGCGCACGATCGACCGGGCGCCCGGCAGGTCGAGGTCGCCGACGAGGTCGCCGCGCCCGCGCACGACCGCGACGGGCATCCCCGTCGCCTTCCGCTTGACGAGGTCGGCTGCGGCGCACAGCTCGTCCGCGACGCACGGGAGGGTCACGACGAGCGGACGGCCCTGCGCGTCGACCTCGCCGCGCAGATCCTCGAAGACGTGCACGCCGCCCGCGCCGATCGCGTGGTCGGTCTGCCCGTCGCGCCAGGCTCGGCCGAGGGTGTCCGAGACGAGCACCCCGAGGCGCACGCCGAAACGGTCCCGGAGCGCCGCCGCGAGCGCGCGCGCCGACGCATCCGGATCCTCGGGCAGCAGCAGGACCGTGCCCTCGGGCGTGTTCGAGGCGTCGACGCCGGCCGCGGCCGACACGATCCCGAGCCGGTTCTCGACGATGCGCGTCGTGTGGCCGGACGGCGCGGTGCGCGTCGCGACGACGCGAACGGTCTCGCGCGTGATGGCGTCCTCGCGGTCGTCGGCGACCACGAACCGCCCCTCGGCCTTCGAGACGATCTTGCTCGTGACGACGAGGATGTCGCCGTCCGCCACCGGGACATCCGCCGCCGCGAGCGCGTCGCCGATGAGCTGGGCGAGGTTGTCGTCCGCCGTCACCTCGCCGATGCCGGCGAGCGCCCAGACCTGCAGCACGCGCGTCAGCTGCGCGAGTAGCGCACCTCGGTGATCGTCTCACCGAGGAACGCCTCTTCGCGCCGGCCGCCGTCGAGGCGCAGGTTGCGCTTCTCGTAGAAGTCGCGGGCGCCGGGGTACTGCTCGGCCAGCCACAGGTACAGCGGCTCGTCCTTCTCGACGACCGCGTCGAAGAGCGCGCGGCCGATGCCCTTGCGGTGCCACGAGTCGAGCAGGTACACGAAGTACAGCTCCCGGGCGGCCGGGGCGTCCGTGTCGCGCGCCGGACCGGAGCCCGCGAAGCCGATGATCTCGCCGTCGACGAGAGCGGCGGCCATCCGGTACTCGGGGCCGAGGGCCGTGTAGTGGGTCCAGAGCTCGGCCAGACGCTTGGGCGAGACGTTCTCGAGCGTGGCCTTGCTGATCAGCTGGTCGTAGGTCTCGTGCCAGACCTTCGCGTGCACGCGTCCGAGTGCCTCGACGTCGACATCGCGGACAGGTCGGACGAGCACGTCGGCGTGCGTTTCGGTGGCCATGCCGTCAGATTACGCGCGCCCGGAGGAGGGGCGAAATCGGAGGGGGATGGCCGGCCGCGGGGTTGTGGGACGAGCACAAGGAAAGCGGCCCGGGCGCGCGCCGCCGGTAGCGTCCGGACCCGTGAACGTGCTCTGGCGAACCCTCTTCGTGATGCTCCGAGCGAAGCTGCGCAGGCGCCGTCGCGGGACGCGGCCCCTCACCGACCTCTACCGCATCCGTCTCCGCGTGCTGCCGACCGACATCGACCTCCTGCGGCATCTCAACAACGGGCGCTACCTGTCGCTGTTCGACCTGGGGCGCTGGGACATGCTCGAGCAGGCCGGACTCACCGATGTCTTCCGCGCCCGCGGCTGGTACCCGGTCGTCTCGAGCGAGACGATCACCTTCCGCCGCTCGCTCGACCTGTGGCAGCGGTTCGACCTCGAGACGCGCTGGATCGGCCGCGACGACCGCGCGCTCTACATGGAGCACCGCGCCGTGGTCGACGGCGAGGTCTTCGCGCGCGCCATCGTGCGGGCGCGCCTCCTCGGCCCCGGCGGGCCGGTTCCGCACGACGACCTGTTCGCCGCGGTGCACGTGCCCGAGGGCCTTCCCGAGGTCGACGAGTGGATCCACACGTGGGCCGACGCCGCGGCGCTGCCGTCGACGCGGCGCCCCGCCCCCAGCATCTGGGACTGATGCCGCCCGGTCCCGGGCAGTACCGTGAACGCATGCTCCGGATGCTCGGGACCATGGGGAGGCTGCTGCTCGCGCACTGGCCTGCGCTGCTGGCGTGGTTCCTCTTCGGGCAGCTCGGGCGCCACCTCGCGGTCGAGGCCGCCGCCTACGTGGGGCTCTACTCGGGCATCGGCGGGCTCATGCTCCTCGCGCTCGGCGTGCTGTTCCGGCTCGTCGCGCTCGTCGCGATGCTCCTCGTGATGCGGGACGGGATGGCCGCGCTGCAGCAGGTCGCGCCGACTCCCGTCGATCGCCGAGAGCGGCGCGACTTCTTCATCGACGCCCTGATCGCGGCGATGATCCCGTTCATCGCGTTCTACGTGGCGGCCGGCTATCTCGAGGAGGACCGGCTGGACTGGGCTCGGCGCGCGGGCGAGCTCTACGCGACGGACCTCGGCTGGGGCGACAGCGGCGCCGACCTCTCGCGGATCGTCGAGGTCGAGGTGAGCGCGCTGACGATCGTGCTCATCGTGGTCGCGTTCACGGGGCGCACTCTCTGGACGAGGTTCCGCGACCGGCTGCCCGAGTGGACGGCGGCCGTCGCCGTGGTCTTCGAGCTCGTGTGGACCTTCTGCGTCGGCTTCATCATCCAGTCCTTCTCCGCGCCCGTCCGCGACTGGGTCGAGAGCCGCGCCGCGACGGCCTGGGCCGAGGGCATGGGCGACGCCATCGCCCGCGCGGCGGCTCCCGTCGCGTGGGCGTGGGAAGCACTCTGGTGGCTGGTCACGCAGCTCGTCGAGGTCGTCTCCCTGCCGCTGGCGTGGCTCGCGATCGCGGGCGTCGTCTACGGCGTCGCGATCAGCGCGCGCGGGCTCGAGCTCGATCACCGCGTCATCCGGGCGGCGCGCACGCGCCTGTCGCGCCTTCCCGCGTCCGCGCAGCGACGGCTGAACGACCTCGGCGGGATGGCCGCGTCGCGCGTCGCGCCCATCTACGGCGCGATCCGGCTGATGCTCCGAGGCGGGCCCGTTCTCATCGGCGGGTTCATCCTGCTGTACAGCGTGACGCTCCTGCTCGAGCCCGTCCTCCTCTACGCGATCACGCGTCTCGTCGGCCCGCACGATCTCGCGACGTTCTGGGGCGTCTTCGATCGGCTGATCCTCCTGATCATGCCGCTGATCGTCGAGCCGCTGCGGCTCGCGCTCGTCGCGTCCGCGTACGACGCGACCCTCGATCGCGTCGTGCTGTCAGCGGGGCAGCTCGAGACGGACGAACGCCGGGGTCTCGCCCTGGACCGGGATGTCGAGAGCAAGAGCGCCGTCGACCTGGCGAGGGACGAGGAAGCTCAAGCCGAGTAGGAAATCCCCGTCGGACGCGTCGCAGAACGCGTCGACCTCCGGGTCGTAGGGCACGTCGAGGTCGGGCGGGTTCGCATTCCACTGCCGGTGCGAGCCGCCGATCTCGCTGAGGCGGATGATGCTGCAGGCGAGTTCGTCGTCCGAGGGCGACACCTCGACGGTGACCGTGATCGCCCGCCCGCCGGGAGGCAGCGGCGACGTGACCTCCGTCGAGACGTCCTCCACGCTGCGCACGCGCCAGGTGGCGCCGCCGAACGCGCCGGTCTCGCCGACGGCGACCGTGTGCGGGAAGACCGGCATCGTCTCGTGTCGCGACCACCACGCGGGGCCGCCGATGCCGGCGATCGCGCCGACGAGGAGCACGCCGAGCGCGGTCAGGGCGAGGGCGTTGCGTCGCAGCCAGGACCTCTGCATCTCAGCCGCTCCATCCGAGGGGCAGGAGCTCGACCGACGGCCGCACCTCGAGGGAGCCGAGGTCGAGGTCGAGGGAGATCAGTGCGTCGACCCACGGCTCGAGATCGGTGCCGATGTCGATGCGGGCCCGCTCGTCGGCCGCTTCCGGCGGCAGCTCGAAGGCGACGCTGCCGGTGCGCGGAAGCCCGACGTGGGTGGGGGCGCGATAGAGGGAGTCCTCCGGGCGCTCGCTCGCCGTGTACACCGTGCCGTCGTCGAGGGTCAGCCGCACGTGCTCGAGGGAGCGGTCGGCGTCGGTCTCCATGGCGGCGATCTCCAGGTCGAGGACCAGCCACATCCCCGTGTCCCGCCATCCGCTCTCGTCCGAGATGCGCTCGCCGAGCCGTGCGTCCGTGACGGCGCCCGCGAGCGTGCGGGTCTCGACGCGCTCGCCGACCGATGCCCAGGTGCGGAACGGCTCGCGCATGACGTCGTCGTCGGGGGTGAGCTGCATGACGCCCCAGGCCGCGCCGACGAGGGCGAGGCCGACGCCCCAGCGGAGGGCGGCTGCGGGTCGGATCACGATGCCCCGCTTCCGAGGTCCTCGACGGAGAGGGAGACGGTCGCGGCTTCGGCGAAGTCCGCCCACTCGTCCTCGTGCTCGAAGGTCGTGTAGACGAAGAGCTCGGGGTCGCGGAGGGCGATCTCCACGGGCTCGCCGTCGGCATAGCGATCACCCGGGACGACCCAGGACAGCACCAGGGTCTCGGGCACATGCGGCTGCAGCACGACGCCCGACGTCTCGTCCTCCAGGCGCACGACGCTCATCTCGGCGTCCCGGTCGAACTCGTCGAGCTCCGTGTGCGGCGCGAGCACGCTCGACTGCAGGGTCGTCGTCGCGTAGAGGGGCCGGTCCCACCGGCTCTCGACGTCGACGACCAGGGCGAACACGCGGTCGTCGGAGTCGTCGTCGGGGGAGCTCCCCGACCCGGACAGCTCGTCGATGACGATCGCGCGCTGCACCGTGATCCGCAGGGCGTCGTTCACGTGCTCCTCGCCCGCGGCGACCGAGACGATCGTGGGCGGGGGCACGGGCGCGTCCTCGAGACCGCCGAACATGGCCGTGGCGCCGAGCGCGAGCCCGGTGAGGATGGTGGCGCTCCACCCGGTGGGGATCCGGTCGATGAGGTTCCGCGCCCACGCGCCGAGGGCGGGTGCTCCTCCGCCGCTGAGCGCGGCCGCGTTCACGGCGGTCGCCGCCGACTCCGACGCGGCGACCTCCGTCGGCCGCGCGCCCTCCGCCTCCTCCATGACGCAGAGCATACGACTCAGCAGACCCACATCATCCATGCCCGCCGCCGCGGGGATCGCGCTCGTAGGCTGAGCGCATGGCCGAGCAGACACCATCCGAGGGCACGGACGAACTGGTCGAGCGCGCCGTCGCGCTGGCGCGGCGCTGGGTCCACGAGGCGGCTGAGGCGGAGGTCGATCCGGCCGCGAAGCGGCTCGCCGGCGTGCTGCAGGATCCGAACGGCCTGCCCTTCACGCTCGGCTTCGTCGACGGGGTCATGCGCCCCGAGAGCCTCTCGGCAGCGGCGTCGCAGCTCGCCCGCATCGCCCCGAAGGCGCCGCGCTTCCTGCCCTGGTACCTCCGCCGCGCCGTGCAGGCGGGCGGCGTCCTCGCTCCCGTCGCCCCGATCGCGGTCGTCCCGGCGGCCCGCGCCGCTCTGCGGCGGATGGTCGGGCACCTCATCGTCGATGCGCGGCCGGAGAAGCTCGGGCCGGCGATCGAGAAGCTCCGCGAGAAGGGCGCGCGGCTCAACCTCAACCTTCTCGGCGAGGCCGTGCTGGGCGAGAAGGAGGCGCGCCGTCGCCTCGAGGGCATCCACGATCTCGTCCGCCGCCCCGACGTGGACTACGTGTCGGTCAAGGTGTCCGCGATCGCGAGCCGCCTCTCGATGTGGGCGTTCGACGAGACCGTGGAGCTCGTCGCCGAGCGGCTCCTGCCCCTGTACCTCTCCGCGGCGAAGAACGGCACGTTCCTCAACCTCGATATGGAGGAGTACCGCGACCTGGATCTCACCATCGCGGTCTTCCAGCGTGTGCTCGACGACCCGAGACTGCACGGCTACCACGCCGGGATCGTGCTGCAGACGTACCTGCCCGACGCGCTGCCGGCGCTCGACCGCCTGACGGACTGGGCGACCGCGCGCGTCGAGGGCGACGGCGCTCCCATCAAGATCCGTCTCGTCAAGGGCGCGAACCTGGCGATGGAGCGGGTGGACGCGACTCTGCACGGGTGGGAGCAGGCGCCGTACGACACCAAGCTCGACACCGATGCGAACTACATCCGCTGCCTGCGGGCGGCCTTCTCGCCCGAGCGCACGCAGGCCGTCCGCATCGGGGTGGCCGGGCACAACCTCTTCGACATCGCCTACGCGTGGTTGCTCGCGGGGGAGCGGTCGGTGCGCGATGCGGTCGAGTTCGAGATGCTCCTCGGGATGGCCGAGGGCCAGATGAAGGCGGTCTCGCGCGAGGTCGGGCGCGTGCTCCTCTACGTCCCCGTCGTGCACCCCGACGAGTTCGACGTCGCCGTGAGCTACCTCGTGCGGCGTCTCGAGGAGAACGCGTCGAGCGAGAACTTCCTGTCGGCCGCCTTCTCGCTGCACGAGGACGAGACGCTCTTCGCGCGCGAGGAGAACCGCTTCGCGGGCGCCGTGCGCCGAGCCGACGACACGTCTCTCGCGCGCGAGCCGCGCCGTGGGCAGCGGCGGGCCGACGACGCGGACCTCGATGGCGGCTCGGGCGACGCGGCGTCGGATGGGGATGGCCAGCTCACGCAGGTCGTGCTCGACATCGCGGCCGGCGAATCCGCGTCGGCCGCGGGCTTCGAAGACGACTGGGTCGAGACCGCCGTCTTCGCGAGAAAGGAGAGCGCGGCGGCGGCAGGCGCGCCGGGGTTCCGGAACACCCCGGACACCGATCCCGCCCTGGCCGCGAACCGGGAATGGGCGCGGGAGATCCTCGCCCGCATTCCCGACTCGCGCGCAGGAGCCGACACCGTCGCGACGTCGCACGTGGCGAACGCCGGCGCGCTCGACGAGATCGTCGAGCGCGTGCGCACGGCGGGCAGGGAATGGGGCGCGCGCCCCGCGGCCGAGCGCGCGGCCGTGCTGCGCCGTGCCGCCCGGGCGCTCGAGGCGCGGCGGGCCGAGCTCATCGAGGTCGCCGCGTCGGAGACCGGGAAGGTGCTCGCCGAGGCCGACACCGAGGTGAGCGAGGCCGTCGACTTCGCGAACTACTACGCCGCGAACGCGGGCGAGCTCGACCGGGTGGCCGGGGCCGTCTTCCAGCCATCGGCCGTCACGGTCGTGGCACCGCCCTGGAACTTCCCCATCGCCATCCCGTCAGGCGGCGTGCTCGCCGCGCTCGCCGCGGGCTCGGGCGTCGTCTTCAAGCCCGCGCACCTGTCGCGGCGCTGCGCGGCGGTCGTCGCCGAGGCGCTCTGGGACGCGGGCGTGCCCCGAGACGCGCTCGCCCTCGTCGCGCTCGACGAGCCAGAGCTCGGGCAGCGCCTCGTCTCGCATCCCGCCGTCGAGCGCGTGATCCTCACGGGCTCGTGGGACACGGCACGGCTCTTCCGGTCGTGGCGCCCCGATCTGCCGATCCTCGCCGAGACGAGCGGCAAGAACGCGATCGTCGTGGCGCCGTCGGCGGATCTCGACCTCGCTGCGGCCGATGTCGTGCGCAGCGCGTTCGGCCACGCCGGGCAGAAGTGCTCTGCCGCATCGCTCGCGATCCTCGTCGGGCCGGTCGGCCGCTCCCGGCGCTTCGCACGGCAGCTCGTCGACGCCACCCGGTCGCTGCGCGTCGGACCGCCGCACGACCCGCTCTCCGAGATGGGGCCCGTGATCGAGGAGCCGCAGGGCAAGCTCGCGTGGGCGCTCACCGAGCTGGAGGAGGGGGAGTCGTGGCTCCTCAAGCCGCGCCGTCTCGAGGACGCTGATGCCCGCTACTGGACACCGGGCATCCGGATCGGCGTGCGGCCCGGTTCGCGCTTCCACCGCGAGGAGTTCTTCGGGCCCGTGCTCGGGATCATGCACGCCCCGAGCCTCGAGCAGGCGATCGAGCTGCAGAACGCCGTCGACTACGGTCTCACCGCCGGTCTGCACACGCTCGACCCCGACGACCTCGAGCAGTGGCTCGAGACCGTGCAGGCCGGGAACCTCTACGTCAACCGCGGCATCACGGGCGCGATCGTGCAGCGGCAGCCGTTCGGCGGCTGGAAGCGCTCGTCGGTCGGAGCGGGCGCCAAGGCCGGCGGGCCGAACTACCTCGTCGGCCTCGGATCGTGGCGCGCGACGAGCGGAGGCCCGTCGTCGCAGTCGCTGCACCTGCGCGGGCTCGACACGCGCATCGCCGCGCTCATCGAGG
This sequence comes from Microbacterium sp. JZ70, assembly GCF_053903225.1. Lineage (NCBI taxonomy): Bacteria > Bacillati > Actinomycetota > Actinomycetes > Micrococcales > Microbacteriaceae > Microbacterium > Microbacterium sp. JZ70. Next base: position 3,639,427 of record NZ_CP096405.1, on the reverse strand, counting down.
CCGCGCAGCCCTCGCTGTCGTACGACGAGTTCGAGTGGCTGCGGCGCGGCGCGCTGTCCGACGCGATCGCGTGGGACCGCGAGTTCGGCCGCGTCAAGGACGTCTCGCGGCTCGGAATCGAGCGCAACCTCTTCCGCTACCGTGCGGCCTCTGTCGCGATCCGCGCGACCGCCGACGCTCCGTGGCAGTCCGTGCTGCGGGTCGTGATCGCGGGCGTCCGAGCCGCCGACTGGTTCTCCCTCAGCGTGCCGTCGGGGCTCCCGGCGGCCGTGCGCCGTGCGCTCGGCGAGCTCGACGTGCCGGTCTTCGTCGAGAGCGACGCGGAGTGGATCGAGCGGATGGCCGGAGCCGCGCCCGCCGACGAGGCCCTCGAGGGCGGCGAGGCTCGAGACGTCTCCGAGGAGGAGGCCGACGACGCGGCGGTGCCGACCTCGGAGGACATCCTCGGGATCCGACGCGAGCGGCCGTCCCGCGCGCGCCTCGTCGGATCGCGCGAGAGCGTCGAGCGTCTGCATCGAGCGCTCGCCGCACGCGTCGAGGGCGATCCCGATCTCGCGGTCTATGCGGGAGAGGTCACCACGGCCGGGCGCCTCGAGCTGCTGCCGTTCCTGCGCGAGCAGTCGATCTCGATCACGGCGCACCGCTTCGGCAATCCCGACGACCGCTTCTCCGACGTGATCTGACGCTCAGTGCGGCGCGGGGGCTGATCGTCTCCGACGCGGGGCAGGCGCAGTCGCCGGCAGGCGCCCTTCGAGAAGCGGCAGCGACTCGATGCGAGCGCGCTCGACGTGCGCGGCTGCGAGCATCGACGCCAGGTCTGCCGACCCGGACACGATGGCGTCCACGATCTCTCTGTGCTCGTCCCACATCGACGCGGTGTCGCGCTCGGGAGTGAGCCGGAACAGCCATCGGACGCGCCCGTTGAGCAGCCCGCTCACCCGCTCGAGGAGCGCGTGACCCGCCAGCTTGATGATCTCCTCGTGCAGGTCCGAGTTGCGCGTGGAGGGGGGAAGCGGGGCGGCCGCTGCGTGCGCGACGTCGAGCGCCTGCACCATCGCCGAGGTGTCGGCGCCCTCCGCGGATCTGCGGGCGGCGAGCTCCGCCGCGAGCGGCTCGAGCTGGCGGCGCAGGTCGAAGAGCTCCCGCGCGTCGACGAGGGTGAAGGTGTGCACGACGGCACCGCGCCGCGGCTGGGAGACGATGAAGCCCTCCGACTCGAGGATGGGCAGTGCCTCGCGAACCGGGACCCGGGACACGCGGAGCTGCTCGGCGATCTCCCGTTCGTTGAGCTTCGAGCCCATGGCGAGCTCGCCCGTGATGATCTGCTCGCGCAGGCGATGCGCGATGCGCGTGGGCGTCGCGAGCTCCCTCTCGGTCATGCCCTCATCATCGCACGGGTTCTTGCCTCGAACGCCATTCTGAATGCCAAACCCTGCTTAGTAGCGCCAGCGCCTGTCTAAGAGTGCGTTTTGGTATTCAATTGTCACATGGTCGTAAGGGTTGCATGACGAGCGTGTTAAACGGGGCGGATGGTGCGGAGGCGTCCCCTAGCGTCCTTCGCATGACCGCTTTCCTCGTCCGCCGACTGGGCGCATCGCTCGCGACGCTCGTCGCTGTGGTGACGATCGCCTTCGTGCTGGGCCGTGCAACCGGCGAGCCCGGAGCGCTCCTGCTGCCCGACAGCGCATCCGCCGCCGATGTCGCCGCGATGAACGCATCGCTCGGGTTCGATCGGCCGCTCGTCGTGCAGTATCTCGACTACCTCGGCGGCCTGCTCACGGGGGACTTCGGCGACTCCTACCGTCTGCGGGAGCCGGCGATCGGTCTCGTCCTGGAGCGGGTTCCCGCGACGTTCGAACTCGCGTTCTGGTCGTTCTCAGCCGGCATCGCGCTCGCTCTCGCGGTCGCGCTGGCCATCCAGCTGACGGGCAGCCGCGTGCTGAGGGCGCTTGCAGGCTGGGCGGGCGCCCTCCGCCAGTCGGTTCCGGACTTCTTCTTCGGCCTCCTGCTCGTTCTGGTCTTCGCCGTGACCCTCGCCGTCCTTCCGTCCCTGGGTCGCACGAGCCCGGCGAGCCTCGTGCTGCCCGTCGTGACGCTCGCGACGGGGCAGTTCGTGATGTACCTCCGCCTCCTCGACGCCGCGCTCAGCGAGCAGGCGTCTCAGGACTACGTCCGGACGGCCTTCGCGCAGGGCCAGAGTCGTGCAGCGATCCTCCTCACGCAGATGCTCCCGAACGCGCTCCTGCCCGTCCTGGGCATGGCAGGGCTGAACCTCGGCGGTCTTCTGGGTGGCACTGTCGTCGTCGAGGTCGTCTTCGCGTGGCCGGGCCTCGGCCAGCTGCTCACCGACGCCGTCAGCCAGCGCGACTTCCCGATCGTGCAGGCGGGCCTGCTGTTCGTCGCCCTGATGTTCGTCGCGGTCAACACCCTGGTCGACGTCCTCGTCCACCGCATCGACCCGCGGACGGCCCTCGCATGACGGCCCAGGCCTCGCCCGCGGCGGCGTCTGCCGTGGTTGCGCCCCCGCGCTTCGCCCTCCATCCCTCCGCTGTCGTCGGGGTCGTCATGATCTCGCTCGTGGCGCTGCTCGCGGCCATCCCGCCCCTCCTGCCCGGCTTCGACCCCATGGCGCAGGATCTGCGCGCCGCGCTCGTCCCGCCCTTCGCCGACCCGGGCCATCCGCTCGGGACCGACGCGCTCGGCCGCGACCTGCTGGACCGTGTGTCGCTCGCCTCGGGGGTGACGCTCGGCATCGCACTCGCGATCGTGTGCATGAATGCCGTCATCGGGTCCGCGGCCGGCATGCTCGCGGGGTACTTCGGGGGCCGCCTGGAGGCGTTCGTCTCCGTCGTCGGCAACGTCACCCTCGCCATGCCGGTCGTCCTCCTGCTCATCGCGATCTGCGCCGTGCTCCGGCCGAGTGCCGGCCTCGTCATCGTCGTGCTCGGCTGCACATGGTGGGTCGGCTATGCACGCGTCACGCGCAACGTCGCCTCGTCGCTCCGCAGGCAGGACTTCGTCGTCGCGCCGCTCACGCAGGGCGCGGACACCGTGTGGGTGCTCGTGCGCCACGTCGTCCCGAACATCTGGCCGCACACTCTCATCATCGCCGCGACCGACATCGCCACCATCGTGCTCATCGAGTCGTCCCTCGAGTACCTGGGGCTCGGTGTGCAGCCGCCCGTGCCCAGCTGGGGATCGATGATCTTCGACGGGCAGAAGTACCTCGGCACGGATCCGTGGGTCGCGGTCCTCCCCGGCCTCGTCATGTTCCTCGCCGTCGCGGGCGTGCAGTTCCTCAGCCAGCAGTTCACGGCGGAGAGCCGCGGTGCGCTCCTCCGGAAGGGAGGCATGCGATGAGCGTGCTTGAGATCGACGACCTCCGAATCGAGGTGCCGGGACCGGAGGGGCCGCGCCTCGCTGTCGACGGTGTCTCGCTCCGAGTCGGACCGGGGGAGGCTCTCGGCGTCGTCGGCGAATCGGGCTCCGGCAAGAGCCTCACGATGCTCGCGGCGCTCGGCCTCCTGCCGGCCGGGGTCCGCCTCGTATCCGGGCGCATCATCCTCGACGGGCGCGACATCACCGCCCTCGCCGAGTCGGAGATGCGGGTGCTCCGCGGTCGCACGGCGGCCATGGTCTTTCAGGACCCCATGTCGGCGCTCAACCCGCTGAGGTCGGTCGGGTCGCAGATCGCGACCGCGGTGCGCGTGCACGCGCCGCAGCTCACGCGCAGGCAGGCACGGGAGCGCGCCGTCGAGCTGCTCGAATCGGTCGGCGTGCGCCACGCCGCCGAGCGGGCCGGGGCGCGTCCGCACCAGTGGTCCGGAGGCATGCGCCAACGGGCGATGATCGCCATGGCCGTCGCACACGACCCTCTGCTGCTCATCGCGGACGAGCCGACCACGGCGCTCGACGTCACCGTGCAGGCCCAGGTCATGGCACTCCTTGCAGACGTGCGCGAGCGCAGGGGGTCGGCCCTCGTGCTCATCACCCACGACCTCGGCCTCGTGGCCGAGAACACCGACCGGGTCTCGGTCATGTACCACGGCTCGCTCGTCGAAGAGGGGCCGACGAGCGCGGTGCTTCTCGCCCCGGCCCACGACTACACGAGGCGCCTCCTCGGCGCGCGTCCCGAGGCGCACGAGCCCGACCGCCCGGCGCGTGCCGCGGCGACCCGGGATTCCGCGCTCGAGGTCGACGATCTCGTCGTGGAGTACCCGCCGCCGCGGCGAGGAGCCGCGCCCGTGCGGGCCGTCGACGGCGCGCGTCTGCGCGTGGACCGAGGCGAGACGGTCGCCGTCGTCGGCGAGTCGGGCTGCGGCAAGTCCTCGCTCGCCCGTGCCGTGCTCGGCATCCACGCTGCCGCGAGCGGCACCGTCTCACTCGGAGGACGCCGTGTCGCGCTCCCGCTGGCCCGTCGGAACGCCGGCGAGCGCGAGCGCGCCCAGATCGTCTTCCAGGACCCGTACTCCGCGCTCGACCCGCGGATGACCGTGGGCGAGATCGTCGCGGAGCCGCTCCGCATCCGGGGCGTGCACACCCGTGAGCGCGTGCTCGCCCTTCTCTCCGATGTCGGTCTCGACCGGTCCTTCGCCGCCCGGCTGCCCGGCGCGCTCTCCGGAGGACAGCGTCAGCGGGTCGGCATCGCGCGGGCCCTCGCTCTGCGGCCAGCGCTTCTCGTGCTCGACGAGCCGGTGTCCGCCCTCGACGTATCGATCCAGGCCCAGGTGCTCGATCTCCTCGACGTGCTGCAGCGGGAGCACGGACTCGGGTACCTCTTCATCTCCCACGACCTGGGGGTCGTGCGGAACATCGCCGACCGCGTCGTCGTGATGCAGGGCGGTCGGATCGTCGAGGAGGCGCCGGCCGACGAGATCTTCCGAAACCCCCGCCATCCGTACACCCGCACCCTTCTCGAAGCCATTCCGCGCATCGAGACCTCGCCCGCATCCTGACCCCCCCCCGAAACGAGGATCATCATGACCGTCTCGCCTTCCCGCCGTCGCGCGCTCGCGGCCGGCACCCTGCTCTCGATCGGCGGAGTCGTCCTCGCCGGATGCGCGGGCGGCTTCGACGAGCCGTCCGACGCTGCCGCGGAGGGTGCCGCGACCTCGATCGTCGCCGCGCTCCCGACTGACCCCACCTCGATGGATCCCATCCGCTCTGGCGCGCTCGTCGTGCTCTCGGTGTTCTTCCACACGTTCGATCAGCTCGTGAAGATCACGGCCGACGGTGCGATGGAGCCCAAGCTCGCCGAGGAGTGGACGTCGAACGACGAGCTCACGCAGTGGGACTTCTCGCTCCGCGAGGGCGTCACCGCGTCGAACGGCGAGGCGATCACGGCGGACGACGTCGTCTTCTCCTACGAGGCGATCCTCGGAGACCCGACGAGCGAGAACTTCGCCTACCTCTCATCGGTCGATTCGGTCGAGGCCGTCGACGAGCTCACCGTGCGGTTCCACCTCAAGCAGCCGTTCTCGGCATTCCCGCGCAACACCTCGCTCATCTCGATCGTCCCGGCGGACACGTACCAGGAGATGGGACCCGACGCGTTCGCGCAGGACCCGATCGGCTCGGGACCGTACGTCTTCGAGCGCGTGCAGAAGGGCGTGGCCTACGAGCTCGTCCGCAATGACGCGTACTGGGGCGAGGCCCCCGCGCTCGAGGAGATCTCGCTGCAGCCCGTGTCATCCGACGAATCGCGCGTCAACGGCGTCCTGTCGGGATCTCTCGACGTGGCGCAGGTCGGTCCGACGCAGGTGTCCTCTGTCGAATCGAGCGGATCCGCGCAGGTGTTCTCGGCGCTGTCGAACGGGGTCGTCTTCCTCGGGATGAACTCGACGTCGGGGGTCCTCGCGGACGCGCGCGTCCGGCAGGCGATCGCGTACGCCATCGACCGCGAGGCGATCACGGACAGCCTTCTCCTGGGGCTCGCGGAGCCGGCGACGGCGATGCTCGCTCCCGCGGTCGAAGGCTTCTCCGCGGAGGTCTCCGGAACGCCGTACGACCCCGCGCGAGCGAAGGAGCTGCTCGCCGAGGCCGGGTACGCCGGCGAGACGATCGCCTTCGACTACGCGACGGATGGTCGCATCCCGCTCTCCGCTGAGGTCGCGCAGACGATCCAGGGCTACCTGGCCGATGTCGGCATCTCCGTCGAGATGACGGGCGCTGACCAGGAGAGCCACACGCTCAAGGTGCGGAACAGGGAGTTCGCCGGCATCTACCTCAACACGTGGGCTCCTTCGACGGTGGATGGCGATCTGCCGCTCACCGACTTCTACGAGGCGGATGGGAACAACAACTACGCGCAGGATCCTGTCACGGCCGAGCTCGCCGTCGAGCAGCGAGGGGTGACGGGTGCGGACCGCGAGGCGGTGTTCGCGGAGCTTCTCGACTACAGCAACTCTCAGGGATACTTCGTGCCCCTCTACGTGCCCATGAACAACTTCGCGGCCGACCCGGCACTCGAGTGGGAACCGCGCGCCGACGGCCTCTACGACTTCTCGGAGACGAGCTTCCAGTGAGCAGCACCATCCTCGCCGACGTCCGCCCGTGGGGCGCGCAGCCGGCAGACGTCATCGTCCGCGACGGCGTGATCGCCGAGATCCTTCCCGCGGGCTCGGCGATCGGCGGCGACCGCGTCGCCGGTCGCGGGCGCCTCCTCCTGCCGTCGTTCTCCGACGTGCACGTGCACCTCGACTCGACCCGGATCGGACTGCCGTTCCGTCCGCACACGGGATCTCCCGGCGTCTGGAACATGATGCTCAACGACCGACGGCATTGGCGCGATGCCGAGGAGAGCATGGTCTGGCGCACGACCGAGACCCTCGGGCGGATGATCGCGCACGGCACGACGAGCGTGCGCAGCTACGCGCAGGTCGACGTCGACTGCGGCCTCGAGCGTCTCGATGCCGTCCTCGCCGCGAAGGCCGCGCACGCGGCGCGCGCCCACGTCGAGATCATCGCGTTCCCGCAGGCGGGACTTCTCCGCGAAGACGGTGCGCCCGAGCTGCTCGACCGCGCCATGGCGCACGGCGCGGACGTCGTCGGAGGCATCGACCCCTGCGCGCTCGACCGGGACCCTGTGCGGCATCTCGACATCGTGTTCGACATCGCGCAGCGCCACGACGCCCCCATCGATGTGCATCTGCATGAGCCGGATCAGCTGGCGAAGTTCTCCGCCGAGCTGATCGTCGAGCGCGTGAAGGCCCTCGATCTGCGAGGGCGCGTCACGATCTCGCACGGGTACGGTCTCGCTCGGCTCCCCGAGCGCGAGCTCCGCGGCCTGCTCGAGGACTTCGCCGAATGGGACATCGCGTGGGCCACGGTCGCTCCGCCCTCGGCCCTGCCGACGCTGCTGCTTGCGGAGTACGGCATCCGGCTCGGTCTCGGTGAGGATGGGCAGCGGGACTACTGGGCGCCGTACGGCAACGCGGACATGCTCGACAGAACCTGGCAGATGGCGTTCACGAACGGCTTCCGCCGCGACGTCGATATCGAGCACTGCGTCGCTGTCGCGACGATGGGCGGGCGCTCCGTGCTCGGCATGGCGGCACGTCTCGGATCGATCGAGGACCGGCCGGGAGTCGCCGTCGGCGACCCCGCCGACCTGGTGCTGATCGCGGGAGAGACCGTCACGTCGGCCGTGATGGATCGTCCCGCGGACCGCACGGTGCTGCGAGCGGGGACCGTCGTCGCCGACGGGCTGGAACTCGTGGATGTGAACGCGTGACCCTCGTGCTGACGGCGTCGCAGCTCGAGGCGCTCGTGGATCGCCCGGCGACGGTCGACGCCGTGTCGCGGATGTTCGCCGAGATCGCGACCGGGCGCGCCGCCCAGCCCGGGCCGACATCGATGGCGACAGCGGCCGCGACAGGCCGCTACATCCTCATGTCCGCGGTGTCGGACAGCACAGGGACGGCAGCGGTGAAGCTGCTCGCCGACCTGCCCGACAACGCCGAGCGCGGTCTGCCGACACAGCGGTCGATGATCCTCGTCGTCGATCGCGAGGACGGCGAGCCTGTCGCGCTGGTGCATGGGGGTGTGCCCACGCGCGTGCGCACCGCAGCCGCCAGTGCGGTCGCAACCGACGTGCTCGCGCGCCCCGACAGTCGCGGACTCGGTCTCGTCGGGGCAGGAGCGCTCGCTCGCGAGCATGTCCGGCAGCTCCAGGGCATCCGCGCGTTCGAACGTCTCGTCGTGTGGTCGCGCACGAGAGATTCGGCGGAGGCGCTCGCAGCGACGGCGGAGTGGGATGGCGAGATCGCCGTCGTGGACGACGTGCGCGCGGTCTTCGCCGAGGCCGACGTCGTGTGCACGCTGACGCCGTCGATCGAGCCGATCGTCGAAGGCGGCTGGCTTCGGCCGGGTCAGCATCTCAACGTCGTCGGCGCACGTCCGCGCGCTGACGAGCGGGAGGTCGACGGTGAGACCATGCGCCGCAGCTCGCTCTGGGTGGACGATCGCGCCACAGCGGAGTCGAAGTCGGGCGATCTCCTGATGGCCGTCGAGGAAGGCGCCATCGGACTCGGCGACGTCGTCGGGACGATCGGAGAGGCGATCGCAGGACGTGTGCGAGGACGCATCGACGCGGAGGAGATCACCCTCTTCGACTCCGTCGGGATCGGCGCACAGGACCTGGCGATCGCCGACCTGCTCATCCGTTCCGCCCGCCTCCGCGGTGTCGGGTGGGAGGTCGATCTGGGGGCCTGATCAGCGCGGCGGCAGCACGTCGGCGAGATGCGCTCGCAGCTGCGCGGCCACGTCGACACCGTCGCGATCGTAGAGCCAGTGGTACTGGAGTCCGTCCCACAGGGCCAGCACCCAGAGCGCCTCATGCGCGGGGTCGCGATGCGGCGGGAGGTCTCCGGTCGCTGCAGCTGCACGGAACATGCTCTCGAACCCGTCGAGCGCCGTCGCGTAGCGGTGCGCGACGTACGCGTGCCCCGGATGGTCGGCGGGCACGGCCTCGCACGAGATGACGGCGTAGACCTCGATGAGGCCGGGCTCGTCGCGCTCGTTCGCGGCCGCGGCATCCGCGAACCCTCGGATGACGTCGGCAGGCAGGTCGCCGGACATCGAGCCCACCACCCGGTCGATGCGGCGGTCGCGCTCCTCGAGCACCGCGAGCAGCAGGGCGTCCTTCGAGGGGAAGTGATGGTACAGAGCGGACTTCGACACGCCCACGCGCTCCGCGATGTCGCGCAGGCTGGTGTCGCCGTAGCCCTCGCGGGAGAACAGGGTCGTCGCGTCGGCGAGGATGCGCTCGCGTCGGGCGCGGCCTGATCGGTACCCCGTCTCCTCGACGGGCGGCGGGACGAGCGGCGGCATCTGCGGCGTCTCGGGGTGCCTCGCCGGCGCCCCGTCGTCGGGGTCGCGCCAGCCGAGCGGGAACGACAGGAGGCTCTCGTGCCGCTCGAGCGCCGCGACGACGTCGGCGCGGTCGGGAAGGTACTGCTCGATCACCTGGAGGGCGTCCCACGCCGCCATGAGGCGCACGGCCTCGGCCTCGGGGGCGCGGTCCGTTCCCACGAGGCCCTCCGCCTGGGCCGCCTCGATCGTCGCGGCGGCGAGGGGGCGGAACGCGTGCGCGCGGTCCCGCAGCGCGGCGTGCGCGGGATGCGCCGCGGCGGAGGCCTCGCCGATCAGGGAGGAGAAGAGGGGGAGGTAGCCGGGCGTGCGCGCGTTCCGCCGCGCGATCGCCGAGAACGGCAGCTCCCCGGCTGAGCTCGACGAGAGGTCGTCGAGCAGCTCGTCGCTCCTGTCCTCGTCGAACCGCTCGAGCACGAGGCGCAGGAGCTCCTCCTTGCCTGAGAAGTGCTTGAGCAGCGCGGGATGGCTGACGCCGGCCTCCGCGGCGATCTCGCGGAGGGAGACGGCGCGGTAGCCGCGCTGAGTGAAGAGCGCGAGCGCCGCATCGACGAGCGCCGCGCGCGTGCGCTGGGTGCGGGCCCCGCGGCTCGCGTCGGCTGTGGTCTGCACGTGCCCTCCCGGCTTCCATCGTACTTCGGTTACCGATCGGTCGAGGTTCAGTTACCAGTTGGTCGTTTTTCATGTACGCTGGGCGCGTTCGTCGGTGCAGACGAGAGAAGAGGACACGACGATGACAGAGATGTCAGCGGCCGCATCGGCGGCCTACGCAGGGACCACGGGCTTCAAGGCGCCGGGCACGACGCCGGCCCGCACACCGCGCGGCTACACGCCCGGGCTCGCGACGGTGAACTTCGGCATCTACATGGCGCTGCTGACGCCGGTCATGGTGTCGATGGCGTTCAAGGTGCAGCACATCGCGAGCTCGACCGAGGAGGCGACCGGCCAGCTCGGCCTCGTCCTCGGCGTCGGCGCGCTCTTCGCTCTCGTCGCGAACCCCCTCGCTGGCCGTCTGTCCGATCGCACGACGTCGCGCTTCGGCATGCGCCGCCCGTGGATCCTCGGCGGCGGCATCGTCGGGCTCGCGGGTCTGGGCCTCATCGGCGCGGCCACCTCCGTCTGGGCCGTGCTGATCGGATGGTGCGTGGCTCAGACCGCGCTGAACGCCGTGCTCGCCGCGGCGAACGCCACGCTGCCCGACCAGGTGCCGGTCTCGAGCCGCGGCCGCGTCTCAGGCGTCGTCGGCATCACCACGCCGCTCGCGATCCTCGGCGGGAGCTTCCTCATCAACTTCATCGCCGACGATCTCATGCGCTTCCTCGCGCCGGGCCTGCTCGCGCTGCTGTTCATCATCCTCTTCGTGCTCGTCCTGAAGGACCGCCGCCTCGAGCACAAGCCCGCTCAGCGCTTCACGGTCGGGCAGTTCTTCGGCTCGTTCGTCTTCAACCCGCGCAAGCACCCCGACTTCGGCTGGACCTGGCTGACGAAGTTCTTCGTCATGTTCGGGTACGCCGGCATCGCGACGTACCTGCCGTACTTCCTGACCGAGAAGTTCGCCCTCGACGAGCAGGGGGCGATCTCGACCATCCTGCTCGCCAACGTCGCGTCGACGCTCGCGATGGCCGTGTCGAGCCCGATCGGCGGCTTCCTCTCCGACCGCTTCGGCAAGCGCCGCCCGTTCGTCGCGGCTGCCGGGCTCATCATGGTCGTCGGGCTGGTGCTCCTCGCGTTCGCGCCGTCGATCCCGGTCATCGTCGTGGCGCAGGCGATCATCGGCCTCGGCGCCGGCTCGTTCTTCTCGGTCGACCTCGCGCTCGCGACGGAGGTGCTGCCGAACGCCGAGGACACCGCGAAGGACCTGGGTGTGCTCAACATCGCCAACGCGCTCCCGCAGTCCATCGCGCCGGCGATGGCCCCCGGCATCATCGCCCTCGGCGCGGGCACGGCGATCGGCGGCTACTCGACCTGGTACCTCTTCGGCGCCTTCGTGGCCTTCCTCGGCGCCGTGCTCGTCTACCGCATCAAGGGAGTGAAGTGACCGACCTCCAGACGCCGACTGCCCGTCCCTGGCTCGACGCCAGCCTGCCCGTCGAGGAGCGCGTCGAGCTGCTCCTCGCTGAGATGACCCTCGAGGAGAAGGCGGGGCTCCTCTTCCACACGATGATCGGCATGGGCGACCTCGACGCGTCCAACCCGATCTTCGGGACGCCGTCGGCCGTCGAGTACGTCGAGCAGCGGCGCATGACGCACTTCAACCTCGTCGGCGGGGCGGCGACGGCGCGAGAGATCGCGGCGTGGCACAACGCCGTCCAGCGGCTGGCGGCGTCGACGCGGCTCGGCATCCCTGTCACGCTCTCGACCGACCCGCGGCACTCCTTCACCGACAACCCCGGCACCGGGATGATGGCCGGCCCGTTCTCCGAGTGGCCCGAGCCGCTGGGCCTCGCGGCCATCCGCTCGGAGGAGGTCGTCGAGCGCTTCGCCGACATCGCGCGCCAGGAGTACCTCGCCGTCGGCATCCGCGTGGCACTGCATCCGCAGGTCGACCTCGCGACAGAGCCGCGCTGGTCGCGGCAGATCGCGACGTTCGGCGAGGACGCAGAGCTCACGGCCCGCCTCGGCGCCGCATACGTGCGGGGCTTCCAGGGCGAGGCATTCGGGGCCGCGTCCGTGTCGACCATGACGAAGCACTTCCCGGGCGGCGGGCCGCAGAAGGACGGCGAGGACCCGCACTTCGCTCACGGTCGCGAGCAGGTCTACCCGGGCGGAGCGTTCGAGCACCACCTCGAGCCGTTCGAGGCCCTGTTCGACGCGGGGACGCGCCAGGTCATGCCGTACTACGGGATGCCTGTGGGCACGGAGCACGAGGAGGTCGGCTTCGGCTTCAACAAGTCCGTCATCACGGGCCTTCTGCGCGAGCGGTTCGGCTTCGACGGCGTCGTGTGCACCGACTGGGGTCTCATCACCGACGCCGAGATCTTCGGCGACCCGTTCCCCGCGCGGGCCTGGGGCGTCGAGCACCTCTCGCCGCGCGAGCGCATGAAGAAGGTGCTCGAGGCGGGAGCCGACCAGTTCGGCGGCGAGGCGTGCCCCGAGCTGCTCGTCGAGCTCGTCGCCTCGGGCGAGGTGCCAGAGGCGCGGATCGACATCTCGGCGCGCCGCCTGCTGCGCGAGAAGTTCGCGCTCGGTCTCTTTGACGACCCGTTCGTCGACGAGGACGCGGCAGACCGCATCGTGGGCAGCGCGGAGTTCCGCGCTGCCGGAGAAGCCGCGCAGCGTGCCTCGATCACGCTGCTGACGAACGGGGTCGACGGCGCCCCCGCCCTCCCGCTGCGCCGAGGGCTGCGGCTCTACGTCGAGGGCGTCGATCGGGAGGTCGCCGCCGCGTACGGATCGGTCGTCGATCGTCCTGAGGACGCGGACGCGGCCATCCTCCGCCTGCAGGCGCCGTACGAGGCCCGCCCGACCGCGTTCGAGAACCTCTTCCACTCCGGATCGCTCGACTTCCCCGACGACGTCGTCGCCCATGTGCGCGACATCGCCGGCCACGTGCCGACGGTCGTCGACGTGTTCGCCGAGCGGCCGGCCATCCTGCAGCCGATCGTCGAGGCCGCCGCTGCCGTCACGGTCAACTGGGGCGCGAGCGCAGCCGCGCTGCTCGACGTGCTCACCGGCGCGTCGGCTCCCTCAGGGCGCCTCCCGTTCGATCTGCCCTGCTCCATGGCGGCCGTCGAGGCGTCGCGCCCCGACGTGCCGTTCGACACGGCCGACCCGCTCTTCCGGTTCGGTCACGGGCTCGGCTACTCGGCCTGAACCCGGACCGCCGGCGTCGGCTCGTGGCCCGACGCCGGCGGTGCTCCGTCCTGCCACGACCTCTCGATCGAAGGAGATCTTCGTGCACACAGCACACGTGCGCCGCATCGGCCTCGCCGCTCTCGCCACCGCCGCCCTTGTCGGCGGGACGACCGCCTGCGCGGCGTCCGAGAGCGCCGATGCGACGGCATCCGCCCCGCCCAGCGAACAGGGCGCGGTCACCGTGTACCTCACGCGCCACGGCGAGACCATCCTCAACGCGCTCGAGCGCGCGCAGGGCTGGGCCGACTCGCCGCTCACGGAGGGCGGCGAGCAGCTCGCCGTCGACCTCGGCGAGGGGCTCGCCGAGGAGGGGATCGAGTTCGAGGCCGCCTACTCCGCCGACATGGTGCGCCACTTCGACACCGCCTCGCTCGCGCTCGAGGGCGCAGGCCAGACCCTCGTGCCGGAGCGCGACGAGCGCCTCCGCGAGATCGCGTTCGGCAGCTTCGAGGGCAGCGAGAACGAGGTGATGTGGAACACCGCGGCGCAGAGCCTCGGCTATGCCGACCAGGCCGAGATGTTCGGCGACTTCGGCGCCGACTTCTCGTTCACGGACGCGCTCGACGCGATCGCCGCCGCCTCGACCGATGAGGAGTTGCCCGCCGAGACGAGCGACGACCTCGGTGCTCGGGCGATCGAGGCGCTCACGGAGATCGCGGAGGCGCAGAGCGAGGCCGGCGGCGGCGATGTGCTCGTCGTCTCGAGCGGCATCACGATCATGGTCGCGCTCGAGGCCCTCGACGCCGACCTCAGCGAGGTCACGGCGGGCATCGAGAACGCCGCCGTGAGCAAGCTCGTCTACGACGGCGGCACCTGGACCGTCGAGAGCGTGAACGACCTCAGCTACGTGGAGGCCGGCGCCGAGCTCTGACGCTCGCCCGGCGCCCCGTGCAGGCGCCCCGCGGATCGGATGGTCCGCGGGGCGCGGTCGTGTCCGGCGTCGTGCTGGCGCGTCGGGAGTCGCGCAGGCGTGTCCGGCGTCGTGCTGGCGCGTCCGGATTCGGATCGGTGGGGCGCGTGTGCGCGTGTCGGCCCCAGGAGCTCACACCAGCCCCACCGGTCCGAATCCGGGAGCGTTCACCGACAGCGGGCGCTCACCGCGGGCACGCCCTCGGGAAGATCGTCGTGGTGCCCTGACGCCGCGTTCTCACCGACGACTCGGGATCACCGTGGAAGAATGACCTCGGCGTGCCCGGATCGCGGCTTCCAGCTCCGCCGGGCCTCTGGACAGCGTCCGCCGCCCGTTGCCACGACGAGGAGCGAAATATGTCCGTCGCGTCTCCCGCGCCCACCGAGGCGCCGACTCGCACTCAGCACAAGCGGCGCTATCTGATGTGCCGCCCCGAGCACTTCACCGTGTCGTACTCGATCAACCCCTGGATGGAGCCGACGCGGCCGACCGACACCGCGCGAGCGGTCGCCCAGTGGCAGGTGCTCTACGACACCTACCGCGAGCTGGGGCACGAGGTCGAGCTCATCGAGCCCCTCGCCGACTACCCCGACATGGTCTACACGGCGAACGGCGGCTTCGTCATCGACGGCATCGCCTACGGGCCGAGCTTCCGCTATGTCGAGCGCCAGGGCGAGGCGCCCGCGTTCATCGACTGGTTCCGCGCGAACGGCTTCGAGACGGTCGTGCCCGAGGAGGTCAACGAGGGCGAAGGCGACTTCCTCCTCGCGGGCGACGTCATCCTGGCGGGCACGGGCTTCCGGTCGACGGGCGACAGCCATGCCGAGGTGGCCCGCGTGTTCGGCCGAGAGGTGATCAGCCTCAACCTCGTCGACCCGCGGTTCTACCACCTCGACACGGCACTGAGCGTGCTCGACCCGGTCGAGGACGAGACGACCGGGCCCGCGAACATCGCCTACCTCCCCGGCGCGTTCGACGAGCGCAGCCGCGCGATCCTCGAGGAGCGGTTCCCCGATGCGATCCAGGTCTCGGATGAGGACGGCGCCGTCTTCGGCCTGAACTCCGCCAGCGACGGGCACAACGTCTTCATCTCGCCGCGCGCGAAGGGCTTCGAGGCGCAGCTGCGCGAGCGCGGGTACAACCCGGTGCTCATCGACCTGTCCGAGCTCCTGCTCGGCGGCGGCGGCATCAAGTGCTGCACGCTCGAGCTGCGGGGCGCGAAGTGACCACGGCCGAGACCGCGACGAGCCACGTCGCGCACAACTACCACCCCCTTCCCGTCGTCATCGCGGGCGGCGAGGGCGCGTGGGTGACGGATGTCGAGGGCAAGCGGTACCTCGACATGCTCGCGGGGTACTCGGCCCTCAACTTCGGCCACCGGCACCCCGACCTCGTCGCGGCCGCGACGGAGCAGCTCGGGCGGATCACGCTGACGAGCCGCGCATTCGACAACGACCGCCTCGAGCCGTTCGCGACGGCACTCGCCGCGCTGTGCGGCAAGGACCTCGTCCTCCCCATGAACACCGGCGCCGAGGCCGTCGAGACCGGCATCAAGGTGGCGCGGGCGTGGGGCTACCGGGTGAAGGGCATCGCCGACGACCGCGCGAAGATCGTGGTCGCACACGGCAACTTCCACGGCCGCACGACGACGATCGTGGGCTTCAGCGACGACCCCGAGGCGCACGACGACTTCGGGCCGTTCCCGGCCGGATTCGTGGCCGTGCCCTACGGCGACGCCGACGCGCTCGCCGCGGCGATCGACGACGACACGGCAGCCGTGCTCATCGAGCCGATCCAGGGCGAGGCGGGCGTCGTGATCCCGCCGGATGGCTACCTCCGACGGGTGCGCGAGGTCACGCGCGAGCGCAACGTGCTCTTCATCGCGGACGAGATCCAGTCGGGGCTCGGCCGCGTGGGAGAGACGTTCGCGTGCGATCGCGAGGGCGTGGTCCCCGACGTCTACCTGCTCGGCAAGGCGCTCGGCGGCGGCATCCTGCCCGTGTCGGCTGTCGTCGCGGATGCCGACGTGCTGGGCGTCATCCGCCCGGGTGAGCACGGGTCCACGTTCGGCGGCAATCCGCTGTCTTCGGCCGTGGCGCTTCGCGTCGTCGAGCTGCTCGCGACCGGCGAGTTCCAGAAGCGCGCGCAGCTGCTCGGTGCGCACCTGCGGGAGAAGCTCGAGGCGCTCGTGGGTCAGGGCATCACCGAGATCCGCGTCGCCGGGCTCTGGGCCGGCGTCGACATCGACCCGTCCATCGGCACGGGGCGTCAGGTGTCGGAGGCGCTCATGGCGCGCGGCGTGCTCGTCAAGGACACCCACGGGCAGACCATCCGGATCGCCCCGCCGCTCGTCATCCGCGCGACCGAGATCGACTGGGCGCTCGAGCAGCTCCAGGTCGTGCTGGCGGATCTCGCCGGCTGACCCCCGTTCCTCCGGAAGCCCTCCGCCCCGACAGGGGTCGGAGGGCTTCTGTCGTCCGGCGGCTTGCGGATGGTCCGCGCGCCGCGTAAGGTACCGACTCGGCGTCGTTGAATCGTTTTATGAGAGCGGTCACATCGGAGCGCGAGGACGCGGACGACGTCGAACGGATTCAAGGAAGAGACGACTCACATGGCACGCATCGGAGCGAAATCGACCACGGGGTGGAAGGCCACCATCTCGGTCGCGATGTCCAACTACATCGAAGCGGGCTCGATCATCGCGATCGCGACGAGCCTCGGATTCTGGCAGGCGCAGTTCGGGTTCACCGACGGCTTCGCGGGCCTCCTCGCCGCGCTCAGCGCGAACGCGTTCGGCGCGGCGATCGGAGCGATCATCGGCGGGCCGCTGTGCGACCGGTTCGGGCGCAAGTTCATCTACACCTACGACCTCATGGTCTACATGGTCGGCGTGCTCATCGCGGCATTCGCGGTGAACGAGTGGATGCTGCTCGCGGCGTTCGTCATCAC
This sequence comes from Microbacterium sp. JZ70, assembly GCF_053903225.1. Taxonomy (NCBI): domain Bacteria; kingdom Bacillati; phylum Actinomycetota; class Actinomycetes; order Micrococcales; family Microbacteriaceae; genus Microbacterium; species Microbacterium sp. JZ70. The sequence goes on along the minus strand of NZ_CP096405.1, from coordinate 3,622,344 downwards.
GGGCATCGCCGTCGGCGCAGGCGTGCCCGCCTCATGGACCTACATCGCCGAGGAGGCGCCCGCCGACAAGCGCGCGGCCCACGTCGGCACGGCGCAGCTCGCCTGGTCGGTGGGCCCGATGATCGGCTTCCTGCTCGCTGCTCTGCTGGAACCGCTCGGACTGCTCGGCTCGCGCATCATCTTCGTGCACCTCTTCGTCGTCGCCTTCGTCACGTGGTGGGTGCGACAGGGGCTCTCCGAGTCGAAGCGCTGGAAGGCCTCGCGCGACGACGCCTCCGCCAACGCGATCGGCGGCAAGGGGCTCAAGGCGCTCTTCGGCCGCAAGCAGAACCTCACGGCGCTCCTGTTCCTCATCGGCGTCTACGGCTTCTGGAACACCGTCGCCGGCCAGGCCGGCATCTTCATGCCGCGCGTCTACGACGCGGCGGGCCTCACCAACGCGCAGCAGCAGTTCTTCCTGCAGTCGCTGCTGTGGCTCTTCACCGTGCTCGGCACCTACTTCGGGTTCATGCGCTTCGCCGACCGCGTCTCCCGTCGCCTGCTCTACGTGATCGGCGCGGTCATGGGGATCGCCGGATGGGTGGTGCTCGTCTACCTGCCGGCCTCCGCCGTCACGATGCTCGCGTTCGCGGTGCTGTGGGGCTTCGCCTCGGGCATCGGCGCGCAGGCGTTCTACGGCCTCTGGACAGCGGAGCTGTTCTCGACCCGCTACCGCGCGTCGGCCCAGGGCGTGCTGTTCTTCGCCGCTCGCATCATGGTGGGCATCCTGAGCTACGGCTTCCCGGTCTGGCTGACCACGATGGGTCTGCACGGACTCGGCGCGCTCCTCATCGCCATCCTCGCGGTCGCCCTGCTCGTCGGCGCGATCTGGGCGCCCGAGACGCGCGGCAAGACGCTCGAGGAGATCGAGGAGGAGCGCTACGGCGCTCCCGCGAAGTCGCTCGTCTGAGCTCCCGCAGCACGAAGCCCTCCTGCGTCGACCGGCGCAGGAGGGCTTCGTCGTCGCTGCTAGGCGCCGCGGGCGTCGGCGAGCTGCGACTCGAGGTGGAACACCTCGGGGAACGTCTCGGCCGCCTGGTCGGCGCGGCCGTCGAGCGACACGAAGAAGGGGGCCATCGACTCCTCCCAGCGCGCCGCGACCTCCGACTCCGCGAGGTAGGCCTGCGCGGCGGCGTCATCGTCGGTCTCGTAGAACCCGATGAGCTCCCCGCCGCCCAGGTGGAAGATCGAGTAGTTCCGCCGCCCCGCTGCGGCGATCTCCTCGAGCATCTCCGGCCACACCGGGCTGTGGCGCGCGATGTACTCGTCGAGCATCTCGGGCTTCACCCGGAGACGGAAGCAGACGCGGGTCGTGGAGCTCATGGGCGGGGCCTCTCTCGATGGCGGGCAAGCGCTTTCATGCTAGCCGTCGAGCCTCAGCGGCCGCGTCGCGCCATCCGCTCGTCCTCGTCCTCGTCCTCGTCGTCGATGCGGATGGCCGTGGTCTGGGCCACCTGGTCGCTGAACTCCTCCGGCGCGACGGTCGGATTGGCCTTCGTGATGATGTCGAGCGGCCGGGTCTCGTCGAGGGAGACGCCGAGGCGGCGGTCGGCATCGCGGTGCAGGCGCCCCGACCAGATGACCCAGGTGAGCCCGATCAGGCTCGCGAGCACGCCGGCCGTGCCGCCGAGGACGATGGCGGCGCGAGGGCCGAACGCGTCGGCGACCCACCCCGCGATCGGCGCGCCGATCGGGGTCGAGCCCATGATGACCGCCATGTAGAGGGCGAGCACGCGGCCGCGCAGGGCCGGGTCGGAGTTCGTCTGCACGTAGCCGTTCGCGGTGGTGAGCATCGTCACCGTGCCGAAGCCGACGAAGACGAGGGCGGCGGCATATGTCCAGTAGCTCGGCATCGCCGCCGACACGAGCGACGCGACGCCGAAGCCGCCCGCTGCGATCATGACGACGCGCAGCCGGGCGCGCTCGCGTCGGGCGGCGAGCAGTGCGCCCGTGAGCGAGCCGATCGCGAGCACCGAGCTCAGCAGCCCGTAGCCGTCCGCACCGTGCCCGAACTCGATCGCCATGGTCGACGCGAAGATCGGGAAGTTCATGCCGAACGCGCCCACGAGGAACACCATGACGAACGCGACGATGAGGTCGGGGCGACGGGAGACATAGCGGAAGCCGTCGGCGACGCGCGCCGCGCCCTGGCTGCGCACGCGCGGCACGAGCTCGTCGCGGCGCATGAGCATGAGCGCCACGATCATGGCGAGGAAGGTGGCGGCGTTCACGAAGAACACCCATCCGCTCCCGACCGCGACGATGAGCAGACCGCCCACGGCCGGGCCGATGAGGCGCGCCATGTTGAACGACGCCGAGTTCAGCGCCACGGCGTTGGCCGCGTGCCGGCGCTCGACGACGTCCGACACGAACGCCTGCCGCGCGGGGCTGTCGAAGGCGTTCGCGACGCCGAAGGCCAGCGCGAAGAGCAGCATGAGCGGCAGGGTCATCACGCCCGCGAGGAGGAGCGCGCCAACCCCGAGCGCGAGGAGCAGGAGCACGCCCTGCGTGACCATGAGAAGACGTCGCCGGTCGAAGCGATCGGCGACCCAGCCGGTCACGCTCACGAGCACGAGCGGCGGGCCGAACTGCAGCGCCATCGTGACGCCCATGGCCGTCGCATCGTTGTCGGTGAGCTCGGTCAGGACGACCCAGTCCTGCGCCGTCGACTGCATCCATCCGCCGACGTTGGAGATGAGGGCCCCGAGGAACCAGATGCGGTAGTTGAACGACGCGAACGACCGGAACATCGCGTTCATCGCTCGACCTCCCGCATGATGATCGCCGCCGCGCTGCGGAGCGTCTGGCGGTCTTCGGGCGACAGGTCGGCGAGCACCTTCGAGAGCCACTCGTCGCGTCGCCGTGCGGTCTCCTCGACGACGCGACGCCCGCTCTCGGTGATCTGGATGTCGACCTTGCGCCGGTCATCGCCGTTCTCGGTGCGGCTGAGGTGGCCGAGGTCCTCGAGGCAGTTGACCGTCCGGTTCATGGATGGCGCGGTGATGCCTTCGCGCTCGGCGAGCGCGGACAGCGTGTGCGGCCCGTGCACCTTGAGGGCGACGAGCACGGCGAACTGCCCGTCGGTCATGTCCGAGACGGCGCGCTGCTGCTTGAGCCGCCGCGAGAGGCGGAAGACGGCGGCCCGGATCTCGGAGGCGTCGGAGGAGAGCTTCGTCGATGCGGATTGTTTAGCCATGTCAACCATTAGCATAGCTCATTAGCTTTGCTAAATAAAGGGGTGTGTACGATCGACGCATGCCCGAGTTCGTCGACGCGCACGGCGTCGCCATCGTGTACGACGTCTACGAGCCGGAGGGGCGGCCCCGCGGTGTCGTCCAGGTGCTCCACGGCGTCGGCGAGCACGCGGGGCGCTATGCCGCGCTCGCCGAGGCGCTGACCGGGGCCGGCTTCGCGGTCTACGCCGACGACCATCGCGGTCACGGCCGCACGGGCATGCGCCAGCACGGCGACGCGGCGAAGCTCGGTCGCCTCGGCGTCGGCGGGCACCGCGCGGCCGTCGACGCCGTCTGGCAGCTGTCGCGGCGGATCCGCGACGAGCGCCCGGGCCTCCCGCTCGTGCTCCTCGGCCACTCGTGGGGATCCTTCCTCGCGCAGATCCTCTTCGACGCCCACCCCGAGGCGTACGACGCGGTCGTCCTCGTCGGCTCGTCGCTGCGATGGCCGGGCGCCCTGAACCCGGGCGACCTCAATGCGCCGTGGAAGGCGCCGGGCGCGACCGGCGTCGAGTGGCTCTCGACCGACCCGGCCGTGCAGAAGGCGTTCCTCGACGATCCGCTCGCGGTCAACGTGCCGCTCGTCAAGCTGTTCGGCGTGGTCGAGGCCGCCCGGATCTACGGGCGCCCCCGCCGCGACCTCCGCGAGCGGGCGGGGGCCGACGTCCCCGTGCTCCTCCTCGTCGGGCGCGACGACACGGTCGGCGGCCCGCGCGGCGTGCACAAGCTCGCGCAGGCGTACCGGGAGCGCGCCGGGCTGACGGATGTGACGACGCTCGTCTACGACGGGCGGCACGAGATCCTCAACGAGCCCGTGCAGGGGCGCGTGCGCGCCGACATCCTCGCCTGGCTCGACGCGCGGGTGCCGGCGCGGTCGTAGCCCGCGAGAGAGCGCTCGCTCTCGGCGTCGTCTCGACGCGACGACGTAGGCTGGACGCGTGCACGGCGAGTACAAGGTCCCCGGTGGAAAGCTCGTGGTCGTCGACCTCGAGGTCGACGCCGGGAGGATCAGCTCCTTCCACCTGGCGGGCGACTTCTTCCTCGAGCCCGACACGGCGCTCGACGACATCAACCGCGCGCTGATCGGCATGCCCGACACCGCAGACGTCCCGGCGATCGCCGCGGCCATCCGCGCGCGCCTCCCCGAGGGCGTCCAGATGCTCGGGTTCACGCCCGAGGCCGTCGGCACGGCCGTGCGCCGCGCGCTCGTGACGGCGTCGACCTGGACCGACTTCGAGTGGGAGATCATCGACGACCCCGCCGTCTCGCCGCTCGTCAACCTCGCGCTCGACGAGGTGCTCACGGGCCGCGTGGGCGACGGCCGCCGCAAGCCGACGCTCCGCATCTGGGAGTGGGACGAGTCGGCGGTCGTGATCGGCTCGTTCCAGTCGTACCGCAACGAGGTCGACCCCGAGGGCGCCGCACGCCACGGCTTCCAGGTCGTCCGCCGCATCTCGGGCGGCGGCGCCATGCTCATGGGCGCCGGGCAGATCATCACCTACTCGCTCTACGTGCCGGCGTCGCTCGTGGCGGGCCTCACGTTCGCCGACTCGTACGCCTTCCTCGACGACTGGGTGCTGCAGGCGCTGCGCGGGCTCGGCATCGAGGCGACCTACCAGCCGCTCAACGACATCGCGAGCCCCTCGGGCAAGATCGGCGGGGCGGCGCAGAAGCGGCTCGCGAACGGCGGGGTCCTCCACCACGCGACGCTCTCGTACGACATCGACGGCCAGGTCATGACCGAGGTCCTGCGGATCGGGCGCGAGAAGCTCAGCGACAAGGGCACGGCGTCGGCCGCGAAGCGCGTCGACCCGATCCGCAGCCAGACGGGCATGTCGCGCCGCGAGATCATCGACCGCTTCATGGCGTCGTTCCAGGCGTTCACCGGCGCCGAGCGCGGGCACGTGGCGCCCGACGAGCTCGCAGAGGCCGAGGAGCTCGTGCGCACCAAGTTCGCGACCGACGCGTGGCTCCACCGCGTCCCGTGAGTCAGGACATCCTCGACGACGCACCGCTCGCCGCCCTCACACCGGGCCGCGGCGCGGTCGCGATCCACTACGGCGACAACCTCGACGTCGCGGCACGGCTGCCCGACGGCGCCTTCACCATCGCGTACCTCGACCCGCCGTTCAACACCGGGCGCGGGCGCGAGACCGACGAGAGCCGCCGCGGCTTCTCGATCCACGTGCCCGACGAGCCCGAGGTCGCGGCGGATGTCCCCGAGCCCGTCCTCGAGGACGGCGCGCTCTTCGGGAGCCCGGACGGCGCCGACATCGCGGCGACCGACGCGCACGAGGCCGAGGTCCGCGCGGCGACGCACACGGGCTTCCACGGCCGCAGCTACGAGCGCGTGCGGGGTGCGCTGCGCACCTTCGACGACCGGTTCGACGACTACTGGGGCTTCCTCATGCCGCGGATCGAGGAGGCCTGGCGGCTCCTCGCCGACGACGGCACGCTCTACCTGCATCTCGACTACCGCGAGGCGCACTACGCCAAGGTGATGCTCGACGCGGTCTTCGGGCGCGACGCGTTCCTCAACGAGCTCATCTGGGCGTACGACTACGGGGCGAAGTCGCGCCGCCGATGGCCGACGAAGCACGACACGATCCTCGTCTACGTCAAGGACCCCGACCGCTACTGGTTCGACTCCGAGGCCGTCGACCGCGAGCCGTACATGGCACCCGGACTCGTCACGCGCGAGAAGGCGCGTCGCGGCAAGCTGCCGACGGATGTCTGGTGGCACACGATCGTGCCGACGAGCGGGGCGGAGCGGACCGGATACGCGACGCAGAAGCCCGAGGGCATCCTGCGCCGCATCATCCAGGCCTCCTCGCGCCCGGGGGATCGCGTCCTCGACATGTTCGCGGGCAGCGGCACGACCGGAGCGGTCGCCGCAGCGCTCGGCCGCGACGCGGTGCTCATCGACGACAACCCCGACGCCATCCGGATCATGGGAGACCGCATCCCCGACGCGCGCGTCGTGCTCCGCAGGTAGCGCCGGCCCGCGCCTGCGCGGAGCGGCGGGGGCGACGCACGCCGCCCCCGCCGCCCCTCCTCAGACTCGGCGCCGGCGCGCCGCGAGGACCACGGCCCCCGCTGCGAGCACGAGGACGCCGGCGACGCCGGTGCCGATGACCGTCGAGCCGCCCGTCGGCGCAAGCGGAGCATCCTCGTCGGCCTCGGGCGAGGGCGCTGCGGTGGGCGCGGGCGTGGGCGCCGCTGTCGGCTCGGCAGTGGGCTCCGGCGAGGGCGCCGCGGTCGGCTCCGCCGTCGGCTCCGGGGTGGGCGCCGGCGACGGCGCCTCCTCGACGGGCGAGGTGGTGAGGGACCAGTTCTCGGTGAAGAAGTCGGCCGGGTCGATCACGCCGCGCGACTGCGCCCAGTCCACGAGCAGCTGCCGGATCTCGAGGCGCTCGTCGTAGACGACGGGCGCCTCCGCGACGTGCGGGTAGCCCGAGCCGCCGCTCTGCCGGTAGTTGTTCACGGCGAGCACGAACTGCTCGTCGTCGGACACGGGGGTGCCGTCGGGGTGGCGGAGCCCCGTGATGCGCTCGCCGACCGGCTGCGAGATGTCGATCGTGTAGTCGAGCCCGGTGAGCACGTCGTACGCGTAGTCGGGGATGCCCTCAGGGGCATCCTCGTAGCGGGCGTTCGTGCCGTTCTCGGGATCGAACTCGGCGCCCTCCTCCGTCTGGACGAAGTAGCGCGCGGAGTGCTCGAGGTAGTCCTGCACCTGCGCGCCCGTGAGCACGACGCCGAGAAGCGTGTTCTCGTAGATGTAGAGGCCTGCGAGATCGCGGATGGTGACCTCGCCCTGCGGGAAGCGCGCCGTCCGCGAGAACGGCGACGCCTGGGAGAGCACCGGCAGGTCGGCGTACTCCGTCGTGTCGAGAGCGTTCGCCACGGTCTCGGCCTGCACCTCGCTGATGAAGTCGATGATCGGGGTGTCCTCGTAGCGCGACGTCTCGGTGCGCAGCTCCTCGGTCGACGTCGCGACCGGGGTGTTGACGTACGACACCGTGGTGTCGTGCGCGCGCTGAACGGCCTCGGCGAGCCCGGCGCTCTCGCCGATCCCCTCTCGCCCGTAGTGCGGCACGACGACCGGGGCGTGGCCATCCGACCAGTCGACGCGGAAGCCGTCGCCGTCGGCGACGAGCGTCAGGTCGACCTGGCTCGCGCTGCGCGCCCAGTACTCCGGCTGGGTGATGAGCACCTTCTCGCCCGCGGCGTTCTCGACGATCTCCTCCGGCTCGTCCTGATGACTGTGGCCGGCCACGACGACGTCGATGCCCGGCACCTGGGTCGCGATGTTGCGGGCGGCGTCCTCCTCGAGCAGAGCCGGGTCGTAGTCCGCGTCGGCAGTGGTGCCCTTGCCCGTGTGCGCGAGCACGACGACCACATCGGCCTGCTCCTCGACCACGGGCACCCACTCCGCCGCGGTCTCGACGACGTCGCGGAACTCCAGCACGCCGTCGACGATCGCCTTGTCCCACACCCGAACGCCGGGGGTCACGGCCCCCAGCACGCCGATCGTGACGGTCTCGCCGTCGATCTCGCGATCGATGAGCGTGTAGGGCTCGTGATAGGGCTCGCCGGTCGCGACGTCGATGACGTTCGCACCGAGAAGCGGAGCGTCGAGGCCCTGCTCGTAGGCGGCGAGGAGGTCGAGACCGTAGTTGTACTCGTGGTTGCCGACGACCTGCGCGTCGTAGCCGATCGCGTCGAACGCCGTCGCCATGGGGTGCTCGAGCTCGCCCGACAGCACGGACGGCGCTCCGTCGCCCATCCCGTAGAAGTAGGTGAGGGGAGTGCCCTGGATCGCATCGCCGTTGTCGAGGACGACGACCGACTCGGCGCCCTTCTCCGCGCGCACCTGATCGACGGCGGTGGCGACCCGGGTGAGCCCGAGTGCGTCGTCGGCGGGGAACGGCGCGTTCTGGAAGTAGTCCCAGTCCACGACGTGTCCGTGCACGTCGGTCGTGGCCATGAGCGTGAGCGGGATGCGCCGCTCTGCGTCGTCCGTAGCGGCCGATGCGGCGGGTGCCGCCGGCAGCAGGACGAGCAGGGCGGCGGCGGGCGCGGCGATGATCCTGCGCATGAGTGCCTTCCTGGTTCGGGAGAGGGGAGAGGGCGTCGCGGTGGCGACGGGGGACACCTTACGGGGGGCCGATGACATGCGGATGTCGCGCGCGGGAAGGCGGGTACCCTGGCGGCATGCGCTTCGGAACCTTCATCCCCCAGGGCTGGCGTCACGACCTCGTCGGCATCGATCCGGCCGAGCAGTGGAGCGCGATGCTGTCGCTCGCGCAGGCCGCGGACGCCGGTCCGTGGGAGTCGCTGTGGGTCTACGACCACTTCCACACGACGCCGGTGCCGTCGCGCGAGGCTACTCACGAGGCGTGGACCCTCATGTCGGCGTTCGCGGCGTCGACGAGCCGCATCCGCCTCGGGCAGATGTGCACGTGCATGGGCTACCGCAATCCCGCATACCTCGCGAAGGTCGCCGCGACGGTCGACCATGTCTCGCGCGGGCGCGTCGAGATGGGCATCGGCGGCGGATGGTACGAGCACGAGTGGCGCGCGTACGGGTACGGATTCCCGAAGATCGGCGATCGGCTCCGGATGCTCCGCGAGGGCGTCGAGATCATGAAGCAGGCGTGGGAGTCGGGGGAGGCGACCCTCGACGGCCGCTTCTACCAGGTCGACGGCGCGATCGTCGAGCCCCGGCCCATCCAGCGCCCCGGCATCCCGTTCTGGATCTCGGGCGGCGGCGAGAAGGTCACCCTGAAGATCGCCGCGGAGTACGCGCAGTACACGAACTTCGCCGGCGCGCCCGACGCGTTCGCCCACAAGAGCGCCGTGCTTCGCGAGCACTGCGACGCCATCGGCCGCGACTTCGCCGAGATCGTCCGGTCGGCGAACTACAACACGGTCATCGGCGAGACCGAGTCCGAGGTCGAGGAGCGCCTCGCGGCGATCGAGGCGCGCGTCCGGCCGCATCTCGGCGACGCGACGGATGGCTTCATCGGCGAGTACCGGGGAGCGGTCGCGGTGGGCACGGTCGAGCAGGTGACCGAGCGCCTTGCCGCGCTCGGCGACCAGGGACTGGCCTACGCGATCCACTACTTCCCCGAGGCCGCCTACGACCGGTCGGGCGTCGAGCTGTTCGAGCAGAAGGTGATCCCGGCGCTCAGCTGAGCGCGCGGCCTCACGCGAGCGGGATCGCCCCGTCGTACGCGTCCAGTGACTCGGTCTCCGCGGTCGCGGGGTACGCGAACACGCGAGACGGCGTCGAGCCCGCTGACCAGGGACTCCAATCGGCCGCGCGGGTCCGGATGAAGCCGACCGCCGCGCCGTGGACGGCGTCGGCGAGCTCCTGCGGCGGGTCCTCGCCGGTCATGAGGTCGACGCCCTCGGCGTCGAGCACGTCGAAGAAGAACGGCACGTCGAGGCAGTGGAGCGACCACCCGCGCGCCGGCGACACCCACTCGAACCGGTAGGCCCAGGTGCGGCCGCCCGAGGTCGCGGCCGATCGCGCGCGGGCGATGCGCACCACGTGGCGGCGGAAGAGCGCGTCGGTGACGAAGCGGCCGATCGCGGCGGGGACGCCGCGATCGCGCCGCAGCTCCGCGTTCGCCCGGAGATAGGCGCGGCGTCGCTTCCGAGGGAGCCCGAGCACGGTCAGGACGAGCCAGGCCGGAACCCAGCGGAGCCACCGGCTGTGGTCGTCGACGATCATCGAGAACTCGTCGTCCGTGGTGCCGATCACGAGGGGCTTGTCGGAGCCGACGCCCTTCGCGAGGGCACGCAGAGTCGGCTCGAGGATGAGCTCGCCGTCGATCGCAGGACCCAGCCGCAGGCCATCCGACAGCACGGCCTGGGCGCCGTGCAGATCGCGCATGGCGATGAGGTCCTTCGCGGCGTCGCGCACCTGCTTCTCGGTGAGCGCGCGCCATCCCGCCACGGTCGGCTCGACGCCTCCCTCCGCTGCGGCCCGGCGCCCGAAGCGCTCGGCCTCCTCGGGCGTGATCACGCCGATCGTGGCCGACATCGCCCAGACCGCCGAGAAGAGGTGCTGCGCCGCGGGCATCCCGAGAAGGGTGAGCACCGCTCCGCCGCCGGCCGACTGGCCCGCGATCGTCACGCGGGTGGGGTCGCCGCCGAAGGAGCGGATGTTGCGCTGCACCCACTCGAGGGCGGCGAGCCAGTCCCGCACCCCGCGGTTGCTCGGCGCGTCGGCGATCCAGCCGAACCCGTCGAAGCCGAGGCGGTACGACGCCGTCACGACGACGACGCCGTCGCGGGCGAACGAGCGCCCGTCGTACCAGGGGCTCGCGATCGAGCCGGAGACGTAGGCGCCGCCGTGGAAGTACACGAGGACGGGAAGCTCCGCCCCCGGATCGGTCGACGGGGTGAACACGTTGACGTTGAGCGTCGAGCGACCGGGGACCGACGGCTCCGGGATGAGCGTGATGCCGGTCGCCCCGCGCTGGGGCGTCGCCCCCTGCCGGGTGGCGTCGAGCACGCCATCCCAGGGCTCGTGCGGTGCGGGCGCCTGGAAGCGGAGGCGCCCGACCGGCGGCTGCGCGAACGGGATGCCGAGGAACGTCGCGCAGTCCCGGCGCCAGAACCCGCGCACGCGACCCGCCTCGGTGTCGACGACGGGCTGCTCGACGCGGTGCGGATCGGTCGGGATGCTCGCGGTCACGGTTCCAGTATCGCCGCCCCCGGGAGGCTCAGAAGAGCTGGCGCCAGTTCGCCTTCGCGAGGTCGAGGAGCTCGTCGCCGCGGCCGGAGAGGACGGTGCGGATGGCGTAGAGCGCGAATCCGCCGACCTGGTCGGCCGTGATCGTGGGCGGCATCGACAGCTCCTGCCGCTCGGTCACGACGTCGAGGAGCGCCGGCCCGTCGTGGGCGAGGAGCTCCTCGATCGCGGCAGGGAGGGCATCCGACCGCTCCACCCGGATGCCCTTGATGCCGAGCGCGTTCGCGACGGCAGCGAAGTCGGGGTTCTCGAGACCCGTGCCGTAGGTCGCGAAGCCGGCGGCCTTCATCTCGAGCTCGACGAAGTTCAGCGACGAGTTGTTGACCACGACGGTCTTCACGGGCAGATCGTTCTGCGTGAGGGTGATGAGCTCGCCGAGCATCATCGCGAGCCCGCCGTCGCCCGCGAGGGCGACCACCTGGCGGCCGGGCTGCGCGGCCTGCGCGCCGATGCCGTGCAGGAGCGCGTTCGCCATGGATCCATGGCTGAACGAGCCGATGAGACGCCGGCGCCCGTTCATCGTGAGGTACCGCGCGGCCCAGACGGTCGGCGAGCCGACGTCGGCGGTGAAGACGGCGTCGTCGGCAGCGGCCTCGTCGAGGAGCCGCGCGAGGTACTGCGGGTGGATGGGGTGCGCCCCGCGGCGCGGAACCGCGAGCTCGTCGAGCTTGCGCCGCGTCTTGACGTAGTGGTCGCGCGCGTCGTCGAGGTGCTGTCGGCTGCGCTTCTCGGAGAGACGGGGGAGCAGCGCCGCCGCGGTCGCCTTGACGTCTCCGACGAGCCCGAGGTCGAGCGGATGGCGGCGGCCGAGCTGGGAGCCGCGGATGTCGACCTGGATCGTCGTCGCGTGCTCGGGGTAGAACTGCGGGTAGGGGAAGTCGGTGCCGAGCATCAGGAGCGCGTCGGCACCCTCCATCGCGCGGTAGCCCGAGGCGAATCCGAGCAGTCCCGTCATCCCGACGTCGAACGGGTTGTCGTACTCGATGAACTCCTTGCCGCGCAGCGCGTGGACGACCGGGGCGGCGAGCCGGTCGGCGAGGGCGACGACCTCGTCGTGCGCGCCCTGGACGCCGGCGCCGGCGAGGATCGTGACCTTCTTCGCGCCACCGAGCAGCTCGGCCGCGCGGTCGAGCTCGGCGTCGTTCGGCAGGACGACCGGGCGCGCCCGGTCGATGACGGTCACGCGGTCGGAGGCGGCCTCCGCGAGCGCGACGTCGCCGGGGATCACGACGACCGCGACGTCGCGCTCCTGGATGGCCGTGCGCATCGCGATCTCGAGGATGCGCGGCATCTGGCTCGCGTCCGCGACGTACTCGACGTAGGCGCTGCACTCGCGGAACAGCTCCTGCGGGTGCGTCTCCTGGAAGTAGTTCGTGCCGATCTCGGAGGTCGGGATGTGCGCCGCGATCGCAAGCACGGGAACCCGCGAGCGATGCGCGTCGTAGAGCCCGTTGATGAGGTGCAGGTTGCCCGGACCGCACGAGCCCGCGACGACGGCGAGGTCGTCGGTCAGCGCCGCCTCGGCGGCCGCCGCGAACGCCGCCGACTCCTCGTGGCGCACGTGGACCCAGCGGATGGATCCGTCCTTGCGGAGCGCGTCGGTGAAGCCGTTGAGCGAGTCGCCGGGGATCCCGTACACGCGCTCGACGCCGTTCGCCCTGAGGGTCGCGACGATGTTCTGGGCGACGTCGGTCATGGGTCGTGCCTCCGTTCGAGCCTGCCTGCGGTACCTCCGACGTTACGCCCGATCCGGAGCCCGGAGGCGGTCCGCGGGAATGTCCGAGGGGGCGCGTAGCTTCTCCTCGACAGATCCTCTTGACGACGTACTTGCCTTTTGCAAGTATCCGAACGACGGCGTGCGACGACGGAGAGAGACCATGGCGGACACCCAGACCCATCCCGGCGACGGCAACCCGGCGCCTCCCGAGAACGGCATGCGCAGCTTCCTGCACGTGCTCGTGAACACGGCATTCGCGAACATCACGACGAGCTATCTCTGGTGGGCCCTGACCTTCTGGATCTACCTCGAGACGCGCAACGTCATCGCGACGGGCGTCATCGGCGGCGCCTACATGCTGTTCATCGCGCTCTTCAGCATGTTCTTCGGGACCCTCGTCGACCGCTTCCGCAAGAAGGCGGTCATGGCCTGGGCCACGCTCATCGCGTTCAGCGTCTTCTGCCTCGACGCGATCTTCTTCTTCGTGCTGGGCGAGGAGCGCATCGTCGACCTCACGCAGCCGTGGTTCTGGATCTTCGCCGTCGTCATGCTCGCCGGTGCCGTGGTCGAGCAGCTGCGCAACATCGCCCTCTCGACGACCGTCACGCTTCTCGTGCCCGTCGACCGCCATGCGAACGCGAACGGCATGGTCGGCACCGTGCAGGGCCTCGCATTCCTCGTCACGAGCGTGTTCAGCGGGCTCTCCGTCGGGCTCCTCGGCATGGGCACGACGCTGCTCATCGCCCTCGTCGCGATGGCGCTGTCGCTTCTGCACCTCATGGCCATCCGCATCCCCGAGCGCGAGATCGTGCATGCCGAGGGGCAGACCCGGTGGGTGGATGTCGCCGGCGGGTTCCAGGCGGTGCGCGCGGTTCCGGGGCTGCTCACGCTCGTGCTCTTCACGACGCTGAACAACCTCGTGGGCGGCGTCTACATGGCGCTCATGGACCCGTACGGGCTCGAGATGTTCTCGGTCGAGATGTGGGGCATCTGGCTCGCGGTGGGCTCGACCGGCTTCATCGTCGGCGGCGCGGTGATCGCGAAGCTGGGGCTCGGCAGGAACCCGATCCGCACGATGCTGCTCATCGCCGCGCTCGTCGGCGTCGTCGGGGCGGTCTTCACCCTGAGGGACTGGGCGTGGCTCTACGTCGGCGGCATCTGGGTCTTCATGTGCCTCATGCCCGCCGTCGAGGCAGCCGAGCAGACGGTCATCCAGAAGGTGACGCCGTACGAGAAGCAGGGGCGCGTCTTCGGGTTCGCGATGACCTTCGAAGCGGCCTCGGCGCCCATCACCTCGTTCCTCATCGCGCCGATCGCTCAGCTCTGGGTCATCCCGTACATGCAGACGGACGCGGGTCAACGGCAGTGGGCCTGGCTGCTGGGGGAGGGCGAGGCGCGGGGCATCGCGCTCGTGTTCGTCGCGGCCGGCGTCGTCGCCATCCTGCTGGCGCTCGGCGCGTTCCTCCTGCCGGCCTACCGGATGCTGTCGGCCCAGTTCCTGAAGAGCGACGGCGAAGAGCCGAACGCGGCACCCGAGGCGCCGGCCGCTCCGACGCCAGGGACCGCGGGGCTCGTCGCGACTTCGCACGCGGAGGACGAGCCGGTCGCGCCGGATCAGTCGGCCGACCGGTAGCTTCCCGCGCGGAGCCTCTCGGTGATGTCGAGCAGCGTACGCAGGTCGTCGTCGTCGAGGCACGACATGCGCTCGGCGATGCTCTTGCCGTGAGCCGCGGCGATCGATCGGAACGCGCGGGCGCCGTCCTCCGTCGCCGTCACGAGGGCGCCGCGCCCGTCGTCGGGGTCGCTGCACTTCGTGACGAGCCCGCGCCCGACCATGCGGTCGACGAGCCGGGAGACGCTCGGCTGGCTGATGAGCATGTTCGCCGTGACGTCGCGCAGCCGCGCCGTCATGTCCGGTGCACGGGTGACCGTGAGCAGCACGTCGTACTCCGCCTGCGAGAGGTCGCCGCCCACGAAGTCGTTCGAGACGTCCTCGAACACCTCGTGCTGCGCACGGAAGAGGCTCTCCCACGCGGCGATAGCGAGTCTGCGGTCGGCCATGCCTCTCAGGCTAGCGTTCCATGCGCGCCTATAGGAGTTGATCGGGGCGCCGGGGCGCCCTCAGGTGCCACGCGTGCGCAGCGTGAGACGCGCCACCCCGGGCGCGCGCCCCGTGATGTAGACCCTCGGACCGGACTGCGCGTCGGTGCCACCGAGGTAGGTGTAGTCCTCTCCCGGCTCATAGAACGCAGGCGGACCGCCGGGCAGCGCGGGGCCGAACTCGATGACGTCGTGTCCGATCGTGCACCGGCCGTAGCCGTCCCTGAGCTGGTAGGCACCGCCTCCGAGCGGTGCGGCGCCGTCGATGCGGCCGCCCGGAGCGAAGGCGAGCTCGAGTGACCATGCCAGGGCAGGGCCCTGCAGCGAGATCTCGATGTCGGCGCCGTCGTCGCGCGGCGTGATCTCGATGCGCGTCACGAGCTCTACCGCATCGGATTCCCTCGCGTCGAAGGACATCGCGGCCGCGAAGCGGCCCTCGTCCGCGAGCGCGTAGTCGCCCATCGCGCGGATGGCCGTGGACGGGAGGGGCTGGTAGTACCGTCCCTCGACGCGCTCGTCGAGGACGAGCCGACCGTGCTCCTCGACGAGGCTGCCAGGACGGAAGGGGCCGAGACCGAAGAAGTCCCGGGAGAGCCGTGCGGACACGAGGCGCGCGGCCCCCGCCTCGAGCCGCAGGAACGTGGGACTGTTCGAAAGCCCTGACCGGACCCGGCGCATGCGGGCGTAGTCTGACCCGCCGAACACCACGACGGTGCGCTCTCTGCGCGTGTCGACGACGAGGCCGCTTGCGGACCATCGGTCGCGCCTCGGCAGCTCCGGTGCGAGCGGCGCGGGAAGCGTCTCACCGATCGCCGGGTGGAGGAGCAGTTCGGCGAGGGCGTCCGACGAGACGCCGGAGGCCCGGGCGCGCTCCGCGCCCCACGCGAGATCGCCTCGGCCCGTCTCCACGGCGTACCGACGGTAGAGAACGAGGAAGGGGGCGGCAGGGAAGCGATCGTCCCGCTGATCCTGGCGCCGCGAGTGCACCGTCTCGACGGAGCCGTCGCCGCGGATGAGCCCGAGGAAGGACGTGAGATTGCGCGCGACGATCTCCCGCAGGTCCTCGCGCACGAGGATGTCGGCGATGGCCGTGAGGGAGGGGTTCGACACGTGCGCGGCGTAGTTGGCGCTCCGTTCCGAGTACATCCCGTCCGCGTCGATGTCGACGCCCTCCTCGAGCCACGTCTCCGCGCGGCTCCGCAGCACCGGATCGCCGGTGTGGCGGTGGAGTCGGGCGAGCGCCCCGGCGAGCTCCCATCGGTGGTTCGGCGTGTGCACGCCGCCCGCCAGCATGGCGGGCGCCGCGCGCTCCGCGATCCGATCGAGCGCCGTCGCGACCTCGCGGAGCGGCCCTGGATCATCCGACCGCCGGATGAGCTCGAGCGCGTCGGCGACATCGCTGACGGTGAAGGCGGAATCGGGCGGCGACTCGACGTTGTCGCCGCCCGCGAACAGTCCGGAGGGGGACTGCAGCTCGCTCAGCGTCATGACGAGGTCGGCCGCCGCCCGGGCAGGATCGGCCCGTCCGGCGTGGGCGCTCCCGGGAGCGAGTGCGGCAGCGACGAGCAGCTTCGCCTGGCGCATGAGCTCGCGATGAGCGGGAAGGGCATCCGCTCGGCTCGGGCTGCTGAGAAGACGCGCGATGTCGCGGTCCGCGGCCGCGAGCACCGCCCGACGGAAGCCGAGGTCCTCGCTCACTCCTTCAGCCCCGCGTTGATGTCGGCGTTCATCACGTACTTCTGGAAGACGACGTACATGATCACGAGCGGGATGATGGAGATCACAGACGCGGCGAGCAGCACGGACCAGTTGACGTTCTCGGCCCCGACGATCGACTGGATCGCGATCTGCAGGGTGAACTTCCCCGGATCGTTGAGCACGATGAGCGGCCAGATGTAGTCATTCCAGCGCCATTGGAACGAGAAGATGGCGAGGGTGATGATGATCGGCCGCGCGATCGGGATCATGATCCGCGCGAAGATCCGCAGCTCGCTCGCTCCGTCGATGCGCGCGGCCTCGACCAGCGAGTCGGGCACCGTCAGGAAGAACTGCCGGAACATGAAGATGCCCGTCGCCGTGATGATCGAGGGGATCACGAGGCCCCACAGCGAGTTGTAGAGGCCCAGGTCGCGGATGACGAGGAACGTCGGCGACAGGATGACCTCCGTCGGGAGCATCGTCGTGGCGAGGATGCAGATGAAGAACGCCTTGAGCCACCACCGGTCGTACTTCGCCAGCGCGTATCCCGAGCAGGCGCTGGCGACGATGGTGAGTGCGGTGGTGGTGACCGCGACGAAGGCCGTGTTCAGGAAGTAGCCGGCGAAGTCGTAGCTCGACCATGCCGTGGCGTATCCGGAGAAGTCCCATCGCTCGGGGAGCAGCGTCAGCGGGTAGGAGAAGAGATCGCCGGCGGGCTTGAACGAGCTCAGCAGGAACCACAGCAGCGGGAAGCCGAACGCGAGCACGAGGATCCAGAGGACTGCCGTCGCGCCGATCGCCTTCACGCGCTCGGCGGGGCCGCGCAGGCGGTCGGCTGCGGGGCGGCGGCGTCGGGAAGGAGCCGTCGTCACGACCTCGGTGAGCGTGCTCATGCCGCGCCCCTCCTCTTGTTGAACCAGAGTTGGACCAGGGCGATCACCATGAGGATGACCATGAGGATCATGGATGCCGCGCTCGCATAGCCGATTTGGCCGTTCTGGAACCCGGTTCGGTAGATGTACTGCACGAGCAGGTTGTTCTCGGTTCCGGGCCCGCCGTTGTTGAGGGCCTGGATCATGGCGAACTCCTTGATCGATCCGATGGTCGACAGGAGGATCACGATGAACGACGTCGGGGCGATGCTCGGCAGCGTGATGTGCCGGAAGCGCTGCCAGGAGCCGGCGCCGTCGAGCTCGGCGGCCTCGTAGTACGCCTGCGGAACATTCCGGATCGCGGCGATGAAGAGGAGCATGTTGAACGCGGTGCCGGCCCACGCGCCGGCGAAGACGACGACGAGAAGCGAGATGTCGGCGTTCGACTGCCAGGGGACGGGAGCGCCGCCGAGCATCCCGATGACGAAGTTGACGAAGCCGAAGTTCTCCCCGAACATCCAGCGCCAGACCACGCCGGTCACGATGGGGGAGATGAGCCAGGGGATGAAGAACACGATGCGCGCCACCGCGCGCCCCCGCGCGAACTTGCTGACGAGCAGCGATGCGATGCCGAGCGCGAGTGCGTAGGACAGCGGCACCTGCAGGATCGCGTACTGGAACGTGCGCGCGAGCGCCTGGTAGAAGCCGCTGTCTGCGAACAGCTCCGCGTAGTTTTCGAATCCGATGAAATCGGGAGTGCCGATCCCCGTGTAGTCGGTGAACGAGTACGCGAGCCCGATCGCCCCGGGCCAGACGAAGAAGAGGGCGAAGAGGACGACGTTCGCCGCGATGAGCGTGAGCGGCGCGACCCGGTAGCGGTGGAGCGGTCGGCGTCGCCGGGCACCGCCGGCGGCAGGGGCCGCCTGCGGTGCCTGGAGGGCGGTCGTCATGCGCTCACTCGCCTCCGACCTGGTCCTCGTAGCCCGCGAGGATGTTGTCGAGCGTGGTCTGCGCGTCCTGCTGTCCATTGATGAACGCCCCCATCTCGGAGACCGTGGGGTCCTCGGCGAGGGCCTTGTCGTCGAGCGCCCAGCGTGTCTGCGCCTGAGCGAACGAGCTCGAGATCGGGTCGGCCAGCTCGATCTCCTGCGTGTACAGCTCGAACCCGTCGAGCGCGGCCTGCGACTCGAACGGGTAGGCGAGGTCGAGCCCGTTCTCGACGGGGAGGAACCCGTTCGTCTCGGCGAGCACCGCGTACTGCTCGGGGTCGTACATCCAGTCGACGAAGTCGTATGCGGCCTCAGAGCGGCCGCCGCCGTTGTCGAATGCGACCGTCAGCCCGCCGAAGTTGAGGTCCGTCGCGTGCACGGGCTGCGCCGGCGCCGGCACTGCGGCCCACTCGAAGTCGGTGATCGTGGAGCTGAAGTCCGCGATCTGCCAGACGCCGGAGAAGTACGCGACGACCTGGCCGCTCTTGAAGAGGGCGTTCGGGTCGGCGCCGCTCGTCCAGACCGACTTCGGCATGATCACGTCGTCGTTCATCGCCTTGAAGCGCTCGTAGATGTCGATCGTCGCGTCGTTCGTGGAGATCTCTCCGTCATCCCACTGGATGGCCTCGCCGCCGAGCTGGTACTGGAACGCGCGGAAGCGCGACGGCGATGCATCGAAGGTCAGGTTGTACTGCGCGCCGGTCGCCTCCCGCACCTGCGTCGTCGCGTCGAGGAACGCGTCCCACGTCCACGTCTCATTCGGATCGGTCGGGTACGCGACGCCTGCCTCGTCGAAGAGGGTCTTGTTGATGAACATGCCGGATGCGGTGACGTCCGAGGGGATGCTGAGCACCGAGTCGTCGTCGCCTCGCACGATGAGGTCGGTGTTGATCCCGTTCTCCGGGTCGTCGACGATCTCGGCGAGATCCTGGGCCGCCGGTGTCCACAGAGGATCGAGCCCCGGAACGCGCGCTACGTCGGGGAGCTCGTTCGCCTGCGCCGCGCTGCGCAGGCGCGTGCCGTAGCCGTCGTACGGGATGTTGACGATCTCGACGGCGGTCCCGGTCTCCTCCTCGTACTGCTCGGCGAGCGCGTCGTAGCCCGCCTGCTGCTCGACGCTCGTCGACAGCCAGAACGTGATGCTGTCGGCCTCGCCGCTCGCGCCGCCCGCGCATCCGGCGAGTGCGAGGACAGCGCTCCCTGCAACGACGAAGGCGGACGTGCGGATGAAGCGGGTGCTGCGGTTCGTCATCGAAACCTCCTCGGCGGCATCGATGCCGCGGTCGGGCTGGATGTCTCGGATGTGTGATTGTCTCTACGTCCGGACAAATGTGGGTGGCACGATGCTAGCCCGCTGATCGGGCATGGGCAAGCGCTTGCCCGGATGGTCGGCGTGGAAGGGATCTGCAACCCGGAGCTCGACTCCTGCTCGACGGGCGCAGGGGCTCAGCCGGCACAAGTAAGGGCCGGGCGGAGAGGAAGCCGCCCGGCCCTTGTCCCTTGCACCAAGAGTGTCCTGCAATCACATGTCGGCAGCTGCCACAGCAAAACAGCTGCCGTGCGATGACTCTATAACGGGGAGGTAACGGGAGCAACCCTCGGCGTTATCTTCCTGTGATTTCTTCACCGACGCATAGCGATCAGTCAGGCAGCGCCTCGACCTGGTGCGGGACCGGTCCTTCGGCGGAGGTCTGGGCTCAGGATGCGAGCGGAGTCGACGGCTGCTCCTCGCGTGCGGGAGCGCCGAGCCCGAGCAGCGCCCGCCCCCGCTCGTACTTCGCGAACAGCACCTCGCGCGTGGCCGCGTCGAGTGCCGCAAGCCGTTCCGGGCGCATGTTGTCGGCGAGGTCGTGCTCCTTCACGGCGCGCGCGAGCGGATTGGCGCGCACGCGGCCGTAGTAGGCCTCGACGGGCTCGTCGTCGCGGATCGAGAGGGCGTCGACAGCCTCGACGACGTGCGCCGGGAACTCCGCGCGCAGGTCCTCGATGGAGGTGTCGGTCTTCTCGAGCACGTCGTGCAGCCATCCGATCGCCGCGAGCACGTGGTCGCCCTCGGCTCGTGCGGCGACGCGTGCGGGATGGTCGACGTACGGGTTCCCGAGGAGGTCGACCTGGTCCGCGTGCGCCGCGCGCGCGAATCTCTCCGCGCGTCGAGCGATCCATCCACTCACGCGTCCATCTTCCATCGTTGACCGATGGACCGCATCCCGGCGTGGGCGAGGGCGGCCTGGTCCGCGTCAGGTGCGCGCAGAGCGGACGCGGACGGTCATCTCGTCGACGTTCGGCATCGCCTGCTTCACCGCGTGCTCGGCCTCGATCGCGAGACGGTCGGCGTCGATCAGCGTGGTCGCGCGCGTGGAGACGATGGCGTCCCCGCGCAGGCGGTGCCCGACCCACCGCAGCCGCACGCGCTCGACCGCATCCACCCGCGCTGTGTGCGCAAGGACGTGCTCGGCCCGGTCGACGAGCTCGGGCTCGATTCCGTCGAGCAGGCGGAGGCCGACGGATCGCACCGTTCCGATGAGCAGGATGCCGATCATGATCGAGATGAGCAGGCCGACGATCGCGTCGGCGATCGGGAACCCCAGCAGGACTCCGATCCCTCCGACCACGACGGCGAGCGACGTGAAGCCGTCGGCTCGCGCGTGCACTCCGTCGGCGACCAGCGCGGCGGACCCGATCCTGCGCCCGATGCGGATGCGGTAGATCGCGACGATCTCATTGCCGGCGAAGCCGACGACGCCGGCTGCGATGACCCACTCGAGGTTGGACACCGATCGCGGATCGAACAGCCGCTGGATGGACTCGCTCACAGCGACGACGGCCGAGAGGGCGATCATGAGCACGATGAACAGCCCTGCGAGATCCTCGGCTCGGCTGAGGCCGTAGGGGTAGCGGCGGGTGGCGACGCGTCGCGAGAGCGCGAACGCGATCCACAGGGGCACGGCGGTGAGCGCGTCGGAGAAGTTGTGGACGGTGTCGGCCAGCAGCGCCACCGAGCCCGACAGCGCGACGACGGCCGCCTGTGTCAGCGCCGTCGCGAGCATGATCGCCAGGCTGATCTTCAGCGCGCGGACGCCCTCGGTGTGGGCGCGCATCGCGTCGTCGATCGCGTCGGCGGGGTCGTGGGAGTGGGGCACCAGGATCCCGTGCAGAAGACCGCGCAGCCCCGACGGGTGGTCGTGGTCGTGGTCGTGATGCTCGCGGTCGTGAGGCGCGTGAGCGTGGTCGTGATGCGGATGGCTGTGCGCGGTCACGCGCCGGCCCTCTCGATGTGATGGTGGCGGGGATGGTCGCTGAGCGAGTGCTCTGCCTGGAAGATCGCGTCCGCGACGAGCTGTGACGCGTGCTCGTTCTCGAGGCGGTAGTGCACGCGCTGGCCCTCGTGCCGCGTCGCGACGATCCGCGCCATCCGGAGCTTCGCGAGGTGCTGCGACGCGGCCGCCGGCGACTTGCCGACGGCCTCGGCGATGCGGTTGACCGAGAGCTCGCCGTTCCTCCGGAGCGCGAGGACGATGCGGACGCGCGTCGGATCGGCGAGGAGGCGGAAGACCTCGACGGCGAGCTCGACGTACGGGCTGTCGAGATCCATTCCGCATATCCGCTTATCTGCATCCATACGCAGATTATGGCAGATGCGCGGGCGCCGGCCGGGGCTGGTCCGGCGCGGTCCGGCGCGGCACCATGGCGCCGTGCGCATCTACCCCACGGGGGCCGGCTGCGATCCGATCTGCAGGACCGGGGACGCGCAGCAGCTTCCTCCGGCTTCGTCGAATGCGGCCGCGCCTCCGCAGACTCCCGTCTCGGGAAGAGCGAGTTCGCTCCGCGCGGCCGCCTCGTGATCGCCGGCGAGGTGGGCTGCGACGCTGCGCACCTGCTCGTAGCCGGTCAGCGCGAGGAACGTGGGCGCGCGGCCGTAGCTCTTCGCTCCCACGATGAAGAGACCGCGTTCGGGCTGAACGAGCTCGCGCGCCCCGGTCGCGGCGACCGTGCCGCACGAGTGGATGTTCGGGTCGATCTCCGAGGCGATCCCCGCGACGGCCTCGAGGGTCGGGTCGAGGGCGACGCGCAGCTCGGACAGCAGAGACGTGTCCGGCCGGAAGCCGGTGAGCGCGAACACGTGGCCGAGCCCCGCGAGCTCTCGTCCGTCCTCGGAGACGAGGTCGACGCCATCCGCGTGAGCCCGCACCTCCGCGACGCGAAACCCTGCGACGACCTCGACCAGGCCCTCTTCTACGGCGCGGCGCGCGCGGCCTCCGAGCGCGGCGCGCTCGGGCAGCCCGTCGGCGTCGCCGGATCCGAAGACCGCCGCACCCCGACGCAGCGCCCAGGTGACGACCGTGCCGGGGGTCTTCCGGGCGAGTTCGGCCAGCCGGAGCACGGCATGCGCTGCCGAGTGCCCGGCGCCGACGACCGCGACCCGGCGCCCCGCGAACGCGGAGACGTCGTCGGGGATGCGATACGAGATCGCGCCTGCTGCCGAGGTCTCTCCGATGGCGGGAAGCCCGTCGGCACCTGCGGGATTGGGGTGGCTCCAGGTGCCGCTCGCGTCGATCACCGAGCCGGCGAGGATCCGCGCCTCACGACCATCCGCGTCCCTCGTGTGAACGGTGAACGCCTGCTCGTCGCGCCCGGCGTCGACCACGCGGTCGCGTCCGACGCGACTCACGCCGGTCACCTCGACCCCCGTGCGCACGCGCTCGCCGAGGGCGGCGGCGAGGGGGAGGAGGTAGCGGTCGACCCATTCTGCGCCGGTGGGGTACCCGGTCGTCGGTGCGGTCCATCCGGTCGGAGTCAGAAGGCGGCGGGCCGCGGCGTCGATGAGCTCCGGCCAGGCCGAGAACAGCCGCACGTGGCCCCATTCCGACACGGCGGCGCCCGCGGCGCGGCCTCTCTCGAGCACGATGGCGTCCCGTCCGCGCTCGGTGAGGTGCGCGGCGGTGGCCAGACCCTGCGGCCCCGCTCCGATGATGACGACGGGAAGCTGCGACATCGGATCTCCTCAGATTGAAAGATGTCAATGTGTCGAGCGTGCCCGACCTATCGAAAGATGTCAATGCGTGCGACACTGGGGAGCATGAGTCTTCCTGCGGTGATCGACGGAACGGGCACGTGCTGTGTGCCGCCGATCACGTCGATCATGAGCACCGAGGAGGCAGAGCGAGTCGCGCGCGTCTTCAAGGCGCTCGGCGACCCGACGCGTGTGAGGCTGCTGTCGCTGATCGCGTCGGCGGATGGCGCTGAGGCGTGCATCTGCGATCTCACGGAACCGGTCGGGCTCTCCCAGGGAACGGTGTCGCACCACATGAAGCTCCTTGCGGAAGCGGGCCTCGTGACGCGCGATCAGCGGGGGAAGTGGGCCTACTACGCGATCGACAAGGGTGCCCTCGACCAGGCCGCCGCGGCCCTCCGCACCGCATGATCGGCGGAGTCGCACATGTCCGCGAGCTCGATTGGGGCGGCAGTGTGAACATCCGCGATCTCGGCGGACTGCCGACGCCGCTCTCGCCGACGGGCCAGACCCTGCGGGGGCGCGTTGCGCGTGGCCCCCGCCGTGAGCGCCTGACCGCGGACGGGTGGCTCGCAGCCCGCGAATGGGGGCTGCGAGCGGTGGTCGACCTGCGTTGCGCCCATGAGGTCGGCCGTCGACCCGACGACCCCATCGTGTCGGAGGATGCACTTGCGGACCTGCGCATCGTCCAGGCGCCGACCGAGGACCAAGAGGATCCCGAGTTCCGGCGGGTCTGCTTCCCGCTGCTCGACTCGCCCGAGTACTGGGCTCACAACTGGCGTCTTCTCCCGGGCCTGGTGCGGGCAGCGCTCGTCGCCGTCGCTGACGCAGGAGCGGGAGTGCTCGTCCACTGCGGCGCAGGGCGTGACCGCACGGGCATGCTCTCCGCGCTGCTCCTCGGCAACGCCGGGGTCCTGCCCGACGCCGTGGCAGAGGACTACGCAGAGTCGGTCAGAGCGATGGCAGCGGCGGCGCACCATTCGCCCACGGGAGACCGGCAGTCGCGCTGGAGCCCAGAGGAGCGCGAGGCGTGGATCGAGGAGGTGTCGGTGATCGTGCGTGAGGTCGCAGCGGACGTCAGCCGCGCGTTCCATGTGATCGGCCTCGATGACGCGTACCGCGAGCGATTGCGTTCACTTCTCGTCGACCCCGACGGCGCCCGCTAGCGTGGGCACCGTGGTGGACGTGCGAGTGACCGTCCGGGAGCAGAATCCATGACGCCGCTGCCGGACTGGCTCGACATCCTCCTCGCGGTGCTCGGCGCGCTCCTCGTCCTGTGGCTCGGGCTCATCGCCATCCTGTGGGTCCAGGCGAAGCGGGCGGGGCGAGACGTGGACTGGCGGGAGGCGGTCCGACTCGTTCCCGACGTGATCCGGCTCATCCGGCGACTGGCGGTGGATCGCACGGTGCCTCGATCGACGCGATGGTGGCTCCTGGGCCTCCTCGGATACCTGCTCCTCCCGATCGATCTCGTGCCCGACGTGATCCCGGTTCTCGGCTACGCGGACGACGTGATCGTGGTCGTGCTCGTGCTGCGGCACGCCATCCGCACGGCGGGGCGCGAGCCGATCGAGCGCCACTGGCCGGGCAGCGAGGATGGGCTCGGCAGTCTTCTCGCGCTCCTCGGGATGCGGTCTCGCCGCTGAGCCCCTGTCCGCCGAAGAGCCGACAGCGCTCGACCCGACGCTCGACGTAGCCTGCCGGGATGAGAACGCGCACGCTGGTCGTCGCCTCGGCTGCCCTCCTCCTGCTGACGGGGTGCGCGGCCCCGACGGCCGCCGGCCGCGCGCCATCCGCCTCGCCGACACCGACCGCCGCGTGCCCCGAGCAGCCGGGTGTCGAACTGCCTCCCGAGTGCGCCGGCTACGACCCCGAGCACTCGATGGCGCAGAACGACGCCTACCGCCAACGGGGCGAGCTCGACCCGGCGGTCGAGGAGGCGGCGCGCGACATCGCCGAGGCCGCCGCCGATGACCTCGAGGCCCTCCGCACGAGCGGCGAGCCGGTGACCGCGGACGCGGTCGTCGATCTGCTCGAGGCGGAGGGCCTGTCCAGTGTGCAGACCCGCGAGGGCGCCGGGCACGTGCTGTTCGGCGCTGTCGCTGCCACGGGCGGATGCGTGTTCGGCGCGGTCGCGCCGGAGGCCGTCACGATCGACGTCGGCGGGGGCATCGCCGACGGAGGATGCCTGCCGGCGCAGTGAGCGTGCGCGTCGGCTCCGCGGGGAGCAGACCCGGGCACCGTCGCGCCGCCTTCCGCCGTTCCGACGGCGACGCTAGCTTGTGCGCCATGAGCGCACCTCGAGCGGCGACGCACCCTCCTCGACCGACAGCCCTCCACATCGGAGTCGGGCTCATGGTCTTCACGTGCCTCCTGGGGCTCACCTTCGGCATCCTCGGCTTCGTCGATGCATCCGACCACGGCGATGAGGAGGGCGCCGCGCTCTTCCTCATCGCCGCAGCCGTCGTCGTCGTCGACCTCGTGCTGGCGATCCTCGTGTGGTTCGGGCGCATGTGGGCGCGCACCGTGCTGACGGTCATCGTGATCGGCAACATGCTGCTCGGGATCTTCACCGGCCAGGGGCCGACGGGTCTTCTCGGGGTGGCCGCGGTCGCCGTGCTCTACCTCAAGCCGTGCACCGAGTGGCTGCAGGAGGCGCGCCCGTCGGAGTGACGGGCGCGGTCGCTAGAGCCACCGCTTGCGCTTGAACACGCCCCAGAGTGCGAAGCCGAGCCCGACCATGAGGGCGAGTGAGAGCGGATAGCCGTAGGTCCAGTCCAGCTCCGGCATGTGCTCGAAGTTCATGCCGTACACAGTGCCGACGAGCGTCGGCGCGAACAGGATGGCCGCCCACGACGAGATCTTCTTGATCTCCTCGTTCTGCGCGAGATTGAACTCCGTCATCCGGCGCATCTCGTCGTTCTGACGCTGAGCGGCGAGCGTCGCGTCGACCGTCAGCGCGTTCTCGAGGATCGACCGGAAGGCACCCGTGCGGTCGGCGATGCGCAGGGCGTGATCGAGCACATCGCGCAGGTACCGCTGCAGCTCGAGGTCGACACGGTACTTGTCGGAGCCGCGCAGGAGAGCTTCGAGCATGGCGACGAGCGGCTGCGTCGCCCGCTGGAAGCCGATGACCTCGCGGGCCAGCTCGTAGATGCGACGGGAAGCCGAGTCGGCACCCGAGAAGAGCTCGTCCTCGATCTCGTCGATGTCGTTCTCCAGGCCGGCGACCACGGGCGCGTACTTGTCGACGACCTCGTCGAGCACGGCGTACAGCACCGCCTCGGGCCCCATCGCGAGGAGCTGAGGCGAGGCCTCGAGCCGACGGCGGACGCTCGCGAGATCGGGCGCCTCGGCATGGCGGATCGTGACGACGAAGTCGGGCCCGACGAACAGGTGGAGCTCGCCGAACTCGACCTGCTCTTCGTCATCGCGGTAGCGCGCCGGCCGGAGCACGACGAAGAGCGTGTCGCCGTAGCGCTCGAGCTTGGCACGCTGGTGCCCCTTGAGCGCATCCTCGACGGCGAGCGGGTGGAGCGAGAACTCGGCGGCGATGGCGCGGATCTCCTCCGCCGTCGGGCGATAGAGCCCGATCCACGCCATGCCGTCGCGATCGCGCATGGTCTCGCGGGTCGCGGTCAGGTCGGCCGGGTCGGCCGTGCGGTGTCCGTCCACGTACACCGCGTTGTCGATCAATGCCATCATCATTCACCTCTTTCTGCTCACTTCGAGGCACGCGCGAGCAGGGCTCCGCACGTGCAGAGAGGCCGCGCGCTCGAGCACGCGGCAGGCGCCGCCGATGGGCGAAGACGTCAGCGAGGAGTGACGCTGATCGACGAAGGCGAATCGGCGGCGCGGCGACTATCACTGGACATCGCGCATCACCTGCCTTCGGATCGGGGAACGGGCATGGAGAGCCCGGGGAATGATACGTCGCGGCTGCCGAGGCGTCAAAATCCGGGGGCGCTCCGCCGGGGGAAGCCCCTACCTCTCAGCGCGCGACGTAGCGGAGGAGTGCGGCTCCGTGCGGTGCGAGGGAGAGGCGGATGGCCGTGCTGCCGTGAGCGACGCCGCGCACGGCGGCATGATCGGTCGCGATCTCGGCACCCGTCCACAGCTCGCGCAGCTCTCCGTGGAGCTGGGCGAGGAGACCGACGTTCTGCGCGTCGAGGGCGATGTCGCGCGCCTCGTCGTGGAGGTTGAACGCGGCGACGTAGCGCTCGCCGTCGGTGCCGTCGGCCGTCCACAGCACGAGGCCGTTCTCGCGGAACACCTCGCGACTCGCCTCGGCGCGCAGCAGCGCGAGCGCATCGGCGTTCGTGAAGAGCGCGATCGTGGCAGGGTCGCTCGTCGGAAGGTCTCCGCCGATCATGAGGGGCGACCGGGCCACGAGCCACAGCGTCATGAGCGAGACCCGCTCGGCGGGGGTCAGGCGGTCGTGACGCGGCTCGCCGCGCTCGGCCCGGATGCCGATCCGGCCGAGCGGCAGCATGTCGCCGTCCGGCCATCCGCTCGCCGACGCGTGCGGCGCCCAGCGCGCGAAACGGGCGAAGTTCGCCTCGACGTCGTGCCAGTCGTCCCACAGGTCGTCGCAGATCCGCCACATCGTCGCGTGCTCGCGGAGGTGATCGAGGCGCGTGAGGGAGAGGTCGCGGCCCGGCGAGAGGCTCAGCTCGATCGGGCGGCCGGTGCGCGCGATGGCGCGCGCGTAGGCCTCGATGTCGGCCGCCTGGTACGGCCACAGCATGTCGTCGGCCTTGATGAAGTCGACGCCCCACGACGCGTAGAGATCGAGCGTGGAGTCGTAGTATGCCTGCGCCGCGGGGTGATCATGGTCGAGCCCGACCATGTCGGGGTTCCACTCGCAGGCGTTCGCGGGGTCGGCGACCTCCGACGCGCGCGCGTCGGTGCCCAGGATCGGCGCGTCGGCGGCGACCGCGCGCCGCGGGATGCCCCGCATCGTGTGGATGCCGAAGCGGAGGCCGAGCGCGTGGATGCGCTCGGCCAGTGGCCCGAAGCCCGCGCCGCCGGCCGAACTCGGGAAGCGCCCCGGGTCGGGGATGAGCCTGCCGTGCTCGTCCATCGCGAGCGGCGCGTCGTCGTTGTACCCGTGCGAGCGCGCGGTCGGATCGGACCAGTCGATGTCGACGACCACCGTGTCCCACCCGTAGGGGAGGAGGTGCTTCGCCATGAACTCGGCATTCGCGAGGACCTCCGCCTCGGTGACGGTGGTGCCGAAGCAGTCCCAGCTGTTCCAGCCCATGGGCGGGGTGGTGCGCGCGAGCGGCATGGTGTCCCTTCATCGGGTTCGCGGGAGGGCACGACGCGGTGCCGCGGACGACGCTACCGGAATTCTCACGTTGGAGGAGACCGGCGATCGGATGGCGCGAGCGCGCTCTACCCTGGACGGATGGCGGAGGTCGAACGCGATCCCGAGCAACTGCTCACGGTCGGCGAGGTGAGCGCGCGAACCGGAGTCGCCGTGTCAGCGCTGCACTACTACGAGCAGCTCGGACTCATCGCGGCCTCGCGCACGTCGGGAAACCAGCGCCGGTTCCGCCGGCACATGATCCGCCGCATCACGCTGATCGCGGTGGCGAAGCGGCTGGGCATCCCGCTCGCCGACGTCCGCCGAGCGCTTGCCGACGTGCCGCTCGACCGACGGCCCACGCAGGAGGACTGGCAGCGGGCCTCGCGCGAGTGGAAGCGGGTGCTCGAACGACGACGGCAGGCGATCGAGCGTCTCGAGCATGAGCTGACCGGCTGCATCGGCTGCGGCTGCCTCTCGATGAACGCATGTCGCCTGCTCAACCCCGACGACGAGCTGGGCCAGGAGGGCGCAGGCGCGCGGCGACTCGACGTCGACGACGCTTCCTGAGGGTCTGCCGCGATCGGCCGCCGATTTGACCTCAAGTGCACCTGAGGTTCTACCGTCGAAGCATGCACAGCCCATCCGTCGATGCCTTCAAGACCGCGTTCCGTCTGCATCCGGCGGGGATCGCGGTGGTGTCGGCTCGCACAGCGGAGGGGCCCGTGGGGCTCACGGCCTCGAGCGTCGCGTCGGTCGGACTGGACCCGCTCGCCCTCGCGTTCTCCGTGACCCGGTCGCGGGGGAGCGCCGGCGGCATCCTCCGCGCCGAGTCGTTCGTCGTGAACCTCGTCACCGCGCGCCACGTTGAGACCGCGCAGGCCTTCGCGGTCACGGGCGCCGACCGCTTCACTCCCGAGCAGGGGTGGTCGACGCTCGAGACGGGCGAGCCCTACCTCCCGTCGGCGCGCTTCGCGCTGCGCTGCCGGCCTCTGCAGGTGACTCCCGTGGGCGCGTCCTCCCTGGTCCTCGCTGAAGTCCTCGACGTGATCGAAGGGGAGGCCGGCGAGCCGGTCGTCTACTTCGATCGCGCCTTCCACGTCCTCAACCCCACCGCGGTCGGCTGACCGCATCCACCCAGAGAGAAGGAAACGATGCCCGCATACGCACTGCCCGATCTTCCCTACGACTACTCCGCGCTCGCGCCGCACATCTCGGCGCGCATCATGGAGCTGCACCACTCGAAGCACCACCAGGCCTACGTCACGGGCGCGAACACGGCGCTCGAGCAGCTCGCCGAGGCGCGCGAGACGAACAGCCTCGCCAACGTGAACAAGCTCGAGAAGGACCTCGCGTTCAACCTCGGCGGTCACATCAACCACAGCGTGTTCTGGCAGAACATGTCGCCGGATGGCGGCGGAGCGCCCGAGGGCGAGCTCGCGGCCGCGCTCGAGGACGCGTTCGGCTCGATCGACGGCTTCCGCGCGCACTTCACCGCGACGGCGCTCGGCGTGCAGGGCTCGGGATGGTCGGTGCTCGCGTGGGACTCGGTCGGCGCGCGTCCCGTGATCTTCCAGCTGTTCGACCAGCAGGGCAACGCGCCCCTCGGCGTCACGCCGCTTCTCCAGCTCGACGTGTGGGAGCACGCGTACTACCTCGACTACCAGAACGTGCGCGCGGACTACGTGAAGGCGTTCTGGGAGGTCGTCAACTGGGCCGACGTGCAGCGCCGCTTCGAGGCCGCGCGCACGGCGACGTCGGGCCTCATCGTCCCGGCGGCGAGCTGAGCCCTCGCGCAGACGGCGCGCGACTCGCGACACGGCTGCGGCGGGCAGCGCTTCTGGCGCTGCTCGCCGTGCCCGTCGCGGTCGGCGCCGTCGCGAGTGTCATCGGGCGCTGAGGCCGCCGAGCGCCTCCGCAGCCGCCGTGATGCGCTCGGCCATCCCCGCGAAGATGAATCCGTGGAAGGGCAGGACGGCAAGCCAGTAGAGGCGTCCGGCGAGACCGCGCGGGAAGAACACCGCTCGCTGCCGGTACCGGGCGCCGGCGCCGTCCGGCTCGACCCCCAGCTCGAGCCACGCGGCACCCGGGACCTTCATCTCCGCCCGCAGCCGCAGGAGACGGCCGTCCTCGATCGCTTCGACACGCCAGAAGTCGATCGCGTCGCCGACGCGAGCCGCGCTGCGGGAGCGCCGCCCGCGGCGCAGTCCGACCCCGCCCGCAGCCCGGTCCATCCAGCCCCGCGCCGCCCAGAGGACGGGTGAGGAGTACCAGCCGTTCTCGCCCCCGATGCCGAGCACGATCTCCCAGACGTCCTCGGCCGAGGCGCGCGTGCAGCGTTCGCGCTCATCGGTGAAGACGGTGCGGCCGGCCCATTCGGGGTCGCTCGGCAGCGGGTCGCTCGGTGCGCCGGAGACCTCGGCGTCCTGCCAGCTCGTCTCGACACGGTCCGCGTCGAGGCGGCCGAGCGCGAGCCGCACCGCCTCGCGATACGGCGTCAGCCCGCCTGCGGGAGGCGGGATGAGGTCGTCGGGCACGCCGTCCTTCACGATGCACTCGTTCTGAAGCGACGCGATGAGCGGGCGCGCGATCGCACGCGGCACCGGAGTGACCAGGTTCACCCAGTGAGACGCGAGGGTCGGCGTGAGCACGGGCAG
Source organism: Microbacterium sp. JZ70 (assembly GCF_053903225.1). NCBI lineage: Bacteria > Bacillati > Actinomycetota > Actinomycetes > Micrococcales > Microbacteriaceae > Microbacterium > Microbacterium sp. JZ70. Next base: position 3,590,955 of record NZ_CP096405.1, on the reverse strand, counting down.
CGCCGCGATGGCGCGCTGGCGCAGCCCCGCCTCGATCGCGTAGCCGTTCATCATCTGCCCGTATCGGAGCACGTCAGGACCGCCGATGTCGATCGCACGGCTGATCCCGCTGGGAGCCCGTGCGGCTCCGAGCAGATAGTGGAGCACATCGCGGATCGCGATCGGCTGGATGCGGTTCCGCACCCAGCGCGGCGCGGGCATGTACGGGAGGACCTCGGTGAGATGGCGGATCATCTCGAATGATGCCGAGCCGGAGCCGATCACGACGCCCGCCTGCAGCACCAGAGTCGGCACCCCCGAGTTGAGGAGGATCTCGCCGACGGCGACGCGCGAGCGGAGGTGCGGTGAGAGCTCGGCATCGGCGGGATGCAGCCCGCCGAGATAGACGAGGCGACGGACACCGGCCGTGGCCGCCGCCTTCCCGACGGTCTGCGCCGCGAGCTCGTCTGCGCGCTCGAATCCCCGGCCGGCTCCCATGGAGTGGACGAGGTAGAACAGCACATCGGCGTCGTCGCATGCACGCGCGACCGCGCTCGCCTCGGCAGCGGAGCCCTCGACGATCTCCACCTCGTCGCCCCACGGCAGCGATCGTGCACGAGCGGCGTCTCTCACGAGCACGCGCACGCGGTATCCGGCTGCGACGAGCCGCGGCGTCAGTCTGCCGCCGACATAGCCCGTCGCCCCGAGCACGAGCGCGCGGGGTGGTGTGCCGTCAGCTCGCGGAAGCGCGCGCAATGCCGGTTCGTGTCCCGTGGGCGCCGTGAGGTCGATCATCCGCTCAGGCTAGGAGGCCCCGCTCGCCGCCGCCCAGCGCTTGACAGCCGGCGCGACGGCGCGATTCCTTGCGCCGAGATGACGGCTGGTTAGAATACCGGTGTTCTGTGCCGGCTGGCACGGGGGAAGACGTGGCCCTGACTGCGGGTTCGCGACCGGATGGCACGGAGAGCAGCTATGACCGCTGGCGGAGACGACGCCGTGGCCGCGTCTTCGCATGGCGGCGCGCGTCGGAGTCGTCGGGAGGGCCTCCCGGAAGCGGTGCCCGTGCGCCGCGTCGACACGGCCCCCGTGACGCCGCTCATCCTGCCGTCGTACGGGTCCTCTCCGCGCCGCGGCGGTGCCTCGGGCATCGCGGCTCTGCCGTTCGCGGCGCCGGTCACGCCCGTGCGCACCGAGGTCGCCGCGAACGGATCGTCGTTCCGCGCGGGTCAGCTCGTCGCCGCAGGCACGGCGGCTGCGGTGATCGCCGCCGTGGCGACCGCGTTCACTCCGGGAGGCGGCGGCGGGACGCTCCTCGGGTCGGGCTTCACCTTCGCTGAGGCACAGCAGGGGACCTACGCGGGCACCCCCGAGGCGGACGGCGAGGGCGGACTCGCCGTCGAGGTGGTCGAGCCGCCCGCCGATGACCTCGAGCCGCTCGGGATCCTGCCGTCGACGCTTCCTGACGACCTGCGCTCGGATGCGCCCGACGATCGCTCCGGCGGCGGAGGCGACGACAACGGCGGCGGCGATGACCCCCAGGACGAGCGCGACGGCGACGACCGCGAGGGCCAGGACGACCACGGGGACGAGGACCAGGACTCGAGCCCGAGCCCCTTCCCGTGGTGGCCCGACTTCGATTTCGATCTCGACGACCCGTCTCCGACGACGAAGCCGCAGCCGTCGCGCGAGCCGAGCGATCCATCCGACCCCTCGCCGACGCGGGAGCCGTCCGAGCCATCCGAGCCGTCTCCGACCCGGGAGCCCTCGGACCCGTCTCCGACACGCGAGCCATCGGACCCGTCTCCGACACGCGAGCCCTCCGAGCCCTCGCCCACCCGGGAGCCCTCGGAGCCTGCGCCCACACGCGAGCCGTCCGAGCCGTCTGAGCCCTCGCCGACCCGCGAGCCGTCCGAGCCCGCTGAGCCGTCGCCATCCGAGCCGACAGAGCCGACCGAGGAGCCTTCGACGCCGCCCACGAGCGGGCCCTCACAGCCGCCGAGCCCGAGTCTTCCTCCCACGAGTGAGCCCTCTCCGCCGCCCACGAGCGAACCGCCGGCCCCGGCACCCGATCCCCTCCGGTTCGCCGGGCTGAGCGAGAACTACACGCTCAGCCTCTTGGGAATCAAGGTGCTCGGAAGCTACACGCTCTCGGTGGTCGGCGAGCCCGGTTCGACGGCGACCGTCACCTACGGCGGGTCCGCCGCGGGCTCGGTCACGTTCGGCGGCTCCGGTGCCGCGTCGATCACGCTGGGCAGGTCGCTCGTCGACCTCAAGCTGAGCAATCCGCTGATCCGCGTCGCGTACTCGGATGGCACGCCGGGTGCGCCGATCGAAGAGTACCGCGACAGCATCTGACTCCCCGCTCGATAGTCTGCTCGTCCGAGCGTCCGAGAGGGGATGACATGGTCGCCGTGTACGTGGATCCTGTCGATGGCCGCACCTTTGGGCTGGACACGCCGCGCTGGCGCTCCGACGCGGGTCGGCCCCTCATGGTGAGTGCGCAGCGCGGGATCGCCCGCGACGAGATCGAGACGCGCGAGCGCTCGCTCTGGCGGTATCACGCCGCGCTCCCCGTCGACATCGCGCATCCGATCACGCTCGGCGAGGGCTGCACGCCGCTCGTGGAGCGGGAGTGGGGGCGCCATCGTCCGCTCTTCAAGCTCGAGTGGTTCAGCCCGACGGGGAGCTTCAAGGACCGCGGATCGAGCGTCATGCTGTCGTACCTGCGCGAGCGCGGAGTCGAGGCCGTGCTCGAGGACAGCTCCGGGAACGGCGGATCGTCGATCGCGGGGTACGGCGCGGCCGGTGGGATGGGGGTGCGCATCTTCGCGCCGGCCTCGACCTCTCCCGCGAAGATCGCGCAGGTGCGCGCATACGGTGCCGAGGTCGAGCTCGTCGACGGGCCGCGGGAGGCTTCTCAGGAAGCGGCGATCCGCGGATCCGACGAGACGTTCTACGCGAGCCACAACTGGCAGGCCCTCTTCCTCGAGGGGACGAAGACGCTCGCCTACGAGCTCTGGGAGGATCTCGGGTTCCGCGCGCCCGACAACGTCATCGTGCCGGTCGGTGCCGGGAGCAGCCTGCTCGGGTGCTGGCTCGGCTTCCGCGAGCTGCATTCCGCCGGTCAGATCGAGCGGATGCCGCGGCTCTTCGCCGCGCAGCCCATGGGATGCTCTCCGGTCGTCGCCGCGCTCTCGGGAGAGCGGCACGCGCATGCGCCGACGATCGCCGAGGGCACGGCCATCCGATCGCCTCTCCGCCTCGACCAGATGCTGCAGGCGCTCCGCGAGACGGAGGGCGCGGCTCTCGCGATCTCGGAGGAGGGCATCGTCGCCGCCCTGCGCGCGCTGTGCGATCGCGGGCTGTTCGCCGAGCCGACCAGCGCGCTCGCCGCGGCCGCCTTCGACGAGCTCGTCGCGCGCGGGGTGATCGGTGACAGCGAGACGACGGTCGTCATGCTCAGCGGCTCGGGGCTCAAGGCGGCCGAGACGATCCGGTCGCTGCTGTCCTGAGGCGTCCGGTGGCGTCAGGCGGCGTCGGCCTGCTGGCGCGCCTCGAGCACGTCGGGCATGTGCGTCGTCGCCCAGGTCTCCAGCGCGCGCAGCGGCTCGCGCAGGCTGCGTCCGAGGTCGGACAGCTCGTAGACGACGCGCGGCGGCACCTCGGCGTACACGGTCCGCGTCACGAGTCCGTCGCGCTCCAGTGCGCGGAGGGTCTGGGTGAGCATCTTCTGCGAGATGCCCTCGATGCGGCGGGCGACCTCAGAGAAGCGGAGCGGCCCGTCCTCGAGCGTGCCGAGGACGAGCGCGGTCCATCGGTCGCCGATGCGGTCGAGCAGCTGCCGGCTGGGGCAGTCCTTCGCGTAGGGGTTCCACGCGTCCATCACGCCTCACTTACGTCGCGGTGACCAGGGCACGGGAAAGTGCCTGCTTCCCCACAGTAACAGGCTCTCCTAGAGTGACTATTGCGCGGTGATCGCCGCGGACCGACTACAGGAGGACATCCAGATGACACGTATCGCCGTCTTCGGAGGAACCGGCTTCGCCGGAGGGCACATCGTCGAGAACGCCGTGGGGCGCGGACACGAGGTGATCTCGTACAGCCGGTCGGTTCCCGCGACGACGATCGAGGGCGTCGAGTACCGGACGGGGTCGATCGCCGATGCCGACACGGTGAAGCAGGCCGTCGCGGATGCCGACGTGGTGATCAGCGCCGTCGCCCCGCGGGGCGACATGGAGGGCGCGGTCGCGCCTGCCATCGCCCAGCTGGCCGAGGCCGCGCGCGCGGCCGGCACGCGGATCGGCGTGATCGGCGGCGCAGGGTCGCTGCACGTTTCGGAGGGCGGGCCTCGCGTGCTGGACAGCGGATTCCCGGAGGCGTTCAAGGCAGAGGCCCTTGAGATGACGGATGTCCTGGAGGCGCTCAAGGCCTCGCCCGAGGACCTGGACTGGTTCTTCATCAGCCCCGCGGGCGGGTTCGGCGCATTCAACCCCGGCGAGGCGAAGGGCACGTACCGTCTCGGCGGCGACGTGCTTCTCGTGGATGAGGACGGGGAGTCGTTCATCTCTGGGGCCGACCTCGCGCTCGCGATCGTGGATGAGATCGAGGCGCCGAAGCACCACCGCAAGCGCTTCACGGTCGCCTACTGACAGCTGGGGGCGCTGGGGAGAGGCGGGGCGGTCGCGATGGCGGCCGCCCCGCCTCGGCGCAGGAGCGCGACACGCCCGACGCTGACCTCGGTTTGCCCGACCCCACCGATCCGCGTAATGTATTCCCTTGTCGCCGCCAAGCGGTGAGGTTGAGCCGGAAGGTTCCCCGCCCCAGGTCTGCGACAGAAACCACCTCGAAGAAGAGACGCACTCGTGCGTCGACTCGAAGGGGTGGCGGTCGTTCTCTCGAGCGGCTGCGATCGACACGGCGTGTCGGATTCGCATCCTGGTGAGAAAGCGGCTAAGATAGAGAAGTTGCCCCGGAGGGCCACGGCGGGAGTCGTGGGGCTGGGTGCGTCTGATCCTTGAGAACTCAACAGCGTGCACTTGTCAAATGCCAAATTATCCTCGTCCAGCTTCGGCTGGTTGAGAATTCCTTTGGATCAAATTTTATGGTTGTCAGTTTTTGGCATCCTTTTTGGTCATGATTGAACTCGCAGGTGCCTGTCCGTTTTCCCGGGTGGGTGTCTGCTTTCGTTTTTTACGGAGAGTTTGATCCTGGCTCAGGATGAACGCTGGCGGCGTGCTTAACACATGCAAGTCGAACGATGAAGCCCAGCTTGCTGGGTGGATTAGTGGCGAACGGGTGAGTAACACGTGAGCAACCTGCCCCTGACTCTGGGATAACAGCCGGAAACGGTTGCTAATACCGGATATGCATCATGGCCGCATGGTCTGTGGTGGGAAAGATTTTTCGGTTGGGGATGGGCTCGCGGCCTATCAGCTTGTTGGTGAGGTAGTGGCTCACCAAGGCGTCGACGGGTAGCCGGCCTGAGAGGGTGACCGGCCACACTGGGACTGAGACACGGCCCAGACTCCTACGGGAGGCAGCAGTGGGGAATATTGCACAATGGGCGGAAGCCTGATGCAGCAACGCCGCGTGAGGGATGACGGCCTTCGGGTTGTAAACCTCTTTTAGCAGGGAAGAAGCGTAAGTGACGGTACCTGCAGAAAAAGCGCCGGCTAACTACGTGCCAGCAGCCGCGGTAATACGTAGGGCGCAAGCGTTATCCGGAATTATTGGGCGTAAAGAGCTCGTAGGCGGTTTGTCGCGTCTGCTGTGAAAACCCGAGGCTCAACCTCGGGCCTGCAGTGGGTACGGGCAGACTAGAGTGCGGTAGGGGAGATTGGAATTCCTGGTGTAGCGGTGGAATGCGCAGATATCAGGAGGAACACCGATGGCGAAGGCAGATCTCTGGGCCGTTACTGACGCTGAGGAGCGAAAGGGTGGGGAGCAAACAGGCTTAGATACCCTGGTAGTCCACCCCGTAAACGTTGGGAACTAGTTGTGGGGGCCTTTCCACGGTCTCCGTGACGCAGCTAACGCATTAAGTTCCCCGCCTGGGGAGTACGGCCGCAAGGCTAAAACTCAAAGGAATTGACGGGGACCCGCACAAGCGGCGGAGCATGCGGATTAATTCGATGCAACGCGAAGAACCTTACCAAGGCTTGACATACACCGGAAACGTCTGGAAACAGTCGCCCCTTTTTGGTCGGTGTACAGGTGGTGCATGGTTGTCGTCAGCTCGTGTCGTGAGATGTTGGGTTAAGTCCCGCAACGAGCGCAACCCTCGTTCTATGTTGCCAGCACGTTATGGTGGGAACTCATGGGATACTGCCGGGGTCAACTCGGAGGAAGGTGGGGATGACGTCAAATCATCATGCCCCTTATGTCTTGGGCTTCACGCATGCTACAATGGCCGGTACAAAGGGCTGCAATACCGTGAGGTGGAGCGAATCCCAAAAAGCCGGTCCCAGTTCGGATTGAGGTCTGCAACTCGACCTCATGAAGTCGGAGTCGCTAGTAATCGCAGATCAGCAACGCTGCGGTGAATACGTTCCCGGGTCTTGTACACACCGCCCGTCAAGTCATGAAAGTCGGTAACACCTGAAGCCGGTGGCCTAACCCCTTGTGGGAGGGAGCTGTCGAAGGTGGGATCGGTAATTAGGACTAAGTCGTAACAAGGTAGCCGTACCGGAAGGTGCGGCTGGATCACCTCCTTTCTAAGGAGCATCTCGAACCCTTCGGGGTTCGCAGAGGCCCGTTTCGAGGCGAATGTTCTCGACGGGTTGCTCATGGGTGGAACATTTGACAAGGCGTCAGCGCAGCTGAGTCCTTCTAGTACGTCTGGCCTTCGGGTCGGGTGGGAACGGGGGGTTCGGTGAGCGGGGCGCCTGCACGCTGTTGGGTCCTGAGGGACCAGGCGCTTTCGGGTGTCTGTTTCCTTGTGGGCCTCGTCTGAGCCGGCTGTCTGGTCGGGGAGGGGGGGTGCCGCCCGTACTTTGAGAACTACACAGTGGACGCGAGCATCTTAAAGAAGCGAACACAGGATCCTTTCGGGGGTTCTGTGGCTCATGTGATTTCAAGTCTTTAAGAGCAAACGGTGGATGCCTTGGCATCTGGAGCCGAAGAAGGACGTAGCAATCTGCGATAAGCCTTGGGGAGCCGATAAGCGGGCTGTGATCCGAGGATTTCCGAATGGGGAAACCCCGCCAGGCGGCGTGCTGACCTGGTGACTCCCGTCTGAATATATAGGGCGGGTAGAGGGAACGTGGGGAAGTGAAACATCTCAGTACCCACAGGAAGAGAAAACAACAGTGATTCCGTGAGTAGTGGCGAGCGAAAGCGGATGAGGCTAAACCGGATCGTGTGTGATAGCCGGCAGGTGTTGCACGTTCGGGGTTGTGGGACCATTCTGAGACCGCTGCCGCAGGTCTCGGTGGTACAGGTGCGTATAGACGAACGGTTTTGAATGGCCGGCCAGAGCGGGTGGTAGCCCCGTAGTCGACATGCGTTTCCTGCCGCGAGTGGTATCCCAAGTAGCACGGGGCCCGTGAAATCCCGTGTGAATCTGCCAGGACCACCTGGTAAGCCTAAATACTCCCAGATGACCGATAGCGGACAAGTACCGTGAGGGAAAGGTGAAAAGTACCCCGGGAGGGGAGTGAAATAGTACCTGAAACCGTTTGCTTACAAACCGTCGGAGCCTCCTTGTTGGGGTGACGGCGTGCCTTTTGAAGAATGAGCCTGCGAGTTAGTGATACGTGGCGAGGTTAACCCGTGTGGGGCAGCCGTAGCGAAAGCGAGTCTGAATAGGGCGAGTTTAGTCGCGTGTCCTAGACCCGAAGCGAAGTGATCTATCCATGGCCAGGCTGAAGCGACGGTAAGACGTCGTGGAGGGCCGAACCCACTTAGGTTGAAAACTGAGGGGATGAGCTGTGGATAGGGGTGAAAGGCCAATCAAACTTCGTGATAGCTGGTTCTCTCCGAAATGCATTTAGGTGCAGCGTTGCGTGTTTCTTGCCGGAGGTAGAGCTACTGGATGGCCGATGGGCCCTACAAGGTTACTGACGTCAGCCAAACTCCGAATGCCGGTAAGTGAGAGCGCAGCAGTGAGACGGTGGGGGATAAGCTTCATCGTCGAGAGGGAAACAACCCAGACCACCATCTAAGGTCCCTAAGCGCGTGCTAAGTGGGAAAGGATGTGGAGTTGCTCAGACAACCAGGAGGTTGGCTTAGAAGCAGCCACCCTTGAAAGAGTGCGTAATAGCTCACTGGTCAAGTGATTCCGCGCCGACAATGTAACGGGGCTCAAGCACGCCACCGAAGTTGTGGCATTGACATTTTTGGTAGGCCTTCGTGGTCCAGCCGTGTTGATGGGTAGGAGAGCGTCGTGTGGGCGGTGAAGCGGCGGAGTGATCCAGCCGTGGAGGCCACACGAGTGAGAATGCAGGCATGAGTAGCGAAAGACGTGTGAGAAACACGTCCTCCGGAAGACCAAGGGTTCCAGGGTCAAGCTAATCTTCCCTGGGTAAGTCGGGACCTAAGGCGAGGCCGACAGGCGTAGTCGATGGACAACGGGTTGATATTCCCGTACCGGCGAAGAACCGCCCCAATCAATCCAGTGGTGCTAAGCGCCCAAAGCCAGACATCGCCGCCTTCGGGTGGCACCGTCTGGTGGAGCGCGCGACCCCATGCTGGTGCGGTTAGCGTATTAACAGGTGTGACGCAGGAAGGTAGCCCAAGCCAGGCGATGGTTGTCCTGGTCCAAGCATGTAGGCCGAGCCATAGGCAAATCCGTGGCTCATGTGGCTGAGATGTGATGGGGATGAAAAGTGGGTGATCCTATGCTGCCGAGAAAAGCATCGACGCGAGGTTCTAGCCGCCCGTACCCCAAACCGACTCAGGTGGTCAGGTAGAGAATACCGAGGAGATCGAGATAATCGTGGTTAAGGAACTCGGCAAAATGCCCCCGTAACTTCGGGAGAAGGGGGGCCCAGCGCGTATTAGAACTTGCTTCGAAAGCGTGTGTGGGCCGCAGAGACCAGTGGGTAGCGACTGTTTATTAAAAACACAGGTCCGTGCGAAGTCGCAAGACGATGTATACGGACTGACGCCTGCCCGGTGCCGGAAGGTTAAGAGGACCGGTCAGCCGCAAGGCGAAGCTGAGAATTTAAGCCCCGGTAAACGGCGGTGGTAACTATAACCATCCTAAGGTAGCGAAATTCCTTGTCGGGTAAGTTCCGACCTGCACGAATGGCGTAACGACTTCCCAACTGTCTCAACCACGAACTCGGCGAAATTGCATTACGAGTAAAGATGCTCGTTACGCGCAGCAGGACGGAAAGACCCCGTGACCTTTACTACAGCTTGGTATTGGTGTTCGGTGTGGCTTGTGTAGGATAGGTGGGAGACTGTGAAGCAGTGACGCCAGTCATTGTGGAGTCGTTGTTGAAATACCACTCTGGTCACTCTGGATATCTAACTTCGGACCGTGATCCGGTTCAGGGACAGTGCCTGGTGGGTAGTTTAACTGGGGCGGTTGCCTCCCAAAGAGTAACGGAGGCGCCCAAAGGTTCCCTCAACCTGGTTGGCAATCAGGTGGCGAGTGTAAGTGCACAAGGGAGCTTGACTGTGAGACTGACAGGTCGAGCAGGGACGAAAGTCGGGACTAGTGATCCGGCAGTGGCTTGTGGAAGCGCTGTCGCTCAACGGATAAAAGGTACCTCGGGGATAACAGGCTGATCTTGCCCAAGAGTCCATATCGACGGCATGGTTTGGCACCTCGATGTCGGCTCGTCGCATCCTGGGGCTGGAGTAGGTCCCAAGGGTTGGGCTGTTCGCCCATTAAAGCGGTACGCGAGCTGGGTTTAGAACGTCGTGAGACAGTTCGGTCCCTATCCGCTGCGCGCGTAGGAAGTTTGAGAGGATCTGACCCTAGTACGAGAGGACCGGGTTGGACGAACCTCTGGTGTGCCAGTTGTCCTGCCAAGGGCACCGCTGGTTGGCTACGTTCGGGATGGATAACCGCTGAAAGCATCTAAGCGGGAAGCCGGCCTCAAGATGAGACTTCCATCACCTTCGGGTGGAGAGGCTCCCAGCAGACTACTGGGTTGATAGGCCAGACGTGGAAGCCCAGCAATGGGTGCAGCTGACTGGTACTAATAAGCCGATGACTTGATAACACACCGTCTTCTGCGGTGCTCGCGTCCACTTTGTGGTTCCCGATGTACGGGCACCAGAAACTTTCATAGAGAAAGCTTGATGTCGAACACATCACCAGATGTTTCGGCGGTCATAGCGAGAGGGAAACGCCCGGCCACATTCCGAACCCGGAAGCTAAGCCTCTCAGCGCCGATGGTACTGCAAGGGGGACCTTGTGGGAGAGTAGGACACCGCCGGACTTCACGTAGACGAAAGGCCACCCAACGCCGGGTGGCCTTTCGTGCATCACACGGGCATCACCCGAACACCGCCTCGCGGCAGTCAGCCGCGGGGCGGCTCGAAGCTCAGCGGCGACCACTCGCCCGCGTGGGGCAGCTCGGCGTACCGCACGTCGGTCGTCTGCGCGGAGACCGAAGCCACGCACGCCAGCAGAGACTGCGTCGGGTAGCCGTGCGGGCGGTTGTCGCGGATGATCGCGCGGTCGTCCTCCGGGCTGAGCTCGGCGCTCTGCGCGAGCACGGTCAGCCATGGCTCCCACCATCCGCTCGCATCGCCATCCGTCGACGCGGCCTCGAAGGCCGCGTGCCACGCCGCGATGCGCGGCGTGGCCGGGTCGTCCGCATCGGTGTGCGCGATCATGTGCGTGCCGGGGGACAGGCGTTCGCGTCGCAGCTCCTGCCCGTCCCACGAGACGATCGACGCGCCCTCTCCATCGACCTCGACGAGGTTGAAGCCCAGGGTGCGGAGCTCTCCTCGCGGGGTGGCGCCCCTGACCGCGTCGAGCACGATGCCCCCGCGCGAGGCGATCTGAGCGGCGGGGAGATCGGGTTCGCCGGCGCGGTTGAGCAGCACGGCGAGGCGGCCCGGCCGGGCTGCGAGCCATGCGCCGCCTGCGAGGCGATCCTGCACGCCGACGACGTCCGGCAGCCGCGGCCACCACGAGCCGAGGGGGTTCCACGGGCGAGCCGGGTCCTCGTCGCGCACGGCGAGAAGGCGGATGGGCTCGGCGGTGGCGCCGGGCTCGGGAATGCGGATGACGACGGTGCACATAGCGATCCCGTTCAGCCTAGGGCCGTGCGGAGGGGTGCCGGGCGGCCAGACGGATGGGAGAATCGCACTCGATGAACATCGTCGTGGGAGTGTCCGGCGGCATCGCCGCGTACAAGGCCGTGCACCTCGTGCGGCTGCTCGTGAAGGACGGTCACGACGTGCACGTCGTGCCCACCGCTGACGCGCTGCGCTTCGTCGGTCTGCCGACCTGGGAGGCGATCAGCCGCCATCCGGTGACGACATCCGTGCACGAGGACGTCGCGAGCGTGCGCCATGTCGCGCTGGGCCAGGCGGCCGACCTTGTCGTCGTGGCGCCTGCCACCGCGAACACGCTCGCGCGGATGGCCGCCGGCATCGCGGACGACCTCCTCGGCACGACGCTGCTCGCGACGACGGCGCCGGTCGTCGTCGCCCCGGCCATGCACACGGAGATGTGGCGGCATCCCGCCACGGAGGCGAACGTCGACACCCTGCGCCGCCGCGGCGTGCTCTTCGTCGGCCCGGAGTCGGGGCAGCTCACGGGGGACGACGTCGGCCCGGGGCGGATGGCCGAGCCCGAGCGGATCCACGAGGCTCTGCGCGCGATCCTCTCGCGACGCCAGGATGCCGCCGGGCTCCGTATCGCCGTCTCCGCGGGCGGGACGCGCGAGCCCATCGACCCCGTCCGCTTCCTCGGCAACCGCTCGAGCGGTCGCCAGGGCGCGGCCATCGCGATCGCGGCCGCCGATCGCGGGGCTGAGGTGACCGCGGTCCTCGCGCATGTGGACGAATCCGTCCGGAGCGCCCTCGAGGGGCACCCCGGCATCCGGGTGCGCGTCGCCGGCACGGCCGCCGAGCTCGCCGCGGAGATGCGCGAGGTGGCGCCCGGCGTCGATGTCGTGATCATGGCCGCGGCGGTCGCCGACTACCGCGTCGCGTCGGTGTCCGAGAGCAAGCTCACGAAGGAGGCGGCCGGCGGCGCGCCCCCGACGCTCGAGCTCGTCGAGAACGAGGACATCCTCGCGGGGCTGGCCGCCGACCGGAGGCCGGGCCAGACGGTCGTCGGCTTCGCCGCCGAGACGCCCGCGGAGGGGGAGACCCTTCTCGAGCGCGGGGTGCGGAAGCGTCGGCGGAAGGGCGTCGATCTCCTCGCGGTGAACGCGGTCGGATGGTCGGAGGGCTTCGAGCAGGCCGACAACGCGCTCACGATCATCGACGCGCAGGACCAGGTCGCGGCATCCGTCACCGGCTCCAAGCGCGAGGTCGCCGATGGGCTGATCGACGCCATCCTCGCCGTGCGGAGCTGACCTCCTCAGTCGTCGCTCGAGTGCAGTCCCCGTCGGACGGACAGGAGCGTCACCTCGGGGTGCTCCTCCGCGAGCACGCGCTCGGCGCGGTCGAGCACGTCGCGCACGTGCGCGAGGTCGGCGCCCACGACCGAGAGCCCGATCGCCGTCCGCCGGTGCAGGTCGTGCGCACCCACCTCCGCGGCGGCGGCCTCGGTGCGGCGGGAGAGGTTCGCGATGAGCGGCCGGATGACGCTCCGCTTCTCCTTGAGGGAGTGCACGTCACCCAGCAGGACGTCGAACTCGACCCAGCCGATCCACATGGTGCCAGTGTCACACGGCTGTCTCGGCGTGCGTGAGCACGCAGCGGATGGATCCCCCCGAGATGTCCGGGATATCGCCAGCGATGCGGCGTAGGCTCCGCGCATGAGCAGCACCTGGATCGCGCAGCCCACGGTCGACGACGCCACGGTCACGGCGAGCACAGGGCGCGGATGGGACGAGTGGGTCGCCCTCATCGACGCCGGCCCGGGCCCCGAGGCGGGCCACACGGCGATCGCCCGCTGGCTCGTCGACGCGCACGCGGTCGACGCGTGGTGGGCGCAGTCGGTGACCGTCGGCTACGAGCGCATCCGCGGGCTGCGACTGCCGGGGCAGATGCCCGACGGGACGTTCAGCGTCTCGCGCAGCCGGCGTCTCCGCGTGCAGGCCGACACCCTGCGTGACGCCCTGCTCGATGACGCGCTGCGGCGCGAGCTGCTCGGCGAGGTCGAGACCGAGCTGCTCTCGCGGCCCACGGCGAAGAACCTGCGCTTCCGCGTCACCCATGAGGGCGTCGAGACGGGGATCGTGGCGTTCACCGCGGAGGACGCGGGCGACGGCACGCGCCTCACGGTCACGCACGAGAAGCTGCCCACGCCCGAGGAGGCGGAGTGGTGGAAGGCGCACTGGGCCGAGTGGCTCGACGGAGTCGGCTCGAACCCGTGAGCCTCAGTGCGCGGCGTGGTACGTCGCGCCGCTCTCGTCGGCCTTCCAGTAGCCCTTGACGACGATGCGCTCGGGGTCGAGCGACCAGCGGTCGACAGCGAGCGCGCGCCCGGCCCTGACGACCGCCTGCTCGGCGGCGATGAATGCGAAGACGTCGCCATCGGGCCGGTCGGCCTCGGTGAGCTGCTCGAGCCGGGAGATGAGCGCCGATGTCGGGCGGGCGCCATCCCGATGCACGTACTCCACGGCGACCGGTGCATCGATCGGCACCTCATGCGCGGCATCCGCGACCTCCACGAGCACGCGGGCGCTCGCGCCATCCGGGATCGCCGCAGCATAGCGGCGGATCTGCGGGATGGCGGTCTCATCGCCCGCGAGGAGCCACGCGTCGGGCGCGCCGTCGATGCGCAGCGTGCCGCGCGGGCCCCCGACGCCGAGCAGCGAGCCCATCGGCGCTCCGGCCGCCCACACGCCCGCGACGCCCTCGTCGCCGTGCACGGCGAACTCGAGGTCGAGCCAGTCCTCGCCCCACCGCAGCGGGGTGAACTCGCGGCTCGGCGCCTCGCGCATCTCCTCGACGCTCGATGGGGCGCCGTCGGGGAAGAAGATGCGGATGTGGTCGTCGTGGCCGAGGCCCTCGCCGAAGCCCGCGAGGTCGTCGCCCTGAACGCGCACCCGGACGTAGTCCGGACCGATCCACTCGCGGGAGGCGAGCCGTGTGAACCGGAAGCGGAGGTCGACGCGCGAGCGCTCGAGTGCGAAGCGGGCGTCCGTGGAATTCGACAAGTGCATAAGACTTAGGTTAGCCTTCCTGCGATCCGGTTAGGTTCGGCTTACCTGAATCGAGCGTCCCGAGGATGAGCGGCGCTCCCGGCATCGTCCCCCACGAGACCGCGGATGACACCGCGCTCTCCGACCCAGGAGGCACCGCTATGTCCACGACCCGTCCGATCGCCGCGCTCTCGCTCGTCGCGGCATCCGCCCTCGCTCTCGCCGGCTGCGCTTCGGCCGCCGATGACAGCGCCGAGGCCGCGCCCGAGGAGTCCGCGGCCGCCGAGCCGACCTCGGTCGAGGTCGAGGACAACAACGGCACGCAGACGGTCGCCGTCCCGCCGACGTCGGTGGTCGCGACCGACAACCGCACGTTCGAGACGCTCGCCGACTGGGGCATCGAGCTCTCCGCCGCCGCCGTGTCGCTCATGCCCGAGACGATCCCGTACACGACCGACGACGCGATCGTCGACCTCGGCACGCACAACGAGCCCGACCTCGAGGCCGTGGTCGCGGCCGAGCCAGACCTCATCGTGAACGGTCAGCGCTTCGCGCAGTACCACGACGACTTCGCGGCGCTCGCGCCGGACGCGACGATCCTCGAGCTCGACCCGCGCGAGGGCGAGCCCTTCGACGCGGAGCTCAAGCGCCAGGTCGCCGTGCTCGGCGAGGTCTTCGGCAAGCAGGCCGAGGCCGAGGAGCTCGCGGCCGACCTCGACGCTGCGATCGAGCGCGTGAAGGCCGCCTACGACCCGGCCGACTCGGTGATGGCGGTCATCACGTCGGGCGGAGAGATCGGGTACTCCGCGCCGGGCAACGGCCGCACGCTCGGTCCGGTCTTCGACATCCTCGGTCTCACCCCCGCGCTCGAGGTCCCGGAGTCGAGCGAGGACCACCAGGGCGACGACATCTCCGTCGAGGCGATCGCCGACTCGAACCCGGACTGGCTCCTCGTGATGGACCGTGACGCGGCCGTCGCCGCAGACGACCCGGAGTACACGCAGGCGGCCGAGGTGCTCGAGGACTCCGAGGCGCTCGCCGGCGTCACCGCCGTGCAGGAGGACCAGATCGTGTACATGCCCGCCGACACGTACACGAACGAGGGCATCCAGACGTACACGGAGTTCTTCAACGACTTCGCCGACGCCCTCGAAGCGGGCGCGTGATCCGACACGGCTGAACCGGTGGCGGGCCCGCAGGACGCGGGCCCGCCGTCGACGCAGAGGACCCCATGACTCAGGCCATCCCCACCGCGGCGCCCGCGCGCCGCAGCCGTCTCTTCGACGCTCGGCTGCTGATCGGCGTCGCCGTGGTCGCGGCGCTGCTCGTGCTCTCGCTCTTCGTCGGCGTCTACGACGTGCTCGGCGCCGACGACGGCGCCGAGATGTTCGCGATCACCCGGATCCCCCGGACGATCGCCCTCGTGCTCGCGGGCGCGGCGATGGCGATGTGCGGCCTCGTGATGCAGCTGCTCACGCAGAACCGCTTCGTCGAGCCCACGACGACGGGCACGACGGAGTGGGCGGGGCTCGGCCTCCTCGCGGTCATGGTGCTCATCCCCGACGCGAGCATCCTCACGCGGATGGTCGGCGCGGTCGTCGCCGCGTTCGTCGGCACGATGGTCTTCTTCCTCTTCCTGCGCAGGGTCTCGCTCCGGTCCTCGCTCATCGTGCCGATCGTCGGGATCATGCTCGGCGCCGTGGTCGGCTCGGTCTCCATGTTCTTCGCCCTGCAGACCGACATGCTGCAGAGCCTCGGCGTGTGGTTCGCCGGCAGCTTCACCTCCGTCCTGCGCGGTCAGTACGAGCCGCTGTGGGTCGTCCTGGCGGTGGGGATCGCGATCTTCATCGCCGCCGACCGCTTCACGGTGGCGGGGCTGGGCGAGGAGGTCGCGACCAACGTCGGCCTCGACTACAACCGCATCATGCTCCTCGGAACCGCCCTCATCGCGGTCGCCACGGGCGTCGTGACGGTGGTCGTCGGCAACCTGCCCTTCCTCGGGCTGATCGTGCCCAACGTCGTGTCGATGGTCCGCGGCGACGACCTCCGCAGCAACCTGCCGTGGGTCTGCCTGCTCGGCATCGCGATCGTCACCGTATGCGACCTCGTCGGGCGGACGATCATCATGCCGTTCGAGGTGCCGGTGTCCCTGATCCTGGGTGTCGTCGGTGCCGCCGTCTTCATCCTCCTTCTCCTGAGGCAGCGTCGACGTGGCTGACACCCGAACCGTCCTCGCTCCCGCAGGCGCCGCGACCCGCCGCAGCGCCGCGCCGCTGCCGACCCTCCGCGCGCGGCGCCGCTACGCCATCCTGCTCGCGGTGCTCGCCGCCCTCGCGGCCGGCGCCGCGTTCGGACTGCTCGCGTGGGACAACCCCATGCCCGTCGGCTCCGAGGGGTTCTGGCGCATCGCGAACCTCCGCGCGACGAACCTCGTCGTGCTGTCCGTCGTCGCGGTCTGCCAGGCGATCGCGACGGTGACGTTCCAGACGGTCACCGAGAACCGGATCATCACGCCGTCGATCATGGGCTTCGAGTCCCTCTACACGGCCGTGCAGACATCGGCGGTCTACTTCCTCGGCGCGGCCGGCGTGGTCGCGTTTCAGGGCGTGCCGCAGTTCCTCCTGCAGGTCGCCCTCATGGTCGGGCTCTCGCTGCTGCTCTACGGATGGCTGCTGTCGGGGCGGTACGGAAGCCTCCACATCATGCTCCTCGTCGGGATCGTCATCGGCGCGGGCCTCGGCTCGGTCTCGACCTTCATGCAGCGGCTGCTCACGCCGAGCGAGTTCGATGTGCTCGCGGCCCGGCTGTTCGGGAGCATCGCGAACGCCGACGCCTCCTACCTGCCCGTGGCCCTCCCGCTCGTGGGCCTCGCGGTGATCTTCATCCTCGCGAACGGCCGCCGGCTCAACGCGATCGCCCTCGGCCGCGACCTGAGCACGAGCCTCGGCATCGACCACCGACGCGAGGTCATGCGGATGCTGATCTTCGTGTCCATCCTCATGGCGGTCTCGACGGCCCTGGTCGGTCCGATGACGTTCCTCGGCTTCCTCGTCGCGACGCTCGCCTACCAGTTCGCCGACACGTACGACCACCGCCTCGTGTTCCCGGTCGCCGCGTTGACCGGCTTCGTGGTCCTGGCCGGGGCGTACTTCGTCATGAAGAACGTCTTCTCCGCGCAGGGCGTCGTCTCGATCATCATCGAGCTCGTCGGCGGGACTGTCTTCCTCTTCGTCATCCTCAGAAAGGGCAGGCTGTGATCTCGCTCACCGGCGTCCGCAAGGACTACAGCACCGAGGTCGCGATCGGCCCCGTCGATCTGCAGATCCCCGAGGGCGGCATCACGGCCCTCGTCGGGCCGAATGGCGCGGGGAAGTCGACGCTCCTCACGATGATCGGACGCCTCCTCGGCATCGACGAGGGCAGCATCGAGATCGCGGGCTGCGACGTCGCGAGCACGGCCTCGAAGGACCTCGCTCGCATCGTCTCGATCCTCCGCCAGGAGAACCACTTCATCACGCGGCTGACCGTGCGCCAGCTCGTGTCGTTCGGGCGCTTCCCCTACTCCAAGGGGCGTCTGACGCGGGCGGACGAGGAGATCATCAGCCGGGCGATCGACTTCCTCGATCTCACGGCGCTCGAGAACCGCTATCTCGACCAGCTCTCCGGCGGTCAGCGGCAGCGCGCCTACGTGGCGATGGTGCTGTCGCAGGAGACCGAGTACGTGCTGCTCGACGAGCCGCTCAACAACCTCGACATGCGCCACTCCGTGCAGATGATGAAGCAGCTGCGGCGCGCGGCCGAGGAGCTCGGGCGGACGATCGTCATCGTGCTGCACGACATCAACTTCGCGGGCCACTACGCCGATCGCATCTGCGCGGTCAAGGACGGCAGGGTCGTCGAGTTCGGCACGCCCGACGAGATCCTCACCGACGAGGTGCTGACACGCGTCTTCGACACCCCGGTGCAGGTGGTGGCGGGCCCGAACGGGCCGCTCGCGGTCTACTACTGACCTACAGCTCGATGCCGTGATCCTCGTCGTTCACGCCCTGGTTGCGCCCGCGGCGCGACTCGAACGACATGAAGAGGATGAGCCCGACGACGAGGCCGAGCACGATGCCGAGGCCGACGTTGCCCAGGATCAGCCCGACGATGATGGCGAGCGCGAGCACGCCGAGGGCGATGAGCAGGGTGCGGCCGCGGGTCATGCCACCATCATGCCGCGCTCAGCGGTCGCGGTGGTCCTCCATGTGCAGGCGCGGCGCTCGCCGCGGCTCGCTCGCGCCGGACGCGAGGATGAGGCGGATGACCCGGTAGCGCTGCCCGCGCCAGGGTTCGAGCAGCTCGAGCATGCCGTCGTCGTCCGTCCGGCAGCCGGTGAGCGCGTACCCGACCTGATGCGCGAGATGGAAGTCGCCCACGCTCACGGCGTCCGGGTCTCCGAGCGCGCGGATGCGCGTCTCGGATGCGGTCCAGAGGCCGATCCCGCGGATGGCCGTGAGGGCGCGGTCGCGACCGTCGCCATCCGAGGCGGTGAGCGTCGCCCGCACGAGCGAGGGTCCGCGCCGGGCCGCCTCGACGATGGTGCGCGACTGCGGCGGCTCGAGCCCTGCTCTGTGCCATGCCCACGACGGGATGAGCCGCCAGCCGTCGATCGAGGGCGGCGCGAACAGAGGCCGCGGTGTCGGGCCGGGGACGCGTTCGCCGAACCACGTGACGAGGGCGCGCCAGGCGCCGAACGCCTGCCGCAGGGTCACCTTCTGCTCGGTGATGGACTGCGCGAGCGCGTCGAAGAGCAGGTCGCTGCGCGCGATGCGGAGGCCGGGGTGCCGCCGGTGCGCGTCCGCGATGAGCGGATGGGCGCGTGCGTCGAAGTCGCCGGCATCGTCGAGCGCGCCGCAGAGGGCGGGCACCTGGGCGATCGCCCACGCGCGCCCCGGGCCCCAGGCAGCGGCGCGCACCGCGCCATCCGCCGTCTGCCGCAGAGCCGTGCACGCGATGCCGTCGGGGGTGCGCGTCGCGCGCCAGACCACGCCGCGGTCGAAGGCCTGCGCCGGATCGCCCGGGCCGCGCTGCAACACGGCGACCGTCGCGTAGAGGTCGAGAGGGCGCCGCGGGCGGTAGACCGTCTCGAGGCGCGGGCCGGGGTCGGGGCGCGGGTCGCGCTCGCGGGTCGCGAAGCGCGACTCGAGCGCGGCCTGAGGGATCATGCCGCCACGCTACGCCCCGCACCCGACAAAGCGGTGCGCGGCGCGGGTCAGAAGCGGTCGGGCGACGGGGCGCCGGCGCCGTACCGGATGGTGACGTCGGCGTGGCGGTCGAAGCGGTAGCCGACGCCGCGCACGGTGCGGACGATGTCCTCGTAGCGCCCGAGCTTCGCGCGCAGGCGGCGCACGTGCACGTCGATGGTGCGCTCGCCGGGCACGTCGTCCTCGCTCTGCGCCTGCCACAGAGACTCGACGAGCTCGGTGCGCTCGATCGTGCGGCCCTCGCGGAGGACGAGGTACTGCAGCAGCTCGAACTCCTTGAACGTGAGGGCGGCCGACTCCCCGTCGAGCAGGACGCGCTTGCGCGAGATGTCGACGACGACGCCCTCGGCCTGCTCGGGCTCGGTCGTCTCGGGCTGGACGCGGGCGACCGCACCCGGCTCCTTGAGGGCGAGGCGGACGACGTCGACGTCGCGGCCGCCCGCGTTCTGCGGAGCGAGCGCGACGGCCGCGTAGGTCTCGGCGCTGGGGGAGAGCTCCGCGATGGTGCGGCGGAGCGCCTCGACGATCGTCGAGAGCGAGACGCCGTCGGCGACGGCCTTGGCCTCGTCGAGCCCGACGTAGAGCGCGAAGCCGCGGGGCGAGACGGCCGGCTGCGGGCCGGTCTGCGGCGCCTCGGCGGGGGAGGGGACGGCACGGAGGTGGGTCGGACGGGCGGTGGGAGCGGCGGGGCGGACGGTCGCGGGGCGCTCGAGGAGGGAAGCAGACATGATGATGGAGTCCTTCTGCGGGGGAACCCGGTGGGTTCGGTCGTGCTGAGGTGCGGCCGGATCGGCGGTGATCGCCTGATCGTGAGCTCGGCCGGTGCCGGATGCGGCGGTGTCGAAGCTGCCGGTGTGATCGGAGCTCGGGGGCGTTGCGACCATAGGGGTCTCGCTGTGCCCTGGCGGTGCTGCTGAGGGGTTATCCGACGTCAGCTGCACATTCGACAGCACGTGACAACACAGCCGGCCATCATCATGCCGGCAGTCCCGTTCGCCTCCCAGGCGGACAAGGGCTGTGTGCTGTCAGTCATGTCGCCGATTATGTCCGGGCGTGTCGGGGTGTGTCAAACGGAGTCCGGATGTGACGGTCTGCGTGAAGAAATGTGACGGATGTGCGCGCCTGAGAGCCTCCCGGCAGGGCGATCTGCACGCGCCTCGGTGTCGGTGGGCGGGCGTACTCTCGGAGGGTGACCGAGCTCCACTTCACCCACGCACCCGAGGCGTCGCGCTACGAGCTGCGGCGGGGCGACGACCTCGTGAGCATCCTCGACTACCGCGACAACGGGCGCACGGTCGCGCTCACGCGCGCGTACACGAATCCCCGCTTCCGAGGGCACGGCTACGCCGCGGTCGTGACCGAGCGCGCGGTCGCCGACATCGAGTCCCGCGGCGATCGGCGCGTGCTGCCGGTGTGCTGGTACGTGGCCGACTGGTTCGCGGAGCATCCCGAGCGCGCCGGCCTGCTCGCTTCGTGAGGCTCTGGACGCTGCACCCCTCGCTCCTCGATCGGCAGGGGCTCACTGCCGTCTGGCGTGAGGGCCTGCTCGCGCAGGCGGTGCTCCTGGGGCGGACGAAGGGCTACACCGCGCACCCGCAGCTCGACCGCTTCCGCGCCCACGCGGATCCGGAGGCGGCGATCGGCGCCTACCTCGCCGGCGTGCAGGAGGAGGCGACCCGCCGCGGCTACCGATACGACGTCGAGCGCATCGCGGTCCCGCCGCACGGCGAGGTCGAGGCGATCCCCGCGACCGCGGGCCAGCTCGAGTTCGAGTGGGGTCATCTGCTGCGCAAGCTGGCCATCCGCTCTCCTGAGCTCCATGAGGCGCATGCCGCGCGCCTCACGCGCGACAGCCATCCGCTCTTCGTGATCGTGCCCGGCGACGTCGAGCCCTGGGAGCGCGGGCGGGAGTAGCGTGGCGTCCATGCGCATCCTCCTCATCGGCGGCACCGGCAACATCAGCTCGTACGTGACGGAGGAGGCGCTCGCGCGCGGGCACGACGTCACCGTGCTGAACCGCGGGAAGAGCGAGGTGCCGGATGGTGTGCGCTCGCTCGTCGGCGACGCAGGTGACGCCGCATCGATGGAGCGCGCGGTCGGCGCCGAGACGTTCGACGTCGTCGCGAACTTCCGCAGCTTCTCTCCGCAGCAGGTGGCCGACGACATCCGGATCTTCGAGGGCCGGACGGCGCAGTACATCTACATCTCGAGTGCGTCGGCGTATCAGAAGCCGATCGCGCAGCTGCCGATCGTGGAGTCGACGTCGCTGCGGAACCCGTTCTGGCAGTACTCGCGCGACAAGATCGCGAGCGAGGACCTGCTCGTGGCGGCGTACCGCGGGTCGGGCTTCCCGATGACGATCGTGCGGCCGAGCCACACCTACGGTCCGTCGCTCATCCCGCTCGAGGGCAAGTGGACCGCGCTGCAGCGCATCCTCGACGGGCGGCCGATCGTCGTGCACGGCGACGGCACGAGCTGGTGGACGCTCACCCACTCGCGCGACTTCGCTCGGGCGTTCGTCGGACTGTTCGGCAATCCGCACGCGCTCGGGCAGGCGGTGCACATCACGAGCGACGAGAGCCTCACGTGGGATGAGATCGCCCGGCTTCTCGGCCGCGCGCTCGGTCGCGAGCCGGAGATCGTGCACGTGGCGTCGGACGCGATCGCCCGCGAGCTTCCCGAGATGGGCCCCGGGCTCGTGGGCGACAAGGCGCACTCGGTGATCTTCGACAACACGCGGATCAAGCAGCTCGTGCCCGGATGGACGGCGACGACGCCGTTCGCGGAGGGTGCGCGCGAGATCGTCGAGTGGCATCGAGCGGATCCGTCGCGTCAGGAGGTGGACGCGGAGCTGGACGCCGCGTTCGATCGGCTCATCGCGAAGCACGGGGCGTAGGGGCGGCGTCGTCCGGTCGTTGAGCGGGTTCCGTTTCCCCGGTCGTTGAGCGAGCTCTCCGTCCCGGTCATTGAGCGGGTTCCGTTTCCCCGGTCGTTGAGCTAGTGCTCCCTTCCGGTCGTTGAGCGAGTGCTCCCTCCCGGTCATTGAGCCATGCCTCCCTTCCGGGCGTTGAGCGAGCGAAGCGAGTCGAAACGCCGCAAGCCGACCTCGGGACCTTCCTCGCTCTGGTCTCCGCGCGTCGAAACGGCGCAAGATGGTCCCGGAGAGGACTCCCATGACCCGCGCGAAGTCGACATTCCTGAAGGTGCTCAACCGCACCCTCAACCCGCTGACTCTGCGCGCGGCGCGGAGCGGGCGGGGTCCGTTCTCGCTCATCGAGCATGTCGGACGGCGCTCAGGTCGGACCTTCGAAGCACCGCTGATCCTCGCGCGCGTGCCCGAGGGCTTCGTCGCCGAGCTGACGTACGGCCCGCAGGTGAACTGGTACCGCAACGTGGTCGCCGGCGGCGGGCGCGTGCTCTACCGAGGAGAGTGGTTCGAGATCACGTCCGTCGAGCCCTGCGGCGTGGAGGAAGGGCTGAGGGCCTTCGGGGCGCCGGCGTCATGGCTGCTGAAGCTGCTGCGGAGGAGGGAGTTCCGGCGGCTGTGCGTGGAGCAATCGTGATTGGGAATGCCAAGTCGCGACACTCGTGCGACTTCCGATCTTTCCAACCCTTCACATAGCTAAACGATACTGTTGAACTATGGAAGTTCCGCGTGGCCCTCGAGCCAATAGGTCAACGTTTACTGCGGAACAAGAGGATCTGCTCAGAGCCGACGTGTTCCGGTGGCTGGACGAGCAGCTGCTGATCTCTGGGGGAGGCCCCCTGAGCCGGACGCTTCTGTCGTCATACCGGTTCCCCGGCATGAAGGGAACCCTGGTGGACAACTCGAAGGGAATTCGGAATCCCAGCGAATTGGATGCCACGCTGAGTATCCTGACCACCTACAAGACGCTCATCAGAGCTCGTTCGGGATTTCACTATCGCGACCAGATTGACAGTCAGGGACGCGTCACCTACTCGCTACAGAAGAAGGACGCGGGCGATAACGTCAAGCTCTTCAGGGCTTACCAGGCGAGAGTTCCACTGGTCTACTTTCATCCGGTCCGTGAAGGTCTCTATGACGCGCACTATCCGGTGTTTCTTGATCAGTTCGACTGGAACGAACGCGTTGTCCAGTTCTGGTTACCGGGCGTCCAGGACGATGAGTTCCACGGCATCGACCCTCTGTCGGAGATGCCTCAATATCGAAACTATAAGCAGCGGAAGATCTGGCAGCGCGCACACCAGGCGGGTTTTCGCCTCCGCGTGCTGAACGCCTATCGACACCGGTGTGCGGTGTGTGCTTTGTCTGAGACCGTTCTGCTCGAGGCCGCGCACATTTACCCCGACCTACATGAACGCGGAGAGCCGGTCGTAACGAACGGTCTATCGCTCTGCAAAATTCATCATGCGGCCTTCGATGGCCTGCTAATGGCAATCACTCCCAGCTACAGAGTGGAAGTGGCCGCGCGCGTCCGAAACAAGCCGGGTGACCTGATCCTCGGAGAGATACTCGGGAAGTCTCACGGGCGTGAGATCGCCCGTCCCGTCAAAAGGACGGACTGGCCGGATCCGCTTGCCCTCGAGTACAGGTTTGAACGGTTTCTCTCAAAGGCCAACGATGGTCTGAGCTAGGGCCTGTGCCGCGGGGATATCGGCTGGGGCCCACTCGAGTCCGTCGAGCTCCGAGGGACGTAGCCACATCAGAGACGAGTGCTCGGACGCTTGAGGAGAGCCGTCCAGCAGTTCGCAGACGTAGGTAGAGAGCACGACCACGCCGAAGTCGTACTCATATCGTGTCGTGACGACATGCTCGTCCACCCGGATAACACAGGACAACTCTTCGTGAATCTCGCGCGCGAGGGCGTCGGCAGGGGCCTCGCCTGGCTCGATCTTCCCGCCCGGAAACTCCCACATGCCGCCGAGCGTGGCGCCGGGTCGGCGTTGCGCGCACAGCACGTGGCCATCACGAATGATCGCGGCAGCCACCACCGGGATCTCTCGGGCCACGGAAGCTTCCACGCGGCAAGCCTAGATCGGCCGGTCGGTCCTGCGCCCTCCTGACCCCTGCCCGCCGCGTCGCCGCGGCAATGTCCGACCCCCTCCTTACCGTTGAAGCATGCGGATCCTGCACACCTCGGACTGGCACATCGGGCGGACCTTCCACGGGTTCTCGACGCTCGATGCGCTGCGGGGCGTGTTCGATGCCCTTGTCGAGGAGGTGCGTGTCCGGAAGATCGACGTGGTCGTCGTCGCGGGCGATGTCTTCGACTCCGGTACGCCCGCCGCTGCCGCGTTCGAACTGCTCACCGATACTCTCCGGGCCATCCGCTCGGCAGGGGCTCAGCTCGTCGTCACGAGCGGCAACCACGACTCGGCCGCGCGCCTGGGCTTCCAGGCGCCGCTGCTCGGCGCAGCCGGCGTGCACATCATCACCGATCCGCGCTCGGTCGGCACCCCCGTCACGATCGACGACGAGCACGGGCCCGTGCACTTCTACGGTCTTCCCTACCTCGAGCCCGCGATCGTGCGCAGCGTCTGGCGAGACGTCGACCTGCGCACGCAGGAGCAGGCCATCCGTCACGCGATGAGCCTCGTGAACGCCGACCGCTCCGAGCGCGGCGGGCGATCGATCGTCGCGTCCCATTGCTTCGCGGGCGACGTCGAACCGACCGCGGGCGTCGAGCGCGAGATCCGGCAGGGATCGCTCGATGTCGTGCCGCTCGTCGACTTCGACGGGCCCGACTACGTCGCGCTCGGTCACATCCACGGGCGGTCGCGCCTCGCCGAGAACGTCCGCTACTCGGGCGCGCCGCTGCACTACAGCTTCGGTGAGGGCGACAAGCCCCGCGGCGCCTGGATCGTCGATCTCGGCGCCGACGGTGTCGAGCGCATCGAATGGCTCGACCTCCCCATCCCGCGCCGGCTGGTCACTCTGCGCGGCACCCTCGACGAGCTGCTGTCCGACGAGCGCTACCGCGAGCACGAGGGCGACTGGGTCTGCGCCGTGCTGACCGACGTGAACCCGCCGCTCGAGCCGATGCGGAAGCTCCGCGCGCGCTTCGACGGATGCGCCACCATCCAGCTCGCACCCGTCGGAGGAGTCAAGGAGGAGCGTCGCACCTTCCGTGAGCGAGTCGAGAGCGCGCGCTCCGACCGCGAGCTCGTCGACGACTTCCTGGCGCACGTGCGCAACGGCGAGGGCGCGACTGACGTCGAGCGGGAGATCATCGGCGAGGTCGTCTCGACCCGCGAGGCCGCGGAGACGCGCGCATGAGAATCCACCGCGTCGAGATCGAGGGCTTCGGCCCCTTCCGCAGGCGCCAGATCGTCGACCTCGACGCATACGCCGCCGACGGCCTCTTCCTCATCGGCGGGCGCACGGGCGCCGGCAAGTCGAGCATCCTCGACGCGATCACCTTCGCGATCTTCGGCTCGGTTCCGCGCTACGAGGGCGGAGAGAAGCGCCTCCGCAGCGACCACTGCGAGCCCGACGACCCAACGAGCGTCGCGGTCGAGTTCACGACCGGCGGCACCCGCTGGCGCATCGAGCGATCGCCCGAGTACGAGCGCCCGAAGAAGCGCGGCGACGGGATGACCACGGCTCCCGCGCGCGCTCAGATGGGCGAGGTGGTCGGCGACTCCGTCGACTGGCGCGCCGCGAAGGACCGCGACGTCGCGAACCTCGTCGCCGAGGTCGTCGGACTCAACCAGCAGCAGTTCCTCCAGGTCATCCTGCTCGCGCAGGGGCGCTTCGCCCGCTTCCTGCTCGCCGACAACAACGATCGCCAGAAGCTCCTCCGCACCCTCTTCGGCTCGCGCCGCTTCGAGGACTACGAGAGGGAGCTCGATCAGCGGCGGGCATCGGCTGAGGCGACAGTCGCCGAGGGGCGTCAGCTCCTCTCGGTCGTGCTCGACCAGGCCGACGGCATCGCGGCCCGGCTTCCGTCCTCGTCCGAGGCTGCGGCGGATGGCGAGGGCGGCGCGATCGCGCATGCGGCGACAGCGGATGGCCCGGGCCGAGAGGCGACGGAGGCTGCGGCCGGGCGCGCCTCTGACGACATGCGGATCGCCGAGCTCGAGCGCGCCGAGCAGCGCTCGCGCCACGAGGTGGAGATCGCGGAGGCCGCGGAGGCCGAGGCGCGTCGCCGCCGCGAGGCGGCCGCCGAGACCTGCGACCGCCTCCGCGGCGAACGGGAGAAGCAAGAGCAGCGTGATGGTCTGCGGCGCCGGCTCGACGAGCTCGAAGCGCGCATCGACGACATCGAGCGCGCGCGGGCGGAGCTCACCGCGGCGCGCCGGGCGGAGAGCGTGCGCGGCGCGCTTGATGGCGCCGGACGCGCCCTCGCCGCCGTCGCGACCGCTGTGAGCGCGGTCGAGGGCGCGGCGGAGCGGTGGTCCGAGTTCGCGTCGGGCGAGGGCCTCGAGCCCGCCGATCTCGAGCGGATCGCGACGGAGGCGCAGCAGCGGATCGGTGAATGGCGACCGGTTCTCGCCGTCGAGCAGAGTCTCGTCGCCGACGAGGAGGCCCTCGCCGCCCTGCGCGACGAAGCCGCACGAGCGCAGGAGCGCGCCGATGAGGTCGCGGTGCGCCTCGCGGAGATCCCGCGTCGACGCGGGGAACTCGACGCCGCGGCGAAGTCTGCCACGGAGACCGCGGGGCAGCGCCGCCACGCGGAGGACCGGCTGACCTCGGCGACGGCGCAGCTCGAGGCTGCGCGTGAGGTTGCACGACTCGCGTCCGAGTACGAGCGCGCCGCCGCGGCGGCCGAGGAGGCGCTGCGTGCGCGCGACGCCGCCGATCGCGAGCTCGCCGAGCTCCATCGGCGTCGCCTCAGCGGCTACGCCGCCGAACTCGCGGCGGAGCTCTCGGACGGCGTCGCGTGCGCGGTCTGCGGGTCCACGGCCCACCCCGCGCCAGCCGAGCGGGACGACGACCATGTCTCCGCTGAGGAGATCGACGCCGCGGAGGAGCGGAAGGCGCATGCGAGCCGAACCGAGCTCGCGGCATCCGAGACCCGTCGAGAGGCGCAGCGCGCGCTCGCCGAAGCCGAGGCGAAGTCGGGCGGGCGGAGCGTCGAGCAGCTCGAGTCCGAACGCGACGCGGCGGCAGAGGAGCTCCGCGCGGCGACGGCCGCGGCAGAGGACCTCAAGGCCATCGAGTCGGCCCAGCGCGAGCTCGCCGAGGAGGAGCAGCGTCTCGGGTCCGAGCGGACCGCTGTGGAGACCGAGAAGACCGAGCTGGCCTCGCGCATCCGCTCGGCGGAGGACGGGCTGGAGAAGAACCGCGCGACGGTCACGGCAGCGAGGGGCGATGCCGAGTCGGTCGCCGATCGCATCGAGGCGGAGACCCGGCGTGCGGGAGCAGCAGAGGCCTACGCCGAAGCGCAGAATGATGCGCTTCGTGCCGAGCGATCCGCGACAGAGGCGGCCGAGGCGCTCGATCGGGCCGTCCGCAATGCGGGCTTCGCCGATGTCGAGAGCGCGCGTGCGGCCATCCGCGACGTCGCCGTCCAGGAGCAGCTCGAGCAGCAGATCAGCACCCATGACGGCGATCTGCGCAGCACGAAGGCCGCGCTCATGGAGCTCGAGTTCCTCGTGCTGCCCGAGGAGCCGATCGATGTCGACGGCGCGCAGGCCGCACTCTCCGCGGCCGACGACGCCCGCCACGCGGCTGTCGCGCACCTGTCGTCGATGCGTCAACTCGCTGCGGCGCTGCAGGACGCGCTCCGCCGGGCGCAGGAGGCGCATGAGAGCATCGCCGCCGCGGTGCGGGAGGCGACGATCATCCGCGACCTGGCCGACGCCGTCGCCGGGCGGAACATGAAGAAGATGGACCTCGAGACGTTCGTCCTCGCTGCCGAGCTCGAGGGCATCGTCGAAGCGGCCAACCGCCGCCTCGATGAGATGTCGGATGGCCGCTACGCGCTCCAGCACACCGACGCGCTCGCGTACCGCAACGCGGCGAGCGGCCTCGGGCTCGAGGTGCTCGACCGCTTCACGGGGCAGCCGCGGTCACCGCGGTCGCTCTCGGGCGGAGAGACGTTCCTCGCCTCCCTCGCTCTCGCGCTCGGGCTCGCCGAGGTCGTCACGAACCGCGCAGGGGGGATCACGCTCGACACCCTCTTCATCGACGAGGGCTTCGGATCACTTGACAGCGAGACGCTCGAGGTCGCGATGCGCACGCTCGACGGCCTCCGCGAGGGCGGCCGCACCGTGGGCGTGATCAGCCACGTCGAGGCCATGAAGGAGCAGATCCCCGCGCAGCTGCGCGTCGATCGCACGCCTCAGGGCTGGAGCACCGTGACCCAGGAGACCGTCAGTCCGCTCGGACGATGATCTGATCTCCGGACAGCTCGAACTGGAGGGCGGTTCCGACGGGGAAGATGTCGCGAAGCGGCGCCGGCGTGCTTTCGTCGATCATTGTCGCGATGGTCGCGGGGAATGGCCCGAACGCACAGGCCGCGAATCCGAAGAAGTACCGCGCTCCGTCATCGGGGAGCGGAGCTGATGCCTGCATGCACCGTGTACCGCCTGCCGTACGCCCCGAACCGCTGAGCGGGTAGGTCACAAAGCTGATGCCGTGGAACTCCTCGAAGACCGTGACATCTCCCGGCATATCGAGTTCGGGCGGCAGCTCGCCGTCGGGGTCGACGTGCAGCACGGCGACGCGGTGCACGTCGATGCTCGACACGGCGGCCATGCCCCCGAGGGTGACCGCGACGGCGAGGACGAGCGATGCAGCCCAGAGGGCGAGGAGTCTGGTCGAGGGAAGCCGGCGCATGCGCGCCGCAAGCCGTTCGATCCATCGCCGTCCCGACACGCCATCCGCGGGAGCGGACAGCACTGGATCGCTCTCCGATGCCGCGCTCTGCGTGTCCGCTGCCGCACCGGACCGCGCCGCACCGTCCGCCGCGAGCGAAGGGGAAGCAGCCGCGACGCCCTCGTCACCCGCGGTGTCGACCTTCGCGGTCCGGGCCGCACCGTCGAGTTCCGCGAGGCGGGCGAGGGCGGCGGCGCGCGTCGCGCCGTCCGCCCCACGCCCGAAGGCCTGCTCGCGAAGGAGTCGCAGTTCGTCGTCGGTCGCGGGAGCCATCCCGCTCATCCTGCCATCGCGCGCGGGTGGCGCTGCGAGCCGCTACGCGGACAGGCGGTCGAGTTCTGCGATCTCCTCCGGCGCGAGCTCGAGGCGTCCGGCGGCGAGGAGATCCGCCACCTGGTCGACGCGCGACGCCGACGCGATCGGGGCGACGACGGTGGGGCGCGACCGAAGCCACGCGAGCGAGATCGTCGCGATCGACACCCCGTGGGCCTGCGCGATCCGCTCGATGCCGTCGATGAGCGCGAGGTTCTTCTCGGAGATGTACTCCTTCGCAGCGCCCGCACGCGGAGAGCCGGCGTCGGCCGCCGAGCGGTACTTGCCCGCGAGGAAGCCCTTCGCGAGGGAGAAGTACGGCAGGACGCCGAGGTGGAACTCCTCGGCGAGAGGGAGGATCGTCTGCTCGATGCCGCGCTCGACGAGGTTGTAGTGGGGCTGCACGGCGACCGGGTCAGGGGCGCCGATCTCGCGCGCGATGCGGATCCACTCGCGGATGCGCTCGGGCGTGTAGTTCGAGATCGCGGTGTACTGAACGAGGCCGTCCTGCACGAGCTCGCCGAACGCCGCGACGGTCTCCTCGAGCGGCGTCGACTCGTCGTCGAAGTGCGCGTAGTAGAGATCGATCGACTCGACGCCGAGGCGCTCGATGGACGCCTCCGCGGCGGCGCGGACGTTGGCGGCGGAGAGGCCGCGGAAGTCGGGGTGCTGGCTGACCTTGGTCGCGACGGTCACGCCCTGCGGCTTGCGATCGGCGAGCCAGGCTCCGATGATCCGCTCGCTGTCGCCGCCGCTGTTGCCGGGAACCCAGGCGCTGTACGAGTCGGCCGTGTCGATGAAGTCGCCGCCTCCTTCGACGAAGGCGTCGAGGATGCGGAACGACTCGTCGCGGTCCGCCGTCCACCCGAACACGTTTCCGCCGAGATTCAGGGGGAAGACGTCGAGCTCGCTCGTGCCGATCCGTGCCATGGTGCCTCCAGTCGTTCGGTGATCCGGCTTCCAGGCTATGAGCTGTCGGATGGCCGGGGCGCGGATCGCGGGGAGATCAGCGGATGCTGCGGCTGCGTTCGCGGGGGAGGGACGTGCAATCGTGTGCGAACGAGCTCGAAGAAAACTTCTAAAAACTCTTGCGCGACCAATCGAACAGAACTACTATGGAGTCATGTCGAGGATGACATCAGCACTCAGCGAGAGCCTGGCGGCCCTGCGTGCCGACGTCGCTGACCTCGATGTGGATGGTCTCGCTCCGGACGAGCTGAGGGCGCTGACCGATGTGCTCGGCGCCCTCCGGCGCAGCGTCGATGCGTCGCTCGCCGCGGCCTCGGGAGAGATCGCCCGGCAGTCGCGCCGCGAGCTCGGCAAGGACGGGTTCGCGCGCAGGCAGGGGTACTCCTCGCCGGGCACTCTGCTCTCGGCCACGACGGGTGTGACGACGTGCGAGGCTGCTCGGCTCGTGCGCGTCGGCGAGGCGATCGCGCCGCGGATGAGCCTCGTCGGGGAGCGGCTGCCCGCGAAGCACCCGCATGTCGCCGAGGCGCTTCGGGCCGGCGCCCTCGGCCTCGCCGCAGCGGAGGCCATCGTCGGCATGCTCGACCGGGTGGTCGTGCGCGCCGGCACGGCGGCCTGCGACGAGATGGAGTCGATCCTCGTCGCGCAGGCCCCCGGGCTCACGAGTGACGAGCTGCGGCGCCTGCTGCTCGATGCCGAGATGCGGCTCGATCCGGATGGCGCGGAAGTCCGAGAGCAGGATCGCCGCGATCGGCGCATGCTCGCGTGGCGCACGGAGCGCGACGGCTCGGTGTCCTTCACGGGGCGCGCCGACCCCGAGACGGCGGCGCCGATCGTCGCGCTGCTCGACGGCATGGTGACGCAGCGGATGCGCGCGAACGAGCACGAGCCCGACGAGGCGCGGCGCGATCGCCGCACGCGGCTGCAGATGCAGATCGACATCCTCGCCGACGTCGCTCGGCATGCTCTCGGCTGCACCGCCATCCCGACCCGCCCCATCGCCACGATGGTCGTGCGGATGGACTACGACACCTTCCGTGCGGCACTCGATGAGCAGAACGGCGACGCGTCGGGCGGCGGCATGGCGACCATCGACGGAATCGAGCAGCCCGTGACCGCCAAGGCGGTGCGGCGCATGGCGGTCGATGCGCAGATCATCCCGTGCGTGCTCGGCGGCAAGAGCGAGATCCTCGACCTCGGACGCAGAGAGCGTCTCTTCACGCCGAAGCAGAAGCTCGCGATCTCCATCCGCGACGAGGGGTGCGCATTCTGCGGCGCCCCGCCCGGCCACGCTGTGGTGCACCACATCGAGTGGTGGTCGCGGGGAGGAAGGACCGATCTCGACAACGGGATCCTCCTGTGCGTGGCCTGTCATCATCGGATCCACGACGACGGATGGGATATCCGCATCGAGGGAGCCGGGGTCGACGCGGTGCCGTGGTTCATCCCGCCGCCCTGGCTCGACCACACGCGCACGCCGCGTCGTGGCGGGCCGACCCGGTACCGGGTGGCCTGCTGATCGGCGGGCCCTAGGCTGGAGTCATGAACAAGAGCACCATCTGGACAGTCCTGGGCGTCATCGCCGCGGTCGTCATCGCGTGGTGGCTCGTGAACATCCTGTTCTCGGTGATGTTCTGGATCTTCAAGCTCGCGGTCGTCGCCGTCGTGGCCGTGGTCGTCTTCTTCGTGCTGCGGTCGCTCGTGAGCTCGCGGCGCGACTGAGCACCGCCGAGCCCGGAACGCTCAGCGCGGGAAGAGCGCGCGCAGCGAGAACCAGCGCTCGTCCGCGCTGATCGAGAGCGAGCCGCCGTACCGCTCGACGGCCGCCTCGATGTTGCGCAGACCGTAGCCGTGGCCGGCCTCGCGCTTGCGTGAGACGATCCGGCCATCCGCGCGCTTCACGATGCCGTCGAAGGTGTTCTCGACGCGCAGCATCACGAAGTCGTCCTGCGCGAAGAGGGCGACCCGCACGAGGCGCTCATCGGTGTCCGCGATGCGCTTCGTCGCCTCGATGGCGTTGTCGAGGGCGTTCCCCAGCACCGCCGTCACGTCGAGCGGGCTCATGAAGTCGAGCAGCCGGCCATCCGCCACGTACGAGACGTCGACTCCGTCCTCGTTGGCGCGCAGGCGCTTGCCGGTGAGGACCACGTCGACCACGCGGTTGCCCGTGCGCACCTGTGCCCCGTAGTCGCGGATGGACTCCTCGAGGTCGTCGAGCATCCGCTCGCGCAGCCCCGGATCGGTCTCGGCCCGCAGCGCGTCGAGATGGTGCTTCATGTCGTGGTACTTGCGGCTCACCTCGTCGATCGCGCGTCGCGAGAGCTCGTACTGGTCGTGCTGGCTCCGGAGCAGCTGCGACATCGCCTCCGCGTCGCGACGGGTCTGCATCTCGCGGCGCACCTCGTGCTGCACGTAGAGCGCGATGTAGCCGCAGAGGTCCACGAGTGTGCGGATGTAGAAGATCTCGGGGCCAAGCCGGCTGCTGAACGGGGTGTTGGCGTTGGCGAAGCTGAGGTTCGAGATCCCGAAGGTCGCTGCGGCGATCGCCAGCGCGCTCACGAGCTCGCGCCATCCGACCTCGATCTCCGCTCCGCGCGTGAGATGCCGGCGCTCGGCGAGCCAGGCGAGCACGAGCACGCCGCCGTAGACGAGGGCGAGGAACGCCGCCCGGGCGACGCCCTCCGCGTCGGGCAGGTAGAAGCGCTCGAGCTGCCAGTGCAGCGAGGCGACGAACTCGGCGAGCACGAACGCCCGCGCCGTCAGGTACCCCGCCGTCACCGCGGTGATCCGCAGCGACGCGAACAGGAGCGCGAACATCGTGATCGCGGCGCCGAGCATGCCGGGGATCCACAGCGCGAGAGGGAGGGTGTCTGCCCACAGCTGCAGGCCGACGAGAGCCGCGAGCCCGGCCAGGGCGACGCCGACGGTGGGGAGCCACCGCATGCGCCGGCGGACGATCGCGATGAACACCACGCAGGCGCCCCACTCGGCGAGAGCGGTGAACAGGCGCGGGATCTCGGCGAGCTCGCTCGTGACGACGTCGCTCATGCCGTGATCCCGCGCGAGCCGATGTAGCTCGCGAGCGCCGCGAGGAAGTCCTTCTTGCGCGGACGGCTGATCTGCAGCCGCGCACCGCCGCGCATCCGGCAGTCGCTGCCCTCGACGCCCGTGACGTGGCGCAGATTGACGAGGTATCCGCTGTTGCACCGGTGGAAGCCCTCGTCCGCGAGCTCGGCCTCCATGGCCTTCAGCGTCGCGACCACCGTGTGGTCGGTCTCGAGCGTGTGGATCAGCACGTTGTGCTTCGCGCTCTCGAGGTAGACGATGTCGGCGACGTCGACGCGGTGGCGCGCCCCGTCGGTGGTCGAGAAGAGGAGGTGACGGCGCTCGCGCCGCCGCAGGCGGACGAGGCACCGCTCCATCTCCTGCTCGAAGGCCGCGTAGGACACCGGCTTGAGGAGGTAGCTGAGCGCGTCGACCTCGTATCCGCTGATCGCGTACTGAGGCGAGCTCGTCACGAACACGATGATGACCTCGCCGTCCACCTCGCGGATGTGGCGGGCGGCGGTCATGCCGTCCACGCGCTCCATCTGGATGTCGAGGAGGAGGACATCCCAGTCGGGCCGGTAGTCGTCGAGGATGTCCGCGCCGTCATGGAACGCGCCGATGTGGAACCGCTCGTCGTGCTCGCGCTGGAACCGGTCGAGGTGCGAGAGGAGACGGTCGATGCTCCCCGGGTCGTCCTCGACGACGGCGATGCGGATCATCCTCTCTCCCTCCTCGGATCAGCTGAAACCGACGACCCGGCGCGCGACGCTGTACGCGAGCGAGGTCACGCGGCGCCCGGCATGACCGGGCAGGTTGCTGCTCGCGCCCATGAAGCTCCGTCGGAGCCTCGTGTAGACCCACGGGCTCTCCGCCTTGACCTCGCGCCAGAAGGCGTCGCGCTGAGCGAGGTGCGCACGCGTTCCTCCTCGCGCGAGAGTGGCGGAGGTGACCGCGCAGATCGCCTCGATGTAGTGCAGCAGCGCGGCGTACAGGGGCGCCGGCACCTCTCCGGTCGCGACCTCGGCGGGAGAGGGGAGTGCGCGCAGGGCGAGGCGGTTCACCCGCAGCTGCTGGTCGACGCGGCGCAGCATCGTGTCGGCCTCGACCGACTGCCCCTCGCGGCCGATGACGTAGTGGTAGAGCTTCACCGGCAGGTAGTACATGCTCCGCACGCGCGCGAGGGGCACGACGACGTAGAGGTTGTCGACGTAGAAGGTGTTCTCGGGCAGCCGGAGGCCGGATGCCCGCACCATCTCGGTGCGGTAGATGATCGCGTGCATCATGAGGTACTGGCGACGGCTGAACCGCTCGGTGTCGCCCCATCCGAAGACCCGCCCCGCGGGGAAGACGCTGTCGAACCGGGAGACGCGGTTCGACTTGCCCACGCGGTCGTGCACGTAGTCGGTGAACACGGCGTCGACGCCGCCGCACTCCTCGAGGGTGCGCAGGATCTGCAGCACCTGCTCGAGAGCGGGGATGCTGAGCCAGTCGTCGGCGTCGAGCACCTTGAGGTACGTGCCGCGCGCCTCGGCGAGACCGGTGTTGATCGCCCCGCCGTGCCCCCGGTTCGGCTGATGGATGGCCCGGAACACGTCGGGGCGCCGACGCGCGTAGTCGTCGGCGATCTCGGCGGTGGCATCGGTCGATCCGTCGTCGACGACGATCACCTCGATGTCGTGCCGCATCCGCAGAAGGGGGACGAGGGCACGGTGAAGGTGGTCGGCCGCGTTGTAGGCGGGGACCACGATCGAGAGGAGGGGCATGGCTCTAGTCTGCCTGTGCGGTGGGCGCGGCCACGGCGGCGTCGGGCGTCTGGCGGAAGATCAGCTTGAAGATCGGGTAGAAGACCCAGAACGAGATCGCCGAGTTGATGATCATCGTCGCGACGTCGGCCACGACCTCGCCCGTGCCGCCCCACATCCCGATGAGGAGGTCGTAGATCGGGGCCTTGTAGAACCCCTGCGCGGCAGCCGCGACGAACGTGATGACGACGTAGGCGAGCGCGTACCATCCGGCCGCGACCCACGGCGAGGTGTTCGACTTGAACGTGATGTTGCGCTGGAGGAAGAAGTTGATGACCTGCGCGATGAGCAGCGTGATCTGGACGG
Organism: Microbacterium sp. JZ70; assembly: GCF_053903225.1. Lineage (NCBI taxonomy): Bacteria > Bacillati > Actinomycetota > Actinomycetes > Micrococcales > Microbacteriaceae > Microbacterium > Microbacterium sp. JZ70. The sequence continues at coordinate 3,555,260 of NZ_CP096405.1, read as the reverse complement.
CCAGGAAGTAGGCGAGACCGCCGCCCCCTTCGGGGAGGGCGCCGGCCGCGTAGTCGAACATGAAGTACGTCGAGCCGTCGACGTTCGAGCCGACCGGGAGCACCTGGAAGTCGACCCCGACGAGACCCGTGAAGCTGTCGAACGCCCAGCGGAAGATCGGCATGAGCGCGAGCTGCAGCACGGTCACGCCGTTCGAGAGCACGAAGAACATGAGGAACTTCGACAGCTCGGGGTGCCGGTCCTGGAAGCCTCGCCACCAGTCCTTGATCGCGGTGAACATCATGCGCTCCTGTTCGAGGTGGGTGCGTCGGCGGCGGAGAGGAAGGCGTCGCGGGTGCGCCTCTCCTCCCGGCGTCCGCGGAAGAAGGCGGCGACGACGCGGCCCAGACCGCGGATCGTCTGCCCGTTGACGAGGGTGAGCAGCGCGTCGGTGAGCCGGCTCGTCGCGAGCCCGCCGCTCATCTTCGAGATGACGCGGAACGGCCCGTTGAAGAGGAAGAGGATGTTGAGGTCGGGCTCCCCGGACGCCTCGGCCTTGCGCCGACGACCGTCGACGATCCGGAACACAAGGCGCGCGAGGGGGCTGCGGGCGACGCGGAGCCGATCGATCGGATCGTTCACGCCGAGCGGGCCGTCGCCCCATTCCGACTCCGGGCGCGGGCGGCCGAGCAGCGCGGTGAAGTCCGCGTCGGAGACGTCGTGCACGCGTCCCGTGGCGTAGACGGCGAGTGCTGCCTCCGGCGTCCGCTGGGGCACGGTGCCCCCGACGGGGACGACGGCCTCAAGCGGCAGATCGCGGACATTCGGGCCCACCAGCACGAGGTAGTCGCCCTCCTCGATCTGCCAGGTGCCCGTGCGGACGTCGAAGAACCGGAAGGCGCGCGCGCCGAGCGGCACGGTGATCCGCGCGGCCTCGCCGGCCGCGAGCCGCACCTTGCGGAAGCCCTTGAGCTCGCGCACCGCGCGCGGGACGCCGCCCGTGCCGCGGCGGCCGACGTAGACCTGCGCCACGTCGGCGCCTGCGACGCCGCCCGTGTTCGTCACGGTGAACGAGACCGCGTCGTCGCCCACCTGCAGGTCGGAGTACGCGAACGTCGTGTAGCTCAGTCCGAATCCGAAGGGGAACGCGACATCGACGCCCGCGGTCTCGTAGTAGCGGTAGCCGACGAAGGGGCCCTCGCGGTACTCGGCGGTGCGGTCGACGCTCGGGAAGCGTCCGGCGGTCGGCGTGTCGGCGAGGCGGTGCGGGACGGTCTCGGCGAGGCGGCCGCCGGGGTTGACGGCTCCGGTCAGCACGTCGGCGAGCCCCTCCGCACCGGCCTGTCCGCCGAGGTATGCGTGCACGAGAGCCGCCGCGTCATCGGCCCACGGCGTCTCGACGACGCCGCCCGCGCTCAGCACGACCACCGTGCGCGGATTCGCGGCCGCGACAGCGCGCAGCACGTCGACCTGCGCCGTGGGCAGCGCGAGGGAGCCGCGGTCGAGCCCCTCCGACTCGGAGATCTCGGGGAGGCCGAGCGCGAGGACCGCGACCTCGGCCTCGCGCGCCGCGGCGACGGCGCCTGCGAGGAGCGCGGCGTCGGGGCGGCCGTCCCGGCGGAACCCCGGCGAGAACGAGAGCACCTCGAGGTCGCTGTCGGCGAGCGCATCCCGCAGGTTCGTCACGCGGGTGGCGTTGACCGCCGACGATCCTGCGCCCTGGTAGCGCGGGGTCTCGGCGAAGTCGCCGATGAGGGCGACGCGCGTGCCGGACGAGAGGGGGAGGAGCCCGCCCTCATTGCGCAGGAGGACGGCCGACTCGGCCGCCGCGCGTCGGGCGAGGGCGTGGTGCGCGTCGGCGTCGAAGCGCGATCGGGCGCGCGTCGTCCGCGTCGTGACGCGCCGCACGAGGTCGAGGATCTCGGCGACCCGCGCATCGAGGTCCGCCTCGGCGAGCTCGCCGCGCTCGACGGCGGCGACGATCTGACGGGCCGAGTCGAACCCGGGCGAGGGCATCTCGATCGAGCCGCCCGCGCGCACGGCGGCGACGGCGTCGTTGCCGCCACCCCAGTCGGAGACGACCGCGCCGTCGAAGCCCCACTCCTCGCGGAGGATCTCGGCGAGAAGATGCGCGTTCTCGTGCGCGTAGGCGCCGTTCACGAGGTTGTACGACGACATGATCGCCCACGGCGCCGCGTCCTCGACGACGATCTCGAACGCGGTCAGGTAGATCTCGCGCAGGGTCCGCTCGTCGACGACCGAGTCGCTCACCATCCGGCGCAGCTCCTGGCTGTTGACGGCGAAGTGCTTGGGCGTCGCGGCGACACCCTGCTCCTGGATGCCGCGCACGTACGCGGCGGCGAGGCACCCCGCGAGCTCGGGGTCCTCGGAGAAGTACTCGAAGCTGCGCCCGCCGAGCGGGCTGCGCTTGATGTTGAGACCCGGCCCAAGCAGCACGTGCACGCCCTGGGCGGACGCCTCCGCACCGAGCGCTCGGCCGATCTCGGCGGCGAGCTCCTCGTCCCAGCTGTTGGCGATCGTGGCCGCGGTCGGGAAGCAGGTCGCCGGCTCGGAGGCGTTGAGACCGAGGTGGTCCGCGGAGCCGACCTGCTTGCGCACACCGTGCGGGCCATCCGACATCCAGATCGCGGGGATGCCGAGACGCGCGATCGCGCGCGTCTGCCAGGTGTTCTGACCGCTCAGCAGGGCGGCCTTCTCGAGGAGGGTGAGCTGGGCGAGGAGCGCCGGTGTGTCGTTCACGATGAGGTCTTCCTGTGCGGGGCCGGGAGGTCGCCCTCCCGGCCCCGGTTCATGGCTGGGTCAGTACGTCGCCGCGTCGGCCGGGGCGACGGTCGGGCGAGCGCGGTGACGGCGCACGCGCACGACCATCCAGACCACGCCGGCCACGACGAGCAGCGCGAGCAGGATCGTCCCGACGATGACGCCGATCTCCCAGCCCGCCAGCTGGTACGTGAGCGTCGCACCCGAGGCCATGCCGTTCACCGCGTTGGAGTTCGCCACGGTGTAGAGCACGTTGTGGATGGCGTACCGCAGGTTGTCCTGCGCGGCCGCGCTCGTCGAGTCCGCGATCGTCTTCGAGCCCTCGAACGTCAGCATGTGATCCGTTCCCCTGGCGTTCCACGCCTGGTCGGGGTACATGAAGTCGTACAGGTTGAAGTCGGTGATCGCGAAGCCGCGGAAGCCCCACTCCTCGCGCAGGACGTCGTGCATGAGCGCGGACGAGCCGCCGGCCCACGTCGCGCCGATGCGGTTGAAGGAGCTCATGATCGCGGTCGAGCCGATCTCGCTCGTCTGCAGCTCGCCATCCGCGTCGTAGTACTCGACCTCGCCGCGCGCGTCCTTCACGACCATCTCGAACGGCTTGAGGTACAGCTCGCGGATGGTCTGCTCGGTCGCCCAGGTCGAGAGCCCGCCGCCGTTCACGCGGTTGGTCTCCTGGTCGTTCATGGCGAAGTGCTTCGTGAACGAGTACACGCCCTTCGTCAGCGCGCCGTCGACGACCTGGGTCGCGAGGGCGCCCGAGAGCACAGGGTCCTCCGAGTAGTACTCGAAGTTGCGGCCGGCGAAGGGCGAGCGGTGTAGGTTCACCGCGGGGGCGTACCAGCCGTTCGCGCCCATGTGCAGCGCCTCGTTGCCCACGGCCACGCCCATGGCGTTCGCGAGGTCGCGGCTCCACGTCTGCCCGATGAGGTACTCCGAGGGGAACGCGGTCCCGGTCCAGAGGTCGGGGTTGATGAACGACGAGAAGCCCGCGGGGCCGTCGAGGTCGTTCGTGCGGATCTTGCCGATCTCCGGCAGCCCGGCCGTGTTGTACGCGCCCGACGTGAGGAGCGTGAGCACCTCGTCGGGGTCGAGCTGGTCGAGGAGCTCCTCCCACGTGGGGTCGTCGTACGGCAGGCCGCGCAGATCGACGAGGGACAGGTCGTTGCCGGCGTTCCACGTCGGAGCCTCGGCGCCCTCGGCGTCGGACGCGGCGGCTGCGGCGTCGAACGGCTCGTACGCGGCGATCGTCGCCTCGCTCGCCTCGAGGTCGGCGCCCTCGGGAGCGGTCGGGAACGTGCCGGCGAAATCCGCGCGCGAGAACGCCGTGCGGGTGCCGTCCTCGAAGGCGGCCGTGACGTCGTCGAAGCGGTTGGTCGCGGGGACCTCGTCGCTCGCGCGTCCGTCCGTGTAGACGACGGTCTCGTCGACCGTGTAGACGAGCGGCTCGATGCCGTCCTTGAGGCTGTGCGAGTCGGTCTGCAGCTTCAGCTCGTAGTCGCCCTGCTCGAGCACGTAGGCCGCGGCATCTGCCGCGTCGTACGAGGCCATGTCCTCGACAGCGAGCGTCAGCGTGACGGTCTCCGTCGCGCCGGGCTCGAGGAGCCCCGTCTTCGCGAAGTCGCCGAGCACCACGTGGGCCTTCTCGATGCCGCCCGGGGTGTAGGGAGCGGTGTAGTAGAGCTGGACGACGTCCTTGCCGGCGACGTCGCCCGTGTTCGTCACGTCGACGTCGATCGAGATCTCGCCGTCGACCTCGCCCAGGCGCGCGTCCGCGACGCTCCAGTCGAAGGTCGTGTAGCTCAGCCCGTAGCCGAACGGGTAGACGACGGCCTCGTCGTAGTCGATGAAGCCCTCGACCGCGGCGGTCTCGTAGTAGCGGTACCCGCTGTAGATGCCCTCCTCGTAGTCCACGAAGTACGCGTCCTCGAGGTTCGAGTAGGCGAAGTCGCCGAAGTTGACGAACGTCGGGTCGGCCGTGAAGTCGGCCGAGAAGACGTCGACGGTGTGACCAGACGGGTTGACCGCGCCGCTCAGGATGCTGCCGAGGGCGTTGAAGCCCGAGACACCCGGCGAGCCGGCGAACACGATGCCGTCGACTGCGGGGTCGTCCTCGAGGATGCCGAGCTCCATCGACGTCGACGCGTTGACGACGACCACGACGGTCTCGAAGTTCTCCTCGGCGAGGGCGACGAGGTCCTTCTCGTCCTGGTCGAGCTCGAGCTGGTGCTGCCCCGGCTCGGCGGTCTCGTCCCAGGGGGTCATGTCGGTGGCGAGGTCTCCGCCCTCGCCGCCGGCGCGTCCGATGACGACGATCGCCGCGTCGCCGTACTCCGCGAAGCTGTCGAGCGCGTCCTGCGAGTACTCGTCGACCGGCATCTCGCCGATGTTGTAGTTCGACTCCTCGGGCTTGTCCATGACGATGTTCGTCCGGCCGCCCTCCGCTGCGGGGTTCGCCTCGGCGAAGGCCGCGAGCTCGTCGAAGACCGTGTCGTTGACCGTGAAGCCGGCGTTCTCGATGCCCTGGCGGATGTTCACGGCCGTGCGCGTGTCGGCGGTTCCCGATCCGGAGCCGCCGTACACGGGGTCGGCGGCGCCACGCCCGAGGAGCGTCACGGCGCCCGTCTCGAGCGGCAGCGCGCCGTTGTTCTTGAGGAGCGTCATGCCCTCGTCGGCGATGTCCTCGACGAGCTCGGCCGACGCCGCCTTGGCGTCCTCCTGCGTCGCGTGATCGCTCTCGTAGTAGGTCGTGTCGAGCTCAGCGCCCTCGGCGGTGTTGCTGACGACGTACGTGCCGGTGCCCATGAACGATTCGATCGCCCCGCGGAACATCCCGATCGCGATGTTCGCGCCGACGGCCAGGACGGCCACGAACGCGACGATCGGGATCCAGATCGCGAGGAACCTCCTGTTCGACATCGGCGCCTTGGCCTTCGTTGAACCCACGTGTTCTCTCCTCTTGATGCGGGCCTCCCTCGGCGGAGGCCGGCGTCCCGCCTCGGTGCGCAGACGCCGCCACCCATTCCACCGATGTTCATGCACCTGCATGGGCGCTGCCGCACAATCTGTCGTTTCCGGCGGATGAACTGTCGGCCGCCCGCGGTCCGTCACACGGCCGACACATGCGTGGAGCATGCTGGCGTCATGGAGTTCCCACCCCTCGCCACCTCGTACACGATCTCCCTTCCCGCCTGGATCGCGGAGGAGCTCGCCGACGTGCCCGACGTCATCCCGACCCTCGAGGAGCGCATGGCCCTCGTCAACCGGCTCGCCGACCGCAACTGGCGCGAGGGCAACGGCGGCCCGTTCGCGGCCCTCGTCGCCGAGGCCGACACGGGCCGGATCGTGTCGGTCGGCGTGAACGTCGTGCTGTCCACGGGCATCACGTCGGGGCACGCCGAGGTGACGGCGCTCGGGATGGCCCAGGCGCGGGTCGGCTCGTGGGACCTCGGCGCATCCGACCAGCCGCGGCACGAGCTCGTCGTGAACTGGCGCCCGTGCGTGCAGTGCTACGGCGCGGCGATGTGGTCGGGCATCACGACCCTCGCGATCGCCGGATCGGGGCCGGAGTGCGAGGAGATCACGACGTTCGACGAGGGCCCGATGGTCGCCGACTGGGCGGAGGCCTTCGAGGCCCGCGGCATCGCCGTGATCGATGGCGTCGCGAAGGACGACGCGGTCGCGGTCTTCCGCGCGTACCGTGCGGCGGTCGACGCCGGCGCGATCACGGTCTACAACGCGCGCGGCTGATCGTCAGCGCCGCGTGGCCGCGAGCGCGCATCCGCCCGCCGCGATCGCGAGCGCGCCCAGGACGATGACGACCGCGGGCCATCCGGCCGCCGTCCACGCGGCGCTGCAGAGCCATCCGAACAGGCTCGACCCGCCGTAGTAGAAGACGTTGTACATCGACCCCGCGCTCGCGCGGTCGGCGCCCGCGAAGCCCGCCACGGCCGAGCTCGCGACGGAGTGCGCGAGGAACATCCCGGTCGTGAGCAGCACGACGCCCGCGATCACGAGCGGCAGCGGGGTCGTGCCCGTGAGCAGGGCGCCCGCGAGCATGAGCGCGCATCCCGCGAGCAGGGGCGTGCGCAGGCCGAAGCGGAGCGAGAGGCGCCCGGAGAGCTGCGCGGCGGCCGTCCCGCCGAGATAGGCGAGGAACACGAAGGAGACGACCGCAGCCGGCAGGGCATAGGGCGGGGCCTCGAGGCGGAACGTGATCGCGTTGTACATGCCGATCATCGCCCCGAGCAGCATGCCGCCCATGAGGAACAGCGCGCGCAGGCGCGCATCGCGCAGCTGCCGCAGGAACACCCGGAGCGTGCGCCCGGCGGGGGCTCCGGATGGCGCCGTGCGCGGCAGCAGGACGGCCATCGTGATCGTGATCGCGGCGCCGACGAGATCGAGGAGGAGCAGGCCGAGGCGCCATCCGCCGATCTCGGCGAGGAGCGGCGCGACGAGCCGCCCGGACAGCCCGCCGATCGAGGCCGCCGCGATGTAGCCGCCCGCCACGACCGCGGCGCGGCGCCCCGAGATCACCTCGTGCACGAGGGCGACGGCCAGCGCCGGGATCCCGCCCAGCGCCGCGCCCTGCAGGAACCGCCCCGCCACGAGGAGCTCGAGGGTGGGCGCGAGCGGGAGGAGCAGCGCGATGAGCGCCGACGTCGTCGCCGAGACGCGCATCGACCACGCCACCCCGCGCCGTGCCGCGAGCACCGCCCACAGCGGAAGCGAGAGGGCGAGGCCGAGCGTCGCGCCGGAGATGATCCAGGCCACGGCGGCGGCTGAGCGGCCGAGGTCGGCGGCGACGAACGTGAGCAGCCCCTGCGGGGCGTGGAGGAGCGCGAAGCTCGCGATGCCCGCGCACCACATCGCGATCGAGAGGCGCCGCGACCTCGGCACGGCCGACTCCCTCGCGGTCGGGAGGGAGGCGGTCGCCGTCATGACCTCGACGCTAGCTCGCCCGATACATGCGGATCCAATACCGGATCGGCTTGATGCATACCATGAGGGCATGGAACCGGATCGGATCCGCGGCGTCCTCCCGCTCGTGCCGGTGCTCGTCGCGCTCGGCGACACCGAGCACGTCACGGCGGCCGCCGAGCGCCTCGGTATGCCGCAGCCCAACGTGAGCCGCGCCATCCGCACCCTCGAGCAGCGCCTCGGCGTCGCGCTCGTCGAGAGGGAGGGCCGCGGCATCCGCCTGACCGCCGCCGCGCGCACGCTCCTGCCTGCGTTCCGACGTGCGATCGAGCTCATCGAGGACGGCGTCGGCGCCGTCACGGGCGCGGCCTCGTCGACGGTGTCGCTCGCCTTCCAGACCTCGCTCGGGGAGCGCTTCATCCCCGAGGTCGTGAGCACCGTGCGCCGCGACCGCCCGGATCTGCGCTTCGAGCTGCACCAGGGCGCGCGCTCGCTCCTCATCGAGCAGCTGCACGCGGGTCGCGTCGCCATGGCCCTCGTCGTCGACACTCCGGCGATCGGCGGCGACATCGAGGTCGTGCCCCTGTTCGAGCAGCCGCTCGTCGCGCTCGTGCCCGACGACCATCCGCTCGCGCGGCGCGCGTCGGTCTCGGTGCCCGAGATCGCGGAGTGGCCGATCGTCACCCTCGCGCGCGGCTTCGGGCTGCGGGACTCGCTCGACGCCCTCTTCGCGCGCAGCGAGCGGACGCCCCGCATCGCCTTCGAGGGCGAGGATCTCATCACGGTGCGCGGTCTCGTGACGGCCGGGCTCGGCCTCGCGGTCGTGCCCGAGCAGCCGGTCGTGCCCGCGGGCTGCGTGTCCGTGCCGATCCGCAGCCGCCTCGCGTCGCGGCGGATGTGCGCGGTGACGGCCGCGGGGGAGTCGCGCCCTGCGGTGCTGCTCGTGCGCGACGCGGTCGTCCGCGTCGCGCAGGAGCGGCGGATCTGGGCGGAGGGCTGATCAGGCGTCACGCGACGTCGTGCAGCGACACGGGCTGCACGAGCGTCCTGCGCCGGTCGCGCACCCAGACGTCTCCGCTCTCGCGCTTCTCGGCGCGCGAGGCGAAGCGGTAGCGGTAGGTCACGACGCGGACGAAGCGGGGTGGCTGGCCGTGGAACGGGTCGCGCGCGAGGAGCCGGAGGGTCGGACGGTCGGCTTCGAGCAGCCGCACGAGGAACACGAGGAACCAGTCGTCGATGCGGTGGCCGAGCGGGAGGAACCACATCAGCCAGTCGAGCCGCAGATGGTACGGAGCGACCTGAGGGGGCCTGCGACGCACGTCGCCGGGTTTCCCGCGGAAGCCGTACTCGTGCCACTGCGCGTGCTCGGGATTCGCGTCGAGCGTGCCCTCGACGACGAACTCGATGCGCTCCTTCGTGACCGTGCCGAAGGCGCCGTACGCGTTGGCGAGGTTCCAGCGGTTGAAGCTCGCGTTCATGAGCTGCCGATGCGCGAAGAGGTTGCGCAGCGGCTGCCCGCTCAGCACGACGCAGAGCACCGCGACGGCCGAGGTGACCACGAGCCAGGGCAGGGGGAGCTCGTCGCGCTCGTCGCCCGCGGGGATGCCCACAGCCGAGAAAGCGAGGACGATCGTCGCCGCGTTCAGCCATGCGAAGTTGCCCGTGAGGACGAGCCAGAGCTGCGTCGCGATGATCACGACCGCCGCGCACGCGCCGATGAGGAGCGGGATCGCGTCGGGCAGCCACAGCCCGAGGAGCGGCGCGAACACGAGCCAGGGCACGGCGAGCTGCGCGATGTGATTGCCCACGACCTCGAGCCTGTGGAACCAGCGCGGCAGCAGATGCGCCTGGCGGCTCAGGGGCCCCGGCATCGGCTGCGTTTCGTGGTGGTAGGTCAGCGCCGTGAGGTCTCGCCACTCGCGCCCGCTGCGGATCTTGATCATGCCGGCGCCGAACTCGAGCCGGAACAGCAGCCACCAGAACAGGACGATGATCGCCGTCGCGGGCGGCTGGTCGTGCGAGCCGAGGAACGCGGCGAGGAAGCCCGACTCGAGGAGCAGCATCTCCCATCCGAAGCCGTAGAAGGTCTGCCCGATCGAGACGATCGACATGTAGCCGAACCAGATCGCGAGGAAGCACAGCATCGGCAGCCAGGGCGGACCGAGCTGGGGGAGGCCGGCCGCGATCAGCGTGCTGACGGCCATCCCGCCGATGCAGAGCGCGACGAGACGGCGATCCGTGTACCGGATCCATCGGAACAGAGTGGGCCGCAGCGCCCGGGCGGCACGGTCGGAGGAGCGCGCCCACGCGAGCAGCTCGGGCGCCGGGAGCAGGCCGTGCTCGCCGAGGAGCGCGCGGAACTGGTTGAGCGTCGAGAGGAACGCGACGAGGTACAGCGCCGCGATGCCGCGCTGGAGCACCTCGCGCGCGAACGCGAAGTCGACCGCCGCGAAGCCGTCCATGCCGCCACGATACGACCGTCGCGCCCGGCCTCTCACGGGGTTGACGGAGGGGTCTGGCCTCGCATCCGGATCCCGGCATATATTGAGGCATGGAAGGTACGACCGGAACCATCGTCGCCGTCGTCGGCCCCGGTGCCGACGACGTGCTCGCCTCCGTCGATGCGCTCGACGGCGTCTCCGCGCTCTCGCTGCGCGGTTCCGAGCCGTCTCTCGCGGCGCATCGCATCTCGGCGTCCGGCACCCCCTGGGTGGTGCACGACGCCGACCCGCTCGAGCACGTGGCCTCCGCGTGGATCGAGCTCTTCGAGGAGCGCGCGACCCTCGGCGTGCTCGAGGCGGAGATCGGCGACACGCTCCGCCAGTTCGAGCGCGGCGACGCGCTCATGCCCGACTACTACCTCGTGCTCGAACCCGACGAGGCCCCCGAGATCTGGCGGCACTGGTGGTGCGGCGCGCTCGGCCACCGGGCGCCGCGGCGCATCGTGCCCGTGCACGCGCCCGAGGCCGAGCGCCGCGAGCAGGCGGCGCGGATGCTCCGCAGCCTGCCGACGTCGCGCCCGTGGCCGGATCCCGCGACATGGCTCCCGGGCCTCGCGATGCAGATCCCGGATCGCGTCGGCCTGCGCGACCGCGACCCCGAGTGACTACTCGACGAGGTCGGGCAGCGCGGCCTTGAGCTCGGCGAGCCAGGCCCTCGCGTTCCCGTCGGACGGCGCACGCCAGTCTCCGCGTGGCGAGAGCGAGCCGGCGGGCGACACCTTCGGCCCATTCGGGATGGCCGACCGCTTGAACTGCGAGAACCCGAAGAAGCGCTTGAGGAAGACCTGCTCCCACTTCACGATGGTCGCGAGGTCGTAGGCGTAGTGATCCTCCGCGGGGAACCCGGGGGGCCACGCGCCCGCCTCGGCGTCGCTCCACGCCCGCTCGGCGAGGAAGGCGATCTTCGACGGCCGCATGCCGTAGCGCAGGATGTGGAACAGCGTGAAGTCGTGGAGGGCGTACGGACCGATCGTGCTCTCGGTCGACTGCACCTTGCCGTCCTGGCCGGCCGGCACGAGCTCGGGGCTGATCTCGGTGTCGAGCACCGACTGCAGCACCTTCCGCTCCGCCTCCGACACGCCCTCGCCGTGTGCGATGACCCAGCGGATGAGGTGCTGCATGAGGGTCTTCGGGACGCCGGGGTTGACCGAGTAGTGGCTCATCTGGTCGCCCACGCCGTAGGTCGCCCAGCCGAGGGCGATCTCGGACAGGTCGCCCGTGCCGACGACGATGCCGCCATGGTGGTTCGCGAGCCGGAAGAGGTAGTCGGTCCGCAGGCCCGCCTGCACGTTCTCGAACGTCACGTCGTAGACCGGCTCGCCCTGGCCGAACGGATGGCCCATGCGCGTGAGCATCTCGGTCGCGGCCGGGCGGATGTCGATGGTCTCGATGGTCGCGCCGACCGACTCCGCGAGGGCGATCGCGTTCGACTTCGTGTGCTCGCTCGTCGCGAACCCCGGCATCGTGTAGGCGAGGATGTCGCTGCGCGGGCGGCCCATCCGGTCCATCGCGCGGGCGATGACGAGCAGCGCGTGCGTCGAGTCGAGACCGCCGCTCACGCCGATGACGGGCTTCGGGCTGCCGATCGCCGACAGGCGCTGCACGAGCCCCGACACCTGGATGTTGAACGCCTCGTAGCAGTCCTGCGCGAGACGAGCGGGGTCGTCGGGCACGAAGGGGAACCGGTCGAGCGCTCGCCGCAGGCCGACGTCGCCGCGCGGCGGATCCACCTCGAAGCGGACGGTCCGGAAGCGCGTCTGCTCGGCGAAGGTGCGCCGGTTGTCGTCGAATGTGCCCTGGCGCAGGCGGTCCTGCCGGATGCGGTCGAGGTCGACGTCCGCGACGGAGTGGCGCGCGCCATCCGGGAAGCGCTCGGTCTCGGCGAGGAGGGTGCCGACCTCGTAGACCATCGTCTGCCCGTCCCACGAGACGTCGTTGGTCGACTCGCCCTGCCCGGCCGCGGCGTACGCGTACGCCGCGATGCATCGGGCAGAGGCCGACTTGCAGAGCAGGTGGCGATCGTCGGCGCGCGCGATCGTGATCGGGCTGCCGGAGAGATTGAGGAGCACGGTGGCGCCCGCGAGCGCCGCGAGCGACGAGGGCGGAACGGGCACCCACATGTCCTCGCACACCTCGACGTGCACGACGAGGCCGGGCACGTCCGCCGCCTCGAAGAGGAGGTCGGGGCCGAACGGCACCTCGCGACCCGCGACCGCGATCGTGCCGCGCTGGTCGTCGCCCGGGGCGTACCAGCGGCGCTCGTAGAACTCGCGGTAGGTCGGCAGATACGACTTCGGCGCGACGCCGAGGATCTCGCCGCGGTGGATGACGACGGCCGTGTTGAAGACGCGGCTGCCGCGCTGGAGGGGCGCGCCCACGACGAGCACGGGGAAGAGGTCGGCCGAGGCCGCGACGATCGTCGCGATCGCGTCGTCGACCGCGTCGAGGAGCGGGTCCTGCAGCACGAGGTCGTCGATCGCGTAGCCCGAGAGGCACAGCTCGGGGTACACCGCGACCGCGACGGCGTCGTCGCTCAGCTCGCGGGCGGTCTCGATGACCGCCTGTGCGTTCGCGGCCGGGTCCGCGACCGCGAGCGGGATGGTCGCCGCCGCGATGCGGGCGAAGCCGTGGCCGTATGCGCTGCCGAAGTCGAAGTCGCTCACGTCGTCCAGTCTGTCACCGGAGGCGGTGGGCCGCCCCGATCGCCGCTAGAGCAGCCGTCGCGCCGACGCCCACGCCGTGAGCTCGTGCCGCGACGAGAGCTGGAGCTTGCGGAGCACGGCCGACACGTGCGTCTCGACGGTCTTCACCGAGATGAAGAGCTCGGCGGCGACCTCCTTGTAGGCGTAGCCGCGGGCGATGAGCCGCATGACCTCCTGCTCGCGCGCGGAGAGGCGGTCGAGCTCGTCGTCGGCGACCGCGGTCTCGCCCGAGGCCGCGCCGAAGGCGTCGATGACGAATCCGGCCAGGCGCGGGGAGAAGACCGCGTCGCCCGACGCGACGACCCGCACCGCGCGGGAGACCTCGGCTCCCGACGCGCCCTTCGTGATGTACCCGCGGGCGCCCGCGCGGATGACCCGCACGACGTCCTCCGCGGCGTCCGAGACGCTCAGGGCGAGGAAGCGGGTTCCGGGTGAGAGCGGCGACGCCTGCCGCAGGACGTCCTCGCCGCCCGCGCTGCCGGCCGCGCCGCCGGGCAGGTGCACGTCGAGGAGCACGACGTCGGGCGCGGTCTCGGCGATCACGGCGACTGCGGACGGCACGTCGGCGGCCTCGCCGACGACCCGGAGCGCGCCGTCGAGGTCGGCGCGCAGCCCCGAGCGGAAGATGGAGTGGTCGTCGACGATCACGACGGTGAGCTCAGGCACGGGCACCTGCCGAAGGGTAGCGGATGTGCACCTGCGTGCCGACGCCTCCCGCGCCGCGCGTGACCGAGGCCATCCCGCCCGTGCGCCGCATGCGGCCGACGATCGACTCGCGCACGCCGAAGCGGTCCTCGGGAACGGCGTCGAGGTCGAACCCGGCACCCCGGTCGCGGACGAAGACGTCGACGGCTCCCGGGGCGCCCTCGATGTAGACCGAGACCTCGCCGCCCGCGTGGCGCGCCGCGTTGAGCATCGCCTCGCGGGCCGCCGCGGCGACCTCGCCGCTCGCCCGCTCGGTCGACGATCCGGCGGAGACGACCGAGATCGCCACCTCGTAGTCGAGCTCGAGCGCTGTCGCGTAGTCGCGCAGATCGGTCGCGAGGTCGCTGTCGGCGGGGGCGTCGTCGTCGTAGAGCCATGCCCGCAGCTCGCGCTCCTGGGCGCGGGCGATCCGGCCGACCTCGCTCGAGGCGCCCGCGCGGTTCTGGATGAGCGCGAGCGTCTGCAGCACGGAGTCGTGCAGGTGCGCGGCCATCTCGGCGCGCTGCTCCTCGCGGATGCCCTGGATGCGCGCGGCCTGGAGCTCACGGAACCGCGCGATCCAGGTCGACGACCACACGACGGCGATGCCGAGCGCTGCCGCGAGCGCGATGAGGAGCATGACCGGCGCGAGCTGGGCCGCGACCGAGCCCGTGCGGGTGAGGATGAGGATGGCCACGGCCGCGAGCACGGCCGACGCGATGCTGCGCACGAGGAGGTCCTGCTGGGGGCCGCGGGCCGGGTCGGCCCGGTCGAGGACGGCCGACCACACGCCCCCGGCGGTCGCGAGCGCGATCGCGAAGACCGCGGGGAGCAGGCTCGCGGGCGGGAGGACGCCCTGAGTGAGGCTCCAGTAGTTCATCTGGAGCGCGACCAGGAGGAACAGGGCAGCCCCCGCGAGGAGGATCCACGCGACGGGAGCCCGCCGCGTGACGCGCGCATCGCCATCCTGCAGGGGCGTGAAGGCCCAGAGCCACAGATAGAGGAGTGCGCCCGCGCCCCAGATGCCTGCCGTCGCGGCGAACAGGAGCCGCGTGACCGGCACGCGCCATCCGAGGTGCCGCGCGACGCCCTCGGCGACGCCCGCGACGACCGCGCTGCGCGAGCGCGCGAGGCGCGAAGCGGGAGGCGCGGCGGTCATGCCCCCATGCAACCACGCGCGGGCCGCCCTGAGCGGGCGAATCAGGGGAGGACCGGGGTGATCCCTCATGGCGGCGCCGGCGCGCAGCGCGCGAGGATCGGACCATGACCGAGAGCGAGCCGCGGGGAACCGAGATGACGAGCGCCGTGGGGGCGGATGGCGGCGCTCCCGCCGTCGAGGCGCCGTCGCGTCGCCCGGGAGGAGGCTTCTTCGACTGGGTGCGATCGCTCGGCCTCGTGCGCACGGAGGGCTGGATCGGCGGCGTGTGCGCCGCGATCGCGCGCCGCACGGGCGCCGACCCCGTCATCGTGCGGGGCATCTTCGTCGTCGCCGCGGTGCTCGGGTTCCCCGCGCTGTG
Source organism: Microbacterium sp. JZ70 (assembly GCF_053903225.1). Taxonomy (NCBI): domain Bacteria; kingdom Bacillati; phylum Actinomycetota; class Actinomycetes; order Micrococcales; family Microbacteriaceae; genus Microbacterium; species Microbacterium sp. JZ70. The sequence goes on along the minus strand of NZ_CP096405.1, from coordinate 3,540,176 downwards.
GCTGTACGCCCTCGGATGGGCCCTGCTCCCGGATGAGCGAGGCGACATCGCGATCCGCCTGCGGACCGGCTCGGGCCCCGCCCTCGTCGGCATCGCGATCATGATCGGCTTCGGCGCACTCGCCAGCTGGGCGAGCGCGACGCTCATGGAGGACTTCCTCGCCCTGGCGTACCCGGGCCGGATCGTCTGGACCGCCATCGAGGCCTCGTTCTGGATCGCGGTCGTCGCGGCGCTCGCCGCGTTCGCGCTCTGGCTCGTCCGGCGCGAGCGGTCCGTGGGCGGCGTGGCCGCGCTCGGACCGGGGCGGACGGCGCTCATCGTCCTCGTCTGCGTCGCGGCCGCCATCCCGATCCTGGGGATCGGCTTCGGCGTCGTCGTGCCCGCGATCTTCGGGTACGGATCGCCCGTCGCGCTCCTCGTCGGGCTCGCGGCGGTCGCGGCCATCGCCGCGCTCGGCATCTGGGCCGGCCGGCGCATCGCGTCCCCCGTGTCGGGCGGGGGCCTCGGCGGGGTGCAGGGAACCCCCGCCGCCCGCGGGACGGCCGGGGGGCCGGCCGTCCCGCCCTTCGAGCCGGCTCCGTCGCCCGAGCCGCCCGCCGACGGCGACTTCGACGCCTGGCGTCGCCAGCACGAGGAGTGGCGCGAGCAGCACGACGCGTGGCGCGCGCAGCAGACCGACGCGGAGCGCCTCGCCCGCGAGGAGGAGCGCGCCCGCCGCCAGCAGGCCGCGCGCGCGTTCGCGGAGGAGGCGGCGCGCGTGCGCGCGGCCCGCAGGGCGAGTCGTCCGAGGATCTCCCTCGCCTTCGGCGCGTCGACACTCGGACTCGCCCTCGTCGCGGGATCGGCCGCAGCCCTCGTCGTCCTCGGCGGAGGGACCTGGCCGATCGAGCCCGAACGCGCCTCGGCCGCCCTTGCGGCCGCGGCCTTCGCGATGTCGGCGGTCGCGGCCGGCGGGATGGTGATCGCGGGCGCCCTGCGCCGCCGCAGCGGGGCGCTCGCGGCCCTCGCCGCGATCGCGCTCGCCGCAGGGGCCGGCACGGCGCTCGGCGCGAACAACGTGATCGGCGCGAACAGCTGGCAGACGATCGCCGTCGACGGCTCGTCGTACGAGGTGACGCGCGCCTACGGCTCCCTCGAGCTGTGGCTGATGGCCGACGGCGGCGGAGAGGGCAGCGCCACGGTCGTCCGCCGTGCCGGCTTCACGCAGGTGACCGTCCCTCCGGATGTCGCGGCGGACATCCGGGTCCATGCCGACGATGACACGCGCGTCATGGTGACCCGGATGGGCGACGCGGGCGTCTACGAGTCGGAGGACCTGCCGGTGCCGCGCGACGGGATCGTCGAGTGGGCGCAGGACGGCGCCGAGGCGGATGCGCCCCTGCGCACGGTGGACATCACGCAGACCGAGGGCGGTGAGGTGTCGATCTGGGTGCTCGACGAGGCCGAGTTCGGCGCGGTCGAGCCGACGCCCACGCCGACCGCGGGATCGACGGGCGGCCCGACGCCGGAGCCGACCGATGGCACCGGCGGAGCCACCGCCGAGCCGACGCCGTCCGCTGACGAGGAGAGTGCACGATGAGCGAAGAGCAGCGCGTCCTCGAGGGCGCCCCGGCCGCGGGCCCCGAGCCCGCCGAGCGGCCCCGCATCCGCTGGGCGGCGATCATCTGGGGTGCGCTCATGCTCGTCGTCTCCCTCGTCGGGCTGGGGCAGGTGCTCGACGCGACGCGATACGCCGCGCTCCAGGCGGCGGTGGCCGACTGGATCCTCACGGCCGACCCCGTGTCGACCGCGGTGACCGTCGTCCTGGCCGCCGGCGCGGTCATCCTCGTCGCCGGTCTCGCCGGGCTCGCTCGCGGCGTGCAGAAGCGGTCAGCGCGGCGCTGAGCCGGGCCGCTTCGCCGCGCGACGCGGCGCCCGCGCCGCCTGACCGGGCTCAGGCCTCGAGCACGTCGGCGATCGCGGCGGCGAACGTGTGCCCGTCGAACGGTCCCGGCTCATCCATCCCCTGCGCGGCGCTCGTCACGACGACGCGGCCGTCCGGCGTCGTGAGGACGCTCGTGGGGTGCTCGGCCGGGACCTCGATGCGCGCGAGCCGCGTGCCATCCGCTCGGTACACGTCGAGGCGCCCGCCGTCGTACACGGCGCTCCAGATGCGTCCCTGCGCGTCGACGTGCAGGCCGTCGGGCGACCCGTCGACCGCTGCGAACACGTCGAGGCGGTCGGGTGCCGCGAGCGGCGCGCGCAGGATGCGGCCGCCCACGGTGTCGGCGATGAGCACGGTCTCGCCGTCGGGATGGAAGGCCGGGCCGTTCGGGATGTCGATGCCGGTCGCGAGGCGCGTCACCTCGCCGGTGCCCGCGTCCCAGCGCCAGACCGCGCCATCCGGGTCGGAGCCGTCCCGGACCATCGTCCCGAACCACAGCGATCCGTCGGGCGCGATGGTCCCGTCGTTGACGCGATGCCGGGCGGGGTCGAGACCGGTGTCGGCGAGAGCGGTGTGGCGCCCGAAGATGTCGAGCTCGACGACGCCCGTCCCCGCCGCGGCGAGCAGGCGTCCGTCCGGCGCCTTCTCGGCGAAGCCGACCGGGCGGTCGAGCCGATGGGTCGCGGCGTCCCCGCCCTCGGGGGTCCAGGCGTGCAGGACGCCGCCTTCGAGGTCGACCCAGTGCACGACGCCGTCGATGAGCCGCGATCCCTCGCCGAGGGGATGGGCCGCGGCGCTCAGCCGGGTCCACGGGCCGGGTCGCTCGTCCATGCCGTCTCCTCCGCTCGCGGGCATCAGAGCCATCGTGTCATGCCGGCGGACGGGGATGTCCGAGACCCGGGCTACCGTCGGAGTGTGAGATTCATCCCGACAGAGCAGCGCCTCGTGTGGAGCGCGAGCGACCTCAAGGCCGCCGCCGAGTGCGAGTTCGCGTGGCTGCGGGCGATCGACGCGAAGCTCGGCCGCGTCGCCGCCGTCGAGGATCCGGAGGACGCCATGCTCGAGCGCGCGGCCCGGCTCGGCGATCGCCACGAGGAGCGCGTCCTCGAGCGCTACCGCCAGGAGTTCGGCGCCGGGGTGGTCGAGCTCGAGCGGGTGTCGTCGGCCGACTCCGCGGCGCTCGCCGACGTGGCGGCCCAGACGGTCGACGCGCTGCGGTCGGATGCGCGGGTGCTGTTCCAGGCGGCCTTCACCACGGACGAGTTCGTCGGATTCGCCGACTTCCTCGTGCAGGAGGCGGATGGCCGCTGGCGCGTGCAGGACAGCAAGCTCGCCCGCACGGCCCGCGTGACGGCGCTCATGCAGCTCGCGGCATACGTCGATCAGCTGCGCCGTCTCGGCATCCCGACCTCCGACGAGGTCGACCTCCTGCTCGGCGACGGCTCGGTGTCGACGCACCGCGTGGACGACCTGCTTCCGATGTTCGACGTGCGCCGTCGCCGCCTGCGCGCGCTCATCGCGGATCGCGGGATCGAGCGGGGCGCGTCGGCCGAGGCGATCGCGTGGGGCGACGAGCGCGGCGAGCTCGAGGTGTCCGCCTGCGGGCGCTGCGCGACCTGCGAGCTCGAGGTCGTCGCGCATCGCGACCTGCTGCTCGTCGCGGGCATGCGCCCGTCGCAGCGCGCTCGCCTGCGCGACATCGGCATCCGCACGATCGACGACCTCGCGGCGGCCGAGACCGGGCCCGCGCGGATGAACTCCGACGTCTTCGCGTCGCTGCGCACGCAGGCGCGCCTCCAGCTGCAGAGCCCTGCGGGCGTGCCGGGTGACGAGCCGGCCGACGCGCACCCGGTTCCCGCGTACGAGGTCGTGCAGCCGCTCGCGCTCGGCGCGATGCCCCGCCCGAGCCAGGGTGACGTGTTCTTCGACTTCGAGGGCGATCCGCTCTACAGCGAGCAGGTCGGCTCGGCCGCCGTCTGGGGCATCGACTACCTCTTCGGATGGGTCGACCTGCGCGAGCAGTACTCCGCACTCTGGGCGCACACCCTCGCGGAGGAGAAGGCCGCCCTCGAGCGCTTCTGCGACTTCGTCGCGGCGCGCAGGGCCGCGCATCCCGACATGCACATCTACCACTACGCGCCGTATGAGCCCACGCACCTGGCGGCGATGGCCGCTCGGCACGGCGTGCGCGAGGCCGACGTCGACCGGATGCTGCGCGACGAGCTCTTCGTCGACCTCTACCCGATCGTTCGGCGGGCCCTGCGCATCGGCTCGCGGTCGTACTCGATCAAGAAGCTCGAGCCGCTCTACATGGGCGACGAGGTGCGCACGCAGGACGTGCAGAAGGGCGACGACTCGATCGTCCGCTACGTCGAGGCGCGCGCCCTGCAGGCCGATGGGCAGGAGGCGGCCGCGCGGGCCATCCTCGACGACCTCGCCGACTACAACCGCTACGACTGCGTCTCGACCCGGCGCCTGCGCGACTGGCTCGTCGAGCGTGCGCGGGAGACCGGCGTGACCCCTGCCCCGCCCGAGGTGCCCGACGAGCTCGCGTACGCGCCGTCTCCGCTCGCGCTCGCGCTCGACGCGCATGCCGCTGCGCGCCGCGATGCCCGCGTGGCGGCAGACCCGCTGTCGGCCCCGAGCGCCGACGAGGACGCGCTGCGTCTCGCTGCGGCCGCGATCGACTACTACCCGCGCGAGGCGAAGAGCTTCTGGCACGGGCACTTCCAGCGGCTGCGGGAGCCGCTCGGCCTCTGGCTCGACACCCGCGATGTCCTCGCCGTCGACGCCTCGCGCTGCCGCGTCGTCGAGGACTGGGGGATGCCCGAGGGCGCGCGATCCGTCCGCCGCGTGGTCGAGCTCCGCGGCGAGCTCGCACCGGGAACGCGACTGAGCGAGGGCGTCGAGCCGTACCTGCTCTATCCGCGGCCCGCTCCGTTCCCGAACCAGGCCTCCCCGCGCTGGGTGCACGTGCCGCGCCAGGCACGCGTCATCGAGGTCCTCGACGACGGTGCCGTCATCGAGGAGCGCGCGGCCGACGGCGAGACGTGGCAGGAGCTTCCGGTCGCCCTCACCCCCGCGCCCCCGCCGCGTGCCGGCAACCAGCAGGGGGCCATCGACGCATGGGCCGAGACGGTCGTGCGCGCGGCCGACGCGGGGGAGCTCCCGGCCGACCCGGCCACCGACATCCTGCGCCGCATCCCGCCGCGCGGTGCCGGGATCGCGCCGTCCGACGGCGACGACGTGTCCGCGATCGTCCGGACGGTGCGCGGCCTGGACAGCTCCTACGTCGCCGTCCAGGGCCCTCCCGGCACCGGCAAGACGTATGTCGGCTCGCATGTCATCGCCCGCCTCGTCATGGAGCACGGCTACCGGGTCGGCGTCGTCGCGCAGTCGCACGCCGTGGTCGAGAACATGCTCGACCGCGTCGTCGCGGCGGGGGTGCCCGGCTCGCGCGTCGCGAAGGCGCCGAAGTCCGGAGCCGAGCCGCGCGACCCCGCCTTCACGCTGATCCCCAAGAACGGCATGGCCCGCTTCGTCTCCGAGCAGCAGGGCGGCTACGTCGTCGGCGGCACCGCGTGGGACTTCACGCACACCGGCCGCATCGCGCGCGGCGGGCTCGACCTGCTCGTCATCGACGAGGCCGGCCAGTTCTCGCTCGCGTCGACCATCGCGGTCTCGACGGCGGCGCGCAGCCTTCTGCTGCTCGGCGATCCGCAGCAGCTTCCGCAGGTGAGCCAGGGGGTGCATCCCGAGCCCGTGGACACCTCGGCGCTCGGCTGGGTCATGGATGGCCAGCAGGTGCTCCCGGAGACGCACGGCTACTTCCTCGCGCGGTCGTGGCGCATGCATCCGGAGGTGTCCGAGGCCGTCTCGCACCTGTCCTACGCCGGGCGTCTCGCGTCGCGCGCCGGCGCGGAGCGCCGGTCGGTCGACGGCGTCGCGCCGGGCCTGCACGCGGTGCCCGTGCATCATCGGGGCGACGCGACCGAGTCGCAGGCCGAGGCCGACGAGGTCGTGCGGATCGTCGGCGAGGTCGTCGGGCGGGCATTCACCGACATCCGCATCGACGACGACGGCGTCGCCCACGCGTGCCCGCCGCGCCCGCTCACGGAGGACGACATCATCGTCGTCGCGCCGTACAACGCCCAGCAGCAGCTCGTCGAGCAGACCCTGCAGCGTGCCGGATGGCCGCGCGTGCGCGTCGGGACCGTCGACCGGTTCCAGGGGCAGGAGGCCGCGATCTCGATCGTGACGCTCGCGGCCTCATCGGGCAGGGACGCCCCGCGCGGGACGGAGTTCCTGCTGCTCCAGAACCGGCTCAACGTCGCGATCTCGCGCGCGATGGTCGCGGCGTACCTCGTGCACTCGCCCGCCCTGCTCGACGACCTGCCTCACACGCCCGCCGGCGTCGCGCGCATGAGCGCGTTCGCCCGCCTCGTGGCTCCGGAGGAGCGCGCATGACCGACGCCGACGCCATCCGCCGCGCAGCCGCCGAGTGGGTCTGGCTGCCCCGCGACTCCGATCACGTCGTCGACGGGATGGTCGCCGTGCGCTATCCCGCGCGCTTCGGCGGCGGGGTGCGGGTCTCGGCGTTCGACCGCGAGGGCACACCCGATGAGGCGGTGGACGCCGCGCTCGACCGCGCCCGCGACTGGGGCGAGCGGCGCGCGACCTTCTGGGTCGGCGCATCCGACCGCCCAGCGGGGCTCGCGGACGCGCTGCTCCGGCGCGGCGCGGTGCACGAGGACACCGTCACCGTCTTCGCGCTCGCCCTCGACGAGGCGGCGCCGGGGGAGTCCCCGGGCGTCACGGTCGAGACGGTGCGCACACGAGAGCAGCTGCGCGACGTCGACGCGGTCAACGTGCCGGTCTGGGAGCAGGCGCCGCTCGACGAGGCGGGGCTCGACGCCGAACTGCGCGAGCTCGAGGCGGATGGGAGCGCGGGGCGCGGGTTCCGCGTGCTCGCGCGCATCGACGGCCGCCCCGTGAGCACGGGCGGCGCGACGATCGTCGGGGAGTTCGCGCGCCTCTGGGGCGCGGCCACCCTCGCCTCCGACCGCGGGCGCGGCGCGTATCGGGCCGCGCTCGCGGAGCGGCTCCGCCTCGCCCGCGCGTTCGGCGCGTCGACCGCGCTCGTCAAGGGGCGGGTGTCGACCTCGGCGCCGATCCTCGCGCGCGCCGGCTTCCGGACGTACGGCGAGGAGCGGGCCTACCGGCTCGACGTGGACTGAGGCGCGGCCCGAGCCGCCCCGGCTCAGACCGTGCCGTACAGGCGGTCGCCCGCGTCGCCGAGCCCCGGCACGATGTACCCGTGCTCGTTGAGGCCCTCGTCGAGCGCGCCGAGCACGAGCGTGATGTCGCGGTCGCCCACGAGGCTCTCGATCGCGTGGACGCCCTCCGGGGTGCCGAGGAGGCACACGGCGGTTACCTCGGTCGCGCCGCGGTCGAAGAGGTACTTGATCGCCGCGGCGAGCGAGCCGCCGGTCGCGAGCATCGGGTCGAGCACGAAGCACTGGCGGTCGCTGAGGTCGTCGGGCAGGCGCTCGGCGTACGTGGTCGGAAGGAGGGTCTCCTCGTTCCGCACGATGCCGAGGAAGCCGACCTCCGCGGTCGGGACGAGCTTGGTCATCCCCTCGAGCATGCCGAGCCCTGCGCGCAGGATCGGGACGACGAGCGGCTTCGGGTCGGCGATCCTGACGCCCTTCGTCTGCGTGACGGGGGTGTCGATCGTGACCGGCTCGACGCGCACGTTGCGCGTGGCCTCGTAGGCGAGGAGCGTCATGAGCTCCTCAGTCAGCTGACGGAAGACCGGCGACGGCGTTGCCTTGTCGCGGAGCACCGTGAGCTTGTGCGTGATGAGCGGGTGGTCGGCGACGTGCAGGCGCATAGAGCAAGGCTACCGGGACGCGGTTGCGCGGATGCAGAGAGCCGGGGCCGTTCTAGGCTCGGAGGGTGAATTCCTCGCCATCCGACGTGTCCGCGATGCGCCGCGCGCTCGCGCTGGCCGACGCCGCGGGGGAGCGCGGGGACATCCCGGTCGGAGCCGTGGTGCTCGGGGCGGATGGCGCGGTGCTCGGCGAGGGGCGGAACCTCCGCGAGGAGACGCACGACCCAGCGGCGCACGCCGAGATCGTCGCCATGCGCCGCGCGGCCGAGGCCATCGGATCCTGGAACCTCGAGGGATGCACGCTCGTCGTGACGCTCGAGCCGTGCGTCATGTGCGCGGGAGCGGTCCTGCAGGCCCGCATTGCGCGGCTCGTCTTCGGGGCGTGGGACGAGAAGGCAGGGGCCGCGGGATCGATGTACGACGTCGTGCGGGACCGGCGCCTTCCCCACCGCGCGGAGGTCGTCGGCGGCGTGCTCGAGGACGAGGCCGTGGCGCTCCTGCGCGCCTTCTTCGCCGAGCGCCGCTGAACGCAGAGAGTCCCCGCGGCCGCGCCGCGGGGACTCTCGAGCGATGGGCTCAGATGCCGAGGCCGCCGAGGAGGCCGAGGAGCGTCTCGAGGAGTCCGGAGAGGAGGCCGAGGAGATCTGCCATGGTCGTTTCCTTTGTTCTGCGGGCCGGAGCCCAGGTGGGAGAGGTGCGCCGGTCGGGCGCAGTCCCTAGCCTCGCCTACTGAAATATCGGAATGCAAGACCCTGGCGGCGATTCGCTCAGCGCAGGCGCGGCAGCACCTCCTCGCCGAGATACGCCACGTGATCGAGGTCGCCCATGTCCATCAGCTGGAAGTACAGCCGAGACGCGCCGAGCTTCTTCAGCCGGGTCGCCTTGGCGACGATGTCGTCGGCGGAGCCGGCGAAGCCGTCTCCCGCGCGGAACGCCGCGAGGTCGGTCTGGGTCGCTGCTGCGCGCCGCTCGAGGTCGGCCTCGCTGCCGCCCGCGAGGGTCGTGAGCGCGACGCTGAGCTTCAGCGTCTCGGGGTCCCGGCCGATCCGCTCGCACGCCGCGCGCACGCGGGCGAAGCGGTCGGCGATGACGTCCTCGGGCTGGAAGGCGATGTTGAACTCGGTCGCGTGCTGCGCCGCGAGCTCCGGCGTCCGGGTGAGGCCTGCGCCGCCCACGATGACGGGCACCCGATCCTGCACGGGCTTCGGCAGGGCGGGGGAGTCGACGAGCCGGTAGTGCTCTCCCTCGAAGCCGTAGCGCTCGCCGACCGGGGTGGACCACAGCCCGTTCACGATCTCGAGCTGCTCGGCGAGCATCCCGAACCGCTTCCGGGGGAAGGGGATCGCGTACGCGAGATGCTCCGCCTCGAACCAGCCGGTCCCGAGCCCGAGCTCGGCGCGGCCATCCGACATCGCGTCGACCTGCGCGACCTGGATCGCGAGGATCCCGGGCCAGCGGTAGGTGACCGACGAGACGAGGGTGCCGAGCCTCAGGCGGGTCGTCTCGCGCGCCAGGCCGGCGAGCGTCGTCCAGGCGTCCGTCGGCCCCGGGAGCCCTTCGCCGCCCATCGTCAGATAGTGGTCCGAGCGGAAGAAGCCGTCGAATCCGACGCGCTCGGCCTGCTGCGCGAACGCGAGCTGGGTGTCGTAGCTGGCCCCCATCTGGGGCTCGGTGAAGACGCAGAACTCCATGCGCCCCAGTCTGTCAGCGCAGGGAGCCGTCAGTCGGAGGACTTGAGGATGAAGGTCTCCGTCGGAGGGCCGGGCTCGTGGGGAGCGCGATAGACGTCGGTCTCGAGGTAGATGATCCGCGCGGCAGGCACGGCCTCGCGGATGCGCGCCTCGACCGCATCGATGTCGCGCGCCGCGTCGGCCACGGAGATGTCCTGCGGGAGGCCGACCTTGCCGGCCACCATGAGCTCCTCGGGCCCGACGTATAGCGTCTTCACGTGGATGAGCTTCTCGACCTCGGGCCCCGCCTCGATCGCGGCGACGATCCGCTCGAAGTCGGCCTCCGATGCGCCTTCGCCGACGAGCAGGCTCTTCGTCTCGATGCCGAGCACGATCGCCACGAGGATGAGGAGCACGCCGATGCAGATGGTGCCGAGCGCGTCGAAGACGGCGTCGCCCGTGAGCACCGTGAGGCCCACGCCGAGGAGCGCGAGGGTGAGGCCGATCAGCGCCGCGAAGTCCTCGAGGAGGACGACGGGCAGCTCGGGTGCCTTCGCGCGGCGGATGAACGACGCCCAGGACTGCCCGCGCTCGCGCACGGCGTTGCTCTCCTTGACGGCGGTGCGCAGCGAGAAGCTCTCGAGGCCGATCGCGATGACGAGGATGGCGATCGGCAGCCAGGCGTTCTCGACCGCGTGCGGGTGGGTGAGCTTCTCGACTCCCTCGTAGAGCGAGAAGACCCCGCCGACCGAGAAGAGGATGATCGCGACGACGAACGCGTACACGTAGCGCTCGCGGCCGTGCCCGAAGGGGTGCTCGCGGTCGGCGGCTCGCCGCGCGCGGCGTCCGCCGAGCAGGAGGAGGAGCTGGTTGCCGGAGTCGGCGACCGAGTGGATGGCCTCCGCGAGCATCGATGCGGAGCCCGAGATGATCCATCCGATGAACTTCGCGATCGCGATCCCGATGTTCGCCGCGAAGGCCGCCAGGATCGCCTTGCCACCGCCGTGTGCGCTCATGCTCGCAGTCTAAGGCGGGCGCTCGCGCCTCGCCCGCCCGTCGGCGCGCCGCACGCGCTCCCTAGGATTGACGCATGACTGACTCGCTCCCCTCCGTCGCGTTCCTCGGTGCCGGCTCGATGGGCGGTGCGATCCTGCGGGGTCTCGTCGCGAGCGGCCTCGACGTCGACGGCGGCGTCTTCGCGACCAACCGCTCGGCGCAGAAGGCGGCCGAGCTCGCAGCGCTCCCGGGGGTCACGAGCATCGCGCTCGAGGACGAGCCCGACGGCAACGCGCGCGCCGCGTCGGAGGCGCGCATCGTGCTCGTCGGCGTGAAGCCCGCGATGGTGCCCGACCTCCTCCGCGAGATCGGGCCCGCTCTCCGCGACGACGCGATCGTCGTGAGCCTCGCGGCGGGCGTGACGCTCGACACCTTCCAGAGCATCCTCGGCTCCGAGACCGCGGTGCTCCGCTCGATGCCGAACACCCCCGCGCGCATCGGCAAGGGCGTCACGGGCCTCGCTCGGGGCGCCGCCGCGAGCGACGAGGATGTGCGCGTCGTGCGCCGCCTCTTCGAGACGGTGGGCACCGTGATCGAGGTGCCCGAGGAGCGCATCGACGCGCTCTCGGCGATCTCGGGTTCGGGGCCCGCCTACGTCTTCCTCCTCGTCGAGGAGCTCACGCGCGCGGCCGTCGCGCAGGGGTTCGCGGAGGCGGATGCGCGCGCGATGGCCGAGGGCACGTTCATCGGCGCGACGGCGCTCCTCGACGCGACGGGGGAGGACCCCGCCGAGCTGCGTCGGCAGGTGACGAGCCCCAAGGGCACGACCGAGCGGGCGATCGCGGTCCTGCAGGACGCTCGCCTGAGCGAGCTCTTCCGGACGGCGACGGATGCCGCGATCGCGCGCGCGAAGGAGCTCGCCGCGGGCGTGTGACGGGTCAGCGGCCGATGCGCTCGGGGCGCACGCCCATCCCGACGAACCTCCCGGTGAGGTGGGTCAGCCGCGGGTGATCCCGCAGCAGGCGGAGCATCAGCGGCAGGGGAGCGCCGGGCGCGCGCTCGGCCAGGAGGGGCGCCTGCATTCGGCGCTGGATGGCCTGGGTCACGATCGTGGGGAACGCGCGTCGCCGCTGCACGCGGCGGAGGACGCTGCCGGGCACAGCACCGCCCGCGTGGAGGGCCGGGGTGAGGATCCGCGCGGCCGCGATCGCATCCTGCAGCGCGAGGTTGATGCCGACGCCGCCCGCCGGCGACATGGCGTGCGCGGCGTCGCCGATGCAGAGCAGCCCGTCCGACCACCACCGGCGCAGGCGCTCGATCCGCACCCGCAGGAGGTGCACGTCGGAGGGTGTCAGCCGGGAGACCGCCTCTGACAGGCGAGGGGAGATGCGCGCGATGCGGTCGCGCATGCGCGCGAGATCCGCCGCGCTGCCCTGCCAGCCGCCCGCGGGGATGACGTGGGCGACCTGGAGGAAGTCGCCGCGGTCGATCGCGATGATCATGCCCGCTCCCGCCTGCACGAAGGGGTGGCGCTCGCCGGCGCGCTTCGGCAGGCGGAACCACAGCACGTCCATGCCCGCGGCCTTCCCGCGCGGCACGAGGCCCGCGCGCTCGCGGACGCGCGAATCGCGGCCATCCGCCCCGACGACGAGCCGCGCTCCGACCTCGAGCGGGCCGTTCGGCCCGACGGCCCGCACGCCGGTCACGCGATCGGCGTCGCGGAGCAGACCCTCGACGCGCGTCGACCGGAGGAGCCGGTAGGACGCCTCCTGCTCGCCCGCGCGGGCGAGCAGGTCGAGGAAGTCCAACTGGGGCATGAAGGTGATGACGCGACGCCGCAGCGGCAGACGCGAGAAGTCGGCGATGACGCCCTCCTCGCCGTGCCAGCTCACAGTGATCCGCTCGGTGTCGGCGTGGGGGAGCGCGAGGAAGTCGTCGAGCAGGCCCAGCTCGTGCAGCGCTTCCTGTGTCGAAGGATGGATGGTGTCGCCGCGGAAATCGCGGAGGAAGTCGGCGTGCTTCTCCAGCACGACGACATCGATGCCTGCCCGCGCGAGCAGCAGGCCCAGCATGAGGCCCGCCGGCCCGCCGCCCGCGATGACGCAGTCAGCGTCGATCCGGCTCGGGGCTCTGCGCTGCGCGGGCACGGAGCCATCATGCGGCGAGCGGCCGATGACGGCAAGGGCGTCCACGGGAGCGGGGGAGTGCGCGTCGTCCGTGCGCCGCGCGAAGCAGGAGTATCGTGCTTCCTCGTGCTCTTCTCAGCGACGTCGTCGCGGCGACACCGCGCACGGCTGCGGCACCTCGCTCCCGCGCAGGCGATCGTCACCGGTTTCGGACTCGCGCTCGCAGTCGGCACCGCGCTCCTCTGGCTTCCGATCTCGAATGCCGAGGGGGAGTTCACGGACCCCGTCGACGCGGTGTTCACCGCGACGTCCGCGCTCTGTGTGACCGGCCTCACGGTCGTCGACACGGCGGCTCACTGGAGCCCCTTCGGACTCGTCGTCATCCTCGCGCTGATCCATATCGGCGGGCTCGGCATCATGCTGTTCGCGTCGCTCGTCGGCATCGTCCTCGCCCGCAAGCTCAGCGTGCGCTCACGGCTCAACGCCGTCGCGGAGGCGAAGGCCGACGGCATCGGCGATGTCCGGCGGCTCGCGTGGGGCATCTTCGCGACGTCGATCGCGATCGAGGGCGTCGTGGCCGTGCTGCTGTTCGTCCGGTTCGTCGTGGGCTACGGGTCCTCGGCGGGCGAGGCGGCGTGGCTCGCGGTGTTCCATGCGGTGTCGTCGTTCAACAACGCCGGCTTCGCGCTGTACAGCGACAACCTCATGTCCTTCGTCGGCGACCCGTGGATCTGCCTCCCGCTCTGCGCCGCGATCATCCTCGGCGGGCTCGGCTTCCCCGTGCTCCGGCAGCTGAGGCGCGAGATCGGGCGGCCCCTGCACTGGACGATGAACACGAGGATCGTGCTCGCCGGCACGGTCGTGCTGCTCGTCCTCGGCACGGTGTACATCACGGTGATCGAGTGGGAGAACCCCGGCACGCTGGGCGCCTTCGACCCCGCGACGCGCATCCTGGCCGGGTTCTTCCACGCCGTGCAGGTGCGGACGGCTGGATTCAACTCGCTCGACATCGGCCAGATGCACGACGAGACCTGGCTCGGGATGGATGTGCTCATGTTCATCGGCGGCGGGCCGGCCGGAACCGCGGGCGGCATCAAGATCACGACCTTCGCCGTGCTCCTCTTCATCCTCTGGACCGAGCTGCGCGGCGGCACGGCCGTCAACGTCTTCGGCAAGCGCCTGTCCCGCGCGGTGCACCGCGAGGCGATCTCCGTCGTCCTCATGGCGATCGCCGCCGTGATGGCCGGCGTCATCGCGATCCTCACGATGACGGAGCTCGATCTCGACGCGGTCCTCTTCGAAGCCGTGTCGGCGTTCGCCACGGTCGGGCTGTCGACCGGGATCACGGCCGATCTGCCCGACGCGGCGAAGCTCATCCTCGTCGCGCTGATGTTCCTGGGCCGCATCGGCCCCCTCACGCTCGGCTCGGCTCTCGCGCTGCGCGAGCGCCGCGTCTCATACGAGCTCCCGAAGGAGCGGCCGGCGATCGGCTGATGCCGCCGGCGGAAAGGATCGAATCCATGGGCAGGTTCCTCTCATTCGGCGACACGTCTCGCCGCATCGCCGAGGCCGACTCGGTCGCCGTCATCGGGCTCGGCCGGTTCGGCAGCTCGCTCGCGCTCGAGCTGATGGCGTCGGGCACCGAGGTCCTCGGGATCGACGGCTCGGAGGAGGTGGTGCAGGACCACAACGCGCAGCTCACCCAGGTGGTGCGCGCGGACGCGACGAAGGAGGAGGTCCTCCGTCAGCTCGCCGTCGACGAGTTCGACCGCGTCGTGCTCGCGATCGGCACCGACATCAAGGCGTCGATCCTCGTCGCCTCGCTCCTGCTGCAGCTGAACGTCCCGGTGATCTGGGCGAAGGCGGTCGACGAGCAGCACGGCCGCATCCTCGAGCAGCTGGGCGTGCACCACGTCATCTATCCCGAGAAGGACATGGGGCGCCGTGTCGCGCATCTCGTCCGTGGCGCCGCCTCGGACTACCTCGAGATCGATCGCGGCTACGCGATCGTCAAGACGGCGGCTCCCGCCGAGGTGCAGGGGGTGCCGCTCGGCGAGACCGACCTGCGCCGGCGACACGGCGTGACGATCGCAGCGTTCCGCGGAGCATCGAACGAGTGGGCCAACGCCGACGCCGACACGGTCCTGCATGAGGGCGACGTCGTGCTCGTCGTCGGGCCGACCCGGCGCGTCGAGTCGTTCGCGCAGCTGCGCTGAGGGCGCGGCTCAGCGGTCGAGCGAGGCGAAGCGCTCGATGTCCTCGTTCGTCCCGGACACGATGATGAGGTCGTGGTTCGTCACGACGGTGTTCGCCTCGGCGTAGCGGAACGGCTTGCCGGGGCTCTTCACGCCGACGACGGTCACGTTGTACTTCGAGCGGACGCCCGACTCGTTGAGGCCCCTGCCTCGGATGAACCGCGGCGGGTACATCTTCGCGAGCACGAAGTCGTCGTCGAAGCGGATGAAGTCGAGCATGCGGCCGCTCACGAGGTGGGCGACGCGCTCTCCTGCCTCCCGCTCGGGGTAGATGACGTGATTCGCGCCCACGCGGGCGAGGATCTTGCCGTGCGACTGCGAGACGGCCTTCGCCCAGATCTGCGGCACCTTGAGGTCGACGAGGTTGGCGGTGATGAGCACCGACGCCTCGATCGACGAGCCGACGGCCACCACGGCCACCTGGAAGTCGCCGGCGCCGATCTGCTGGAGCGCCTCGAGACTGCGGGCATCCGCCTGCACGGCGTGCGTGACGCGCTCGGACCATTTCTGCACGAGATCGAGGTTGTCGTCGATCGCGAGGACGTCGCGGTCGAGTCGGTCGAGCTCGCCCGCGCAGGCGGCGCCGAAGCGCCCGAGTCCGATGACGAGGACGGGCGCGTCGCTGCGGATCTGCTCAACCAACGATGGGCCTTTCGACGGGCAGCGCGTACTGCTGCGACTTGGAGGTCGCGGCCACGGCCGCGGCGAGGGTCACTGTACCAACGCGCCCCATGAAGACCGTGACGGCGAGCACGTAGACGGCGGAGTCGGGCAGCTCCGCCGTGAGGCCGGTGGAGAGCCCCACGGTCGCGAACGCGGAGATGACGTCGAACAGCACCTCGGCGAGGGGCGCCTTGGTGATCTGCGCGATGATGATGGTCGACAGGGCGACGATCGTGGCGCCCCAGGCGAGAACCGCCACGGCGACGCGCTGCACGTCGCTGGGGATGCGTCGCCCGAAGACCTCGACGCTGCGCCGGCCCTTGGCCTCCGACCACACCGAGAGGGCCAGCACGGCGAGGGTCGTGACCTTGATGCCGCCCGCGGTCGACGCCGAGCCGCCGCCCACGAACATGAGCATCGACGCGGCGAGCATCGACGACTCGTACAGCTCGCCGGGGTCGATCACGGAGAAGCCCCCGGACCGGGTCATGGCGCTGAGGAAGAACGCCTGGAAGGTCGTGTCCCACGCATCGCTCTCGCCCCAGGTTCCGGGGTTGCCGTACTCGAGAACCAGGAACACCGCCGCGCCCGCGACGAAGAGGATGACGGTGGTGATGAGCGTGAGCTTCGTGTGCAGCGGCCAGCGGTGCGGCTGGGTGAGCTGCCGCGAGAGTGCGTAGATGACGGGGAACCCGATGCTGCCGAGGAACACCGAGATCATGAGGACGGTCAGGAAGAAGTAGTCGGTGTGGAACGACTCGAGTCCGCCCACGGTCGGCGTGAAGCCCGTGTTCGTGAACGACATCGCGGCGTAGTACGGCGCGATCCACGCGGCGTCGAGCCAGCTGTACCCGGCCCAGACGATCGGGAAGTAGAGGAGCACGGCGACGACCACCTCGATGACGAGGGTCGACAGGGCGACGACGCGCAGCAGCTGGCCGATCTCGCCGAGGCGAACGGCCTGTCCTTCGTTGACGACGCCCCCGTGCGATCGCAGCGGGTTGGTGTCGCCAGCGGCGATCAGCTTGGCGCGCAGGCCCAGCCGCTTCGAGATCACGAGGCCGAGCAGCGACGCGAGGGTCAGAGCGCCGAGCCCGCCGATGTTGACGCCGATGAAGATGACGGCGTGCCCGAACGCCGACCAGTGCGTCGCCATGTCGACCGTCGACAGGCCGGTCACGCAGATGGTCGAGACAGCCGTGAAGAGCGCGTCCGACAGCGGGGTGCGCGAGCGGTCGTCGCTCGCGATCGGCAGAGACAGCAGCGCCGTGAAGATGAGGATCAGCGAGACGAACACGAGGATGGCGAATCGCGCCGGCGAGGACGTCGTGAAGTCGCGGAAGAACTGGCCGAGCTCCCGCCCGGCATCCTTGAACGCGCCGGCCAGTGCCGCCGACCGGCTCGTCGCCATCCGCTCTCCCCCTTCGCGCCGAAGTCGCCCATCATGGTACTCCGCGGCGCGCGCGGCTAACCTATCGGCATGGCGGACATCTTCGACGTGATCGCGGACGGCACGAGGCGCGACATCCTTCAGCTTCTGCTTCGCCGATCGTCGGATGGCCAGGACGGCACGAGCGTGTCGCAGATCGTCGCCGAGATGGGGGTCAGCCAGCCCACCGTCTCGAAGCATCTCAAGGTGCTGCGCGAGGCCGGTCTCGTCTCGGTGCGCGAGGAAGGGCAGCACCGCTACTACAGCCTGTCGCCCGAGCCGCTCGAGGCGGTCGACGACTGGCTCGTGCCGTTCTTCGTCGACGAGTCCGACCTCGCGGAGGAGGCCGCGTCGTACGCGACGCCGACCCTGCCGGAGCCGGCCGCACGAGTGGCGGAGTCGGTCGGCCGCGCCGCGGCGTCCGCCAAGAACGTGGTGCAGTCGGCGCTGCGTCGTCTCGGGGCCTGACCCACCGGGCGCGTTCGGGCCATCCGCTCCTCCTCGTCCGCGCGGACTCAGGAGGTGTCATCGCGCGCTGATTCTTCGAGGGGAGCGCTCTCAGCGCTGACCGGCGACTTCCGCGGTCCGGAAGCCCGTCGGGGCGTCCCTGCGACGCTGGGAAGAACTTTCGCGGGACCTGTGGACATCCTGAATGTGATCCCGTAATACTGGCATCACGAGCGCGCTCGGTCGACCGGTGTCGGCACTTGGGGGAGTTGCGTCACACAGAAGGGCGAAGGTTGATGCGTCAACAGCGAAATCTGCCGCCGGCTCGGGGCGGTACGAGGGGGAGGAAGCGCTGGCAGCTGCCCAGCCTTCTGACGGGAACAGCCGCGGCAGTCGCTGCGGCCATGATCGTCTCGACCACGAATGCGGCCATGGCCGCAGGACTGAACACCTATCCGGACGAGCCGACCGAGGCCGAGGCCAACATCGCCGAGCTCGTGCTGAACGGCGACGACGTCCTGAGCGCCGCGCACTCTCACGCCGGCTCGGTTTCGAATCCCGGCCCGAACCGCGAGGCGTTCAGCGGCTCGTTCGTCGGAGCCGAGGTCATCGACTTCGGCGCGGGGTACACCATCCCGCTGGACCAGTTCATCCAGTTCGGCGAGCTCGGCGTCATCCAGAGCGAGTCGACCGCGACCGACGGCCGCAACGGCGAGGCCATCACCGGCATCGCCGGTGCGGACGGGGGACTCGCGCTCGACGGCACCGATTCCGACTTCGGCACGGCGCGCATCAACCTGCTCTCGGTGTTCCAGGCGGCCGGCCTCGGCGGCGTCACCGACCCCGCGGTCGATCAGGCCGACCTGAGCTTCGGGCTCGGCGGCGCGTGGGTCGAGGCCGTCGACGGACAGTTCCAGGACCCCGACGCGGTCGGCGGCGCGGGCCAGTACCGCGTCGGCGACATGAAGCTCGAGCTCCACTCGCCTGCACTCGAGACGGCTGCCGCCGGCCTCAGCGACGCCGTGGGCCAGATGGAGCAGACGCTCGTCGACACGATCAACACCGCGCTCGGGCTCGGCACGCTCGTGCCTGGAGCGACGATCGAGACGACGATCACGAGCAACCTTCAGCAGGACGTGCTCGATGCGGTCATGCTCGGTCCGATCGAGACGGACGACGGCCTCGCGTCGATCAACCTCAGCGAGGGGACGATCACGGTCGACCTCGCCCGGATCGGCGGCAACGACGACGGCATCATCGACCGCCCGGTCGGTATCAACAACCAGAACCCCAACACCGAGCTGATCGATGACGAGACCTACCCGTTCATCGCGTCGAGTATCCACGACGTCATCGAGAAGGTGATCGACGTCGCTCTCGACTCGGCGATCAACTCGCTCGACAGCGTGGTCATCGACTTCGACGTCACGTCGGTCGCGGGCACGGCGGCGTTCGCCATGAACCTCTCGGGTGACATCGTCGAGCCCTGTGTCGGCGGCGGCCTCGGCGGCGTCGCTCTCTGCGGCACGGCCGTGCCGCTTGTGCAGACCGCGGTCGGACTGCTCAGCCCGGTGCTGACGGACCCGGCGGGTGCGCTGTACCAGGCGTTCGAGACGATCAAGACCGACACGATCACCGCTCCGGTCCGTGCGGTTCTCGACCCGTTCATCGAGCTCTTCGCGGACAACGTCTTCTCGGTTCAGCTGAACCACCAGGAGACCGCGAGCTGCACGCTGCCGGCAGGCGGTGAGACGCTCGCGTCGCTCCAGCTCTCGGCGCTGAGCTTCGGCGTCGCGGGCGGCGTCGGCCGGTTCAACATCGGCAACGCCGGTCTCCGGGTCGACGCCTGTGCACCCGCCGGCCCCGTGGTCGACGCGTCGTCGCCGGTGCCCTCGGGCTCCTGCACGACGATCACGTCGTCGGGTTGGACGCCGGCCACCGAGGTGACGTTCCAGCTGCGCGACGCCGCGGGTAACGCTGTCGGCGAGCCGCTCGTCGTCACGACCGACGCCGAGGGCAACGTGCCCGCCGACACCTGCCTGCCGATCCCCGCGGGATCGACTCCGGGTGACTACACGGTGGAGGGAACGGACCCCGACGGAAACACCAGCAGTGACACGGTCACCGTGTACACGCCGACGCTCACGGCCCAGTCGCCGGTCCTCCCAGGCGAGTGCTCGGTTCTGACGTCCGGTGGATGGCTGCCGAGCACGGAGGTCACGTTCCAGCTGACCGACGCGGCGGGCACCCCGGTCGGCGACCCGGTGGTCGTCACGACCGACGCCGAGGGCAACATCCCGGCTGACACGTGCGTCCTCGTCCCCGAGGGCACCGAGCCCGGCGACTACAGCGTCGTCGGCACCGACCCGAACGGCGCCGAGATCACGTCGCCGCTCGTGGTGTCGCCCGAGGACGCGCCGATCCTCGACGCCTCCTCGCCGGCTCCCGCCGGTGACGAGACCGAGATCACGTCGGAGAACTGGGACCCAACGGTCGACGTGACGGTCCAGCTGCAGGACGCCGACGGCAACGCGGTCGGCGACCCGATCACGGTGACGACCGACGACACCGGCGCCTTCCCCGCGGGGACGACGCTGCCGATCCCGGCCGGCACGCCGGCGGGCGACTACACGGTCGTCGGCACGGACCCGAACGGCGAGACCGCGCAGGACACCATCCAGGTGTACCTGCCGACGCTCGAGCCGCTCACCCCGGCCGCTCCCGGCGCGTGCGTCGCGATCGTCTCGGGTGGCTGGCAGCCGAACACGGAGGTCACCTTCCAGCTGACCGACGCTGCCGGCAACCCGGTCGGCGACCCGGTCACGGCGACCACCGACGGCGCGGGCAACGTCCCGGCTGACACGTGCGTCACGATCCCCGAGGGCACGGAGCCCGGCGACTACACGGTCATCGGCACCGATCCCGAGGGCGGTCAGGTCGAGGGCCCGATCGAGGTCTACGCGCCGACGCTCGAGGCCACGTCGCCCGAGATCGCCGGTGGCGAGACCGAGGTGACGTCGGGCGGCTGGCTGCCCGAGTCGGAGGTCACGCTCCAGCTGACGGACCCTGACGGCAACCCCGTGGGCGACCCGGTTCCGGCCACGACGGACGCGGACGGCAACGTCCCCGCCGGCACGGTCGTCCCGGTTCCGGCTGACGCTCCTGCGGGCGCGTACACGGTCGTCGGCACCGACGCGAACGGCACGGAGGTCTCGGCCCCGGTCGAGGTCATCGCGCCGACGATCGAGGCGACGTCTCCGGTTCCGGCCGGTGGCGAGACCGAGGTGACGTCGGGCGGCTGGCCGGCCGACACCCCGCTGACGCTTCAGCTGGTGGACGCTGACGGCAGCCCCGTGGGTGAGCCGGTTCCCGCGACGACCGACGCGGAGGGCAACCTCCCCGAAGGCACGGTCGTCCCCGTTCCGGCTGACGCTCCCGCGGACGAGTACATGGTCACGGCGACCGACGCGGACGGCAACGAGATCTCGGCTGCGATCGCGGTCTACGCTCCCGCGATCGACGTGACGTCGCCCGAGATCGCCGGTGGCGAGACCGAGGTCACGTCGGGTGGCTGGCTGCCCGAGTCGGAGGTCACCCTCCAGCTCGAGGACGCCGACGGCAACCCCGCGGGCGAGCCGGTGGTCGTCACGACGGACGCGGACGGCAACGTGCCCGAGGGCACCGTGGTCCCGATCCCGGCCGACGCCGCCGAGGGTGACGTGCTCACCGTCGTCGCGACGGACGCGAACGGCGCCGAGGTGTCGGACACCGTCGAGGTCGCGGCCATCGCGCCGACCCTCGAGGCCGAGTCGCCGGTTCCCGCCGGCGGCGCGTCGGACATCACGTCGGGTGGCTGGCTGCCCGAGTCGGAGGTCACCCTCCAGCTCGAGGACGCCGAGGGCAACCCGGTCGGCGAGCCCGTGGTCGTCACGACCGACGCGGACGGCAACGTCTCCGCCGGTACGACGGTTCCGGTTCCGGCTGAGGCTCCCGCGGGCGACTACACGGTCGTCGGCACGGACGAGAACGGTGTCACGGTCGAGGATGTCGTCTCGGTCTACGCACCCGCGATCGACGTCACCTCTCCGGAGGCGGCGGGTGGCGAGACCGAGGTCACGTCGGGCGGCTGGCTGCCCGAGTCCGAGGTCACGCTGCAGCTGACGGACGGCGGCGCCCCCGTGGGCGACCCCGTGGTCGTCACGACCGACGCGGACGGCAACGTCCCCGCCGGCACGACGGTCGCGATCCCCGCTGACGCGACGATCGAGGATGTCTTCACCGTCGTCGGCTCTGACGCCAACGGCGCCACGGTGAGCGACACCGTCGAGATCATCGCTCCGACGCTCGAGGCGACGTCGCCGGTTCCGGCCGGTGGCGCGACCGAGGTGACGTCGGGCGGCTGGGCTCCTGAGTCCGAGGTCTCGCTGCAGCTCGAAGACGCCGACGGCAACCCCGTGGGCGAGCCCGTGGTCGTCACGACCGACGCGGACGGCAACGTCCCCGCCGGCACGACGGTCCCGGTTCCGGCTGACGCACCGGCGGGCGACTTCACGGTCGTCGGCACCGACGCGAACGACAACAGCGTCGAGGCCCCGGTCGAGGTCTACGCGCCGGTCATCGAAGCCACGTCGCCGGTTCAGGCCGGTGACGCGACCGAGGTGACGTCGGGCGGCTGGATTGGCGGCAGTGACGTCTCGCTGCAGCTGACCGACGCCGAGGGCAACCCCGTGGGGGAGCCCGTGGTCGTCACGACGGACGCGGACGGCAACGTCCCCGCCGCCACGACGCTCCCGACCCCGGCCGACGCGGCTCCCGGTGACGTGTTCACCGTGGTCGCAACGGACGACAACGGCGCCGAGGTGTCCGACACGGTCGAGATCGTCGCCCGCGAGGTGACGGTCGATGCCGAGTCGCCGGTTCCGGCCGGCGGCGAGTCGGAGATCACATCGGGCGGCTGGCTGCCCGAGTCCGAGGTCACCTTCCAGCTGACGGACGCCGAGGGCAACCCCGTGGGCGAGCCCGTGGTGGTCACGACGGACGCGGATGGCAACGTCCCCGCCGGCACGACGGTCCCGGTTCCGGCTGACGCTCCTGCTGGCGACTACACGGTCGTCGGCTCGGACGCCAACGGCAACACGGGCGAGGCTCCGCTCGCGGTGTACGCGCCGGTCATCGACGCCTCCTCGCCGGTCATCGCCGGCGGTGAGACCGAGGTGACGTCGGGTGGCTGGGCTCCCGAGTCCGAGGTCACGATCCAGCTCGAGGACGCCGACGGCAACGTCGCCGGCGACCCCGTGACGGTCACGACCGACGCTGAGGGCAGCGTGCCCGCAGGCACCACGCTGACGGTTCCCGCTGACGCGGCAGCCGGTGACATGTTCACCGTCGTCGCGACCGACGCGAACGGCGCCGAGGTCTCGGCTCCGGTCGAGGTCATCGCTCCCACCCTCGAGGCGGAGTCGCCGGTTCCGGCCGGTGGCGAGTCGGAGGTCACGTCGGGCGGCTGGGCGCCCAACGCTCCTCTGACCATCCAGCTCGTGGACGGCGACGGCAACCCGGTCGGTGAGCCGATCGAGGTCACCACGGACGACCAGGGCAACGTGCCGGCAGGCACCGTCGTCCCGGTTCCCGAGGACGCCGCGGCCGGCGACTACGAGATCGTCGTGACGGATGACGCGGGCAACGCGCTCTCGGCTCCGCTCGCGGTCTACGCGCCGGTCATCGAGGCCACGTCGCCGGTCGAGGCCGGTGACGCGACCGAGGTCACGTCGTCCGGCTGGATCGGCGACAGCGAGGTCTCGCTGCAGCTGACGGATGGCGAGGGTGCGCCGGTGGGCGACCCGGTGGCCGTGACGGTCGACGCGGACGGCAGCGTCCCCGCCGGCACCACGGTTCCGGTTCCCGCCGACGCCGCACTCGGTGCGCACACGGTCGTCGCGACCGACGCGAACGGCGCGGAGGTCTCCGCACCGGTCGAGGTCATCGCGGCCTCCGGTGAGCCGACCTTCGACGCGGAGTCGCCGGTTCCGGCCGGCGGCGAGTCGGAGATCACGTCGGGCGGCTGGGCCCCTGAGTCGGAGGTCACCCTCCAGCTCTCGGACCCCGAGGGCGCGGACGCGGGCGAGCCCGTGGTCGTGACGACCGACGCCGAGGGCGACGTGCCGGCCGGCACGGTCGTGCCGATCCCGGCGGACGCCGAGGCCGGTGTCTTCACCGTCACGGCGGCCGACGCGGAGGGCCTGCAGCTGTCCGACACCGTCGACGTCTACTCGCCGACGCTCGAGGTCGAGACCCCGGCGGCGCCCGGTACGTGCGCCGACGTCGTCTCGGGCGGCTGGCTGCCGAACTCGGAGGTCACGATCCAGCTGACGGATGCCGATGGCAACCCCGTGGGCGACCCGGTGGTCGTCACGGCGGACGCCGACGGCAACCTGCCGGCCGGCACGTGCGTCCCCGTTCCCGCTGACGCGGAGCCCGGAGACTACACGGTCGTCGGAACCGACGGAGACGCGGTCGTCGAGGCGCCGCTGACCGTCGCGAACGAGGGCGACGCCGACGACAGCAGCAACGCCGACAGCGACGCGAACGCTGACAGCTCCAGCAACGCTGACAGCTCCAGCAACGCTGACAGCTCCAGCAACGCGGACAGCTCCAGCAACGCGGACAGCTCCAGCAACGCTGACAGCTCCAGCAACGCGGACAGCTCCAGCAACGCTGACAGCAGCAGCAACGCCGACTCCGACAACGAGTCCGACGCCAACGCTGACAACGACAGCACCGCGGACAGCGACAGCAACGCGAACGCTGACAACGACAGCGACGCGAACGCGAACAGCTCGAGCAACGGCAACGGCGACAGCGGCGGCAAGAAGCGCCCGCTCTCGCCGACCGGCGGCGAGTTCGACGCGATCCCGCTGGCGCTGCTGGTGATCCTCGCCGGCACGGGCATCCTGCTCGGCGCCACCCGCAGCAAGTGGCTGGTCCGCAAGGACTGACCATCTGACGCGCACACCGGCGGCGGCCTCGGAGACGGGGCCGCCGTCGGCGTGTGCGGGGGAGGAGATCTGTGAGAATCGAGAGCATGCGAAGGCGAGCGGGGGCCGCGTTGATCGCGCTGGTGGCGGCGGGCGGGCTCGCCGCCTGCACGGATGAGCCGCAGGCAGCGCCCGAGGAGGCGCCGCGCGCTGCGACGTTCGACTGCGATCAGGGTGAGCCGCTCGCGAACGCCCTCGAGAACGGCGCCGAGTGGGCCATGTGCTGGCAGGTCGATCCCGATCGCGGCCTCGTGCTCACGGACATCCGCTTCACTCCGACCGATGCCGAGCCCGTCCTCATCGCCGAGGAGCTCTCGCTCGCGCAGCTCGAGGTCCCCTACGACTCGGGCGAGAACACCACGTACGACCTCACCGACGCCGGCTTCGGCGGCACGAAGATGCAGACCCTCACCGAGACGGAGTGCGTCGGGGAGCGGATCGCGACGGACATCCCCGACATCGATGACGGCACGTACGGCAAGACCCGTCACCGCGAGGTGCTGTGCTCGCTCATCGTTGACGGCGGGCTCGGGTACCGATCGGGGGAGTTCGGCGAGGTCGTCGCCGCGCGACGCGAGGACTGGCAGCTCTCCACGATCTCGAAGGTCGGATGGTACGAGTACGTCACGCAGTACTCGTTCGGCTCGGACGGCGTCATCCGATCCGACCTCGGCGCGACCGGCGACATCTCGCCGATCGACTTCAGCGACCACGAGCACGGCTCGGCGGTGGGCGAGGGCGATCATGCGCACGCGACGAGCCACTCCCACAACGCCGTCTGGCGGGTCCACTGGGCGCTCGACGATCCGGGCGCGCTCGCGGTCGAGCAGTACGACGCGGAGGACACGGGGGAGATGGGGCCGAAGGCGCCGATCGTGGAGGGCAGTCTGCGGGCGATCGAGCATCCGGCGATCGCGCAGTGGGAGGACCGGCGCTGGTGGCGCGTCCTGGCACCGGGCGTGCTCAACGCCGATGGCCGTCCGATCTCCTACGAGATCGATCTCGGCAAGAGCGACACCTTCACCTTCACCCACGATCACCTCTTCCACGGCGAGGAGGAGGCGTACGACGTCGCGTTCACGAATGCCGACCCGTGCGAGCTGCTCGCCGTCCGCAACGGGGCGGGGTCGACCTGCGGGCAGAGCGTGCACGACTACATCGAGGACTCCGCGGACGAGGAGCTGCGCGATGTCGTCTCCTGGGTCGCCGTGGGCTTCCACCATGTCGTCAGAGATGAGGATCAGTCGCCGATGGACATGCACTGGCAGGGGTTCGCCCTGCGGCCGCGCGACCTCACGGCGCAGCGGGTCGCCGTGCCGGACGGGCGCGAGGAGCTCAACGGCGAGCTCGAGGGCGAGTTCCGGAAGTGGTATCGCCTCGACGAGGAGGACTGAGCAGGGGAGGGAGCGGGCGGAGGGGCGCGCCCTCCGCCCGCCTGCTCAGCGGCGCCCTGCCTTGCGCTGGAACAGCCATCCGCCCCAGGCCACCGCGATGACGAGGATCGCGGCGCACCAGAGCAGCGCCCAGGCTCCCTGTGCACCGATGCCGGTGCCGAAGAGCAGGCCGCGGATGGTCTCGATGATGGGCGTCACGGGCTGGTAGGTCGCGATCGGCTGCAGCCAGTCGGCCAGGGAGTCCACCGGGACGAACCCGCTCGAGAGGTACGGCAGGAAGAGGAGCACGAAGCCGTAGGCGTTGGCGCCCTCGGGGCTCGACGCGGCGAGTCCGATCGCGCCGAAGAGGTACGTGATGGCGAGGATGTACAGCGCGATGAGCGCGGCGGCGCCGATCCACTCGAGCGGACCGGCCGTCGGACGGAAGCCCACGAGCAGGGCGACGCCGACGACGATCGCCGTCGCCACGAGGTTGCGGATGAGGCTCGCGACGACGTGTCCCGTGAGGACGGCGCTCGCTCGCAGCGGCATCGTGCGGAACCGGGCGATGATGCCCGCCTTCATGTCACCGGCGACGTAGACGGCTGTCGAGGCCGCGCCGAAGCCCGCGCACGTGAAGACGATCCCGGGCACGACATAGTCGACGTAGCCGCCGGACGGATCGATCGCGCCGCCGAAGATCCACGTGAACATGAGCATGAGCATCACGGGGAGGAGGATGGCCATGAGCAGCGACTCCCCGTCGCGCAGCGAATGGCGGAGGCTGCGCCCGACGAAGACCGACTCGGCGGTCAGGCCGCGCAGGCGCGGGCGTGCGAGGTCGACGGTGGTCATGCGGACTCCTTGAGCTGGGGCGTCCGGGCGGACGCGGGTTCGGTGAGGGCGAGGAAGACGTCGTCGAGCGTCGGGCGTCGCAGCGAGACGACGCCCTCGGCGCCGGACTCGTCGAGCACGTCGAGGGCCCGGCGCAGGCCCGACACGGTGCCGTCC
The DNA here is from genome assembly GCF_053903225.1 of Microbacterium sp. JZ70. Taxonomy (NCBI): domain Bacteria; kingdom Bacillati; phylum Actinomycetota; class Actinomycetes; order Micrococcales; family Microbacteriaceae; genus Microbacterium; species Microbacterium sp. JZ70. Next base: position 3,513,355 of record NZ_CP096405.1, on the reverse strand, counting down.
GTCGGCACCTCGCGGAGGAGGTCGCCACGGGCGTCGTGGAGCTCGACGGTGTCGCCGCCCACGCGCGCCTTCAGCTGCGAGGCCGTGCCGAGCGCGGCGACCCGGCCCTCGTGCAGCACGGCGATCCGGTCGGCCAGCTGGTCCGCCTCCTCGAGGTACTGGGTCGTGAGGAAGACGGTGGTGCCGGCTGCGGCGACGGCGCGGATGACGTCCCACAGGTCACGGCGGCTGCGGGTGTCGAGACCGGTGGTCGGCTCGTCGAGGAAGAGCACCTCGGGCGTCACGACGAAGCTCAGCGCGAGGTCGAGACGGCGGCGCATCCCGCCGGAGAACGTGCCCACGCGCCGCGCGGCGGCATCGGACAGGGCGAAGCGGGCGAGGAGATCCCGTGCGCGCTCGGCGGCGGCTCGGGGCGACAGGCCGGCGAGACGGCCGAACATGACGAGGTTCTCGGACGCCGTGAGCACGTCGTCGACCGCAGCGGACTGACCCGTCAGGCTGATGCGACGGCGGACCTCGTCGGGCTGCGTCGCCACGTCGTGGCCCGCGACGTGCGCGATGCCGTCGTCGGGGTGCACGAGCGTCGTGAGGATGCTGATGGTCGTCGTCTTGCCCGCGCCGTTCGGGCCGAGCAGGGCGAAGACCTCTCCGGGCTCGACCGAGAGGTCGAGCCCGTCGAGGACGGTGTGCGCGCCGAACCGCTTGCGCAGTCCTCGCACCTCGATGGCGGGACGCATGGCGTCTCCCTTCTGTGTATGAGTGAAACTGTTTATGACAGTAACACACTGTTTATGTCATATACAGGCCTAGGCTGAGACGCATGAGCGAGATCGAGCAGACCCCCGTCGAGCTGCCCCGCGGCATCGCGCTCGCATGGGGGGTCGCCGCGAATCCGCAGCGGGGGCCCAAGCGCGAGATGAGCGTCGAGCGCATCGTCGAGACGGCCGTCGACCTGGCCGACCGCGAGGGGATCGGCGCCGTGTCGATGGCCGCCGTCGCGAAGAAGCTCGGCTTCACGCCCATGTCGCTCTACCGGTACGTCAGTGCGAAGGACGACCTGCTCCTCCTCATGCAGGAGGAGGCGACGGGGCTGCCACCCGAGGAGCATCGGACGGCGGATGGCTGGCGCCGGGCGCTCGAGGTGCTCTTCCGCGCGCAGGTCGAGATCTACCTCCGCCATCCGTGGATCCTGGCTCTGCCGATCGCGGGCTCGCCGATCACGCCGAACAGCTCGGCGTGGCTCGATGCGGCCCTCGGCGCGCTGGCGGAGACGCCCCTCGCTCCGTCGGAGCGGCTCGCGGTCGCGCTGGCCGTCACTGGGCAGGCGCGGTGGTGCGGGATCGTGAACGCCGGCTACAGCGAGGCCGCGCGCGCAGACGGGCTCGCGCCCGAGGAGGTGGCAGCGCGCGAGGCGGCCCTGTTCGATGCGGTCATCGACGCCGACGGGTATCCGGCGCTGCGCGGCGCGATCGATGCGGGCGTCTTCCTCGACGAGGCCGATCCCTTCCGATTCGGGCTCGCCCGCCTTCTCGACGGCGTCGAGGGCTACATCGCCCGGCTCGACCGCGGTGAGCCCCCTGCGAGCGAGGGCGGATGGATCGAGCTCGACGACGCCGACGTGCTCGAGGACAAGCGCTACCGCGCGGCGGCGAAGGCGTCGCGAGACGCGCAGAAGGCGCTCGTCGCCGCGGAGAAGGCGCTGCGCCAGGCGCGCAGGGCTCAGGCCCAGGCTCTCAAGGAGGCGCGGGAGCGCGCCGCGCGCTGACGGGTGCCCGGGTCACACGGGTCACTCGGGTTTACAGGCGTCTCCGCTAGCCTCTAGAGTTGTCGGGATCGAACAGAGAGGGTCGTGGGGGAATGGCTGAACTGCCGGATGTGCGGTTTCTCACGGTCGCCGAGGTCGCAGACATCATGCGCGTCTCGAAGATGACCGTCTATCGGCTCGTCCACTCGGGCGAGCTCCCCGCCGTCCGGTTCGGCCGCAGCTACCGCGTCCCCGAGTCGGCCGTCACGGCCGCTCTCGAAATGCCGTCGGAGCGCCCCATCGCCGACGCCGGCTGAGCGCTCCGAGTCGGCGTTCAGGCGCCGCTCCCATCATGGGATAAGATGCTCTGAGGCACTTTTCCATGGTGCCCGATCCCGGATGTCAGCGACGGCCGTCGCGACCGGACATCCAACCCCTGACATAGCGAGGTTTCCGTGGGTTCTGTCATCAAGAAGCGCCGCAAGCGCATGGCGAAGAAGAAGCACCGCAAGCTGCTTCGCAAGACTCGCCACCAGCGCCGCAACAAGAAGTAGCGGCCCCCGCGAACGCCGGCTCCGTGATCCACGGGCCGGCGTTTCTGGTATCCGGCGTCATCGCCGGTCGTGACCTGTCGTCGCGGCTCGTCACATGATGACTCGCCCTCGTCTGGAATATTGGAATTCGCTAGGTTGAGCGTGAACCGCCTGCCGGAGATCCGGCGCGGCGATCCTCCTCTGAAAGGGCAACCATGAGCGATCCGAAGCCAGAGCGTCACGTCGATCCCACCCCTCTCGAGCACACCCCCGACCCCACGGGTCCGTCCACCGCCGCGACGCTCGTCGCGGAGTTCCTGGGCACCTTCCTCCTCGTCCTCGGCGGCGTCGGCGCGGCGCTGTTCGCCGCCGACTTCGGCGCGAGCGATGCCGGGACGAGCCTCGGCATCGGCTTCGTCGGCGTCGCGCTGGCGTTCGGGCTCACCGTCGTCGCAGGGGCGTACGCCTTCGGGCCGATCTCCGGCGGGCACTTCAACCCGGCCGTCACCCTCGGCCTGGCCGCCGCCGGCCGGTTCCCGTGGGGCGGCGTCGCCGGCTACGTCGTCGCGCAGGTCATCGGCGGCGTCGCGGCGACGAGCGTCATCGCGCTCATCGGCTCGTCCGGCGACGGATGGCTCGCCGCGGCCCAGGAGGGCGGGTTCGCGAGCAACGGGTTCGGCGAGCTCTCGCCGGGCGGCTTCGGCATCCTCGGCGCGATCGTCGTCGAGGTGCTGTTCACGGCGCTCTTCGTGCTCGTCATCCTCGGCGTCACGCACCCCACGCGCGGCAACCCCGCGCTCGCGGGTCTCGCGATCGGCCTCACCCTGACGCTCATCCACCTCGTCACGATCCCCGTCGACAACACGTCGGTGAACCCCGCGCGATCGATCGCGTCGGCGATCTTCGGGGGAGGCGACGCGCTCGCGCAGCTCTGGGTCTTCCTCGTGTTCCCTCTCGTCGGCGGACTCATCGCGGGCTTCGCCTACAAGCCGCTGCTCGACACGGCGCGCCGCTGAGCAGCAGCGCGAGCGGAGCGACGGCCCGTGATCCACGGGATACTGGAGGGATGAACGAGATCACGGTCCAGGAGCTCCGCTCGCGCGAGGGCGTTCCGCTCATCGACGTCCGCGAGACGCACGAGTTCGCGGCAGGACGTGTGCCGGGCGCCGTCAACCTGCCGATGTCCGAGCTCGGGATGCGGCTCGACGAGCTGCCCGCAGAGCCGTTCGACGTCATCTGCGAGGTCGGCGGACGCTCCGCCCGGGTCGTCGAGGCGCTCACGGCGCGGGGCTACGAGGCGACGAACGTCGCGGGCGGCACGAGCGCGTGGCGCGCGGCCGGCTACGACATCGAGGCCTGAGCCGGATGACGCAGCTGACGCTCATCGGCAAGCCCGACTGCCATCTCTGCGACGTCGCGCGCGAGGTCGTCGACCAGGTCCTCGCCGAGCTCCCGGATGAGACCGCCGACCGCATCGAGGTCGTCGAGCGGTCGATCGCCGACGACGAGGAGCTTCACGCGCAGTGGTGGGAGAAGATCCCCGTCGTCCTCATCGACGGACGACTGCACGGCCACTGGCGCGTGTCCCCCGACCGCCTGCGCGACGCCCTCGTCGCCGCATCCTGAACCGAGAGGCTCTGCCATGGCCATCCGCCACATCGTCCTGTTCCAGCTCGCCGCGTCCGACCCCGAGACCCGCGCAGCGCACGCGGCCGAGGCGAAGGAGCGCCTCGAGGCGCTCGTCGGCGTCGTCCCCGGTCTGCTCGAGCTGACCGTCTCGCGCAACGCCGCCTACGAGGGCGAGAACCACGACATCGTGCTCGACGCGCTCTTCCCCGACCTCGCCGCGCTCGAGGCGTACCAGGTGCACCCCGCCCATGTCGAGGCGGCGCGCTTCGTCGGGTCTGTCCGCAGCGGGCGCGCGGCGATCGACCTCGAGGTCTGAGACCCGTCCCTCACGCACGACGCCCCCGCCGGATGGCGGGGGCGTCGTGCATGAGGGCGGGAGAGGCTCAGGCCTCGTCGTCCTCCTCGGGCTCGTAGTCGACGCCGGCCTCGGCGCGCTGCTCGGGCGTGATCGGGGCCGGAGCAGCCGTGAGCGGGTCGAAGCCGCTGCCGATCTTCGGGAACGCGATGACCTCGCGGATCGACGGGGCGCCCGCGAGCAGCGACACGACGCGGTCCCACCCGAACGCGATGCCGCCGTGCGGCGGCGCGCCGAACTGGAACGCGTCGAGCAGGAAGCCGAACTTCTCCTGCGCCTCCTCGGGGCCGATCCCCATGACGTCGAAGACGCGCTCCTGCACGTCGCGGCGGTGGATGCGGATCGAGCCGCCGCCGATCTCGTTGCCGTTGCACACGATGTCGTACGCGTACGCGAGCGCCTCGCCCGGAGCCTCCTCGAAGCGGTCGATCCACTCCGGCTTGGGCGACGTGAACGCGTGGTGCACGGCGGTCCAGGCGGAGTGGCCGAGGTCGACGTCGTCGTCCTCGCCGGTCGGCTTGAAGAGGGGCGCGTCGACGACCCACACGAACGACCACGCGCTCTCGTCGATCTGTCTCGTGCGCTTGGCGATCTCGACGCGCGCGGCGCCGAGCAGCGCGCGCGCCTCGCTCGTCCTGCCTGCAGCGAAGAACACGGCGTCGCCGGGCTGAGCGCCCGTCGCGGCGGCGAGCCCCTCGCGCTCGGCGTCGGAGAGGTTCTTGGCGACCGGGCCGCCGAGCGTCCCGTCCTCGCCGAACGTGACGTAGGCGAGGCCCTTCGCGCCGCGCGACTTGGCCCAGTCCTGCCACGCGTCGAACTGACGACGGGGGAGCGAGGCGCCGCCGGGGTGCACGACCGAGCCGACGTACTCCTGCTGGAAGACGCGGAAGGTCGTGTCGGCGAAGTAGTCGGCGAGCTCGACGATCGCGTTGCCGAAGCGCAGGTCCGGCTTGTCCGAGCCGTACAGGCGCATCGCGTCGGCGAAGGTGATGCGCTCGATCGGCGTCGGGATCTCGACGTCGATGAGGCGCCACAGTGCCTGCACGATCTCCTCGCCGAGGGCGATCACGTCCTCCTGGTCGACGAAGCTCGCCTCGATGTCGAGCTGCGTGAACTCGGGCTGGCGGTCGGCGCGGAAGTCCTCGTCGCGGTAGCAGCGTGCGATCTGGTAGTAGCGCTCGATGCCGCCCACCTGTAGCAGCTGCTTGAAGAGCTGCGGCGACTGGGGGAGCGCGTACCAGCTGCCCGGGCTGAGGCGCGCGGGCACGAGGAAGTCGCGCGCGCCCTCGGGCGTCGAGCGGGTGAGCGTGGGGGTCTCGACCTCGACGAAGTCGTGCTCCTCGAGCACACGGCGCGCGGCCGCCGATGCCTTCGAGCGCAGGCGGATGGCCGCGGCGGGCGCGGGGCGGCGGAGGTCGAGGTAGCGGTACTTGAAGCGCGCGTCCTCGCCGACGGTCTCGGTGCCGTCGAGCGCGGTCGAGACCTGGAAGGGGAGCGCGGCCGACTCGTTGAGCACCTCGACCTCGGACGCGATGATCTCGATCTCGCCGGTCGCGAGGTTCGGGTTCGCGTTGCCCTCGGGACGGCGTGACACCTCGCCCGTGACCTTCAGGACGAACTCGCTGCGCAGCGGGTGCGCGATCTCCTCGTCGCGGATGACGACCTGTGCGATGCCCGATGCATCGCGCAGATCGATGAAGGCGACGCCTCCGTGATCGCGGCGGCGATCGACCCACCCGGTGAGGGTGACGGTCTGACCGATGAGCGAGGCGTCGAGCGAGCCTGCCTTGTGGGTGCGCAGCACGGAGAATCCTCCTGGTAGGAAAGGGAACCGCACCATTCTACGGACCGCGCGCGTCCTGGCCATCCGCTCGCGGGAGCGGGCTAGCCAGGGCTCGCAGGGCGCGGGGCGGCTGGCGGAGGCGCGCGGAACAGCGAACGCTGCGGATGGCGTGCGGAGGGCATGCGGCGGATGGCGGGCGGCGGATGCGCCGGTCCGTCGAGCGCGATCCTGGCGTGTGGCCAGTGCGCGGGGCGGTCCCGCTCGGTCGCGACAGGTGCATGTAAGCGTTTCGCTTACACGTCCCGGAGGATGTCGGTGGTCGGGACGAGGATGGCCCCTTGTTTTGTGGCCCTGGGCACGCGAGATTGCAGGCAACGGATCTTCGAAGAATCTTCGAGGAATGTCTTGCATCTGGTCGTAGTTGTGTTCTATCATGGGGTATGGCCTTCCCATGGGTGCCCGATGAGGGGCAGGATGATCCGGCCGGCGCGGTGTGCGCCGCGGTCGGGTTGCTGGGCGGGCTGTTCACACGGGTGGGGGAGGTGGCGTCGGGCGATCTCGCGGGATTCACCGCGCGGGTGGAGCAGCTGGGGCGGGTCGTGGACGCGCTGCGGGTGCGGGCGGCAGGGGAGGTCGCGTGGCGGTCCCGGCGGGGCCTGGAAAGGCCCCTCGCGGGAGAGCTCGGCTGCCGGGACGGGCGGGAACTGCTCGAGCGGCTCACCGGGATCCCCGGGCCGGCAGTATCCGCGCGGGTGCGGCTGGATGAAGCCACCCGCGACCGGGAAGGCCCCACCGGGCTCCCCGTCCCGCCGGCGCACCCGGCGGTGGCCGCGGCAGTGGAAGCGGGCCTGCTCGGGGCGGAGCCGGCGGCGCTGATCGTGAAGGCCGTCGCCACCGCCCGCCGCGGCGCGCCCGCCTCCGAGGCCGACAAGCTCGAGGTGATGGAGCGTCACCTCGTCGGGATCGCCACCGGCGCGATCGCGACCGACCTGGACGAGGCCGCACCCCCAGCAGAGGCCACCTCGCCGTTCCCGGACGGCACGGCCGCGGCCGTGCCGTGGAGCGTCGTGAAAGCCCACGCGGACGCGTGGGTGGACGTCCTCACCGCGGACGGCCTCCCGCCCGACCCCGAACGCCCCATCCGCAACCGCACCCTCACCCTCACACCCCTGCCCGACGGGGCCTTCCGTGTCAACGGCACCCTCGTCCCCGAAGCCGGCGCCCTCCTGCAGAACCTCCTCTCCGCCCACACCAACCCCGCCCGCCACGTCACCTTCACCCCCACCACAGACCACGACGACGCCCCCGAAGGCGGCGACCCCCTGCGCAGCAACGCCGACGCGGGCGACGCCGAAAGCGGCGCGGACACGGATGGCGATGGCGGGTTCTTCGACGGGATCGACACCGAGACCCGCAACGACACAGACCCGTGGGGACCGGACGAGATCATCCACGACCCCCGCACCCCCGGACAGAAGCGCCACGACGCGTTCTTCGCGATGATCCAGGCCGCCTCACGCGCCGCAGAGACCCCCACCCTCGGCGGCGCCGCCCCCACCGTCATGATCCACATCACCGCCGACGACCTCACCACCACAGACACAGACCCCAGCGGCGACGGCGACGGCGTGCATGACACCGCGGCCCACGGCCCGGGTCCCGCATTCACCCGCCCGAAGCACGGCATCGCGCACCTCGACGGCGTCGACGCGCCCGTCCCCGCGACCGTGGCCCGCCGGATCGGATGCACCGGCGACATCCTCCGCGCCCTCTTCAGCCCCGAAGGACGCATCCTCGAGCTGCGCAGCATCCAACGCTGCTTCACCCCCACCCAGCGCAAAGCGATCGTCGCCCGCGACGGCGGATGCATCATCCCCGGCTGCACCATCCCCGCCGCCTGGTGCGAGATCCACCACGTCCAAGACCACGCCCACGGCGGACCCACCGAAACCGACAACGGCGTCCTCCTCTGCTGGTGGCACCACCACCACCTCGACACCTCCGGCTGGAACATCCACATGCACCACGGCGTGCCCTACATCGCCGCCCCCAACTGGATCGACCGACACCACCGCCACCGCCCAGCACCCACCTCCCGCACCAGACTCCACGCAAAACTCACCCAACACCTCAGATGCTGACAACCCCGCAGATGCCGAACCACGCGCGACGAGCGCACAGGCGATCCCGGCCCTTCGCACAGGGAACCCGGATGCGCCGTCGATAGCGTCGAGCCCGACCCCACCGCCCGCGCCGACGGAAAGGCCGCACCGACATGACGACGACCGAGATCACGGCCGCCGCCGACGGAGGATCCTGGCTCTCCACTCTCGTGGATGCGGTCGTGGGGCTCATGGACGTCATCGGCCCCTACGGCGCCGGCGTCGCGATCGCGGCCGAGAACCTGTTCCCGCCGCTGCCGAGCGAGGCCATCCTCCCCATGGCGGGCCTCGCCGCCCATCGCGGCGCATTCGCGCTGTGGGAGGCGATCCTCTGGACGACGGTCGGGTCCATCGTCGGCGCGCTCCTCCTCTACGGCATCGGCGTCTGGTTCGGCGTCGACCGCCTGCGCCGCATCGCCGAGCGCCTGCCGCTCGTCTCGGGAGAGGACATCGACCGGACGGTGGCCTGGTTCCACCGGCACGGCGGCAAGGCCGTCTTCCTCGGCCGGTTCGTCCCGATCTTCCGGAGCCTCATCTCCATCCCGGCGGGTGTCGTGCGGATGCCCGTGTGGCGCTTCGCGCTGCTCACGGCCGCGGGGAGCGTCATCTGGAACACCGTCTTCATCCTCGTCGGCTGGTATCTCGGCAGCGGGTGGCACATCGTCGAGCAGTACATGGACATCGTCCAGAACGTCGTCATCGTGGGCGTCGCGGCCGCGGTCGTCTGGTTCGTCGTCGTCCGCATCCGCGCGCAGCGTCGCCAGCGGGCGGCCGGTGCCGTCGCTCCGCGCGGCGAGCGCGAGGCGCCCGCGGCCGACTGAGCGTTCGTAGACTGGGCCTGTGCCCGCCGAACGCCTCCATCTCGTCCGCCACGGCGAGGTCTTCAATCCGCGGCGCGTGCTGTACGAGCGCATGCCCGGATTCCGCCTGAGCGAGGACGGGCGGCGGATGGCCAGGGCAGCGGCCGACTACGTGCGCTCGCTCGATCGCCCGCTCGCCGAGCTCGTGTGCTCTCCGCTCGAGCGCACGCGCGAGTCGGCCGAGCCGTTCACGGCGCTGTTCGAGCTCGAGCCGCGCGCCGACGAGCGCGTCATCGAGCCGTGGAACGCGTTCGCGGGGAAGCGCATGAGCCGCGCCGTCTTCATCCCGCAGAACTGGTGGCACCTGCGCCGCCCGTCGCGGCCGAGCTGGGGCGAGCCGTATCGCGAGGTCGTCGACCGCATGCACGCGGCCCTCGACGACGCGTGGGACGCCGCCGACGGCGGCGATGTCGTCATCGTGACGCACCAGGCGCCGATCTGGATCACGCACCTCTCCGTCGCGGGCCTGCCGCTGCGGCACGATCCCCGCACGCGCCGGTGCGCCCTCTCGAGCGTGACCTCGTTCGAGCGCAAGGGCGACGTCTGGCGCGAGATCGACTACGTCGAGCCTGCGTCGACCGCGGGCGCGGTCGACGTCGGCGCCGTCTGAGACCCGCACCGCGCCATCCTTCACCCCGCCGTCGCCTCGCGGGCACCTTCCGGACCCCTCGCGTTCACGCAGTGCGCTGACCGTAGAAGGTCAGCGGGAGACGCCCGCTGACGGAGGTCACGTGAGCGGTCTGAGGCGAGAGGCGATCGACGCCCGGGCGGTCGTGACCGACTTCGACGGAGTCCACACCGACGACACCGCCTTCGTCGACGCCGACGGCCGCGAGTTCGTCCGGGTGAGCCGCTCCGACGGGATGGGCGTCTCGCTCCTGCGCAGGGCCGGCATCCCCTTCCTCATCCTCTCCACCGAGACGAACGGCGTCGTCGCCGCGCGCGCCCGCAAGCTCCGCGTCGACGTGCGCCAGGGGCTCGACGACAAGGCGGCGGCTCTGCGCGAGTGGGCGGATGCCCAGGGCGTCGCGCTCGCGGATGTCGCGTACCTGGGCAACGACGTGAACGACTTGCCGTGCCTGCGGATCGTCGGCTGGCCCGTCGCGGTTCCGCGCTCCCATCCCGACGTGCTCGCGATCGCCCGCGTCGTCCTGCACCGAGCGGGCGGCGACGGCGCCGTCCGCGAACTGGCCGAGCGCGTCCTGCGCTCCCGCACGGGCCTCGTGCCCGAGCGCGCGGGCGCTGCGCTCCGCGCGTCCATCCCGTCCTCGTCACAACCGGAGGAGCACTCATGACGGTCACGATCGGCACTCGCACGCTGGGCGATGCGCACCCCACCTACGTCATCGCCGAGATCGGCCTGAACCACAACGGCTCGGTCGAGATCGCCAAGGAGCTCATCGACGTCGCCGCGGCCGCCGGCGCGGATGCGGTCAAGTTCCAGAAGCGCACCCCGGAGATCTCCACGCCCGAGCACATGCGCGACGTGCCGCGCGAGACGCCGTGGGGCACCATGACGTACCTCGAGTACCGCTACCGGGTCGAGTTCGGCCGCGACGAGTACCTCGAGATCGGCGCGCACGCCGCCGAGCGCGGCGTCGACTGGTTCGCGTCGCCGTGGGACGAGCCGTCGGTCGCGTTCCTCGAGGACCTCGACGTCGTCGCGCACAAGGTCGCCTCGGCGAGCCTCACCGACGACGGACTCCTCGCGGCTCTGCGCGACACGGGCAAGCCGATCATCCTCTCCACGGGCATGTCGACCATGGCGCAGATCGACCGGGCGGTCGACCTCCTCGGCACGGAGAACCTCGTCCTCCTGCACGCGACGTCGACGTATCCGATGCCGGCGGAGGAGGCGAACCTCCGCATGATCCCGACGCTGAAGGACCGCTTCGCCGGCGTCCCGGTCGGATACTCGGGGCACGAGCGTGGGCTCGCGATCTCGTTCGCGGCCGTCGCGCTGGGCGCCGCCGCCGTCGAGCGCCACATCACGCTCGATCGCGGCATGTGGGGCTCGGACCACGCCGCCTCGATCGAGCCGACCGAGCTCGCGGCCCTCGTCGCCGGCATCCGCGACATCGAGCCCGCCCTCGGCGACGGCATCAAGCGCGTCTTCCCCGGCGAGCTCGCGCCCATGGCCAAGCTGCGCCGCGTGGGAGCGGGCGCCGCGGTCTGACCCGCCTGCCGCACCTTCGCGGCAAACCGGCGCCCGATCGCCGCATTTCGGGGCAAGGCTCGCCGAGCCTTGCCCCGAAGCCACCGCCCCGGCCATACAGCATCGACCCAGGCACCTCGAACACGGGAACGTAGGATGGGAGCCGTGCGCACGCCTGCCGTCCCGAGCCTGTCTCCCCGCATCCGCCGGGGCGCGAGAGCGGCCGCCGCGCTCGCCGTCGCGACGCTCATCGCCGGTCTGGCGGCGTGCTCCGCGGACCCCGTGACGCAGGCCTACCTCGAAGGCGACGACAAAGGCTACATCGCGAGCGACTTCCGGGTGAAGGAGATCCCCGTCGAGGAGCGCGGCGAGCCCGTCGAGTGGTCGGGTGTCACGGAGGAGGGCGACGAGCTCTCGAGCGACGACACCGCGGGCGATGTCACCGTCGTGAACTTCTGGTACGCCGCCTGCGGCCCGTGCCGGGCCGAGGCCGCCGACCTCGAGTCGGTGTGGCAGGAGTACCAGGGCGAGAACGTGTCGTTCGTCGGCGTCAACACCTACGACCAGGCCGACACCGCGCGCTCGTTCGCCGAGCGGTGGGGCGTGACGTACCCGAGCATCATCGACGCCAACGACGGCAGCGCGAAGCTCGCCTTCGCCGGCGCGACCTCGATCCAGGCGACGCCCACGACGCTCGTCCTCGACACCGAGGGGCGCGTCGCCGCGGTCCTCATCGGCCAGCTCGAGGGCGCGTCCATCCTCTCGACGCTCGTGGCCGACACGCTCGCGGAGTCGGCATGACCGCCGCGGGCGCGGCATCGTGAGCCTCGACGCCGTCGTCTTCGGCGGGGCCCTGTGGCTCGCGATCCCGATCGCGATGCTCGCGGGGCTCGTGTCGTTCGTGTCGCCCTGCGTGCTTCCCCTCATCCCGGGCTACCTCGGCTTCATCGGGGGAGCCGTCGCGCCCCGCGGTGGGGCGGCGGATGGCGCGGCGCCGGGCGGCTCGCGCGGTCGCCTCGTCGGCGGGGTGCTCCTGTTCATCGCGGGCTTCACGCTCGTGTTCGTGACCCTCATCGTGCTCGGCGGGCTCGCGGGCAGCGGCCTGCAGCAGTTCAGCCTGCTCTACGGCGACCTCATCACCCGCATCCTCGGCGTCGTCATCATCCTCATGGGCGTCGTCTTCATCGGCTTCCTCGGGTTCGCGCAGCGCATCGCGCGCCCGCAGGTCAAGGGCGACCTCGGCCTCATCGGCGCTCCGCTGCTCGGGATCGCCCTCGGCATCGGCTGGGCGCCGTGCATCGGCCCGACCCTCACGGCGATCATGTCGCTCGCGATCATCCAGGGAGACGGATGGCGCGCCGCGGTGCTCGGCCTCGCCTACTCGCTCGGGCTGGGCATCCCGTTCCTCCTCGTCGCCCTCGGCTTCGGCTGGGTCACGCGATCGACCGCGTTCCTGCGTCGGCACATCCGCGTCGTGAACATCGTCGGCGGCGTGCTCCTCATCGTGCTCGGCCTGCTCATGGTGACGGGCCTGTGGACCGACGTGATGTCGCGCCTCGGCGTGCTGTTCGCCACGATCGAGCCGCCCCTATGACCGCCGAGAAGGGCGCCGCGACCGCCCGGAAGGACACCGTGACCGATCAGCGCACCGCGCCCCAGCGCGACGGCAGCGAGCCGCTGCGCCCCTCCGACCACGTCGACGCCGACGAGGCGATCGCGCAGCCCGCGCTCGGCTTCGTCGGATGGCTGCGCTGGGGATGGCGGCAGCTCACGAGCATGCGCACGGCGCTCGTGCTGCTGCTCCTGCTCGCGATCGCGGCCGTTCCGGGGTCGATCTTCCCGCAGCGCATGGCGAACCCGAACGGCGTCACGCAGTGGGAGCGCGACAACCCGGATCTGTTCCCCGTGCTCGACGCGCTGCAGCTGTTCGACGTGTACCAGTCCGCCTGGTTCTCGGCGATCTACATCCTGCTGTTCGTCTCGCTCATCGGCTGCATCCTGCCGCGCACGAAGCACCACGCGAAGGCCCTGCGCACGAAGCCGCCGCGCACGCCCGCGCGGCTCGCGCGCCTCGACGACTTCCGCGAGGACCGCATCGCGGCCGAGGACCCGGAGGCCGAGGCCGCCCACGCCGTCGATCTCGCGGCCGCGCAGCTCAAGGCGCAGGGGTATCGCGTCGAGCGCTACGACGGCCGCGGCGCGTTCTCGGTGTCGGCCGAGCGCGGGTACCTGCGCGAGACGGGCAACCTCGTCTTCCACGCGTCGCTCGTCGGCGTGCTCCTCACGGTCGGCATCGGCGGCGGATTCGCCTACACGGGCCAGCGCGTCGTCGTCGAGGGCACGACCTTCGTCAACTCACTGCTCGACTACTCGTCGATGAACCGCGGCCGCTTCGTGTCGGAGGCCGCCCTCACGCCGTACTCGATGCGGCTCGACTCGTTCGACGTCACCTACCAGGAGTACGGCGGGCCCGGGTCGGGGCAGGCGGGCGACTTCTCCGCCAACGTCACGGTCACGCATCCCGACGGGTCGACGTCGGAGGACGCGGTGCGCGTCAACCACCCTCTCCAGCTCGAGGGCGACGCGATCTACCTGCTCGGCAACGGGTACGCGCCGACGATCACCGTCCGGAACCCCGAGGGCGAGGTCGTGTACCGCGACTCCGTACCGTTCCTGCCGCAGGACACCGCGATGACGTCGACCGGCGTCGTCAAGGTGCCCGACGGCCTCTCCGAGCAGCTCGGCCTCGTGGGCTTCTTCTACCCGACCCAGGTGCCGCTCGACACGGGCGCGTTCGCCTCGGCGTACGGCGACCTGCTCAACCCCATGCTCACCCTGAACGTGTACGCGGGCGACCTCGGTATCGACGACGGCACGCCGCGCTCGGTGTACGCCCTCGACGTGACGGGGCTCGAGCAGCTCACGGGCGGCGACACGGGCGTCGACTCGATCGAGCTGGCACCGGGTGACACCGCCGACCTGCCGAACGGCATGGGCACGATCACGTTCGAGGACGAGACGCCCGAGGGCACCGATCCGGCCCTCGGCTACACCGAGTCGGTCAAGCGGTTCGTGTCGCTCCAGATCCACCACGATCCCTCGGCGCTCGGCGTGCTCGTGTTCGCGGTCCTCGCGACGCTCGGCCTGCTCGTCGCGCTCTTCGTGCCTCGGCGCCGGATGTGGGTCAAGGCCACGCCCGACGGAGACGGCGTGCGCCTCGAGTACGCGGCTCTCGCCCGCGGCGAGGATCCCGCGCTCGCCGACGCGGTCGAGCAGCTGCGCGCGAAGCACCGGGCAGCGCTCGACGACTGATCCTCGCGCTCGGCTCCCGACCGCGCGCGACCCCCGAAACCTAGGATGGACACCATGCAGCTCGATCCCGTGACGATGGACAGCTTCTCCGTCGTGCTCGTCTGGACGGCCATCTCGCTCTACGTCCTCGCGTTCATCGCCTACGCGGTCGACCTCGCGAACCGCTCACAGGCGTCGCTGGCCGCGAAGGACGCCCGGCAGCTCGTCGGCGTCGGCGCCCGCGCCGCGTCTCCCGCCGCGAGCGAGACCGCGGGCGCGGCGGCCCCGCGCTACGTGTGGGGCCGGATCGGCACCTCGCTCACGTGGCTCGGCTTCGTGTTCCACCTCGGCGCGACGCTCCTGCGCGGCCTCGCGGCGGGGCGCGTGCCGTGGTCGAACATGTACGAGTTCGCGATGACCGGCACGCTCCTCATGACGGCGGTCTACCTCGGCGTCCTGTTCTGGAAGGACCTCCGCTTCCTCGGGTCGTTCATGACCGGCCTCGTGACGGTGCTGCTCGGCTCGTCGTCGCTGTTCTACGTGCAGATCACGCCGCTCATGGACCCGCTCAAGTCGGTCTGGCTCGTCATCCACGTCTTCGTCGCGTCGCTCGCGACCGCCTTCCTCGCGCTCGCCTTCGCGCTGTCGGTGCTGCAGCTCCTGCAGGCACGGCGCGAGCGGATGGCCGTCGAAGCGGCCGAGGCGCCCGCGCGCCGCAGCATGCTCCGGACCATCCCGAGCGCCGAGGCGCTCGAGGGCCTCGCGTACCGCTTCGCGATCATCGGCTTCATCTTCTGGACGTTCACGCTCATCGCGGGGGCCATCTGGGCGAACGACGCCTGGGGGCGCTACTGGGGCTTCGACACGAAGGAAGTCTGGACCTTCATCATCTGGGTGCTCTACGCGGGCTACATCCACGCACGGGCGACGCGCGGCTGGCGCGGCACGCGCTCGGCGTGGCTCTCGATCGTCGGCTTCGCCGCCGTGATCTTCAACTTCACGATCGTGAACATGTTCTTCGAGGGGCTGCACGCGTACAGCGGCCTCAGCTGAGCGTGGGAGGAGCCTGAGCACCGCGCCCCGCTCGGTTGCCTAGGCTGATCGGATGGCCGCGCCCCGACCCGCACGACTGCACGCGCTCGACGGCGTGCGCGGAGCGGCCGCGCTAGTCGTCGTGCTCTACCACGCGAGCCTCATCGCCCGGCCGTTCGCCGACGACGGGACGGCCCGCCTCATCTGGGAGACGGCGACCGAGTCGCCCCTCAAGCTGGGGTTCGCGGGAACCGAGGCGGTCCAGGTGTTCTTCGTGCTGTCGGGCCTCGTCGTGACGCTCCCTGCGCTGCGCGCGGGGTTCTCGTGGCCCGGCTACTTCGTCTCGCGACTCGTGCGCCTCTACCTGCCCGTGTGGGCGGCCATCCTCTTCGCCGTCCTCCTCGTCGTGGTCATCCCGCGCGACCCCTCCCGGGTGACGCCCGACGTCTGGATCGTGAACGCCAACATCACCTTCCCCGACTGGGCGCTCGCGTTCGACGAGGCCACCCTCATGCCCGTGACGTACGACACGGTGAACACGCTCTGGTCGCTGCGCTGGGAGATCGTCTTCAGCGTGCTGCTGCCGGTGTTCGCGGCCGTCGCGCTGCTCCTGCGGCGCTGGGCCTGGCCGGCCGCGGCCGCGTGCATCGCGGCGATGGTCGCCGGTCGGGTGCTCGACGAGCGGCCCTTCGACCTCGACGCGCTCGTCTACCTGCCGACGTTCCTGCTCGGCTGCCTCATCGCCGTCCGCCTCGACGAGATCACCGCGTGGGCGCGGCGTCGGCCGCGGCCCATCCTGTGGCTCGCGCTCTTCGCCGCCTCCTGGCTGCTGCTCATCGCGTCGTGGTGGACGCGCCCGCTCGTGCCGCCGTCGAGCACGCTGGGGGAGGCGCTGTGGGGTCTCGCGGGCGCGGGCGCGGCAGGGCTCATCCTGCTCGCCGTGTGCTCCCCGCTCGCCGAGCGCGTGCTGCAGACGCGCCCGCTGCGCTGGCTGGGCGACATCTCGTTCAGCCTCTACCTCGTGCACGCGCCGATCCTCGCGACGCTCGCGTTCGCGTGGGGCGACGAGAACTGGGCGCTCGTCGCTCTCGCGGGCGTCCCGCTGAGCCTCGCGGTCGGGTGGCTCTTCCACCGCGGCGTCGAGCGGCCCTCCCACCGTGCCGCGCGCGCGGCGGGGCGCCGCGCGGAGCGCGCGTTCGCCCGCGTCACCGCCTGAGCAGGCGGTGCTTCCTGCGGTGCGCGCGTCGCATCGCCTGTCCCCACGCGCGGGTGACGTCCTCGTCGGAGAAGCGCTGCGCGCTCTCGACGGCCGCACGGCGCATCCGCATCCGCTCCTCCTCTGACGCTCCGACGAACCGCGCGACCGCGGCGGCCAGCGCCTCCTCGTCGCCCGCGGGAACGAGGAACCCGTTCTCGCCGTCGCGGATGATGTCGGCCGCCCCGTAGGGGACGTCGTACGCGATCGGCACGCAGCCCGCGGCGAGCGCCTCGATGAGGACGAGCGGGAAGCCCTCCGAGGTGGACGTCGACAGCAGGAAGGAGGAGCGCTCGAGGTGCGCGGCCGCGTCGGGCGCGTACCCGCGCAGCCGGATGCGGTCGTCGGCGAGCGGGGCGAGGCTCGCGCGGTCCTCGCCCTCGCCCCACACGTCGAGCTCGACGTCGAGGCCCGCGGAGCGGGCCGCGCGGACGGCCGCCATGGCGTGCGCGACGCGCTTGCGTCGGGTCAGGCTCGCGAGCATGATGCCGGCGCCGGGCGGCCGGCCCTCGAGCGGCGGCGCCTCGGGCAGGTCGCGCCCGTTCGGCACGACGTCCAGGCACGCGTGCTCGCCGAGCAGGGCCACGACGTCGTCGCGCTGGCGCCGCGTGAGGAGCACGACGGCGTCGAACGCGTCCAGGTTCTCGAACACGGGCCTCCGCGACTCGCGCAGGCGCCCCATCGGCCGCCGGCGTCCGACGAGATGCGATGCGTGCACGACGTGCATGGTCACCGCGTGCGGGCGGTGGTAGTCCATCGCCCAGCGTGCGACGGTCTTGCTGTCGACGACGAGGTACGACGGCTCGTCCTCGGTGAGCGCGTCGAGCCACGCGCGGTAGAGGTGCGCGATGCGGCCCCACGACCGCACCGGCCGGCCGTCGCCGTCGCACAGGACGACGGACTTCCCGCCTGGGGTCCCGCGCTCGGTGACATCCCGGCGCTCCGAGAGGAGCAGCGAGCCGTCCGCGCGGAAGTGGTCGGTCTGCAGGATCTCGCCGCCCTCTGATGCGCGCACGCGGCTGAGGACGATGTCGCCCCGGCGCCGCTCGGACAGCCGCTCGCCGTCACGCGGCGGCAGGGTCGCGAGCGGCGTGAACGGGTGCCGGTCGGGGCGGAGGGAGCCGCCGGGCAGGGGGTTCTCGCGCAGCCAGTCCCACAGATTGAGGAGGGCCATCCCATCGACGATCATGCCCTCGCGCCGCAGACGCTCCTCCCTGGCCGGGTAGTCCGGGTCGGGATCGAACGTGAGCACGGTCACCGGCCGGTCGGCGAGACGCACGAACGCGCGGCTGCGGTGGAGCATCGCGGAGGTCATCCCGCCCCACGTGTCGTCGACCGACCACGTGAGCGCGTACTGACGCCCGCGGGGAAGCATCGGGCGGAGGTGCAGCATCCGGAGAGCCTAAGTCGGCGGCCTCAGCGGTCCCAGGGGATTGCGCGTGTGGCGGACGGTCTGCCAGCGGATCCATAACTCTGTTGCTTTGTGTGGGTTTCGGTTGTATTGTGTGGGAATCCGAAGGAGGATGCCGCATGTACGCAACGGAGCGCAGAGAGCTCATCGAGCAGGCGCTGCTCGCCGACGCCCGCGTCGCGGTCGCCGATCTGGCCGAGCGCCTGGGCGTCACGACCGAGACCGTGCGCCGCGACCTCGCCGTCCTCGAGGAGGCCGGCGTCCTCCGCCGCGTCCACGGCGGCGCGGTTCCCGCCGACCGCGGCAGCCTCGCCGAGACCGACCTCAGAGAGCGCGTCGGCCGCCACGGCGTCGCCAAGCGGCGGATCGCGCAGCGTGCGCTCGACGCCCTGCCCTCCGGGTTCACGGGCTCCGTCCTCCTCGACGCGGGCACGACCACCGCGGCGCTCGCCGATCTGCTTCCCGCCCGGTTCGGCGGAGCGCGGGTCGAGGTGGTCACGCACTCGGTCGCGATCGCCGCCGCCCTGAGCGCGAGCGAGGGGGTGGCCCTCTCCGCGATCGGCGGACGGGTTCGCGGCGTGACCGGAGCGGCGGTGGGCGCGCGGACGGTCGAGGCGATCTCATCCCTCCGGCCCGAGATCGCCTTCGTCGGCGTCAACGGCCTCTCGGCCGCATTCGGCGCGAGCACCCCCGATCCCGACGAGGCCGATGTCAAGGGCGCGATCGTGCGCGCCGCGCGCCGCGTCGTCGTCCTCGCCGATGCGTCGAAGTTCGGCGAGGAGTCGCTGCAGCGCTTCGCGAGGCTCGACCAGCTCGACGTGCTCGTCACCGATCGCGCCCCCGACGCGGCGCTCGCCGCGGCGCTCGAGGACGCGGGAACGGAGGTCTGGGTCGCATGATCGTCACGCTCACCGCCAACCCGGCGCTCGACCGCACGATCGCGCTGGACAGCGCCCTCGTGCCGGGCGAGGTGCACCGGGCCTCGTCCGCGCAGGAGGACGCCGCGGGCAAGGGCGTCAACGTCGCCCGCGTGCTCCACGGCTCCGAGGTCGAGGCCCTCGCGGTCCTGCCGCTCGCCGCGGACGACCCGTTCGCGGCGCTGCTCGACCCGACCCTGGCCATCCGCGCCGTGCCGACGACGGCGCACGCCCGCGCGAACATCGCGCTGACGGATGCCGCCGGCGAGACGACGAAGATCAACCTCGCGGGCACCCCGCTCGGCGACGACGTGCTCCGCGCGCTCGTCGACGCCGTGGTCGCGGCCTCGGACGGCGCCGACTGGCTCGCCCTGTGCGGCTCGCTGCCCGCGGGCGCCCCCGGCGACCTCTACGCGACCGTCATCCGCGCGGTGCGCTCCCGCGTCGCGCATCCGCCGCGGATCGCCGTCGACGCGACCGGGCCCGCGCTCGAGACCGTGCTCGCCCAGGCGGACGAGATCGGCGCCGTCGACCTCATCAAGCCCAACGAGGACGAGCTCGTGCAGCTCGCGGTCGACCTCTCGGCGCCGGATGTCGACCGGCCCGCGCTGCAGTCGCGTCTCGTCCGCGAGGTCGAGGCCGACCCGATCGCCGCCACGGCACGCCTCGCGCGGGAGCTCGTGCCCGGCACGGTCCGCGCGGCCCTCGTGACGCTCGGCGGCGACGGCGCGATCCTCGTCGACGCGCACGGCGTCTGGCACGCCGGCATCCCGGCGGGCGTCGACGTGCTCAGCACCGTCGGAGCGGGCGACAGCTCGCTCGCCGGCTACCTGCTCGCCGACCGGGCCGGGGCCGCCCCCGCCGAGCGGCTCCGCACCGCCGTCCGCTACGGCTCCGCGACCGCGGCCCTGCCCGGGACGCGCCTGGCGACCCCCGCCGATCTCCCGACCGGCGACATCCCCGTCCGCGCGCTCGACTGAGCGCACCCGAATCCCGCACCGCACCCATCCAGGAGGGCACCGTGTCCACCATCACCCCCCAGCTCGTCAGCCTCGACGAGGATCTCGGAGCCGACAAGGAAGCCGTGCTCCGCTCGCTCTCGGCGCGCTTCGTCGCGCAGGGCCGCGCCCGCGACGCCGAGGAGCTCTTCGCCGCCGCGTGGGCGCGCGAGGAGACCGACGCGACCGGCCTGCCGGGAGGCATCGCGATCCCGCACGCCAAGAGCGCGACCGTCACCCAGGCCTCGCTCGCCTTCGCGCGGCTCTCGCCGGGCGTAGACTTCGGCTCGTTCGACGGCCCGAGCGACATCGTCTTCATGATCGCCGCGCCCGACACCGCCGCCGAGGAGCACCTCGCCGTGCTCTCCACGCTCGCGCGGCACCTCATGGACGAGGACTTCCTCGCCGCCCTGCGCGGCGCGAAGGACGCCGATGAGGCCGTCGCGATCGTCCGTCACGCGATCGGCGAGGGCGACGGAGCTGCCGACGCGGAGCCGGTCGCGGCGGCGCCGACGCCGGCGGCTCCCGCCGACGGCGGACGGCAGATCGACGGGCGTCCCGTGCGGATCGTCGCGGTCACCGCGTGCGCCACCGGCATCGCCCACACGTACATGGCGGCCGACGCGCTCGCCGCCGCCGCGAAGAAGGCCGGCGTGGAGTTCGCGGTCGAGCCGCAGGGCTCGAGCGGCTTCGACCGCTTCGACGCCGAGACGATCGCGCAGGCGGACGCCGTGATCTTCGCGGTCGACGTCGACGTGCGCGAGCCCGAGCGCTTCGCCGGCAAGCCCGTCGTGCGGCGCTCGGTGAAGGCGGGCATCGAGCACGCCGCCGAGCTCATCGAGACCGCCGCGAAGGCCGCGGCCGACCCGGCGGCGGAGCGCGTGAGCGGAAGCGCGGCGGCGTCGACCGCCGCCGCCTCCGCGCAGAAGGAGTCGTTCGGCGCGAAGGTCAAGCGCGTGCTCCTCACGGGCGTCTCGTACATGATCCCGTTCGTCGCGGGCGGCGGCCTCCTGATCGCGCTCGGGTTCCTCTTCGGTGGGTTCGACATCAACGAGAACGCCCAGGACATCGTCCTCGGGAACGCCCTGTGGAACCTGCCGGAGGGCGGCCTCTTCCAATACCTGGGCGCCGTGTTCTTCTCCATCGGCGGCATCTCGATGGGCTTCCTCGTCGCAGCGCTCGCGGGCTACATCGCGTTCGCGATCGCCGACCGCCCGGGCATCGCGCCCGGCTTCGTGGCCGGCTCGGTCGCCGTGCTCATGAGCGCGGGCTTCATCGGCGGCATCGTCGGCGGTGTGCTCGCCGGGCTCGCGGCCTGGTGGCTCGGCTCGCTCAGCGTCCCGCGCTGGCTGCGCGGCCTCATGCCCGTCGTGATCATCCCGCTGCTCGGCTCGATCTTCGCGTCGGGCCTCATGATCCTGTTCCTCGGCTGGCCGATCGCGGCGCTCATGAGCGCCATGACCGACGGGCTCAACGGGCTCGCGGAGTCGGGCCTCATCGTCGTCGTGGGCATCGTCCTCGGCCTCATGATGTGCTTCGACCTCGGCGGCCCCGTGAACAAGGTCGCGTACGCGTTCGCCGTCGCGGGCCTGGGAACGGCGACCGAGGGCAACAGCGTGCCGTACCTCATCATGGCCGCGGTCATGACCGCCGGCATGGTGCCGCCGCTCGGCATGGCGCTCGCGTCGACCGTGCTCGCCCCCAAGGCGTTCACCGCGCCCGAGCGCGAGAACGGCAAGGCCGCGTGGCTGCTGGGCCTGTCCTTCATCTCGGAGGGGGCGATCCCGTTCGCGGCGGCCGACCCGCTGCGCGTCATCCCCGCCTCGATGCTCGGCGGGGCCGTCACGGGCGCGCTCTCGATGCTGTTCTCGGTCGGCTCGCGCGCCCCGCACGGCGGCCTGTTCGTGTGGTTCGCGATCGACCCGATCTGGGGCTTCGCGCTCTCGCTCGTCGCCGGCACCGTCGTCACGGCCTTCGCGGTCGTGCTCCTCAAGCGGTTCGCGCGTCGCCGCACCGACGCTCCCGCACCGGCCCTTGAGGATGCCGTCGCGATCGCCTGATCCGCGCGGCGCACGGCGCCCCATCCGCTCGTCGGATGGGGCGCCGTGCTGTCGATCAGCCCCGCAGCTCGGCGAGCGCCTTCTCGAGGCGGCGGTCGCGCGTCGCCTCCTGCTTGGCCTCCGCGATCGACCGGGCGATCTCCTTGCGGCGCGAGTACGCGAGCGCGTCGAATGCGGCCTTCGCGGCGGGATCCGCCGCGAGCGCCTCGGCGAGCGCGGGCGGCACCTCGACCGTGCGCTCTGCCGCGTCGAGGGCGATCTCGACCTCGACCTCGTCGCCGATCTCGACGCCCAGCTCGGCGCGCGCGGCCTTGCTGAGCCCGAGCATGTTCTCGCCGCCCATCCGCGCGATGCGCAGCCGTGCGACCCGGTCGCCGATCGTCACGACGACAGGCGGGTTCTTCACCGAGCCGAGCGCGGCCACCTGCTCGTCCGAGAGCAGGATGGCCGCGGCCGGCCCGCGCGCATGGATGGTCGTGTGCAGCTGCAGGGCGTTCATGCGGCCACGATAGCGGCCTCGGATCCGCGTTCGGGTGCGTCGCGCCCTGCACCCGGCTCAGCTCGCGAGCAGGGCGCGCGCCGACACCGTGCGCCGCGCGGCGACCGCGATCGAGGTCGCCGCGAACGCCAGCACCGCCCAGACGACGAGCCCGGCGATCGCGGCGCCAGCACCCGGCGCATCCGAGATGACCGCGAGCAGGGCGCGGTGCGCCGGGGCCGTGGGCAGGGCCGCGGCGAGGTCGCCGAGCACGCCAGGGGTCGTCGACACGATGCCCGTGGCGATCGCGAGCGTTCCGGCCACGGCCGCGATCCAGCGGCCCGCCCCACCGAGGATCGTGACGAGCGCCTGGTGCACGGCGGCGAACGACACGCCCGCGAGCGCGCTCAGCCCGAGGAGCGCCCAGAAGGTCGACGCCTCGTAGCCCGCCGCGAGCTGCACGACGCCCGCGACGAGCACGCCCTGCGCGGCGCCGATGCCCGCTGCGGGGAGGAGTCCGCCGCCCGCCAGCAGGACCGATGCGCGGCGCGAGGTGAGCGTCCGGCCGGCGATGGGGCGCAGCGCGAGGAACGTCGCGAGACCGCCGAACCACAGCACGGCCGCGATGAGGAGCGGGATGGCCGAGGCGCCGAAGAGCTCGAGATCGGACGCGCTCGAGGCGACCGGGTCCGCGACCGCCGAGGCGAGGTCGGCGGCCTCCTCGTCGGTGTACGAGGGGAGGGCCTCGGTCGCCTGATCCAGCCCGTCGCCGAGCGTGGTCGCTCCCGACCCCAGCTCGCCGATGCCGTCGCCGAGGTCGGTCGCGCCGTCGGCGAGCTGCCCGATGCCGTCGCCGAGGTCGGTCGCGCCGTCCTCGAGCTGCCCGATGCCGCTGCCGAGATCGGCAGCGCCCGTCGCGAGCTGCGCGATGCCGTCCGAGAGGTCGGTGGTGCCGCCGGCGAGCTGCCCGATGCCGCCCGACAGGTCGGTCGCTCCCGTGGCGAGCTGCGTCGCACCATCCGCGAGCGGGGCCGCGCCTCCCTGCAGCTGGCGCGCGCCGTCGCCCAGCTGCGTGGCGCCGCCCGCGAGCTGCGCGACCCCGTCGGCGAGCGCGCCGGCCCCGGTCTGCAGCTCGCTCGCGCCCGACGCGAGCTCGTCGGCGCCCGTTGCGAGGGCGCCCAGGCCCTCGTCGCCGGCGAGAGCGCCCGCGCCGCCCGCTGCCTCCTGCAGCTGCCCCGCGATCTGCGCCGTGGCCTGCGCGTCGAACGCCGACAGGCCGCCCGAGGTGCCGGCCGCGGCCTGCTCGGCCTGGTCTGCGGCTCCCGCGATCGCCGACAGCTGCGCGCAGTACTCCGCCGCCGCTCCCGAGGCCGCGCAGCCCGCGACGAGGGCGTCCAGGCCGTCGGAGACGCCGGTCGTCGCCTGCGCCGCTCCGCTCGCGGCCGCGAGGAGATCGTCGGGCACGAGTCCGCTCGCGGTGAGGGCCGCCGCCCCGTCGGACAGCTGCGTCTGCATCTGCGCGGCGCCATCCTGCGCCTGCCGGATGCCGGCGGCGAGCTGGGTCGCCCCGTCCGCGAGCGCGCCCGCTCCGTCGGCGACGCGGGTCGCGCCGGCCGAGGCGTCGGTCGCTCCGGTCGCGAGCTGGTCGGCGCCGTTCGCGAGATCGCCGGCGCCCGTGCCGAGCTGGCCGATGCCGTCCGCGACCTGCGTCGCCCCGTCGGCCAGCTGCGTCGCGCCGGTCTGCGCGGCGCCCGCTCCATCGGCGAGCTGCGTCGCGCCGTCACGGGCCGCTCCGGCTCCGTTCGCGAGCTGGACGGCGCCATCCTGCGCCTGACCTGCGCCGTTCGCGAGCTGCATCGCCCCGTCCTGCGCCTGCGTCGCTCCGTCGGCGAGCTGAGTCGCCCCGTCCTGCGCCTGCGTCGCTCCGTCGGCGAGCGCGTGGGCGCCGTCGGCCGCCTCGCCCAGCTGGTCGCCGAGCGTCGTGTAGCCGACGAAGACGTTCTCGAGCGTCGACTCCGACAGCGTCGTGCCGAGCGTCGATGCCGCGACCGAGGCGATCTCGCTCGTGATCGCGCCGTCGACGACCCGGGCGTCGGGCGCGGTGGTGACCTCGATGAGCGCCTGCTCCGGCTTCTCGTCCTCGCCCGAGAGCGACTGCGCCGACGACATCGCCGCGGCCGAGAACTCGGCGGGGATCGTCACGACGGCCTGGTACGTGCCGTCCGCGAGGCCCTCCTCGGCGTCGTCCTCGTTCGAGAGCACCCAGTCGAGGTTGCTGTCGAGGTCGTCGGAGCCCTCGACGAGCCCCGCGGCGAGCTGGCGGCCGAGCGGCACGGTCTGACCGTCGATCTCGGTGCCGTCGTCGTCGTTCACGATCGCGGCCGTCATGTTGTCGAGTCGCGCGGTCGGGTCGTCGAGCGCCGACACGAGCACGCCGCCGAGCAGGGCGGGCAGCGCGAGCGCTCCGATCACCGCGAGCCAGCGCACGCGGCTGCGGTCTGCGGATGGCCGGAAGGGCGTCATGCGGTCACCTCGAGGGTCTCGTCGGGCGTGTGGATGTCTGCGGTGCCGCCATCGGGGAAGCCCGCGGCGGCGAGGAGGGCGAGGGCCGTCCGGGAGTCGCGCGCCGCGGCGACCACCGTGAGCGGCGCGGTCGGGTCCTGCGCGTGCGCGGCATCCCGCAGGAGCGCCGCGACCTGGTCGCCGGTCGCGGGGGAGAGCGTGTCGAGGCCGTCCACGACCACGAGCCGCGTCGCGCCGGAGAGCGCGGCGCGCAGGTCGGCGGCCGGGTCGTCCGCGCCGTCGAGGAGGGCGACGCCGACATGGCCGCGGACCCAGGCCCCGCGTCCGGGCAGGAGATGGCCGGCGACGCGCAGGCGGCCGTCGGCGATCGGCAGGCGGCCGGCGATCGCGAGCAGCACGGCACGCGATCGGGCCGGGTCGTCCGCGGTCACGACGAGCGCCTCGCCGGGGTCGACCCGCAGATCGGCGCCGGACACGAGTGCGCGGTCGCCGTCGGCGATGACGAGCCCCTCGGCGGCGACGACCGCCGTCGAGCCGGGCTCCGGCCAGTCGGCGAGCTCGCGTTCGCGCTCGACCGCCTCGCCCTCGATGTCGAAGTGCGGCAGGGCGCGCTCGAGCCACGCCGGCATCCACCAGGCGTGGCGTCCGAGGAGCGCGAGGACCGCGGGCACGAGCGTCATGCGGATGAGGAACGCGTCGACGGCGATGCCCACGGCGAGCGCGAGCGCGATCGGCTTGATGCTGCTGTCGCCCTCGGGGACGAAGGCCGCGAACACCGCGAACATGATGACCGCGGCGGCCGTCACGACGCGGGCCGAGGCGGCGAAGCCCGTGTGGATCGCGCCCACCGCCACCTCGCGCGTGCGACCGCGGCGCCGCGCCGCGTGCACGTAGTCCTCGCGCATGCGCGAGACGAGGAACACCTCGTAGTCCATCGCGAGGCCGAAGAGCACGCCCATGACGATGATCGGCATGAACGCGATCACGGGGCCCGTGCGCGCGACGTGCAGGAGGTCGGCGCCCCAGCCCCACTCGAAGACCGCCGCGACGACGCCGAAGGCGGCGAGGACCGACAGCAGGTACCCCGCCGTCGCCTTGAGCGGCACCCAGATCGAGCGGAAGACGATCATGAGCAGGACGAACGAGAGGCCCACGACGAACACGCCGAACGGCAGGAGCGCCTCGCCGAGCCGGTCGGAGATGTCGATCGAGACCGCCGTGAAGCCCGTCACGACGAGGTCGACGCCGTACTCGTCGAGCCACGCGTCGTGGTGCGCGCGCAGCTCGCGCACGAGCTCGCTCGTCGCGGGGTCGGATGGCCCGGTCTCGGGGATGATCTGGACGATGCCCGTGTCGGCGGTCTCGTTGGGCGTCGCGAGCGCGACCCGGGCGACGCCGTCGATCTGCTCGACCTCGTCCGCGAGGTCCGCCATGAGGCCGAGCGGGTCGTCCGACGTCACGATCGTGCCGGTGAGGATGAGGGGCCCGTTGAACCCCTCGCCGAAGTGCTCGCCGACGAGGTCGTAGCTCTGCCGCGCCTCGCTGTCCTCAGGCAGCACGCCCGCGTTCGGCAGAGCGAGGCCGAGCTGGGCCGACGGGACGGCCACGATGCCGAGCCCGAGCACGACCGCGACCGTCGTGATCCAGGGGTGGCGTGTGACTCCGCGCACCCAGCGCAGCGCGAACCCCGGGCGCGCACCTGCGTCCTCGGCCGGCTCTGCGCCATCCGCCGGGGCCGCCGGGCTCTTCCGTGTGCGCCGGGCCCGGGGCGGCCGACCGGCGGCTCGGCCCTTCACGAGCCCGAGGAAGGCGGGTGTGAGCGTCACCGCGATGAGCACGGCGACGGCGACGGCGACGGCGGCGGCGATGCCCATCGTCGTGAGGAAGGGGATGCCGGCGAAGCCCAGGCCCACGAGCGCGATGAGCACCGTGACGCCCGCGAAGACCACCGCCGACCCGGCCGTGCCGGTGGCCCGGGCGGCGGACTCCTCGGGATCGACGCCGCTGCGCACCTGGTCCTGGTGTCGCGCCGCGATGAAGAGCGCGTAGTCGATGCCGACCGCGAGCCCCAGCATGAGGGCGAGCATCGGCGTCGTCGACGACACGGTCGCGAACGCGGTCGACGCCACGATGCCGAGCATCGACACGCCCACGCCGAGCAGGGCGATGCCGAGGGGGAGGCCAGCGAGGACGAACGAGCGGAACGTCACGATGAGCACGAGCAGCGCGATGACGACGCCGACGGCCTCGACGATCGAGAGGGCGGGGAGCTCGGTCGCGTAGAGGTCGCCGCCGAGCGCGACGCGCGCGCCGTCGGGCAGCTCGCCGCGCAGCTCGTGCACGGCGTCGGCGAAGCCGTCCTTCGTCTCATCGGAGATCGTCGAGCTCTGGCCGGTGAACTGCACCTGCACGATCGCGGCCTCGCCGTCGTCGGAGACGAGGCCGTCGACCATCTCGCTGTACGGCGAGGTCGTCGCCTCGACCCCCGGGAAGTCGGCGAGCTCATCGACCTTCTCCTCGATCGGCTCCCGGTAGGCCGCATCGTCGATGCTGTCGCCATCGGCGGCCACGACGATGAACTGCGCGGCCGTCCCCGAGACCTGCGGGAACGTGCGGCTCAGCTGCTCGATGCCCTCCTGGCCCTCGGTCCCGGGGATCGAGAAGCTGTTGTCGAAGCCGCGGTTCAGGCCGAGGGCACCCGCCCCCACGACGACGAGGAGGAGCAGCCAGCCGCCGAGGACGCGCCAGGGGTGGCGGAAGGACCAGCGGCCGAGCGAGAACAGCAGAGTGGACACGGTGGCGCCTCCGGGGGCACGTCAGACGGGCTTCGATACAGCGCTGTATCCGATACAGGACTGTATCGTAATCGACCGAGCAGGATTCCGGGCTGAATCCCGGGTGTGAGATCGTGAACAGCGCGGGACGCGCCGATGGCGCGCTTCGCGGGAGGAGGCCGAGGTGGCAGAAGAGGTGCGGAGCGGGACGCGGAGCCGCGAGAACACGCGCGCGCGGCTGCTGGAGGCGGCTGCCGAGGTGTTCGCGGAGGTGGGGCTCGGCGAGGCGTCGGTCGAGCGCATCTGCGAGCGGGCGGGCTACACCCGCGGCGCGTTCTACTCGAACTTCGCCACGAAGGACGAGATGTTCCTCGAGCTCGCGAAGGTCGTCGCCCGCGACCGGGTGGCCGCGGCGCGGGCGCGTGTCGCCGAGATCGACGTCGCCGCGACGATCGGCGTCGAGGCCTCCGACGTCGCGGCGATCATCCGGGTCCTCGACGTGATCGGCGACGACCGGCTGAGCACGCTCCTCACGTACGAGATCAATCTCCACGCGATGCGCGACCGCGACTTCGCCGTCGCCTACGCGGTGCAGGAGCAGGAGATGGTCGACGAGGTCGTCCAGCTCATCGAGGAGATCGTCGAGAACGAGCGGCTGGAGCTGCGTGTGACCTCGCTCGAGGCCGCGCGCATCATCCTCGCCGTGTGGGGCGACGTGTCGGGTCGTGCGGCCATCGCCGGCCTCGACGCGGACGCCGCGCGCGAGCTGCGCAGCGTGGAGGTCGGCCGCGTCGTGCAGCTGCTCATCGAGCGGTGCTGACCGTGCTTCAGACGGGGGCCGCCGGGCGCTAGGTTTCTGCCCAGGGGTCCGCATCGGGAGCGGACGGAGGGGGAGGCGTCGTGACGCGCAGGCACAGCGGCCCGGGGCCGGCCGGACTCGAGGGGCCGGGCTCGGCTCTGCGGCAGACGCTCCTGCGGCTCTCGGCCAAGGCGATCACCGACCTCTACGAGCTGTACCGCGTCCATCCGGTGGTCTGGCGGTGGACGGCGCGGCACTTCCAGCCCGGGATGGCGCGGTTCGCGAGGTTCAACGCGTGGATGATGTGCCAGCTCGCGAACCTCGACGTGCCGGCCTATCAGCGCCACCTCCGTGCGCACGGGTTCCGCTTCCGGTGGTTCCGGCTCGACAGCTTCCCCGAGACCGACAAGCACGGCTACGTCACGGCGCACTCGGAGGACGACCGCTGCTGGAACGGCGAGATCGAGACGATCGGCACGGTCGTCGACGAGTCGTCCGGCTCGTCGGGCACGCCCTTCAACTGGATGCGCGGCCGCCACGAGCTGAAGACCATCCACAGCAACGTCGCGGGGTACGTGACGCTCCTGTTCGGCTCGAAGCGGCTGTTCTGCATCAACGCGTTCTCGATGGGCGCCTGGGCGACGGGCACGAACACCGGCCATGCGATGTCGAAGATCGCCATGGTGAAGAACACCGGGCCCGACCTCGACAAGATCGTCGACACCATCCGCCACTTCGGGCCGCGCTTCGTGTATCTCGTGAGCGCGTACCCGCCGTTCCTCAAGCACCTCCGCGACCGGCTCGACCGCGAGGAGTGGTTCTCGTGGCGCGACTACCAGCTGAACGGGTTCGTCGGGGGCGAGGCCATGACGGAGGGCCTGCGCGACTACCTCGAGGTCTGCTTCGGACGCGTGTACTCGGGATACGGCGCGAGCGACCTCACGATCGGGATGGGCGGGGAATCGGATGTCGCGGTGTGGCTGCGGCGGTCGATGTACGCCGACGAGCGGGTGCGCGAGCGGCTGCTGGGGCCCGATGAGACGCGCATCCCGATGGTGTTCCAGTACAACCCGCTCGAGACCTTCCTCGAGGTGAACGGCGCCGGCGAGCTCGTCGTCACGCTCAACTCGACCGCCGTCATGAGCCCGAAGCTCCGCTACAACATCGGCGACGAGGCGAAGCTCATCTCGCTCCCCGAGGTCTTCGACGCGCTCGCCTTCGACCCCGAGCTGCAGCGCGCGTTCCACCGGGCGTTCGCGGTGCAGCGCATGCGCCTGCCGTTCCTCTTCCTGTTCGGGCGGAAGGACTCCACGATCTCGTACATGGGCGCGAACCTCTATCCGATCGACATCGAGAACGGGCTCTACCGGGACAACCGGTTCGCGCCGCAGATCGAGTCGTTCAAGCTCGCGCTCGTCGACATCGGCGCGCACGAGCAGCGCCCGCTCGTGCATGTGCAGCTGCGCGAGGGAGCGGCCCTCGACGCGGCGGAGCGCGACGAGCTCGCTCAGGCCGCGCGGGGCGGGATCGTGGCGCACCTCGAGGCGGTCTCGCGCGACTTCGCGCAGTCGCTCGAGGAGGACCCGACGACCGCCGACATCCGCGTCGAGGTGCACGCGCACGGCACGGGGCCGTTCGCAGGCGGCGAGTCCAAGATCAAGAACGTCTACCTCGTGAAGGACTGACGTGTTCACCGAGGACTTCTCCCGCGCACCCGTGCAGGGGCGCGCGGCCGCTCTCGTGATCGCCGAGGGCCGGTGCGCGGCGAGCCGCCGCGACGGCGTGACGTGGCGGCGCCGACTGCGTGACGGGTCGATCCGCGCCGAGCTCGTCCTGTTCTCGTCGATCGCGGCCGCCGAGGCCGTCGCCCGCGCGCACCGCGGGCGCGTGCGGCTCCTCGTGGCCGAGCCGCGCGGCTACACGAACGGCGTGTGGCGCGCGGAGGACGGCGGGATGGCGCACAACGAGCGCTTCCACCCCGTCTCCACCGAGCTGCGCGACGGCCGGGAGCCGCCCGAGATCGCCGGGCCGGTGCGGCGTCCGCGACGGGAGCGTCGTCGCCCCGAGCCGCGTCGCTGGACGATCTTCGACGGGGAGTCGATGTTCCTCGGCGCGACGCGCTACCGCCATCCGCTCGCGTGGCTCGCCACGAACCGGCACTGGTGGCCCATGGTCGCGAAGATGCACCGCATGCCCGGCACGGTGTGGCACGGCGTCTTCGCCGAGTGGCCGTTCACGCTCGGCACGCTCGCGACCTATCGCACGCGCGACGACATGATGCGCTTCGCGCGCATGCCGGAGCATCGCCACCTCATGCAGTGGATCGTCCGCGACACGGTCAACGCGACGGGCGGCTTCATCCGGATCTTCTCCTCGCGCGGCGAGCTCGCGCGTCAGGCATCGGCGGCCGCGCAGGCGCCCGCGCGCGTTCGGGCGGATGGCCCAGGCGGCGACGACGGGGAGCGGCTGCGCCTCGAGCGGGTCGAGACCGAGGCGCAGCTGCAGGAGTTCCTCGCGGTGTCGCGCCGCGGCGACCCCGCGCACCTCGCGGTGCCCCTCCTCGAGGACGTCGTGCGCGCGTGGTTCGACGGGTCGGCGGCGGCGGATGGCCGCACCGAGCTGCTCCTCGCACGCCGCGGCGACGAGACGGTGGGGCGCACGACGATCCACGCCGACCGCGCGCTCGACGAGAAGCTCGGCACGCGCGCGACGCTCTTCGGGGCGACGTGGGCGGCGACGCCCGACGACCTCCGCGCGCTGCTCGAGCTCATCGCGGATCGCGGGCGGCGCGACGGCAGCGCCGAGGTGATCGGCCCCGTCTCGCTCCTGCCGAACCAGACCGGCGGGGTGATCACGAGCGGATTCGACGAGCCCGGCTTCTTCGACGGGGCCTGGAATCCCGAGTGGGTCCCGCGCGTGTACGAGGAGGCGGGCTTCGCGGTCTGGAACGCATCCGACACCTGGATCGCCGACCTCGATGCCGCTCCCGCGCCATCCGCCCCGTCGGCCGAGGAGCTCGCCGCCGCGGGCATCCGGATCCGGCGCGCGTCGCGCGTGCGGTTCGCGCGCGACGTGGCCCGGCTGCGGACGCTCGTCAACGCCGCCTTCGCGCAGCTGCCGTACTACACCGAGATCTCGCGCGCGCAGATGCGCGACGCGACGAGCGGGCTCGTCGGGCTCATGGACCCCGGGCTGTGGCTCTTCGCCGAGGACGCGCGGACGGGCGAGCCGGTCGGCTTCGTGCTCGTCGTGCCCGACCCGGTCGACGTGCTGAGAGGATCCGGCGGGCGCGTCGGGCCGCGCGAGGCCCTTCGACTGCTGCGCGGCGGGCGCGGCCGCGACGCCGTGCTCGTCATCCACGGCGTCGTGCCCGAGCGCCAGGGGCGAGGCATCGCCGGGCTTCTCTGGCGCGCCGTCGCCGAGCGGCTCCGCGCGGGCGGCTACCGCACCCTGCGGACGACGTACATCGGGCGCGAGAACGCGGCCTCGGCCCGACCCATCGAGCGGCTCGGCGGCCGTCCGCTGCACGGGACGGCCTTCTACCGCCGCCGGCTGGAGGAGTCATGACCGATCTTCGCGACATCGTCGCGGCGGCGTCGAGCGCGCCGTCCGCGCACAACACGCAGCCGTGGGACGCCCGCATCCGCTCGGACGCGATCGAGCTGGGCGTCGCGGAGGGCCGCACGCTCCGCGTGGGCGACCCCACGGGCCGCGACACCGTGCTCGCGCTCGGAGCGTGGACCGAGGCCGCCGTCGCCGCGGCGCGTGCGCGCGGGCGCGCCCTCGACGTGCAGATCCTGCCGGCCCTCGCGGACCCCGCGGTGATCGTCCGCGCCGAGCGCCGCGACCCGGTCGCCCGCCTCGCGCTCGGCGGCGAGGTGCCCGTCCAGGGCACGGCTCTGGATCGGCGGCTCACCTATCGCGGGGCCGTGCGACGCGTGCCCGGCTTCCTCGAGGCCGCGTCTGCCGTCGTGCCGCCGTGGATCCGGCTCGTGCCCATCGCCGCGGGCGACCTGCGCCGGCTGTCGGCACTGGGCACAGCCGACACGCTCACCCGGCCCGGCGTCGCGGAGGAGCTCGCCTCCTGGCTGAGGCTGTCGCCGCAGCACCCCCGCTATGACCTCGACGGGCTGAGCGACCGCGTGCTCCTCCTGCCGCCGCGCCTCGCGGCACTCGCCGCGCCGTTCACGCGACGCCGCCGGCTGCGCGACGGCGCGGCCCGCGTGGCCCGCATCGGCGGCGATCTCGTGCGCCGCGTGCTGCTCGAGGTGCCGGTCCAGGCCGCGGGCGAGGCCGCCGACGCGGACCACTTCGTGCTCGTCGTCGAGTCGGACGAGCTCGACCTTAGCACCGGCGCCGCGCTCACGCGGATCCTCAACTCGCCGCTCGGCCTGCCCGCGGAGACGGTGTTCGAGGCTGGCCGCGCGCTCATGCGGGTGTGGCTTCTCGCCGCCGAGCGCGGCATCGCGTTCGCGCCCCACTCGGAGGTGCTCGACTCTGCACTCGCCCAGGGCGAGCTGCAGTACCGGCTCGGGCTCGGGCGCCGCGCGGTGCCGCTCTTCGTCACATCGGCCGGGCGGCCGATGGCGGTGCCGCCGCGCTCGCCGCGTCTCGGCTGATCTCGTCCGCAGAGCGACCGCGACGCGGTTCGGGTCGCAGTTGGCGTCGGTATCGGCGTCTGTGGGGACGGGAGTTGCGACCTGGGTGGGGTGGTGTGTGGTTCGGGTCGCGGTTTCCGTCGGTATCGGCGTCTGTGGGGACGGGAGTTGCGACCTGGGTGGGGTGGTGTGTGGTTCGGGTCGCGGTTGGGTCCGCTACGTCAGGAGCGCGTGGCAGCGGGTGATGCGGGCGCGCCACCACTGCTCGCGCTCGGCGGGTGCCCCGTGCGTGTCGAGCAGGGAGGGATCCGGCTCCGGCCGGGTGACGGGGATCGCGCCGCCTGAGGGGACGAGGCGCGGATCGACGACGTCGGCCGCGAGCAGTGCGGCCGTGCCGAGGCCGCAGTCGTATGCCAGTTCGGGGAGGGCTGCGGCGAGGGCCGCGCCCTGCGCGAGGCCGATCGACGTGTCGAGGGCGCTCGAGACGACCGCGGGGAGCCCTGCCGCCTGCACGATGTCGAGGGCACGCCTCGTGCCGCCCAGAGGCTGCGCCTTCACGACGAGGATGTCGGCCGCTCCCGCGCGGGCGACCCGCAGCGGGTCGGCCGCCTTCCGCACGCTCTCGTCGGCCGCGACCGGGATGTCCCAGTCATGCAGACGCCGTCGGATCTCGGCGAGTTCGTCGACGCTCGCGCACGGCTGCTCCGCGTACTCGAGGTCGAACTCGGAGAGGGCGTGGAGGGCCCGCTCGGCCTCGTCGACGTTCCAGCCGCCGTTCGCGTCGACGCGGATGCGCGCCTCGACACCCAGAGCCTCGCGCACGGCCCTCACGCGGGCGACGTCGTCGTCGAGCGTCTGCCCGCGCTCGGCGACCTTGACCTTCGCGGTGCGGCATCCGTCATAGCGGGCGAGGATGGCCGCGACGTCTGCGGCGGCGACGGCGGGCACCGTCGCGTTGACGGGGATCGAGGATCGATGCGCCGCGGGCTGCGGGTTCCAGGCGAAGTCGATCGCCGCCGCGAGCCAGGTGCTCGCCTCCTCGTCGTCGTACTCGAGGAAGGGGGAGAACTCGGCCCACCCCTCCGGCCCCTCGAACAGCGCGGCCTCGCGGTGGTCGACACCCCGGAACCGCGTCGCGAGCGGGAGCGAGACGATGCGCGTGCCCGCGAGGATCTCGGCGAGCGGGGGCAGCGGAGCGGTCATGGGACCATCCTGCCCCTCGCCGCGGGGGCGCAGCGTGTGCGACCCGGGTCAGTAGTGTCTATTGCAATAGTGTGTGTCACACAGTAATGTGAAGCGCATGAGCGAGAACGAGGCCTTCGAGACGCACCTGCAGGAGCTCCGGCGCGGCACGATCGTGCTCGCGTGCCTGCAGCTCCTGCGGGACGCGGGCTACGGGTACGGGCTGCTCGAAGACCTCGAGCGCCACGGCTTCGCGACCGACGCCAACACGCTGTACCCGCTGCTGCGTCGCCTCGAGAAGCAGGGACACCTCACGAGCGAGTGGAACACCGACGAGGCGCGGCCGCGCAAGTTCTACCGCACCTCGGCGGCGGGCATCCGCCTCGCCGAGACCCTCACCGGCGAGTGGCGCGCGCTCACCGCCTCCATCGCCTCCCTCACCGACCCCTCGGAGGACTGACATGACCGGCTACACCGAGCGGTACATCGCCGCCGCCATCCGCACGCTCCCGCCCACCGCCCAGGGCGACGTCCGCGATGAGCTCCAGGCGTCGATCGCCGACGCGATCGACGCGCGCGTCGACGCGGGACAGCCGTTCGTCGACGCCGAGCGCGCCGTGCTCACCGAGCTCGGCGACCCCGACGTGCTGGCGGCGCGCTACGCCGACCGGCCCCTGCAGCTCATCGGCCCGCGCTACTACCTCGTGTGGTGGCGGCTCCTCAAGCTCCTGCTGTGGATCGTCATCCCGTGTGCCATGGTCGGCCATGCGATCGCCCTCGTGCTCACGAAGCGCGCGGCCGGCTTGGACGCGAGCGCGAACCTCATCGGGGAGGTGATCGGCGGGTCGATCGCGCTCGGCCTCTCCGTGGGGGTCCATGTCGCGTTCTGGACGACGCTCGTGTTCGCGATCCTCGAGCGCACGGGCACCGACACCGGCGTGCGGTGGAGCGTCGATCAGCTGCCCGAGCCGAGCGGCGACGGCACGGGGCGCAGCGACCTCATCGCGTCGCTCGTCCTGCTCGGCGCGCTTGCGGGGGCCATCCTCTGGGACAGCGCGGTCGGGTTCGCGCGGACGCCCGAGCGATGGATGCCCGTGCTCGACCAGCGACTGTGGCCCTGGGGGATCGCGTGGCTGTTCGCGACCCTCGTGCTGTCGGCGCTCGTCGCTATCGCGGTGTACGCGAAGGGGCGGTGGACGAGCGCGCTTGCCGCGCTGAACGCGGTCGCCGCTCTCGCCTTCGCGGTGCCGGCCCTCGTGCTGCTCGTGCAGGACGGTCTGCTGAGCCCCGCGTTCACGGCGACCTTCCTGCCGGGCGCGGCGCTCCCGGTCACGAAGGCGGTCCTCGGGGTCGTGATCATCGCCGTCGCGGGGTGGTCGATCGTCGACGGCTTCGTGAAGGCCCGTCGCGCAGCGCGCTGACCGAGAAGGGGCGCCTCGCCGGCGGGCGGGGCGCCTCTCCATTGCACGGGCGGCCGGTACCATGCCCGCATGGCGCTGACTGCCGATGCCCTCGTCGCCGCGCCCGACGCGGCGCGGGCCTTCCTGGAGCGGGTGGGGGAGCGCCTCCCGGCGTCCGTCCGGAGAGAGGCGCGCGCCAAGCTCCCGTGAGCGGCCTGCCGTCCGAGCCCGCACCATCCGCGCGCCCATAGGCTGGCCACATGCCTCTTCTCGACACCCCGGTCCGACTCGGCGTCCAGATCGCGCCGCAGCACTCCTCCTACGCCACGATCCGCGACGCGGTCTCCCGCCTCGAGGACATGGGCGTCGACATCCTCTTCAACTGGGACCACTTCTTCCCGCTCTCGGGCGATCCCGAAGGCACGCACTTCGAGGCCTGGACGATGCTCGCGGCGTGGGCCGAGCAGACCGAGCGCGTCGAGTTCGGCTGCCTCGTGAACTGCAACTCGTACCGCAACGCGGATCTCCAGGCCGACATGGCCCGGACCGTCGACCACATCTCCGCGAAGGGCGGCGAGACCGGGCGCTTCATCTTCGGCACGGGAGCCGGATGGTTCGAGCGCGACTACGACGAGTACGGCTACGAGTTCGGCACCCCGGGCACGCGCCTGAAGGACCTCGCCGCGGGGATGGAGCGGATCGAGCGCCGCTGGGACGCGCTCAACCCGGCGCCGACGCGGCGGATCCCCGTGCTCATCGGCGGCAAGGGCGAGCAGAAGACGCTGCGCCTCGTCGCGAGGCACGCGGACATCTGGCACAGCTTCACGGAGGGCGAGGAGCTCGCGCGCAAGCTCGACGTGCTCGCGAGCTGGGGGGAGAAGGAGGAGCGCGACCTGTCGCAGCTCGTCGTCTCGAACGAGCTCAAGGGGCGCGACGAGGCGAAGGCCGACGAGCTCTTCGCGGCCGGCGTGCGCCTGTTCACGCTCGGGATCAGCGGCCCCGAGCTCGACTTCGACCTCGTGCGCCGCTGGCTCGCCTGGCGCGACGCGAAGAACGGCTGAGACGGGGCGGGTTCGCCGCGAAACGCGGCAACCCGAGCCCGTTCGCCGCGAAACGCGGCGAACCGCCTCCCCGGGCCCCGGAATAGGCTGGACCACGTGAGCGACGCCTTCGTATCCGACCTGTTCGACCCCGCCGAGTGGGACGCCGCGCCCGGCTCCGAGGACTACCGGGACATCACGGCGCACGTGTCGAAGGACGGCCGCATCGCGCGGATCGCGATCGACCGGCCGGAGGTGCGCAACGCGTTCCGCCCGGCGACCGTCGACGAGCTCTACCGCGCCCTCGACCTCGCGCGCACCGACCCGCGCATCGGCGTCGTGCTCCTCACGGGCAACGGCCCGAGCCCCAAGGACGGCGGATGGGCGTTCTGCTCGGGCGGGGATCAGCGCATCCGCGGCCGCGACGGGTACAAGTACTCCGAGGACGAGACCTCGGTCACGGACTCCGCGCGCGCGGGGCGGCTTCACATCCTCGAGGTGCAGCGGCTCATCCGCTTCATGCCGAAGGTCGTCATCGCCGTGGTCCCCGGCTGGGCCGCGGGAGGCGGGCACTCCCTCAACGTCGTGTGCGATCTCTCGATCGCGTCGGAGGACGCGAAGTTCAAGCAGACGGATGCCGACGTCGGCTCATTCGATGCGGGATACGGCTCGGCGTACTTCGCGCGGCAGATCGGCCAGAAGTTCGCGCGCGAGATCTTCTTCCTCGCCGAGACCTACTCGGCGCAGCGGGCGTACGAGATGGGCGCGGTCAACCGCGTCGTCCCGCACGCGGAGCTCGAGCGCGAGGCGATCGCGATGGCCCGGACCATCCTCGGGAAGTCACCCACGGCCATCCGCATGCTGAAGTACGCCTTCAACGCGGTCGACGACGGC
This sequence comes from Microbacterium sp. JZ70, assembly GCF_053903225.1. Classification (NCBI taxonomy): domain Bacteria; kingdom Bacillati; phylum Actinomycetota; class Actinomycetes; order Micrococcales; family Microbacteriaceae; genus Microbacterium; species Microbacterium sp. JZ70. The sequence continues at coordinate 3,475,482 of NZ_CP096405.1, read as the reverse complement.
CTCGTCGGGCAGCAGCTCTTCGCGGGCGAGGCGACGCGTCTCGCCTACGGCACCGACGAGGCGGTCGAGGGCCGCGACGCGTTCCTCGAGAAGCGGGATCCCGACTGGGCGCCGTTCCCGTGGCACTTCTGATCCGGATGGCGCGGTGAAGCTCGAGCGCTTCGCGGGCGACGACCCGCGCGACCTCCTGCGGGCTCTGCGCAGCGCGCTGGGGGCAGGCCCCGCGATCGCCGTGGGGCCGGCGGATGGCCTGCCCGCGGATGTCCCGGCGGGCACCGCGGTCGTCCTCACGACCTCGGGCTCGACAGGGGTGCCCAAGAGCGTCGTCCTGTCGCGGCACGCGCTCACCGCGAGCGCCCTCGCGACGCGCGAGCGGATCGGCGCGGGGCAGTGGCTGCTGCCCCTCGCGCCGACGTACATCGCCGGCGTCCAGGTGCTCGTGCGCGGACTCGTCGAGGGCACCGAGCCCGCGGTGCTGTCCGGGCGGTTCTCTGCGCAGGCCTTCGCGCATGTCGTCTCGGGCATGCGATCGTCGCGCGGCGGCGAGCGCGTGCCGACCTACACATCCCTCGTGCCCGCGCAGCTGCAGACCCTCGTCGATGCCGCGGCCGAGAGCGCCGAGGTGCAGCGCGCGCTCGCGTCGTTCGAGGCCATCCTCGTCGGCGGGCAGGCGCTGCCGGTCGCGCTGCGCGAGCGCGCGGCCGAGCTCGGTGCGCGGATCGTCCGCACCTACGGCTCGACCGAGACGAGCGGCGGCTGCGTGTACGACGGCGTGCCGCTCGACGGCGTCCGCGTCGCCGAGGTCGGCGGCGAGCTGCGGATCGCGGGCCCCGTGCTCGCCGACGGCTACCTCGACGCCGAGCTCACGGCGCGCACCTTCGAGACGGATGGCGACGGCATCCGCTGGTACCGGACGGGCGACGCGGGAGCGGTCGCGGATGGCGCGGTGTCGGTCACGGGCCGGATCGACAACGTCATCGTCTCCGGCGGCGTGAACGTCTCGCTCGACCGCGTCGAGCGCGCCGTGCGCGAGCTGCCCGGTCTCGCCGACGCGGTCGTCGTCGGCGCCCCCGACGAGCGCTGGGGAGAGACGCCCGTCGTCGTCGCGGCGCGCAGAGCAGGGGAGGCGCCGTCCCTCGACGTCGTGCGCGCGGCCGTCGCCGCGGCCGTCGGGAAGCCCGCCAGGCCCTCGCGCCTCGTCCTCGTCGACGCGCTGCCGCGGCTCGCCTCCGGCAAGCCCGACCGCCAGGCCATCCGGAGCCTCGTGCGCGGGCAGGGCGAGCCTGCGTCGTAGGATCGGAAGCCGTGGCACAGGCGAAGAACCGCAGGAAGAACGTCAGCGGCAACCCGGCGAAGCGCGGCAGCGTCGTCGCCCCTCCGCCGAAGCCCGTCACGCTCGGAGACTGGATCGGCGCGGCGCGACTGCGCACGCTGCCGCTCGCGATCACCCCGGTTGTCATCGGAACCGGCGCCGCCGTCCTCGTCGGCGACCTCTTCCACTGGGTCATCGCGCTCGCGTGCCTCGTCGTCGCGGTCGCGCTGCAGATCGGCGTGAACTTCGCCAACGACTACTCCGACGGCGTCCGCGGCACGGATGACCACCGCGTCGGCCCGGCACGGCTCACCGCGTCGCGGCGCGTGTCTGCGAAGTCGGTGCTCGTCGTCGCCCTCGTCTTCTTCGGGATCGCCGCGGTGGCCGGGCTCGCCATCGTCATCCGCACGCAGCAGTGGTGGATGCTCGCGGTCGGCGCGGTCTGCATCGTCGCCGCCTGGTTCTACACGGGCGGCAAGCGCCCCTACGGCTACAACGCTCTCGGCGAGGTGTTCGTGTTCGTGTTCTTCGGGCTCGTCGCGACGCTCGGGACGACGTGGGTGCAGGCGCTCGCCCTCCCGCAGGAGGCGTGGTTCGGCGCCGTGGCAGCGGGCTTCCTCGCGTGCGCGGTGCTCCTCGCGAACAACCTCCGCGACATCGACCAGGACCGCGCGGCCGGCAAGCGGACGCTTACGGTGCTCATCGGCAAGCGCGCGACGCAGGCGCTCTTCACGGCGCTCGTCGCGCTCGCGTTCGCGATCGCCGTGTACCTCGCGTTCTTCTATCCGATCGCGTGGCTCGCGCTGCTCGCGCTCCTGGCGGTCGGGCCGGCCATCCTCATCGTGTGGACGTATCAGACCGCGCGCGAGCTCATTCTCGCCCTCGCCCTCACGTCGCTCGGGTCGCTCGCGTACGGCGCCTTCCTCGCCTGGGCCTTCGTCGGCTGAGCCCACCACGCATGTCTCACTCGCTGCGGCTTAGACCGGGCCTTTCCCGCAGGGCGTGAGACATGCACCGCCTGGAGTGAGACCCCCACTCTGCATGTCTCACTCGCTGCGGCTTAGCCCGGGTCTTTCCGGCAGGGAGTGAGACATGCACCGCCTGGAGTGAGACCCCCACTCCGCATGTCTCACGCGCTGCGGCTTAGACCGGGTCTTTCCGGCAGGCAGTGAGTCATGCACCGCCCGGCGTGAGACATGCACGGCCTGGAGTGAGACATGCACCGCCGGGACGCCGCGGGGCGCGTCACGCGCCGGTGGCGGAGTCCTCGGCCTCGGCGTCGAGCTCGGCGGCGGAGCGGCGGCGCGACTGCTTCTCCTGACGCGACGCGTACAGCCCCGTCGAGACGTCGTCGAGCGGGCGGCGCAGGAGGAGGATCGACAGGCTCAGCCCGATGAGCGCCGCGAAGATCGCCGCGAGCCACCACAGCTGCTGGAAGACGGGGAAGATCATCAGCACGCCGAACGGCACGAGGAACGCGAGCAGACGCAGCACCGAGTAGACGACGACAGACCGGATCTTCACGCTGACATCCTACGGAGCGTCGTCTGAGGGAATCCGGGGCACCCGGGCCGCTCCCGGTTCCCCCGCCTAGGATGTGAGGATGGCCCGCGCTCTCATCGTCCTGGCGGTCGCCGCTGCTGTGTTCTGGGTGTTCAGCATCGTCGACTGCTCGGTGCAGCCGCCGTCGCGTCACCGCGGCGTCTCGAAGCGCGCATGGATCGCCATCGTCGTCCTCATCCCCGTCATCGGCGGCATCCTCTGGTTCGTCATCGGGCGCACACGCCCCGACGCGCAGCGCCAGCGCCCGATCGCGCCGGACGACGACCCGACCTTCCTCGGCACCGTGCGGCCGATCCCCGACCAGGACGAGCGCATCCGCCAGCTCGAGGAGGAGCTCGCCCGGCTCGACGCCGAGGACGACCCGACCCGCGACGACAAGCGCGACGATCCCGACGGCGACGGACGCCTCCGCTGACATGCCGGACGCCATCGCCTCCCCGGCCTCCGCGGCCGCGTGGCGGCTGCTCGACGAGCTCGTCCGCGGCGGGGTCTCGCACGTCGTCCTGAGCCCGGGGTCGCGGTCGCAGGCGCTCGCGCTCGCCGCTGCGCGTCTCGAGCGCGAGGGTCGCATCCGCCTGCACGTCCGCATCGACGAGCGCGTCGCGGGGTTCACGGCGCTCGGCATCGGCCGCGAGCTCGGCGTGCCCGCTGCGGTCGTCTGCACGTCGGGCACGGCGGTCGCGAACCTCCTCCCGGCCGCCCTCGAGGCGCACCACTCGGGCGTGCCCCTGCTCCTCCTCACCGCGGATCGGCCGCCCGAGCTGCGCGGCGTCGGCGCGAACCAGACCACGCGCCAGCCGGGCCTCTTCGACGCGCTCGCGCGGTTCGCGACGGATGCCGAGACGCCGACGGGCGCGGATGGCGAGGGCGAGCGGATGGCGCGGCTCGCGGCGCTCGCGCTCGCGCACGCGACGGGGCGGGCGGGAGACGCCGTGCCGGGCCCTGTTCACCTGAACCTGCCGTACCGCGAGCCGCTCGCGGGCGCCATCCCGGAGCCGGACGGGGAGCCGGGGCCGTCGGCAGACGTCCCCCCGAGCGCACCCGCGCGCACGACGACGATCCTGCCGCGCGGCCCGCGGACGGTCGTCGTCGCGGGCGAGGGCGCGGGCGCTGACGCCGAGCAGCTCGCGCACGAGGCGGGCTGGCCGCTCGTCGCGGAGATCGTGAGCGGCGCGCGGTTCGGTCGGCGGATCATCCACGGCTACCGCGCTGCGCTGCGGGACGCCGAGCTGGGCGGCCGCGTCGAGCGGGCCGTCGTGCTCGGCCATCCGACCCTGAGCCGGGAGGTCGCCGCGCTCCTGTCCGACCCCGCTGTCGACGTCGTGGCCGTCCGCCGTGGGGGCGAGGAGCTGAACCTCAACGGCCGCACGCGCCCCGCCGACGCCGTCGCGGTCGAGGACGGACCCGTCGACGACGCGTGGCTGGGCGCGTGGATGCGCTTCTCGCACGCGCATGCCGCCGACCTCGACGCGCCCGCGCCCGACCTGCCCGGGCTGCGCTCGGCGGATCCGCACGAGCGCCTCGACGCCGTGCGCGCCGAGCTCGACGCCGTGCGGCGGCCCCTCGACCGTGCGCAGCTCGTGTCGGCGGTCTGGGCGGCGACCTGGCCGCACGACCGGCTCGTCTTCGGGTCGTCGCGGCTCGTGCGGGTCGCCGACGCGCTGCTGCCGGGCAAGAAGGTGCCCGTGCACGCGAACCGCGGGCTCGCCGGCATCGACGGCACGGTCGCGACGGCGATGGGCGTCGCGCTCGCGAGCCAGGGCCCGGACCGGCCGGGCGTCACCCGCGTCCTCCTCGGCGACCTCGCCTTCCTCCACGACACCGGCGCGCTCCTCCTGCCCGACTTCGAGGACGAGCCGCGTGTGCAGGTGATCGTCGGCAACGACCGCGGCGGAACGATCTTCGACGGGCTCGAGGTCGCGGCGACGGCCTCCGACGAGGACATGACGCGCGTGCTCTACACGCCGCAGTCCGCCCGCATCGAGCAGCTCGCCGCGGCGTACGGGTGGGAGCACCACCGCGTCACGACGCGCGGCGCGCTCGACCAGGCGCTCACCTCGACCGTCGGCCGCCGCCGGATCATCGAGGTCCCGCTCGCGCGCTGACCCGCCCTGGCGCCGCGGCGACCGTGCGCGGCAGGATGGGGACCATGATCGCGAAGAGCCAGGTGAAGTGGACCGAGGACGCGCTGACCGCGCTCCGAGCGCCGGCGGGGTTCCGCCTGGCCGATCTCGATCCGGACGCGACGCCGGGCTACGCGGGCGACAAGAAGGACGGCGCTGTCGACCTCGCGTCCGGTCTGACGCAGCTGGCCGAGTACCAGGAGCGCCTCTACGCCGAGAGCCACGGCGGCGACGGCCGCGACAGCGTGCTGCTCGTCCTGCAGGCGATGGACTCGGCGGGCAAGGGCGGCATCGTGCGCCACGTCGTCGGCGGCGTGGATCCGCAGGGGATCGAGCTCGTCGCCTTCAAGGCGCCGTCACCCGAGGAGCTCGAGCACGACTTCCTCTGGCGCATCGAGCAGCGCGTGCCGCGCCCGGGCTTCATCGGGGTCTTCGACCGCTCGCACTACGAGGACGTGCTCATCGGGAGGGTCCGCGCCCTCGCGCCGGCGGACGAGATCGAGCGGCGCTACGACGCGATCAACGCGTTCGAGGAGCGCCTCGTCGAGCAGGGCACGCGCATCGTGAAGGTCATGCTGCACATCTCCTACGACGAGCAGGGCGAGCGGCTCATGGAGCGCCTCGAGCGCCCGGACAAGCACTGGAAGTACAACCCCGGCGACGTCGACGAGCGCGCGCAGTGGCCCGCCTACCAGGAGGCGTATCAGACGGTCTTCGACCGCACCTCGACCCCCGAGGCCCCGTGGTACGTCGTCCCGGCGAACCGCAAGTGGTATGCGCGGCTCGCCGTTCAGGAGCTCCTCCTCGAGACGCTCGAGCAGATCGACCCGCAGTGGCCGACCGCCGACTTCGACGTCGAGGCCGAGAAGGCGCGGCTGCGCGCGACCATGCGCTGACCGCGCGACGGCGGATGGCCGCGGTCCGTGCGCGCTCCGCGGATGCGGGAGGATTGGGGGCATGGCTCGCATCGTCATCGCACCGGACAGCTTCAAGGGCACGATCGCGGCGGCCGATGTCGCCGCGGCGCTCGCCGAGGGATGGACAGCGGTGCGCCCCGACGACGAGATCGTCGCGCGGCCGATGGCCGACGGCGGCGAGGGCACCCTCGCCGCGTTCGCGGAGGCCGTCCCCGGGGCCGTGCGCGTGCCCATCCGCGTGACCGGCCCGTCGGGGTTCGCCGTCGACGCGTCGTGGCTGCGCCTTCCCGCGACCGACGCCGCCCCGGGCGGCATCGGCGTCGTCGAGCTCGCATCGACCTCGGGCATCGAGCTGCTGGGCGACGCGCGTCGTCCGTGGGAGGCGTCGACGCTCGGCTTCGGGCAGGCGATCGCGGCCGCGCTGGACGCCGGCGTCTCGCAGCTCGTCCTCGGCATCGGCTCGAGCGCGTCGACCGACGGCGGAACGGGCCTGCTCACCGCACTCGGCGCGCGCTTCACGGACGCGTTCGACACGTCGATCGCGCCCGGGGCATCGGGCCTCGACGACGTCGCGAAGGTCGACCTCTCGCGGCTGCGCCCGCTGCCGGAGGGCGGGGTCCAGGTGCTCTGCGACGTCACGAACCCGCTGCTCGGCGGCCGGGGCGCGGCGGCCGTGTTCGGCCCGCAGAAGGGCCTCGACGAGGAGGGCGTCGCGCGCGCTGACGCGGGCCTCGCGCGCCTCGTCGATGTGCTGCGCGGCGTGAGCGGCGACACCGTCGCCGGCTCGCTCGCGCGCGTCGCCGACCCCGAGGAGGCCGGCGCGGGTGCCGCGGGCGGCGCGGGCTACGGGCTGCTCGTGTGGGGCGCCGAGATCGTCCCGGGGGCGGAGCGCGTGGCGGAGCTCACCGGCCTCGGCGACGCGATCGCCGGCGCCGATCTCGTCGTGACGGGCGAGGGCTCGTACGACGGCCAGTCCGCCTCGGGCAAGGCGCCCGCGCACGTCTCGGCTCTGGCCGAGGCCGCGGGCGCACGCGTCGCGATCGTGGCCGGGCGCATCGCCGCCGACACGTCGGGGCTCTGGCGCGCCCTCTCGCTCACCGAGCTCGCGGGGTCATCCGAGGCGGCGATCGCCGACCCCGCGACGCACCTGCGCGCGGCCGGATCCGCGCTCGCGGAGGCACTGTGAGCGGCGCGGGGGAGGAGGGGCGCCATGGCCGCCACCCTGCGTGACGTCGCGGAGCTCGCCGGCGTCTCGATCAAGACGGTCTCCAACGTCGTGCGCGGCTACAAGCACGTCAAGGAGTCGACGCGGACGGCCGTGCTCGCGGCGATCGAGCAGACCGGCTACCAGCCGAACATCTCCGCGCGCAGCCTGCGCATCGGGCGCAGCGGCGTCATCGGCCTCGCCCTGCCGGAGCTCGCCCTGCCGTACTTCGCCGAGCTCGCGGGAGCCGTGATCTCGGAGGCGAAGGAGCACGGGGTCACGGTGCTCATCGAGCAGACCGGGGCCGAGCTCGACGCCGAGTACGACGTGCTGCGCAGCCCGAGCCTCCAGCTGACCGACGGGCTCATCTTCAGCCCGCTCGCGATGAGCCAGGACGATGTCGCGCGCCTCGAGGTCGACTACCCGCTCGTCATCCTCGGCGAGCGCATCTTCGACCCGCCGTGCGACCACGTCGTCATGGACAACGTGGTCGCCGCGCGCGCGGCCACCGAGCACCTCATCGCGGCCGGATGCCGGCGGATCGCCGCCATCGGCGCGCACCTCGGCGAGGACCAGGGCTCCGCGGCCCTGCGCCTGCGCGGATACCGCGAGGCGCTCGAGGCCGCCGGCCTGCCCTACGACGAGAGCCTCGTCGGCTACGTCGGCCTCTGGCACCGCCTGGACGGCGCGCAGGCCATGCACGAGGTCCTCGCGCGCGGCGTCGCCGTCGACGGCGTCTTCGGCATGAACGACACGCTCGCGTTCGGCGCGCTCCGCGCCCTGCAGGACGAGGGGCGCCGCGTGCCCGACGAGGTGAAGATCATCGGCTTCGACGACCTCGACGAGACCCGGTACACGGCGCCCTCCCTCTCGACCGTCGACCCCGGCCGCCTCCAGATCGCCCAGCAGGCGGTGCGGGTGCTGCTGTCGCGCATCGAGGAGCGCCGCTCGGGCGGCGCCGCAGCGGCTCCGCGCCGCTACACGACGCCGTTCCGGATCGTCGAGCGCGAGTCGACCCGACGCGCGGACGCCCCCGCTGCCTGACGGCGCCGCGTCGTCTTGACGTCGTGGGGTCGGCGGTCTATCTTTACAACGTTGGCTTTACAACGTTGGAAACCAGGCTCGGAGAAGAGCGTTTCGAGCGGCGCTGTCGCCGCCTGAGAAGAAGGAGGTCGCGATGCCGAGGAAGATCGCGATCGCGGGGATGACCGCCGTGCTGGCGATCGCCGCGCCGGTGCTCGGCGGCTGCGCCGCTGCGCAGGACGAGGACACCCTGACGTTCATGTTCCGCGGCGGACCCGCCGAGGAGGAGGCGTACACCGCCGCCATCGAGCAGTACGAGGCCGACACCGGCATCGACGTCGAGATCATCATGACGACGGCCGACGAGTACGCGACGAAGCTCCGTGCGGCGATCGTCGGCGGCCAGGTGCCCGACGTGTTCTACATCGATCCGGGCAGCGTCGAGTCCTACGTGAACGCGGGGGTGATCCAGGACATCACGGAGTACGTCGAGGCGTCCGACGCGATCGACCTCGACAACATGTGGGACTACGGCATCGACTCGTACCGCTACGACGGCGAGAAGCTCGGGCAGGGGCCGCTCTACGCGCTCCCCAAGGACGTCGGCCCGTTCTCGTTCGGCTACAACGCGACGATGCTCGACGCCGCGGGCGTCGAGCGGCCCGACCCCGACGACCCGTACACGTGGGAGGAGTGGGTCGAGGTCCTCAAGGCGATCACGAAGGACACCGACGGCGACGGCGAGCTCGACCAGTGGGGCACGGGCCTCAACGTGGTCTGGAACCTGCAGTCGTTCGCGTGGTCGAACGGCGCCGACTGGATCGACGAGGACGCCGAGAGCGTCACGGTCGACACCCCCGAGTTCGCCGAGGCGCTGCAGTTCTTCGCGGACCTGCAGAACGTCCACGCCGTGACGCCCTCGGTCGCCGAGGCGCAGACGCTCGACACCTACCAGCGCTGGATGCAGGGCGAGATCGGGTTCTTCCCCGTCGGCCCGTGGGACGTCCCGATCTACAAGGACCTCCCCTTCGAGTGGGACCTCATCCCGTGGCCGGTCGGCGAGACGGGGGAGACCGCGTCCTGGATCGGCACCCTGGGCATCGCCGTGTCGGCCTCGACTGCGAACACCGAGGCCGCCGTCGACCTGGCCGCGTACCTGTCGGCGGACCGCGAGACGCAGCAGGCGCTCGTCGACGCGGGCGTGCAGATCCCCAACCTCATCGACATGGCCGAGGAGTACGCGGCCGACGACTCCACCATGCCGGCCAACAAGGAGGAGTTCCTCCAGGTCCTGCAGGACTACGGCCGCGCGCTGCCCGCCACCTACACGTACAACGCGCAGTGGTACGACGAGCTCTTCACGAACATCCAGCCGGTCATCGATGGCAAGGTCACGGCCGAGGAGTACCTCGCGCAGGCGCAGCCGAGGATGCAGGAGTTCCTCGACATGGCCAACGACCAGTCCGAGATGGCGAGGACCGGCGGATGATCGCGGCGCCGCTGCCCCTGCCCTCCCTCTCCCTGTCGAACGAAGGAGCTCGACGATGACCACCACCTCCGCCGTCGCCCCACCCAGGGCGACCCGCCGGCGCAGCGCGCTGCATCGGCGCGAGCACCGGGCCGCCGCGCTCTTCGTGGCGATCCCCGTGATCGGGTTCCTCGCGTTCGTCGCGTACCCGCTCGTGTTCGCCGCGGCGACGTCGTTCACGAACTGGAATGGCATCACGGCCCCCGCGCCCAACGGGATCGCCAACTACGTGCGCATGCTCGGCGACGAGTACTTCTGGAAGTCGCTCGGCAACACCGTCTTCCTCATGCTCGGCATCCCGCTCGGGCTCATCCTGTCGCTCCTGCTCGCGCTCGCGATGAACCGCAAGATGCGCGGCACGACGTTCTTCCGGACGATCTACTACATCCCGGTCATCTCCTCGATCGCGGCCATCGCCATCCTCTGGCAGTGGGCGTACAACGGCGACTTCGGTCTCGTGAACCAGGCGCTCGCGTACGTCGGCATCGACGGGCCGAACTGGCTGCAGGATGCCGCGACCGCGAAGCCCGCGATCATCCTCATGACCGTGTGGAAGGGCCTCGGCTACTCGATGCTCCTCTACCTCGCGGCGCTGCAGTCCGTTCCCCGGCAGCTGTACGAGGCGGCGAGCCTCGACGGGGCGTCGGCGTTCCAGCAGTTCCGCGCGATCACCGTGCCGATGCTGCGGCCCGTGACCTTCTTCCTCGTCGTGACCAACATCATCGGCGGAGCGCAGATCTTCGTCGAGATCAACATCATGACCCCGACGGGAGGCCCGGAGTTCTCCACGGCCACGATCGTCTGGTACATCTGGCGCCAGGCGTTCGAGTACCTCAACATGGGCTACGCGACGGCGATGTCGATCGTCCTCGGCATCCTCGTGTTCGTCGTCACGGCCATCCAGTTCGCGCTCAACCGGCGCAGCACGTTCTCGATCGAGTGAGGCCGACGATGACCGCTCTCCAGACCCCCACCCCGACCACGACGCAGAGCCTGTCGACGCGCGCGCTCGTGCAGCCGCAGAAGGGCGGCCGCCGCCCCGAGGGCAGCCGCACGCGCCGCTCCCGCCTCGGCAACGTGATCGTCGCGATCATCCTGTCGCTCGGCGGCATCACGATGGTCGCTCCGCTCCTGTGGATGCTCACGACCTCGCTCAAGACCCGCGAGGCCGTCTTCTTCCTGCCGCCGCAGTGGATCCCCGACCCCGTGCAGTGGGACAACTACGTGCGCGTGTGGACGGCCGGGCCGCTCCTCACGGGCATCGCCAACAGCGCGATCGTCGCCGTGAGCGTGACGCTCATCGGCGGTGCCGCGTCGGCGCTCGCGGCCTACGCGTTCGCCAAGATGCGCCTGCCCGGCAAGGGAGCGCTGTTCCTGTCGCTGCTCGCGGCGATCATGATCCCGTTCCCGACGCTCATGATCCCGCAGTTCCAGATGTTCGCCCGCGCGGGCCTCGTCGACACCCTCTGGCCGCTCATCCTGCCCGGGATCTTCGGGAACATCGTCATGGTGTTCTTCCTGCGCCAGTACCTCGACACGGTGCCCGACTCGATCATCGAGGCGGCCGTGATCGACGGCGCGAGCCACTTCACGATCTTCTGGCGCCTGATCTTCCCGATCATCCGACCGGCGATCGCGGCGCAGTTCATCCTGTGGTTCATGGCCGTCTGGAACGACTACCTCGCGCCGATCATCTACCTGAACTCGCCCGAGGTGCAGACCCTGCAGCTCGTGATCGCGCGCTTCAACGCGACGTACGCGAGCCAGACCGACTATCCGCTCATCATGGCGGCGTCGTGCATCGCGCTCGTGCCGGTCCTCGCGGTCTTCGTGATCTTCCAGAAGCAGATCATCGAGTCGATCGCCCTCACGGGATCGAAGGGCTGATCGTGGCGACGACGGATGTCCGGGGCGCGGCAGGCGAGGAGGCGATCGGATGGTCGGGGCGCGTCATGGACGTGCTCGGCCACGTCTCGCGGCTGCTGCTCGTGCAGGGGCTGTGGCTCGGGGGCGCGCTCGCCGGCCTCGTCGTGCTCGGCGTCTTCCCGGCATCCGTCGCCGCCGTGCGCGCGCTCGAGGCGCCCTCCGCGCCGGTCCGCGCGTTCGTCGCGGCCTATCGCGAGGCGTTCGGGCGCGCGAACCTCGCCGGCGCCGGGTTCCAGGTCGCCTGGCTCGTCGTCGCGCTCGACGTCGCCGTCTCGTCGTCGCTGCCGGCGGGCATCGCGTCGGCAGCCCTCGCGGCCGTCACGATCGTCGGCGCCGTATCCGCTGTGTCGGCGGCGTACGCGGTCGTCGCCCTGGCCCGTGCGCCGCGGGCGACGACCCGCACTGTCCTGCGGTTCGCGGTCGTGGCGCCCTGGCTGACCCCGGGCCGGGCCCTCGTCGTCCTCGCCGCGCTCGGCGCCGTCGCCGCGGCGCTCCTGACCGCACCGCCCATCGCGCTCCTCTTCGGAGCGAGCGCGCCGCTCCTCGTCCACGCGGCGCTCATCGGCCCTGCCGTCGACCGCGCGACCGCGTGACACCATGGCCGGCACCGGCCACCCCCTGAGAGAGAAACCGAGAGGTACGCATGTCCACCGCGAGCATTCGCATCGACCCCGAGGCCGTCGTCGCACCGATCGACCGCCGCATCTTCGGCTCGTTCGTCGAGCACCTCGGTCGCTGCGTCTACGACGGCATCTACGAGCCCGGCCATCCGCAGGCCGATGAGAACGGCTTCCGGAAGGACGTCACCGCCCTCGTGAAGGAGCTCGGCGCGACGACCATCCGCTATCCGGGCGGCAACTTCGTGTCGGGCTACCGATGGGAGGACGGCGTCGGGCCGCGGGAGAGCCGCCCCGTCCGCCGCGACCTCGCATGGCACGCGCTCGAGACGAACCAGATCGGCCTGAACGAGTTCGCCTCGTGGCTCCAGGAGATCGGCAGCGAGCTCATGCTCGCGGTGAACCTCGGCACGCGCGGCATCCTCGAGGCGCTCGACCTGCTCGAGTACGCCAACCACCCGTCGGGCACCGCGCTCAGCGACCTGCGCGCCGCGCACGGCTACCCCGAGCCGTGGGACATCCGGATGTGGTGCCTCGGCAACGAGATGGACGGCCCGTGGCAGACCGGCTACATGACGGCCGACGACTACGGCAAGCTCGCTGCGCGCACCGCGCAGGCGATGAAGGCCGCGCAGAAGGACCTCGAGCTCGTCGTGTGCGGGTCGTCGGGATCGTCGATGCCGACCTTCGGGGAGTGGGAGCGCACCGTCCTCGAGCACGCGTACGACTACGTCGACTTCGTCTCGTGCCACGCCTACTACCAGGAGTTCGACGGCGACCTCGACTCCTTCCTCGCGTCGGCCCTCGACATGCGCTACTTCATCGAGACGGTCGTGACGACGGCCGACGCGGTGGGGCATCGGCGCAAGACCGACAAGAAGATCATGCTGTCGTTCGACGAGTGGAACATCTGGTACCTCAAGGAGCACCAGGAGTCCGACGAGGTCAACGAGACCTGGCCGATCGCGCCGCGCCAGCTCGAGGACGTGTACTCGGTCGCCGACGCGGTCGTCTTCGGCAGCCTGCTGATGACCCTGCTCGAGCACCACGACCGCGTGCGCTCGGCCTCGCTCGCGCAGCTCGTCAACGTGATCGCGCCGATCATGACCGAGCCGGGCGGCGACGCGTGGCGCCAGACGACGTTCTTCCCGTTCTCGGTCACCTCGCGCCTCGCGCAGGGCCGCGTGCTCAAGCCGCGCGTCGAGGCCGGGACGGTCACCTCGAAGAAGTACGGAGAGGCATCGGCGGTCGACGCGGTCGCGACCGACGGCGACGAGGGCTCGGCGGTGTTCCTCGTGAACCGCTCGCGCGAGGCCGTCGACGTGACGATCGACGTCTCGGGTCTGGGGCGCGCCGCGGTGGCGGAGGCCGTCACCCTGTGGGACGACGACGTGTACGCGAAGAACACGATCGACGACCAGGAGCGCGTGGGGCTCAAGCCCCTCGACGCCCGGCTCGACGGCGGCACCCTGCGGGTCCGGCTCGAGCCCGTGTCGTGGTCGGCCATCGCGCTGAGCTGAGCCGCGCTACGGTCGGGAGGGCGGGGCGCGGATGCGCCCCGCCCTCAATAACGCTATAGTGGCAACAAATCAACGGCGATGAAGGAGACGAGGATGGCGCAGGCCAACTGGGCGGGGAACGTGCGCTTCGGCGCACAGCGGGTCGAGACGCCGTCGAGCGTCGACGAGGTCCGTGCGGTGCTGGCCTCGGCCGGCCGCGTGCGCGCGCTGGGGTCGGGGCACTCGTTCAACCTCATCGCCGACACCGACGACACGCTCCTGTCGACGGCGCGGCTCACGGCCGCGCCGCGCATCGACCCAGGCGCCCGCACCGTCACGGTCGGCGCGGGCATGCGCTACGGCGAGCTCGCGCCCGCGCTCGAGGCCGAGGGATGGGCGCTCGCGAACCTCGCATCGCTGCCGCACATCTCGATCGCGGGCGCGATCGCGACCGGAACGCACGGATCGGGTGACACGGTCGGCACGCTCTCCTCCGCGGTCGCGGCTCTCGAGCTCGTCACGCCGACGGGCGAGGTCGTCACCCTGCGCCGCGGCGACCGCGACTTCGACGGGGCCGTGGTCTCGCTCGGCGCGCTCGGCATCGTCACCGAGGTGACCCTCGACATCGAGCCGACCTTCGCCATCCGCCAGCGCGTGTACGAGCGGCTGCCGCTCGAGGTCGCGCTCGCGGAGTTCGACGTGCTCATGGCCTCGGCGTACAGCGTCAGCCTCTTCCACCGCTGGGACGACCCCGACGTCATCGACCAGGTCTGGACGAAGGCGCGCGGCGATGAGGCACCGCGGCTGCCGGGCGACATCGCCGAGGCGACCGAGCAGGTGCACATGCTCGCCGGCGTCACCCCCGAGGCGACCACGCCGCAGCTCGGCGAGCGCGGCGCGTGGCTCGACCGGCTCGCGCACTTCAAGCTCAGCCACACGCCGTCGAACGGCGCCGAGCTGCAGTCGGAGCTCCTCGTGCCGCGCACGCACGCGGTGGGGGCGATCGAGGCCGTCCGCGCGCTCGCCGACGAGGTCGCGCCGCTCGTGCAGGTGATGGAGATCCGCTCGATGCGCGCCGACGACCTCTGGCTGAGCCCCGCCTCCGGTCACGACGCGATCGGCCTGCACTTCACGTGGCACCAGCGCCAGGCCGAGGTCGAGGCCGTCGTGGCGAAGCTCGAGAAGGCCCTCGAGCCGTGGGGTGCGCGCCCGCACTGGGGCAAGCTCACGCGACTCGACGCCGACATGCTCCGGTCGGTCTGGCCGCGCCTGGGCGACTTCGCGGAGCTCGCGCGGCGTTTCGACCCCGAGGGGAAGCTGCGCAATCCGTTCCTGGACCGGGTGCTCGCCGCAGCGGGCTGAGCCGCCGGCTAGGCGAGCGCGTCGACGATCGGACGGAACTTCACGCGCGTCTCGAGCAGCTCGGCCTCGGGCTGGCTGCCCGCGACGATGCCCCCGCCCGCGTGCGCGGTGACCGGGCGGTGCGCACCCTCGGGTGCGCCGATCTGGGCGCAGCGCAGCGCGATCGCCCATTCGCCGTCGCCGTCGCCGTCCACCCAGCCGACGGGCCCGGCGTAGCGACCGCGGTCGAACGGCTCGATGCGCCGGATGGCGGCGATCGCGTCGGGCGTCGGGGTCCCGGCCACGGCGGCGGTCGGATGCAGCGCGCGCACCATGTCGAGAGCCGAGTCGCCGTTCGCGAGCGTGCCCTCGACATCCGTCGCGAGGTGCCACACGTTCGGCAGCTTCAGGGTGAACGGCTGCTCGGCGGCGACGAGAGCCGACGTGTGGGGCTCGAGCGCCGTGAGCACGCTCTGGACGGCGTAGCGGTGCTCGTCGAGGTCCTTCGGGGTCGTCGCGAGCTCGGCCGTGATCGCCGTGTCCTCATCCGCGTTCGCGCCGCGCGGGCGGGTGCCGGCGAGCACGCGCGCCGTGACGGTGCCTCCCGAGACCGTGACGAGCGTCTCGGGGCTCGCCCCGATGATGCCGTCGACGGCATAGGCCCAGGTGCCGGGGTATCCCTCCGCGAGAGCGCGCACGAGCCGCCGCAGGTCGGCGTCGGCGGGCAGCGTGCCCGCGATGTCCCGCGCGATGACGACCTTCTCGACCTCGCCGGCGGCGATCGCCTCGAGTGCGGCGGCGACCGCCGCGGTGTGCCCTGCGGGGTCGAGCTCGCCGGGACCGAGCGTCGCCGACCAGTGCGGGCCATAAGCGAGCGGCTCGGGGGCGGCCGGCTCCGGGCCGTCCAGCCGCGAGATGCGCGTCATCCACGCGCGGCCGCCGCGGCGCCCCACGACAATGCTCGGCACGATGAGCGTGCTCGGCGCGAGCGAGGTCTCGTCGAACGCGAACGCCCCGAACGCGACGAGTCCGGTTCCCGGCAGGCGGACGGCGTCGTCGACCTCGGTCGCGGCCGAGATCGCGCGCCACACGTCGGCGATCGCCTCGAGCCGGCCGTCCTCTCCGACGTCGATCCGCAGCACCTCGGCTCCGGATCCGATCATCCCCTCGCCGCGGCGCATCCAGACGAGCGGGTCCTCGGCGGAGGAGAGCAGCAGCGGATCCTCGGGGGCGTCGATGGGGCGCGTCACCGCGCGCAGGCGCGGCAGGGAGAGCGGGTCGGGCACGGCCTCCAGCCTAGGGACTCACGCTGAGCGCACGTCGTGCGCGTCTACACTCGGCAGGGTGAGCGCCGACCGACCCGCCGTGGGAACCCGACTGCTCTTCCGCTGGCGCAAGTGGGACGGCTCTCCGCACTGGGTGCACGAGTGCGTGTATCTCGGGTCGGACGACTGGGGCGACTGGTTCGGCCAGCTCCCTGGGTGGCGCAGCGCGCGCCCCGGTCGCGATGTCGTCCTCGACGCCGCGTGCATCACGCTCCTCCCCGCGGGCGAGGCCACGTGGACGCTCACGCGGAACGCGGCGCCGTCGCTCACGCGCGTCTACATCGATCTCGCGTGGGATGCGCGCTGGGATGGCCCCGAGCCGACGGCGATCGACATGGACCTCGACGTCGTGCACCGCCTCGACCACCGCGGCATCTACGTCGACGACCGCGACGAGTGGGACGAGCACCGCGCGCACTACGGCTATCCCGCCGACGTGCAGGAGGAGCTCGAGGCCCGCACGCTCGTCCTCGAGCAGGAGGTGCGCGCCGACGTCGCGCCGTTCGACGACGCCACCGCCGACCGCTGGTTCGGGGTGCTGCACGACCTAGACTCGACAGGGTGAGCGCCGCACCGAAGGAACCCAACCGCGCCGACCTCGGCAAGGACCCCGCGAGCGTCGCGGGGATGTTCGATCAGGTCGCCGCGCGCTACGACCTCACCAACGTCGCGATGACGTTCGGGAACGACGCGCTCTGGCGGGCGGCGACGACCCGCACGGTCGCGCCTCGGCCGGGGGAGCGCATCCTCGACCTGGCGGCGGGCACCGGCTCGTCGTCCGCGTCGCTCGCGCGCAGCGGCGCCGAGGTCGTCGCCGCCGACTTCTCGCCCGGCATGCTCGCCGAGGGGCGCCGGCGGCACGGCGACATCCGCAATCTCACCTTCGTGCAGGCGGACGCCACCGACCTGCCCTTCGATGACGACGAGTTCGACGCCGTCACGATGTCGTACGGGCTCCGCAACGTCGACCGCCCCAAGAAGGCGATCGCCGAGCTCTTCCGCGTGACGAAGCCGGGCGGACGGCTCGTCATCAACGAGTTCTCGACCCCGCCCGGGCGGCTGTTCGGAAGGCTCTACCGGTTCTACGGCGACAACGTGCTGCCGCGGGTCGCGCGCCTCGTCGGATCGAACGGGGAGGCCTACGACTACCTCAACGAGTCGATCCGGCACTGGCCGGACCAGGCGACGCTCGCGACGTGGATCCGCGAGGCGGGCTGGGTCGACGTGCGGTACCGCAACCTGAGCTTCGGCATCGTCGCCCTGCACCGCGGGGTCAAGCCGACGGGCGAGGCGGCATCCGGAGATGTCTCGGCCTGAAGGCACCGTGAGCGCCGGTGCGGGCCGGGCAGGTAGGCTGGGCAGGTGACTCCGAGCCCCTCCGCGCCGGGTTCGCAGCTGGCGAGCCGATTCGGTCTGAGCGACCGCGTGTTCGCCGGACCCGTCGCTCGGCGCCTCGCGGCGAAGATCGAGGAGGGACTCGAGCAGGTCGAGAGCGAGCTCGCCGTCGAGCTCAAGGCCGCCGACCCGCTCGTCGACGCGATGAGCCGGTACCTCTACGAGGCCGGCGGCAAGCGCGTCCGCCCGATGCTCGTCCTGCTCACCGCTCAGCTCGGCCAGGGGGCGACGCAGCCGGTCATCGAAGCCGCCAAGGCCCTCGAGCTCATGCACCTCGGGTCGCTCTACCACGACGACGTCATGGACGGCGCCGACCGGCGTCGCGGCGTCGCGGCCGCGCACCAGGTCTGGGGCAACAGCGTCGCCATCCTCACGGGAGACCTGCTCCTGTCCCGCGCGAGCGTGATCATGTCGCGCAACGGCGAGGAGGCCATGCGCATCCAGTCGCAGACGTTCGAGCGCCTCGTCCTCGGGCAGATGCACGAGACGCTCGGAGCGCAGCCGGGCGACGACCCGATCGAGTTCTACATCGGCGTGCTCGCCGACAAGACGGGCTCGCTCATCGCCGCGGCCGCCCAGGCCGGAGCGTACTTCTCGGGGGCCGACGAGAAGTACGGCGAGCCCCTGCGCGTGTACGGCGAGAAGGTGGGCGTCGCGTTCCAGCTCGCGGATGACGTGATCGATCTCTCGGCGAACCCCGACGACACGGGCAAGGTGCCGGGGACGGATCTGCGCGCCGGCGTGCCGACGATGCCCTACCTCCTCCTGTCGCGTCGCGATGACGACGCGTCGCGCGGCCTCCTCGCGCGCATCGATGAGGGTGTCGCGCGCATCGCCGACGGCGCCGACCCCGCGATCCTCGACGGGCCGCTCGCGGAGCTCCGCGACCACCCGGTGACCGAGGCCACCCGCGAGCTGTCGCTCGAATGGACCAGGGGCGCCATCGCGGCGCTCGACGCGCTCCCGCGCGGCGCCGTCCGCGAGGCGCTCACGCGCTTCGCGGAGAGTCTCGCCATCCGCTCCAGCTGACGCCCGCCTCCGCGGTGCCGAACGAAGGGACCGATATGACCCAGCTCCGTCTCGCCATCGTGGGCGCAGGCCCGGCCGGCATCTACGCAGCGGACATCCTGCTGAAGACCGAGCGCAGCTTCGACGTGTCGATCGACCTGTTCGAGCAGCTCCCCGCGCCCTACGGCCTCGTCCGCTACGGCGTCGCGCCCGATCATCCGCGCATCAAGGGCGTCGTCGGCGCCCTCCGCGAGGTGCTCGACCGCGGCGACATCCGCATCTTCGGCAACGTGCGCTTCGGCGAGGACCTCACGCTCGACGACCTCAAGCGCCACTACCACGCCGTGCTCTTCGCGACCGGCGCGGTGCGCGACGCCGACCTCGCGATCCCCGGCATCGACGCCGACGGCTCGTTCGGCGCCGCCGACTTCGTGAGCTGGTTCGACGGGCACCCGGATGTCCCGCGCACGTGGCCGCTCACGGCGTCGTCGGTGGGCGTGATCGGCAACGGCAACGTGGCCCTCGACATCTCGCGCATGCTCGCCAAGCACGCCGAGGACCTCCTGCCCACCGAGATCCCGGACAACGTCTACGAGGTGCTCGCGGCATCGCCCGTCACCGATGTGCACGTGTTCGGCCGCCGAGGCCCCGCGCAGGTGAAGTTCACGCCGCTCGAGCTGCGCGAGCTCGGCGAGCTGCGCGACGTGGACATGGTCGTGTACGACGAGGACTTCGACTACGACGAGGCGTCGAAGGCCGCCGTCGCGTCGAACAAGCAGGTCAAGGTCATCGACCGCGTCCTCCAGGAATGGCGCACCCGCCCTGGCGCGAACGGGGCCGGGGGAACCGCCTCGCGTCGTCTGCACCTGCACTTCTGGGCGCGCCCCGTCGAGGTGAAGACCGATGAGCAGGGCCGTGTCGCCGCCCTCGTGTACGAGCGGACGCGACCGGATGGCCACGGCGGCGTCATCGGGACAGGCGAGATGCGCGAGGTGCCGATGGGGCAGCTCTACCGCGCCGTGGGGTACTTCGGATCGCCCCTGCCCGGCGTGCCGTTCGACGAGAAGCACGGGGTCATCCCGAACCACGAGGGCCAGGTGCTGCACGAGGACTCGAACGAGCGCGTGCCCGGGCTGTACGCGACAGGCTGGATCAAGCGCGGCCCTGTCGGCCTCATCGGGCACACGAAGTCCGACGCGATGGAGACCGTGCAGCACATCGTGAACGATCAGGGCTCGTGGTGGCAGCCGGAGGACCCGTCGGCCGACGCCATCCCCGCGCTCCTCGCCGAGCGCGGGGTCATCTGGACCGACCTCGAGGGGTGGCATCGGCTCGACGCGCACGAGATCGCGCTGGGCCAGCCGCACGGCCGCGCGCGCGTCAAGGTCGTCCCGCGCGACGAGATGGTGCGGATCTCGCGCGACTGACGGCCCGAGCGCCGGGTCGGCTCAGTCGCGCGGGCGCGACGTCGACGAGCGCACGACGAGCTCGAACGGCAGCGGGATGTCCGCGAGCGGCTCGGAGCCGTCGCGCGGCTCGAGCTGCTCGAGCAGGATGTCCACCGCGCGCGCTCCCTGCTTCCGCGGGAACTGCGCGACCGTCGTGAGCCCGAAGAACTCGGCCTGGTCGTGGTCGTCGATGCCCACGACCGAGACGTCGTGGGGCACGGCGAGCCCGAGGTCGCGCGCCGCGAGGATGGCGCCGATCGCCATCTCGTCGGAGGCCGCGAAGATCGCCGTCGGACGGCTGCGCGGGGGAGCGCCGAGGAGCTGCTTGGCCGCGTGGTACCCGCCCTGCACCGTGAAGTCGGCGTTCGCCACGAGGTCGGCGTCGAACGGGATGCCCGCCTCGTCCAGCGCCGCCTCGTACCCGTGCCGGCGCTGGACAGGCAGGTGGAAGTCGGAGTCGAACTCCGGTCGGCCGCCGAGGTGGCCGATCCGCGTGTGCCCGAGCCCCGTGAGGTGCTCCGTCGCGAGCTTGGCGACCGCGACGTCGTCGATCGCGAGCGTGCGCACCCCCGGGATGGGCCCGCCGACGCCGACGATGGGCTTGCCGAGCGCGTGCAGGCGGGCGACCTCGTCCTCCGTGAGCTCGAGCGACACGGCGATCACGGCGTCGACGCGCTGGCGCAGGAGGAAGTGCTCGAAGACGCTCGCGCGCTCCTCCCCGCCGCCGGAGAGGTTGTAGAGCGTCACGTCGTAGCCCGCCCGGAGGAGCGCCTGCTGAGCGCCCTCGAGCACGGAGGCGAAGTACCACCGGTTGAGGAACGGCAGCACGACGCCGACGTTGCGCGTGCGCCCGCTCGCGAGGCTCGAGGCGTTCGATGAGACGACGTACCCGAGCGCGTCGGCCGCCGCGAGGACGGCCTCCTTCGCCGCCGCCGACACGTGGCCGCGGCCGGAGAGGGCGCGCGAGACCGTGGCGGTCGAGACGCCTGCGCGCTGCGCGACCTCGGCGATGCTCACGGAATGCACGCGTTCATCGTAGGAGACGCGGGGCATCCCGCGTCATCCTGCGATGAACCAGGCGGCCGTGTCGGCGGGGACGACGCCCTCGCCGAGCGGCCCGCTCGCGCACAGGACCCGCATGCCCTCGGGCGCGGGGACATCCTCGGATCCCGTGTTCGCGATCACCGTCACACGCCCGTTGCGGAACGCGAGGACGTGCGTCGGCCATCCGTCGACCCACTCGAGGTCGCCGCTCGCGAGGGACTCCTCGCGGCGCAGCCGCAGGAGGTCGCGGTAGAGCGAGAGCGTCGACGCAGGATCGTCGCGCTGGACGTCGCGCGCGAGCGCCCGCCACTCGGCCGGCTGGGGGAGCCACGACGCCCCGGTCGCGCTGAAGCCGAACGCCGGCGCGCCGGCCTCCCACGGGATGGGAACGCGGCACCCGTCGCGGCCGTAGCGCTCGCCGTTCGTGCGGAACCAGGTCGGGTCCTGGCGGGCCTCATCGGGAAGCTCGATCGCCTCGGGGAGCCCGAGCTCCTCGCCCTGGTAGATGTAGGCGCTTCCCGGCAGCGCGAACATGACGGTCGTCGCCGCTCGGGCGCGGCGGAGGCCGACGACGGGGTCGGGCTTGCCCGGGGAGAGCGGGCCGATGCCGTGACCCTGCGGGCTGTCGGCGCCCAGCGCGAGTCGCGAGGCGTGCCGGATGACGTCGTGGTTCGACAGGACCCACGTCGCGGGCGCGCCGACGGCCGGGAAGGCCTCGAGCGAGTCGGCGATGACCGTGCGCAGGGCCGCGGCGTCCCACTCGGTCATCATGTACGGGAAGTTGAAGGCCTGGTGCATCTCATCGGGGCGCACCCACAGCGCGGTCTCGCGCGCGGTCGGACGCCACGCCTCGGCGCACAGCGCGCGGTCGCCGTCGTACTGCTCGAGCAGCGCGCGCCACTCGCGGTACACCTCGTGGACGCCGGGGCGCCCCCAGTAGGGCACGTCGTCCTCGGCCTCGCCGCCCATCGAGTCGGCGTCCTCGGGCTGGATGTAGTCGGGGAGCCCGTCCTCCTTGATGAGGCCGTGCGCGACGTCGACGCGGAAGCCGTCGACGCCCCGGTCGAGCCAGAAGCGCAGGATGTCGAGGAACTCGTCGCGCACCTCGCGCTGCGTCCAGTCGAAGTCGGGCTGGCTCGAGTCGAAGAGGTGCAGGTACCACTGACCGGGAGAGCCATCTGCTTCGGTGACGCGCGTCCACGCGGGGCCGCCGAAGATCGACTGCCAGTTGTTCGGCGGCTCGTGGCCGCCCGGGCCGCGGCCGTCGCGGAACAGGTAGCGCGCGCGCTCGCGGCTGCCGGGCGCGGCGGTCAGCGCCTCCTGGAACCAGACATGCTGGTCGGAGGAGTGGTTCGGCACGAGGTCGATGATGACCCGGATGCCCCGGGCGTGCGCGGCCTCGAGCATCGCGTCGAAGTCGGCCAGCGTCCCGAAGAGCGGATCGACGTCGCGGTAGTCGGTCACGTCGTAGCCCGCGTCGCGCTGGGGCGAGGTCATGAACGGCGAGAGCCAGATCGCGTCGATGCCCAGCTCGGCGAGCGCGTCCATGCGCGACGTCACGCCCGCGAGGTCGCCGACGCCGTCGCCCGAGGCGTCGGCGAAGGAGCGCGGGTAGATCTGGTAGATCGCGGCGGTGCGCCACCATTCAGGGGTCATGGTCGCCCACTCTAGAGGATTTCGGCGTCGGTTGTAAGCGTTTGCAGTTCACGGGCGCGTAACTCGGCCCGCGATTCGTATCGAATCGGTCACGCCCGCAGATTCGCGGTTTTCAAATCGGTGCTCGACGGTGTATACATGTAAACGCTTGCACAGTTGCGGGCTCATCAACCAGGAGGACACACCAATGAAGGTGAACAGCAGGGGACGCTTCGCGGCCGTCGTCGCGATGGCCGGCGTGACGGCACTCGGGCTCGCGGGTTGTGCGAGCGACAGCGCGAACGAAGGCGCTTCGGGCGGCGGAGACGCCGAGGCGCCCTCGTCGACGCTCACCGTGTGGGTCGACGCCGAGCGCGTCGACGCGCTGCAGGCGGTGGCCGACGCGTACACCGAGAAGAGCGGCGTCGAGGTCGAGCTCGTCGGCAAGGACAACGCGACGATCAAGGACGACTTCATCCAGCAGGTGCCGACCGGTGAGGGCCCCGACATCACGATGGGCGCGCACGACTGGCTCGGCGAGCTCGCGACGAACGGCGTCGTGGCGCCGCTCGAGCTGGGCGACGCCGCGGGCGACTTCCTCGACGTCGCCGTCGAGGCCTCGACGTACGACGGCACCGTCTACATGCTCCCGTACGCGGTCGAGAACATCGCGATGCTGCGCAACGCCGAGCTCGTCCCCGAGGCCGCGACGAGCTTCGACGACATGATCGCGAAGGGCCAGGCCGCCGGCCTCGAGACCCCGTTCGTCGTCGAGCAGGGCGCGGAGGGCAACCCGTACCACCTCTACCCGTTCCAGACCGCGTTCGGCGCTCCCGTCTTCGGCACGAACGAGAACGGCTACGACGCGACCGACCTGCAGCTGGGCAACGCCGGCGGCGAGGAGTTCGCGACGTGGCTCGGCGAGCAGGGCGGCAAGGGCGCGTTCAACACCGACATCGACGGCGACATCGCCAAGCAGGCGTTCCTCGACGGCACGGCGGCCTTCTGGCTGACCGGCCCGTGGAACGTCGGCGCAGCGGTCGACGCGGGCATCGACGTCGCGATCGACCCCGTCCCGAGCCCGACCGATCAGCCGGCATCGCCCTTCGCGGGCGTGAAGGGCTTCTTCGTGTCGGCCGAGTCGGACGACAAGGTCGCCGCGAACGACTTCCTCGTGAACTACCTCGGCAGCGAGGAGGCGCAGCTCGCGCTCTTCGAGGCCGGCAACATCCTCCCCGCGCTCTCGTCGGCCGCGGAGACCGCCTCGAGCGACCCGATCATCGGCGGCTTCGCGACCGTCGGCGCGGAGGCCGTGCCGATGCCCGCGATCCCCGAGATGGGCGCCGTGTGGCAGTACTGGGGCATCGCGGAGGCCGAGATCATCAACGGCGCCGACCCCGTCGCGACGTGGGAGAAGCTCGCCGCCGACGTGCAGGCCGCGATCGGCTGACGCACCCGCTCGGATCGCGGACGCGGGCGGGCCGCCCTCTCGACGGGGGCGTCCCCGCCCGCGGCCGCGGCCCATCCGAGCGCACCGCAGCGGTCCGCCCGCCCTGGCGACCGGCCGCTGACCCCACGAGACAGCGATAGGAACCCATGACCGACACCCTCTCCGGCGCCGAGACGGCGACCGAAGACCCGAAGCCCACGGCGCGCCAGCGGCGCGCGCGGTCGATCGCCGACCAGGCCGGCGGCGGACTGGCCTCCGTGATCGTGAAGATCGCGGCCCTCGCGATCGTCGACGCGATCGCCGTGTACGCGGCTCTCGTGCTGCTCGGCCACGAGCAGTGGATCGTCCTCGCGGCGGTCGTGCTCGTGGCGGGAATCGTCAACTGGGTCTACTTCTCCCGCCGCGCGCTCGCGGCGAAGTACCTCGCGCCCGGCCTCATCTTCCTGTGCCTGTTCCAGGTCTTCGTGCTCGTCTACACGGGCTACGTCGCCTTCACGAACTACGGCACGGGCCACAACGGCTCGAAGGAGCAGGCCGTCGCCTCGCTCATGGCCTCGGCCCTCGAGCGCGTGCCCGACTCCGCGAGCTACCCGATCACTGTGGTCGAGGCCGGAGGCGAGATCGGCCTCCTCGTCACCACACCCGACGGCGAGGCCCTCCTGGGGACCGCCGAGCAGCCCCTCGCGCCGGTCGACGCCGGCTTCGACGGCGACAAGGCCGTATCGGCGCCCGGCTGGACGACGCTGCAGTTCGCCGACGTGCTCGAGCGCACCGACCAGATCACCGAGCTCGCCGTGCCGTTCTCGGACGACCCGAACGACGGCGCCCTCCGCACCCCCGACGGGACGAGCGCGTACCTCTACACCTCGACGCTCGAGTACGACGAGGCGGCCGGCACGCTCACCGACCTCCGCAGCGGCACCGTCTACTCCGACCTCGGCACCGGCGCGTTCACGGCGCCCGACGGCACCGAGATCCTTCCCGGGTGGCAGGTGACGGTCGGCTTCGACAACTTCATCCGCGCCGTCACGGACGCGCGCCTCGCGAGCCCGCTCGTCTACGTCACGATCTGGACGTTCGCGTTCGCGCTCATCTCGGTCGCGTCGACGTTCTTCCTCGGCCTCTTCCTCGCGATCGCGTTCAACAACGCGCGCATGCGGGGGCGCCGCACCTACCGCGTGCTCATGATCCTCCCGTATGCGGTGCCGTCGTTCCTGTCGGCACTCGTGTGGGCCGGCATGATGAACCAGAGCTTCGGGTTCCTCAACGAGGTGATCTTCGGCGGCGCCGACATCCCGTGGCTGACCGACCCCGTGCTCGCGAAGGTGTCGGTGCTCATCGTGAACCTCTGGCTCGGCTTCCCCTACATGTTCCTCGTGTGCACGGGAGCGCTGCAGGCCATCCCCGAGGAGCTCCAGGAGGCCGCGACCGTCGACGGCGCGAAGCCATGGGCCGTTTTCCGGCTCATCAAGCTGCCGCTCCTGCTCGTGAGCGTGGCGCCTCTGCTCATCGCGTCGTTCGCGTTCAACTTCAACAACTTCAACATCGTCTACATGCTCACGAACGGCGGTCCGCGCGACAGTGAGGCGCCGATCCCGGTCGGCCACACCGACCTGCTGATCTCGATGGTCTACAAGGTCGCCTTCACGGGGCAGACCCGCGACTACGGGCTCGCGAGCGCGTACTCGATCATCATCTTCATCATCGTGGCGGTCATCTCCGTGATCGCGTTCCGCCGCACCAAGTCCCTCGAGGAGCTGAACGGATGACCGCCTCACTCGACACCGTCGCCATCACCGGCGGCAGCCGCGGCGCGTACGCGCCCCGCCGGCGCGGCTTCGGGCGCTGGTTCGCCGACACCGGATGGCGCCACCTCGTCGGCGTCGTCATGGTCGCGTTCTCGCTCCTGCCGATCGTCTTCGTCATCTCGAGCTCGCTGAACCCGAACGGCACCCTCACCGGCTCGAACGCGCTCTTCTCGAAGATCGGCATCGACAGCTACGTGCGGATCCTGAGCGACCCGAAGGTGCCGTTCGTGGCCTGGTTCGGCAACACGCTCATCATCGCGGGCATCACCGCCGTCGCGACCGTGTTCCTGGGCGGGCTCGCGGCGTACGCGTTCTCGCGCATGCGGTTCGCGGGCCGCCGGTTCGGGCTCATCGCGATCGTCGTCGTGCAGATGTTCCCGCAGCTGCTCGCCGTCGTCGCGATCTTCCTCCTCATGAGCGCGATCAGCGACTGGTTCCCCGCGATCGGCCTGAACACCCGCATCGGCCTCATCCTCGTCTACCTGGGCGGCGCGCTCGGCGTGAACACCTACCTCATGTACGGGTTCTTCAACACGATCCCGCAGTCGATCGACGAGGCCGCGAAGATCGACGGCGCAGGGCATGCGCGCGTGTTCTTCACGATCATCCTTCCGCTCGTGGCGCCCATCCTCGCGGTCGTCGCGCTGCTGTCGTTCATCGCCTCGGTGAACGAGTACGTGGTCGCGTCGGTGCTGCTCATCGACACCGACGTGCAGACGCTCGCGGTCGGCCTCACGAAGCTCGTGTCGAACCCGCGCTACGCCGACTGGAGCGCGTTCTCGGCGGGCGCCGTGATCGCGGCGCTGCCCGTCGTGGCGCTGTTCCTCTTCCTCCAGAAGTACATAGTCGGAGGACTGACGGCGGGCGCCGTGAAGTAGGCCGCACCGCTCGTCGAGGGGCTCGCGCTGGGGCGCGGGCCCCTCGACGTGTCTGCGGTCCCGCGCCTGGAGCTGCCCTGCGGTACACATTGCAGGAGTTCCTTCGGGGTGCGGATGGCTGCGCCCCGGATTCCTGCGGGTCGCGGTGCGCGCGGGGCCGGGATCTCCTGCGTTCTGTCCCGCATCGGGAGTGAACGACAGAGCCCCGGCCATCCGAGAGCGGATGGCCGGGGCGCTGTCGACGGGGATCAGCCCTGGGTCGACTGCGCGGGAGCCGAGACGCGGCGCGGCTGCCGACGGCGCGGCGGGCGCGACGGGGCGCTCTCGGCGCCTGCGGCGTGCGTGCGGGGAGCGGTGTCGCCCGACGAGGTCGAGTACATCGGCTGCGAGCCGCCCTGCGCGCGCCCGCGGCCGCCCTGACCGCGCGCCGCGCCGCCGTTGCGACCGCCGCCGTTGCGACCAGCCGAAGCACCGCCGCGGCCGCCCGCGCGCTCGGCCGACTGCTGGCCGCCCTGACCCTCGCGGGCCGCGCGCTTGCGACGGGCGTTCGCCCCCTGCGACGTGCCGGGAGCCGACGGCGCGGGAGCGTTGCCCGAGCCCGGGCCGCCCGGGACGGGTGCGACGCGCGGAGCGACCTCGCCGACGAGGGCCGTGACGGCAGCGCTCTCGGGCGTGACGCGCTGCGGCTGCGCGGCGATGCCCGCCTTGCGCAGCAGCTGCTTGGTGTCCTGGCGCTGCGAGGGCAGCATGACCGTGACGACGTCGCCGGCCGAGCCCGCGCGCGCGGTGCGGCCCGAGCGGTGGACGTACGCCTTGTGCTCGGCGGGCGGGTCGACGTGGACCACGAGGTCGACGCCGTCGACGTGCACGCCGCGCGCGGCGACATCCGTCGCGACGAGCACGCGGACGCGGCCCGACGAGAAGTCCGCGAGGTTGCGGTCGCGGGCGTTCTGCGACAGGTTGCCGTGCAGGTCGACCGCGGGGATGCCGCGCGCCGTGAGCTGCTTGGCGAGCTTCTTCGCCTGGTGCTTGGTGCGGGTGAAGAGGATGCGGCGGGCGACGCCCGACGCGAGGGTGCGGACGAGCTCGGTCTTGTCCTCGTCGTCGACCTCGAAGACGTGGTGCGTCATCGCGGGGACCGGCGACTCGGCCGGGTCGATCGAGTGGCGCACCGGGTCCTTGAGGAATCGCGCGACGAGCTTGTCCACGCCGTTGTCGAGCGTCGCGGAGAAGAACATCCGCTGACCGCCGGCAGGTGTCTTCGCGAGGATGCGCGTGACGCCGGGCAGGAAGCCCAGGTCGGCCATGTGGTCGGCCTCGTCGAGCACCGTCACCGCGACGCGGTCGAGGTTGACGATGCCCTGGCTCATGAGGTCCTCGAGGCGGCCGGGGCAGGCGACGACGATGTCGACGCCGGCGCGGAACGCGGCCTCCTGCGGCTTCTGCGAGACCCCGCCGAACACGACGGCGACGGTGAGGCCGGAGGCCTTCGCGAGCGGCGTGACGACGCGTGCGATCTGGGTCGCGAGCTCGCGGGTCGGGGCGAGCACGAGGCCCGACGGACGCCCGGCGATGCGCTTCGGCTTCGCGGCCGACAGGCGCGCGACGAGCGGGATGGCGAACGCGAGCGTCTTGCCCGAGCCGGTCTTGCCGCGGCCGAGCACGTCGCGGCCGGCGAGGGTGGAGGGCAGCGTCTCGCGCTGGATGGGGAAGGGGGTCGGGCGGTCCTCGGCGACGAGCACCTCGATGAGGTGCGCGGGGACGCCGAGGTCGGCGAAGGTGGTCTCGGGCTGCGTGGTCGCAGTGGTCACAGATGACTGCTTTCGAGAAGGGGCCGTCGTGCAGGGGAACACGCTGATCGCGGGGCACGACGGCAGGTGGCGAACTCGGCGGATGCCGGATCCGTTCGCCGCGGCAGGATGTTCGCGAGGCGCGGCGGGGGAGTCCCTCCGCGCGATCAAGACACGACGACGCGCGACACTCGGGTCGCGCAGATCCCGACTCTAGCATCCGGCGCTGAGCGCGGCCTGGGGCACCTCTCCCTGATGTGCGGGCGGCCGCCGCTCGATACTGTGCTTGCAGACAAGTCCGCGGATGAAGGGGGACGCGATGTACAACGACGACTACGGATGGATGGCCGGGCTCGGCGTGGGGATGATGATCCTGGGGCTCGTCATCTACCTCGGGATCCTGGCGCTCATGCTGTGGGTGGGGTACCTGATCATGCGGACGGCCGTGAAGAACGGCATCCTGCGCGCGGACGAGGAGCGCGCGGCGCGCGGGCTCGCGCCGCGGCCCGGTGCGCCGTATCCGCCGCAGCAGGGATATGCGGGGCCGCAGCACCCCGGCTCGCCGGGATCGGGACCGTCCTACCCGGGCGGCACGGCGAACCCGCCGTCCACGCCGCCGCGGGACTGAGACGCGATCGGCCCGGCGCCTTCGAGGCGCCGGGCCGAGCCGCATTCCTGCGCGCATCCCCCCGGAGCGGAGGCGGTGCTCCCCAGAAGCCCCGCCCCCGCAGGGACCCGACCTGCGTCGGAGCCCCCGTCGATGAGACCGCCGAGCGGCCCATCCATGACGCGGGTTCAGGAACCCCTCAGGTTCAGCGGTAGTTGATGAACTGGAGGTCGATGTCGAG
Organism: Microbacterium sp. JZ70; assembly: GCF_053903225.1. Taxonomy (NCBI): domain Bacteria; kingdom Bacillati; phylum Actinomycetota; class Actinomycetes; order Micrococcales; family Microbacteriaceae; genus Microbacterium; species Microbacterium sp. JZ70. The sequence goes on along the minus strand of NZ_CP096405.1, from coordinate 3,445,800 downwards.
GTCGGCGGCCTTCAGGAGACGGATGACCTCCTGCAGGTCGTCGCGGCTCTTCGACGACACGCGCAGCTCGTCGCCCTGGATCTGCGACTTCACGCCCTTGGGGCCCTCGTCTCGGATGATCTTGCCGATCTTCTTCGCGTTCTCCTGCGAGATCCCCTCCTTGAGCGTGGAGGTGATGCGGTACTCCTTGCCGCTCGCGACGGGGTCGCCCGACTCGAGGCTCTTGAGCGAGATGCCGCGCTTGATGAGCTTGGACTGGAAGACGTCGAGCACGGCCTTCGCACGGTCCTCGCTGTCCGCCTTGATGAGGATGGCCTCGCCGCTCCACTCGATGGAGGCGCCGGTGCCCTTGAAGTCGTAGCGCTGCTCGACCTCCTTGCGTGCCTGGTTGAGCGCGTTGTCCGCCTCCTGGCGGTCGATCTTGGAGACGATGTCGAATGAGCTGTCGGCCATGTCGAAAAGCCTACTCACCCGATCCCGGGCGGCGCGGGGCTTCGTAGAATGGCCCGCGAGAACACGGCGAGGAGGATGGCCATGCGCCCGCTGACAGAGAAGGATGTCCTCGAGTCGTTCGTGAACGCGGACGACCGTGAGCTCGAGCTCGTCGAGCTTCCCCACGACTTCCCGCTCACCGAGTGGGATCACCTCGACTTCCTCGCCTGGCGCGATCCGCACACCCACAGCCGCGGGTACATCGTGGCCGAGATCGACGGCGAGCCGACCGGCGTCGTGCTGCGGGCGGCCTCGACGACCTCGGGCGCGCGACACGGCATCTGCAACATCTGCCGCACGATGCAGCCCGGCAACCAGGTGACCATGTTCACGGCGCGCAAGGCGGGCCGTGCGGGGCAGAAGGGCGACAGCGTCGGCACGTACATCTGCGCCGACCTCTCCTGCCACGAGAACGTGCGTCTCGCGCTGCCGCTCGCGCCGAACGAATACCGGGCGAGCGTCGACATGAAGATCGACGGCACCGCGCGGCGCTCCCGCGCGTTCGTCGAGCGGGTTCTCGAAGACGCGGCCTGACGTCCGCAGGCGCGCCTAGACTCGCCGCATGAGCACGCCCGTCCGCACGATCGGCCGCCTCCTCCTCGGCTCGGCGCTCGCGTTCGCGGGCGTCGCGCACCTCACCGTCGCCCGCGGGGAGTTCCGCGCGCAGGTGCCCGACTTCGTGCCGCTCGACCCCGACACGACGGTCGTGGCCTCGGGCGTCGTCGAGGTCGGTCTCGGAGCAGCGCTGCTCTTCGCGCGCCGTCGACGCCGCCGGATCGGCACGCTCGCGGCACTCTTCTTCGTCGCCGTCTTCCCGGGCAACATCGCGCAGTGGTGGCATCGCCGGAGCGCGTTCGGACTCGACACCGACGGCAAGCGCTTTGCGCGCCTCTTCTTCCAGCCGCTCCTCGTCGCCCTCGCGGTGTGGTCGACGCGGACGCCGCGCGTGCGCTGAGCAGGAGACGCGCGAGCGAGGCCGACGATGAGCGAGCGGATGGCCAGGGCGCGCCACGCGCGAAGAGGCCGGCTGCTGCCGGCGTGTCGGGTCGCCGCGGGAGTGGCGATCGCCGTCACGGCCGTTGCGCTCGCCGCATGCGGGCCGTCGTCGCCTCCGAACGGGGACGGCCCGACGGTGCCGGCGAGCTCCGCATCGACCCCGCCGTCGCCATCCGCGCCCTCCGGCTCCGGATCGCCCTCGCCATCCGCGCCCGCCGCTTCGCCTCCGAAGCCCTCGCCGCAGCCATCCGCCCTCGTGCTCGATGAGCGCCGCGTGGTCGCCGAGGGACTCGACGCGCCCTGGTCGGTCGCGTTCCTGGGCGCGACGGCGCTCGTGAGCGAGCGCGACAGCGGGCGCATCCTCGAGCTCGACGGTGAGGGCGGCGTGCGCGAGGTCGGCGTCATCCCCGGCGTCCGCGCGGGAGGCGAGGGCGGTCTCCTCGGCATCGCGGTGCACGATGGCCTGCTGTATGTGTACTTCACGGCGTCGGGGGAGAACCGCATCGAGCGCTTTCCGCTCGACGGCGACCCGCTCGCCCTAGGGGCGGGCGAGACCGTGCTCGCGGGGATCCCCGCCGCCGGCAACCACAACGGCGGCCGCATCGCGTTCGGCCCCGACGGGATGCTCTACGCGACGGCGGGCGACGCGGGCGACCGGTCGAGCGCGCGAGACCCGGCAGCCCTGTCCGGCAAGATCCTGCGGATGACGCCCGAAGGCGACGTACCGGCCGACAATCCGTTCCCCGGATCGCTCGTCTACAGCCTCGGGCATCGGAACCCGCAGGGCATCGCGTGGGCGCAGGACGGCACGATGTACGCGAGCGAGTTCGGCCAGGACACGTGGGACGAGCTCAACGTCATCGAGCTGGGCGGAGACTACGGATGGCCCGACGTCGAGGGCGCGGCCGGGCGGGCGGGCCTGATCGATCCCGTGCAGCAGTGGGCGCCGGCCGACGCGAGCCCGAGCGGCATCGCGATCGCGGGCGACACCCTCTACATCGCCAACCTGCGGGGCGAGCGCCTGCGCGAGGTTCCGCTGGCCGACCCTGCCTCCTCGACCGAGCACCTCGTCGCGGAGGAGGGGCGCCTGCGTGACGTCGTGGTGACGCCCGACGGAGAGCTGTGGGTGCTGACGAACAACACCGACGGTCGCGGCGAGCCGCGCCCGGAGGACGACCGGATCCTCGGGTTCGCCCTGCGCTGATTCAGTCCGCGAGCGCTCCGCGGATCGCCACCGCGATCGCCGGCCGCGGGTCGCTCGTATCGCCGCGGGCGATGCGGTGCAGGATCAGTCCCTCGCACACGCTCATCACGGCGGCCGCCGCCGCGTCGGGATCGCGTGCGCCCAGCCGGGCGACCGCGTCGGACACGACCGCGACATAGCGCTCGCGCGACGACGACAGCTTCGCGCTGAGCTCGGGGTCGTGCGACGCCTCGAGGAAGAGCGCGTGGCGGGCGATGGTGTGGGTTCGTCGGGGGCCCGTGATGAACTCGACCATTCCGGCGAGGGCATCGACGAAGGCGTCGGGGTCGGCGGGCAGGGGCTCGGCGGTGTCGAGCTCGGACGCGACGATGCCGTCGACGACCCCCGCGAGAAGCGCCTCCCGCGTGCGGAAGTAGTTCGACGTGCTGCCCTCGGGCAGGCCCGCCCGCCGATCCACCCTCCGATGCGTGAAGGAGCGCATCCCCTCCTCGCCGAGGAGGGCGATCGCCGCCTCGACGACGAGCTCTCGCGTGCGTGCCATCGCGCTCCAGGGTAGTCATGGTGTTGTTACTACGATCGTAGTAACATGCGGCCATGAGCGCTCTCGAACTGCGCATGCCGGACCTGGCCGACGTGACGCATCGCATGGTCCAGGTGCACGAGCACGGCGACGCGCTCGCGCTGCACGTCGCCGAGGCGGGCGCCGGCGTGCCGGTGCTCCTCCTGCACGGCTCGCCCCAGCACTGGTGGGAGTACCGCCGTGTGATCCCCGAGCTGGCCGCCGATCATCGTGTGATCGCGGCCGACCTGCGGGGCGCGGGATGGTCGGACGCTCCCGATCACGGGTACGACGAGGCCCAGCAGACGGCGGACGTCCTCGCTCTGCTCGACGCGCTCGGCATCGAGCGTGTGCACCTCGTCGTCCACGACTACTCCGCGTTCCTCGGCTGGCGTCTCGCGTTCGACCATCCGGATCGGCTCGCGAGCCTCACGGCGCTCGGGAGCCCGCATCCGTGGAGCGGGATCACGCCGAAGATGGCGCTCCAGCTGTGGCGCGTCTGGTTCCTTCCCGTGATCGCGTCGCCGCTCGGTCCGCGGCTCCTCGCGCGAGGGCGGCAGCGGCTCGCACGGCACATGCTCCGCGAACGGGCGGCGGGTGTCGCCGACCTCGGCGGAGACGACGTCGAGGCCTTCCTCGCGCCCCTGCGCGACCCCGCGCGGCCTACCGCACTCGCGCTCGTCTACCGCAGGCTCATCCTGCCGGGCATGAGCGCGATGTCGCAGTGGAAGGAGCGGACGCTGCAGGTCCCCACGCGGATCGTCGTGGGGGCCCAGGATCCGGTCATGCGCCATGCCGTGCTGGACGACGGCGGCGGCCGCGCCGTCGACCTCCGCATGAGCCGGGCGGATGGCGCGGCGCACTTCATCGTGGACGAGCGCCCCGATGCCGTCCTGGCGGCGGTGCGCGAGCTCACGCGCTGACGACCATCCCCATCCGCAGATGGCGCCCGTTCCGGTGTCGCGGCCGCGACCATCCGGAACGGGCGCCTTCCGCCCTGACTCCTACAGCGTGGAGCTGTCGATGACGAAGCGGTACCGCACGTCACTCGAGAGCACGCGCTCGTACGCCTCGTTGATCTGCTCGGCCGGGATCAGCTCGATCTCGGGCGCGATGCCGTGCTCGGCGCAGAAGTCGAGCATCTCCTGGGTCTCCGCGATCGAGCCGATGCCCGATCCCGCGAACGAGCGGCGGTTGCCGAACAGCGTGAAGACGTGCAGAGCGAGGGGCTCGGGCGGTGCGCCGACGTTGACCATCGTGCCGTCGAGACGGAGCAGCGAGAGGTAGCGGTCGAGGTCGAGCGGCGCGCTGACGGTGTTGACGATGAGATCGAACCGGTTGCGCAGCTCGGCGAAGGTCGCGGGGTCGGCGGTCGCGAAGTGATCCGTCGCCCCGTAGCGCAGGGCGTCATCCTTCTTGTCGAGGGTGCGCGACAGCACCGTCACCTCGGCGCCCATCGCGGCGGCGATCTTGACGGCCATGTGGCCGAGACCGCCCATGCCGACGACCGCGACGCGCTTGCCGGGGCCCGCATTCCAGTGGGCGAGCGGCGAGTAGGTCGTGATGCCCGCGCACAGCAGCGGCGCTGCCGCCTCGTACGGGATGGCCTCGGGCACCTTCAGGACGAAGTCCTCGTCGACGACGACGTGCGTCGAGTACCCGCCCTGCGTGATCGTGCCGTCGCGGTCGACCGACGCGTACGTCTGCGTGTTGCCGGCGAGGCAGTAGTTCTCCATGCCCGCCTGGCAGTTCTCGCACTCGCGGCACGAGTCGACCATGCAGCCGACCCCGACGCGGTCGCCGACGGCGTGCTTGACGACGTCGGAGCCGACCTCCACGACCTCGCCGACGATCTCGTGGCCGACGACCTGCGGGTAGGTGATCGGTCCCCAGTCGCCGCGGACCGTGTGGATGTCGGAATGGCAGATGCCGGCGTAGCGGATGGCGATGAGGACGTCCTTCGGCCCGACATCCCGTCGTTCGATGGTGGTCGGGACGAGCGGCTCGGTCGCGGATGGCGCCGCGTAGGCGTTGACAGTGAGCATGCGATCTCCTGTGATGCGGTCTGTCGACGCCCGACGGGCGTCGATGGATTCCATCCTCATGCGGGATCGGGGGCGGAGGGCGCGATGCGGGGGTGCCGGTCGCACTTTCCTGGCGGAAGCGCGCGTGCCGCATCGAGCGCGCTCCCGGCCGAGGCGGAGGTGCCGTGCGTAGCCTGAGGGCGACACGCGGTCGGCGCGTGGGGGAGGAGGACGACATGCCCTCGGTCGTCGACGTGCTGATCGTCGTGCTGCTCCTCGGCGCGCTCCTGTCGGGACTGCGCGCGGGCTTCTTCGCCGCGCTCGGCGCCCTGTGCGGACTCGTCGCGGCGGGCGTCGCGGCTCCGTGGGTCCTGCCCCTCGTCGCCTCCGCCGTGCCGGATGAGGGATGGCGCGGGCTGGCCGTGATCGGAAGCGCGGTCCTCCTGCTCGCGCTCGGTGCGAGCCTCGGGGCCGCGATCGGCGGGATCATCCGGCGCGGTGCCGACAGGCTGCGCCTTCGCGCGCTCGAGCGGCTGCTCGGCGGCGCCTTCGGGCTCGTGGCCGGCACGCTCGCGGTGTCGCTCACCGGAGCGGGGATCGCGTCGGCCGGCATCCCCGCCGTGTCGTCGTCGGTCGCGTCCTCGTCGCTCCTGCGGACCATCGACGCGCTCACTCCCGCTCCGCTGTCCGAGGCCATGGCGCGGCTTCACTCGGCCATCCTCGGAGAGACGGTGCTGCCGACGATCGACGGGCTCCTCGGCGACCTACCCGACGCGGCGGACCCCGGCAGCGCGGATCTCGAGAACCCCGCGCTCGCCGCAGCAGCCGAGTCGGTGGCCAGGGTATCGGGCGTGGCCGCCGCCTGCAGCACGCGGCCCAGCGGAACCGGCTTCGTCGTCGCCGAGGACCGGATCGTCACGAACGCCCACGTCGTGGCGGGGGTCGAGACGCCCATGGTCGAGCTGCCCGGCGAACCGGCCCGTGACGGCCGGATCGTGTACTTCGATCCGATCGACGACCTCGCGGTGATCGCCGTCGACGTCGAGGCCGCGCCGCTCGCGCTCGACGACAGCGTGCAGGCGGGTGACGCCGGGGCCGTGCAGGGATACCCGTACGGCGGCCCGTTCCGCACCGTCTCGGCCGGCATCGCGGCGAGCGGCCCCGCGCTCATCGAGGACATCTACGGTGAGAGCACGACAGAGCGGGCGATCTACGCGCTCGAGGCGGAGGTCGCCCCCGGCAACTCCGGCGGTCCGCTGCTCAGCGAGGACGGCACGGTCGCCGGGGTCGTCTTCGCCCGCGACGAGGCGCGTCCGGAGATCGGCTACGCGATGTCGAACGCCGAGCTGCAGCCCGTTCTTGACGCGCTTCCCGGAGCGACCGACACGGTGTCCACCGGGCGCTGCCTGGGCTGAGAATGTCGCATCCGAGGGGGCCGGGCCTCAGCTCGTCTCGATTGCCCGGAGAGGGCGATGCACGCCTCGGGGGCGGTAGCCGAGTTCCGCGCTGCACCCCGCCAGGTCCGCGAGATACCAGACGATGGAGAGCCACATCTCGGTGCCCTGGAGACCTGGCACCGTTCCAGGGCGATCGAGCGACGGCCACCCGACTCGGAAGCCATGCCCTGCATCCTCCTGCCAAGCGCTCAGCGCCTGACGCAGGAGAGATTCCGCGACGTGCTGGATGTCATCGGCGCGGTGCTCGGCGCGCCGGCTGAGCCACAGGGGGTGCGCGACATCGAGGACGTTGCAGGCATTGAGCTGATCGGGGGCGAAGAAGCGCCTGTCCTGTGCATGTCTCAGCACGGTGTCGACGACACGGTCGGCGAAGGGCACCGGCCGACGGAACTGCGACAGACTGCCTCGCGATGCCCGGTAGAACCCGTTCACGATCTGCAGCAGCCCGTCGGAGTCCCCGGGCTCTCCCCACATCCCGGTCCATGGCGAAGCGTGCGTGAAGAGCCAGCCGAAGTACGCCTCCTCGACACCGGCGGGAATGGGATCGCCGCGCCGCACGGACCACCAGAGCGCTGTGCCGATGATGTCGGCCCAATGGCCCGCGTGCCACGCACCGTCCCGCCAGGGGAGCCCATCGAGCCTGCGCACGAGGTCCGCGGGCGTCGTGTCCGTGATCATTTTGAGCGGGTGAGCGAATCCGCTCCCGAGCACATCGAGCGCATAGCCGGCGCTCAGTACGTGATACCCGACGTCGCCGTCGTCGGGGCTGCCCGGAGCGAGCGGCTCACCCCGCTCGTCCAGGAGTGCGATGAGTCCGGTCTCCGGGTCTTGCCAGCCGCGGAGCCGGTCGACGATCGTCTGCTTCGGGGTCTGCGGCGGAGCGTCGTCGAGGAGCATGTCCGCGATCTCCACGGCGTCGCACTGAGCCCGGACAGTCGGCGCGGCGCCCGGGATGTCCGTGAAGAGCCCGAGGTCGGCGTTCCAGCACCGCTCCAGCACACTCGTCGCCTGTCGGCGGGCCCGCTCGCCGTACTGCGCGACCAGTGCCGAGAGCCCGTCGCGCTCGGTCCGGCCACGCGGCGCGACGCGCCACCTGATGAGCTTCGCCGGGTTGCCTCCGACGACGGCACCCGCCGGCACATCCTTCGTGACGACCGCTCCGGCCGCGAGCACCGCGCGGTCTCCGATGGTCACTCCGTCGAGGATCACGACGTGCGAGCCGACCCAGACGTCCTCGCCGATCCGGATCCCCTTCGACGTGAGCGGCTGGTGGAAGACCCACCTGTCGGGATCATCGATCGTGTGGTTGAAGCCCAGGATCGAGGTGTGCGCGCCGATGCGCACGGCGTCGCCCATCTGCACGATGCCGCGGACCACCGCGTAGGCGTTGATGGTGCAGTGCCGACCGGTTCGGATGTCGCCGGTCACATAGGCGCCGGCCGCGATCGTCGACCCCGCTCCCAGTTCGAGCGCGTCGGTGTCGACGTTCGCCGTGGTGGCGATGTAGACGTCGTCGCCGATTCGATGGCCCGGACGCTCGGCGAGGCGAGCCGCGATCGCCGTCTGAAGGTCGCGTTCACGGTCTCCGCCCTCAGCGGGGAACAGCCAGGGGGAGAAATCCCACCGCTTCATGTCCGGCTGTGGCTCCGCAGAGGGGGCGGTGTCGAGCGAGTGTGGGGTCGAGGACATGTGTCAGCCTTTCAGTCCGCTTGTCGCGATGCCTTCGACGAAGAACCGCTGTCCGAGGAGGAAGATGATCGCGATCGGCACGACCGAGAGTGTAAGGCCCGCGAAGAGGACGCCGTAGTCGACATCGAAGAGGCTCGTGACGAAGTTGTTCAGGCCGAGCTGCATCGTCCACAGGCTCGGGTCGCGCAGGTAGATGAGCGGTCCGAGGTAGTCGTTCCACGTGCCGACGAACGTGAGGAGCGACAGGCTCGCGATCGCCGGCACCGACAGCGGGAGCATCATCCGCCGCCAGATGCCGTACTCGGTCAGCCCGTCGAGACGGGCGGCCTCGGAGATATCCTCGGGGATCGTCTCGTAGAACTGCCGCATGAGGAAGACTCCGAACGCGCCGAACGCCTGCAGGAGGACGATGGACCAGAGCGTGTTCGCCACCCCGGCGTCGGACAGGAGGACGAACTGCGGGATCATGTACGACTGCCACGGGACCGCGATCGTGCCGATGTAGAGCAGGAAGAGCGCGTCCCTGCCGGGGAAGCGCACGCGGGAGAACCCGTAGGCGGCGAAGGAGCCCGTGAGCACCTGCAGGGCCGTGACCGTGACCGAGAGGACGAGCGTGTTGCGGATCCACGTGACGATGTCGGAGCGCGTCCAGATCTCCACGTAGTTGTCCCACACGAACACCTCGGGGATCCAGCGGATCGGCACCGAGAAGACCGCGTTGGCCTCCTTGAGCGAGCTCATGATCATCCAGAAGAACGGAGTGAGCATGGCGGCCGCCGCCGCGATGAGCGCGACGTAGAGGAGCGCGCGGGCGATCGGGTGCGCCTTCCCTCCCGCGCCGCGCGGGCGGGGCTTCGGGTCGATCGAGAGCCGGCGACGGGTCGGCTCGGGGGCGACGAGGGTCATGGTCTCGCTCATCACGAGTCCTTCCGCTTGTTCCACAGGAACTGCGCGATCGTCACGACGATGCACAGGAGGAAGAGCACGACGGCCGCGGCGGACGCGTAGCCGAACTGGTTCTCCACGAAGCCCTTGCGGTAGATGAACTGCGAGATCACGGTCGTCGACTGGCCGGGACCCCCTTCCGTGAGCACGAGGATGAGATCGAAGACCTTGAACGATCCGATCGTCAGCATCACGGTGACGAAGAACATCGTCGGCCGCAGACTCGGCAGCGTCACGTGTCGGAAGCGCTGGACCGCGTCGGCGCCGTCGACGCGCGCCGCCTCGAGGAGCTCCCTCGGGACCGTCTGGAGCGCGGCCAGGAACAGCACCATATAGAACCCCATGTCGCGCCAGGTGCTGACGATGACGACCGCCGGCATCGCCCAATCGGCAGACGTGAGCCAGCCAGGCGGCTCCGTGATCCCCAGGAACCGCAGGATCTCGTTGACCGGGCCGTACTCCGGGCTGAGCAAGAGGTTCCACACGAGCGCGATCGCGACGATCGACGTGATGTAGGGGAAGAACGCGGCGGTGCGGAAGAACGCGACGCCGCGCAGCTTGTTGTTGAGCAGGAGCGCGAGCCCGAGCGACACGACGATGGTCAGAGGAATGTGCATCGCCGCGTAGTAGAGCGTGTTGACGAACGCAAGATGGAACGTGGCGTCGCCGAGGAGGCGCTGGAAGTTCTGCACTCCCACGAAGCGAGACGTTCCGAAGATGTTCCAGTCGGTCAACGACATGTAGAACAGCGTGAGGATCGGAACCAGGGTGAGCGCCGCGAATCCGAGGAAGTTCGGCAGGATGAAGCTCCACCCGACGAGGGTGTTGCGCATCCGCAGGCGGGACGGCCGGCGGCGAGCTGCGGCGATGGCTGTCATTCGGTCTCCTTTGCGAGAACGTGTGACCGGCCCTGCGAGGGCCGGCCAACACGGCTCAGAACGTTCCGACCTCGGCGTCGACGCGGGACTCGGCCTCCGCGATGGCGTCGTCCACATCTGCACTCCCGGAGAGGATCGCCGAGTGCATGTCGGCGAGGATGTTCCAGACAGGGGAGGTCGCGGGTGACGTCGGGACTTCGGGGACCGTCTCGTGTGTCTGAACCGCGAACCGCGAGAGCTCGTCCTGCGGGGCGCCCTCGACCGAGAAGTACGCATCGACCACGGCGTCGCTCAGGAGAGCAGGGGTGATGCCGATTCCGGCGAGCTCCAGAGCCGCCTCTTCGCTTGCGGCGTACTCCAGGAACGCCTCTGCAGTCTCGAGTTCGCCCTCGTCGAGGGCCGCGTTGATGCCGAATCCCGTCGGGTTCCCGAACGTCACCGGCTCCGCCGCGGTGCCGGTCGCGGTCTCATCGGCCTGAGGGGCCGGGGCGATCCCCCATTCGAACTCATCGGCTTCTCCCGCTGCACGTTGCGTCATGAGCGTGGCGACGTACCACGAGCCCATCAGCATCATCGCGGACTTCTGGCGGCCGAACTCGCCCTGATAGGTCAGCTGGCTCGCGGTGACGGTGTTGTAGGACTCCTGGGCGCCCGCTTCCTGGAGCGCGAGGGTGCGCTCGTAGTACGGCACCATGTACGCGTAATCCCCACTCAGGAAGTCGGCGCCGTCGGTCTGTGCCGTGGCCATGGACTGCACAACCGACTGCCAGGTGTGCTGGAAGACCGCCTTCGCGGTGGAGCCTGCGGCGTCGAGTCCTTCTGTCAGCCTCCGCGCCGCGTCCTCGTAGTCGTCCCACGTCCACGTGCCGTCCGGATACTCCACGCCCGCCGCGTCGAAGAGCGCCCGGTTGTAGAAGAGGACCCACGAATCCTGGCGATACGGCACGGCGTACCGCACGCCATCGATCTCATACGCGGGCGCACCGCCGATGCCCTCGGGGAGCGGCACGGCCGAGACATCGCGAAGCTGACCTCCCTGCTGGAAGGTCGTGAGCGACTGGATCGACTTCTGGGTGATGATGTCGGGCCCCTTGCCCGCGGCGAGATCCGCCGTGACGAGAGTGTCGTACTGCGCGGCCTCGTAGTTGACCAGCTCCACTTCGACACCCGGATTCGCCTTCTCGAATCCGTCCGCGAGGACCTGGAACTCGGGGGTGGTCTCGAGGCTCCATGCGGAGACGGTGAGCGTCTGGTCGCCGCCCGCCGCGGACGGCTCCGCGCCGCCGCAGCCGGAGAGGGTCAAGGCCCCGACCAAGAGAATCGATCCGCCGATCGCGCGCTTCATGTGGATGCTGCTCCTTTGCAGAGGGCGGGCACCGTGCCCGCCGGGTTGCGAGCGAGCGTAGCAATCTCAGTTGATCTATCAAGCGCTGATCAGATCATCTACGATCAAAACGATCACGCAGTGGTCTGGGAGGGTCGATTCATGACAAACAGCCCGCAGTTCGCCGCGTCCCGGCGAGAAGCCATCCTGGATCTGCTCGCACGTACCGGTGAGCTCCGGATCGCCGAGTTGGCGGAGGCGCTCGGAGTCGCCGCGGTGACTTTGCGTCGAGATCTTCAGCACCTGGAGGAGCAGGGGCTGCTCATCAGGGTGCACGGCGGGGCGGTTCCGGCGCCGGGCGGGGCCGCGCGTCGCCGCACGAAGATCCCGAGCGAGATCACGGTCGGCGTGCTCGTCCCCTCCCTGGGGTTCTACTGGCCGCAGGTGGTTCGCTCGCTCGAAGAGGCCGCGCGGGAGCACGGGGTGTCCGTTGTCCTGCGCAGCACGTCATACGACCTCCAGGACGAGAGGCCCGTCCTGCAGCGGATGCGGGAGGAGGATGGCGTCTCCGGGTTCGTGGTCGCTCCCAATACGGACACCGAGCACTCCGCGGACGTGATCGCGTGGCTCGAATCGTCGGGGCTGCCGTATGTGCTCGCGGAACGCGAGGCGGTGGTCGGCGCGGCCGAGGAGCCGGTGGAAGCGGTCACGACCGACCATGCGCTGGGCGCAGCGATGGCGGCGCGACATCTGGTCCAACTGGGTCATCGCAGGGTCGGCCTGCTGTTCCGCGCTTCACCCACCGCAAGGAAGATCGCCGCGGGGTGGTCTTCCGCTTGCCGTTCTCTCGGCCTCGCCTCGAGCGATCACCTCGAGCGCATGCTCCCTGACCGGGGAGCACCGGACTTCTCCAGCACGGTGCAGGAGGTGCTCGAGAGCATCGCCAACGCGGGCGTGACCGGACTCCTCGTCCATTCCGACCGCGAGGCGATGGCGATCGTCGATCTCGTCCTCGCTCAGGGGCTCGCTGTGCCAGGGGACCTCTCTGTCATCGCCTACGACGACGAGTTCGCCGAGCTGTTCACCCCGCCGATCACGGGAATCGCGCCGCCACGCGCCATGATCGGACGGCTCGCGCTCGAGCTCCTGCTCGCGCGCATCGCCGAGCCGGACCGTCCTGTGCAGAGGGCTCTGCTCAATCCCGCGCTCAACGTGCGCGCGTCGACCGCAGCCCCGCGGGAAGGGTGACCGGCGGCCGCAGAGCCCCGGCACAGATCAGCCGTGTGCCGTTCGCTCGCCGTCGGCCGCGCTCTTCGAGCGCCAGGCCGCGACGCCGGCAAGGATGCACGCTCCCGAGACGAACGATGCGGCAAGAACCCAGTTGTCCGTGCTGCCCAAGAGCGCGAAGCAGATCGTCGGGGCGAACCCCGTGACGAGGAAGCTCAGTTGGGTTGAGATGGCGACGCCTGTGTAGCGGACATCCGGGGTGAACTGCTCGGCGAAGAATGAAGGCCACAGGGCGTTCGGCGCGGCATAGAGGACTCCTTTGAGCAGGATCGTTGACGCGATGACGAGCCCGAGGTTCCCGGTTGTGATCGAGGCGAAGAAGCCGAACGCGCCGACGGCGCACGCGAAGGACCCTGCGACGTAGACGACACGGCGGCCTACCCTGTCGGCAAGAGCACCGAACAACGGGTGGCACGCGAGGGCGACGAACTGGCTCGCGGAGATCGCAACGAGCATTCCGGGGCGATCGATCCCGTGATGTCCCGTCGCGTAGGACAGCCCGAACACCATCACGACCGTCGAGATGACGATCGAGAACGCCGATACGAAGACGGTCAGCGCCTGACGCCACTGCGTGCGGAGGAGCTTCGCGAGGGGAAGTTTCGGTCGGGCTGTCCGGTCCGGAGTGAGGCGGCTCACGAACTCGGGCGACTCGTCGACACCGCTGCGGACCACGAGGGTCACGAAGACCATCACGAAGCTGAGGAGGAAGGGGATGCGCCAGCCCCAAGATTCCAGGGCGTCTCGAGGAAGCGCCTCGAGAGGGATGAAGATGGCCGTCGCCGACAGCGCGCCGATCGCTGCACCGTTGAGTAGCCAACTCGTGTACAGGCCGCGCTTCCTTGACGGCGCGTGCTCGATGGTGAGGAGGCTCGCTCCGACCTGCTCGCCTCCGGCCGAGATGCCCTGCAGCAGCCGGCAAGCGACGAGGAGGGTCGGCGCCCAGCCCCCGATGGCCTCGTAGGTGGGCAGGAGACCGATCGCGAACGTGCTCGCTCCCATAAGCGCGAGGGTGGCCATGAGGACCTTCTTGCGCCCGAGGCGGTCGCCTAGGTCGCCGAAGAGGACGGCCCCGACGGGGCGCGCGACGTATGCGACGCCGAAGGACGCGAGTGAGGCGAGGGTCGCCGCGAACGGATGCGCGTCGGGAAAGAAGAGGTGATTGAACAGAAGGGCGGCGGCGGTGCCGTAGACGAAGAAGTCGTAGTACTCGACCACGCTTCCCAGGAAGCTGCCGAAGGCAGCTCGTCGCGCCATGCGAGTGCTCGGAGGCACCGCGGCGACGTCGTTGTCAGCGAGAGAGTTCATGTGAGATTTGCCTTTCGGTTTCCCGGTGCTTCGCTGCATCGGGAGCGGTCGTGCGTTGAAGGGGCAGCGTCAAGGGGCGGCTGCGAGTTGCGCGCCCCCGGCGACGTGGAGAACTTCTCCCGTGATGAAGGAGGCGTTGTCTCCTGCGAGGAAGGCGATCGCGTCGACGACGTCCTCGACGGTAGCGAGCCTCCCCAGAACCGACATCCGCTCGTGCTTGTGGACGAACGCGTCGAGTTCCTCCGCGCTGCGACCGCCGCGCGTGAACGGGGTGACGATCATGCTGGGCGCGACGGCGTTGGCGGTGACGCCCAGAGGGCCGAGCTCGACCGCCATGGAGCGAGTCAGCCCGACGATGCCGGCCTTCGACGTCGTGTACGCCGCCGGGCCGCCGCTGAGGTACGTGCGGGAGGTGATGTTCACGATGCGCCCGTATCGGGTCGCACGCCAGATCGGGACAGCCGCCCGCGCGAGAAGCATCGGCGCTCGGAGATTGACCGCCATCGTGAGGTCCCACGCATCGACCTCAACGGCGTCGAGGCGCTGCTTCGGGTTGAAGGCCGCGTTGTTGATGAGGCGATCGAGTCGACCGAGCTGTCGAGAGATGGTCTCGACGCTTGCCGTGGCCTGTGCCGGGTCGCTGAGATCCGCCATCAGGGGCAGGACCTCGGCACCGGTGCGTTCGGCGATCTCGCCTGCACGCTGCGCCGTTGCGTCACGGTCGCGGTCGAGAAGCACAACGAGGTCGCCCTGTGCGGCGAAGCGCGCAGCGACGGCGGAGCCGAGGGCACCTGCGCCTCCCGTGACGACGGTGACGGGCATCGGAATGGGCGCGGTGGTCATGGAATCCTTCGTTCGTTCACAGACACGAGCTGAGCTGCTCGCGCGATCAAGAGGGCGGGAGTCGTGGACCGCGCGCGCGAGCGGGGCATCGGTAGGCTCATCGCTGAAGTCCTCCGCGCTGACCCATCCATCGATTCCGGCGTCGTGAAGGGTCTCGATGAAGAGGGGGACGTCGAGAACGCCGGGGTGCAGGGTGGACCAGCGCAGACGACATCCCGTCGCGGTCTCATCCGTGCGCTCGTGGTCGGCGTTCTTGACGTGCACGCCCCCGATGCGGTCGCCGAGGATGTCCACCGCATCGCGGTGTGCTCGTAGCCTTCCGCCGCGAGATTTCCGACGTCGTAGATGACGCCGACGAGCCGTGAGTCGACGCCGGAGAGGAGGTGCTCGGCTGGCGACGCGCTGGGAACGATCGTGCGCTGATGGGTCTCAACGGCGAACCTCACCGCGACGGTTGCGAGCCCGACCGAGCGGGTGGCAGCGCACGCGGCGTCGGCCGTCACCGTGCACCGGTTGTGGTCGAGGAAATGGGGGAGTTCGCCCGTTGAGGGTTCATCGCTGATCCGCCATTCGATCCCGGCATAGCGGAACGCGGATGCAGCGGAGATGTGCTCCTCGGGGAGAAGCGAAGGCGTGCACGCGGAGTAGACGCTGAGTTTCACCACGGAGTCCTCCAGATTCGCCTTTGAGCGGGGCGGCACGGCCCTGTGCTTGTTCCAGTAGAGACGACGGCCTCGTTCCTGTCCAAGGCCATTCGCGCACCGGGATATGCCGAGCGGGCATATCATCGCGGCATGGACATCCGCCAGCTCGAATACTTCGTGGCCATCGTCGACGAAGGATCGATCAACGCGGCCGCCGATGTACTGAGGCTCGGCCAACCTGCGCTGTCGCGACAGGTGCGTGCGCTCGAAATCGAGGTCGGCGTCGAATTGCTCGTTCGCACGCCACGCGGCGTGCAGGCGACGCCGGCGGGAGAGGCGCTCGCCAGGCATGCCCGCCGGCTGATCGCCCTGCGGGCTGAGATCCCTGAGGTGATCGCGCATAGCCGGGCCGTCGCGGAGATGGTCAACATCGGCATACCGCCCGGCACCCCGGCGGAATGGCTGCTCGAGGTGGTGCGCCTCCTCCTCACACACCTGGCCTGCCAGCCGGTGATCGCGGAGTCGAGCAGTACGCAGCAGCTCAAGCGCCTGCGCGAGGGGCGCCTGGATCTCGCGATCGTCCATCAGGAGCCTCCGAAGGACGTGCGCGCCTGGCTCCTGCGCAGCGAAGACTTCGGACTCGCGGTCCGGCCGGATTCGCCGCTCGTCGAACGGCCGCGGCTCGAGATCGACGCGCTCGACGGGATTCGCGTCATGGTGCACTCGCGCGAGCAGGTCCCGACCCAGCAGGATGCTCTCATCGCGGCCGTCGTGAATGCCGGCGCCGAACCCGTCTGGCAGTTCGTGCAGTTCGTCGAGCATGCTCGGGCCGCCGCCGAGGCCGTGCGGGCGGACGCTGCGCTCGTGAGCCGCCACACCGCCACACGGCAGCTGGACGGCTGGCATTGGCGGCCGATCAGCGGCCTCGGCGTGCAGATGCGGACGTGGCTGCTCGCGCCAATGCGGTCGCGTGCGATCGTCCAGGACGCGGCGGCGGCCATCGTGGCGCTCTCTGCGTAGCCGACGGGTTCTGCGGCTGACCCTCGCTGATCGGGCGCGGTGTGTCCACGCCAGTGTCGCCGCTGTCGCGATCGACGAACGGACGTCCACAGCGGGTGAGCCTGTGGACGGGGACCGGCTGGCGGCGCAGAGCTGACCGCCGCCCGCGTGTCGGCTCGGACGTCGCAGCGCTTGCCCTCACCATCGGCCGGGCAGGGCTAATAGATGTGCCACGGCGGTCAGCGGGTGGATCCCTGCGATCGGGCTTGCTGGCCCGCCCCTCGACGTCGCCTTCGACCTGCTGAACGCGGGAGCGCTGGACGAGGCCCTCGACGCGCTCTCAACCGCCGCGGCCGCTCCGGTCACGGCCGCAGGCACCGTCCGTCCCATCGCGCACTACGCGGCGGCCGCGACCCACGCGTCGAGGGGCGCCGGCGACGATGGCAGCGTCGGTGCGATGAAGGACGCGTCGTGGAGCCCTCGGCATCAGTGCGAGCGTTCCCAGGATGCCGTCCCGTCGGCTGTAGGGCGGGCAGACGCCGCCGGCCGGTTGCCCCGATGGAAACGGTGGAGGCGGCCTCGGGTAGATCGCCACCCGGCGGCGATGCACGCCTGGACAGCGCGAGGCTGACGCTGGAGCTTCTCCACGGTGCGCCCTCGTGGCGTAACGAGAAGGCCCCCGCTCTCGCGGGGGCCTTCTCGTTGTGTGGCAAGTGAGGGATTCGAACCCCCGAAGCATGACGCGGCTGATTTACAGTCAGCTCCCTTTGGCCGCTCGGGCAACTTGCCAGTGCGCGCCCGCCCGACTTTCACCAGACGACCGGATGCGCGAGTAACGATATTACCCCGTGAGACGGGCAAGGTGAAATCGCCGGATGGTGAGCGCCTCTCGGGCGCGTTGCTCACGGTTCGGCGACGGTCGGGGAGGGCGCCCGCCCGCCGTGGAATGATGACGACATCGGAGCGCCCGCTCCGCCGAAGGGGGACCAGATGTCTGCACCGTACCCGCCCCACGATCAGCCGCAGCAGGCTGTCGCGCCGGGCGATCGTCCGATGTCGAAGCTGATCAAGGGCGCCATCTGGATCGCGATCGGCGCGCTCATCGCGGCCGCCCTCATCTGCGTGGTGTGGGTGCTCGTGGGCGACCAGAACGGCATCATCGGCAAGGCGTTCCTCACGGTGCTCCTCCTGGCGGGCTTCGCCGGGGTCGTGCTGCTCGACGCGAACCTCGCGCCGCGGCGTCCGGATTGGTTCGCACTCGCGAGCATGATCTCGTGGGTCGTCGTCCTGCTCGTGGGCGCCGTGAAGATCTGGCTCGACGTGGTGCCCCGCGGGTGGGAGTCCGACGACTACTTCGAGTACGGATACGGTGCGGAGGGGATCGAGCGCTTCTTCCACCTCGTCCTCGTGATCGGCGTGCTCCAGCTCGCGCTGCTGCACCAGCGCCTCTTCTGGCGAGCCCACGAGCGCCACGTGACGACGTTCACGCGCATCATCGCGATCGCGACGACGGTCTTCCTCGTCGTCCTCGTCGCGATGCTCGTCTTCTTCCTCACCTTCCCCGACAGCTTCGACTTCGGCGAGCTGTACTGGCGGATCGTCGTGTCCCTCGCCATCCTCGCGGCCGTCGGCACGACGCTCCTGCCGCTGCTCAACGCCCTCTTCGCACCGCGGAAGCCGCGCCCGATGGGGCCGGCCTCCGCGCAGGGGTACGCGCAGGTCCAGCCGCAGCCGCAGCCGTACGCGCAGCCGCAGGGCTACCCGCAGGCACAGGGCCACGCGCCTCCGGCGTGGCCGACGTACTACGACGGCGTGACGCCGCTTCCTATGCTGCCCGACGGATCCCCCGACTGGAACGCGTACTACACCGGGTACCCGACCTATCCGCAGACTCCCGCCGCATCCGGCGAAGCCGAGGTGCCGCCGCGTCCGCCGCTCCCGCCCGTCCCGCCCGTGTCCTGACGGCTCCCCGCTGAAGGCGGGAGTCGCCCGTTCACGGCACCGGCGCCATCCGGCCAGCGCGCGCGGATACCGTGGAGGGATGACTCTCGAACTCGACCTGCGCGACCTCGCCATCGACATCGCCCGCGAGGCGGGTGAGCTCGCGAAGCGCCGCCGCGACGAGGGGGTGGCCATCGCCGCGAGCAAGTCGACCCTCGCCGACATCGTCACCGAGGCCGACCGCGAGGTCGAGGCGCTCATCCGCTCCCGCCTCGCCGAGGCGCGTCCGGGTGACGGGTTCCTGGGGGAGGAGTCGGGCGGTGGCGACGGCGCCTCCGAGGTGACGTGGGTCGTCGACCCGATCGACGGGACCGTCAACTACGCGTTCGGGCAACCGGCCTATGGAGTGAGCATCGCCGCCGTGACCGGGCCCGCCGACCCGCTCGGATGGCAGGTCATCGCGGGCGCGGTCGCGGCGCCCGCTCTGGGTGAGATGTTCTCCGCCGCGCGGGAACACGGCGCGTTCGTGGGAGACCGGCGGCTCTCCGTGACGGTGGAGGCGCCCGCGGGCGCGCTCGTCGCGACGGGCTTCGGATACGACCCCGAGACGCATGCGAGCGCTCTCGACGAGCTGCGGCGCGTCATGCCCATCGCGCGCGACATCCGCCGTGCGGGGGCGGCCTCCCTGGACCTCGCGTACGTGGCGGCTGGGCGCCTGGACGCCTACTACGAGCGCGGCCTGAAGCCGTGGGACATGGCGGCGGGATCGCTCCTCGTGACCGAGGCCGGCGGGCGACTCGGGTGGTTCGAGACGGACGCCTGGGGGCGCCGGATGATGGTCGCCGCGAGTGCGGCCGTGTACGACCGGCTCGTCGAGGTGCTCGCCAGCTGACTGCGGGGCGGGCGTTCTCGTCGATTCGTGCACAGGGTGCCGGGTCGGTTAGATTCGTCCCCAACCTCCGTCGTGGATGGCGCTCCCAGAGAACATCCGCTACGTTGGTTACCGGATCGTTACTTTCGCAGCCCGATCTTGCGGAGTGACCGATCGCCCCGATCACGTTTCTCGCTGTTCCCCCGCAGCGACCTACGGAAAGCACTCCTCCTTGCCGCTCGACACACCCATGGCTGAAGCTGCGCCCCAGCGCCGCTCGCGTCGCGACCTCCGCGCGACGTCCATGCCAGACCCGCAGGGTGCGACGACGCGTGCTGACGATGTGGAGACGACTCTTCCCGAGCCGCCGCTGACGCGTCGCCGGTTGCGTGAACTCGCCTCGGCCACCCCCGCCCCCGAGATCATCCACGACGGCGATGCCGACTTCGGCGAGGCCCTCAAGGTCGCCGAGCAGGTGACGGGCTCCGCTCCCGCCACCGGCGCCATCCCCACGGCTGAGGACGATGAGTTCCTCGCCGCGGCGCGTGCCCTCCACTTCACGGGCGAGACGCCCGTCTCCGTCGCTCCCGCAGCGGAGGCCCCCGAGCCCACGCCGGAGACTCCCGCGCAGGACGCGCACGTCGCTCCGCGTCGCGGGCTCGCCTTCCGTCGCGTCGCGACCGCTGCGGCGTCGATCGGCGCGATGGGCGTCATCGGCCTCCTCGCCGTCGGCATGACCACGCCGCTCGGCGCCCTCGCGCAGGGCGGCGCCGCGAATGCTGCGGCCACCGTCTCGATCGCCGCAGGCAGCGACGCTCAGGACCTCGAGGATGAGGAGATCCAGGCCTTCGTCGCCTCCTCCGAGGTGCAGAACGCCGATGTCACGCGTGCCCAGGGGTACTCGGCGGAGACCCTCCCGACCCTCGCGTCGGCGGATGGCATCAGCACGGCCGGCGCGTTCTTCACGAACGACGCCTCGGCCGACATCCAGTGGCCGTTCGCGGTTGGCACGAGCATGAGCTCGGGCTACGGGCCGCGCTGGGGCCGCATGCACGAGGGTGTCGACTTCACGCCGGGTGACGGCGCTCCCGTCCAGGCGATCGCCGACGGCGTCGTGCGCATCGCGACCGAGTCGGGCGGCGCGTACGGCGTGACCGTCTACATCGACCACGTCATCGACGGCCAGGTCGTCACGAGCCACTATGCGCACATGCAGTACGGCTCGCTGAAGGTGACGCAGGGTCAGCGTGTGGAGACCGGTGACGTCGTCGGCCTCACGGGCAACACCGGCCGCTCGTACGGCGCGCACATGCACTTCGAGATCATCATCAACGGGAAGACCACCGACCCGCTGCCGTGGCTCCAGGAGCATGCGAACACGCGCTACTCGAAGGAAGAGGAGGCCGCTGCGGAGGCCGCTCTCACGGATCTCCTCGGCTCGGAGATCACGTCGGAGTGACCGACGCGCGCGGCGGTCGTCGGTTCGAAGTCGCCGCGCGGAGATGGTATTCTCTTCTGGTTGCCTGCTGAAGGCAGCACGCCCCGATAGCTCAGTGGCAGAGCACTTCCATGGTAAGGAAGGGGTCGTCAGTTCAATCCTGACTCGGGGCTCGCAGCATCCACGGATGCATCGCGGCAGGGTAGCTCAGTTGGTGAGAGCGCACGACTCATAATCGTGAGGTCGCGGGTTCAAGCCCCGCTCCTGCTACAGATCAAGCCCCCGCCTCGGCGGGGGCTTCGTCGTGTCGGAGCACGTCGCGTCGCGAGCGTCGTCCTCTCCGGAGCCTTCGTCATGCCAGCCCGTCGCCGCCGGAGCCTTCGTCATGCCGGGGCCTCCTCGCTGGAGCCTTCGTCATGCCGGGGCCTCGGAGCCTCCTCGCTGGAGCCTCGTGCCCCGCGGCCTGGCCTGACCTGCCTCGTTCCGCCGACTGACCGGGATCGATGTCTCGCTTCGCGCGGGAATGGCGGGCGGATGGCCGCGGCGAGTGAGACATGCGAGGCCCGAACGGCAGCGCCCCGGGGATGCGGGGCGTTCCCGGGCGCTGCCCGCGCCGCGCGCGGGTGGCGTCAGGCTCGGCTCCAGCGCTGGGTCGCGCTCGTCGCGTCGCAGGTCTCGAGCGCGAGCGACCACTCCGTCTCCGAGGTCGCGACGCACAGCGTCGGATCGGCGAGGCTCGCGATGGCGCCGTCGGCTCGGAACTCCCAGAGCTGGGTCGCCTCGCCGGAGCAGTCCTCGATCGACAGGCCGCTTCCGACGGCGAGCGAGCCGGCCACATCGACGCACATGTCGCCGTAGACCGTGACCTCGCCCTCGGGCGTCGCGTGGAACGACTGGTTCGCGCCGCCGTTGCAGTTCCACAGGCCCAGCATCGTCCCGGGTGTGGACGAGGCGCCGGGCACGTCGATGCAGACGCCGTGCTGCTCGCTCACGATCGGCTCGCCGGGAGGGGCGGGCGGGAGGTCGTTGAGCTGCTCGTCCTTCAGCAGGCCCCAGCCCCACTGGAGCTGGGCGAGCCCGGACTCGTTCGTCACCTCGAGGTCGCCGTCGCCGACGAACTCGGTGAGCGTGTACGAGTCGTTCGTGCGCAGGCCCGGCCAGTAGACGACGCCCATTCCCTGGTCGCGGGTCACCTCCGTGAGCGCGCCGAGGTACGACGTGGACACGTCGCCCGTGTGGTTGCCGTAGTTCAGCCCCGTCGTCATCGGCGAGCCGGCCTCGCTCACGAGCGTGCGCCATCCGTACTCGCCGATCCGCGGCAGCAGGTTCTGCTTCCACTCCTCCTCGGTCGTGTGATCCGCCCAGAAGCCGTAGAAGTGCAGCGACAGGAGCGTGCCCTCGAGCTCCTCGGCCGCGCCGACGCCGGTGACGTCGTCGTTGTAGCCCGTTCCCGAGACGATCACACGCGAGCGGGGCACGTCAGAGTGCTGCTCCAGCCAGTCGACGTTCAGATCGACCCACTCGTCAAGCGAGTAGCCGAACGGCTCGTTCATCACCTCGAAGTACACGTGCGGATTGCGCTCGTACGCGTCGACGACCGTGTCCCACATCTCATCGAACGCAGCCGGGTCGTCGGCTCGGCCGTCCTTCGCGTTGTCGGCCTCCCAGTAGCTGAGGATGACGTCGAAGCCGTGGCGGCTGGCCGCGTCGATCGCGCCGCGGTACGAGTCCCACCACTCCGTTCCGACGCTGGACGGGTTGATCGGCAGGCGCACGGTGTTCGCGCGCAGCTCGTGTCGGAACTCCGAGACGATGTCCGACGCCTTCTCATACGTGGTCCTGTAGTCGTCCGCGGTACTGAGACCGGATGGCACGACCTCGTCGTCCGCGTAGTTGTCGCGAGGGTCGGCCCAGTTGACGCCGCGGAACTCGCTCGTCCCCTTGGGTCCGCTCGTCGGGGCGGCGGTCGCGCTCGCGGCGACGCCTCCGGTCAGCAGCAGGCCGGCCGCTACCGCGATCCCGAGTGCTCTCTTCATCGATCAGTACTCCATTCCGGCGCAGCGTCGCGCCATGGGTGACAGCGGATGGCGCGCCATGGTTGCGCAAACATCCGCCGCGGACAGCGTAGCCGACGATCGCGGATCTGTCGCGGCCGCGGCGGGTTCCCGGGCGAGTGTGCCGGTTGGCGCCGACGGGGCAGGCAGGGGCGCGGCTTTCGGCGCAGGATCGACACCCGGCGCGGGCGGCAGCGCCTCGGCGCCGGGCGCGACGCTCGGTGAGGCGGGCGCCGGGGCAGAGGGGCACTCGGTGCGGAAGTGCGCCGTGGGCAGAAGGGCGCCCGGGCAGAAAGGCACCCGAGGAGAAGTGCGCCCGGGTCAGCCGCCTGCGCGTCGACCGCGCCGCACGCGCTCGATCGTCTCACCCGCGGCGACCGCGACGAGCACGGCGGTGACGACCACCGTGGTCGTCAGTGCGATCGCGAAGAGCCCGAAGACCCACACCCCGGCCATGGCGACTGCCCCCGCGAGCTGAGCCCTGGGCATCCGCCCTTCGAGCAGCCTGCGAAAGACGACCGTCCCGACAAGGAAGAGGAACGGGCCCGTCGTGGTCGTGAGCGCGCTGACCGCACCGTGCTCGTGTGGATGCGAGAGTGCCTGCTTGTCGCCGACCGACAGCATCACGATGCCGCCGACGATGAGCAGGTGCACCCAGGTGTAGACGATGCGGGCGAGGCGCCCGGGAGCATCCGACTCCTCGATCGCCTCGGCTCCCACCCGCTCGCCGTGATCGAAGTAGATCCACCAGGTCGCGGCAGCCGTGACGAATGCGCAGGCCATTGCGATCACGCTCTCCGGCGATGACTCCTTCGCGACGAAGGCGAAGCCGGTGACGAGAAGGCCTTCGCCGATCGCGATGAGCACGAAGAGAGATGTGCGCTCGGCGATGTGCGCGCCGGAGAGGTCCCAGCGCTCGAGGGAGACGCCGCCCCATCCCGGTACGCGGAACCCCAGAACGGTGCCGACGAGCTCGAGGCCGAGGGCGGCGATCCACAGGGGCAGCTGCGTGGGCAGGGGGAGGAGGGCGCCGACGATCCAGAGCACGGATCCCGCCGCGGTCCAGATGAGGATGCACGTGAAGTCGTGCGCGATCCGTCGGTCATGCCGCATCGTCGCCCACACGATGAAGGCCGTGCGGCCCAGCTGCAGGGCGACATACGCGACGGCGAAGGTCCAGGCGCGGTCGCCGAACGACTCCTTGGTCGCCACGGCCATGAGCAGGGCGAGGAATGCGAGGGCGATCACCGCGACGCGCACGGGGAGCTTCGCCGGGTCGAGCGTGTTCGTCACCCACGTCGTCGAGACCCAGGTCCACCACACCGCGCAGAGCAGGATGGCGCCCTCGAGCGCGCCGAGGAGCTCTCGGTGATCGAAGAGGTAGCTCGAGAGCTGGGTGAGCGCGAAGACGAACACGAGGTCGAAGAAGAGCTCGACGTGCGTCACGCGGTCGGCCCCGCTCGATCTCAGCACGTTCCGCGGAAGGCCGAGACGGGCGATCCCGGAGGGGAGGCGTTGGGGGCGCATGACGACAGCATCCCGCACCGCGGGCGGCCCGGTGAAGCGCCGGCGCTGACGCGCCTCGTCTCAGCCCGCCGGCGCGGAAGAATCTCGCGTAGGCGATGGCGGCGGCGCGGTGGACCCTCGGACGATGAGCTGCGAATCGAGGCTCGCGAGCTCGCGCGCCGTGCCGCCCGACATCGCCTCGAGCAGCACCTCGACGGCGAGCGAGCCGCAACGGCCGATCGCGAGGCGCACGGTCGTCAGCCCGGGCTGCCTGGCCGACGCCATCTCGATATCGTCGACCCCGACGATGCTGAGATCCTCGGGGCAGCTCCTGCCGAGATCCGCGATCCCCGCATCGATGCCGAGTGCGATGAGGTCGTTGTACGCGATCACCGCGGTCGCGCCGCTCGCGAGTGCCGGCGCCGCCGCCGCCCGGCCGCCCTGGATGGATGCCGACTGGTGATTGAGGCGCGTGAGGCGCACGCCCTGGCGCTCGCAGGCTCGCGCGATCGCGTCCCCGCGGCGGATGTCGGCCCAGGACAGGCGCGGACCAGCCGCGTACGCGATGTGACGGTGGCCCAGGGCTGCCAGGTGCTCGACGGCCTGTCGCGGCCCGTTCTCCGTGTCCATGACGACCGACGGCACGCCCTCGATGACGCGGTTGACGACGACGGCAGGCGTGTCGCCGATGAGCTCGCGGATCTCATCATCCGGAAGGCGCGGGGAGCACAGCAGGATGCCGTTCAGGCGTCGGGCGCGCTCGATCTGCTCCCGCTCCCGGTGCACGTCCTCGTCCGTGTCGAACAGCACAACTCGGTGGCGTCCGTGCCAGGCCTGCGCATGGATCCCCTTGAGGAGCGTCGCGTAGACGGGGCTCGCGACGTCGGGCACCAGGACGCCGAAGGCCTTCTCGCCGCCGTTCGCATTCGCGTTCGCGTAACCGAGCTCGGCGGCGGCGGCGAGGACCCGTTCGAGCGTCGCGCGCGCCAGCCGGTCGGGCTCGCCGAACGCGCGCGATGCCGTCGCGAGAGAGACGCCGGCGGCGCGAGCGACATCGGTCAGTGTGGCGGTCACGGAGGTCCTTCTTCTGGGAGTGCCTCATCCATGATGACCCATGAAACGTGAATGAAAGCAGTTGACAAGCTTGTACAAACACTGCAGGATGGCTCTCATGTCGATCGAAGAGGATCCCGCCGTCTTCCGGCGCCCGAGCCGCGGGAGTGCGGCATGATCGCCTCCGGACCGCGCTTGGGGCGCGAGGGGCGGCAGATCGCACGACCTGCGGGTGTGCTCCATCTCGGCCTGGGCAACTTCCACCGCGCGCATCAGGCCGTCTACACGGCCGCGGCGATCGCCGCGGAGGGAGGCGACTGGGGCATCGTCGGCGTCGCCTCCCGCTCGCGGTCGATCGCCGACGCCATGCGCGCCCAAGATCTGCGATACGCGGTCGCGGAGATCTCGCCGCAGGGGATGTCGCTGAGCACCCCGGACGTGCATACAGACGTCTTCGTCGCCGGAGACGAGCCGGAGCGCGTCGTCTCGCACCTCGCAGACCCGGCCATCCGCGTCGTGACGCTCACGGTCACCGAGAACGGGTACAGCTACTCGCCCTCCACAGGCCACCTCGACGTCGACGATCCTGCGATCACGGCCGACCTCCGCGGCGGACGGCCGAGCACGACCATCGGGCAGCTGGCGCGGGGCATCCAGCGCCGTGCGGCCGATGGAGCACCCCTCACGGTGCTCAGCTGCGACAACCTCGCATCGAACGGCGCACACACCGAGCGCCTCGTCCGCGAGTTCCTGACGGCGCTTCCCGAGCGCGAGAGCGCGGAAGCGCTCGCCTTCCTCGACCAGGCCGTCGCGTTCCCCTCGAGCATGGTCGACCGGATCGTCCCGGCGACCACGGCTCAGCTGCGTCACGATGTGGCCGCGCGGCTGGGCGCCTGGGACGAGGTCCCGGTTCCCGCCGAGCCGTTCACGATGTGGGCGATCGAGGACCGGTTCGCCGCTGGTCGCCCGGCGTGGGAGGTCGGCGGAGCGGTCTTCACCGACGAGGTCGGCCGGTACGAGGACCTCAAGGTCCGCCTGCTCAACGGCACCCACTCGCTGATCGCCTACCTCGGCGCGCTGCGCGGCCTCGACACGATCGCCGAGGCGATCGCCGACCCCGAGATCGAGGCCGCGGCGCGGGCCGTGCTCCGCCGTGAGTACGGGCCCTCGATCACTGCGCCGAGCGGAGTCGACCTCGACGCGTACGAGGAGCAGCTCTTCGAGCGCTGGAGCAACAGCGCCCTCGGGCATCGGACCGCCCAGGTTGGCACCGACGGGTCGGTCAAGCTGCGGCAGCGCATCCCCGCCCCGGCCGTGCTCGCCCTGGAGGGAGGGACGGTTCCGCACCTGATCGCCCTCACCGTCGCCGCGTACCTCGCGTGCCTCGCGCCGATGCCGCATTTCGATCCGGGTTCGCAGGCTCATGCGATGAAGGACGGAGCTCGCGCCCGGCTTGCGGCGGTCGCGGCCGATGCCCGCGGTGCGCGGGAGGTCGCCCGACGGGCGATCGGCGACCTGCACCTGTTCGGCGGGGAGCTCGCCGAGCACGACGAGTTCATCGAGCGCGTCGGGGAGCTGCTGCACACCATCACGGAGCACGGCGCGGCCGCCGCCATCCGAGACGCGGTCGCCGCGTCCGAGCAGATCAAGGAGACGAGCCGATGAAGCGACTGGCGATCCACGCCCGCGAGGACATCCGCTGGGAGGAGGCGGATGATCCGCGGCCCGAGACGGGCCAGGTCCGGCTCCGCGTCCGCTACGTCGGCATCTGCGGGTCCGACCTCCACTACTACTTCCACGGCGCGAATGGCGAGTACGCCATCCGGGAGCCGCTCACACCCGGGCACGAGCTGTCTGCCGAGGTCGATCTCGACCCGTCCGGCCGGCTCGAGCCGGGGACGCGGGTCACGGTCCACCCCGCCCGGTTCGGGTCGGATGTCGCGGGGCTCGAGGAGCGCCCCCACCTGCGTCCCGGGGGCGATTACCTCGGAAGCGCCGCTACCATGCCGCACCGACAGGGCGGTGCTGCGGAGTACCTCATCGTCGAGCAGCACATGGTCCGGCCGCTTCCTGATGGCGTGTCCCTCGAGCGCGGCGCGCTCGCCGAACCGCTTGCTGTCGCACTCCACGCCGTCCGGATCGCCGGCGATCTCGCGGGCAAGCGCGTCCTCGTGACCGGCGCGGGGCCGATCGGCCTCCTCGTCGTCGCGGCGGCGGTGCGCGCCGGCGCAGAGGCCGTCGCCGCCGGCGACCTCCGCGAGGAGCCGCTCGCCCGCGCTCAGGCGCTGGGCGCACACGAAGTGCTCCTCGTCGGGCGGGACGCCGTCGCGGCCGAGTCGTACGACGTGGTGTTCGAGTGCTCCGGAGCACCCGTCTCGCTCAGCCAGGCGATGCGGGCTGCGAAGCGCGCGGGCACCGTCGTCCAGGTCGGGATGCTGCCCGACGCCCTCATCGAGGTGAACCTCGCTCCCGCACTGGCGAAGGAACTCACCCTGCGAGGCGCATTCCGGTTCTCGGACGAGATCGACGAGGCCATCGAGATGCTCGCCGCAGACAGTCGGCTCGATGCCGTGATCACGCATGTCGTCCCCGCATCCGATGCGGTCTCCGCCTTCACGACCGCTCGCGATTCATCCGCGTCCGCGAAGGTCCTGCTGTCGCTCTGACGCGACGGCCCATCCCAGCCGAACCCACCCCAGACATCCGTCCGACCAAACGGTGCAAAGGAGTACCCGAATGTCAGATGCACAGCGTGTGACCGACGTCCACGATCCCGCAGCGAAGAGGTCGATTCGCGACCTCGTGCGCGCCGCCATCTCCGGCTGGCTCGGCACGGCGCTGGAGTTCATGGACTACCAGCTCTACTCGCTCGCCGCGGCCCTCGTCTTCGCCGACCTGTTCTTCTCCGACGAGGACCCCGCGATGGCCGTCGTCGCCGCGATGACTACCTACGGGGTCGGCTACGTCGCCCGCCCCGTGGGCGCATTCTTCTTCGCGCGCCTCGGAGACAAGACCGGGCGGACGAAGGTCCTCTTCTACACGATCCTGCTCATGGGCCTCGCGACCACGTTGATCGGCGTCCTGCCCACCTACTCGCAGGTCGGCATCCTCGCGCCCATCCTGCTCGTGGTGCTGCGCATCGCGCAGGGCTTCGGCGCCGGCGCCGAGATCTCCGGGGCCGGGGTCATGCTCGCGGAGTACGCCCCCGCGAAGCGCCGCGGGATCATCGCGTCGCTCGTCGCACTCGGCACGAACTGCGGCACGCTGCTCGCTTCGGCAATCTGGGCGGTGCTGCTCGTCGCGTTCAACGAGCAGCAGGTCATCGACTGGGCCTGGCGCATCCCGTTCATCGGCAGCGTGGTGATCATGCTCTTCGCCGTCTGGGTCCGCTTCAACCTCAAGGAGAGCCCGGTCTTCGAGGAGCGCGACGATGTCGTCGACGGTCAGGCGCTGTCCAAGCAGGAGACGATCCGGCTCGCGACCGAGACCGGCGACATCCGCACGCTCGAGGCGATGAACCGCAAGCCGATCAAGGCGTTCATCATCGCGCTGCTCCTGCGCTTCGGCCAGGCCGGCAACTCCGGGATGATCCAGACCTACCTGATCAGCTACATCACCGTCGTGCTCCTGCTCGACCGCTCCATCGGCGTGAACGCCGTCATCGTCTCGTCGCTCGTCGCCTTCATCACCGTGCCGCTCTCGGGCTGGCTCGGCGACCGCTTCGGCCGCAAGCGCATGTACATGGTGTGGGCCGTCGTCGCGCTCGTCGTCATCGTTCCGACGATGCTCATGATCAGTAGCAAGGACACGCCTCTGGTGTTCATCGGGTACGTGGTCCTGCACAACCTCGCCGTGATGAGCTTCGCCTCGCTCGAGAACCTCACGCTGCCCGAGATCTTCGGCGCCCGGAACCGGTACACCTACACGGCGATGGCCCGCGAGATCGCAGCGATCGCGGCAACCGGAGCCGGCCCCGTGATCGCCGCGGCCTGGGTCTCCGCCGCGACCGGCTCGTTCATCCCGGTCATCATGATGCTCGTGTTCTTCACCCTCTGTGCGCTCGTCGCCTCCATCTGGATGCCGGAGGTCGCCGGCCGCGACCTCACCGACCCGCGCGACGCCATCTGACCCTCGTCGAACGCCGCTGAAAGGAACACCGTGAGCATCGAAAGTGCCGATGTCATCATCACCAGCCCCGGTCGGAACTTCGTCACCCTGAAGATCACGACGAGCGACGGCGTCGTGGGATGGGGCGACGCCACCCTCAATGGCCGTGAGCTCTCGGTCGCGTCGTACCTCGGCGATCACGTCGCGTCGACGCTGATCGGTCGCGACGAGGACCGGATCGAAGACACCTGGCAGTACCTGTATCGAGGGCCGTACTGGCGCCGCGGGCCTGTCACCATGGCCGCGATCGCCGCCGTCGACATGGCGCTCTGGGACATCAAGGCCAAGAAGGCCGGCATGCCCCTCTACCAGCTGCTCGGCGGTGCGAGCCGCGCGGGAGTGCGCGTCTACGCCCATGCCTCAGGAACCGACTACCAGGCTCTTGCGAACGCGATCACGGGGTATCAGGAGCTCGGCTTCACGGCGGTCCGCGTGCAGACGGGGGTGCCCGGGCTCGGGCAGATCTACGGCGTCTCGACCTCGGGGCCGGGCGTCCGCTACGACTACGAGCCCGCCAAGCGCGCGGCAGACGGGACGGCGGCGTCTGCCCCGACCGAGGAGTCCTGGGACACCGCCGCGTACCTCGCGCATATGCCGGGGGTGTTCGAGCGCATCCGCTCCGATTTCGGATCCGGCCTGCGGATCCTGCACGACGGCCACCATCGCATGTCACCGATCGAGGCCGCGCGATTCGCGAAGGACATCGAGCCGTACAAGCTCTTCTGGCTCGAGGACTGCACGCCGGGGGAGGACCAGACCGCGCTGCGCCTCGTCCGTCAGCACTCCACGACGCCCCTCGCGATCGGCGAGGTGTTCAACTCCGTGCACGACTACCAGACCCTCATCACCGAGCGCCTGATCGACTACGTGCGCTCGGCGGTCACGCACACCGGCGGCATCACCGCGATGAAGAAGCTCCTCGACTTCGCAGCGATCTACGGCATCCGCTCGGGCATCCACGGGCCCACCGACATCTCGCCCGTCGGGATGGCCGCGGCGCTCCACCTGGACCTCGCCATCCACAACTTCGGGATCCAGGAGTACATGCCGCACAACGCCGAGACGCTCGAGGTCTTCCAGACGTCGTTCACGCTCGACGGCGGCTTCCTGCACCCGGGCGAGGCTCCCGGACTGGGCGTCGAGCTCGACGAGGAGGCGGCGTCGGCCTTCCCGTACACGAAGGCGTATCTGCCCGTGAACCGTCTCACGGACGGAACCGTTCATGACTGGTGACCAGAGGATCCCGCTCCCGTCGCGCACCGCCGCAGCCCGCCTCATCGTCGTGATGCGTGCATCGGCTGCCGAGGAGTACGACCGCGTGCTGGACGTGCTCCTCGGCGCGGGCGTCCGCAGCGTCGAGCTCACGCTCACGACGCCGGGCACGATCGAGCGACTCCCGGCCCTGCGGGAGCGCTACGGAGACGTCGCCGACCTCGGCGTCGGCACGGTCGTCGACCGCGAGCAGCTGCGGCGGGCGGCGGAAGCGGGGGCCGATTACATCGTCACCCCGATCACGTCGAGCGCTCTCCTGGCGGAGGCAGCGCACGTCAGGGTTCCTTTCGTGCCCGGCGGGCTCACGCCGACCGAGCTCGAGAGCTCCTGGTCCGCGGGGGCCTCGGCCGTGAAGATCTTCCCCGCGGGCCAGGTGGGCGCGGGATACGTCAAGGACCTCCGTGGGCCGTTCCCCGACATGCAGGTCGTGCCGTCGGGAGGCGTCGACCGAGACAGCGCGGCCGAGTGGCTGCGGGCGGGCGCCGTCGCCGTGAGCGTCGGCGGTCCGCTTCTCGGCGACGCACTGCGCGGAGGGGATCTCGGAGGGCTCCGCGCTCGAGCGGAGGCCTTCGTGACGGTCTGCGCCGAGGCAGCACGATGAGAGCCCGCGCTCCTCGCGTGGTGACGCTGGGCGAGACCATGGCGCTCATGCGCACGCGCGAACTCGGGTCGTTGCGGCACCTCTCCGACCTCGCGTGCGGCATCGGGGGCGCCGAGAGCAATGTCGCGATCGGCCTCCGGCGCCTCGGCGTCGATGCGTCGTGGCTCGGGCGCGTCGGCGACGACGCGCTCGGCGAGCGGGTCGTGCGCGAGATCCGCGCGGAGGGCGTGGACGTGCGCGCCGTCGTGGACGACGGCGCACCCACCGGGCTCATGGTGAAGGAGCGGCCGTCGTCGACCTCGACCGTGGTGCGCTATTACCGCGCGGGATCCGCAGGCTCCCGCCTCGCCCCCGCAGACCTCCCGGCGGGATGGATCGAGGAGGCCGCGCTCCTGCACGTCTCGGGCATCACTGCCTTGATCTCCGCGACGGCGCGGGACGCTCTCCTGGCCGCGATCGACCGTGCGCGGGACGCCGGTGTGACGGTGTCCTTCGACGTCAACTACAGGTCAGCGCTTGCGCCGCCCGAGACCGCCGGGCCGGTCCTGCGGTCGATCGCCGAGCGTGCGGACCTCGTCTTCGGGGGTGAGGACGAGCTCATGCTCCTCGCCGTCGGCGGCGACGCGGAGAGCGGTGCGGGCCGACTTCGCGCTGGGGGCGTCGGCGAGGTGGTCGTCAAGCGCGGGGCCGAGGGCGCGACACTGCTCTCTCCCGAGGGTCGTGTCGAGGCGCGCGGACACGCGGTCGACGTCGTCGACACGGTCGGCGCAGGGGACGCCTTCGTCGCGGGCTACCTCAGCGCGCTGCTCGCGGGGATGGACGCCCCCGCTCGCGTGGCGAGGGCCAACGTCTGCGGGGCGCTGGCCTGCACGACTCCGGGCGACTGGGAAGCGGGGCCGACCCTCCGGGAGGTCGAAGGCTTCGGCGTGTCCGGAACGGACCCGGTGGCACGCTGAGCCGGACCCGGTGAAGCGCCCTCGAGCGCGCCTCGTCTCAGTCGCCGCGCGAGCCCAGGTGCTCGATGAGCCGCAGGACGAGCGTGATGAGCCCGGCGAGTCCGACGAGCGCGAGCACGGCGCCCAGCAGGCGCGGCGGACCGCCCGCCGCGACGACGAGCGCGATGCCGACCGCGAGCAGGACGAGCGAGAGCGCGGCCAGGCGCGTGGTCGACATCCGCCTCAGCATCCCGCCACCCTAGCGTCAGCGCGCCGCGAGCAGCGCGACCCAGATCTCGGCGCGCGCCGCGAACGACTGGAGGTCGCGCTCGAGCAGCCGCTCGGCGAGGCGGATGCGGGTGCGCACGGTGTGACGGTGCACGCCGAGCGCGCGGGCGGCGTCGTCGTAGCGCGCATCGTGCAGGAGCCAGATCCGCAGCGTGTCGAGGATGGCGGTGCCGTGCACGTCGTCATGCCGCACGATGGCGGACAGGACCGTGCGCGCCACGTTCGCGGCCTCGGGGGAGAGGGTGCTCAGCACTCCGGCGGATGCGACATCGGCGAAGCGCGTGACGCCCTCGCCTCGGTCGCGCGCGATGCGCGCCTCGTCGAGCGACGCCGCGAAGGACGCGAGGGGCCCCGGCTCCGACACCCCGACCGCGACGTCGAAGCGCTCGGCGAGCTCGTCGAGCGCGAGCGGGGCATCCGCCGTGTGGACGAGGGCGATCCCGCCCTCGGGGTCGCTCCCGAAGAAGAAGCTCCCCTGCTCGCGGCCCGCGCGCAGCTCGAGGAACGCGGCGAGCGCATCCGGTGCCTCGTCGGTGACCGCGACGACGACCGGGTCGGCCGGCAGTCCGCCCCACGCGGCGTCGCCGATCTCGCCCGCGAGCGCGGTGTCGCCCGTGAGGAGCGCCCGCACGACGCCGGCGCGGAGCGTGCCGCGGGCACGCGCGAGGGCCTCGTTCTGCTCGAGCGCGAACCCCGTCATCGCGACGACCGCCGTGACGACGCTGCGGGCCTCCTCGTCGAGCGCCTCGGCCCCGATGACGAGCACGCCTCGCAGCGTGCCGCCCGGTCCGAGCGTCTGGAGCGTGAACGAGCGACCGCCGACGCGGATCACCGCGGCAGCGCTCGCCCCGCGCGCGAGCATCGTCTCGCACTCCTGCTGCACACGCTCGGCCAGCGCGGGCTCGAGCGGCGCAGACGCGCGCACGGGGGCCGCCGCGGAGTCGAACAGTCCCGCCCACGCGCCCAGCTGCCGGGAGAGCTCGGAGATCGCCGAGCCGAGGCCATCCCGCCGCAGGGCGGCGAGAGCGACCGCCCGCTGCGCCGACAGCGCCCAGGTGCGCCGAGCGTATGCTCCGGCGGCGATCGCCTCGGCGACTGCGCGCGCGACCGCGATGAAGGGCGTGCGGTAGGGCACCTCGAACAGCGGCACGCCGTGCGCCTCGCACGCGGCCGAGAGCGCTTCGGGGATGCCGGTGCGGGCGACCTCGGTGCCGAACCCGAGCGCGACCACGCCGCGATGCGCGAGCCGGCGGACGTACTCCTCGTACTGCGCGGCGTCGTCTCCGGAGAACTGCGTCCCGGTTGTGAGGAGCACCATCTCCTCCGCGAGGAAGGGCGTCGGGTCCGCCAGATCCGAGCTGTGCACCCAGCGGATGGGCTGCTCGAGCGCTCCGTGCGACGCGGACGCGAGGCGCAGGGCGAGGTCGCCGCGCGAGAGCAGGGCGCGGAGCGTGGGGGCGGATGGTGCGGGCTGAGACATCGTGTACAGAGCGTATAGCGAATGCATCGATTCTGTACCGCATGGCGAATGCAGCGACTTCGGGCCCGGTCGTACGCTCGCGGCATGACCACCTCTACCCTCGCCACCGCTGTGGGCGGCCCGGCCCTGCCTCAGGAGCGCCGCCTCGTCACCTCGATCCCCGGCCCGCGCTCGCAGGAGCTGCTCGCGCGCAAGGCCGATGCGGTCGCCGCGGGCGTCGGCCACACCGCGCCCATCTCGGCCTTCGCGGCCGGCGGCGGCGTCGTCGTCGACGCCGACGGCAACTCGCTCATCGACCTCGGCTCCGGCATCGCCGTGACGACGGTGGGCAACGCGCACCCCAAGGTCGTCGAGGCCGTGCAGGCCCAGGTCGCCGCCTTCACGCACACCTGCTTCATGGTCTCGCCGTACGAGTCGTACGTCGCCGTCGCTGAGGCGCTCAACCGCCTCACCCCGGGCGACCACGCGAAGAAGTCCGCGCTCTTCAACTCCGGCGCCGAGGCCGTCGAGAACGCGGTCAAGATCGCGCGCAAGCACACGGGGCGCCAGGCCGTCGTCGCGTTCGACCACGGCTACCACGGCCGCACGAACCTCACGATGGCGCTCACCGCGAAGTCGATGCCCTACAAGAGCGGCTTCGGCCCGTTCGCGCCCGAGGTGTACCGCGCCCCGCTGTCGTACCCCTACCGCGACGGCCTGTCCGGCACCGAGGCGGCGAAGCGCGCGATCTCGCAGATCGAGAAGCAGATCGGCGCCGACAACCTCGCGGCCGTCATCATCGAGCCCATCCAGGGCGAGGGCGGCTTCATCGTCCCGGCCGACGGATTCCTCCCCGCGATCGTCGACTGGTGCCGCTCGAACGGCGTCGTCTTCATCGCCGACGAGGTGCAGACCGGCTTCGGCCGCACGGGCGCGATGTTCGCGAGCGAGCACTTCGGCATCGTCCCCGACCTCATCACGACCGCCAAGGGCATCGCGGCCGGCCTGCCGCTGGCCGCCGTCACGGGACGCGCCGAGATCATGGACGCCTCGCACGCGGGCGGCCTCGGCGGCACCTACGGCGGCAACCCCATCGCGTGCGCGGCCGCGCTCGCGGCGATCGACGTGTTCGAGAACGACGACCTCATCTCCCGTGCGCGGGAGATCGGCGACCTCATCAAGGGCCGCTTCACCGAGCTGCAGGCGGGCGACGCGCGCATCGGCGACGTCCGCGGCCTGGGCGCGATGATCGCGGTCGAGTTCGTGAACGCCGAGACGGGCGAGCCCGACGCGGCGCTCACCGCCGCGGTGGCGAAGGCGGCCATCGCGCAGGGCGTCATCGTCCTGACCTGCGGAACCTACGGCAACGTCATCCGCTTCCTGCCCCCGCTCTCGATCGACGACGCGCTGCTCGCCGAGGGTCTGGGCGTCGTCGCCGACGCGCTGGCCGCGGCCTGACGGACGACCGGAAGAAGGAGAACGACATGACGGAGATCACACGCGACGTCGTCATCGTGGGCGCGGGAGCGGCCGGCACGACGGCGGCGAACGAGCTGAAGAAGGCCGGTCTGTCGGTCGCCGTGCTCGAGGCGCGCGACCGCGTCGGCGGCCGGCTGTGGACCGACGTCGTCGACGGGGCGATGCTCGAGATCGGCGGCCAGTGGGTGTCGCCCGACCAGGACGCGCTCAAGGAGACGATCGCCGAGCTCGGTCTCGAGACCTACAGCCGCTATCGCGAGGGCGAGAGCGTCTACGTCGACGCCGACGGCAAGCTCACCCGCTTCACGGGCGAGATCTTCCCGGTGGCGCCTGAGACCGAGAAGGTCATGGTCGAGCTCATCGAGAAGCTCGACCGCCTGACGGCCGAGATCGACCCCGCGCGCCCGTGGGAGCACCCCGACGCCGAGGCGCTCGACACGATCTCGTTCGAGGGCTGGCTCGCGCGCGAGACCGACGACCAGGAAGCGCGCGACAACATCGCGCTCTTCATCGCGGGCGCGATGCTCACCAAGCCCGCCCACGCGTTCTCGGCTCTGCAGGCCCTGCACATGGCGGCGAGCGCCGGGAGCTTCTCGAACCTCGTCGACGCCGACTTCATCCTCGACAAGCGCGTGGTGGGCGGCCTGCAGCAGGTGCCGCAGCTGCTCGCCGAGCGCCTCGGCGACGACGTGCACCTGAACGCGCCCGTCCGGACGCTCCGGTGGGGCGCCGACGGCGTCATCGCGGAGGCCGACGGCATCACCGTCCGCGCCAAGTACGCGATCCTCGCGCACGCGCCGGTCCTCTACGACCGCATCTCGTTCGTGCCCGCGCTGCCGCGCCGCCAGCACCAGCTGCACCAGCACCTGTCGATGGGCTTCGTCATCAAGGTGCACGCCGTGTACGACCGGCCGTTCTGGCGCGAGCAGGGCCTCTCGGCGACCGCCTTCAGCCCGTACGAGCTGTGCCACGAGGCGTACGACAACACCAACCACGGCGACGAGCGCGGCACCCTCGTGGGCTTCGTGTCGGACAAGAACGCCGACGGCGTGTTCGAGCTCTCGGCCGAGGAGCGCAAGGAGCGCATCCTCGAGTCGATCTCGCACTACTACGGCCCCGAGGCGAAGAACCCGGTCGTGTACTACGAGAGCGACTGGGGCTCCGAGGAGTGGACGCGCGGCGCGTACGCCGCGAGCTTCGACCTCGGCGGCCTGCACCGCTACGGCAAGGACCAGTCGGCGCCCGTCGGCCCGATCCACTTCGCCTGCAGCGACCTCGCGGGTCTCGGCTACCAGCACGTGGACGGCGCGATCCGCATGGGCCGCCTCGCCGCCGCCGACATCATCGAGCGGTCCCGCTCATGACCGCGGCGCTGGTCGTCGGCTACACCGCCACCCCCGCGGGCGCGGATGCCGTCGCGCTCGCGGGCCGTCTCGCCGCCGCGACCGGCGCGAGCGTCGAGATCGTCATGGTGCTGCCGTCCGAGGGCCGCAACGCCCTGACGCCGCCCGACGCGTCCTACGACGAGTACGTCCGCGCGCAGGCGCGCGAGTGGCTGCGCGACGCGGCCGCCTCGCTCCCCGAAGGCCTCGACCACCGTGCGCACGTGCGCACGGCCGAGTCCTTCGGGGAGGGCCTCCTCGCCGCCGCGCGCGAGTTCCGCGCGTCGCACATCGTCGTCGGCGCCGCCGACGGCGGTCTCCGCGGCCGCCACCGCCTCGGGTCCGTGGCGAACGAGCTGCTGCACTCGTCCGACATCCCCGTCGTCCTCGCGCCGGCGGGCTCCGTCGACGTGACGGCGCCCCTCGACCGCGTGACAGTCGCGATCGGCACCCGCCCGGGCGCCGACGTCCTCCTCGAGGATGCCGCAGCGCTCGCCGCGGGCGCTCGCGTGCCGCTGCGTCTCGTCTCGCTCGTCACGGTGGACCTCCCCGCGGGGGTGCAGACGTCCGCCATCCGCGTCGTCGGCGCCTCGCACGCCGATGCCGTCCTCGAGGCCGCGCGCGCCGAGCTCCCGGCCGATGTGCCCGTCGACGTCGTCGTCGCCGAGGGCGACTCGATCGAGGACGCCGTCACCCGCCTCGCCTGGCAGCCGGGCGAGGTCGTGTTCGTCGGCTCGAGCCGTCTCGCACGCCCCCGCTTCCTGTTCCTCGGCTCGACCGCGGCGAAGATGCTGCACGAGCTGCCCGTCCCGATGATCGTCGTCTCGCGCACCCGCGCGCCTGAAGAATCCTGAGCGCATGAGCCAGAACCCGCACACCGTCGTGTCTGATCCCGTCACCACCGGCATCTCGAGCAAGGGCCTGAGCGCCGGCACGCTCGGGCTCATCGGAGCCGTCGTCCTCGGCGTCTCCACCGTGGCGCCCGCCTACACGTTCACGGCCGCCATCGGCCCGACCGCGTCCGAGGTCGGCACGCAGGTGCCCGCGATCATCATCGTGGGCTTCATCCCGATGCTCCTCGTCGCCTTCGGCTACCGCGAGCTCAACCGCGTCATGCCCGACTCGGGCACCTCGTTCACGTGGGCGACGCGCGCCTTCGGTCCGTGGATCGGCTGGATGGCCGGGTGGGGCCTGATCGCCGCGACCATCCTCGTCCTGTCGAACCTCGCGGGCATCGCGGTCGACTTCCTCTTCCTCCTGATCAGCCAGATCACGGGCAGCGCCGAGATCGCGGAGCTGACGCGGAACCCGTTCATCAACGTGGGCGTCTGCCTGCTGTTCGTGCTCGCGGCGACGTGGGTGTCGTACCGCGACCTGCAGACGTCGCAGCGCCTCCAGTACGTGCTCGTGGGCTTCCAGGTCGTCGTGCTCGTCGTGTTCGCGATCACGGCGATCACGCGCGCCGCGTCGGGTGATGCGTTCGACCCGACGCCGTTCGACCCGAACTGGTTCAACCCGTTCGCCGTCCCCTCCTTCAGCGCGGCGGTCGCCGGCCTGTCGCTGTCGATCTTCATCTTCTGGGGATGGGACCTCGTGCTCACGATGAACGAGGAGACGAAGAACCCCGAGAAGACCCCGGGCCGCGCCGCCACCGTCGTCGTGCTCGTGGTCGTGTTCCTGTACCTCATCCTCGGCATCGGCATGGTGATGTTCGCGGGCGTCGGCGACGGCGAGCTCGGCCTCGGCAACCCCGACATCCAGGAGAACGTGTTCTTCGCGCTGTCGAACCCGATCATGGGCTCGCTGGGCTTCCTCGTCTCGCTCGCGGTGCTCACGAGCTCGGCGTCGTCGCTGCAGGCCACGTTCGCGTCGCCCACCCGAACGATGCTCGCCATGGGCCACTACGGAGCGCTCCCCAAGAAGTTCGGCTCCGTGCACCCGCGGTTCTTCAGCCCCGGATACTCGACGATCGTCGCGGCGATCGTGACGAGCGTGTTCTACGCGGTCATGCGCTTCGTGAGCGAGAACACCCTGTGGGACACGATCCTCGCGCTCGGCATGCTCATCTGCTTCTACTACGGGCTGACCGCCTTCGCGTGCGTCTGGTACTTCCGCCGGCAGTGGTTCGACTCCGTGCGCAACGTCTTCTTCATGCTGCTGTTCCCGCTCGTCGGCGGGATCATCCTGGCCATCCTCTTCGTGACGACCCTCATCGACACGATGGACCCGGCCTACGGAAGCGGCTCTCAGATCGGCGGCATCGGCCTCGTCTTCATCCTCGGCATCGCCGTCATCGTGATCGGCATCGCGCTGATGCTGTGGCAGGCGGCGCGCGAGCCCGCGTTCTTCCGCGGCAGCGTGCTGACCATGGACGCGCCGCCCAGCCTCCGCGGCACCCGCCGCTGAACCGACCTCACCGACCATCCACCCGGAAGGAACCGACATGACGAACGACCGCGAGAGCGCCCTGCTGGCCTCGGTGCCGACCCGTCTGTTCATCGGCGGCGAGTGGGTCGACGCCCCCGAGGGCGCGACCTTCGACGTCCACGACCCCTCGACGAACGAGGTGATCGCCCGCGTGGCGGACGCGACCGCCGAGGACGGCACCCGCGCCCTCGACGCCGCGGTCGCCGCGCAGGACGCCTGGGCGGCCACCGCGCCCCGCACGCGCAGCGACATCCTGCGCCGCGCCTGGGAGCTCGTTCAGGAGCGCAAGGAGGACATCGCCCTCCTCATGACGCTCGAGATGGGCAAGCCGCTCGCGGAGGCGCGCGGCGAGGTCGTCTACGGGGGCGAGTTCCTGCGCTGGTTCAGCGAGGAGGCGGTGCGCATCACGGGCCGCTACGGCCTGAACCCGGAGGGCACCGGCCGGATGGTCGTGTCGCAGCGCCCCGTGGGCCCCTCGTTCTTCATCACCCCGTGGAACTTCCCGTTCGCGATGGCCACGCGCAAGATCGCGCCCGCGCTCGCCGCCGGCTGCACGGTCGTCATCAAGCCCCCGCAGCTCACGCCCCTCACGACGCTGTTCTTCACGCAGCTCCTCGTCGAGGCCGGCGTGCCCGCGGGCGTCGTGAACGTCGTCACGTCGGCGTCGTCGCGTCGCGTCTCGGCGCCCATCATCTCCGACCCGCGTCTGCGCAAGCTGTCGTTCACGGGTTCGACCGAGGTCGGCCGCCAGCTCATCGCGCAGGCCGCCGAGGGCGTGCTGCGCGTCTCGATGGAGCTCGGCGGCAACGCGCCGTTCGTCGTCTTCGAGGACGCCGATCTCGACAAGGCCGTGGAGGGCGCCCTCGCGGCGAAGTTCCGCAACATCGGGCAGGCGTGCACCGCGGCCAACCGCTTCATCGTGCACGAGTCCATCGCCGACGCCTTCGCGGCCAAGGTCACCGAGCGCGTCCAGGCGATGCGGATCGGCCGCGGCACCGAGGACGGCGTGGCCATCGGCCCGCTCATCGACGCCGACGCGGTCGCGAAGGCCGACGAGCTCGTGACGGACGCGACCGACCGCGGCGCCACGGTGCTCACGGGCGGCGAGAAGCTCGACGGCCCCGGGACGTTCTACGCGCCCACGGTCCTCACCGGAGTCACCGCGGGCAGCGCCATCCTGCGCGAGGAGATCTTCGGACCCGTCCTCGCGATCGCGACCTTCGCCGACGAGGACGAGGCGGTCCGCCTCGCGAACGACACCGAGTACGGCCTCGTGTCGTACGTCTACACGCAGGACCTCGCCCGCGGCCACCGGATGATCGACCGCCTCGAGACCGGCATGATGGGTCTCAACGCCGGCGTCGTCTCGAACGCGGCCGCTCCGTTCGGCGGCGTCAAGCAGTCCGGCGTCGGACGCGAGGGCGGGCTCGAGGGCATCCACGAGTACCTGTCGACGAAGTACACCCTCATCCCCAACGACTGACCGCGACGAGAGGAACATCATGAGCGACTACGCCGTCGTCGATCCCGCAACGGGCGAGACCGTCGCCGAGTACGACACCTTCACGGACGCGCAGATCCAGGACGCGATCGCGCGCGCGAGCGAGGGAGCCCGCGCCTGGGCGGCGCTCTCCGTCGCCGACCGCGCCGCGGCCGTCCGCCGTGCCGCCGCCCTGCACCGCGAGCGCCGCGACGCCCTCGCCGCGACGATCGTGCGCGAGATGGGCAAGCCGCTCGAGGCCGCGCTCGGCGAGGTCGACTTCTCGGCCGACATCATCGAGTACTACGCCGACAACGCCGAGGCGATCACGCGCGACCAGCCGATCGACATCCTGGGCGAGGGGAGCGCGGTCATCCGCCGCGCCCCGCTCGGCGTGCTGTTCGGGATCATGCCGTGGAACTTCCCGACCTACCAGGTCGCGCGGTTCGCGGGTCCGAACCTCGTGATCGGGAACGCGATCATCCTCAAGCACGCCCCGCAGTGCCCCGAGTCGGCGGCAGCGCTCGAGGAGATCTTCCGCGACGCGGGCCTGCCCGAGGGGGCCTACGTCAACGTGTACGCGACGAACGAGCAGGCGGCGACGATCATCGCCGACCCGCGCGTCCAGGGCGTCTCGGTGACCGGCTCGGAGCGTGCGGGCTCCGCCGTCGCCGCGCTCGCGGGCCAGCACCTCAAGAAGGTGGCTCTCGAGCTCGGCGGGTCGGACCCGTTCATCGTGCTCTCGGCCGACGACCTCGACGCGGTCGTGCAGGCCGCCGTCGACGCGCGCCTCGACAACAACGGCCAGGCGTGCAACGGCGCCAAGCGGTTCATCGTCGTCGACGCCCTGTACGACGAGTTCCTGTCGAAGTTCTCCTCGGCCATGGAGGCCGCGAAGGTCGGCCACCCGCTCGAGGAGGACACGGTCCTCGGGCCGCTCTCGTCGCTCGCCGCCGCGGAGCGCCTGCAGGAGCAGATCGACCGCGCCGTCGAGCAGGGCGCGCGTCTCGTCGTGGGCGGCAAGCGCGACGGCGCGTACTTCCCCGGGACCGTGCTCACCGACGTGACGCCCGAGATGGACGTCTACCGCGAGGAGCTCTTCGGCCCCGCGGGCGTCGTGTACCGCGTCGCCGACGAGGACGAGGCCGTGCGTCTCGCGAACGACACCCCGTTCGGCCTCGGGTCGTACGTCTTCACGACCGACGCCGAGCAGGCGCAGCGGGTAGCCGACCGCATCGAGGCCGGCATGGTGTACGTCAACATCGTGCTCGCCGACAGCCCCGAGCTGCCCTTCGGCGGCGTCAAGCGCAGCGGCACCTCGCGTGAGCTCGGCCTCCTCGCGGCCGAGGAGTTCGTCAACAAGAAGCTCATCCGGGTGGGCTGAGCCGGGTCGGGCGGGCGGATCCGCCCCGCGGCTGCCGCCAGCCCGCCGCCAACGCGAGAGCCCCGGATGGCCACCACGGCCATCCGGGGCTCTCGCGCGTCGGCGCCGCGTCAGAGCGCGGGCGTCCGCGGCGGCATCGTGCGGCGCGCGCCCGTCGCCTCG
The DNA here is from genome assembly GCF_053903225.1 of Microbacterium sp. JZ70. Classification (NCBI taxonomy): domain Bacteria; kingdom Bacillati; phylum Actinomycetota; class Actinomycetes; order Micrococcales; family Microbacteriaceae; genus Microbacterium; species Microbacterium sp. JZ70. The sequence continues at coordinate 3,403,252 of NZ_CP096405.1, read as the reverse complement.
AACGCGGCGCCGAGCGCGAGGAGCGCCGCGTCGTCGTACGCGCGGCCGGCGAAGGTGAGGCCCACGGGCATCCCGATGTCCGACATCGTGCCCATCGGAACGGTCACGGTCGGCACGCCGAAGTGGCGGATGGCGAGGTTGCCGTTCGCGACCCACACGCCGTTGCGCCAGCCGAGCTCGGCGGACTCCGGGTTCACGTCCATGTCCGCGCGGCCGACGTCGGCCATCGCGGGGAAGACGACGGCGTCGAGTCCGACGTCGTCCATCCACTGCTCGAGGTCGACGCGGCGGGTCTCCTCGAGGCCGCGCACGCCGCTCTCGAGCTCGGGGATGTCCGTCATCGCCGCCACGGGGTGCTCGCGGACGTGCGCGGGGTACGACGCGATGTCGTCGTCGAAGCCCGTGTAGCGGTCGGGCAGCGCGCCCGCGGGATGCGGGAAGATCTGCGCGCCGTCGACCACGTCGAGCGACGGGATGGCCGGATCTCCGTTCGCGCGCAGGAAGTCGTCCCATGCCCACGCGGACAGGTCGACGATCTCGCGGTGGAGGTAGGCGGGCGTGACGAGCCCGCGCGTCGTGATCTTCGGCGCACCGGGCCGGTCGCCCTCGTAGTTCGACACGAGCGGGAAGTCCACCTCCACGACGGTCGCTCCGGCCGCCTCGAGGTCGGCGCGCGCGGCCCGCCACAGCTCTATGACGGACTCGCGCGTGCTGATGCGGCGCCCGGTGGGGCCGCCGATGCCGGGGTCGTCCGACGTGCCGGCGTCCGGATCGGCGTTGATGTACATGCGCGGCACGCCGAGGCGCTTGCCCCGCAGCGAGGCGCCGTCGGCGAGCGCCGGGTAGGAGGCGGGGCGGATGGCGGACGCCGCGGGGATCCGCACCCACGGCTGCACGCGCCAGAAGTCGCCGCGCGTCTCGGGGTCGTCGGCGACGACGACGTCGAGCACCGCGAGCAGGTCGGCCATCGTGCGCGTGTGCGGCACGACGACGTCCATGGTGGGCACGAGCGGCCAGTTGCCGCGTACCGAGATGACGCCGCGCGAGGGCGTGTACGCGCACAGCGCGTTGCACGACGCGGGAGCGCGCCCGCTCGACCACGTCTCCTCGCCGAGGCCGAACGCCGCGAAGCTCGCGGCGGTCGCCGTGCCCGACCCGTTCGACGAGCCCGACCCGAACGCCGACGTGAGGTACTCGGCGCTGTACGGGCTCTCAGCGCGACCGTAGAGGCCGCGCTGCATGCCGCCGTTGGCCATCGGGGGCATGTTCGTGAGACCGAGGCAGATCGCGCCGGATGCGCGCAGCCGCTCGATCGTGAACGCGTCGCGCTGGGCGACGAGATCGGCGAAGGCCGGGCTGCCCGACGCGGCCGTGAGGCCCTTCACGAGGTAGCTGTCCTTGGCCGTGTACGGGATGCCGTCCAGCGGACCGAGGAGGCGGCCGGCCGCGCGACGGGCGTCGGACGCGCGTGCCTCGTCGCGGGCATCGGGGTTCCGCACGACGACCGCGTTGAGCGCGGTCGCGGTGCCGGGCGCGTCGAAGGCGTCGATGCGGGCGAGGTAGGCCTCGACGAGCTCGACCGCGGTCGTGCGGCCCTGCGCGAGCGCCTGCTGGAGGTCGGCGATGGATGCCTCGAGCACGTCGATCATCAGAGCGCCCCCACCGACGGCTGCTGCTGCGTGATGCAGTGGATGCCGCCGCCACGCGCGAAGATCTCGCGGGCGTCGACCGTCTTCACGGTGCGGCCCGGGTATACCTCCGCGAGGATGTCGCGCGCGCGGCCATCCGCTTCGTCCTCGCCGAATCCGCACGCGATGACCCCGTCGTTCACGACGAGGTGGTTGACGTAGCTCCAGTCGACGAAGCCCTCATCGTCGCGCAGCGTCGCGGGCGCCGGCAGGTCGACGATCTCGAAGGCGCGGCCCGCCGCATCGGTCTGCTGGGCGAGATGCGCGCGCAGCTCGCGCGTCACGGCGTGGTCAGGATGGTCGGGGTCGCGCTGATCGTGGAGCAGGAGGACGCCGGGGGAGGTCAGCGTCGCGACGATGTCGACGTGGCCGTTCGTGCCGAACTCGTCGTAGTCGCGCGTGAGTCCGCGCGGCAGCCAGACGACCTTCGCCGCACCGATCGTGCGGGCGAACTCGGCCTCGACGCGCTCCTTGTCGGCGTACGGGTTGCGACGCGGGTCGAGCTGCACGGTCTCCGTCGCGAGCACGGTGCCCTCGCCGTCGACGTGGATGCCGCCGCCCTCGTTCACGAGCGCCGAGCTGACGATCTCCGCGCCCGCGGCGCGGCCCACGATGCGTCCGAGCTGCGCCGACAGGCGCCATTCCGCCCACGCGGGCGCGCCCCAGCCGTTGAAGGTCCAGTCGACGGCGCCGAGAGCGCCCGGGCGCGAGTCGTCGAGGACGAAGGTCGGGCCGACGTCGCGCATCCAGAACTCGTCGAGGGGCGCCTCGAGGAGCTCGATGTGCGACGAGAGCATGCGGCGGGCGCGCGCGACCTCGCTCGGGTCGACGACCATCGTGACGGGCTCGAACTCGGCGACGGCGTGCGCGACCGCGCTCCACGCCGTGTAGCCGGCCTCGCGCTCGGCGTCGGTGTCGCCGAGGGTGAATCCCTCTCGGGGGAACGCCATCCAGGTGCGCTCGTGCCGATCCGTCTCTGCGGGCATCCGCCAGGTCATCATCGATCCTCTCGTATATTGATCGTGTGATCAATAACTTGATTCTGACGCTAGGGTGAGGGACATGTCAAGCGAAGCGGCGCCCCCTCGCCGACGTGCGCCGCGCCGCGCTCCCGCTGAGCGCCGCGCCGAGATCGCCGCGGCGGCGCGCGCGATCGCCCTGGCCGATGGGCTGCATGCCGTGACGCTCCGCGCGATCGCCGCCCGGGCATCCGTGACTCCTGCGCTCGTCGCGCACTACGCACCGGCCATGGAGGAGCTCGTCGCGACGACCTTCGCCGGCATCGTGGGCGACGAGCTCGCCGAGGTCGCTCAGCTCGTCGCGGGGGAGGCCCCGCGGGATGCGCTGCGCGCCCTCATCGAGACCCTCCTCAGCGGGACGCGCGACGACGTCACGGCGGTGTGGGTCGAGGCGTGGGCGCTCGGACGCCGCAGCGATCCGCTCGCCGCCGCGGTGCGCGAGCAGATGGACGCGTGGGCCCGCCTGCTGCGCGAGGTGATCGAGGAGGGAGCGGCCGACGGGTCGTTCCGCGTCGAAGACCCGTCGGCCGCAGCGTGGCAGCTGCTGGGGATGATCGACGGCCTCAACGCGCAGGCCCTCGTCCGGTGGGGCGGCGCGGCAGAGCGCGCCGAGCTGCTGCTGCGCGCCGCCGAGGCCATGCTCGGCGTCCGCTGACCGACCCCGCGCGTCCCGCTCGCAACCCCGCGCGTCCGCTCGCAACCCCGCGCGTCCCGCTCGCACGCCTGCATGTCTCACCCGAAGGCATGCATGTCTCACTCGTCGCGGGAATGCCGAGGCGTATCCCGCGGCGAGTGAGACATGCGGAGGGGGTGGTGGGTCAGGCCTCGTATGCGACGCGGCCCGCGACGACGGTCACGACGACGCGCGCGGAGAGCAGTGCCGCCGGCCCGGCGGCGAACGGGTCCGTGTCGAGCACCGCGAAGTCGGCCGCGGCTCCCGGCACGAGGCGCCCGCGCCATCCGCCGTCGCCGATCGACGCCGCCGTGTCGCGCGTCGCGTGGACGATCGCGCGGTCGAGCGGCAGCGCGAACTGCGGGTGCACGGCCGGCACCGACGTGTCGAGCGCCGACGCGCGCGTCGTGGCGACGTACATGTTCGCGAGGGACGCGTGCGGCGCCGTGGGCGCGTCGGTCGAGAAGGCGAGGAGGGCACCCGCGTCCTCGTACTCGGGCCAGGCGAAGGCGCGCTCGACGCGCTCGTCGTCGAGCTGGGCCGCCCAGTTGGCGAAGATGGCCGGATCCGCGTGAACCGGCTGCATCGACGCCGTGACGCCGAGGCGCGCCATCCGTTCGGCCGTGCCGGGCGCCGCGTACTCGAGATGCTCGATGCGGTGGCGTCGCGGACGCTCCCCGTTCGCGGCGATCGCGTGCTCGATCGCGTCGAGTGCCATCGTGCTCGCGCGGTCGCCGATCGCGTGCATGGCGATCTGCAGTCCCGCGGCATCCGCCGCATCGACCACGGGCCCGAGCCGCTCGGCCGGCCAGATCGGCTCGGCGTTCGTGCCGTCGGCGTACGGATGGCCCATGGCCGCCGTGCACGCGTCGATCGTGCCGTCGAGGATGAGCTTGATGCCGATGACCCGGAGCCACGGCGACGCCGTCGCGGCAGCGAGCTCGGCGGCGCGGGCGACCTGCGCGACGTTCTCCGCATCGTCGCCCGTGTTCGTCACGAACCAGTGCGCGGCCACGCGGATCGGCAGCGTGCCGCCGCGCCGCTCAGCCGCGCGTCGGAACGCCTCGAGCCCGAAGTCGTCGAACGCCATGTCGACGACCCCGGTGACGCCGGTCGCGAGGTACGCCCCGATCACGCGCTCGACCGCGGCGTCGCGCTGCGCGTCGGTCGCCGTCGCATCGCGATGCGCCCACGCGTACTGCACGGCCGCGGTCTCGTAGAGCAGTCCGGTCGGCTCGCCGTCGGCGTCGCGCTCGATGCGGCCGCCGATGGGGTCGGGCGTGTCTCGCGTGATGCCGAGCTCGGCGAGCGCCGCGGTGTTGACCCAGCACGAGTGGTAGTCGTTCGCGTCGAGGTACACGGGGATGTCGGCGACGGCCTCGTCGATCATCGCGGCGGTCGGCGCCCCGCCGGGGATCGCGTCGAAGAGCCACCCGCGCCCGCGCAGCACGCCGTCGGCGCCCGGGCGCGCGTCGCGGAGCCGGCTCTGGATCTCGTCGAGCGTGCGGGCGTCGGTCAGACCGACCTGGCCGAGCGCCTCGCCCGTCATGAGCAGGTGGGTGTGCGCGTCGGTGAATCCGGGCAGGACGAGGCGGCCGCCGAGGTCGACCGTCGCATCGGCCGCCGGCGCTCCGCTGGCGTCCCCGACGTACGCGAGCGTGTCGCCGTCGACGACGAGCGCCTCGGCCCAGGCGGGCTCGTCGGCGGTGAAGATGCGGGCGCTGCGGTAGAGGGTGCGGGTCATCAGGCGTTCTCCGGGATGGCGGTGCGTGCGGCTCGCTCGAGCCGCGTGGACAGGAGCGCGATCGCGCCCGCGGGGACGGCGAGCACGACGCTCGCGACGGAGAGGGCGGTCGTGAAGCCCTGGTATCCGAGCGTGCCGACGAGGGCCGCGCCGATCACGGGCGTGAGCGCCGAGCCGACGAGGTAGACCGCGAGGAGCGGGCCCGACCAGCGGCCGTCCGCGTCGAGGGCCGCCGAGGTCGAGACGAAGTACATGAAGGCGATCGCGTAGATCGTGTTCCACGCGATGAAGACGACGATGAACGCGGTCTGGTCGGCCATGAAGCCCTCGGCGAACTTGAGGGCGGCGCCCGCGAGCAGCAGGGTCGCGAGCGGCACGGCACGGCCAAGGCGGTCGCCGACGATCATGAGGAGGATCGAGCCGAGGAGCCCGCCCGCCGTCGCTCCGCTGAGCGCGATGCCGAGGCCCTCGGGCGTGAGACCCGCCTGCTCGGCGCCCATGACTCCCGCCATCGCCCACAGCGAGTCCTCGCTCGCGGCCCAGAGCGCGAACGTGACGAGCAGGGCGAAGCCGGCGATCGTGACGGTGCGCGAGCGCGGCACCGAGGTGCGCACCATGCCGGTGGGCGGGATCTCGATCGGCATGGCCTCCGCGACGGCGGCGCCGGCGTGCGGCTCGAGCACGGGCGCGGCCGGCAGCCAGAGCGACACCGCGAGCCCGATGAGGCAGAAGAGCGCGAGCGCGCCGAACACGTCGATCGGCGCGAGCCCGATGAGGGGGAGCACGGCGAGGACGACGGTGATGACGGCGCGGTTGGCGAGCCCGTTGAAGCCCGCGACGCGATCGGGGTTGCGGAACGCCGCGAGAGCGGCCCCCGAGGCGGCGACCGCGCCGCCCGCGCCGACGCCGCCGGCGAGGAGTCCCGGCAGGATGAGGGCCGGCACGACGGCGGCTGCGCCGAAGCCGAGGAGCCCGAGGGCGAGTCCGCCGCGGGCGACGGTGCGACGGTGCGCTCCCGCGCAGAGCGGGGCGATGGCGAGGCCGGTCACGGCGGTCAGCAGGAGCGTCGCGGTGACGAGCCAGCTCGCCGCGAGGACGTCCATGCCGAGGCCCGACTGGGCCGCCGTGATCATGTACGGCGAGAGGTTGACGCCGAGGTAGCCGGCGATGCCGATCGCGAATGTCGCGGTCGCGGTGGGGAGTCGCAGGGGCACGCGGCTCGTCAGGTCGATGGTTGACATGGGAACTCCAGAGGGGGCACGGCGCTGTGCGCGGAAGCGGATGTGCGGGCCGGCATCGGGTGGTGCGGCTCGGCCGTTTAACGAATGGTGTTCGTCAACGAACGATGTTCGTTATTATGCAGGGAAGAGACGCCGCGCGAAACCCCCGTGCGGCGATCGTGCTCCGATCGGCGGAGAGGGGAGCGCATGGCCAGGCCGTCCACACCGCTGCTGTCGCCCGAGATCATCGGCGACGCGGGGCTCGCGCTGGCCCGGGCGGGGGAGCCGTTCGGCGTCAACGCGATCGCGCGCAGCCTCGGCGTGCGGCCGTCGTCCCTCTACAACCACGCCGACGGCGCCGACGCGATCCTCGAGCTCATGCGGGGGCGCCTCATCGCGTCGTACCGCGTGCAGCCGCAGGGCGTGCCGTGGGACGACTACGTGCTCGAGGTGCTGCGCGCCCAGCGCCGCATGTACGCCGACTACCCGGCTCTCGTCCCGCTGCTCGTCGACCGGACGATCACGAACCCCGACCTCATCGCGTCGTACGACGACCTCGCCACCGTGCTCGTGGAGGCGGGCTTCCCCGAAGACGAGGTCCTCACGATCATCGCCGTGATCGACGCCTTCGCGATCGGCTTCGGCCTCGACCTCGCGTCGCCCGACGAGGTCTGGCGCCCAGAGGGCGAGACCCGCACCCTCGGGCGCCTTCTCGAGGGCGGCGTGCGCGGGGAGGCGCGCGCCGCGCGGTCCTTCGAGCTCGGCGCCGCCATCCTCATCGACTCCCTGCGCGCGCGCCTGCCGCGCTGACCCGCGCGACGCGCCCGGCCGTCGTCGTGCGGCCCCGCGCCGGTCGGCGGTCGTTCACCGATCGGTAACCTGACCCCACGACGATGGCGGCGCACCCGGCGACGCCACGGATGGAGACAGGTTGACCGACACCGCGGCGGCGCAGAGCGCCGTGCTCGATCGCGGCGAGAGCGCCGCACCCCCGCGCACCCTCGTCGACATCCTCGAGGAGACCGCGCGGGCGCATCCCGACGCGTCCGCCATCGAGGACGCCGACGGAGCGCTCAGCTACCGCGAGCTGCTCGCGCAGGTGCGGGCCGTCGCGCAGCGCCTGCGGACGCACGGGGTCCGCCGCGGAGACCGCGTCGGCGTGCGGATGGCCTCGGGAACGGCGGAGCTGTACGTCTCGATCCTCGCGGTGCTCGCCGCGGGAGCCGCGTACGTGCCCGTCGACGCGGACGACCCCCAGGAGCGCGCCGACCTCGTGTTCGGCGAGGCGAAGGTGCGCGGCGTCCTCACGGGCGGCGGGCGCTTCGAGCCCACCGACCCGTCCGCGCCGGCCGTCGAGCCCGCCGAGGACCAGCGCCCCGGCCTCGACGACGACGCCTGGATCATCTTCACCTCGGGCTCGACGGGCACCCCGAAGGGCGTCGCGGTCTCGCACCGCTCGGCCGCGGCGTTCGTCGACGCCGAGGCGCGCCTCTTCCTCGCCGACGAGCCGCTCGGGCCCGGCGACCGCGTGCTCGCCGGCCTCTCCGTCGCCTTCGACGCGTCGTGCGAGGAGATGTGGCTCGCGTGGCGCTCGGGGGCGTGTCTCGTTCCCGCCCCGCGCTCGCTCGTGCGCTCGGGATCCGACCTCGGCCCGTGGCTGCTCGGCCACGGCATCACGGCCGTCTCGACCGTCCCGACGCTCGCCGCGCTGTGGCCCGCCGACACGATCGAGAACGTGCGCCTCCTCATCTTCGGCGGCGAGGCCTGCCCGCCCGAGCTCGTCGCCCGCCTCGTCGGCGAGGGCCGCGAGGTCTGGAACACCTACGGGCCCACCGAGGCCACCGTCGTGGCGTGCGCGGCGCTCATGCGCGCCGACGAGCCCGTGCGGATCGGCCTTCCGCTCGACGGATGGCAGCTGGCCGTCGTCGACGCCGACGGCCGCCCGGTCGCGGCGGGCGAGCCCGGCGAGCTCATCATCGGCGGGGTCGGCCTCGCGCGCTACCTCGACCCCGCCAAGGACGCCGAGAAGTACGCGCCCATGCCGACTCTCGGGTGGGAGCGGGCGTACCGCTCGGGCGACATGGTGCGGTTCGAGCCCGAGGGGCTCCTCTTCCAGGGCCGCGTCGACGACCAGGTGAAGGTGGGCGGGCGCCGCATCGAGCTGGGCGAGGTCGAAGCCGCGCTCCAGGACCTCCCGGGCGTCGGCGGCGCCGCGGTCGCGGTCCGCAAGACCGCGGCCGGCGTCGACATCCTCGTCGGCTACCTCGTCGCCGATGCCGGCTTCGACCGCGCCGACGCGCGCTCGCGCTTGGCCGAGCGCCTGCCCGCGCCGCTCATCCCCACCCTCGCCGTCATCGACGAGCTGCCGACGCGCACATCGGGCAAGGTCGACAAGGCCGCGCTGCCGTGGCCGCTCGCGGATGCGGGTGACGCCGACGCCTCCGACCTCGACGCCGACGTCGCGTGGCTCGCCGCGCACTGGCAGGCCGTGCTCGGCATCCCAGTCGCCGATCCGGATGCCGATTTCTTCGACCTCGGCGGCGGGTCGCTCGCGGCCGCGCAGCTCGTCACGCTCATCCGCGAGACCGCGCCCGAGTTCACGGTCGCCGACGTGTACAGCCACCCGCGTCTCGCCGCGATGGCCGAAGCCGCGCTCGACACCGTCGACCCCGAGGCCGCCGGCGGGTTCAGCACGCCCGCGCCGACGCCCCGGCTCACGCAGTGGACCCAGTCGCTCGTCGGGATCCCGCTCTTCATCCTCACCGGCGCCCGCTGGCTCGTGTACGCGCTCACGGCCTCGACTCTCCTGTCGCTCGTCCCCGGGTTCGAGGCCCTCCCGGTCATCGACTGGTGGTGGACGCTCCTCGGGCTCATCGTCTTCGCGACGCCGTTCGGGCGGATGGCGCTGGGCGCGCTGTTCGCGCGGGTGCTGCTCGCGGGACTCCGGCCGGGCGACTACCGCCGCGGGGGCGCGACGCACATGCGCCTCTGGCTCGCCGAGAAGGTCACCGACCAGATCGACCCGGTCGGCCTCGCGGGTGCGCCGTGGGTCACCTACTACGCGCGCGCCCTCGGCGCGAAGATCGGCCGGGACGTCGACCTCCACACCATGCCGCCCGTGACGGGCATGCTCGAGGTCGGCTCGGGCGCCGCGATCGAGCCCGAGGTCGACCTGTCGGGGTACTGGATCGACGGAGAGACCGTCCGCATCGGCGGCATCCGCATCGGCGCCGGCGCGACGATCGGCGCGCGCAGCACCCTCGCCCCGGGAACGAAGATCGGCCAGGGCGCGGAGGTCGGCCCGGGATCCGCCGTGTTCGGCCGCGTGCGCGCGGGGCAGCACTGGTCGGGCTCGCCTGCCGTCCGGGCGGGCGCCGCGACGCGGGGATGGCCGCAGGAGCGCCCGCCCGCACCGCGTCGTCACCTGGCGCTCTATGCGCTGTCGTCGATGGGCCTCGCGCTCCTGCCGATCGTCGCGTTCGCCGCGGGCGGCCTCGTGCTCGCGCTCAGCATGCGCGGGGCAGACGACCTCGCGGAGGCCGCGCTCGCCGCGTTCGCGCTCCTCGTGCCGGCCGTCGTCGTGACCGGCCTCGTCTTCGCCGGCGCGGTCGTCGTGCTCGTGCGGCTGCTCTCGATCGGCCTGCGCGAGGGCACGTATCCCATCCGCAGCGTGCCGGCGTGGCAGGCCTGGAGCATCGAGCGCCTCCTCGACGCCGCGCGCACCGTGCTCTTCCCGATCTACTCGAGCCTCTTCACGCCCGTGTGGCTGCGGCTTCTCGGCGCGAAGGTCGGGCGCAACGTCGAGGCGTCGACGGTTCTGCTCCTGCCGTCGATGACGACGATCGACGACGGCGCGTTCCTCGCCGACGACACGATGGTCGCCTCGTACGAGCTGCGCGGCGGATGGCTCAGGGTCGCGCCCGCGCGGATCGGCAAGCGGGCGTTCCTCGGCAACTCGGGGATGGCCGCGGCCGGTCACCGCGTTCCCAAGGACGGCCTCGTCGCCGTGCTGTCGGTCGCGCCCATGAAGGCCAAGGCCGGCTCCAGCTGGCTCGGGTCGCCGCCCGTGCGCCTCCGGCGCGTCGTCGCCGAGGTCGACGAGAGCCGCACCTTCCGGCCATCCGCCCGGCTGCGCGTCGCCCGCACGCTGTGGGAGCTGTGCCGCTTCGTGCCCGTCGTGATCACGTGCGGTCTCGGGCTCGGCGTGCTGTTCGCCCTCTATGCGCTCGCCCAGCTGCTCGGCGTGGTCGTCACCCTGCTGCTCTCGGGCGTCGTCATGCTCGCGGCCGGGGCGGTCGCCGCGCTCGTCTCGACCGCCGCCAAGTGGCTCATCGTCGGGCCGATCCGCGCGGGGGAGCAGCCGCTCTGGTCGAGCTTCGTGTGGCGCACGGAGGTCTCGGACACCTTCGTCGAGATGCTCGCTGCGCCGTGGTTCGCGCGGCCCGCGTCGGGCACGCCCGCGCTCGCCGCATGGCTGCGGTCGCTCGGCGCCCGCATCGGCCGCGGCGTGTGGTGCGAGAGCTACTGGCTGCCCGAGCCCGACCTCGTCACGCTCGGCGACGGCGCGACGGTCAACCGCGGGTGCGTCGTGCAGACCCACCTGTTCCATGATCGAATCATGAGCATGGACACCGTGACGCTCGAGCCGGGGGCGACCCTCGGCCCCCACAGCGTGATCCTGCCGGCGGCCTCGATCGGCGCGCACGCGACGGTCGGCCCTGCCTCGCTCGTCATGCGCGGCGAGGCCGTGCCCGTCGGCAGCCGCTGGAGCGGCAACCCGATCGGGCCGTGGCGAGCCGTGAAGGTGCGCGCCTACCAGGCGACCGCCTCGTGACGGCCGGCCTGGGCGCCGACCCGTACGTGCCGCGCAGCGGCGACACGCGGTACCGCGTCGAGCGCTACGACGTCGACCTCGACTACCGCATCGCGACGAACCGTCTCGCGGGGCGAGCCGAGATCGCCCTCGTCACGCTCGCGGACACCTCTGTGCTGTCCTTCGACCTCGTCGGGCTGCGCGCGTCGAACGTGCAGGTGCGCGGGCGCAAGGTCGCCAAGATGCGCCAGTCGGAGCGCCGCGTGCGCGTCACGCTGTCGGAGGAGCTCCCGGCCGGGACAGCCCTCGACGTCCGCATCGACTACGCGGGTTCGCCGCGGCCGCGCCGGTCTCCCTGGGGCCCGATCGGCTGGGAGGAGCTCGAGGACGGCGTGCTCGTGGCCTCGCAGCCCACCGGCGCGCCGACCTGGTTCCCGTGCAACGACCGCGTCGCCGACAAGGCGCGGTACCGGATCGCGATCGCGTGCGATCAGAACCACCGCGTCGAGGCGACGGGGCGCCGGGTGTCGACGACGACACGCGCGGGGCGGACGACGCACGTCTTCGAGGAGGACACCCCGACGTCGGCCTACCTCGTCACGGTGCAGATCGGGCGCTATGTCTCCCGCCAGATCGCCGAGACGGCCGAGGGGGTCCCGGTCGCCGCGGTGCATCCGCCCGCACTCGCCGCGCGCGTCGACGCGGACCTCGCGGTCGTCCCGCGCATCCTCGAGACGTTCGAGCGGGCCTTCGGGCCCTACCCGATGTCGGTGTGCCGTCTCGTGGTCACCGAGGACGAGCTGGAGATCCCGCTCGAGGCGCAGGGGATGGCCGTGTTCGGCGCGAATCACATCGACGGGCGCGGCGGATCGGAGCGCCTCGTCGCCCACGAGATCGCGCACCAGTGGTTCGGCAACAGCGTGGGCGTCGGGCAGTGGCGCGACATCTGGCTCAACGAGGGCTTCGCGTGCTACGCCGAGTGGATCTGGTCCGAGGCGAAGGGCGGCCCCTCGGCGGACGAGCTCGCACGCACGCACCACGCGCGGCTGCGTCAGCTCCCGCAGGACCTCCTCCTGAGCGACCCGGGGCCCGACCTCATGTTCGACGACCGGGTCTACAAGCGCGGCGCGCTCGCGCTGCACGCCCTGCGTCTGACGATCGGCGATCCGGCGTTCTTCGATCTCGTGCGGGCGTGGACCGCGAACCACCGTCACGGCGTGGCCGCGTCGGCGGACTTCGAGCGGATGGCCGACCCCGTGCTCGCTCCGTGGCTGCACGAGCGCGCGCTGCCCGAGCTGCCGCCGCGCCGGTCCGGCCGCGCAGCGGGCCCAGCGCGTCAGGACGACTGAGACACCGCGATCGCCGCGACGTGCGCGGCGTCGATCGCGAGGTCGCGCACGTCGTAGACGGCCCCCTCGAGCTCCGCGCGCCATCCGTCGCCCGCCGGGGCGAGCGCGACCACGGCGGGATCGACGCGCAGGCCGCGGCCATCCGCCTTGAGCACGGCCTCGACCCTGGTCCAGTGCCGCAGCGGATCCTCCCCGGGCGGCACCGGGATGGGCGGAGGCACGCGCAGAGCGCTCGCCGTCTCGACGTCGACCCCCACGCGGCGGCGGGAGACCGCCGCGAGCGATCCGCCATCCGCGTGCGACGTGCTCGCGAAGAGGCGCGCGCCATCCGCCCGCACCTCGGGAGCACCGTGCCGCGCGCCGCAGTCGGGGCAGCGTGCCGGCTCGACGACCGCGCGCTCGTCGAGCAGCGCGCGCAGCGCCGCGCGCCCGTGGAGGAACCGTGCGCGCCGCGGGGCCGTCAGCGCCGCCGCGCGCTCGGCGTCGGCGGACGACAGGGCAGGCAGGGCGGCGTCGGACGCCGCGAGCCACGCGACGCCCGGGGCGACGAGGCGGACGGGCACCTCGCGAGGCTACCGCGCGGGATAGCCTGGCGGTCGTGAGCGAATCCGCCGCGCTGATGCGTCCGTACCGCCCCTCCGATCGCGCCGCCCTCGGGGAGGTGTGCGTGCGCACCGCCGACGCGGGCGGCGACGCGACCGGCCTCCTCGGCGACGACGAGCTGTGGCCCGAGCTCTTCCTGTATCCGTACGTCGACCGTCACCCCGATCTCGCCCTCGTCGTCGAGTCGGGAGGGCGCGCGGCCGGCTACATCGTGTGCGCGCCCGACACGGCCGCCTTCGAGACCTGGTTCCGCGACACGTGGTGGCCGCCGCGCGCCGCGCGGTTCCCCGACCCCGGCGATCGTCCCGGGCGCGAAGCCGACCTCCTCCGGTACGCGCATCGCCGGGGCCCCGAGGACCAGCCGCATCTCGCCGCCCATCCCGCGCACCTCCACATCGACCTGCTGCCTGAGCTGCAGGGACAGGGGTGGGGGCGGCGCCTCGTCGAGACCCTGCTCGACGCGCTGCGCGAGCGCGGGGTGCCGGGCGTGCACCTCGCCGCGGACCCCGCGAACACGGGCGCGCTCGCGTTCTACCCGCGCCTGGGGTTCACCCGCGTCGAGAGCGCCCGCGACTCGGCGGTGTTCGTCCGCGCGCTGCGCTGACGCCGCGCGCGCCCCGCGCGTCATCGCCGGAAACATGCCGTTGGTAGCGTGGACGGATGGCTCACGGACGGATGACGAGGGATGGCGCGGTGTCGGCGATCGGGTCGGCGCAGTGACCGAGGTGCGCCGCCGCGGCGCGGGGGCCATCGCGGCGTTCGTCGGGATCGGCGCGCTCGCGGGCTTCCTGTCCGGGCTCTTCGGCGTGGGCGGCGGCACGGTCATCGTCCCGCTGCTCGTGCTCCTCGTCCGCTTCACGCAGCGCCTGGGCGCGGGCACGTCGTCGGCGGCGATCATCCCGACGGCGATCGTCGGCGTCATCTCCTACGCCGTGAACGGCGACGTCGACTGGATCGCGGCGCTGCTCATCGCCGCGGGCGCCGTCTTCGGCGCGCAGATCGGCGTGCGGATGCTCCACGCGCTGTCGGAGCCCGTGCTCCGGTGGATCTTCGTCGGCTTCCTCGTCGTCGTCATGATCAGCCTCTTCCTCATCGTGCCCTCGCGCGACGCCGTGCTCGAGATCGACGTCTGGAGCGGCGCGGGCCTCGTCGTGCTCGGCCTCGTGACCGGCATCGTGTCGGGGCTCATCGGCGTCGGCGGCGGCATCGTCGTCGTGCCCGTCCTCATGCTGCTCTTCGGGATGAGCGACCTCGTCGCGAAGGGCACGTCGCTGCTCATGATGATCCCGACGTCGCTCTCGGGCACCGTGGCGAACATCCGCAAGCACAACGTCGACGTCGCCGCCGCCGTCGGCGTGGGCCTCGCGGCCTGCGCGACCGCGCCGCTCGGCACGTGGGTCGCGAACCTCGTCGACCCGCAGGTCGGCAACATCCTCTTCGCCGTCTTCCTCGTCGTGATCGCGGCGCAGATGGCCCAGAAGGCCATCCGCGCCGCGCGCGCGAAGGGGTGACCCCGGCGGCGTCAGCCCTCGACGCCGAGCGCGCGGATGAACGCCCGCACGTGCTCGCCGAGACGGCGGATGCGCTCGTCGCGCGCCGCCTCGCGGTCGAAGCCCTGGTAGGCGAGGGGCGGGAGCTTCCGCACGGCGGCGGGGCACCCGAAGTTCGCGCACACCAGGGTGCCGATCGTGTCGCCCTTGCGGCCGGCGGGGCCCGTCTTGCGCGCCGCGAAGAACTGCACGTCGTTCGGCAGGGTCACGTCCTCGCACCATGAGCACAGGGCGCGGGCGCCCGTGCGCTGCTCGGCCTGGCGCAGGAGCACGCCCACGGGGCGCCCGCCGAGCTCCGCGACGACGTACGCGCGTCGGGGGAGCTTCGGGTCGGCCCAGCCGAGGTAGTCGAGCCGATCGAAGTCGCGCTCGGCGAAGTCGACCGGGAGGGTCAGGTCGGAGACCTCCTTGCGGGAGGCGTTGACGAAGGAGGCGCGGATGTCGCGCTCGGTCAGGGTGTTCATGTCATGTCCTCGAAGGCGGCCGCGTGCGTGCGCGGCGTCGTGTGTCAGCGGGACTCCGGCCGATGGCGAGGCCGCCTGCCGTGCAGGAGGTCTCGCGAGAGGGTCGCGGTCTCGCGGGAGTGGTGAGGTCTCGCGCGGATGGCGAGAGCACGGCACGCCGCAGAAGGGCGCGCCGGAGCGACGGGCCGCGCAGGGGCGCGGCGACGGCTCAGGCTCTGTCGTCGGCGCGAGCGGCGCCGACGACCTCCTCACGCCCGCGACGCGGGCTCACACGATGGGACACGTGCGGCAGTCTACCGACCGCGCCTGGAGGCGGCCTCGTTAGGATGGCCGGGTGCCTGTGAACCCCGAACTGGTCGGACGAGAGTTCCCGCCGACGCCCCCGTATCTGGTGGGTCGCGAGAAGGTGCGCGAGTTCGCGCGCGCCGTCTTCGCCGACGCGCCGCAGCACAGCGACCCGGAGGCCGCGCGCGCGCTCGGCTACGCCGACGTCGTCGCGCCGCCGACCTTCGCGATGGTCGTCCAGGACCACACGCTGCAGCAGCTGCTGGGCGAGCCCGACAGCGGCATCGCGCTGGAGCGGACGATCCACGCCGAGCAGCGCTTCCGCTACACGCGCCCGATCGTCGCGGGCGACGAGCTCACGGCGCAGCTGACCGTCACGGGCATCCGCTCGGTCGGCTCGAACGCCATGATCACGAGCGACGCCGAGATCGTCGACGCCGAGGGGCGCCACGTCGTCACCGCGACGTCGGTCCTGCTCGTCGGGGGAGAGGAGAGCGCGGATGTCTGAGCTCACCGTCGGCGAGGTCGTCGCCGAGCGCACCGTGCACCTCACGCGCGAGTCCCTCGTGCGCTATGCCGGGGCATCCGGCGACTTCAATCCGATCCACTACCGCGACGACGTCGCCCAGTCGGTGGGCCTGCCCGGCGTGCTCGCGCACGGCATGCTGACGATGGGCCTCGCGGTCGGCACGATCGCGGAGTGGCTCGGCGACACCGGCCGGATCGCAGAGTACGGCGTGCGCTTCACGCGCCCCGTCGTCGTGGACGCCGAGACCGGCGCCGACGTCTCGGTCGTCGCGAAGGTCGGGCAGGTCGCCGACGACACCGTGCGCATCGACCTCACCGTGACGCACGCCGACACGACCGTGCTCGGCAAGGCGCAGGTGCGCGTGCGCCGCGCATGAGCGAGATCGCGCCCATCCCCCTCTCGCAGCTCACGACCCTGCGGGTCGGTGCCGCGCCCGAGCGCATGATCGACGCCCACACGCGAGACGAGCTCGTCGCGGTCCTGCGCGACGTCTGGAGCGACGACGGCGAGTGGATGGTCCTCGGCGGCGGGTCGAACCTGCTCATGGGGGACGAGCCGTTCCCCGGCACGGTCGTCCGCATCCTCACCCGCGGCTTCGAGGTCGTCGGCGGCGCACGCGAGGGCCGCGTCCGACTGCGCGTCGAGGCCGGCCAGAACTGGGATGAGCTCGTCGCCTGGACGGTCGCGAACGGGCTCGCGGGCATCGAGGCGATGTCGGGCATCCCCGGCACGTCGGGGGCCGCGCCGATCCAGAACGTGGGCGCCTACGGGCAGGAGATCGTCCAGACGCTCGTCGAGGTCGACCTCATCGACGCGTCCACGGGCGAGGTGTCGACGGTCCCGGCCGCCGACCTCGCGCTCGGCCCGCGCACGTCGGTGCTCAAGCGCCACTACGGGTCCGTGCCCGAGCGGGAGGCGGTCATCCTCTCGCTCACGCTCGAGCTCGAGCAGGTCGGCACGGGCGAGCGGCCCATCCGCGACGCGCGGCTGCGCAGCGCCCTCGGCGTCGCCGAGGACGCGGCGGTCTCGCTGGCGTGGATCCGCGATCACGTCCTCGCGATCCGGGCGTCCAAGGGCATGGTCCTCGACGACCCCGACGCCGACACGCACAGCGCGGGCTCGTTCTTCCAGAACCCGATCCTGCCCGAGTCGGTCGCGCGCACGCTGCCCGACGAGTGCCCGCGGTGGCCCGTCGAGCCGGATCTCGACCCGGTCGTCGTCATCCCGCTCGAGTCCTACGACGGGGCCCTGCCGCGCGTGGTGAGCACGCGCGCCGACGTGAAGGTGCCCGCCGCATGGCTCATCGAGCACTCGGGCATCGAGAAGGGCTTCCGCCTGCCGCGATCGCGCGCGGGCGTCTCGACCAAGCACGCGCTCGCGCTCACGAACCGCGGCGGCGCCACCGGCGGGGAGATCGCCGAGCTCGCGCGCTTCATCCGCAGCCGCGTGGCGGCGGAGTTCGGCATCGTGCTGCAGCCCGAGCCCGTCCTCGTGGGTGTCGAGCTGTAGCGCCGTCCCCCCCCTACATCATCGAAACTAGCCCCCGTGGTCGAAACCGGTGCTCGGAGCGCCGGTCTCGACGACGGGGGCTAGTCTCGTGGGCCGTGGTGGGCCGACCGACGGGGTGTTACGCGAAGAGCTCCTGGAGGCGCTGGACGCCCTCGAGCAGCTGGTCGTCGCCGAGCGCGTACGACAGGCGCAGGTAGCCGCTCGGGCCGAAGGCCTCGCCCGGCACGACGGCGACCTCGGCCTCGTCGAGGATGAAGTCGGCGAGCTCGAGCGACGTCTCGATGCGGCGCCCCTTCCACTCGCGGCCGAGCAGGCCCTGCACGTCGGGGTACGCGTAGAACGCCCCGAGCGGGTTCGGCACGGTGACGCCCTCGATCTTCGCGAGCTCCGAGACGATGAGGCGGCGACGGCGGTCGAACGCCGTGCGGAACTCCTCGACCTCGTCCTGCGGTCCGCTGAGTGCGGTGGTCGCCGCGATCTGCGCGATGTTGTTGACGTTGCTCGTGAGGTGCGACTGGAGGTTCGCGGCGAGCTTGATCGCGTCGGAGGGCCCGACCATCCAGCCCACGCGCCATCCGGTCATGGCGTACGTCTTCGCGACGCCGTTCAGCAGCAGGGTCTGGCCGGCGAGCTCGGGGACGGCCTCGACGATCGACACGGCGCGCGTGCCCTCGTAGACGAGGTTCTGGTAGATCTCGTCGGTGATCACCCAGATGCCGTGCTCGAGCGCCCACTGGCCGATCGCGGCGGTCTCCTCGGCGGTGTAGACCGAGCCGGTGGGATTGGAGGGCGATACGAACACGAGGACGGTCGTGCGCTCCGTGCGCGCGGCCTCGAGCTGCTCGACGGTGACCTTGTACTCCTGGTCGGCGCCCGCGAAGACCTCGACCGGGACGCCGTCGGCGAGGCGGATGGCCTCGGGGTACGTCGTCCAGTACGGCGCGGGCAGGAGCACCTCGTCGCCGGGGTTCACGACGGCCTGGAACGCCTGGTAGACGGCCTGCTTGCCGCCGTTCGTCACGACGATCTGGCTCGGCGACACCTCGAGGCCCGAGTCGCGGAGGGTCTTCGCGGCGATCGCCTCGCGCAGCGGGAGGAGACCCGCGGCGGGGGTGTAGCGGAAGTTCGCCGGGTTGCGGAGCGCCTCGGCCGCCGCGTCCACGACGAACTGCGGCGTCGAGAAGTCGGGCTCGCCGGCGGCATACGAGATGACGGGCTTGCCCTCGGCCTTCAGGGCTTTCGCCTTGGCGTCGACCTTGAGGGTCGCGGATTCGGCGATGGCGGAGAGCTTGCGAGAGAGCGGTGCGCGGTCGGTCACGCCCCCAGCGTAGTCGGCGCGACGCGGGCGCGCCGCTCGCCGACGGGGCGAAAACTCGGCCGTTCCTTCGCCCTGGTCAAGCCCGTGCGAGCCGGAGGCCCGAGGCTCCGACTCGCACGGGCGCAGGACGTCAGTCCCGCTCGACGAGATGGTCGGCGTAGGCCTTCGTCGTGAGGAAGGCACGGAACGTCGGGCTCAGGGCCACGTCGCGGAAGACCTCGGCCGCCTCGTCGAAGCGGTCTCCCTCCGAGCGCTCGACCTCGCCGAGCACCCGGTCGACGAGCTCCGACACGTACTCGCGGGTGATCGGCGTGCCCTGCTCGGTGACCTGCTCCTGCCGGATCCACTGCCAGATCTGCGAGCGCGAGATCTCGGCCGTCGCCGCGTCCTCCATGAGGCCGTCGATCGCCACGGCCCCGAGCCCGCGCAGCCAGGCCTCGATGTAGCGGATGGCCACGGACACGTTCCCGTGGACGCCCTCGTCGGTGATCGCGCGCCCGATCCACAGGTTGAGCAGGTGGCGCTCGCGCACCCTGACGTCGTCGCGGGTGCGCTCGAGCTGGTTCGGCCGGTCTCCGAGCACGGCGTCGAACTCCGCCTGGGCGACGGGGATGAGGTCGGGGTGCGCGACCCAGGTGCCGTCGAAGCCGTCCGCTGCCTCGCGCTTCTTGTCGGCCGCGACCCTCTCCATCGCCCGCGCATTCGCCTCGGGGTCCCTGCGGTTGGGGATGAACGCGCTCATGCCGCCGATCGCGTACGCGCCGCGCCGGTGGCACGTCTGCACGAGGAGCTCGGTGTAGGCGCGCATGAAGTCGACCGTCATCGTGACCTCGTTCCGGTCGGGCAGCACGAAGCGCGATCCGCGGCCGCGGTAGGTCTTGATGATCGAGAAGATGTAGTCCCAGCGGCCCGCGTTGAGCCCCGCGCAGTGGTCGCGCAGCTCGTAGAGGATCTCCTCCATCTCGAACGCGGCCGGCAGCGTCTCGATCAGCACGGTCGCGCGGATCGTGCCGTGCGGGATGCCGAGGTACTGCTCCGAGAACGAGAAGACGTGGTCCCACAGGCGCGCCTCCTCCGCCGACTCGATCTTCGGCAGGTAGAAGTACGGGCCTGCGCCGCTGGCGATGAGCTGCTCGGCGTTGTGGAAGACGTAGAGGCCGAAGTCGACGAGCGAGCCCGAAGCGGGCATCGTGCGCCCGTGGCGGTCGGTGAAGAGCAGGTGGTGCTCCTCGAGGTGCCAGCCGCGGGGGCGCATCACGATCGTGGGCGTGCGCTCGGCGGTGACCTCGTAGCGGCGGCCGTCCGGGCTCGTGTACGAGAGGTCGCCGCGGATCGCGTCGCGCAGCGAAAGCTGCCCGCCGATGACATTGCGCCAGGTCGGGCTCGTCGCGTCCTCCTGGTCGGCGAGCCACACGCGGGCCCCCGAGTTCAGCGCGTTGATCGTCATGCGCGGATCGGTCGGGCCGGTGATCTCGACGCGTCGGTCCTCGAGACCCGGCCCGGGGCCCGCGACGCGCCAGGAGGCGTCTTCGCGGATGCGCGCGGTGTCCTCGCGGAAGCGCGGGTCCCGGCCGTTGCCGATCTCGTAGCCGCGCCGCATCCGATCGGCGAGACGGTCGTAGCGCGCGCCTGCGAAGAGCTCGTGCAGCTGGGCGAGGAACGCGAGCGCCTCAGGGGTGAGGATCTCCTCGAAGCGCTCGTGGAGGCGGCCGGCGACCTCGATCGACGGGGCGGTGCGCGCGCGGTAGCGCTCGTCGGCGGCGGGCGGGGCGATGTCGGTGATGGTCATGATGACTCCTGAAGGGAAGAGAAGCGGATGGCCTGAGCCGGGTGCGGCATCAGTGGAACTGCTCGGCCTCGGTGGAGCCGACGAGAGCGAGGGTGGCGCTCGAGGGGTTGAGGGCGGTCGACACGTGGTCGAAGTAGCCGGTGCCGACCTCGCGCTGGTGCTTGGTGGCGGTGTAGCCGTCGGCCTCGGCGGCGAACTCGGCGTCCTGCAGCTCGACGTAGGCCGTCATCGCGCGCTCGGCGTAGCCGCGCGCGAGCTGGTACATCGAGTGGTTGAGGGCGTGGAAGCCGGCGAGGGTGATGAACTGGAACCGGTAGCCGAGCTCGGCGAGCTCCGCCTGGAACGACGCGATCTGGCTGTCGGACAGCGCGCGGTGCCAGTTGAAGCTGGGCGAGCAGTTGTAGGCGAGCATCTTGCCGGGGTGCTCGGCGTGGATCGCCGCCGCGAACTCGCGGGCGAGCTCGATGTCGGGGGTCCCCGTCTCGACCCAGAGCAGGTCGGCGTACGGGGCGTAGGCGAGCCCGCGGGAGATCACCGGCTCGATGCCGTTGCGCACGCGGTAGAAGCCCTCGTCCGTGCGCTCGCCGGTCGTGAACGCGCGGTCGCGCTCGTCGACGTCGCTCGTCAGGAGGTCGGCTGCGAGGGCATCGGTCCGCGCGATCTGGATGGTCGGCACGCCCGCGACGTCGGCCGCGAGCCGCGCGGCGTTGAGCGTGCGGATGTGCTGCTGCGTCGGCACGAGGACCTTGCCCCCGAGGTGCCCGCACTTCTTCTCGCTCGCGAGCTGGTCCTCCCAGTGGATGCCGGCGGCGCCCGCCTGGATCATCGCGTGCGCCAGCTCGTAGGCGTTGAGTGGGCCGCCGAAGCCGGCCTCCGCGTCGGCGACGATCGGGGCGAGCCAGTCGCGGGTCACCTCGCCCTCGGCGTGCTCGAGCTGGTCCTGGCGGAGGAGCGCGTTGTTGATGCGGCGCACGACGGCCGGAACGGAGTTCGCGGGGTAGAGCGACTGGTCGGGATACGTCTGCCCGGAGAGGTTCGCGTCTGCCGCGACCTGCCATCCGGAGAGGTAGATCGCCTTGAGCCCTGCACGGACCTGCTGGACCGCCTGGTTGCCGGTGAGCGCTCCGAGCGCGCGGATGTACTCGTCCGAGTTCAGGCGCTCCCACAGGACCTCCGCGCCGCGGCGGGCGAGGGTCGCCTCCTCGCGGACGGTGCCGCGCAGGCGGATGACGTCCTCGGCCGTGTAGTCGCGCGTGATGCCGTTCCAGCGGGGATCGGCGCTCCACTCGAGGCGGAGCTCCTCGGCCGTCTGGGTCTGGTTGCCAGGGCGGCGACCGGCGGTCGTGTTCTCTTCGGGGGTGCTCATCATCGTGCTCCTCGTGGTGAGCGGCGGGTGCCGCGTGCTGTCGTGAACACAACGATCCGAGAAAGTCGAGCGACTCGGGGACGGTTCGTGAGGAGAAGTTCACGAGATCTTCTGCAGATCGGATGTCCTGTGGCATCATCGGCGCATGGTCGCCGCAGAAGAAGTCGAAGAGGACGGGCCCGACGCGCTCGCCGTGGGGCGCCGCATCCGCCAGCTCCGCGCCGAGCGGGGCATGACGCTCGATGCGCTCGCGGCGGCGGTCGGGCGCGCACCGAGCCAGCTCTCGATGATCGAGAACGGGCGGCGCGAGCCGCGCCTGTCGATGCTGCGCACGATCGCGAAGGCGCTCGGCGTGGGCATCGACGCGCTGCTCGAGGCCGACGCGCTCGACGAGCGGGCGGGCATGGAGATCGCGCTCGAGCGGGCGCTGCGCTCGCCGCGCATGCAGACCCTCGGGATCGAGCCCTTCCGCATCCCCAAGGCCGTCCCCGACGACGTGCTCCGAGCCATCCTCCGCCTGACCGGCGAGATCGACCGCCTGCATGACGAGCGCTCGGCGACGCCCGAGGAGGCGCGCCGCGCGAACGTCGAGCTGCGCCGTCTCATGCGACGGCAGGACAACTACTTCCCGGAGCTCGAGCAGAAGGCGCGCGAGCTCCTCGCGGCGATCGACCACCCGGGAGGGCCGCTCACGCAGCGCGCCGCGAGCGACATCGCGGCGCATCTCGGCTTCACGCTCCACTACGTGCCCGACCTCCCGCAGACCACGCGCAGCGTCGCCGACCTCCGCCACGGGCGGCTCTACCTCTCCGACCGGGTGAGCGGCGACCCGCGCACGGCGGTGCTGCAGGCGCTCGCCAGCCGCGTGCTCGGGCACTCGGCGCCTTCGGACTATCGGGAGTTCCTGCGGCAGCGCGTCGAGCAGAACTACCTGACCGGCGCCCTGCTCATCCCGGAGGATCACGCGGTGCCCGTGCTGCGCGAGGCGAAGGCGCGACGCGCGATCTCCATCGAGGACCTCCGCGACGCCTATGCGGTGTCGTATGAGAGCGCAGCCCACCGGTTCACGAACCTCGCGACCCGGCACCTCGACATCCCCGTCCACTTCCTCAAGGTGCACGAGTCGGGCACGATCACGAAGGCCTACGAGAACGACGACGTCAACTTCCCGACCGACCGCCTCGGTTCGATCGAGGGGCAGCTGTGCTGCCGGCTCTGGACGAGCCGCGTCGTCTTCGACGTCGACGACCGGTTCAACCCGTACTACCAGTACACCGACACGGGCAACGGGACCTACTGGTGCACGGCGCGCGTGGAGCATTCGAGCCAGGGCGCGCACTCGGTGAGCGTCGGCGTGCGCTTCGACGACACGAAGTGGTTCGTGGGGCGCGACACGCCCCAGCGCGGCGTGTCGCGGCACGCGGTCGAGACCTGCTGTCGGCGTCCGCCCGCTGAGCTCGAGTCCGCGTGGCGGGATGGCGCGTGGCCGAACGTGCGGACGCCGCGCACCCTGCTCGCGACGCTCCCGACCGGCTCCTTCCCGGGCGTCGACACGACCGATGTGTACGCGTTCCTGGAAGCCCACGCGCCGCGCGAGCACGCGGACGCGCGCTGAGCGGACGGCGCGCCTCGGTTCGCGGTGCCCATCGGCATGCCGTATGCTGGATGAAGCAGTGCTCCTCTGCATTCTTCCGCTGTGCCTCGTGCACGACGGCAGTCGGGGAGGGGCATTCCTGAGATCGCACGATCTCTAGGGCGGTAGCTCAATTGGCAGAGCAGCGGTCTCCAAAACCGCAGGTTGCAGGTTCGATTCCTGTCCGCCCTGCGCGTCAGCGACAGCTGACTCACGAAAGGTAACCCATGGCCCACGACGCTTCGGGCGGCGAGATCGTCGCGGCGGCTGGCACGACCGGCGGCAAGAAGGCAGGCTTCTTCGCGCGCATCGTGATCTTCATCCGCCAGGTGATCGCCGAGCTCCGCAAGGTCGTCACTCCCACGCGCAAGGAACTCCTGAAGTTCACCGCCGTGGTGCTGGGGTTCGTGGTGATCATGATGGCCCTCGTGTACGGCCTGGACTACCTGTTCTCGTGGGTCACGACGGTGGTCTTCGGCGTCCCGAGCTGATCCAGCCGGTCGGATGACGCGCATGCCCTCTCCGCGCCACAATGGAGAGAGCAAGTCTGCGTGACGCCTCTCGGCGTCCGGAACGGAAGAGAAACCACGTGTCTGAGAAGTATGCCGACGACGTCGACCTGGCGACGGCTGCTGAGCAGTCGAGCGAAGAGGACGAGGCCCAGGAGGGCAACGTCCTCGCCGAGGAGGAGCGCTCGAGCTCGTCCGCCGAGCACAACGCCATGCACGTCGAGGGCGACTTCGACGAGGACTCTGACGAGGACATCGACATCGACGACCCGGAGGCCGACGCGATCGTGAACGACGCACTGAACATCGACGAGGCCGCTGAGGTCGAGGCTGCTGCCGAGGTCCTCACGGACTCCGCGGACGAGGAGGCCGACGAGGCCGCGGCGGCTGCCGCCGAGGAGGTCGCACCGTACGACGGCCCCGAGGTCGGCGACGACGCCGACGACGAGGAGTCGGACGCCGAGGACGACCCCTACGAGGCGTTCCGCCGCGAGCTGCGCTCGCTCGAGGGCAAGTGGTACGTCATCCACTCGTACGCGGGCTTCGAGCGCAAGGTGAAGGCCAACATCGAGCAGCGCAAGTCGACGCTCGAGGTCGAGGACGACATCTACCAGGTCGAGGTCCCGATGGAGGACGTCGTCGAGATCAAGAACGGCCAGCGCAAGATGGTCACGCGCGTGCGCATCCCGGGCTACGTGCTCGTGCGCATGGAGCTCAACGAGGACACCTGGTCGGTCGTGCGCCACACGCCGGGCGTCACGGGCTTCGTGGGCAACGCCCACAACCCGACGCCCCTCCGCTTCGAAGAGGCCTTCAACATGCTGAAGCCGCTCGCGGAGCTCAAGGAGGCGCAGGCCCAGGCCGCCAAGGGCGCGTCGAAGAAGGGCCAGGCGGCCCCCGCTCGCGTCATCCCGGCCGAGGTCGACTTCGAGATCGGCGAGACGATCACGATCAAGGAGGGCTCGTTCGCCGGCCTTCCCGGTTCGATCAGCGAGATCAAGCCCGAGAGCGGCAAGCTCACGGTGCTCGTGTCGCTCTTCGAACGCGAGACGCCCGTCGAGCTCTCGTTCGACCAGGTCACCAAGATCTGACCCGCTTCGCGCGTCGCGAACGCCCCGTCGGCTCCCGCCGGCGGGGCGTTCGCCGTTCAGCGGGCGTGCTGCGCGGCCCAGTGCGGGCTCTGGATCAGGCCGATGAGGTTCCCGAACGGGTCGCTCACCGACGCGGACCACCACCCCTCGCCGCGCTGGACCACGGGGTCGAACGGCGACGCGCCCAGCGCCACGAGGCGATCGACCTCGCCGCGGATGTCGTCGACGTGCAGGCTCGCGAGCGCGCCTCCCGGCTGGGGGAGGACGGGGCGGAAGCGCGCGTCCATGACGGCGAACTCGTCGTCGTCGTCGCCGAAGCGCCACTCCGCATACTGCGCGGGCCCCTCCTCGGGGCGGATGAAGTACGGCGGCGTGCCGAAGACGGCGGTGTACCACGCGACGGCTGCGCTCATGTCGTCGGCGACGACGTTGAGCTGGGCGAGACCACGGAACATGATGTCCTCCTCGATCGGGGCTGATTCCCCTATGCTCGTCGGTGAAGTGATCACCTTCTGATCACTTCAGAAACGGGGTCCACATCCGCGCCGACCGGCTCATCCAGGCGCTCCTCCTGCTGCAGGGGCGCGTGCAGATCACCGCGGCGGAGCTCGCGGCGGAGCTCGAGGTCTCTGTGCCGACCGCGCGGCGCGATCTCGAGGCGCTCGCGATGGCGGGGGTGCCGATCTACCCCACCCGCGGCCGCGGGGGCGGCTGGCGGCTCATCGGCGGTGCTCGCACCGACCTCACCGGCCTGACCGAGGGGGAGGTGACGGCGCTGGTCATCGCCGTGACGCAATCCAGCTCTCCTTCGGCGGAGCGGACAGCGGCCATCCGCAAGCTCGTGCAGGCCGCGCCTGCCCCGTTCCGCGAGGGAGCGCAGCTCGTCGCCGCCGCGACCGTGCGGGACCTGCCGTGGGGCGAGCGCGACGACGGACGCACGCGGTCCGCGGTCGCGGAGCTGCAGCGGGCGATCGCACGACGTCGCCGTGTGCGGCTTGTTTATGGGAGCGCGTCGGCGGGGGAGCACCTCGACCTCGTGCCCCTTCTCGTCGGGAGCCGCGGCGCGAACTGGTATCTGCTCGCCGCCCCGTGCCTCCCGGGGGAGACGACAGCCGATGAGGACCGTCTGCGCACCTACCGCGTCGACCGGATGCGCGAGCTGCGCGCGATCGAGGAGCCCGGTGCGGCTCCCGCGGGATTCGATCCCGCGCAGGCCTGGGCGCGGATGACGGAGCGGGTCGAGCGTCTGCGCGGCGAGGTGCGAGCCATCGTGCGCGTGCAGCCGTGGGCCGTGAAGGCGCTCTGCGACCGCTTCGGAGTGCAGGCTGCCCCGCGGGAACCAGGGGCCGAGGGCGGGAGCGCACTCGTCGAGGTCGGCGCGCAGAGCGCGGATGCCCTGGCTGAGCAGCTCGCCGGGTGGGTCGACGTCGCGGAGGTGATCGAGCCGGATGACGTGCGTCGGGCTCTGCGACGACTGGGCGAGCGCCTCCTCGCGCGATACGCGGATGAGGGCGATGCGGCCGGCTCTGCGATCCGGTAGACTTGTGTGGTTTGCGTGCGCTTTCGCGCGCGCCGACACACCGCCATCCGGATCCGCCGGATGCGCGGGAGAGCGGATGCATCCGGCATTCACTCGATGAGAGGAAGAGGAAATGGCACCGAAGAAGAAGGTGACCGGCCTGATCAAGCTTCAGATCAACGCCGGTGCAGCCAACCCGGCGCCGCCGATCGGACCCGCCCTGGGTCAGCACGGCGTCAACATCATGGAGTTCTGCAAGGCGTACAACGCGGCGACCGAGTCGCAGCGCGGCAACGTCATCCCCGTGGAGATCACCGTCTACGAGGACCGCAGCTTCACGTTCGTCCTGAAGACTCCGCCGGCAGCCGAGCTCATCAAGAAGGCGGCTGGCGTCGCCAAGGGCTCGTCCACGCCGCACACGGTCAAGGTCGCGAAGCTCACCAAGGAGCAGGTCGCCGAGATCGCCAAGACGAAGCAGCCCGACCTCAACGCGAACGACCTCGAGGCCGCCTCGAAGATCATCGCCGGCACCGCCCGCTCCATGGGCATCACGGTCGAGGACTGAGGGGATAACGAACATGGCTACCAAGTCCAAGGCTTACCAGTCCGCCGCCGAGAAGATCGAGGCCGGCAAGTTCTACACGCCCGCTGAGGCCGTCGCGCTCGCGAAGGAGACGGGCTCGAAGAAGTTCGACTCGACCGTCGAGGTCGCGCTCAAGCTCTCGGTCGACCCGCGCAAGGCGGACCAGATGGTCCGCGGCACGGTCATCCTGCCGCACGGCACGGGCAAGACCGCCCGCGTCATCGTCTTCGCCAACGGCCCGGCCGCCGAAGCCGCCATCGCCGCCGGTGCGGACGAGGTCGGCGGCGCCGAGCTCATCGAGAAGGTCGCCGCCGGCTGGACCGACTTCGATGCGGCTGTCGCCGTGCCGGAGCTCATGGGCCAGGTCGGTCGACTCGGCAAGGTGCTCGGCCCCCGTGGCCTCATGCCCAACCCGAAGACCGGCACCGTCACCCCCAACACGGCCAAGGCCGTCGAGGAGATCAAGGGCGGCAAGATCGAGTTCCGTGTCGACAAGCACGCCAACGTGCACTTCGTCGTCGGCAAGGCCTCGTTCTCGGCCGAGCAGCTGAACGAGAACATCGGCGCAGCGCTCGAGGAGATCGTCCGCCTCAAGCCGTCGAGCTCGAAGGGCCGCTACATCCAGAAGGGCGCCGTGTCGACTACGTTCGGCCCCGGCATCCCGCTGGACGTCAACGCGATCGCGTAACACGCCCATCCCGCGAAGGCCCCGTCTCCGGACGGGGCCTTCGTCGTCTCCCGCCCCGGACGCACGTGGGTGTCCGGCCCCCAGCCTGAGGGCTATGCGCGCGGCGTTCCATGTGCGACGCTGGAACGGCGTGAATACCGATATCCGCACGCGCAGCACCACGAGGGGGCACACATGAGCACGACCGACACCCGTCGCCGCAAGGTCTTCGCCGTCCTCGCCGGAGGACTCGTCCTCGGCGTCGGCGCCGCCGTCACGCTGGCCGCCTGGAACGACTCGGAGTTCGCGACGGGGACATTCGGGGCCGGCGCGTTCAACCTGGAGGGCTCGACGACGAGCGCGACGGACGGCTACGCGGACCACGAGACGGCACCCGGAGCGGCCCTCGCCTTCACGCTGCCGCTCGCCGAGAACCTGTCGCCGACCGACGTCGTCTACGCGCCGTTCTGGGTGCGACTCGATGACACGACGACCTCCGACGCGACCCTCGTCGCCGACACCGTCGCGGCCACGGGGGCGAACGCGGCGAACCTGTCGTACGAGGTGTACGCGATCGCCGCCGACGCGACCTGCAGCGCGGCGACCGCGACGGGCACGCTCGTCGCATCGGGCGCGACGCTCGACGCGCTGACCGCAGGTGCCGACGTGGCCCTCACCGCGGGAGACGCCGCGCCCGGTGCACCCGTGCAGCTCTGCTTCGAGGTGACGGCCGGGGCGGGGCTCGAGGAGGGCGGCGACGCGACGGCGACCTGGTCGTTCACGGCGACGTCGGAGTAGTCCCGTGGCGCGCAAGGCCACGCGCGACGCGCGGCGGCGGGCGCCGCGGTGGCGCCGCCTGCGGGCGGTGCTGGCAGGCGGCGTCGTGCTCGGCATCGGTGCCGCCGCGACGCTGGCGGCATGGAACGACACCGAGCACACGACGGCGACGCTCACGGCGGGCACGTTCGGGATCGTCGGTGCGACGAACGGCACGACCTTCACCGAGCACGCGAGTGCGGGCGCGGCGGCCGTCCTGAACTTCCAGGTCGCCCCCACGGCGATGGCTCCGGGCACGACGACCTACGCGCTGTTCAGCGTGCGCACGGTGAATCCCTCGATCGCCGGGAGCGTCCTCCTCACCGCGACCGACGCCAACGCCACGACAGGGCTCGGCCAGTACCTCACGTACGGCGTCCGCACGGTTCCCGCGGCGCAGTGCGACGCGACGACGTTCGGAGCATCGACCGCGACCGTGATCCCGCCGGGCTCGCCGCTCGGTGCCGACGCCGCGTCGTCGCAGAGCCTGTCTGCCAACGGAGCGAGCACCGTCAACTACTGCTTCGCGGTCACGCTCCCGTCGACCGCGCCCAACGCGGCGCAGGGAGCCTCCGTGACGCCGACGTGGCAGTTCACGGCGACGTCCTCGTGAGCGTCCTCGCATGAGCGCTCCTCCGCAGACGCGTCGCGACGCCCGCGCCCGCCAGCGCGCGGGCGTCCGTCGGCGGACGCCCGCGCGCTTCCTCGGCGACGTGCTCCTGACCCTCGCGGCGATCGCGGGCACGGTCTGCATCGTGCTCGTGGTGCTCGCATACCTCTTCGACATCACGCTCATCATGTTCCGCACGGGATCGATGGCTCCGACCATCCCCTCCGGCTCCGTCGCCGTGGTGCAGCGTGTGCCGGCCGCGTCGCTCGACGTGGGCGACGTCGTGACCGTGGACCGCGAGGGCCAGCTGCCCGTGACGCACCGCATCACCTCGATCAACCCGGGGGCGAGCGCTGAAGAGCGCGTCATCACGATGCGCGGCGACGCGAACGAGCAGGACGACGTCGCGCCGTACACGATCACCACGGCGCGGATCGTGCTCTTCTCCGTGCCCGGGATCGCGCCGGTCATCGCGTCCTTCGGCGATCCGCGTGTGCTCGGCGGGCTCTCGGTCGGCGCGGCCCTGCTCGTCGGCTGGGCCTTCTGGCCGCGTCGGGCGGATGGCGCCGAGCGCGCGAGGGAAGAGCCAGCGCCCGACGGCCGGGGGACCGGATGACCCCGCGTCGAGCTCTCTGCCTCGCGGCGGCCGTCGCCGCCGTCGCGCTGCCGACGGCGGCCGTCGCCGCTCCGACGACGCGGGTGATCGAGGGCGAGCACATCCGGATCGAGTCGACGGCGGACTGGGAGCGGATGGCGCAGCTCGAGCCGGGGGAGAGCGTCGCGTGGACGCTCGCGATCTCCGTGGATGCGCCCGACCCCGGGACGCTCGACATCGGCGTCCGCGGCGCGGGCGGGCTCGACCTCGTCGCCGACATCGCCACGTGCGGCGTCGCATGGCAGGGGGCGGAGTGCCCCGAGGGAGCGGAAGTCCTGCGCGCCGACTGGGCGCTGCCGCTCGACGGCGCCACCGACTGGCTGCGGAGCTCGGGCACCGAGGAGCCTGTCTTCGTGCGGCTGGACGTGAGCCTGGCGCCCTCGGCCGTCGAGTCGGCCGAAGCGGAGGTCTCGGTCCACGTGCGCGCGGCCGGCGACGAGGTCTTCGTCGATCAGGACGACGAGCGCGACCTCTCGCCGACGGGCGGCTCGGCCGCGCCGCTGTTGCTCGCTGCGGGAGCCGTGCTCGTGGGTGGAGGCGTCGCCGCGCTCGCCCGCGGCCGCCGCGCCCGGAGGTCGCCGCGATGACCCGGCTCCGCAGGCGGATCGCTGCGCTCGCCCTCGCCGCCGCGCTCGGCGTCGCCGCGCTCACGCCTGCCGCGACGACGACAGACGCGGCGTTCACGGACACGGAGCACGCGAACGCGACGCTGACGGCGTTGCGCCTGCAGCCGCCGACGATCACGGGGGTGACGTGCTCGCGTCCTGCACTGCTCAACCCCGGGGCGGTCTACCTCACGATCACGTGGCGCTGGCCCGACGCCGGAGCGCCGTACTCGGGATACTCTGCAGCGAACGCGTCCTGGACGACGACCGCGATCACACCGGTGGCGGGCTCGCCCACCCCCGCGGCGCCGACGACCACCGTGGCGAACGGCGTCTACACGACGACGTTCACGGGCACCCTTCTCGGGAACCTTCTGGGCGGGCTCAGCAACCTCCTGCTCGGGTCATCCTTCTCGGCGGACGTCGTCACGACCGGCGTCGTCGGAACGGGGACGACCACCTGGACGTCGCCGACGCGCAGCGGTGTGACGATGACGATCCCGCCGCTGGCGGGGGCGAGCTGCTCGGTGAACTGAGAGCCCGACGCTCAGCGGGGGTCGGGCGTCGTCCCGTTGGTGAGGGCGTGGAGGAGGCCAGCGAGGTCGCGGACGCGCTCGACATCCCAGGCGAGGAGGGTGTCGTAGAGCAGGCTCTCGTGATGGGAGCGGGCCTCCTCGAGGCGGGCGATGCCGAGCGGGGTCGCCTCGAGCAGATGCGCCCGTCGATCGCTCGGATCCGGTGTGCGGGCGATGAGGCCGAGATCCTGCAGGTCCTTCACGGTGCGGCTCAGCTGGCCCTTGTCGAGCATCATCCGCTCGACGAGCGTCGACGCCTTGAGCGGGCCGTGCCGGACGATCGCGGTGAACACCTTGTAGGCGCCGGGGTTGAGCCCGGGGGACACGCGGTCTGCGTTCTCGTGGATGATGCGCCGCACGTGCGTCATCAGCTCGCTGAACTCGGCCTCGACCGACTTGATGGCCTCCGCCTGCTCGGGGGAGACGCCCTCGGCGGGCGTCGTCCCCGCAAGCGGGAGCCCGGGTCCGCGCGGGGGCGCGGCGTCCTGGGCGGTGTCGGCGGTCACGGGATCATTCTCTCGGATCGCCTCAGCGGCTGCGCGCAGATGACGCGTCGCCGTCATCTGCGACGTGCACGGGGATGGAGCCCGTCTCGGCGGTCGCGACCGCGAGATCGCCCTCGAGACGCTGCGCGCGCATCCGCTCGATGTTGTTCTGCCGGGTGAGGGGCTTGTTCGGGAGGAAAGCGATCGCCACGAGGCTCAGGACGGCCAGGGGCACGCCGATGAGGAACGCGTGCGAGATCGCCTGAGCCGAGGCGTCCTCGATGATCACCGCGATGGCCTCGGGCATGTCCCTCGTGACCGGGAGGGCGCCCGACTGGAGCTGGGCGAGGATGGCCTGGCCCTGCTCGCCGAGGCTCATCACGGCGGCGCCGATCTCCTGTGCGCGATCCGTCAGCTGCTGGGTCATGCTCGCTGCCAGCACCGAGCCCATGACGGCGACGCCGGCGGTGCCGCCGACCGTGCGGAAGAAGTTGACGCCCGAGCTGGCGACGCCGATCTCCTGCGGCTTCGACGTGTTCTGCACGACGAGGACCAGGTTCTGCATGGTCATGCCGGTGCCCGCTCCGAGCAGGAACATGTACGTGCCGACGAGCCACAGCGACGTGTCGTACGCGAGCGTCGACAGCAGGCCCGTGCCCGCGATCATGAGCACGGCGCCCACGACGAGGTAGCTCTTCCAACGGCCGAAGCGCGTGACGAGCTGCCCCACGACGGCCGACGCCACGAGCATGCCCGCGGCCATCGGGATCGTCAGCAGACCCGCCTCGGTCGGGCCGTAGCCGCGGGAGATCTGCATGTACTGGCCGAGGTAGACGGAGGTGCCGAACATCGCCACGCCGATCGAGATCGACGCGAGCACCGCGAGCGTGAACGTGCGGTTGCGGAAGAGCGTGAGGGGGATGAGCGGCTCGGCGACGCGGAGCTCGACGAGCACGAACGCGACGGCCGCGATCAGCGCGATGCCGACCATCCATGCGGTCTCCCAGCTGATCCATCCGTAGTCCGACACGTTCGTGATCCAGACGAGGAGCACACCGGCCGAGACGCTGAGGAGCACGATGCCGAGGTAGTCGATGCGCACCTTCGCCGCGCGGATCTGCTCGATCCGCAGTGTCCGCAGGAGCACGGCGAACGCGATGACGCCCAGCGGGACGCCGACGTAGAAGTTCCAGCGCCATCCGATCGTGTCGGTCATGACGCCGCCGAGCAGCGGGCCGCCGACCGTCGCGACAGCCATGACGCCCGCGAAGAGGCCCATGTACTTGCCGCGCTCGCGCGGGCTGATGATGTCGGCCATGAGCACCTGGCTGAGTGCGGCCAGACCGCCGCCGCCGAGGCCCTGGAGGGCGCGGAAGGCGATGAGCATCTCGGCGCTCGTGGACATGCCAGCACCCGCGCTCGCGAGCACGAAGACCGCGAGGGCGATGAGCATGAGGGTCTTGCGGTTGACGAGGTCGGCGAGCTTGCCCCAGATCGGGGTCGAGATCGCCGTGGTCAGGAGGGTGATCGTCACGACCCAGGTGTAGGACTCCTGGGTGCCGCCGAGCGCCGGGACGATGATGGGCAGCGACGTGCCGACCACGGTCGTGGAGACCATGGAGCAGAACATGGCGAGGAGGAGGCCCGAGAGGGCCTCGAGCACCTGGCGGCGGGACATCCGCGCCGCGGGCGCCTGTGCGGGGGTGGGTTGCGCGCTCATACGCACCTTTCGCGATCGTGTCCGGATTGGCATGACGGCGTCGGCATGCAGAAGTTGAAGAAAGTCAACGATATCGAGAACGTTGACAAACCGCAACTAATTCCCCGGATGTCGGTGCGTGTGGTGTTGGGGTGGGGTGCGGTGCATGTCTCGGTTGGTGTGGGTATGGGCTGCCGATTGCCGCGGCGGGTGAGACATGCCTGGTTCCGGTATCGGTGCGTGTCTCGCTTGGTGCCGGTATGGGGTGCCGATAACGACGGCGGGTGAGACATGGCGGCGCGGCGCGTGAGATATGGCAGCCACCCCCCCCGCGGCCACCCGGCACACCGCCACCCGGGCGTGCGACTCGGCGCGTCAGTCGGCGAGTGCCAGTGCCCGATACGCGGAGCGCTGGAGTGCGCGCTCGCGCGGAGTGAGCGGCGCGGTCGCTGCGGCCTCGGGCCGGCGCGGCGGCTCGTTGCCCGTCGTGCGTCGGTACAGCTCGTCGATGAGGGCGGTCGCGAGCTTCACGAGCCGCGAGATCTCCGCGTCGTCGCGGTCGATCCAGACGCACTTCGGCTCGTCGTGCAGCGGCTGGAAGTCGCGGTGCTCCTCCCAGGCGAAGAGCGTCCGCTCGGCGCCGAGCACGTGCTGCTGCCACCACACCTGGCGGAGGTACGAGCGCGGGATGGTGCGCCACGTCTTGTTCGTCGTCTTGATCTCGGCGAGCAGGATGCGGCCGCTCTGGTCGACGGCGATCCCGTCGGGGGTTGCGAGATGGCGCTTCTCGATCGTCGCGTGGAAGAGGGCGCTGGACGGCTGGATGCCGTGGGTCGCGGCGACCCACGAGGCGATCTCGGGCTCTCGGCGCCGCCCGTGGTCGGTGTACGCGTTGCCGCCGAACGACGAGCCGCGCAGCTTCTGCTCGGCGGCGCGGGGGATGACCCGCTCGCTCGTGATCGTCGCGATGTCGGTCGCGGTGATGCCCTGCGACCGCGCCCGTAGCCAGGCCACCCTGTCGCGGGAGTCCGCGACGATCCGGGCGGCGAGTTCGGGGGTCACCTCTCGACCCTAACCCCGCCCCCTGACGGCGTCCCGACCGGACATGCGGGTTCGGCGGACTCGGTGCGGAAGGTCCGCTCCCGTCGATTTGGCCCAGGCCCTCGAGTCGGGTACGCTGGTCCGAGCCGAAGACCGCCGGTCATCGCCGTGTGCGCAAGCACGTGACGATCGAAGCTCTGCACTGCAGGGGCCCGCGCAGGTGTCACGAACGTATCCCGTGAGAACGGGAACCGAGCTCCGTGCGCTTGCGCCGGAGCTCTTTCTCATGTTCGGGGCGGGTGGCGCGGCCGGTGCCCCACCTCCGTGGAGCACCTCAGGACAATCAAGGAGTGGCCATGGCGCAGAAGGAAGCATCGGTCGCCGAGCTCACGAAGCAGTTCGAGAGCTCGACCGCCGTTCTGCTCACCGAGTACCGCGGTCTGACGGTTGCCGAGCTCAAGGAGCTCCGCAACGCGATCCGTCAGGACGCGGAGTACGCCGTGGTGAAGAACACGCTGACCAAGATCGCCGCGAACAACGCGGGGATCACGGCGCTGGACGACGACCTCAAGGGTCCGTCGGCCGTCGCCTTCGTGCACGGCGACCCCGTCGCCGTCGCCAAGGGTCTGCGCGCCTTCGCCAAGGCACACCCTCTTCTCGTGGTGAAGGGCGGCTACTTCGATGGCACCGCCCTCAGCCCTGAGGAGGTCAGCAAGCTCGCTGACCTCGAGAGCCGCGAAGTCCTGCTCGCCAAGGTCGCGGGCATGATGAAGGCCTCGATGTCGAAGGCTGCCGCCCTCTTCCAGGCGCCGCTGTCGAAGACCGTTCGCACGGTCGAGGCGCTGCGCGAGAAGCAGGAGACCGCAGCCTGATCAGGCTGCGCGGAAGCAACCCCGAAACCCCGAAAAAGTAGGAGAAACATCATGGCGAAGCTCAGCACCGAAGAGCTGCTCGACGCGTTCAAGGAGCTCACGCTCATCGAGCTCAGCGAGTTCGTGAAGGCCTTCGAGGAGACCTTCGACGTCACCGCTGCTGCCCCGGTCGCCGTTGCGGCCGCTGGCGCCCCGGCTGCGGGCGGCGACGCTCCGGCCGAGGAGGAGAAGGACTCGTTCGACGTCATCCTCGAGGCTGCCGGCGACAAGAAGATCCAGGTCATCAAGGTCGTCCGCGAGCTCACCTCGCTCGGCCTCGGCGAGGCGAAGGCTGTCGTCGACGGCGCTCCCAAGGCTGTCCTCGAGGGCGCCAACAAGGAGACGGCCGACAAGGCCAAGGAGGCCCTCGAGGGCGCCGGCGCGACCGTCACCCTCAAGTAAGTCTTCTTCTCGAAGCTTCTTCGCGAAGGCCCCGGGTTCGTCCCGGGGCCTTCGTGCGTCTGCGGACGTTACGGGTCCGTGACTGTCAAGTGATTGTGGAAGCGCTCCTATGGCTCCTAGCTTGGAGGGCACAGCCTTTCCACAGAGAAGATGCTCGAGATAGGAGCAGACGATGAAGACTGCAGGACGCAAGCGGATCCTCCTCGCGGCGAGCGGGCTGGGGATCGCCGGTCTCGCTCTCGCGGGATGCACGAGCGGCCCCGGAGCATCGGATGGCGGCGGAGACGGGGGCGGTGGCGACGGCGGAGACGCCCAGGTCACGGTCTACGGCACGATCGTCGACGCGGAGGCGGAGCTCCTCGAGCAGTCCTGGGCGGACTGGGAGGAGGAGAGCGGCATCGACATCGTGTACGAGGGCTCGCAGGAGTTCGAGGCGCAGATCGCCGTTCGCGCGCAGGGCGGCAACCCGCCCGACCTCGCGATCTTCCCGCAGCCCGGCCTGCTGTCCGACATGGCGAGCCGCGGCTACCTCATGGAGGCGCCCGAGGGAGTGGTCTCGAACCTCCGCGAGTACTGGGCAGAGGACTGGGAGACCTACGCCTCGCATGACGGCACGATCTACGGCGCGCCCCTCATGGCGAACGCGAAGGGCTGGATCTGGTACCAGCCCGGCGTGTTCGAGGAGCACGGCTGGGAGGTCCCGACCGACTGGCAGGGCCTGCTCGACCTCACGCAGCAGATCCGCGACGAGACGGGCGAGCCGCCGTGGTGCGCGGGCTTCGGGTCCGACGCCGCGACCGGATGGCCGGGCACCGACTGGATCGAGGACCTCGTCCTGCGCCAGGCCGGCCCCGAGGTCTACGACCAGTGGGTCGCGAACGAGGTCCCCTTCACCGACCCGCAGATCAAGGAGGCCTTCGACGCGACGGCTGAGATCCTCCTCAACCCCGACTACGTCAACGCGGGCTTCGGCGACGTGGCCTCGATCGGCTCGACGCCCTTCGGCGACGTGGCGAACGCGCTCGTCTCGGGCGACTGCCTCCTGACGCACCAGGCGTCGTTCCTCGACGGCTTCATCGTCGAGGCCGGCGGCGAGGTCGGCGAGGATGGCGATGTCTGGGCGTTCATGCTGCCCCCGGTCGACGCGGGCGCCGGCCAGATGATCACGGGCGGCGGCGAGATCGTCGGCGCGTTCAGCGACGACGAGAACGTCGTCAAGGTGCAGGAGTACCTGTCGAGCCCCGAGTGGGCGAACTCCCGCGTCTCGCTCGGCGGCGTGATCAGCGCGAACAACGGGCTCGACCCCGAGAACGCGCAGAGCCCGATCCTCAAGGCGGCCATCGAGATCCTCCAGGACGAGGAGACGACGTTCCGCTTCGACGGATCCGACCTCATGCCCTCCGCAGTCGGCGCCGGCACGTTCTGGACGGGCATGCGCGACTGGGTGAACGGCGCCTCGACCGACGACGTCCTGGAGCAGATCGAATCGGGCTGGCCGGAAGAGTAACGGCCGGACATGAAAGCGTTTCTCGACTGGCTGAGCACGCTCTCGCCGTGGCTGGAGATCCCGATCATCATCGGGGTGTTCCTGCTCGCGGTCGGCATCCTGCTCTTCTTCATCGAGATCGCGCCGCGCGCGGGCCGGGTGTACACGTACATCCGGCTCGCCGCGTGCGTGCTCTTGCCCCTGGCCGTGATGTGGATGCTCCAGTCCTACTGGTGGGCGATCATCGCGGCCGGCGTCCTCGGCCTGCTGTTCTTCTGGCTCGACTACCGGTCGAAGCAGGGAGCCGGCTATCTGTTCCAGCTCGTCGGATTCCTCGCGCCCGCCCTGATCCTGCTGCTCGTCGGCCTCGTCTTCCCCGTCATCCAGACGTTCGGGCAGTCGATGTTCAATGCGAGCGGATCGCGCTTCATCGGACTCGACAACTTCATCTGGATCTTCACGCAGCCGCAGGGCATCCGCACGATCGTGAACACGATTGTCTGGGTGCTCATCGCCCCGATCGTGTCGACGGTCGTGGGCCTCGTCTACGCGTACTTCATCGACAAGACGCGCGGGGAGAAGGTCTACAAGATCCTCGTGTTCCTGCCGATGGCGATCTCGTTCGTCGGCGCGTCGATCATCTGGCGCTTCATGTACACGGCTCGGCCCGCGGACGCGGAGCAGATCGGCTTCGTCAACCAGATCATCGTCTGGTTCGGCGGCAGCCCTGTCCCGTTCCTCCAGGTGGAGCCCTGGAACACGCTGTTCCTCATCGTCGTGTTCGTGTGGATCTACACCGGATTCGCGATGGTCGTGCTGTCCGCGGCGATCAAGGGCGTGCCGACCGAGCAGCTCGAGGCGGCTGAGCTCGACGGAGCCAACGCGTACGAGCGCTTCATGAACGTCGTCGTGCCGGGCATCCGGCCCTCCCTGATCGTGGTCCTCACGACGATCGCGATCGCGTCCATGAAGATCTTCGACATCGTCCGCACGATGACCGCGGGCGCGAACAACACCTCGGTGCTCGCGAACGAGATGTACTCGCAGTTCCGCAGCTTCGAGGCCGGACGGTCCGCGGCGTACGCCGTGATCCTGTTCGTGCTCGTGCTCCCGCTGGTCATCTACAACGCGCGACAGCTCAAGGCACAGAGGGAGGTGCGCTGATGACCGCGACCGAGCTCGTGACGACGGCGGGCAAGCCGTCGAGGAAGCGCGCGCTGAGCGACACCAAGCGCCGCCTGACGAACCCGTGGGCCACGGTTGCCGCGCTCGTCATCGCGGTGCTGTGGACCATCCCGACGTTCGGCGTGTTCGTGTCGTCGTTCCGTCCGCGGGTGGAGATCCAGACGACCGGATGGTGGACGGTCTTCCAGAACTGGGGCTGGACGTTCGACAACTACGTCGAGGCGCTGAACACCTCGACGGGCGGCCTCACGATGCTGGGCTCGTTCGTGAACTCCTTCGCGATCACGCTC
Organism: Microbacterium sp. JZ70; assembly: GCF_053903225.1. Lineage (NCBI taxonomy): Bacteria > Bacillati > Actinomycetota > Actinomycetes > Micrococcales > Microbacteriaceae > Microbacterium > Microbacterium sp. JZ70. The sequence continues at coordinate 3,364,571 of NZ_CP096405.1, read as the reverse complement.
CCGGCGTCGATCATCCCGCTCATCATCGCGACGCTCGCGGCGTACGGGTTCGCCTGGATGGACTTCCGCGGCAAGAACCTGCTGTTCGTGCTCGTGTTCGCGCTGCAGATCGTCCCGATCCAGATGGCCTTCATCCCGCTCCTGCAGCTGTTCTCGCGCGGAGAGCTGTTCGGGGTCCCGGTCATCCAGGCGGTGGGGTCGTCGGGCTACGCGCAGGTGTGGATCGCGCACACGATCTTCGGACTGCCGCTCGCGATCTTCCTGCTGCACAACTTCATCGCGCAGATCCCGGCGGATGTCATCGAGGCGGCCCGCGTGGACGGCGCGGGGCACGGGCAGATCTTCTTCCGCATCGTGCTCCCGCTCAGCATGCCGGCGATCGCGTCGTTCGCGATCTTCCAGTTCCTGTGGGTCTGGAACGACCTGCTCGTGGCCTTGATCTTCGCGGACGGCAACGTGGCTCCGATCACGAAGCTGCTCGCGCAGATGACAGGGTCGCGCGGTCAGGACTGGCACCTGCTCACGGCCGGCGCGTTCATCGCGATCATCGTGCCGCTGCTGGTGTTCCTCTTCCTGCAGCGCTACTTCGTCCGCGGCCTGCTGGCGGGCTCGGCGAAGGGATGACCCGCATGACGAAGGGCCCGCCGGACGGCGGGCCCTTCGTCATGCGTCGGCCCGCTCAGCCGGTGCAGCCGAGGCGCGTCTGGATCGACTGCATGGCCGCGATCTCGGCCGTCTGGCCCTGGCCCATGCTGCGCGCGGTCTGGATCACGCGCTCGTCGCTGCCGAGCTCCACGACGGCGTCCGTCATCTCGATCGCGCCCGCGTGGTGACGGATCATGAGCTCGAGGAAGAGGCAGTCCCGAGCCGAGCCCTCGAGCGAGGCGAGCCGGTCGATCTCCTCGGCCGTGGCCATCCCCATCGCCGCTTCGAGCTCCTCGGCGGATGCCGTCGCGCTCGCGCCGTGGTCGTGTCCGGTTCCCGACATCCACGACATGAGCGGGTCGCCCGCCTGGGGCAGGCCCCACGCCACGAGCCATCCGTACATCTCGCCGCGCTGCGCCGCCTGAGCCGTCGCGATGTCGTACGCGAGGGCGCGGAGCTCGTCGTCGTCGGTCGCGCGGTACTCGATCATCGCCATCTCGACGGCCTGCGCATGATGCACCTGCATGTCGCGCGCGAAGCCGGCGTCCGCGGCGTTCGGCCCGCCGCCCGAGCCGGTCGCGTCGGAGAGGTCGTCGAACGTCGTGAAGCGGCCGATCGCGAACGCGAGGCCCGCCACGAGCACGACCGCGATCACCACGAGCGGCCAGGGGATGCCCGTGCGCGCGGTCGGGCCGTCGGACTCCGTCATGCTCAGCTGAGCTTGCCGGGGCCGTCGATGGCGCCGGTGCATGCGGCGCCCGGCTCCGGCACGTTCTGGTTGCGCCAGTACTCCTCGAAGAACTCCGCGATGCGCTCGTCGTCGACCGAGTCGACCTTGAGCTGCGCGTTCCAGGCGCTCACGGCGACCGGCGTACCGAGGTCGGGGTACGGCGAGAGGATCGCGTAGCTCGACGGCAGGTAGCCCTTGAGCGTCTCGAGCTCCTCGTCGCTCACGAGCTCGGGGTCGTACGTGACCCACACCGCGCCGTGCTCGAGGGAGTGCACCGCGTTCTCGTTCTGCTGCGGCTCGCTGTAGACGCCGCAGTTCAGCCAGTACACGTTGTGCGGGCCGCCCGCGGGAGGGGTCTGCTCGTATTCGACGGTGCCCTCGACGTGCGTGTTCGTGTTGGAGAAGGTCTCGACCCCCTCGATCTCCGCCCCGTCGCCGCCGATGCCGTACTCGGCGACATTCGGACGCGGCGTGAAGACGAACGACGCGACGATCGCCCCGATCACGGCGACCGCCGCGACCGTGCCGACCGTCCACCAGACGAGCTTCCCGCGCTGGCGCTTCTTGAGCTGCCGCTGGTACTCGGCGAGCTTCTCCTGACGCCGGGCCTCGCGCTGCTGCTTGACCGTCTGCTCGATCTCGGCCTGGCGGGCGGGGTTGCCGCTGGACTTCTGGGGGCGCTTCTGCGTCGACACGCTCCGATCCTATGCGGCTGAATGCGCGCGCCGCTGGGAGAATCGGGCCGGGAACCTGGGCTTCCGCCTTGCGCTGCCCGTCCCCCTCGACCCTAGGATTGAGGACGTCCCCTTCGCGCGGATCCTCCCGGGCGTCGTCTGGGACTTCTTTCTTTCTCCGCACACCTCGTCCGCGAAAGCAGCGACGCTCACGATGACTCACGAAGACCGTTCCCCGCGCGACGAGCACGGGCACCACCCGCACACGGGCAGCATCCCCACCGCCACGGGCCTCATCCCGGTGCCCACGGGGACCATTCCGCTGCCCGACGCCGCGCGCGCGGCAGCGGGGGAGATGCCGCGCACGCATCGCGGTGACGCGCTCTCGAGCGGCCGGCGCCTCGCGTACGTCCTCCTGCTCGGCGCGCTGACGGCGCTCGGCCCGTTCACGATCGACCTCTACCTGCCCGCGTTCCCCCTGCTCGAGCGCGATTTCGAGACGACGAGCGCGGCCATCCAGCTCACGCTCACGGGCACGATGATCGGCTTCGCGCTCGGCCAGCTCGTCGTGGGCCCGCTGAGCGACAAGTTCGGCCGGCGGGTTCCGCTGCTCATGGTGACCGCGCTGCACGTGCTCTCGAGCCTCGCGGCGGCCTTCGCGCCCACGCTCGAGCTGCTCGGCGCCGCGCGCGTGCTGATGGGAATGGGCGCGGCCGCGGGCGGCGTGGTGGCGATGGCCATGGTGCGCGACCTGTTCGGCGGGCGCCGCCTCGTCATCATGCTGTCGCGGCTCGCGCTCGTGACGGGGGTCGCGCCCGTCGTGGCGCCGCTCATCGGCTCAGCGCTGCTCACGGTCATGCCCTGGCACGGGATCTTCCTCGTGCTCGCTGCGTACGGCACGGTCATGCTCCTGTGCGCGATCTTCGCGCTGCCCGAGACCCGCCCCGCGTCCGACCGCATCTCGCACGAGACGGTGTCCGTGTGGCACCGCTATCGCGTCGTGCTCACCGACCGCGTGTACCTGGGCGTGCTCGTGATCGGAGCGATGACCTTCTCGGGGCTCTTCTCGTACCTGTCGGCGTCGTCCTTCCTGTTCCAGCAGTCGTACGGCTTCACCGAGGTGCAGTACGGCCTGCTCTTCGCCTCGAACTCGGTCGGCCTCGTGATCGGCAACCAGGTCGCGGCCCGTCTCGCGGCGCGGTTCGGGCCGCAGTGGGTGCTCGCGTACGCGACCGCCGTGCTCGTGCTCGCCTCTGCCGGCATCATCGTCGGCGACCAGCTCGGGCTCGGCGTGTGGGGCGTCGTGATCCCGCTGTTCGTCTTCATGACGACGTGCGGCTTCACCTTCCCCTGCGCGCAGGTGCTCGCGCTCGACCGGCACCCCGAGGCGGCCGGCACGGCGGCGTCGGTGCTCGGCGCGACGAACAACGGGATCGCGGGCGTCATCTCGCCGCTCGTCGGCGTGATCTCGGCGGCCTCGGGCATCACGGGTACCACGATGGCGTCGGTGATGCTCGGCTGCTCGGCCATCGCCGTCCTCTCGCTCTGGCTCGTCGTCCGCCCGCGCTCGCTCGGCCTGCTCGCCGACTGACCGCACGCCTGCGCCCGAACGGCGCGGGCGTGGGCAGAATGGGGCGATGGGGATGTCGCGTCGGGCCATGCTGTGGTGGGGGATCGGGCTCATCGCGGCGGCCGCGCTGCTCGGCTGGGCCACGGTGCTGCACCGCGATCCCTTCCCGATCGACACGTGGTGGGCAGGCGTGCTGCCCGAGGCCGATGCGGGCGTCCGCCTGTGGTTCTCTCTCCTCCTCGACCGGATCGGCGGAGGGTGGTGGGCCATCCTCGTCTTCCCGCTCGGGATCGGGGCCTTCCTCCTCGCAACGCGCCACCGCTGGGGAGCCCTGTACTTCCTCGTCGCGACGGCTGCCAGCGCGGGGTTCGTGCAGCTGCTCAAGCAGCTCTACTCGCGGCAGCGCCCCGAGGACATCCTCGTCGTCGTCGACCACGGTTCATTCCCGTCGGGGCATGTGGCCAATGCCGCCACGGTCGTGTTCGCCCTGTGGGTGCTCTTCCCGCGATGGTGGATGGCCACGGTCGCGGTGATCTGGACGCTCTCGATGGCGTTCGCGCGCACGTATCTCTCGGCGCACTGGGCGAGCGACACCGCGGGCGGCGCGCTCGTCGGGGCCGGGGCGGCGCTGGTCGTCGCCGCGCTCCTGAACGCGCGTCTCCTGCGAGATCGCGACCGCATCGCTGAGCGGCGGGAGCAGTCGGAGAGGCTCGCCCGGTCGTAGGGCGGGACACAGCGCAGGAGTCCGGTCGGAGGCGGAGCCTGCTGCCCGCGCGATCCTGGGGGTGAGCGCGCGCCGGGCCCGGGGAGTTCCTGCGTCGTGTCCCGCGTCGGGCGACCCGCGCTGGCTAGGCTGTGGCCATGAGCCCCGAGAACGCTCCTGACGCCGCTGCCGCCGAACTCGAGAGACTGCGCGCGGAGGCCGCGGCCGCCGAAGCCGCTCTCAAGGCCGCGGAGGCCCGCGCGAAGCTCGCCGCCGCGGAGGCCGCCGCGGCACGTGCCGGACGGTCGGATGGCGACGAGCCGGCCGCCGAGGACGATGCCGAGCCGCCCGCCGCGGACGAGCCATCTGCGGAGCCCGAGACATCCGCGGAGCCCGAGCCCGAACCATCCGCCGAGCCCGAGCCGTCCGCTGAGCCCGAGCCCGAGCCATCCGAGGAATCCGCGAAGCCCGCGGCGTCTGACGGGCCGCTCGACGCGGGCGACGTGCAGCGCATCGTCGACGGCTACGCCTTCGAGGGGGAGACGCTCGACATCGGCGCCCTCGTGAACGGGGAGCCGCTCGCCGACGCGCAGATCCGGATCCCGCTCGCGATGCTCAACCGGCACGGCCTCGTCGCCGGAGCAACGGGAACGGGCAAGACCCGCACTCTGCAGGGGCTCGCGGAGCAGCTCGCCGCGAAGGGTGTGCCCGTGTTCGCGGCCGACATCAAGGGCGACCTCACGGGCATGGCGACGCCGGGGGAGCCGAGTGACAAGCTTCTCGCCCGCACGAAGGGCATCGGCCAGGACTGGAAGCCCGAGGCGGCGGCGGTCGAGTACTTCGCGCTCGGCGGGATCGGCACGGGCGTGCCCGTGCGCGCGACGGTGACCGGCTTCGGGCCGCTCCTGCTGTCGAAGGTGCTCGGCCTCAACGACACGCAGGAGTCGAGCCTCGGGCTCGTCTTCCACTACGCCGACGAGAAGGGCCTGCCGCTCGTCGATCTCGCCGACCTCCGCGCGGTGCTGCAGTACCTCACGAGCGACGAGGGCAAGGCCGAGCTCAAGGGGCTGGGCGGCTTGTCGTCGGCGACCGCCGGCGTCATCCTGCGCGAGCTCATCACGTTCGCCGAGGGCGGCGCCGACGTCTTCTTCGGAGAGCCCGAGTTCGATGTGCAGGACTTCCTGCGGACGGCCGAGGATGGCCGTGGCATCGTCTCACTGCTCGAGGTGCCGGGCGTCGCCGATCGACCGGAACTGTTCTCGACGTTCCTCATGTACCTCCTCGCCGAGCTCTTCGAGCTGCTGCCCGAGGTCGGCGACGTCGACAAGCCCAAGCTCGTGTTCTTCTTCGACGAGGCGCACCTGCTCTTCAAGAACGCGTCGAAGGACTTCCTCGCGGCGATCACGCAGACGGTGCGGCTCATCCGCTCGAAGGGCGTCGGCGTCTTCTTCGTCACGCAGACGCCGAAGGATGTCGATGGCGACGTGCTCGCGCAGCTCGGCTCCCGCGTGCAGCACCAGTTGCGCGCCTTCACGCCGGATGACGCCAAGGCGCTTCGCTCGACGGTCGGGACGTATCCGAAGTCGGGCTACGACCTCGAGCGGGTGCTGCAGGAGCTCGGCACCGGAGAGGCGATCGTCACCGTCATGAGCGAGAAGGGTGCGCCCACACCCGTCGCGTGGACGCGCGTGCGCGCACCGCAGGGGCTCATGGACGCGTCGCCCGCCGCTGTCGTGGAGCAGGCTGTCGCGTCGTCGACGCTCCTGCCCAAGTACGGCGAGCCCGTCGATCGCGAATCCGCGTACGAGATGCTCACGGCGAAGATGAACGCCGCCGCCGAGGCCGCGGAGGCCGAGGAGAAGGCACTCGAGAAGGCGAAGGCCGACGCCGAGTACGAGAAGCAGAAGGCCGCGATCGAGAAGAAGGCGCAGCAGGAGTACGACCGCCTGCTGAAGTCGACCAAGAGCCGCACGACGACACGGCGCACCACGCGGTCGAGCAGCGACCGCGTGGTCGAGCGGGTCATCGGCTCGGCGGCGACGACCCTCGTGAACAGCGTGATCCGGGGTCTGTTCGGCAACAGCCGCCGGCGCTGAGGATGAAAGCCCTGCCCGCCCCGTGTCGGGGCGGGCAGGGCTTCCACCATCAGCTCAGGACGGGATGAGCCCGAGCTCGCGCACGGCGGTGCGCTCGTCGGCGAGCTCGGCGACCGACGTGTCGATGCGGGCGCGCGAGAAGCCGTCGATCTCGAGGTCGGGCACGATCCGCCATCCGCCGTTCTCCGTCTGCACGGGGAAGGACGACACGAGTCCCTCGGGCACGCCGTAGGACCCGTCGGAGACGACCGCCATCGAGGTCCAGTCGCCTTCGGCCGTGCCGTCCAGCCAGTCGCGCGCGGCATCCACCGTGGCGCTCGCCGCGGACGCTGCGGACGACGAACCGCGGGCCTCGATGATCGCCGTGCCCCGGTTCGCGACGGTCGGCAGGAACTCGCTCTCGACCCACGGACGGTCGACGAGCTCGAGCGCGGGCCGGCCTGACACCACGGCGTGCGACAGGTCGGCGTACTGCGTCGCGGAGTGGTTGCCCCAGATCGTCATGCGCGAGATCTCCGACACCGGCGCGCCCGTCTTGAGCGCCAGCTGCGCGAGAGCGCGGTTGTGGTCGAGGCGGGTCAGGGCAGAGAAGCGCTCGGCCGGGATGTCGGGCGCGTTCTGCTGCGCGATCAGCGCGTTCGTGTTCGCGGGGTTGCCCGTGATGAGCACGCGGATGTCGTCGCCTGCGACGTCGTTCAGCGCCTGACCCTGGGCCGTGAAGATCGCTCCGTTGGCGGAGAGGAGATCGCCGCGGGTCATCTCGGCCGTGCGCGGGCGGGCGCCGACGAGGAGCGCGAGGTCGGCTCCGTCGAACGCGCGCCGCGCATCGTCGGTGATGTCGATCCCGGAGAGAAGGGGGAATGCGCAGTCGACGAGCTCCATCGCGACGCCCTCCGCCTTCGGCAGCGCGGGCGTCACCTCGAGCAGGCGGAGCTCGACCGGGCGGTCGCCGAGACCGCCGCTCGCGAGACGGAAGAGGAGGCTGTAGCCGATCTGACCGGCCGCGCCCGTGACGGCGATGCGAAGAGGTGTGACCATGACTCGACGCTACCGGTCGGTCGGTGCCTCCGGCAGGGCCGAGCGCAGCGGGCGGCGCAGGAACCGGTCGGCGATCTGCATCCCGATCCCGCCGTCGAGCAGCACGCCGTGCTTGGCGCCCTTGATCACGGTCAGTCGGGCGCCCGGGATGCGCGCGTCGAGGACCCGGGCGTTCTCGACCGGCGTCAGGGCGTCGAGCTCGCCGTGCAGCACGAGCGTCGGGGCCGTGATGCGCGGCAGGTCGTCGAGCGTGTCGTGCGCGCGGCTGGCGCGATGGTGCCGGGCGAGGGCGGTGCGGTCGCGGCCGACGGCGAGGAGCCGCACCAGGTCGTCCTGCGCCTCGTCCCAGAAGACCGACGCGACCTCCTTCCGGTCGCGCGAGCGGATGGCGCGGTCGGCTTCGTCGGAACGCCGCGGGCCGTGCGCGTCGCCGGTCGACGTCGAGACGAGCACGAGCTTGCGCACGCGCTCGGGATGGTCGATCGCGAGCCACTGGGCGACACGGCCGCCCATCGAATGCCCGACGACGTCCGCTCGCTCGATGCCCGCATCGTCGAGGATGTGCACGACGTCGTCGGCGAAGAGGCGCGTCGTGAAGCGCTCGGCCTCGCCCAGTTCGCTGTCGCCGATGCCGCGGTGGTCGAAGATCACGATCTGCCGATCGCGGAGCAGTCCGGGCCCCACGATCTGCCACGACCGGTGATCGACCGCCTGACCCGCGATGAGCACGAGCGGTGCGCCTTGCCCCGCGGTCCAGTACGCGAGCCGGATGCCGTCGGCCGCGGTCGCATCGTGCCGCACCCACTCGGGCCCGTAGGGATTGTCCGTCACTCGGACGAGGGTAGCCGGGTCAGGGGAGTGGGATGGTCAGAGTCGAGATGAACGAAGACAAGCGCACAGGCTGAGACGCGTCACCATGTGCTGTGTCCTCGTACTCGGACTCGATGGTGTCCTGCTGCGCAACCACATCGAGAAGAAGTTCGCCCGCCGGTTTCGTGAAGCTCGCCGTTGCCATTCCGTATCCGTCGAGCACCCCGCGCCACACAGCGTCGCCGGAGTAGATCAATCGAGTTGCGGAGTACGGCCTGCCCGCGATCTCAACCGTCGTGGTCACGGGCAGGAGTGCGTCGGCGTCGAAGGGGTCGGTGGGCAGTCCGCTCGTGGCGGACTCGATTGTGAGCGGGGTCGGTGGAGCGACAAGTTCCTCAACGCCGAGCGATGCAAGCGTTTCCGATGCGCCATTGCCCCACACTTCCTGGCGGGCGTAGCTAAGCGTCACCCGAGCCATCGGATCGCTCAGCGCGAGGCCGTCTTCGGAGAGCTGCGGCTCGAAAGCGAACACGGCGTTCCCACCAGGATTCGCAAGGGGGACGACCGTCTGAGTTCCATAAACGTCGACGACGACACTCTCGCCCGGCTCGCCGACGAGTGGGAGCACGACCGTGAACCTCTCACGCTCGGGATCGACATTCGGCGTGCCAACCTGCAGCGACGTGTCCAGCAGCCCGCTGAGGTTCAGCTCGCGAACGGTGTTCTCGACCGGAGGCGCGACGGCGTGCGCTGCCGCGTAGCGGGCGACGACGGCGACGTCGGACCTCACGTCCTCCTGCGTGAGCGGAAGAACGATGGTCGACGTCCCGCCCGCCAATTGGGTTGTGCCGAGCCGTCGTTCCGCTAGGAACACCTCGACCCGCGCGTCGGGTTCCCCGCTCACGACCAGCGTCGCTGTGCTGTCGACATCGTCGCCTAGAGCGCTCAGCTGCAGCGGATCGTTGATCGCGACATCCTCGATATCGATCAGCTCGCCCAGAGTCGTCGCGTCGTCGAGGCCCGCGAGGGCGCCATCCCGATAGCGCACCTCGATCGGCAGATCGTCTCGGACCTCGCCCGGGCCGAGCGCGATGGTGAGCGTGGCCTTCCCCTCAGCATCGAGCGTTCGTGAGTCGTCGGACGAGGTCGACCCGTTGACGTACACGGAAACCTGCTTGCTGACCTCGCCGGTCACGGCGAACTCGACGGTTCCGGCGTTCTTGTCGACATCGACCGCCGCGCCGATGTCGATCCGCTGCGGTGGCACCGGCGTCTCAGTCGGCGTCGGTTCCGGCGTGGGCGTCGGGCTCGCGGTCGGCGTCACCGTCGGAGTCGGAGTCGGAGTCGGAGTCGGGGTCGGCTCGGGCTCGACGGCCTCGAGCAGCGGATCGCGCACGCCCAGCGTCGACAGCGACGCGACGAACGACTCACCCTCGACGTCGCGATAGGCGATCTCGAGCGTGACGTCGTCCGTCACCTGAACGGCGGTGAGCGCGAACTGGAGCTCCGCGACGCCGTCGGCCGAGAACTCGCCCTCCGCGAGCGCATCCGCGTCGGCCGCCGTGAAGAGGAGCATCGCGGAGGCCGCAGCGGGTGCGGAGCTCGACTCGGTCACGGCCACGGGCTCACCGGGCTCGCCGGTCACGTCGATCTGGACGATGCGCTCGCGCGCATCGACGACGGACGCACGCTCGAAGCCGATGGGCGCGGGGCTCTCGACCTCGGGCGCGGGCTCCGACGGCTGCGGCGTCGGCTCGGGCGACGGCTCCTCCGACGGGCTCGGAGCGGGCTCCTCCGATGGGCTCGGCTCGGGCGACGGCGCCCCTGACGGCTCTGGCTCGGCGGTCGGCTGCGGCTCGAGCGTGGGCTCGGGGGTCGGCTGAGGCTCGGCCGTCGGCTGGGGCTCGGCGCTCGGCTCGGGAGCCGGCGCCGGAGTGAGCGTCGGTGTCGGGGTCGGCGAAGCGGATGGCGCGGGCTCGTCGACCGGGGGAGCGATCGGCTCCTCGGGGGCCGGGGTCTGCGCGAGCAGCTCGTCGGAGGCCTCGATCGACGCGTCGGGCTGCGCAGCGTCCTCGAATGCTGACGCGGCCTCGTTCGCGGATCCCGCGAAGCCGCCCGTGAGCGTCGCCGCGAGCACCGTTCCCGCGACCGCGGCCGCCGCGATCCCGGCGCCGACGAGCCCGCCGATCGTCCACGCGGAGCTCGACGCCGACCCGCCGGCCGATCCTCCGGATCCACCTGACCCGCCGCCTGCCGCAGCGAACCCGACCGACTTGGCGGCGCCATCCGCTGCCGCGCCGGTCGCCGCTCCGGCGCCGACGGCTCCGCCCGCGACCGCCACAGCGCCCTCGTATACCGAAGACGGCATGGCCGCGAGCGCGACGAGCGCCGACTCGTCGCGCTGGAGCGATGCGAGGTAGCCGGCGGTGCCGGTGACGCCGATCGTGAGCGGCAGGAGCACGAGCGCGAGTCGGCTGCCGACCTCCTTCGCCTCCGAGGCGACGATCGCGCAGCGCGCGCACTCGCCGAGGTGCGCGTCGACCTTGGCCTGGTCGCGCGATCCGAGGTTGCCGCGCGTGTACGCGCCGAGGCGCTCGATCGTCCAGGCGTGCGCGGACCCGTCCTCGACGGAGGCGATGTGCGCCTGGATCCACGCCTCGCGCAGCCCCTCACGAGCGCGGAACGCGAGCTGCGAGACGGCAGCCGCCTTCATGCCGAGCAGCGGCGCGATCTCCGCGGGCTTCATCTGCTCGATCTCGGTGTACCAGAGCACCTCCTGCCAGCGCGTGGGCAGGCTGCGGAAGGCGGTGTGGGTGAGGCTGCGGTCGAGCGCCTCGTCCGTGGCGACCTCGGTCGACTCCGGGTCCTCGACCTCCTCGAGCCCGTCGCTCGTCGCCTCCGTGCGCGCGCGGCCCCACGATGCCGCCACATTGCGGATGGTCGTGAAGAGGTAGGCGCGGAACGAGCCGGTCGGCCCGTTGCCGCGCTGGATCGACTGGAAGATCTTCGCGTACGACTCCTGCACGAGGTCGTCGGCGTCGAGGCTCGACGTAATCGACCGCGCGGCGACGATGCCCGATCGGTAGTGGCGCCGCCACAGCTCGCCGAACGCGTCGTGGTCTCCCGAGCGGGTGCGGAGGACGAGATCCGCGTCGGGGGTCGCCGATGCCGGCGCCTCGCCGTCGCTGAGGTTCTCGTCGTCTGTGGTCATAGGTGCGGGTCCGTGTCGGTGGGCACACCCCTCGTCGCATCGGTGGCGGCGGGTGCGCGTGCGGCCGACGTCGGGTCGTCAGGCCGGTGAACATCCTCCCGCGGATCGGGCGGCTCCGCCACCCCGATGTAGGGATTCACGGGGGATTTGCCGCCCGATGGCACGGTCACATCCGGAGTTCGACAAATTTCTCGGAAGTCGCGTAATGAAACCGCCCCACCGCCGTCTCATGCGGTGAGGGACGTTCCGCCCAGCTGCTGGGGAGCTTCGGGTCGGAGGTCTCGCGAGGCGGCATCGCCGCTCGCGACGAGGGGCTCGGACACTCGGGGGAGGGGTCCGGGCCCCTGATCTCTCTCCGGACGCCTCAGCGCACGGCGCCCGCCGTCCAGACGCGCGCGACCTCGAGCTCGCGGCTCCACAGAACCGCATCGGCGATCGCCCCGGTGCGGAGCGTGCCGAGGTCGTCGCGGCGCAGCACCTTGGCGGGTGTCGCCGTGAGCGCCCCGACCGCGTCGGGCAGCGGGACGCCGAGCCCGACGACCCGGCGGAGCGCCACGTCCTGCGTGAGCGTGGAGCCCGCGATGATGTCGGTGCCGCGTACCGTCGCGACGCCCTGCTCGACGACCACGTCGAGGGCGCCGATCGCGTAGTCGCCGTCGGCCATGCCGGTCGCCGCCATCGCGTCGGTCACGAGCGCGACCCGGCCCGGCGCTGCCCGGAGCAGCATGAGCATCACGGCGTCGGCGACGTGCACACCGTCGGCGATGAGCTCGAGCACGACCCGGTCGTCGCGCGCGGCGGTCGGGATGGGCCCCGGCCGGCGGTGGTGGATGCCCGGCATCGCGTTGAAGGCGTGCGTCACGAGCGTCGCACCGGCGTCGACGCCCGCCGCGGTCGCGTCGGCGTCGGCGTCGGTGTGCCCGATCGCCGCGATGACCCCCGCCGCCGAGATGGCGCGGATCGCGTCGATCGCGCCGGGCAGCTCGGGGGCGATCGTGATCTGCCGGATGGTCTGGGTTCCGCCGATCTCGCCCGCTGCGAGCAGGCGCGCGACCGTGTCGGCGTCGGGGTGGCGCAGGAGCTCGGGGTCATGCGCGCCGTGATGGCCGGGGTCGAGGAACGGCCCCTCGAGATGGCTGCCGAGGATGTCGTCCTCATGCTGGGCGAGGCGCCCGATGGCGGCGACGCGCGCCTCGAGGTCGTCGACGGAAGCGGTCACGAGCGAGATGACCGCTCGCGTCGTGCCGTGCGCCCGGTGCAGAGCGCGTGCCGTCCGGATGGCGTCCGCCCCGTCCTCGTGGGCGGCGCCCGCACCGCCGTGCCCGTGCAGGTCGATCAGCCCCGGCGTGAGCACGGCGCCGTCGCCCGCGATCTCGGCCGCGTCGATGACGACATCGCCCGTCTGCGTCGCGGCGCGCCATCCGTCTCCGTCGCCGCGCGACGAGACGCGTCCGTCCTCGAAGCGGATCCAGCCGTCGCGCTCCGCGCGGCGGTCGGAGACGAGCAGCGTCGAGTGGATCACGGTCCCCATGCTCCTGACCCTCCCACATCCACCCGACCGCGGCCATCCGACTCGGGTCGGCTATGCTGTTCGCGTCGCGACTGGCGTTGAGGTGGTGCACCACCGGGAAGCGACCGAGACGGCATTCGACCGCACGCCTGGGCCGATGCGATGACCCCTTTTCGTCTGTCGTCTGGAGATCGCCATGACCGATCCGCTGTTCAACGCCCCCCTCGCCGAGGTCGACCCGGAGATCGCGGAGGTGCTGCAGCGCGAGCTCGATCGCCAGCGCGGCTTCCTCGAGATGATCGCGTCGGAGAACTTCGTGCCTGTCTCGGTGCTGCAGTCGCAGGGCTCCGTGCTCACGAACAAGTACGCCGAGGGCTACCCTGGCCGCCGCTACTACGGCGGCTGCGAGGAGGTCGACGTCGCCGAGGAGCTCGCGATCGCCCGCGCGAAGGAGCTGTTCGGCGCCGAGTTCGCGAACGTCCAGCCGCACTCGGGCGCCACCGCCAACGCGGCCGTGCTGCACGCGATCGCCCGCCCCGGCGACACGATCCTCGGCCTCTCGCTCGACCACGGCGGCCACCTCACGCACGGCATGAAGATCAACTTCTCCGGCCGTCTCTACGACATCGTCGCCTACGGCGTGAACCCCGAGACCTCGCTCGTCGACATGGACGAGGTGCGCCGCCTCGCCCTCGAGCACAAGCCGAAGGTCATCATCGCCGGCTGGTCGGCGTACCCCCGCCAGCTCGACTTCGCCGCGTTCCGCGAGATCGCCGACGAGGTGGGCGCGTACCTCTGGGTCGACATGGCGCACTTCGCGGGCCTGGTCGCCGCGGGTGTCCACCCGAGCCCCGTCCCGCACGCGCACGTCGTCTCGTCGACCGTGCACAAGACGATCGGCGGCCCCCGCTCGGGCTTCATCCTCACGAACGACGCCGACATCGCGAAGAAGATCAACTCGGCCGTCTTCCCGGGTCAGCAGGGCGGCCCGCTCATGCACGTGATCGCCGCCAAGGCCACCGCGTTCAAGCTCGCCGCGACGCCCGAGTTCAAGGACCGTCAGGAGCGCACCGTCCGCGGCGCGGCCATCCTCGCCGATCGCCTCTCGCAGCAGGACGTGAAGGACGCGGGCATCGCGGTCCGCTCGGGCGGCACCGACGTGCATCTCGTGCTCGTCGACCTGCGCGACGCCGCGATCAACGGCAAGGAGGCCGAGGACCTCCTGCACGACATCCGCATCACGGTCAACCGCAACGCCGTCCCGAACGACCCGCGCCCGCCGATGGTCACCTCGGGCCTGCGTATCGGCACCCCCGCGCTCGCGACGCGCGGCTTCGGCGACGCCGAGTTCACCGAGGTCGCCGACATCATCGCCCTCGCGCTGCTCCCCGGCGCCGACGTCGACGCCCTGCGCGAGCGCGTCGCGAAGCTCGCCGATGCGTTCCCGCTCTACCCCGGCCTCGAGCAGGTCGGCCAGGGCTACGCAGGCGTCTGAGGCACCCCGATCCGTCGAGACTAGCCCCGGTCGTCGAAGCCAGCGCTCCCCGCGCTGGCTTCGACGACGGGCACTAGTCTCGACCGGTTCTGACCCACGAACGAGGGAAGACGAAGACGGATGACCGCACAGATTCTCGATGGCAAGGCGGCCGCGGCCGCGATCAAGGCGGAGCTCGCGGAGCGGGTCGCCGCCCTCGCGGCGAAGGGCGTCACACCCGGCATCGCGACCGTGCTGGTCGGCGCCGACCCCGCGTCGCAGCTGTACGTCGGCATGAAGCACAAGCAGTCGGTGGCGATCGGGATGAACTCGATCCAGCGCGAGCTGCCGGCTGACGCGACCCAGGCCGACGTCGAGGCGCTGATCGACGAGCTCAACGCCGATCCGACGTGCCACGGCTACATCGTGCAGCTGCCGCTGCCCAAGCACATCGACACGGACGCGGTGCTCGAGCGCATCGACCCCGCGAAGGACGCCGACGGCCTGCACCCGACGAACCTCGGCCGTCTCGTGCTCAACGTGAACGCGCCGATCGCCACCCCGCTGCCGTGCACGCCCCGCGGCGTCATCGAGCTGCTCGTGCGCAACGGGTACGACCTGAACGGCAAGCACGTCGTGGTCGTCGGCCGCGGCGTGACGATCGGCCGCCCCATGGGGCTCCTCCTCACGCGGCGCGACGTCAACGCGACGGTCACCCAGGTGCACACGGGCACGCCCGACATGGCGCCCTACCTGCGCGAGGCCGACGTCATCGTCGCGGGCGCCGGCGTCAAGCACCTCATCCGCGCGGAGGACGTCAAGCCCGGCGCGGCCGTGCTCGACGTGGGCGTCACGCGCGAGACCGACCCCGAGACCGGGAAGCAGCGGGTCTTCGGAGACGTGCACCCCGACGTCGCCGAGGTCGCGGGCTTCCTGTCGCCGAACCCCGGCGGCGTGGGCCCGATGACCGTGGCGCTGCTCATGACGAACGTCGTCGAGGCGGCCGAGCGCTCCCTCGCCTGAGCCGCGTCCCCCGACACGAACCCCGGTCCGCTCTCGTCGGGCCGGGGTTCTTCGTGAGAGACTCCCCGCATCCGGTCGACGGCGACCGGAGGGGCCGTCGGAGGGGCGGGCCTGAAGGGGACGAGAGGCCATCATGCACGCTCCGGAGCCCGAGCTCACCATTCCCGACGCACCCGTCTACGACCTCCTCTTCGCGGACCTCCGCGATGAGGAGCGCGACCTCGTCGCCTTCATCGACGGCCGGACCGGCGACACCCTGACCTACGGAGCGCTCGTCGACGCGATCGACGCCTTCGCGGGCGCGCTCGCCGCGCGCGGCATCGGCCCCGGAGACGTGGTCTCGCTGCACGCGGTCAACACCCCGGCCTTCGCGATCGCCTTCCACGGCATCCTCCGCGCCGGCGCGACGGCGACCACGGTCAACGCGCTCTTCACGCCGGGCGAGATCGAGAAGCAGCTGCGGATGGCCAGGGCCGTCGCGCACGTGACGGTCTCGCCGCTCGCGCCCGGCTCGGTGCCCGCGGCGCAGGCGACGGGCATCCCGGCCGAGCGCATCGTCGTCCTCGACGGGTGGGACGCCTTCCCGACCCTCCGCGACCTGCTGGCCGAGGGCCATCCCGCCCCCGACGTGACACCGGAGGCGCGGAGCCAGGTCGCCGTGATCCCGTTCTCGTCGGGCACGACGGGCCTGCCCAAGGGGGTCATGCTCTCGCACCGCAACCTCGTCGCGAACGTGCAGCAGTGCGTCGCGCGACTGCACGTGTCGCCGCAGGAGCGCCTGCTCGCGGTGCTCCCGTTCTTCCACATCTACGGGATGACCGTGCTCCTGAACCTCGCGCTGCGCGCGCGTGCGACGCTCGTCACGATGCCGAGGTTCGATCTCGAGGAGTTCCTGCGCGTCCTGCAGGACCACCGCGTCTCCTACGCGTTCATCGCCCCGCCGATCGCGGTCGCCCTCGCGAAGCACCCGCTCGTCGACCAGTACGACCTGAGCGCCCTGCGCACGGTCTTCTCGGGAGCTGCGCCCCTCGACGAGCGACTCGGCCGCGCGGTCGCCGACCGTCTCGGCGTCGAGGTGCTGCAGGGCTACGGCATGACCGAGCTCAGCCCGGTCTCGCACGCCATGGTGCGCGGCGCGAGCGACGGCGTCCCGCTCTCGTCGATCGGGCCCGCCGTGCCGGGCACCGAGGCGCAGATCGTCGACATCGAGACGCACGCGGTGATCGAGGTGCCGGAGGAGGGGCGCTCGCGCTCGGGCGAGCTGTGGGTGCGCGGGCCGCAGGTGATGCTCGGGTACCTCGACAACCCGGAGGCGACGGCCGCGTGCCTGACAGAGGACGGATGGCTGCGCACGGGCGACATCGCCGCATACGACGCGAGCGGGGCCGTGTTCATCGTCGATCGGCTCAAGGAGCTCATCAAGCACAAGGGCTACCAGGTGGCGCCCGCGGAGCTCGAGGCGCTCCTGCTCGCGAGCGACCGCGTCGCGGATGCGGCGGTCGTGGGCGAGCCGCTCGAGGACGGCGACGAGGCGCCCGTGGCCTTCGTCGTCCCGCAGGGCGAGCCCGACGCCGACGCCGTGCTCGCCGAGCTCAACGGCCAGGTCGCGCCCTACAAGAAGCTGCGCCGGGTCGAGTTCGTCGACGCCATCCCGAAGTCCGCATCGGGCAAGATCCTCCGCAAGGATCTCAAGGCCCGCCTGACGGGGGAGTGAGGGTCATCCGCGGCGCTTGAAGCGCGCCCGGGCGTCGTCGAGCATCCGCGTCGCCCGGCGCTCGAAGCGGTCGTCGATGAGGTCGTAGACGACCCACGCGACGAGCAGGTAGAGCGGCGGGAGGACGTAGCCCCAGAACCAGCCGCGCACGTCGACGTCCGACAGGGCGACCACGAGCATCCAGATGACGAGCTGCACGAGGAACGTCGCGAGGTACTGGACGAGCTTCTCGCCGATGCGCGCCCTCCGCGCGAGCGAGGACGCGGCGCCGCGGAAGATCCGTGCGAGGAGCGGCTTGAGCCAGATCGTCGCGAGCGCGAGCACGAGAGCCGCCCACCACGCGGCCCAGCCGACGGAGACGAACGGGACGAGCCATCCGACGACCGCGAGCACGAGCACGTCGAAGAGGTAGAGGCAGACGAGCCGGATGAACCACGCTTTCATGGCCTCAGCCTGCCACGCAGGCCGCTCGCCGGCTACGAGGCGGATGGCTCGCCCGCGAGGCGCAGCGTGCTCACCGACACGGTCGACTCCGTGCCGAGGAAGACGAGCGAGCCCGCGGCGATGCGCAGGGCGCTGTACGCGGGGTCGACGAGCCCCGTGCGGCGCGGTGCGCTCGGAGGCTGCGAGGGCGAGGGAATGGCGGTGGCCGGCATGACGGCTCCTCGGGTCGGCGGCTGGTACTGCTCCAGCTTCCGCCCGGCGGGGCGTCGCGCACATCCCGCTGGGGGATGAACCCGGGTCATCCCAGGGTCCTCCTCCGGGATGACCCCGTCCAGGTTCTGCATGTCTCACCCGGGGTGTGAAAGGGGCCGCCGAAACCACAGCGAGTGAGACATGCAGAAGGGGGGGCGGGGGAGGTCAGTGCTCGCTGTGGCGGTCGAGGAACTCGTAGACCTCGAGGTCGTCGACGCCCGGGAAGGCGCCGCGGGGCAGCGGCGAGAAGATGTGCGTGTGGACGCGCGCGCTCGGCCACGCCTTGCCGCGCCACGGTGACTCCGCAACGCTCGGCGGCCGCCGGCAGCACGATTCGTCGGGGCAGCTCGACGACGCCCGCACCTGCGTCTCGCGACCGCGCCACCACTTCGCGTCGTCGAACGGGACGCCGACCGTGATCGAGAACTCGCCCGAGCTGCGCGAGCCCGTCTGCGTCGCACACCAGAACGTGCCGGCCGGGGTGTCGGTGTACTGGTAGTGCTCGGTCGTGCGGTTCTGCTGCTCGAAGGCGTTGCGCGCCGCGAACTTGCGGCACACGATCTGGCCCTCGATCGCACCGGTCACATCCTCGGGCAGCGGCAGGCCGTCGTTCTCGTAAACGCGCTCCACCTGGCCCTGGCTGCCCACCCTGAGGAAGTGCAGCCGCATGCCGAAGTGGGTCGTGAGCAGGTTCGTCATCCGCATGCCCGCCGCCTCGTGCGTCACGCCGAACGCGTCGCGGAAGTCCTCGACGGCGAGATTGCGGTCCTTGCGCGCCTGCTCGAGGAACGCCACCGCGGCGGTCTGCGGGATGAGGCAGCAGGCGGCGTAGTAGTTGATCTCGAGCCGCTGCTGGAGGAAGTCGGCGTAGTCGGTGGGCCGCTCGTGCCCGAGCAGCCGGTGAGCCATGGCCTGCAAGGCCATCGAGCGGAGACCGTGGCCGCCGGGGATCGACGCCGGCGGCAGGTAGATGCGGCCGTTCTCGAGGTCGGTGATCGAGCGCGTCGACGAGGGCAGGTCGTTCACGTAGATGAGCTCGAAGCCGAGCTGCTCGGCCATGATGCTCACCGTGCGGTGCTTGAGGGCGCCCGACGTGTGGCCGGCCGCGCGGAGCTGGCGCTCGGCGAGCTCCTCGATCTCGGGCAGGTAGTTGTTGGCCGCACGCTGCCGCAGGCGCAGCTCGGTGTTGGCGCGCCGCGCCTCCTCCGGGGTGGCGATCGCCTCGTTCTCACGGCGCTGCAGCTCGCGGTGCAGGCCGATGATCGACTCGATGGTCTCGTCGCTGAGACCCTTGGTCACCTTGATCGGCGGGACGCCGAGCTGGCGGAACACCTGGCTCGACTGCGCCCGCTCGAGCTCGATCTCGAGGGCGGCCCTGCGGTTCGGCGGCTCTCCTGAGATGAGGTCGGTGACGTTCGTGTCCACGGCGTCGGCGATGGCCTGCAGCAGCGAGAGCTTCGGCTCGCGCTTGCCGTTCTCGATGAGGCTCAGCTGGCTTCCGGCGACCCCGACGAGCGCGCCGAGCTCGTCGAGCGTCAGCCCCCGCTGCACGCGGTGATGGCGGATGCGGTGGCCGAGGGTCTTGAGCTCGAGGCCGGTCTTCTGGTCGCTCATCGGAGGCATTCCTTGATGATAGCTAAAGATCCATCATTCTTTCGACTTCGGATGGCCGAAAAGAGCGGCAGAACCGAGAGAACCTGGCATGGCGACCACGTCTCACCCACAAGGAGCTCTGATGGCAATCGCCGAACCCCTCGCCCCTCACACGACGGACGCCCTCGCCGGCTTCGGCGCACGGCCCGCCTACGACGGCGCCGGCATGCGCGAGCTCGCCGCGTGGGTCGACGAGATCGCCCGTCTCACCCAGCCCGATCGCATCCACTGGGTATCGGGCTCCGCGGAGGAGAACGCCGCGCTCATCGCCGACATGGTGGCCTCCGGCACGCTCATCCCGCTCGACGCCGAGAAGCGCCCGAACTCGTTCCTCGCGCGATCGCACCCCGGCGACGTCGCGCGCCTCGAGTCGCGCACGTACATCTGCTCGGAGCGCGAGGAGGACGCCGGCCCCACGAACAACTGGGCCGACCCCGCGCAGATGCGCGAGACCCTGAACCCGCTGTTCCGCGGCTCCATGCGCGGCCGCACGATGTTCGTCGTGCCGTTCTCGATGGGCAAGGTCGGCGGTCCGATCTCGCAGATCGGCGTGCAGGTCACCGACAGCCCGTACGCGGTCGCGTCGATCGAGATCATGACCCGCGTCGGCGACGACGTCACGCGCCTCATCGCCGAGGGCGCCGACTGGGTGCGCACGGTGCACACCGTCGGAGCCCCGCTCGAGCCGGGTGAGGTCGACGTCGCGTGGCCGTGCAACGACGAGAAGTACATCGTGCACTTCCCCGACACGCTCGAGGTCTGGTCGTTCGGCTCCGGCTACGGCGGCAACGCCATCCTCGCGAAGAAGTGCTTCGCGCTCCGGATCGCCTCGGTGCTCGGGCGCGACCAGAGCTGGATGGCCGAGCACATGCTGCTCATCCGCGTCATCGACCCTGCCGGCCGCGCGTACCACGTGGCCGCGGCCTTCCCGTCGGCCTGCGGCAAGACGAACCTCGCGATGCTGCGCCCCACCATCCCCGGATGGAAGGTCGAGACCCTCGGCGACGACATCACGTGGATCCGCCCCGGCGCCGACGGCCGGTTCCATGCGATCAACCCCGAGGCCGGGTTCTTCGGGGTCGCACCCGGCACGGGCGCGTCGACGAATGTCACTGCGGTCGAGACGCTGTGGGGCAACGTGCTCTTCACGAACGTCGCGCTGACCGACGACGGCGACGTCTGGTGGGAGGGCCTCACGGACGAGACGCCCGCGCACCTCATCGACTGGCAGGGCCAGGACTGGACGCCCGACGCGGGCCGCCCGGCCGCCCACCCGAACTCGCGCTTCACCGTGGCCGCCGATCAGGCGCCGTCGATCGCGGACGACTGGGAGGAGGCGGTGCCGCTCGATGCCATCCTCTTCGGGGGCCGTCGCGCGACGAACGTCCCGCTCGTCGTCGAGGCGTTCGACTGGGAGCACGGCGTCTTCCTCGGGTCGACGATCTCGTCGGAGCGCACCGCGGCGGCCGAGGGCACCGTGGGCGAGCTGCGCCGCGACCCGTTCGCGATGATGCCGTTCTGTGGGTACAACATGGCCGACTACTTCGGGCACTGGCTCGAGATGGGCGGCAAGGCCGAGCAGCTCCCGCGGATCTTCCAGGTCAACTGGTTCCGCAAGGGCGCCGACGGCCGCTTCCTCTGGCCCGGGTTCGGCGAGAACTCGCGCGTGATCGACTGGATCATCCGTCGCCTGCAGGGTGAGGTCGAGGCCGTGCCGTCCGCCATCGGCCTGCTGCCGGTCGTCGCCGACCTGGACCTCGATGGCATCGATGTGCCCGCAGCCGACCTCGAGGAGCTCTTCGAGGTCGACCCGACGTCGTGGCTCGCCGAGGCGGCGCTCACCGAGGAGTTCTACGACACGTTCGGCGACCGCGTCCCGGCCGCGCTGCGGGCGCAGCTCGCGGCTCTTCGCGAGCGTCTCGAGTCCGCGAAGGCCTGATCCGCACAGACGGCCTTCCGCCGCGTCCACCCGGACCGCACGCCGGGTGACGCACCCCAGCGGCCCGCCCCCTTCCGATCCGGGGCGGGCCGCTTCATGCTCGGCTCACGCGCGCAGGATGGCCATGGCCCGGTCGACCGCGGCGCGCGCGTCGGATGCGTCGATCGGAGCGTCGGCGAAGAGCTCGATCTGCGCGTCGCCCGTCGCCCGCTGCGCCATCGCGGGCGGCTTCCACACGCCGACGATCTCGCCGTCGTGCACGATGAGGGGCCGCACCATGCCGTTGGCGCCGGGACCTGCGGCCGCGAGCGCCTCGGGGGATGCGGTCACGGTGCGGTCGGCGTAGGCGATGTAGAACTCCTCGAACGTCGGCAGGGCGAACGTCCGCGCGGCGTCGGGAGCGGTGCGCGGTGGCGCGGGAGACGCGTAGAGCGGCTCGTCGGCGTCGCGGACGACCCTCACCCGATCCGCCGCGGCGGCAGCGGCCGCGCGTGCCGTGGTGAGCGGGAGCCCGGCCCACCAGGCGAAGTCGCGCGCCGTGGCCGGTCCGTGCCCCGCGATGTAGCGCGCGAAGAACTCGGCGAGCGGGTCGGCGGGCGATGCGGACTCGCGGATCCACTCCTCGGCGAGGACGAGGTGCTGCTCGCGCGGCTCGGCCCCGTCGCGATGGACGACGGGGCCCCAGACGAGGACGCGGTGGAGCGCGAGCGTGACGATGAGGTGGTAGCCGCGCTGACCGGCCGTCGAGATGCCGCCCGACTCCCAGACCGCGGCGATCTCCGCGCGGGTCAGGCGGCCGCCGCCGCGTAGCGCGGCCACGGCGAGCTTCTCGGCGCGCGCGATGTCGTCGTCGGCGATGCCCAGGTCGCGCAGCCGCTTCGCGTCGGCCTGCAGCATCCGCGCGGCGGTGACCGACAGCATCCAGCCGAGGTCCTCGGCCGCGGCGGTGTGCAGCGTGCCGCGCTGCGTCCACGCGCGCACGAGTGCGCCGCGGTCGTAGGCGCGGTCGACGGCCGACACCCCTGCGCCGCGTGTCCGCGCGGCGAGAGCCAGCCGGCCGCCCCAGAAGTCCTGGGACTGGGTGGCGGTCAGATGGCGGGCGGCGTCGACGGGTGTGCGCGCGGGAGCGACGAGCCGGTGGTGGCGCAGGCGCGCTCGCCGCAGGGCGGGGAGATCCATGCCGCCCATCCTGCCCGTGGCCGCCGACGTCGGGGAAGGCGACTCACACGAGCAGCTGGTGCTTCGCGAGATCGCGGTAGAGCGGCACGCTCGCCACGAGCTCCGAGTGCGTGCCCTGGCCGATCACTCGGCCGCGATCGAGCACGACGATGCGGTCGCTGTCGACGACGGTCGAGAGGCGGTGCGCGATCACGATGAGCGTGCGCCCCTCGGCGACCGCGTCGATCGCCTCGCGCATCCTCTGCTCGTTGACGCCGTCGAGGGACGACGTCGACTCATCGAGGAGCAGGATGGGCGGAGCCGCGAGCAGCGCGCGGGCGATCGCGAGCCGCTGGCGCTCGCCTCCGGACAGCATGACGCCGTCCTCGCCCACCGGGGTGTCGATCCCGAGCGGGCTGCGGTCGACGATCTCGCCGAGGTTCACGGCGCGCAGCACGCGGTCGCAGTCGGCGTCGCTCGCGTCGGGCGAGGCGAGGCGGAGGTTGTCGGCGAGCGTGCCAGCGAGCGTCGGCGCGTCCTGCTCGACGTATCCGAAGTGCGACCGCAGCTCGGCGCGGGGCAGGTCGCGGATGTCGACGCCGTCGAGGAGGACCGCGCCGCCCGTCGGGTCGTAGAAGCGCTCGATGAGCGAGAGGATGGTCGACTTGCCCGCGCCGGACGGGCCGACGAGCGCCACGCGCGCGCTGTGCGGCACCTCGAAGGAGACGCCGCGGAGCACCTCGCGGTCGGCCTCGCTCGGCGCCTGTGCCGCCTCCTCGTCGAGAGGCCCCGCCTCGAGGTGCGCACGCTCGATCGCCCGCTGCGCCTCGCGCGCCGCCTCCTCGCGTGCCGCGACCGCCGCCGCGGGGTAGGCGAAGCGCACGTCGCGGAAGGCGATCGCCGGCGCCGCGCCATCCGCTGTCGCCGGTGCCGCGCCATCCGCTGTCGTCGCGCCCATGCCATCCGCTGCCGTCGCGCCCGCGCCATCCGCTGCAGGAGAATCCGTCCGCCGCAGGAGGATTCCCGCGGAGGGGTCCTGCTCTCGCGCGTCCGTCCTGCCCTCGCGCGGGGCGGCTGGCGCGGCGTCGGCGCGGACGCGGTCGTCGGCGTCCTCGGTGGGGAGGTCGAGGACCTCCTGGATGCGCCCGAGCGCGCCGAGCGCCTGGCCGACGCTCGCAATGGCCCCGAACGCCGAGGCGAGGGGCATGATGAGGAGGAAGAGGAACATCACGAACGTGACGAGGCTCGCGATCGTGAGCGCTCCCGATGCGACGCGCATGCCGCCGACGCCGAGCACGACGAGCAGCGAGACCTGCATCGCGATGCCCGCGACCGGGACGACGAGCGCAGACGCCTTCGCGACGCGGATGCCGGCGTGGTACGCGGCGGTCGCCATCGCGCCGACCGACTCCTGCTCGCGGTCGGTCGCTCCCGCCGCGCGGATGGTGCGGATGGATCCGATCACGCGCTCGACGCCGCTCGAGAGCTCGCCAACGCGCTCCTGCTGCGCGGCCGATGCGGCGCGGATGCGACCGGACAGGAGCCCGACGGCCGCACCCGAGACGCCGATGACGCCGACGATCGTCAGCAGCAGCACGGGATCGATGAAGAGCATCGCCACGAGGGCGCCGACGAACAGGAGGGCGTTGCCCCCGCTGTCGGCGAGGCCCTGGGTGAGGACGGCGTAGAGCAGTGTCGTGTCGGTGCCGACGCGCGAGACGAGGTCGCCGGTGCGCCGCGCGTCGAACTCGCTCACCGGGAGGTGGAGGATGCGCGCGATGAGGCGGCGCCGGCTCGAGTGGACGACCGCGGTGCCCGTGCGCTGCAGGAGGTAGTGCTGGTACGCGCCCACGGCGCTCGAGGCGAGGACGAGGAGGACGAGAGCCCACAGCAGCCACCCGAGCGGCGAGCTGGCCTGGACGCGGTCGATCACCTGCCCGATGAGGAGCGGCTGGACGAGCGTCGCGACCGCCTCGACGATGCTCAGCACCGCGACGACGACGAGCACGCCGCGGTGCTCCAGGAGGAAGGGCAGCAGCTGCCGGAACGACGCGCGCGGCCCTTCCTCTGCACGCGGTCGCGCGAAGAGCGAGCGGCGTGCGCGCGGGGCGGTCTGGCTCACGGGGTCTCCTTCCGAGGTGCGCGGGGGATCGCCGAGCGCACCTCAGCCAGCCTAGGCAACCGCCCCGCGCATCGGCTCAGCGTCGGGAGGCCGCTGCGACCGCCGCGTCGTCGTCGAGGTCGACGTCCTTCGTCTCCTTGCCGATGAGGAGCGCGACGAGCGTGAGCACGCCGGCCGCGGCGAGGTACACGCCGACGAGCCAGGGGTTGCCGCCGCCGAGGGCCCACAGACCCAGCGCGATCGAGGGCGCCACGGCGGCGCCGAGGATCGACGCGACGTTGTACGACACGGCCGATCCGGTGTACCGCACGTTGGTCGGGAACAGCTCGGGAAGCAGCGCGCCCATGGGCCCGAACGTCATGCCCATGAGGAGGAAGCCGAAGATGAGGAACGCCTGCACGAGCGCACCCGTGAACTTCTCCTGGCCCTGCGGCAGGAGGAAGACGACGAAGAGCAGGCCGAACACGATGATCGCGGTCGTGACGCAGATGAGGAGGCGGCGGCGTCCGACCGAGTCGGCGAGCGGTCCCGAGAGCAGCGTGCACAGGCCGAAGAACACGACGCCGATGATCTGCATGAGCACGAAGTCGACGTACGTGAACCCGAGCCCGGGCACGAAGGTCGCGGGGTCGACGCCCTCAGGGGCGGTCGCCGGGCGGGTGCCGTACGCGAGCGTGAAGCTCGTCATGAGGTAGAAGAGCACGTACGTCGCGAGCATGTAGAAGGTGCCCAGGATGAGCGGGCGCCAGTGCGTGCGGACGGTCGCGCCGAGCGGGAACTTCTGGATCGCGCCGGTCTTCTCCGCCTTCGTGAACGAGTCCGACTCGACGAGCTTGAGGCGGACCCAGAGGCCGATGATCACCATGACCGCGGAGAAGAGGAACGGGATGCGCCAGCCCCACGCGAGGAACGCCTCCGATGCGAGGCCGCCCTCGCCGGGCAGGGCGAAGTTGATCACGAGGAAGAGGGTGTTCGCGATGATGAAGCCGATCGGCGCGCCGAGCTGGGGGAACGTCCCGTAGAGGGCGCGCTTGCCGGCGGGCGCGTTCTCGGTCGCCACGAGCGCGGCGCCCGACCACTCGCCGCCCAGCGCGAAGCCCTGCGCGAGCCGCAGGATGAGCAGGAGGAGCGCTGCCCACGCGCCGATGAGCTGGTACGTCGGCAGCAGGCCGATGAGGAAGGTCGCGATGCCCATCGTGAGCAGCGATGCGACGAGGGTCGCCTTGCGTCCGAACCGGTCGCCGAAGTGGCCGAAGACGATCGCCCCGACCGGGCGCGCGAGCATCGCGGCGCCGAAGGTCGCGAACGACGCGAGCAGCGCCGTGGTCTCGTTGCCCGTCGGGAAGAAGAGAGCAGGGAAGACGAGCACGGCCGCCGTCGCGTAGGCGTAGAAGTCGTAGAACTCGATCGTCGTGCCGACGAGGCTCGCGGTGATGACGCGGCCGCGCGTGTTCGCGGGCGTGGCGGCGGCGGGGGCGTCGGGGCTCTGTGCTGCGGTGGATGTCATGGAGATGCCTGTCCGGAGGGAAGACGGCGGCGCGGAGGGCGCTCGCCGGGGAGACGGCGTCGGCGTCGTCGCCGGCTGGATGGCCGTCTCGACGCGCGGACGCGATCGTCAAGTCTACGCGCCCTCAGCAATACGGAGACCGCGACGGCCCCTCGCGCGAAAGGTGCGCAGAGGGGCCGTCGTGCGTGCCGGAGCCGGTGGGCGGAATGCTCAGCCGCCCGAGGGCTCGGATGCGGTCACCAGATGACCGCGATCGTCGCGTTCGCGAGCGTGAGGATGCCGACCAGCCAGAACAGCGCGGGCGGCGTCTGCGCGCCGCGCTTCTGCCGTGCGGAGAGGATGCCGAGGAGCGCGCCGATCACGAGGAGCACGACGAGCTTGACGCCGATCTTGGCGTAGTTCAGGTCGCCGTCCACGCCCCACGGCGCGGCCAGAGCGAGACCCGCGAGACCGGCGATCGCGAGCCCCCAGTGCATGAGCCGCGTGACGTGCGTCCGCCGGTTCGCGACCTCGACGAGCCACGAGCCGAAGAGCGTCGCGAAGCCGACGAGGTGGATGACGATGACGATGCTGCGCAGGATCTCCATGAGCACACCCTACGGGTTTTCTACGATATGTAGAAGGAAGGTCGCCCTCAGCCGCGGAGCGCGCGCAGCGTGAGCGCCGTGCGCAGCGCCGCGTCGGCCGCCTCTGCGCCCTTGTCCTCCTTCGAGCCAGGCAGGCCCGCGCGGTCGAGGCCCTGCTGCTCATCGTCCAGCGTGAGCACGCCGAAGCCGACCGGCTTGCCGGTGTCGAGCGCGACGCGCGTGAGGCCATCCGTCGCGGCGTTCGAGACGAAGTCGAAGTGGGGCGTTCCTCCGCGGATGATGACGCCGAGGGCGACGACCGCGTCCGCGCCCGCCTCGAGCGCCGCCTTCGCGACGATCGGGAGCTCGAACGAGCCCGCCACGCGCACGAGCGTCGACTCGGCGCCCGCCGCGTCGAGGGTGCGCTGCGCCCCTGCGATGAGCCCGTCGGTGATCTCGTCGTGCCACGTCCCCGCGACGATCGTCACGCGCAGGCCCTCCGCCGCGATGCCGCCCTTCTCGGGTGCTCCCTTGCCGCTCACTTCTCTGCTCCTTCGTGCATCTGGGCGACCGCCGCGGCGAGCGCCTCCTCGCCGATCACGTGACCCATCCGGTCGCGCTTCGTCTCGAGGTACTGGTGGTTGTTGGGTCCGACGCCGACGATCAGCGGCACCTGCTCGACGACCTCGAGCCCGAGGGCGCGCAGCTGGCTGACCTTGTCGGTGTTGTTCGTGAGGAGGCGGATGCGCTCGACGCCGAGATCGGCGAGGATGCCCGCGGCCGCCGCGTAGTCGCGCGCGTCGGCGGGGAGGCCGAGTGCCGTGTTGGCATCGACGGTGTCGAGGCCGCGCTCCTGCAGCGCGTAGGCGCGCAGCTTGTTGATGAGGCCGATGCCGCGCCCCTCGTGCCCGCGCATGTAGATGACCACGCCGCCGTCCTGCTCGATCGCGTCGAGCGCGGCGTCGAGCTGCGGGCCGCACTCGCACTTGAGCGAGCCGAACGCCTCGCCCGTGAGGCACTCCGAGTGCACGCGCACGAGCGGCGCGTCGTCGGTGAGGTCGCCCTTGACGACCGCGAGGTGGTCGGTGCCGGTGATCCGGTCCTTGTACGCGAGGAAGCGGAAGACGCCGTGCGAGGTCGGGACGGTGGAGTCCGCGCGCAGGCTCACCTGGCGGCGGAACGGCGTGACGGGCTCCGCCGACGGGTCGTTCTCCTCGAGGTAGGCGATGAGCTGCTCGATCGTGACGACAGGGAGCCCCTCGCGCTGTCCGAGCTCGATGAGGCCGGGGAGGCGCATCATGTCGCCGTCCTCCGCCACGACCTCGCCGATCACCCCGACGGGTGCGAGGCCCGCGAGGCGCATGAGGTCGACCGCGGCCTCGGTGTGGCCCGAGCGCTCGCGGACGCCGCCGGGCACGGCGCGCAGGGGCAGGATGTGGCCGGGGCGGATGATGCTCGTCGGCGTCGACTCGGGGTCGGCGAGGACGTTGACCGTGCGGGCGCGATCGTGCGCGCTGATGCCCGTGGTGACGCCCTCGGCTGCGTCGACGCTCACCGTGTACGCCGTCGACCGCGCGTCCTCGTTGACGGCCACCATGGGCGCGAGGTCGAGGCGGTCGGCCCAGTCCTGGGGCATGGGGGCGCACAGGAAGCCCGAGGAGTACCGCACGGTCCAGGCGATCCACTCGGGCGTCGCGAGCTGCGCCGAGAGGATGACGTCGCCCTCGTTCTCGCGGTTCTCGTCGTCGGCCACGAGGACGGGGCGGCCCGCCCGGAGCGCCTCGAGCGCCTCGGGGATGGTCGACAGCTGACTGGCAAGGCTCATCGCGAGCCTCCTTCGGGGGTGGAGCGGAGGATGACGAAGTCGGCGGGCGGAACGTCGTACGTCGCGAACGACGACTCGTGACCCGTCCCGGCCTCGCGCTGGGCGGTCGCGACGGCCGCGCGGACGGGCGCGGGGGTCGCCTGCTGCGCGCCGAAGGACAGCAGCCGCTGCACGTGGCGCGCGAGGATGTCGGTCTCGAGGTTGACGGCGTCGCCGACGCGGCGCTCGCCGAGGGTCGTCGCCTCGAGCGTCTCGGGGATGAGCGACACCTCGAACCACGGCGTCGGCTCGTGGGCGGGGCTGACGGCGCTCACGGTGAGCGAGACGCCGTCGACCGCGATCGAGCCCTTGTCGACGACGAGGGGCGCGAGCTCGGCGGGGAGCGCGATGCGCACGACGCGCCACTGCTCGCCGGGCCGGACGCCGACGACGGTTCCCGTGCCGTCGATGTGCCCCTGCACGATGTGGCCGCCGAGCCGGCCGCCCGAGGCCGTCGCCCGCTCGAGGTTGACGGGGGTGCCCGTCCGCGCCGCGTCGAGCGTCGACATGTCGAGCGTCTGCTTCATGACGTCTGCCGTGAAGCCCTCGTCCGTCCAGTCCACGACCGTGAGGCACACGCCGCTCACCGCGATCGAGTCGCCGTGGTGCACGTCCTCGATCACGCGCGGGGCGTGGAGCGTGAGGCGCACGCCGTCGCCGGAGGGCTCGATCGCCGTGATGCGGCCGATCTCCTCGATGATGCCGGTGAACATGTCAGCTGCCTCCTTCGGGGGCTTCGGGGGCCGGGCGGGCCACGACGAGGAGGTCGGAGCCGAGGCGGTCGACCTGCTCGACGGCGAGGCGCCGCTGCCGGGAGATGGTGGGGACGCCGATCTCGCCGAGCGCGAGCCGCGGACCGCCGAGGAGGGTCGGCGCGAGATAGACGAGGACGCGGTCGGCGAGTCCCGCAGCGAGGAACGCGCTCGCGAGCGTCGGCCCGCCCTCGACGAACACGCGGTGGAGCCCGCGCTCGTGGAGGTCGTCGAGAACGGCGCGCAGGTCGCGCGTGCGGTAGTGGATCGCCTCGTGCGGATGGCGGCGGATGGCCGCTCCGTCGGGGATGTCGGCGGTGCCGATCACGACGGGGACGGGCTGCGCGGGGTGCAGGGCGTCGCCGTCGCGGGCCGTGAGAGCAGGGTCGTCGGCGAGCAGGGTGCCCGACCCGACGACGATCGCGTCGGCCTGCGCCCGTCGGACATGGACATCCGCCCGCGCCTCGGCTCCCGTGATCCACTGGCTCGTGCCGTCGGCCGCGGCCGCGCGGCCGTCGAGGCTCTGAGCCCACTTGATCGTGACGTGGGGGCGGCCGAGCCGTCGCGCCGTCAGCCACGAGTCGAGAAGCGCATGGGCCTCGGGCGCCATGAGGCCGCTCTCGACGCTCACGCCCGCAGCGCGGAGGCGATCGCCGCCTCCGCTCTCGACGTCGCCCGGGTCGTCCAGTGCGTACACGACGCGCGCGACGCCTGCGGCGATGAGGGCCTCGGAGCAGGGGCCCGTGCGGCCGGTGTGGTTGCACGGCTCGAGCGTCACGACCGCCGTCGCGCCGCGGGCCGCGCCCGGGGCGAGGTGCGAGAGCGCGTCGACCTCGGCATGCGCGGTCCCGGCCCCGTGGTGCCAGCCCTCGGCGATCACATCGCCGTCGGGGGAGAGGATGACCGCGCCGACCTGCGGGTTCCGGCTGCGCGGCCCGCGGCGCGCGAGCTCGAGCGCGCGGGCCATCGCCCGCTGCTCCGCGTTGCTGAACGCCATCCGAACCTCCTGCAGGCACCCCGGGGTTCGCGAACGGCGCCCTCGACGGGCGACGTCACGTGCTGCCTCTCATCCGGACTCGCAGGCTGCGCCTGCATCACCGTCGGTTCCGGAATCCCACCGGATCGGCCCCCGCCATCAGGACGGGGGTTCGCGGACTGTCACCGCCGGTTCGGATTCTCACCGACCCCGGAGCACGTTCTGTGCACTCAGCATAATCAACCGCGACCGTGCGCCGTTATTCCCGGCGTCGTATGCGTCGCCCTATTTCAGCAGGCGCGACAGCCGGCGGTCGGCGAGGACCTTGCCGCCCGTCTGGCACGTCGGGCAGTACTGGAAGTCGGTGTCGGCGAAGAAGACGCTGCGGATGGTGTCTCCGCAGACGGGGCAGGCCTCTCCCGATCGCGCGTGCACGGCCATCCCGCGCCGCTTCGCGTCCTTGAGATCGGCCGGCGGCTTGCCCGAGGCCGTCGCGACGGCATCGGCGAGGGTCGCGCGGAGCGCGTCGTAGAGGCGGTCGACCTCGGCGTCGTCGAGGTTCGCCGCGAGCGCGTAGGGCGACATCCGCGCGGCATGCAGGATCTCGTCGGAGTAGGCGTTCCCGATGCCCGCGATCACGGACTGGTCGCGCAGGAGCCCCTTGATCTGCGTGCGGCGCCCGCGCAGCAGCCCGGCGAGAGCGTCGCGGTCGAAGCCGTCGCCCAGCGGATCGGGGCCGAGGCGCGCGATGCCGGGCACGTCGCCGATGGCCCGAACGACGTACACCGCGAGCGACTTCTTCGTGCCGGCCTCGGTGAGGTCGAAGCCCGAGCCGTCGTCGAACGCGATCCGCAGGGCGATCGGCGAGCGGCCCGGCTTGATCACGGTCGCCGGCAGCGTCTCGTGCCAGCGCAGCCATCCGGCCTTCGCGAGGTGGAAGATGAGGTGGAGACCGCCGTCGAGCTCGAGGTCGACGAACTTGCCGTGGCGCTGCGCGTCGCGCACGCGGGCGCCGACGATCGCGTCGATCGGAGGATCGTAGGTCTTGAGCGCCGCGATCGCGGCCACCTGGGCCTTGACGACGGCGCGCCCCGACGTGCGCTCGCGCAGATAGCGCACGAGCCCCTCCACCTCCGGCATCTCGGGCATGCCGCCATCCTCGCACCGCGCACGGACATCCGTCACGGGCTGGACAGGGCGACGCCGATGCGACACTGGATCCGTGATCGCCGACCTCGCGCTGCTGCCCGTCGTCCTCGAGTCCCGCCTGGGGGAGGTGACGCTGCGCGCGGCCCGCGAGGAGGATCTCGACGCGCTCATGGCGCTGCTCGCGGACGACGAGGTGAGCGCCGCGCGCGGCGACGTCGCCGCGGAGGAGGACCGCCCCGCCTACGCGGCCGCGCTCGCGGCCATCCAGGCCGACCCCGCGAACACGCTGCTCGTCGCGGAGTCCGCCGATGGCGCCCTCATCGGGACGCTCCAGCTCACCCGCATCCCGGGAATGGCCCGTCGCGGCGCGACCCGGCTGCTCGTCGAGGCCGTTCGCGTGCGCTCCGACCTGCGCTCATCGGGCGTCGGCTCGGCGATGATGCGGTGGGTTGTCGATGACGCGGCGCCGGCGCTCGGCTGCGCACTCGTGCAGCTGACCTCGGACTCCGCGCGCGCCGCGGCGCACCGCTTCTACGAGCGCCTCGGATTCGTCGCCTCGCACGTGGGCTTCAAGTACCGCGTCGTGTAGGCGCACCGGCACGCCCGTCGCCCGGACGCGCTCGTCGCCCGGGACAGAACGCAGGAGTTTCTGCGGGGCGGCGAGCAGCGGCCCCGAGAATCCGCGCCTCGTCGGCGGCTGCGCGCGCGAAGTTCCTGCGTTGTGTCCCGCTCCCCGCGCCGACGCGTCGTGCACAGACGGCGTGTTGGGGCGAAGATCTCCACAGGTCCGACTCTCGCGTCTCCCCGCCGCTGTCGCCACGGGCACGATGCCGTCATGGCAGGAGGCAGCACCGCCCAAGCGCGGAAGAAGGCGCGGAGGTCGCCGAGGTCGTTCTCCTTCGCCGCGCTGCGCGCGCGGGGGATGAGCCGAGGGACGATCCGGCGCAGGGTCGCGGAGGGCGAGTACGTGCGCGTGCGGCGAGACGTGTACGTCGAACGCGGGGAGTCGGACGACATCCTTCGGGCAGCGCGGGTCGGAGGCCGACTGGACTGCGTCTCGGCGATGCGGGAGCGGGGCGTCTTCGTGCGCGAGCGCGGAGGACTGCACATCCAGGTGGATCCGCGCAGCGGCCGACTCGCATCGCCCGAGGATCGCGAGCAGCGCCTCGCGGCAGTGCACGGCGTCGTCGTGCACTGGCGGGACGATCCGGCGCCCGACCACGACCTCCTCGCCGACCCCGTCGCCTCTGTCGCGCGTGCCGTGCGCTGCCAGCATCCGCGCGACGCCGTGGCCACGATCGACAGTGCTCTCCACCTCGGGGTGATCCGCGCTGATCAGATCGACGCGCTGTTCGCGCTCCTCCCTGCGCGCTGCGCCGCGCTGCGTCCGCTCATCGACGGCCGGGCGGAATCCGGCGCCGAGTCGCTCGCGCGCCTGGCGCTCCGCGTGCTCGGCCGGTCGATCGACCTCCAGGTGCGCATCGACGGGGTCGGCCGCGTCGACCTGCTCGTCGACGGATGGATCGTCGTCGAATGCGACGGCAAGGCGTTCCACGAGAGCTGGGCGGCCCAGCTGGAGGACCGCCGCCGCGACCTCGCGCTCGCCGCGCGCGGCTACGCGTGCGTCCGGGTCTCGGCGATGACGGTGTTCGAGGAGCGGCACGTGCTCGCCTGGCGGTCCGCGGGCTCCTGCGCGCTCGCCGCTGAGCGACCGCCGGGACAGAACGCAGGAGATCCGTCCGTGCAGAGGCCATCAGCACGCGGGATCATGCGGCCGTCGGCGACGCGGGCTGAGAGGACTCCTGCGCTGTGTCCCGGCAGCCCTCAGCGCAGAGCGGACGAGGCCGCGGTGCGCGGACCGGAGACCCGGATGGGCCGCCGACGGCGCCGGCGGATCGACAGCGACGCGGTCCTCGGCTCGAGCACCGGCCATTCGACGGGGGAGCGGTCGTCGCTCGCCACGAGGCCCGCGATCCACGCGTCCTCGCGCTCGGCGGAGGCGCGGATGCCGCGGCGCCGCGTGCCCTCGAACCGGAACCCGAGCGAGCGCGCGAGGCGGGCGGACGGCTCGTTCCCGGCGACCGCGTGCCACTCGATCCGCTCGAGGCGCATGGGACCGAGGGCGAAGTCGACGACCGCGCAGCCGGCCTCGGCGCCGTAGCCGCGCCCGCGCGCGTCAGCGGAGATCCAGTAGCCGAGCTCGGCCGAGCCGTCCCCGATCCGGTGCAGGCCGATCATCCCGACGAGACCCTCGGCGTCGTGGATCGCCCAGGTGATCTCCTCGCCGGCGCTGCGCCGCTCGGCGCAGAGCGCGACGAACTGCTCGGCGTCCTCCCGCGTGTAGGGGGACGGCACGTTCGTCCACCGCTGCACCTCGGTGTCCTGGCAGGCGAGGTGGATGGCCTCGACATCGTCCTCGGTCGGCGGCGTGAGAGTCAGGCGGGCGGTCCGCAGCATCAGCGCGTCACGCACGGCGCAGCAGTCCGACGCGGTCGTACACGGTGCTCAGGGTCTCGTCGGCGACGGCCGCGGCCTTCTCGGCGTTGACGGCGAGCACGCGGTCGAGCTCGGCGGGGTCGTCGAGCAGCTCGAGCGCCCGCGCGCGGACCGGCTCGAACTCGGCCACGACGACGTCGCGCAGGCCCTTCTTGAAGTCGCCGTACCCGCGGCCGGCGTACTCGTCCTCGATCGAGGGGATCTGACGGCCGGTGAGGGCCGCGTAGATCGTGAGGAGGTTCGAGACGCCGGGCTTGCCCTCGCGGTCGTAGACGACGACGCCGTCGTTGTCGGTCACGGCGCGCATGATCTTCTTGGCCGTGACGTCGACGTCGTCAAGCAGCCACAGCACGCCCGCGTGCGACTCCGCCGACTTCGACATCTTCGCCGAGGGGTTCTGCAGGTCGTAGATGCGCGCCGTCTCGGCCTGGATCACCGGCTCCGGCACGCGGAACGTCTCGCCGTAGCGCGCGTTGAAGCGCTCGGCGAGGTCGCGCGTGAGCTCGACGTGCTGCTTCTGGTCGTCGCCGACCGGGACGACGTGCGTCTGGTAGAGCAGGATGTCGGCGGCCATGAGCACGGGATACGTGAAGAGGCCGACGCTCGTCGCGTCGGCGCCGTAGCGCTGCGACTTGTCCTTGAACTGCGTCATGCGGCCGGCCTCGCCGAAGCCGGTGATCGTGGAGAGGATCCAGGCGAGCTCGGCGTGCGCGCGCACGTGCGACTGCACGTACAGCGTCGACCGCGACGGCTCGATGCCGGCCGCGATGTACTGCGCGGCCGTGCGGCGGGTCTTCTCGCGCAGCTCGGCCGGATCGTTCGGCTGGGTGAGCGCGTGCAGGTCGACGACCGAGAAGAACGCGTCGTACGTGTCCTGCATGTCGCGCCACTGCAGGAGAGCCCCGATGTAGTTGCCGATCTGGAGCGAATCGGCCGACGGCTGCATTCCCGAGTAGAGGCGCGCTTTCTGAGTCACCGGACGATTCTAGACGCCGTCAGACCCCCGGAGCGTGCGTCTCGATCGCGACGATGCCCGCTCCGGGGTTCGTCGCCGAGAGGTGCACGACCGCGAAGGCGCCGGGGTCGAGGCCCGCCGCGCTCTCGAGATGGGGCCCGTGGACGGTCCCGGTCGCGAGCGCCAGCTCCCGCATGAGCGCGGGGATCACGGGCCGATGGCTGCAGATGACGGCGGGCTTGCCCGACCGCACCCGACGGCCGACGACCTCGCGGGCATCCGCCGTGCCGGCATCCCATGCGTCCTCGCTGATGAGCGGTGTCTCGACGATCCGGCGGCCGATCGCCTTCGACAGCGGCGTCACCGTCTTCACGCACCGCTCGGCGTCGCTCGAGACGATCTTGCGGACGCCGAACGCGCGCAGCGCCCCGACGATCGCCTTCGCCTGCTCCTTGCCGCGGGTCTGCAGCGGACGGGCGGCGTCCTCGCCGCCCCATTCGTCGCGCGCGACGGCCTTCCCGTGCCGCAGCACGACGACCGGGAACGTGCGGAGGCTCGCGGCGCGGCGCAGCCGCTCGAAGCGATCGAGGATGTCCTGGTCGACCGGGTAGCTGAGGCGCTTGCGCGCCGCGCCGACGGTGACCCACTCGAGCCCGGCGATCTCCTTGTTCGGCACGAACGTGCTGGCGCGGATGGCCTCCTGCGTCGCCTCGGCGGCCCAGTAGTGCACGATCTTCTCGCGTCCGGACGGCTGGATGTAGACCGACTGGCCCACCGACGGGCCGAGCGACACCCGCAGGCCTGTCTCCTCGTGGATCTCGCGCACGGCGGTCTCCGCGAGCATCTCTCCCGGATCGAGCTTGCCCTTCGGGAGGGAGATGTCGCGGTACTTGCCGCGGTGCACGAGCAGGACGAGGAGCTCGCCGTCGAGCTCGCGCCACACCACGCACCCGGCGGCGTACACGGGTCGATGCGCTGACGTCATCGAGTCGCGCGCGGACGCCGTCGTCGCTGGATCGCTGCCATGGTCTTATCCTGCACGTCGGCGAGGGGCTTGCCGTTCTCATCGAGGTGGTGGCGCGTCCACACGCCCTCGGCGCCGAGGTGCCAGGTCGCGCTCGCGTCATCCATCCCGAGGTCGAAGAACGCCTGCAGCTCCTTGATGTGCTGCGGCTTCGCGACCCGGACGAGCGCCTCGACGCGGCGGTCGAGGTTGCGGTGCATCATGTCGGCGCTGCCGATGTAGACCTCGGGGTCGCCGTCGTTCGCGAACGCGAAGATGCGCGCGTGCTCGAGGTAGCGGCCGAGCACGCTGCGGACGCGGATGTTGTCGCTCACGCCGGGCAGATCCACGCGGAGGCTGCAGATGCCGCGGACCCAGACGTCGACCTGCACGCCCGCGAGCGACGCGCGGTAGAGCGCGTCGATGATCTGCTCGTCGACCATCGAGTTGACCTTGATGCGCACGTGCGCGGGCTTGCCGGCCAGCGCGTTGCGGCGCTCGCGCTCGATGAGGCGCAGGAGGCCCTTGCGGAGATGGAGCGGCGCGACGAGGAGGCGCTTGAACTTCTTCTCGATCGCGTACCCGCTCAGCTCGTTGAACAGGCGGGTGACGTCGCGCCCCACATCGGGGTCGCACGTGAAGAGGCCGAGGTCCTCGTAGATGCGGCTCGTCTTGGGGTTGTAGTTGCCCGTGCCGACGTGCGTGTAGTGGCGCAGCAGGCCCTTCTCCTCGCGGATGACGAGAGCGAGCTTGCAGTGGGTCTTGAGCCCGACGAGGCCGTAGACGACGTGCACGCCCGCCTTCTCGAGCTTGCGCGCCCACTCGATGTTGTTGGCCTCGTCGAAGCGCGCCTTGACCTCGACGAGCGCGAGCACCTGCTTGCCGGCCTCGGCCGCGTCGATGAGCGCCTGCACGATGGGGCTGTCGCCCGAGGTGCGGTAGAGCGTCTGCTTGATCGCGAGCACGTGCGGGTCGCGCGCGGCCTGCTCGAGGAACGCCTGCACGCTCGTCGCGAAGGACTCGTACGGGTGGTGCACGAGCACGTCGCCCTTGCGGATGGCTCCGAAGATGTCGGCGCGCGCGTGCTTCGAGTCCGCGTCGGCGGGCTGGAAGGCGAGCGGCGTCACGGGCAGGTGCGGCTTGAACTTCAGCTCGGGCCGGTCGATCTTCCCGAGGCTGAAGAGCGACCGGAGGTCGAGCGGAGACGGGAGGCGATAGACCTCCTGCTCAGAGATGTCGAGCTCGCGGATGAGCAGGTCGAGGGTGACGTCGTCCATGTCCTCGGTGATCTCGAGGCGGATGGGCGGGCCGAATCGGCGGCGCAGCAGCTCCGCCTCGAGCGCCTGGATGAGGTTCTCCGACTCGTCCTCCTCGATCGTCACGTCCTCGTTGCGCGTGAGGCGGAACGCGTGGTGGTCGAGGATCTCCATCCCGGGGAAGAGGTCGGCGAGGTTCTCGGCGATGAGGTCCTCGAGCGCGAGGTAGCGGATGCTGCCGGGCGCGTCGTCCTTCGCGGGAACCTGCACGAGGCGGGGGAGCATCTGCGGCACCTTCAGGCGCGCGAACTCCTCGCGCCCCGTGCGCGCGTTGCGGATGCGGATGGCGAGGTTGAGCGACAGGCCCGAGATGTACGGGAACGGGTGAGCCGGGTCGACCGCGAGCGGCATGAGCACGGGGAAGACCTGCGCCTGGAAGTACTCGTAGAGGTCGGCGCGCTCGCTGTCGGTGAGCTCGTCCCAGCGGACGAAGTCGATCCCGGCCTCGGAGAGCGCGGGCTTGAGGTCGTCGTTCCAGACGGCCGCGTGGCGCGCCTGCAGCTCGTGCGCGAGCTCGGAGATGTTGGAGAGCACCTTCGCGGGCGCCGTTCCGACGTTCGTCGGGACGGCCAGGCCCGTCACGATGCGCCGCTTGAGGCCCGCGACGCGGACCATGAAGAACTCGTCGAGGTTGCTCGCGAAGATCGCGAGGAAGTTCGCACGCTCGAGGAGCGGGAGCGCCGGGTCCTCCGCGAGCTCGAGCACGCGGTTGTTGAACGCGAGCCAGCTGAGCTCCCGGTCCATGAAGCGATGCTCGGGGAGGCTCGCATCGGGGGCTTCCACGATCTCGTCGAAGTCGTCGTCCTCGGTGTCGAAGCCGGGGTCGACCAGGGGCGCATCCGTCATGTGCCTATCCTGGCACCCGCGGGTGTCGCGCGTGTGAACGGGCGGCGCGTCAGGCCTTCCGCGCTCCCTGCGCCGGCGCGTCCTCGTCGTCCTCCGAGACGTTGAACCGATAGCCGACGTTCCGCACGGTGCCGATGAGCTGCTCGAGGTCGCCGAGCTTCGCGCGCAGGCGCCGAACGTGCACGTCGACCGTGCGGGTGCCGCCGAAGTAGTCGTAGCCCCACACCTCGCTCAGCAGCTGCTCGCGCGTGAACACCCGCGAGGGGTGGGTCGCGAAGAAGTGCAGGAGCTGGAACTCCTTGTACGTGAGGTCGAGCGGCTTCCCGTGCACCTTGGCCGAGTACGAGGCCTCGTCGATCGTGATGCCCGAGGTCTGGACGCGGCTCGAGGTCTCCTCCGCGGTGCGCCGCCCCACCACGAGGCGGATGCGCGCATCGGCTTCGGCGGGGCCGGCCGTCGCGAGGATGACGTCGTCGACACCCCAGTCGGGGGAGACGGCCGTCAGGCCGCCCTCCGTGACGATGAGGACGAGGGGCGCGTCGATGCCCGCCGTGTTCAGGATCTTGCAGAGCGCCTTCGCGCCGACGAGGTCGGTGCGCGCGTCGAGGAAGATCGCGTCAGCGCTCGGTGCGTTCACGAGCTGAGCGGCCTCCGCGGGGATCTGTCGCACGCGGTGGCTGAGGAGCTCGAGTGCGGGCAGCGCAGAGGCTCCGCCGGGGGCGGAGCTGAGCACGAGGAGCTGAGCCAAGCGAGGTCCTTTCGCCGGCGGCGGGTGCCACGCCGTGCTTCCGATGATAGGGGCAGCCGAAAGTGCGGCGAGACGCCTGCGCGCGCGGCACGCCACCGTGGATCCTGTCGTCAGGGGCCGCGATCGGCGATGATGGAGGGCGTGACCGAACCCGTGCTCGTCCCGCGCAGATTCCCGGTCGGCCTGGCCGTGACCTGGGCGTTCGCCGGCGTGGTCGCGATCGCGATCGGCATCTTCGTGGCGCCCGCCGATCGGTTCGGATGGTTCGCCGTCGGCGCAGGCGCCGCCCTCCTCGTCGCGTTCGCCGCGGAGCTGCGCCTCGGTCGCGCCGAGGGGTTCATCTCGCGGGTCGCCGCCGCGGCGGTCGGCGGGGTCGGGATCATGGGCGTCGTGTCCGCGATCTTCGCGCTCGCCGCGATCGTCCCCGGCTGAGCCCTGCGCGGTCGCCGGGGCGCGCCGGGAGGACTAGAGTGGTGCCATGGATCTCGTCGCCCTCGAACTGTTCTTCGTCGGCCTGCTGGGCCTCGCGAGTCTCGCGATCGCCTTCTGCTCCGGCGCAGTGATCGTCAACCTCTTCCGCGGCCAGCGCTGAGCCGGGGCGGAGCCTCGTGATCGAGATTCCGACCGACCTGCCTGCCGACCTCGTCCCGCTCTCCTGGCTCATCGGAGTGTGGGAGGGGACGGGCGTCATCGACTACCGCGTCGGGGATGCCCACTACGAGGGCGAGTTCACGCACCGCGTCAGCTTCAGCCATGACGGCGGTCCGTACCTCAACTACTCGGCCACCGCATGGCTCGCGCCCGAGGGCGAGCGCCCCGCGCAGCAGCTCGTCGCCGAGACCGGCTTCTGGCGCCTCTCGCGTCCCGCGACCGCTGCGACGCCGGGGCCCGGCCTTCTCCCTGCGCTCGAGACGGAGCCGACTCGGACGGCCGACGACGTCGAGCGCCTGCGCACAGCGGGCGGCGGCTTCGAGATCGAGGTCAACCTCGTGCACGCGGACGGCGTGAGCGAGCTCTACCTCGGTCAGGTCAAGGGGCCTCGCATCGACATCGCGACGGACGCGGTCGTCCGCACCGCCGGCGCGAAGCACTATGCCGCCGCGACGCGGATGTACGGCCTCGTCGACGGACACCTCCTGTGGGCGTGGGACATCGCGGCGCTGGGCCGCGAGCTCGGGTCGCACGCCTCCGCGCGCCTCGCCCGCACACAGTAACCCCTGCGAGCGCAGCGAGCCGCTCTCGGTCGTTGAGCGAGCGGAGCGAGTCGAAACGCGAGCGCAGCGAGCCGCTCCCGGTCGTTGAGCGAGCGGAGCGAGTCGAAACGCAGAGCGCAGCGAGCCGCTCCCGGTCGTTGAGCGAGCGGAGCGAGTCGAAACGCAGAGCGCAGCGAGCCGCTCTCGGTCGTTGAGCGAGCGGAGCGAGTCGAAACGGCGCGGCGCCTCTGTTCGCGCCGTGCCCGAGAATGGGAGCATGACCGATCCCTTCGCCCAGATCCCCGGGGCCGTGCTCTCGGATGACGGCGTCGCCCATTTCGGCGACCCCACGCGGGAGCAGCGCGCCCTCGCCCAGGGGGAGGCGATCGTCCCGCGCGGCGACCGTGCCGTCGTGGCGGTCTCGGGGCCCGAGCGGCTGACGTGGCTCGACTCCATCACGTCGCAGGCCGTCGCGCGCCTCGCGCCCGGCGTGAGCACCGAGCTGCTCGTTCTCGACCCGCAGGGCCACGTCGAGCACGCGGCGGCGGTGATCGACGACGGCGCGACCGCATGGCTCATCGCCGACGCGGCGGATGCCGCCGGACTCGCGAAGTGGCTCGGCATGATGCGCTTCCGCGCGCAGGTCGAGGTGGCCCTGCGCCCCGACCTCCGCGTGGCCGGCTTCGTGCGCGGCGGGGGCGCGGAGCACGCGCTCGCCGACGCGGCCGCCCGGCCGAACGGCGTCGCGCTGGTCTGGCAGGACCCCTGGACGGGGGTGAGCGCGGGCGGATGGCAGTACGCGCGCACCGAGGAGCATCCGGGCGCCGCGCACGCGTGGGCCGAGGCCATCCTCGAGGAGAGCGTGTGGGCGGACGCTGCAGCGCTCCCGGTCGCCGGCCTGCTCGCCGCGGAGGCGCTGCGGATCGCGGCCTGGCGCCCGCGATGGGCCGCCGAGGTCGACGAGCGGGCGCTGCCGCACGAGAGCGACTGGCTGCGGTCGGCGGTGCACCTCGCGAAGGGCTGCTATCGCGGCCAGGAGACCGTGGCGAAGGTGCACAACCTCGGCCATCCGCCGCGTCGACTGGTGATGCTGCATCTCGACGGCAGCGACAGCGTGCTCCCCGAGCGGGGTGCGCGCGTGCTCGCGGGCGAGGCCGAGGCCGGGCACGTCACGTCGTCGGCGTGGCATCACGAGCTGGGCCCGATCGCGCTCGCGATCGTCGCCCGCCGCATCCCGGAGGGGGAGACGCTCGCGGTCGAGGCCGACGGCGTGCGCGTCGCCGCGGCGCAGGAGGTCATCGTGCCGGGCGACGCGGGCGCGACCGCGGAGGTGCCGCGCATCACGCGCCTGTCGCGCCGCCCGCTCGCGCAGTGACGGCGTAGCGTCGGAACGTGCCCGAGCCGCGTGACGCCCCCGAGACCTCGCCACTGACCGCGGCGATCCCCGTCACGTGGCGCCGCCGCCTCTCCCTGCGGCCGGGGCTCGAGCGCGTGCGCGACTCGGGGGCGGCGATCGCCCAGATC
This sequence comes from Microbacterium sp. JZ70, assembly GCF_053903225.1. Taxonomy (NCBI): domain Bacteria; kingdom Bacillati; phylum Actinomycetota; class Actinomycetes; order Micrococcales; family Microbacteriaceae; genus Microbacterium; species Microbacterium sp. JZ70. The sequence goes on along the minus strand of NZ_CP096405.1, from coordinate 3,322,910 downwards.
GTCATCGCGGCCACGGGCGCCTTCCTCCTCGCGCACTATCTCCTCGGCCACGAGGCGCCCCTGCTCGCGGCGACGGTGTCGATCTCCTCCCTCGGCCTCGCGCGCGACGCGCGACCGCGCAAGGTCGTCGAGACGGTGCTGGGCATGCTCACGGGCATCCTCATCTCCGAGCTGCTCCGCCTCGTCTTCGGCTCGGGGCCGTGGCAGCTCGCGCTCACGCTCGCCGTCACGCTCCTCGTCGCGCGCTTCCTCATGCCCTCTCCGCAGTTCGCCGTCGCGGCGGCCATCCAGTCCGCGATCGCGATGGTGCTGCCGGCCGGGCCGCTGCCGTTCCTCCGGCTCGCGGATGGGGCGATCGGCGGGGCGCTCGCGATCGTCATGACCGCGCTGCTGCCGCGCAACCCGATGAGCACCGAGCTGCGCGATGCCCGCGTGCTGTTCGCGGCGCTCGACGCGGCGATGGGGCGCGTCGTCCAGGGGCTCCGACGCGGCGACGCCGTGCGGGCGGATCGCGGGCTCGAGAAGGCGCGCGGGCTGCAGGGCGATGTCGACGCCTGGCGCACGTCGCTCGAGTCGGCGCAGGCGGTCTCGGCGCTCTCGCCGTTCCTGCGCTCGCGCCGGATCGAGCTCGCCCGCCACGCGCGCGTCCTGCAGAGCGTCGACCTCGCCGCCCGGAATCTGCGCGTCGTCGCGCGGCGCGCGGCCTACGTCGTGCGCGACGGCGAGCCGCGTCCGGCGATCGCCGAGCCGCTCGCCGAGCTCCAGCGCGCGGCGGGCGTCGTCGCGCACGCGCTCGAGGACATCTCCGCCGAGCCCGCGGCGCGAGAGGCGCTCCTCGCGATCGCGCGGCGGCTCGATCCCGCGGCGATGATGCCCGACGCGTCTCAGGGCGAGCTCGCGCTGCTCGCGGCGCTGCGCCCGTTCGCGGTCGACCTGCTCGTCGCGAGCGGTCTCACCCACGCCGAAGCGGCAGCGGCCATCCCGCGCATCTGATCGCGTCGCGCCTCACGCGGGCGCGACGGCCGCCCAGGGCACCGTGAGCTCGCCGAGCCGCCACCGCCGCCGGGTGCCGACGACATCCCACCCGCCGCGGCGCATCGCCTCGACCGTCGCGATCCAGCGCTGCACAGGGCCGAAGGGGGAGAGGTGCGCGGCGCGCTCCCATTCGCCGTCGAGCGCCTGCAGGAACGCGTGCACGCGCTCTCCGGGCACATTGCGGTGGATGAGCGCCTTCGGCAGCCGCTCGGCGACGATGCCGGGGCGCTCGAGATCGGCGAGCCGCAGCGAGACCGTGAAGCGGACGGCCTCTCCGGTCGGCGCGACGTCGACCCACGCGCAGACGCGGCCGAGCTCGTCGCAGGTGCCCTCGATGAGGACGCCGCCGGTCGCGAGGCGCTCGGCCATCCGGCGCCACGCCGCAGCGACCTCGTGCTCGTCGTACTGCCGCAGCACGTTGAACGCGCGCACGACGGCAGGCCGCCGCCCGCCCTCCGTCGGGATCTCGAATCCACCGCGTGCGAACGAGACCGCGATGTCGGGCGCGAACACGGTGCGCCCCGCGCGGACGTCGGCCAGCTGCGCCCGCGCGCGCTCGACCCGCTCGAGGTCGATCTCGAGACCGCGCACCTCGACATCCGCGCGTGCGCGACGCAGGCGCGCGGCGAGCTCGAGCGCCGTCACGCCGCTCGCGCCGAAGCCGAGGTCCACGACGAGCGGGTCGCCCGCGCCGAGGAGCGCGGGGTGCTGCGCGATCCAGCGGTCGACGCGCCGCAGCCGGTTCGTGCCGGTCGTGCCGCGGGTCGGTCGGCCCTCGGTCGTCGGCATGCCTCCATTCTCGCGCGAACGCACGGGGGCCGCGGCATCGGGCCTCGCGCCGCCTCGGTAGCATGTCAGGTATGACGCACACCCTGATCCTGCTCCGCCACGGGCAGAGCGACTGGAACGAGAAGAACCTCTTCACCGGATGGGTCGACGTGCGGCTCACGGAGCAGGGGAAGGCCGAGGCCCAGCGCGGCGGCGAGCTGCTGAAGGAGCAGGGCGTGCTGCCCGACATCCTCCACACCTCCGTGCTGAGCCGTGCAATCCAGACGGCGAACATCGCGCTCGACGCGGCCGACCGCCTCTGGATCCCGGTCAAGCGCTCGTGGCGCCTGAACGAGCGCCACTACGGCGCTCTGCAGGGCAAGGACAAGGCGCAGACGCTCGCCGAGTTCGGCGAGGAGAAGTTCATGGAGTGGCGTCGCTCGTTCGACGTGCCGCCGCCCGTCATCGACCCCGAGGACGAGTACGCCCAGACGCACGACCCGCGCTACGCCGGGATCGACGGCGAGATCCCCGGCACCGAGTCGCTCAAGATCGTCATCGACCGCCTGCTGCCGTACTGGGAGTCGGAGATCGTGCCCGACCTCGCAGCCGGCAAGACCGTGCTCGTCACGGCGCACGGCAACTCGCTGCGCGCGCTCGTGAAGCACCTCGACGGCATCAGCGACGACGACATCGCTGGCCTGAACATCCCGACGGGCATCCCGCTCGTGTACGAGCTCGACGACGACATGAAGCCGACCGGCCCGAGCCGCTACCTCGACCCGGAGGCCGCAGCGGCCGGCGCCGCAGCGGTCGCCGCCCAGGGCAAGAAGTAGCGCGAGAACGACGAAGCGCCCCGCCGACCGGCGGGGCGCTTCGTCGTTCTCGGGTCAGACGCCCGGCGTGCGGTCCACGACCTCGATCTCGGGGTCGGCGGAGCCGGTCCAGTCGCCCGTGGCGAGGTAGACGATCTTCTTCGCGATCGAGACCGCGTGGTCGCCGAAGCGCTCGTGGTAGCGGCTCGCGAGAGCGGCGTCGATGACGTGGCTCGCGTCGCCCGCGAACGCCTCGCTGAGCACCTTCTCGTAGACGGTCGCGTGGAGCTCGTCGATGACGTCGTCGGCGTCGCGGATCTGCGCGGCGTAGGCGAGGTCCTGCGTGCGCAGGAGCTCGACGAGCGTGCGCGCGACCTCGACGTCGAGCTTGCCCATCTTCACGAACGTGCTCTTGAGGCCCTTGGGGATGGCGCGCTCGGGGAAGCGGGAGCGGGCGAGCTGCGCGATGTGCTCGGCGAGGTCGCCCATGCGCTCGAGCGACGCGCTCGTGCGCAGCGCGCTCACGATGATGCGGAGGTCGCGGGCGACGGGCTGCTGCATCGCGAGCGTGTCGATCGCGAGCTCGTCGACCGAGAGGGCCAGCTCGTCGATGCGGACGTCATCGGCGATGACCTCCTCGGCGAGGGCGACGTCGCCGTTCTCGAAGGCGATGGTGGCCTTGTCGATGGCCACCGTGACCAGCTCGGCGATCTCGACCAGCCGGTTCTGGATGTCCTCGAGGGCCTGGTGGAAGACTTCGCGCATCTGGCGAACCTTTCGTCGGTTTCGGGTCTCGGCCGCGCAGCGGCGGCTTCTCACACTGGCCTGTGCGCCTCGCGATTGTCATGCGCGAAGGTGAACGGCCGGTGCCCGGTCGGTGAACAGTGCGTCGGGGCGGCGCCCCGACGAGCCCATTCGTCCAGAGGGGCTCTCGGCTGCACTCTACTCTGGAGACATGGACTCCACGCAGCTCGCGCTGCTCGCGCTCGCCGCAGGGATCATCCTCGGCGTCGGCGTGACCCTGATCGTGGTGCTCGCGTTCCGCGCCAGGGAGCGGGCGCTGCGCGAGCAGAGCCTCGCGCTTCCGCCGGCGCTCACGGCCGCGCTCGACGCGATCGACGACGCGACGGCCGTGATCGACTCCTCGGGCGCCGTCGTCTCGGTCTCGGCATCGGCGACGTGGCTCGGCCTGACTCCGGGGCAGGGGCTCGAGCAGCCCGAGCTCCGCGAGCTCGTGAAGGCCGCACGCGGGCTCGGCTCCTCGACCGAGTCGCAGACGCTGCGCATCCGCCGTGGCCGGATCTCCGACGACACCCGCCTCGTCGTCGCGCGCGCGACGGCGATCGCCGACCGGCTCACGCTGCTCATCGTGCGCGACATCTCGGAGCAGGAGCGCCTGCAGCAGATGCGGCAGGACTTCATCGCGAACACGAGCCACGAGCTGAAGACGCCGGTCGGGGCGATCGGCCTCCTCGCCGAGGCGATGGAGTCGGCCTCCGATGATCCTGAGCAGGTGCGCCGCTTCGCCGCGCGGATGTCGGCGGAGGCGCAGCGCCTCGGCCAGCTCACGGGGCGCATCATGAACCTGTCCAAGCTGCAGGCCGCGGACGAGCTCACCGAGGTCGGCGACGTCGCGATCGACGAGGTCGTCGCCGCTGCCCTCGAGCAGTACCAGGTGCAGGCCGAGTCGGCGGATGTCGCGCTCGTGCGCGGCGGCGACCGCGGGCTCTTCGTGCGCGGCTCGGCGACCATCCTCGTCGAGGCGCTCGGCAACCTCGTCGCGAACGCCATCGCGTACTCCCCGCGCGGCTCGCGCGTGGGCATCGGCGTGCGCGGAACCGCGGAGGCCGTCGAGATCGCCGTGACCGACCAGGGCATCGGCATCGCGGAGGCCGACCAGCAGCGCGTGTTCGAGCGCTTCTACCGCGCCGACCAGGCGCGCTCGCGCCGCACGGGAGGCACCGGCCTCGGCCTCTCGATCGTGAAGCACGCGGTGAATCGGCACGGCGGCGAGGTGCGGCTCTGGTCGCAGCCCGATCGCGGGTCGACGTTCACCATCAGGCTCCCGCGCACGGAGGCCCCGCTCGTCGGCGCCGAGTCCGCGAAACGCAAGAGGAAGGGCGCCCGCGCGGTCGACGCCGCGTGACGAGGCGCCACGGAAGGAAAGAGAACGAATGACGCGTGTTCTGCTCGTGGAGGACGAACCCGACCTCGCCGACCCGCTCGCCTACCTGCTGCGGCGCGAGGGCTACGAGGTCGAGATCGCCGAGGACGGAGACGCCGCGCTCGCGGCGTTCCGGGACCAGGAGCCCGACGTCATCCTGCTCGACCTCATGCTCCCCGGGATGCCGGGCACCGAGGTCTGCCGCCAGGTGCGCACGACGTCGGCCGTGCCGATCATCATGCTGACCGCCAAGGACTCCGAGGTGGACATCGTCGTCGGGCTCGAGCTCGGCGCCGACGACTACGTCACGAAGCCGTACTCGGCGCGCGAGCTCCTCGCGCGCATGCGGGCGGTCATGCGCCGCTCGCTGCAGGCGGAGGCCGACCTCGACGAGCGCGTGCTCGAAGGCGGCCGCGTGACGCTCGACATCGACCGTCACACGGTGTCGGTGGACGGCGAGCAGATCAACATGCCGCTCAAGGAGTTCGAGCTGCTCGAGGTGCTCATGCGCAACGCAGGCCGTGTGCTCACGCGCGGCCAGCTCATCGACCGCGTGTGGGGCAGCGACTACTTCGGCGACACGAAGACGCTCGACGTGCACATCAAGCGCATCCGCTCGCGCATCGAGAAGGTGCCCAGCGAGCCGGTCATGCTCGTGACCGTGCGCGGCCTCGGCTACCGCTTCGAGGGCTGACCCCAGGACGCGAAGAAGGGCCGAGCGGGAGGATCTCCGCTCGGCCCTTCTTCACGCCATCGGGCGTCGGGTCAGTGGCCCTCTTCGCCGTGCTCGGCGGGGGCTTCCTTCTCGCAGTCGCTCGCGCCGCCGCCGGGCACGAGGTCGGCGAACTGCTCGAGGCAGCCGTCGAGCACCGGGACCTCGGTGAGGACGCCCTCGGCGTCGCCGGACTGGAAGTAGACGGGGAGCGTCGAGCCCGCGGGGGAGTCGATCGCGTCGAGCAGCAGCGGCTCGGTCTCCTCGGTGCCGAGGCTCACGACGCTCTCGGCCGGGATCCGCACCGTCTCGCGCTCGTCGCCCCACTCGAGCGTGAGGGTCGCGGCGCTGTCGGTGCGGTTGACGAGCGCGGCGGCGAGGTTGCCCTGGTCGCCGTCCTTGTCGGCGATGATGACCGCGTTGCGGATCTCGACGGGCGCGCCCTCGGCATCGGGGACGTTCACGCCGTCCGACGCGGAGTACTTGATCGTCGTCGCCTGCGACGTGATGGCCTGGCAGCCCGTGGCTCCCAGGATGACGAGGCCGGCAAGGGCGGCGGACGCGAGTGCGCGCGTGTTCACGGATCCTCCAGATGCTGCGGCGTCGCCCGTCGGCAGACGCTCCCACGCCATTCTAAAGGGATGGCGTGCGGGCCCGTGATCACGCGGATGGCGTGGCATGCGGGCCGATGCCGCGCGAACCTTAGTGCATCGCGAGCTGTGATATCCTTGAGATCGCCGAAAGGACACAATTCTATGCTTTTTGAGGTTGGCGAGACGGTCGTGTACCCCCATCACGGGGCGGCGACGATCACCGAAGTCAAGACTCGCGTCATCAAGGGCGAGGAGAAGATCTACCTCAAGCTGAACGTCACGCAGGGCGACCTCGTCATCGAGGTCCCCGCAGAGAACGTCGACCTCGTCGGCGTGCGCGACGTCATCGGCCAGGAGGGGCTGGACAAGGTGTTCGAGGTGCTGCGCGCCCCGTTCACCGAGGAGCCGACGAACTGGTCGCGCCGCTACAAGGCGAACCTTGAGAAGCTCGCCTCGGGCGACGTCATCAAGGTCAGCGAGGTCGTGCGCGACCTGTGGCGCCGCGACCAGGACCGCGGGCTCTCCGCCGGCGAGAAGCGGATGCTCGCCAAGGCCCGCCAGATCCTCGTCTCCGAGCTCGCGCTCGCGGAGAAGGTCGAAGAGGAGAAGGCCGCAGAGCTCCTCGACGAGGTCCTCGCGAGCAGCTGACGCGCGATCGATCGGAACGGCCCGGTTCACCTGAGGTGAACCGGGCCGTTCCGCGTCCGGCGGGTACCGTGGGGGTGTGAGCACCGTCACGCCGTCGCCCCGTGTCGCCGTCATCGTCGTCGCCGCCGGATCCGGCACGCGCCTCGGCGCCGGCGCGCCCAAGGCCTTCGTCGGGATCGACGACCACACGATCCTCCGGCACTGCCTGGACCGCGTCTTCGCCGCCCGGACCGCTCAGGTCGTCGTCGTCGCGCCCGAGGAGCGGGTCGGCGAGGCGCTGACCGACGCGCAGGAGGCAGCGGGCGCGCGCCGTGAGCTCGTCTCGGTCGTGGCGGGCGGGAGCACCCGCCAGCAGTCCGTCGCGGCGGGTCTCGCCGCGGTCTGGCCCGACGTCGAGATCGTGCTCGTGCACGACGCGGCGCGCGCGCTCGCGCCGGCCGAGCTCATCGACCGGGTCGTCGACGCCGTCGAGCGGACCGGATGGGGCGTCGTGCCCGTTCTCCCGGTCGTCGACACCATCAAGCGAGTCGACGGCGAGCTGATCACGGGGGTCGTCGACCGCTCGGAGCTCGCGTCTGCGCAGACCCCGCAGGGCTTCCGGCGCGACATCCTCGAGACGGCCTACCGCGTGGCGGGCGAGGAGCACACCGACGACTCGGCCCTCGTCGCGGCCGCAGGCCACCCGATCGCGTCGGTCGAGGGCGACGCGCGCGCGTTCAAGATCACGACGCCGGCCGACCTGCAGCGCGCGCGGACTCTCATCAGTCCGGCCCCGGCCGGCCCCGCCCTGCCCCGCATCGGCGTCGGGACGGACGTGCACGCATTCGGCGGCGAGGGCGCGCTCTGGCTCGCGGGCCTCGAGTGGCCGGGCGAGCCCGCCCTCTCCGGCCACTCCGACGGGGATGCCGTCGCGCACGCGATCGTCGACGCGCTGCTCTCCGCTGCAGGCCTGGGCGACATCGGCTCGCGCTTCGGGACCGACCGCCCCGAGTTCGCCGGCGCGCACGCCGCCGCGTTCCTCGAGGACACCCGCGCCTACCTGGCGGCCGAGGGGTGGACCATCGGCAACGTCTCGGTGCAGGTGCAGGCCGCACGGCCGCGCTTCGCGCCGCGGCGCGCGGAGGCCGAGGCGGCGCTGTCCGCCGCGCTCGGCGGCGCGCCCGTGACGGTGTCGGCGACGACGACGGACGGCCTCGGGTTCACGGGCGCCGCGGAGGGCGTGCAGGCGTTCGCGGTCGCCCTCGTGCACCGCGCGTGAGTCGCGCGCGTCAGAGCGTGCGCGTCATGAAGGTCGAGAGCGGGTCGAGGACGTAGTCGTCGAACGGCCCGCATTCGACGAAGCCCTCGCTCGCATACAGACCGCGCGCCGGGGCGAACGCGGCGTCGCTGCCGGTCTCAAGCCACAGCGACGCCATCCCGCGCGTCCGCGCCTCGGCGATGATGTGCCGCAGAACGGCGCGGGCGACGCCGCGGCCGAGGTGCGTCTCGGCGGTGCGGAACGACTTGAGCTCGCCGCGCTCGTCGTCGAGGCGCTTGAGCGCGCCGATGCCGGCGATCTGATCGTCGATCCACGCCGACCACAGCGTGACCGACGGGTGCCGCAGCCCGTCGAGATCGAGCGCGTGGACGCTCTCGGCGGGTGTGCCGGCGTGCATGCCCGCGAGGTGGATGGCCGCGAGCGCCTGGGTCGCGGGGTGGGTCAGGTCGTCGACGCGGATGTCGATGGTCATGTCAGGCCTCCAGGGCGTAGGGGCGGATGGGGCGCCGCGCGCCCCTGGCGAGCAGGACGAGTCCGATGGCGAGGGCCGCGAGCCCCGCGATGCCCAGCGGCGCGAGGCGCTCGCCGAGCACGATCACGCCGAGCAGTGCGGCCGTCAGCGGCTCCGCGAGCGTGAGGGTCGCGGCGGTCGGCGCGGGCACACGTCGCAGGCCCCACGTGAACGAGGCATAGGCGAGCGTCGTCGCGCCGAGGCCGAGCCACAGCGCCATCGCGGCGCCGTCAGGGCGGGCGAGCCATGCCAGGTCCTGAAAGGGCAGCAGTGCGGCGGCGAGCACGGCCGCGACGCCACCCGCGACGCCCATCACGGTGAGGGGCTGCCAGCCGCCGTCGAGAAGGCGCCGTTGCGCGACGGCGAACACGGCGAAGGACGCGCCGGCTCCGACAGAGGCGGCCACGCCGAGGGGCGCGGTCGCCGCGCCCTCCTGACCGCCCAGGGCGAGCAGGGCCACACCGCCGGTCGCGATGAGGGTCGCGACCATCCAGGTGCGCCCCGGCGCGCGGCGCGTGAGCGCTCCCTCGATCGCGCCGGCGAGCACGGGGGAGGAGCCGAGGGCGATGACCGTGCCGACCGCGACGCCGTTCACCGAGGCGCCGAGGAAGAACAGCGGCTGGTACGCGAACAGGCACACGCCCGCGATCGCCATGAGGAGCAGCGGGCGCGCCTCGGGCCGCGGAGACCGGACGCCGCCCGTGCGTCGCGCCCACGCGCCGGTGACCGCCGCGAGTGCGGCGAGGGCGAGACCGCCGACCGCGACGCGGACGGCTCCCACCGCGAGGGGCGTCGTGCCGTCGGGGCCGAGGGCCTGCGCCGTCCCCGTCGTCCCGAACAGGACGGCCGCGGCGAGCACGGCGAGGACGGACATCACCCTTCGGTTCTACACGCTCCGGATGACGGCCGTGTGACGCGGGCCGCCGGGGCGGGGCGGACGGCGGCCAGTAGTCTGAGGGGGTGACTCTCCGGCTGTACGACACCCGCGCTCAGACGCTGCGCGACTTCGCGCCTCTCGACCCGGAGAACGTGACGATGTACGTGTGCGGCCCGACGGTGCAGTCCGGCCCGCACATCGGGCACCTGCGGGGCGCCCTCGCCTTCGACCTGCTGAGGCGATGGCTCGCGCACCGCTACCCGCGCGTGACGTTCGTGCGGAACGTGACCGACATCGACGACAAGGTGCTCGCCAACGCGACCGACGCCGAGCCGTGGTGGGCGCTGGCCTATCGCATGGAGCAGGAGTTCACCGCCGCCTACGCGGCCATCGGCATCCTGCCCCCGACCTACGAGCCGCGCGCGACCGCATCCATCCCGCAGATGCAGGAGCTCATCCAGGAGCTCATCGAGCGGGGGCATGCGTATGCGTCAGCGGGCGACGTCTACTTCGACGTGCGGTCGTGGCGCGCGTACGGCGCCCTCACGCGCCAGTCGGTCGACGCGATGGAGGACGCGGCCGACGCGGATCCGCGCGGCAAGCGCGATCCGCACGACTTCGCGCTCTGGAAGGGCGCCAAGCCCGACGAGCCGCGCAGCGCGGTATGGGCGTCGCCGTGGGGCGAGGGGCGCCCCGGGTGGCACATCGAGTGCTCGGCGATGTCGCGCCGCTACCTCGGGCCGGCTTTCGACATCCACGGAGGCGGGCTCGACCTGCGCTTCCCGCACCACGAGAACGAGCTCGCGCAGTCGACCGCCGCCGGAGACGCGTTCGCGAGCTACTGGGTGCACAACGGCCTCGTCACGGTCGACGGGCAGAAGATGTCGAAGTCGCTCGGCAACTTCACGCTCGCGGCCGACGTGCTCGCTGCCGAGGATCCGCTCGTGGTCCGCTACGCGCTCGCGGCAGCCCACTACCGCTCGAGCCTCGACCTGACCGACGCGTCGTGGCGCGAGGCGGAGGCGGCGCTCGCGCGCATCCGCGGCTTCCTCGAGCGGTTCCTGCGGGTGCATCCGCGCCCCGAGGCGGCCGAGATCCCCGGCGCCTTCGCGGACGCGATGGACGACGACCTCGGCGTCCCGCAGGCGCTCGCGGTCGTGCACGAGACCGTCCGCGCGGGCAACACCGCGCTCGATGCGGGCGATGAGGCGGCGGCGCGGGGCGCGTTCTCAGCCGTGTCCGCCATGATGGACGTCCTGGGCCTGGATCCGTTCGGCGCGCTCGCGCGGAGCTCCGGAGACGGCCCGACGGCAGAGTCCCTCTCCGCCCTCGTCGAGCAGCTCATCGCGCAGCGCGCCGAGGCGCGTGCGGCGAAGGACTGGGCGAGCGCCGACCGCATCCGCGATGCATTCGCCGCGGCGGGCATCGCCCTCGAAGACACCGCACACGGAACCACTTGGAGCATCAATGGCTAAGCCTGGACGACCCGGCGCCGCGAAGGGCAAGAAGGGCCCCACGAAGGGCACGGGCGGCAAGAACCGCCGGTCGCTCGAGGGCAAGGGCCCGACCCCGAAGGCCGAGGACCGGCCGTACCACGTAGCGCACAAGCGCAAGCAGGCCGCCGAGCGCCTCGCCGCCAAGCGCGGCGGGAGCGCGCAGAAGCCGCAGCAGCGCTCGTCGCGCCCGAAAGACGACACCGAGAACGTGACCGGGCGCAACAGCGTGCTCGAGGCCCTGCGCGCGAAGATCCCCGCGACCGCGCTCTACATCGCGCAGCGCGTCGAGATGGACGACCGCGTCAAGGAGATGCTCGCGATCGCCCGGAACCGCGAGATCCCCGTGCTCGAGGTCACCCGCCCCGAGCTCGACCGCATGGCCGGCTTCGACGGCGTACACCAGGGCGTCGCGCTCAAGGTGCCGCCGTACGAGTACGCGCACCCCCAGGACCTCCTCGAGCAGGTCGTCGACACGGGCGCGACTCCGCTGTTCGTGGCGCTCGACGGCATCACCGACCCGCGCAACCTGGGCGCGATCATCCGCTCGACCGGCGCGTTCGGCGGCCACGGCGTCATCGTGCCGCAGCGCCGCTCGGCCAGCGTGAACTCGGCGGCGTGGAAGACGAGCGCGGGCGCCGCCGCGCGCATCCCCGTGGCGATCGCGCCGAACCTCACGACCACGCTCAAGGAGTTCAAGAAGCAGGGCGTCTTCGTGCTCGGCCTCGACGGCGACGGCGACGTGTCGCTGCCCTCGATCGAGCTCGCCGACCGCCCGGTCGTCATCGTCGTCGGCAGCGAGGGCAAGGGCCTCTCGCGCCTCGTGACGGAGACGTGCGACCAGGTCGTGTCCATCCCGATCTCCGACGTGACCGAGTCGCTCAACGCGGGCATCGCGGCATCCGTCGCCCTCTACCAGGTCTCGACGATCCGAGGCGCCCAGGCGTAACCCGCGCGACGGCGCGGGTTCGCCGCGAAACGGGGCAGGCGCCTGCGGGCCCTGCCCCGCTCAGTCAGACCAGGTCGCGCCAGTCGCGCGCCTCTCCCGAGGCCGTCGCGAGGGGCTCGGTGAGCGTCTCCGTGAGGGGGCCCATGATCGTGGCCTCGTCGCGCCGGTGCCGCAGCACGTCGCGGATGTAGCTCGTGAGCGTCTCGGCGAGCGGCACGGATGCGCCGCGCGCCTGCGAGAGATGCCAGCGGTGCTCGAGCACCTGGTGGAACACCTCGGCGGGCTCGAGCTTCGCGCGCATCTCATAGGGGATGGCCCGGACGACCGGCTCGAAGACGCGCGTCACCCACTCGTGCGCGGCGACCTCCTCGTCGGACGAGCGCGAGATCCGCGAACGGTACTCGTCGAGGTCGTTGAGGAGACGGCGGGCCTGGTTCTCCTCGGCGTCGAGGCCCGTGAGACGCAGCAGGCGGCGACGGTGGTGCCCCGCGTCGACGACCTTCGGCTGGATCGAGACGCGCGTGCCGTCGGGGTCGGTCTGGATCGTCATCTCGTCGATGTCGAAGCCGAGCTCGTTGAGCCGCTGCACGCGCTCGGTGATGCGCCAGGTCTCGGTCAGGGCGAACGACTCGGCCTCCGTGAGCGCCGACCACAGCTCGCGGTAGGTCGCGACGAGCTGATCGGCGACCTCGACGGCGTCGACGCCGATCTCGACGCGTCCGCCGGCCTCGAGGTCCATGATCTCGCCGGCGATGTTCGTGCGCGCGATGTCGATGTCGTGCTCGCGCTGGCCATCCGTCAGCCCGCCCTCATAGAGATCGCCGGTCTCGGCATCGACGAGGTACGCGGCGAACGCGCCGGCGTCGCGGCGGAAGAGCGTGTTCGACAGCGAGACGTCGCCCCAGCGGAAGCCGACCTTGTGCACGCGCACGAGGAGGAGGGCGAGCGCATCCACGAGGCGCGTGGCGGTGTCGGGGCGCAGCGTCTGCGTGAACAGCGCGCGGTACGGCATCGAGAACTTCAGATGCGCGGTCACGAGGGCCGCGGGGAGCGGGTTGCCCTGCTCGTCGGTGCGCCCGTCGATGACCGCGACGCGGCGCACGCACGGGACCTCGAGGCGCTGCAGCGCACCGAGGAGCTCGTACTCGCGCTGGGCCATGTGCGCCGTCGTCTCCTTGACGGCGATGACCATCCCCGACAGCTCGCTGAAGCGGACGATGTGCCGCGAGATGCCTTTCGGGAGCTTCACGATCGCGCTGCTCGGCCACTCGGCGAGCTTCGTCCGCCAAGGCAGCGTGAGCAGCTGCGGGTCGATCTCGGCGGCGGTGATGCGGAGCGAATCGGCCATAGAGAAGATCTTCCCCCAGAAACGGCGACGGCGCGGACGAACCCGGAGGTTCGCCCGCGCCGTCGCGCGGTGACAGCGTTACGCCGAGACGATCGCCTTGTCGAGCAGGCGTTCGCCGGTCTCCACGTCGAAGACGTGGATGTGGTCGGGCGTCGGCAGGAGCGAGACGGTGTCGCCGGCCATCGGGTGGCGGCGGCCGTCGACGCGCGCGACGATCTGCGCGTCCGAGCCCTCGACGTGGCCGTACAGGTAGCCGTCGGCGCCGAGCTCCTCGACGAGGTCGACCTTGACCGCGAGGCCCTCGCTGCCGGCGGGGCCGACGATGAAGTCCTCGGGGCGGACGCCCGCCGTCACCTTGGAGCCGTGCGCCTTGTTGAGCGCCGACGCGTCGACGCCCACGACCTTCGTGCCGAAGCGGATGCCGCCCTCGGCGATCTCCGCGGGGAACAGGTTCATCGCGGGCGAGCCGATGAAGCCGGCCACGAAGACGTTGTTCGGCTTCTCGTACAGGTCGCGCGGCGTGCCCACCTGCTGGAGGAGGCCGTCCTTGAGGACCGCGATGCGGTCGCCCATCGTGAGCGCCTCGGTCTGGTCGTGCGTGACGTAGACCGTGGTGACGCCGAGGCGACGCTGGAGCGACGCGATCTGCGTGCGGGTCTGCACGCGGAGCTTGGCGTCGAGGTTCGACAGCGGCTCGTCCATGAGGAACACCTGGGGCTCGCGGACGATGGCGCGGCCCATCGCGACACGCTGACGCTGACCACCCGAGAGGGCCTTCGGCTTGCGGTTGAGGTACTGCTCGAGGTCGAGGAGCTTGGCGGCCTCGAGGACGCGCTTGGCGCGCTCGTCCTTGCTCACGCCGGCGATCTTGAGCGCGAAGCCCATGTTCTCGGCGACCGTCATGTGCGGGTAGAGCGCGTAGTTCTGGAACACCATCGCGATGTCGCGGTCCTTCGGCGGCACGTCGGTGACGTCGCGGTCGCCGATGAGGATGCGGCCGTCGTTGACCTCTTCGAGGCCCGCGAGCATGCGCAGCGAGGTGGACTTTCCGCAGCCCGAGGGGCCGACGAGAACGAGGAACTCGCCGTCGCCGATCTCAAGGTTCAGCTTGTCGACCGCGGGACGGGTTCCGCCCGGGTAGAGGCGGGTGGCGTCGTCGAAAGTGACACTGGCCATGGTTCTTCTCCTTCACCGGCAGGTACGTGCCGGACGATCCGTAGTGAATGGAACCGACGGTGCGAACCGCCGTAGACCCCTCGTCGGGTCTCGGCTCAGTATGCCATCGAATCCGCGCGCGTGGGGAAATCGTTTGCTGATGAGCGGATGGCGCGGGCGCGGAGACGGCGGATCTGCCGTGTCTGCCGGGGCATTTCCCAGTGACACGCTCTAGCCTCTTCGAGGTCGACCGCCGGTACCCGTGGCGGCGAAGGGGAGTGCGAGCAGGCGATGACGAACGAGAACCCGATCGTTCCCCCGGGCAGCGAGCGACGCGATGCTGTGCGGGAGAAGGCGCAGAAGGTCAAGGCGAAGCAGACGCGCGCGAAGATGCTGCGTCGAGGCGGGATCACCCTCGTGATCGTCGCGGGCGTCGCCGCGATCGCGTTCGCGGTGACGAGCGTCGTCGTTCCCGCCCTCAACCGCCCGACCCTGACACCGGAGAACCTCGAGGACGACGGCATCGTCGTCGCCGACTCCGACGACCTGTCGCCCATGGTGACGAGCTCGCTCGAGGCCACCGAGCCCGCTGCGCCCGAGGCGGAGCGCGCGAGCTCGGCGTCCGCCGTCAGCATCCGCGTGTATGTCGACTACCTGTCCGAGGGGTCCGCGCAGTTCGAGCAGACGAACTCGTCCCAGCTCGCGGAGTGGGTCGCCCAGGGCGCGGCTGACCTCTCGTACCACCCCGTGGCCCTGCTCACGGCCAAGTCGAACGGCTCGAAGTACTCCCTGCGCGCAGCGGGCGCGGTCGCCTGCGTGCGCACGCACGCGCCCGAGTCGGCGCTCGCCTTCAACCACGAGCTGCTCGTCGAGCAGCCCTCGGTCGACAGCGAGGGGTACACCGACAAGGAGCTCGCCGCGCTCGCGGCCGCCGTCGGCGTCGACGACACGAAGGCCGTGCGCGAGTGCATCGAGAACGAGGACTTCGTGACCTGGGCGAGCGAGACGACCCAGCGCGTCCTCGAGGAGCCGCTGCCCGACACCGAGGACGTGCGCCTGACCGGCGCGCCGATGATCCTCGTGAACGGCCGTCCGTATCAGGGTCAGCTCGACGACCCGGCCGAGTTCGCGCAGTTCGTGCTCACCGTCTCGAGCGAGGCCTACTACTCGACGGCCTCGCCGACGCCGACTCCCGCCGAGGAGCCCGAGGCGACAGAGGAGCCCGAGCCCGCGCCGAGCGAGACCGCAGAGCCCGAGCCGACCGAGACCCCCGCGGAGTAGCGGATCCCGTCGCCGCGCGACGGTATGCTTTCCAGGTCCCCTCGGGGACCCGCGCCGGCTTAGCTCAGTTGGTAGAGCACCTGTCTTGTAAACAGGGGGTCGTCAGTTCGAACCTGGCAGCCGGCACCATCACGCGGCCGCGCCCGGGCCATCCGCTCGATCAGCGGATGGCCCGGGCGCGAGCCGCGTTCAGCGCACGCGGATGGCGTCGATCGCGTGCTGCCCCGCGTCGAGGCGCAGGTTGACGCCGCGGACGTCGCCGAGCTGACCGCGGCACTCGGATGACAGCGCGCCGAGGTCGATCGCGACCGACGCTCCGTCGGAGACAGGGTCACCGGCGGGCAGTTCGCACCAGCTCCACGAGGGGCCGACCTGCAGCGCGAGGCCGATCGACGTGCCGGTCGTCTCCGCGACGTCGATGACGAGCGTCGAGCGGCCGGAGAGGTCCCACGAGCCGGTCGCCCAGATCCATCCGCTCTCCGCGAGGTCGACCGTGAGGCGTCCGTCCGCGGCGTCGATGGCCCCGTTCGCGGCCCATCCCTGCGGTCCGTCCGCGAAGTCGAAGAGGGTCGTCGGCGGCTCCGTGCCCGGGGCCGCGTCGAAGGCCCGCAGGGCGCGGGCGAGCTCCGCCCGCGTCACGGGACCGCGCATCCCGAAGCGGTCGTGGCCGGCGGGCTCGACGATGCCGTTCTGCGTGACCCACGCGATCGCCTCGGCCGACGGGTGGGCGGGCGGCACATCGTCGAAGTCCGCGGGCTCCGCGGGCGTCGGCGCGCCCGCGAGCTCCCACAGCGCGTGGGCGAGCTCGGAGCGCTCGACGGGCGCCTTCGCCGTGCCCTCGACCGCCGGGGCATCCTCCCGGTACGCCGCGAGTGCGCGCGTCGCCTCGGCACGCGTCACGGGGCGCGCGGGGTGGAAGCGGCCGTTCGCGTCGCCGAGATCGACGACCTCGTCGTGCAGCCAGGCGATCGCGGCGTAGTCGGGGTCGTCGCGTTCGACGTCGACGTAGACCGGCGGCGGGGGCGTGCCCTCGACCGCGCGGAGCTCGTCGACGACGATGGAGCCGTCGACGGCGCCTGCGTCGGCCGCGTTGACGAACACGCTGAACTGCGACACGTGGGCGAGGGCCTCGGGCGTGAGGCGGCGGTCGGCGTTGGCGGTGTCCCAGGGAGCGGGTCGCCAGTCGGCGAAGGGGATGGTGGCGAGGTAGGGGTCGTCGCCGGCGAGCGAGGGGTAGGCCTCGAAGGCGACGCCGTCGGCGACGAGCTGGAGGACGAGCCGGTTGCCGGACGCGTCGGGATCGATCCACGCCTGGAAGTCCCAGAACGACGACCAGTCGCCCGAGACCGGCCGGCCCGCACCCGTGTACGACTGCGTCGCGAAGGAGTACGACAGCCGCATCGCGGCCTCTCCGCCTCCGACCGCGTCGCCCTCGGCCGCGCGGGCGAGCTCGAGGACGTTCGCGTTCTGGGGCACCCACCTGCTCTGCAGGGCGGCGTCGGCGTCGTAGGACTCGAAGTCGTCGACGACGCCGAGCGGCAGCACCGGCTCGGGACCGAGGACGACGGTCGACGCCGTGGTCTCCACCTCCGCGCCGCCCGCGAACACGCGCAGGGTCAGCCCGTGCGACGTGTTGTCGAGCTGCTCGGGGGCGACCTCCCACGCCCCGGTCCACCACATCCCGCCGTCAGCCGGGGCCGCGAGCTCGATCACGTCTCCCGCATCGGTCGTGACCGTCACGCGATCGGCCGCGTGGCCCGTCACCGATGCGCGCAGCTCGACGGGCCCCGCCTCCACGCGCGCGCCGTCGGCGGGGGAGGCGAGGTGCGCAGCGGCCGAGGCGACGGACGCGGTCTCGGCGTCGTAGACGCCCGCGAGATCGTCGGCGAAGAACGTGCGCGGGTCGTCGTGGTACGCCTGGAAGTCGGGCAGCATCTCGCCCTCGACCGGGAAGTAGGGCGTCGAGTCGCCGCCGTAGTTCGCCCACGTCATCATGTAGGCGGTCCGCGCCGCGTCGGGATCCGACATGATCGCGTCGAGCACATCCGTGAACCACGTCACGTTCGCGTTCTCGCCGTCGGGGCGCACGCCGCCCGAGATACCGAACTCCGTCAGCGCACTGATCTTCCCGCGCGCCTGCGCGAGCCGGCCCATCATGCCGAGGTCGGCGACGAGCCCGTCCAGGAAGCTCTGCGCGGCGCCCGAGCTGTCGTAGACGTCGTAGCCGAGCACGTCCACGAAGTCGTCGCCGGGGTACGTGCGCAGGTACAGGTCCTCGTCGCCGCCGAACCCGCCCCCGGGCGAGAACGCGTACAGGAGGTTGTGCACGTCCTTCACGTCGCGCAGGTACTCGACCGTGAAGCGGAACAGCTCCGCGTATTCGCCGGGCAGGCCGAACGCCGCGCCCCACCAGAACCACGAGCCTGCGTTCTCATGCCACGGGCGGAACACGATCGGGATGGCCGTGCCGTCGGCGGCGACGGCGGCATGCGCGGTCGCGGCGATGCGATCGAGATACGCGCGGAGCGCATCGTGCTGCGCGCCGCCGGGGAGGACGGCGCGCAGCGCGTCGCCCGAGGTGTCGTAGAAGTCGCCGCCGGTCGCGAGGTTCTCCATGTGGATCGTGAGAGTGCTGATCGCCCCGGCGTCGTGCGCCTGGCGGATGTTCGCCGCCAGCTGCTGCGCCTTCGCCTCGCGCTCGGCGAGCGGCATGCCCGCGGTCTCGAGCGTGTCGAATCCGATGACGGCCGGATGGTCGCCCGTCGCGGTGAGGGTGTCGGAGGACGTGCCGTCCTGCGCGGGGAAGGACTCCCCGAAGTACAGGTCCTCCTGGTGCCCGAACAGGACGCCCTCTGCGTCGATGTCGCGCAGGTACGCGAAGAGCGAGCGCGTCTCGGGTGTCGCGTCCGGGTCGACCAGGTCGACCTCGGCCGCGATGGGGGCGGCGTGCGCCACCGGACTCACGGCGAGCGGAGCCGCGAGGCCGAGCGCAAGCGCGACGGCGACCGCGGCGCGCCTGCCGCGTCGTCGCGGTCGGACGCGACGGGATGGCTGCGCCCAGGCGGGCGCGGGGGTGCTGTTCATCGGCGAACCTCCTCAGGTGGGCGTCGGTGCCCACAGAAGTCCTACCGCGACTTAGTTACACATGTCAACAAACTTCCTCACATCCCTCCCGCGAGGACAGCGGCCGCCTCGGCCGCGACGCCCCACAGGGCGTAGCAGTTGAGCGCGGCGAAGAGCGCCTGCTCGCGCCAGGATCCCGTATCGCCCAGGACCGGCACCGCGATGCCGCCGCCGCGCAGCCACACCCGGCGGAGCAGCGGCGTGCGCCGCGCCCACCGAGGAGCGCGCACGCGAATAGGCCACAGCAGCGGGATGCCGCCGGTCGTGAGGAGGTCGCCGGCGAGGTGCGCGAGGTATCCGACCCCGACGCACCAGGGGAGCCAGGAGGTCTGCGCGGGGGCGAGGAAGCCGGCCGCCGCGCCGAGCGCCGCGCCGCCCGCCCACGCGAGGGGCCACCGTCGCGCGATCCGCAGCACCTTGAGCGCGAAGGCGGTGCACGCCGCGACCGCGATCGCGACGCCCAGGTGGTAGGGCTTGACCGAGCCGTCCGGGTGCCAGACGACCTCTCCCAGAAAGCGCATGCCGACGATGACGCCGAGCACGGCGAGCAGCGAGTGCATGCCCTTGCGGTGCCCGCCCGACACGGCGCCGACGACACCTGCCGCGAGTCGCCCGGCGATGGGCACGGAGTGGGCGATCGTCGCGCTGTGATGATCCGCGTCGGGCAGGAGGGCGGCGCCCGCCGCGATGGGCGCGCCGAGCAGCACCGCGGCGGGCGCGAGCTCGTGCGCCCCCAGGGCGGGGAGCGTCGTGGCGGTGAGCGCGATCCAGGCGGCGGCGCCGCTGGCGGCGTGCGAGGTCCCCATCATGGCGCGGGGTCTCCTTGGAGGTCGAAGGGCGTGGTGCGTCACGACGTCGGGACGACGTTCAGGCTATGCGCGTGCGCCGACATCGCCGGGCGCGGCGACACGCGGATGGCCTTCTCCGCTCGCTGCAGGTAGACTGGACGGAGCTTGCAGCGCGATGTCCGCCGCCTCTCACGGCCGATCGCCGCAGCTCACCGGCTCAGGGCCATCCACGGATCCCCTCGCACAGATGCGAGCGGCGATCGCCCGGAGCCGCCGCATCGCGGGCATGCCCACGCGGCCGCCCGCACTCAGACGAGAAGAGCACGACATGACCATCACCCACCTCGACGACCCTCACCATACCGACGAGCCGCTTGCCTGGAAGCAGGCGGCAGACGACGTCTTCGTCGCGACGCATGCCGGCGAGTTCGCGGGCTTCGTCACGGTCGACGGCCGGCGCCACCTCGCGCACGACCGCCATGGCGTCGCGATCGGCGAGTTCGCCTCGCTCGCGACCGCCCTCGCGGCGCTCGAGGAGCGCGCCCGCGACGTGAAGCCCATCCTCAAGGCCGCGCACCCTCCCCGCACGCCTCGCCCGCGCCGACTCTCGCGGCGCGCGATCGCCTGACCGCGCGCCGCCCGCGGCTGCCGCTCCCGAGCTGTGCCGGGATTCGGATGCGCGGGGCCGGTGTGCGCGTGTCGGCCACAGGCGTGCACATGCGCACCACGGATCCGATTCCCGTGACGCGCTGTGCCGCGACGTGACGAGGCACCGACGTGACGAGGCACCGCGCGCGGTTGCGGCCCGGTGCCGCCGTAGGATGGCCGAGGTCGCACGAGCAGGGGGAGGCGCCATGGACCGGGGAGCGCCGAAGCACCGGCTCGCGATCGCGATCGGCGTCGGCGGCGCCGTCCTCGTGGGCGCCCTCACGGCCATCCAGGCGCGCGTCAACGGGCAGCTCGGCGTCGCGCTCGACGCCGCGCTCGTCGCGGCCCTCATCTCGTTCGGGTCGGGCCTCGTCATCCTGTTCGTGCTCGCGCCGCTCCTCCCGAGCGGACGCGCTGGCGTCCGTGCCCTCCGATCGGCCCTGCGCGAGCGCCGCGTGCCGTGGTGGATGCTCGTGGGCGGCGCGGCAGGGGCGTTCAGCGTCGCGACGCAGAGCTTCACGGTCGCCGTCATCGGCGTGGCCATGTTCTCGGTCGGCATGGTCGCAGGCCAGACCGTGCACGGACTCGTGCTCGACCGCATCGGCTACAGCCCCGCGGGCGTGAGCGCCGTGACGCTGCCGCGGGTCGCGGGAGCCGCTCTCGTGCTCTCGGCGGTCGTCGTGTCGCTGACCGGAGACGCCGTGGCGCGGGCCCCGCTGTGGATGCTCGTCCTGCCGTTCCTCGTCGGGGCGGGCGTCGCGTGGCAGACGGCGACGAACGGGCGGCTGCGCCAGGCCGTCGGCTCCGCGTTCGCGGCGACGCTCGTCAACTTCATCGGCGGGACGGCCGTGCTCGCCGTCGCCGCCGTCTGGCACCTCGCGACGGCGGGTGCGCCCGCATCCGCGCCGCGCGAGCCGTGGCTCTACCTCGGCGGAGCGCTCGGCGTCGCGTACATCTTCATCTCGGCCGCGCTCACTCCGCGCACGGGAGTGCTGCTCATGACACTCGGGTCCGTGCTCGGCATGCTCGGCGCATCCGTCGTCCTCGACGTCGTCTGGCCGCCCGCCGCGCCGCCCGCCTTGTGGCAGCGCGCGCTCACGGTGGCGCTCGCCGCGGGCGGCGTCGTCGTCGCGACCGTGCGCGCCGGGCGCCGCTGACCGGTCAGCCAGCGAGGAGGGCCTCGCCCAGCGGCGTGCGCGCATGGAGCATGCGCTGTCCGGATCGCCGCGACGTGATGAGCCTCGCGTCGCGCAGCGCGCTGAGGTGATGCGATGCCGTCGCGATCGCGAGCCCGGTCGCCGTGGCGACGGCACTCGTCGAGAGCGGCTCCCGCAGCGCCAGGAGCACCGAGAGCCGCCCCTCGCCGAGAAGCCTGCCGAGTGCGGCCGCGTGCGCGACCCCTTCGCGATGCCAGTCCTCGGCGACGCCGAGCGCGGGGTAGAACAGCGTCGGCTGCGCCGGCGGCTCGGTGATCACCGAGCACCGCCGCGCGAACACCGACGGCACGAGCACGAGGCCGCGCCCCGTGCAGTCGACGGTCTCCTCGTGGCGCGTGAGCTCGACGCGCACGGAGTCGGCCGACCAGTCCACGGCCGGATGGAGCGCTGTCGCCATCGCGCCGATGCCGGCCGTCGTGACGACCCGCGTCCGTGCCACGATGTCGGCCCGCAGGAGGCGCTCCAGCTGCGACCAGGATGGCGCGAGCACGGCATCCCACACGGCGTCGGCGGCCTCGGCGATGACGGCTCGCGCGCGGTGCGGGTCGTCGAGAAGTCGGAGGAGCGCCGTCCGCTCGCGGCCCGTGCTGCGGTCGACGCGCTTGCGGAGGTCGACCTGCATCCCCGGCAGCGGAGCCCGGCGGCGGCGCGCCGCCTCCTCGGCAGGGTCGAGATCCCACGAGGGCTCCGAGGTGAGGAAGTCGGGGACGTAGCCGTCAGCCCCGACGACGGTCCGCAGCAGCTCGAAGGCAGGGCGCGGAACGACGTCGCGGGCCTGGCGCAGCCAACCCCACTGGAGCGGGTTCTCCGCGGGGCGGGCGAGGGAGCGCACCGCGTGCACGAGCTCGTGCCCCGGCGAGATGCCGAATCGGATGGCCGACACGTCGTCCGGGCGCAGGCGGAACTCGACGAGCTTTCGATGCACGTCGAAACCTTATCCTCGCCGAACCGCGCCTGCGAGAGTCGCGTCGTGAGAGAGAGGAGCCGCTCATGGGCATCGTGACGGCGGATGGGATCCGCATGCCGGGCAGCAGGACGCTGCGCTTCGAGGGGCGGGAGCACGGCGCGGCCGTGTCGTTCTCCCAGGTCGACAACGAGCCGGGTCAGGGGCCCGGGCTGCACCGCCATCCCTACTCGGAGACCTGGCATGTCCTCGCGGGCGAGGCCACGATCACGATGGGCGAGGAGACGATCGTCGCCCACGCGGGCGACACCGCGACCGTCGGAGCCGGCGTGTGGCACGGCTTCGTCAACTCGGGCGATGGGCCTCTGCGCATCCTCTGCATCCACGCATCCGACACGATGATCCAGGAGTTCCTCTGATGTCCTTCCAGGCGTACCTCGACAACATCGAGACGAAGACCGGCGTCACGCCGCGCGCCTTCGTCGACCTCGCCGCCGAGCGCGGCTTCGGCCCCGGGACCAAGGCGGGCCCGATCATCGAGTGGCTCGCCGCCGACTACGGCCTCGGCCGCGGCCACGCGATGGCGCTCGTGCACGTCATCACCAAGGGTGACCGCATCGACGCCAAGCACGTCGGCAGCGGGACCGCCCACAGCGACGCGTCGGACCGGCTGTGGCTCGACGGCAAGGACACCCGGCCCGCGGGCTGGTGACCTAGGAGCGCTCGCCGCCCGGCATCCTGCCGAGGATCCGGTCCGGGTCGACACCGGGTCGGAACCCCTCGCGGTCGCGCGGAGGGCGCCCGCCGACGTACAGCCATCCGAGGAGCTTCTCGCGGCGGGTGAGGCCGTGCGCCTTCGCGACCGCGGGGGAGCGCACGAAGGCGCCCGTGCGCCACATCACACCCCAGCCGGCCTCGTCGAGGAGCAGGCTCAGCAGGTGGGCCACGCCCGACGCGACCGCCTCCTGCTCCCACTCCGGCACCTTCTCGGACGGGCGGGGGCTCGACACGATCGCGATGAGCAGGGGAGCGCGCAGCGGCTTCGTCGAAGGTCCGTCGCCTGTCGCCTCGCCGATCGCGCGGCCGAGCCGCAGACGGTCGTCGCCGCGCAGCTCGATGAGCCGCCACGGGGTGAGGTTCGAGTGGTCGGCGACGCGACCGGCCGCCGCCACGAGCGGCAGCAGCTCCTCGCGCGTGGGAGCCTCGTCGGTGACCTTGGACGATGAGCGCCGCGCGCGGGCGGCCTCGAGTGCGGAGCCCATGCGCGGAGCGCTCACGCCTCGGGCGTGAAGTTCAGCGAGAGCGAGTTCATGCAGTAGCGGTCGCCGGTGGGCGTGCCGAATCCGTCCGGGAAGACGTGTCCGAGGTGCGAGCCGCAGTTCGCGCAGCGGACCTCGGTCCGCACCATGCCGTGGCTCGTGTCCTCGAGCAGCTCGACGGCCTCGGGCCGCACCGACTCGTAGAAGCTCGGCCATCCGCAGTGCGAGTCGAACTTCGTGCCGCTCTGGAAGAGCTCGGCGCCGCATGCGGCGCACGTGTACAGGCCCGCGCGCTCCTCGTCGAGCAGCTCGCCGGTCCACGGCCGCTCGGTTCCGGCTTCGCGCAGCACCGCGTACTGCTCAGGCGTCAGCTCTGCACGCCACTCCGCCTCGGACTTCTCGACCCTGTACGACATGCCCCGATTCTACCGCCGCGCAGGACGGCAGGGGCCGGAGGAGGGGCGCCGGGAGACGGCAGAATGGCGGGGATGGACGAGGTCGCGCAGGTCGCCGAACGCTTCGCCCGGTTCGCCGCGGAGGAGGCGCCGGGACGGTCTCGCGTCTACGGCGACTGGGCGGCGAGGGTCGCCGAGGACGGCACGGTCGCCGCCGTGCTCGCCCGCATCCCGGCGGCGCACCGCCAGCCGCCGCTCGTGTTCGCCGTGACGCGCCTGCTCGGCGCGGCGGACGACGCCGACGCCGCCGACTGGGCGCGCTTCGTGCGCGCGCGGGCCGACGACATCGTCGCCGAGTGCGCCGTCCGCGGCCTGCAGACGAACGAGCCGCTGCGCTGCGCGGCGCTCCTGCCCGCGCTCTCGCTCGTCGCCGGCCCGATCGCCCTCCTCGAGCTCGGTGCATCGGGTGGCCTGTGCCTCTACCCCGACCGCTACTCGTACCGGTATGCGGCGACCGGCCGACACGTGCGTCTCGACCCCGTCGACGGGGCGTCCGGGGTCGTACTGACCTCGACCTGGGATGGCCCGCTGCCGGAGCTGCGGCTGCCGGAGGTCGTCTGGCGCGCGGGCGTCGACCTGCAGCCGCGCGATCCGCGCGACCCGCGCGACCGCGCCTGGCTCGAGATGCTCGTGTGGCCGGGCGAGGAGGGGCGGCGCGAGCGGATCGCGCGGGCGCTCGACATCGCGGCGGCCGAGCCGCCTCTTCTCATCGCAGGCGATGCCGGCGATCCCGAGGCCCTCCGCGCGCTCGCCGCGGACGCGCCATCGGAGGCGACGCTCGTCGTGTCGACGCCGGGCGTGCTCCCGTATCTCCCGCGTGCCCGCCGGGAGGCGCTCATCGACGCCATCCGGGCACTCGGCGCTCGCTGGATCACGCTCGATGCGCCGGGGCTCCACAGCGGATGGGCCGAGCCGGTCGACGAGGCGGAATGGCCCGGTGGCTTCGCGCTGGCTCTCGACGGCCGCGTGCTCGCCGCGGCGGATCCGCTCGGGGCCCGCGTCCGCTGGCGCGCCTGACGGCCGAGCGGCGCCGCGCGCCATACGCTCGGAGCATGTCCACCTCCCTGTCGGAACGCGAGCGCGCCATCCTCGCCTTCGAGGCGGCGTGGGGCGCCCACGGCGGCGCCAAGGAGGAGGCGATCCGCGCAGAGCTCGCGATGACCCCGGCGCGGTACTACCAGCTACTCGGGCGGCTGATCGACACCGAGGCCGCCCTCGCCGCGGATCCGCTCCTCGTCAAGCGCCTCCGCCGACTGCGCGACGAGCGCGAGGCGGCGCGCCTCCGCGTCACCAGCTGATCCACGACGTCCGCGGATAGCATCGAGGGATGCCGAGCACCTACCCCCGGGACCGCTTCGACGACATCCCGCGCGAGACCGGGCGCGTCGGCGCCCACCGCGCGGAGAACCCGGGCATGAGCGGACCCGCCGTGCTGCTGTGGGCGATCGTCGCGACGATCGTGCTCGTGATCGCGGGGATCCTCGGCTTCCTCGTCCTCTCGCAGCAGGGCGCGCTCCCGGCGCCCGAGAACACGCCGGCGCCGGCGGCGACGACGGCGCCCGTCGTCGACACGTCGTACTCGGTGCTCGTCCTCAACGGCACGGCGACAGAGGGACTCGACGACGAGGTCGCGGAGCAGCTCGTCGACGCTGGCTTCCCCGAGGGGGCCGTGACCCCCACCGATTCCGACGAGACGGACTTCGAGAAGACGACCGTCTTCTACGCGAGCCCCGAGGATGAGCCGGCGGCGCGCGGCGTCGCGGAGGCCATCGGCGCGACCGAGGTGGTGCAGAGCGACGCGTACCAGAGCGGCGACGGCCGACAGCTCACGGTGGTCGTCGGACTCGACCGTGTTTCCGGCGCGTAAACGTCACGAGACGACCGTGTCAAACGTCGCCTCATCGACGTTCTGCCGCGGAATCACGCGGATACGATCGCTCCAGTTCCATCCCGCAACAGGAGTGATCGCCATGACCCAGGGCACCGTGAAGTGGTTCAACGCCGAGAAGGGCTACGGGTTCATCACCGTCGCCGACGGCGGCCAGGACGTCTTCGTGCACTATTCGAACATCGAGATGACCGGCTTCCGCGTGCTCGAGGAGGGCCAGGCCGTCGAGTTCACGGTGGGCACCGGGCAGAAGGGCCCCCAGGCCGAGGCGGTCCGCCCCGTCTGAGCGCTCCCGCCTTCTCCGCAGCCGCCCCGCGACCCCGGTCGCGGGGCGGCTGCGCGTGTGTCGGCGGGTGACGCCTCCCGGCTTGCACTCGATGGGGTCGAGTGCCAAAATGGCGTTTAGCACTCCCGTCAAGAGAGTGCTAAACCCATACGCCTACGTCCGGGAGGGACGACAAACACATGGCAAAGATCATCGCTTTCGACGAAGAGGCCCGTCGCGGCCTCGAGCGCGGCCTCAACACGCTGGCCGACGCCGTCAAGGTGACGCTCGGCCCGCGTGGTCGCAACGTCGTGCTCGAGAAGAAGTGGGGCGCTCCCACGATCACGAACGACGGCGTCTCCATCGCGAAGGAGATCGAGCTCGACGACCCGTACGAGAAGATCGGCGCCGAGCTCGTCAAGGAGGTCGCGAAGAAGACCGACGACGTCGCCGGTGACGGCACGACCACGGCCACCGTCCTCGCCCAGGCGCTCGTCCGCGAGGGCCTCCGCAACGTCGCCGCGGGCGCCGACCCGATCAGCCTCAAGCGCGGCATCGAGAAGGCCGTCAAGGCGGTCACCGACCAGCTCCTCTCCACCGCGAAGGAGATCGAGTCGAAGGAGCAGATCGCCGCGACGGCGTCGATCTCGGCTGCGGACACCTCGATCGGCGAGCTCATCGCCGAGGCGATCGACAAGGTCGGCAAGGAGGGCGTCGTCACGGTCGAGGAGGCCCAGGCCTTCGGCACCGAGCTCGAGCTGACGGAGGGCATGCGCTTCGACAAGGGCTACCTCAACCCCTACTTCGTGACGGACCCGGAGCGCCAGGAGGCCGTCTTCGAGGACCCGTACATCCTCATCGCGAACCAGAAGATCTCGAACATCAAGGACCTTCTGCCCGTCGTCGACAAGGTGATCCAGGCGGGCAAGGAGCTCGTCATCATCGCCGAGGACGTCGAGGGCGAGGCTCTCGCGACGCTCGTGCTCAACAAGATCCGCGGCATCTTCAAGTCGGTCGCCGTCAAGGCCCCCGGCTTCGGCGACCGCCGCAAGGCGCAGCTGCAGGACATCGCGATCCTCACGGGCGGCCAGGTCATCACGGAGGAGGTCGGCCTCAAGCTCGAGAACACCGACCTCGAGCTCCTCGGCCGTGCGCGCAAGGTCATCATCACCAAGGACGAGACGACGATCGTCGAGGGTGCCGGTGACGCCGCGCAGATCGAGGGTCGCGTGACCCAGATCCGCCGCGAGATCGAGAACACCGACAGCGACTACGACCGCGAGAAGCTGCAGGAGCGCCTCGCCAAGCTCGCCGGCGGCGTCGCCGTCATCAAGGCGGGCGCGGCCACCGAGGTCGAGCTCAAGGAGCGCAAGCACCGCATCGAGGACGCCGTCCGCAACGCGAAGGCGGCCGTCGAGGAGGGCATCGTCCCCGGTGGTGGCGTCGCGCTCATCCAGGCGGGCCAGGTCGCGTTCGACGGTCTCGAGCTCACGGGCGACGAGGCGACCGGCGCGAACATCGTGAAGATCGCCATCGAGGCTCCGCTCAAGCAGATCGCGCTCAACGCGGGCCTCGAGCCGGGCGTCGTCGCGAACCGCGTCGCCGAGCTCCCGGTCGGCCAGGGCCTCAACGCGGCCACGGGCGAGTACGTCGACCTCTTCGAGGCCGGCATCATCGACCCCGCCAAGGTCACGCGCTCGGCTCTGCAGAACGCCGCGTCGATCGCCGGCCTGTTCCTCACGACCGAGGCGGTCGTGGCGGACAAGCCGGAGAAGGCCGCGGCCGCTCCTGCCGACCCCAGCGGCGGCATGGACTTCTGATCCGCGCCGCGCGCTCGTCGCGCTGAACGACACGAAGGGCCCCTCCTCGCGGAGGGGCCCTTCTGCGTACCGGGACGCGGGCTCAGCGGAACATGCCGGCGCTGGCCTGCTCCGCCTCGGCGTACTGCATCCCCGCGACGCTGAGCGCCTGCCCGATCGACGCGAGGGACTCCTGGATGGCGAGCTGTGCCGCCCGCCACTGGTCCATGACGCTCTGGAAGCCCGCGGCGGCCGATCCCTGCCACACCGCCTGCAGCTCGAGCAGCTGCGCGAGCATGGTGTCGGAATCGGCCTGGATGCGGTCGCCCGTGGCACGGACGTTGGCGGACTGAGCGACGAGCGCGTCGCTGTCGACGGCGAAGATCGGCATGGGTGCTCCTTCTCGTGTGACCGCCGGAGATCGGCGTGGTCCTCACGCTAGGAGCGGGGCGCGCCGCCCTCCGGGTCGTCCACAGCGTCGCCCGGCGACACCGCGGCGATGCCGGACTGTGCACGCGGCGTCGCCCCGGCATCCGACCCCTCCCGGGCGAGCGGGAAGGCCACGCGGAACGTCGCGCCGCCTCCGGGGGTGTCGGTCACCTGGACGGTTCCGCTGAGGGAGTCGACGATCGAGGCGACGATCGAGAGGCCGAGGCCGCTGCCTCCCGTCTCCCGTGCGCGCGAGGTGTCGGCCCGCCAGAACCGCTGGAAGACCTTGTCCCTGATCGACTCGGGGACGCCCTCGCCATGGTCGACGATCGCGATCCATCCGGTGCGCGCCGCGGCGTCCACGCCCACCTCGATGACGATGGGGGATTCGGCGGGGCTGTAGCGGCGCGCATTGCCGAGCAGGTTCGACACCACCTGGCGGATCTTGTCCTCCTCGCCGCGGACGATCGGAGGGAGCGCGACGGGCTTCGCGGGCGGCTGCACGGGGATGTCGAGCTGCGCGACGAGCGGCTGCTCGCCGGTCTGGGCCGGGCGTCGGCGACGCAGCGCCGCCGACGCGCGGGCGATCGCGGCGGTTCCCGGCGCCCAGCGCCGCCGCGGCGCGTCGGGCCCGTCCGCGCGGCCGTCCTCGGGAGCGGATGTCGCGGCCTCGAGCTCGGCGCGCTCGGGCAGCGTCACCGCGCCCGTGATCGCCTCGAAGGTGTGGTCGACGACCGTGACGTCGCGGCCCGGCTCGGCCGCGCGGACGTCGAGCGCGGCATCGTGCGCGATCGGGCGGAGGTCGACCGGGCGGATGTCGAGCTCGCGGCGGTCGTCGAGCCGGGTGAGGGCGAGCAGGTCCTCGACGAGGACGCCCATCCGCTTGGCCTCGGCCTCGATGCGCTCCATCGCCTTGGCTGTCGCCTCCTCGCCCTGCAGCGCGCCCATCCGGTACAGCTCGGCGTAGCCGCGCACGCTCACGAGCGGCGTGCGCAGCTCGTGGCTCGCGTCGCCGATGAAGCGGCGCATCTGCCGCACCGTGGCGTCGCGCTCGTCGATCGCCCCGTCGATGCGGTCGAGCATCGTGTTGATCGCGATCTTGAGGCGGCCGATCTCGGTGCTGGGCTCGATGTCGGTCATCCGCTGGCTGAAGTCGCCCGCCGCGATCTCCATGGCGGTCGCCTCGACCTGGCCGAAGCGGCGGAACGTCAGCGTCACGAGGCCGCGGGTGAGGAACGCCGCCGCGATGACCGTCGCGAACGCGACGAGCGTGAAGACGGCGATGTACGTGCGGACGAAGCTGTCGACGTCGGCGAGGGGGAGCGCGACGACCGTGGCGTACGGGAGGTCGTAGCTCTCCGACTGGAGCGTGTTCACGGTCGTCGCGGCGTAGAACCCGGGTCCGCGCCCGGTCTCCGCGTCGAGGGGGACGATGCTGCCGCGCCGGATGTACGCCTCGTCGAGGGGCAGGCGGCGCGGGAAGGCGGGTTCCGCGGCCTCCTCCGAGCCGCCCGCGGTCGCGATGAGCTCGCCCTCGCGGTTGTACATCGCGACGAAGTACTCGGTGCGCGGCTCGTTGTCGGCCGGCACGAACATGAGCTCGCCCGATGCCGTCGTGAGCGGCGTGAGGAGCCGCTCGGCGACGTTCGAGTCGGCGTACTCCTGGACCGTGCTGCGGACGCTGCCGAGCAGGTTCTGCTGGAGGATGGGCACGGTCACGACGCCCGTGATGAGGAGTCCGACGGCGAGGACGAACACCGTCACGCCGGTGACCTTCGCCCGCAGGCTGACGCGTCGCCACCACCGGGTCACGGCGTCGTGCTTGCGTGCCAGGGCAGGGCCTTTCCGCGAGGCGGGGCGCGCCCGCCGACTGTCAGGAGACCTTGTCGACCTTCAGCATGTAGCCGAAGCCGCGCTTGGTCTGGATGAGCGACTCCGCGGTGTGCGGGTCGATCTTGCGGCGCAGGTACGAGATGTAGCTCTCGACGATGCCCGCGTCGCCGTTGAAGTCGTACTCCCACACGTGGTCGAGGATCTGCGCCTTCGACAGCACGCGGTTCGGGTTGAGCATGAGGTAGCGGAGGAGCTTGAACTCCGTCGGGCTCAGGTCGATCTGCTCGTCGCCGACGTAGACGTCGTGCGTGTCCTGGTCCATCGTGAGCTCGCCCGCGCGGATGACCGACTCCTCCTCGTCGTTCTGCATCGTGCGGCGCAGGACGGCCTGGATGCGCGCGACGATCTCGTCGAGGCTGAACGGCTTCGTGACGTAGTCGTCGCCGCCGACGTTGAGGCCCTTGATCTTGTCCTCGGTCTCGTCCTTGGCGGTGAGGAAGATGATCGGGGCGGTGTATCCGGCGTCGCGCAGGCGCTTGGTGACGCTGAACCCGTTCATGTCGGGGAGCATGACGTCGAGCACGATGAGATCGGGCTCCTCCTCCAGCACGGCCGAGATGGTCTGGGCTCCGTTGGACACGGTCCGAACCTGGAATCCGGCGAATCGCAGGCTCTGCGAGAGCAGGTCGCGGATGTTCGGCTCGTCGTCGACGACCAGGATGCGCGGTGCGGTCATGACCCCATTATGTCGGTGCCGGGTAAGCGCGGGCTGGAAATCCGCGCGTCGGGCCCGGAATCCGTGCGCCGAGCGCGAACGCTACGCGGCGGCGAGCCGCTCGGCGTCGAGGATCGTGTAGCTGTAGCCCTGCTCGGCGAGGAACCGCTGACGGTTCTGCGCGAAGTCCTGATCCACCGTGTCGCGCGCGATGAGCGTGTAGAAGCTCGCCGTGTGGTCGGTCTGCTTCGGACGCAGGAGGCGTCCCAGGCGCTGGGCCTCCTCCTGTCGGGAGCCGAACGACCCCGACACCTGGATCGCGACCGACGCCTCGGGCAGGTCGACGGAGAAGTTCGCGACCTTCGACACGACGAGCAGCTTCAGCGACCCCTCCCGGAACGCCGAGAACAGCCGCTCGCGCTCGTCCACGGGCGTGGCGCCCGTGATCTTCGGCGCGTCGAGCGCCTCGGAGAGCTCGTCGAGCTGGTCGAGGTACTGGCCGATCACGAGCACCTGCTCGTCGGGGTGGTGCGCGAGGATGCGCCGCACGGCGTCGATCTTCGCGGGCGCCGTCGCCGCCAGCCGGTAGCGCTCGTCGTCGGCCGCGGCCGCGTACTCGAGGCGCTCCGACGCGGGCAGGTCGATCCGCACCTCGTAGCAGGCCGCGGGGGAGATGTAGCCCTGCGCCTCGATCTCCTTCCACGGCGCGTCGAACCGCTTGGGCCCGATGAGGCTGAAGACGTCGCCCTCCCTGCCGTCCTCGCGCACGAGCGTCGCGGTGAGCCCGAGCCGTCGGCGCGCCTGCAGGTCGGCGGTGAGCTTGAAGACGGGCGCGGGCAGCAGGTGCACCTCGTCGTACACGATCAGCCCCCAGTCGAGGGCGTCGAGGAGCGAGAGATGCGCGTACTCGCCCTTCCGCTTCGACGTGAGGATCTGGTACGTCGCGATCGTGACCGGCTTGATCTCCTTGGACTGCCCCGAGTACTCGCCGATCTCCTCGGGCGTGAGCGTCGTGCGCCGCAGCAGCTCGTCGCGCCACTGGCGCGCCGACACCGTGTTCGTCACGAGGATGAGGGTCGTCGTCCCGGTCGCCGCCATCGCCCCCGCTCCGACGAGGGTCTTCCCGGCGCCGCACGGCAGCACGACGACGCCGGAGCCGTCCTCGCGGAAGGTGTCGACCGCGAGCCGCTGGTAGGGGCGCAGCGCCCACCCGTCCTCGGCGAGGGCGATGGGGTGGGGCGTGCCCGGCGTGTAGCCCGCGCGGTCCTCCGCGGGCCATCCGATCTTCAGCAGCTCCTGCTTGATGTGCCCGCGCGCCCACGCGTCGACGATGTAGGAGTCGGGCGTCGGGTGCTCGACGAGCAGCGGCTGGATGCGCTTGTTGCGCGAGACCTCGGTGATCACCGCCTCGTCCTGGGAGACGAGGCGCAGGCGGCCCTCGTCGTCGCGGTCGATCACGAGGCGCCCGTATCGGTTCACGGTCTCGCGGATGTCCGTCGACACCGAGGGCGGGACGGGGAACCGGGACCATCGGTCGAGGGTCTGCAGCATGTCGTCGGCGGTGTGCCCTGCCGCGCGCGCGTTCCACAGGCCCAGCCGGGTCACGCGGTACGTGTGGATGTGCTCGGGCGCCCGCTCGAGCTCGGCGAACACCGCGAGCTCGTGGCGCGCGGCCTCCGCGTCGGGGTGCGCGACCTCGAGCAGCACCGTGCGGTCGCTCTGGACGATGAGGGGGCCGTCGGACATAGCTGTCCAGTCTACCGGCGGGTCGCCGCCGTGGGGCCGGGGCGGTGCGTCACGCGGTGCGGACCGAGCGGATGAGCGAGACCGGGAGGGTGCGCTCGACGTCGGCCGCCCGGTCGAGGCCGCGCAGCCGTCCTCCGCCGATCCCCGACGCCTCGAGCGTCAGCTCGCGCGTCGTCCCGTCGGGCATCGCGACCTCGACGACGATGACGGCCTTCGCGCGGACGGCGGCGTCGAGCTCGCGCTCGCGCCACGCGGCCTCCGCATCCTCGCCGTGAGAAGCGCGCAGCCGGTCGATGACGGCCCGGTACCGCTCCTCGGGAGCATCCTCCTCGGCAGCGGGGGCGAGTCGGCGGCGGTGCAGCGCGACGGTGCGGCCGTCGTCGTCGATCGCGACGACGGGATAGCGCGCGTCGGCGAGCGCCCAGTAGACGGTCTGCCGTGCAGCGCGCGTCCGCAGCAGCGCGCCCTCGCGCACGAGGCCCAGCGGGCGCAGCGCCTGGTCGACGCCGATGGTCTCGACGAGATGGTGGTCGCGGCTCGACACGATCGTGTGGCCGCTGCCCGGCTCGACCGAGACCCGCACGAGGCCGTGCCGCTCGGCGGTCCGGGTGAGCAGGTAGTCGAGCGGCTGCGGGATGCCGGTGAGCGAGAGCTCGGAGAGGAACGAGCGGATGGCCTCGGCCGTCTCGCCGCCCGCGATCGCCGACGAGAGCGACGCCTCGGTGAAGCGGTAGGTCGAGGCCTGCGCGTGCGACTCGCGGACGGTCATCGCGCGCAGGCGCATGTCGAGCGCGGGCACGAGCGGTCCGGGGGAGATCGCGGTGAGGTCGTTCTGCAGGAAGACGCGGTCGACCTCACCGGGGAGGAGCTCTGCGAGGGGGCCGGCGTCGGCGGCGCCGCCCGCCCGGAACGGCGTCGCCCACGGGGTCTCCGTGCCGTCGGGCGCGATGAGGCCGAGCAGAGCCGCCAGACGCAGGGCCGAGGCCGCCCGCTCGGGCCAGGCCGGGTCGAGCGGATAGGCGTCGACCCACGTCGACGGCGGCACCCAGCCGCCCTCGCGGGTGCGCAGACCTGCGGGCAGCGCGTCGCGCCATCCCGTCGCGAGGATCTCCCAGCGACGACGCGTGGGCTCGCGCGTCCAGTCCTCGCCGGCAACGGCCACGAGCCAGGCGCGATCCACCGGACGCACGAGGCCGGCCGCCTCGGCGAGCGCGACGAGGTCGTCGAGCTCCTCGGCGTCGCGCACGACCTCGTCCTGCACGAGCCGGCGCCGGTCGGACGCGCCGACCGACCCGCCGCCGACGCGCGACAGCGGAGTCGCGAGCGCCGCGACGAGCACGTCAGCGAGCGCCCCGAGGGTCGTGAAGGCGCGCTCCGCCGCCCGAGCCGCGGCCGACTCGTCGGCGGGCTGAGGGGCGTCGTGGCGGGCAGGCGCGAGGTCCACGCCGTCGAGCGCGCGACGGACCGACGGCAGCGGCGACCCGGATCCGTCGACGAGCGAGGACGCGATGCCCTCGTCGGCGATCGGACGGCCGCTGGCGAGGTCGGCGAGCACGTCGCGCGGGAGCTGACGCAGCGCCGTCGTCAACGACTCGGGGGCGAGCAGCGCGTCGGCGGCGTCGAAGAAGTCGCGCCAGCCGACGTGGGCGGAGACCCGGCGGGCCGCGAGGAGCGAGCCGAGCCGCGCGTCGGACATCGCGGCCAGCCGCTCCGCCAGCACCCGTGCGTCCGCGCCGCTCATCCGCTCAGCTCCGGCGCGAGGCGCGACCCCTTCGCACGAAGCTCATGACGAGCAGCGTGAGGAGCAGGAGGAAGGCGATCACGGGCCCGATCATCTGCACGAGGAACACGACCGGCCACGCGCCGCCGCTGAAGTCGGTGACCCCTGAGGCGGTCGCGATGATCACGGCGAGGAAGCAGCCGATCGACAGCACGACGATCCCCAGGGACATGAACGCGAGGATGCGGTCGACGCGGCGGACCGCGGGCTGCGCGCTGGGCTGATCACTCATCCTGACCAGGATAGTCGTACGTCTGCCGGACTAGGATGGCGGGGAGGGATCGATCGATCCCTCTCTCTACGTTCCAGCGGTATCAGCGAGGTTCACATGCCCACCGGCAAGGTCAGGTTCTACGACGAGGACAAGGGCTTCGGCTTCATCACGTCGGACGACGGACAGGACGACGTGTTCCTGCACGCGAGCGCGCTCCCCGCGGGCGCGGTCGTGAAGGCCGGGACGCGGCTCGAGTTCGGGATCGCCGACGGCCGCAAGGGGCCGCAGGCGCTCTCGGTGCGGGTGCTCGAGGCTCCGCCGAGCCTCGCGAAGGCGTCGCGCAAGAAGGCAGACGACATGGCCGTCATCGTCGAGGACCTCGTGAAGCTCCTCGACGACATCGGCGGCGACCTGCGTCGCGGCCGCTACCCCTCGTCGTCGCACGCGCGCAAGGTCGCGGCCGTGCTGCGCAAGGTCGCGGACGAGCTCGATGTCTGAGGCTCCCGAGCCTGCGGCGGACGCGGAGGCGCTCGCGGATTCCGAGGCGCCCCGCGAGGACGCCTCCGTCGAGACCGCGCCCGTCGAGCCCGACCCTCGCCTGCTCGAGGCTCGGGATCTCGCGCTCGCCGCGCTGCGGGAGATCACGCCCGCGCAGACCATCGGCGAGCCGGCGGGCTACACCGTCGAGGGCGACGGCGTCGTCTCGCTGCGCTTCGAGAACCGCCTGAGCGGCTATCCGGGATGGCACTGGACCGTCTCCCTCGCGGTCGTCGAGGACGCCGAGCCGACCGTGCTCGAGGCGGAGCTGCTGCCGGGCGACGGAGCGCTGCTCGCGCCCGAGTGGGTGCCGTGGTCGGTGCGCCTCGAGGAGTACAAGGCGGCGCAGAGCGCGGCGGCCGAGGCCGCGGCGGCCGACGAGTCCGATGAGGGCGAGGACTTCGCGCCCGAGGGCGACGAGTTCGACCAGGACGAGGACGACTTCGACGAGGACGGCTCGCCGATCCTGCACGCGGGGGACGTCGACGGCGTCGACATCGACGAGCTCGACGCGGGCGACGACGATGCGGCCGATGACGACGATGCGGCCGAGTCCGACGAGGACTACGACGAGGACGACGACGAGGCGCGCAGCGCGGACGACGACGCGGACGAGGACGACGACGCGTGGGATGACGACGACGCGGAGGACTGACCGCGTGAGACAGGAGGAGCCCCGGCCGACCGGCCGGGGCTCCTCCTGTCTGCGGTGACGGATCAGCTGTTCTCGAGAACGAAGTCGATCGCGCGCGTGAGCTGGCGGACGTCCTCGGGCTCGATCGAGACGAACGTCGCGACCCGGAGCTGGTTGCGGCCGAGCTTGCGGTACGGCTCGGTGTCGACGATCCCGTTGGCGCGCAGCGTCTTGGCGACCGCCGCCGCGTCGACCGCCTCGTCGAAGTCGATCGTCACGACGACGGGGGAGCGGTGCGCGGGGTCGGCGACGAACGGGGTCGCCGAGGACGACGCCTCGGCCCACGTGTACAGCGCCTGCGACGACTCCGCCGTGCGGGCCGCGGCCCACTCAAGGCCGCCGTTCTCCAGGATCCAGCCCAGCTGGCTGTCGAGGAGATGGAGCGTCGCGAGGGCCGGGGTGTTGAGCGTCTGCTCCTTGCGCGAGTTGTCGACCGCATTCCAGAGGCTGAGGAACTCCGGGATGTAGCGGTCGGACGCGTGCAGGCGCTCGATGCGCTCGATCGCCGCGGGCGACATCGCGGCGAACCACAGCCCGCCGTCCGAGCCGAGGTTCTTCTGCGGCGCGAAGTAGTACACGTCGGTCTCGGCGACATCGAAGTCGATGCCGCCGGCGGCGCTCGTCGCGTCGATCACGGTGAGCGCACCCACGTCGCCGGACACGCGCCGGATCGGTGCGGCCACGCCCGTGGACGTCTCGTTGTGCGGCCAGGCGTAGACGTCGACGCCCTCGACCGGCTCGGACTCGGCGCGCGTGCCCGGCTCCGCCTTGCGGACGTCGGGGGCCTCGAGCCACGGTGCGGCGGCCGCCTTCGCGAACTTCCCGCCGAACTCGCCGAACACGAGGTTCTGCGCGCGGCGCTCGATGAGCCCGAACGCGGCCGCGTCCCAGAACGCGGTCGAGCCGCCGTTGCCCGTGACGATCTCGTAGCCGTCGGGCAGGCGGAGCAGCTGCGCGAGGCGCTCGCGCACGCTCGCGACGAGGTTCTTCACCGGCGCCTGGCGGTGCGACGTCCCGAGGAGCGACGATCCCGCCTCGGCGAGGGCGGCGACCTGCTCGGGACGCACCTTCGAGGGGCCGCAGCCGAACCGGCCGTCGGAGGGAAGGAGATCGGCGGGGATCGTGAGCGTCATGCTGCTCATCCTACGGCGCGTGCGCGGGCGGCCACGGCGGCCAGCGCCCGGGGTCCGTGCTCCCGGTTAGGATTGCCTTCGACGCAGACGGAGGATCGATGACCGACCTGATCGACACCACGGAGATGTACCTCCGCACCATCCTCGACCTCGAGGAGGAGGAGATCATCCCCCTGCGCGCGCGCATCTCCGAGCGCCTCGGCCACTCGGGCCCGACCGTCTCGCAGACCGTCGCCCGCATGGAGCGCGACGGCCTCGTCGTCGTCGCCGAGGATCGCCGTCTGCAGCTCACCGACGAGGGCAGGGCCAAGGCCGTCGAGGTGATGCGCAAGCACCGCCTCGCGGAGCGCCTCCTGTCGGACGTGATCGGCCTCGACTGGGCCTACGTCCACGACGAGGCGTGCCGGTGGGAGCACGTCATGAGCGAGCAGGTCGAGCGCCGCCTCGTCGAGCTGCTCGGCTACCCGACCGAGTCGCCGTACGGCAACCCGATCCCCGGGCTCGAGCAGCTCGGGGAGTTCTCCGTCGAGCGGGCCGATCAGGGGGTGGTCGGCCTCGTGCGCCGCCTCGACGAGAACGGCGGGCCCGTGTCCGGCACGGTCCGGCGGCTCGCCGAGTCGGCCCAGGTCGACCCCGAGCTCCTGCAGCAGCTGCGCGACGCCGGGGTCGTGCCGGGTGCGCACGGCGACTTCCGCTACAGCGAGGGGTACGTGCTGGTCCAGATCGCCGGCGCGCAGGACGCGCTCGAGCTGCCCGTGGAGATCGCGTCGCACATCTTCCTCGTCGACGATCGCGGCTGACGCTCGGCTGGGAGCCCGACGGGGAGCGTGACATTTCCGTTATCTTCCGTTACCGTTGAGCGATACCCGGCGGCTCCGAGCCCCGGGCGCTCCGTGAGAAATCGCCTCCCCGGCTCGTCGTTCTGACGGAGTGAGACTGTGCCCCGACCAGTTCTGACGAGTCGGCGCTCCCTGGCGCGAGGCGACGGAGGAGACAACTTGGCTGAGAACCCCACGTCCGCGGGCGCCCCCGACGCCGACGCGACGACCCCGACGAAGGCCGTGCAGCCCGTGACGCGAGGAATCGTCGTCATGCCGCGCAGCGACGTCCGGCGCATGGAGCGGGCCGCCCGCCGTGCCGGCGCCCCCCAGGTGAAGCCGGTCCGCGCCGCGGGCACGATCGCCGCCGTCCTCGCCCTGCTCGCCGGCGTCGCCATCCCCGCGTACGCGGCGACGCAGCCGGCGCCCGAGACCGTCTCGATGCAGGACGCCGCCGAGCGCGAGGCCCAGTCGATCGCGGTGGACGCCGCGGTCGAGACCGCCCCGCTGAGCGGCGCGGCGTACTCCGCGACGACGCCGGAGGAGATCGAGGAGGCCAAGGCGGCCGCCGCGGCGGCGGAGGCCGCCGAGCGCGCCCGTGAGCAGGCCGAGCTCCTCGCCCAGCAGCAGCGCGAGCAGCAGGCCCAGCAGCAGGAGCAGCAGGCGCAGACCGCGCCGCAGCAGCCGCAGCAGCAGCCGCAGACGTACGAGCCCCCGGTCGTGAGCGACGGCGGCATCTGCCCGCTGCCCGCTGGCACCTACTACGTGAGCCGCTCGGTCGGGTCGGGCCACGAGGGCACCGACATGGTCGCGCCCGCGATGACCCCGATCTACGCCGTGAAGTCCGGCACCGTCATCACCTCGCAGGAGGCGCTCGGCGGCTGGGGCGTCACCGTCGCGATCGACCACGGCGACGGCACCTCGAGCCTCTACGGCCACATGACCTACGGAACCCGCCAGGTCGAGGTCGGGCAGACCGTCGAGGCGGGCCAGCTGATCGGCTACGTCGGCTCGACCGGCCGCTCCACGGCGAACCACCTCCACATCGAGTACCGCATCAACGGCGCGATCGTCGACCCGATGAGCTACCTGCCGATCTGATCGGATCCCGCGAGAGAGCGCCCGGCACGTCGCGTGCCGGGCGCTCTGTCGCATCCGGCCACGGAATCCCCGGCTGTTCACCCGCTCTTCGCCCTCGACACGCCCGGGGTGCGCTAGCCTGACCCTGTCGCCGAGAGAGGCGGAGGGAGCCGATGGAACGAATACCTCGCATCCGCACCACGGATGCGCTCGGGCGTTACGTCCTCCGGCATCGTGTGCACACGGGCCGCGGAGCAGCCGCGGTCTCTCCAGGGCGCTGTCCATGAGACAGCGCCCTTTTTCGTGCCCGCGCACGCCCGCCGCCGATCGGAGCGGTCGCAGTTCGAATGCCCGGAAGCCGTCCGGGTCGTATCGAAGGGATCGAGTATGCGAACACTGGTGCTGAATGCGGGATACGAGCCCCTCGCGGTCGTCTCGTTCAAGAGAGCCCTCGTCCTCGTCATGAACGAGAAGGCGACCGTCATCGAGCACGTCGAGGGGGA
The DNA here is from genome assembly GCF_053903225.1 of Microbacterium sp. JZ70. NCBI lineage: Bacteria > Bacillati > Actinomycetota > Actinomycetes > Micrococcales > Microbacteriaceae > Microbacterium > Microbacterium sp. JZ70. The sequence continues at coordinate 3,283,475 of NZ_CP096405.1, read as the reverse complement.
GCCCGTGTGGGGCACGAGATCGGTGTTCGACCGGCCCGCCGTCATCGTCCTCACCCGCTACGTGCGCGTGCCCACGGCGCGCCGGACGCCGGTGACGCGTCGCGGCGTGCTGCGCAGGGACGGCTTCCGCTGCGGGTACTGCGGAGCCTCGGCCTCGACGATCGACCACATCCTCCCGCGCTCGCGCGGGGGACGGGACACGTGGGAGAACCTCGTGGCATGCTGCCTGCGGTGCAACAACATCAAGAGCGACCGGACTCCGCAGGAGATGGGCTGGGAGCTCCGCTTCGCGCCTGGGGCGCCGCGCAGCACGTCCTGGACGGTGCGCGGGGCCGAGCGCGCGGATCCGCGCTGGGAGCCGTACCTCGCACTCGCGGCGTGAGACGGTGCCCCCGACTGGACTCGAACCAGCGACGCACGGTTTAGGAAACCGACGCTCTATCCACTGAGCTACGGGGGCGTCCGCACCAGCTTATCGGCAGTGCGGACAGGACACGGCGCCGCCCGGGAATCCCGGGCGGCGCCGTGCGACGCTCTCAGACCTGGACGGCCAGCGCGAAGCGCACGCCGTCGGGCGTCACCTCGGCGTCGAGCACCTTGTCGTCGAGCTCGACGGCCGCCTCCTGGGGGAGGAAGACGCGAACCGGGCCGCTCTCCACCACGGCGTCGGCGGCCTCGGGCGAGGGCGCGAGCGTGAGCGTGTACCCCTGCGGGGAAGAGCTCGAGCCGTCGATGCGCAGGCCCGCGGTGGCGGGATCCGGCGACTGGTCGACGATCGTTCGGACGGCGGTCTGGGCGTTCTCGGTGAGTGTGAGCATTCGGCTCTCCTTCCGTCGGGCCAGCCACGATTCCGAGAACGCCGCCGGGATGCAACCCCCGGACGCGACACGGCGCCGATTCACACGGGATGCACATGTGCATCCGGCGAATCGGCGCCGTGACGTGCGGGCTCAGTGAGCCGCTTCGTAGGCCTCGAGCACGGCAGCGGGGACGCGCCCGCGCTCGGAGACGGAATAGCCGTTCTCCTTCGCCCACGCGCGAACCGGTCCGTAATCGGTCTGGCCGGAGCGCCGACGGGTCGCGCGCGATGCGCTCGAATTCGTCGAGCCGGATCCGCTTCCGACGCGGCGGCCGGCCGAGATGTAGCGCTCGAACTGCGCGCGGAATTCCGCCGCGTTGTCGGCGGAGAGGTCGATCTCGTAGCTCTTTCCGTCAAGGGCGAAGAGGACGGTCTCGCCTTCTCCGGGCTCGAGAACGGTGTCGTCGAGGTCGTCAACAAGCTGGTGGATGATCTTTCGGGCCATATCTCGAATGTAGCGTCAGAAGGCGCCAATTCGAGCACAATTCGCGTCTGCCCGGGGATATCAGGGCAGAATACCGGCGCGACGCGCTTTCGCGACCGCGGCCAAACGCGTCGAGGCGTCGAGTTTCGACATCGCGGCGCCGAGATAGGCCTTCACGGTTCCCTCGCGAAGACCCAGCTGAGCGGCGATCTCGGCATTCGTCGCACCGAGAGCAGCGCAGGCGAGCACGTCGACCTCGCGCGGCGAGAGGTGCACGGTCGGCTCGGCCGCCGGACGCGGTGCCGACACGGCCACGCCGGAGAGCGCGGCGAGCCGACGCTCGACCTCCTCGAGACGGGATCGGATGGCGCCGTCGTCGACGGCGGCCGCGATGCGCCGCAGCTCGGCGTAGGTCTCCCGCAGCTCCTCCTGATGCGCGGGCGGGAGCACGGCCGACGACTCCGCCGCCGCCTCCCGTCGCCGCCGCGACGCGTCGAGCGCGGCGATCTGGCTCGCGAGCCGGTCGGCGACCTCGACGGCGGGAGCCGCGGCGACCCCGCCGACGTTCCACTGGCCCCAGGCGGCGCCGTAGAGCACGCCTCGTGCGCGCCCCTGGACGATGACGGGCACGGCGAGGAGGGTGCCGATGCCCTCGCCGAGGATGTACGGGTCGTAGTCGTGCGTGATCTGCTTCGCCGTGCGGTAGTCGCTCGCGAAGCGGGGGCGCAGCTCCATGATGGCGCGGCCGCCGAGGCCGCGCTCGGGGCGCACCGCGAGCCCGTCGAGCGCCGACGTCCGCGTGCCGTGGAAGGCCGACATCGCGACGCGGCCGTCCTCCAGGAGTCCGCCGAACGCGACCGGGAAGCGCGTGCGGCGAGCGAGCTCGTCGACGGCGCCCGCGACGAGCCGCTGCTCATCGGCTCCGCGAGACGGCAACACTGTCTGCACCGGGGATACCTACTTTCGGGGGTGACGACCGCTCTGTCGCTTTCCGTAGCGTCGAAGATATCACCGGCGAGGTGCCGGAACACCGGCTCTGCGAACACGCAGTGCGGCAGGGACCATGCGGCAAGGAGGCCTCATGACTGACTCTCCGGGCGGCGTCGCCCCGACGACGTCGATCGACTATGCGGCGGTGGAGGATTCATCGCGTTTCCGCGAGCTGAAGCGCACCCAGCGGAGCTTCATCTTCCCGCTGGCGGCATTCTTCCTCGTCTGGTATTTCCTCTACGTCGTCCTCGCGGGCTTCTTCCCCGAGTTCATGGGGCAGAGGGTGTGGGGAGATATCACCGTCGGCCTGCTCTTCGGATTGGGCCAATTCGTCACGACATTCGCGATCACGATGGGATACGTGGCCTTCGCGAATCGCCGACTCGACCCGATCTCCGCCGAGATCCGGTCTGAACTCGAGCGGAAGGCGGCCGGCGCATGAGCGCATGGATGGCAGCGGCGCCCGCGCAGATGGAGAACAACCCGATCCTCAATATCAGCGTGTTCGGCGCCTTCGTCGCGGTCACGCTGTTCATCGTCATCAGGGCGAGTCGCAACAACAGGACCGCGGCGGACTTCTACGCCGGCGGGCGCTCGTTCAGCGGGCCGCAGAACGGGTTCGCGATCGCGGGGGACTACCTCTCCGCCGCGTCGTTCCTCGGCATCGTCGGCGCGATCGCCCTGAACGGGTACGACGGGTTCCTGTACTCGATCGGCTTCCTCGTGGCGTGGCTCGTCGCGCTGCTGCTCGTCGCCGAGCTCATGCGCAACACGGGCAAGTTCACGATGGCCGACGTGCTGTCGTTCCGCCTGCGGCAGCGTCCCGTGCGGATGGCCGCGGCGATCACGACCCTCGCGGTGTGCCTGTTCTACCTCCTCGCGCAGATGTCGGGAGCGGGCGGCCTCGTGTCGCTTCTGCTCGGGGTCGGCGACCGCGTCGGCCAGTCGGTGGTCATCGCGGTCGTGGGCGTCCTCATGGTCGTCTACGTGCTCATCGGCGGGATGAAGGGCACGACCTGGGTGCAGATCGTGAAGGCCTTCCTCCTCATCGGCGGCGCCATCGCGATGGCGATCTGGGTGCTCGCGCAGCACGGGTTCGACTTCAACGGCCTTCTCGGCGCCGCGGTCGCGAACGCGTCGGCCGGCGAGGCCATCCTCGCGCCCGGCCTCCAGTACGGCGCGAAGCCGCTCGACTTCCTGTCGCTCGGGATGGCGCTCGTGCTCGGCACGGCCGGCCTGCCGCACGTGCTCATGCGCTTCTACACGGTGCCGACGGCGAAAGAGGCGCGTCGCTCGGTCGTGTGGGCGATCTGGCTCATCGGGCTGTTCTACCTGCTCACGCTCGTGCTCGGCTACGGCGCGGGAGCGCTCGTGGGCGCGGAGACGATCGCGGCCGCGCCGGGCGGCGTGAACTCGGCCGCTCCGCTGCTCGCGCAGGCGCTCGGGGGCCCCGTGCTGATGGGGTTCATCTCCGCGGTCGCGTTCGCGACGATCCTCGCGGTCGTCGCGGGCCTCACGATCACGGCCGCGACCTCGTTCGCCCACGACATCTACGCGAACGTCATCAAGAACGGGCGCGTGGAGGGCGACGGCGAGGTGCGGGTCGCCCGCATCACGGTGCTCGTGATCGGCGCGCTGGCGATCGTCGGCGGCATCGGCGTGCAGGGGCAGAACGTGGCGTTCCTCGTGGCGCTCGCGTTCGCGGTCGCGGCGTCGGCGAACCTGCCGACGATCCTCTACTCGCTGTTCTGGCGCGGCTTCACGACGCGCGGCGCGGTGTGGAGCATGTACGGCGGCCTCGGCACGGCCCTGGTGCTCATCATCTTCTCGCCCGTGTTCTCGGGCACCGAGACGAGCGTGTTCCCCGCCGCCGACTTCGCGATCTGGCCCTTGAGCAACCCGGGGATCGTCTCGATCCCGGTCGGGTTCCTCCTCGGGTGGATCGGCTCGCTGACCTCGCGCTCGGCGGAGGACCCGCGTCTCGCGGCCGAGATGGAGGTGCGCTCGCTCACCGGGTTCGGCGCCGAGAAGGCGGTCGAGCACTGAGCGGCGTTCACTGAGGCGGAAGGAGCGCCGACCCGCGGCCTACTCGCGGGTCGGCGCTCCCGTGTGCGGCGGGCGGATGGCCTCAGGCGCCGAGCGCGTCCTGCTCGAGCTCGATGAGGTGGCGCTTCAGCTCGATGTCGCCGCCGTAGCCGCCGATCGTGCCGTCGGCGCGGATGACCCGGTGCACCGGGACGATCAGCGAGTAGGGCGTCGTGCGGCAGGCCGTGCCGACCGCGCGGGCGGCGCGCGGGCGCCCCGCCATGGCGGCGACCTCGCCGTAGCTCGCCGTGGTGCCGTAGGGGATCTCGCGCACCGCCTCGAGGGCCTCTCGCGTGAAGCCCGTCGCGAGGCGCCAGTCCAGCGCGAGGTCGAAGCGCCGGCGCTCGCCCGCGAAGTAGCCCTCGAGCTGCGCGGCGAGCTCCTCGGCGGCGTCCGAGCCGTCGTCGGGAAGGAGGGCGCCGCGCAGCTCGCGGGAGACGGACTCGAGCGCCCACTCGGGCTCGTCGGCGAGACGCAGCGCGACGAGGCCCTCGTCGGAGAACGCCGAGACCGCGTCGCCGACGGGCGTGGGGAGGATCGCGTACCGGTAGGTCATGCGTCCATCCTGAAGGGGCGGACGGCCGTGCGGCGCTCGCGCGGCGCGGCCGGGAGCCGACGCGCCGATGGAGAGGGCCTGTGCAGACGGCGTCGCAGGGGCCGTGCGCCCGGGTAATCCGGCGAAACTCCGCGGCACGCGGGTGACTTTGAGGCGCGTCCGCCTACCCTGACTGGTGTGCTGCCCGCTGAAGACGACGCCGTGGAGACCACGAGGCTCGTGCCCGTGACGCCCGCGGACCTCCGCGTCGCCGACCCCGACGTGTCGGTCGCGCATGTCGCGTCCTCCGAACGGGAGCAGCTGCGGTCTCTCGCCGGGGCGCTCGGCGGACGGTCGCCGCTCCTGCGCTATCGGCCGGCGCCCGAGTCGGGCATCGAGATCACGAAGGCGCACCCCGGCAGCCTCCCGCAGTTCATCACGGGACGGTCGACGCTGCTGTCGAACCTCTTCCGCGACGAGGTCGCGCTGCGCACCGCCCGCCTGGCCGCGGAGCGGATCACGGCGAAGAACCTCGAGCTGCGCACCGTGCGCGGCATCGACGCCGTGCGCCTCGCGGTCGGCCTCGCGACGTGGCGCGTCGGCGACGAGGAGTTCGTCGCGCCGGTCCTCCTGCGCCCGCTCGCCATCCGCCGCCATCACTCCGACTTCGAGCTGAAGCTCCACGGCCGCTTCGCCGTGAACCCCGAGCTCGTCCGCATCGCGCAGGACCACTTCGGGATCGACATCGACGGCGACGCGCTCGCCGAGCTCGCCTACGACGAGGGCGTGTTCAAGCCCCAGCCCGTGATCGACCGGCTGCGCGGCCTCGTCGCGCACGTCGACACCTTCAGCGTCAAGCCGCGGCTCATCGTCTCGACGTTCGCGGAGGTCGGCGAGGTCATGGCGCGCGACATGCGCGAGCTCGACCATCCGGTCCTGAACGCGCTCGCCGGCCACCCCGACGACCTCGCTGCCCTGGGCGCCCAGCGCCCGGCACCCGCCGTGCCGCACCCCGACGAGCGCGCGCCGGCATCCGACATGCTCCTGCTCGATGCGGATGCCGAGCAGGAGCGCGTGCTGGCGCGCATCACGGCCGGACAGTCTCTCGCGGTGCACACCCTGCCCGGCACGGGCGGCACGCAGACGATCATCAACGCCGTGGGCGCGCTCGTGCGCGACGGCAAGCGGGTCCTCGTCGTGAGCGCGCGCCGCTCGACCCTCGAGGGCATCCGCCATCGTCTCGCGGGCATCGGGCTCGACGCCCTCGCGGTGTCGCCGACCGACCTGCGGCGCGACCTCATCCGCGCGATCGGCCGCAACGAGAAGGCGACGCAGCCCAAGGTCTCCGACATCGACGACGCCCTCGTGCGCCTCCGCTCGGTGCTGCGCGACTACCGCCACGCGCTCACGCGCGTGCACGACGGGCTCGGCATCTCGGTGCTCGAGGCGACGCGCACCCTCACGCGGCTCGCGGCCCTGCCGACCCCGCCGTCGACATCCGCCCGCCTCGGCATCCGGGCCCTCGAGCAGCTCGCGGGCGACCGCTCGAAGGCCGCATCGACCCTGGCGCTCGCCGCGCGCCTGGGCGAGTTCCGCGTGGGCCCCGACGACTCGCCGTGGTACGGCGTCTCCTTCTCGTCGACCGACGACGCCCGTGCGGCGCATCGGATGGCCGGCAAGCTGCACCGCACGAGCGTGCCGAACCTCCTCGAGCGCGGATACGAGCTCATCTCGCAGACGCGGATGCGCCCGTTCACGACGATCGACGAGCTGGGGGAGTACCTGCGGCTCCTGCACGGGATCCGCGACTCGCTCGACCGGTTCACGCCGTCGGTGTTCGAGCGCCCGCTCGGCGACATGATCAAGGCCTTCGGACCGCGACGCGAGTCGGGCCTGCCCGGCGCGCAGCGCCGGCGCCTCAAGCGCCTCTCGAAGGAGTACCTGCGCCCCGGCGTGCACGTGACCGACATGCACGCTGCGCTGTCCCGGATCCAGCACCAGCGTCAGCAGTGGCAGCAGCTCGTCGACGTCGGGACGATCCCCGAGCTGCCGCTCGGACTCGCCGACGTGCAGGTCGAGTGGCAGCGCGTGGAGGCCGAGCTGAGCGAGCTCGACGCGGCCCTCGGGCGCGGGACGCGGCTCGCATCGATGCCCGTGGAGCGTCTCGTGCGCACGCTCGCCGGGCTCGCCGCCGACTCCGACGTCTTCGACAACATCGTCGAGCGCGCCGAGCTGCGCGCCGAGCTGTCGCGCCTCGGCCTCGAGCCGCTCCTGACCGAGCTGTCGGTCCGCCATGTCGACGAGGAGCGCGTGGGCGAGGAGCTCGAGTTCGCGTGGTGGCAGTCGGCCCTCGAGCACCTGCTGCAGAGCGACCGCGCGCTGCTCGGCGCCAACACATCGGTCGTCGACCGGCTCGAGCGCGACTTCCGCCTCGTCGACGAGGCGCACGCCGCGGCATCCGGCCCGCTGCTCGCCTGGCAGCTCGCGACGCAGTGGAAGATCGGCATCGTCGACGAGCCGGGCGAGGCGGAGGCCCTCAAGCGCTCCCTCACGCGCGGCGACGTGAGCGCCGAGGCGCTCGCATCGATCGCGCCGACCCTGTCGCGCGTCATCGCGCCGGTCTGGATCGCGTCGCCCTACGACGTGCCCCTCATCCCCGACGCGCCGGGCTTCGACGTCGTGCTCATCGCCGACTCCGGGGCGATCGGCCTCGCGGAGGCGGCCCCGGCCATCCGCCGCGCACGGCAGGTCGTTGCCTTCGGCGATCCTGTGACGCAGCGGCCCCTGCCCTTCTCCGTCGCGGTGCTCGAGAGCCCTCCCGCGGGCGGCGAGCAGGCCAGTGCATTCGAGCGCCTCGCCGACGTGCTTCCGGTCGAGACCCTGACCCGCAGCTACCGGGCGGGCGGCGAGGACCTCGCCGAGCTCGTGAACGACGCGTTCTACGGCGGCGAGATCGTGTCGCTGCCCTGGGCCGGGTCGTATCTCGGCCGCGGCAGCCTGTCGGTCGACTACGTCGAGGGCGGCTACGGCGCGCCCGACCCGGAGAGCGGCGCCGTCGAGAGCCCCGATGCCGAGGTCCAGCGCGTCGTGACGCTCGTCGTCGAGCACGCCGTGAACCGCCCGCACGAGTCGCTCATGGTGATCACCGCGAGCCGTCGGCACGCCGAGCGCATCCGCTCCGCCGTGACGACCGCGTTCGCGGGCCGCTCGGATGTCGCGGACTTCGTCGCGCGCGACACGACCGAGCCGCTCACGGTGCTCACGCTCGAGGAGTCGGTCGCCGAGAGCCGCGACCGCGTGATCTTCTCGCTCGGGTACGGCGTGACCAAGCACGGCCGCGTGCTGAGCGACTTCGGCGACCTCTCCACGCCGGACGGCGAGAGGCTCCTGACCGTCGGCATGACCCGCGCGCGGCGCTCGATGGTGATCGTGTCGTCGATCCGCCCCGCGGCCGACGACGGCCGCCTCGAGCACGGCGCGGCCATCCTCATGGGCATCCTCGCGAGCATCGACGGGCGAGGCCGCGAGGCGCGGCGCGAGGACGACGCGGATCCGCTCACGCGCGTGCTCGCGCGCGAGCTGCGCCGACTGGGCGTCGCCGTCGACGTGGACTACCACGGGATGCTCCCGCTCGTCGCGCAGCGCAGCGGCAAGGCCGTCGTCGTGGAGAGCGACCCCGAATCGCAGGACGCGTCGCTGCGCGAGTCGCTCCGGCTGCGCCCGCACGCCCTGCGGCGGCTCGGCTGGCACTACGTCCGCGTGCACGCCTTCGACCTCTACAGCGACCCTGCCGCGGTCGCCGAGCGCATCGCGGCCGTGCTGGGCGTCTCCGCCGACACGCCCCGCGTCGACCCGGACACCGAGCCGCTCGCCTTCTGATGTCGGACGAGCCTCGTCAGCGGGTCGAGCGCGTCGCCGGCGCGCGTCGAGCCCGCCTCACGCGCGTGGAGGGCACGCTCGCCGACGCGGATGCGGAGGCGACCCTGCGGGGCGCGGACGCGGGCGCTCGCCCCGCCGCGGGGGAGAAGGGCCCGAACGACGAGCGGCTGCGGAGGGATCGTCCGCCGCACTGGTGACGCGGCCATCCGCCCCTCAGACGGAGAAGGGCGCCTCCCGAACGGGAGGCGCCCTTCGTCATGTGCGCGCGGGTCAGCGGGAGCCCTGCTTCGCGAGCAGGTCGCGGATCTCCGCGAGGAGCTCCTCCTGCGTGGGAGCGGGGACGTCCTCGGTGACGCCGAGCTTGGCCTTGCGGCGCTCGGCGAGCTTGTTCATCGGCAGCACGAGCGCGAAGTACACGACGGCGGCCACCGCGAGGAAGTTGATGATCGCCGAGATGATGCCGCCGATGCCGAGGTTCGCCGTGGCGAAGAGGCCCGGGATCGGGATGACCCAGCTGGCGAGGTCGCCCGAGGGCACGAAGGCGCCGATGAGCGGGTTGACGAGGTTGTCGACGACGGCCGTGACGATCGCGGCGAACGCGGCGCCGATGATGACCGCGACCGCGAGGTCGATGACGTTGCCGCGGGAGATGAACTCCTTGAAGCCCTGGATCATGGTGGTGGTTCCCCCATCTGCCGACGACGCCGGCGAGAAGTCGAACCGCGGGGCGTCAGGCGCCGGCCGCGGCGGGAGCGGAGGCTCCCGACCCCGATGATGGCGCAGACGAGGACGCGGATCCAGCACCCGCGCCGGAGGAGGACGCAGCATTCCGAGAGTCCGTGCGGTAGAAGCCCGCGCCGTTGAACGTCACGCCGATCGAGCCGTACTGCTTGCGCAGCTCGCCCCCGCACTCGGGGCACTCGGTGAGCGACGGGTCGCTGAAGGCCTGGACGGCGTCGAACCGGTGGCCACAGGACTTGCAGGCGTAGGCGTATGTGGGCATGGGTCCTCGTTCGGATGATGGAGCGGAGTCGTCAGCCGCGGAACGCGACGGTGCGCGTCGGGGTCACGACGCCGTCGACGGACTGATCATGGAGATCGCGCGGAACGCGATCGACCAACTCGGAATCATAGATCACCGCGTATACAGGCGGCCTGTGCGCCATCGAGCCGAGCGTCTTGTCGTAGAAGCCCCGGCCCCAGCCCATCCGGAGCCCCTCGCCGTCCACGGCCGACGCGGGCACGACGAGGAGATCGACGTCGTTGACCGCGATCGGCCCGAGCACCTCGCCGACGGCCTCGGGAACGCCGTACGCGCTCTCGATCTCGTCGCCGTCCGCGCTCGCGGCCGTCCAGTCCAGGAGGCCGTCTGCACGCGTGATCGGCAGCAGCACGCGGAGGCCGCGCTCGAGGGCGGAGCGGATGAACGGGCGCGTGTCCGGCTCGGTCGGGCCCGACAGGTAGCAGGACAGGGAGCGCGCGCCCAGACGCGCGACGAGCGCGTCGAGCTCGCGGTGGATGCCCTCTCCCGCCGCCTCGCGCTGCGCGGGCGAGAGCAGCTGGCGGCGCTCGCGGATCTCCGCGCGCAGGGCGCGCTTGGCCTGATCGAGCTCTCCGGGCATGTCCCGATCCTAGGAGACGCGCCCCGTGTCGCAGGGCGATCACAGGCGGATAACGGGGCATCGCCTAGGCTGTCAGCATGGATTCACCGAAGATCAAGGCGGTCATCCCCGCCGCCGGGCTGGGCACGCGCTTCCTTCCGGCGACGAAGGCCACGCCCAAGGAGATGCTGCCGGTCGTCGACAAGCCGGCGATCCAGTACGTCGTCGAAGAGGCTGTCGCCGCCGGCATCCGCGATGTGCTGATGATCATCGGGCGCAACAAGAACGCGCTCGCGAACCACTTCGACTCGGTGCCCGAGCTCGAGCGCAACCTCGAGAAGAAGGGCGACACCGGCCGTCTCGAGCGCGTCCAGGCATCCAGCGACCTCGCCGACATCCACTTCGTCCGCCAGGGCGACCCCAAGGGCCTCGGTCACGCGGTGCTGCGCGCCCAGGCTCACGTGGGCGACTCGCCGTTCGCCGTCCTCCTGGGCGACGACCTCATCGACGAGCGCGACGAGCTGCTCACGACGATGATCGACGAGCAGGCCAAGCGCGGCGCGCAGGTCATCGCCCTCATGGAGGTCGACCCCGACCAGATCCACATGTACGGCTGCGCCGACGTCGAGCCGACCGACACCGAGGGCGTCGTCCGCGTGAAGGGCCTCGTCGAGAAGCCCGCCAAGGAGGACGCGCCGTCGAACCTCGCGATCATCGGCCGCTACGTGCTGACCCCCGCGATCTTCGATGTGCTCGAGCGCACGGAGCCCGGCAAGGGCGGCGAGATCCAGCTGACCGACGCGCTGCAGGAGGTCGCGGCCGACGAAGCGGGCCCCGGGGTCTACGGCGTCATCTTCCGCGGGCGCCGCTACGACACGGGCGACCGCCTCGACTACATCAAGGCCATCGTCCAGCTCGCCGCGGACCGCGCCGACCTCGGCCCGGACCTGCGACCCTGGTTCAAGGAGTTCGCGACCACTCTCTGAGCCCGGTCGCTCGAGACATCTGCCGAGGAGTCGGATGGATACCCAGGCGTGGCGTGAACACGGCGCGGTGTCCATCCGACTCGTGCGTCCGCGGGACGCGCGCACCCTCCAGCAGGAGCTGCTCGCGAACCGATCGTGGCTGCGCCCGTGGGAGGCGACGAACCCCGACGGCGCCATCTCCTTCGACATGCGCGCCGGCATCCGGCGCCTGCTGCAGCAGTACCGCGACGGCGTGGGCGTGCCCCTCGTCATGGAGTACGAGGGCGCCGTCTGCGGTCAGCTCAACGTGTGGGGGATCGCCCGCGGCTCCCTCTCGTCCGCGACGATCGGCTACTGGGTGAGTGAGCGCTTCGCGGGCCGCGGCATCACCCCGACAGCCGTCGCGCTCGCGACCGACCTCTGCTTCACCGATCTCCGTCTGCACCGCATGGAGATCTGCATCCGGCCCGAGAACGTGCCGAGCCTGCGCGTGGTCCAGAAGCTCGGATTCCGGTACGAGGGGCTGCGCCGTCGGTACATCCACATCGACGGCGACTGGCGCGACCACTACGCCTTCGCCCTCGTCCGCGAAGAGGTGCCGGAAGGCGTCCTCGCCCGCTGGGTCAGCGGTCGCGCGCCCACCGACGCCGCGGCCATCCCGCCGAGCGACACACTCGCCTCCTGACCGCTCCGCGCGCGACACGCGGGCGCGAGCGCGGGCCGCGCACCGTCGTCGCCTACCTTTGTCTTCATGGGCGGGCAGATGCTGGGCGGCGGCGTGATCATCGCGGTCGCCGTGCTGCTCTGGATCGTCTACCTCCTCCCGACCTGGCAGGCGCGCATGCGCTACAACGCCGCCGAGCGCAACGCGGTCCGGCTCAACCAGGCTCTGCGCGTGCTCGCGGAGACGAGCGAGACGCCCGACGAGATCCGCGTCGAGCTGAGCGCGCGCGAGGCACGCGCGCAGGAGAAGCTCGTGCGTCAGCTGCGCGCCGAGGACGAGCGGCTGCGCGCCGAGCGCGACCGCCTCGAGCTCGAGCGCAAGCGGATGGAGGTTCAGGCGCGCCTCGAGCGCGAGCGCGACGAGGCCGCGGCCGGTCGCGAACGCCGGCGCCGTGAGCTGGAGCTCGAGGCGGAGCGCCGCCGACGGGAGCTCGACGCCGCGCGCCGCGCTCCCGAGGTGCTCCGCGCGCGCCAGGCGCGCGCCCGTCGCGCCGTGCGGATGGCCGCCACCGTCGTCCTGCTCGCTGGCCTCGCGGCAATCCCCGTCGGCGTCGCGGCCCTCGCGCAGGGCGGAGCCGGGTGGTGGCTGGCGGGCGGTGCCGTCGCGACGCTCGTGGCGCTGCAGACGCTGAATCGGATGGCCGCGGTCGCGCGTCGCGCGAAGCGCCCGGCGGCCCCGGCGGCTGCGCCGATCGCCGAGGCGGCCCCGGTGGTCCGCCGGGCCGCGCCCGCGCTCATGGACCCCGAGGACCGCGGCTGGACGCCGCGCTCGCTCCCGGCGCCGCTGACGAGCGTCTCCGGCTCGCGCGCCGCGCTCGCGCTCGACGGCGCGCGCGCACACGAGGCGCTCCGCGCGGCCGCGCGCGAGGAGGCTCTGCGCACGCAGATCGCGGCCCAGGCTCCCGCGCCGGTGCCGATCACTGCGGCCCGTCAGCAGCAGCCGGCGTCGCCGTATGCGCGCATGGGGTTCGTCGACGACGCCGAGATCGAGGCGCACGTGCGCGAGCTGCTCGCCCGCCGCGCGGCCGGATGACCGCAGATGTCCGATCCGGTGCGGCGACGCCCCGATCGTGAGACGCTCTCGGCGGGTCGGAGCCCGTCCGTCCCGCTCGAAGGAGAACGATGACCCGCCCCGCTCGACTCGTGTTCGTCGGAGACTCGATCACCGATGCCGGTCGCGATCGCTCGCACGCCGCCTCGCTCGGACACGGTTACGTGCACCTCATCGCCGAGACGCTCGGCGATGAGGTGCACGTCGTGAACGTCGGGGTCGGGGGAGACCGCGCCGTCGACCTCGAGCGCCGCTGGAACGAGGACGTGGAGGCAGCCGAGCCGGACGTGCTCACCGTCTACATCGGCGTCAACGACACCTGGCGGCGCTTCGATCGCGACGACCCCACCAGCGCCGAGGACTTCGAGGCGACCGTGCGCCGGCTGCTCGCGAGTGACGCCGCGCGCCGCGCACGGCTCATCCTCGTGGAGCCGTTCGTCCTGCCCGTGCGCGACGATCAGGAGGGGTGGCTCGACGACCTCGCGGCGAAGCGAGAGGTCATCGCGCGTCTCGCGGAGGAGCACGGCGCGTCCTTCGTGCCGCTGCACCGTCTGCTCACCGAGGCCGCCCGCACCGTGGGTGCTGCCGCGCTCGCGCCTGACGGCGTCCACCCCTCTGCCGAGGGCGCGCGGCGGATCGCGGACGCATGGCTCGACGCCTGGCGACGCGCCTGACGCGCCTCGGTTTCTGCAAGCGGCTCGGGGTCTGGTAATGTATCTCGAGTTGCAAGGGCCCATGGCGCAGTTGGTAGCGCGTCTCGTTCGCAATGAGAAGGTCGGGGGTTCGAATCCCCCTGGGTCCACACTGAGTTGAGACAGTCGACAAGCCCCCGTCCATCGGACGGGGGCTTCGTCGTATCCGGCGTCCGGCACGTCGGCGCCGAGCAGGAGTCGTCGGGGCGCGGCCGTGCTGGCCCTGCCTCCGGCTCGCGACACGCCCGGGTGGTGGGTGGGTTTGCTGGGGGTGGGGGTTCGGCGTAATGTATTCCCTTGTCGCCGCCAAGCGGTGAGGTTGAGCCGGAAGGTTCCCCGCCCCAGGTCTGCGACGTACAACACAATCCCTGGTTCTGGTGAGGCTGTGGTCTTGCTGGTGCTGGGGGTGGATGGTTGCCCCGGAGGGCCGCGGCGGGAGTCGTGGGGCTGGGTGCGTCTGATCCTTGAGAACTCAACAGCGTGCACTTGTCAAATGCCAAATTATCCTCGTCCAGCTTCGGCTGGTTGAGAATTCCTTTGGATCAAATTTTATGGTTGTCAGTTTTTGGCATCCTTTTTGGTCATGATTGAACTCGCAGGTGCCTGTCCGTTTTCCCGGGTGGGTGTCTGCTTTCGTTTTTTACGGAGAGTTTGATCCTGGCTCAGGATGAACGCTGGCGGCGTGCTTAACACATGCAAGTCGAACGATGAAGCCCAGCTTGCTGGGTGGATTAGTGGCGAACGGGTGAGTAACACGTGAGCAACCTGCCCCTGACTCTGGGATAACAGCCGGAAACGGTTGCTAATACCGGATATGCATCATGGCCGCATGGTCTGTGGTGGGAAAGATTTTTCGGTTGGGGATGGGCTCGCGGCCTATCAGCTTGTTGGTGAGGTAGTGGCTCACCAAGGCGTCGACGGGTAGCCGGCCTGAGAGGGTGACCGGCCACACTGGGACTGAGACACGGCCCAGACTCCTACGGGAGGCAGCAGTGGGGAATATTGCACAATGGGCGGAAGCCTGATGCAGCAACGCCGCGTGAGGGATGACGGCCTTCGGGTTGTAAACCTCTTTTAGCAGGGAAGAAGCGAAAGTGACGGTACCTGCAGAAAAAGCGCCGGCTAACTACGTGCCAGCAGCCGCGGTAATACGTAGGGCGCAAGCGTTATCCGGAATTATTGGGCGTAAAGAGCTCGTAGGCGGTTTGTCGCGTCTGCTGTGAAAACCCGAGGCTCAACCTCGGGCCTGCAGTGGGTACGGGCAGACTAGAGTGCGGTAGGGGAGATTGGAATTCCTGGTGTAGCGGTGGAATGCGCAGATATCAGGAGGAACACCGATGGCGAAGGCAGATCTCTGGGCCGTTACTGACGCTGAGGAGCGAAAGGGTGGGGAGCAAACAGGCTTAGATACCCTGGTAGTCCACCCCGTAAACGTTGGGAACTAGTTGTGGGGGCCTTTCCACGGTCTCCGTGACGCAGCTAACGCATTAAGTTCCCCGCCTGGGGAGTACGGCCGCAAGGCTAAAACTCAAAGGAATTGACGGGGACCCGCACAAGCGGCGGAGCATGCGGATTAATTCGATGCAACGCGAAGAACCTTACCAAGGCTTGACATACACCGGAAACGTCTGGAAACAGTCGCCCCTTTTTGGTCGGTGTACAGGTGGTGCATGGTTGTCGTCAGCTCGTGTCGTGAGATGTTGGGTTAAGTCCCGCAACGAGCGCAACCCTCGTTCTATGTTGCCAGCACGTTATGGTGGGAACTCATGGGATACTGCCGGGGTCAACTCGGAGGAAGGTGGGGATGACGTCAAATCATCATGCCCCTTATGTCTTGGGCTTCACGCATGCTACAATGGCCGGTACAAAGGGCTGCAATACCGTGAGGTGGAGCGAATCCCAAAAAGCCGGTCCCAGTTCGGATTGAGGTCTGCAACTCGACCTCATGAAGTCGGAGTCGCTAGTAATCGCAGATCAGCAACGCTGCGGTGAATACGTTCCCGGGTCTTGTACACACCGCCCGTCAAGTCATGAAAGTCGGTAACACCTGAAGCCGGTGGCCTAACCCCTTGTGGGAGGGAGCTGTCGAAGGTGGGATCGGTAATTAGGACTAAGTCGTAACAAGGTAGCCGTACCGGAAGGTGCGGCTGGATCACCTCCTTTCTAAGGAGCATCTCGAACCCTTCGGGGTTCGCAGAGGCCCGTTTCGAGGCGAATGTTCTCGACGGGTTGCTCATGGGTGGAACATTTGACAAGGCGTCAGCGCAGCTGAGTCCTTCTAGTACGTCTGGCCTTCGGGTCGGGTGGGAACGGGGGTTCGGTGAGCGGGGCGCCTGCACGCTGTTGGGTCCTGAGGGACCAGGCGCTTTCGGGTGTCTGTTTCCTTGTGGGCCTCGTCTGAGCCGGCTGTCTGGTCGGGGAGGGGGGGTGCCGCCCGTACTTTGAGAACTACACAGTGGACGCGAGCATCTTAAAGAAGCGAACACAGGATCCTTTCGGGGGTTCTGTGGCTCATGTGATTTCAAGTCTTTAAGAGCAAACGGTGGATGCCTTGGCATCTGGAGCCGAAGAAGGACGTAGCAATCTGCGATAAGCCTTGGGGAGCCGATAAGCGGGCTGTGATCCGAGGATTTCCGAATGGGGAAACCCCGCCAGGCGGCGTGCTGACCTGGTGACTCCCGTCTGAATATATAGGGCGGGTAGAGGGAACGTGGGGAAGTGAAACATCTCAGTACCCACAGGAAGAGAAAACAACAGTGATTCCGTGAGTAGTGGCGAGCGAAAGCGGATGAGGCTAAACCGGATCGTGTGTGATAGCCGGCAGGTGTTGCACGTTCGGGGTTGTGGGACCATTCTGAGACCGCTGCCGCAGGTCTCGGTGGTACAGGTGCGTATAGACGAACGGTTTTGAATGGCCGGCCAGAGCGGGTGGTAGCCCCGTAGTCGACATGCGTTTCCTGCCGCGAGTGGTATCCCAAGTAGCACGGGGCCCGTGAAATCCCGTGTGAATCTGCCAGGACCACCTGGTAAGCCTAAATACTCCCAGATGACCGATAGCGGACAAGTACCGTGAGGGAAAGGTGAAAAGTACCCCGGGAGGGGAGTGAAATAGTACCTGAAACCGTTTGCTTACAAACCGTCGGAGCCTCCTTGTTGGGGTGACGGCGTGCCTTTTGAAGAATGAGCCTGCGAGTTAGTGATACGTGGCGAGGTTAACCCGTGTGGGGCAGCCGTAGCGAAAGCGAGTCTGAATAGGGCGAGTTTAGTCGCGTGTCCTAGACCCGAAGCGAAGTGATCTATCCATGGCCAGGCTGAAGCGACGGTAAGACGTCGTGGAGGGCCGAACCCACTTAGGTTGAAAACTGAGGGGATGAGCTGTGGATAGGGGTGAAAGGCCAATCAAACTTCGTGATAGCTGGTTCTCTCCGAAATGCATTTAGGTGCAGCGTTGCGTGTTTCTTGCCGGAGGTAGAGCTACTGGATGGCCGATGGGCCCTACAAGGTTACTGACGTCAGCCAAACTCCGAATGCCGGTAAGTGAGAGCGCAGCAGTGAGACGGTGGGGGATAAGCTTCATCGTCGAGAGGGAAACAACCCAGACCACCATCTAAGGTCCCTAAGCGCGTGCTAAGTGGGAAAGGATGTGGAGTTGCTCAGACAACCAGGAGGTTGGCTTAGAAGCAGCCACCCTTGAAAGAGTGCGTAATAGCTCACTGGTCAAGTGATTCCGCGCCGACAATGTAACGGGGCTCAAGCACGCCACCGAAGTTGTGGCATTGACATTTTTGGTAGGCCTTCGTGGTCCAGCCGTGTTGATGGGTAGGAGAGCGTCGTGTGGGCGGTGAAGCGGCGGAGTGATCCAGCCGTGGAGGCCACACGAGTGAGAATGCAGGCATGAGTAGCGAAAGACGTGTGAGAAACACGTCCTCCGGAAGACCAAGGGTTCCAGGGTCAAGCTAATCTTCCCTGGGTAAGTCGGGACCTAAGGCGAGGCCGACAGGCGTAGTCGATGGACAACGGGTTGATATTCCCGTACCGGCGAAGAACCGCCCCAATCAATCCAGTGGTGCTAAGCGCCCAAAGCCAGACATCGCCGCCTTCGGGTGGCACCGTCTGGTGGAGCGCGCGACCCCATGCTGGTGCGGTTAGCGTATTAACAGGTGTGACGCAGGAAGGTAGCCCAAGCCAGGCGATGGTTGTCCTGGTCCAAGCATGTAGGCCGAGCCATAGGCAAATCCGTGGCTCATGTGGCTGAGATGTGATGGGGATGAAAAGTGGGTGATCCTATGCTGCCGAGAAAAGCATCGACGCGAGGTTCTAGCCGCCCGTACCCCAAACCGACTCAGGTGGTCAGGTAGAGAATACCGAGGAGATCGAGATAATCGTGGTTAAGGAACTCGGCAAAATGCCCCCGTAACTTCGGGAGAAGGGGGGCCCAGCGCGTATTAGAACTTGCTTCGAAAGCGTGTGTGGGCCGCAGAGACCAGTGGGTAGCGACTGTTTATTAAAAACACAGGTCCGTGCGAAGTCGCAAGACGATGTATACGGACTGACGCCTGCCCGGTGCCGGAAGGTTAAGAGGACCGGTCAGCCGCAAGGCGAAGCTGAGAATTTAAGCCCCGGTAAACGGCGGTGGTAACTATAACCATCCTAAGGTAGCGAAATTCCTTGTCGGGTAAGTTCCGACCTGCACGAATGGCGTAACGACTTCCCAACTGTCTCAACCACGAACTCGGCGAAATTGCATTACGAGTAAAGATGCTCGTTACGCGCAGCAGGACGGAAAGACCCCGTGACCTTTACTACAGCTTGGTATTGGTGTTCGGTGTGGCTTGTGTAGGATAGGTGGGAGACTGTGAAGCAGTGACGCCAGTCATTGTGGAGTCGTTGTTGAAATACCACTCTGGTCACTCTGGATATCTAACTTCGGACCGTGATCCGGTTCAGGGACAGTGCCTGGTGGGTAGTTTAACTGGGGCGGTTGCCTCCCAAAGAGTAACGGAGGCGCCCAAAGGTTCCCTCAACCTGGTTGGCAATCAGGTGGCGAGTGTAAGTGCACAAGGGAGCTTGACTGTGAGACTGACAGGTCGAGCAGGGACGAAAGTCGGGACTAGTGATCCGGCAGTGGCTTGTGGAAGCGCTGTCGCTCAACGGATAAAAGGTACCTCGGGGATAACAGGCTGATCTTGCCCAAGAGTCCATATCGACGGCATGGTTTGGCACCTCGATGTCGGCTCGTCGCATCCTGGGGCTGGAGTAGGTCCCAAGGGTTGGGCTGTTCGCCCATTAAAGCGGTACGCGAGCTGGGTTTAGAACGTCGTGAGACAGTTCGGTCCCTATCCGCTGCGCGCGTAGGAAGTTTGAGAGGATCTGACCCTAGTACGAGAGGACCGGGTTGGACGAACCTCTGGTGTGCCAGTTGTCCTGCCAAGGGCACCGCTGGTTGGCTACGTTCGGGATGGATAACCGCTGAAAGCATCTAAGCGGGAAGCCGGCCTCAAGATGAGACTTCCATCACCTTCGGGTGGAGAGGCTCCCAGCAGACTACTGGGTTGATAGGCCAGACGTGGAAGCCCAGCAATGGGTGCAGCTGACTGGTACTAATAAGCCGATGACTTGATAACACACCGTCTTCTGCGGTGCTCGCGTCCACTTTGTGGTTCCCGATGTACGGGCACCAGAAACTTTCATAGAGAAAGCTTGATGTCGAACACATCACCAGATGTTTCGGCGGTCATAGCGAGAGGGAAACGCCCGGCCACATTCCGAACCCGGAAGCTAAGCCTCTCAGCGCCGATGGTACTGCAAGGGGGACCTTGTGGGAGAGTAGGACACCGCCGGACTTAACCTGAACGAAAGGCCACCCAACGCCGGGTGGCCTTTCGTGCATCACACGGGCATCACCCGAACACCGCGTGGGCCACGGAGAAGATCACGAGGCCCGCGAGCGCCCCCACGACGGTTCCGTTGAGGCGGATGTACTGCAGGTCGCGGCCCACGAGCAGTTCGATCTTCTCGGTCGTCTCCTCGGCGTCCCACTTCTCGACCGTGTCGGTGATGATCGACGCGATGTCGTGGCGGTAGCGCTCGACGAGGAATCCCGCCGCGTCCACCACCCATCCGTCGACGCGACGCTGGATGGCCCGATCGGAGCCCAGGCGCCCGCCGATCTCGATGAGCGCCTCGCGCATCCGCGTGCGCAGCGCGCTGCGCTCGTCGCCGAGCGAGACGATGAGGCCGTTCTTCGCGGTCTCCCATGCGCTTCCGGCGAGCTCTCGGACGCGCGGGCTGTCGAACACGGCGACCTTCGCGCCCTCGAGCTTCGCGCGGGTCTCCGCGTCGTGCTGCAGGCTGTCAGCGAGACGCGCGAGATAGCGGTCGATCGCCTTCCTGGCGGGATGGGCGCCATCCGCTCGCACGGCATCGACGAAGGCCACGGTCTCGTTGTAGAGCGCGCCGTCGACGACGCGGTGAGCGAGCGAGGGCACCCAGGACGGAAGCCGCCGCGACACGAGGCCCGCGAAGGCATCGCGGTTGTCGGCGAGCCAGCTCGAGAGGCTGTCCGCCGCGAGATCCACGGCGGCGTGGTGCGCTCCCGTCTCCACGATGCGCTCGAGCCACACGCCGGCGGGCGTGCCCCACTCCGGCTCGATGAGGTGCTCACGGGCGAGCGCCGCCACGAGGTCCTGCACGTCGTCGTCGCTCAGCGCCCGCAGCACGCCCTGCGCCATCGCCGCTCCCTCGGAGGACACCCGCTCGGCGTGCGCAGGCTGCGCGAGCCACGCGCCGAGGCGCTCCGAGATGCGCGCCGACTGCAGCTTGCCGCGGACGACGGGTGAGGAGAGGAAATTCGTCTCGACGAACTCCCCGAGCGAGCGCCCGATCTCGTCCTTTCGCGACGGGATGATCGCCGTGTGGGGGATGGGAAGGCCGAGCGGACGCCGGAACAGCGCTGTGACAGCGAACCAGTCGGCGAGTGCGCCGACCATCCCGCCCTCTGCCGCCGCGCGCAGGTAGGCGAGCGCCGGGACCGATTCCTGCAGCGCGAAGCCCAGCACGAAGAGGGCGGCCATGAGGAGGAGAGCGCCGAGGGCGACGGCCTTCATCCGACGCAGCGAGGCGAGGCGCTCGCGGTCAGCGGGGGACAGCAGCTCAGTCGGTGTGCGCGGCATGGCTCGATCCTCGCACGCGGGTCCGGCGGCCGGACGAGCGGAGCCCGCACCCTGCTGCGCGCGGTACGCTGGCGCGGTGATCGACGACATCCAGAAGCGTGCGCTGCACCGCACGCGCATCCTCGAGGGGCAGCTGCGCGGTCTCGGTCGCATGATCGAGGACGAGGACTACTGCATGGACATCATCACGCAGTCCCGGGCCATCCAGCGGTCGCTCGAATCGCTCAACAGGCTTCTCCTCGAGAACCACCTGCGCACGCATGTCACGCACATGTTCGAGAGCGGAGGCGACCACCGCGAGCAGGCCGTCGCCGAGCTCCTGCGCGCCTTCGACTTCGACGGGAAGTGACCCGCTCTACGGGAGGGTCTGGACCGGCTCGGTGTCGGGGATCGGAGACGCGTCCCGGCCGCGCAGATCCGGGAAGCCGCGCACGCACACGATCGCGACGACGAGCCCGAGCACGATGAAGCCGAGGGCGGTCATCATGGCGCCGCGCGGCCCGACGCCGTCGATCATGAAGCCGGCGATCGCCGAGCCGAGCGCGGCGCCGATGAGCTGGCCGGTGTTGATCCATCCGTAGGCCTCGGCCGTCTCGCTGAACTTCACGCTCGCCGAGGTGATGGCGAACGACATCGCGAGCACGGGAGCGATGCCGAGCCCCGCGATGACGAGCGATCCGCCCAGCCACCACGCGTCCAGGGAGACGAGCGTGAGCCCCATGCCGACCGCGATGATCGCGTAGCGACGGGCCATGGACCACGGCGACATCGGGAGGTTGCCGAAGGCCAGGCCGCCCACGAAGCTCCCGACGGCGAAGACCGCGAGGATGAAGCCCGACTCGACCGCGCCCTCCCCGAACGACGCGACGACGCCCGCCTCCGCCGCGGCGCACGCGCCGATGAGGAGGAAGCCGAGCACGGTGGTCAGCACGACGGTCGGCCCACGCAGCACGCGTCCGAACGAGCGCCGGCTGCGGGGGATGCGCACGCGTCCGAGCTCGGGGGAGAGGATGAACCACGTGCCTCCCGCGATCGTGAAGCCGACGATCATGACCAGGCCCACGACGGTCGAGATCTGCGTCGACACGAAGGTGATGAGCACGGGGCCTGCGATCCAGATGATCTCCTGCAGCGACGCGTCGAGCGAGTACAGCGCGGTCAGCTGCGACGCGTTGACCATCTTCGGGTAGATGGTGCGGACAGCCGACTGCACGGGAGGCGAAGCGAGACCGGCGATGAGGCCGAAGAGGATGGTCACGGGCAGCGGCGCGGGGACGAGCGCGAGCGCCGCGATGGCGGCGGACGTGACGAGCGTCGTGAGGGCGAGGACGCGCCGCATGCCCCAGCGGCCCATCCAGCGGCTCGTCACGGGTCCGGCGACGGCCTGGCCGATCGACACGGCGGCGAGCACGGTGCCGGCCGCGCCGTAGGAGTGGTGGGTGTGCTCGACGTGGAGGAGAACGGCGAGTGCGACCATCCCTCCCGGGAAGCGCGCGGCCAGCTGAGCCGCGATGATGCGGCCGACGCCGGGCGTGCGCAGCAGATCACGATAGCCAGACACGCCTCTCACGCTATCCCGTCGGGATGGGGGCGAGGCGCGCCGCGGACGACACGCCGAGACACGCCGAAGGAGCTTCTCCACAGGACGTCGGATGTCGGTGGCCGGGCGTAGCTTCGCGCCTGTGGAGAACCTCCGCCGAGAGGCGCGAGAACCGCGTGATCCGGGCATTTTCGAGGGTGCTCGGGCGTTGTATCCCTGTGGAGGCGTCGGTGGATGGAGCTGTGGTGAACGGTGGAAAATCACACGGATGTAACTACTAGCCCTTGTGGTGCCCCCGAACGTCGGCACCCATATGTAGTATTGAGAGCCCGGCAGGGGTATGCCGGCCGAACACGGATCTGAGGGGAAAGAAATGGCGATCACGGTCTACACCAAGCCTTCGTGCGTGCAGTGCAACGCGACCTACCGCGCACTCGACGCGAAGGGCATCGAGTACCAGGTCACCGACCTCTCGCAGGACGCTGACGCGCTCGAGCAGGTCAAGGCCCTCGGCTACATGCAGGCGCCGGTCGTCGTGACCGACGAGGACCACTGGTCGGGCTTCCGTCCCGACAAGATCGACGAGCTCGCCGCCCGTCTGGTCTGAACCAGGAGCGCGGGAGTGATGTCCCCATGACCGCGACGCTCTCGGCCACGACGGCGCCCCTGCTCGTGTACTTCTCGAGCGTGTCGGGCAACACGGCGCGATTCATCGAGAAGCTCGAGCGGCACTCGGAGGGCATCCGATCCGTCCGCATCCCGCTGCACTCGTGGGAGGCGCCCCTCCTCGTCGACGAGCCCTTCGTGCTCGTGACCCCCACCTACGGCGGGGGCCAAGGACGCGGCGAGGAGAAGGGCGCCGTCCCCAAGCAGGTCATCCGTTTCCTCAACGACGAGCGGAACAGACGACACATCCGCGGTGTGATCGCCGCGGGCAACACCAACTTCGGCGATGCGTTCTGCCTCGCCGGCGACATCATCAGCCGCAAGTGCCACGTGCCGCACTTGTACCGGCTCGAACTGTTCGGCACGCCCGAGGACGTCGACCGCGTGAGCGACGGATTGGAACGATGGTGGAAGCGACAGCACTGACAGAAGCGGACTTCAAGCACAACGTGAAGTTCGACGGCATGGACTACCACGCCCTCAACGCCATGCTCAACCTGTACGACGCGGACGGGAAGATCCAGTTCGACGCCGACAAGCGGGCGGCGCGGGAGTACTTCCTGCAGCACGTGAACCAGAACACGGTGTTCTTCCACTCGCTCAAGGAGCGCCTGGACTACCTCGTGGAGAAGGAGTACTACGAGGGCTCGGTCATCGAGAAGTACCCGTTCGAGTTCATCGAGAAGCTCAACGCCTTCGCGTACGGCAAGAAGTTCCGCTTCGAGACGTTCCTCGGCGCCTTCAAGTACTACACGAGCTACACGCTCAAGACGTTCGACGGCAAGCGCTACCTCGAGCGCTTCGAGGACCGCGTCGTCATGACCGCCCTCGCCCTCGCGGACGGCGACCAGGACCTCGCGTGGAAGCTCGTGGACGAGATCATCTCGGGTCGCTTCCAGCCTGCGACGCCGACGTTCCTCAACGCCGGCAAGGCGCAGCGCGGCGAGCTCGTCAGCTGCTTCCTCCTGCGCATCGAGGACAACATGGAGTCGATCGCGCGCGGCATCAACTCGGCCCTGCAGCTCTCGAAGCGCGGTGGCGGCGTCGCGCTCCTCCTCTCGAACATCCGCGAGGCCGGTGCGCCGATCAAGCAGATCGAGAACCAGTCGAGCGGCATCATCCCGGTCATGAAGCTGCTCGAGGACTCGTTCAGCTACGCCAACCAGCTCGGCGCGCGTCAGGGCGCCGGCGCGGTGTACCTGTCGGCTCACCACCCCGACATCATGAAGTTCCTCGACACCAAGCGCGAGAACGCGGACGAGAAGATCCGCATCAAGACGCTGTCGCTGGGTGTCGTCGTGCCCGACATCACGTTCGAGCTCGCGCGCAACGACGAGGACATGTACCTGTTCTCGCCCTACGACGTCGAGCGCGTCTACGGCGTGCCGTTCGGCGACATCGCGGTGACCGAGAAGTACCGCGAGATGGTCGACGACCCGCGCATCAAGAAGACGAAGATCAACGCGCGCAAGTTCTTCCAGACGCTCGCCGAGATCCAGTTCGAGTCGGGCTACCCGTACATCATGTTCGAGGACACGGTGAACCGGGCGAACCCGATCAAGGGCCGGATCAACATGTCGAACCTCTGCAGCGAGATCCTGCAGGTGAACACGCCGACGACGCTCAACGAGGACCTCTCGTACGACCAGATCGGCAAGGACATCTCCTGCAACCTCGGGTCGCTCAACATCGCGCTCGCGATGGACTCGCCCGACTTCGGCCAGACGGTCGAGACCTCGATCCGCGCGCTCACCGCGGTCAGCGACCAGAGCCACATCCGCTCGGTCCGATCGATCGAGGACGGCAACGACCGCTCGCACGCGATCGGCCTCGGGCAGATGAACCTGCACGGCTACCTCGCTCGCGAGCGCGTGTTCTACGGCTCGGAAGAGGGCATCGACTTCACGAACATCTACTTCTACACGGTGCTGTTCCACGCTCTCCGGGCGTCGAACAAGCTCGCCATCGAGCGCGGCCAGGCGTTCGACGGCTTCGAGGAGTCGAAGTACGCCACGGGCGAGTTCTTCGACAAGTACATCGAGCAGGAGTGGGTGCCGCAGACGGAGAAGGTGAAGGAGCTCTTCGCGAACCACCACATCCCGACGCAGCAGGACTGGGTCGAGCTCAAGGAGTCCATCCAGAAGCACGGCATCTACAACCAGAACCTGCAGGCGGTGCCGCCGACCGGCTCGATCTCGTACATCAACAACTCGACGTCGTCGATCCATCCGATCGCGTCGAAGATCGAGATCCGCAAGGAAGGCAAGCTCGGCCGCGTCTACTACCCGGCGCCGTTCATGACGAACGACAACCTGGAGTACTACCAGGACGCGTACGAGATCGGCTACGAGAAGGTCATCGACACGTACGCCGCCGCGACGCAGCACGTCGACCAGGGCCTGTCGCTCACGCTGTTCTTCAAGGACACGGCGACCACGCGCGACATCAACAAGGCGCAGATCTACGCATGGCGCAAGGGCATCAAGACGATCTACTACATCCGACTCCGTCAGATGGCCCTCGAGGGCACGGAGCTCGACATGTGCGTCAGCTGCACGCTCTGACGGCGAAGAAAGAGGAACGAAGAGGATGACCGAGAAGCTGCAGCTTCTGGACCACGTCCAGGCGATCAACTGGAATCGCATCGAGGACGAGAAGGACGTGGAGGTGTGGAACCGCCTCACGGGCAACTTCTGGCTGCCGGAGAAGGTGCCGCTCTCCAACGACATCCAGTCGTGGAACACGCTCACCGAGCACGAGCAGCTGCTGACCATGCGCGTGTTCACGGGTCTGACGCTGCTCGACACGGTGCAGGCGACGGTCGGCGCCGTCTCGCTCATCCCCGACGCAGTGACGCCGCACGAGGAGGCCGTCTACACGAACATCGCGTTCATGGAGTCGGTGCACGCGAAGAGCTACTCGTCGATCTTCTCGACGCTGTGCTCGACGCAGGAGATCGACGAGGCCTTCCGGTGGTCGGTGGAGAACCAGAACCTCCAGAAGAAGGCCCAGATCATCATGGAGTACTACCGGGGCGATGAGCCGCTCAAGCGCAAGGTCGCCTCGACCCTGCTCGAGAGCTTCCTCTTCTACTCGGGCTTCTACCTCCCGATGCACTGGTCCAGCCGCGCGAAGCTCACCAACACGGCCGACCTCATCCGCCTCATCATCCGCGACGAGGCCGTGCACGGCTACTACATCGGCTACAAGTTCCAGAAGGGGCTCGAGAAGGTCGATGAGGCCAAGCAGGCGGAGATCAAGGACTACACGTTCTCGCTGCTCTACGAGCTCTACGACAACGAGGTGCAGTACACGCAGGACCTCTACGACTCCGTGGGCCTCACGGAGGACGTCAAGAAGTTCCTGCACTACAACGCGAACAAGGCGCTCATGAACCTCGGCTACGAGGCGATGTTCCCGTCGACCGTGACCGACGTGAACCCCGCGATCCTCTCGGCCCTGTCGCCGAACGCCGACGAGAACCACGACTTCTTCTCGGGGTCGGGCTCGTCGTACGTGATCGGCAAGGCCGTCGCGACCGAGGACGACGACTGGGACTTCTGAGAAGCCAAGGTCGGAGAAGGACAGAGGAGGTGATGACGATGACCGCGACACAGAGTGATGTGATGTTCCCGGCGCAGATGGGGGCAGCTCTTGCCCACATCCTGCCAACGTTCGAGCACCATCGTCATCACCGACGATGGTCGCTGAGCTTCGCCTGCGACCTCACGAGCAAGGGCTCCCGCGCTCTCACGGGAGCCCTTGCTCGTTCCCGGAGGACTCCGTTCGCGCGACGCGCGCACGGAATGAAGAGCTCGCCCACAAGGGTGAGCGTGGATGACGTTCGGAGGTGGCTCATCATGAGCTGACCTACTGGACGTCCAACTAGAGCGACAGATCGTCGCTCGGATTGGAATGGACAGATGCCTGTTGTGCATATGCCCAAGGGTCCCGACGGGACTTGGAAGACTGGCCAGCGCGTCCCGTTCACGGGGCTGTGGGCTGATCAGTACGGTGACGTCGTCCGCTTTGAAGCGGGCAGTACGTTCCCCCCGTGCATCGACCGCAAGGACGAGTGCGCTTTTCGGTACCTGGTTGATCCGGCTGTTGCAGCAGCCTGACCCAACCGGCTGCTTAGCAGCCATCTCATGAGAGGCGTGGAGGCACCAGCTTCGGCTGGTGTCCTCCACGTTTTCGTTTGCCCTGAAGGGATGAGCACTCGAGCTTGCGGTCGATGCTTGGTGGAACACCCAGCATCGTCCATATCTTCCCGGCGCCGCAAGTTCGGCGCCGGAGTGTTGAAACTTCGGCGCCGAGCCCCGCAGTTCTCGGCGCCGAACCAATTTACTCGTCGAGCTCGTGTCTGGTCGGGTGCTTTCTCCAGCGTCTTGAGGCGCTGCTGGTGAATGGGGTCGGCTCGGAGGCGGGCCCTCCACCAGGCGGGGAGTACGTGCTCTTGGACGACGCGGCGCCCGTCGGAGTCGTTGGGTCATTGGCATGCCGTTGAGACGCCAACGGCGGATGGCGCGGCGCGAGCGGCGCACTCGTGCCGCGGCTTCGCGGTACGTCAGCCGCTCGCCCACGGTCAGGCCTTCCGCCAGGTGTACGTCTACCCGCAGGTCTGGCAGGCACCGGCGGGTCCGATGCCACCGGGGATGTGCGCCCAATCGACGAGCACCGCCACGTCGCCGCACACGGGGCGGGGGCGTGCGCGCCGGGCCGGGTGATGGTGTGCCGACCGCGGGCCTTCCGCGCGAGCTCGAACAGGTGCTCCTCGGAGTCCCGCAAGGCGTCGAGCGCCGCGACGGCGAGCATGTTGGTGACGAGCCACCCGACGACCTCAGATGCCGCCCACGACACATCCCGGCCGGTCGCGGCGGCGCGGATGCCGGCGACGTTCCCGCGCTGGAACCACGTCGCGCGGAGCACGTGCGGGCGGTCGGTCCCGAGGGTGTCGGCGACCTCGAGCGTGTACTCGATGAGCGCCGCCCACAGCTCGTCGGCCTGGTCGACGGAGTCGAGGCGGAACGGCAGTGGGTTCATGTCCGCCTTCGACCCGGACACCACCACCTTGTCCGTCTGCGACGACGCGAGCGTCACCCGGCCGTCGTGGATCACGTCGATCAGGCCGGGCACCTGGTCGACGCCACGTGTACCGCTCCGTCCACGCCACCCATTCTGGGTCCGTTCGCCGTCGTCATCGGGGCTCCTCGAGAATGCGGGCGGTGGTTGCGGCGTCGAGTTCGCGTAGCCCGAGAGTCCCGCGGAACGGGATCGGCTCGTCGAGTGCGCGCGGGTTCGCGAGTAGCAGGTGCCAGGCGTCGAGCTCGGCCCACGGCGATGGCAGGCCGCCACACTTCGGTTCTGGGTGCGGCGCGTGTGCGTCGACGAGGTCGACGATGCCGATGATGTGCCTGAACTGATCCCGGCGGCCGGTCAGCGTGTCGTCCGGCGTTGTCCACCAGGCATCCCGCGTGAGGCGGATGATCTCTGGGTGCGAGCGAGCCGACGTGTCCTCACGCAGCGCTCTTTCGGGAGCCGCCCTCTTGGCGTCTGCCCGGCGTTTCGCCGCTTCAGCATGTCGATATGCTGGTGCCCTCCCTCCCTCCCTCCCTTCCTCTCTCAGGAATCTGATGCGACGCGCCCTCTCTCTGGCCTTCGGGCTTCTTCTCACTCTGTCCCTCGTTCCCGGGGCGCCGGTTGCCTCGCACGCGGCGCCGGCGCCTGAGGCCGCCAGCGCGGACCCCTCGGCCAGCCAGCCGGTCTACCGCTTCTGGAGTGCCACGTTCGACAACGCGCACTTCTACACCGCAAACGCCGCGGAAGCACTGAAGCTCCACACCTCCGATCCGAACTGGAAGTACGAGGGGCAGGACTTCCGCGTGTGGCCCGTCTCGAACGGCGTCTGCCCCGCGGGCACCATCGCGGTGCACAGGTTCTGGTCTTCCGCGTTCGAGTCGCACTTCTACACGACGAGCGCAGACGAGGCAGCCAAGGTGCGCTCCACGGACAAGAACTGGTCCTACGAGGGAACGGCCTTCTGCTCGGCCCCGTCTGCGGGCGCGGGTACGGTTCCGGTGTTCCGATTCTGGAGCCCGAACTTCCGCAAGCACTTCTACACCGCGAACGCGGATGAGGCGCAGCGGCTCCGCTCGTCGGATCGGAACTGGAACTACGAGGGCATCGCCATGTACGCGCCGGCCTCGGGTCCCTCTGTCCCGGACCTCCGAGCTCCGCGGTCGCCCGTCCCTGGCACGTGGAACTGCCCCGCCGGATTCCCGGTGAAGGGGAACCGCTCGAGCTCGGGCGAGTGGATCTATCACGTGCCCGGTGGACAGTTCTACGAGGCGACGAACCCCGAGGAGTGCTTCGCAACCCCGGAGGACGCTCGAGCGGCGGGTTACCGCGCCTCGAAGCGCTGACCCCGTGCATGCCAAGAGGGCGGCTCCTTCGGGAGCCGCCCTCTTCGCGTCTGTGTCTCAGCGTCGGACGAGGAACACGTCGACCTCGTCCTCGCTGTCGAGCGCGAATCCCATCCGCTCGTAGAGCCGACGTGCGGGACTGCCCTGCAGCACGTTGAGACGGAAGGGCCCCGCGCCGTCGAGCGCCGCCGTGAGC
Source organism: Microbacterium sp. JZ70 (assembly GCF_053903225.1). Taxonomy (NCBI): domain Bacteria; kingdom Bacillati; phylum Actinomycetota; class Actinomycetes; order Micrococcales; family Microbacteriaceae; genus Microbacterium; species Microbacterium sp. JZ70. The sequence goes on along the minus strand of NZ_CP096405.1, from coordinate 3,253,675 downwards.
ACCGCCGTCCCGATTCCGCGCCCCTGCAGGCGCGGCGACAGATAGAAGTGCTCGATCCACGTGCCGTCGGCGGATGGCCGGATCGCGACGGTTCCGGAGTCGGCTCCGTCGACGACGATCACCTTTGTGAGAGCGGGATCGAAGGCGGCGAGGAAGCGCGTGCGCACCCGCTCCGGGTCGTAGCGGCCGAGGCGCTCGAGGTCGGCGCGGAGCACGTCGGCTCGCAGTTCGGCGATCCACGCGGCGTCCGACGCGACGGCGGGGCGGAGGGTCCAGCGCATCCTCTCAGGGTAGGGGAGTGCGTCCGGGGACAGCCGAGGTGATCGGCCCCATGGAGCGCGTCGTACGGTGACTTCATGACGAGTGAGGTCGAAGCGCACTGGGAGATGACCGGGCGCACCGCGGTCTACGCGGGACGGGTGCGCCTTGTCGACCACGCCGTCGTTCTCCCGGACGGAACGCGAACGCACTACGAGGTCGATGAGAGCATTCCCTTCGCGGTCGCGACGCTCGTCGTCGACGGCGGTGACGTCATCCTCACGCGCCAGTACCGGTATCCGCTCGACCGGTGGATCTACGACCTTCCGGGTGGCGCCGGCGCCGCGACCGAGTCGCCGAGCGCTGCCGCGCGCCGCGAGCTCGAGGAGGAGCTCGGTCTCACGCCCCGTGCGCTGAAGCCCTTGCATACGTTCGCCGTCAATCCCGGGCGCTCCGCGTGGTCCGTCCACCTCTTCTTCTGCGACGCCTGGACGTCGGTCGGACCCGCGGACGCTTCCGACCCGTCCGAGGACGTGCGCCTCGTCCGCATGGCGCTGCGCGAGCTCGACGCGGCGATCGCGAGCCGCGAGATCGTCGACCCCTCCCTGATCGTGGCCCGCGCGTGCGCGGCCGCGAGCGGGCTTCTGCCACCTCTCGGCGCGACCGCGCAGGACCCGCATCGAGCGGGAGCCGCACCCCGGTGACGCGCGCGGCCCGACGACATCCGCTCTTCGCAGCGAAGGGTGTCGGTGACGCCTCGTACCCTGGAAGGCGTGCTCGTGGGTGTGATCAGACGAAACGACAGCGGCAAGCTCGAGGCCGAGGCGGAGACGCAGGCGGAGGTCCGCGAGGCACTCGAGGCGCAGGTCCCGGCGGGGCACGTCCTCACGGACGCGACGGTCGCCATGGCCAAGCGCTCGACGCGGATCAGCGCGGTGGGCGTGTACCGCAGCACCGAGATCGCGGAGATCGAGGCCGACGACATGGCAAGTCTCGAGGCGAAGGTGCCCGAGGGATGGTCGCTCCTGTCGGTGCGCCGGCTCTGAGCGCACATGCGCGAAGGCGCCGCCCGCGAGACCTGCGGGCGGCGCCTTCGCGTCGAGGAGGGCCTCAGCCCAGCGGAACCGAGCCGACGAGGATGCCGACGGCGAGCATGACGAGCGAGACGACCGTCGCGCGCCACAGCACCTTCTTGTGGTGATCGCCGAGGTTGACGTTGGCGAGCGACACGAGCAGCAGGATGGCCGGCACGAGCGGGCTCTGCAGGTGGACCGGCTGCCCGATCACGGATGCGCGGGCCATCTCGGCGGGGGAGATGCCGTACGTCGCCGCGCTCTCGGCGAGGATCGGCAGGATGCCGTAGTAGAACGCGTCGTTCGACATGAAGAACGTCATGGGGATCGACAGCAGACCCGTGATCACGGCGAAGAACGGGCCGAGCGCGGGCGGGACGATGTCGACGACCCAGTCGGCCATGGCCGTGACCATGCCCGTGCCATCCAGCACGCCGACGAGCACGCCCGCCGCGAGCACCATCGAGACGACGCCCACGATGCTGGGGGCGTGCGCGACGATCTCGGCGCTCTGCTCCTTGAGCTTCGGGAAGTTCAGGATGAGCGCGATGCCCGTGCCGATCATGAAGACGAACGCGAGGGGCAGGACGTCCATGACGAGCAGGACCATGACCGCGACCGTGAGCGCGAGGTTGAACCAGATGAGCTTCGGGCGCAGGGTGGGACGATCGGGGCTGAGCATCGTGTCGGCCATCGCCGTATCGCGCTCGTCCTCGGCGATCACGGCGGGCGCCGCGAGGCCCGACCCCTTCACCGTGAGGACGTTCGTCGTGCCGAGCACGGCACGCGCGCCGGGCGTTCCGACCCCCGACCGCAGCCGGGGAACGCGCATGCCGAAACGTCCTGCTCGCGTGCTGCCGCCATCCGCCTGCGCCTCGTCGAGCCCGGTGAGGCTGAGCTTGCCGAGGCGGCGGCGCTCCGAGAGCCCGAGCAGCCAGGACAGGCCGAGCGCCACGGCGAGACCCACGGCGAGCGAGGGGATCATCGGGACGAAGACGTCGGTCGGCTGGAGGCCGAGTGCGGTCGCCGCGCGCACGGTCGGACCGCCCCACGGCACGATGTTGAGCGTGCCGTTCATGAGGCCCGCGACGCACGTGAGGACGACCGGGCTCATCCCGAGACGCAGGTAGAGCGGGAGCATCGCCGACGTCGTGATGATGAAGGTCGTGGAGCCGTCGCCGTCGAGCGAGACCGCGCCGGCGAGCAGCGCCGTGCCGAGCACGACCTTGGCGGGGTCGTCGCCGAGCGCGCGGGTGATGAAGCGGATGAGCGGATCGAACAGTCCGACGTCGATCATGATGCCGAAGTACATGATCGCGAACATGAGCAGCGCGGCCGTCGGCGCCATGTCGCCGATGGCCGAGATGACCATGTCGCCGAGGCCGAGCCCCGCGCCCGCGAAGAGCCCGAAGATCGTGGGCACGAGGATGAGCGCGACCATGGGCGTGAGCCGCTTGGTCATGATGAGCACCATGAACGCGAGGATCATGGTGAAACCGAGGATGACGAGCATGTGACGTCCTTGTCGTCGTGTCGCAGCGCGTCGTCGCGTGCGGCGGTGGAGCGTACGCGGCGACGATACGGAATCGGCTCGGCGCAGGAGGGGATGCGCGCATTGCGCAGGGATCTGCGCGTTGAGTCGGTTGTGCGCATTCTGCTCACGCGACGCGGAGAGGATACTCGACCTATGCGGTTCACGACGCGGGTGTTCGCGATGCAGCTCATCGCCGCCGCGGTCGTCATCGCGGTGTGCGTCTCGGCGTTCGCGCTGCTCGGGATCGGGCAGCTGCGCGACGAGGCGGAGTCGACGGCGCTCGCGGTCGCGCGGACGGTCGCGAGCGACCCCCAGGTGCGGGCGGACGTCGCGTCGTACGCGGGGCAGGAACGGCTGGATGGCGAAGCGCTCGCCGAAGGCGCGCTGCAGGACTATGCGGCCGAGATCGTCGAGCGCACGGAGACGCTCTTCGTCGTCATCGCGAACGACCTCGGCCTCCGGCTCGCGCACCCGGACCCCACGCTGCTCGGCGAGCGGGTGAGCACCGATTTCACGCGGGTGATCGCGGGCGACGAGGTCGTGGCCTGGGAGCGCGGGACCCTCGGCGAGTCGGTGCGCGCGAAGGTGCCCGTCCGCTCTCCGGATGGCGAGGCGATCGTGGGCGAAGTGAGCGTCGGCTTCGCGCCCGCTCGCGTCTTCGCGGATGCTCCTCTGCTCGTGGCGCTCTTCGTCGCGATCGCAGTGGTCGCCCTCGCGGTCGCGGCGCTCGTGTCGACCCTCATCCGCCGACGGCTCGAGCGGCTGACGCGCGGCGTGCAGCCGGAGGAGCTCGGCGGTCTGCTGCAGAGCCGCGCCGCCATCCTCGAGGGCGTGCACGACGGGGTGCTCGCGGTATCGGACGACGGGCGCGTGCGCGCGGCGAACGAGGCCGCGCTCGAGATCGTCGGGGACGCGCAGGCGGTCGGGCGCCGCCTCGAAGAGCTCGATCTGCCGCCGCGGCTGCGGGCCGCGCTCACACGGGCGCTCGATGGCGAGGCATTCGTGACCGGCGAGCTTGTGCTCGCCGATCGTGTCGCCTACGTCGAGGTGCGGCGGGTCCGGCACGAGGGGCGCTCGCTCGGCGTCGTCGCCGTGCTGCGGGATCGGACGGATGTCGTCGCGCTCGCGGAGCGCCTCGATGCCGTGCGGGCCGCGACGAACGCCATGCGCGCGCAGCGCCACGAGTTCGCGAACCGGGTGCATGCGGTTCGCGGCATGCTCGCAGCAGGGCGCATCGACGAGGCGCAGGGTCTGCTCGGCGAGTTCGCGGATCGCGGCGCTCTGCCGGAGGAAGCCGGGATCGATGTCGCGGATCCGTTCCTGCGATCCTTCCTCGCGGCCAAGCGGGTCGAAGCCGGGGAGAGGGGCGTCGAGCTGCGGATCGGTGCCGACACCTTCCTCGTCGGGGCGGTCGCCGAGCCCGAGGACGTCGCAGCCGTGCTCGGCAACCTCGTCGACAACGCCGTCACAGCCGCCGCGGCCGGAGCGGAGCCCCGGTGGGTCGAGGTATCGCTCCTCGATGCGGGGGAAGAGCTCGCGGTGACGGTCGTCGACTCCGGGCCGGGCGTCGACGATCCCGAGAGCGTGTTCGAGCGCGCGAGGGCGGCCGAGGACGACGTGTCGTCGCGCGTGCACGGCCGCGGGATCGGGCTGCCCCTCGCTCGGCGCTTCACCAGGCGGCGCGGCGGCGAGCTGTGGCTGGCCGAGGCCCGCGGCGTCGGGCATGGTGCTGTGTTCGCGGCGAGTCTGCCCGGCGTCATGCGCTCGCGAACGGCCGACGACGGGGAGGATGGGATGACGGCAGAGGGGGACGCGACGTGACCGGCGACATCCGAGTGCTCATCGTCGACGACGACTTCCGCGTGAGCGGCATCCATCGCGACATCGTGGCGGCGCGCGCCGGCTTCGAGGCGCTCCCGCCCGTGCGCGACGCGTCGTCGGCGCGCACGGCCATCCGCGACCTCCGTCCGGATCTGCTGCTCCTCGACGTCTACCTGCCGGATGGCGATGGCATCGAGATCGGGCGGGAGTCCGGCATCGATCGCTTCGTGCTGAGCGCGGCCGACGACGTGCCCACCATCCGCCGCGCGCTCGGCTCCGGTGCGCTGCACTACCTCGTGAAGCCCTTCGATCCGCGGGCGCTGCAGGACCGGCTCGATCGGTATGCGCGGTTCCGCAACCTCCTCGCCTCCGGAAGCGCGACGCAGGAGACGATCGACCGCGCGATGGCCGTGCTGCACGGGGGAGCGGCGACGACGCCCGCCCGCGCCGGCACGCAGCAGCTCATCCTCGACGCGCTCGCCGAGGGGGAGGCCTCGAGCGTCGAGCTCGCCGAGCGCGTGGGGGTCTCGCGCGCGACCGCGCAGCGGCATCTCGCAGAGCTCGCGGCCCGCGGCGCCGTGGAGGTGGCGCTGCAGTACGGATCGGCCGGACGCCCTGAGCACCGGTATCGCGTGAGCTGAGTCCTCCGTCGTCTGGTGCGCCTGTCGTCTGGTGCGCCTGTCGTCTGGTGCGCCTGTCGTCTGGTGCGGCTGTCGTCTGGTGTGCTGGGTGGATGTCGGTGGTGTGTGCTAGCGCTCGTCGCAGAAACATCCCGATCAGGGTAAGAAAAGTGGTGCGTTCGTCGTATCGATGTTCTATGCTGGCCGTATGGCGAAGGAGCCAGGATTCGAACCTCTCTTCCCGGGCGTGGCGGTCCGGGACGCGCTGACGCGACTGGAAGGCCTGGCCGAGGGCGTGCGCGGGGTGACGGACGCGGACCTGATCGCGTCCGCGGGGGAGGTCGAGCACCTCGGGCGCACGCTCGACGCGCTGCGCACCCGGGTCGCGGGAGAGGTCGACGCCCGCTCCCGCCGCGGCGACGACGACCCGCTCGCGGGCCGCTACGGGTGCCGCACCGGGCTCGAGCTGCTCGAACGCCTCACCGGGGCGTCGAACCGGGAGCTGCGCGGGCGGGTGCGGCTGGATGAAGCCACCCGCACCCGCACCGCCCTGACCGGGCAGGACCTCGATCCCCGGTGCGTGCACGTGGCCGCCGGGCTCGCGTCCGGACTGCTCGGCGCGGAAGTGGCCGCGGGGATCGTGAAGGCCGTCGACACCGCCCGCCGCGGCGGCGGGCACCCCGACCGGGTCGAGCTCATGGAACGCCACCTCGTCGCCCTCGCCACCGGCACCATCACCCCCGACACCGACCCCGACACGGACCCGGGTATGGACACGGGCGTTGCCGACGCGGACGCGGCCGACGCGGACGCGATGGCGGGGCGGGATCCGCTGGAGGAGCTCGCGCCGGTCCCGCCGCTGTCGGTGGTGAACGTGCACGCGCAGGCGTGGATCGACGTGCTCACCGCCGACGGCACCGAGCCCGACCCCGACCGGCCCGAACGCGACCGCGCCCTGAACCTCACACCCCTGCCCAGCGGAGCCTTCCGGGTCAACGGCACCCTCGTCCCCGAAGCCGGCGCCCTCCTGCAGAACCTCCTCTCCGCCCATACCAACCCCGCCCGCAACGTCACCTTCACCGAAACCGGCGACGCGGGCGGCGGGCCGGACAGCGGCGGCGGAGACGTCGAGGCGGGAGGGAACGCCGCGGACGATGCCGGACTCGGCGACGGCATCGGAGCGAATGGCGCGGAGTTCGGTCCGGTCATGCCGGACACCCGCTCGCCGGCGCAGAAGCGGCACGACGCGTTCTTCGCGATGATCCAGGCCGCCTCACGCGCCGCCGAGACCCCCACCCTCGGCGGCGCCGCCCCCACCGTCATGATCCACATCACCGCCGACGACCTCACCACCACAGACACCGACACCGACACCGACACAGGCACCGGCGACCGCGACGGCGTGCATGACACCGCGGCCCACGGCACAGGGGCGGCGTTCGCCCGCCCGAAGCACGGCATCGCGCACCTCGACGGCGTCGACGCGCCCGTCCCCGCCACCGTGGCCCGCCGGATCGGATGCACCGGAGACATCCTCCGCGCCCTCTTCACCCCCGAAGGACGCATCCTCGAACTGCGCAGCATCCAACGCTGCTTCACCCCCACCCAACGCAAAGCCATCGTCGCCCGCGACGGAGGATGCATCATCCCCGGCTGCACCATCCCCGCCGCCTGGTGCGAAATCCACCACGTCCAAGACCACGCCCAAGGCGGACCCACCGAAACCGACAACGGCGTCCTGCTCTGCTGGTGGCACCACCACCACCTCGACACCTCCGGCTGGACCATCCACATGCACCACGGCGTGCCCTACATCGTCCCGCCCCGCTGGATCGACCGCGACTGCACACCCCGCCCCGCACAAGGCTCCGCCACCCGCATACGCACCCGCCTCCGCCGCACCCTCACCCGCATCCGCACCTGACCCACCTGACCCACCACGGCATGGCGCGAGCCGCCGCGGCCGCCGACGAGAGTGTCGGGGACCGCGGGCGCGAGCGCTGAGGCGGGTCAGTCGATGCCGAGGTCGCGGCGCAGCCGCGCGACGTGCCCGGTCGCCTTGACGTTGTAGAGGGCCTTCTCGATGACGCCCTCTTCGTCGAGCACGAACGTCGAGCGGATGACTCCCTCGATGATCCGGCCGTAGCTGTTCTTCTCGCCCCACGTGCCGTACGCATCGTGCACCGCGTGGTCGGGGTCGCTCAGCAGGTCGAAGGTCAGGCCGTCGCGCTCACGGAAGCGGCGCAGCTTCTCGGGCTCGTCGCGCGAGACGCCGACCACCGTGTACCCGGCGCTCTGCAGCGAGCCGAGGCTGTCGCGGAAGTCGCACGCCTGCTTGGCGCATCCGACCGTGAGCGCCTCCGGGTAGAAGTAGAGGACGACCTTCCGCCCGCGGAGGTCGGAGAGCGAGACGCTCTTCTCATCCTGGTCGAGCAGCGTGAAGGCAGGAGCGACGGTACCGGGTTCGAGGCGCGAAGTCATAGGCTTCCCAGCCTAAGCGGCGCCGGCCGGGCGGCCGCTCTGCGCAAGCCAGTCGTCAGACGCACGTCCGGCGCGTCCAACCGCGCGCAGGCCGCCCGGATCGCCCGCGAGAAGGGGTGGATCTGAGCGGCCTGTCCTAGAACAGGTCCTCGAGCTCGACGCGCTCCCCCGTCGCATCGGCGATCGCGAGACGCGCGGCGAACCAGCCGGCCATCCCGTGCACGCCCGGGCCGGGAGGGGTCGACGCCGACGCGAGGTAGACGCCCTTCATCGGGGTGCGCCACGGCGAGGCGGAGAGGACGGGGCGGCCGATCAGCTGCCGGAACGTCACGGCGCCGCCGGCGAAGTCGCCGCCCACGGCCGACGGGTTGTACACGGCGAACTCGGTGGCGGCCGTGGCGTGCGACGCGAGAATGCGGTCGCGGAAGCCGGGTGCGAAGCGCTCGATCTGCCGCGTCACCGTCTCAGTCGCGTCGACGCTCGACCCCGGCGGCACGTGGATGTACGTCCACAGCACGCTCTTGCCCTTCGGAGCGCGCGTGGGGTCCAGGATGGACGGCTGGGCGGCGAGCACGAACGGCCGCTCGGGCACGCGCCCGCGGGCGACGGCGTTCTCGCCCGCCTCGATCTCGGCGCGGGTTCCGCCGATGTGCACGGTGGGGGAGAGGTGCACATCGGGGTGCGCCCACGGCACGGGCCCGTCGAGCGCGAAGTCGACCTTCGAGGCGCCCGGCCCGTACCGGAATCGGCGGATGGCCGCGGCCCAGGCGCCGTGCGCGTCGGGATGCGTGAGCGCGAGACGCGGCGAGGTGTCGAGGACGAGGACGTCGCCGCGCGTCGGGTCGCCCCAGTCGAGCGCGGACAGATCGTCGACACGGCGACCCGTCTCGATCCGGCCGCCGTGCGCGCGCAGATCCTCCGCGAGGGCGTCGGGGATGGCCTGGGCGCCGCCGACGGGGAATCCCCAGCCCCCGGCATGCGCCTGCGAGGCGAGCAGCAGCCCTGCCGCCGACGCGGCGACCGAGGGCAGAGCGGTGTTCGCGTGCGCGATCACGCCCGTGAGGAGCGCGTGCGCCTCCTCGCTGCGGAACGAGTGCCGGCCGAGCGGTGAGCCGAGCTCAAGCGCCCGGAGTCCGAAGCGCACGAAGGTGACCGGATGGCGCGGCACGCGCAGCATCTGATTGCCGGTCACGTCGGCGACCGCGTCGATGTGGCGCGCGAGCGGTCGGAGCATCGCATTCCACGCCCTGCGGTCGACCCCGAGCCCGTCGGCGGTCCGCGCGATGTCGCGCCAGGCGATCGCGGCGCGGCCGCCGTCGAGCGGATGCGCGTACGACGCGTCGGGCACGAGCCATCCGACCTTCTCGCGCATGCCGAACGCGTCGAAGAAGGGCGAGGTGAACGCGGCCGGATGCACGGCAGAGCACACGTCGTGACGGAACCCCGGGAGCGTGAGCTCGGCCGTGCGGGTTCCGCCGCCGATCCCGGAGTGCGCCTCGATCACGGTGACGTCGAAGCCGGCCCGCGCGAGCGCCACCGCGGCGGAGAGCCCGTTCGGTCCGCTGCCCACCACCGTCGCGCGCCGAGTCGTCATAGGCCCATCCTGCCAGGGGCCCGCGACGGCCGGGCCGCCGAGGTCAGACGAACGCGCTCATCCCGGTGAGGTCGCGGCCCAGCAGCAGCGCCTGGACGCTCTCGGTGCCCTCGTAGGTGTGGATCGCCTCGATGTCGGCGAGATGCTGCATGACGACGTTCTCGAGGAGGATGCCGTTCCCGCCGAGCATGTCGCGCGCCGTCCGGGCGACATCGCGCGCCGTCCGCGTGCAGTGGTACTTCGCGAGCGACGCCTGCGTCGCGCGCATGCCGCCGGCCGCCTCGAGGTCGGCGAGGCGGCGCAGGAACAGCTGCATCGACGTGAGCTGGGCGAGCATCTGCGTCAGGCGCTCCTGCACCATCTGGAAGCGCGCGAGCGGGCGGCCGAACTGCTCGCGCTGCGTCGCGTACGAGAGGGCGGCCTCGAAGCAGGCCGTCGCGTGCCCGAGCGCCGACCAGGCGACCCCCGAGCGGGTCGCGAAGAGCACCGTCGTCGCGTCCTTGAACGAGTGCGCGCCCGGGAGCACGGCGTCGGCCGGCACCCGCACGTCGTCGAGTCGGATGTGCGCCTGATGGATGGCGCGCAGCGCGACCTTGCCCGCGATGACGTCGGCCGCATAGCCCGGCGCATCCTGCTCCACGAGGAAGCACCGGACGGCGCCATGGTCGGGGTCGCCCTCGTGATCCACGCGCGCCCAGACGAACGTGATGCCGCCCGATGCGCCGTTGCCGATCCACTTCTTGGTGCCGCGCAGCACCCACCCGTCGCCGTCTCGACGCGCGACGGTCTCGAGCGACGTCGAATCCGATCCGTGATCGGGCTCCGTCAGCGCGAAGGAGCCCAGCACCTCGCCCGTCTGCAGCGGTCCGAGCCAGCGCTCCTGCTGCGCCTCGCTGCCGAACAGCGCGAGCGTGCGGAGGGCGAGCCCGCCCTGGACGGCGAGGATCGTTCCGAGCGAGCCGTCGTGCCGAGACATCTCCATGTTGACCAGCCCCGCGGCCAGGGGCGACAGGCGGGGGATGGCCGGATGATCGATGCCGTCCGCGTAGAGGCCGGCGGCTCCCAGCTCAGGCAGGACCTCGAGCGGATACTCCGCGCGCTCCCACGCCTCGCGCATGCGGGGAGCGAGGCGCTCCCCGATCTCGCGCGCGCGGGACCAGACCTCGCGGTCTTCGCCCGAGACATCCGAGAACACCGCGTAGTAGTCGATGTCCAGAACCTTCGCGACGTCGTACGTCGACACCTTCTCGCCGGGGAGGAGCTCCGTTGCCATGGCGACAGGCTAGGCAGGGGCCCCGCCCGGGATCATCTAAGCTGGAGGAAGTCTTCAAAAAGGAGCAGAGATGTTCATCGTCGCTTTGGTTCTCTTCCTCGGCGGGCTGGCGCTGTTCGGCGTCGCCTTCATGGTGCCGGCGTTCCAGGCCCTGGTGTTCGCGGCGGGCATCCTGCTCGTGTGCCTCGCCATGGCCCTGCCCATGCACACCAAGGCGAGGTAGCACCGCCCTCCCTCCGCGTGCAGGCTGCTCCGGATGATCCGGGGCCGCCTTCTTCATGCCCGCTCGCGCCGCTCACCGGGAGGCCCGCAGGGAGCGGTCACCGCGCGGTAGTAGGCTTGAGCATCGGTCGAGATCTCTCGACGTCGAGACGTTTCCACGCGTCTTGTCCCGTGGCCCCATCGAAGGAATGCAACGTGGATCTGTACGAGTACCAGGCTCGAGACCTTTTTGAGAAGTACGAGGTGCCGGTGCTCGCCGGCATCGTCGCGGACACCCCCGAGGAGGTGAAGGCGGCAGCCGAGAAGATCGGCGGCGTCGTGGTGGTCAAGGCCCAGGTCAAGACCGGCGGGCGCGGGAAGGCCGGCGGCGTCAAGGTCGCGAAGACCCCCGACGAGGCATACGAGGCCGCGAAGGCCATCCTCGGCCTCGACATCAAGGGCCACATCGTCAAGCGCGTGATGGTCGCGCAGGGCGCCGACATCGCGCGCGAGTTCTACTTCTCGGTCCTCCTCGACCGCGCCAACCGCTCCTACCTGTCGCTCGCGAGCGTCGAGGGCGGCATGGAGATCGAGCAGCTCGCCGTCGAGAAGCCCGAGGCGCTCGCGCGCGTCGAGGTGAACCCGCTGCGCGGCATCGACAAGGAGAAGGCCGTCGAGATCGCCCGCGCGGGCGGCTGGGACGAGGAGCTCGTCGAGAAGGTCGCCGACGTGTTCGTCAAGCTCTACGAGGTCTACAAGACCGAGGGTGCGACGCTCGTCGAGGTGAACCCGCTCGTGCTCACCGGCGCCGGCGACATCGTCGCCCTCGACGGCAAGGTCTCGCTCGACGACAACGCGAGCGAGGTGCGCCACCCCGAGCACGAGGAGCTCGAGGACAAGGAGGCGGCCGACCCGCTCGAGGCGAAGGCCAAGGCCAACGGCCTCAACTACGTCAAGCTCGACGGCCAGGTCGGCATCATCGGCAACGGCGCGGGCCTCGTCATGTCGACGCTCGACGTCGTCGCGTACGCGGGCGAGAAGCACGGCGGCGTGAAGCCCGCCAACTTCCTCGACATCGGCGGCGGCGCGAACGCGCAGGTCATGGCCAACGGCCTCGACGTCATCCTCGGCGACGAGCAGGTCAAGAGCGTCTTCGTCAACGTCTTCGGCGGCATCACGTCGTGCGTCGCCGTGGCGGAGGGCATCGTGAAGGCCCTCGAGATCCTCGGGGACCACGCCACCAAGCCGCTCGTGGTGCGCCTCGACGGCAACCAGGTCGAAGAGGGCCGCGCGATCCTGCAGGGGGCCAACCACCCGCTGGTCACGCTCGCGGCCGGCATGGACGAGGGCGCCGACAAGGCCGCCGAGCTGGCGAACGCCTGAGCCGGGAAAGGGACTAGAGACATGTCGATCTACCTCAACAAGGACTCCAAGGTCATCGTCCAGGGCATCACGGGCGGCGAGGGCACCAAGCACACCGCCCTCATGCTCAAGGCCGGCACGAATATCGTCGGCGGCGTGAACGCCCGCAAGGCCGGCACCACCGTCACGCACGAGAAGCCCGGCGAGGGCGAGGTCGAGCTCCCCGTCTTCGGGTCGGTCGCCGAGGCGATCGAGAAGACCGGCGCCGACGTGTCGATCGCGTTCGTGCCGCCCGCGTTCACGAAGGACGCCATGGTCGAGGCCATCGACGCCGAGATCCCCCTCCTCGTCGTGATCACCGAGGGCGTGCCCGTCGGCGACACCGCGGAGGCGTGGGCGTACGCGATCGAGAAGGGCAACAAGACCCGCATCATCGGCCCGAACTGCCCCGGCATCATCACGCCGGGCGAGTCGCTCGTCGGCATCACGCCCGCGAACATCACGGGCAAGGGCCCGATCGGCCTCGTCTCGAAGTCGGGCACGCTGACCTACCAGATGATGTTCGAGCTGCGCGACCTCGGCTTCTCGACGGCCATCGGCATCGGCGGCGACCCCGTCATCGGCACGACGCACATCGACGCCCTCGAGGCGTTCGAGGCCGACCCCGAGACGAAGGCGATCGTCATGATCGGCGAGATCGGCGGCGACGCCGAGGAGCGCGCGGCCGAGTTCATCAAGGCGAACGTCACGAAGCCGGTCGTCGGCTACGTCGCGGGCTTCACCGCCCCCGAGGGCAAGACGATGGGCCACGCGGGCGCGATCGTGTCCGGCTCGGCCGGCACCGCGCAGGCGAAGAAGGAGGCCCTCGAGGCCGCCGGCGTCAAGGTCGGGAAGACCCCGAGCGAGACGGCCGCCCTCATGCGCGAGATCATCGAGTCCCTCTAAGGCTCAGCGAGCGCAGCGAGCCGCCCCCGGTCGTTGAGCGAGCGCAGCGAGCCGAAACGCAGCGAGCCGAAGCGCAGCGAGTCGAAACGCAGCGAGTCGAAACGCAGCGAGCCGCCCCCGGGATCATCCCGGGGGCGGCTCGCTGCATTCAGTCGTCGACGCGGTTGCCCTGCGCGTCCCAGTGCTCGGCGACCTTCTTCGAGGGCTGCACGCGCGGCGGCTCGCCGGGCATCTTCGGGAAGTCGGGCGGGAACGGCAGCTCGCCGAGGCCGTCGGCGAGGTCGCGCTCCCACCACTCGAGGAGCGTGTCGATGCGGGCGGGCGCATCGCCGAACGCGGCCCACGGGTCGCCGACCTCCTCGAGGCGCCGGGGCACGGTGCGCACGGTGAGCGCGAGCGGATCGACGTCGTCGAGCTCGTCCCAGGAGAGCGGCGTCGACACGGTCGCCTGCGGGAGCGCCCGCGGGCTGTAGGCGCCCGCCATCGTGCGGTCGCGGTTGGCCTGGTTGAAGTCGATGAAGACGCGCTCGCCGCGCTCCTCCTTCCACCAGCTCATCGTCACGCGCGACGGATGGCGCCGCTCGAGCTCGCGCCCCGCGGCGATCACCGCGTGGCGCACCTCGAGGAACTCCCACCGCGGCTCGATCGGGCAGAAGAGGTGGATCCCGCGGCTGCCGCTCGTCTTGATCCACGACGTGAGGCCGGCTTCGTCGAGCACCTCGCGCATCGCGTGCGCCGCGAAGACGACGTCGGCGAAGTCGGTGCCCGGCTGCGGGTCGAGGTCGATCCGCAGCTCGACGGGATGGTCGGGGTCGCTCGCGAGAGACGCCCACGGGTGGAACACGACGGTGTTCATCTGCGCGGCCCACACGGCCGACGCCGGCTCGGTGAGGACGAGCTGCGGATGGCGCCTGCCGCTGTTGTACGTCACGGGCACCGACTCGACGTAGGCGGGTGCGCCCTTGGGTGGGTTCTTCGAGAAGAAGCTCTCGCCGTCGACGGACCCGGGGAAGCGCTCGAGCGACACCGGCCGATGGCCGCTGTGCGCGAGGAACGGGCCCGACACCGCGATGAGGTACTCCGCGAGGTCGCGCTTGGTCACCCCGGCCTCTGGCCACACGACGCGTCCTGGGCTCGACAGGCTCACCTCGCGGTCGCCATCCGGTCCGGGGATCGTGAGGGTGACGCGCTCGGAGGCCACGGCGCGCCTACTCGCCGAAGCCCGACGCGACGAGGTCGCGGATGGCCGAGATCGCGCGCTCCGCGTCGGGCCCGTCGGCGGTCACGTCGATCGTGTCGCCCTTGCGGGCGCCGAGCGCCATAAGTCCGACGAGGCTGCGCCCGTCGACGGCGGGCTTCGTGGCGGTGCCGATCCGGACGACCGCGTCGAGCCCGCGCAGGGCGCCCGCGAGTGCGGCCGCCGGCCGCGCATGGAGCCCGATCTCGTTCGTCAGCAGGAACGACTCCGAGCGCCCCGTGGGCTTCTCCTCAGCGGGGACGGACTCGCCCTCCACGCCGAGGTGCCGCAGCTTGGCGTCGAGGGCGCGGCGCGCCTCGCGCTCGACCTCGACGAGGTCGCCGCCCGCGCCGGCTCGCGCCACCGCGGCGACGAGGCCCTCCACGAGCGGAGCCGCAGCGAGGCGCACCGGCCCCTCGGCGGCGCCCGCGAGATCGAAGGCGAGCTCGGCGCTGAGGATGGCCGATCCGAGGTCCGTGAAGACGAGGGTGCCGTCGGGCGAGGCGACCGACTCGATCGCCCGCGCGATGAGCGCCGCATCCGTGCCCATCCCGCCCTCCGCCGTTCCGGCCGCGACGGCGATCCGGGGCGCCACAGGGCCGGCCATCTCGCTCGCGAGCGCGACAGCCGCCTCCGCGAGGGCGACGCTGTGCGAGACCACGACGAAGCCGATCATGCCGCGACCTCCTCGGCCGCCGCGGCGAGCGCCTCGAACAGGAGCGCGGTCGAGACCGAACCGGGGTCGAGGTGCCCCGCGCTGCGTTCGCCGAGATAGCTCGCGCGTCCCTTGCGTGCGACGAGCGGCTCGGTCGCGTCGCTTCCCGCGCGCGCAGCCCGAGCGGCAGAGCGCGCGGCGGAGACGAGGTCGGATGCGCCCGCCTCGAACGCGTCGACCGCCGGGGTCATCGCGTCGATCATCGTCTTGTCGCCCGGCTCCGCCTTGCCCCGTGACACGACGCCCTCGAGGCCCGCGCGCAGCGCGGCGGCGAGCGCGGGGCCATCCAGCTCGGCGCCGTCGCCGCCGCTCGCGCCGAAGCGCAGGAAGAAGGTGCCGTACAGCGGGCCGCTCGCGCCGCCCACGGTCGAGACGAGCGCCATCCCCACCGCCTTCCCGAACTCGCCGACGGTCGTGGGCGTCGCCGACTCGAGCTTCGCGACGGCTGCCGCGGTGCCGCGCGCCATATTCGCACCGTGGTCGGCGTCGCCGATCGCGGAGTCGAGCGCCGTCAGCCGCTCCTGCTCGTCGGAGACGCGATCGCGGAAGAGCGCGACCCAGCGTCCGAGCGCTGCGATGTCGAACGCCATCCGATCACCGCCCCCAGCGCAGGCCGGGCGTCTCGACGGGCGCGTCCCACAGACGCAGCATCTCGTCGTCGGCGCGCAGGAGCGTGAGCGAGCACCCCGCCATGTCGAGCGACGTGATGTAGTCGCCCACGAGGGTGCGTGCGACGCGCACGCCGGCCTTCTCGAGCAGCTTCGCGACCTCGCCGTACATGAGGTAGAGCTCGAGAAGCGGGGAGCCGCCCATGCCGTTCAGCATCGCGATCACCGGCCCGCCCGCCGCGTCGAAGTCGTGGAGGATCGGGTCGACGAGCATCTCGGCGATCTCCGGTGCGGGCGCGACCTTCACGCGGCGTCGCCCGGGCTCTCCGTGGATGCCGATGCCGATCTCCATCTCGTCGTCGGGCAGGTCGAACGTCGGCTTGCCCGCCGCGGGCACCGTGCAGCTCGTGAGCGCCATGCCCATCGAGCGTCCCTGCGCCGAGACCGCCTCCGCGATCCGCACGACCTCGTCGAGGGGCGCGCCCTCCTCGGCGGCAGCGCCCACGATCTTCTCGAGGAGCACCGTGAGGCCCACCCCGCGGCGCCCGGCCGTGTAGAGCGAGTCCTCCACCGCGACGTCGTCGTGCACGAGGACGGACGCGACCTCCGCCTCCGCGAGCTCGGCCGCCATCTCGAAGTTCATGACGTCGCCGGTGTAGTTCTTCACGATGTGCAGCACGCCCGCGCCGCGATCGACCGCGCTCGTGGCCGCCAGCACCTGGTCGGGGGTGGGGGAGGTGAACACCTCGCCCGCGCACGCCGCGTCGAGCATCCCGTAGCCGACGTAGCCGCCGTGCAGCGGCTCATGTCCCGATCCGCCGCCCGACACGAGCGCCACCTTGCCGGCGTCCTTGGGTGTCGCGCGGAGGACGACCCGGTTCTCGTGGTCCACGCGGAGCTGCGGCAGGGCCGCCTCCATGCCGAACAGGGCATCTGTGACGACCGCCGCGGTGTCGCCGATCAGCTTCTTCATCGCCTGCTCCTCCGAGCCCATCCGGACATCCCTGCTCCCTCGCGTCGATGCCAGCGCCAGCCGTGTACGCCTCACTATCGGCAGGACGATCGCGGGGTGTCAAGGGGAGGGGACGGATGTGCATGCGGATGGCCGGAGCCGATGGCCCGACGGGATCGTAGGCTCGGAGCATGCCGCTTCAGGGAGAGTACGCACCGAGCACATCCGAATGGGCACGTCAGCAGGCCGAGGCCTACGAGGCGTCGAACGGCGCCGAGGCCTCCGTCCTGCCGGGCACGTCCTGGCCGATCGTCGTCGTGACGAACGTCGGCGCCCGCAGCGGGAAGCTGCACAAGACGGCCCTCATGCGCGTCGAGCACGAGGGCGTCTACGCGCTCGTCGCCTCGAAGGGCGGGGCGCCGAAGCCGCCCGCGTGGTACTTCAACATCGCCGCGCACCCGCACGTCGAGCTGCAGGACGGCGCCGTGAAGCGCGACTACCTCGCGCGCGAGCTCGACGTCGACAGCGACGAGTACGCCCAGTGGTGGGAGCGCGCCGTCGCGGCGTACCCGCCGTACGCCGAGTACCAGGAGCGCACGGAGCGCCGGATCGCGGTCTTCGTCCTCGAGCCGATCGCGGCGTAGCGCGGCCCCGGCGCGGGTCCGGGGATCTCCCGGGGCCCGCGGGTAGGGTCGTGACGCCATGCATCGGATCCTCATCGCCCTGCTCGCCGCGTTCGACGCGCTCGTGGCGGCGCTGGTCGGCCTCGCCGTCGTCCTCGCGCCGCTGACGCTCCTGTGGACGTTCACGTTCGGCCTGACGGCCGACTGGGCGGGCCTGTGGCCGACGACGGCGCGGATCTGGCAGCTCGGCAACCTCGTCCCGCTGTCGCTCGCGTTCGACGAGGACGCCGTCGTGGCGCTCGGCCTGCCCGACGAGGCGGCCACCTTCACGCTGACCCTCGCTCCGCTCGCGTTCGCGGTCTTCGCGGCGTTCTTCGCGGCCCGATCCGGCCGGCGCGCGGTCCGCTCGGGCGCCGGAGCGGTGGGCGTCCTCGCGGGCATCGCGATGACCGCGATCATCGCGGCGGTCGTCCTCGCGACCTCGGGGAGCGAGCTCGCACGCGTCGAGGCCTGGCAGGCTGTGCTCCTGCCGACCGCCGTCTACGCGGTCGGGGCGGTCGCCGGCGCGTGGGCCGAGGGCTGGAGCGAGGGCGACGGCGGCCTCGCGGACCTCGTGCACGAGCGGG
Source organism: Microbacterium sp. JZ70 (assembly GCF_053903225.1). Taxonomy (NCBI): domain Bacteria; kingdom Bacillati; phylum Actinomycetota; class Actinomycetes; order Micrococcales; family Microbacteriaceae; genus Microbacterium; species Microbacterium sp. JZ70. The sequence continues at coordinate 3,235,752 of NZ_CP096405.1, read as the reverse complement.
TCGACGGATGGTCGTCGAAGTGGCGCGAGGTCCCCACGCTCGCGGTGCGCGGCGGCGCCGTCTCCCTCGCTGCCGTCGTCGGCGCGGCCGCGCTCGCGGTCGTCGTCGCCGTGCTCGTCCGCGCGGACGCCGTCGTCGCCCTCTTCGAGCAGGCGCAGGTCGACGCGCTCGGGGCGACCGCCCTCGCGCTCGCGCAGGTCGCGTACCTGCCGACGCTCATCGGCTGGGGGGTGTCCTGGATCGCGGGGCCGGGCTTCGCGGTCGGCGCGGCGACCACGGTCTCCCCGGCCGGCACGCAGCTCGGCGTCGTGCCCGGCATCCCGATGCTCGGCCTCCTCCCGGAGCAGGGCTCGGGATGGCTGCTGCTCGTCGCGCTCCTGCCCGTCGCGGCGGGCGCGCTGGCCGGGTGGCACGTGCGCTCGGCGCTCGCGGCGGAGTGGGAGATCGAGCGCCCCGAGGACGACGACCATCCCTCGCCGCACGAGCCGGTGTCGCCTCGGGTCGTGCTCGCGATCGCCATCGCCGCCATCGCGGGAGCCGGGGCGGCCGGCATCGCGGCACTCTCGTCGGGATCCATCGGCCCGGGGCGGCTCGCGACCGTCGGCCCCGATCCCGGTCCCGTCGCCCTCGCGGTGGGCCTCGAGGTGCTCGTCGGCGCGGCCATCCTGCTCCTCTCGCCCCGCCCGCACGGGCATGCCGCCGCGACAGCGGACGGGGCGGCCGCGCTCGCCGACGGGGACGAACTCGCGCGCCGGTAGACTGGCCGCGTGCTCTCGGTCGCCGTCCTCATCTCTGGCACCGGTTCGAATCTCCGCGCCCTCCTCGAAGCCGCGAGCGAACCCGGATTCCCCGCTCGGATCGTCGCCGTCGGCGCCGACCGCGACGCGGCGGGCCTCGCCCACGCCGAGGAGTTCGGCATCCCGACCTTCACGGTCCCGTATCGCGACCATCCGTCGCGCGAGGCCTGGGGCGCCGCGCTGGCCGAGGAGCTGCGCCGCATCGGCGCGGATCTCATCGTGCTGAGCGGCCTCATGCGCCTGCTGCCCTCCGCGCTCGTCGACGAGTTCGCGCCGCGCATGATCAACACGCACCCCGCCTTCCTCCCCGAGTTCCCGGGGGCGCACGGCGTGCGCGACGCGCTCGCCGCGGGCGTCGAGGAGACCGGGGCGAGCGTCATCATCGTCGACAACGGCGTGGACAGCGGGCCGATCCTCGCGCAGGAGCGCGTGCCCGTGCTCCCGGGCGACGACGAGGCCGCGCTGCACGAGCGCATCAAGCCCGTCGAGCGCCGCCTGCTCATCGACGTCGTCCGCGGGATCGCCGCGGGCGAGATCGATCTCGAGAACCCCTCGCGCTGACCCGAACCCCGAACCCCGACAAGGAGTCCTCATGGCCGGCCCCCGCCACGACCACTCGCTCTACCGCGACCGCGATGTCGTCCCGATCCGGCGCGCGCTCGTGTCGGTCAGCGACAAGACCGATCTCCTGAAGCTCGCCGAGGCGCTCGCGGCCGCGGGCGTCGAGATCGTCTCGACGGGCTCGACCGCGTCGACCATCCGCGACGCGGGCTTCGACGTGACCGACGTCGCGAGCGTGACGGGCTTCCCCGAGTCGCTCGACGGACGCGTGAAGACGCTGCACCCGGGCGTGCACGCGGGCCTCCTCGCCGACCTCCGCCTCGAGCACCACGAGCAGCAGCTCGGCGATCTCGGCATCTCGCCGTTCGAGCTCGTCGTGGTGAACCTCTACCCGTTCGTGGAGACCGTCCGCTCGGGCGCCGCGGGCGACGACGTCGTCGAGCAGATCGACATCGGAGGGCCCGCGATGGTCCGCGCGTCGGCGAAGAACTTCGCGAACGTCGCGATCGTCGTCTCGCCGGAGTCGTACCCGGCGATCATCGACGCGGTCGCCGCGGGCGGCACGACGCTCGGACAGCGCCGGGAGCTCGCGGCGCGCGCCTTCGCGCACACCGCCGGCTACGACGCCGCCGTGGCGGCATGGTTCGCCGAGGGCACGCTCGGCGAGGGCGCCGACCTGCCGGAGCACCTCACGATCAAGGCCGAGAAGCTCGGCGACCTGCGCTACGGCGAGAACTCCCACCAGCGCGCCGCCATCTACTCGCGCGTGGACGGCCACGGGATCGCGCAGGCGACGCAGCTCCAGGGCAAGGAGATGTCGTACAACAACTACGTCGACGCCGATGCCGCCCTCCGCGCCGCGTACGACTACGTGAACCCCGCGGTCGCGATCATCAAGCACGCGAACCCGTGCGGCATCGCGCTGTCGGCGCCGAACGCGCTCGACCCGATCGCGAGCGCCCACCTGCGCGCGCACGAGTGCGACCCGCTCTCGGCGTTCGGCGGCGTCATCGCCGCGAACCGACCGGTCACGCTCAAGATGGCCGAGAACCTCCGCGACATCTTCACGGAGGTCATCGTCGCGCCCGACTTCGAGCCCGCCGCGCTCGAGGTGTTCAAGACGAAGAAGAACCTGCGCCTCCTCAAGCTGCCCGCCGACTGGCGCCAGGAGACGATGGACGTGCGCCTCGTCTCGGGCGGCCTGCTCCTGCAGGACTCCGACCGGTTCCCCGACGACATCCAGTCCGTCGCGCAGAGCTGGCAGCTCGTGTCGGGCGAGCGCCCGTCCGACGAGGAGATGAGCGACTTCATCTTCGCGTGGAAGACGTGCCGCGCCGTGAAGTCGAACGCGATCGTGCTCGCCAAGGACGCCGCGACGGTCGGCGTGGGCATGGGCCAGGTCAACCGGGTGGACTCGTGCAAGCTCGCCGTCGAGCGCGCGGGCGGGCGCGCGGCGGGATCGATCGCCGCGTCGGACGCGTTCTTCCCGTTCTCGGACGGACCCGAGGTGCTCATCAACGCGGGTGTGCGCGCGATCATCCAGCCCGGAGGCTCGGTGCGCGACGACGAGACGATCGAGCTCGCCCGCGCCAACGGCGTGACGATGTTCTTTACCGGCGAGCGTCACTTCTTCCACTGACACGCGGCTTCCGGCCCTAGCGAGCCGACCTCGGCACCATCCCGAGGTCGGCTCGCGCCGTTCTCGCCGTCCCCACCGCCGTGTCCGAAAACCGCCAGCCCGCGCCCTCGGAGCGTGACAGGCTGGAGCCATGACGACGCGCATGACCTTCGACGAGCGGTACCGCGCGATCTCGTCGCGCGACACCCGCTTCGACGGCCAGTTCGTCACCGCCGTCCGCTCGACCGGGATCTACTGCCGGCCGAGCTGCCCCGCGCGGACGCCGAAGCCGGCGAACGTCACCTTCTTCGCGACGAGCGCCGCCGCGCACGAGGCCGGCTACCGCGCGTGCAAGCGCTGCCTCCCGGAGGCGGCGCCCGGATCGCCGGACTGGAATCTGCGGGGCGACGTCGTCGCCCGAGCGATGCGCCTCATCGCCGACGGCGTCGTCGAGCGCGAGGGCGTCACGGGCCTCGCGGGGCGGCTCGGGTACTCGTCGCGCCACCTGTCGCGGCTGCTCGCCGACGAGCTGGGCGCCGGCCCGCTCGCGCTCGCACGCGCCCAGCGCGCCCACACCGCGCGGCTGCTGCTCGTCGGCACCGATCTGCCGGCCGCCGACGTCGCCTTCTCCGCGGGGTTCGCGAGCGTGCGCCAGTTCAACGAGACCGTGCGCGAGGTGTTCGGGCTGACGCCGACCGAGCTGCGCGCGACGCGGCGCGGTCGCACGGCCTCGGCCGGCATCTCGCTCGCCCTGCCGGTCCGCGAGCCCTTCGACCACGCCGGGCTGTTCGCCTGGATGTCCGTGCGCGCGCTCCCCGGCGTCGAGGCTGGCGACGAGGCGTCGTTCGCGCGCACCGTGCGCCTGCCCGCCGGGGCCGGATGGTTCCGGCTGCGCCTCGACGGTCGCCTGCGGCTCGACGCGCAGCTGCAGAGCCTCGCGGACCTCGCGACGCTCGTCGCCCGCGTGCGGCGTCTGTTCGACCTCGACGCGGACCCGCTCGCGATCGATGCGGCGCTCGGCGCGCACCCCGAGCTCGCGGGGCTCGTGGCGGCGACCCCGGGCATCCGCCTGCCCGGCGCCGCCGACCCGCACGAGATGCTCATCCGCGCGATGATCGGCCAGCAGATCTCCGTGTCGGCCGCGCGCACCCATCTCACGCGTCTCGTCGAGGCGCTCGGCGAGGACGTCGAGATCGCGGGGGAGCGGCGGCGCCTCTTCCCGCGGATGGCGACGATCGCGGAGCGCGGAGCCGACGTGCTCCGCGGCCCCGCGGCCCGCATCCGCGCGATCACCGAGGCGGCTGCCGCGCTCGCGTCGGGCGGTCTCGCCCTCAGCGCGGGCGATGACGCCCACGCCCAGCGGGAGCGCCTCCTCGCGCTGCGGGGCGTGGGGGAGTGGACGGCCGACTACGTGCGGATGCGCGTGCTCGGCGACTCCGACATCATCCTGCCCGGCGACGTCGCGCTCCGCGCGGGTGCGGCCGCCGCGGGACTGCCCGCCGCACCGCGCGAGCTCGTCGCGTGGGCGGCGCGCGTCGCGCCCTGGCGCTCCTACCTCTCGATGCACCTGTGGCGCGCGGCCCTCGCCGCGCAGTCCGCCCGATCCCGCAAGGAGACCCCGTCATGACCGCTCGCCTCCAGACCGTCGCGACGCCCGACGGCCCGTTCACCCTGATCGCCGACGCCGACGGCGCCGTGCTCGCCTCGGGTTGGACGCCGGACGCCTCGCTCGTGCTCGCGCGCATCCACCCGCGCCTGCGCCCCGCCGAGCTGCGGGAGGAGCCCACCGCGGCGGGCGACGCCGTCGCCGCGTACTACGAGGGCGACCTCGCGGCCATCCGCGCGGTGGCCGTGCGGCAGCAGGGCACCGTGCTCCAGCAGGCGGGCTGGGCGGCGCTGCGCGACATCGCGCCCGGGGAGCCGCTCACGTACACGGGCTTCGCCGCGGCGCTCGGCTCGCCGCGCGCCGTGCGGGCCGCCGCGTCGATCTGCGCGCGGAACGCCCCCGCGCTGTTCGTCCCGTGTCACCGGGTGCTCCGCGGCGACGGCTCCATGGGCGGCTTCGCGTGGGGCGTCGACGTCAAGCGGTCGCTCCTCGCGCGCGAGCGCGCGGGCGCCGCTGCGGGCGCACCCGCAGCCGATGTCGAAGCGTTACCCGTGCCGTGACGGGCGTCGGCGGCGCCGCGTAGCGTGGCGGTCATGGGCTCCGAGATCCTCATCACCCCCGACGAGCTGGCCGAGCTGACCGCGCGCGACGAGCGCGTCCGCATCCTCGATGTGCGCTGGCGCCTCGACCGGCCGGACGGTCGCCCCGAGTACCTCGAGGGGCACATCCCCGGCGCGGTCTACGTCGATCTCGAGAGCGAGCTGTCGGGGCACGGAGCGGCGTCCGACGGACGCCACCCTCTGCCCGACACCCCCGCACTCGAGCGGGCCGCCCGACGCTGGGGGCTGGACGACGGCGACACGGTCGTCGTGTACGACGATCTCAAGTCGCTGTCCGCGGCGCGTGCGTGGTGGCTGCTGACCGACGCGGGCGTGCAGGACGTGCGGATCCTCGACGGCGCCCTGCGCGGGTGGGTCGCGTCGGGTCACGCGCTCGAGCGCGGCGACGTCGTGGCCGCTCCCGGCTCGATCACGCTCACGGCGGGGCGGCTGCCGCAGCTCTCGATCGATGCGGCCGCCGTGCTCGCGCGCGATGGCGTGCTCATCGACGTGCGCGCGCCCGAGCGCTACCGGGGCGAGGTCGAGCCGATCGACCCGCGCGCGGGGCACGTGCCGGGCGCGCGGAACCTGTTCGCGGGGTCCTGGAGCGCATGGAGCAACACCGCGCGCCCCGTCGCGATCGGTTCCGATCGATTTGGCGGGGAAGACGCGAAATCCCTTTCCTGAACGCCGAGGTGTGGATAGGCTGAAAGGCTGACCCCCGCTCGGGTGGTCGGAAAGCCATCTCCCGGCCCGCTCTCCCGCGGGCCCCTCGAGGATCATGTCTCGCCCCACCACATCTCCCCAGAATCCGTCGACCCTCCGCTCCCTCCTCCGTCTCCTCCCGTTCGCGAAGCCGGTTCTCCCGCGCCTCGTGCTCGGCGGGCTCAGCGCGCTCACCGCGGCGGTGCTGGCCCTGCTCATCCCGATCGTGCTCGAGTGGGTCGTCGGCGGCCCGATCGCCTCCGGCGTCGTCTCCGCGATCGTCTGGGGCGCCGTCGCCGTGCTCGCGCTCGGCCTCGCCGAGGCCGCTATGGTGTGGCTGCGCCGGTGGTTCATCCTCGGCCCGGCCACGAGCGTCGAGTACGACATCCGCACGCGCTTCTACAACCGCCTCCAGCGTCTCCCCGTCGAGTTCCACGACCGCTGGCAGGGCGGCCAGCTCCTGAGCCGCATGATGCAGGACATCGGCCTCATCCGACGCTGGATGGCGTTCGGCCTCGTCATGCTCGTCGTGAACGTCCTCACCATCCTCATCGGCGCCGTGCTGCTGTTCCAGTGGCACTGGGCGCTCGCGGTCGTGTTCATCGCGTCGGGTGTGCCGGTGTGGTACCAGGGGTTCCGGTTCGAGCAGACCTACGGCGTGCTCAGCCGGCAGAGCCAGGACCAGCAGGGCGACCTCGCCACGAGCGTCGAGGAGAGCGTGCACGGCATCCGCGTGCTCAAGGCCTTCGGCCGCGGGCCGCACGCCCTGCGCCGCTTCACGCGCCAGGCGGAGAACCTCCGCGAGACCGAGATGCGCAAGGCCGGGGCGATCGCGCGCATCGACTTCTGGCTCGTCGCGGCGCCCGAGCTCGCCTTCGCGATCTCGCTCGTGCTCGGCATCTGGCTGGCCTCGACGGATCAGATCTCGGTCTCGCAGCTGTTCGCGTACTTCGCGATGGCGACCGTGCTGCGCTGGCCGCTCGAGTCGATCGGCTTCCTCTTCTCGTTCCTCCTCGACGCGCGCACCGCGGCGGATCGCGTGTTCGAGGTGTTCGACGCGGTCGACACGATCGCCGATCCCGATGCGCCGACGACTCTCGCCGACCCCCAAGGCGCCCTCGTATTCGAGGACGCGCACTTCCGCTACCAGGACGCGGGGGCCGACGAGCCCGACCTGCTGAACGGCATCGACCTCGCGCTGCGGCCGGGGGAGACCATGGCGCTCGTCGGGCTCACCGGCTCGGGGAAGACGACGCTCACGACGCTGCCGACGCGGCTCTACGACGTCACCGGCGGCCGGGTCACGCTCGACGGCGTCGATGTGCGCGACCTCTCGCTCGTCGAGCTGCGCACGCACATCGCGACCGCGTTCGAAGACGCGACGCTCTTCTCGGCATCGGTGCGCGAGAACGTCCTCCTCGGGCGCGACGACCTCGACATCCACTCGCCCGAGGCCGACCGCGTCCTCCAGGAGGCGCTCGACGTCGCGCAGGCGGAGTTCGTGGCGCACCTGCCAGAGGGGGCAGAGACGATGATCGGCGAGGAGGGCATGAGCCTGTCGGGCGGCCAGCGGCAGCGCCTCGCGCTCGCGCGCGCCGTCGCCGCGCGCCCGACCGTCATCGTCATGGACGACCCCCTGTCGGCGCTCGACGTCGACACGGAGGAGCGCGTGCAGGTGGGCCTGCGCCGTGTGCTCCAGGGCACGACGGCGCTCATCGTCGCGCACCGTCCGTCGACGGTCGCGCTCGCCGACCGCGTCGCCCTGCTCGAGGGCGGGCGCATCACCGCGGTCGGCGCCCACACCGAGCTCATGGCGACGTCCGCGCACTACCGCAGCGTCATCTCGAGCTTCGAGAAGGAGGACTCGGAGGACAGCGCGCGGCGCATGGATCCCGAGCACGGATTCGACGTCGTCACCGGCGCCATCCCGATCGTCGGGGGCGCCGCGGGCGAGCACGACCAGAACGACGAGGGGGCGCTCCGATGAGCAGCACGGTCCACGGCACAGCGGGAGAGGACCGCTCCGAGTTCACGCGCGAGGAGAACCGCGCAATCCGTCGGCGCTCGTGGCGGCTCCTGCTGTCGCTGCTCGCGCCGCTGAAGTGGCAGGTCGTGCTCGTCGCGTCCGTCGTCGTCGCGCAGACGGGAGTGCGCGTGCTCGGCCCGGCGCTCATCGGCCTCGGCATCGACAGCGCGCTGCCCGCCGTGCTGGACCGCGCCGACTGGGGCCCGGCGTGGTTCGTGGGCACGGCCTACATCGTCACGGCGCTCGGCGGGGCGGCGCTGCTCGCCTGGTACGACATGCTCGCCGCCCGGGTGACCCAGAACGTACTGCTCGACCTGCGCACGCGGGTCTTCCGGCACACCCAGCGCCTGAGCCTCGAGTTCCACGAGACCTACACGTCGGGCCGCATCATCTCCCGGCAGACGAGCGACCTCGACACGATCCGCGAGCTGCTGAACGGCGGGCTCAACCAGCTCGTGCACGGCGTCCTCTACGGGGCGTTCACGTTCATCGCCCTCGCGCTCGTCGACTGGCGGTCGTCGCTCGTGCTCGTCGCGGCGTTCGTCCCGCTCGCGCTGCTCATGCGCTGGTTCTACGTGAACTCGCAGCGCGCGTACCGCGTCTCGCGGGTCGTCAGCGCGAAGCTCATCGTCAAGTTCGTCGAGACGATGACCGGCATCCGGGCCGGCAAGGCCTTCCGCACCGAGCCGCGCAACGAGGTGGAGTTCGGCGGCCTCGCGAAGGAGTACCGCGAGGTCAACATGCGCTCGATCCGCCTGTTCGGCACGTTCGAGCCCGGGCTCATGGCGATCTCGGCGTGCGCCATCGGCGCGGTCGTCCTGTGGGGCGGGGTGCGCGTGACGACCGGCGAGTTCACGGCGGGCCTGCTGCTGAGCGCGGTGCTCTACGTGCGCAACTTCTTCAGCCCGCTGCAGGAGGTCGCGATGTTCCTGAACTCGTTCCAGGCGGCATCCGCGGCGCTCGAGAAGGTCTCGGGCGTGCTGGAGGAGGAGCTGACGGTCCCCGACCCGGTGCGTCCGGTCCGACTCGAGGAGGCGCGGGGCCACCTCCGCTTCGACCGCGTGGCGTTCGGCTACGCGAGCGGGCGGACCATCCTGCCCTCGTTCGACCTCGACATCCCCGCCGGGCAGACCGTCGCGCTTGTCGGGACGACCGGCGCCGGCAAGTCGACCCTCGCGAAGCTGCTGTCGCGCTTCTACGACCCGACCGCGGGCAGCGTGACGCTCGACGGGATCGATCTGCGCGAGCTCGACGGGCGCGACCTGCGCCGCGCGATCGTCATGGTGACGCAGGAGGCGTACCTCTTCAGCGGCACGGTCGCCGACAACATCGCGCTCGGGCGGCCCGACGCGACGCTCGACGAGATCAAGGAGGCGGCGCGGGCCGTGGGCGCCGACGCGTTCATCGAGACGCTCCCCGACGGCTACGACACCGACGTCAACAAGCGCGGCGGGCGCGTGTCGGCCGGGCAGCGCCAGCTCATCTCGTTCGCGCGCGCCTTCCTCGCCGACCCGGCCGTGCTCATCCTCGACGAGGCGACGGCGTCTCTCGACATCCCGTCGGAGCGGATGATCCAGGACGCGCTGCAGACGCTGCTCGCCGACCGGACGGCGATCATCATCGCGCACCGGCTGTCGACGGTCGCGATCGCCGATCGCGTGCTCGTCATGGAGCAGGGCCGCATCGTCGAGGACGACACCCCCGACGCCCTCATCGCCGGCACGGGCCGCTTCGCGCAGCTCCATGCCGCGTGGAAGGGCTCGCTCGTCTGACGCGGGTCTGCGCGAAAGGGAATCGCCCCGGACGGATGTCCGGGGCGATTCTCATGAGGAGGGCGACGGGGTCTCGATGGGGGAGGGGTATTCGAGGCCCCGCCGCCGGCCAGGTGTCGGCACCGCGGCGGGTGACGCGGTGCTGAGGTTCTCGGGTTCGTCCGCGGCAGGGCCGCGGGGCGCCTAGAGGCGGATCTCTGCGATCACTTCACCGTACTCGGTCTCGCCCACGGGCGTGAAGCCGACACGGTGGAAGAACGCCTCGGGGCCGCCTTCGCCCGCCTCGTAGATCACGTTGAGGCGGTCGAACTCGCGCTTGCGGGCCTCGTCGAGGAGACCCTCGACCGCGAACCGCCCCACGCCGCGGCCCTGGTCGTCGGCGTCGACGTTGATGCGCCACAGCACCGACTGGAAGTACTCGGGCTTGGCGTCGCGGTCGAAGTTGGCGCTGACGAAGCCGACCACGTCGGAGTCGTCGAGCACCACGCGCTGCCAGGTCGTCTTCGGGTTGAGGACGGAGGCGGCGATGCCGTAGGAGACGGGCGCGAGGAACTGCTCCTGTCCCGGCTTGAGCGACAGGTTGTTCACCTGGACGATGGTGTCGGCCGAGAGCTCGACGAGGCGCAGTTCGGTCATATCGACAGGCTAGCGCGCAATCAGGCGTGCACCCACACCTCGGTGCCCGTCTGCGCGAAGTAGTACACGCGCTCGGCGGCGGCGATCGTCATGTTCACGCAGCCGTGGCTCATGTACGCGCCGGCCCCGAAGTTGCTGTGCCAGTAGGTGCCGTGGAAGCCCTGGTCGCCGTTGAAGTAGGTGACCCAGGGGACGTCGGCCGTGCAGTAGTCGAAGCTGCCGCCGGGCACGTAATTGCCCTCGGCGTCGCACGAGCCCATGTCCTGGATGGTGAGCTGCCCGTAGACCGTGAACCGGCCCTCCTGGGTGTCGTGCCCGGGCTTGCCCAGCGCGATCGCGTAGGTGTCGACGACCTTGTCGTTCTCGTAGAGGATGGTCGTCCCGGCGCTCTTGTCGACCTCGATCCAGCGGTGGAGGAGCGTCGTCTCGAACGGGATCTCCTTGACCGGCAGCTGGTACACGCCGTTGCCGCCGGCGAGCTGCTCGGCGAACTTCTCCGCGATGCCGTCGGTCGACTCGAGGCCCCAGCCGTTCTGGCCCTCCTGGATCGTGCGGAGGTGGTCTCCCGCGGAGTTCGTGACGATCTCCTCGTTCACGACCTCGCGGTTCACCTTCTCGGGCAGAGAGGCGACCGTGTCGGCGACGGCGGCCGCGACCGCCTGCTGGTCCACGGAGAGAGAGAGCTCCTCGCCCTCGCTGCTCACCTGCACCCACGAGGCCGCCTGCGCGGGGTCGATGCCGACGACCTTCTCGTCCTCGACGTAGAAGCCCGCATCGTGGATGAGCCCGTTCAGGGCCTCGGCCTGGGCCTGCGCCTCGGCGGTCGTGATGTCGGCCTCGACCTCGCTGGCCTGCGCCTCGACCGAGACGTCGCCGCCCGCGCTGAGCGCGCGCGAGATGTCGGCCGCGAGCGCGTCCACGTCGATCCCGGAGCCCGCCTTCGCGTCCACGACCGAGTAGGTGCCGGCGCCCTCGTCGTACGTGACCTCGGCGTTCACGGGCGCGGTGAAGATGCCGGGGATCTCGGCCTCGACGGCCGCGAGCGCGGTGTCGACGTCGACGGCCACGTCGACCGGGACGGCGCCGGGGTTCCAGGCGCCCACGTTCCAGAGCGGATGGTCGCCGAACGCCTTCTCGGCGACCGCCTGCGCGTCGACGGAGGCGCCGAGCTCCGCGCCCGTGAAGGTCGCCTCGCCCGCCGCGGTCGTGATCGTGACCTCGGTGTCGGCGATGCCCGCGGCGATCGCCTCGCTGGCCGCGCCAGGGGTCTGCCAGCCGATGTCGGCGCCGGCGGCTTCCACCCCGGGGGCGATGAGGATGGCCGAGCACGCACCCGCGCCCGCGAGCAGCAGGGCGGCGGGGATGCCGATCCAGAGGCCGAGGCGGCGCTTGCGCGGCTCGGGCTCCGCGGGCGCCCACTCGACGGGTGCGGCAGCGGCCGCGGCGGCGTCGCCGGCGTCGTCTGCCCCCGGTGCGGGCTTGGTCGCGAGATCGGTCATCTTCCTACCCCCAGATGCGCGCCGATGTGCACGGCGTGGTCCGAATCTTCATCGTAAGGGCGAGAACCCTACCTCAGGGCACATCGGAATCACGATGTGGGCACGATCGCGCCGACCCGGATACCGTCATCCTCCCAGCGACTCACCAGCTCCGCGAGGCGTGCGCGGTACGCCGGCCAGGTCCGCTCGGGATCGCGCGCCGTCGACCACGCGATCTCCGCGGCCGACGCGATGCGGGGGAAGACCAGCCGCTCGATGTCCTGCCGGTCGCGCACGGTCTCCGTCCACAGGGGCGCCTCCACGCCGCGGATGGCGCGGGCGGGCAGACCGGGCACGACGTCGTCGGGCTCCCACCGGTACGAGCGCTCGATGCTCGTGGGGCCGTTGGCCCACGTGAGCCCGATCGGGGTGCGCTCGTCGTACTTCATGTCGAGATAGACCGCGTCGGCGGGCGAGAGGATGAGGCCGCCGCGGTCGGCGAAGGCGTGCGCCTTCGCGTCGTGTCCGTCCGTCGGCACGAGGAAGCCCCAGTACTGCCCGATCGCGTCGTCCGGAAGCGGAGCGCTCGCCGCCTCGTGCCACGCGATGGGCGTCTTGCCGGCGTCGGCGACGATGCGCGCCGCGCGCGCGGTGAGGGCCGCGTAGTCCTCCGGCGCCGTCCCGAGGGCCTCGTCTCCGCCGATGTGGACGAACGGGCCCGGCGTGATCGCGCAGAGCTCGCCGAGCACGTCGACGAGGAACGCGTCGACCTCGGCGTCGAGCGGCCGCAGGGAGGAGAACCCGACCGCGAGGCCCGTGTACGGGACGCCCGGCTCGGGGAGCGAGCCGCCGAGCCGACGCGTGGTCTCCCGGACGTCGTCGCTCACGACGGGCGGCGCCATGAGCTCGGGATGCGCGAGCCCGACCGCGTGGGTGTGTCCGGGGAGGTCGATCTCGGGCACGACCGTCACGTGGCGTGCCGCGGCGTGGGCGAGGATCGCCTGCCAGTCGTCCTGCGTGTAGAACCCGCCCGCGTCGCCTCCCGTCGCGGTCGCGGAGCCGCGTGCGACGAGGTCGGGCCGTGACCGCAGGGCGATCCGCCATCCCTGATCGTCGGTCAGATGGAGGTGGAGGTGGTTGAGCTTCAGCTCGGCGAGCCGGTCGATGAACCAGGCGACGGTCGGCACGGGATGGAAGTGACGCGCGACATCGAGCATGGCTCCGCGGTAGGGGAAGCGCGGGGCGTCCTCGATCTCGACGGCGCGGATGACCCAGCTCCCCGTGTCGTCGCACTCGACGAGCTGGGCGAGCGTGGCCGCGGCGTAGGCGGCGCCCGCCGCGTCGCTCGAGCGCACGGCGATGCCGTCCGCGTCGACGCGGAGCGCGTAGCCCTCCCGCGGGATGGTCGGATCGTCGGCGTGCCGGATGGCGGAGCGCGCGCGGGTGATCGCCTCGCCCCGCGTCCGTGCCGCGAGCTGCAGGGGAGACCCGGGGCCCGGCGTCACACGTCGCGGCCAGGGGGTGAGCGGGAGCGGCATGAGGGGACGGTAGCAGGGAGCCGCGCTCCCGCGTGCGTGGCGTAACGAATATGTAAACTTCCCTGCGTAAATCGATCGCAGGGCTTGCGCCGCCTCGTATTCGTAAATACAACTTACAAATATGAGCGAGCAGCAGACCGTCCCCGCACCGCGCCGCGCCGTCCGCGCGAAGGTGCTGCCCGAGCACGCGCGGGCGCACAACCGCGCGCTCGTCCTGCAGGCGCTCTTCCACGAGGGGGCGATGAGCCGCGCGGATCTCGCGCGCGCCACGGGCCTCACGCGCGTCACGACGTCCGACCTCGCGGGTGAGCTCATCGGCGAGGGCGTCGTCGTCGAGCAGGGCGTGCAGACGCGGACGGGCCCCGGCAAGCCGGCCACGCTCGTCGACATCGACCGCGAGGGCCTGCAGATCGTCGCGATCGACCTCTCCGCCGCCGACGAGTACCGCGGGGCCCTCCTCGACCTCACGGGCGCCGTCGTCGCGCGCGCCGCCGTGCCGCGACCGGCCGACGGCGAGGCCGACGCCGCGCGCGCGGCCGTGCTCGAGCTCGCGTCGGCGGTGGCGCGCGAGGCGACCTCCCGCCTTCTCGGCGTCGGCGTGGGCGCCCCGGGCGTCATCACGTCGGACGGCGTCGTGCTGACGGCGCCGAACGTCGGCTGGGCGGGCATGCCCCTGCGCGCGCTGCTCGCCGAGGAGCTCGGCATCCCCGTCGTCGTCGCGAACGATGCGAACGCCGCCGCGCTCGCCGAGTACACCCTGGGCGGCGCGAGCGACGACCTCATGCTCGTGCGGATCGGCCGCGGTGTCGGCTCGGGGCTGCTCGTGCGCGGCGAGCTGACGCGCGGGAGCCGGGACGCCGCCGGCGAGATCGGGCACGTCACGGTGGGCACCGACGGCGGCCCGCGCTGCGCATGCGGACGCGACGGCTGCCTCGAGGCGTGGCTCGCCGTGCCGGCGCTGCAGGCCCGCATCGCCGAGGGCGACCGCGACAGCGTGCTGCGGGACGCGGGGGAGCGGCTCGGCATCGCGCTCGCGCCCGTCGTCGGCACCCTCGACATCGACGACATCGTCCTGTCGGGGCCGGTCGACCTCCTCGACGGCCCGCTGCGCGACGCGGCGGTCGAGACCCTGCGCGCGCGCACACTCGAGCCCTTCACGACGCACGCGCGCGTGCGCCTGTCCGCCCAGGGCGACGACGTCGTGCTGCGCGGCGCCTTCGCCATGGTCCTGGATGCCCGACTCGGCATCCGCTGACCCCCACCCCACCCATCCGAGTGAAGGAAACACCCCCATGAACAGGAAGCTCATCGGCGCGAGCGCCGTCCTCGGCGCCCTCGCCCTCGCGGGCTGCTCCGGCAATGCCGCCGGAGGCGACGCGGCCGACGGCGGCGCAGCCGACGGCGCGGAGCTGCGCGTCTGGCTCGTCGGCGAGGACACGCCACAGGAGGCGCGCGACTACCTCGTCGAGACGTTCGAGGCCGAGAACGAGGGCGCGACCCTCGTCATCGAGGAGCAGCAGTGGACCGGCATCGTCGACCTGCTCACCACCGCCATGTCGGGCTCCGACAGCCCCGACATCGTCGAGATGGGCAACACGCAGGCCGCGGCGTTCACGTCGGCCGGCGCGTTCGTCGATCTCACCGACATGTACGAGGAGCTCGGCGGCGACGACCTGCTGCCCGGCTTCGTCGAGGCCGGCTCGTTCGACGGCGCGTTCTACGCGGCGCCGTACTACTCGGGCTCGCGCGTCGTTTTCTACAACACGTCCATCTTCGAGGAGGCGGGCATCGAGGTGCCGACCACGCTCGACGAGTACGTCGCGGCGGCTGAGCGGCTCGCCGAGACGACGGGCGTCTCGGGCGTCTGGTACCCCGGAAAGGACTGGTACAACGCGCTCCCGTTCATCTGGGAGAACGGCGGCGAGATCGCCGTGCTCGAGGGAGAGCAGTGGGACGCGCAGCTCTCGAGCCCCGAGTCCATCGCGGGCCTCGAGCAGGTGCAGGCGCTCATGGCGACGTCGCAGGCGCCGAAGGACGGCGACGAGACCGACGCCTGGGTGCCGTTCCGCGAGGAGCAGGCCGCCATGCTGTCGGCGCCGAGCTGGGCCTACTGGTCGATCGTGGCCGACGAGGATCAGGCGGAGACGGCGCTCGCGGACTCCCTCGGCTCGTTCGCGCTGCCCGGCAAGGACGGCGGAGCGGCCCAGGTCTTCGCGGGCGGGTCGAACATCGCGATCCCCGCGGCCTCCGACAACCAGGAGCTCGCGAAGAGCGCGCTGCGGATCATGCTCAGCGAGGAGTACCAGTCGATCCTCGCGGAGGCGGGCCTCGTGCCGGCTCTGCAGTCGCTCGGGGGCGATGTCGCGGCCGCGACGCCCGAGCTCGCCGCCGTGATCGCGGAGGCCGCGGCGAACGCGAAGCTCACCCCGGCCTCGCCCAAGTGGGCCGACGTCGAGGCCGCGCAGCTGCTGCAGGACTTCTTCGTCCAGATCGCGAGCGGCGGCGACATCCCGTCGCTCGCGGAGGAGCTCGACGCCGACATCGAGGCCATCCTCAACGGCTGACCCGCACATGGCCACCCTCACCGCGCCGCGCGCGCACGACCTCGCGCCGCCGCCGTCGCCCCCGCGACGGCGGCGCCGCGAGACGTTCCTGCGCGGACCCGCCCTGCTGCTCGTGCCCGCCGGCGCCGTCATCGCGGCGCTCACGGCCTGGCCGCTCGTCCAGCTCATCGTCATGTCGTTCCAGGAGTTCGGGCGCGCGCAGATCTTCGGCGCACCGCCCGAGTTCGTGGGGCTGGACAACTACGTCCGCGTGCTCTCCGATCCCGGATTCTGGGCCGTCCTCGCCCGGAGCGTCGCCTTCTGCGCGGTCAACGTCGTCCTCACGATGGTGCTCGGGGTCGGCGTCGCCCTGCTCATGACGCGCCTCGGCCGCTTCCTGAAGGGGCTCGTCTCGATCGGCCTGCTCCTCGCCTGGGCGATGCCGCCGATCTCGGCGACGACGGTGTGGGGATGGATCTTCGACACCCGCGCGGGCCTCGTGAACCACGTCCTCACGGCGCTCACGCCGCTGGACATGCGAGGGCACTCGTGGCTCATCGAGCCGATCGGGTTCTTCTTCGTCGCGACCGTCATCGTGACGTGGATGGCCGTGCCCTTCGTCGCGTTCACGACGTTCGCCGCGCTCACCCAGGTGCCGGGCGAGGTGCTCGAGGCTGCGAGCCTCGACGGGGCCACGGGCGCGCAGCGGTTCCGCCTCGTCACGGTCCCGTACATCCGCAGCGTCCTCGTCGTTCTGCTCATCCTGCAGGTGATCTGGGACATGCGCGTGTTCACCCAGATCTACGCGCTGCAGACGATCGGCGGCCTCCGCGCGGAGACCGACACGATCGGCGTCTACATCTACGCGACCGCGACGGCCGGCGGCGATCAGGGTGCGGCCGGGGCGATCTCGGTCATCCTCGTCGTCTTCATGATGGCGGTCGCGGGGTACTACGTCGTCGCGACGCTGCGCGAGGAGGAGTCGAGAGCATGAGCAGCCGCCCCCGCTCGCGCGTCGCCCGCGCGGGCCTGAACGCCCTCGCGGTCGTTGTGTTCCTCGCGAGCGCGTTCCCCGTGTACTGGATGGTGAACTCGGCGCTGCTGCCGAACGCCGTCGTGACCTCGTCCGAGCCGCACTGGTGGCCCGACCGGTTCACGCTCGCGAACTTCGTCGAGGTCGTCACGGAGCCCAGCGGCAGCATCGCCTTCCTCCCCGCGCTCGCGATGAGCGTCGGCGTGACGCTCGCGGCGGTCGTCTTCGCGCTCCTGTTCGCGTTCCTCGCAGCCCTCGCGCTCAGCCGCTTCCGCTTCCGCAGCCGACGCG
The DNA here is from genome assembly GCF_053903225.1 of Microbacterium sp. JZ70. Lineage (NCBI taxonomy): Bacteria > Bacillati > Actinomycetota > Actinomycetes > Micrococcales > Microbacteriaceae > Microbacterium > Microbacterium sp. JZ70. The sequence continues at coordinate 3,218,549 of NZ_CP096405.1, read as the reverse complement.
CCCTCATCGTCGCGGTGCTCGCGATCCAGATGATCCCCGCAGAGGCGCTCATCATCTCGACCTACCGCGTGCTCGACGGATGGCAGCTGCTCAACTCGGCCGTGGGGCTCGCGCTCGTCTACATCGCGATGGTGCTGCCGTTCACGATCTGGACCCTCCGCGGGTTCGTGAACGGCGTGCCGATCGAGCTCGAGGAGGCCGCGCGCGTCGACGGCTGCACGCGGATGGGGGCCTTCTGGCGGGTGACCTTCCCGCTGCTCGGCCCCGGCCTCGCCGCGACGGGCGTGTTCGCCTTCATCCAGGCATGGAACGAGTTCGTCTACGCCCTCGTCATCATGACGCGCCCCGAGGCGCGCACGCTGCCCGTGTGGCTGCGCGCCTTCGTGCAGGCCACCAAGGAGACCGACTGGGCCGCCATCATGGCGGGCTCGACCCTGTGCGCGATCCCCGTGGTCGTCTTCTTCCTCATCGTGCAGGGGCGGATGGCCCAGGGCATGGTCGCGGGGGCGGTCAAGGGATGACCGGGGTGCGGATCGGTCTCGACGTGGGAGGGTCGAAGACCGACGCCGTGGCGGTCGCCGCGGACGGCTCGATCCTCGCGCGCCGGCGCAGCGCGACCGAGCGCGGCGACGTCGGCGTGGTCGACTCGATCGTCGCGGCCGTGGAGGCCGTGTCGACTCGGGCCGGGTCCTCTTCGATCACCTCGATCGGGATCGGCATCCCCGGTCAGACCGACGGGCGGACCGTGCGGCACGCCGTGAACCTCGACGTCCGGGAGCTGCCCCTCGCCGACGCGGTGGAGGCGCGGTGCGGGGTTCCGGTGGCGGTCGAGAACGACGTCAAGGCCGCGGCTCTCGGCGCGCATGCGCTCGCGCCCGCCGCCGGCCCGCTCGCGCTGCTCAACCTCGGCACCGGCATCGCCGCGGGCGTCGTCGTCGACGGCCGCCTCTGGCGCGGCGCGGGCGGCGCGGCCGGCGAGATCGGCCACGTGCCGATCGATCCGGCCGGCCCCGTGTGCGCGTGCGGGCAGACCGGCTGCATCGAGGCGCTCGCGGGCGGCCGCGCGCTCGCCGCCCGCTGGGCGCGGCCCGGAGCGTTCCCCGTCCGCGACCTGCTCGATGCCGCCGACGAGGGCCATCCGCTCGCGCTGCGTCTGCGGGTGGACTTCGTGCGCGGCGCCGCCGCGGCCATCCGCCTGCTCGCGCTCGCGGTCGACCCGCGCCGCATCGTGCTCGCGGGCGGACTCGCGGCGCTCGGCGACCGGATGGCCGACATCGTGTCGGAGGAGCTGCGGCGGTCGTCGGCCGCATCGGGCTTCCTCCGCTCCCTGCACCTGGGTGAGAGGATCGAGGTGCTGCCGGCAGGGTCGCCGGCAGCGGCGCTCGGCGCCTCGCTCATCGACGCCCCCGTCCCCGTCTGAGAGAAGGTCACCGCATGGCCGAAGTCATCATCGTCCCCGACGCCCCCGCGGGCGGCGCCATCGTCGCCGACGAGATCGCGCGACTCATCCGCCGGCGGCCCGACGCCGTGCTCGGTCTCGCGACCGGATCGACGCCGCTGCCCGTCTACGAGGCGCTCCGCACGCGCCTGTCGGGCGTCGACGTCTCGCAGGTGCGCGGCTTCGCGCTCGACGAGTACGTCGGCATCGACCCGGCGCACCCCGAGTCGTACCGGTCGGTGATCTCGCGCGAGGTCGTCGAGCCGCTCGGATTCGACCCCGCGCGGATCCGCACACCCGACGGGTCGCTCGAGGGCATCGAGCACGCGGGCGATGCGTACGAGGCGGCGATCGAGGAGGCCGGGGGCGTCGACCTGCAGATCCTCGGCATCGGCACCGACGGCCACATCGGCTTCAACGAGCCGGGATCGTCGTTCGCGTCGCGGACGCGCGTGAAGACCCTCACACGGCAGACGCGCGAGGACAACGCGCGGTTCTTCGACTCGATCGACGACGTCCCCATGCACTGCATCACGCAGGGGCTCGGCACGATCCTGCGGGCGCGCCACCTCGTGCTCCTCGCGTTCGGCGCGGGCAAGGCCGAGGCGGTCGCGGGCGCCGTCGAGGGCCCCGTCAGCGCCTCGCTGCCGGGGTCGGCGATCCAGCTCCACCCGCACGTCACGGTCGTCGTCGACGAGGCGGCGGCGTCGCGGCTGCGCGATGCCGACTACTACCGCTACGCGTGGGACAACAAGCCCGACTGGCAGGGCATCTGACGATGACGGCGTTCGAGCTCGCGGTGCAGGACGCCGCGGGTGTGACCGTCGCGGCGCACGTGCGGGCCGACCGCATCGAGCTCGCGACCGCGCTCGCGCTGGGCGGGCTCACGCCGTCCGCCGGGCTCGTCGAGCTCGCGGTCGCGTCGGGCATCCCCGTGCACGTCCTCGTCCGTCCGCGCGCGGGCGGCTTCGCCTACGACGCCGACGACCGCGCCCTCATGACGGCAGACGTGCGCGCGGCGATCCGAGCGGGCGCAGCGGGCGTCGTCGTCGGCGGCCTCGTCCAGGGCCGCGTCGACGCCGACCTCGTGCGGGCGGCGCGCGACGCGGCCGAGGGCAGGGAGGTGACGTTCCACCGCGCGTTCGATGCGCTCGGCGACAGGGCGCGCGCCGTGGACGAGCTCGCCGAGCTCGGCGTCACCCGCGTGCTCACGTCGGGAGGCGCGTCGCGCGCCGCGGACGCCCTCGACGAGCTCCGCGCGCTCGTGCGCCGCGCGGACGGCGCCATCCAGATCATGGCGGGCGGCGGTGTCGATGCCGGCAACGCGGCGGACGTCGCCGCGACGGGCGTCGACGCGGTCCACGCGTCCGCCAAGCGCACCGTCGTCGACGCCGTGCCGGTCGCTCTGGGATTCGGCGCTGGCGCGGGCGCCGTCGCCTACGAGACCGCCGACGAGAGCGCGGCCCTGGCCATCCGCTCAGCCCTCGGCCGGGTCTGACCAGCCGAGGGGGATCACGGCGCGAAGACCTTGCCGGGGTTGAGGATCCCGCGCGGGTCGAACACCCGGGCGATGTCGCGCTGCAGGCGCCACTGGTCGTCGCCGAGCTCGTCGGCGAGCCAGCGGCGCTTGAGGAGACCCACGCCGTGCTCGCCCGTGAGCGTGCCGCCGAGGCGCAGAGCCGAGCGGAAGAGGTCGTCGGCGGCGGCCCACACGTGCGCGGGGACCTCGTCGCCGTCGAAGACGAAGTTCGGATGCAGGTTCCCGTCGCCCGCGTGCGCCACCGTGGGGATCACGACGCCATGTTCGCGCTCGACGCGCGCGATCTCGTCGAACATCTCGGGCAGACGGCTGCGCGGCACCGAGACGTCCTCGATGAGCGAGGTGCCGAGGGCCGCCATCGCGGGGTGCATCGCACGGCGGAAGGCGAGGAGGCGCTCGCCCTCGCCGGCGTCGTCGGTCATCGCGACCTCGCCGCCCGCGTCACGCAGCACGCGCGCGATCGCCTCGGCCTCCGCGCGGGCGCCCGGGCCGTCCGTCTGGATCGTGAGCTGCGCCGAGCCCGGCGCCGTCTCGGCGACCCGCAGCAGCGCGCTGATCGCGGCGACCGCGGCGGCGTCGAGGAGCTCCATGATCGCCGGCTGCGCGCCGGCCGCGGTGACCGCGGCAGACGCCCGCGCGGCTGCGCGCACCGACGGGAAGAACGCCGAGAGCGTGCACACGTCGCCGGGCACGAGGCGGCGCAGCTTGAGCGTCGCCCCCACCACGACGCCGAGCGTGCCCTCCGACCCGATGAGGAGCGATGTGAGGTCGTAGCCCGTCACGCCCTTCACGCTGCGGTGCCCGGTGCGGATGAGCCGCCCGTCGGCGAGGACGACGTCGAGGCCCAGGACCGCGTCCCGGACGACGCCGTACTTCGCGCAGAGCAGGCCGCCCGCACCCGTGGCGATGTTGCCCCCGACGGTCGAGATCGCGCGGCTCGCCGGATCAGGCGCCCACCACAGCCCGTGCGGGGCGAGCGCCGCGCCGAGATCGCCGTTCAGGATGCCGGGCTCGACCACGGCGAGCAGATCGTCGGGGGAGATCTCGAGGATCCGGGTCATCCGCCGCACGGACAGGGCGATCTCGCCCGGCCCCGCGTTCGCGGCACCCGCGAGACCGGTGCCGGCGCCGCGCGTGACGACGGGCGTGCGGGTCTCGTGCGCGATGCGCAGCACCGTCTGCACGTCGGCGACGGACTCGGCGTGCACGACCGCGAGCGGCGGGCCGTCGGAGCGGAAGCCCGACCGGTCGGCGCGCGCCTCCTCGAGGGACGCGGCGAGCGTGTCGACCCGCTCGCCGAGGGCGTCCTGCAGCCGGGCGAGCGCGTCGGCCATCACAGCTCGCGGCGGTTGTGGAGGAGGCCGATCACGACCGCGGCCACGCCGAACGCGATGCCGCCCCACGCGAGGCCGAGATCCCACAGCGCGATGGTCGCCGCGAGGAAGACCGCGAGCTCGACGACCGCGCGCACGAAGGGGTGCACCGCGAATACGGCCTTGGGGGAGACGAACAGGGCCCACACGAGGATCGCGAGCGCGGGAGCCGCGATGCCGACCACCATGCTCCACGGGAACGCCCACGCGACGAACCCCCAGACCGCGAGGGCCGCGATCGCCAGCAGCTCCGAGAGGAAGCGGAGCGCGTCGAGGACCGTGATGCGGCGCGGCGAGACGCCGGGGGTCGCGGGGGCAGCGGAGTCGGGCATGGACTCCAGTCTAGAACCGCCCGCGCCCGCGGCTCTCAGGCGTCGGCGCCGGGCTCGGCGCCCTCGATCGTCGTGTCGGGCTCGCCGGAGACGGCCTCGCGGATGAGACCGTCGAACTGCTCGTCCCGCAGCTCGATTCCCGCGTCGTCGAGGCGCCGGCGGAGCATCCGCCGCAGCTCCTCCTCCGACGCACGGCCGGTCGCGAGGTCGCCCTGCACCTGCACGAGGATGCCGCGGACGCGCTCGTCGGAGGTCGTGTCGTGCGTGTCCTCGCGCGGCTCGGTCTGCAGGCCCCTGTCGTCCTCGGGGCCCGCGGGCCCGACGCCCGCGATGTCGTTCTGGTCGCCCTCCTCGGGCGACGCGGGCGCCGTGCCCTCGACGTCGACGAGGTCGGCGGCCCCGCTGTCGGCGCCGCCGCGCCCTGCCGGCACCTCGTGCGCCGCGCGGTCGTGCTGCTCGGAGGTCATCGGATGCCCTCCTCATCGTCCGCGATGAAGACATCCTCTTCGCCCAGGTACCCGTCGTCGACCTCGCGCTCGTCGTCCGGGAGCACGGGATGGTCGGCCGCGGTCTCGGGCAGCGGCCCTCGGTCGTCCGCGAGGTCGGCCGGGTCGCGGTCGTCCTCGAGCGCATCGAGGTCCGCATCCGCCGGGACCTCGTGCCGCGTGGGCGCCGGCTCGATGGGCCGGGTCTGGATGTCGGGGTCGGTTCCTTCGACGTGAGCCATGTCGTCCTCCTCGCTCGGTGTCTCCAGAGTGCCGCGCGGCGCGTCCGCCCGCCAGGGGTTGACAGCGTCTCGGCCCTGGCCGATAGGGCGCGTGCCGGAGGGTGTCAACCCGCTGGCCCTCTCGCGCGCACACAGGGGAGGGTGGGGTCATCGAGAGAGGACACCCGATGACGCCCGTCGCGCCCGAGCCGCTGTGGATCCGCACCGGTCCGCCCATCCCCGTCGACCGCGAGCACGTGCTCCACCCGGACGTCGTCGTGGCAGGTGCGGGGCTGACCGGACTCGCGACCGCGGTGGCGCTCGCGCGCGCCGGTCGGCGCGTCGCGGTGTGCGAGGCGCGCACGGTCGGCGCCGTCGCGACGGGCAACACGACCGCGAAGCTGTCGCTCCTGCAGGGCTCGGTGTACGGAGAGATCCGCGCGCACGCCGGCGTCGAGGCGCTGCGCGCCTACGCCGCCGCTCAGCGCGCGGGAGCGGACTGGCTGCGTGCGATCGCGGAGTCCGTCGACGGCGCCCTGCGCGACGAGCCGGCGTTCACCTTCTCGACCACCGACGAGGGCGATGCGGCGCTCGAGCGGGAGGCCGAGGCGCTCGAGGCCTCCGGCGTCGACGCGGTCTGGGGGCCCACCGAGCAGACCGGCCTGCCCTTCGCCGTCTCGCGCGCGCTGCGCATGGAGGGGCAGGCGGCCCTGCACCCGCGCCGCGTCCTCGCGGCGCTCGCGGCCGAGCTGCGCAGCCGCGGCGGCACGATCGTCGAGGGATGCCGCGTCACGGGCCTCGAGGACGCTCCCGACGGCGTGGGCGTCGCGACGACGCGCGGCGTGCTCGCCGCGGCCCACCTCGTCGTCGCGACGGGTTCGCCCGCGATCGACCGCGCCGGGTTCTTCGCGCGGCTCGAGCCGTCGCGCTCGGTCGTCGGCGCCTATGCCGTGGACGGCCCGCCGCCGGAGGGCATGCACCTCTCGGTCGACCCGCAGGCCCGATCGCTGCGCACCGCCGACGACGGCGCGGGCGGGCGCCTCCTGCTCGTCGGCGGGGGCGGGTTCCGCACCGGCCGCGGCGACGCGGGCGCCATGCTCGCCGACATCGACGCGTGGACCGCCGAGGCCTTCCCCGGGGCCCGCCGCGTCACGTGGTGGGCGGCGCAGGACTACCGCACGATCACCCGGCTGCCCTTCGCGGGCGCCGAGCCCGGAACCGACGGGCGGGTCCTCACGGCGACCGGATACGACAAGTGGGGCATGGCGAACGGGGCGGCGGCCGCGCTCGCGATGGCGGGCGAGATCCTCGACGAGCGCCCGAGCTGGGTCGACGGGCTGCGCTCGCCGCAGGTGGGCGTGCGGGACGCCGCGACCGCGGTCGGCGCGAACGCACGCGTGGCGAAGGAGATGGCGAGCGGATGGACGAAGGCGCTCGTGAGCCGCGATGCCGAGCCGCCCGCGGAAGGCGAGGGGCGCGTGGAGACCCGGGGCGCGCATCCGGTCGCGGTCTCGCGCGTGGACGGGCGACTGTGCGCGGTCTCGGGCGTCTGCACCCACCTCGGCGGCATCCTGCAGTGGAACCCGGCCGAGCGCTCGTGGGACTGCCCGCTGCACGCATCGCGCTTCGATCCCGAGGGCCGCGTGCTCGAGGGCCCCGCGACGAAGGACCTCGCCCGGATGGACGACGCGCCGGCTCGATAGGGTGGCCCCGAGACCGTCCGCGTCCGACGCGCCCGCACCCGGCGCGCCGCGGTCGGCCGAAGGGGGTAGTGCATGGACGGAATCGTCGACACGGCCGGGAGCATCGGCATCGTCGTCGCCGTCGTGATCGTGGTCGTCGTCCTCGCGGTGGCGGCGCTCATCGGAACGCTCGTGCTGCGCGCGTGGTACAAGGTCGCGCGCGCCGACGAGGCGCTCATCATCGTCGGCAAGAAGCAGAAGGCGAAGGACGGCACCTCGTCGAACGTCGCGGTGATCCGCGGCGGCGGCGCGATCGTCAACCCGATCACGCAGCGTGCGGAGACGCTCTCGCTGCGGGCGCGGCAGATCATGGTCAAGCCGACCGCGCAGTCGATCCAGGGCGTGACGGTCGACGTCACGGGGGTCGCGCTCGTGAAGATCGGCTCCACGCCGGAGGCGATCGCGAGCGCCGCCGAGCGCTTCGTCTCGCAGGACGACGCGATCGAGGTCTTCACGACCGAGCAGCTCGAGGGCGCTCTGCGCGGCGTCGTCGCGACGCTCACGGTCGAGCAGCTCATGCGCGACCGCCAGGAGCTGTCCGACCAGATCGCGACGCTCATCAAGAGCGACCTGGAGGACCAGGGCCTCGTGCTCGACAGCTTCCAGATCCAGGGCATCACCGACCAGAACGGCTACATCGACGCCCTGGGCGCCGAGGAGGTCTCCAAGGTCAAGCGCCAGGCCGAGATCGCCCGCATCAACGCCGAGCGCGAGATCAAGGCGCGCGAGATCGCGACGAGCGAGGAGACGCTCATCGAGCAGACCGCGTTCGACCGCAACACCGCGTCGGCCGCGGCGGAGGTCGGCCAGGCGCGCGCCGAGGCCGAGCAGGCTGAGGCCCTCGCGCGGGCGAAGGCGCAGCAGGGCGTCCTCATGCAGGAGGCCGAGAACAAGCAGGCCGAGCTCGACGCCGACGTCAAGCGCGTCGCCGACGCGGCGCTCTACGAGCGGCAGAAGCGCGCCGACGCCGACGCGTACGCGCGGGTCAAGGAGGCCGAGGCCGAGGCCCTCATCGCCGAGCAGGAGGCGCGGGCCATCCGGATCAAGGCCGAGGCCGACGCCGAGGCCGTCCGCCTCGAGGGCGACGCGCGGGCGGCGGCCATCGAGGCCGAGGCGGCGGCGCTCGCGAAGAACCAGGACGCGTTCCTCGCCCAGCGCGCGCTCGACGCGCTCGTGCCGATGATGACGGAGTTCGCGAAGGGCTACGCGAACGTCGGCTCCGTCACGGTGCTCTCGGGCGGCGGTGCGGATGGCGCGAGCGCGCACCTCGCGGGGGAGACCGCGGCCGGGATGCGGTCGATGTTCGACAGCGTCCGCGCGGCGACCGGCGTCGACCTGTCGGCCGTCATCCAGGGACACGCGGTCGGACGCGGGATGGCCGCGGGCCAGCGCGCCGACGACGCCGCCTCGGCTGAGCCCGCTCCTGCGGCGCCCGCCGCGGAGCACACGGCTGCGTCGGCGACGTCGCCGGAGGCGGGAGGCGCCCCCGCGCCATCCGACGCTCCCGCCTGACCTGCTCATCGGACAGCAGAGGGGCCCGTCACCGCGGTGACGGGCCCCTCTGCTGTTCGGGCGGCTCAGGCGCGCCGGTACTGCGACGCCAAGGGGCAGTCGAAGGGGTCGCGCGCGGCGAGGCCCACGCGGTTGAGGTAGGCGATGACGATGCCGTACGAGCGCAGCAGGCTCGTCTCGGTGTACGGCACGTCGTTCGTCGCGCAGAAGTCGCGGACGATCTCGCGCGCCTTGGCGAGGTGGGGGCGCGGCATGCTCGGGAAGAGGTGGTGCTCGACCTGGTAGTTGAGCCCGCCCATGAGCCAGGTGGCCCACCATCCGCCCGCGATGTTGCGCGAGGTGCGGACCTGCTTCGAGAAGAAGTCGAGCTTCGCATCGGGCGCGATGACGGGCATGCCCTTGTGGTTCGGCGCGAAGGACGCGCCCATGTACACGCCGAAGACCGCGAGCTGCACGCCGAGGAAGGCGAAGGCCATGCCCACCGGGAGCAGGAGGAAGAGCGGCGTCAGGAGGAGCGCGAAGCGCAGCGCGATGATGCCGAGCTCGGTCCAGCGTCCCTTGACCGGGCCGCGAGACAGCAGGTGCTTCAGGCTCAGGTAGTGCAGATTGACGCCCTCGAGCGTGAGGAGCGGGAAGAACAGCCAGCCCTGCCGCTGCGTGATGAGGCGGCGCAGGCCCCTCGCCCCGGCGGCGTCCTCCTCGACGAACGAGATCGTGTCGATCTCGATGTCGGGGTCCTTGCCGACGCGGTTCGGGTTCGCGTGGTGACGGCTGTGCTTGGCGTCCCACCAGGCGTAGCTCATGCCGATGCTGCCGGCGAGGATGCGCGCGAGGCGGTCGTTCGCGGGGCCGCTCGCGAGGATCTGGCGGTGTGCCGCTTCGTGCGCGAGGAACGCGACCTGCGTGAAGATGACGCCGAGCGCGCCCGCGATGAGCAGCTGGAACCAGCTGTCGCCGAGGAGCAGGAAACCGGCGATCGCGCCGCCGAGGGCGACGAGGATCCCGGCGCCGACGAGGGCGTAGAAGACGCGGGCGCGGCGCAGCAGCCCCGTCTCGCGCACGACCTGCGACACCTTCGTGTACGCCTTGGCCATCGGAGGGAACGTCTCTGTTCCGGAGTAGGTCTGGCGCACAGCGCCGAGACGGGAGGCCACGGGTGCGGTCTGGGTGAGGGAGATGGACTTCTCCTGTCGTGTCGGCAGCCGTTCGGCTCCTGGAGCCAAGGGCGGATGCCGATCGCTGGTCTCAGGCTAGCTCGCGCCGTATGCGGCGTCGCGCATACGGAGGGAGGTGCCAGGGGATGCGCCGGAGACGCCCAGGGGGCGGTGCGCCGGAATGCGCGGGCGCCGCGCGTCGTTGCGCACGTCATCCCCTCGGCGTGGGCCGCGCCAGGGAGAGAGGACACCGATGGACGGACTCGAGATCACCGTGCTCCTGGGCGCCGCCGTGCTCGTCGGAGCGCTCGTCGCTCCGCGGCTGCGCGTCGCGGTTCCCCTGCTGCTGCTCGCGTTCGGACTCGTGCTGGGGTTCGTGCCCGAGCTGCGCGAGGTGCAGCTGCCGCCCGAGACGGTGCTCCTGCTCTTCCTGCCGGTCATGCTCTTCTGGGAGAGCCTCACGACCTCGCTCCGGGCCATCCGGCGCGACCTGCGCGGCATCGTGCTGATGAGCACGCTCCTCGTCGTCGCGACCGCGTTCGCGGTCGCGGGCGCCGCGCACCTGATGGGCCTGCCGTGGGAGATCGCCCTCATCCTCGGCGCCGCGGTCGCCCCTCCCGACGCGACGGCGGTCGCCGCGCTCGGGCGGACCCTGCCGCACCGGAACTTCATGGTGCTGAAGGCCGAGAGCCTCACGAACGACGGCACCGCCCTCGTCATCTCGTCGGTCGCCGTCGGCGTCGCGATCGGAGGCCAGTACACGCCGTGGACCATCACGGGCCTCGTCGTGCTGTCGTACGCGGGCGGGGTCGTGGCCGGCCTCGCGGTCGCGGGCGTCGCCTATCTGCTCATGCGCCGCCTGCACGACGCGCTGACGATCAACATCGCGCTCCTTCTCACGCCGTTCGCGGCGTTCCTCGTCGCCGAGCTCGTCCACGCGTCGGGCGTGCTCGCGGTCGTCGTGGCGGGGCTCATCGCGGCCTGGGTCGCGCCGCGCACGACGACGGCCGCCTCACGGCGCCAGACCGAGGCCGCGTGGCCGCTCGGGACGTTCCTCCTCAACGGCGCGCTGTTCGTGCTCATCGGGCTCGAGGTGCAGCATGTCGCGCACACGATCGACGCGCGCGAGGTCGGCCGGCTCCTGGGCGTCACGGTCGTCGTGTGGCTCGTGACGCTCGTCGTCCGGTTCGCGTTCCAGATGACCACGGTCACGATGATCCGTCTGCTCGATCGCCGTCCGTCGCAGCGCGAGCGGCGGATGAGCCATCGCGCGCGGGTGGTCAGCACGGTGGCGGGCTTCCGGGGCGCCGTCTCGCTCGCGATCGCGCTGTCCGTTCCGCTCGCGACCGCGGACGGCTCCGCGCTCGCGGGGCGCGAGGACATCGTGTTCGTCACGGCGGGCGTCATCGTGCTCACCCTGCTCGTGCAGGGGCCGCTCCTCCCCGTCGTCGTGCGCTGGGCTCGCCTTCCGGAGGACCGGGCGAGCGACGAGGAGTACGAGCTCGCGCAGCGGGCCATCACGGGTGCGGCTCTCGCGTCGCTCGACGAGCTCGCGGCCGCGCACGCGGTGAGCGACGAGGTGCGCGACCGCATCCGCGACGACGTCTCGGAGGCGCTCGAGCTCGCGAACGCGCAGCGTCAGGCGCGCGAGCAGGAGCGCGTCGACCGCGAGGTGGCCGTGCTCGAGGGGATGCTCGGCCCGTCCGACGACGCCGAGCGCGCCGCCGAGGCTGCGGCGATCGAGGTGCTCACGATGTCGCCGATCACGCGGCACGAGGAGCACACGCGTCTCCGGCTCGCGCTGCTCGCGCGCAAGCGGGAGGTGCTCTACGGTCTCCGGGCCGACGGCTCGGTCGACGACGGCGTCGTGAACCGCATCCAGGCGCGGCTCGACCTCGAGGAGCTGCGGCTCACGGGCATCGAGCCCGTCGCCTGACCCCGGTCGCGCCGTCGAGAGCTGATCCCCTCGACGCGGAGGCGATGCGGGAGCATCCTGGTCGCATCCGACGCAGTCAGGAGGCGGGCATGATCATCTCGACGCCCCATGAGGACGACCCCGACCCGCAGGTCGCGGCCATGTACGCGCACGACCTCGAGGCGGACGGCCTCGTGTTCAGCCATACCCGCGCGATGGCCATGAACCCCGCGGCGCACGCGGCGTTCGAGGCGCTCGTGCGCGCCGTCGTCCCGTCGATCGGGCTCCGCGTCTACGAGCTCGCGACCCTCGCCGCAGCTGCCGCGATCGGGTCGGTGCACTGCCTCCTCGCGCACGGCAGGAAGACGCTCGACGCAGGCCTCCTCGACGAGGACGGGCTCGCGCTCGTGCTCCGCGATCCCGAGGCCGCGGGCCTCGACGAGCGCGACGTCGCCGTGATGGCGTTCGCGGCGCACCTGTCGCAAGATGCGTCCTCGATGACGGACGACGACTCGGCGCGGCTGCGGGCCGTCGGCTTCTCCGACCGGCAGATCGTCGACATCGCGCTCGCCGCAGGGGCGCGCAACCTCTTCAGCCGTACGCTCCAGGCGCTCGCGGTGCCGATCGAGGACGTGCCGCGGCTGAGCCCGCAGCTGTCGCAGGCCCTGCGCGAGGCCGCCGAGAGACGCGGGGCCGCCGCATGACGGCCATCACCGCCGTTCTGGGCGACATCACGGAGCAGGAGGTGGACGTCGTCGTCAACGCGGCGAGCAGGGCGATGCGCGGAGGCGGCGGCGTCGACGGCGCCATCCACCGCGCGGGCGGCCCCGAGATCCTCCGCGCGTGCATCGCGCGGTTCCCGCACGGGCTCGCGACGGGCGACGCGGGGTGGACGACCGCCGGTCGCCTGCCTGCGCGGTGGGTCGTGCACACGGTCGGCCCGAACCACGCGGCGGGCGAGCGCGACCGCACGCTCCTGGAGTCCTGCTATCGGCGAGCACTCGCGGTCGCGGACGAGCTCGGTGCGCGCAGCGTCGCCTTCCCGCTCATCAGCGCGGGCATCTACGGATGGCCCCGGGACGATGCGATCGCGGCTGCCGTGGAGACGATCGCGGCGTCGCGCACACGGGCGGAGGAGGTGCGCATCGTCGCGCGCGATGCGGAGACGCACGCGCGGGTCGCCGCGGCGATCGAGACGCTCGGCCGGCCTCCGCGCGGCTGAGCGCGCCGCGCGGCCGTTCGCCGGGCGGCGACGCCCCGTTCACCGGCGCGTCTCCGCCGCGCCAGCCGGGCGACATCCCGAGGAGGCACCCTGCGGGCGAGGCGGAGCCGGCCCCGAGAGCCCTGCCGGCGCCCGCCGCCGACGAGAGGGAACCCCGTGCCCATCCGCCAGTCCGAGCACCCGCTGCCCGATCACTTCCTCGTCCACATCTCGGACACGCACCTCGTCATGCCGGGGGAGCGCCTGTGCGGCGTAGCCGAGGCGAGCGAGCGCCTGCGCGAGCTGCTCGGCTCGCTGGCCGGGACGGGCATCCGCCCCGAGGCGCTCGTGTTCACGGGCGATCTGGCCGACCGGGGCGAGCCCGAGGCGTACGTCGAGCTGCGCGACATCGTGGAGCGCGCGGCCGCGGAGATGGACGCGCGGATCGTGTGGGTCATGGGCAATCACGACGACCGCGCGACGCTGCGGCGCACGCTCCTCGACGCCGCGCCGACGACCGAGCCGCTGGACCGCGTCGAGTGGCTCGGCGGGCTGCGGCTCGTCGTCCTGGACTCGACCGTGCCCGGGCACGCGCACGGCGAGCTCGAGCCGGGCCAGCTCGCCTGGCTGTCCGACGTGCTCGCGACGCCCGCGCCCGAGGGGACGATCCTCGCGATGCACCACCCGCCCGTCCCGTGCCTGCAGGACCTCGCCGTCACGGTCGAGCTGCGCGACCAGGCGGCCCTCGCCGACGTCCTGCGCGGCACGGATGTGCGGGCCATCCTCGCGGGGCACCTGCACTACAGCACGACCGCGGGGTTCGAGGGCATCCCCGTGTCGGTCGCCTCGTCGACCTGCTACACGCAGGACCTCTTCACGCCCGGCCGGGGGACGCGCGGAAGGGATGCAGCACAGAGCGTCAACTTCGTCCACGTCTACGAGCGCACGGTGATGCACACGGTGGTGCCGGCCGCCGGCGCGGCGACGGTGGGGCGCTTCGTCGACGAGGCGGCGACCGCGCGCCGCCTCGAGGAGGAGGGCGTGGTGATCCCGCCGTCCGCGAACCCGTACGCGCCCGAGTGGGCGCGGCGCGCCATCCCGTCGCCGGTCGGGAGCGAGCCCGCGGCGGCGCTCCCGCTGCCCGTGGCCCGGTGACGCGACACGCGTTCCTGTCGAGCGCCCGGCGCGGGTACCGTCGAAGGGTGGGGAGAAGGAGCGCATCGTGAGCCAATCGCCGGAGACCAGCGTGGACCAGGGCCGGGAGGGGCGCGCGAAGCGGTACGCGACGCTCGACGAGGCCTTCCAGAAGCACGGGACGCCGCCCGAGAACCAGGCGGTCATCCGCCGCATCGTGGACGGCTCCGACGTCACGGGCTTCGTCGGGTACCGCACGTACTTCAAGATCGAGCGCCGCGGCAGCGCCGCGCTCGAGGTGCACGCGGGCTACACGAACGGCTTCCGGTCGGAGTCCGACGCCGCCCGCCTCGCGGGCGACCTCGAGCGCTGGCCGAGCCGCCGCTTCCACGGCTCGTGGGGTGTCACGCACCCTGTGGCGCACGCCGTGCGCGTCGCGCCGGCGCGCTCGAGCGCGCCGCGCCGCGAGACGGTCCGCAAGCCCGTCGTGCCCGAGCGCGTGGCCGACGTCTGCCCGACCTGCTTCATGGAGATGCCGCTCACGGGCGTCTGCCCGAACTGCGGCTGAGGCGGACCACTTGCCGCTTCCGGCCGCTTGAGCCGGCGGATGGCGGCCGTTCGCGACCAGGACCGGTTCCGGATGTCGGCGGTGCATGGTTCGCTGGGATCATGGACACGGTCACCTCGGCAGACGGCACCCCCATCGCGTTCCGCATCCTCGGCGACGGGCCCACGGTCGTCATCGTCAACGGCGCGCTCTCGACCGCGGCGGACGCCTCGGGCCTCGCCGAGGCGCTCGCGGCCTCCGGCCTGCGGGCCGTCACCTGGGACCGACGCGCGCGCGGTGACAGCGGCGACGCACGCGACTCCGCCCCCGAGCGCGAGAGCGAGGACCTCGCGGCCGTGATCGAGGCCGCGGGCGGCGACGCCGCGGTGCTCGGGCACTCGTCGGGGGCCGTGCTCGCGCTGTTCGCGGCGTCGCTGGGGGTGCCCATCCGCCGGCTGTTCCTCTCGGAGCCCCCGCTCCACGCAGGAGAGCCGGCGCCGCACGACCTGCCCGATCGTCTCCAGGCGCTCGTCGACGACGGCGCCCTCGAGGACGCGGTCGCGACATTCCAGGTCGAGGGCGTCGGGCTTCCGCGCGAGATGGTCGAGGGGATGCGGGCGAGGGGCGCGCTCACGCTCCTCGCGCCCCTCGCGCAGTCGACCGTCTACGACGCGCGGCTCGTCCGGGATGCGGGAGGGCCGACCGCCGCGATGCTCGAGGTCGGGCAGCCGATCGTGATCCTGCGCGGGGAGCAGACGTTCCCCGTGCTCGTCGAGGCGGCCGACCGCCTCGCGGCCGCGCGCCCCGACGCCGAGCTCGTCGTGGTGCCGGAGTCCGTCATGCACCGCCCCGATCCCGCGGCGACCGCGCGCATCGTCGCCGAGCGGATGGGCTGACCGCCCACCGCTCCCGGCTCAGCCGCCCGCGACGGTTCGACGCGTTCACTCCAGGTGACGCAGGAACCGGCCGGGGGAGTCGAGGAATGATCGCCACGTCCGCACGAGGTCGAGGTCGTCGTACGCGCATCGACGGATGCCCCACGAGCCGAGCTCGAGCAGGTCGGCTCCGGGGAATGCGGCGAGCACCGGGGAGTGCGTCGAGAGGACGATCTGCGAGCCGTCCGCGACGAGCTCGCGCAGCAGCCCGAGAAGCGCGAGGCAGCCGGAGACGGAAAGGGCGGATTCCGGCTCGTCGAGCACCCACAGCCCGCGGATGCGCAGGCGCTCGGAGACCAGGTCGAGGAACGACTCGCCGTGGCTGCGCTCGTGAAGCGGGGCGCCCATCCCGATGTCCTCGAGGTACGTGTAGAACCCGTGCATGGTCTCCGCCCGCAGGAAGAAGCCCTTCCTCGGCGCACCGGCCCCGCGCACGAGCTGCAGGTGGTCGCCGAGGTCGGACTCCGACGCGCGCGTGGCGTGCTGGGCGCCGCTCGAGCCTCCCTCTGCGTTGAGGCCGTATGCCGTGACGAGAGCCTCGACCAGGGTCGACTTGCCGACGCCGTTCTCGCCCGTGAGCACCGTCACGGCGCCGAGGTCCAGTCCCTCCTCGAGCACCTGCCGGACGGGCGCGAGCGTGGCGGGCCAGCGCCGCAGGTCGGCGGGCGCGAGCGGGTGCGCCTCGATTCTGCGCACGGGGAGGGCCCGGCGGGAGAAGGGGCGCGCGTCCACACGGCGACCCTAGCCTGCCCCGCGCCCCGCTCCGGACACGCGTCATGTCTCACTTGTGCAGCCTTACGGGCCGCGATTGCCTGCAAATTCGAGACATGCGAGGGAGCGGCCTACCGGGGGAGGACTCGGCAGGAGAGGCGCGGGCTCGCGTGATAAGGTCTTCCTCTGGAAGCGTGTCCGAGAGGCCTAAGGAGCTTGGCTGGAATCCAAGTATGCGGGGTAACTCGCATCGCAGGTTCAAATCCTGTCGCTTCCGCAGAAGAGGCCCCGTCCGGTTCGCCGGACGGGGCCTCTGACATGCCAGCGGGAGCTACACGCCGCGGACGTCGGCGTACAGCGCGCGGGTGCGGTCGGCGATCGCGGTCCACGAGAACTCGCGCTCGGCGCGCTCGCGCCCTGCGGCCCCCAGCGCACGCGCGCGATCGGGGTCGGACACCATCTCGGTGAGCGCCGCCGCGAGGTCGCCGACGAAGCGCTCGGGGTCGATCGGGGTGCCCGTTCCGTCGTCCACCTGCTCGATCGGGACGATCGCTCCCGTCACGCCGTCCGCGACGACCTCGGGGATGCCGCCGGTGCCCGTGCCGACGACCGGCGCGCCGCAGGCCATGGCCTCGAGATTCACGATGCCGAGCGGCTCGTACACCGAGGGGCAGACGAACGTCGTGGCCGCGCTCAGCAGGGCGCACAGCTCGGGGCGGGGCAGGTGGCGGTCGATCCAGACGACGCCGTCGCGCTCGGCGCGCAGCTCGGCGACGAGGCCCTCGACCTCGGCCATGATCTCGGCCGTGTCGGGAGCGCCCGCGCACAGCACGAGCTGCACCTCGGGCGGCAGGGCGCGCGCCGCGCGGAGCAGGTACGGCAGCCCCTTCTGCCGCGTGATGCGGCCGACGAACACGATCGAGGGGCGGTCGGGGTCGACGCCCAGCGCGCGCACGGTGTCCGGGTCGTCGACGCGCTGCCAGCCGTCGAGGTCGATGCCGTTGTAGACGACCTTCACGCGCTCGGGCTCGAGCTCGGGGTACACCCGTAGCAGGTCGCGGCGCATGCCCTCGCTGACCGCGACGACGGCGTCGGCCGACGTGAGGGCCTCGCGCTCGATCCAGCTCGACAGACGATAGCCGCCGCCGAGCTGCTCGGCCTTCCACGGGCGCAGCGGCTCGAGGCTGTGGGCGGTGGCCACGTGCGGGATGCCGTGGAGCATCTTCGCGACGTGGCCGGCGAAGTTCGCGTACCAGGTATGCGAGTGGACGAGGTCGGCGCCCTCGACATCGCGGGCGATGAGGAGGTCGGTGCCCATGGTCTGCAGGGCGCCGTTCGCGCCCGAGAGCTCGGCGGGCGTCCCGTACGAGAAGACACCCTCCTCGTCGCGCGGAGCGCCGAACGCGCGCACGACGACGTCGAGATCTCGGCGGAGCGCTCTGACGAGCTCGGCGACGTGCACGCCAGCACCGCCGTACACCTCGGGCGGGTACTCGCGGGAGAGGAGATCGACTCGCATGCAGTCAACCTAGCGCCGCTGGAGGCCGCGCGGGGAACAGGTCGAGAATTGCACATTTCTCCCCGCGATTCGAGCCTGCCTTTCTCCCCCGGTTCTCACTAGGGTGAGGCCATGTCCAAGTACTTCGGCATCGTGCTCGCAGGCGGAGAAGGCAAGCGGCTCATGCCGCTCACGGAGGACCGGGCGAAACCGGCTGTGCCCTTCGGCGGACAGTACCGCCTCATCGACTTCGCGCTGTCGAACCTCATCAACTCGGGGCTGCGGCAGATCGTCGTGCTCACGCAGTACAAGTCGCACAGCCTCGACCGCCACATCTCGCAGCTGTGGCGCATGAACGGCCTGCTCGGCTCCTACATCGCGTCCGTGCCCGCGCAGCAGCGGCTCGGGAAGCGCTGGTACCAGGGCTCGGCCGACGCGATCCTGCAGAGCCTCAACCTCGTGTACGACGAGCGCCCGGACTACATCGTCGTGGTCGGCGCCGACCACGTCTACCGGATGGACTTCGACCAGATGATCGAGGCGCACATCGCCTCGGGCGCCGAGGCGACCGTCGCGGCCATCCGCCAGCCGATCTCGCTCGCCGACCAGTTCGGCGTCATCGACATCGACCCCGAGAACCCGAGCCGCATCCGCGAGTTCCTCGAGAAGCCGTCGAATCCGCAGGGCCTGCCCGACTCGCCGCGCGAGGTGCTCGCCTCGATGGGCAACTACGTCTTCACGGCCGAGGCGCTCATCGAGGAGGTGCTGCGCGACGGCGAGCGCGCCGACTCGAAGCACGACATGGGCGGCGACATCATCCCGGCCTTCGTCGAGCGCGGCACGGCCGGCGTGTACGACATGAAGCAGAACACCGTGCCCGGCGCCTCGGCGCGCGATCGCTACTACTGGCGCGACGTGGGGACGATCGACTCGTACTTCGAGGCGCACCAGGACCTCATCTCGGTGCTCCCGGTGTTCAACCTCTACAACCAGGAGTGGCCGATCTTCACGCAGCAGGTGAACCTGCCGCCGGCGAAGTTCACGCGCGACGCCCGGGGCACGCTGAGCACCGTGATCGACTCGATCGTCGCGGGCGGCACCGTGATCTCGGGCGCGCACATCGAGCGCAGCGTGCTCGGCTCGGGCGGCATTGTCGAGTCGGGCGCGCACGTGAGCGACTCGATCGTGTTCGAGAACGCGCGGATCAAGCCGGGGGCGACCGTGCGCCGCGCGATCCTCGACAAGAACGTCGTCGTCGAGGCGGGCGCGTCGATCGGCCTCTCTCGCGAGGCGGATGCCGCGCGCGGCTTCGCGATCACGCCGAGCGGCATCACCCTCGTCGGAAAGGGCGCGACGGTCACCGCGTCCTGACGGCGCGAGCGCTCAGAGCGCGTCCTCCACACGAGGGCGCACGACGAGCGATCGCGGCAGCGCGCTCGCGCGCGCCCGCTCAGCCGCGCCCGGCAGGAGCGCGCGCCGGATGCGGCGCAGGGCGGGCGCGGCGGTCTCGGCCGGGAGCTCGTCGGATGCCCGCGCGTACGACGCGCGCTCGACCGCGCCCACGAGCAGCGCGACATCCGCCTCGGGAGCTCCGCACTGCGTCACGAGGCGCCGGCCGAGCGCACGGGGCGACTCGCTCGCGCGCACGTCGACGCCCGCGTCGATCGCGGTGTCGACGAGCTCGAGCCACACGGCGCGCGACCGGGCCGCTCCCGAGGCGTTCAGGCGCCGCGACCGCCGCGCGCTCCGCACGACGAAGGGGAGCGCGACGACGAGCAGAGCGAGGATGGCGATGCCGATCGCGCCGAGGGCGCCGCGCGGATCCCACGCGGCGACCTCGGCGCCGTCCGCGCCGCCCGCACCCGGGTCCGCCGAGGGGCGCGCGCTCGCGGTCGGCGTGGGCGCGTCGCTCGGGCGCTCGTCCTCCTCGACCGGGGCCTGGCCGCCGTCGCTCGTCTGCGGAAGGAAGTTCGTGGGCACGCCCAGGGAGGCCGTGGGCTCGAACGACACCCAGCCGATGCCCTCGAGATGCGCCTCGGGCCACGCGTGGAGCTGCGCGCTCGTGACCGAGTACGTCACCGACCCGTCGTCCGCCGGCGGGCCCGTCGCCGTTCCCGGCAGGTAGCCGACCACGACGCGCGTGGGGATCCCGAGGGTGCGTGCCATGACGGCGAACGACGACGCGAAGTGCACGCAGTAGCCCGCGCGCACCTCGAGGAAGTCGGCGATCGCGTCGATCCCCGAGCCGTCGAAGCCCTCCGCGACCGGCGCCTCGAGCGAGTACCGGAACGCGCCGCCGCGGAACCAGCCCTGCAGGGCGCGCAGGGCGTCGTAGGGGGTCTGCGCGTCGGCCGTCACCTCCGCAGCGAGCTCGCCGATCACGGCGGGCAGCTCGGGCAGCGCGAGCGCCTGCTCCGGCGCCTCGCCGATCGCCGCGGCCTGCGCCTGCTCCCGCGTCGGGTCGGGCCGCTCCCACGTCACCGTGTACTCGGCGCCGAGGGAGGACGCCGAGTTCGTCACGAGCGTGCGGTTCGCGGTGAGCATCGACCACGCGTCGTCGACGCCCTCGAGCTCGACGGCCGCGTAGGGCACCGGCAGGTAGCCGCCGGTGAGCCGCGTGATGTCGACGGACGCCGTGCCGCGCTCGCGCTCGACCGCGATCTCCTCGACCGGCGGCAGCCCGCCCCCGACCGCGGTGAGCGCGCCGGTGTCAGGCGTCCACACCTCCCCGTCGAAGGACGACAGGGTCGCGACGCGCAGGTACGGAGCCGCGCCGGCCGCCGTCCTGACCTGCAGCACCTCGGTCTGGGCGGGCTGGCGCAGGCTGGCGCCGAGATCGAGGTCGGCGTCGATCGTCGTCGTGGGCCCGAAGCCGGATCCGGGTCGCGCGACCGGCTGCGGGAGCAGGGGCGGGATGGCCATGGCGGCGACGACCGCGACAGTGCCGACGATCGCGGCGACGACGGACGCGGGTGCCGTGTGCCCGACGCCCGTCCGCGGATCGCGCGCGCGGGTGTCGGCGCGCAGCATGAGGAGGATCGACACCGCGAGTGGGACGAAGAAGACCGCCTCCACGCGCTGCGGCACGACGAGCGACGGGATGAGCGACACGGTGATGAACCCCACCGCCGCGAGAAGGGGAAGCCGTGCGGTGAGGGCGACGTGCGACATGGCGATCGCGAGGAGGCCGACCGCGACGGTGATCACCCACGCGAGTCCGCTCGACGGCCGCAGCGGCGCGACGCCGTGGAGCACCTCATCCCACACGGCACCGAGGAGCGCCTCGACCGCGCGCGGCGTCTGCGGCGAGGGGACGACGAGGTAGCGCGGCACCGAGGCGGGCAGGAGGATCATCGCGCACGCGATCCACACGGCCGCCTCGGCGAGGAACGCCCAGGCGCGGTGACGCGTGCGGCGGACCGCGTAGCCGGCGGCGCACACGACTGCGACCGTGAACACCGTCTGGGGGAGCCAGATCGGGACGACGACCCTCGTCAGCGGGAGGGCGGATGCGAGGACGGCGATCGCCGTCCACAGGGCGAGCACGGGATCGGCGGGACGACGGCGGCGCTCGGCCCCGCGCGCCCGCAGCTCAGCGGCGTCCATATCGCGCTCCCGGGTTCACGGCGCGCTGCCATGCGTCCTCGACGTCTGCCTCGAGCGCGACAGAGCGCCATCCGGCGCGACGGGCTTCGTCGAGCGCGTCGCGCTGCGGGGCGGATGCGAACAGGAGGGGGAGCGCGCCGCGATGCGCCGTGCGGGCGAGCACCGCGGCGTCGGATGGCTCGAGGCGCCCCGCGATGAGCACGAGCGGCCCCGTGGTCACGCCCGCGAGCACCTCGTCGAGGCGCGGCAGGGTGTCGGCGGAGCGCGTCCCGACCGTCGTGAAGGCGCGCAGGAGCTCGGCGCGCTCGTCGCCCTGGGCCGCGCCGCGCTGGCCGAGCGACGCGAGCGGCGCGCCGTCGCCGTCGATGACCCGGACGATGTAGCCGTCGGCCGCGAGGCGCCACGCGGCCGAGACGCACAGCGAGACCGCGGCCTCGAACGCGCTGTCGCCGCCGGGCGACGCGGCGGAGGGCGACCAGCGCGACGTGCCCCGGTCGAGCACGACGACTGCCTGCGGCGACGCCTCCTGCTCCTCCTCCCGCACCATGAACTCCCCGAGCCGCGCGGAGGCGCGCCAGTGGATGCGGCGCATCGAGTCCCCTGGAGCGTACGGGCGGGGGATGAGGTTGTCGCTGCCCTGGCCGCGCCGCTCGGCGCTCGCGAGCGCGACGCCCGAGTCGCCCGCGAGGCGGGGCAGGGGCGAGAGCGGGACGATGCGCGGCGTCACGGTGACGGGCGTCATCCCGCCCAGACGTCGCGTGCGGCGCGCGATGCCGAACGGGTCGTGCTCGACGACCGTGAGCGGCCCGAGAGTCCACGCGCCTCGGCGGACTCCCGTGACCGCGTACGTCAGCTCGAGCGCTCCGGACGCGCCGCGGCTCGGCAGGAGCGACGCGGGCAGCGCGCCGGTCGCATCGCCCGCGAAGCCGCCCGGCAGCTCGTCGGCCCACGTCCCGCCCGGCGTGGGCAGCGGAGAGCGCCCCGAGATCCGCAGCGCGACCGTGCTCTCCTCGCCGACCGCGACGGTCTCGGGGCGGAGCGTGCGGATCACGCGCTCGGGGCTCCGGCGCAGGTACAGCGAGAGCGCGCACGCCGCCACGAGCGCGAAGAGGAGCATCGCGTACGCGAGGGCCTCTGTCGACCCCACCGCGTGCGCCGCGACGAAGAGCGCCGCGCCGAGAGCGAGCGCCCCGGCGCCGCGCACGGTGAGCGGGTGGCGGCGCATCGCGCTCAGCGCGCCGTCGCGAGCGGGACCCGGACGGCGTGCACGATGCGCTCGAGGATCGCGGGGATCGCGTCCGCCTCGCCGCGGTGCGCGGCGGCCGCGCGCGTCGGGATGAGACGGTGCGCGAACACGGGCGTGAGCAGGGCCATGAGGTCGTCCGGGATGACGTAGTCGCGCCCGTCGAGCGCGGCGCGCACCTTGGCCGCGCGGACCAGCTGGATGGTCGCCCGCGGGCTCGCGCCCAGACGGAGGTCGGGATGGCGGCGCGTGGCCTGCGCCAGCGCGACCGCATACTGCTCGACGACGGGCGCGACGTGCACGGCGCGCGCCCACGCGATGAGCGCCGCGACCGTCTCGACGTCGACGACCGCCGTGAGCGCGTCGAGCGGATTCGCGGTGTCGCGCTGGCGCAGCATGAGCGCCTCGGCCTCGGCATCCGGGTAGCCCATCGAGATGCGCATCATGAAGCGGTCGCGCTGGGCCTCGGGGAGCGCGTACGTGCCCTCCATCTCGAGCGGATTCTGGGTCGCGACGACGAGGAACGGGCGCGGCAGCCGATGGGTCCGCCCATCGACCGTGACCTGCGCCTCCTCCATCGCCTCGAGCAGGGCCGACTGCGTCTTGGGGGAGGAGCGGTTGATCTCATCGGCGATGACGACGTTGGCGAACACGGCACCCGATTTGAACTCGAACTCGCGGCTCACCGGGTCGAAGACCGACACGCCCGTGACGTCGCTGGGCAGGAGATCCGGCGTGAACTGGATCCGTCGCACGCTCGCCGCGATCGAGGCGGCGAGGGCGCGCGCGAGCTGCGTCTTGCCGACGCCCGGCACATCCTCGATGAGCAGGTGACCCTCGGCCAGGAGCGAGATGAGGGCGCTGTCGACGGCCTCGGGCTTGCCGTCGATCACGCTCGAGATCGCGCGCGCGATCCCGTTCGCCGCCTCGAGGAATCTCTCGGCCGTCATGGTCTCTGGCACAGGCCACCTCGCATTCGGGGTTAGACTATCTGCAGCTCTCCGCGTGGCGGCATCCAGGCCAACTCCCCCAGGACGGAAACGTAGCAAGGGTAACCGGGCTCTGTCGGGTGCGCGGAGAGCCTTTTCATGCCCAGGCGGGAATCCGCCCGTCGTCCTGACGCGTCGAAGGTGTTCGACCTAGGCTGACGCGTCGAAGGTGTTCGACCTAGGGTGGATGACGTGGCGAGAAGCATCTACATCACGTCGGCCGAGGGGCATTCCGGCAAGTCCACGGTGGCGCTCGGCGTCCTGGATGCGCTGAGCAGGGCGACCCCGCGCGTGGGGGTCTTCCGTCCGATCGCCCGGTCATCCGCCGAGCGCGACTACGTCCTCGAGATGCTGCTCGACCACGACGGCGTCGACCTCGCGTACGAGGAGTGCGTCGCGGTCACCTACGACGACGTCCGCGCCGACCCCGACGCCGCGCTCGCGCGGATCGTAGAGCGCTTCAAGGCCGTCGAGGCGAAGTGCGACGCGGTCGTCGTCCTCGGGAGCGACTACACCGACGTCGGCAGCCCCGCGGAGCTCGCCTACAACGCGCGCGTCGCGGTGAACCTCGGCACGCCCGTTCTGCTCGTCCTCGGCGGACGCGCGCAGCAGGGCCACACCGAGCAGCTCGGCACGACGTCGCCGCGCACGCCCGAGGAGGTCGCGCAGATCGCCGCGCTCGCGGTGTCGGAGCTCGTGCGCGAGCGCGCCGAGCTGCTCGCGACGATCGTGAACAGGGCCGACGGCGCCCGCCGGGACGAGATCCTCGCAGCGGTCGGCGCGGTCACCCCGTCGGCTCCGGTCTGGGCGATCCCCGAGGACCGGATGCTCGTGGCCCCGTCGATGGGCGACGTGCTGCGCGCGGTCGACGGCCGGCTCGTGAACGGCGACGAGGCGCTGCTCACGCGCGAGGCGCTCGGCGTGGTCATCGCCGCGATGTCGATGGAGAACGTGCTCCCGCGGCTCACCGAGGGCGCCTGCCTCATCGTGCCCGGCGACCGGAGCGAGGTCCTCCTCGCGGCGCTCCTCGCGAACGCCTCAGGCACGTTCCCGTCGATCGCGGGGATCATCCTCAACGGGCCCTTCGAGGTGCCGGAGGCCGTGTCGCGCCTGCTCGAGGGCCTCGGCTCGCGCCTTCCCGTCATCCGCGCGGACGGCGACACCTACACCACCGCCGTGCGGGTCATGAGCGCCCGCGGGCGCCTCGCCGCAGGCTCGCCCCAGCGCTACAACCTCGCGCTGTCGCTGTTCGAGAGCAGCGTCGACGTCGAGGAGCTCACCCGCGTGCTCGGGGTCGCGCGGGCGACCGTCGTCACGCCGCTCATGTTCGAGTACACCCTGCTCGAGCGGGCCCGCGCCGACCGCCGCCACATCGTCCTGCCCGAGGGCGACGACGACCGCGTGCTGCGCGCGGCGGGCATCCTGCTCCAGCGCGGCGTGGCCGAGCTCACGATCCTCGGCGAGCCGTTCGAGGTCCGCGCCCGCGCGATCGAGCTCGGCGTGGACATCCGCGAGGCGCACGTCCTGAGCCCGTTCGATCCCGTGCACGTGCACAAGTTCGCGACCGAGTACGCGCGGCTGCGGGCGCACAAGGGCGTGACCTACGAGCGCGCGGCCGACACCGTCACCGACGTCAGCTACTTCGGCACGATGATGGTGCACATGGGGCTCGCCGACGGCATGGTCTCGGGCGCCGCGCACACGACGGCCCACACCATCCGCCCGGCATTCGAGGTCATCAAGACCGAGCCGGGCGTCTCGGTGGTCTCGAGCGTCTTCCTCATGGCGCTCGCCGACCGGGTGCTCGTCTACGGCGACTGCGCGGTGATCCCCGATCCGACGAGCGAGCAGCTCGCCGACATCGCGATCACCTCGGCGCAGACCGCGCGCCAGTTCGGCGTCGAGCCGCGCGTCGCGATGCTGTCGTACTCGACGGGGGAGTCGGGCACGGGCGCGGATGTCGACAAGGTGCGCGAGGCGACGCGGCTCGCGCGCGAGCGCGCGCCCGAGCTGCCGATCGAGGGCCCGATCCAGTACGACGCGGCGGCCGACGCCGCGGTCGCGAAGGCGAAGCTCCCGGGCTCGGAGGTCGCCGGGCGCGCGACGGTCTTCGTCTTCCCCGACCTCAACACGGGCAACAACACCTACAAGGCCGTGCAGCGGTCGGCGGGCGCCGTCGCGATCGGGCCGGTCCTGCAGGGCCTGAACAAGCCGATCAACGACCTGTCGCGCGGCGCGCTCGTCGAGGACATCGTCAACACCGTCGCGATCACGGCCATCCAGGCGCAGGGGGAGCAGCGATGACCGCGCGGAGCGTCCTCGTCGTCAACAGCGGGTCGTCGTCGTTCAAGTACCAGCTCATCGACATGGCCGCCGAGCGGGTGCTCGCCTCGGGGCTCGTCGAGCGGATCGGGCAGACGCAGGGCGCCGCAGCCCACACGGTCCGCTTCGCGGCCGGTCCCGGAGAGCCCGCGCCGGCGATCGCCGACGAGACGCACCGCCGTGAGACGGAGATCCCCGACCACACCGCCGGGTTCCGCGTGATGCTCGACGCGTTCGCCGCGCACGGCCCCGCGCTCGACGCCGACGCGCTCGCCGCCGTCGGGCACCGCGTCGTGCACGGCGGCGCGCGGTTCTTCGAGCCGACCGTCGTGAACGACCTCGTCGAGATCAACATCGACGAGCTCTCGGTGCTCGCCCCCCTGCACAACCCCGGCGCGCTGCAGGGCATCCGCGCCGCGCGCGCGGCGTTCCCGCACGTGCCGCACGTCGCGGTGTTCGACACGGCATTCCACCAGACCCTTCCGCCCGCCGCGTACACCTACGCGATCGACCGCGAGATCGCGCAGGCGCATCGCGTCCGCCGCTACGGGTTCCACGGCACGAGCCACAAGTACGTCTCGGAGGCGGCGGCGCGCCATGTCGGACGACCGCTCGCGGAGCTGCGCCAGATCGTGTTCCACCTCGGCAACGGCGCGTCCGTCACCGCCGTCGACGGCGGCCGGTCGGTCGAGACCTCGATGGGCATGACGCCGCTCGAGGGCCTCGTGATGGGCACCCGGTCGGGCGACATCGACCCGGCGGTGCTCTTCCAGCTCGCGCGCAGGGCCGACCTGACGATCGCCGACCTCGACCGGCTCCTCAACACGCGAAGCGGCCTCATGGGCCTCGCCGGCGTCTCGGACATGCGCGACGTGCAGGAGCGCAGGGCGGCGGGAGACGAGGCAGCCCAGCTCGCGTTCGACGTGTACGTCCACCGGCTCCGCGCGTACGCGGGCGCGTATCTCGCGCAGCTCGGCGGGGTCGATGTCATCTCGTTCACGGCCGGAGTGGGGGAGAACTCCCCGGATGTCCGCGCTGCGGCGCTCGCCACGCTCGGGTTCGCGGGGGTGGAGATCGACGCGGCGCGGAACGCCGCGGCTCCGCGCGGCGAGATCGCGGTCATCTCGACCGACGCGTCGCGCGTGACCGTGCTCGTCGTGCCGACCGACGAGGAGCTCGAGATCGCCCGCCAGTCCCTCGCGGCGGCGAGCTGACCGCCACTACGCTGGGGTGAACCGGCCATCCCGCGCGACGGAGGATCTGTGACCTCTCTGCCCGACTCGCCCCTTCCCGACCTGAGACGCTACGACGCCGTGCTGTTCGACCTCGACGGCGTGCTCACGCCGACGGCCGAGGTGCACATGCACGCGTGGCGGGCGATGTTCGAGGAGCTCTTCGCCCAGTGGGGCATCGAGCCCGCCTACACCGACGACGACTACTTCGCGCACCTCGACGGCAAGAAGCGCTACGACGGCGTCGCCGCCCTGCTGCGCAGCCGCGACGTCGAGATCCCGTGGGGCGACCCGTCTGACGATCCCTCGCTCGACACCGTGTGCGGCATCGGCAACCGCAAGAACGCCGTGTTCTCGCGCGTGCTCGCGGACGAGGGGATCGCGCCGTACCCGGGCTCGCTGGCCCTCCTCGACGCGCTCGCGGCGGTGGGAGCGCGCGTGGGCGTGGTCTCGAGCTCGAAGAACGCGAAGGACGTGCTGACCGCCGCCGGCATCCTCGACCGGTTCCCCGTGATCGTCGACGGCGCGGTGGCCGAGCGCGACGGGCTGCCGTCGAAGCCGGCGCCCGACATGTTCCTCGCGGGCGCCCGCCAGCTCGGCGCCGCCCCCGCCCACTGCGCGGCCGTCGAGGACGCCCTCAGCGGAGTCGCATCGGCGGCCGCCGGCGGGTTCGCCCTCATCGTCGGCGTCGACCGCGGCGCCGGGGCGGCCACGCTCTCGGCCGCGGGCGCGCACGTCGTCGTGTCCGACCTCGCCGAGCTCGTCGGCCCGGCCACCCGCTGACCTCCGCCCTCCGTCCATCCGGCACCCGACCATCCGGAGCACACGCATGATCGATCGCGACCGCTTTCCCGTCGACCCCTGGCGCCTCGTCGAGACCCGCTACTCCGAGGAGGACGCGGGTGTCACCGAGACCCTGTTCGCCGTCGGGAACGGCTTCCTCGGACTGCGCGGGAACTACCCCGAGGGCCGCCACGCGCACGAGCACGGCACGTTCATCAACGGCTTCCACGAGACGTGGCCGATCCGTCACGCCGAGAGCGCCTACGGCTTCGCCGAGGTGGGGCAGACGATCGTCAACGTGCCCGACCCGAAGGTCATGCGCGTCTACGTCGACGATGAGCCCCTCTCGCTCGACCTCGCGGACGTGCGCGAGTACGAGCGCTCGCTCGACTTCCGCGACGGGGTCCTGCGGCGCCGTCTGCTGTGGGTCACGCCGTCGGGCAAGGAGGTGCTCCTCGAGTCGGAGCGCCTCGTGCCGTTCGAGGACCGGCACCTCGCGATCGAGCGGATGACCGTCACGGTCCGCAACGCGGACGCTCCGGTCGTCATCAACTGCCAGCTCATCAACCGGCAGGACGGGCAGGACGTGTACGGGGGCCACCCGCACGCGCCGGGCGCGACCTTCGACCCGCGCCGCGCCGAGCGCATCGAAGCGGAGCGCGTGCTCATGCCGCAGGAGCACTGGCAGGACGGCACGCGCACCGCGCTGTCGTATCGCACGGCGTCTTCCGGCATGTCGCTCGCGGTCGTCGCCGACCACGTCATCGAGACCGAGAACGCTCATGTGCACCGCGCGCTCATCGAGCCCGACATCGCGAAGAACGTCTTCCGCGTCGAGGCGAAGGCCGGCGTGCCCGTGACCGTCACCAAGACGATCAGCTACCACACGTCGCGCAGCGTGCCGACGGGCGAGCTCATCGACCGCTGCCGGCGCACCCTCGACCGCGTGCTCGCGACGGGCACGGCCTCGGTCTTCGAGGCGCAGCGTCGCTGGATGACGGGGTTCTGGGAGCGGTCGGATGTCCGCATCGTCGGCCACGACGACCTGCAGCAGGCGACCCGCTGGTGCCTCATCCAGCTCGCCATGGCGGCGGCGCGCGCGGACGGATGGGGCGTGCCGGCCAAGGGCGTCACCGGCTCGGGCTACAGCGGCCACTACTTCTGGGACACGGAGATCTACATCCTCCCGTTCCTCGCCTACACGACGCCGCTCTGGGCGCGCAACGCCATGCGCATGCGCACGAAGATGCTCCCCGCCGCGCGTCGACGCGCGGCGAAGATGAGCGAGGCCGGCGCCCTCTACCCGTGGCGCACGATCAACGGCGAGGAGGCGTCGGCCTACTACGCGGCGGGCACCGCGCAGTACCACATCAACGCCGACATCGCCTTCGCGCTCGTGCGCTACGTCCGCGCGACGGGCGACGTCGACTTCATGGCGCGCGAGGGCGCGGATGTCCTCGTCGAGACCGCGCGGATGTGGACGACGCTCGGGTTCTGGCGGCAGAACGAGGGCGAGGAGAGCT
This sequence comes from Microbacterium sp. JZ70, assembly GCF_053903225.1. Taxonomy (NCBI): domain Bacteria; kingdom Bacillati; phylum Actinomycetota; class Actinomycetes; order Micrococcales; family Microbacteriaceae; genus Microbacterium; species Microbacterium sp. JZ70. Next base: position 3,189,113 of record NZ_CP096405.1, on the reverse strand, counting down.
TCCACATCCACGGCGTGACCGGGCCCGACGAGTACACGACCGTCGTGAACGACAACCTCTTCACGAACGTGATGGCCCGCTTCAACCTCCGTGCCGCGGCGCGGGTCGTCCGCACGATGGCCGAGAAGTCCGGGCGCGCGTACCGCGACCTCGTCGACCGCGTGCAGCTCGATCCGGGCGAGCCGGAGGCCTGGGAGCGCGCAGCCGACGCGATGTACATCCCGTACAACGAGAAGCTCGGCATCAACCCGCAGGACTCCCTGTTCCTCGAGCGCGAGGTGTGGGACCTCGAGCACACCCCGCGCGAGCAGCGCCCGCTGCTGCTGCACTTCCATCCGCTCGTCATCTACCGGTTCCAGGTGCTCAAGCAGGCGGACGTCGTGCTCGCCCTCTACCTGCAGGGCAACCACTTCACCGACGAGGAGAAGCTCGCCGACTTCGAGTACTACGACCCGCTCACGACGGGCGACTCGACGCTGTCGGCCGTCGTGCAGTCGATCCTCGCGGCCGAGGTCGGGTACCAGGACCTCGCGCTCGAGTACTTCGAGCACGCGCTGTTCGTCGACCTCGCGAACATGCACGGCAACACGTCCGACGGCGTGCACGTGGCGTCGGCGGGCGGCGTGTGGACGGCGCTCGTGGCGGGCTTCGGCGGCATGCGCGACCACGACGGCGAGCTCAGCTTCGACCCGCGCCTCCCGCGCGACTGGCCCGAGCTGCAGTACGCCCTCGCATGGCAGGGCTCGCAGCTGGACGTCTCGATCCGGCGCGACGAGATGCGGGTGTCGGTCCGCTCGGGCGACCCCGTGACGTTCACGGTGCGCGGCGTGTCCCACACCGCGAGCGCGTCCGCGCCGGCCATCGTGCCGCTCGCCGATCAGGGGCCCGTGCGCCCGGGGCGCCCGACCATGCGCAAGTACTCGTCGATGCACCGCGAGGACGGCTCGCAGCTCGAGCCGACCCTGCCGCCGGTCACCACGGCCATCCCGATCGTGGCCGACGACCTCGTGGAGCGCTCGACCGACCCGCGCACGCTCGATTGAGCGTCGTCCGCGCCCGGCCGCGCACGGTTTGACTTTGCGTGGCCGGGCGCAGACAGTGGAGGGCATGCCCGACGAATGGACCTCGCGCCCCGCGCCCGTCGTGCGCCGCAGCGTCGCGGAGTCCGTGATCGAGGACCTGCGCGGCGCGATCACCTCGGGGGCGCTCGCGGTCGGCACGCGACTGCCGTCGGAGGCGCTGCTCGCGGAGCGGTACGCCGTGAGTCGGCCGGTCATCCGCGAGGCGCTGCGCTCGCTGCAGACCCTCGGGCTCACCCAGACGCGCACCGGCAGCGGCACGTACGTGACGGCGGACCGGATCGATCCGACCACCGTGTACGGCGAGTTCTCCGCGCGCGACCTCATGGAGGCGCGCCCGCACATCGAGGTCCCCGCGGCGGGGCTAGCCGCCGAGCGCCGGACGGACGAGCAGCGCGACGAGCTCACCGCCCTGTGCGATGCGATGGACGCGTGCGACGACCCGCAGGAATGGGTCGCGCTGGACACCCGCTTCCACTCTCTCGTCGCGCAGGCGTCGGGGAACGCGGTCTTCGCGAAGGCCGTCTCCGACATCCGCGACGCCCTCTCGCGTCAGTCGCAGGTCGTGAACCTCGTCGCGTCGCGCCAGGAGCCATCCGGTCGCGAGCACCGGCGGATCGCCGAGGCGATCGCGGTCGGCTCGCCGATCGAGGCCCGCGAGGCCATGCGCGCGCACCTCGGCGAGGTCGAGCGCGTCGTCATCCCCCTGACACGACCAGCCGCTCGGGGCTGAGCGCGGCGCGCACCTCGTCGGGCGTGAGCAGCCCGCGCTCGAGCGCGACATCCGGAACCGATCGGCCCGTCCGCAGCGCCTCCTGCGCGATGTCGGTGGCCATCCGGTAGCCGAGCAGCGGGTTGAGCGCGGTCGCGAGGCCGATCGACGACGCGACGCGCTCCGCCATGATCTCGGGGTGCGCCTCGATGCCGTCGACGCAGCGGTCGGCCAGGAGCCGGCACGCCGCCGTGAGATGCGCGAAGCTCTGCGAGAGGGCGCGCGCGATCACCGGCTCGAAGGCGTTGAGCTGCAGCTGGCCCGCCTCCGCGGCGAGCGTGACGGCGAGGTCGTCGGCGATCACGGTGTACGCCACCTGCGTGACCATCTCGGGGATGACCGGATTCACCTTGCCGGGCATGATGCTCGAGCCGGCCTGCACGGCGGGCAGCGAGATCTCGCCGAGCCCCGCGCGCGGACCGGACGACAGCAGGCGCAGGTCGTTGCACGTCTTGGAGAGCTTGATCGCGATGCGCTTGAGCACCCCGGAGACGTGCACGAACGCGCCGGGATCCTGCGTCGCCTCGACGAGGTCGGCGGCGGTGACGAACGGGCGCCCCGTGAGCCCGGCGAGGTGCGCGCAGGCGCGGGCGGCGTAGCCTGCGGGGGCGTTGAGGCCCGTGCCGATCGCGGTGGCGCCCAGGTTCACCTCGAGCAGGAGCGCGGCCGACTCCCGCAGCCGCGCCCTGTCCTCGCCGAGCATGACGGCGAACGCCCCGAACTCCTGCCCGAGGGTCATGGGCACCGCGTCCTGCAGCTGCGTGCGGCCGACCTTGAGATGCGCGGCGAACTGTGCGGCCTTCCGCGCGAACGCCGCCTCGAGGTGCGCCATCGCCGCCTCGAGCTCGTCGACCGCCTCCGTGAGCGCCGCGTTGATCGCGGTGGGGTAGACGTCGTTGGTCGACTGGCTCATGTTGACGTGGTCGTTCGGGTGCAGGCGCGCGTAGTCGCCCTTCTCGTGCCCGAGCAGCTCGAGCGCGCGGTTGGCGATGACCTCGTTCGCATTCATGTTCGTCGACGTGCCGGCGCCGCCCTGGATGAGGTCGACGACGAACTGGTCGTGGAGAGCGCCCGCGCGGATCTCCGCGCACGCGGCCGTGATCGCGTCGCACCGGGCGGCGTCGAGCAGGCCGAGATCGCGGTTGGCGAGCGCCGCGGCCCGCTTGACGGCTGCGAGCCCGCGCACGAGGAACGGGAATCGTCCGATCGGCGTGCCCGTGACGGGGAAGTTGGCGACCGCCCGGGCCGTGTGGACGCCCCAGTAGGCGTCTGCCGGGACCTCGAGGTCGCCGAGGAGGTCGTGCTCGCTGCGCGTCTTCGTCATCACTGTTCTCTTCCTTGAGGTGGAACGTGCCTGTAAAGCTACCAGACAGATTTCCGGACATCCGACTTGACATCTCGCGGCTCGCGTGGTCGGATGTCGCAAGCTGTTTGGCAGCTAGCCAGATTCCGCGGCAACGTCGCCGCCCGACCGAAGGCAGACACCGTGTCGACCCAGACCCCCGACTCCGCCCCCTCGTCGCTCCCCGACGAGCAGTCCGGATTCCGCAAGGCGCTCCGTCCCCGCCAGATCCAGATGATCGCCATCGGCGGCGCGATCGGCACCGGCCTGTTCATGGGAGCCGGCGGCCGGCTCGAGAGCGCCGGCCCGGCCCTCGTCGTCGTGTACGCCGTCTGCGCGTTCTTCGCGTTCCTCGTGCTGCGTGCCCTCGGCGAGCTCATCGTGCACCGTCCGTCGAGCGGCTCCTTCGTGTCGTACGCGCGCGAGTTCTACGGCGAGAAGATGGCGTTCTTCGCAGGCTGGATGTACTGGCTGAACTGGGCGATGACCTCGGTCGCCGACGTCACGGCCGTCGCCCTCTACATGAACTTCTTCAAGCAGTACGTCGCGTGGCTCGCGGCGATCGACCAGTGGGTGTTCGCGCTCGTGGCGCTTGTGCTCGTGCTCGGCATGAACCTGCTCTCTGTGAAGGTGTTCGGCGAGCTCGAGTTCTGGTTCGCGCTCGTGAAGGTGCTCGCGCTCGTCGCGTTCCTCGTCGTCGGCGTCTTCTTCGTCGTGACCGGCACGCCGGTCGACGGCGTCGCGCCGGGCTTCCACCTCATCGCCGACAACGGCGGCGTCTTCCCGAACGGCGTGCTCGCCGCCTTCATCGTCATCCAGGGCGTCGTCTTCGCGTACGCCTCGATCGAGCTCGTCGGCACCGCCGCGGGGGAGACCCAGGATGCCCGCACCGTCATGCCGAAGGCCATCCGCACGGTCGTGTTCCGCCTCGTCGTCTTCTACGTGGGCTCGGTGCTCCTGTTCACGCTGCTCATGCCGACCACGTCGTACGCCGCGGGCGAGAGCCCGTTCGTGACGTTCTTCGGCGCGATCGGCGTCGAGGGCGCGGACATCATCATGAACCTCGTCGTGCTCACGGCGGTGCTCTCGTCGCTCAACGCCGGTCTCTACTCGACCGGGCGCATCCTCCACTCGATGGCGGTCTCGGGCTCGGCTCCCGCCGCGCTCGCCCGCATGAACCGCGCGGGCGTGCCGTACATGGGGATCGCCGTCACGGCCGTCGTCACCGCGATCGGGGTGGCGCTCAACGCGGTCGTGCCCGAGCAGGCGTTCGAGATCGCGCTCAACGTCTCGGCGCTCGGCATCATCAGCGCGTGGGCGGTCATCGTCCTCTGCCAGCTGAAGCTGCGCAGCCTCGCCGAGCGCGGCGCGCTCGAGCGCCCCGCGTTCCGGATGCCCGGCGCCCCCTACACGGGCTACGCGACGCTCGTCTTCCTCGGCGCCGTCGTCGTGCTCATGGCGCTCGACTACCCGATCGGCAGCGCCACCGTCGCGTCGCTCGTCCTCATCGTGCCGGCGCTCATCGCGGGCTGGTTCCTCTCGCGCGACCGCATCCGGGCGCTCACGGCCGAGCGGACGGGCACGCTCGCCGCGCTCGCGCACCGCGCGGCCGCGACCCGCTCGGGACGGGCCGAGTGACGCCCGCCCCGGCCGTCGTCGTCGTCGCGACGGGCGGCACCATCGCGAGCCGCCCGTCAGCCGAGGGCGGCACGGCGCCCGCGCTCGGCGGCGACGCCATCACGGCGTCGGCCGGGGCGTCAGCGCCCGTCCGCGTGGTCGATCTGATGGCGGAGGACTCGGCCGCGCTCGACCTCGCGCGCATGCAGGAGATCGCCGACGCCGTGGCCGACGCGCTGGCCGACCCGCACACGACGGGTGTGGTCGTGCTCCACGGCACCGACTCGCTCGAGGAGACCGCGCTTCTCGTCGGCCTGCAGTGCGGAGCCGACCCGCGCCCGATCGTGCTGACCGGCGCGCAGTTCCTGCCCGACGATCCGCGGTCGGATGGCCCCGCGAACGTCGCGGCGGCCCTCTCGATCGCATCGGGCGAGGCGACCGCGCCGCGCCACCCTGCGACGGGCGGCGCCGTCATCGTGTTCGGCGGGCGCGTCCTCCCCGCGTGGGGCGCGTTCAAGGCGCGCACCGACGACGCCGACGCCTTCCGGCGGGGCGGCGACGCTCTCGCGGCGCCCGCTCTCGGTGCGTCCGCTCTCGCGACGGCGCGACGCGCGCACGACGGCGTCGCGCGCGTCCGTGTCGACGTCGTCGCGGTCGTCCCCGGCGGAGACGACGTGCACCTGCGCGCGAGCGCGGCGGCCGGCGCACGGGCCGTGGTGCTCGAGGCGCTCGGCTCGGGGAACGCGTCGCCGGCCATCGTCGAGGGCGTGCGCCGCTGCGTCGATCAGGGCGTGCGCGTCGCGGTCACGAGCCGCGTGCCGGAGGGGGCGCTCGCTGCGACCTACGGCGGGGGAGGCGGCGGTCACGACCTCGTCGTCGCGGGCGCCGCGATGGCGCGCACGCTCCGTGCGGGCCAGGCGCGCATCCTCCTCGCCGAGCTGCTCGCGCGCGGCATGGCCGACGACGCGATCGCGGCCGCCCTCGCCGCGTGAGCGCCGATCGAGGGTCTCAGCGCGATGTCGGCGGGGAGCCGTAGGCTGGATCCGTGACCACCGCCTTGTATCGCCGCTACCGGCCGGAGACCTTCGGGGAGATGATCGGCCAGGCGCAGGTCACGGATCCGCTCATGACCGCGCTGCGCGGCGATCGCATCGGGCACGCGTACCTCTTCTCGGGGCCCCGCGGCTGCGGCAAGACGACCTCGGCGCGCATCCTCGCGCGCTGCCTCAACTGCGCAGAGGGCCCGACCGACACGCCGTGCGGCCGCTGCGACAGCTGCGTCGAGCTCTCGCGGACGGGCGGCGGCTCGCTCGACGTCGTCGAGATCGACGCCGCGAGCCACAACGGCGTCGACGACGCGCGCGACCTCCGGGAGCGAGCGATCTTCGCCCCCGCACGCGACCGGTTCAAGATCTTCATCCTCGACGAGGCCCACATGGTCACGCCGCAGGGCTTCAACGCGCTGCTCAAGCTCGTCGAGGAGCCTCCCGCGCACGTGAAGTTCATCTTCGCGACCACCGAGCCCGACAAGGTGATCGGCACCATCCGCTCGCGCACGCATCACTACCCCTTCCGGCTGGTGCCGCCGGCCGCGATGCTCGCGTACGTCGAGAAGCTGTGCGCCGAGGAGGGCGTGGCCGTGGCGCAGGGGGTGCTGCCCCTCGTCGTGCGCGCGGGCGGAGGCTCTCCCCGTGACACGCTGTCGATCCTCGATCAGCTGATCGCGGGGTCCGAGAACGACAGCGTGACCTACGAGCGCGCGGTCGCGCTGCTGGGCTACACGCATGCCGAGCTCCTCGACGAGGTCGTCGACGCGTTCGCGCTGGCCGACGCGGGCTCCGCGTTCGGCGCGGTCGACCGCGTCGTGCAGACGGGGCAGGACCCCCGCCGCTTCGTGGACGACCTGCTCGAGCGGCTTCGCGACCTCATCGTGATCGCGGCCACGGGCGCCGGCGCGTCCGCCGTGCTGCGCGGCATCCCGTCCGATGAGCTCGAGCGCATGGGGCAGCAGGCCGAGCGCTTCGGCGCGGAGCGCCTCTCGCGCACCGCCGACATCGTCAGCGCCGCCCTCGACGGCATGACCGGCGCGACGTCGCCTCGCCTCCAACTCGAGCTCATGATCGCGCGCGTCCTCACACACGGAGCGGCCGCGGCTCCGGCCGGGGGCGCGACCGCGGCCGGTTCCTCGCGCGGTCCGGCCGCGCCGGCGGGGCCCGCGGCCGGGGCCGCGGGGCCGGCGGCGGGGACGCCCGCTGCGGCTGCGCCTGCGGCTCCGGCGGCACCTGCGGCAGCGGCACCTCCTGCGGCTGCGCCTCCTGCAGCGGCACCTGCTGCGGCTGCGGCACCTGCTGCGGCTGCGCCTGCGGCGCCTGCACCGGTAGCACCTGCGGCGGCTGCACCGGTAGCACCTGCGGCGGCTGCACCTGCGGCACCTGCGGCGGCTGCACCTGCGGCACCTCCTGTTACCGCACCGGCGGCTGCGCCTGCGGCACCGGCGGCTGCACCTGCGGCACCGGCGGCTGCACCTGCGGCACCGGCGGCTGCACCTTCCGTCGCTGCGCCGGTGGCACCTCGCGCGGCGGCACCGACCGCAGGGCCCACGGCGGCACCTCCCACGTCTCCGGCACCGCCCGCGGCTGCGGCGCCTGCTGCCGCGGGCTCCAGCGCGGTGAGGTCCGATGGGCCCGAGGCACCCGTACGTCCCGCGACGGCCGTCCGCGATGACGGAACCGTCCCCGCCGCCGGCTGGGCGACCATCCCGCCCGGTGCGGACGGGCCCGTGGCTCCCGCACAGCCGACGTCTGCCGAGCGTCCGCCGGCCGACGACGGGCCGCTGCCCGCGCCCGAGGACGAGCCGCCCTACGACCCGTACGACGAGCCCGCTCGCAGCGAGCAGCCGCGTCGACCGGAGCCCGCGCGTGAGCCTGCTCCTGCCGGCGCGCCGCTGACCCTCGCCGGAGTGCAGGCCGTGTGGTCGGGGATCCTCGCCCGACTGGAGCATGCGAGTCGCGCGTCGTGGCTCGTGCTCCAGAGCGCGCGGCCGGTGGCCGCGGAGGGCGACGTGCTGACGCTGGCGTTCACGAACCAGCGCGACCTTGCGACCTTCAAGCAGCGCACGCCGCAGGGCGGGGGAGTGAGCGAGGACCTGCGCGGGGTCATCCTCGAGGTCCTCGGCATCCGCGTGAAGTACCTCGCCCGTCACGAGCCGGGCCCCGGCGGGCCTGGATCGAGCGGACCAGGCGGCGCGGGGCCCGGATCGAGCGGACCGGGCGGCGGCCAGACGCCTCCCGCCGGCGCGGGCGGCGTCGCACGCGCACCGGAGCGGTCGGCGCCGCAGCGCGCGTCGGCGCCCTCGGCCGATGCAGGAGCGGTCGCCCTGTCGTCCCGCACCGTCACGGAGTGGGCCGTCGCGCCGATCCCGGGTGGTGCCGTCGGCACGCTCGCGGTCGACGAGGATCCGGAGGAGGCGGAGATCCCGCCCGCGGCCCGCATCGCACCGCCCGTCGCGGATGGCGAGATCGCCCCGCCCGCGTCGGCCGCTCCCGCCGTCGACGAGGACGACGACACCGACCCGGGCGACATCCCGCCCGAGCCGGCGGAGGCGATCGCGCCGAACCCGGCGCCCGTGCCGACGGTGCAGGCGCGCCACGTCGGGCCCGAGGGCATCCAGCGCTACGGCGAGGCGGTGGTCCGCCAGGTGCTCGGCGCGACGTTCCTCCACGAGGAGCCGTACGAGCCCGCGACCCGCTTCCAGTGACCTCCCCTGCGTAAGGACACCATCCCTCCATGTACGACGGCATCGTCCAGGAGCTGATCGACGAGCTCGGCCGGCTTCCCGGCATCGGCCCCAAGTCGGCCCAGCGCATCGCGTTCCACATCCTGCAGACCCCGTCCTTCGACGTCTCGCGACTCTCCGAGCTCCTGCGCGAAGTGCGTGAGCGGGTGAGGTTCTGCGAGATCTGCGGCAACGTCTCCGAGAGCGACACGTGCGGCATCTGCCGCGACCCCCGTCGCAACCCGGCGCTCATCTGCGTCGTCGAGGACGCGAAGGACGTCGCCGCGATCGAGCGCACGCGCGAGTTCCGCGGCCGCTATCACGTGCTCGGCGGGGCGATCAGCCCGATCGCCGGCATCGGGCCTGATGACCTGCGCATCCAGCAGCTCATGACGCGCCTCGCCGACGGCACCGTCCAGGAGGTCATCCTCGCGACGAACCCGAACCTCGAGGGCGAGGCGACCGCCGCCTATCTGAGCCGCCTGCTCACGACCCTCGACATCGCGGTCTCGCGTCTCGCGTCGGGCCTCCCGGTCGGCGGAGACCTCGAGTACGCCGACGAGGTCACCCTCGGCCGCGCGTTCGAGGGCCGCCGCCGCCTCTGAGCGCCGCCGCCTCTGAGCGCGCGGCGCCTCTGAGGGCGGCCTCCTCTGAGCGTGCGGGCGAGACTGCACCTCGCGGCCGAGACAGCGCATTGCCGCCGAGACAGCGCGTTGCCGCCCCTGAGCGCGCGGGCGAGACTGCACCTCGCGGCCGAGACAGCGCGTCGCCGCCGAGACAGCGCGTTGCCGCCCCTGAGCGCGCGGCCGAGACTGCAGCTCGCCGCCCAGACAGCGCGTTGCCGCCGAGAGGCGTGCCGCCGGCCGCGCTCTCGGCGCCCGTATGCACGGCCGGCGGGGGATGGCACTCTCGGCGCCCACGTGCACGCTCGGCGGGGGATGGCCCTCTCGGCGCCCGCGTGCACGCTCGGCGGGGGACGGCCCTCCCGGCGCCCGCGTGCACGGCCGGCGGGGGATGGCCCTCCGGGCGGCGCGGGCGGGCGCGGGGCGGCGGGTGCGGAGCCTCTAGACTTGTCGACTGGGCGCGCCCTGCGTCCCTCACCCGCCCGCACCGTGAGGAGCCTCACTTGGCGTTGATCGTCCAGAAGTTCGGCGGCTCGTCCGTCGCCGACGCCGAGAGCATCAAGCGCGTCGCGAAGCGCATCGTCGACACCCGCCGGGCGGGGCACGACGTCGTCGTCGCCGTCAGCGCGATGGGAGACACCACCGACGAGCTGCTCGACCTCGCGTCGCAGGTCGCACCGGTCCCGGCGCCGCGCGAGCTCGACATGCTCCTCTCCAGCGGAGAGCGCATCTCGATGGCGCTCCTGGCCATGGCCATCCACTCGATGGGGTACGAGGCGCGCTCGTTCACGGGCAGCCAGGCGGGCATGATCACGACGGCCGACCACGGCGCCGCGCGCATCGTCGACGTCACCCCCGTGCGCCTGCGTGCGGCTCTCGACGACGGGGCCGTCGTCATCGTCGCGGGCTTCCAGGGCTTCAACCGCGACACGAAGGACATCACGACGCTCGGCCGAGGCGGATCCGACACGACAGCCGTCGCGCTCGCCGCTGCGCTCGACGCCGACGTGTGCGAGATCTACAGCGACGTCGACGGCATCTTCACGGCCGACCCGCGGGTCGTGCCCCTCGCCCGCAAGCTCGGCCACATCACGGCCGAGGAGATGCTCGAGCTCGCCGCCAACGGTGCCAAGGTGCTCTACATCCGCGCCGTCGAGTACGCCCGTCGCCACGGCGTGCTCATCCACGCCCGCTCGACGTTCACGTCGAACGAGGGCACGTACGTTCTGGGCGAGGGGATGAAGGCCCCCCGCAATGCCAAGGGAGAGATCATGTCGGACGACGCCATCGGAATGGAAGAGCCGGTCGTCGCCGGAGTCGCCATCGACCGCAGCCAGGCCAAGATCACGGTCCTCGGCGTGCCGGACGTGCCGGGCTCGGCAGCAGCGATCTTCACGCTCGTCGCGAAGACGGGTGCCAACATCGACATGATCGTGCAGAACGTGCAGTCGGCGAAGGCGGGCCGCACCGACATCTCGTTCACGCTGCCGAAGCAGTCGGCTGCCGAGGTCGCGAAGGCGCTCACGGCGGCGCAGGACGATATCGGGTACGAGAACCTCGTCTACGACGACCAGGTCGGCAAGCTCTCGGTCGTCGGCGCGGGCATGCGCACGCACTCGGGCGTTTCGCTGACGCTCTTCGAGGCGCTGAGCTCCGCCGGCATCAACATCGAGATGATCTCGACGAGCGAGATCCGCATCTCGGTCATCCTCCGCGACACCGAGCTCGACGAGGCCGCCCGCGTCGTCCACTCGGCGTACGGGCTCGACGGCGAGGTCGAGGCGACCGTCTACGCCGGAACCGGCCGCTGACATCCCTCTCCGAAGGCCTCCGACCCCGCGGTCGGGGGCCTTCGTCGTCCACTCCCATCACGCATGTCTCACTCGGCGCCGGTATGGAGGCGCTATATCCGCGACAAGTGAGACATGCACGGGCGCTGACCCGCACCAAGCGAGACATGCCCGGTCGCCGACCCACGACAAGTGAGACATGCCCGGGCGGGACGGGGCACTCCGCGGCGCCGGTAGAATCGAGCAACCCCGCTCGCATCCCCGAGGAACACCATGACCCGCATCTCTGAATCAGGACTCTCCGTCGCCGTCGTCGGCGCCACCGGCCAGGTCGGCACCGTGATGCGCGAGATCCTCCAGGAGCGCGACTTCCCGATCCGCGAGCTGCGGCTCTTCGCGTCGGCGCGCTCGGCCGGCCGAACGATCGACTTCGGCGGCACCGAGGTCGTCGTCGAGGACATCGCGACCGACGACCTGTCGGGCATCGACATCGCGCTCTTCTCCGCCGGCGGCTCCGCCTCGAAGGAGCACGCCCCGCGCTTCGCCGCGGCCGGAGCGGTCGTCATCGACAACTCGAGCGCCTGGCGCATGGACCCCGAGGTCCCGCTCGTCGTGAGCGAGGTCAACCCCCACGCGATCGACCAGGCCGTCAAGGGCATCATCGCGAACCCGAACTGCACGACCATGGCGGCCATGCCCGTCCTCAAGCCGCTCGCCGCCGAGGCCGGCCTCGAGCGCCTCATCGTCTCGACCTACCAGGCCGTCTCGGGCTCGGGCCTCGCCGGCGCACAGGAGCTCCTCGGCCAGGTCGAGGGCGTCCTCGCACAGGGCGACACCCTCCGCCTCGTGCACGACGGCTCGGCGGTCGACTTCCCGGAGCCCGAGAAGTACGTCGCGCCCATCGCGTTCGACGTCGTGCCGCTCGCGGGCAACCTCGTCGACGACGGGCTGAACGAGACCGACGAGGAGAAGAAGCTCCGCAACGAGAGCCGCAAGATCCTCGAGCTCCCCGACCTGCGCGTGGCCGGCACGTGCGTGCGCGTTCCGGTGTTCACCGGCCACTCGCTGAGCATCCACGCCGAGTTCGCGCGCGAGATCACGCCCGAGCGCGCGCGCGAGCTCCTCGCGGATGCCCCGGGCGTGGCTCTCGAGGAGGTCCCGACTCCGCTGCAGGCGGCGGGAAGCGACCCCAGCTACGTCGGCCGGATCCGCGCCGACCAGTCGGCTCCCGAGGGGCGCGGTCTCGTGCTGTTCATCTCGAACGACAACCTCCGCAAGGGCGCCGCGCTCAACGCCGTGCAGATCGCGGAGCTCGTCGCCGCCAAGCTCGGTTCGCCCGTCGCGCGCTGATCCATCCCGCAGAACGGGCCGGCCCCTCGGGGCCGGCCCCTCGGGGCCGGCCCGTTCTGCGTCCCGGCCCGATCGCAAGAACGCCACCGTCTTCGGGGCGCCGGAAACGCAAGTTCCGGTGTTCTTTCGACGGCGGATGGTCAGGTTCGCCGAAAAGCCGGGAATAGGATTGACGCGTGAGTGAAACCGTCGATGTCGTGCTGATCGGCGGCGGGATCATGTCCGCCACACTCGGCACGCTCCTCAAGGAACTGCAGCCCGACTGGAAGATCGTCGCCTTCGAGCGCGACGGGGAGGTCGCGCAGGAGAGCTCGAACGCGTGGAACAACGCGGGAACCGGGCACTCGGCCCTGTGCGAGCTCAACTACATGCCCGACCCGTCGAACCCGGCGAAGGCGATCGGCATCAACGAGCAGTTCCAGCAGAGCCGCGAGCTGTGGGCATCCCTCGTCGCGAAGGGCATCCTCGACGCGCCGTCGACGTTCATCAGCACGACGCCGCACATGACGTTCGTCACGGGGGAGAAGGACGTCTCCTACCTCCGCGCGCGCTACGAGACGCTCAAGGACCAGCCGCTCTTCGAGGGCATCGAGTACTCCGAGGACTCGCGCGTCATCCACTCCTGGGCGCCGCTGCTCATGGAGAAGCGCCGCAAGACCGACGAGCCCTTCGCCGCGACGCGCGTGCCGGCCGGCACCGACGTCGACTTCGGCGCGCTCACCCGCCAGCTCTTCGACCACCTCCGTGCGAACGACGCCGAGGTGCTGCTGAACCACGAGGTCAACGGCCTCAAGAAGCAGAAGGACGGCACCTGGCTCGTCAGCTACCGCAACCGGGTCGGCAAGACGCCCGGCCAGGTGCGGGCGCGCTTCGTCTTCGTCGGCGCGGGCGGATGGGCCATCAAGCTCCTGCAGAAGGCGCGCATCCCCGAGATCAAGGGCTACGGCGTCTTCCCGATCGGCGGCCAGTTCCTCAAGACAACCGATCCGAAGCTCGTCGCGAAGCACGGCGCGAAGGTGTACTCGCAGGCGGCCGTGGGCGCCCCGCCCATGTCGGTCCCGCACCTCGACGCCCGCCGCGTCGACGGCGAGGGGTCGCTCATGTTCGGTCCGTTCGCGACGTTCAGCCCGAAGTTCCTCAAGAAGGGGTCGTGGCTCGACATCGTCTCGCAGGTGCGCCTGCACAACATCGGCTCGATGCTCAAGGTCGGAGCCACGAACCTCGACCTCGTGAAGTACCTCGTGACCGAGCTCCTCAAGAGCCGTGCCAAGAAGATCGAGGCCCTGCGCGTCTTCGTGCCCACAGCCGACGGCGCGGACTGGGAGCTCATCCAGGCCGGTCAGCGCGCCCAGGTCATGAAGGGCGGCAAGCTCCAGTTCGGCACCGAGGTGGTCTCGGCGGCGGATGGCTCGATCGCGGGTCTGCTCGGAGCATCCCCGGGCGCGTCGACGGGCGCGACGATCATGCTCGACGTGCTGTCGTCGTGCTTCCCCGATCGGATCGAGGGATGGAAGCCCGCGCTGCGCGAGCTCATCCCCACCTACGGAGAGACGTTGAACGGAGACGCCGCGAAGGCGCGCGCCGAGATGCGACGCACCGCGGAGGCGCTTCACATCGCGGAGGAGCAGCGCGTCGACGCGTGACGCGCACTCCTTCTCAGACCCCAAGCTTCTCGCGCAGGGCCGCGACGTGCCCATCCGGGTCGACGCGGTACTCGGCGATCTCGATGCGGTTCTCCTCATCGAGCACGAACGTCGAGCGCAGCACGCCCGTGAGGGTGCGGCCGTCGATCTGCTTCTCACCCCACGCGCCGTAGCTCTTCGCGACGGCGTGATCCGGGTCGGAGAGGAGCGGGAAGTCCAGGCGGTCCTCCTCGGCGAAGCGGGCGAGCGTCTCGACGTCGTCCTTCGAGATGCCGACGACCTGGTAGCCGGCGCCGCTCAGCGACGCGAGGTTGTCGCGGAAGTCGCACGCCTCGGTCGTGCAGCCGGGAGTGAAGGCCGCGGGGTAGAAGTAGAGGATGGTGCGTCCGCCCGCGAAGTCGGACAGGCGCACCGTCTCGCCCTTCGCGTCGCTCAGGGCGAAGTCGGGCGCGTCGGCGCCGGGAGCGAGCTGTGCGACGGTCTCTTCGGCCACGATGCCTCCGTATTTTCACGATATGGAATAAAGCTTCTGTAGCTCGGAATTCATTATAGTCCAGCCCGGCGGGGCGGCGCAATGGCCGATCAGCCGCGCCCGTCGAAGGGCATGCCGGTCGCGGTCACCACGATCTCGTGGACCGCGACCTCGTGCGGCAGGTCGGCGACGTCTGCGATCAGGCGTGCGGCGTGCGCGACGTCGAATGTCGGCTCGACGCGGCGCGTGCCATCGGGCTGCAGTGCGCCATCGCCCGCGTCGATGCCGTGCAGGAGCTCGGTGGCGGCGTTGCCGATGTCGATCTGGGTCGCGGTGATGCCGAAGGAGCGCCCGTCGAGCGCGACCGAGCGCGTGAGCCCGGTCATCGCGTGCTTCGTGATCGTGTAGGCGGCCGATCGCGGGCGCGGACGGTGCGCCGACACCGAGCCGTTGTTGATGATGCGGCCGCCCTGCGGAGTCTGCGCGCGCATGCGACGGAAGGCCTCGCGCGCGCAGAGCACCGCGCCCGTGACGTTGACGTCGAGCACCCGCTGCCAGTCGTCGTCCGAGAGCTCGTCGATCCGCGCCTGGGGCCCGAATGCGCCCGCGTTGTTGAAGAGCAGGTCGACGCGCCCTGCATGCTCCTGGGCGGCATCGAACGCGCGGACGACGTCATCCGGTCGCGTCACGTCGGCGGGGATGGACGCGGCGGCCGGCCCGCTCGCCTCCGCGATCTCGGCGGCCGTCCGCTCGAGCGTCTCGCGCGTGCGCCCGACGAGGGTGAGCGACCAGCCCCGGCGCGCGAGCTCGAGGGCGGTCGCCCGCCCGATGCCCGTCCCGGCGCCGGTGATGAGCGCGCTGCGGATGGCGCGGGTCTGCGTCGACATGGTGTCTCCTTCTTCTGCACGACGGTGCGCACGGTAGCTTCTCACGGAGGTCGGCTTGACTCTCCCGAAACGGGGTGCTTCACTAATTACACACAACGGAAGAACAGTTCCGGAGTGTGGAATGAAGGAAGGTAAGCAATGACGCTTGCAGCGTTCAACCAGCTGACGCCGACGGAGGCGGATGCGCTCATCCGGCCCGCCGCCGACATCGACCGCTGGGTGGAGGCCGTCGTGTCCGCTCGTCCGTACTCCAACGTGGAGGAGGTGCTGTCGGCCGCCCGCGAGCGGGCGCTCGACTGGACGGACGAGGACATCGACGCGGCGCTGGCGCATCACCCGCGCATCGGGGACCGTCCGAGCGGCAGCTCGACGGAAGCCGGCATGTCGCGCGGAGAGCAGGCCGGCGTCGATGCGGGCGATGCGGCACTGGCCGCAGAGCTCCACGCGGGCAACCGCGCCTACGAGGAGCGATTCGGGCGAGTCTTCCTCATCCGGGCGGCGGGGCGCAGCGGTCGAGAGATCCTCGACGAGCTGAACCGCCGTCTCGACAACACCGACGAGGACGAGATCCGTGAAGTCGCCGAACAGCTTCGCGAGATCGCACTCCTCCGACTGGAAGGGATCCTCCGCGCATGAGCCACGTCACCACGCACATCCTCGACGCGTCGATCGGCCGTCCGGCCGCCGACGTCGCGGTGGCACTGGAGGACGCGGACGGCGCGGTCGTCGCATCCGCCCGCACTGACGCGGACGGCCGTGTGAAGGACCTCGGTCCCGAGGCGCTCGAGCCGGGGCACTACCGGCTCCGCTTCGAGGTCGCCGCGTACTTCGCGCGCACCGGCACGGATTCCTTCTACCCCGTCGTCACGATCGACTTCACGGTCGGCGACGCCGAGCAGCACTATCACGTACCGCTACTCATCAGCCCGTTCGCATATTCAACCTACAGGGGTAGCTGATCATGACCATCGCTGACACCACCGTCGAGACCTCGTCCCAGACCAAGGTCGTGCTGGGCGACAGCCAGTACGGCAAGGCAGAGGTCCACGTCGTCCGCGTCACGCGCGACACCGACCGCCACGAGATCGAGGACCTCACGGTCGTCTCGCAGCTCCACGGCGACTTCGACTCGTGCTACTACGAGGGCGACAACTCGCACGTTGTGCCGACGGACACGCAGAAGAACACGGTGTTCGGCTTCGCCCGGGAGGGCATCGGGTCGCCCGAGGACTTCCTCATCCGCCTCGGCCGCCACTTCACGAGCGAGTTCGAGTGGGTCACGGGCGGCCGCTGGGGCGCGCGTCAGGCGACGTGGTCGCGCATCCCGGTCGCGGGCGAGGGCCACGACCACTCGTTCTTCCGCGGCGGCACGGGAGCCGAGACCCGCACCGCGGTCGTGAAGATCGTCGGCGACCAGACGCACGTGGTCGCGGGTCTCGAGGACCTCGCCGTGCTCAAGACGACGCAGTCGGGATTCGTCGGCTACCCGGTCGACCGCTACACGACGCTCCCCGAGACGACCGACCGCATCCTCGCGACGAACGTCACGGCGCGCTGGCTGTACAACCGCACCGACATCGACTTCAACGAGGTCTTCGCGTCGGTCCGGACGATCATGCTCGAGGCGTTCACGAACCACTACTCGCGCGCGCTCCAGGAGACGCAGTACATCATGGGCCGCGCCGTGCTCGAGGCGCACCCCGAGATCGACGAGATCAAGTTCTCCATGCCGAACCTCCACCACTTCGTCGTGGACCTCGAGCCCTTCGGCCAGGACAACCCCAACGAGGTGTTCTACGCCGCCCACAGCCCGTACGGCCTCATCGAGGGCACGCTGCGGCGCGAGGGCCTCGGCGACACCGCGGCCATCTGGCAGGGCATCCCCGCCTACGTCTGATGCCGTGACGGCCCCTGCGCCGTCTCGACAGCCCGTCGCGGTCGGGTCGTCGCTCTCGACGACCCGACCGCGGACGGGCGTGCCCGCGCACGCTCGCGCGGGCGCTGCGCGATCACGCGCGAACCTGGGCGGCGCCGAGCGCCGCCGTGCCGACAAGGAGGTCAGCAATGAGCAAGAAGAACCGCCGGGCGCTGCCCGGATCACTGGATGTCGCCGGATCGCCCGAGGACGAGCGCCTGCCCGTCGGCAGGTCGTTCATGTACGGACTGCAGCACGTCCTGACGATGTACGGCGGGATCATCGCCCCGCCGATCATCCTCGGCGGCGCCGCCGGCGTCACCGACGCGGAGAAGGGCCTCCTCATCGCGTCGTGCCTCTTCATCGGAGGCCTCGCGACCATCCTGCAGAGCGTGGGGATCCCGTTCTTCGGATCGAAGCTCCCGCTCGTGCAGGGCACGTCGTTCGCGGCCGTCGCGACGATGCTCGCGATCGTGAACGGGGGAGGAGGGCTGCCCGCGGTCTTCGGCGCCGTCCTCGCCGCGTCGCTGATCGGCTTCGTCATCACGCCGTTCTTCGCGATGATCCTCCGCTTCTTCCCGCCCGTCGTCACGGGCGTCGTCATCACCGCGATCGGCCTCTCGCTGATCCCGGTCGCCGGCAACTGGATCATGGGCGGCAACGCGGCCGCCGACGACTACGGCTCGATGGCCAACGTCGGGCTCGCGGGGCTCACGCTCCTCATCATCGTCGTGCTCTCCAAGCTCGGCAGCGCCACGATCTCGCGCCTGTCGATCCTGCTCGCGCTCATCATCGGCACCGTCATCGCGATCCCGCTCGGGATGGCCGACTTCTCGTCGGTCCTCGACGGCCCGGTCTTCGCCATCCCCACCCCGCTCGCGTTCGGCGCGCCGGTCTTCGACCCGGCAGCGATCGTCTCGATGCTCGTCGTCGTGCTCGTGATCCTCACCGAGACGACCGCCGACATCCTCGCGGTGGGCGAGATCACGGGGGCGCGCGTCGACTCCCGCCGCATCGCCAACGGCCTGCGCGCCGACATGGCGGCCAGCGCGGTGTCGCCGCTGCTCAACTCGTTCACGCAGAGCGCGTTCGCGCAGAACGTGGGCCTCGTCGCCATCACAGGCGTGAAGAGCCGCTTCGTCGTCACCGCGGGCGGCGTCATCCTCGTCATCCTCGGCGTCCTGCCCATCCTCGGGCGCGTCGCCGCGGCCATCCCGATGCCGGTCCTCGGCGGCGCGGGCATCGTCCTGTTCGGCACGGTCGCGGCCTCGGGCATCCGCACGCTGTCGAAGGTCGACTACCGCAACAACATGAACCTCATCATCGTCGCGGCGTCGCTCGCGTTCGGCATGCTGCCGGTCGTCAAGACCGACATCTACCACCTGTTCCCCGACTGGTTCGAGGTCATCTTCCACTCGGGCATCTCGTCCGCTGCGATCATGGCCGTCCTGCTCAACCTCATCTTCAACGAGCTCACCCTCGGCAACGTGCGCAAGAACGCCTCGGTCTTCGTCGCGTCGCCCCCGCGCATGGTCCGCGAGGACGAGCTCGAGGCCCTCGAGGACGGGGACACGTTCGTCGGCGGCAAGCTCATCGCCGCGGACGGCAACGAGGTCCCGATCGTCCGCGTGAACGCGGCTGGCAACCAGACCACCTCCATCCACATCAGCTCCGTCGACCGCGTCGCGCCCGACACCCCTGCTCAGGGCTCGCGCACCATCCGGAAGGGCTTCCGCCGATGACAGCACCCCTCGAACCCGCGCTCCTCGACCGGAGGGTCGACGACGTCGATCCCGCCGAGACCGCGGAGTGGCTCGAATCGATCGACGGCCTCGTGGCCGCGGGCGGCCGCGAGCGCGCGCACCGCATGATCGAGGCGCTCGCCGCCCGCGTCGGCGCGGACCGCGCGCGGGCCGAGCTGACGACCGACTACGTCAACACGATCCCGGCCTCGCAGGATGCGCCGTACCCGGGCGACGAGCAGGCCGAGCGACGCTACCGCGCATGGATCCGCTGGAACGCGGCGGTCATGGTGCATCGTGCGCAGCACCCGTCGACCGGGGGCGTGGGCGGCCACATCGCGACCTACGCGGGCGCCGCCACGCTCTACGAGGTCGGCTTCAACCACTTCTTCCGCGGCAAGGACCATCCGGGCGGCGGCGACCAGGTGTACTTCCAGGGGCACGCGTCTCCCGGCATGTACGCGCGGTCGTTCGTGGAGGGGCGCCTCGACGAGGCCGACCTCGACGGCTTCCGCCAGGAGCGCTCGCGCGAGGGGCACGGTCTGCCGTCGTACCCGCACCCGCGGCTCAAGCCGGCCTACTGGGAGTTCCCGACGGTCTCGATGGGCATCGGGCCGATGAACGCCATCTACCAGGCGCAGGCGAACCGGTACCTGCACGCGCGCGGCATCAAGGACACGTCCGACCAGCACGTGTGGGCGTTCCTCGGCGACGGCGAGATGGATGAGCCCGAGTCGCGCGGGCTGCTGCAGCTCGCGGCGAACGACGGGCTCGACAACCTCACGTTCGTGATCAACTGCAACCTGCAGCGTCTGGACGGACCCGTCCGCGGCAACACGAAGGTCATGCAGGAGCTCGAGGCGTTCTTCCGCGGCGCCGGGTGGAACGTCATCAAGGTCGTCTGGGGCCGCGAGTGGGATGCGCTGTTCGAGCGCGACGTCGACGGCGCGCTCGTCGACCTCATGAACCGCACACCGGACGGCGACTTCCAGACCTTCAAGGCCGAGTCGGGTGCGTTCGTCCGCGAGCACTTCTTCGGGCGCGACCCGCGCACGCTCGCGCTCGTGTCGGACTACTCCGACGAGGACATCTGGAACCTCCGGCGCGGCGGGCACGACTACGTCAAGGTGCACTCGGCCTACAAGGCCGCGATGGAGCACCGCGGTCAGCCCACGGTCGTGCTCGTGAAGACGGTCAAGGGGTACACGCTCGGTCCGAGCTTCGAGGGTCGGATGGCCTCGCACCAGATGAAGAAGCTCGCCCTCCAGGATCTCAAGGACTTCCGCGACCTGCTCCGGATCCCGATCCCCGACGCGCAGCTCGAGGAGGACCCGTACCGGCCGCCGTACTTCCGCCCTGAGCGTGGCGCGCCCGAGCTCGAGTACATGCTCGAGCGCCGTCGCGCGCTGGGCGGCCCGGTGCCCGAGCGCCGTGCGACGCACACCGCGATCGAGCTCCCGGCCGATGCGGTGTACGCCTCGGCGAAGAAGGGGTCGGGAGCCCAGCAGGCGGCGACGACGATGGCGTTCGCGCGCATCCTCCGCGACATCCTGCGCGATAAGAAGGTCGGGCACCGGATCGTGCCGATCATCCCGGATGAGGCGCGCACGTTCGGCATGGACGCGTACTTCCCGACCTCGAAGATCTACAACCCGCGCGGGCAGAACTACATGTCGGTCGACCGCGAGCTGCTCCTCGCCTACAAGGAGTCCGAGGCCGGTCAGATCCTCCACGTCGGCATCAACGAGGCCGGTGCCGTCGCGGCCTTCACGGCGGCGGGCACGTCGTACGCGACGCACGGCGAGCCGCTCATCCCGGTCTACGTCTTCTACTCGATGTTCGGGTTCCAGCGCACGGGCGACTCGTTCTGGGCCGCGGCCGACCAGATGGCGCGCGGCTTCGTGATCGGCGCGACCGCGGGGCGCACGACCCTCACGGGCGAGGGGCTGCAGCACGGCGACGGCCACTCGCCGCTCCTGGCATCGACGAACCCGGCGGTCGTCTCGTACGACCCGGCCTACGGGTACGAGCTCGCGCACATCGTGCGCGCGGGGTTCGAGCGCATGTACGGAGGGGCCCATCCCGACCCGAACGTCATGTACTACCTCACGGTCTACAACGAGCCGATCTCGCAGCCGGCCGAGCCGGAGGGCGTGGACGTCGACGGCATCCTTCGCGGCATGCACCGCGTGTCGCAGGCGGATGGCCAGGGCGTCCCCGCGCAGATCCTCGCGTCGGGCGTCGCGGTGCCGTGGGCGATCGAGGCCCAGCGGGTGCTCGCGGAGGAGTGGGGCGTCGCGGCCGACGTGTGGTCGGTCACGAGCTGGAACGAGCTGCGCCGCGACGCGATCGACGCCGACAGCGCCATCCTGCACGCGGGCGAGCCGCGCGAGCCGTACGTGACCCGCCGTCTCCGCGAGGGGTCCGGCGGTCCGGTCGTCGCCGTCAGCGACTACATGCGGCAGGTGCAGGACCAGATCGCGCCCTACGTGCCCGGCCGCTGGCTCTCGCTCGGGACCGACGGCTTCGGGTTCTCCGACACCCGGGCCGCGGCGCGGCGGTTCTTCCGGGTCGACGTCGAGTCGATCGTCGTCCGCACGCTCGAGGCGCTCGCGCTCGACGGCGCGGTCGACCCCGCGGCTGCGCGTCAGGCCGCCGAGCGCTACCGTCTGCAGGACGTGCGCGCCGGCCACACCGGAACGGCCGGCGGCGACGCGTAGTCGTCGGCACACGGAAGCGGGGTCGGGCGTCCAGGTCGCCCGACCCCGCTTCCGCGTGCGCGGTTTCAGACCGTGCGGTTCATCTCCCGGCTGATGGCCTCCGCGGCCTCGAGGAGGAGCGGCACGGCGCGCTCGCCGAACGCCTCATCGACCCGGGTCTGCGGGCCGGAGACCGAGACGGCCGTCGGCGTGGGGGCGTTCGGGATCGGCACGGCGTAGCAGCGCACGCCGATCTCCTGCTCGTTGTCGTCGATCGAGTAGCCGCGCTCGCGGATGAGCGACAGGTGCGAGACGAGCTCCTCGGGGTCGCCGATGCTGTGCTCGGTCGCGCGGGGCATCCCGACCCGCGACACGATCGACCGCACGGTCGGCTCGTCGAGCTGCGAAAGGATCGCCTTGCCCACCCCCGTGTCGTGCGTGTGGGCGCGTCGCCCGATCTCGGTGAACATCCGCACCGAGTGCGGCGACGGCACCTGCGCGACGTACAGGACCATGTCTCCGTCGAGCACCGCGAGGTTGGCGGTCTCCTGCAGCCGGCCGACGAGGTCGGCGAGGTACGGCTCCGCGATCTGCCCGAGCTGGCGGTTGGCGCCGTCGCCGAGGCGGATGAGGCGGGGCCCGAGCGCGTAGCGGCGGTTGGGCAGCTGGCGGACGTACCCGCGCCCCACGAGCGTGCGCAGAAGGCGGTGAATGGTCGGCGGCGGCAGCTCCGTGCGGTTCGCGAGCTCCGACAGCGTCTGCGTGCCGCCCGCGTCCGCCATGAGGTCGAGCAGCTCGAAGGCGCGCTCGACGGACTGCACGCCGCCTGTGGTGCGTTCGGTCATGGGATCTCCTCCAGTTGCGGCCGGTCCGCACTTCGTTCTACAATCATTCCACAAGGCAGAAGCAAAACTCCACTTCGTGGAAAAACGGCTCTCGTCTCCGAGTCCGCACAATCGACGTGCGGGCCCCGCCGATCAAGGAGGATCCTATGGCCAACCCGAGCCCCGGGTATTCGATCACCGTCCGCGTCCAGGCGCCCTCGAGCTACCAGGTCACGAGCGAGCTCGCCGCCGCGGTCGGCGCCGCGGGAGCTCAGGTGACCGCGCTCGATGTCGTCGAGTCGCACGCCGACCGCATGGTCGTCGACGTCACCGCCAACACCTCGTCGCCCGATCACGCCGACCAGGTCGCCGACGCGATCCGCGCGATCGAGGGCGTCGCGGTCGAGCACGTGAGCGACCGCACGTTCCTCATCCACCTGGGCGGCAAGCTCGAGGTCGTGCCCAAGGTCGAGCTGCGCAACCGTGACGACCTGTCCCGCGCCTACACGCCGGGTGTCGCGCGCGTCTGCCTCGCCATCGCCGATGACGAGAAGCTCGCCCGCAACCTCACGGTCAAGCGCAACACGATCGCGGTCGTCACAGACGGATCGGCGGTGCTCGGCCTGGGCAACATCGGCCCCTCGGCCGCGCTGCCGGTCATGGAGGGCAAGGCGGCCCTGTTCAAGCAGTTCGCCGACGTCGACGCCTGGCCCGTGTGCATCGACACGCAGGACACCGACGAGATCGTCAAGATCGTCAAGGCGATCGCCCCCGTCTACGGCGGCGTGAACCTCGAGGACATCGCCGCTCCCCGGTGCTTCGAGATCGAGGCCCGCCTGCGCGAGGAGCTCGACATCCCCGTCTTCCACGACGACCAGCACGGCACGGCGATCGTCGTGCTCGCCGCGCTCAACAACGCGCTCCGCGTCGTCGACAAGCGCATCGAGGACATCGAGGTCGTCGTCTCGGGTGTCGGCGCCGCCGGCCACGCGATCATCCAGCTCCTCCTCGCCGCCGGCGTGCGCCGCATCGTGGCGGCCGGCCGCTCCGGCGTCATCTCGCGCGGCGAGGAGTACGCCGACGAGCACCGCCGGTGGATCGCCGAGAACACGAACCAGCAGGGTCTCGCCGGCTCGCTCACCGAGGCGGTCGCCGGCGCCGACGTCTTCATCGGCGTCAGCGCGCCGGACGTGCTCACCGAGGAGGCCGTCGCGACGATGGCGCCGCGCTCGATCGTCTTCGCCCTCGCCAACCCCGACCCGGAGATCGATCCGGTCATCGCCGGACGGCACGCGGCCGTGGTCGCCACGGGCCGCAGCGACTACCCGAACCAGATCAACAACGTGCTCGCGTTCCCCGGCGTGTTCCGCGGGCTGCTCGACGCGGGCGTCAACGACGTGACGACCGAGATGCTCGTCGCGGCGGCGGAGGCCATCAGCCGCAACGTCTCCGACGAGGAGCTCAACGAGAGCTACATCATCCCCAGCGTGTTCGACCGCGACGTCGCGCGCGATGTGGCCGACGCCATCGTCGCCGTCGCCGAGCGCGACCGCGAGCGCGCACACGAGCCCGTCGCCGCCGCGGCGCACTAGGAGAGGAGCACCATCATGTCGATCCAGATCACCGATCCGGCGCCGGTCGCGCGCGCCGAGGAGATCCTCACCCCCGAGGCGCTCGCCTTCGTCGACGCGCTCCACGAGCGCTTCGCCGCGCGTGTGCCGCAGCTGCTCGACCGCCGCCGCGAGCGACGCGACGAGATCGCCCGCACGCACACCCTCGGCTTCCTGCCGGAGACGGCCGACGTGCGCGCCGGCGACTGGCGCGTGCCCGAGCCGCCCGCCGCCATCCGCGACCGTCGTGTCGAGATCACGGGCCCCGCGAGCCCCGCGAAGATGGCGATCAACGCCCTCAACTCGGGGGCCAAGGTGTGGCTCGCCGACCTCGAGGACGCGTCGGCGCCGACGTGGCACAACGTCGTCGACGCGCAGGTCAACCTGAAGGACGCCGCCCGCGGCTCGCTCTCCTACACCGCTCCCGACGGCCGTGCGTACGCGCTGCGGACGGACGCGCCGCTCGCGGTCGTCGTGGTCCGCCCCCGCGGGTGGCACCTGCCGGAGCACAACGTGCGCTGGGACGGCGAGAGCGCGGTCGGCGCGCTCGTCGACTTCGGACTCCACTTCTTCCACAACGCCCGCATCCTCGCCGACGCGGGGCAGGGGCCGTTCTACTACCTCCCGAAGATGGAGAGCCACCTCGAGGCGCGCCTGTGGAACGACGTCTTCACGTACGCCGAGGACGCCCTCGGGATCGAGCCCGGCACCATCCGCGCCACGGTGCTCATCGAGACGATCACCGCCGCGTTCGAGATGGACGAGATCCTCTACGAGCTGCGACCGCACGCGTCGGGTCTCAACGCCGGGCGCTGGGACTACCTGTTCAGCATCATCAAGAACTTCCGCGACGCGGGGGAGGCGTTCACCCTGCCCGACCGTGCGCAGGTGCAGATGACCGCGCCCTTCATGCGCGCGTACACCGAGCTGCTCGTGCAGACGTGCCACAAGCGCGGCGCGTTCGCGATGGGCGGCATGGCCGCCTTCATCCCGAACCGCCGCGAGCCCGAGGTGACCGAGCAGGCCATCGCGAAGGTCCGCGCCGACAAGCTGCGCGAGGCGAACGACGGCTTCGACGGCTCGTGGGTCGCGCACCCCGACCTCGTGCCCGTGTGCCGCGAGGTGTTCGACGAGGTGCTCGGCGAGCGGCCGAACCAGATCGACCGCCAGCGCCCCGACGTGCGCATCGAGGGCCCCGAGCTCCTCGACGTCCCCTCGGCGGGCGGCACGGCGACGCTCGACGGCCTCCGTCTGAACCTCTACGTCGCCGTCGCGTACACGGCGGCCTGGCTCGGGGGCAATGGCGCGGTCGCGATCCACAACCTCATGGAGGACGCGGCGACCGCCGAGATCTCCCGCTCGCAGGTGTGGCAGCAGATCCGCAACGGCGTCACGCTCGACTCGGGCGAGACCGTCACGCGCGATCTCGTCGAGCGCATCCTGGACGAGGAGGTCGAGCGCCTGCGCGGCGAGGTGCCCGGCGACGACTTCGAGCGGCTCTACGTGCCGGCCTCGCGGCTCGTGCGCGACATCGTGCTCTCCGAGGAGTACGCCGACTTCCTGACCAACGGCGCCTACGACGAGGTCGTGGCACGATGACGGCCGCTCGCGCGGTCGAGGTGGCCGGATCGCTCGGCGAGTCGGACTACGCCGAGGCCGACGCCGCGCTCGCCGCGACCGACCGGCTGCTCGTCGAGAGCTATCCCGGCGACACGGGCGCGCGCCAGCCGATCCACACCGTCTACGTCCCCGGCCACCTCTACCGGCCCGGGCTCGCGGGGGAGTGGGGCGCCGCGGCGCTCGAGGCCGTCGAGGCATCGGGCGGGCTCCGCGCTCTCGTGTCCGACCTCGTCGGAGACGCGGAGGCCGACGTCATCGTCGAGCGCGTCTCGGCGAAGCTGCGCACCGAGCCGATCGAGGATCTCCGGATCGACTTCGAGGACGGCTTCGGCGACCGTGGCGACGAGCAGGAGGACGCCGCCGTGGTCGCCGCGGCGGAGGCGCTCGCCGACGACGTCGCCGCCGGCACCGCGCCGCCGTTCGCGGGCATCCGCTTCAAGTGCTTCGAAGCCCCGACGCGGCGCCGCGGCATCCGCACGCTCGACCTGTTCCTGACGACCCTCGCGGCGCGCGGCGAGCTCCCCGAGGGGCTCGTCCTCACGCTGCCCAAGGTGACGACGGTCGACCAGGTGCGCACGATGGTCTCGCTCCTCGAGCGGATCGAGGAGCGCCTGGGGCTCGTCCCCGGCCGCCTCGGGTTCGAGGTGCAGGTGGAGACCCCGCAGCTCATCCTCGCCGCTGACGGCACCGCGCCCGTCGCGACGCTGATCCACGCCGGCAAGGGGAGGATCACCGGCCTCCACTACGGCACGTACGACTACTCCGCATCGCTCGGGGTCTCCGCGGCGTACCAGTCGATGGAGCACCCGGCGGCGGATCACGCGAAGGCCGTGATGCAGGTCGCGGTGGCCGGCACGGGCGTCCGCCTCAGCGACGGCTCGACGAACGTCATGCCGACGGGCGACCCCGAGCGCGTGCGCGACGCGTGGCGCCTGCACGCGCGGCTCGTCCGCCGCTCGCTCGAGCGCGCGTACTACCAGGGCTGGGATCTGCACCCCGCGCACCTGCCGAGCCGCTTCATCGCCAGCTACGCGTTCTTCCGCGACGGCCTGGGCGGCGTCGCCACGCGCCTGCGCGACTACGTCGAGCAGAACTCGGGCGGCTTCCTCGACGAGCCCGCGACCGCGCGAGCGCTCGCCGGATTCCTCGTCCGCGGCGTCCAGTCCGGAGCCGTCACTTCCGAAGAGCTGCGCGAGCGCGTGGGCATCGACGAGCAGGCGCTCGTCGCCCTGGCCCACCCCCGCCGCGCCTGAGAGGACCCCATGCCCATCACCACTCCGACCTACGACTACGCGACGATCGACCCGACACTGCCGCCGCAGACCGACTCCCTCGGGTCGGCCGCGATCGTCACGGAGGCGTACACCGTCATCCCGCGCAGCGTCATGCGCGACATCGTCGCGAGCGTGCTGCCCGAATGGCGCGGCACCCGCGCCTGGATCCTCAACCGCCCCGTCGCATCCGGTGCGACGACCTTCGCGCAGCTCGTGCTCGAGGTCGAGCCCGGAGGAGGGTCCGACGGGCCCGAGCCCCAGGCCGAGGTCGAGGGCTTCGTCTTCGTCCTCACCGGGTCGGTGTCGGTCGAGATCGACGGCGAGCGCCACGAGCTCACGCCGGGCGGCTTCGCGTACATCCCCCCGGCCGCGCGCTGGTCGCTGCGCAACGACGGCGGCCAGACGGCCCAGTTCCACTGGTTCCGCAAGCGCTACGAGCGCGTCGAGGGACTCGAGCCCCGCGCGTTCGCGGGGAACGAGCAGCAGATCGAGCCGGCGCCGATGCCCGGCACCGACGGCGCCTGGAGGACGACGCGGCTGTTCGACGTCGAGGACCTCGCCTACGACTTCCACATCACGGTCGTGACGTTCGAGCCCGGTGCGAAGATCCCGTTCCTCGAGACGCACGTCATGGAGCACGGCATCTTCGTCCTCGAGGGCAACGCGGTCTACCGGCTCAACGACGACTGGGTCGAGCTGCAGCCGGGCGACTACTTCTCCCTGCGGGCGTTCTGCCCGCAGGCCTGCTACGCGGGCGGTCCCGGGGTGTTCCGGTACCTGCTCTACAAGGACGTGAACCGTCAGATCACCCTCTGACTCACGGCGCGATGGCCGGGGACCTCGTTGGGGCGGTTCCCGGCCATCGTTGTGTCCGGACGCCGGCGACTGCGGGTTGACGTGCGCCAGGACCATCCGGTAGATTTCACATATCAGAACTAATCTTCCGGATTATGAAACTAGAAAGGCCGGTCCGATGACGTACACGGTGAACTGCTCGATCCTCCTCACCGAGCTGCCGATCGCCGAGCGCCCTGCCGCCGCGAAGGCCGCGGGCTTCGACGCCGTCGAGTTCTGGTGGCCGTTCGCCGAGGCCGTGCCCGCGCAGGACGAGGTCGACGCCTTCGTCCGCGCGATCGAGGACGCCGGCGTGCAGCTCACGGGGCTCAACTTCTTCGCGGGCGACATGCCCGCCGGCGACCGCGGCCTCGTCTCGTGGCCCGCGCGCTCGCAGGAGTTCCGCGACAACCTCGACGTCGTGACCCGCATCGGCGAGCGTCTCGGCACGCGCGCCTTCAATGCGCTGTACGGCCTCCGCCAGGACGACGCGACGCCCGAGGAGCAGGACGCGCTCGGCGCCGAGAACCTCGCCGCCGCGGCGACCGCCGTCGCCCGCATCGGCGGCACGGTGCTGCTCGAGCCCGTCTCGGGCGCCGACCGCTACCCGCTGCGCACGGCGCAGGACGCGCTCGACGTGATCGCCCGCGTCCCGGCGAGCGCCGGCGAGGTGCGCCTGCTCGCCGACTTCTACCACCTCGCGGTCAACGGCGACGACGTCGCCGCGGTGATCGAGGCGCACGCGGCGCGCTTCGGCCACATCCAGATCGCCGACGCCCCCGGGCGCGGCGAGCCCGGCACGGGCGACCTGCCCCTGCAGCAGTGGATCGACCGCAGCCGCGAGCTCGGCTACGACGGCCCGATCGGGCTCGAGTACAAGGCCACGGGTGACGCCCCGTTCGCCTGGCTCGACGCCGCGGCCGCCCGCAGCTGACCGCTTCCCCCGCACAGACATCTCGGAAAGGCAGATCATGACCAGGATCGCGTTCATCGGACTCGGCATCATGGGCCTCCCCATGGCGAAGAACCTCATCTCGGCCGGCCACGACGTCGTGGGCTTCAACCGCAGCCGGGGCGCCGTCGACGCACTCGTCGAGGCGGGCGGCACGGGTGCCGCGTCGATCGCGGAGGCCGTCGCCGGCGCCGACATCGTCGCCACGATGGTGCCCGACTCGGCCGACGTCGAGGCCGTCGTGGGCGGCTCGGAGGGCGTGTTCGCCCACGCGCAGAAGGGCGCCGTCTGGATCGACTTCTCGAGCATCCGGCCCGTCGTCTCGGCGCGACTCGCGGAGGCCGCCGCCGAGGCCGGCCTGCGCGCGCTCGACGCGCCCGTGTCCGGCGGAGAGGCCGGGGCGATCGAGGGCGTGCTCTCGATCATGATCGGCGGCGACGAGGCCGTCGTCGAGGAGGTCCGCCCCGTGCTCGAGGCGGTCGGCAAGACGATCGTCCGCGTCGGTCCCGCCGGCTCGGGCCAGACGGTCAAGGCGGCCAACCAGCTCATCGTCGCCGGCACGATCGAGCTCGTCGCCGAGGCCCTCGTCTTCCTCGAGGCGTACGGCGTCGACACGACGAGTGCCGTCGAGGTGCTCGCGGGCGGACTCGCCGGCAATCGGATCCTCGATCGCAAGGCCGCGTCGATGATCAAGCGCGAGTTCGAGCCGGGCTTCCGCATCGACCTCCACCACAAGGACATGGGCATCGTCACGAGCGCCGCCCGTGAAGCCGGCGTGCACATCCCGCTCGGCGCCCTCACCGCCCAGCTCATGGGCGCCGCTCGTCAGAAGGGCTACGGGTCGCTCGACCACTCGGGCCTCCTCCTCCTCGTCGAGGAGCTCTCCGGCCGCGCGAGCAAGGCGTAGCCCCACCCTCACCTCCCGCAGCGGAAGCGGCCTCGGCCCCCGCGGCGACAAGACCATCAGGAGACCATCATGACCAAGATGCGCGCCGTGGACGCGGCAGTGCTCATCCTCGAGAAGGAGGGCGCCACGCAGGCCTTCGGCCTGCCGGGCGCCGCCATCAACCCCTTCTACTCCGCCATGCGCGCCCACGGCGGCATCCGCCACGTGCTCGCCCGCCACGTCGAGGCGGCGAGCCACATGGCCGAGGGGTACACCCGTGCCGAGCCGGGCAACATCGGCATCTGCATCGGAACGTCGGGCCCCGCCGGCACCGACATGATCACGGGCCTGTACTCGGCATCCGCCGACTCCATCCCTATCCTCTGCATCACGGGCCAGGCGCCGGTCGCCAAGCTCGACAAGGAGGACTTCCAGGCGGTCGACATCGCCTCGATCGCGGCTCCCGTGACGAAGATGGCGAAGACCGTGCTCGAGGCCGGCCAGGTGCCCGGCGTCTTCCAGCAGGCGTTCCACCTCATGCGCTCGGGCCGTCCCGGCCCCGTGCTCATCGACCTCCCGATCGACGTGCAGCTCACCGAGATCGAGTTCGACATCGACCTGTACGAGCCGCTGCCGATCGCGCGCCCCGAGGCCACCCGCGGCCAGCTCGAGGCCGTGCTCAACCTCATCGAGTCGTCCGAGAGGCCCGTGCTCGTCGCGGGCGGCGGCATCATCAACGCCGACGCGTCGGACGACTTCGTCGCGCTCGCCGAGGAGCTCGGCCTTCCCGTCATCCCGACCCTCATGGGCTGGGGCGTCATCCCCGACGACCACGCCCTGCACGCGGGGATGGTGGGCCTGCAGACCCAGCACCGCTACGGCAACGAGAACCTGCTCGCCTCCGACGCCGTGATCGGCATCGGCAACCGCTGGGCGAACCGCCACACGGGCGCCCTCGACGTCTACCGTGCGGGCCGCCGCTTCGTCCACATCGACATCGAGCCCACGCAGATCGGCCGCGTGTTCGCGCCCGACCTCGGCATCGTGTCGGACGCGGGTGCCGCGATCCGCGGACTGCTCGAGCTCGTCCGCGAGCGCAAGGCGGCCGGGTCGCTCCGCGACCGGTCGGCCTGGGTCGCCGAGACGCAGGAGCGCAAGGCGACGCTGCAGCGCAAGACGCACTTCGACAACGTGCCGATCAAGCCGCAGCGCGTGTACCAGGAGATGAACGCCGCGTTCGGCCGCGACGTCCGCTACGTCTCGACGATCGGCCTGTCGCAGATCGCCGGCGCGCAGCTGCTCCACGTGTACCGCCCGCGTCACTGGATCAACTGCGGTCAGGCCGGACCCCTCGGCTGGACGCTGCCCGCGGCGCTCGGCGTCGTGACCGCCGACCCGACGAAGACCGTCGTCGCCCTGTCGGGCGACTACGACTTCCAGTTCCTCATCGAGGAGCTCGCGGTGGGCGCGCAGTTCAAGCTGCCCTACATCCACGTGCTCGTGAACAACTCCTACCTGGGCCTCATCCGCCAGGCGCAGCGCGCGTTCGACATGGACTACCACGTGTCGCTCGCGTTCGACAACGTCAACAGCCCGGAGACCGAGGGCTACGGCGTGGACCACGTGAAGGTGGCCGAGGGCCTCGGCTGCAAGGCGATCCGCGTGCGCGAGGCAGGCGACCTCGCGGGCGCGTTCGAGCAGGCGAAGAAGCTCATGGAGGAGCACCAGGTGCCGGTCGTGGTCGAGGTCATCCTCGAGCGCGTGACCAACATCTCGATGGGCGCAGCGGGCATCGACGCGATCAACGAGTTCGAGGACCTCGCCGAGGGCCCCGAGGACGCGCCGACCGCGACCATCCCGCTGCGTCCGGCCGCCGTCACGGCCTGAGCAGGACGCCCGGAGGACGCGCGTGCGCATCGTCATCGCCCCCGACAAGTTCAAGGGGTCGCTCAGCGCGGAGCAGGTCGCGCAGGCCGTCGCCGACGGCCTGCGCGACGAGCTTCCCGCCGCGGAGATCGACCTCGCGCCGGTCGCCGACGGCGGCGAGGGCACGGTCGACGCGGCGGTCGCCAACGGGTTCGCCCGGCACGGGGCGGTCGCGTCCGGGCCCCTCGGCGAGCCGGTCGCGGCGACGTGGGCGCAACGCGACGACCTCGCCGTCATCGAGATGGCGACGGCCTCGGGCCTCGAGCTCGTGCCCGAAGCCGAGCGCGACGCGCTGAGGGCGTCGTCGCGCGGCACGGGCGACCTGATCCGGGCCGCCCTCGGCCGCGGTGCACGCCGGCTCGTGCTCGCGGTCGGCGGGTCGGCCTCCACCGACGGGGGAGCGGGCATGCTCGCGGCCCTCGGCGCGCGCCTCCTCGACGAGGAGGGGCGCGAGGTGCCGGATGGCGGTGCAGCGCTCGCGCGCGTCCGTCGCGTCGACCTGTCGGGGCTCGATCCCCGGCTCGTCGGCGCGGAGGTCGTCCTCGCGAGCGATGTCGACCATCCGCTGCTCGGGGCGCGCGGTGCGGCGCGCGTCTTCGGGCCGCAGAAGGGAGCATCGCCCGCCGACGTCGAGACCCTCGACGCCGCGCTCGCGGTGTTCGCCGACGCCCTCGAGGCCGCATCGGGCGTCGCCGCCCGCGACCTGCCCGGTGCGGGCGCGGCCGGCGGCGTCGGCTTCGGCGCTCTCGCGGCGCTGCGCGCTCGACGCCGTGCGGGCGTCGACGTCGTGCTCGACCTCACCCGTCTCGCCGACCGTCTGCGGGGGGCGGACCTCGTCGTGACGGGTGAGGGCTCGCTCGACGAGCAGAGCCTCGGGGGGAAGACGCCGCTGGGCGTCGCGCGCACGGCGGCGGCCGCGGGGGTGCCCGCCGTCGCCGTGTGCGGCCGGTCGCTCCTCGGCGAGGAGCGCTGGCGGGAGGCGGGGTTCGCCGCGTGCTACGCCACGAGCGACCGCGCCGTCGACGCGGCGGCGAGCATCCGCGATGCCGCCATCCACCTGCGCGCGATCGGCCGCGACATCGCCGCGCAGCATCTCGCGGCCGTTCCGCGAAACTGATGAGAGACCATTCGAAAGGAGCGACGATGTCGTCGCAGACCGAACACAGTGCAGACTCGACAGCCGCCTCGACGCTTCCCCGCGAGCGCTACGACCTCGTGATCCGGGGCGAGCGGGTGCTCACGACCTCGGGCGTGCGCCCTCGCGAGGTGGGCGTGCGGGATGGCCGGATCGTGGCGCTCCAGCCGCTCGGGAACGCACTCGAGGGCGACGAGGTCGTCGAGCTGGCAGCAGGCGAGACCCTCATCCCGGGCCTCGTCGACACCCATGTGCACGTCAACGAACCCGGCCGCACCGAGTGGGAGGGCTTCGCGTCCGCGACCCGCGCCGCAGCCGCTGGAGGCGTGACGACGATCATCGACATGCCGCTCAACAGCATCCCGCCGACGATCGACGTGCCGGCCCTCGAGGAGAAGCGCGCCGTCGCGCGCGACCAGGTGCACATCGACGTGGGCTTCTGGGGCGGCGCCGTGCCCGGCAACACGTCGTCCCTGCGCGACCTGCACGACGACGGCGTCTTCGGGTTCAAGTGCTTCCTGCTGCACTCGGGCGTCGACGAGTTCCCGCCGCTGGACGCCGACGAGATGGAGCACGACATGCGCGAGCTCGCGTCGTTCGACTCCGTCATGCTCGTGCACGCCGAGGACTCGCGCGCCATCGACCGCGCGCCCTCGCCCGAGGGCGACGACTACGCGAAGTTCCTCGCCTCGCGCCCCCGCGGCGCCGAGAACATCGCGATCGCCGAGGTCATCGAGCGCGCCCGCTGGACCGGGGCGCGTGCGCACATCCTGCACCTGTCGTCGTCCGACGCGCTGCCGATGATCCGCTCGGCGAAGCGCGACGGCGTGCGGCTCACGGTCGAGACCTGCCCGCACTACCTGACCCTCACCGCCGAGGAGATCCCGACGGGCGGCACGCAGTACAAGTGCTGCCCGCCGATCCGCGAGGCCGGCAACCGCGAGCTGCTCTGGGAGGGCCTGCAGGACGGCACGATCGACTTCATCGTCTCGGACCACTCCCCGTCGACGCTCGACCTGAAGGACCTCGAGAACGGCGACTTCGCGGTGGCATGGGGCGGCGTCTCCTCGCTGCAGCTGGGGCTGTCGCTCGTGTGGACCGAGGCGCGTCACCGCGGCATCGACTTCGAGACCGTGGTGTCGTGGATGAGCGACCGGCCGGCGCAGTTCGCGGGGCTCACCGGCAAGGGCCGCATCGCGCCCGGCTACGACGCCGACTTCGCGGTGTTCGCCGACGACGACGCGTACGTCGTCGACGTCGCGAAGCTCCATCACAAGAACCCGATCACGCCGTACGCGGGCCGCGCGCTCTCGGGTCTCGTGCGCCGCACGTACCTGCGCGGTCAGGTCGTCGACGGCAGCACCCCGCGGGGCCAGCTCCTCCGCCGCGGCATGATCGACTGACGCACGGCCGCCGGATGGCGGCTGCGGCTAACATGGCTCGACGTGCCCGTGAACCCCGCAGCCGCCATCCGACCCTCCGTGGCAACGGCGTCGTCCGCCCCGCGGATCACCGTCGCCGCGATCGCCTTCCTGCGAGCGGATGGCGCGGTGCTGACCGTGCGCAAGCGCGGCACGCGCGCGTTCATGCTGCCGGGCGGGAAGCCCGAGGCGGGGGAGAGCGCGGTCGACACGGCCATCCGCGAGGTGCGCGAGGAGCTCGGGCTGGAGATCGCGCCCGCCGACCTGCGCCTGCTGGGCACCTTCGCGACCCGTGCGGCCAACGAGGCCGATCACGCGCTGCTCGCCACCGTGTTCTCGACCCGCACTCCGGTCGAGCCGGTCGTGCAGGCCGAGATCGACGAGCTCCGGTGGGTCGTCCCCGTCGAGGCGGTGGACGATCCTTCGCAGGCGCCGCTCAACCGCGAGCACGTGTTCGCCCGCCTCGCCGTGCTCTGACCGCCCACCTCCTTCGTGAGACTAGCGTCGGGCGTCGAGACTGGCGTTCCCTGCACTGGTCTCGGCGACGGGCGCTGGTCTGGATGGCGGCAGCCCGCCGCGCGGGGCTCTGACCGCCCGCCGACTACACTCATCCGGTGGCCAAACTCTACTTCCGCTACGGGGCGATGAACTCGGGCAAGTCCACCGCCCTCCTGCAGGCCGCGTACAACTACGAGGAGCGGGGGCAGGCCGTCCTCCTCGCCAAGCCCGCGATCGACACGAAGGGCGCCGACCAGATCGAGTCGCGCCTCGGCGTCACCCGCACGGTCGACTTCCTCATCGATGCGGATGACGATGCCGGCGAGCTCTTCGCGCGTCACCGCGAGCACGTCCGCCGCGAGGCGACCCGCGCCCTGTTCGCAGGAGACCGTCCGCGCGACGTCGCGTGCCTGCTCATCGACGAGGCGCAGTTCCTCACGCCCGCGCAGGTCGACCAGGTGTTCCGCATCGCGGTGATCGAGGACATCCCGGTGATGGCGTACGGCATCCGCACCGACTTCCGCACGCAGGCGTTCCCTGGCTCGCGGCGACTCCTCGAGATCGCCCACGCCCTCGAGGAGCTGAAGACGATCTGCCGCTGCGGCCGGAAGGCGCTCTTCAACGGCCGCAAGGTCGCAGGACGGTTCGTTTTCGACGGGGACCAGGTGGCCATCGACGCCGAGGGCGCCGCCGTGCGTGACGAGCACTTCGTGACCTACGAGTCGCTGTGCGGCGTCTGCTACCTCGAGGAGTCCGGCGGCGTGCTCACGCCTGCATGATGCATGTTGACGTCAACATGGCCGGAGCCGTAGCCTGAGGGCATGCGAGTACTCCTTGCCGGCGGAGCCGGATACATCGGTGCGCACACTGCGGTGGCGCTCGTCGAAGCCGGCCACGAGGTCGTGCTGCTCGACAACCTCGACAACACGAGCGACGTCGTCGCCTCGCGCATCGAGCAGATCACGGGGACGCCCGTGGCGCTCGTCGTGGGCGACGCGGCCGACGATGAGGTCGTGGGGGCGGCGTTCGCCGAGCACGGGCCGTTCGAGGCGATCATCCACTTCGCCGCGCACAAGGCGGTCGGCGAGTCGACCCAGAAGCCGCTCGAGTACTACGCGAACAACCTCGACTCGACGTTCGCGCTGCTCCGCGTGGGGCTCGCCAACGGGATCCGCTCGTTCGTCTTCTCCTCCACGGGGACCGTCTACTCGAACCCGGCCGACCTGCCGTTCCGCGAGACGGGCACGCGCGACCTCGTCGAGCTCTCGAACCCGTACTCGAAGAGCAAGCTCATCAACGAGGTCATCCTCGCCGACGTGCAGAAGGTGAACCCCGAGCTCAACGTCACGCTGCTGCGCTACTTCAACCCGGTCGGCGCGCACGAGTCCGGTCTCATCGGCGAGGACCCGCAGGGCATCCCCAACAACCTCATGCCGTTCGTCGCACGCGTGGCCGTCGGCTCGCTGCCCGAGATCAACGTCTTCGGCGACGACTACGACACCCCGGACGGCACGGGCCTGCGCGACTACATCCACGTCGTCGACCTCGCCGAGGGGCACGTCGCGGCGCTCGAGAAGGCGCAGCCCGGGCTCGCGAGCTACAACCTCGGCACGGGTCGCCCCGTGAGCGTGCTCGAGCTCATCGCGTCGTTCGAGAAGGCCGTCGGCCGCGAGCTGCCCAAGGTGATCGCGCCGCGACGCCCGGGCGACATGGCCGCGACGTACTGCGACCCGGCGAAGGCCGAGTCGGAGCTCGGATGGAAGGCGCGCTTCGGCATCGACGACATGACGTCGAGCGTCTGGAACTGGCAGCAGAAGAACCCGCGCGGCTACGCCAGCTGACGCGCCAGACGACGAAACGGCCTCCGGATGATCCGGAGGCCGTTTCGTCGTCTGGCGGGCGCTCAGACGCGCACGGGGAGCGCCGGGATGAGCTCCTCGAGCTTCTCGACGGTGTCCTCCCAGCCCGTCACCGAGACGCACGCGACGCCCATCGCGAGGACGGGGTAGTCGTTGCCGTCGGCGTCGAGCCGGTCGCCGTAGAAGAGCATGTCGTCGAGGTCGATGCCGGTCTCCTCGGCGAGCTGGCGCATGCCGTAGGCCTTGTCGATGCCCTTGCGGGTGATGTCGACGGAGGTCGAGCCGCCCGAGCGCACCTCGAGGTCGGGCACGCGCGCGGCGACGGCGTCGCGCAGCGCGGACTTCTTCTCGCTCGTCGGGTCCCACGCCTTCTTCGCGTCGACGGGCGCCTCCTGGCCGAGGGCGGAGAACGTGATCTGCGAGCCGCGGTCCTCGAGGATCGGGCCCCAGGTCTGCGTCTCCCAGAAGCCGAGGCGCTTGGCCTCCTCCTCGACCGCGGCGAGGGCGCGGCGCTTCTCATCGTCGGTGAGCTCGCGCGCGTACACCGCCGAGAAGTCGTCGCCCGTGTGACGGAAGTACTGGGTGCCGCACGTCGGCAGGAGGTGGATGTGCGAGAGCGCCTCGGGAGCCTCGGGGAGGCGGTCGACGACCTGCATGCGGAACTGCTGGATCTGCCCGCCCGAGATGATCGCGACCTCGACGCGCTCCGCGAGTGCGATGAGCAGCTCGCCGATCCGCGGCTCGATGGGCGACTTCGAGGGAGCGAGGGTGTCGTCGAGGTCGAAGGCGACGAGGCGGGGCGTGGCAGGCATGTCTCTCCGGATGTCGGATGGGGCACGAACCGGACAAGCCTACGCGACACGCCCTGAGAACGCGGGGAGGGATGGTCCCGGTCGACCCGCGTAATGAAACGGCCGCTCGCGCGTCTCATGAGCAGGGGAGGGATCCGCGGACGGAAGGGGAGAGGCATGAGTGCCGATGAGATGGCCCACATCGCGTCGATCGTCGCGCTCGCCGCGTCGGCCGCCGGGGGTCTGCTCGTGCTGATCAGCGCCTTCGTCTTCGGCCGCACGCGCCGGCGCACGGCGGTGCCGCGGCGCCCGGGCGGTCGGCGCGCCTGACGCGCCACCCGAGGCCGATGGCCGGGACAGCAGAAGGGCCGGTTCCGATGGAACCGGCCCTTCTCGTGTGGTCGGGGTGACAGGATTTGAACCTGCGGCCTCGTCGTCCCGAACGACGCGCGCTACCAAGCTGCGCCACACCCCGTGGCAACCCGTCTACTCTACCCGATCCGACGCGGTGAGCCGAATCCGGCGTGTCCCCGGGAGTGCCGCGGCTTCGGCGCCGCCCCGAGGGGGACCGGGGTGCGGATGGCGGCGGTCCTGTGCCTCGGGCCGGGCGGGTGTCGACGCTGGTCGTCGCGATTCGCGGCGACTGCTGGCCCGTTCGCCCCGATCCGCGGCAGGTGCCGACGGCACCTGCCGCGTTCCGCGTCCAAGCCGGCCCGATTCGCCGCGAAACGCGGGAACCGCGCACCTGCCCCCTCCACATCGTTTTCCCGGCTCTCGCCCTCGTCGATTGGCTCGTCGCGCCGGATCGTCCGAGGCTCCCGTGGCGCGAGCTGTGGGTCGTCTTCCCCTACCTCGTACTCTGGCTCGCCGTCGTCCTCGTGCGCGGCGCGGTCGACGGCTGGGTTCCGTACGGGTTCCTGCTGCCGGAGCGCGGCGCGGGCTCCCTCGTGGCGCACGTCGTCGGGCTGCTGGTCGCGCTGACAGCCGCGGGCGCGCTCGTGTGGGGGATGAGCCGGATCCCTCGCGGAACCGACTCAGGCGCGCGCCGCGCGGGCTGATCAGCGGGCGCGCGGCGCGAGCGTGAGCAGCGAGACCTCCGGCGGGCACGCGAAGCGCACAGGGGAGTAGATCGAGTGCCCGAGGCCCGCGCTCACGTTGAGCGGCACGGTCCGGCCGTCGTGCGTCCAGCTCGAAAGCCCCCGCGCCTGCTTCGGCGGAAGGTCGCAGTTGGAGACGAGGGCGCCGTAGAACGGCACGCGAACCTGGCCGCCGTGCGTGTGACCCGCGATGAGGACGTCGGCGCCGAGCTCCGTGAACGCGTCGAGGACGCGCCGGTACGGGGCGTGGGTCACGCCGATCGAGACCGGAGCGGATGGCAGGGCCGCGACGTGCGCGGGGAGCGCATCGAGGTCATCGAGATCGTGATGCGCGTCGCTCACGCCGAACAGCTTCACGGCCGTGCCGCGCACGTCCAGAGTGGCAGCCGCGTTGTTGAGGCTCGTCCAGCCGAGCTCGTCGGCGAAGAACGCGTCGAGGGCCGCGGTGTCGAGCTTCGGCGCGGTCGTGGCCCGCTCGGATGGCCCGAGGACGTAGCGCAGGGGGTTGCGCGGAGACGGCTCGTACAGGTCGTTGGACCCGTGCACGAAGACACCGGGGACGCCGGCGAACGGCTCGAACGCCCGGCGGATGCCGGCCAGGCCTTCGCGGTGCCCGAGATTGTCGCCGGTGTTGACGACGAGATCGGGGCGCAGCGATGCGAGCTTAGCCATCCACTCCTGCTTGCCCCGCTGCCACGGCGCCATGTGGGCGTCCGAGACGTGCAGGACCCGCAGGGGAGTCGCCCCCGGCTCGAGCACGCGCACGGTGTGGTGGCGCACGGTGAAGAGGTGCCGCTCGATGCCGATGCCCCAGACGGCGGCCGCGGCCCCCGCGCCCGCGAGGGCGCCGAGGGCCGCGACACCAGGACGCGACGCCACTAGTCGTCGTCCTTGTCGTTCTTCTTGTCGTCGCCTCCGCCGCCGCAGCTCTTGGCCTCGTAGTTCACGCGGATCACGGTGTTCGGATCGGCGACCGTTCCTGCTTCGGGGTCGGTCCCGGTTACCTTGCCGCTGCCGGCGTCGGAGTTCTCGGAGCAGCTGCCACGCTCGACGTTGTCGAAGCCTGCGCCGGTGATCGCCGCGAATGCGGCCTGCACCGACATGCCCGATACATCGGGAACAGACGACGCCTTGCCATCGCTCGGGAAGATCGTGACGTTGGTGCCGCCAGCGGCCTGACCCGCGCCCGGGTCCTGACGCTGGATCGTGCCCTCGGGCTGATCGCCCGGGACGGTCTCGCCGACCGTGACACCGAAGCCGGCACCGCGGAGGATGCTCGTGGCCTCGTCGATCGACTTGCCCGTGACGTCCGGGAGGTCGACGAGCACGCGACGCGTCAGGTTCGGATCCGGCGTGGGGAACGCGCCGCCGGGGTAGTGCGCGTTGGCCGCGGCCTGGATCGGGCGGGCGAGCTCATAGCGGACGTTGTTGCCGTTGATCCCGTTGCTCCAGATCGTGCGGAGATCCGTGAGCCCCCGGGTGTTGCCGACCCAGACGGCCGTCGTGGCGGCCGTGGACGACTCGATCATCATTGTCGAGACGTTCTCGTGCGTTCCGGTCTTGCCGATGAGCTCGGTGCCGTCGCCGGGGTTCGCTGCCGCACCCGTTCCGCCGTTCATGACCGACTTGAGCGCCTCGGCCGCCGTCGCGGCGATATTGGGCTCGATGACCGGCTCGCAGCCTGTCTCGGGGACCGGCACTTCCTTGTCGTCGATGTCGGTGATCCGATCGATCGCGTGCGGCTCGCAGCGCACGCCGTTGTTGGCGATCGTCGCGTAGGCCGACGCCATGTCGATGGGCGCGATGGCCTTCGAGCCGAGGACGTCGTAGAGCACGTTCTCGTCGGTGACCGATCCGCCGTTGCCCAGGGTCACTCCGAAGCGCTCGGCGACGCGGTTGATCTCGCAGACGTCGAGCTGCTCGGCCATCGCGAGGAAGCCCGAGTTGAGCGAGTCCCTCGTGAAGCGGGTGACCGTCCCCGTGTAGCCGTTGCCGTTGGCGAAGTTGCCGATCTTCGACGTGTTGTACTGCTGGACGCCGTCGCACTTGTACTGGAAGACGCGGTTGTTGCCGTTCAGCACCTCGTTGATCGAACGGCCCTTCTCGAGCCAGTCGATGAGCGTGAAGAGCTTGTATGTCGATCCGACCGGGAATCCGTTGGCGGAGCCGTGCGCGCTGTCTGCCGCGTAGACGAGCGAGGAGTAACCCGGCTGCGTCGAGACGACCTTCTCGTCCTCGGAGAAGTTCGTGTTCTGGGCCATCGCCAGGATCCTGCCCGTGCTCGGCTCGACCGTCACGGCCGCGGCGCCGAACTCGATCCCGTCGATGTGCGACGCAGCAGTGGCCTTCATCGCCGCCTCGGCGGGCATCTGGATGTTGAAGTCGAGGGTCGTGTAGACCTTGAGCCCGCCGCGTCGCAGCGTCTCCCAGCGCTCCTCGTCGGTCTCGCCGAACGCGGGGTCGGTGAGGATCGTCTGCTGCACGTACTTGCAGAAGTACGCGGAGCCGCCTGCCGCGCCGCAGCCCGTCTCACGCGGGGTGATCTGCGGCTCGATGGGCTCCTCGACGGCAGCGTCGTGCTGCTCCTGGGTGATCTTGCCGTCTTCGAGCATGCGGCCGAGGACGTAGTCGCGTCGCTGCTTCGTCGCCGCGTAGCCATCCTCCGCGGTGTTGCGCGCGACGCCCTCGGAATCGGTGTAGGAGCCATCCGGCAGGTCGAACCGGTACCGGTTCGGGTTCTGCACCATGCCGGCGAGCGTTGCGGCCTGGCTCAGCGTGAGCTTCGCGGCCGTCGTGTGGAAGTAGTACTGCGCGGCGGCCTCGATGCCGTACGTCTGACCGCCGAAGTTCGCGATGTTGAGGTACCCGATGAGGATGTCGTCCTTCGAGTACTCCTGCTCGATCGAGATCGCGTAGCGCATCTCCTGGAGCTTGCGCTCGTAGCCCTCGACGCCTTCTGCCTCGATCGCGTCGTTGTAGCAGTCGAGCTGCTCCTGCGAGCCGAAGGGCGCCTCCTGCTCGCACTTCTGGATGAGCACGTTCTTGACGTACTGCTGGCTGATCGAGGAGCCGCCCTGGGTGTCGCCGCCCTGGAAGTTGTTGAGCAGGGCGCGCGTCGTGCCGATGAGGTCGATGCCGCCGTGGTCGTAGTAGCGCGGGTCCTCACTGGAGAGGAGCGCGTCGTACATCGTCTGCGTGACCTCGTCATACGAGACGGGGACGCGGTTCTGGTCGTAGAACGACGTCAGGACGAAGTCCTTGCCGTCGAGACCCTTCGCGTAGATCGTGGTCGGCAGCATCGGCGTATCCACCTCGAGATACGCGGGCAGCTTGTCGAACATCGTGATCGCGCTCGACGCGGCAGAGCCGGCGACGGCGATCGCGGGGGTGACGGTGGCGGTGACGAGCACTCCGGCGATCGCGCTCAGGCCGACGAGGCCGAGCACACCGCCGAGAACACCGCTCGCAGTCCTTTTCGCTCCGGGCATAGGCTTGATCGTAGGGGAGTTCCCTGAACATCCCCGCCTTCGGCCATGGTCCTCGGACCGCATTCCCAGCGCCGCACACGCTCGAACGACAGGAGTTCCATGACCACGTGGGAGTACCTCACCACGCCGCTGCTCATCCACAACACGGCGGCCATCCTCAACAACTGGGGCAAGCAGGGCTGGGAGCTCGTGCAGGTCGTGCAGGGCCCCGAGGGCGGCCTCGTCGCCTACCTGAAGCGGCCGCTGACCGAGGCTGGGCCGTCGAACGCGGGCCTCGGCGCCGCGGCCGAGGCGGCGAAGCAGTTCGAGGGCGGCGCCCAGTGACGGTCAGTGCGCGGCTCGCAGAGCTCGGCATCGAGCTCCCGGGCGTCGTCGCCCCCATGGCCGCGTACATCCCCGCGAAGGTGCACGGTGACGTCGTTCAGACGTCGGGTCAACTGCCGATGGTGTCGGGCTCGCTCCCGCACACGGGCAAGGTCGGCGACGGCGAGGGCCTCGTCGCCGCGGACGACGCGAAGGCGCTCGCCCGCATCTGCGCCCTGAACGCACTTGCCGCCGCGGCGGACGCGGTCGGCGGACTCGACCGCATCACGGGCGTGCTCAAGGTGACCGGGTTCGTCGCATCGGCGCCGGCCTTCACCGGCCAGCCCGGCGTCATCAACGGCGCGAGCGAGGTGCTGGGCGAGATCTTCGGCGAGGCTGGACGGCACTCGCGCTCCGCGGTCGGCGTCTCGGTGCTGCCGCTCGACGCTCCCGTCGAGGTCGAGGTGGCCTTCCTCTTCGCCTGACAGGACGACGACAGAGGCCGGGCCCCGCGGGGCCCGGCCTCTGTCGTCGTCCTACCGCACCTGGGCGGAGATCACGCTCATCACGGCGGTGTCGGCCAGTGTCGTCGTGTCGCCGACCTCGCGTCCCTCGGCCACGTCGCGCAGCAGGCGGCGCATGATCTTGCCCGAGCGGGTCTTCGGCAGCTCGCCGACGATGTAGACGTCGCGCGGACGCGCGATCGGGCCGATCTGCTCGCCGACCCATGCGCGCAGCTGCTGCGCGAGACCATCCGGCCCGTGCTCCTTGAGGTAGCTCTCCTTCAGGATCACGAACGCGACGACCGCCTGCCCCGTCGTCTCGTCCGAGGCGCCCACGACCGCGGCCTCCGCGGTCGCCTCGTGGGCGACGAGGGCCGACTCGATCTCCGCGGTGGAGAGCCGGTGCCCCGAGACGTTCATGACGTCGTCGACGCGGCCGAGCAGCCAGATGTCGCCGTCCTCGTCGAGGCGCGCGCCATCCCCCGCGAAGTAGTAGCCCTGCTCGGCGAACTTGTCCCAGTAGGTCTCCTTGTAGCGCTCGGGGTCGCCCCAGATGCCGCGGAGCATGCTCGGCCACGGCTCCGTGATGACGAGCAGGCCTCCGTTGCCGTTGCCGACGTGCTGGGCCTTCTCGTCGACGACGTCGATCGAGATGCCGGGGAGCGGCACCTGAGCCGAGCCGGGCTTCGCCTCCGTCACGCCCGGGAGGGCGGACACCATGATCGCGCCCGTCTCGGTCTGCCACCACGTGTCGACGATCGGGGTCTTCCCGCCGCCGATGACGTCGCGGTACCAGACCCACGCCTCGGGGTTGATCGGCTCGCCGACCGAGCCGAGGACGCGCAGGCTCGACAGGTCGCGCTGCTGCGGGATGACCCTGCCCTGCTTCATGAATCCGCGGATGGCCGTGGGGGCGGTGTAGAGGATGGTCACGCCGTACTTCTCGACGATGTCCCACCACCGGCCGGGCGCGGGGAACTCGGGCGTGCCCTCGTACAGGACCTGCGTCGCGCCGTTCGCGAGCGGGCCGTACGCGACGTACGTGTGCCCGGTGACCCATCCGATGTCGGCCGTGCACCAGTACACGTCGGACTCGGGGTGGAGGTCGAACACGTTCCGGTGCGTGAACGCGGCCTGCGTGAGGTAGCCGCCCGACGTGTGCAGGATGCCCTTCGGCTTCCCCGTCGTGCCCGACGTGTACAGGATGTACAGCGGGTTCTCCGACGGGAAGGCCTGCGCGGTGTGCTCGGCCGGCGCCTGCGGGACGACGTCGTGCCACCACAGGTCGCGGCCCTCGGTCCACTCGACCTCGTTCTCGCCGCGCTTGACGACGAGAACGTGCTCGACCGTGAGCTGCGCGCCGTCGCCGCGGTCGGAGAGCGCCTGATCG
This sequence comes from Microbacterium sp. JZ70, assembly GCF_053903225.1. NCBI lineage: Bacteria > Bacillati > Actinomycetota > Actinomycetes > Micrococcales > Microbacteriaceae > Microbacterium > Microbacterium sp. JZ70. Next base: position 3,144,996 of record NZ_CP096405.1, on the reverse strand, counting down.
ACGGCCGGCTTGAGCGGCGACACCTTGCCCTTGCGGTAGCCGCCGTCGGCCGTGATGACGAGCTTCGCGCCGGCGTCGTCGATGCGCGAGCGCAGGCTGTCGGCGCTGAACCCGCCGAAGACGACCGAGTGGATGGCGCCGATCCGCGCGACCGCGAGCATCGAGGCGATGGCCTCGGGGATCATCGGCAGGTAGATCGCGACGCGGTCGCCCGCTCCGACACCGAGGTCGGTGAGCACGTTCGCGAGGCGCTTGACCTCGTCGGTGAGCTCGGCGTAGGTGACCGTGCGGGAGTCGCCCGGCTCGCCCTCCCACAGCAGGGCCACGCGGTCGCCGTTGCCCGCCTCGACGTGGCGGTCGAGGCAGTTGTACGCGACGTTCAGCTCGCCGTCGGCGAACCACTTCGCGAACGGCGGCGTCGACCAGTCGAGCACCTGGGTGAACGGCTTCTCCCAGTGCAGCAGCTCGCGGGACTGCTCGGCCCAGAACCCCTCGCGATCCGCGGCGGCGCGCTCGTACAGGTCGGCCTTCGCGACGGCGTTCGCGGCGAACTCGGGCGACGGCGCGAATCGGCGCGTCTCGGTGAGCAGGTGGTCGATCTGGCTGGACATTCGATCGCTCCTTCGCGTGCAGGTCCTGAAGCCGCGACGCCGCGGCGCCGGCTGACGAAGCCGACCATCCGAACCTACGCCGCCGCCGGACGGGTCGGGTACCTCCGAAAGTCGGGGGTGCGTCTCAGGCCACCCGACGCCGTGTGCCCAGGCGGCGTGTCTCGTCATGGTTCTCCACGGATGGCGCGAGCGCCCGTTCTCGAGGGAGCGGGCTCCCTAGCGTCGAGGCATGGCCGTCCCCTTCATCGTCCAGCCGCGTGGAAACCCCCGCCGCGCGCCCGGAGATGACGACGCGCAGGCCGCGCGGCGGGACGACCTGGCGGCGCGGGCGGACCTGGGGCCGCTCGCGCCGTACCTCGCCGACGACGCCGTGACCGACCTCTTCGTCAACGGGACCGCGGGGCTCTTCGTCGACCGCGGGGAGGGGCCGCGGCACGATCCGAGCTGGCGGGCGTCGGAGCGCGAGGTGCGCGACCTGGCGACCGAGCTCATCGCACGGGGCGGACGCCACATCGACGACGCGACGCCGTGCGTCGACGTGCGCCTGCCGGGCGGCATGCGCATCCACGCGGTCCTGCCGCCGGTGAGCTCGAGCGGAACGTCGCTGTCGATCCGCGTGCCCCGGCTGACCCGCGCCGACCTCGGCGACCTGTGCCGCGGCGGCGCCTTCGCCGACGACGTCCGCGCCTGGCTGGTCGAGATCGTCCGTCGGCGCGAGAACGTGCTCGTGACGGGAGCCGCGGGCACCGGCAAGACGACGCTGCTCGCGGCCATGCTCTCGCACACCCCGCCCAACGAGCGGATCGTGACGATCGAGGACGTCGCCGAGCTGCGCATCGCGCATCCGCATCACGTGTCGCTCGAGGCGCGGCAGCCGAACCTCGAGGGCGCCGGTGCGATCGGCCTCGCCCGGCTCGTGAGGGAATCGCTGCGGATGCGCCCCGACCGGATCGTCGTGGGGGAGTGCCGCGGCGAGGAGGTCCGCGAGCTCCTCACGGCGCTCAAGCGGGGACACGACGGCGGCGCGGGCACCCTGCATGCGTCGGGTCTCGACGACGTGCCGGCGCGTCTCGAGGCCCTCGGCGCGCTTGCGGGCATGGACGACCACGCCGTCGCGCGCCAGGTCACGAGCGCGATCGGCTTCGTGCTGCACCTCGAGCGCGACCGCGCCGGGCAGCGTCGGCTGGCCCGCGTCGGGCGATTCGCGGATGGACGGGGTCGGCTGGCGATCGAGGAGGTCGAGCCGTGGCGCTGAGGAGAAGGCGCCGCGACGAGCCGACCGGTCCGGTCGCGGAGACCGTCCTGCGTCTGGCCGTGCTGCTGCAGGCGGGTGCATCGCCGACGACGGCATGGCGCCACCTCAGCGAGTCGGGCGACGCGGCTGCCGAGCGGATCGTCGCACGCTCGGCCGCCGGCATGCCCCTCGTCGAGGCGATCGAGGCGGAGGCGGAGGCCGTCGAGCGCCCGCGCGATCCGGCGGCCATCCGCCTCGCCGCCGCCTGGCGCGACGTCGCAGCCGCGTGGCATGTGTCGATCGCGGTGGGCGCGCCGCTCGCCGAGAGCCTCCGCGCGATGGCAGCCGCACTTCGCGATGCGCAGGAGAGCGGCGACGATGTGCGGGTCGCGCTCGCGGAGCCCGCCGGCACCGCGCGTCTCATGGCCTGGCTGCCGCTGTTCGGCCTGCTCATCGGCGGGGCGCTCGGCTTCGACACGCTCTCCGTTCTCGTGGGCGACGCGATCGGCCTCGTCTGCCTGGGGAGCGGGCTCGCCCTCCTCCTCCTGGCTCGCATCTGGACCGGTCGGCTCGTCCGCGCGGCTCAGCCTCCGGCCGGGACACCGGGCATGACCGCCGAGCTGATGGCCATCGGACTCGCGGGCGGCGTGTCGATCGACCGCGCGACGCGGCTCGTCGACGAGGCCGCGGGCGGCCCCCGTGCTGTCGATCGCATCGAGCCCGTGCTCGCTCTGTCGCGTTCGGCAGGGGTGCCAGCGGTCGAGCTGCTCCGCGCCGCCGCCGCGCACGACCGGCACGACGCGCGCACGCAGGGCCGGATGCGCGCGGCGCGCCTCGGTTCGCGTCTGCTGCTGCCGCTCGGCGTGTGCACCCTGCCGGCGTTCCTGTGCCTCGGTGTCGCGCCGATGATGCTCAGCGTCATCCGCGCGACCCCTCTGCCCGCACTCGGCGGCTGAGCATCGACCCCGGGAATCCATCCAGAGAGAAAGAAGGAGCACATGTCAGAGAAGCCCACCCTCCGACTCGTCGAGCTGCTCGACGACGAGACCGGAGCGTCGACGGCGGAGTACGCGATCGTCACGATGGCGGCCGTCGCGTTCGCCGGTCTGCTCGTGATGATCATGCGGTCGGGCGAGGTGCAGCAGATCCTCACCGATCTCGTGCGCCGCGCGCTCACGGTTCCGTGATGCGACGGGCGGTGCGGCGGCGACGCGGATGGCCGTGCCGCGCGAGCGAGCGCGGCTCGGTCACGGCCGAGCTCGCCGTCGCGCTGCCCGCCGTCGTGCTCGTCGCCGCGCTCGGCATCGCCGGGCTCGGTGCGGCCTCGCGCCAGGTGCAGCTCCAGGACGCCGCGGCGGACGCGGCGCGGCTCATCGCGAGGGGAGAGGAGGAGGGGCGCGCCGCCGGCATCGTCGCGGCGGTCGGCGGCGCGCTCTCGATCGCGCACCACGGCGACCTCGTGTGCGCGACGGCCGAGGCCGAGGCCCGCATCGGAGCGCTCGCCGTCCCGCTGTCCGCGTCGAGCTGCGCACTCGCCGGAGGATGGTGATGTCGGGCACCGCGATCGGGGCGGGCGTGGTCGCGGCAGCATGCGCGCTCGTCGTCGGGCTCGCCGCCGCGGGAGGGGCGGCGGCCGAGAGCCAGCGCATCGCGAGCGTGGCCGACGCGGCCGCGCTCGCCGCGGCCGATGCGGCGAGCGGCGCGGTCGTCGGCGACCCCTGCGGGCTCGCGGGCCAGGTGGCGGGTGCGGGCCGGGCATCCCTGGCGTCCTGTACCGTGGAGGGTCTCATCGCAACCGTCTCCGTCCAGTCCCGATACGGCGGATTCCCGGTGGCGGCCGCTGCCCGAGCGGGCCCGCCTCCCTCATGAGCCGAGGCGCTCCCCTGTGAGCGTCCGGTCGGCGCGCGATGTGTATGGTGTGCTTCGAGGAAAGGACGCCCCTTGGCATCAGGCAAGACGGCATCAGGCAAGACCGCTGCCGGCAAGACGCTCGTCATCGTCGAGTCCCCGACGAAGATGCGCTCGATCCAGAGCTATCTCGGCGACGGCTACGAGGTGCTCAGCTCGGTCGGCCACATCCGCGACCTCGCCGACAAGCGCGACATCCCCGAGAAGGACCGCGAGGCCTACGGCAAGTACTCGATCGACATCGAGCACGGCTTCGAGCCGTACTACGTCGTCAGCGATCGGAAGACGAAGACCGTCTCCGAGCTCAAGCGCGCGCTCAAGGATGCCTCCGAGCTCCTGCTCGCCACCGATGAGGACCGCGAGGGCGAGGCCATCGCGTGGCACCTCCTCGAGACGCTCAAGCCGAAGATCCCGGTCAAGCGCATGGTGTTCCACGAGATCACCAAGGACGCCATCCAGGCCGCGGTCGAGAAGACGCGCGAGCTCGATCTCGCCCTCGTCGACGCCCAGGAGACCCGGCGCATCCTCGACCGCCTCTACGGCTGGGACGTCTCCCCGGTCCTGTGGCGCAAGATCGGCAGCGGCAGCTCCGGCGCCGCGCTCAGCGCAGGACGCGTGCAGTCCGCGGCCACGCGGATGGTCGTGGACCGCGAGCGCGAGCGGATGGCGTTCGTGTCGGCCTCGTACTGGGGCATCGAGGCGACCGCGGCGCGCGCCGCCGAGAGCTTCTCGGTGCGTCTCGTGCGCGTCGACGGCGCGCCCCTCGCGGTCGGCCGCGACTTCGACGACAAGGGCCAGCTCAAGCGCGCGGTCGTCGTGCTCGACGAGGCGGGCGCACGGCAGCTCTCGACCGCGATCGACGAGACGGGAACGGCGCGCGCCACGAAGGTCGAGGCGAAGCCCGGCACGCGGCGCCCCTCCGCGCCGTTCACGACGTCGACCCTCCAGCAGGAGGCCGGCCGCAAGCTCGGCATGACCGCGAAGGTCACGATGTCGGTCGCGCAGAGCCTGTACGAGCGGGGATACATCACCTATATGCGCACCGACTCGACCAACCTCAGCGCGCAGGCGATCAGCGCCGCGCGCGAGCAGGCGGTCGCGCTGTACGGCGAGAGCGCCGTGCCGCTCAAGCCGCGGTCGTACGCGTCGAAGAGCAAGAACGCGCAGGAGGCGCACGAGGCGATCCGCCCGTCGGGCGACCGCTTCCGCACCCCCAAGGAGGTCGCGGGGCAGCTCGGGCGCGACGAGCAGCGGATGTACGACCTCATCTGGAAGCGCACCATCGCGAGCCAGATGTCCGACGCGAAGTTCGAGACGACGACGGTCACGCTCGAGACCGAGGCGGATGGCCGGAAGGTCGAGTTCACGGCGTCGGGCACCGTCTACACGTTCAAGGGCTTCCTCGAGGCGTACGAGGAAGGGCGCGACGAGAAGCGCGGCGACGCCGACGAGGCGAAGGAGCAGTCGCTCCCGCGCGTCGCCGAGGGTGACGAGCTCGCGCTCTCCGACGCGACCGCGAAGGGGCACGAGACGACCCCGAAGCCGCGCTACACCGAGGCGAGCCTCGTCAAGGCGCTCGAGGAGCGCGGCATCGGGCGCCCCTCGACGTTCGCGAGCATCATCGGCGTCATCCTCGACCGCGGGTATGTCGTCAAGCGCGGCCAGGCGCTCGTCCCGACCTGGATCGCGTTCAGCGTGATCCGCCTGCTCGAAGACCACTTCTCCGAGCTCGTCGACTACGACTTCACGGCCGAGCTCGAGGACGACCTCGACGCCATCGCGCGCGGCGAGCAGCGCCGCGTCGACTGGCTGAAGTCGTTCTACTTCGGCGGGGAGGGGCATCCCGGCCTCCGCAACATCGTCGACAACCTCGGCGAGATCGACGCGCGTGCCATCAACTCCATGCCGATCACCGAGACGGCGACGCTGCGGGTCGGCAAGTACGGGCCGTACCTCGAGGTCGTTGACCCCGCGAAGCCCGACGAGAAGCCGCGCATCGTGAACGTGCCGGAGGATCTCGCTCCCGACGAGCTGACGCCCGAGAAGGCGCAGGAGCTCATCGATGCTCCGGTCGTGAGCGACCGGGTGCTCGGCGAGAACCCGGAGAACGGCAAGATCGTCGTCGTGAAGGACGGCCGGTACGGTCCGTATGTGCAGGAGCAGGAGCCGCCGTCGGCCGATGAGGTCGACGAGGCGACCGGCGAGGTGGCCGAGGAGCCGAAGAAGCGCGGCGCCAAGAAGGCCGCTGCGCCGAAGCCGCGCACGGCGTCGCTCTTCAAGAGCATGACGCCCGAGACGGTCGACCTCGACACCGCGCTGCGCCTGCTGTCGCTCCCGCGCGTCGTCGGCGAGGACCCGGAGAGCGGCGAGCAGATCACCGCGCAGAACGGCCGCTTCGGCCCCTACCTGAAGAAGGGCTCCGACTCTCGCTCGCTCGAGAGCGAGAGCCAGATCTTCGACATCACGCTCGAGCAGGCGCTCGAGCTCTACAAGCAGCCGAAGTACGGCGCGCGACGGGCGTCGAGCGCGCTCAAGGAGTTCGACAACGACCCCGTGAGCGGCAAGCCGATCCGCGTGCGCGACGGCCGCTTCGGGCCGTACGTGACCGACGGCGAGACGAACGCGACGATCCCGCGCGGCGAGACGGTCGACGAGATCGACTTCGAGCGCGCCAAGCAGCTGCTCGCCGACAAGCGCGCCAAGGGGCCCGTCAAGAAGCGCACGACGACGCGCAAGACGACCACGACGCGCAAGCCGGCCGCGAAGAAGAAGTGACGGTGGCGCGCGGGGTCTGGATCACATTCGAGGGCGGCGACGGCGTCGGCAAGACGACGCAGGCGCGTCTGCTCGAGGACTGGCTCTCCGCCGAGGGCCGCACGGTCGTGCGCACCCGCGAGCCGGGCGGCAGCGATGTGGGCCAGCTCATCCGCGACATCGTCCTGCACCACCGCGGCGACATCGCGCCGCGCGCGGAGGCTCTCCTCTACGCGGCCGACCGCGCCCACCATGTGCGCGCGGTCGTCCGCCCCGCCCTCGAGCGCGGCGAGGTCGTCATCCAGGACCGCTACCTCGACTCGTCGGTCGCCTATCAGGGTGCCGGTCGCGTGCTCGACGCGGACGAGGTGCGCGATCTGTCGCTGTGGGCCGCGGAGGGGGCGCTGCCCGACGTGACCGTGCTGCTCGATCTCGACCCGGCCGCGGCGCGCGCACGGCTCGACGCCGACGACAAGCCGTTCGACCGGCTCGAGGCCGAGAAGGAGGACTTCCACCGTCGCGTGCGCGAGGCCTTCCTCGCGCTCGCGGCCGCCGAGCCCGACCGGTTCCTCGTCGTCGACGCGGCCCTCTCGCCGGAGACGCTCGCCGAGGCCATCCGCGCGCGCATCGCGCCCCTGCTCTGACCCCGCACGCGGGAGCGCGGAGGGCATTGTCGGCGGGGCTGGTTAGGCTGACGGTATGACCTCCGTCACGGCACCCGCTCTTCCGTGGGGGGATGTGTGGGGGCAGGACGAGGCCGTCGAGATCCTCCAGGCCGCTGCGTCGGGCGCGGGCTCGCTCGCGCACGCGTGGCTCATCACCGGTCCGCCCGGCTCCGGGCGATCGACCCTCGCGCGGGCGTTCGCCGCCGCGCTCATCGCGTCGGCGCCGGACGACACCGCGACGATGAAGCAGGTGCTCGCGGGAACGCACCCCGACCTCACCGCGCTGCGCACCGAGGGCGTCATCATCACGATCGCCCAGGCGCGCGCCCTCGTGGAGCGGTCGTACTTCTCGCCCTCGACCGGGCGGTACCGCGTGATCGTCGTCGAGGACGCCGATCGGATGACCGAGCGCACCTCGAACGTGCTCCTGAAGGCTCTCGAGGAGCCGCCGCCCGAGACCGTGTGGGTGCTCTGCGCGCCGAGCGATGCGGATCTGCTGCCGACCATCCGCTCGCGCGTGCGGCTCCTGCGCCTGCGCGAGCCGGAGGTCGCCGACGTCGCCGCGCTCATCCAGGCCCGAACGGGCGTCGACGAGGCGACCGCCGAGCAGGCGGCTCGTCACGCGCAGCGCCACATCGGCATGGCGCAGCGGCTCGCGACCGACGCCGCGTCGCGCCGGCGCCGCGACGACACGCTGCGCGCCGTCATGCGGGTGCGGGGCATCGGCGACGTCGTCGAGGTCGCGGGCGAGATCGTGCAGGCCGCCACGGACGATGCCAAGGCCCTCACCGCCGAGCGCGACGAGGCAGAGCGCGCCGCCCTCCTGCGGACGGTGGGTGCCGTGGAGGGCGCCCGGATCCCGCCGGCGGTGCGCGCGCAGATCACGGCGCTCGAGGACGAGCAGCGCAAGCGCGCCACGCGCAGCCTGCGCGACGGGATCGATCGCGTGCTCACCGATCTGCAGTCCCTGTACCGCGACGTCGTGCTCCTGCAGCTCGGGCGCGAGGAGGGCCTCATCAACCTCGAGCTCCTCGACGACCTCCGAGCGCTGGCGGGCGCGTGGAAGCCCGAGCGCACGCTGGTCGTGCTGGACCACATCGCCGAGACGCGCGACGCGCTCGAGAAGAACGTGCAGCCCACGCTCGCGCTCGAGAGCCTGCTCGTCACCATCGTCAGCGGAAGGAAGACATGACCATCGCCCGTCATCCCCTCCGGAGGCGGTTCGGCCGTCTGACGGCCGTCGTCGCGGGCCTCTCGGCGGCCGCCCTTGCGCTGTCGGGCTGCCTCACCGCGCAGATCCCGGTCGAGGGGGAGGGGCAGTCGGGAACCGTCGTCGGGGCCGAGCCCGTGCTCGACGGCGTTCCCGACGAGCTGCTGCCGTTCTACGACCAGCGGCTCGAGTGGACGCCGTGCGGCGGCGACTTCCAGTGCTCGACGGTCACCGCGCCGCTCGACTGGGAGCACCCCGACGCGGGCGAGATCGAGCTCGCCGTGATCCGCCAGACCGCGCTCTCCGGGCGGGCACAGGGATCGCTGCTGACCAACCCGGGCGGTCCGGGCGGCAGCGGTGTCTCCTTCATCCGCGAGAACATCGCGTGGTCGATCGGGGACGCGCTGCAGGAGAGCTACGACGTCATCGGATGGGATCCGCGCGGCGTGGGCGCGTCGACCGCCGTCCGCTGCTTCGACGCGGATGAGATGGACGCCTACCTCTACGACATCCCGCAGGGTGAGCGCGGCTCCGCCGAGTGGGAGGCTGAGCTCGAGGAGCGCGCCGAGGCGTTCGCGAACGCGTGCGCCGAGAACAGCGACGGGCTGCTCGAGTTCATCACGACGGAGCAATCGTCGCGCGACCTCGATCTGCTGCGCGCCGTCCTCGGCGAGACCGAGCTCGACTACCTCGGGTTCTCGTACGGCACGTTCCTCGGAGCGACCTACGCCGAGAACTTCCCGGATCGCGTCGGCCGCCTCGTGCTCGACGGCGCGATCGACCCCTCGACCTCCGGGGAGGAGGTCGGCGTGACACAGGCGGTCGGCTTCGAGAACGCCCTGCGCACCTACATGGAGGCGTGCGTGGCAGGTGACACGGGCGCAGCCTGCCCCTTCGCAGGGTCGGCCGACGACGCGATGAACGACCTCTCCGCACTGCTCGCGAGCGTCGACGCGCGCCCTCTGCCCTACGACGACGGGCGTGAGCTCGGCGCCGATGCGCTCATGACGGCGATCATCGCGGCGCTCTACAACGAGGCGAACTGGATGTACCTCACGGAGGCGCTCGCGGGCGCCCTCGAGGGCGACCCGTCGACCGCCTTCTTCCTCGCCGACTTCTACAACGGGCGCGAGAACGGCGAGTACCAGGACAACTCGACCGAGGCCTTCAACGCCTACAACTGCATGGACTACCCGGAAGACCCCGAAGAGGCGGTCGAGGAGACCGAGCGGCGGATCGCGGAGGAGGCGCCGACGATCGCGCCGTACTGGTCCGGCGCCTCCGCCTGCGAGTACTGGCCCTACCCGCCGACGGGCGAGCGCGGCGAGATCTCCGCCTCCGGAGCCGCGCCCATCCTTGTCGTCGGAACGACGGGCGATCCGGCGACCCCGTACGAGTGGGCCGAGGCGCTCGCAGCCCAGCTCGAATCGGGGGTGCTGCTCACGTACGAGGGGGAGGGGCACACGGCGTACAACGGCGCGAGCGACTGCATCAACGACGCCGTGGAGGCGTTCCTCGTCGACGGCACCGTGCCTGAGGACGGGCTCGTCTGCTCCTGACCGGACTGCTCTGACGCGAAACGCCCGGCCGACGCCGTCGGTTCGCAGCACGGGCTCCGACCCGGTATGCTTGATTCTCGTGCCGCTCGGGCGGCGCGAGATCGCCACCTTAGCTCAGTCGGCAGAGCGATTCACTCGTAATGAATAGGTCGTCGGTTCGATTCCGACAGGTGGCTCCGATACAGAAGGCGCGCTCCATCCGGGGCGCGCCTTCTGCCATACCGACGGAGCCCCATGGACGCGAGCCACGTGATCGGAGCGATCACCGAGATCTTCTCGTGGATCGGCTTCGGCGCGGCGCTCGTCCTCGGTCTCATCGCGATCATCGCGCGCCTCGCGGACGGCACGTGGGTCCCCGTTCGGGCGTTCGTGCTGTCGGAGCAGGAGCCGCCGATCCTGCGCTGGTTCACGGTGGGTCACACGGTCGGGGAGGCGCCGCTCACGCCCGAGCTGCGGGCGGCCGCCGGCGATGCCGACGAGGTCGACGTCTTCACGAATCCGCAGCGCCCGGGGTCCGTGCGACTCCACCAGCACTCGCCGCTGCCCCGATTCCTCGGCTGGGGCGCGATCGCGTTCGGCGGCCTCGGGGTCGTGTCGACGATCGTGCAGCTGATCCTCGTGGCGATGCGCTGAGCCGCGCTCACGGGCAGTGCAGCTCGCCGTCTACGAGGGCGTGGTCGACCTTGTGCGCGCCGCAGCGATGACAGGGCGTGCCCTTTCCCTCACCCACCTGCGCGGGGCCGGCCAGGCTGATCAGGGTGGTGTTGAACCACTGGTAGAAGCCGCCCGCCTCCCGGATGCGGGTGCGGAGGGGGGTTCGCTCGGCGCGTGCGTGCATGTAATTAGTGTACTAACGAATAGACCTCGATAGGGTAGTCGGGTGACGGACCATCGCGAGGACCTGCTGAAGCTCGAGAACCAACTGTGCTTCGCGATCGTGACGGCCGCGCGCAACGTGGTGTCGATCTACCGGCCCGTGCTCGAGCCCCTCGGGCTGACGCATCCGCAGTACCTCGTGATGCTCGCCCTGTGGGAGAAGGCCCCGCGCACGCTCCGTGAGCTGTCCGCGGAGCTCGCGCTCGAGCCCGCGACCGCGTCGCCGCTCGTGAAGCGCCTCGAGGCCCAGGGGCTTGTCCGCCGCGAGCGCCGACCGGATGACGAGCGGCGGCTCGCGATCGGGCTCACGGAGGAGGGCGCCGCCCTGCGCGAGCAGGCGCTCGCCGTGCCCGAGCAGATCATGGCGCGCGTCGGCCTCGACGCCGCGCAGCTCGCGAGCATCCGGGATTCGCTCGCGCCCTTCTCGGGCAATCTGGACGCCTGACGTCGACCCGGGGGAGGCGTACGCTCGGACCATGAGCAGGGCGCTTCTCATCGTCGACGTGCAGAACGACTTCACCGAGGGCGGTGCGCTCGCGGTCGCGGGCGGCGACGCCGTGGCCGAGGGGATCACGCGGCACCTCGCGGAGCATGCGGGGGAGTACGCGGCGATCATCGCCTCGCGCGACTGGCACGATGCCGATGGTGACAACGGCGGGCACTTCGCCGTGGATGCCGATCCCGATTTCGTCGACACGTGGCCCGTGCACTGCGTCGCGGGCACGCCAGGGGCCGACTACGATCCCGGGCTCGACACCGCCTCGGTCACACACCATGTGAAGAAGGGCCAGGGACGCCCCGCCTACTCGATGTTCGAGGGTCAGACGGATGACGGCGAGACCGTCGGCCGCATCCTCGATGCGCGCGGGATCGAAGCTGTCGACGTCGTCGGGATCGCGACCGATCACTGCGTCCGTGCGTCCGCGCTCGACGCGATCGCGCACGGCCAGCACGTCCGCGTCCTCACCGAGCTCATCGCCGGGGTCGGCGCCGAGTCGTCGGAGGCGGCGCTCGCCGAGCTCGCGCACGCGGGAGCCGAGATCGTCTGACCGTCAAGCGGGAGCGACCGGCTGTCGCAGGATGGTCCGGCGCCGCTCGGGCGGGACCCGGCGGAAGTCGCTGAGATAGATCTCGTGGTGGCGGCCCGTCATCCGCAGGCCGTGCTGCGGGATGAACTCCTCGTGCATGCGCGTGAGGACGGGCCCCTCGTCGTCGAACGACCCGACGTGCAGCGTCTGCACGGCGCGCCCCTCATCGAGCATCTCCCAGCGCAGATCGGAGAGGCGGGGCGGGTTCTTCGCCGCCGCCTTCCCGATGGCGGCATCGACGAGGCCCGCGTCGATCCAGTCGGGCGTGCGGATGACCAGGGTCCAGTTCCACGCGGACTTGTCGCGGGCGGTCGTGAAGCTCGCCATGTCGTCGGCGCTCCAGAGGCCCTCGAGCGGCGGGACGACGTAGTCGCGTTCGAGCTCCTGCTTGCTGGCGAACTTCAGCGCGTAGGCGACGGGGTAGAGCGTCTCGATCGCCTCCGCGAACGCGGGGGAGGTGTTCGGATCGCCGTGCCCGTCGACCATGAGGTATCGGGCGGGCTCGAGGTCGACGATGCGGAACTGTCCCTGTCGCGCGCGGTAGGCGTCGAGGGTCTTCCGGAGGTCGATCTTGTCCGCCATGACGGCCAGCGTAACGGCGGCCTCAGACGTACGCGCGGGCCAGTCGCAGCGCGGAGGCCGTGTATCCGCCGCGGAAGAGATGCGCGTGCATGATGACGATCCCGAGCTGATGCAGTCGGATGCGGTCGCGCCATCCGTCTGCGAGCGGCGATGCGTCGTCGTACCCGGCGTAGACGTCCTCGAGATGGGGGAAGCCGAAGACCGAGAGCGTCGCGAGGTCGGTCTCGGCATGGCCGCCGTGCGCCATCGGGTCGATGAGCGCGGCGCCCGACGGGTCGTCGGCGTAGAGGACGTTCCCCGCCCACATGTCCCCGTGGACGCGTGCGACGGGATGGCCCGCCGCGCGCACGAGCGCGGGCTGCGGATGGTCGAGGGCGCCGTCACGCGGGCGCGACGCCAGCCGCTCGAACACGGCGGCGTCGTCGGCGTCGATCACGCCGTCGTCCCTCAGGCGCCGCGCGAACACCTCGATCCGGTGCTCGGCGTAGAAGGCGCCCCACGCGTCCGCCGCTTCCGCGGCGTCCACGACGAGCGGCGTGCGCGAACGGCCCATGCTGTCTGCGCCCGAGTGCTCCGGGGGAGGGCAGCCCCACCAGGCCGCGCCCGCCGCGTGGGTGCGGGCGAGCGCGCGGCCGAATGCGCGCGCCGCCTCCGCCGACGGCGCGGCCTCGTCGATCCGCTCGAGGACGAGTCGATCGCGGTCGGCGGAGACGACCCGCGCGACGCGCGCACCGCCATCCGCCTCCGCGAGCCATCGGAGTCCGGCCGCCTCGCCGAGCAGGTCGTCGCCTTCGCGTCGTGTCTTCGTGAACGTGTCGCCCATCGACGACGAGGGTAGCCGTCGCGGGCTGCGGTCCGACTAGCATGGGCGTCATGCAATGCCGGTGAGCCGCTTCCGCCCCCTGATCTCGCGCGTCTGCGCATCTCGGAAGGACCTCCTGCATGCCTGCACTCCCTCTGTCCGGCAAGACCGCCCTCGTCACCGGCGTCTCGCGACGACGCGGCATCGGATTCGCCGTCGCGGCGCGTCTCGCCGCACTCGGCGCGAGCGTCTTCATCCACCACTTCCGCGCGCACGACGTCGACCAGCCCTGGGGAGGGGACGACATCGAGGCGCTCACGGAGCAGCTGCGCGGCCATCTCGCTCCGGGCGCGCGCCTCGGCGACCGCGCAGCCGACCTGCGCGACCCCGCGGAGATCCCTGCCCTGCTCGACGACGCCTTCGCGCTCACCGGCGGTGTCGACATCCTCGTCTGCAATCACGCGCGCAGCGGCGGCGACGGGAGCCTGCTCGACATGACCGCGGAGCGCCTCGACGAGCACTGGCAGGCGAACGCGCGCTCGGTGCTGCTGCTCACCGCCGAGTACGCACGTCGCATCTCGGGTGTGACGCCGGACGCCGCGCTGCGCCCGGGCGACCACGTGGGTCGGCGGGGCCCCTTCCCGGAGCCGACCGGGCGGGTGTTCTGGATGACGTCGGGCCAGATCCACGGCGCCATGCGCGGTGAGGTGGCCTACGCGACGAGCAAGGCCGCGCTCGCGGGAATCACGGCGACGGCCGCGGCCGAGCTCCTCGACGTGGGGATCGTGCTGAACACGGTCAACCCGGGGCCCGTGAACACGGGGTACCTCGACGCCGACTCGACGGACCGCGACCTGAGCGGCATCGAGGAGGCGCTCGCGCGCACCGCGTTCGGCCGCTTCGGGCGGCCGGATGATCCCGCGCACCTCATCGGATGGCTCGCCACCGACGAGGGGGCGTGGATCGTCGGGCAGGTGCTCACGAGCGACGGCGGATTCTCGCTCGGGTGAGCCGAGCGCGACCTCGCGAGGCGGCGTCTGGTGGGCCCAGAGGGGCTCGAACCCTCGACCTACGGATTAAAAGTCCGCTGCTCTACCGACTGAGCTATAGGCCCGAGACCACTTTACGCGGACCCGGTGGTAGCTTCGGGCCATGCTCGACAGACGCACCTTCACCGACGAAGAGCAGGCGTACGCGCGCGAGTGGTTCGAGGAGACGCTCCAGGCCGCCCGCGACGTCCACACGATCGGCGAGCGCCGCGCGTCGGAGGGCATCCTCCTCGCGCTCGACCGCTGGTTCGTGCACCGGCTGCGCAGCGTCGCCGGCGAGGACACCAACCCGCTCACCGAGGTCTCGCTCGTCGTCGAGGCGATCATGTCGGACGGCGTGCTGCGCGAGCATCCGCCGATCGTCTACGACCGCTCGCGCGCCGTGCTCGGCAACGCGATCGGCGAGCATCTCACTCTCACCTTCGACGACGTCGAGCGCCTCGGCGGGGCGTTCCTGCAGGAGATCGCCGCGCGCTACTCCGCGCCGTGCTGACGGGGGAAGCCTATCCATCCGGCATGTGCGTCGCCCCGGAGACCGGGGCTCGACCCGGGCGTAGCCTTTTCGGGATGAGTGCGGAGTTCAGCAAGCCGGTGCGCCGGCCCTCGGAGATGTTCGACCGGCTGTTCGCGGGGAGCGACCCGGCCGAGGTCTCGCGCGCGGCGCACGCGACGGCCGTCGCGCTGCTCTCGCGCGTGCGCGACGAGGCCGACGCGGATGTCGTCGAGCGGCTGATCTCGTTCACCGCGCACCACGGCATCGACGACATCGCCGAGCTGTGGTCGCAGTCGCCCGCGCGCTCGCTGCCCGGCTCGCTCTGGCGCCTCTACCTCGTCCAGCTCTCAATCCACGACGACCCGCACACGGCATCGCTGCTGTACGAGCGCGGGAGGGTCGAGCTGCACTCGGCCGATCCGGTGATCGCCGGGGCGCCGACGCCGGCGGGGCCGCAGGAGCTCGTGCGCCTCATCGACACCATCCTGCACGGCGCCTTCACGGGCGATTACGCCGTCGCGCTCGATCGCACGGCAGCGTACTGCCGGGTGGTCGCGTCCGGAGCGACGCACCTCGCCGACGACTACGAGCCGACCGAGCCGGAGCGGTCATCCGCCCTCACGACGCGGGCACTGCGCCTGTCGGCCTTCGCCGCCGATCTCGCGGCGGCGGCGCGCCTGTGGCGCCGGGACGCCCTCGAGTGACCGGGGCATGAAAAAGGCCGAGCCGCAGAAAACGCCTCTCGGCGGAAGGCCGCTCGCAGCGGCAGAATTTGGAGCCCGGGGTTACTGCGGCCCGGCCATCACAGTCTAACGGGCACCCCCTGTCGGGTATTCCCATGGGGCATTCAGCACGCGGCGACGCTCGGGCGTGCCGGGCTGGCTGGGCCTGCCGGGCCCTGCTGCGACATTCCCTCCCTCGCTGGGCCCTTGCGCGACGTTCCCTGCCCGCTGCGCCCTGGCGCGGCGCTCCCTGCCCGCTCGCAGCGGCCATCCATCCGCCGGGGCGTGCGCCGATTCGGATCGGTGGGGCGGATGGTGTCGGCTGGGGCGGACACGCGCGCACCAGCCCCAGGGGTCCGATTCCGCGCACGGGCGTCGTGGGGCGCGGGCGGCGCGGGGCGTGCGCCGATTCGGATCGGTGGGGCGGATGGTGTCGGCTGGGGCGGACACGCGCGCACCAGCCCCAGGGGTCCGATTCCGCGCACCGGCGTCGCGGGGGCGGCGCGCGGGCGGCGCGGGCGTGCGGGGCGCTGTGCGCGCACAGCGGCCCTCCGCCATCCGCCCGCCATGCAGAAGGGCCGGCCCCGCGGAAGCGAGACCGGCCCTTCGGGCACGGGGCGGTTCAGCCGAAGCGACCCGAGACGTAGTCCTCCGTCGCCTGCACCTGGGGTGTCGTGAAGATCTTCGTGGTGTCGTCGTACTCGATGAGCTTGCCGGGCTTGCCGGTGCCCGCGATGTTGAAGAACGCGGTCTTGTCGCTCACGCGCGACGCCTGCTGCATGTTGTGCGTGACGATGACGACCGTGTAGTCGTTCTTCAGCTCGCTGATGAGCTCCTCGATCGCGAAGGTCGAGATCGGGTCGAGGGCCGAGCAGGGCTCGTCCATGAGGATGATGTCGGGCGAGACGGCGATGGCGCGCGCGATGCACAGACGCTGCTGCTGACCGCCCGAGAGGCCCGAACCGGGCTTGTCGAGGCGGTCCTTGACCTCGTTCCAGAGGTTCGCGCCCGTGAGCGACTTCTCGACGAGGGCGTCGGCGTCGCTCTTCGAGATGCGCTTGTTGTTGAGCTTGACGCCCGCGAGCACGTTCTCGCGGATCGACATCGTGGGGAAGGGGTTCGGGCGCTGGAAGACCATGCCGACCTGGCGGCGGACGAGCACGGGGTCGACGCCCGGGCCGTAGAGGTCCTGGCCGTCGACGAGCACCTGGCCCTTGACGGACGCACCCGGGATGACCTCGTGCATGCGGTTGAGAGTGCGGAGGAAGGTGGACTTGCCGCAGCCCGACGGGCCGATGAACGCCGTCACGGTGCGGGGCTGGATGTCGATCGAGACGCCCTCGACGGCGAGGAAGTCGCCGTAGTAGACGTTGAGGTCGTTGACTTCGATGCTCTTGGACACGGGGGTTCCTTCGTTGTGGTCGGAGAAGTCTCGGCTCAGCGGCCCGCGGTCTTCGGGGCGAAGACCTTCGCGATGAGGCGCGCGACGAGGTTGAGCAGCATGACGATGAGGATGAGGGTGAGGGCGGCCGCCCACGCGCGCGCGACCGCGGCGTCGGGGCTCGTGCCCTGGTTCATGTACTGGTTGTACGCGAACACCGGCAGCGTCATCATCTGCCCGTCGAACAGGTTGGTGTTGAGGCTGAGCGTGTACCCCGCCGTGAGGAGGAGCGGTGCGGTCTCGCCGATGACGCGCGCGATCGCGAGCATGATCGTCGTCGTGATGCCGGCGATCGACGTGGGGAGGACGACCTTCACGATCGTGAGCCACTTCGGCACGCCGAGCGCGTACGAGGCCTCACGCAGCTCGTTCGGGACGATGCGGAGGAGCTCCTCGCTTCCGCGGACGACGACCGGGATCATGAGGACCGCGAGGGCGAGTGCGCCCATGAAGCCCATCGAGATGCCCGGGCGGATGAAGAGCGCGAACACCGAGTAGATGAACAGACCGGCGACGATCGACGGGATGCCCGTCATGACGTCGACGAAGAAGGTGATCGCCCGCGCGAGCTTGCCGCGGCCGTACTCGACGAGGTAGATCGACGTCATCAGGCCGATCGGCACCGCGATCAGGGTCGCCATGAGCGTGATGAGGACCGTGCCCCAGATGGCGTGCACGATGCCGCCGCCCTCGCCGACGATGTTGCGCATCGAGTACGAGAAGAACTCGGCGTCGAAGCGCTGGATGCCGTTGACGACGACCGTCCAGAGGAGCGAGACGAGCGGGAGGAGCGCGATCACGAACGCGGTCGAGACGAGCGCCGTCATCACACGGTCGACGGCCTTGCGGCTGCTCTCGGCGATCGACGACGTGACCGCGATGAGCAGGATGTAGAGGATCATGCCGACGATGAGCGCGCCGGCGATGTTGAAGTCGGCCAGCTCGCCGCCGGCGGCGATGATGCCGAAGACGATGGAGGAGGCGACGAAGCAGCCGACGAGAAGGGCCCACGGGGCCCAGCCGGGAAGGCGTCCGGAGGTCAGGCGCGCGCTCTGCGCGGGGGCGGCGATGGCGGCCATGTCAGTTGGCTCCCGAGAACTCGGCGCGGCGCGCGACGATCCAGCGCGCGAACGCGTTGACCGCGAAGGTCACGATGAAGAGGATGAGGCCCGTCGCGATGAGCGTGTTGACGCCCGAGTCGTGCGCCTCCGGGAAGCGGAGGGCGATGTTCGCCGGGATGGGGGTCGGGTTCGTCGAGGTGAGCAGCTCGAACGTGATGGCGCCGGAGGCCGACAGGACCATCGTCACGGCCATCGTCTCGCCGAGGGCGCGCCCCAGACCGAGCATCGCCGCCGACACCATGCCGCCGCGCGCGAAGGGGAGCACGGCCATCCGCACCATCTCCCAGCGGGTGGCGCCCAGCGCGAGGGCGGCCTCCTCGTGGAGCTTGGGCGTCTGCAGGAACACCTCGCGCGAGATGGCGGTCATGATCGGGATGATCATCACGGCGAGCACGAGGGAGGCGGTGAGGATGGTGCGCCCCGTCGGGGACACCTGGCCCGAGAAGAGCGGGATCCAGCCGAGGTTCTCGTTGAGCCACGCGAAGAGGCCGACGAGCATGGGCGCGAAGACGAGGCCGCCCCACAGACCGAAGACCACGGAGGGCACCGCGGCCAGGAGGTCGATGATGTAGCCGAGGACGGCGGCCAGTCGTCGAGGCGCGTAGTGCGAGATGAAGAGCGCGATGCCGATGGCGATCGGCGCGGCCACGATGAGCGCGATCAGCGACGACCAGACGGTGCCGAAGATCAGAGGCCACACGTAGGACCAGAACGACTGGCCGCGCAGCATGTGGTTGTCGGTGGTGTCCGCCTCGAAGGCGGGGATGCTCTGGACGATCAGGAAGAGCGCGACCGCGGCGAGCACGATGAGGATGATCAGTCCGGCGCCGAGGGCCGTGCCGGAGAAGATCCGGTCTCCGAGCCGCTGCTTCGCCTTGATGGGCTCGCCCGGCGCGGGCGCTGCCGGCGGCGCTTCCTCCGCCGTCTTCTCAGAGATGCTCATGTGCTCCCAGTCCTCGGGTCATCGTGGGGGTCGTCGTCTGCGGGGCTTCGCGACAGTGCCCTCGCATCCTGCCGAGGAATCCTTCCTCGGACAAGGGCGCGAGGGCACCGTCGCTCAGCTGTCCGCCGTGAGGTTGTGTCAGTCGACCTGGATGAGGTCGATGGCCGCGAGCACCTGCTCGCGGAGGCCGTCGGAGATCGGCGCGCTGCCCGCGTTCTCGGCAGCGGCCTCCTGGCCCTCGGCGCTCGCGATGTACTCGAGGTACGCCTTGATGAGAGCGGCCTGCTCCTTGTCCTCGTACTGCTCGCACGCGATGAGGTAGCTCACGAGAGCGATCGGGTACGCGCCGTCGGTGGCCGAAGCCGGGTCGACGTCGAAGACCAGGTCGGCCTCGCCGCGGCCCTCGACCAGCGGCGAGTTCTCGACGAGGAGCGAGGCGGCCTCCGCCGAGTAGGCGACGAACTCGCCGTCGACCTCGACGTGGACCTGGCCGAGGTCGCCGACCTGCGACGCGTCGGCGAAGCCGATCGTGCCGTTGCCGCCGCTGATCGCCTGGATCACGCCGGACGTGCCCTGTGCGGCCTCGCCGCCCTCGAGCGGCCACTCGTCCGAGGGCTCGTCGGTCCACACGTCCGGAGCGGTCGCCTGGAGGTACGTCGTGAAGGTCTCCTGCGTGCCCGAGGGGTCGGAGCGGTGAACGGGCGTGATCGCGAGGTCGGGCAGCTCGACGTCGGGGTTCGTCGCGGCGATCGCGTCGTCGTTCCAGTTCGTGATCTCGCCCTTGAAGATGCCGGCGATCGTCGCGGCGTCGAGGTTGAGCGTGTCGATGCCCTCGAGGTTGAAGGCGACGGCGACCGGCGAGATGTAGAGCGGGACCTCGACGATGTCGTCGGTCATGCAGGCGCCGAAGCCGCCTGCGGCGACCTCGTCGTCGTCGAACGCGCGGTCGGAGCCGATGAAGGCGCTCGCGCCGGAGAGGAAGTTCTCACGACCCGTGCCCGAGCCCGTGGGCTCGTAGTTCACGGTGACGTCGGGGTTGGCGGTCTGGAACGCGGCGACCCAGGCCTCCTGCGCGGCGGTCTGCGACGAGGCGCCCGTCGCGTCGATCGTGCCGCTGAGCGCGCTGTCGCCGCCGGTGCTGCCCTCCGTCTCGGGGGTGGCTCCACCCTCGTTCGCGGCGCAGCCCGCGAGAGTGAGGGCGGCGATGGCGCCCACGGCCGCCAGGCTCGAAAGACGAGTGATCTTCACTGTGAATCCTCATTCGGTTCAGTGTCAGGGACAGCCCCGCCGGGTCGCAGGGCACGTCGTGACGCTAGGAGTGCCCGGTGAAGAGACTGCGGTGCGCAGGTGAACGGACGGTGAACGCGCCTGGACGAATGCCGAGGACGGCCGACGGCCTGACCGGCGCGGCCTCTCACGGAGCTCTACCATGCAGGGATGGCGAAGACACCCGAGCGCGAACGCGCAGCGCACAAGGCCCTCCAGGAAGCCGCGAAGGCGGTCTCGACCGCGAAGAAGGCCGCGAAGCGGCTCCCGAAGAAGGCCGCGCAGCGCCTCGAGCCCCTCATCGCCGAGGCGGCCGAGATCGCCGGGACCTCGGCCAAGAGCGCATCGAAGGCGCCCAAGCGCACGGCGCGCCGGGCCGAGGAGGCCGCAGCGGCGCTGCGCTCCGCCACCGAGGCCGCGGTCCGGAAGGCCGAGGAGAAGGCCGCCGCGGAGAAGCCCGCGCCGAAGAAGAAGGACGCCGCGAAGAAGAAGGACGCGAAGCCCGCGGCGAAGAAGGACGCCGAGAAGAAGGACGCCGCGAAGAAGGACGCCGCGAAGAAGGACGCCGCGAAGAAGAAGGACACGAAGCCCGCGTCGAAGGACGCCGCGAAGAAGAAGGACGCGAAGCGCGCGGATGGCGCGAAGGGCGACCGCAGGAAGGCGACCGAGAAGGAGAAGCGCGCAGCGGACGCGGCCAAGCGCACGGTCGTGCGACCGCCGGCGATCGCGCCGATCGAGCGGATCGTGGAGGAGATCGCCGCGGCGCCCGCCGCGCCCGCTCCACGGCGTGCGCGCCGTTCCACCGCACCGGAGCCCACGTCGGACGAGCTCTCCGGCCTCACGGTCCCGGCCCTGCGGGCTCGTGCTCGGGAGGCGGGCCTCTCGGGCTACTCGCGCCTGACGAAGGCCGCGCTGATCGATCTCCTGCGCCGCTGAGCCACGAAGCGGAGACACGCAGAGGGCGCCTCGGAATCCGAGGCGCCCTCTGCGTGAGCGGTCAGAACGCGTAGTCCACGACGACCGGGGCGTGATCCGTCCAGCGCTCGGCGTACGACGCGTGACGATCGACGCGGTACGTGCTGACGCGCTCCGCGAGCGGCGGCGTCGCGAGCTGGTAGTCGATGCGCCATCCGGCGTCGTTGTCGAAGGCCTGACCGCGCTGCGACCACCAGGTGTAGGGGCCCGGCACCTCGCCGTGGAAGCGGCGCCCGATGTCGACCCAGCCGAGGCCCGTGCCGGTCGTGCCGTCCGCGCAGTCGACGGTCTCGCCCTCGGCGCCGAGCCAGCGGTCGAAGTAGGCGCGCTCGCGCGGCAGGAAGCCCGCCTTCTTGAGGTTGCCCTTCCAGTTCTTGATGTCGAGCTCGCGGTGGCCGACGTTGAGGTCGCCCGTCACGACCGCGAGCGCGCCGTCGGCGGCGAGCTCGGGAAGCCGGAGATCCATCGCGTCGAGGAACGCCCACTTCTGCTCCTGCTTGGGAGTGTCGGCCTCGCCCGTGAACACGTACGCGCTGACGACCGTGAGCTTGTGACCCTCCACCTCGAAGTCGGCCTCGAGCCAGCGCCCGTTCGACTCGAGCGCGTCGTCGCCCAGGGCGATGCTCGACGCCGTCGGCTCGAGGCGGCTCGCGATCGCGACGCCCGCGCGCCCCTTCTGGAGGGCCTTGTCCTCGAGGATGTGCCATCCCGGCAGCGCCGCGTCGAGGTGCTCGCGCTCGCCGCGCACCTCCTGCAGCGTGAGGATGTCGACGTCGGCAGCATCCAGCCATCCGGCCATCCCCTTGCGGGCGGCTGCGCGGATTCCGTTGACGTTGACTGTGGCGACGCGGATCGTTCGAGACATGATCTCGACCCTACCGAGGGGGTCGGACGTTTCGACTCGCTGGCGCTCGCTCAACGACCGGGCGCGGCTCGCTGCGCTCGCTGAGTGTCGACTCGCTGGCGCTCGCTCAACGACCGGGGGCGGCTCTAGAGGACGCTGTCGCGGCCGCCCTCATGCAGGCGGCCGACGACGCCCTTGACGCGCTGCGCGTGCTCGTTCGTCGTGACGAGAAGGGCGTCGTCGGTGTCGACGACGATGAGGTTCTCGACGCCGATGACCGCGATGACGCGGTTGGTCTGCGACACGATGAGACCCGTGGACTCGTCGACGATCACCTTGTCGTTCGGCCCGAGCACGCTCATCCGCTCGCCGTCGCCGTCGGAGATGAGGTTCGACAGGCTCGCGAAGTCGCCGACGTCATCCCAGTCGAACTGGCCGGGGACGACGGCGAGGCGCCCCTTCGCGGCCGCGGGCTCGGCAACGGCGTAGTCGATCGCGATCTTCTTGAGGGTCGGCCAGACGCGTGCGACGGTCTCGTCCTTGCGCGCGGGGTCGTCCCACGCCTCCGCGATCTCGACGAGGCCCGCGTGCAGCTCGGGCTCGTTCGCCTTGAGCTCGTCGAGGATGACGTCGGCGCGCGAGATGAACATGCCGGCGTTCCAGAGGAACGAGCGGTCGGCGTAGTAGCGGCGGGCGGTCTCGAGGTCGGGCTTCTCGACGAACGCGTCGACCATGGCGGCCAGCGGCGCGTCGTCGATGACGAGCTCGCCGCCGGTCTTGATGTACCCGAAGCCCACGGCGGGCTCGGACGGCTGGATGCCGATCGTGCAGATGTAGCCCTCGCGCGCCACGGCGACCGCCTGGCGCACCGTGAACTCGAACACCCGCTGCCGCTTGATGACGTGGTCGGCCGCGAACGAGCCGATGATGACGTCGGGATTGCGGCGGTGCAGGATGGCCGCGGCCAGGCCGATCGCGGCGGCCGACTCGCGCGGGTCGGCTTCCACGAAGACGTTGTGCTCGGGCATGTCGGGGAGCGTGTTCTCGACCTTCGGTCCGTGCGCGCGCCCGGTCACCACGGCGATGTGCTCGCGGTCGGCCAGCGGCAGGAGCCGATCCCACGTCTCCTGGAGCAGCGAGCGGCCGGAACCGGTCAGATCGTGGAGGAACTTGGGCGTCTCCGCGCGGGACAGCGGCCACAGCCTCGAGCCCACCCCGCCTGCGGGGATGACGGCGAAGAAGTCCTTGATCGGTTCTGGCATGAGCACCAGGCTACAAGGCGTCGCCTCCGAACCCCGGGAGGCGCGGAATCACGCGGAGTAAGGGTGCCCTGACCTCTCGACGTCGAGATAGTTAGGCGATCCTCAATGGCCGCTTCGGCGCCCCTGGGAGTAGCCTGAAGGGCGATCGGCGGCAGGTCCACGAGCCGCCTCGCAGGCCCTGAGAGCAGGAGGACGATCTTGTCCGCTACCGCGCGACCGACGCCCCGGGTGTCGGAGACGACGTCGAGAACACCGAGGGGCACCCTGTACCGCGGCCGCGAGGGCATGTGGTCGTGGGTGCTGCACCGCATCACCGGCATCGCCATCTTCTTCTTCCTTCTCGTGCACGTGCTCGACACCGCGCTCATCCGCGTCTCGCCGGAGGCGTACAACGCGGTGATCGGCACGTACCAGCACCCGATCATGGGCATCGGCGAGATCGCGCTCGTCGGCGCGATCGCGTTCCACGCGTTCAACGGGCTGCGCATCATCCTCGTCGACTTCTGGTCGAAGGGCGCGAAGTACCAGCGCCAGCTCTTCTGGGGAGTCCTCGGCGTCTGGGCCGTGGTCATGGCCGGCTTCGTCCCGCGTCAGCTCATGAACGTGTTCGGCGACTTCGGAGGAGGACACTGATGACCGCCGCAGACCTCGCCGCACCCCGCTCCCCGCAGCGGCCCGCCAGCCGCGGTGTCAACCTCGAGAAGTGGGGATGGCTCTACATGCGCGTGTCGGGCGTCCTGCTCGTCGTGCTCATCTTCGGCCACCTGCTCGTGAACCTCGTGCTGCCGGAAGGCGGCGTCCACGCGCTGAACTTCGCGTTCGTCGCGGGCAAGTTCGCGTCGCCGTTCTGGCAGTGGTGGGACGTGCTCATGCTCTGGCTCGCGTTCATCCACGGCGCGAACGGCATGCGCACGATCGTCAACGACTACGTGCAGGGCAAGACCGTGCGCACCGCGCTCGTGTGGGTCATCGGCATCGTCGCCGCGCTCATGATCGTGCTCGGCACGCTCGTGGTGTTCACCTTCGACCCGTGCGCCGGCGTGTTCGGCGCGTTCGAGAACCCCGACAGCGCGCTGTTCGAGGTCTGCCAGGCTGCGGCCAACTGACAGGGATTGACGGAAGAGACGTGACGACACAGCACACCGACGCCGTGCTCAAGGACGGCGTGTACTACCACGAGTTCGACATCGTGATCGTCGGCGCCGGCGGCGCCGGCATGCGCGCGGCCATCGAGGCCGGCCCGGGCGCGAAGACCGCCGTGATCACGAAGCTGTACCCCACGCGCTCCCACACGGGAGCCGCGCAGGGCGGCATGGCCGCTGCCCTCGCGAACGTGGAGGAGGACTCCTGGGAGTGGCACACGTTCGACACAGTGAAGGGCGGCGACTACCTCGTCGACCAGGACGCCGCGGAGATCCTCGCCAAGGAGGCGATCGACGCCGTTATCGACCTCGAGAACATGGGCCTGCCGTTCAACCGCACGCCCGACGGCAAGATCGACCAGCGCCGCTTCGGCGGTCACACGGCCGAGCACGGCAAGAACCCCGTGCGCCGTGCGTGCTACGCGGCCGACCGCACGGGCCACATGATCCTGCAGACGCTGTTCCAGAACTGCGTCAAGCTCGGCATCAACTTCTTCAACGAGTTCTACGCGCTCGACCTCATCACCGTGAAGGACGCGGACGGCACGACGAAGATCGCGGGCGTCGTCGCCTACGAGCTCGCCACGGGCGACCTCCACGTCTTCCACTCCAAGGCCGTCATCTTCGCGACGGGCGGCTTCGGCAAGGTCTTCAAGACGACGTCGAACGCGCACACCCTCACGGGCGACGGCGTCGGCATCGTGTGGCGCAAGGGCCTGCCGCTCGAGGACATCGAGTTCTTCCAGTTCCACCCGACCGGCCTCGCCGGCCTCGGCATCCTGCTGACCGAGGGCGCGCGCGGCGAGGGAGCCATCCTCCGCAACGCCTCCGGCGAGCGGTTCATGGAGCGCTACGCGCCGACGATCAAAGACCTCGCCCCGCGCGACATCGTCGCGCGCTGCATGGTCAAGGAGGTCCTCGAGGGCCGCGGCGCCGGACCCAACAAGGACTACGTCTACCTCGACTGCACCCACCTGGGCGCCGAGGTGCTCGAGACGAAGCTGCCCGACATCACGGAGTTCGCGCGCACGTACCTCGGCGTCGACCCCGTCGTCGAGCCCGTGCCCGTGATGCCGACCGCGCACTACGCGATGGGCGGCATCCCGACGAACAACGACGCGCAGGTGCTCGCCGACAACACGACCGTCGTCCCCGGCCTGTACGCGGCGGGGGAGTGCGCGTGCGTCTCGGTCCACGGCGCCAACCGACTCGGCACGAACTCGCTGCTCGACATCAACGTCTTCGGCAAGCGAGCGGGCCGCCATGCGGTCGAGTACGTGAAGACCGGCGAGCTCGTCCCGCTGCCCGAGGACCCGGCGAAGGAGGTGCGCGAGCTCGTCGAGCGCATCCGCACCGCCAACGGCACCGAGCGCATCGCCGACATCCGCCGCACGCTGCAGGAGCAGATGGATGCGAACGCGCAGGTGTTCCGCACCGAGGAGACCCTGACGAACGTCATGGGCACCATCCACGACCTGCGCGAGCGCTACAAGAACATCTACGTCGACGACAAGGGCAAGCGGTTCAACACCGACCTGCTCGAGGCGATCGAGCTGGGCTTCCTGCTCGACCTCGCCGAGATCGTCGCCTACGCCGCCCGCAACCGCAAGGAGAGCCGCGGCGGCCACATGCGCGAGGACTACCCCGACCGCGACGACGAGAACTTCATGAAGCACACGATGGCCTACCTGACCGGCGACCCGCACTCGCCGGACCCGGAGGACCACATCAAGCTCGATTGGAAGCCCGTCGTGTTCACCAAGAACGAGAAGGGCGAGTTCAACTACCCGCCGATGGAGAGGAAGTACTGATGTCGACCGTCGCAGAGGCGCCCGCCGCCGAGACCGCCATCCAGTCGTACCTCGTCACGTTCATCGTCCGGCGCTTCGACCCGGAGACCGACAGCGAGCCCCGCTGGGTCGACTACGACGTCGAGATGTACCCGACCGATCGCGTGCTCGACGCGCTGCACAAGATCAAGTGGGAGGTCGACGGCTCGCTGACCTTCCGCCGCTCGTGCGCGCACGGCATCTGCGGGTCGGACGCCATGCGGATCAACGGGCGCAACCGTCTCGCCTGCAAGACGCTCATCAAGGACCTCGACATCTCGAAGCCGATCTACGTCGAGGCGATCAAGGGCCTGCCGCTCGAGAAGGACCTCGTCGTCGACATGGACCCGTTCTTCGCGGCGTACCGTGACGTCCAGCCGTTCCTGCAGGCGAACAGCGCGCCCGCCAAGGGCAAGGAGCGCGTGCAGTCGATCGCCGATCGCGAGCGCTTCGACGACACCACGAAGTGCATCCTCTGCGCGGCGTGCACCTCGTCGTGCCCCGTGTTCTGGACCGACGGGCAGTACTTCGGCCCCGCCGCCATCGTGAACGCGCACCGCTTCATCTTCGACTCGCGCGACGACGAGGCGCAGGTGCGCCTCGACATCCTGAACGACAAGGAGGGCGTGTGGCGCTGCCGCACGACCTTCAACTGCACCGAGGCGTGCCCGCGTGGCATCGAGGTCACGAAGGCCATCGCCGAGGTCAAGCAGGCCATCCTCAAGGGCGGCCGCTGACCTTCGCCCGCGACGGGGCCCGGGAGTTCCCCGGGCCCCGTCGTCGTGTTTGTAACTATCGCGTTGCGGTCGCCCGGATCGTCGTTTCGCACGGTGTGAGCGAACTAGCGTGAGCATATTGGCCCCGGGTCGGTTCGGGGCCCGCACACTCTGGAGGACAGTGTGAAGACCACCAAGAAGGCTGCGCTCAGCGGTCTCGCGCTCACCGCTTCGGCGGTGCTGCTCGCCGGATGCGGGTCGGCGCCGGAGGAGACCACGGGCGGAACCCAGGTCGACAGCGACTTCCTGCCCTGCCTCATCTCGGATGAGGGCGGCTGGAACGACCGCTCGTTCAACCAGTCCGCCAAGGAGGGCATGGACCGCGCGCTCGAGGAGCTCGGCATCGAGGGCAAGGAGATGGAGTCGACGAACGCGAACGACTACGCCCCGAACCTCGAGACGCTCGTCTCGGAGGGCTGCTCGCTCATCATCTCGGTCGGGTTCAACCTCTCGGCGGCGACGGTCGAGTCGGCGCTGGCGAACCCCGACGTCGACTACGCGATCATCGACGACTGGGCCGACAACGACTTCGACGGCGAGACGGACGCTCCGAACATCAAGCCGCTCGTGTTCGACACCGCGCAGGCCGCGTACCTCGGCGGCTACGCTGCCGCGGCATGGTCGGCGCAGTCGGGCGTGAACAAGGTCGGCACCTTCGGCGGCGCGCAGATCCCCTCGGTCGCGGTCTTCATGGACGGCTACCAGCTCGGCGTCGAGAAGTACAACGAGGACAAGGGCGCGAACGTCGAGGTCGTCGGCTGGGACGTGGAGTCGCAGACCGGCTCGTTCACGGGCGGGTTCGAGGCGAACGACGTCGCGCGCCAGACCGCGCAGGGCATCCTCGACCAGGGCGTGGACGTCATCCTCCCGGTCGGCGGCCCGATCTACACGAGCGCGGCGGCGGCCATCCAGGACAGCGGAGACGACGTCCTCATGATCGGCGTCGACAGCGACCTCGCGGTCAAGGAGCCGGACCTCGCCGACCTCGTCTACGTCTCGATCCAGAAGGCGATCGACCAGGCCGTGTTCGACGCCACGACGACCGCGGCGACCGGCGAGTTCGAGGTCGAGCCCTACGTCGGCACGCTCGAGAACGAGGGCGTGACGCTGTCGAGCTTCCACGACTTCGAGTCGCAGCTTCCCGAGGGCCTCACCGACGAGCTGGCGGCTCTGCAGGAGCAGATCGTCGCCGGCGACATCGTCGTCGAGTCGCCCAACTCGCCGTAAGGCGCATCGCTCGCATCGGGGCGGCCGGGCCCGTACCGGCCGCCCCGACGCGCGCTCAACCCACTTCTGTCCACGACCATCCGCGCACGGTAGGGTGCCCACATGAAGCTCGAGCTCCGCGGAATCACGAAGCGATTCGGCAGCCTCGTCGCCAACGACCACATCGACCTGACCGTCGAGCCGGGCGAGATCCACGCCCTCCTCGGAGAGAACGGCGCCGGCAAGTCGACGCTCATGAACGTCCTGTACGGCCTCTACCAGGCCGACGAGGGCGAGATCCTCCTCGACGACGTGCCGCAGCGGTTCCGCGGCCCCGGCGACGCGATGGCGGCGGGCATCGGCATGGTGCATCAGCACTTCATGCTCATCCCGGTGTTCACCGTCGCGGAGAACGTCGCACTGGGGCATGAGAAGGTGCGCCGCAGCGGCGCCCTCGACCTCGACGCCGCGCGCGCGGAGGTCCGCGCGGTCGCGGACCGCTTCGGATTCCACGTCGACCCCGATGCGATCGTCGAGGACCTGCCCGTGGGCGTCCAGCAGCGGGTCGAGATCATCAAGGCGCTCGCGCGCGACGCGCGCGTGCTCGTGTTCGACGAGCCCACCGCCGTGCTCACGCCGCAGGAGACCGACGAGCTCATGGCGATGATGCGGCAGCTGCGCGACGAGGGCGTCGGCATCGTGTTCATCACGCACAAGCTGCGCGAGGTGCGCGAGGTCGCCGACCGGATCACGGTCATCCGCCGCGGCAAGGTCGTCGGGGAGGCGTCGCCCACGTCGACCAACGCCGAGCTCGCCTCGCTCATGGTCGGTCGCGCTGTCGAGCTGACGGTGCACAAGGAGCCCGCTCGAACGCGGCCGGGAGGTCTCGTCGTCGAGGGGCTGCGCGTGCTCACGCCCGAGGGCGTCGTGCTCGTCGACGACGTGAGCTTCACGGTGCAGCCGGGGGAGATCCTCGCGATCGCGGGCGTGCAGGGCAACGGACAGACCGAGCTGACCGAGGCGATCATGGGCCTCGAGACCCGGGTGACCGGCTCCATCGCCCTCGACGGTCAGGAGCTCGTCGGAGCCTCCGTGCGCCGCATCCTCGACGCGGGCGTCGGATTCGTTCCCGAGGACCGGAAGATCGACGGCCTCGTGGGCGGCATGTCGATTGCGGAGAACCTCGTGCTCGATCGCTCCGACGCGCCCGAGTTCGTCACGGCGGGCACGCTGCGGCGCGGGGCGCTCGACGACTTCGCCCGCGAGCGCATCGAGGAGTTCGACATCCGCGCGCAGGGCCCGCTGACTCCGGCGGGCACGCTGTCGGGCGGAAACCAGCAGAAGGTCGTCGTGGCGCGCGAGATGAGCCGCGACCTGAAGGTCCTGCTCGCCGCCCAGCCCACGCGCGGCGTCGACGTCGGCTCGATCGAGTTCATCCACAGCCGGATCGTCGCCGCGCGCGACGCCGGGGTGGCCGTCATCGTCGTGTCGACCGAGCTCGACGAGGTCGTCGCGCTCGCCGACCGGATCGCGGTGATGTACCGAGGCAGGATCGTCGGCATCGTGCCGAGCGACACCCCACGCGACGTGCTCGGCCTCATGATGGCCGGTGCTCAGGAGGCAGCGGCATGAGCGAGACCACCCCGGCCCCGCAGGCGCCGCAGCCCCACACGGCGACCCCCGAGGCACCCCGGGGCAACGCCGTGCTGCGCGACATCCTCCGCGGGAGCGTCGTCACGTCGATCCTCGCCCTCGTCGCCGCGATGGTGGTGGGCGGCATCCTCATCGCGCTCACGAACGAGGACGTCCGGACGGCGTCCGGCTACTTCTTCGCCCGGCCCGCCGACACCTTCCGCGCCATCTGGGACGCCGTCTACGGCGGGTACGAGGCCCTCTTCCGCGGCGCGATCTACAACTCCCGCGCGGACGACTTCCTCACGGCCATCCGCCCGCTCACGAACACGCTCGGCAACGCGGCTCCGCTCATCGCGGCAGGTCTCGGCGTCGCGCTGGCCTTCCGGGTCGGGATGTTCAACATCGGCGCGCAGGGCCAGATCCTCTTCGGCGCCGCCTTCTCGGCGCTCATGACCTTCCGGCTCGACCTGCCCCTCGCGCTCCAGCTGCCGCTCACCCTCATCGCCGGGCTCATCGGCGGTGCGATCTGGGCGGGGATCGCGGGAATCCTCAAGGCGCGCACGGGCGCGCACGAGGTCATCCTCACGATCATGCTGAACTACATCGCCGTCTACCTCGTGGACTGGATGGTCAGCACCGCCGGCGTGCTGCAGAAGCCGGGGTCGAACCAGCCGATCTCGGCGGCCACGCCCTCGGGTGCACTCTTCCCCGATCTCTTCGGCCCCGCATACCCGAACCTCGACGTCGGGTTCCTGCTCGTCATCGCCGCGACGGTGTTCGTGTGGTGGCTCATCGAGCGCTCGAGCCTCGGGCTCCGCATGCGCGCGGTGGGCGAGAACCCGCACGCCGCGCGCGCAGCGGGCATCTCGGTGCAGCGGATCTACGTGTACGCGATGCTCTTCGCGGGAGGGCTCGCGGGTCTCGCGGCCATGAACCAGATCCAGGGCGCCGTCACGAGCGGCTTCGACAGCCACATCGACGCCGGCTTCGGCTTCGATGCCATCACGGTCGCGCTCCTCGGCCGCAGCCGCGCATGGGGCACGTTCGTCGCCGGTCTGCTCTTCGGCGCGCTGAAGGCCGGCAGCTACACGATGCAGGCGTCGGAGGGGATCCCGGTCGACATCGTGCTCGTCGTGCAGGCGCTCGTCGTCCTCTTCGTCGCCGCGCCGCCCCTCATCCGCACGATGTTCTTCCTGCCGAAGGACGAATCCGAGAAGAGCGCCAGGGCACGAGCCAAGGCGGCGCGGAAGGCGGTCGCACGATGACGAACACGACAGCTCCCGCTTCCGTCGAGGCGCCCACGGTCGTCCGCGTCCGGCGGCCGAAGCTCGCGATCACGCTCGGCGTGCTCACCGTGCTGCTCGCGGCCCTCTTCATCCTCGCCGCGCGAGAGGGCTGGACGACGTTCCGGCTGAGCGGCGCAGACGCCCTCATCCCGCTGGGCGAGGTGAGCATCCCGACGGCTCCGTTCGTATGGGGGACGCTCGCGCTCCTCGTGGCGCTCACGGCCTGGGCGGTGGCCGACACGCTGGCGTATCGACGGAGCCCGCTGTGGCTCTCGATCGCCTACGGCATCCTCGCCCTCTTCGGCTTCCTCACCTGGGCCGGCGCCGACGGGCTCGTGCCGGTCATCAGCCTGCTCTCCGGTGCGCTGTCGATCTCGGTGCCGATCGTCTTCGGCGCGCTCGGCGGCGTGATCGGCGAGCGCGTCGGCGTCGTCAACGTCGCGATCGAGGGCCAGCTCCTGTTCGGGGCGTTCAGCGCTGCGCTCCTGTCGAGCATCACGGGCAATCCGTTCGTCGGGCTCCTCGGCGCCATGATCGGCGGCGTGCTCGTCTCGCTCGTGCTCGCCGTCTTCGCGATCAAGTACCTCGTCGAGCAGGTCATCGTCGGCGTCGTGCTGAACGTGCTCGTGACCGGCCTCACGGGCTTCCTCTTCGGCATCCTGCTCGTGCCGAACGAGCTCGAGCTCAACCGCCCTGCGACGTTCGACCGCCTGCCCATCCCGGGCCTCGTCGAGATCCCGCTGCTGGGGCCGGTGCTCTTCAACCAGTCGTTCCTCGTGTACTTCATGTACTTCGCGGTCGCCGCGGTCGCCTGGGGTCTGTACCGCACGCGGTGGGGACTCCGCGTCCGCGCCGTCGGCGAGCACCCGCAGGCGGCGGACACCGTGGGCATCAGGGTCAACCCGATGCGCTTCTGGAACGTGAACCTCGCCGGCGCGATCGCCGGTGCGGGCGGCGCGTACTTCACGCTCGTCTCCGTCCCGCAGTTCAACGAGGAGATGACGGGCGGCCTCGGCTTCATCGCACTTGCCGCGGTCATCTTCGGACGCTGGGACCCGATCCGCGCGACGCTCGCGGCCCTGCTGTTCGGATTCGCCACCAACCTGCAGAACCTGCTCTCGGTGCTGGGCACGCCCATCCCGAGCCAGTTCATGCTCATGCTCCCGTACGTCGTGACGATCCTCGCGGTCGCCGGGTTCGTGGGGCAGTCGCGCGGCCCCGCCGCCGCCGGCAAGCCGTACATCAAGGGCTAGGAGAGATGACAGACATCGACTGGGACGAGCTGCGTGCCGTCGCGACCGACGCCATGACCCGGGCGTACGTGCCCTACTCGAAGTTCCCCGTGGGGGCGGCCGCCCTCGTGACGGATGGCCGGATCGTCGCGGGGTGCAATACCGAGAACGCGTCGTACGGCGTCGGGCTGTGCGCGGAGTGTGGCCTCATCTCGAATCTCGCCATGACCGGCGGCGGGCAGCTCGTCGCGTTCGTGTGCGTGGATCGCGAGGGCCGCACCCTCATGCCGTGCGGACGCTGCCGGCAGCTGCTGTTCGAGCACGCCCTGCCGGGCATGCTGCTCGAGACCGTGTCGGGCATCCGCAGCATCGAAGAGGTGCTGCCCGACGCGTTCGGACCCCGAGACCTGGAGGAGCGATGAGCCCCGAGCCGTTCGACGCGGTCGACGTCATCCGCGCCAAGCGCGACGGCGGCGCGGTCCCCGAGGGCGCGCTGCGCTGGATGGTCGACGCCTACACGCGCGGGTACGTCTCCGACGCGCAGATGTCGGCGTTCACGATGGCCGTGCTGCTGAACGGCATGGAGCGGGACGAGATCCGCGTCATGACCGATGCGATGATCGCGTCGGGGGAGCGGATGTCGTTCGCGTCGCTCGACAAGCCGACCGCCGACAAGCACTCCACGGGCGGCGTGGGCGACAAGATCACGCTGCCCCTCGCCCCGCTCGTGGCGGCCTTCGGCGTCGCCGTGCCGCAGCTCTCCGGGCGGGGGCTCGGCCACACGGGCGGCACGCTCGACAAGCTCGAGTCGATTCCCGGCTGGCGCGCCGCCCTCTCGAACGAGGAGATGCTCGCCCAGCTCGCCGACGTCGGCGCCGTGATCTGCGCCGCGGGCACCGGTCTCGCCCCCGCCGACAAGAAGCTCTACGCGCTGCGCGACGTCACCGGCACGGTCGAGGCCATCCCGCTCATCGCGTCGAGCATCATGTCGAAGAAGATCGCGGAGGGCACCGACTCGCTCGTGCTCGACGTGAAGTTCGGCACGGGCGCCTTCATGAAGGACCCCGCGCGCGCACGCGAGCTCGCCGAGACGATGGTCGCGCTCGGCACGGACTCCGGCGTGAAGACCACGGCGCTTCTCACCGACATGAACACCCCGCTCGGCCTCGCGATCGGCAATGCGAACGAGGTGCGGGAGTCGGTCGAGGTGCTCGCGGGCGGCGGCCCCGCCGACGTCGTCGAGCTCACCGTCGCGCT
Source organism: Microbacterium sp. JZ70 (assembly GCF_053903225.1). Taxonomy (NCBI): domain Bacteria; kingdom Bacillati; phylum Actinomycetota; class Actinomycetes; order Micrococcales; family Microbacteriaceae; genus Microbacterium; species Microbacterium sp. JZ70. The sequence goes on along the minus strand of NZ_CP096405.1, from coordinate 3,111,228 downwards.
CGCCCGCGAGATGCTCGCGCTCGCCGGACAGCCCGACGCCGACGTCGAGGCGGCGCTCGCGGACGGCCGCGCGATGGACACCTGGCGCCGCATGATCCGCGCGCAGGACGGCGACCCCGATGCGCCCCCTGCCCGTCGCACGCGAGACGCACACCGTGACGGCGAGCCGCTCGGGCGTCGTCACCCGGATGGACGCCTACGACTTCGGGATCGCCGCGTGGCGGCTCGGAGCAGGGCGCGCCCGGGCCGAGGACGCGGTCGTCCACGCGGCCGGCATCGACCTGCTCGTGAAGCCGGGCGACGCGGTCGCCGAGGGCCAGGCGCTCTTCACGCTCTCGGCGGATGACGGCGCGCGCTTCGACAGGGCGCTGGACGCTCTCGACGGCGCGTACGAGATCGGGGATACTGCTCCCGAGACCGCGCCCCTCGTGCGCGAGCGCATCACCGCCTGACCGACCGACGACATCCGGACCGCGGCCATCCCGCATCCGTTCGCACCGCACGATCCTGGAGGCCGACATGGCGAAGGACAAGACCGCTGAGCCCCGCGTGCAGGGCGTCGCGCTGCGCAGCCTGCCCAAGGTCTCGCTGCACGACCACCTCGACGGCGGCCTGCGGCCGGAGACCATCCTCGAGCTCGCGGAGGGGACGGATGTCGCGCTGCCGGCGTCGGACGCCGCGTCGCTCCAGGAGTGGTTCGCCGAGCGCGCGGACTCCGGCTCGCTCGTCGAGTACCTGAAGACCTTCGAGATCACCGTGGGCGTCATGCAGACACGCGAGGCGCTCACGCGCGTCGCGCGCGAGTTCGTCGAGGACCTCGCGGCCGACGGCGTCGTGTACGGCGAGGTGCGCTGGGCGCCCGAGCAGCACCTCGACGGCGGGCTCACGCTCGAGGAGGCCGTCGAGGCCGTGCAGGACGGCATCGAGCAGGGCGAGGACATCGTCGAGGACAGCGGGCGGAGCATCCGCGTGGGCCAGATCCTCTCCGCGATGCGCCAGGGCGACCGCGTGCAGGAGGTCGCCGAGCTCGCTGTCGCGTTCCGCCAGGACGGGGTCGTGGCGTTCGACATCGCCGGTCCTGAGGACGGCTTCCCGCCATCGCAGCACCGTGAGGCGTTCGACTACCTCGCCGGCGAGTTCTTCCCGGTCACCGTGCACGCGGGCGAGGCCGCCGGGGTCGCGTCGATCCGGTCGGCGCTCCTCGACGGACGCGCGCTGCGCCTGGGGCACGGCGTCGCGATCGCCCGGGACCTCGAGGTCGTCTCGCGCGAGGGCGAGGAGGTGCTCGTGCAGTTCGGCGACCTGGCGCGCTGGGTGCGGGATCGGGAGATCCCGCTGGAGCTGTCGCCCTCGTCGAACCTGCAGACGGGCGCCGTGGCTCACTGGGGGAGCCAGATCGAGGACCATCCGTTCGACCTGCTCTACCAGCTCGGCTTCTGCGTGACGGTCAACACCGACAACCGCCTCATGAGCCGCACGTCGCTCACGCGCGAGCTGGCCATCCTGCAGGCGGCCTTCGGCTACGACCTCGACGACATCGAGCAGTTCCAGCTCAACGCCGCGGCCGCGTCGTTCCTGCCGGTCGAGCAGCGCGAGGAGCTCATCGACCTCATCTCCGAGGGCTTCGCGCGGTAGGCGCCGCCCCCTGGGGCATGTCTCACTCGCCGCGGGATAGCCGACGGCAATCCCGCGGCGAGTGAGACATGCTGAGCAGGGCGAGGCCTATGCGGCCTGGTGCTCCGCGACGGCCGAGCGGATGGCGGGGAACAGCGGATGGGCGGGCTCGAGTCCCGTGACCTGCTGGGTGAACGCGTCGGCGTCGAGCTCGCCGAGGAGCGCCTGCAGCTGCACGGCCTGCTCGTCGCCCTCGTCGGAGAACGCGAGGGCCGCCGAGATCGCCGCGACCAGCGCGCTCGTCGACAGGCCGCGCTCGGCAGCCTCGGCGGCGGGGCCCACGAAGCGCTCGTGGCGCGACAGCTTGCGCAGCGGCTGTCGTCCCACGCGCTGGACAGTGTCGGGCAGCGCCGGATTGCGGAACCGCTCGAGGATCGTCGCGCGGTAGGTCGCGAGCTCGTCGGCGGGGAACCCGTGCTTCGCGGCGAGCAGCGCCGACGTCTCCTCGAGAGCCGCCTCGACCGAGGCCGCGACGGCCGGGTCGGCCAGCGCCTCGGCGATCCGCTCGAAGCCTGCGCGGGCGCCGTGGTACGCGGTCGCCGCGTGCCCCGTGTTCACCGTGAAGAGCTTCCGCTCGATGTACGGCGCGAGGTCGTCGACGAAGTGCGCCCCGGGGATGCTCGGCAGGTCGCCGTCGAACGGGCCGCGCTCGATCGCCCACTCGAAGAACGGCTCGACCGTGACGTCGATGCCGCCGTCGGCCGGCTGGCCGGGGACGATCCGGTCGACGGCCGTGTTCGCGAACACGACGCGACCCTCGAGGGCGTCCCACGTGCCGCCGGCGAGCTCGACGATCTCCGCGCGGAGCTGGTCGGTCGCTCCGATCGCGTTCTCGCACGCCATGACCTGCAGCGGGGGCGCGTCGGGGTCGCGCAGCGCGATCCCGGCGAGGATGTGCGGAGCGATGAACCTCAGGATCGTCGGCCCGACGGCGGTCGTGACGACGTTCGCCGTCGCGACCTCGTCGGCCACCGCCTGCGGGTCCTCTGCGCTGTTCACCGCGCGGAACCCCGTGACCTCCCGGTCGACGCCGCCCGCGCCGACCTCGTGGACCGTGTACGCGTCGGCGGCAGCCAGCGCGTCGACGAGGGGAGCGGCGACGTCGGAGAAGACGACCTCGTACCCTCCCTCGTGCAGCAGCAGGCCGACGAAGCCGCGGCCGATGTTCCCTGCGCCGAAGTGGACGGCCTTCATCAGTCCTCCTGGTTGACGCTCTGGAAGAGCTCGAAGAGCTCCTCGGGGGTCGCGGCGGCCTTGAGGCGCGCGATCTGCGACTCGTCGCTGAACAGCTCGGCGACGTTCGACAGGATCTTCAGGTGCTCGTCGCCCTTGCCGGCGATGCCGACGACGAACGTCACCGCGTCGCCGTCCCAGTCGACCCCGCCGTCGTAGCGGACAACCGAGAGCGCCGACCCGAGGATGGCATCCTTCGCCTCGTTCGTGCCGTGCGGGATGGCCAGCTCGTTGCCCATGAAGGTCGACACGGTCTGCTCTCGGGCCAGCATCGCGTCGAAGTACGCGCCGGTGACGGCACCTGCGCTCGCGAGGATATCGGCGGCCTCCTGGAGCGCCTCCTCCCGCGTCGCGGAGCCGGCGTGGATGCGGACGCTGCCGCGCGTGAGGACCGCGTCGTCGGCGGGGCGCGACGTGCCGCTGCCGATCGGGCCGGTCGTCGTCGGCACGGCACGCGCCTCGCGACGCGTCGTGGGCGCGGCGGGCGCTTCGGCCTCCGCGGGGGCCGCCCCTCCCGATGCCTGCTCGCGCAGGAGCTCCACGACCTCGTCGTAGCGCGGCGAGTTCATGAAGTTGTCCACGGAGACGTGCACAGCGCTCTGCTCCCGCTGGCGGGCGCGGTCGGTCAGCTGCGCCTGCGTGATCACGAGGTCCGCCGTGCCGTCGAGCGACGCGATGGCCTTGTTCGTGACCGTGACGCCCTCGATGCCCGCCTGCTTGATCTTGTTGCGCAGGACGCTCGCTCCCATCGCCGACGACCCCATGCCGGCGTCGCACGCGAAGATGACCTTCTCGATCGGCCTGGTCGCGACGGCCGTGCCGCCGGCGAGGCCGCCCAGCACGCTGGACTTCCGGCCCTTGTTCGCCTCGGTGCGCGCGACGGCGTCGGCGAATCCGTCTGCGCCCGCCGCTTCGGCGGCGAGGTCGCGCTTGCGGCTCGCGCGCAGGATGACGGCGGCGATGAGGAACGTGACGGCCGCCGACAGCACGACCGCGAGGATGACGCCGAGGTAGCTGTCGCGCGCGGTCTGGATGAGGACGGCGATGATCGAGCCCGGCGCCGCGGGGGCCACGAGGCCCGAGCGGAAGAGCACGTTGGTCGCCACGCCCGTCATGCCGCCGCCGATCACCGCGAGGATGAGGGCCGGCTTCATGAGCACGTACGGGAAGTACACCTCGTGGATGCCGCCGAAGAAGTGGATGATCGCGGCACCGGGAGCGGAGGCGCGAGCCGCGCCGACGCCGAAGAAGGTGAAGGCGAGGAGCAGGCCGAGGCCCACGCCGGGGTTCGCCTCGAGGAGGAAGAGGATCGACTTGCCGTCCTCCGTCGCCTGCGCGAGGCCGAGCGGCGTGAGCACGCCGTGGTTGATCGCGTTGTTGAGGAAGAACACCTTCGCCGGCTCGATGAGGATGCTCGTGAGCGGCAGCAGGTTGTTGTCGACGAGCCATCCCACGGCCCCGCCGAGGATGTTCATGAGGAAGTTCACGACCGGCGCGAGCACGTAGAACGCGAAGATCGCCGCGACGAAGCCGAAGATGCCGGCCGAGAACATGTTGACGAGCATCTCGAAGCCCGCCTTGACGCGGCCCTCCCAGAGCGCGTCGAGCTTCTTCATGATCCACGCGGCGAGGGGGCCCATGATCATCGCGCCGATGAACATGTGGATCGTCGGGATGGGGCTCTCGCCCGCGGGGAGGTCCGCGTTCTGCAGGCCGATGAGCCAGTCCGAGCCGGCGATCGCGCCGAACGTCGCGATCGACGCGACCACCGCACCGCGCGTGTCGTAGATCATCCGACCGCCCTGCGCGGCGATGAGGATCGGCAGGAGGTAGTGGATCATCGGCCCGACGATCGAGTTGAGCGCCTCGTTGGGCGTCCACCCGACCTCGATGAAGAACGCGGTGAAGAGGCCCCACGCGATGAGCGCGGGGATGTTGGGCATGATCATGCCGGAGAGGAAGGTGCCGACCTTCTGCACTCCGACGCGAAGCGATCCGGGCGTCTTCGCCGCGGTGCGGGTGTCACTCATGGGTATCGGGCTTTCTGCTGTGGGGGATCTCAGGAGGAGACGGCGGCTCGGGCGGCGTCGCGCGCCGCCTCCGCGCTGCTCGCCGAGAGCGCGGCCTGCGCGATGCGCTGCGCGTCCTCGAGGGTGTGCTTCAGGAGCTCGGCTCGCACGTCGACGAGCGCGGGCGGAGACATCGACAGGGTCGTGGCGCCCAGGCCGACGAGGACGACCGCGAGGAGCGGGTCGGCCGCGGCCTGACCGCAGATGCCGACCGGCTTGCCGTGCTTCGCGCCGGCCCGGCCGATCTCGGCGATGAGGCGCAGCACGGCGGGGTGCCACGGGTCCTGGTACGACGACACCGTGCCGAGCATGCGGTCGGCCGCCATCGTGTACTGCACAAGGTCGTTCGTGCCCACCGAGCCGAAGTCGGTGACCTCGTACACCGCGTCCGCGAGGAGCGCGACCGACGGCACCTCGACCATGACGCCGGCCGTCTTGATGCCGTGCTCGCGCGCGATGCGCGTGAAGTACTCGGCCTCCTCGACCGTCGCCACCATGGGCGCCATGACCCAGAGATCGGCGTCGGTCGCCGCGTCGGCGTTCGCGAGCGCCGTGAGCTGGTCGCGGAGGACCTCCTCGTGGTGGCGCAGCGCGCGCAGACCGCGTCGGCCGAGCGCGGGGTTCTCCTCGCCCTCGTCGGTGAGGAACTTCAGCGGCTTGTCCGCACCCGCGTCGAGCGCGCGCACCACGACCTTCCTGCCGGGGAAGGCCTCGAGCAGCTTCGTGTACGACGCCGTCTGCGATTCGACGCTGGGCGCCTCGTCGGAGCTGAGGAACAGGAACTCGGTGCGGAAGAGCCCCACGCCTTCGGCGCCCAGCGCGACGGCCTCGGCCGCGCCATGGGGGTTGCCGAGGTTCGCGAGCAGCGGCACGGCCGTGCCGTCCGCGAGCGCACCGGGGGTGATCGGCGCGCTCGCCGCGGCGCGCCGCGCCTCCGCGCGCTCGGCAGCCGCCGCGCGCTGCTCGTCGGTCGGGTCGATCGTGACGACGCCGGCCGCCGCGTCGACGATCGCGACGGCGCCGTCGACGAGCGCATCGCTCTCGCCGGTCCCGACGATCGCCACGATGCCCTTGTCGCCCGCGAGGATCGCCGTGTGCGACGTCGGGCCGCCCTCCGTGGTCACGACCGCGAGGACCTTCTCGAGGTCGAGCAGGGCCGTGTCGGCCGGGGCGAGGTCGGGCGCGACGAGGACGAACGGATGGCCGGGGTCGGGCACGCCGGGAGCGGAGACACCGCGCAGGTGCGCGATGACGCGCTGCGCGACGTCGGCGAGGTCGGCGGCGCGCTCGCCGAGGTAGCCGCCCATCGCCTGGAGGGTCTCGGCGAACTCGGCGAAGGCCGCGTGCACGGCCCACTCGCCCGTGCTGCCCGCGTCGATGCGCGCGTGGACGCCCTCCTCGAGGGTCGGGTCCTCGGCCATCATGGCCTGGGCCTCGAGCACGTCGCGGGCCGCGCCGCCGGCGCGCTCGCCGCGGGCGTTGAGCTCCGCGGCGACGGCCGCGACCGCCGCGGCGACCGCGGCCTTCTCCTCGTCGGGGCTCTTCGCGCTCTTCTCGTCGCGCGGCGGCTCGAGGCGCGATGCCATGCGGGCGATCGGCCCCTGCGCGACGCCCTGGCCGATCCCGACGCCGCGGAGCTCGAGCATCACTCGGCGTCCGTGTCGGTCTCGAGCTGAGCCGTGAGCTGGTCGAGCACGGCCTCGGCGCCGTCGCCTTCGACCGTGAGGGTGACCTCGTCGCCCGTGTTGGCCCCGAGCGAGATGACACCGAGGATGCTCGCGGCGTTGACGGGCTTGCCGTCGCCCTTCGCGATCGTGACGGCGAGCCCCGAGTTCTTGGCGGCCTCGGCGAAGAGCTTGGCGGGGCGCGCGTGCAGTCCGTGCGACGATGCGATCTTCACGGTGCGGGTGACAGCGGACATGGGTGCTCCTTGCGGTTCATTCGGATGCGGGCGCATCCGGGGCGGCGGCGGCCCGCACGAGCGCGAGCACGCGCGTGCCGTCGGTGTCGGTGAAGACGTCGTCCGGCAGCGGCACGACGGCGACCCCGCGCGGCGACGCCGCCCCGCGGATCGCGTCGAGCGATGTCGTGAGGTGCGGCCCCACGAGCACGATGTCCGCCGCGTCGAGATCGACCGGCAGCGACACCTGCGTGCCCGCGAAGGCCGACCAGGAGAGCCCGGCGGCGCGCGCAGCGCGGTTCACGCGATGCGCGACGAACGTGCTCGATGCCCCTGCACCGCACACAACCAGGATCCTCATCGACGCCTCCTGATCCTCATCCTCCCGAGGCGCGCTCGGCAGGACAACCACTCTTTCTTCCGCCCGGGCGGAAAGCGCGGGCGGCCCCGCATGCCGCAGCGCGCCCGGGGCGTGCGTCCGCGCCCAGCGCGACGTGATTGACTGTCGGAGGAGGAGGTGCGCGTGTCGAGACAGCGTCAGGATCGTCTCGTCGCGATCCTCCTCAGGGACGGCGGATGGATGACGGCCGCGGCGCTCGCCGACCTCCTCGGCGTCACGCCGCGCAGCGTGCGCTCGTACGTGACCGCCGTGAACGCGCGCGTGCCAGACCATCCGGTCATCGCCTCTGGCCCCGCGGGGTATCGCGCGCACCCCACGGGCGCCGCGCTCCTGCGCGAGCGCGACCAGCCCCCGCAGAGCGCGCCGCGCGACCGCCTGCACCGGCTCATCCATGCGCTCATCGATGCGGACGACGGCCTCGACGTGTACGAGACCGCCGACGCGTTCCACGTGAGCGAGGCGACGCTCGAGTCCGACCTCGCACGCGTGCGCGCTCTCGTCCGCGAGGGCGGCGAGCTCTCCCTCGACCGCAGCGGGCCGCGCATCGCGCTCGTCGGCACCGAGCTCGCGCGCCGCCGCCTGCTGTCGTCGCTCGCGCACGACGAGATGGAGGACGGCGCGTTCGACGTGGAGGCGATCCGCCGGGTCGCGGGATCGACCTCGGTTCCCGCGGAGGCGTTCGGGCGGTTCAAGTCCGCCCTCGCGGCCGAGCTCGGCGACCTCGGCTACTTCGTGAACGAGTTCGCCGTCGCCGACGTCACGCTGCACGTGTCGATCGCCGTCGATCGCGCGAGCCAGGGCCGCGCGCTCGAGACGGTGCACGGCACGCCGCCCGCCGAGCAGGAGCGCCTGGCCGAGGTGGTCGGGCGCCTCGCGGAGGCGGCCCTCGGGGTGACCCTCGGGCGCGGCGACCGCATGCACCTCGCCTCGCTCCTCCTCACCCGCGTCGTCGTGCCCGGAGCCGGCGCCGTGGGCACCGCGGGCGTCGACCCGGTCGTGGACGCCGCCGTCCGCGCTGCGGTCGCCCGGGTGTCGAACGAGTACCTCGTCGCCCTCGGCCGCGACGAGTTCGTCGAGCGGCTCGCGCTGCACGTGCAGAACCTCGCGCACCGCGCGCGCGAGCAGGCGTGGTCGCGCAACCCGCTGACCCGCTCGCTCAAGACGACGTACCCGATGATCTTCGAGGTCGCCGTCTCGATCGCGGGGGAGCTGTCCGAACGGCTCGGCATGTCGATCCGCGACGACGAGATCGCGTACATCGCGATGCACGTCGGCGGCGAGCTCGAGCGGGAGCGGCGCGCCGAGACGCGCCTCACCGCGACGATCGTGTGCCCCGGCTACTACGAGCTGCACGAGCTCCTCCGCTCGAGCATCACCCGCTCCCTCGGGCAGGCGGTCGAGGTCACCGAGGTCGTCACGCGCGTCGACCCCGACTGGAAGGCGATCGACACCGACCTCGTGCTGACGACGATCGAGCCGCCCACGCCGTCCGAGAGCACGGTCCGCATCCGCCCGTTCCTCACCGACGGCGACGTCGAGCGCGTCATGCAGGCCGCCGCCCGGATCCGCCGGGGCCGCCGCCTGTCGCGGCTGCGCGCCGAGCTCGAGCGCTACTTCGACGCCGGCGCCTTCGTCCGAGGCCTCGACGACGCCCTCGGCGAGGAGGGGATCATCCGCGCCCTCGGCGCGCTGCTCGTCGAGCGCGGGGTGATCGACGACGCGTACGTCGAGGGCGCGATCGAGCGCGAGCGGATGTCGTCGACCGCGTTCACCGACGCCCTCGCGGTTCCGCATGCGCTGCGGATGACGGCATCGCGCACGGCCATCGCGATCGGGATCGCCGACCCGTCGGTCGCATGGGGAGACGGGCGCGTGCAGGTGGTCGCCCTCGCCGCGTTCAGCGAGAGCGACCGCGAGGCGTTCCAGACGGTGTTCGAGCAGTTCGTCGAGGTGTTCGGCGAGCGTGAGAACGTGCAGCGGATCATCCGCCGCGGCACCGACTTCGCGGGCTTCCTGGACGAGCTCGTCGCGATCATCGGCCAGTAATACGTCGCGATCATCGGCCAGTAATACTCCGCGAACGCCGTGAGCCGCCTCCGGACGGCTCAGCCCAGGTCGAGCGCCTCCCGCACCGCTGCGTCGAGCGCGGACAGGCGGGCAGCGGCGTCCTCGGGGGAGTCGCCGCGCACGTCGAGGTACGCCTTGAGCTTCGGCTCCGTCCCGCTCGGGCGCACGATGACGCGCGAGCCGTCGTCGAGCGTGTAGCGCAGGATGTCGCCCGACGGGCCGCCGTCTGCGGGGTGCAGGAGGTCCTCCGCGCGCGTCACGGCGCGCTCGCCGAACGCGCCGGGCGGCGACTGGCGGAGCCCATCCATGATCCGGCCGATGATCGAGATGTCGTCGACGCGGATCGAGACCTGGCCGCTCGCGAAGTGGCCGATCTCCGCGGCCAGCTCGTCGAGCATCCCGGAGATCGTCGTCCCGCGGCCGCGCGCCTCTGCCGCGAGACCGAGGACGGCGACGGCCGCCGAGATGCCGTCCTTGTCGCGCACGGTCTCGGGGTTCACGAGGTAGCCCAGGGCCTCCTCGAAGCCGAACACGATGCCCGGGGCGCGCGAGATCCACTTGAACCCCGTCAGCGTCGTGTGGAAGTCCAGTCCGTGCCGCTCGGCGATCGCTCCGAGCGCCGGCGACGACACGAGCGAGCAGGCGAGCGACGCCCCCGGCGTGCCCTCGGCGGTGCGTGCGGCCCGTGCACCCAGCAGCATCCCGATCTCGTTGCCGGTCAGCCGCCGCCATCCGTCGGGGCCCGGCACGCCGACCGCGAGCCGATCGGCGTCAGGGTCGTTCGCGAGGACGAACTCGGCGTCATGCGCGGCTGCCGTCGCGAAGGCGAGGTCCATCGCGCCCGGCTCCTCGGGGTTCGGGAACGCGACGGTCGGGAAGGCCGCGTCGGGCGCGATCTGCTCCGCGACGACGGCCGGGGCCGGATACCCGGCGCGCGCCAGGATGCGCTCGAGCGTCTCCCACCCGACGCCGTGCATCGCCGTATAGGCCCAGCGCATCCCGGCGGCCGATGCGGGGGCCGGCGCGACCGCGGCGGTCGCGGCGACGTAGGCCTCGACGACCTCCTCGTCGGCGAGCTCGTACGCGTCGGAGCGCGGCAGGTCGGGAACGCGGACCTCGTCGGCGACGCGCTGGATGTGCGCGGCGATCTCTCGGTCGGCGGGCGAGACGATCTGCGCGCCCTCATCGGCCCCGCCGAGATAGACCTTGTACCCGTTGTCGTCGGGCGGGTTGTGGCTCGCGGTGACCATGACGCCCGCGTCGGCGCCGAGGTGGCGCACCGCGAACGCGAGGACGGGCGTCGGCAGAAGGCGGGGGAGGAGGATGGCGGTCAGCCCGGCCCCCGCGAAGATCTCCGCCGAGTCGCGCGCGAACACGTCGGAGTTGCGGCGTCCGTCGTACCCGATGACGACGCGGGGCCGGGCGCCATCCGCTGCGCGCTCGGACAGGTACGCCGCGAAGCCGGCGGCCGCCTGCGCCACGAGCACGCGGTTCATCCGCATGGGGCCCGACCCGAGCTCTCCGCGCAGGCCGGCCGTGCCGAACGCGAGGCGCCCCGCGAAGCGCGAGGCGAGGTCTGCCGAGGCCGCGGCATCGCCGCCCTCCGCGCGCGCGATGAGCCCGGACAGCTCCTCGCGGGTGACCGGGTCCGGGTCCTGCGCGAGCCAGTCGCGCGCGTGCGACAGGACGTCCATCAGAGCTTCCCCACGACCTCGGCGAGCAGAGCCGAGATCCGGCCCTCGGCCATCCGCCCCGCCTCGATGACCTCCTCGTGGCTGAGCGGATCGGGCGAGATCCCCGCGGCGAGGTTGGTGATGAGGGAGAACCCGAGGACCTCCATGCCGGCCTGGCGCGCGGCGATGGCCTCGAGGGCGGTCGACATGCCGACGATGTCGCCGCCGATCGCCTTCGCCATCTGGACCTCGGCGGGCGTCTCGTAGTGAGGGCCCCGGAACTGGCAGTAGACGCCGCTGTCGAGCGTCGGGTCGACCGAGAGCGCGATGTCGCGCAGGCGCGTGGCGTACAGGTCGGTGAGGTCGATGAACGTCGCTCCCTCGAGCGGCGAGTCGGCCGTGAGGTTGATGTGGTCGCTGATGAGCACGGGCTGGCCCGCGCTCCAGGTCTCCTTGATGCCGCCCGCGCCGTTGGTGAGCACCATGACCATCGCACCCGTCGCCGCGGCGGTGCGGACGCTGTGCACGACCCGGCGGACGCCATGGCCCTCGTAGTAGTGCGTGCGCGCGCCGATCACGAGCACGTGCCTGCCTGCGGGCGTGCGGACGCTGCGGAGGGTTCCGACATGCCCCTCGAGCGCGGGGCGCGAGAAGCCCGTGACCTCCGTCGCCGGGATCGTCGCGACGGTCTCGCCGATGAGCTCGGCGGCCTTGCCCCAGCCGCTGCCGAGGGTCACCGCGACGTCGTGTCGCTCGACCCCCGTGAGCCGCGCGATGTCGGCCGCGGCGGCCTGGGCGACCTCGAACGGGTCGGCGGGCGGATCGAGCGGATGTGCGCCTTCCAGAGTCATGGCATGAGCATAACGACCGGTCTCCGGCCGGGGTCGTGCCGATCTCGCAGGAAGGGGGAGAATGGAGGCATGGTCTTTGATTTCGAGCGGACGCAGCGCATCGCGATTCTGGGAGGCGGCCCCGGCGGCTACGAGGCGGCCCTGGCGGGCGCTCAGCTCGGCGCCGACGTGACCCTCGTCGAGCACACGGGCGTCGGCGGGTCGGCGGTGCTGACCGACGTCGTCCCGTCGAAGACGCTCATCGCGACGGCCGACGCGGCCCAGTCGATCGCCGACGCGGGGGAGCTCGGCGTGCAGTTCTACGCGCGCGGCGAGGACGGCAAGCCGCTCAAGCCCGAGGTCGCCATCAACCTCCTCGCGATCAACAAGCGCCTCCTCGCGCTCGCGGGGCAGCAGTCGGAGGACATGCGCGCGCAGCTCATCGAGGCCGGCGTCAAGATCATCTCCGGACACGGGCGGCTCGAGGGCGATGAGGCGATCGTCGTTTCGACGGGGCCGAAGGGCACCGACTTCGATCGTGTCGAGGCCGACACGATCATCGTGTCGGTGGGCGCGTCGCCGCGCGAGCTGCCCTCGGCCAAGCCCGACGGCAAGCGCATCCTCACGTGGAAGCAGCTGTACGACCTCGAGGCCGTGCCCGAGCACCTCATCGTCGTCGGATCCGGCGTCACGGGCGCCGAGTTCGCGTCGGCGTACATGAACCTCGGCGCGAAGGTCACGCTCGTCTCGAGCCGCGACCAGGTGCTCCCCGGCGAGGACCAGGACGCCGCGAAGGTCCTCGAGAAGGTCTTCACGCGCGGCGGCATGACGCTGCTCGCGAAGTCGCGCGCCGACAAGGTCGAGAACACGGGAGACGGCGTCACCGTCACCCTCTCCGACGGCCGCGTCGTCGAGGGCTCGCACTGCCTCATGGCGGTCGGCTCGATCCCGAACACCGCCGGCATCGGCCTCGAGGACGCGGGCGTCCAGCGCACGGAGTCGGGGCACATCCGCATCAACAAGGTGGGGCGCACGTCGGTGCCCAACGTGTACGCGGTGGGCGACTGCACGACGATGATGCCGCTCGCGTCGGTCGCGTCGATGCTCGGCCGCACTGCGGTCTTCCACGCGATGGGGGATGTGGCCATCCCCTTCGACACGCACAAGATCGCCTCGAACATCTTCACGAGCCCCGAGATCGCGACCGTCGGCTGGACGCAGCCGGCCGTCGACGAGGGCGAGGTCAGCGCCGAGGTGCACAAGCTGCCGCTCGCCTCGAATGCGCGCGCGAAGATGATGGGCGTCAAGGACGGCTTCGTGAAGCTCTACGCGCGCGAGGGATCCGGCACGATCGTCGGCGGCGTCATCGTCGCGCCCCGCGCGTCGGAGCTCATCTACCCGATCTCGATCGCGGTCGAGCGCCGTCTCACGGTGGATCAGATCGCGCGCGTGTTCGCGGCGTACCCGTCGCTCGCCGGCTCCATCACCGACGCCGCGCGCGCCCTGCACCACGTCGACCGCCGGAGCTAGCAACCTCAGGCGCCGGCGCGGCGCGCGGAAGAGCCGGCCCCGGGATCGTCCCGGGCCGGCTCTTCGCATGCCGCCCTCGTGCACGCGGCTCTTCGCATGCCGCTCTCGTGCACGCCGCTCGTCGCATGCCGCCCTCCCGCATGTCGCCCTCGTGCATGTCTCACTCGTCGTGGGTTTCGGGGTCCGATAACGACGATAAGTGAGACATGCAGAGCAGGAGGGGCGGCGTGGAATGAGCAATCTGCGGACTTCTGACGGATGTCATTGCTCGGTCTGCTGGGTCGGCGTAGCGTGAGCGGTGTCCGGACCAGGACGGCAATGACGCCCACAAGGCGCAGCGCGAACGAGGAGGTTCCGCGATGTCGATCGCCATTCCCGCACCCCGCAGCGAGCTGGTCGAGGGGCTCGACACCCCGCTCGGCGTCCTCGCCCCCGACGGCTCCCGACGCGCGTGCCGCACGCTCGATGAGCACCTGGCCGACCTCGACGAGACCGCGCTCACCGACCTCTTCGTCGACATGTCCCTCGTGCGCCGCGTCGACGAGGAGGCCTTCGCCCTGACCCGTCAGGGCGAGCTCGTGCTGTGGCCGCCGCTGCGCGGACAGGAGGCGGCGCAGGTCGGGGCCGCGCACGCCCTCCGCGAGACCGACTTCGTCTTCGGCTCGTACCGCGAGCACGCCCTCGCCGTGCTGCGGGGCGTCGACCTCGGCGACCTGCTGCGCGTGTGGCAGGGCCACGCGCTCTCGGGCTGGGATCCCCTCGCGCATCGGATGGCCACGCCCCAGATCATCATCGGCGCGCAGACCCTGCACGCGACGGGATACGCGATGGCGGTGCGCCGCGACGGCGGCGACGACATCGCGGTCGCGTGCTTCGGCGACGGCGCGACGAGCGAGGGCGACGTGAGCGAGGCGATGGTGTTCGCGAGCTCGTTCCAGGCTCCCGTGGTGTTCCTCTGCCAGAACAACCAGTACGCGATCTCCGAGCCGGTCCGCGTGCAGTCGCACGCCGCGCTCGCGCTGCGCGCGACGGGCTTCGGGATCCCGGCCATCCGCGTCGACGGCAACGATGTGCTCGCGGTCCTCGCCGCGATGCGCGCGGCGGCCGACCGCGCGCGTCGGGGAGAGGGGCCGACGTTCGTCGAGGCGGTCACGTACCGGATGGGCCCGCACACGACGACGGACGACCCCGGCCGCTATCGCGACGCCGACGAGGTCGACGCCTGGCGCGCGAAGGACCCGATCGACCGGCTCGAGCGCCACCTCGCCTCCGTCGGGGCGCCGATCGAGCACATCCGGGAGGAGGCGCGGATCCGTTGCGACGCGATCGCCAAGGAGATGCGCGCGGCCGTCGTGCAGGCCGAGGCACCCGCCCCGGAGAGCCTCTTCGACCACGTGACCGTCACGCCCACGCGTCGGATCCGGCGCCAGCGAGCCGAGCACCTCGCGTTCGCGGCGAGCATCCAGGAGGAGCGATGACGGTCGAGACCCTCAGCCTGGGCGCGGCCGTCGGGCGCGCCCTCGCGGACGCGCTCGAGGGCGATCCCGACGTCGTTCTCATGGGCGAGGACATCGGGCGGCTCGGCGGCGTCTTCCGCGTGACGGACGGACTGCAGGCGCGCTTCGGCGCGGAGCGCGTGATCGACGCGCCGCTCGCCGAGTCCGCGATCGTCGGAACCGCGGTCGGCATGGCCTACCGCGGCGCGCGACCGGTCGTCGAGATCCAGTTCGACGGCTTCGTCTTCCCCGCGCTCGACCAGATCGTCACGCAGCTGTCGCGCCTGCACTACCGCACGCACGGTCGGCTGCGGATGCCCGTCACGATCCGCGTGCCGTTCGGCGGCGGGATCGGCTCGGTCGAGCACCACGCCGAGTCGCCCGAGGCGTACTTCGCGCACACGCCGGGCCTGCGCGTCGTCACGGCGTGGAGCCCGCAGGAGGCCTACTCGACGCTGCGTGCCGCGATCGCGAGCGACGACCCCGTCGTGTTCCTCGAGCCCAAGGCGCGGTACTGGTCCAAGGGGGAGGTCGACACGGCGCTCGTGCGCGACCTCGACACCGCCGAGGTGCTCGTCCGCGGACGCGACGTCACGCTCGCGGCGTACGGGGCGGTCGTGCAGACGGCGCTCGACGCCGCCCTCGCCGCCCGCGACGAGGGGATCGAGATCGAGGTCATCGACCTGCGCTCCATCTCGCCGCTCGACGTCGACACGGTCGTGGCGAGCGTCGAGCGGACCGGGCGCCTTGTCGTCGCCCACGAGGCGCCCGCCGAGGTGTCGGTGTCGAGCGAGCTCATCGCGAGCGTCGTCGAACGGGCGTTCGGGGCTCTCGAGGCGACCCCCGAGCGCGTGACCGGATACGACACGCCCTACCCGCCATCCGCTCTCGAGTCCCATTACCTGCCGAGCCTCGACCGCATCCTCGACGCGGTCGACCGCTCGCTCGGGCGCCGCTCGTCGCGGACGGGGCTCGTCCTCGAGGGGAGCGCGCGATGACCGTCGTCTTCCGCCTGCCCGACCTCGGGGAGGGCCTCACCGAGAGCGAGATCGTCGCGTGGAAGGTCTCTGAGGGCGACTCCGTCACGCTCAACCAGGTCATCGCCGAGGTCGAGACCGCCAAGGCCGTCATCGACCTGCCGAGCCCCTACGCGGGCGTGATCCGCCGCCTGCACGCGAGCGAGGGCGAGACCGTCGAGGTCGGCGCCCCGCTCGTCGAGTACGACCTCGAGGACGCCGCAGAGGCGGCCGCCGACCCCGAGCCCGCGGAGCCCGCGGAGCCCGCGGAGCCCGCGGACGCCCCGCCCGCGCCATCCGCAGAGCCCGCGGAGCCCGAGCCATCCGAGCCGTCCGAGGAGCGGGTCGCCATGCTCGTCGGGTCGGTGCGGATGGACGGCGCGCGGCGCTCCACGCGCAGACCGCGCACGTTCGCGCAGACGCCGTTCGTGCGCGCGGAGCGGTCGCCCGCGCGCGCGTTCCCGCCGGTCCGCCAGCTCGCGAAGCAGCGGGGGATCGACCTCGCCGCGGTCACGCCGACCGGCGAGGGCGGCGTCGTCACACGCGCCGACCTCGATCGCGCGGCCGCCCACCCCGCCCCGCAGACCTCGCACCGCGAGCGCCTGAGCGGGCTGCGCCGGGAGACGGCCAAGGCGATGACGGCGTCGGCGCTCTCAGTCCCGCACGCCGCGTGCTTCCTGCAGGTCGACGTCACGGAGACCCTGCGCCTCGCTCGCGACCTCGCCGCAGAGGGCGGGGCGAGCCCGACGCTCCTCTCGCTCGCCTCGCGCGCCATCGTGCTCGCGGCTCGACGCACGCCCGGCGTCAACGCGCGCTTCGACGCCGACGCGGGGGAGATCGAGTTCCATGATCGCGTGAACCTGGGCATCGCGGTCGCGACCGACCGCGGTCTCGTCGTCGCGAGCGTCGACGACGCCGAGCGTCTCGATGCCATCGCGCTCGCCGGCGCCATCGCCGAGCGCGCGGCCGCCGCGCGCGACGGCTCGATCGGGCTCGCCGCGCTCACGTCGTCGACGCTCACCGTGTCGAACGTCGGCGTCTTCGGCGTCGACGGCGGCATCCCGATCCTCACGCCCGGGCAGTCGGCGATCGTCGCCCTCGGCGCGGTGCGGCGCACGCCCTGGGAGCACGACGGCGACATCGCGCTGCGCGACGTCATGACGATCACGGTGTCGTTCGACCACCGGGTGATCGACGGCAGGGAGGCGAGCGCCTTCCTCGTCGACGTCGGGGAGATGCTCGAGCGACCGGGGCTCGCGCTCGCACGGGGGTGAGGATGGCCATGGAGCGGCTGACGACGACGGTGGACGCGGGCGGCGCGGAGGGCGCGGCGCGCGACGCGCGGATGCGCGAGCTCGTCGCCGACCTGCGCGCTCGGCTGGAGTCCGCGGCGCTCGGCGGCAGTGCCCGCGCGCGCGAGCGGCACGTCGCGCGCGGCAAGCTGCTGCCGCGGGAGCGCATCGACCGGCTGCTCGATCCGGGCAGCCCGTTCCTCGAGCTGTCGCCGCTCGCGGCGAACGGCCTGTATGACGACGAGGCGCCCGCGGCCGGTCTCATCACCGGCATCGGCACGGTGTCGGGCCGCCGCTGCGTCGTCATCGCCAACGACGCGACGGTCAAGGGCGGCACGTACTTCCCGCTCACGGTCAAGAAGCACCTCCGCGCGCAGGAGGTCGCGCGAGAGAACCGGCTGCCGTGCATCAGCCTCGTCGACTCGGGCGGCGCATTCCTCCCGATGCAGGACGAGGTCTTCCCCGACCGCGAGCACTTCGGCCGCATCTTCTACAACCAGGCCACGATGAGCGCTGCGGGCATCCCGCAGATCGCGTGCGTCATGGGCTCCTCGACCGCGGGAGGCGCCTACGTGCCCGCCATGAGCGACGAGACCGTGATCGTGGCCGAGCAGGGGACGATCTTCCTCGGCGGCCCGCCGCTCGTCAAGGCGGCCACCGGCGAGGTCGTCTCGGCCGAGGACCTCGGCGGCGGCGAGCTGCACACGACGGTGTCGGGCGTGGCGGATCACCTTGCCGACTCCGACGAGCACGCGCTGCGCATCGTGCGCGACATCGTCGCGACGCTCCCGCCCGACCCGGCGCCGCCGTGGGAGATCGCCCCGCCCCGCGAGCCGGTCGTCGAACCCGAGACGCTCTATGCCGCCATCCCCGAGGATCTCCAGACGCCGTACGACGTGCGTGAGATCATCGCCCGCCTCGTCGACGCGAGTGCGTTCCACGAGTTCAAGGGGGGCTACGGCACGACGCTCGTGACCGGGTTCGCGCGCATCCTCGGCCACCCCGTCGGCATCGTCGCGAACCAGGGCGTTCTCTTCTCGGAGAGCGCGCTCAAGGGCGCGCACTTCGTCGAGCTGTGCGATCAGCGCGGCATCCCGCTCGTCTTCCTCCAGAACATCACGGGCTTCATGGTCGGCGCGGAGTACGAGCGCGGCGGGATCGCGAAGAACGGCGCGAAGATGGTCACCGCGGTGTCGTGCGCGCGCGTCCCGAAGCTCACCGTCGTCGTCGGAGGGTCGTTCGGAGCCGGCACCTACTCCATGTGCGGTCGCGCGTTCGACCCGCGGTTCCTCTGGCTGTGGCCCAACGCGCGGGTCTCGGTGATGGGAGGCCCCCAGGCCGCGAGCGTGCTCGCCACGGTCAAGCGCGAGCAGATCGAGGCCGACGGCGGCACCTGGACCGACGCCGAGCAGGCCGCGTTCGAGGAGCCCATCCGCGAGCGGTACGAGCGCCAGGGGTCGCCGTACTACTCGACCGCGCGCCTGTGGGACGACGGCGTCATCGATCCCGCCGACACGCGTCGCGTGCTCGGCCTCGCCCTGAGCGTCGTCGGCCGCGCGCCCCTGCCCGACGTCCGCTACGGCGTCTTCCGGATGTGAGCGCGATGTTCGACAGGGTCCTCATCGCCAACCGCGGCGAGATCGCGCTGCGGGTCATCCGCACGCTCGATCGGCTCGGCATCGCCTCGGTCGCGGTGCACTCCGACGCCGATGCCGACGCGCCCCACGTGCGCGCGGCGACCGAGGCCATCCGCATCGGCCCCGCCGATCCGCGGCGGTCGTACCTCGACATCGAGGCGGTCATCGCCGCCGCGCTCGCAGCAGGTGCGCAGGCCGTGCACCCCGGGTACGGCTTCCTGTCGGAGAACGCCGCGTTCGCGCGGGCCTGCGCGGAGGCCGGCATCGTGTTCATCGGCCCGCCGCCCGGGGCGATCGAGACGATGGGCGACAAGATCCGCGCGCGCGCCGCGGTCGAGACGCGCGGCGTGGCCACCGTGCCCGGCATCGCCGAGCCGGGGCTCGACGACGCCGCGCTCATCGCGGGGGCGGCGCGCGTCGGCTTCCCCGTGCTCGTGAAGCCGTCGGCGGGCGGGGGCGGCAAGGGGATGCACCGGGTCGACCGCCCCGAGGACCTGCCCGCGGCGCTCGCGCAGGCGCGGCGCGAGGCCGCTGGCGCGTTCGGCGACGACACCCTCTTCGTGGAGCGCTTCGTGGCCGACCCTCGGCACATCGAGGTGCAGGTGCTGGCCGACGCGCACGGCGCGATCATCCACCTGGGGGAGCGCGAGTGCTCCCTGCAGCGTCGTCACCAGAAAATCATCGAGGAGGCGCCGAGCCCGCTCCTCGACGCGGCGCAGCGCGAGGCGATCGGGCGCGCGGCGTGCGAGACGGCCCGGGCCGTCGGGTACACGGGGGCGGGGACGGTCGAGTTCATCGTGTCGGGTGCGCGCCCCGATGAGCCGTTCTTCATGGAGATGAACACGCGGCTGCAGGTCGAGCATCCCGTCACAGAGCTCGTGACCGGCGTCGACCTCGTCGAGCAGCAGCTGCGCGTCGCGGCGGGCGAGCGCCTCGCGATCGCGCAGGAGGACATGCGGATGGCCGGGCACGCGATCGAGGCGCGCGTCTACGCCGAGGATCCGTCGGCCGGGTTCCTGCCGACGGGCGGGCGGCTCATCGACGTCGCATGGCCGAGCAGCGCTCGCGTCGACGCGGGTGTCGAGGCCGGGACGGCCGTCGGCGCGCACTACGACCCCCTGCTCGCGAAGATCGCGGTCCACGCGGCGACGCGCGCGGACGCCGTCGCGGGTCTGCGCGATGCGCTCGCGCAGACGCACCTGCCGGGGATCGTCACGAACCTCGGCTTCCTCCGTCGACTGCTCGAGGTGCCGGCGGTCGCGGACGGCGCCCTCGACACGGGCCTCGTCGACCGCGAGGTCGACCGCCTCGCGGCGGAGACGACGCCCGACGCGGCCTTCGCAGCGTGCGCGCTGCACGTGCTGCCGCCGACGACGGGGGCGTGGGCCGCCGACGGCTGGCGCATCGGCGGGGCGCGGGGCGCACGGCTGCGCTACGCGGACGGCGACGCCGTCGCGACCGTGTCGATCGACGTCCGTGCGACGCCGTGGCGGATCTCGGTCGAACGGGATGGCGCCGCGCGCCCGGTCGCGGAGGCCGACGCCCGCGCCCTGCGGGTGCTCGAGGACCCGCGGGACCCCGCGGGCGCGCTGTGGGCGGTCGGGCCCGACGGCGACGCGCGCGTCGTCCCGTACGCCCCGCCGCGCCGGATGCGCAGGGGAGCCGCGCCCGCCCTCGCCTCGCCCATGCCAGGGACCGTCGTGGCCGTCCACGTCGCCGACGGCGCGGAGGTCGGCGAGGGCGCGGCCGTCGCGAGCGTCGAGGCGATGAAGATGGAGCACGTCCTGCGCGCGCCGGTCGCCGGGACGGTGCGCCTCGACGTCGCGGTCGGCGAGACCGTGTCGCGCGGCCAGCAGGTCGCGCGGATCCTGCTCCCTGCGGGGGCGTCAGACGAGGAGGAGACGCCGTGAGCGCCGAGCGCCGCATCACCCAGCGCGGGCTGTGGTTCGACGAGTTCGAGACGGGAGTCGTCTACGAGCACCGGCCGGGCCGCACGATCACCGAGGCCGACGACGTGCTGTTCACCACCATGACGATGAACACGCAGGCCCTGCACCTCGACGCGCACTGGGCGGCGCAGACGGAGTTCGGCGAGCGACTCGTCAACTCGATGCTCACCCTCGCGACGATCGTCGGGATGTCGACGGGCCAGCTCACGAACGGGACGATCGTCGCGAACCTCGGGTTCACGAGCGTCGAGTTCCCCGCCCCCATGCGGCACGGGGACACCCTCTACGGCGAGACGCGCGTGCAGGAGACGCGGCCCTCGCGCTCCCGACCCGGCCAGGGGATCGTGACCCTCGAGCACATCGGCCGCAACCAGGACGGCGTCGTCGTGGCCCGCGCGGTCCGCACGGTGCTCATGCAGGGGAGGCCGCGATGAGCGTCGCGCTCGGTCCCGCTCTGCTCTTCTGCCCCGCCGACCGCGCCGACCGGTTCGCGAAGGCGGCCGAGCGCGCCGACGCGGTGGTCCTCGACCTCGAGGATGCCGTCGCGCCCGACGCGAAGGACGCCGCTCGTCGCGCGGTGGTGGAGTCCGCGCTCGACCCCGCCCGCACTCTCGTGCGGGTCAACGACGCCCGGAGCGGACAGCTCGCCGCCGACCTCGACGCCGTGCGCCGGTCGCCGTATCGCGCCGTGATGCTCGCGAAGACGGAGGCCGCCGCAGACATCGACGCGCTCGGCGACCTCGAGGTCGTCGCGCTGTGCGAGACGGCGGCGGGCGTCGTGCGCGCCGCGGAGATCGCGGCGCACCCGCGCGTCACGGCGCTCATGTGGGGCGCGGAGGACCTCGTCGCGTCGATCGGCGGAACCTCCAGCCGCACGCAGGACGGCGCCTACCGCGCCGTCGCGATGCACGCGCGCTCGGCCATCCTGCTCGCCGCGGGAGCCTTCGGGAAGGCGGCCGTCGACGCGGTGCACCTGGACATCGGCGACCTGGACGGCTGCCGCGCCGAGGCCGAGGACGCGGCCGCGAGCGGATTCGCCGCGAAGGCCGCCATCCATCCGTCGCACGTCGCGGCCATCCGGGCGGCGTTCGCGCCCTCGGATGCCGAGGCCGCCTGGGCGCGCCGGCTGATCGCGGAGTCCTCCGCGCACGGCGGCGTCTTCCGGTTCGAGGGCCGCATGGTCGACGAGCCGGTGCTCCGACACGCGCGCGCCATCCTCGCGCGCACCGCACGCGGGGCCACGAGCCCCGCCCCCTGAAGGGAGACGACGATGTCGCTCATCACGCCCACCCGCACCCCCGTCGACGGCACCGAGATGCTCGAGCCGGACCTGCAGGAGCTCGCGCGCACCGTGCGCGCGTTCGCCGACGACGTGGTCGCGCCCGCCGCCTACACCTACGACACCGAGCGCCGCCTCCCGCTCGAGATCATCGCCGAGATGGGGCGGATGGGGCTGTTCGGCCTGCCGCTGCCCGAGGAGTACGGCGGGCAGGGCAAGTCGTACCTGCACCTGTGTGTCGCGGTCGAGCAGCTCGCGCGCGTGGACCAGTCCATCGCGGTCACGCTCGAGGCCGGTCTCGGGCTCGGCGCGATGCCGATCTACCGCTTCGGCACCGAGGAGCAGCGCCGCGCGCACCTGCCCGCCCTCGCACGCGGCGAGGCGCTCGCCGCCTTCGGCCTCACCGAGGCCGAAGCGGGCTCCGACGCGGGGGCGACGAAGACGACCGCCACGCTCTCGGACGGCTGGTGGACGATCAACGGATCCAAGCAGTTCATCACCAACTCGGGTACGCCCATCACGAGCGTCGTGACGGTGACCGCCGTGACCGGCGAGCGCGTCGGGCGCGACGGACGGCGAGGGCCCGAGCTGTCGACGATCATCGTGCCGGTCCCGACGCCCGGGTTCACCGCGCTGCCCGCATACGACAAGGTCGGGTGGCACACGTCCGACACGCATCCGCTCGTGTTCGACGGTGTCCGCGTGCCCGAGGAGAACCTCCTGGGGGAGCGCGGCCGCGGCTTCTCGAACTTCCTCAGCGTGCTCGACGAGGGCAGGGTCGCGTTCGCGGCGCTCTGCGTGGGGGCGGCGCAGGGGTGCCTCGAGCAGGCCGTGCTGCACGCCAAGCGCCGCGTCGTCTTCGGGCGCCCGATCGGCGACAACCAGCACATCGCGTTCACGATCGCGCGGATGCAGGCCCGTGTCGCGGCGGCCCGCGCGGTCATGCACGACGCGGCTCGCCGCATCGACGCGGGGGCGCCGTTCACGACCCAGGCCTCGCTCGCGAAGCTCATCGGATCGGAGGCGGCGGTCGCCAATGCGTCGGACGCGACCCAGATCTGGGGCGGGTACGGGTTCATGAACGAGAATCCGGTCGCGCGGCACTACCGCGACGCGCGCATCCTCACGCTCGGGGAGGGCTCGACCGAGGTCCAGCTGGGGATCATCGCCCGCAGCCTCGGCTTCGACCGCGCCTTCGGCTGACCCGCCCACGCATGTCCCACGTGTTCCGGGTTCCGGGGGCGGATGGCCGGAGCACGTGGGACATGCCCGGGGGAGATCAGCCGATCAGGAGGAGCTGGTGGCCCGCACCGACGGTGGCGCCGGGCGTCGCGTCGATCGAGCCGATCGTGCCGTCCTTGTGGGCGTGCAGCGGCTGCTCCATCTTCATCGCCTCGAGCACGACGACGAGGTCGCCCTTGACGACCTGCTGGCCCTCCTCGACGGCCACCTTGACGACCGTCGCCTGCATGGGCGACTTGAGGGCATCGCCCGAGGCGCCCGCGGTCGCGGTGCCGCCGCCGTGCTTGCGGCGGGACGAGGGGACGGCCGCGGGGCGGCCGGTCGCGCCGGGAGCCGTCACGACGCGGTCGGGCAGGCTGACCTCGAGCCGCTTGCCGTTCACCTCGACGACGACCGTGTGCCGGCTCTCGGCCGCGCGCGGCGCCTCGAGCTCGCCGTCCCACGCGGGGATGTCGTTCTCGAACTCGGTCTCGATCCAGCGCGTGTACACGCCGAAGACGCCGTCCTCCGCCGTGAAGGCGGGGTCGCGCACGACCTTGCGGTGGAACGGGAGCACCGTGGGCAGGCCCGCGACCTCGAACTCGTCGAGGGCGCGGCGCGAGCGCTCGAGCGCCTCCTCGCGCGTCCGGCCGGTGACGATGATCTTCGCCAGGAGCGAGTCGAACGCGCCCGAGACCTCGTCGCCCGCGGTGACGCCCGAGTCGAGGCGGATGCCCGGGCCGCCGAAGGTCTTGAACACGTGGATCGGGCCGGGCTGGGGCAGGAAGCCGCGACCGGGGTCCTCGCCGTTGATGCGGAACTCGATCGAGTGGCCCTGCGGAGCCGGGTCGTCGTAGTCGATGGTGCCGCCGGCCGCGATGCGGAACTGCTCGCGCACGAGGTCGATGCCGGTGACCTCCTCGGAGACCGGATGCTCGACCTGCAGGCGGGTGTTCACCTCGAGGAACGAGATGGTGCCGTCGGCGCCCACGAGGAACTCGCACGTGCCGGCGCCCGTGTAGCCGACCTCGCGCAGGATGGCCTTGGATGCGGCGTAGAGGATGGCGTTCTGCTCGTCCGTGAGGAAGGGAGCGGGGGCCTCCTCGACGAGCTTCTGGTGACGGCGCTGCAGCGAGCAGTCGCGCGTCGACACGACGACGACGTTGCCCTCGGCGTCGGCGAGGCACTGCGTCTCGACGTGGCGGGGCTTGTCGAGGTACTTCTCGACGAAGCACTCGCCGCGGCCGAAGGCCGCGATCGCCTCGCGCGTGGCCGACTCGAACATCTCCGGCACCTCGTCGAGGGTGCGCGCGACCTTGAGTCCGCGGCCGCCGCCGCCGTAGGCCGCCTTGATCGCGATCGGGAGGCCGGCCTTCTCGGCGAACGCGACGACCTCCTCGGCCGTGTCGACGGGGCCGGGCGTGCCGGGCGCGAGCGGCGCGCCGACCTTCTCGGCCACGTGGCGCGCGGTGACCTTGTCGCCGAGCGCCTCGATCGCCTCGGGCGACGGCCCGATCCAGATGAGGCCGGCGGCCTGCACGGCGCGCGCGAACGCGGCGTTCTCCGCGAGGAAGCCGTAGCCCGGGTGCACGGCGTCCGCACCGGAGCGACGGGCGACCGAGAGGATCTTCTCGATCTGCAGGTAGGTCTCGGCGCTCGTGGCGCCCTCGAGGGCGTAGGCCTCGTCGGCGAGGCGCGCGTGCAGCGCATCGCGGTCCTGGTCGGCGTAGACGGCGACTGAGGCGATCCCCGAGTCGCGGGCTGCGCGGATGATGCGGACGGCGATCTCGCCGCGGTTCGCGATGAGCACCTTGGCGATATCAGGCATGCGTTCCAGACTAGTCACGGTCGGACGCCGCCTTTTGAGTGACCCTCACAAAGTGCGCGCCGAAAGGTGTGCCGTTCCCTACGACGGCAGGCGGTTCCAGAGCGACGTCCACTCGACGCCGAGCTCTCGGACGAGACGGCGGACGGTCGAGAGTGACATGCCGACGACGGTCGACGGGTCGCCCTCCACGCGCTCGATGAACGCACCGCCCAGGCTGTCGACCGTGAACGCGCCGGCCACGAGGAGAGGCTCGCCGGTCGCGACGTACGCGGCGATCTCGTCGTCGCTCACGTCCGCGGCGAACGACACCGAGGCCCGCGCGGTCGCGTGCGCCTCGACCGGCTCGGCCTCCGCGCGGACGCGGATGACCGCGTGGCCCGAGTGCAGGACGCCGGTGCGGCCGCGCATGCCCTGCCAGCGCGCCGTCGCCGCCTCGGGCGTATAGGGCTTGCCGTAGATCTCCCCGTCGAGCTCGAACATGGAGTCCCCGCCGATCACGACGCCGTCGAAGCCGGGATGGACCTGCAGGACGCGCGCGGCGACATCCGCCGCCTTGCGGCGCGCGAGGACGAGGACGTGCTCGTCGGGCGGCAGCACCCTGCCCTCGCGCTCCTCGAGCTCGGCGATCGCCGCCTCCTCGTCGACGGCGGGGGCGATCGCGAGCGGCTCGATGCCGGCCTGGTTCAGGAGCATGAGGCGCGCGGGAGACGTCGAGGCGAGGCAGACCTGCATGGCTCCACGCTAGGCGATCCGCCAGGGGCGAGGTGCGACGATGGGAGCATGCAGACGGGAGACGTCGTCGACCTCGAGGTCACGGACATCGCGCACGGAGGCGTCTTCGTGGCGCGGCACGAGGGCAGGGTCGTCTTCGTGCCCGACGCCGTCCCCGGGGAGCGCGTCCGCGCGCGGGTCGCGGAGGTCAAGAAGAGCTTCGCGCGAGCCGAGGCGCTCGAGGTGCTCGACGCGTCGGAGCACCGCCAGCCGCACATCTGGGCCGAGGCCGACATCGCCCGCGACCCCGCCGACCGGGTCGGCGGCGCCGACCTCGGTCACATCGCGCTCGCGCACCAGCGCGAGCTCAAGGCGCATGTCCTCCGCGACGCGTTCGCGCGCTTCGCGGACGAGAAGGTCGACGTGGTCGTCGCGCCCGCCGCGGACGGCGACGAGACCGAGTCGGCGGATGGCACGGGCTGGCGCACGCGCGTCGGGCTCCATGTCGACGCGGATGGCCGGATCGGCCCGTTCGCCTCGCGCAGCCATCGCGTCATCGAGGTGGCGCACCACCCGCTCGCCGTCGCGGAGATCGAGAGCGCCGCCCTCGCGCTCCAGCGCGAGAAGCCCGGCCGGGTCGACCTCGTCCGGCCGGCCGACGGGCGCGTCCGGGTCATCCGCCGCCCGGATCGCCGGCGCACGCGGGGCGCGCAGCCGGCCCCCGCCCCCGAGGTCGTGGTCGAGCGCGTCGGCGACCGCGGCTTCCAGGTCGATGCGGGCGGATTCTGGCAGGTGCACCGCCTCGCGGCGCGGACGCTGCACGCGGCGGTCGCCCGTGCCCTCGACGACATCGCGCCGCACGGCCTCGACGCCGACGCATGGCACCTCGACCTCTACGGCGGGGTGGGGCTCTTCGCCGATGCGCTCGCGTCCGCCGCGGACGGCGACGCCCGTCTCACGTCCGTCGAGTCCGCGCCCCGCGCGACCGCGCACGCGCGCGAGAACCTCGAGCGCCATCCGCGTGCCGAGGCCGTGACCGCACGCGTCGAGCGCTGGCTCGGCGCGCTCGCCGCGGACGCGGAGCCCGCAGACCGCGACGCGCTGCGGCGGGGCGTGACCCTGCTCGACCCTCCGCGTGCGGGGGCGTGCCGCGAGGTCGTCGACGCGGTCGCCGCGCTCGAGCCGTCCGCCGTCGTCTACGTCGCCTGCGACCCGGTCGCGCTCGCGCGCGACGTGGGGCTGTTCCGCGCCCACGGCTACGCGCCCGAGCGCCTGGAGGCGTTCGATCTCTTCCCGAACTCGCACCACGTGGAGGCGCTCGCGGTCCTGCGCCGCGCGTGAGCCCGCGTCGCCTGGCGATAGGCTTCTCGCCATGACACGCGTGGCCCTGATCGACGATCACGAGTCGGTTCGTCTCGGGCTCGAGGCGGCGCTTCAGCGCGACGGCCAGGAGGTCGTCTACAGCGGCGTCTCGGTCTCGGCGTATCTCGCGTGGCGGGCCGAGACGAAGGCGCCGCCCGTCGACGTCGTGCTGCTGGACCTCACCCTCGGCGACGGCGCGACCGTCACCGAGAACGTCCTGCGGCTCGCGGGCGAGTCCTCCGTGATCATCCACTCCGTCGCCGATCGTCCTGCGGCGGTCCGCGAGGCGCTCGCGGCCGGCGCGGCCGGCGTCGTGAGCAAGTCGTCGCCCCTCGAGGACGTCCTGAGCGCCGTCCACACGACCGCGGGCGGCGAGCCCCTCAACAACGTCGAGTGGGCCAGCGCCGTCGAGGGCGACCGCGAGTTCGCCGACGCGCAGCTCGCCACGCGCGAGCGCGAGGTGCTACGGCTGTACGCGGCGGGGCTCCCGCTCAAGGCCGTCGCCGACCGCCTCGGCATCGCGTACTCGACGGCCAAGGAGAACATCACGCGCATCCGCGTGAAGTACACCGAGGTCGGGCGCCCCGCCCCGACGAAGGTGGATCTGCTGCGGCGGGCGATCGAGGACGGCATCGTCGAAGCGCCCGCGGAGGGGTGATGTCCGCGGGCGGCACGCGCGGGATCCCCTCGGGACAGGAGGCGATCGCCGAGGCCTGGACGCACGTGCTGCCGCGCCGCACGGCGACCGCCGTCGAGATCGAGCGCGGCTTCACGTCCGCACGCATCGAGCGGGTCCTGCAGATCGCCGTGGCCCTCGCGTCGGCCCTCCTCGGGGTCCAGTCGTTCCTGACCGCGATGGGGTCCGACCTCGACCCGCTCCCGCGCACGCTGCTCACGGCCACCGTGTTCGCATCGCTCGCGGCGATGATCGCCGCGTGTCTCGCGGGCCGGTGGGCGCGCCCCGCGGCCACGGTGTTCGCCTTCCTCTTCCCGCTCTCGCTGCTGCTGTTCTGGGCGCTCCCCGAGCCGCGGTACGAGCCCGCGGGAGGCCCCTGGGTCTTCTTCCTCCTCAATGTCGCGCCGGCGGCGGCCGCCCTCGTCTTCCCCGTGGCCTGGCAGCTCGTGTGGGTCGTCGTCGTCCCGCTGCTGTTCGCGATCGTCCGGCTCTCGCGCGGCGAGTTCTCGGCCGAGCACTGGCTGACGTCGGTCTACGACGTCTCCCTCTCGCTCATCGTCGGGGGAACCGCGGTCGCGCTCATCTGGATGTTCCGCAGTCTCGCCGCGGGCGTCGACGCCGCGCGCGCCGCCGCGATCGACCAGTACTCCCGCGCCGCCTCGGCCGAGGCCGCTGAGCAGGAGCGCGTCGAGGTCGCGGCCCTCATGCACGACAGCGTGCTCGCCGCCCTCATCGCCGCGGGCCGCGCGCAGTCCGACCGCGAGCGCCAGCTCGCCGTGTCGATGGCGCGCGAGGCGCTCACGCGCCTCGCGAACGCCGAGTCCGACGAGCCAGAGGGCAGCGACGCCCCCGTGACCTCCGCCTGGATCGCCTCGGAGCTCCAGGCGCAGGCGCGAGGGCTCGGCGTCGTGCTCGCCGTGGCGGGCGACGAGCTGCCGATGCCGGGCATCCCCGGCCGCGTCGCGCGTGCGCTCGTCCTCGCGGCCACGCAGGCCGTCGCGAACTCCATCCAGCACGCGGATGGCCGCGGCCTCGCCGTGCGCCTCACCGCGCGGCACGGGCGCATCCGGATCGTCGTGTCGGATGCGGGCCGCGGCATCGATCTCGCGTCGATCCCCGCCGACCGCCTCGGCATCCGGGCGTCGATCTTCGCGCGCGTGGCGGCGGTCGGCGGCGGAGCGGCCATCGAATCCGACGAGCGCGGCACGGTCGTGACGATCACCTGGCCGGCGGGCGACGACGACAGCCTCTACCGGCGCGAGGCGGAGGAGGCCCCGTGAAGGTCCGCAAGGTCCTCACGATCCTCGCCGCGGCGTTCTCGGGGTACCTCGCCGCGCGCGGAGTCTTCCCGACGCAGCCGGTCGACCGGCCGGGATTCCTCATCGCGGGCGTCGTGCTCTACCTCGGTGCGACCATCCTCGTGCTGGCCGTGCGCTCGGTCGACTCCGCGCGCCGCGACGTCGCGCGCCTGCCCGTCTGGGCGACCGCGTGCGCTCTCGCCGTGTCGGCCGCGATGCCGTGGGTCGTGACGGCCTGCGCGGACGAGAGCGCGCGGATGGCGCCGCACGTCACCTGGTACGTCGGCGGAGCGGGCGCTCTCATGACGATCGTCATGGTGCGCCGCCGCCCGATCTCGGCGTGGACGGGGATCGCGCTCCTCGGCGTGAGCAGCTCGATCCTCATGGGCATCGGGAACGCGCTCGCCTTCGGCCTCGTCGGGTCGTTCCTCTGGGTCGGGGTCGGCCAGCTCATGCAGATCTCGACCGACCGGGCGTACTCCGACACCGTGAAGCTCGCGAGCCTGCAGCAGGCGTCGGCGGCATGGCAGTCCGCGCAGCTCGTGCGCCGCCGCGAGCGGCGCGAGCGCGTGCAGTACGCCCTGCAGGTCGCGGCGCCCGTGCTCACCCAGGTGATCGCGTCGGGAGGCGCTCTCACCGACGAGCAGCGCGCTGCCGCCTGGCTCGCGGAGGGCGCGCTGCGCGACGAGCTGCGCGGGGCCCGGCTCCTCGACGACGACGTCCGGCGCGTCATCGCGACGCTCCGCGAGGGCGGCGCCGCCGTCACGGTCCTCGACGAGGGCGGACTCGACGACCTCGGCGACGACGCGCTGTCGGCCATCCGCGCCGAGCTCGCGCAGACGCTCGCCTCCGCGGATGCCGGCCGCATCATCATCCGCACCGCGCCGCATCCGGACATCGCCGTGACGATCGTGGGGCGTGCGGCAGCGGGCGGTCACTCCGATGAGGACGCGGTCGCGCTGTGGCACGAGATCCGTCGGCCCGCGGCCTCCTCCTGAGACGGGGAAAAGGAAAGGGCCGGGGGTGATCCTTCACCCCCGGCCGTGCGGACGGTTACCCGAAAACCGTCCGCGGTGTGCCGACTCGCCATCTGCTTACCCTGGAGCGGATGGGGCGGCCAACGCACAAGCGTTTCCATATCCAGTATGGAAAACCCGCAAGCCCGTGTCTGTAGGTATTTCGGGGGACAAGAACCGGCCCCCTGAGCGGTCTCAGCCGCCGAAGCGGCCCCAGCCGCCGCGTGCGAGCGGACGGCGGAGACGGCGCGACCTCGTCCACGCGTCGAACGACGGCGTGTCGTCGACGACGGCGGATGCCGCCTCCTGCGTGTAGGCCTCGGACACGACCGCGACGATGGCCGCGAGCTCCTCGTCGGTCGGGTTCCCGCGCACGACGTCGACGCGGGGGATGTCGTTCTGCTCGGACATGAGCCGTCTCCCGCTAGAGCGGGATGTTCCCGTGCTTCTTGGGCGGCAGCTCCGCGCGCTTGCCGCGGAGCGAGCGCAGCGCCTTCGCGATCGCCACGCGCGTCGCGGCCGGCTCGATGATGCCGTCGAGCTCGCCGCGCTCGGCCGCGAGGAACGGGCTCGCGACGTTGTACGTGTACTCGTTCGCGAGGCGCGTGCGGACGGCCGCGACATCCTCGCCCGCCTCCTCGGCCTTCTTGAGCTCGCCGCGGTAGAGGATGTTCACCGCGCCCTGGCCGCCCATGACCGCGATCTCGGCGGTCGGCCAGGCGAGGTTGATGTCGGCGCCGAGCTGCTTCGAGCCCATGACGATGTAGGCGCCGCCGTAGGCCTTGCGCAGGATGACCGTGACGAGCGGGACGGTGGCCTCGGCGTAGGCGTAGAGCAGCTTCGCGCCGCGGCGGATGACGCCGGTCCACTCCTGATCCGTGCCGGGCAGGTAGCCGGGCACGTCGACGAGGGTGACGATCGGGATGGAGAACGCGTCGCAGAAGCGCACGAAGCGCGACGCCTTCTCGCCCGCGTCGATGTTGAGCGTGCCCGCCATCTGCGAGGGCTGGTTCGCGATGATGCCGACCGTGCGTCCCTCGACGCGGCCGAAGCCGATGACGATGTTCGGCGCGAACAGCGGCTGCACCTCGAGGAACTCGCCGTCGTCGACCGTGCGCGAGATGACCTCGTGGATGTCGTACGGCTGGTTCGGCGAGTCGGGGATGAGGGTGTTCAGCTGCCGGTCGGCGTCGGTCGTCTCGAACTCGAACGCCGACTCGTACGCCGGCGCATCCGCCATGTTGTTGTCGGGCAGGAAGCCGAGGAGGGTGCGCGCGTAGTCGAGCGCGTCGTCCTCGTCCTCGGCGAGGTAGTGGGCCACGCCCGAGCGCGTGTTGTGCGTGTAGGCGCCGCCGAGGTCCTCCATGCCGACGTCCTCGCCGGTCACGGTCTTGATGACGTCGGGGCCCGTGACGAACATCTGGCTCGTCTTGTCGACCATGATGACGAAGTCCGTGAGCGCGGGGGAGTACACCGCGCCGCCCGCTGCGGGGCCCATGATGATCGAGATCTGCGGGATGACGCCCGACGCGGCGGTGTTCAGGCGGAAGATCTCCCCGTACTTGCCGAGGGCGACGACGCCCTCCTGGATGCGCGCGCCACCCGAGTCGAGGATGCCGACGATGGGCATCCCGCCGCGGAGCGCGAACTCCATGATCTTGATGATCTTCTCGCCCGCGACCTCGCCGAGGGAGCCGCCGAAGGTCGAGAAGTCCTGCGCGTAGACGGCGACCGTGCGGCCGTGGATCGTGCCGACGCCGGTCACGACCGAGTCGCCGTACGGCCGCGACCTCTCCATCCCGAACGCGGTCGTGCGGTGGCGCACGTACTCGTCGAACTCGACGAACGAGCCGTGGTCGACGAGCAGCTCGATGCGCTCGCGCGCCGTCAGCTTGTTCTTGGCGTGCTGCTTCTCCTGCGCCTTCGCCTCGGCCTGGACGACGGCCTCGTCGTAGCGGGCGCGCAGGTCGGCGATCTTGCCCTGGGTCGTGGACATGTCGGGTTCGGTCACGCGTTCCACCCTAGTCGCGGCCGCCGCGCGCGACTTGGAGGGCACACACAACGCCCGTCGTGAAGCTGTGTGGCGCGGCGACACCGCCCTCGGAGACCCGCGCGGATCAGTCGAAGAAGGCGGCAGCCGCGCGCGCCTCGTACGCGGCGTCGTCGAGCTCATCGGCGGCGACGTTGACGTGCCCGACCTTGCGCCCGGGGCGCGGCTCCTTGCCGTAGGTGTGGATCTTGGCGAGCGGATGCGCCGCCATGGCTGCGGCGAAGCGGTCGGTGAGCTGCTCGCCCTGCGGGCCGCCGAGGATGTTCACCATGACGACCGCGCCCGCGGCGACGTCGGGAGCGCCGAGCGGGAGGTCGAGGACGGCGCGCAGGTGCTGCTCGAACTGACTCGTCACGGCCCCGTCCTGCGTCCAGTGCCCGCTGTTGTGCGGGCGCATCGCGAGCTCGTTGACGAGGATGCGGTCGTCGACGGTCTCGAAGAGCTCGACCGCGAGCATGCCCGTGACGCGCAGTCCCTCGGCGATCGTCTTGCCGAGGCGCGCCGCGACCTCCATGAGCTTCTCGCTCGCGTCGGGGGCGGGCGCGAGCACCTCGGCGCACACGCCGCCGCGCTGCACGGTCTCGACGACCGGGTAGGCGACCATCCCGCCGCTCGGGCGACGCGCCACCTGTTGCGCGAGCTCGCGGCGGAAGTCGACGAGCTCCTCCACGAGCAGCGCCTCGCCGTCGAAGTCGGCGAACCAGTCGGCGACGTCCTCCGGGCGCGAGACGACCTTCACGCCCTTGCCGTCGTAGCCGCCCCGCGGCGTCTTCACGACCGCGCGCCCGCCGTGGTCGTCGAGGAAGGCCTGCAGCTCGGACGGCTCGGCGACGGCGGCCCAGTCGGGCTGCGGCGCGCCGAGCTCGGCCAGGCGGCGCCGCATCACGAGCTTGTCCTGTGCGAAGCGCAGCGCGTCGGGGCCCGGGTGCACCGCGACGCCCGCGTCGACGAGCGCGTGCAGGACGTCCTGCGGCACGTGCTCGTGGTCGAACGTGATGACGTCCACGTCCTTCGCGAACGCGAGCACGGTCTGGGCATCCCGGTAGTCGCCCACGGCGGCCTGGGCGAGTGCGGCCGACATGCCCTCCTGCTCGGCGAGCACGCTCAGCTCGATGCCCATCTCGACCGCGGGAGCGATCATCATCCTCGCGAGCTGGCCGCCGCCGATCACACCCACACGCATCGTCATGCGTCCATTTTGACGCATCGGCGGACCCGCGAACGATCAGCCGCGGGGCGCGGGCAGCTGGTGCCCGAACGAGAAGCCCTGCGATTCGCGGTGCGCCTGGATCTGGCTCATCTCGACCTGGTCGGCGAGCACCTCGTGCACGAGGCCGGCGTCGGGCACGTCCCGCAGCACGAGCGGCGCCGTGACGCCGTCGGACAGCACGAGCGTGCCCGCTCCCCACATCCGCTGTAGCACCCCGCGGCGGAGTCGGATGGAGTAGCCGCGCGTGTGCGAGAGCTCGCTGTGGTCGCGGACGAGGAGGCCGCGCTTCGCGATCACGCGCCGGGTCGTGATCGTGTACGTGCGGGTGAGCCATGCGAGCAGCGGCAGGACGGCGCCGAGCAGGACGACGGCGCCCGCCGCGGCCAGCAGCATCCAGTCCTCGAAGGGAGCCGGCAGGTTGCCGAGCAGGTAGCCCGTCGCGCCCGCCGTGGCGATGACGAGCAGCGCCGACCAGGTGAGCCGCCGGGCGTGGCCGTGCAGGCGCGCCACGAGCAGCTCGGGCGCGGGGGCGACCGGCGGCGTGGCGGGCCGACCCGCGAGTCCAGGCGTGCTCATGCCCCCATTGTCCGCGACGCGGGCAGGACTCCGCCGCGCCGCGCCGGGCCGCTCAGCGGACGTGCACGACGTCGCCGGCCGAGACCGCCACGCGGTCGCTGTCCGCGACGACGACGAGGCGCCCGTCGGGAGCGAGCTCGGTCGCGCGCCCCCGCAGCGTCGTCCCATCGGGGAGGGACACGGCGACGTCGCGGCCGAGCGTCGTGCACACGGCGGTCGCCGCGGCGTGCGCTCCGGACGCGACGGCGTCGCCGCCCGCCCGGGCGAGACCGCGGAGCAGGTCGTCGAGCGCCGTGAGGTAGTCCGCGACGAGGGCGTCCTCGTCGCACTCCAGGCCCAGCGCGGGGAACGACGTCGCCGTCGGCACGGGGAGGTCGATCGGCTGCAGGCGCGTGTTGACCCCCGTGCCGACGATCACGGCGTCGGGGTCGGCGGTGCCCTCCGCCAGCACGCCGCAGATCTTCCGGAGCTCGTCGCCCTCGTGCGCGACGAGCACGTCGTTCGGCCATTTCAGGCCGACCCGGATGCCCGGGGTCTGGGCCGCGACCGCACGCTGCATCGCGACTCCCGCGACGAGGGGGATCCAGCCGCGCCCGGCCAGGGGGAGATCGGGCACCCGCACGACGACCGACAGGGCGAGGGCGGCGCCCGGAGGGGCGACCCAGCGTCGGTCGAGTCGGCCGCGCCCCGCCTGCTGGTCGTGCGTGAGGAGCACCCCGAGGTGCGGCCACTCCTCGCCCTGCGAGATCGCGCGCGCGAGATCGGCGTTCGTCGACCCCGTCTGCGCGACCTCCGCCATCCGCCCTGCCACCGTGCGCGTCCGCTCCCAGCTCACCCGTCGACCCTAGCCGGATGGCCCTGGCCGGCGTCGCAGGGCGGGCGTTCCGCCCCGGCGACAGCAGGAGGATCCACCGAGGGCAGGACGGCACGGCCGAATCCGTCCTGCTCTCGGCGGATTCTCCTGCGGCGGGCGGCGGGGATGGCGACGCGGGGCAGGCCCGACGGCGGCCGCCCGGCGCCGACACCCTGTGCACAGCCGCGTGCGCCGCCGCGGGTCCGTCCACAGCGCGGAGGAGTGGCGCTCGCCGGACGCTCCGCGCGGGCCAGGCTCTCCGCATGTCCCTGCGCGCACTCCTCTCCGCCCACGACGGGTACCCCCACCGCCGCGATCTCCTCGAGTCGGGATGGTCGCCCGATCGCCTGCGCCGTGCGGCCCGCGCCGAGGGCATCGCGCTGCTGCGCCGCTCCTGGCTCGTCCTTCCCGAGGCGCCGGCAGAGGTCCACGCCGCGGCGCGCCTCGGCGGGCGCATCGCCTGCCGAAGCGCGCTCGAGCAGCACGGGCTCTGGTGCCCGCCTGGTTCGGCCGATGCGATCCACATCGCGCTCGCACCGAATGCGCGCGCCGGCGAACCCGGCGTGCGCGCGCACTGGGCGTCGCCCGTCGTCGCCGTCGCACCCCGGACCCTGCTCGATCCGATCGAGAACGTCCTTGCGTGCATCGCGGTGTGCGCGGACGGCGAAGCGGCGTTCGCCGTGTGGGAGTCGGCACTCGCGCGGACCCGGATCTCCGCCGACGCCATGGCGCGGACGAAATGGGGCAGCGTCGCGGCCCGTGCGCTCGCCGCGGAGGCGGGAGTCCGATCCGACTCGGGCGTGGAGTCCCGGTTCGCGTACCGCTGCCGCCGCGCGGGCATCCCCTTCCGGCAGCAGGTGTGGCTCGCCGGTCGCCCCGTGGACGCCCTCATCGGCCGTCGGCTCGTCGTGCAGCTCGACGGCTTCGCCTTCCACAGCGACGCGCGTCAGCGGCGCGCCGACATCGCGCACGACCGGGCGCTCCGCCTCCTGGGCTTCACCGTCTTCCGCTTCGACTACTTCGAGGTGATGCACGACTGGGACCACGTCGAGTCTTCGCTGCGCTCGGCGATGGCGCAGGGGCTGCACCTCTGACCGCTGCGAGGGAAGGAGATCCGCGTGAGCGCAGGACGATGCCCACGCAGTGGTCCTGCTCTCGGCGGATTCTCCTGCGCTCGCGCGGACGCCGAGGGGATGGCGGATGGCGCGGGCCCGGGGAGCGAGGCGATGTCGCTCCCGGCGATTTCCAGGGTCTCGCCCTAGCCTTGTCGGGTGCTGAACTCGTCCGAAACGCCCCTCGTCGGCGTCGTCATGGGCTCCGACTCCGACTGGCGCGTCATGGTCGACGCCTCGACCGCTCTTACCGAGCTCGGCATCCCGCACGAGGTCGAGGTGGTCTCGGCGCACCGCACGGTGGACAAGCTCATCCGCTACGGCCGCGAGGCGCGCGGCCGCGGACTCCAGGCGATCATCGCGGGAGCCGGCGGCGCGGCCCACCTGCCCGGCATGCTCGCGTCGGTCACGGCGCTTCCCGTGATCGGCGTCCCCGTGCAGCTGAAGACGCTCGACGGGCTCGACTCCCTCCTGTCGATCGTCCAGATGCCGGCGGGGATCCCCGTCGCCACCGTCTCGATCAACGGCGCCAAGAACGCCGGCCTCCTCGCCGCGCGCATCCTCGGCACCGCCGATGCCGCGATCGCCGACCGCATCGAGGAGTACGCCCGCGACCTCGAGGGCCAGGTCGAGGAGAAGAACGCACGTCTGAAGGGCTCTCTGTGACGGTTGCCGCCATGGCACGCACCCGGACGCCGCTGCGATCGAGCGCTCTCGTCGAGACGCGCCCGATGCGGCACCCCGACGCGGCCGACGCGGCGCTCATGACGCGCCGCGGATGGTGGCTCGTCCTGCTCGGCTGGGTCATCCCCGGGTCCGCGCAGGTGCTCGCCGGCAGCCGCCGACTGGGCCGCTTCGGCCTGGGGGCGACCCTCCTGTCCTGGGTGCTCGTCGCGGTCGGCGCGCTCGCGCTCCTGCTCTGGCGCGACGGCGCCATGACCATCCTCCTCAACCCGCTCGTGCTGCTCGCTCTCGCGGCGATCGTCGTCGCGTACGGCGTGCTCTGGATCGTCCTGTCGATCGACACGCTGCGGCTCGTCCGGCTCGTCCGGACGCAGAGCCCCGCGCGCTTCGGCATCGCGGCGCTCGCGATCC
The DNA here is from genome assembly GCF_053903225.1 of Microbacterium sp. JZ70. NCBI lineage: Bacteria > Bacillati > Actinomycetota > Actinomycetes > Micrococcales > Microbacteriaceae > Microbacterium > Microbacterium sp. JZ70. Next base: position 3,074,175 of record NZ_CP096405.1, on the reverse strand, counting down.
TGCTCATGGTCGTCACGGGCGGCACGGTGGCCTACGCCGCGCCGCGCCTCGTCGCGGCCTCCAACGCGCTCGGCTCGATCTTCGCCGCGAGCGCGCCGGTCGTGCCGCCGAGCGAGGGCTACTACAACATCCTCCTGCTCGGCGCGGACTCGGGCGACGGCCGCGACTCCATGCGGTTCGACAGCATCTCGGTCGTCTCCATCAACGCATCGACCGGCGCCGTGACGATCACCGGCGTCCCGCGCGAGCTGGGCGCCGCGCCGTTCAGCGACGGCAGCCCCATGCAGGCGCTGTACCCGAACGGGTTCGAGGGGCACGCCGATCCGTCGTGCGGCTGGGACGACTGGATGAACCACATCCGCCAGGCCGCCGAGATCTGCCGCGAGGACCAGGGCGCCTCGCTCTATCCCGACGCCGAGCGCCACGGCTCGTCGCCGGGCGTGGAGGCCACGAAGGACGCGGCCGAGGGCGTGACCGGCCTCGAGATCCCGTACTACGCGTTCATCGACATGAACGGCTTCGCGGCGCTCGTCGACGCGCTCGGGGGCGTCGACATCGAGGTGTCGCAGCGCCTGCCGAAGGGCGGGGGGCCCGCGTACGAGGGCCAGCCGGCCGAGGACTGGGCGATCGGATGGATCGAGCCGGGCGCCCAGCACATGGACGGCGACACCGCGCAGTGGTACGCGCGCTCCCGCTACACGACGAGCGACTGGGACCGCATGCAGCGGCAGCGGCAGCTGCAGGAGGCGATCCTCGCGCAGTTCACGCCGGAGAACGTGCTCACGCGCTTCCAGGACGTCGCACGCGCCGGCACCGCGATCGTCGAGACCGACATCCCCCAGTCGCTCCTGCCGACCTTCCTCGACCTCGCCGTCGAGGCGAAGAGCCAGGCGGTGACCTCCGTCGAGCTGACGCCCGAGGGGCCGATCGCGGTCGACCAGGAGTCGCCCGACTTCGCGGCCATCCACGCCTACCTCGAGAGCGTCCTGCACCCTGAGGAGTCGTCGGGATGACGGTGCGGCTGCGAGTCGTCCTCGACCAGCTCGCGGCACCCACCGACCCCGATCTCTCCGCGGCCGCGCGCGACCTCGCGCGCATGCTCATCGAGTCGGCGCCCTCGGGATGCGTCGTCGACGCGATCGCGCCGGCCGGAGAGCCGCTGCGCCTGGACGGCATCTCGAGCGAGAAGCGCCTCGCTCTCGCGCGCCGGGAGCTCGTCGCGGCCTGGCGGATGGGCGTGGCCGCGGGCGCCGAGGGCGGCCTCATCCACGCGCCCACGCTCCTCGCGCCCCTCGTCCGGCATGACCGGGCGAAGGACCACGCGCAGACCGTCGTCACGCTGTGGGATCTGCGCGCGTGGGAGGCGCCTGGCGAGCTGCCCCGTGCGGCGGCCGCGCTCGAGCAGGCGCTCCTGAAGCGCGCGCAGAAGCACGCCGATGCGATCGTCGTGCCGACGCATGCGATCGCCGAGCGCCTCGCCGAGCATGCCGCGTTCGGTCCGCGCGTCCGGGTCGTCGCCGGTGCGCCGCCCGAGGGCTTCTCGATCCCCAGCGACGTCGACGCGCGTCGCCGCGACCTCGCGCTGCCCGCCCGCTACATCGCGGCGTCCGGAGGAGCCGCGGCGTCCGACGGCCTCGCCCGCGCGCTCGCGGCCGCCCGCGCCGTCGACGCGGACGTCGTCGTCATCGACGTGCCGGAGGGGCAGGACGGCGCGGTTCGGGAGATCGCGGACGCCGTCGGCGCCGATCCGCAGCGCGTTCGGACGCACGGCTCGCTCGACCGGGGAGACCGCGCCGCGGTTCTCGCGCACGCCGCGGCGTTCGCGGCCGGGTCGACGCGGGCCGCGTGGCCCTGGCGCGTCGTCGAGGCGATGGCCCTCGGCACCCCCGTCGTGGCCGCCGACTGCGACGGACACCGCGAGGTCGTCCTCGACGGTGGCGCGGTCGTCGACGGCGCCGAGATGGGCGACGCGCTCGCGGCGGCGATCGACGACGAGCGGATGGCGCTGCGCGCGCGGGATCGGTCGCGCGCGTTCTCGTGGCACAGCGCGGCGGAGAAGGTCTGGCAGCTGCATGCCGAGCTCTGACGCCGCGCGCTCGGGGCTGGCCTCCAGGTTGCCCGCGGGTGCGGCGATAGGATCGCGTGTGGCTTTTTCCCGATTGACGAGGCAGGGCGCGCACCAGTGACGACGATCGATCTGTCGGAATACGACGTCCCCGGCCGAGGTCGCGGACTCGCGGATGTGTTCCGCTGGCGGTATCTGCTCCGCCTCCTCGTGCGCAAGGGCACGGCGACGCGCTACCGCAACTCGGTGCTCGGCTGGACGTGGTCGTACGTCAAGCCCGGCATCCAGTTCGTCATGTACTACCTCGTGATGGGGATCATCTTCGAGGGCGATCGCGGGATCACGAACTATCCGATCTACCTCTTCGCGGGCCTCGTCGCCGTGAACTTCTTCAACGAGGCGTTCGGCAACGCGACGACGGCCATCGTGGACAACCGCGCCCTCGTGAAGAAGATCTACCTGCCGCGCGAGCTCTTCCCGATCTCCGCGATCATCGTGGCGTTCATCCACTTCCTGCCGCAGCTGGCCATCCTCGTCGTCGTCAGCCTCATCTACGGCTGGGTCCCGTCCTTCGCGGGCGTGGGCGCGATGCTCCTCGGGATCGCCCTCATCGCCGCGCTCGCGCTCGGTCTCGGGATCTTCTTCGCGGGCATCAACGTGCGCTACCGCGACGCGCAGAACTTCGTCGAGATCATCCGCATGGTCTCGACGTGGGCGTCGCCCGTCCTGTATCCATGGACGCTCGTGCAGGAGAAGGCCACGGGCTGGATCCTCCACCTCTACATGTCGAACCCTGTGACCATCGCGGTCGAGCTGTTCCACTGGTCGTTCTGGGAGCCCACCGTGCCGCTGGACGCGGCGAAGCAGCCGCACGGGTTCCCCGAGCACTTCCTCGTGTACCTCGGGATCGCCGTCGCGCTGTGCGCGGTCATCCTCGTCATCGGCCAGCTGACGTTCCGCCGCTTCGAGCGCACCTTCGCCCAGGATCTGTGATGTCGAACACCCTCACCGTCACGTCGGCCACGAAGCCGGCGATCGTCATCGACCACGTGTCGAAGCTCTTCCTCAAGCGCAACACGCACTCCTTCAAGGAGGCGTTCATCGGCTGGATCCAGCGCAAGAAGGTGCGCAGCGACGTCTTCACGGCGCTCGACGACGTGAGCTTCCAGATCGGCGAGGGCGAGTCGGTCGCCGTCCTCGGCTTCAACGGATCCGGGAAGTCGACGACGCTCAAGCTCGTGTCGGGCGTGCTCGAACCCGACAAGGGACGCGTCTTCACGCGCGGCCGGGTCGCGGGCCTCATCGAGGTCGGCGCGGGCTTCCACCCCGAGCTCTCGGGGCGCGAGAACGTCTACCTCAACGCGGCCATCCTCGGCATGAAGCAGGACGAGATCGAGGCGCGCTTCGACGACATCGTCGCGTTCAGCGAGATCGGCGACTTCATCGACACCGAGGTGAAGCACTACTCCTCGGGCATGTTCATGCGCCTCGCCTTCGCGGTCGCGATCCACGTCGACCTCGATGTGCTCCTCGTGGACGAGGTGCTCTCGGTCGGCGACGCGCCGTTCCGCCAGAAGTGCTACGCGAAGATCGAGGAGCTCACGGCGAAGGGCGTCACGATGCTCGTCGTGAGCCACGACATGGGCACCGTGAAGCGCCTGTGCTCGCGCGGGATCTTCATCCACGAGCACAAGGTGCTCTTCGACGGCCCGATCGACGAGGCCGTCGAGCTCGTCCGCACGACGCCGCACTGATCGCGCGCGACGCCGTGCGGCCGGTCAGCGGGCGAGGCGGCGCCGCACCTTGTCGTAGCCGCGCTGGAGGACGTTGAGGCGGCCCACCTCGCGGCGCACCTCGTCGCGGATGCCGTTCTCGACCTCGACGAAGCGCCGGTCGATGAACTTCGTCAGGTAGAGCACGAGGCCGAGCCCGTGCTCGTCGACGTACGCGCGCAGCGCCTCATCGCGGATGAGCGCATCGTGCTTCTCATGATCCCCGCGCGACTCGATCACGCTGTTGCCCGCTGCGCCGTCGGCGCCGGTGCGCTGGTGCCAGTACGCGTACGGCTCGTCGGCGAGGTACTCGAGGGGACCGCGCGCGAGCACGCGCAGGTTGAAGTCCCAGTCGCCGACGACGGGGAGCCGGTCGTCGTACAGGCCCAGTTCCTCGTGGAGGCTGCGGCGGTACACGAAGCCGATCGGCACGTACCGGTTGAACAGGAGTGTGTCGGCGAGGGTCGGCACCGTGAGCTGCGGCTGGAACACCTCGCGGCGGACGGCGACGAGGCGGTCGCCCTGCTGCTCCTCCCACACGATCTCGATGCGGGACACCACGCCGCCGCGCTCGGGGTGGGCGTCGAGGTAGGCGGATGCCCGCTCGAGGAACTCCGGATGCCATGTGTCGTCGTCGTCGTGCAGGACGAGGAGCGGCGCAGAGGTCGCGAGGACCCCCGCGTTCGCGCTCACCCAGCGCCCGCGCGACGTCTCCGAGTGCACCGCGCGCACACGCGCGCGGTGCTCGTCGGGGAGCGCCGCGATGAGCGCGTCGACGACCGCGGGGTCGCCGCCGTCGTTGACGATCACGGCCTCCCACGCCGTCAGCGTCTGGCCCGTGATGCTCCGCAGCGCCCTGCGCAGGAAGTCGGGGCGGTCCTTGGTGCGGACGACGACGGCGACGCGGGGGGTCATGTCAGCGGCCCATGCCGTGGTAGGTCCAGCCGGCGTCGCGCCAGGTGGTGGGGGTGAGGATGTTGCGGCCGTCGATGATGACGGGGCGGGCGACCTTGTCGCGGGTGGTGTGGGGGTCGAGGTCGCGGAAGGCTTTCCATTCGGTGGCGATGACGACGGTCTCGGCGCCGGTGAGGGCGTCGTCGAGGGTGTCGGCGTAGGCGAGCTGGGGGTGGGCGCGGCGGGCGTTGGGGATCGCTTCGGGGTCGTAGGCGATGACGTCGGCGCCGAGGCCCTTGAGACGGACGGCGACGTCGAGGGCGGGGGAGTCGCGGGTGTCGTCGCTGTCGGGCTTGAACGCGAGGCCGAGGACGGCGACGCGGTGGCCGTTGATGTGGTCGGGGAAGCTGTCCACGGCGAGGTCGACCACGCGCTGGCGGCGGCGGAGGTTGATCTCGTCGACGTGCTTGAGGAACGCGACGGATTCGCCCTTGCCGAGTTCCTCGGCGCGGGCGGTGAAGGCGCGGATGTCCTTGGGCAGGCAGCCGCCGCCGAATCCGACGCCGGCGTTGAGGAAGCGGCGTCCGATGCGGTTGTCGTGTCCGATCGCGTCGGCGAGCTGGGTGACGTCGGCGCCGACGGTCTCGGCGATCTCGGCCATCGCGTTGATGAAGCTGATCTTGGTGGCCAGGAAGCTGTTGGCGGCGACCTTGACGAGCTCGGCGGTGGCGTATCCGGTGACCAGGCGGGGGGTGCCCGCGGCGATCGCGGTGTGGTAGACGGCGTCGAGGGTGGCGGTGTCGTCGGTGCCGGTGGTGTCGGAGACGCCGTACACGAGCCGGTCGGGCTCGATGGTGTCCTTGACCGCGAAGCCCTCGCGGAGGAACTCGGGGTTCCAGGCCAGGTGCGCGCCGGTGGGGGCGATCAGCTCGGCCAGGCGGCTGGCGGTGCCGACGGGGACGGTCGACTTGCCCGCGACGAGGTCGCCGGGGCGCAGGTGGGGCAGGAGGGACTCGACGGACGCGTTGACGTAGGTCATGTCCGCGCCGGTGCCGTCGTGGCGCTGCGGGGTGCCCACGGCGATGAAGTGGACCTGCGCGCCCGCGGCGGCGGACATGTCGGTCGTGAACGACAGGCGACCCGATTCCAGCCCCTGGGTGAGGATCTCCCCGAGCCCGGGCTCGAAGAACGGCGTCTCGCCCGCGGCGAGCTTGGCGATCTTGGCCTCATCGACATCGATCCCGACGACCTCGTGCCCCAGCGACGCCATCGCCGCCGCATGCACCGCACCCAGATACCCGCAACCGATCACACTCAACTTCATGACGCCTGAAACCTCTCTGGCCGACTCGAACGCGCCGGGCCGGGGACCGGGCCGTGCGACGCAACCCGTCAATCCTCCCATGGACCCGCCCGGCCACCCTCGGAGCGACATGGACGCGGCCCGCGCGGCAGGCCCGGCGCCATCCGCCCCTTCTCAGAGCTTTCACATCTGTCACACTGTTCACATGCGTGCACCCTCTCGCACGTCGGCGCACGCGCGCGGACGTCTCGCTCTGTCGACCCTCGCGGTCGTCTCGCTCCTCGCGGGCGTCATCTCCTCTGCGAGCCCGGCCCTCGCCGCGGCGCCCGACTCGGATGACGAGCCCGTCATCTCGGCGACGACGGCCCCCGGCGTGCTGCCGAGCGCGCCGCCGCTCCCGTCCGCGACGCCGAATGCGTCGCCGACCCCGAGTGCCGCACCCACGCCGAGCGCGTCCCCGACCCCCAGCGCGACGCCCTCGCCCTCGCCCACCCCCGGCGCGCTCACCGACGAGGAGATGGACCGCGTCGCGCAGGACACGACGCTCGACGCCGCGGTCGTCGAGGAGGGCGCGGAGCTGCGCGCGAGCGCGGTGAGCCTGGTCGGGTTCGACCCGGGCAACATCATCAGCGACGCCGTGTTCTACGACAGCGGGTCCATGACCGCCGCCCAGATCCAGGACTTCCTGAAGCGCAAGGTGCCGACCTGCCAGTCCGGGTACACCTGCCTCAAGGACTTCCGCGCGAGCACGACGTCGCGCAAGGCCGACGCGTACTGCACGAAGCCCTATCAGGGCGCCTCGAGCGAGTCCGCCGCGACGATCATCGCGAAGGTCGCGCAGGCGTGCGGCATCAGCCCCAAGGTGCTCCTCGTGATGCTGCAGAAGGAGCAGGGACTCGTCACGCACACGTGGCCGAGCTCGTGGCGGTACACGATCGCGATGGGCATGGCCTGCCCCGACACGTCGGCCTGCGACACCCGCTACTACGGCTTCCAGAACCAGGTCTACGGCGCGGCACGGCAGTACCAGATCTACGCGAAGTCCAGCTGGTTCGACTGGTTCCCCGTCGGGAAGGTGTCGCAGGTCCGGTATCACCCGAACGCGTCCTGCGGCTCGGGACCGGTCACGATCCGGAACAAGGCCACGGCGAGCCTCTACTACTACACGCCGTATCAGCCCAACGCCGCGGCGCTGCGTGCCGGTTACGGCACGGGCGACGCGTGCTCCGCCTACGGGAACCGGAACTTCTACAACTACTTCACCGACTGGTTCGGGGCGACGCGCGGGCCGACGTCGGGTCTCATCCGGACGCCGAACGGAGACATCTTCCTCCTCAACGGCGCGAGCAAGGTCCACGTCACGAGAGAGCTGCTCTCGGCATACGAGGCCGCCTTCGGCTCGTGGCGCTCGGTCTCGGCGGACGAGGCGGCGCGATACCCGACGAAGGGCACGTCCTCGCGCTTCATCCGCAACGCGTCGACCGGCGACATCTCGCTCCTGCAGGGCGGCCAGCGCCACCGCTTCACGACCTGCACGCAGGTCTGGCAGTGGGGCGGCAGGTGCGGCACGGAGCTCGCCCTCACAGCCGGCACGTACACGGCGGTCAAGCAGGGCGCGACGATGACGAACGTCGCGCGCCGCACGTGGAGCGGCACGACGCTCCACCTCATCAGCGGCTCGAAGCTGCACCCGCTCTACGACGCCGCCGCCGCGGCGGCACTCGGGGGATCGTCGAAGCCGTTCGCGGCCGTCATGCCGCCGTCGGGCCTCTCGCGCTACACGATCGGCGAGGTCCGGTTCGCGCCCGGCTCGTGGGTCAAGCGGACCTCGTCCGCCCGGGTGTACCTCGCGACCTCCGACCGCCGCCTCGTGTACCTCCCGAGCTGGGGCTTCGCCGAAGAGTACGGCCTCGGTCGCGGCGTCGACGCGCACGTCCCGGGCGCGACGCTCACGGGGTACGCCGACAAGGGGAGCCTGAGCCTCTTCGCCCGCTGCGGCGGCACGACGTACTTCGCCGCCGGCGGCAGGCTGCGTGCCGTGACCACGACCGCGGGCTTCGCGGTGACGACGCTCGACACGGCGACGTGCCGCGTGCTCGATCTCTCCGGCGGGCGCGTGCCCGGCCGCATCTTCGTGAAGTCGGCCACGAGCGATCGCGTCTATGTGCTCGACGGCGGGCGCCTGCGCCATGTGACGTCGGTCGCGGCCGTGCGGCGCCTCAACGGGGGAGCGTGGCCGACCATCCTCACCCTCACGGCGCAGACCGTGGACTTCCTGCCGAAGGGCTCGGCGGTCCGCTGACGCGCGCGGATAGGATCGGGTGGTGACTGAGCGCCCGGTCCTGTCCGTCGTGATCCCCACGCACGATGTCGCCCCGTGGATCCGCGAGACGCTCGAGACGGTCCTCGCCCAGCGCGTCGCGGGCATGGAGGTCCTCGTCGTCGACGACGCCTCGACGGATGGCACGGCCGACATCGTCGCGGAGGTCGCGGGGCGCGACAGTCGGGTGCGGCTCATCCCGTCGGCCGGTCGGGGCGGCGGCACGGCGCGCAACACGGGGATGGATGCGGCCCGAGGGCGGTTCCTCGTCTTCTGCGACGGCGACGACCTCGTGCCCGACGGCGCCTATGTCGCCCTCGTCGACAGCCTCGCCCGCAGCGGCTCGGATATCGCGTTCGGCGACTACCTCAAGTTCCGTCCCGCCGACACGTGGCGGCCGACCGACGTGATGCCGGCGTTCGAGCGTCCCGCGCGCGGCACGACCCTGCGCGACGAGCCCACGCTGCTCTTCAGCCGCCCCTGCTGGAACAAGGCCTTCGCGCTCGACTGGCTGCGCGGCACGGGCATCCGCTTCCCCGACGTCCCGCGGTCCAACGACATCGTGCCGATGGTCAGCGCCTACCTGCGCGCGCGCCGGGTCGACGTCGTCTCCGACGTCGTCTATCTCTACCGCGAGCGGCCGGGCGGCAGCTCGATGTCGGCGCGCGCCGACTCAGCGGCGTCGCTGCTCAGCTATCTGGACCAGGAGCTCGCCTGCGCGCGCCTTGTCGCCGACGCGGGTGACGAGCGGCTCTCGACGGTGTACGCGGATCTCGTGCGCGAGCGGGACGGGTTCGTGCACGTCGCGCGCTGGGCGGCGCGCGACGCCGCAGACGGAGCGGACGATGAGCGTGTGCGCGACGCGCTGCGGGAGCTTCTCGAGGCGACGCCGCCGTTCGCCGGCGACCCGCTCCGCGTGCTCGTGCTGCGGATGGCCGCGGCAGGCGGGCGCACCGCCATCCGTCCGCTCGCACGATGGATGACGGGGCTCGGCCCGCAGCCCGTCGCGGACTGGCACGCGGCACTGGACGCCCTGGACGCCGTCGCGGCGCTGTCTCCCGAGGAGCGCGAGGCGCTCATCACGCCGCTCACCTCGTCGCTGCGGTCGGATGACGAGGACGTCGATGCCTGGCACCGGCTCGTCGAGGCGGTGCGCCGGGTGCTCGGCGAGCGCGCCCTCATGCTCGTCCCCGAGGCGCGCGTCGTCGAGCGCGACCTCGGGCGGGCGCTCGCGGCACGTCGTGAGCTCGACGGACGGGTCACGCACGTCGCGCGCATCGGAGGATCGCTTGTCGTGGAGGGGCGCAGCGCCCGCGGACAGGACGTGTGCGTTCCCGTGCTCCACGACGGGGAGTTCGCGGGCCGCCCGCCTGTCCCCGCCGCGGAGACGACGTGGCGCGCGGACGTCCGCGGCGGGTGGCGATGGCGCGCGGTGTTCCCGGCGGGCGCGCTGCCGCTGCACCGACCCCTCACCCCGGCGCTTCTCGTCGCCCGGGAGGACGTCGCGGTGGCCGTCGCGGGGGAGGGGGAGCTGCCCGCGTACGACCCGCGGGATCCGTTCCTCTACGCGCGCGTCGACGGCGTGACCGTCGTGCGGCGCCGGCGGCACTGGGCGCCGCGGGCGGTCCGGCGAGCGCTCATCGTGGCGCGAGAGCGGGCGAGGGCGCTGCGCTGAGCTCGTCGAGCAGACGGCGGTAGGCGCTCGCCGTGCGCCACGGCGAGATCCCGGCCGTGAAGCGCGCGAAGTCGCGCTCCCCGACGCCCGCGAACAGCTCGCGGTCGCGGAGCAGCTCGGCGATGGACGCCGCCGGCCGCGCGGTGTCGAAGAACGCCACCCAGCGCTCGTCCCCGAACTGCTCGCGCAGGTGCGGCTCATCCGGCAGCACGACCGGCACCCGGAAGGTGGCGGCGAGGTGCACGCTGCCCGAGTTGAGGATCGCGCGGTACGGGAACACCGCGACGTCGGCCGCGCGGAACCAGCGCGCGAGATCCCCGTCGGGCACGAAGGAGAACTGCGTGTGCGCGCGGAGCCCGTCGGGAAGGAGCGCGGCGACCTCCTCCTCCGACTGCTCCTTGACGACGCCCGCGAGGAGGAGGACGATGTCGTCGCCCGCGGCGGTCGCGGCCTCGACGAGCGCGTCGACGCCCTTGTAGGGCCGGATCTGCCCGAGGAAGAGCACCGCGCGATCGCGCTCCGCGAGGTCGAACGACGCCCGCGCGGCGGTGCGGTCGACGCCCGCGTCATAGATGCCCTCGTAGCTGGGATGAGGGATGACGCGGATCCGGGCCGGATCGAGCGCGACGACGTCGGCGACGACCGCTGCCGTGTCGGGCGCCATCACGTGCACGACGTCGGCGAGGTCGGCGAGGCCCCGGTAGAGCGCGATCTCTGCGTCCCGGAAGCGCAGCTCGTGGGGCAGCCGGTTGTGCAGCGTCCAGATGATCCGCACACCACGGCGGCGGGCGTCGCGAAGCGCCGCGAGGAGGCGACGCAGACGGTCGCGGGCGTCGGCCTCGTCGGCGGCCTCCTGCACGAGCGGGGTCGTCCAGTGCACGTGCACGACGCCGCCCCGAGGCAGGGCCGGCAGGGCGTGCAGCAGCTCGGCATGCGTCGTCGCGCCCCGGAAGCGGTAGCCGGCCGCACGGGCCGCCAGCTCGAGGAGGTTGAGGTAGGGGTTCTCCGGCCACGTGGGGAACACGAGCACGGTTCCGGCGTTCTTCATCGACTCCTCCTCGGGGTGGGCGACGGCTCGACGCCGATCGCCGCGCTCACACGCTCGGCGAGATAGCCGCCGAGCGTCGTGCTGAACGACCCCGTGATGTGGTGGAGGTCGCGGTACACGAGCACGCCTCCCAGCATCATGGGGCACGCGTCGGCCGTGCAGTACGCGTCGGACAGATCCACGAGCGGCGCGTCGAGAGACGCCGCGGTCGCGCGGAGCGGATCGCTCTCGAGCGCCGCGTCGGCGCGCGGGATCGCGCAGGTCGCCTCGGTGAGCACATCCGCGGTGGCCACGCAGTCCTGGGCGGCTGCGGGCACACGCGGGTTGTCGGCGAGCACGACCACGCGCGTCCCCGCCTCCTGCGCCGACCGCCACGCCTCGGCGTAGCGGTCGGCGACCGCGGCCTGCGCCGCCGCGTCGCGCTCGGCGGAGTTGACCGCGGTGACGAGCAGCACGTCGTACGCCCCGTCGGCGAGACGGCTCTCGAGGCGTGCGTTCCGCTCGGCGCATGCGGCGCTCGCGGGCTCCTGCCAGACGCAGCCCCGCCCCACGAACGTCTCGACGCGCCATCCGCGCTCGTCGGCGACCTCCCGCAGGGCGGGGATGAGCATCGCGGCATGCGAGTCCCCGTGCAGCGCCACCCGGACCGCGCCGGGCGCCTCGGAGCCGAACGCGCACGACACCGGCTCCCCGCCTGCGCCGGGATCGAAGTCGTAGCAGTCGAAGGCGCACGTCGTGTCGTCGCGGAGGCCGGCCAGGGCGGGCACCACATCGGCGATCGGATGAGGGTCGTCCGCGCGGCCGGCGCAGCCCGGCTCGAGGAGGGCTGCCGCGCCGCGGCACTGGGCGGGATCTCGCAGGCTCGCCTCGGCCTGCGCGCGCTGCTCGGCTGCCGCGGTCGCTCCGTGCCACATCGGCAGGGCGGCGACGGCCACGACCACCGCCATCCCGACTGCGGTGAGGGCGAGGATCCGGGAGGGCCGGGCCGCGCGGGGGCGCGCGCCGAAGCGGATCGGATCCTCCACGAGCCGCTTCGACGCCGCGGCGAGCACGAACGTCGTCGCGAGCAGCAGCAGGTTCTCAGGGAGGTCGGGCGCACGGCCGAGCACGTGCGGCGCGATCACCACGAGGGGCCAATGCCAGAGATACACGCCGTACGACTGATCGCCCACCCACTGCACGGGGCGCCATGCGACGAGCCGCTCGAGCGCGTGCGAGGGCGCGGTCGGCCCGATCGTGATGAGGAGCGCGGTCGCCGCGGTCGGCACGAGCGCCCAGGGGCCGGGGAAAGCCGTCGCGGCGTCGAACACGAGCATCGCCGTCACCAGCGCGGCGACCGCGGCGATCCAGATGGCCAGGCGGACGGATGCCCTCAGGGCGAGCGGGGGCAGGAGCGCGACGATCGCGCCCAGCGCGAACTCCCACAGGCGACTCGCGGTCGAGAAGTAGCCGTACGGATAGCTCGCGCCCGTGAGCCACACGCTCACCGCGAAGCCGACGACCGCGACCGCCACGGCGCCGGCGACGAGCACCCGTCGCCCCCGCAGGCGGCGCGCGGTGACGGCGAGGATGAGCAGGGGCCACAGGAGGTAGAACTGCTCCTCGACGGCGAGCGACCAGTAGTGCTGGGCGATCGGCGGAGCCGCGTCGTGCGCGAGGTAGTCGACCCCGTCGGCCGCGAGCTGCCAGTTCACGGCATACAGCGCGCTCGCGACGATCGAGCGCAGGTCGTGGGCCTGCTGGGGCGCGGGCGTCCACACGACCACGAGCACGACGCTCGCGAGCAGCACGAGCAGGCTCGCGGGCAGCAGGCGACGGGCGCGGGTGGCCCAGAACGCTCCCAGTCTCAGCGTTCCGCGCTCGCGTGCGCGGACGAGCTGGCCCGTGATGAGGAAGCCGGAGATGACGAAGAAGACGTCGACGCCCGCGTAGCCGCCCGGCAGGGCTCGCGGCCAGATGTGGAACAGGACGACGCCGAGCACCGCGAGGGCGCGGAGGGCCTGGATGTCGGCGCGCGCGGGGGTGCGCGTGGTCACTGCGGGGTGAGGTAGGCGGCGAGGCGGTCGGTGTGGTCGGCGGGGGTGTAGCCGGTGGCGGTGATCTTGGCGAGGTCGAGGACGCTGTTGCGGGGGCGGGGGGCGATGGGGCCGGTCGCGGTGGCGTAGTAGGCGTCGGTGGTGACGGGGGTGATGCGGGCGGGGTCGTGGCCGGTGAGGGTGAAGACGCTCTGGGCGATCTGGGCCCAGGTGGCGGGCTGTCCGCTGCCGGTGAGGTTGTAGGTGCCGTAGGGGGCGCGGGTGGTGAGGAGGTGGTGGATGCCGGCGGCGAGGTCGTCGGTGAAGGTGAGGCGTCCGGTCTGGTCGGCGACGACGGAGGGGTCGATGCCGCGTTCGGCGAGGGAGGCCATGGTGGTGACGAAGTTGCGGCCGTCGCCGATGACCCAGCTGGTGCGGATGAGGTAGTGGCGGGGGACGGTCTGCACGATCGCGTCGCCGGCGGCCTTGGTCTGCCCGTAGACGCCGAGGGGCGAGAGGGGGGCGTCCTCGGGGTAGGGGGCGTCGGATGTGCCGTCGAAGACGTAGTCGCTGGAGATGTGGACGAGGGTGCAGCGGTGCTCGGTCGCGATGCGGGCGAGCGCGGCGACGCCGGTGGCGTTCGCGGCCCAGGCCTGGGTGCGGCCCTCGGGGGTCTCGGCGTGGTCGACGGCGGTGTGGGCGGCGGCGTTGACGATGACGTCGTAGTCGCGCCAGGGTCGTGCGGTGTCGAGGCCGGGGGAGGCGAGGTCGAGGTCGGCGCGGGTGGCGTACTCGATGTCGGGGCGGTCGCCGAGGAGGGCGCGCAGGGCGCGGCCGAGCTGGCCGTTCGCGCCGAGCACGAGGGTCTTGCGCGGCGGGATCGGCACGACGTCGGCCAGGCGCGGGTGGGTGCGGTCCTTGTCGCTGATCTCGACGTCGGAGAGCGGGATGGGCCAGTCGATCGCGACGGTCTCGTCGGCGAGATTGAGGAAGGAGTAGGCGGCGTCGGGGGACCAGTGGTCGTTGACCAGGTAGACGTAGGCGGTGTCGGGCTCGAGGGTCTGGTAGCTGTTGCCGACACCGCGGGGCACGAAGATCGCCTTCGACGGGTCGAGCTCGGCGGTGAACACGGCCCCGAAGGTGGGGCCCTCGCGCAGGTCGACCCAGGCGCCGAAGATGCGCCCGGTCGCGACGGAGACGTACTTGTCCCACGGTTCGGCGTGGATGCCGCGGGTGGTGCCGGGCTTGTCGTTGAAGGAGATGTTGTTCTGCACGGGCCCGAAGTCGGGCAGCCCGAGCGCGGTCATCTTCTCCCGCTGCCAGTTCTCCTTGAACCAGCCGCGGGCGTCGCCGTGGACGGGCAGGTCGAGCACGACGAGCCCCGGGATCGGGGTGTCGGTGACGGCGAGGGTCTTGCCGAACGTCGTCACTGCCGGTCACTGTCCTTTCGAGGCGTAGAAGGCTTCGACGTGGTCTTTGGCGGGTGCCCACCAGGTCTCGTTCTCGCGGTACCAGTCGATGGTCGCGGCGAGTCCTGCTTCGAAGTCCTGGTAGCGGGGGGTCCAGCCGAGTTCGGTGCGGAGCTTGGTGGAGTCGATCGCGTAGCGCAGGTCGTGGCCGGGGCGGTCGGCGACGTGGTCGTACGCGTCTCGGGGTTGGCCCATGAGGGTGAGGATGAGCTCGACGACGTCCTTGTTGTTCTTCTCGCCGTCGGCGCCGATGAGGTAGGTCTGCCCGATCTGGCCGTGCTCGAGGATCGTGAGCACGGCGGAGGAGTGGTCGTCGGCGTGGATCCAGTCGCGCACGTTCTGCCCGGCGCCGTAGAGCTTGGGGCGGATGCCGCGGATGATGTTCGTGATCTGGCGGGGGATGAACTTCTCCACGTGCTGGTAGGGGCCGTAGTTGTTGGAGCAGTTCGAGATGGTCGCGGCGATCCCGAACGAGCGCACCCACGCGCGCACGAGCAGGTCGGAGCCGGCCTTCGTCGAGGAGTAGGGGGAGGAGGGGTTGTAGGGGGTGGTCTCGGTGAACCGGGCCGGGTCGTCGAGCTCGAGGTCGCCATAGACCTCGTCGGTGGAGATGTGGTGGAAGCGGGTGCCGTGGCGGCGGGCGGCTTCCAGCAGCGTGTAGGTGCCGACGATGTTGGTGTCCAGGAACGGGCGGGGGTCGTTCAGGGAGTTGTCGTTGTGGGACTCCGCGGCGTAGTGCACGACCGCGTCGGCGCGGGCGAACAGGGAGTCGACGAGGTCCGCGTCGGCGATGTCGCCCACGACGAGCTCGACGCGGTCCTCGGGCAGCCCGGCCAGCGAGGCGGGGTTGCCGGCGTAGGTGAGCTTGTCCAGCACGATCACCCGGTGGTCGGTGTGCGCGATGACGTGGTGGACGAAGTTCGATCCGATGAAACCGGCCCCGCCGGTGACGACAAGAGTGCCCACGATGCTCACTTACCCCGTTCCAGGACCTCGAGGAGGTACGCCCCGTACCCCGACTTCACCAGCTTCTGCGCCCGCTGACGCAGATCGTCGTCGGACAGGAACCCCTGCCGCCACCCGATCTCCTCCGGAGACCCGATCTTCAACCCCGTGCGCCGCTCGATCGTGCGGACGTAGTCTCCCGCGTCGGCCATCTGATCGAACGTGCCCGTGTCCAGCCACGCCGTCCCGCGCGGCAGCACCTCCACCCGCAGCTTCCCCTGTCGCAGGTACGCGGCGTTCACGTCCGTGATCTCCAGCTCCCCCCGCGGGGAGGGCCGAAGCCCCCGGGCGATGTCGACGACGTCGTTGTCGTAGAAGTACAGGCCGGGGATGGCGTAGTTCGACTTCGGGTGCGTCGGCTTCTCCTCCAGCGACACCGCCCGCCCCGTCCCGTCGAACTCGACCACCCCGTACGCCGACGGCTCCGCGACCCAGTACGCGAACACCGCCGCCCCGTCCACGTCCGCGAACCGCTTCAGCTGCGTGCCCAGCCCCGGCCCGTACAGCAGGTTGTCGCCCAGCACGAGCGCGACCTTGTCATCGCCGATGAAATCCGCCCCGATCGTGAACGCCTGCGCCAGCCCATCCGGCGACGGCTGCACCGCGAACGAGATCGACACCCCGAACTGCGACCCGTCCCCCAGCAGACGCTCGAACGAGGCCGCATCATGCGGCGTCGTGATCACCAGGATCTCCCGGATCCCCGCCAGCATCAGCGTCGACAGCGGGTAGTACACCATCGGCTTGTCATACACCGGCACCAGCTGCTTCGACGTGCCCAACGTCACCGGATGCAGACGCGTCCCCGACCCACCCGCCAGAATGATGCCCTTCACACAGCCATCGTGACACAGGAGACCCCGTGACCCCTGGCGGACGCCGTCGCCCGCACCGCGCACCGACGCCCGAGTTGTCGCGATTGAAACGTTCCATTACGATGGAAAACGCTTACCCACGTTCGGGTCGGCGAGTCAGTGCGGACAGGAGAGTGACGGCATGAGCGCAGCGAAGCAGGCCGAAGCCGACAGCGGGATCGTTCGGGAGCCGAAGAAGGCGGCCCTCAGCGCATGGGTGGGCAGCGCCCTCGAGTACTACGACTTCGCGCTCTACTCGCAGGCCGCGGCGCTCGTCTTCCCGGTCGTGTTCTTCCCGACCGGCGACCCGACGGTGGGCATCATCTCGTCCCTCGCGACCTACGCGGTCGGCTACGTCGCGCGCCCCGTCGGCGCCGTGCTGCTGGGCGCCTGGGGCGACCGGCGCGGGCGCAAGAACGTCCTCATCCTCGCGATGCTGCTCATGGGCTTCTCGACCCTGCTCGTCGGCCTCCTCCCGACGTACGCGCAGGTGGGCGTCCTCGCGCCGATCCTCCTCGTCATCCTGCGCCTCGTGCAGGGATTCGCCGTCGCGGGAGAGCTGGGCGGCGCCGGGGCGATGGTCGTCGAGCACTCGCCCGACGCGCGACGGGGCTTCTTCACGAGCTTCACGCTGCAGGGCACCCAGATCGGCTCCATCCTCGCCACCGGTGTGATGCTCCCGCTCGCGGCCGTGCTCAGCGAGGAGGACTTCGCCGCGTGGGGATGGCGCATCCCGTTCCTCCTCAGCGCCGTCGTCATCATCGCGGGATACCTCATCCGCCGCGGCGTGCACGAGACGCCCGTCTTCTCCGCGGAGAGCGCCGTCGAGGTCCGTCGCCGGTTCCCCGTCGTGGAGCTCCTGCGCTCGTACCCGTGGGTCATGATCCGCTGCATCCTCATGACGTTCACGAACGTGATCGGGATGGCCACGCTCGTCTTCGGCGTGTCGTATGCGACGCAGGAGGGGTACGGGATCGGGTTCTCGACGAGCGACTTCCTCTGGGTCACGCTCGTGGCCAATCTCACCGCGGCCCTCACCATCCCGATCTTCGGCGGCCTGTCCGACCGCTTCGGACGCCGTGGCTTCATGGTCGCGGGCGGGCTCGGCGGAGGCCTCCTCACGGTCGCGTACCTGTGGGCCGTGGAGCAGCGCAGCCTCGTGCTCGTGTTCGTCTTCGTCGTCATCGTGCAGAGCATCTTCTTCCAGATGTGGAACGCGACCTTCGCGACCTTCTTCCAGGAGCAGTTCCCCGCGCGCATCCGCGTGACCGGCTTCGCCGTGTCGCAGAACATCGGGCTCATGCTGGCGGCGTTCTTCCCGTCGCTGTTCACGGCGATCGCCCCTCCTGGGACGGAGAACGTGCCGCTCACGATCGGCGCCGTGACGTTCGCCATCTGCGCGGTGTCGGCGCTCGCGACGCTCCTCACCCGCGAGACCCGCGGCCGCACGCTCGAGGAGCTCGAGGGCCCGGCGCGCTGATCGCGGGGTCCGCCCGGCCGCTCGCACTACCATCGAGTCTGGCCCGCCGCGCGGCGGCGGGGCGAGCAGCGGAGGACAGATGACGGCGGACGGCACGAATCGGGCACGGCGGCGCGCGCAGCGGGTGGGCTGGCCCCTTCTCACCGTCCTGGCGACCCTCTCTCTCGCGGCCGCACGGCTCCTCGTGACCCCGCGGTTCTACTTCTCCGACGACACCGAGCGCGGCTCGGCGGGGCAGTGGTGGCAGCTCGGCGACCAGCTCCTGCAGGGGCGCCTGCCGATGCTCGATCCCTCGGCCTGGCAGGCCGGCAACTACTGGGCCGAGGGCCAGTGGGGCCTCCTCAACCCCATGACGTGGCTCATCGCCGTCACGGCGCGGCTCAGCGAGAGTCCGGTCGCGCACGCGACCGGCGTGAAGCTCGCGTTCCTCGTCGTGCTCGCCCTGGGCGTCTACCTGCTCGCGCGCCAGTTCGGCGCGCACCGTCCGTGGGCGGCGCTCGCGGGCGTGCTCGTGCCGTCGTCCGGCTTCGTCGTCTACATGGACGCCGCGTCCTGGTCGACCGACCTCATCAACGTCGCGCTGTTCCCGTGGGTGTGGTGGGCGCTGCGGCGCACGGTCGAGCACCGCCGCTCGCCGCTGCCGTACCTCGTCGCGAGCTACCTGCTCATCACGGTCGGCTACGTGTTCGGCGTCATGATGCTCGTCGTCGTGCTCGTCGAGTCGCTCGTGCGCCATGCGGTGCGCCGCGACGGCCCCCGGGTGCTGCGGACCCTGCTCGCCTCGGCGTGGGGCGCGCTGCTCACGATCGTCGTGTACCTGCCCGCTGTCCTCACCGCGCCCGTGACGGAGCGCGGGAACGCGCCGTTCGAGAACCTC
The DNA here is from genome assembly GCF_053903225.1 of Microbacterium sp. JZ70. Taxonomy (NCBI): domain Bacteria; kingdom Bacillati; phylum Actinomycetota; class Actinomycetes; order Micrococcales; family Microbacteriaceae; genus Microbacterium; species Microbacterium sp. JZ70. The sequence continues at coordinate 3,055,398 of NZ_CP096405.1, read as the reverse complement.
GGGTTCCTCAACGCCGACCTCACGGACCTCGCGTCGGCGGGGAATCCCTGGGTGAGCGGGACCATCCGCTCCTGGTTCGGCGACATCACGCCCGGTCCGCTCGTCTACATCGCGTGGGTCCTCCTGCTCTTCCCGCTCGCGCTGCCGCTCGCGCGCTCGGCCGTGCGGCGCGCCATCCCGCTCTTCGTGCTCGGCGGCCTCGTGCTCGCGCTCGTGCTGGGGCCGAGCCACATGGGGCCGATCCGCTGGCCGCTGCGCCTCATCCCGTATCTCGCGATCGTGCTCATCGTGCTCTTCGCGGTGGGGACCTCGCGCCGCTTCCCCGCGGGGGCGACGCGCCGTGCCTTCTGGCTCTCGGCACTCGTCATCGCCGTGACCTCGGTCCTGACCTGGGGAAACGGGCCGTACGCGTGGAAGGCCATCGGAGCCGCCGCGCTCGTCTCCCTCGCGGCGCTCGTCGCGCTGCGATGGGTCGCGCGCTCGCCCCGCGTGCGACGGCGCACGACCGTCGCGGTGGTCGGGGCGATGATCGTGACGGCCGTCTTCGCCGCGGGGCAGATGCGCTTCCTGCCCGAGTCGCCGCTGCCGAGCCGCAGCGCGCCCGACAGCGCGACGGCCCTGCAGGCCGTCCTCCCGGACGCGCACGGCGACGCGATCGTCGTCGGCGACGCGGAGGACGGATGGCAGGACCGCGACAGCTGGTCGGAGCGGCTGCTCGCCAACCTCTGGTACTTCAGCCCGACGGAGGTGAGCAGCCTCTACACCGTCCTGCCGTTCGAGACGTTCGGCGACGACCTCTGCGTCGACCTGCGCGGGCAGACCTGCGAGGACGCCCTCGAGACGCTGTGGTCGGTCGACGAGGAGACGGGCCTGCGCGTGGCCGACCTCATGAGCGTGAGCACGATCGTCGCGATGAAGGACACGTACCCCGAGCAGCCGGAGGCGCCCGAGGGATGGACGCTCGCAGCCGACGGCGAGTACACCTGGCTCTTCGAGCGCGATGAGGCGCTGCCGAGCGCGGGCGGCGTCGTGTGGACGGCTCCCGACACGCGCGTCACGGTGACCGCGCAGGACGACACGTCGGTGTCCTTCGAGGTCGACGAGGCCGGCGAGGACGGGCGCGTGGTGCTGAGCCGTCTGCCGTACCCGGGCTACGCCGTCGCGGGCGCGGCGGAGGCCGAGCCGCTGCGGGGCTGGCTTCTCACGGTCGACGCGACGGACGTGGCGCCCGGCGAGACGGTGACCGTGTCGTTCCGCCCGCCCGCGTGGCCGCTGCTCATGGGCGCCTACGGCCTCGCGATGGCGATCGGCCTGGGCTGGCTCATCGGGCGCGGGGTGGCGCGCCTCCGTCAGCGCGCGGGCGGGGGCCCGGCCTCGGCGACCGCGAAGGCGTAGAGCGGGCGGCCCTGCACCTCGACGTAGATGCGGCCGAGGTAGCTGCCGAGCACCCCCAGCATGAGCATCTGCACGCCGCCGAGGAGGAACATCCCGGCCGCGAGGTAGGTCCAGCCCTCGATGACCGACTCCGGGTTCACGAGACGCGCGATGACGAGGTAGATCGTCCACAGGAGCGCGAGGACGGCCATCGCGCCGCCCACGCGGCTGATGAGCTTGAGGGGCGCGGTCGAGAAGCCGAAGATGCCGTCGCCCGCGAGCTTGAGCATCTTCCGGAGGGGATAGCCGGTCTCGCCCGCGTGCCGCGCGTCGCGGTCGAAGAGGACGGCCTCCTGGCGGAACCCGATCGACGCGACGAGCCCCCGGATGAACCGGTTGCGCTCGGGGTGCTTGCGCAGCTCCTCGACGACCCGGCGGTCCATGAGGCGGAAGTCGCCCGTGTCGCGGGGGATGTCCACGCTCGAGAGCTTGCTCAGCAGCCAGTAGAAGCCGTGCGCCGTCGTGCGCTTGAAGAGGCCGTCGTCGCGCGTGCGCCGCTGCGCGTAGGCGACGTCGACGCCGTGCTCCCACCGCTCGATGAGCTCGAGGCTGACCTCGGGAGGGTCCTGCAGGTCGCTGTCCATGACGATCACGGCGTCGGCGTCGGCGACGTCGAGGCCCGCCGTCACGGCGATCTGGTGGCCGTAGTTGCGCGCGAGCGCGTACACGGAGACGCGAGGGTCCTGCGCGCGCAGTCCGCGCAGCAGCTCGAGCGACCGGTCGCGGCTGCCGTCGTCGACGAAGACGAACTCGACGTCGTAGCGGTCGCCGAGCGGCGCCGTGGCCGAGACGAGACGCTCGTACAGGAGGGGGATGTTCCCCTCCTCGTTGTAGATCGGCAGCACGTAGGCGATGCGCCGGCGCACGGTCATCCCATCCTCCTCTTGAGGACACGGTACGAGATGCGCCGGGCCTGGGCCATGAGACCGGCGCGGATGTCGCCCATGCGCCGATCCGCCTCGGTTACGATCTCGGGGTGCTCGGCGCGCAGCCATGCGTGAAAGGCGCGCGCCTCCGCGGTCTGCTCGTCGACGAGCGCGACCGACCACTGCGTGTCGCTCATCCGGAACGTCGCGCCCACCTCGGTGTCGGGCGTGAACCCGCCGCCGACGAGCACGCGGGCGTAGCTCGCGAGGTCGATCAGATAGGAGAAGCGGCCGTGCCATCCGCCGGCCGCCGCGAACGCCTCCCGGCGCATCATGACGGAGGCGGGCTCGCCGAGGAGGTTGCGGCCTGCGCGCACGGTGCGGCGGAGCGCCTCGCCGCCCGACATGGGCCGGCCGAGCCCCGTGAGGCCCCATCCGGCCATGAGCACCTTGCCCTCGGCATCGATGATGTCGCGCTTGCAGGCGGTGAGGACGGCGCCCGACCGCTCGAGCAGCCGCGCCTGGCGTGCGAGCACGCCGGGCCGCAGGACGTCGTCGCCGCACACGAGCTTGAGGTAGGCGCCGGTCGCGGCGTCCGTCACGCGGTTCCAGTTGCGCGCGGCGCCGCCGCCGGCCTCCGTGCGCAGCAGGGTCACGCGCGGGTCGGCTGCGAAGCCCTGCATGACATCCCATGTGTCGTCCGACGACGCGTGGTCGGCGACGACGAGCTCGAGCCCGTCGACCTGCTGGTCGAGCACGGATCGCATCGTCTCGCCGAGCGTGCGGCCGTTGTTGTACGCGGGGATGACCACGCTGATGCGCGGAGCGGTCACGCGTCCTCCTTCTTGCGGTGGAACGAGAAGCGGCTGTGCCCGAACCAGCTGGCGAACGCGATCACGACCGTGAACAGGAGCTGCGCGACGATCTCATGCCAGCCGAGCCAGAGCTTGAGCGGCGGCACGACGACGAAGTTGAGGATGAACGTCCCGAGGTACACGAGCTGGAACCGGGCGAAGTCGAGCCACACGTGGCCGCGCACCCGGAAGACGAGCTTCCGGTAGAAGACGAACGCGCTGAGCGTGCTCATGATCTGCGCGCACAGGATGACCGCGAAGACCGTCCAGGCGGCGCCCGGCCATCCGGCCTCGAACAGACGGGAGAAGAGCACGAACCACGCGAAGCCGATCGCGGTGTTGACGGCCCCGACGAACAGGAAGGCGACGCGACGGTCGCGGAAGAGGCGCAGCAGCGGGCCATCCGGCCCGCTCATCCCGGCGATGGCCTCGGTCTCGGCGGGGGATTCTTCGTTGCTCATGTGCGGCATCAGGATACGCGAGGGGCATGCACATAGACTCGGGGAGGCCGCGACAGCGTGCCAGGGCCCTTCCCCTTGAGAGAAAGAGCACCACGGATGGATCTCCTCGTCGTCGGCTCCGGTTTCTTCGGACTCACCATCGCGGAGCGCGCGGCAGCAGCCGGGCGCAAGGTCACGGTCATCGACCGCCGCCATCACATCGGCGGGAACGCGTACAGCGAGAACGAGGCCACGACGGGCATCGAGGTGCACCGCTACGGGGCGCACCTCTTCCACACCTCGAACGAGAAGGTGTGGGAGTACGTCAACCGCTTCACGACGTTCACGAACTACGTGCACCGCGTGTACACGAACCACAACGGCGTCGTGTACCCGCTGCCGGTGAACCTCGGCACCATCAACCAGTTCTTCCAGGCCGCGTACTCGCCCGACGAGGCGCGCGCCCTCGTGAAGGAGCAGGCGGGCGAGTTCGACGTCAAGACGGCCCGCAACTTCGAGGAGAAGGGCATCGCCCTCGTCGGCCGCCCTCTGTTCGAGGCGTTCTTCCGCGACTACACCGCGAAGCAGTGGCAGACCGACCCGCAGAAGCTGTCGGGCGACATCATCAGCCGCCTCCCCGTGCGCTACAACTACGACAACCGCTACTTCAACGACACGCACGAGGGCCTGCCGACCGACGGCTACACCGCGTGGCTCGAGCGGATGGCCGACCACCCGAACATCGAGGTCAAGCTGAACGTCGACTTCTTCGACGAGTCGCAGCCGCTCAACAAGAAGGCGCTCGTCGGCCAGGTGCCGATCGTCTACACGGGACCGGTCGACCGCTACTTCGACGACGTCGAGGGCGCGCTGAGCTGGCGCACGCTCGACTTCGAGGAGGAGGTCCTCGACATCGGAGACTTCCAGGGGACGAGCGTCATGAACTACCCGGATGCAGACGTGCCCTTCACGCGCATCCACGAGTTCAAGCACTTCCACCCCGAGCGCGCCGACGTGTACCCGACCGACAAGACGGTCATCATGCGCGAGTACTCGCGCTTCGCCGAGCGCGCCGACGAGCCGTACTACCCGGTCAACACCGATGAGGACCGCGCGCGTCTGCTCGCCTACCGCGAGCTCGCGAAGGGCGAGAAGGACGTGTTCTTCGGCGGCCGTCTCGGCACGTACCAGTACCTCGACATGCACATGGCCATCGGGTCGGCGCTGTCGATGTGGCAGAACCAGCTGAACGGCTGACCCGCGCCCGCCTGACGGCAGGAGTCCGATGAGCTGGGTCGTCGTCGCGCCGGCCCTCGTGTCGGCGCTCCTCGCCGTGCTCGCACCCGGGCTCATCGCGACCGCGCCCCTGCGCATGGGCGCGGTCGCGCGCGTCGCGGTGGCGTCGCTCGCGAGCGTGTGCTGCGCGGGCGTCGCGGCGGCGGTGTTCGGCGCGCTCGGCGCGCCGTTCCATGTCGTGCAGGTGCTCGCCGTCGCGCTCGTCGGGCTCGCGGCATCCCTCCTCGTCCGGCGCGCGCATCCCGACCTCGTCGTGACGGGCGCGGCCATCCCGCCGCGCGCGCTCGCCGCGGTGTGGGCCCTCGCCGCCGCGATCGTCGGCGTCGTCGCGTTCGCGGGAGTGCCGGACCCGTCTCGGATCTCGCAGACCTACGACAACGTCTTCCACCTCTCGGCCGTGTCGGCCATCCTGGACGGGTTCTCCGCCTCGCCCCTCACGCTGCGCTCGCTCATCGAGACGGGCGCGACGGGGATCGCGTACTACCCGTCGGCGTGGCACGCGCTCGTCGTGATGACGGTGCAGGGGAGCGGCGTGCCGGTTCCCGTCGCGTTCAACGCCGCATGGCTCGCCGTGCAGGCGCTCGTCTGGCTGCCCGGGGTCGCCTGGCTCGCCCAGGTCGCGCTCCCAGGGCGCTCCACGGGAACCGTCGCCCTCGTCGCGCTCCCGCTCGGCGCCGCCTTCGGCGCGTTCCCCTACGCGCTGCTCTCGTGGGGCACGATCTACCCCACGGGCCTCGCGCACGCGCTGCTCCCCGCGGCGGTCGCGCTGTCGGTCCTCGCCGTCCGGGGTGTCGCGCTCGCGCGGCCCGGGAACCGCGGACGCGCCGTCATGCTCGCGGCGCTGTCGGGCTGCCTGTCCGTCGGGGCGCTCGCCGTGGCTCATCCGCGGGTCCTCCCGACGTGGGCGCTCATCGGCATCCCGTTCGTCGCGGGGGTTCTCGGCGGCGCGTTCGCGCGCGCCCGTCGACGCGGCGGGCGCGAGCGCCGCCGCGCGGTCATCGTGCTCGTCGCGGGCGTCGTCGGCGGCGTCGCGCTGTCGGCGGCGGCGCTCGCGATCGCCATCCTGCGGTTCGGGCTCCTCGACGAGCCGATCGAGAGCCGCCTCTCCGGCCCGCAGGCGCAGGCGGTGCAGGGCATCTGGGAGGGCGTCGTGCAGGTTCTCACGCTGCAGGCGATGACGGGGGAGGGTGGCGCGGTGACGACGGTCGCGCCCTTCCTCGCGTTCCTCGTCATCGTCGGCGCCGGGGTCGCGCTCCGCACCCGGCGCACGCGGTGGCTCGTCGTCGCCTTCGTGCTCGTCGCTGCCCTGTTCGTTCTCGCCGCCGGTTCGGACGGCGTCATCGCGAAGCTCGCGACGGGGGTCTGGTACAAGGACCGCTTCCGCCTCGCGGCCGCGCTGCCCGTCGTCGCCGTCCCTCTCGCGACGCTCGGCGCGCTCGCGCTCGCGCGACGTGCCCTCCCGGCCGAGCGCGCCATCCGGACGGGCGGATCCCGTCGAGCCCTCCCGCGCCTCGCCGCGCCGCTCGCGCTGGCCGTCGCCGTGGTGTCGGCTGCGGGGCTCGCCCTCACCGGAACGACATCGGCGATCGCGGCCGTGTTCGCGATGCCCGACGAGCGTGCGCAGTGGGAGGTCGTGTCGCAGAAGCAGATCGACTTCATGGACCATGAGGTGGCCGAGGAGGTGCCCGCGAGCGAGCGCGTGCTCGGCGACCCGTGGGACGGCTCGGCGCTGACCCAGCTGTATGCCGGACGCGAGCCGGTCTTCCCGCACGTCAACGGCCAGTGGGATCCGCTGCGTCAGACGCTCGCGTGGGGCCTCATGGACATCGACAGCGACCCGGCGGTGTGCCGCGCGCTCGATGCCCTCCGCGTGCGGCACGTGCTCTACAACCCGCACGAGTTCGGGGGAGGAGACCCGGCGGGCAACCACTTCCCCGGACCGCACGCCGCGGTGGAGGCGGGACTCTTCACGGAGGTCGCGACGGACGGCGAGTCGACGCTCTACCGCATCGACCGCTGCGGCCCGCTGCCGGCGGAGTAGCTGCGGGGCGGGTCGGCCGCGTCCCGCGGCGCCGGCATGCTCGCACGCTCCTGCATGTCTCACTCGCGGCGCGTTTTCGCCCCGGATTCCCTCGTCGGGTGAGACACGTGGGGGTCGGCGTGTCTCGTTCGCGGCGGGATGGCGCGATCGCCGCGCGATCGTGACCCGCTACGGGCGCGGGGCGGGGGAGGGCTCCTCGTGCGGGAAGACGAACCTGTCGTACGTGAGGAAGCGGAACGCGGTCGCGAGGGTCTGCCCGATCAGGGTTCCCGAGATGTTGTCGGCGACGACGTCGTCGAGACCCAGCACGTAGCGCGAGAACGCGAGGCAGCCGAGCTGGAGGCCGATCGCGATGAGGTTGCACAGCACGAAGATCGCGTAGCGCGAGAAGCGGTGCGGCAGATGCCGGTCGGAGAAGGTCCAGTACCGGTTCCCGACGTACGTCACGAGGGACGCCACGACGATCGAGATGATCTTGGCGGCCAGCGGCTGTCCGTGCATCGGGCCGTCGCCGGTCACCCAGAACACGAGCAGGTTGTAGACGCCCGCATCGACGAGGAACGCGAGACCGCCGATGACGAGGAAGGCCCCCGCCTGCTTGGCCTTCCGGGTCGCCGCGTTCGCGTGCATCGTGCTCCTCGTGAGGGCGGCGTGTGCCGAGGGGTTTCGGCAGAGCCGCGTGTTAGCCTGAACCGGCTCCGACGGCGGCCGTCTCGGCGCCATGCGGTCCATCGAAGATCCTACGTCGCCGAAAGTGCTCTCCATGACGTCGTCCCCTGTCATCGCCGCGATCGTCCCCTGCTACAACGAGGAGCTCGCGGTCGGGAAGGTCGTCCGCGATCTCCGCGCCGCCGTCCCGGGCATGACGGTCTACGTCTACGACAACAACAGCTCCGACCGGACGGCCGAGGTCGCGCGCGAGGCCGGCGCGATCGTGCGCCGCGAGGAGCGCAAGGGCAAGGGCAACGTCGTGCGCCGCGCCTTCGCCGACGTCGACGCCGACATCTACGTCATGATCGACGGCGACGACACGTACGACGCCGCCGCGCTGCCCGAGATGATCCGCACGCTGCAGGAGGGGCCGTACGACCACGTCCTCGGCGTACGCGACCAGAAGACCGAGACCGCGTACCGTCCCGGGCACGAGCTCGGCAACCGCGGCTTCAACTGGCTCGTCGGCGGCATCTTCGGCTCCGAGGTCAGCGACATGCTCTCGGGCTACCGGGTCATGTCGCGGCGCTTCGTGAAGAGCTTCCCCGCGGCGTCGCGCGAGTTCGAGATCGAGACCGAGCTGACGGTGCACGTCATGAGCATCCGCGTCCCGCAGACCGAGGTGCACGTCGGCTTCCGCGACCGGCCGGCCGGCAGCGAGAGCAAGCTCCGCACGTACCACGACGGATTCCGCATCCTCTCGCTCATCGTGCAGCTCATCCGCTACGAGCGGCCGCTCCTCTTCTACGGCCTTCTGGGTGCGGTCGCGATGCTCGTCGGCGTCGTCCTGGGCATCCCGCTCGTCGTGGAGTTCGCGCAGACCGGACTCGTGCCCCGCTTCCCGACCGCGGTCCTCGCTGTCGGCTTCGGCCTCGCCGGCGCCCTCGCCTGGACCGTGGGCTTCGTGCTCGACGGCGTGCTCAGGGCACGGCGCGAGCAGAGCCGCCTCATCTACCTGCAGTACAGCGCGCCCGCCGCGGCCGACACGTCCGGATCCGAGCCCCCGCTGCTCAGGGGCACCGCGTCGTGAGCTCGGGCGTCGTCGGTGCGCCGGGCACGCCGCGGCGCTACCTCCACTCGCTGTGGCTGCTCTCGGCGCGCGACCTCAAGGTGCGCTACGCGACGAGCTGGCTCGGCTACCTGTGGTCGATCCTCGATCCGCTCGTGATGAGCCTCATCTACTGGTTCGTCTTCACGCAGGTCTTCCATCGGGGCGGCCGGGTCGGCGAGGAGCCGTACATCGTGTTCCTCATGACCGCGCTGCTGCCGTGGGTCTGGTTCAACGCGGCCGTCACCGACTTCACGCGCGCCTTCAACAAGGACGCCAAGCTCGTCCGCTCGACCTCCATCCCCCGCTCGATCTGGATCAACCGCATCGTGCTGAGCAAGGGCGTCGAGTTCCTGTGCTCGCTCCCGGTCCTCGTGCTGTTCGCGGTCGCCGCGGGCGCGACGGTCGGATGGCAGCTGCTGCTCTTCCCGGTCGGGGTGCTCCTGCAGACGGTGCTGCTCGTGGGGCTCGGGCTCCTCGTCGCGCCGCTGTGCGTCCTCTTCTCCGACCTCGAGCGCACCACCCGCCTGATCCTCCGCGTGCTCTTCTACGCGTCGCCGATCATCTACGGGATCGGCGACCTGCCCGGTGCCGTGAGCGACCTCGGCGCGCTCAATCCGCTCGCGGGCATCTTCACGCTGTACCGCGTGGGCTTCTTCCCCGGCCAGTGGGACACCTTCGCGGTCGTCGCGGGAGCGCTCATGAGCCTGCTGTTCCTCGGCGTCGGCATCCTCACCTTCCGCCGCCTCGAGCGTCCGCTGCTGAAGGAGCTGTGATGGAGCGCGACGACGCCTACGCGATCGAGGTCGACGGTCTCGGCGTGCGGTTCCGGCGGAACCGGCGCGGGCGGCGCAGCATCAAGTCGATGTTCGCGAGCGCCTCCCGGCGCGCGCCCAAGGACGAGTTCTGGGCCCTGCGGGACGTCTCGTTCCGCGTGCGCCCCGGCGAGTCCATCGGCGTCGTCGGCCGCAACGGCCAGGGCAAGTCCACGCTCCTCAAGCTCGTCGCGGGGGTCCTGCTGCCCGACGAGGGATCGGTCGTCGTGCGCGGCGGGGTCGCCCCGCTCATCGAGATCACGGGAGGCTTCGTCGGCGACCTCACCGTGCGCGAGAACGTCCGCCTCACGGCGGGACTCCACGGCATGAGCCGTGCCCACATCGCGGCCCGCTACGACGACATCATCGCCTTCGCCGAGCTCGAGGACTTCCAGGACACCCCCTACAAGCACCTCTCGAACGGCATGAAGGTGCGCCTCGCGTTCTCCGTCGTGTCGCAGCTCGACGAGCCCATCCTGCTCGTGGACGAGGTGCTCGCGGTCGGTGACAAGGCCTTCCGCGCCAAGTGCTACGCCCGCATCGACGAGCTGCTCGCGTCGGGGCGCACCCTGTTCTTCGTGAGCCACAGCGAACGCGACCTGCGGCGCTTCTGCACGCGCGGCCTCTACATCCGCGATCACGCGCTCGTCATGGACGCGCCGATCGACGACGTCGTCGCCGCGTACAACGCCGACAACCCGGTCTGACCGGGCACCGCCGGTAGGGTGAACGGAATGGAACCGCTCTCCGCCCGCGTCGTCTCCGACGCCGTCGTCTCCCCGGTCGTCGTGCGCGAGGACCGTCCGGGCGAGCTGCTCATGGGGGTTTTCGACGCGTCCGGGCGCTACGTCGACGGCACCGTGACGGACCGGCGCTCCGGCTTGCGCGGATCGCCGATCCCGCTCGAGCTCCTGGTCGACATCGAGGACGCCGACGTGCCGGAGGCGATCTACGCCGGCGATCTCCACATGCACTTCGGCCACTTCCTGCTCGAGAGCCTCGCGCGCCTGTCGGCGGCATCCGCCGCCCCCGACGTGCCGATCGTGTGGACGGCGGCGCAGACCTGGGGCGACCGGGAGTCCTTCCGCCCCTGGCAGCGCGAGATCCTGGACATCCTGGGCGTCCGCAACCCGATCCGCTTCATCACCCGCCCGACGCGGTTCCGCACGCTCCACGTGCCCGACATCGGCTACCGCTACGACGACTGGATCCACCCCGATCACGCGCGTTTCCTCGCGCAGCACCGCGGCCCATCCGCCGAGCCGGGCCGCCGCCTGTGGCTCTCGCGCGGCGCGATCGACTCGGGCATCCGCGACCTCGGGTCCGACGCGGCCGAGCGGCATCTGCGGGCGGCGGGATGGACGGTCGTGAATCCCGAGCGGATGTCGGTGCGCGAGCAGCTCGACCAGATCTCGCGCGCCGAGGTGATCGGGGGAGAGGAGGGATCCGCGTTCCACGCGATCCTCCTGCTCGCGGATGTCGGCGCGCGGCGCTTCGAGGTCGTGCGTCGCCGCGGGCCCGAGCACAGGAACTTCCGCACGATCGGCGAGGCGCGCGATGTCGATCAGCGCTTCCACTCGCTCGCGGGCGAGCGGATCCTCCACGCCGAGGGGCGCGACGTCACGAAGCTGTCGCGCAGCGCCGTGGCCCTGCTCGACGCGCTCGAGGTGCCGCGGGCGCTCCCGCTCGCGCCGCGGGCGGGCGACCGGGCGGCCGCCGCGATCGCGCGCGAGCGGAAGGTGCAGCGCCTGCTCGAGGTCGGCGCGCGCACGGCGTTCGCGGCCGCGACGTCGGGTGCGCGCACGGTGCTCGTCGTCAGCACGCGCCTCGAGGAGGACCCCCGCGCCTATCGGGCGCTCGAGGGCCGTGTCGACGAGCTCCCGCTCGCACGCTACCGGGAGCTGTTCGTCGAGACGCCGGGGACGTACGACCTCATCCGCATCGCGGGGGAGACGGCGGAGGACGTGCTCCGCGACGTCGACGCGTCCGCCGAGTTCGCGACCGCCGACACCGTGTGGGTGCTCGACGACGACGCCGCGGGGCGGGAGGCCGCCGCCGCGCTGCGCGAGCGCGAGGGCACGGTCGTGCGCCACGAGCGCGCAGGCGGCGAGACCGCGTGGACGGTCGCGCGCGGCTGAGGCGTCAGCCGAGCGCGGCCGCGAGCCGCTCGGAGAGATAGGGCCCGAGGGTCGCGGCGTAGGTCGCCGTCAGGTGGTGCCCGTCGCGATAGACGACGACTCCGCCGATGACGACAGGGCACGTGCCGTCGGCGCAGTAGAACTCGGTCAGATCGATGACCGTGGCATTCGGGTCGCGCTCCGCCGCCGCGGCCTGCCCGTCGTCGTGCAGCACGGCGTCGGCAGGCTGCGCGCACCTCTCGTTCGCCGTCTCCGGATCCGCCTCGATGCACTGGATGGTCTCGGCCGGCATGCGGGGATTGTCGCGGATCGCGATCACGGGCACGGTCGGATCCGGACGCGCGCCCCACGCCGACACCATGCCGTCGACCGTGGTCGCATCCGCGTCCCGCCCATCGGACGAGCGCGTCACGACGAACGCATCGATCCCGTCGGTGCTCTCCGCCACGTAGTCCGCGATCTCGCCGCGCCACGCGGTGCAGGCGTCGGTCGACACGGGCGTCGAGCGCTCGACGAGGGCGTCCGTCCAGTAGCAGCCGCCGTGCCCCGCGATGTCGATGCGCCAGTTGCGCTCCTCGGCGATGCGCGCGTAGGCGCCCACGAACACGTTGCTGTGGGAGTCGCCGATCACCATGAGGTGCCGGTCCCAGTCGGCGTCGGGTCCGAGGGAGCAGACGCGCAGCACGGTCTCATCCGGGCCGGACCAGCACGCGTCGCGGTTGGCGTCGTCGCTCGCCGCGTCCATCGGAGCGGGCACGAGCGGGTAGGCGTCGAGCTCGGGGTTCTCGCACGGTGCGAGCTCGGGGTCCATCGCCTGCGCGCCGAAGCAGTCGGGCAGGGTCTCGACGAGCGACTCGGTGGCCGCGAGCACGCGCTCCTCCTCCGCGCGGAGGGTCGCCGATGCGGCCACGGGGAACACGAGCACGCAGGCCATGCCGGCCGCGGCCCACGCCGCGACCGTGCGGGGCCGGCGACGTGCGAGCAGGCTCGGCGAGAGGCGGACCGGGTTCTCGATGAAGCGCGTCGACGCCCACGCGAGGGTGAACGCCGCGGCCGCGATCGCGACCTTCTCGACGGTCGTCAGCGGATGCCCCGTGGCGTAGGGGAGCAGCACGATGAGCGGCCAGTGCCAGAGGTACACGGCGTACGACACGGCGCCCGTGAACGCGACGGGGCGCGCGGCCCCGACCGGCGCGAGGAACGAGCCGCCGCCCGCCCACACGACGAGCGCCGTGCCCACGACGGGCAGCAGCGCCGCCGTGCCCGGGAACGGCGTGGTGCCCGACAGCGCGACCGTGCTCACGGCGATCAGCGCGACGCCGGCGACGGCGAGCGCGTTCGACATCGCGCGCCAGGCGATGAGCGGGAGGAAGGCCGCGAGGGCGCCGACGCCGAACTCCCATGCGCGGGTGAGCGTGGAGAAGTAGGCCTCGCTCGCCGACCAGGCGGTGAGCCACAGGCTGTATGCGAACGAGGCGGCGGTCGCCGTGGCGAGCACGCCGACGGCGACCTTCCGCCACGCGACGCGGCGCAGGAGCGCCATGGCGGCGATGAGCAGGAGCGGCAGGGCGACGTAGAACTGCTCCTCGACCGACAGGGTCCAGAAGTGCTGCACGGGGGACGGCTGGTTGTCGGCTGCGAGGTAGTCGACGCTGTCGAACAGCAGGCGCCAGTTCTGCACGTACAGCGCCGCCGCGCCGACCTCGCCGAGGAACTGGTCCCACAGCGAGCGCGGCACCCACAGCAGGACGCCCACCGCGGTCGCCGCGAGCGTGAGGAGCGACGCGGGGAGAAGGCGCACCGCGCGTCGCGCCCAGAACCGCGCCACCGCGATCCGCCCCGTCCTCTCGCGCTCGCGGACGAGGTGCGAGGTGATGAGGTAGCCGCTGATGACGAAGAAGACGTCGACCCCGACGAAGCCGCCCGTCAGCCGATTCGGCCACAGGTGGTAGAGGAGGACGCTCAGCACCGCGATCGCGCGGAGCGCCTGGATGTCCGGGCGGAAGCCGGACTGATGCGATGCGTCTGTGCGGGACGTCATCCGCTCGATCAGCCTCGGCGCAGACGCCGGATGGCCGCGGCGGGCGCGCCGCCGAGCCGGGCGTTGACGCCGCGCACGACGGGAGCGAGCCGCCCGCCCGATGCGGCGTTGAGCCGCTGGGCGATCTGACGCGCGAGCGACGGCGGCGGCGCGATGCGCGCGCGCAGCGCGGCGACCTCGGCCTCGAGCTCGGCGACCCGCGGGTCGACGCGCGTCACGCGCTCCGAGAGGTCGGCCTCGCGGAGGTCGATGAGCTGCGCCGTGTCGTTCGAGCCCCACTGGAAGCCCCAGACCCGGTCGACGAGGTCCTCGATCGCGTCGCCCTCGCGCAGGTACCGCTTGGCGCGGGCCACCGCGGCCGAGTCCCAGATCGTCACGGAGTCGTCCTTCGTGTGACCGGGCGTGAAGTAGCGCACCGCGCCCAGTCGGTTGCCGTCGATCTGGCGGTACATCTGCATCAGGCTGTCGCTCGTGACGCCCACCGTGATCGGCAGGTCGACGCGGTACGGGGCCGGGAACACCGTCTCGGGCACCTCCTCCGCGAAGATCACGCGGTTGTCGGTGCGCAGCCACTCGCGCACGAGGTAGAGCTCGTTCAGCGGGTCGGCGAGCATCTTCCGCCGGCCCTCGTGGAGCTGCGACCACGGGCCGACGAGCACGACGTGCACGTCGGTGAGGGTGCTGTTGAGGATGCGGTCGACGCAGTTGCGGGCGAGGTACGCGGTCTCGGGGGTCACCTCGACGACGACCTTGACGAGCGGCACCTCCCAGATGCGGTTGTCGGCCTTGCGGCGGTAGCGCGGGATCGGCATGCGCTGGGCGAAGTGCACGTCGTTGTGCCAGGCCACCTTGACCGCGTGGTCCTGCACCGTGCCGCGGCCGAGGTGCCACGTGAGCGCCTCCTCGACGGGGATGAAGACGGCGCCGGCCTGCCAGAGCTGGTAGGCGATCTCGGTGTCCTCGCCCAGGTGGAGACGGGTGTCCTGCCCGAACGTGCGGTCGTAGACCTCGCGCGTGACCGAGGCGCACGCGCCCATGTGCGTCGAGTAGTTGCGGCCGTGCGACGTGTTGAGGTCGTCCGTGTCGCGGAAGATCTGGATGGACCAGTGCTCGTGGAGCGTCGAGCGGTCGTAGTCGTCGCCGATCGTGCCGTCGAGGACCTTCTCGTACACCGTCTCGGGGGTGTAGTCCCACTCCTCGATGAAGCCCTTGTTGCCGATCGTGGCCGCCTCGGGGATGAAGTGCGCCCACTTCGCGTGCTGGCGCACGTTGTCGCGGAACAGGATCATGTCGGAGTCGACCCAGTAGATGATGTCGCCCGACGTGGCCTTGATGCCGATGTCGGTCGCGTTGGAGCGGCCCCAGCCCTCCTCGACGCGGATGAGGCGGATGTTCTTCGGAACGACCTCGCCGAGCTCGACGGGCGGCTCGCTGCCGTCGTCCACGACGACGACCTCGAGCAGGTCCTCGGGGTAGTCCTGCGCGGCGAGCGACGCGAGCGTGAGCGGCAGCGTCTTGCTGTTGTACGACGCGATGACGACGGAGACGGACTTCGTCGGCTCCCAGCCGTCGGGGAGCGTGCCGTCGAAGACGTCGCGCCACTGGTTCTGGTAGACGATCGGGGCGGGCTCGGGGGATGCGGCGGGCCTGGTCACCGCGTCATTCTACGGTGCGCTTTCTCCGAGACCGGTGGACGCGGCCCGCCGGACGCGCTCTCACGGGGACGAAAGGCGCGCACGATAGACTCCTCGCGCCGCGCTCGCGGCCATCCGTCCGCCGACTCGGGGAGCCGATCGATCTATGCCCGTCCGCCGCTGGTTCCGTCGCCCCGATGAGCAGGACGCCCCGGACCGCGACGGCGAGCACGTCGTGACCGATCCGCGCCAGGCGCCGGCGCTCGCGTCGACGGCGGACGAGCCGCTGCCCGTGCGCCTGCGGGTGCCGGACGTCGACGCGCTCCGTCACCTCGTGATGGCCGCCGACGGCGCGATGACGCAGGACCTGCGCGTCCACATCGAGCGCTGGGAGGCGCCCTCGCCGCGCTGGCGCGGCCGGATGGCGCCGCTGCGCGACACGCGCACGGTCACGCTCTCGCACGACCCCGCGCGCCGCACGGCGTCGGCGCACGTCTCGCTGCACGCGCCGCTTCCCGTCGCGCGCGTGCTCGACGCCCTCATCCCGGCCTTCGTCCCGGACGCGCCGGTCGTCGGGGCGGGCTTCCCGCTTCTCGCGGTCGATCCGAGCGCGGGCGCCGAGGCGCTGCCGCTCCTGCCGAGCCGGCGCATCCCGCAGCTCGAGCCGATCGCCCCCGCCCTCGAGGGACGGCACCTGCGCAAGGCCGATGTGCTGCTGACCGCGCGCACCGATCTCGCGCGCGAGGAGGAGGATGCCGTCCACCAGCTCACGGTGGGGGAGGCCCTCCTCGGGCACCCGCGCGTCGAGCGGCCGGTCATCGACCTCAACGTGCACAACCCGATCGGGCGCATCCTCGGGTTCAAGCCGTCGCCGCCGGCGCGACGGCTCGTCATCGACCGTCCGCGCGGGGTCGTCCGGCTCCTCGGCGCGACCGACCCCGACCTCCGCCCCATCGAGTTCGCCATCGCGGAGCCGCTCAGCGCGCGCGACGTCGCCGCCGTCCGCAATGTCGAGGCGGTCGACCTCTCGCCGCTCGCAGGGCTCGCCGGCCCCGTCCCCGAGGGACTCACGACCCGCTTCGCCGAGCTCGCGGCGGCCGGCGTCATCCTGCACTCGCTGCCGGACAGCGTCGCCATCGCGCCCGAGCAGCTCTCGCCGCGGATCGCTGAGGCCATCCGGCGCCCGTATCGGCCCGCGATGGGGCTCGAGCGCGAGCGCCGCTCGGTCGCGCTGCGGCGCGCCGCGATGCACGACCACGCCGGCTTCCTGCGCCTCGCATCGGCCGTCGAGCATCGCACGGGCTCGCGCTACCTCCCCTCGGTGAGCGTCGTGCTCTCGACGATGCGCGGCGAGCTGATCCCCGGGGTGCTCGAGATGATGGCGCGGCAGACGTACCCGCACATGGAGGTCGTGGTCGTCGCGCACGGGATCCCCGCTCCCGACCTGTCGGGGGTCGAGCTCGGCGGGCTCGATGTGACCGTGGTCGAGGTCCCGAGCACCGTCCTGTTCGGCGCGGCCCTCGCCGAGGGCGTCCGGCGCTCGAGCGGCGACCTCATCACCAAGCTCGACGACGACGACTGGTACAGCGAGCACCACGTCTTCGACCTCGTCCTCGCGCACCTCTACTCCCGTGCCGACATCGTCGGGAAGACGACGGAGTACCTCTTCTTCGAGGAGGTCGCGCAGACCGTGCACCGGACGTTCGCGACCGAGCGCTACCACGACCAGGTCGCCGGCGGCGCGATGCTCCTGTCGCGGGCGGCCTTCGACGCGCTCGGCGGATGGCGTCCCACGCCGAACTCCACGGACCGCTCGGTGCTCATCCGCGTCGAGACGCAGGGCGGCATCGGGTACCGCACGCATTCGCTCGGCTACATGTACATCCGCCACTCGTCCAAGCACACGTGGGAGCGCACTGACTCGCAGCTCCTGAACGGCTCGTTCGAGCAGTGGCGCGGCTGGCGCGCCCCCGAGGTCTGAGCCGTGCGCGTGCTCATCGCCGTGGCGGGCGCGTTCGCCACGACGCTCGCGCTGTGCGCGGGCACGACGCCCGCGACCCTCGGCGACGTGCTCGAGGGGAACAGCCTCGTCGCGATCGCGGCGTTCGCGGCGATCGCCTACGGCGGATGGCTCGCGCTCGGCCGTCTGCCGCGCGAGGTCTGGCGCTGGGCGGTGCCGGTGGGCCTCGCCTACGCGGTCGCGGAGCTGGCCGGCATCTCCCTCCTGCGTGAGGAGGCCGACCTCTGGCTGCTGCGGCCGTCGGGCTGGAGCGCCGTGCACGGCCTCGGCACCGCGTACGCCGCCGTCCTCGGCGCAGCGGTCCTGCTGCATCTCGCCGACCGCGCGACGCCCGACGCCGCCGCCGTGCCCGCTCCCCGTCGCGGGCGGCTCAGCCGACTCGTCGAGGCGCTGCGGGCACCGGGGCCGGCGCCATGGCGCCCCCTCGGGCTCGTCTTCGGGCTCATCGTGCTCTGCCGGCTGCCGTACCTGCTCGTGTGGTGGCCGGGGCTCATCTTCTTCGACACCTACCGGAGCCTCTCCTACGCGCGCGGGCTCGGCCCCTGGGAGTCCTACGAGCCGGTCGGGCACTCCCTCCTCATCGCGGCGTGGAACGGCGTGTGGCAGCTCCTCGGCCTGAGCGATTCCGCGGCGCTCGCGTTCGCGGCCGTCCTGCAGATGCTGTCGACCAGCGCGGTGTTCGCCGTGCTGCTCCGGCGCATCGCGGCATGGGGCGTCGGGCCGCGCATGTGGTGGGCGCTCTGGGCGTGGATCGCGCTGCTGCCCGTGCTCAGCCTGTCGTCGATCACGGTCGTGAAGGACATCCCCTTCATGTCGGCCTTCGTGCTCTTCCTCATCGGGATCGTCGAGGTCTCGCGCGCCGTCCGACGCGGGGATCGCGCGCGGTGGCCGTGGGTCCTCCTGCTCACGGCGGGCATCGCGACCATGGTCCTCCGGAACAACGGCGTCCACGTCGTCCTGCTCGGCGTCGCACTGCTCATCATCCCGTTCCGCCGCCAGTGGAAGCGCGTCGGCGCCGTGCTCGCGGCATGCGTCGTCGCGTACGGACTCTATGCGGGGCCGCTCTCGGCGGCGCTCGACGTGCAGCCCGGCCCGAAGACCGAGGCGTGGTCGGTTCCGCTGCAGCAGATCGCGCGGATCGCGCACGACCACCACGCGACGATGAGCGACGAGGACCGGGCGTTCGTGGACGACGTCTTCACGTGGTGGAGCGTCGACGACGTCGGCGACCACTACATCCCCGGCTTCGCGGACCCGATCAAGCTCGACGCGCGGGCGGCGTGGGAGGAGCGGACGACGGGGGAGTTCGTGAGCGGATGGCTGCGGCTCGTCGCGGAGTACCCCGGGTCCGCGATCACCGCGACGCTCGCGAACACGGTCGGCTACTGGGCGCCGGGCGCGCCCTCGTACGACGGCGTCGTGCACGAGTCGTGGAACGACATCCGCGGGATCGTCCTCGACATCCCGTATCAGATCACGGGCGACCGCGAGCAGGGGGAGCCGCTCACGGGGATCCGCGCGCTCATCGAGCGTCACGGGCTCCTCGACGAGGGGTATCTCGCGATCCCCGTGATCGGGATGACGCTGTCTCCGGGCTTCGTCACGTGGATCTGGATCCTCGCGCTCGTCGTGCTCTGGCGCAAGCGCGCCGGGCTCGAGGCGGCCTTCGCCCTGCCGGCCGCCGCGCTCATGGCGACCTTCCTCGCCGGCCCGGTCTCGGGCGGCATGCGCTACGCGCTCGGGTTCTTCGCGACGGCGCCGCTCGCGGTCGCCGTCGCCCTCGTCGCCCGTCGGCGGAACAGGAGCGACGCGTCGTCCCCGTCGGCTGAGACGCAGCGGGCGCACGCGTGAACCGCCCTTCCGCGCTGCGGGCCCTGTGGGATCCGCATGCCGCGGCCACGGCGCTCGTCCTCGCGGCGTTCGTCGTCGTGGGGGCGTCGTTCGACGCGAACGACAGCGCGGTGTGGTTCGCCGGCTCCGTCGGCGCCGCGGTCGGCAGCGGCCTCGTCGTCCTCGGACTCGGCGCCGCGCTCTTCGTCCCGCTGACCCTGCTGTTCCGCTGGCTCGACGGGCGTCGCGCGGTGCCCGAGCCGGCGTCCTTCCGCGAGACCGCGCGCCGGCGCCTGCTGCCGACAGCCGGCGCCATCCTCGCCGGCTGGCTGCCGTGGCTGCTCGTGCACGCGCCGGGCAACGTCGACAGCGACACCATCACGCAGCGGCTCCAGTGGATGGGGCTGCTCGAGCAGACCGACCACCATCCGTGGTTCGACACGATGGTCTTCGGATGGTTCTGGGATCTCGGATCCGCGCTCGGCGACGATCGGATCGGCCTGTTCGCCTTCCTCCTCCTGCAGGAGGCCGCCACGGCGGCCGGTGCGGCCCTCGTGCTCACCTACCTCGGATGGCTCGGGATGGCGCGCCCCATCCGCTGGACGCTGACAGCGGCGGTCGCCGTCCTGCCGGTCTTCATGGCCGCGCCGTCGGTCATGAGCAAGGACGCGTTCGCCGCCGTGTTCTGGCTCCCCTTCCTCGTGCTCTTCGTCGAGGCCGTGCGCACGCGCGGGCGCGTGCTGCTCAGCGCGCGCGTGGGTGTCGTCGCGCTCGCCATCGTCATCCCGCTCATCCTCGCCAAGCGCACCAACGTCTACCTCGTCGTCGTGTGCGCCGTCGTCCTGCTGGTGATCTGCGCGCGGCGGGCCCGCCTGCGCGTCGCAGCGGGGACTGCGGGAGCGCTCCTCGTGACGAACGTCGTGTGGCCGCTCCTCGTCCTCCCCGCGATCGGCATCGCGCCCGGCACAGCGACCGACATGCTCACGATCCCCGTCCAGCAGACCGCGCGCATCGTCGCCGAGCACGGCGACGAGATCCCCGCAGACGAGCGGGCGGTCATCGACGCCGTGCTGCGCTACGACGGCCTCGGCGAGGCGTATGTGCCGCGGCGCTCGGACGCGGTGAAGGGGCGCTGGAACCTCGAGGCCGGCTCCGAGGAGCGTCTCGCCTACGCGCGGGTGTGGCTCGCGCAGGTGATCCGCTATCCGGGTACCGCGCTGTCGGCGACGGCCGCGAACACCTTCGAGTACTTCGCCCCGGTCACGCCGATGATCTTCCAGAGCGGGATCGTGCTCGACCGCTATCTCGACTTCTGGGAGGCCAGGGCTCTGCCGACCACGACGCGCGCCGAGATCGAGGCCGCGATCGAGGACCTCCACGAGCCGGCCGTGCTCGACGACGCGCGCCTCGCGGTCAACCGCGCGACCGAGTCGCTCGCGGAAGGCAACCTCCTCTCCTCGAAGGCGTTCTACGCGTCGTGGGTGCCGCTCATCGCGCTCGCGTACGCCATCCGCCGGCGCAGCCCGCTGCACGTCCTCGCGGTGTCGCCTCTCCTCGTCAACCTCGCCTTCCTCGTGGCGAGCCCGGTCGCGCTGCCGCGGTACATCCTGCCGCTCGTGTACGGGAGCGTGCTCGCGATCGGCATGATGCTCACCCCCGTCCGCTGGCAGAATCGGGAGGACGACCTCGCGCCGGCCGCCCCGGCGCCCCTGACCGAGAGCGACGCGACCCCCGGATGACGATCGACCACTTCGCCGGCGCGACGATCATCGTCCCCACCTACAACGAGGCTCCGAATGTCGAGCCGCTCGTGCGGCGCATCGTCGCCGCCATGGACGGTGTCGCGTGCGAGGTCCTGTTCGTCGACGACTCGAGCGACGGAACGGCCGACGAGGTGCGCCGCGTCGCCGGCCTCGTCGACATCCCCGTGCGCGTCATCCACCGCGACGAGCCGGTCGGCGGGCTCAGCGGCGCCGTGATCCTGGGCCTCGAGCAGGCGGCCCACGACGCGTGCGTCGTGATCGACGGCGACCTCCAGCACCCGCCCGAGCGGATCCCCGCGCTCGTCGCGCGCTTCCGCGCGGGAGACGTCGACGCGGTCGTCGCGTCGCGCTACGTGCGCGACGGCTCGGCGGCGGGTCTCGCCGATCTCACCCGCAACCTCGTCTCGCGCGTCACCACCGCGCTCACGAAGGCGATGTTCCCGCTGCGACTGCGCGACTGCTCCGACCCCATGACCGGGTTCTTCCTCGTCGACCGCACGCGCGTCGACCTCGCGCTCCTGCGCCCGCGCGGCTTCAAGATCCTCCTCGAGATCCTCGCGCGGCAGCAGCTGCGCGTCGCCGAGATCCCGTTCGACTTCGCCGAGCGCGCGGCGGGCGCGTCGAAGGCGTCGATCCGCCAGGGGGCCCGCTTCCTCGTGCAGCTCGCGGCGCTGCGCTTCGGCAAGATGTCGGCGTTCGCGATCATCGGCGGGCTCGGCGCGGTCGCGAACCTCGCGATCATGTGGACGCTCACGCAGCTCGGGATGCCCTACATCTGGGCGGCGATCATCGCCGCGGAGGCCACGATCATCGGGAACTTCCTCCTGCAGGAGCGGTTCGTCTTCCGCGAGATGCTCGACGAGGCCTCGAGCGGGCGCACGCGGTTCGCGAAGTCGTTCGCGTTCAACAACACCGAGGCGCTCGTGCGGATCCCCGTGCTCGCGCTGCTCGTCGAGACGTGGCACATCTCGAGCGTCGTCGCGGCGGCGATCACGCTCGCGGTCGCGTTCGTCGCCCGCTACGCGTTCCACGCTCTCGTCGTGTACGCGCCCCGGCGCGGCCGCTCCGCGCGGACGCGGCGCGTGCTCGAGGAGATCGACGAGCAGGTCACCGCGCCCGGCGAGCTGTAGCGGTCGCGTCAGCGCAGGCGGCGGATGACCGCGGCCAGCGAGCTTCGCAGCCTATGGGAGGCGGCTGCTTCTGGTATAGCAGTATCGTGTAGTTCCAGTTCGTCCGACAGCACTGCCGTGTGCATCTTGCTTGCAGGAGAAATAGCGAACGCTGAGGGGCTCGCCGCATGGAGGTCGACATGATCCGAGTGGGTCGACGCTGACCGTGGATCTGAGCGCTGCGGTCCGATTGAAACTGGACAAAGCGGATGAGTTCCTGCTCATGGCGGAACTGGCGTTGGAAACGGATTCGTT
This sequence comes from Microbacterium sp. JZ70, assembly GCF_053903225.1. Classification (NCBI taxonomy): domain Bacteria; kingdom Bacillati; phylum Actinomycetota; class Actinomycetes; order Micrococcales; family Microbacteriaceae; genus Microbacterium; species Microbacterium sp. JZ70. Next base: position 3,033,043 of record NZ_CP096405.1, on the reverse strand, counting down.
CGATGCAGCAGTCAGCCTCGCAGTCTCGGCATCGATCAATGCATCCGACGCGCTGATCATGCGCACCGGTGGGGCGATTCCACGAGGTCCTGCTCACGACACGGCCGTCACGACGCTTCGTCGCCTCGTCGACCGCCATGCATCCCAGCAACTCGCGCGTGCGCTGAACTTCAAGAATAAGTCACAGTACGATTTGAAGCGATGCACCCGAGCCGATGCGGAGGAAGTCCTTCGTGCGGCCGAGCGTCTCATCTCTAAGGGCAAGGGGCTGAGTTAATGAGTGAGTTGGCGGCCACGTCCACGTGGCGTTGCTTTGTTGTAGGGCCAATCGGCAATAAGTTTGCACCGATTGGTGATCCCGCTCGCGAAATCTATGAGGATGCGCTCGAAGTGTTCGAGAAGGTGATTCAGCCTGCATGTCAAGCTGTTTCGATCGAGCCCGTGCGTGCAGATCAAATTGCGCTAACAGGCGAGATAAACGAGCAAGTGTTTCGGCACTTGTATGAAGACGAGGTTGTGATTGCGGATGTTAGCGGAGGTAACCCAAATGTGATGTATGAACTCGGTCTGCGTCACACTCGCCCATTGCTCACTATCCAGCTTGGTGAGTTCGGACAACTTCCATTCGACATAACCGCTGTTCGGACGATTCAGTTCTCTCGTTCGGATCGCGGACTTATCGATGCTCGGAAGCAGCTCCAGCGCGCTCTTGAATTTGGCATGAACGAGCCGGGCGAGGGTGTGACCGCAACACGAATCTGGAACTCTGCCTCAGAGTCTCCAATCGTCCTCGCGCAGGATCCGGCGTTGTTGGCGGAGCCCGCCGACGCGGCCGGCGCGTTGGACGAGGAGGACGTCGACGCGGATGGCTTCATCGATCGCATCGCCAATCTCGAAGAATCCATGCCGACGCTCACGAACACGACGACGGAGATTGGCGCCGTCGTGAGCGCGATGGGAAGGATTGCCGCGGATTCCAATGAAGAAATCGCCCTTCTTAACGCATCTAGCGCGCCTATGAATCAACGCCTTACTGCGGTCGCTAACTTCGCGCGCGCGCTCCAGCCGTCCGCAGATGAACTTGAGACGCTCACGAGCAATTTCTACGAGAATATGAAGCGACTCGATGTCGAGGTCCGCGGCATTCTCGGCTTCCTGGAACGAAACCCGAGCATGCTGGAGAATGCGAGCATCAGAACGTTCCTGGAGACAATCACTGCGATGACCCGGTCGTCGCGCCAGGCGATGGAGAACGTGAATCAGTTTGGAAGTGCTATAGAAACGCTGTCGGGCCTAAGTAAGGTGCTTCGCCGCCCAGCCCGTCAGGTGTCCGAGTCAGTTCGGACCATGCTTCGCGGGATTCAGCTCACTGACCATTGGGAGGAGGTGGCGCTTCGATTGAAGCAAGTTTCGGCGGTCTAGTGCTGAATAGCTTGGATTTGAGCGCCCGTTCAGGCGCTGCACATCGGCGCGGCCGCTCCGCGCGGACGCGGCGCGTGCTCGAGGAGATCGACGAGCAGGTCACCGCGCCCGGCGAGCTGTAGCGGTCGCGTCAGCGCAGGCGGCGGATGACCGCGGCCGGCACGCCGCCGACCATGGTGTCGTCCGGCACGTCCGAGGTCACGACCGCGCCCGCCGCGATGACGCACCCGGCGCCGATCCGGACGCCCCCGACGACCGTGACGGCCGCGCCGATCCAGGTGCCGTCGCCGACCGAGATCGGCTCGTGCCGCACGTCGCCCGCGCGCTTGTCGTGCCCGCCGATCTCATGCGTGTCGGTGATGAGGCGCACGAACGGCCCGAGGTTCACGCGGTCGCCGAGGCGCGTGCCGGGGCGGATGTACGCGTCGCGGTTGATGAAGACGTCCTCGCCGATCTCGACGGGGCCGAGGATCTCGGCCCCGCGGTAGATCTTCGTCCGGGCCCCGATCGCGATGTCGCGATCGCCGTCGCGGTGGAGGAGCTTGACCGACGGGTCGACGACCGCGTCCTCGGCGATGGTCAGCACGGGCTCAGCGCTTCTCGTCCTGCGCGGCAGGAGCGTCGAGCGGCGGCATGGTGCGCCACGAGCGGTCCTTCGCGATGCGGCGTCCGTCGCGCATGCCGCGGAAGAGGTTGCTCGTTCCCCGCACGGTCCGCTCCACGGCGATGAGGCGGATGAGCTCCTTGGCGAAGGTCAGCGCCGTGCCGAGGGCGAAGAGGACGGGGCGGTACGCGCCGTGCTCGGCGAAGTAGTGCCGCATGATGCCGCGGTTGCGCATGATGTAGTAGCGGTACGCGTTGCTCGAGGCGTTGAGATGGCGCACGCCCATGTCCCACTGCTTGATCTCGCGCGTGCGGCGCAGCACGAACTCGTTGACGATCGCGGATGTCGTCTGGAGCGACGCGAGCCATCCGTACACCGAGTCGTCCCAGTAGATGAAGAAGCGCGGATCGGGCAGCCCGACCTTCTGCACGATGTCGCGGTGGATGAACATCCCCTCGAAGCACCCGGAGTTCATCTCGCGGTACCCCGTGGCATCGAAGCCGGCCGGGGCGAAGGGGATCGGGATGCCGAGCGGGATCGACAGGCGGTACTGCCAGTAGAACTCGCTGCCGTCGTAGTCGTAGCGGCGCCCCTGGATGCTCTTGAAGCGCGGCGCCCACACGCCCATGCGCGCGAGCCCGTCGGGGAGCACCTCGACGTCGTCGTCCATGAGCCAGATCCAGGTCGAGCCGAGCTCGTACGCCACGCGCATGCCCTCGCTGAACCCGCCGGAGCCGCCCGTGTTCTCCTCGAGACGCCGGTAGACGATCTCGGTGCCGATCTCCGCGCGGAACGACTCGACGACCTCGGTCGTGTCGTCGGACGACGCGTTGTCGACGATGACGACGTGGCCCGGCTTCGGGTCCATCTCGCCGATCGAGACGAGCAGCTTCGACAGGAGGTGCGAGCGGTTGTAGGTGACGACCACGATGGTCGCGGTCGCCGGGTCGAACGCGCGCGGGTCGTAGCTCTGCTCCACGACGGACGTCTTCTCGCTCATGACTGCCTCTCGAAGATCTCGCGCCACGCGCCCTCGGACACGAGGCCGGGCAGCGCCTCACGGTACTCCCGCTGCAGGCGCGGCCACTCCCGTCGCAGGCGCGCGTGCAGCCGGATGGAGTCCAGGAGCATGCGCCGGTACAGCAGCCGGTCGCGCGTGTAGATGTTCTTGCCCGAGCCGTCCGCCGCGCTCACGAGCGCCGAGTCGTACAGCGGGACGCGCCACCAGTGCGCGTCGGACTTGCCGAACTCGACCTCGGGGCGCTCGACGTTGGCCGGGTCGGGCTCCCGCAGCCAGTGCGAGACCAGCGTCTGCGCGGTGAAGAGCCGAAGCCGCCATCCGGTGGGGCTGTCGAAGACATGCTGCTTGAGCCGCTGGAAGACCTGGCGCCCGCGCCGCGAGCGGATGACGACCTCGGGGTCGCGATGGACGACCGTCTCCGGGAAGCGGGCGGCGAGGGAGCGCGCCTCCGGCATCGCGGTCGCGAGGTTCTCCCGCAGGTGCGCGGGCCCGCGCAGCACGTCCCGCAGCGCGCGGTTCCGCAGCGCGACGGGGTAGTACTGCATCATCATCAGGTGCTTGAGGTCCACCCGGCGCGAGTGGCGGATGAGCGTCCCGCCGCGCGGCGCATTCGAGTGGAGGAGGCCGGCGACGATCCGGTTGCGGGCGTGGAAGTACGCCTGCCAGTCGATCGAGTCGTCCTTGCCGATCCAGGACACGTGCCACAGCGCGGCGCCGGGCAGCGACACCGTGGGGTAGCCGGCCTCGCGCGCGCGCAGGCAGAACTCGGCGTCGTCCCACTTGATGAACGCGGGCAGCGCGAGGCCCACCTCGCGGATGACCTGGGTCGGGATGAGGCACATCCACCAGCCGTTGTAGTCGGCGTCCATGCGCATGTGCAGCAGGGGCGTCTGCCGGATGTTCGCGCGACGGAAGTCGTGCGGCATCCTCTCCTGATACAGGTTGCGCCACATGAACGGCTGCTCGTCGACGACCTCCGCCCACGCGTGCAGCCGCGGGCGGTTGAGGAGATCGAACATGTGGGCGCCCACGAGCACGGGCTGCGTCGCGAAGCGCCCGAACGTGATCGAGCGGCGGATGGACTCCGGCTCGATGCGGACGTCGTCGTCGAGGAGCTGGATGAAGTCGCTCTCGGGGCGCTGCAGCGTCTCGTGCATCGCGCGCGCGAAGCCGCCGGAGCCGCCGAGGTTCGGCTGCTCGACGACCTGCAGCTGGTCGCCCAGGCGCGCGGCGACCTCGTCGTACCCGTCCTGGGCCGCGACCTTCTGCGTGCCCTGGTCGACGATGAAGATGCGGTCGACGAGCTCGAGCGCCTCGGGGGCGTCGGCGAGCGCGCCGAGCGTCGCGACGCAGTAGTCGGGCTTGTTGTACGTCGTGATCCCGAGCGACGCCTTGCCCGTGCGCGCTGGCTCCTGCTCGGTCGTCCACTCGCCGCCGGCGAGCACGACGTCCTCCGCGCCGGCCACGACGTCGAACCACAGCCATCCGCCGTCGCTGAACTGCGTGAGCGGGATGTCGAACACGGTCTCGGCGTCGCCGAACGCGTCCTTCGTGTCGATGCGCTGCTGGGCGGCGTCGCCCGTCGAGCGGTACACGAGCACGGTCGCCGTGCCCTCGGTGCGCACCGCGAGGCGCACCGAGCGGACGCTCGTCCAGTGCTGCCAGTACGACGCAGGGAAGGCGTTGAAGTACGTCGCGAACGACACGCGCGTCCCGGCCGGGATCCGCGCGCGCGTGCGGCCGAGGATGTCGGAGAGATGCGCGACGTCGGAGACGCGGACCGGCTCCTCGTCGATCGTCGACCAGACCTCGGGATCGATGTACAGCGGCAGGAGGTCGGGATCGCGGTCGAGCGGGAAGACCACGCTCTGGAGGACGTGTGTCACGGCGAGAGCTCCGGGTGCGAGACGGGATCGGCGCCGGGTTCGGGCCGCCGTCGAGCCTATCGCGGCGGTGCCAGGGGATCCTGTGATTCGCCCCCGCTCGCCACGAGATCGAGGCTCTCGCGCCACGAGCGGGACTGGCCCGCGCGGACGGCGCACAGCACGAGCAGCAGCCAGCCGGCGCCCTCGAGCGTGAAGCTCTCGAACATCGAGTCGACGATGAGCGCCGCGAGCACGGCCGGGGTCCACGCGTACACCGTCGACTTCCGCTCGCTCGCGACGAGCCAGGAGCGCACGAACGCGACGCCGCAGAGCGCGGCGAAGAGCAGCAGGCCGACCCAGCCGAGCTGGAGCAGCACGTCGAAGTAGGCGTTGAGCGCCGAGCGGTGCGACTCGCCCAGGAGCACGTTGATGACGTTCATCGGGTACGCGTCGGCATCCCAGCCGCCGTGCCAGCCGAAGCCCTGGATCGGACGGTTGCCCACCCACGTGAGGATCGCGTTCCAGAGGTCGGCGCGCAGCGAGAAGCCCGCCGTCGCGTCGAGCCAGCGGAGGATCGGATGGCGGAGGGCGTAGGCGATCGACAGCGACAGCACGAGCGCTATCGCGAGCGTCCACTGCAGGGACCGGCGCCGCTCGGGGGCCGCGCGGCGCACGAGGGTCAGGGCGAGCAGCGCCACGGCGACGGACAGCGCGAGGACGACCGCCGTCGGGGAGGCCGACAGCACCGCGAGCAGGGCCGCGAGCGTGATCGAGAACGCGGCCTTCTGCGGCGGGACGGACTGGGTGCGCCACTCGACGAGGAACGTGACGAGGGCGACGATCGCGACGAACCCGAGCATGTTTCGGGTGCCGAAGAGGCCCTGGATCGGGCCCCCGTTCGCGATCTGGCCCGCGATCCCGAGGAACGGGAACGGCATGTCGAGGAGGATCCCGGAGAGGATCTCGAGGGCGAGGGATGCCGCGAGCAGCCACCGCAGGACGTCGCCGATGGCGCGCACCGTCTGCAGCGTGTCGCGGATGTGCGCGATCACGAGCGCGAGGAACCCGTAGGCGACCAGCGACATCCATCCGCCCAGGGTCGCGTCGTCGTCGTTCGACCAGATCGTCGAGACGAGCGCCCACACGAGGAACACCACGAAGCTCGTGGGGGCGAACCCGAGGGGGCGCAGCTCGCGCCGCCGTGCCGCGATGATGCCGATGCCGAGCACGACGAGCGACACGATGACGGTCGCGAGGGTCACGCGCCCCGCGGTGCGCTCGACCGCGTGCGACCCGAAGGCCGCCAGCAGCGTCGCGAGCGTGTAGGCGCGCGCGACATCGGCCGAGCGCAGGAGGCGCGCCGCCATCCGCACGGGCGAGTACGGGTTCATCCGCGCCGCACCCGCAGCGGACGCCTCTCCGGCGCCGACGCCTCGGCGACCCCGACGTCGACGAGCGGGACGGACTTGATCTTGAAGGCGAGCAGCGTCACGAGCATCCAGCCCCACAGCATGATCGGCCCGGACTCGGTGAGCCCCTGCACGAGCAGCATCGCGACGACGAGGATCGGCAGCAGCGTGAGCGCCTGATAGGGGCGGTCAGCGCGGATGTCCCAGCGCGGGCGGTCGACGGCGAAGAACCACGCGCGCCACGTGAGCGCGGCGAACACGCCCGCGACGAGGGCCACGCCGATCGCTCCGAGCTGCAGGTAGACGTCGAGCCACATGTCGTGCGCGTGGAAGACCGTGATGCCGTGGTCGAGGATCCAGCCGTCGAAGGCCGGGTCCCATGGGAGCCACGGGCTCGCGAAGCCGTTGCCGGCGACGGGCCGCGTGCTCGCGCGCTCGAGCACGGCCTGCCAGATGTCGCCGCGGCCGGTCAGGTCGCCCTCCCGCCCGACGAGCGCGAGCAGCCGCTCGCGCAGGAGCACCGCGGAGACGATCCCGACGACGGCCACGCCCGCGAAGACCGCATACAGCGGCGTGCGACCGCGCGGCAGCGCGGCGCGGCGGATGAGGAGGGCGGCGCAGAGGACGCCCGCGACCGCGACGAGCGCGACGAGCGTCGTCACGGATCCCGAGCGGAGGAGGAGGAAGGCCGCGAGGGCGATCCAGACGATGCGGACGGCGGGCGACGGCGCCCGGTCGGCCAGCCGGATGCCGAACACGATGAGCGCGAGCAGGCACAGGATGCCGAGGAGGTTCGCGTTGCCGACGATGCCCTGCACGCGCCCGGGATCGAGCACGCCGTCGAGGAGGTTGCCGCGGACCCAGTACCAGTGCGGGTCCGGATCGGCGGGGGCGTCGGAGAAGTTCGGAAGGAGCGGCCGTCGGCGGATGCCCGCGACCCACAGCTCGAGGAGGAGCGAGAGGCCGAGCACCCAGCGCAGGGAGATCTCGAGGCAGCGGACGAGCTCGCGCCAGGTGAGGGCATCGGCGAGGAACAGCCCCTGCAGCGTCGCGGAGGCGAGGAGCAGCCAGGTCACCGCCGTCGCGGCCGGCCACGCCGACCACAGGAGCGACAGCAGCGCGAAGGCCGCATAGGCGAGCCCGAGCCAGGGGAGCCGACGCCACGCGAACGGCGTCGCCCGCCGCGAGCGCCGCAGGCGCGGCAGCCAGATCGCGAGGGTCGCGAGCGTGAGCGCTCCGAGGAGGACCGCGGCCCCGGCCATCCCGGCGAGGTTGTACCAGAACGAGTGGGCGAGCGCGGAGAACACCACGAGCACCGCGTATGCGCGCAGCAGGAGATGCCCCGTCTTCTCGCGCTCCGGCGCGGTGGGCGGGTCCGCGACCGGATGGCGGCTCAGCTGCGTCATCGCGCACCAGGCTACCGTCCGCCGCGCGCGGGCACCCTAAGGTGGGATCGTGCTCGTACCGCTCACCAATGTCCCGCGCGACTACGCCTGGGGATCGCGTTCGCTGCTCGCCGCTCTCGAGGGCCGGGAGCCGGCCGAGGGGCCGGAGGCCGAGGTCTGGTTCGGAGACCATCCGTCGGATCCCGCTGACCTCGCGGACGGCAGCGGCCGCACCCTCGACGCGTGGATCGCGGACAACGGCGTGCACGTCTCGCCGACCGGGCGCCTGCCGTACCTGCTCAAGCTGCTCGCGGCCGGGTCGCCGCTGTCGATCCAGGTGCACCCCACCAAGGCGCAGGCTGAGGAGGGGTTCGCGCGTGAGGCGTCGCTCGACGCCGACGCTCCCCGCAACTACGTCGACGACAACCACAAGCCCGAGATCATCGTGGCGCTGAGCGACCGCTTCGAGGCGCTCTGCGGGCTGCGCGACCTCGACGCGACGCGGCGCCTGCTCGACGCGATCGGCCCCGCAGCCGCGCCGCTGCGCGACCGCCTCGTCGACGCGGAGGGCCTGCGCCAGGCGCTCGGCTGGCTGCTGGGCGGCGAGGCGGGGGAGACGGTCTCGGAGATCATCGCCGCCCTCGACGAGGCCCAGTCGACCGAGTTCGCGGCCGAGCTCGCGAACGCGCGCCGGGTCGCATCGATCTATCCCGGCGACCCGGGCGTCGTCGTCGCGCTCCTCATGAACTACGTGCTCCTGCGGCGCGGCGAGGGGCTGTTCCTCGGCGCGGGTCAGCTGCACGCGTACGTCTCGGGTCTCGGCGTCGAGCTCATGGCCGCGAGCGACAACGTTCTCCGCGGCGGCCTCACCCCCAAGCGGATCGACGTCGACGAGCTCCTCGCGATCGTCGACCCGACCCCGGGCGAGGTGCCCGTCGTGCTCCCCGTCGCGGTCGACCACGGCAGCCGCGGCGTCGAGGCGTTCCCGGTGCCGGTCGCGGACTTCCGGCTCCTGCGCGTGCGCGCGGGCGAGGACGAGGAGGCGAGCCTGCGCCCGGCTGGCCCCGCGATCGTGCTCGCGACGGCCGGCGCGGTCACGGTGTCCGACGGCGGCGACGCGGTCGAGCTCGTGCCGGGACGCGCTCTGTTCGCGACGCCCGACACGGCGCAGCTGCGGTTCGACGGCGACGGCGAGGTCTTCGTCGCCGAGCCGGGCGCTCCGGCCTGACGCGGCGGGACGCGCTGCACCACGGCGCGTCCCGGTGTCGGCGACACGCCTCGCCGACACGCCGACACGCCCGGTGAACCTTCAATCTCCCCTTCAGGGTTTACGATCCGCGACTTGACCTATCCGAATCACACGGTTGTAATTAGGTGCACACGCTGCCCGCGTGGGGGGATAGGACAAGGGGTGGGAGAGCGACGATGGCGACTTCGCAGTATCGATCCGGAGTTCCCGACAACTGGTTCGTGGATCCGGTCGACCTCGGTGTTCCCGGAGTGCGGCCTGCGACCGAGGAGGACACGGCGCTCGCCTGGCAGAGCGACGCGCTGTGCGCCCAGACGGACCCCGAGGCGTTCTTCCCCGAGAAGGGCGGCTCGACCCGCGACGCGAAGCGCATCTGCGCGACGTGCGACGTGCGCGCCCAGTGCCTCGAGTACGCGCTCCAGAACGACGAGCGGTTCGGGATCTGGGGCGGCCTGAGCGAGCGCGAGCGCCGCAAGCTCAAGCGCCGCGCGAGCTGACCCGCCTGGGAATCCGCCCGCCCGGCGCGCCGGTGGACGGCTCGACGCGGCCCCCGGCTTAGGCTTGCCGGGTCATGCCCGCCGCAGTCCACGCCGTCCTCGTCGCGCGCTCATCCCCGGAAGCCGTGAAGGTGCTCGGCCGCACCCTCGAGGCCGTCCGCTCGCAGACTCGTCCGGTCGACGCGCTCACGATCGTGGTGTGCGGTCCGATCGCTCCCGTGCGCGAGCTCGTGTCGGCGTCCGGCGCCGAGGGCGTGATCGAGGCGTCCGCCGCGACGCCGTTCGCGGCCGCCGTGGAGTTCGCGCTGCGACGCGTCACGCCCGGGGCGTCGGTCTGGCTGCTCGCCCATGACGCGACACCCGATGCCACCGCCCTCGCGGCCCTCGCGGGCGAGCTCGAGCGCGGGCCGTCGATCGCGATCGCCGCCCCCAAGCTCGTCGACGCGGACGACGTCGACCGCATCGTCTCCCTCGGGCAGAGCATGACCCGGTTCGGCCGCGCCGTCGAGCTCGCCGACGGCGAGTTCGATCAGGGGCAGTACGACGCGCTCGACGACGTGCTCGGCTCCGACATCCGCGGCGTTCTCGTCCGCGGCGAGGTCGTCGCCGACCTCGTGCCCGATCGCGCGCTCCTCGGCGTCGACGAGGGCCTCGACCTCGGTGTGCGCGCGCACCTCGCCGGCCGGCGCGTCGCGCTCGTGCCGCGTGCCCGCGTCGCCGTGCCGAGACCGGCGCGGAAGCGGATGCGCGACGACTTCCGTCAGCGCACCGCCCAGCTGCATCGCCGACTCGCGTACGCGCCCGCCTGGGCCGTCCTGCTGCACTGGCTCTCCTTCCTGCCGCTCGCCCTGTGGAAGACGGCCGTCCAGCTCATCGCGAAGAACCCGGCCTTCGTGCCCGCCGAATGGGCGGCCGCGATCGTCGCGATGGCCCGGATCCCGGCCGTGGCGCGCTCGCGCGCGCGCATCCGCCGGACGCGCCGTGCCTCGTGGACCGCGGTCGACGCCCTCCGGGCCACCCGCGAGAGCCTGCGCGAGCGACAGGCCTCGCACGACCATCCGGTCGTCCGCCGCGAGCTGCGCTTCTTCAGCGGCGGCGGCGCGTGGGCCGTGCTCGCCGCCGGCGTCGTGAGCGTCGTCGCCTTCCTCGCGCTCCTGTCCTGGCCGGGCGTCGCGGGCGGCGCTCTGCTGCCCCTCGCGCGCACCGTGTCGGGGCTGTGGGCCGAGGCCGCCTTCGGCCGCCGCGCGGTCGGGCTCGACGTCGTGTCGCCGGCCGACCCGTTCGCGGCCGTGACTGCCCTGCTGGGGTCGCTGTGGCCGGGCAGCCCGTCGTTCGCGCTGCTCGCGCTGTGGCTGCTCGCCCTCCCGCTGGCGGTGCTCGGGGCCTGGTTCGCCGCGACGCGCGTCACGGTGCGCTCGGGGCTGCGTGTCGTGATGGCGGCGCTGTGGGCGCTCGCGCCGAGCTTCCTCTCGGCGCTCGTCGACCCCCGTCCTGCGGCGGTCCTCGTGCACCTGCTCCTGCCGTGGCTGCTCTTCTCCGGCGCCGCGGCGCACCGGTCCTGGGGTGCTGCCGGCACCGCGTCGCTCCTGCTGGCCGCGGTCGTCGCGTGCGCGCCGTCGCTGGCCCCTGCGCTCGTCGTCGTGTGGGCGCTCGGGCTCGTCCTGACCTGCGCGCTGCGCCCGCGGGGCATCGCGCGCGTCGTGTGGACGCTCGTCCCGAGCGCTGCGCTCGCGTTCCCGGTCGTCCTCGCGCAACTCGATCGCGGGACGCCGTGGGCGCTGCTGGCCGATCCCGGGCGACCGTGGGCAGGACCCGTGCTCGCGGCCGATGAGCGCTGGCGGATCGCGCTGGGCTTCCCGACGTCCGACCCGGGCGGATGGGGCGGCTTCCTCGCCGGCCTCGGGCTCCCGGCCGAGACGTGGTGGGTGCCGATCCTGCTCGCGCCGGTCGCGCTCGCCGCGCTCGTCGCGCCGCTCACGCGCCGCTGGCGGGCGGGGATCGCGATGATCGTGATCGCCGTGCTCGGCCTCGCGACGGCCGGCGCCGCACTGTCCGTCCAGGTCGCGTGGGCGCAGTCGCAGCCCGTCGCCGTCTGGCCCGGTGCGGGGCTCAGCCTCGCGTGGCTCGGCCTCGTCGCGGCGGCGGTCATCGCCTTCGACGTCGGCTTCGCGCCGCGCGCGGTCCTGCGCGCCGCCGCGCTCGTCGCGACCGCGTGCGTGCTGCTGGCCGCCATCCCTTCGCTCACCGCCGTCCACCGGGGGCAGGCGGCGCTGCGCAGCGGAACCGACACGACCCTGCCCGCGTACGTCTCGGCGCAGGCCGCGATCGCGGAGGACGTCGCGACCCTCGTGCTCGCGCCCCAGCCCGACGGGGGCGTCGCGGCATCCGTCGTCTGGGGGGCGAGCGAGACGCTCGGCGGCCAGTCGACGCTGCAGTCCACGCAGCCCGCTCTCTCCGACGGCGACCGGCGCATCGCGGAGATCGCGACCGACCTCGTGGCCGGGTCCTCGGCCGACGCGACCGGGGCGCTCGCCGAGCGCGGCGTGGGATTCGTGCTGCTGGCCGCGGAGGGCGAGGACACCGACGCCGCGCGCGTGCTGCGCCTCTCCGCCGCGACCGCGATCGATCAGCGGGCCGGGCTCGTGCGCGTGGGGGAGACGCCGCGCGGCGTGCTCTGGAGCGTCGACGTCGATCGCGCGCCGCGACCGGCGATCTCGGACGACGACGCGCAGACCGCTCGGGGCATCGCGCTCGTCCAGCTCATCGCGGTCGCCGTCGCGCTGCTGCTCGCCGTGCCGACGCCCGCGTCGCATCGCGCGGCTCGCCGGAAGCCGCGTGTGATCGCCGCCGAGTACGAGGAGGTCTCATGAGAAGGGCGACCGTGTCGGCGCGCATCGGCATCGGCGCCGTGGTCTCGGCGGCGGCGGTCGCCGCCGCGCTCGGCGCCGGAGTCGTCCCGTGGCCCGTCGTGGGAGGCGAGGCCCCTGCGGTCGACGTGGCGCCGGCGCCCGCGGAGACGGTGCTCGCATGCGACGGCCCCCTGCTCGCGCTCGGACGCTCGGCCGAGGACGCGGGCGGGCTCACCGCGGCCGCCGACCCGCGCGTGGTCTCGGGCAGCACGGCCGACGGCGAGCCCGAGCGCGTCGACCTCACCGTCGCGGGCGTCGACGGAGCGGCCGTGCCCGTCTTCCGGCAGAGCCCGGACGGGCGCGAGGCGGTTCCGGTCGCGGCGGCCTCCTCGTTCGAGACCGACGACCTCGACCTCGGCGGCTTCGCGGCGTCGGAGTGCCGCCGACCCCTCATGGAGTCCTGGATCGTGGGCGGCGATGTCACGACGGGCTCCACGGGCATCCTCCTCATCGCGAACCCGACCGACGTCAACGCGGTCGTCGCGCTCGACGTCTTCGGCGTGGACGGCCGGCGCACGCCCGTCGGGTCCGACGCGATCGCCATCCCCGCGGGCGAGCAGGTGGCCATCCCGCTCGCCGGGATCGCCGAGGGCGAGGAGGCGCCGTCCGTCCGGGTGACCGCCGACGGCGCCCCTGTGCGCGTCACGCTGCAGTCGAGCCTCGTGCGCACGCTCGAGCCCGGTGGCATCGACCTGCAGCCATCCGTCGCGCCCGCACCGGTCCAGGCCATCCCCGGCATCAGCGTGACGCGCGAGGCGAGCGAGAGCGAGAACTCGGCGGGGCTCGTGCGACTGCTCTCCACGTCGGACGCGACGGCGACCGTGACCGTGCTGCCCGAGGGCGGGGGATCGCCCGCGCGCGCGCCCGAGCAGGTCGCCCTGACCGCCGACCAGCCGATGTCGGTCGACATCGGCGGACTCCCCGAGGGGCGCTACACGGTGCTCGTCGAGTCGGATCAGCCGCTCGTCGCGGCGGCGTGGCAGGCGACGGGGTTCGGCGCGGGCTCCGACTACGCGTGGTACGCGGCGGCTCCCGCGCTCGATGCGCCGACCGCGTTCGCCGTCCCCGACGGTCCGGGCGCGCGCCTCAGCGTCTACAACCCCGGAGACGAGGACACCGCCGTCTCGATCACGCGCGGCGACGAGTCGCAGACCCTGGAGGTGCCGGCGGGCGGCTTCGCCTCCGTCGAGCTCGCCGAGGCGGGCGTCTTCGTGCTCGACCCCGGCGGGTCGGCCGTGCACGCGTCGGTCGGGTTCGAGAGCGGGTCGGCCCTCGCCGGTCTCCCGGTCGAGCGCGACGCGGCCGCGCCGCAGGACGTCCGCGTCTACCCGTGACCGGTCAGAACCAGCGGTAGCGGTCGGGCGCGAGGTCCCACGGATCGCGGTCGAGGTAGTCGGCCGCCGCGCGGAAGACCGCGCCCTCGATCACGAGCCGGCGGTGGAAGTCGTCGGCGCGCGCGAGGCCGATCGAGCCGTGGATGCGGCTGAGCCGCTCGACGGGGATGCGGAAGAGGATGATCCGACGCGCCGCGCGGTCGATGCGCCACCGTGGGATGCCGTCCTCCGATGGCTCGACGGGAAGGCCGGCGATCTCGAAGCTCACGTCGCGCAGCTCGGGCCACGCCCCGCGCAGGTACTCGGCGGCCGAGCCGACGGCGACGTCGAACCGCTCGTAGCGGGTGTCGACGGGCGGCAGCGGAGGGCGCACGATCGAGCTGCGGCCCGTCCGACCGTGGCGGCCGTGCCGTGCCGTCGAGCGCCGCGCGACGGGACGGGGTGCGCGATTCCACCACTTCATGCCTCCCAGCTTAGGCTCGCGCGCTGCGCGTCGTCGCTGTCCGGCGCCGCGGCCTCGATAGGCTGTCCGGGATGCGCGAGAGACTGTGCTCGAAGGTGGGCTGCGCCCGCGAGGCCGTGACGACCATGACCTACGACTATGCCGACCAGATGGCGGCCGTCGGACCGCTCGGAGCGGGCGACGACCCGCACGCGCACGATCTCTGCGCGTTCCACACCGAGCGGCTGTCCGTCCCGCAGGGGTGGGTCGTCTTCCGCCACGAGACGCTGCGCGCCTAGCGCGCGCCCGGCCATCCCTATCCGGAGACGAGCCGCGGCGTTCCCGCCTCGTACTCGGTGAGTCCTCCGGTCTCGCCGGCCCTGGCCGCCCTCCGCCCCACGAAGAGCATGTAGAAGAGGAAGACGCCGAGCGCGAGCGCGCCGATGCCGATCTTGAGCCACCACGGCCAGGGCTGGCCGGTCACGAATCCCTCGACGACGCCCGACAGGGCGAGGGCGAACACGAGCCCGATGGCGATCGTCGCGAGCGAGAGCCCGGCGTCCGCGAGCGCGGCGAGCCGGGTGCGCGGGCCCGGCGCGACGAGCGCCCAGAAGATGTGGAGCCCGGCCGCGCCCGCGACGAAGATGCAGGTCATCTCGAGGAGACCGTGCGGGAGGATGTACAGCACGAACACGTCGCCCCGGTCGAACGCGAACATGACGGCGGCCGCCGTCCCCAGTCCGACCGCGTTCTGCATGAGGACGTAGACGGGGAACACCCCCGTGACGCCGAACAGCACGCACTGCGCAGCGATCCACGCGTTGTTCGTCCAGACCATGCCCGCGAACACGGCGGCCGGGTTCTCGGTGTAGTACTCGGTGAACTGCTCGCGCGCGTAGTGCTCGAGAGCGGCCTGCGGCCCCAGCGAGGCGACGAGGGCCGGGTCGCTCGAGACCCACGCCGCGACGAGGGCCACGACCGCGACGAAGAGCACCGCGATGACGAGCGTCGTCCACCGGACGCGGTACAGGGCCGCGGGGAGCTGGAGGGCGAAGAACCGAGGAAGGGTCCGCAGGACGTTCTCCGGCGCGCCCGTCAGCCGCAGGCGGGCGCGCGACAGCATCGTCGAGACGTGGTCGCCCTGCGGCGTGCGCCCCGCGCTCGTCTTGATGTCGGCGAGGTCCGCCGACGCCGCCTGGTAGCGGGCGACGAGCTCGTCGACCTCGGGACCCGTGAGCCGACGGCTCTTCGAGAGCGCGTCGAGCCGCGCCCATTCGCGGGCGCGAGCGGCCGTGAGCGCGTCGAGGTTCACCTGATTAACTGTACGCATGTCGACGCCATCCGCTCCGGCGCGCGCCACGGTGCAGGCGGTCCGTGACGACGAGGTGCTCACGGGAGAGGCCGTCGCGCTCGACATCCAGCCGGTCGGGCTCGTGCTGCGCGCCACCGGCGCCCTCATCGACGTGCTCGTGTCGATCGCGCTCTACGTGCTCTTCGCGCTCGCCGTCTGGCGCCTGCTCGACCTCGGCGTCCTCGACGATGCCACGATGCGCATCGCGCTCGTCGTCATGCTCGTGATCGTGCTCGTCCTCCTGCCGACGACGGTCGAGACGCTCACGAAGGGGCGCAGCCTCGGCAAGCTCGTCGTCGGCGGTCGCGTCGTCCGCTCGGACGGCGGGGCGATCGGGTTCCGGCACGCGCTCATCCGCGCCCTGGTCGGCGTCTTCGAGACGTACATGACCGCCGGGGGGACGGCGCTCCTCGTCGGGATGTTCACGCCGCGCTCGCAGCGTCTCGGAGATCTCGTGGCCGGCACCTACGCCGAGCGCACCCGCACGCCGCGGCTGCCGCCGGCCGACTTCTCCCTCCCTGCGGGCATGGAGTCGTGGGCCGCGATCGCCGACGTCGGGCGGATGCCGGATCGGCTCGGGCGCCGCGTCTCGCAGTTCGTCGCGGGCGCTGGCCGGATGTTCCCCGCCGCGCGCGAGCGCGTCGCACATGACCTCGCACGCGAGATCGCCCCGTTCGTCAGCCCGCTTCCGCCCGTGCCGCCCGAGATCCTGCTGCGCGCGGTCGTCGCCGCGCGGCGCGATCGGGAGCTGCGCGCCCTGGCTCTGCAGGACGAGCGCGTCGCGCGGCTCGCCCGCTGACGTCGGCTCAGCGGCGATCGAGGAAGATCAGGCGACAGGCGAAGCCGGCGAGCACGGCGCCCACGAGCGGGAAGACGAGGAACGGCCACAGCTGCGCGAGCGCCGCGCCGCCGCCGTAGACGGCGGTCGCGATCGAGCGGGCGGGGTTGACGGACGCGCCGTCGACGACGATGCCGACGAGGTGGATGAGCGCGAGCGCGAGGCCGATCGCGCCCGGAGCGAGCGCCGTGCCGCGCTCGGGATGGGTCGCTCCGAGGACGACGAGGACGAGCACCGCCGTCAGCACGACCTCGGCGATGATCGCGGCCGGGAGGTCGAACCCGCCCGGCGACCGCTCGCCCCAGCCGTTGCTCGCGAACCCTCCGTTCTGCGCGGCCTCGAGCCATCCGGCGGGCCCGAACAGGCCGATCAGCACGAGGAGGGTCGTCGCGACCGCACCGCCGATCACCTGGACGAGGGCGTACTTCCACACCTCCGCCCACGGGAACCGTCCTGCCACGGCGAGGCCCAGGGTGACCGCGGGATTGAAGAGCGCACCCGAGACGCCCGCGAACGCGGCGGCGCCCACCGCGGCGGAGAGGCCGAAGGCCGCCGCGGTGGCGAGGTACACGATGCCCGGTGCGAACGCGTCGCCTGCGTCGGCGAGATGCGCCGCGAACAGGGCCGTGCCGACGCCGCCGAACACGAGGAGGAAGGTCCCGACGGCCTCGGCCATGAGGCGCGCAGCGGGCGTCGTGGGGGCGGGGGAGGTGCTCTCGGACATGACATCCTCTCGGGCGGATGGTCTGCTCTCGCTTGCATCGTGGCACACGGTGCCGAGGGGCGGGGCAGGGCGCGTGCATGGCGGCGGACACGCCGGGAGCGGCTCTTGTTTTGAAGAGTTCAAAACGATGGCTAGCATGGACGACGTGACCCTCACCCCGCCCGCCCCCGACGCCGAGGCCGCCATCCGCGCCGTCGGGCTGCGCGTGACGACTCCGCGACGAGCCGTCTACACGGCCCTCGCGACGATGCCGCATGCGCGCGCCGACGAGGTGTTCGACCGCGTGCGCGACACCGTGCCGGGCACGAGCCTGCAGGCCGTGTACAACGTCCTCGGCGACTTCGTCGAGGCCGGACTCGCGCGGCGCATCGAGCCGAGCGGTCAGCCGGGCCTCTTCGAGCTGCGCGTCGGCGACAACCACCACCACGTCGTGTGCACGTCGTGCGGACGCGTCGACGACATCGACTGCGTGCAGGGCGCGGCCCCGTGCCTGCACCCCGCTCACGAGACCGGCTTCCGCATCCAGGTCGCCGAGGTGACGTTCTGGGGCGTGTGCCCCGACTGCGACGCCTCGTCCGGCGACTCCTGACCGACCCCTCCTTCCGCGAACGAAAGGACATCCATGAGCAGCGACACGATCACGGGCTGCCCCGTCATCCACGACGGCTCCGCCGACGACACGACCCGCCTGCCCGCGGCCGACCTGCCGGCGAGCGAGCCGCGCGCCGACCTCGTCCACCCGACCCAGGGCGACCCGAACCGGGAATGGTGGCCAGAGCGCCTGAACCTCAAGCTGCTCGCGAAGAACCCCGCGGTCTCCGACCCGTTCGCGGATGAGGACTTCGACTACGCGGCGGCCTTCCAGTCCCTCGACCTCGCCGCGGTGAAGGCCGACATCGCGGAGACGCTCACGACCTCGCAGCCCTGGTGGCCCGCCGACTTCGGCCACTACGGTCCGCTCATCGTGCGCATGGCGTGGCACAGCGCCGGCACCTACCGGGCGACGGACGGCCGCGGCGGTGCGGGAGCCGGACAGCAGCGCTTCGCTCCGCTGAACAGCTGGCCTGACAACGCGAACCTCGACAAGGCGCGCCGCGTCCTCTGGCCCGTGAAGAAGAAGTACGGCAAGAGCCTCTCGTGGGCCGACCTGATGATCCTCGCCGGCAACGTCGCGCTCGAGACGATGGGCCTGAAGACGTTCGGCTTCGCCGGCGGCCGCGCCGACGTCTGGGAGCCGGACGACGACGTGTACTGGGGCGCCGAGAAGATCTGGCTCGGAAGCGACAAGCGCTTCACGGGCGACCGCGAGCTCGAGAAGCCGCTCGCGGCGACGCACATGGGCCTCATCTACGTGAACCCGGAGGGCCCCGAGGGCGTGCCGGACCCGCTCGCCGCCGCCGACGACATCCGCACCACCTTCCGCCGCATGGGCATGGAGGACGACGAGACCGTCGCCCTCATCGCGGGCGGTCACACGTTCGGCAAGACGCACGGCGCCGCACCCGACACGCACGTGGGCGACAACCCCGAGGCCGCGGGCCTCGAGGAGCAGGGCCTCGGCTGGAAGAGCTCGCACGGCTCGGGCAAGGGCGACGACACGATCACGTCGGGTCTCGAGGTCACGTGGACCTACCACCCGACCCGCTGGGACAACGAGTTCTTCCACATCCTCTTCGGCTACGAGTGGGAGCTCATGGAGAGCCCCGCCGGCGCCAAGCAGTGGCGACCGAAGAACGGCGGCGGCAGCGACATGGTTCCGCTCGCGCACTCGGACGGCAAGCGCGAGCCGCGCATGCTGACGACCGACCTCGCCCTGCGCGAAGACCCGTCGTTCCGCGAGATCTCGCTGCGCTTCCGCGACGACCAGGAGGCCTTCAGCGACGCGTTCGCCCGTGCGTGGTTCAAGCTCACGCACCGTGACATGGGCCCCAAGGCCCGCTACCTCGGCCCCGAGGTGCCCGCCGAGGACCTCATCTGGCAGGACCCGCTCCCCGCGGTGGACCACGAGCTCATCGACGCGGCAGACGCCGTCGTGCTCAAGGAGCAGATCCTCGCGTCGGGCCTCACGGTGGCCGAGCTCGTCTCGACGACCTGGGCCGCCGCGTCGACCTTCCGCGGCGGCGACAAGCGCGGCGGCGTCAACGGCGCGCGCATCCGCCTCGCCCCGCAGAAGGACTGGGACGTCAACAACCCCGAGCAGCTCGCGAAGGTGATCGGCGTGCTCGAGGGCATCCAGGCCTCGTTCAACGCCGCGCAGACGGGCGACAAGCGGGTGTCACTCGCCGACCTCATCGTGCTCGCGGGCAACGCGGGTGTCGAGAAGGCCGCGGCGGACGCCGGCGTCGAGGTGCGGGTCCCCTTCCACCCGGGTCGCACCGACGCCACGCAGGAGCAGACCGACGTCGCGTCGTTCGGCTACCTCGAGCCCATCGCCGACGGCTTCCGCAACTACACCGGGCCTGACGCGACGCTCCCCGCGGAGTACCTCCTCATCGACAAGGCGAACCTCCTCACGCTGAGCGCGCCCGAGATGACGGTCCTCGTCGGCGGGCTGCGCGTGCTCGGCGCCAACTGGGACGGCTCGCCGTACGGCGTGTTCACCGACCGCCCCGGCACGCTCACGAACGACTTCTTCGTGAACCTGCTCGATCTCGGCAAGACGTGGCGCCCGCTCGACCCGGGCAAGCACGCGTTCGAGGCCACGGACGACGTCACGGGCGAGGTCTTCGGGCGCGGCACGCGCGTCGACCTCGTGTTCGGCTCGAACTCGGAGCTGCGCGCGCTCGCCGAGGTCTACGCGAGCGACGACGCGCACGAGAAGTTCGTGCGCGACTTCGTGAAGGCGTGGACGAAGGTCACGGAGCTCGACCGCTTCGACCTGGCCTGAGCCCCGCCGCGGAGCGGCCCGTCCCCGTCGGGGGCGGGCCGCTCCGCCGTGTCCGGGGTCTGGAGCGGGGTTCTTGCCGCGAAGGGCCGGTGTCGGATGGCGGTGGCGGCCGTTCGGGGCAAGGACCCGGGGGCAAGCGTCCGGGGCGGCGGCGCCGCGAGGGCGGCCGGCTCCCGGTCGCGGGTGTCCCTACAGGCGCCCGGCCCGCTTGAGCGCGAGGTACCGGTCGGCGACGAGCGGCGGGAGGTCGTCCGGCGACGCCGAGATGGCGTCGGCGCCGGCCCGCTCGATCGCCCGCGCCACGCGCCGCGCGGCCGAGAGCCCGGCCTCGGCGGCGGCTGCGCGGTACACGGCGTCGGCCGACCCCCGCTCGCGCGCCGCGCTCTCGAGGGTCGTGTCGGTGGCGGCGCCGACGAGCACGACCGTGCCGCGACGCGCCGCCGACGGGAGGACGCCGAGGAACGCGCGCGAGGCGTCGACGGACTCCTGGGCCGTGAGCAGCACGAGCAGCGACGGGTGCGGGGCGAGCCGGCGCGCCTGCGCGAGCGCGGCATCCCAGTCGGTGTCGATGAGCTGGGCGTCCACGGGAGCGAGGGCGTCGACGAGTGCGGGCAGGAGCGCCGGCCCCTCGACGCCCGTGACGCGCGCGCGCACGACCCTGTCGAACGCGACGAGATGCACGTGGTCGCCCGCGCGCTGCGCGAGCGCCGACAGGAGGAGCGCGGCCTCGAACGCGGCCTCGAGACGCGTGCTGTCTCCGACGCGCGCAGCGGACGTCCGGCCCGTGTCGATCACGATGACGACGTGGCGGTCGCGCTCGGGTCGCCACGTGCGGAGCATGGTCGTCGACGCGCGGGCTGTGGCCCGCCAGTCGATCGAGCGCACGTCGTCCCCGCGCACGTACTCGCGGAGCGAGTCGAACTCGGTGCCCTGACCGCGGACCTGGATGCTCGTGTTGCCGTCGAGCTCGCGCAGCCGCGCGACGCGGCTCGCGAGGTGGCGGCGGCTGTGGAAGGGCGGCAGGACGCGGATGGCCCCCGGGGCCGCGATCACGGCCTGGCGCCCCGCCATGCCCAGCGGGCCCGCGCTGCGCACGGCGACGAACGCGGAGCGCAGCTCGCCGCGCCGCCGGGGGAGGAGCGGGACGCGGTAGGCCCGGGACTCGCCGGGCGGCACGTCGATCGCCAGGCGCTCGGCGGGAGCCCCCGCGGTCGGCTGCCACGCGTCCCGCGCGCGCCCGCGCAGGCGACGCTGGCCCGTGTTCACGAGGCGGACGAGGGCAGACGCCGGCTCGCCCAGCCGGACGCGGGCCGGGGCCTCGCGCAGCACGCGGAGGGCGCGCGGGTCGGCCGCGGCGGCGACGTCGGCGACGAGCACCGCCGCGCACACGACGAGCCACATCGCGAGCACGGCCCATGGCGCCGAGCCGCCCAGGAGGACGACGGGCACGATCCCGCAGCCCACGAGCACGGCGAAGCGGCCGGTCAGGTACATGGCGACCTCCGCGCGCTCAGAGCGGGACCGGCGTCTGCTGCAGCACCGAGGTCAGCACGGCCTCGACCGAGACGCCCTCGATCTCGGCGTCGGCTCGGAGGCGGATGCGGTGTCGCCACACGGGCACGATCATCGCCTGCACGTGATCGGGCGTGATCGCAGGGTAGCCGCCGAGCCAGGCCCATGCCTTGGCCGCCGCCAGCAGCGCGGTCGCCGCTCGCGGGCTCGCGCCCAGCTGCACGGAGGGGCTCTGCCGGGTCGCGCGCGCGAGGTCGACGATGTAGGCGAGCACGTCGTCGGTGACCGTCACCGCCTCGACCGCCCGCTGCGCGGACGCGATGTCGGACGCCGTCACGACCGCCTCGACCCCGTCGAGCGCGCGCGGCGAGAACCCGTCGGCGTGGCGGCGGAGCACGGCGACCTCGGCATCGCGCGCGGGCACCTCGACGACGAGCTTCATGAGGAAGCGGTCGAGCTGGGCCTCCGGAAGCGTGTACGTGCCCTCGTGCTCGATCGGGTTCTGGGTCGCCGCCACGAGGAACGGGGCCGGCAGCGGGCGCGTGACGCCGTCGGTCGAGACCTGCCGCTCCTCCATCGCCTCGAGCAGGGCGGCCTGGGTCTTCGGAGGTGTGCGGTTGATCTCGTCGGCGAGGAGGATGTGCGTGAACACGGGGCCCTCGCGGAACTCGAACTCGCCCGAGCGGGCGTCGTAGATGAGCGAGCCGGACACGTCGCCCGGCATGAGGTCGGGCGTGAACTGGACGCGCTTGGTGTCGAGGCCCAGGGCCCGGCTGAAGGTGCGCACGAGAAGCGTCTTCGCGACGCCGGGCACGCCCTCGAGCAGCACGTGGCCGCGGGCGAGCAGCGCGATGAGCAGGCCGCTCACGGCGCCATCCTGGCCGACGACGGCCTTGCCGATCTCCTGGCGCACGCGCCCCATCGCCTCGCGGAGCGCCGCGGGATCGCCGTTCGGGGTCTCGGTCACGATGGTGTCCTTTCGGTGCGGACGGCCGCGTCGACGGCCGTCTCGAGGTCGTGGAGGCGCTCGCCGAAGGCCACGAGCGATGCGTCGTCGTGGGGCTCGGCGAGCAGGATGCCGCGCACGGCGTCGGCGCGTGCGCGCAGGCGGATGGCCGCGGCGTCGGCGACCTCGGCGGGCGGCGCGGTGCGAGGCAGGCCGAGTCGCACGGCCATCCGGGCGGATGCCCCCGCGCGCAGCAGCCGGGCGGCGTGCGCGGCGTCGGATGCGCGCGCGTAGAGCCGCGCGCGCCCCTCGAGGGTCTCGTTCGCCCGCACCGTGACCGGCAGATCCTCCGCGACGAGCGGGCCGAAGCGCCGGCCCCGCCAGATGCCGGCCGCGACAGCGGCGAGTGCGGCGGCGACGATTGCGGGGGTGACCCACGCCGGCGTGAGCTCGCCGAGCGTCGCGGGGGCCGTGCTCGCGGCGTCGGCGATGCGGGGCAGGTACCAGACGAGCTCGTCGCGCGCTGCGAGAAGCCCGAGTGCGAGCGCCGCGTTCCCCTCGCGGTCGAGGTGCTCGTTGACCAGCAGGGACGCGCCGTCGACCGCCGACACCGTCCGGCCGTCGCCCTCCTGCTGCAGGAGGGCGAACCCGCTGTCGGCGACCGGGTAGCAGGCGACGTCGGCGCCGCCGCGGTCGTACGCCTCTCCGGCCACGACATCGCCTGCGTTCACGGCGACGTCGAGCCCGCAGGACGGCGCGGCGGGCGTGCCATCGCCGAAGGCCTGGAAGCCGGAGGAGGCGAACAGGATGCGGAGATCGCGCGAGGTCGGCGCGAGGAGCACGGTGTCGCCCGCCTGCGCCACGAGCCGCTCGACCTCGTCGTCGGCGAGCGGGGCCGTCGAGCCGAGTGCGAGCCCTGTTCCGTCGCCGACCGCGCCGAGCGCCTCGTCGAGGCTCGACACGATGACGACGTCGACGCCCAGGCGCTCCTCGAGCAGCCGCGTGACGGCGAGTGCGCCGTCCGGGCCCGCGGACTCCGCGTCGAGCGCCGGCCGCTGCGACCATTCGCGACCCGCTACGAGCACGAGCACGAGGCCGAACACGACGAACCCGGCGACGAGGGCGATCCAGCCGAGGGCGCGCCGGCCGCGGCGCGCCGGTGCGGCTTCCGGCGCGCTGTCGCGGAGCTCGGTCATCCGAGGACCCCCTCGCGCAGGCGCGCGGGGCGCGCGGCCGAGATCGCGTCGTCGAGCTGCGCGACGGCGGCGTACATCTCGGCGGTGCCCTCGCGGCGCAGGTAGCGCACGTCGTCGAACGCTGCGGCGGCCCGCGACAGCGCGTCCGCGTGAGCGGGGAACGGCGCCGTCGCGAGCACGGCGAAGCGCTGGGCCGTCGTGCCGGGGGGAGCATCGAGGAGGTCGCGCTCCTCGAGCGACCGTGCGAGCGCGCGGAACCGGTCGACGACGGCGCCGGTCCAGTCGCCCGCTTCGGCTCGGCGAGCCGCCGAGGCGCGGAGCTCCGCCGCCGTGCGGTGCTCGTCCTCGCCGAACAGCAGCGCCGAGCGCGACGGCGCGCGATGCGCGGAGCGGGGGCGACCCCAGATGAGGAAGGCGCACACGACGACGATCGCGATGACGCCGGTGACGACGATCGCGAGGAGCGGGTTCCATTCGGCGCCGAGCTCGGTGTCGAAGAGCCGCGCGAAGAAGTCGGCGATCGCCCCGGCGATGCGGTCGAGGAGAGTCGGCTGCGCGGCGTCGTAGACCGGGTCGCCGAGCTCGTCCTCGGCCCAGTCGCGGGCCTCGTCGCCGTCCGGCAGGGTCGCGAGGACGAGCCGGAGCGCGCCGGTCGCGAGCTGCGCGCCTGTCACGAGCCGTCCGCGGCGTCCGTCCGCCCCGCGTCGGGCGCCGAGCCGGTGTCGACGGGACGCGCGTACGGCGGCGCGGTGGGGCGCTCGGCCGATGCCGGGGCGCCGGACGTGTCGGGAGTGCGCTCCGACGGCGCCGGCTGTCCGGAGGTCGGTGCGTACTGCCCGTACTGCGGTGCCGGCTGACCGTACTGGTGTGCGTACTGGCCGTACTGCGGTGCCGGCTGACCGTACTGGGGTGCGTACTGCCCGTACTGCGGTGCCAGCTGACCGTACTGCGGTGCCGGCTGCCCGTACGGCGGCTGCGCGCCGTAGGGCGCGGCGGGAGAGCCGTATGCCGGGCCCGCGTATGCGGGCCAGGGCGCCCGCACCGGCGCGACCGCGTCGGGGTCGAAGGCGTAGGGGTCGTCGAGGTCGGTGCGGCCGCTGTCTCGGCGCTCGACGTAGGACTGCATCCGCAGGTCGATGCCCTCGCGGCGCATGCGCGCGTCGATGTAGACGAGCGCCGACGACGTCGCCTGCACGACCACCGTCACCGACGAGATGACGAGCGTCACGATCTGGCTCGCGGCGATCGCGAGCACGAAGCCGATCCCGGCGGCCGCGTCGGGAGACCCCGTCGGGGCGAAGATGCTCGACATCGCGGAGCCGAGGAAGGTGAACGGCATGCCCACGACGTACGAGGCGGTGTTCATGATCAGGCCGATGAGCACGATGATGCCGAACGTGGGCCAGAACCGGCCGCGCGTGAGCTGCCACGAGCGGCGGATGCCGCCGATCACCGTCGCGTGCTCGAGGATGATCGCGCTCGGCACGACGAAGAGCTTCGTGCCGAGCCACGCGTACAGCACGATGGCCGCCAGCGCGGCGAGCACCCCGTAGACCACGGCCATCCAGATCTCGACCGAGCCGAGCGCGAACCCGACCGCGATGAGGACGCCGACGGCGACGGAGACGGCGATCGTGACGAGGGCGTAGTACCCGATGAGACGCCACACGACCGGGCGCACCCGGCGCCAGATCGCGCCGAGCGTCGCGCGCTCGCCGAGCGCTGCGTGGGCGACCTCGCCCACGACGACCGCCTGGACGATGATGCCGAGGACGCTCATCACGAGCGCGACGCCGATCGTCGTGAGAACGGCGATGAGCGTCGAGCCGGCCGCGATGAGCCCGAAGTCGTCGGAGAACTCGTTCACGGTGTCGAGGCGCGACATCGCCGCGTACGTGACCCAGCCGATCACGACCACCCCGACGATCGACGCGGCCAGCTGCACGACCATCGCGAAGCCCAGGAGCACGCGGGGGTTGCCGCGCAGGGCGGAGAAGGACCTGCCGAGGATCGTGCCGAACCCGAGCGGCTGGAGCGGGATGAGCCCGCCCCGCGGCGCCGGCGTCCACGACGGTTCTGCGGTCACGTCGATCCTCCCTCGACCTGCCTGCGAGCGGACGGCTGCCGCCCCCGCTCTCATCGTGTCACACGCGCAGGGCCCCGTGTCGCCGCCGCTCGGCGCGACCGTTCGTCTAGGCTGTCGAGGACGCCTCGCCCGCGCGAACGACGCGCGTCGGCGCGCAACCGGAGCAAAGGACCAGCCTCATGAGCGCCCGCATCCTCGTCGTCGACGACGACACGGCCCTCGCCGAGATGATCGGCATCGTCCTGCGCACGGAGGGCTTCGACACGGCCTTCTGCGCGGACGGAGCGCTCGCCGTCGACAGCTGGCGGCAGGAGCGCCCCGACCTCGTGCTGCTCGATCTCATGCTCCCCGGCAAGGACGGCATCGAGATCTGCTCCGAGATCCGGGGAGAGTCGGGCGTCCCGATCATCATGCTGACCGCCCGCTCCGACACCGCCGATGTCGTCGCGGGCCTGGAGGCGGGCGCCGACGACTACATCGTCAAGCCCTTCAATCCGAAGGAGCTCGTGGCGCGCATCCGCACGCGCCTGCGACCGGCCCCCGAGTCGTCGGGCGACGTCCTGCGCGCGGGCGACCTCACGATCGACGTCGCGGCGCACGAGGTGCGTCGGGGGCAGACCCCGATCTCGCTCACGCCCCTCGAGTTCGAGCTGCTCGTCGCGCTCGCCTCGAAGCCGCAGCAGGTCTTCTCGCGCGAGGCCCTCCTCGAGCAGGTCTGGGGATACCACTACAAGGCCGACACGCGCCTGGTGAACGTCCACGTGCAGCGCCTGCGCGCGAAGATCGAGATCGATCCGGACAACCCGAAGATCGTCATGACGGTGCGCGGCGTCGGCTATCGCGCCGGCGCGGCGATCTAGCGCGCATGTCGCAGGGGCCCGCGCGCATCACGCTCCGGCGCCCGTCGACCTGGGTGCCGGCCATCCGGGCGCAGTGGACGAGCTCGCTCCGCTTCCGCACGACCTTCATGACGGTGGCGGCGACAGCGCTCGCGATCGCCGTGACGTGCGTGTGGACGGCCCTGGCCATCCACAACAACCTCTTCTCCACGAGCAGGGACGAGGTGCTCGATCAGGCGCAGCGCGCCGTGCTCGCCGCGCAGGACGTCATCGACACGGCCGAGGTCGCCGCGGACGGCGCGGCCCTCCAGCAGGTGCTCTTCGACGCCCGCACCGCGTTCACGAGCCAGGGCGGCACGCCGTACTTCGCCTACTTCCGCATCGACGACGCGCCGTCGGCGATCGCGCCGCCCGACTTCGCCTTCCTCCTCGCCGACGGCGAGGAGGCCATCCTCAGCGAGGGGCTCCGCGAGCGCGTGCGCGCCTCCGACGAGAACCAGTGGTGGCAGTCCGTCGCCCTGCAGCTCGACGACGACGAGGAGCCGGTGCCCGGCATCGTCGTCGGCCAGCAGCTCCAGGTGCAGAACGCGGGCGCGTACGAGGTGTACCTCGCGTACAGCCTGCAGGAGGCAGACCGCACCCTCCGCTTCGTGCAGGGCACCCTGTGGGT
The DNA here is from genome assembly GCF_053903225.1 of Microbacterium sp. JZ70. Classification (NCBI taxonomy): domain Bacteria; kingdom Bacillati; phylum Actinomycetota; class Actinomycetes; order Micrococcales; family Microbacteriaceae; genus Microbacterium; species Microbacterium sp. JZ70. The sequence goes on along the minus strand of NZ_CP096405.1, from coordinate 3,005,857 downwards.
CACGGGCATGGTGCTCGTCGTGCTCGTCGCGGCGATCTCGTGGTTCGTGCTGCGCACAGTCGCCCAGCCGCTCATCGAGGCGAGTCAGACGAGCGCGCGCTTCGCCGCCGGCTACTTCGACGTGCGGCTCCCCGTCCGCGGCAAGGACGAGCTCGCGGCTCTCGGCCGCTCGTTCAACGCCATGGCCGACAGCATCGAGGCGCAGATCACCGAGCTCGCCGAGCTCTCGCAGGTGCAGCAGCGGTTCGTGTCGGATGTCTCGCACGAGCTGCGCACGCCGCTCACGACCATCCGGCTCGCGTCCGAGATGATCAACGACCGTCGCGCCGAGTTCGACGAGGCGACGGCGCGCGCGGCGGAGCTGCTGCACGATCAGGTGGCGCGCTTCGAGCAGCTGCTCACCGATCTGCTCGAGATCAGCCGCTACGACGCCGGCTCGGTGCAGCTCGAGCTGGAGTCGACGAACCTCGCGCAGCTCGCCGAGGACGTGGCCGCCTCCATGCGGCAGGTGGCGGCGCAGCACGGCAGCGAGCTGCGCATCGTGGCGCCCGGCGGGTACTCGCCGGTCGACGTCGACCCGCGGCGCGTCCGCCGCGTGCTCCGCAACCTCATCGGCAACGCCATCGAGCACGGCGAGGGACGGCCGATCGTCATCACGATCGACAGCGACGCCCGGGCGGTCGCGATCGGCGTGCGCGACTACGGCCTCGGCATGTCGCCCGAGCAGGCTGCGCGCGTCTTCGACCGGTTCTGGCGCGCGGATCCGTCGCGCAAGCGCACGCTCGGGGGCACGGGCCTCGGCCTCGCGATCGCGCTCGGCGACGCGAAGCTCCACGGCGGCGCCCTCGAGCTGTGGTCGGAGCCGGGGCGCGGGTCGCATTTCGTGCTCACCGTCCCGCGTGTGCCGGGGCAGCCGGTCGAGCGCTCGCCGATCCCCGTCGAGCCCACCGAGAGCGTGACCGACGAGCTCGGGCTGACCCAGCCCATCCGCACCGATGACGAGGAGGACCCCGCATGACCCGCCTCCGCCGCGTGCTCGCCGCGCTCGTCCTCGTTCCCGCTCTCGCGCTCGCCGCGTGCTCGGGCCTGCCGATGAGCGGCCCGGTCTCGGTCGGCAACGCCCCGGGCGACGTCGTCGAGGACGTCACGGGCGGCAGCTACGACGCCGAGTCGCCGCGCCCCGGCGATTCGCCGCAGGAGATCGTCGACGGCTTCCTGCGCGCGTCGATCTCGCCCGAGCAGAGCTGGGCGACCGCGCGCGAGTACCTCTCCGACGATCTCGCCGACACCTGGAACCCGGTCGCGAGCGTCACGATCGACACGACCGACGACCGCGAGGTGAGCGAGGTCTCGGCATCGGAGGACGCCGCGAGCGTCTCGGCCGAGGTGCACGGGGAGGCCGTGGTCGACTCCGACGGGCGATACCGCCTCATCGCCGACGGCACGACCTCGCTGTCGTTCGAGCTCGCGCGCGACGCCGAGGGGGAGTGGCGGATCGTGTCGGCCCCCGACGGCATCGTGCTCGACCGCCTCTTCTTCCGCGAGCTGTACGCCGCGCACGACCTCGCCTACTTCGATGCGACGTGGCGGCACATCGTGCCCGACCGGCGGTGGTTCCTCACGCTCCAGCACGCGCCCACGCGCATCGTGCAGAAGCTCGTGGAGGGCGCGCCGAGCGACTGGCTCGCTCCCGGGGTCGAGACCGCCTTCGCCGACGACGTCCAGCTCGCCAGCGGGACGATCGAGGTCGACGCCGATCGCGTCGCGCACGTCGAGCTCACCGACGCCGCGGGAGCGGACGACGAGACGCTCAGCCGCATGCGCGCGCAGCTCGAGCAGAGCCTGGCGTCGACCGACGTGCGCGAGGTCGCGCTCACGGTCGAGGGCCAGGAGGTCGACGTGCCGGCGGCGCCGGTCGCGTCGACGCGGATTGACTCGCGCGCGCTCGTGCTCACGGACGACGGGTTCGGCTACCTGTCCGGCGGCGAGGTCGTCGCCGTCGACGGGATGTCGGAGGTCCTCTCGGACTTCCCCGAGGACATCGCGTCCGTGGCGATGTCGGCCGACCAGCAGATCGCGGCCGTGGGCCTCGCGGACGGGCGCGTCATGCGCGTCACGGCTGACGACCATCCGTCGGAGATCGACGCGGGCGGCAAGACGATCGCGCCCGCGCTCGACCCGCACGGATGGATCTGGACGGTGCGGCCGGACGATCCGCGCTCGCTCACGGCCTGGAGCGCCGACCTCGAGCCGACCCCGATGACCGGCGGATGGACCGACGTCTCCCGCGTGACGGCGATCGACGTCTCGCGCGACGGCGCGCGGATCGCGGCGATCGTCGCGATCGGCGACGAGCAGTGGGTGATCGTGTCGGCGATCGAGCGCGACTTCGACGGCGCGCCGCTCTCGGTGGGCGCGCCGACGCGGATCGCGCAGCTGCGCATGCCGGGTATCGACCTCGCCTGGATCGACGACAGCACGGTCGGCATCGCGGCCGGCGGCACCGACAGCGCGCAGCTCATCCAGCAGCCCATCGGGGCGCCGGGGACGACCGCGACCGCGCCGCTCAACGTCGTCGCAGTGGGGGCGGGCAACCAGGACTCGCCTGTGCGCCTCCTGACCTCGGAGGGGAGCCTGCTCGTCATGCGCGGCCGCAATCCCACCGAGTCGGCGAAGGGCGTCGAGGTGCTCGCGACGCAGCTCGGCCTGCCCGGCTGAGCCGACGCCGCGTGCACAGGCGCGCGGCGTCGGCGTGCCGCGCCGTGTGCCGACGGCGGCGTCCCTGCGGAGGCCGCGGCATGCGCAGGGTGGCCTCATGACGACGATGACCGATGGCCTGCGCGTCGCCCTGCGCGAGGCCGGCGCCCTGCTCCTGCCCGTCGACTGCGCGGGATGCGGGGCACCCGGCGCCGCCGTGTGCGACCGCTGCCGCGCGGCGCTCGGGCCGTGTGTCGTGCGCCGCACCCTCGACGACGACTTCGAGGTGATCAGCGGGCTGGCCTATCAGGGTGCCGCGGCGGCGTCCCTGCGCGCATTCAAGCAGCGCGGGCGCACCGACCTCGCCCGCGTCCTCGCGCCGGCGCTGCGGGCGGCGCTCGTGAGCTGCGCCGTCGCGAGCGGGCGCCTCGTCGACGCCGTGCCCATCCCGCCGTCGGCCGCCTCGTCGCGACGGCGCGGCTACCGCCCGGTCGAGCTGCTGCTGCACCACGCGGGGGTCGCCCCGCTGCGCGCGCTGCGCTGGGCCCGCCGCATCGACGACCAGCGTGCGCTCGACGTGGCCGAGCGCGGGCGCAACGTCGCGGCAGCGCTCGCCGTGCGCCGCCATGTCGAGGGGCGCGCGGTCGTCATCGTCGACGACGTCGTGACCACCGGGGCGACGCTCCGCGAGGCGCGTCGCGCGCTCGCCGAGGCCGGTGCTCTCGTGCTCGGCGCGGCCACGCTCGCGGCGACGCCGCGCGTTCTCCCGCCGCGAACACGACACGCGTGATCGTTTCGAGATAGTTCGTGACACCCGTCCGCGCCGGGGATACGGTGGGGGACACCAAGGCGACCGCAGGTCCGCCGCTCACACCGGTCGGACCGGATAGGGAGGCAGAGATGGACACGAACATCGTCGGCGTGGGGGTCAGCGTCTCAGAGCGATTCCGCACCGTGGTCGAGGAGAAGAGCGAGCGGATAGCGTCGCTCGCCCCGCGTGCCCAGCGTCTCGAAGTGAAGGTCACGCACCACGCGCATCGCGGGGGCCGTCTCGAGGAGGAGTCGGTCGAGCTCACGATCTTCTGGAACGGCCCGGTCATCCGGGCGGAGGCGCACGACGCCGACAAGTTCACGGCGCTCGACATGGCGATCGAGAAGCTCAGCGAGCAGATCCGCCGTGCGAAGGACAAGAAGGTCAGCGGGCGTCTGCACCCGCGCGCCGCGCGCTTCGCGAAGGAGAAGGGGGCGCTCGAGGGGCTCGACGTGCAGCCGGCGACCGTCGAGACGCTCCAGGCCGTCGCGACCGGCACCGTGCCGGTCGTCGAGCAGACCGAGGAGGACGAGGCCTACACGCCCGTCGTGATCCGGAGCAAGACCTTCGAGCCCGAGTGGATGACCGTCGAGGAGGCCGTCGACCGCATGGAGCTCGTCGGCCACGACTTCTTCCTCTTCATCAACGCGCGCACCGACCACCCGAGCGTCGTCTACCGGCGCCGCGGCTGGGACTACGGTGTCATCGCGCTGACCACGCAGGCCCCTCCCGTGGAGGACGTGCTCGCGTCGTGACGACCTCATGACATGCGGATGGCCCGGATCCCAGGATCCGGGCCATCCGCCTGTGTGCGCGGGATCAGTCGAAGACGTCGCCGATGAGGCCGCCGAGCAGCACGCCGCCGAGCACCGGCCCGAGGAGGCCGCCTCCTCCGCCGCCGAAGCCCCCGCCGCGCGGCCCGCGTCGGCCGCCGCCCCACGAGCCCCAGTCGTCGTCATCGGGGCGCGACGAGTCGATGTCGCGCTGCGCGAGCTGGAGCGCCTCGTGCGCCAGCTGCGCCGCCCGGCGGGCGAGCTGCTGCGCCTGCTCGCGCGTGTCCTCGTCGGCGACGAGGGGATCGATGTCGATCCGCACGCGCTGCGCCTCGGCGTAGCGCGTGCGGGCGTCCGCGCCGATCCAGCCGCGGTGGCCGTTGATGAGGCTTCCCGCGACGGCGATGGCGCGGTCGGCGGCGTCGATGTCGTGGCGCACGTGCGCGATGGACGGCACGGGGCGCGCCGCGCGCTCGCGCGCCTTCGCGACGGCGGCGTCGAGCGCGGCGTTCGCGTCGGACAGCGAGGCGAGGTCGGAGAACGGGTCGGATGGCGTGCCGGGGCCCGGCAGGGCGGCGAGCGCCGCCTCGAGGTCGGCGACCGCCCGAGTCACCTCGGGCGTCTGCGGAGCCTGCCGCGCCGCGACGATGTCGCCGCGGGAGTCGGCGACGACGTCGGCCAGGGTCGACTGCGCGCGCATCGCCTCGATCTCGAAGTCGTCGACGCCGTCGAGGATGCTCGTGGCACGGCGGACGGCCTCGGTGGCGGTCTCGAGGGCGAGGTTCGCCTCCTCACCGCGCCGCGCCTCGCGGCGGCGCTCCGACACGTCGGCCGAGTGCAGGGCGAAGTCCAGCAGCTGCTCCGCCTCGTCGGCGTTCACCCGCACGCGCTGCAGGGCCTCGGGGCTGTAGTGACGCGCGAGGCGCTCGACGGTCGTGCGCGCCTGCGGGAGCCGCTCGCGGAGGCGCTCGACGTCGGCGCGGACCTGCTGCAGGATCTGCGGAGCCTGCCGGACGAGCGCGATGCGCGCCTGCAGCGCCGCCGTGCGCTCGTCGAGGACGTCCTCGGCCCAGTCGCAGAGCTGGATGATGCGCGCGTTGCGCGTGCGCAGCTCCTCCGGGGTGTCGGGGATCTCGTCGTGGTTGAGCTGGTGCAGGTGGAAGGCCTCGGCCATGTGCTCCTTGACCGCGGCCAGGCCGGTGCGCAGATCCTCGGTCGGTCCTTCGCCGAGCTCGGCGACGGCGAAGACCAGCTCGTCTCCGGTCGCCCGGATCCGCTCGTCCGCTGTCACCAGCGCGGTGCGGGCGCGCCGTGCGAGGTCGGCGTCGGCCGACTCCTGCTGCTCGCGCTCTTCCCGTCGGCGTCGACCCCACAAACCTGCCATGCTCTCGATCCTACGGCGCTTCCCGCGGCGCACGGGCGGTCGATCCGCGCGGGCGCAGGAGGGCGGTGGAGTCGAGGTGCGCGGCCGGGGCGGCGCCGTCGATGAGGTCGAACAGGCGCCGGGCGACGTGCGCCCCGAAGGCGACGACGTCGTGACTGAGCGCCGTGAGCTGCGGGAACGTGTGCTCGCACAGGACCGAGTCGTCCCACGCGATGATCGACAGCTCGTCGGGCACCCGCACGCCCAGCTCCATCGCGACCGTGAGCCCGGCCACCGCCATGACGTCGTTGTCGAAGATGAGGGCGGTGGGGCGGTGCGGCGAGGTGAGCAGCGCGCGCGTCGCCCGTGCGCCGTCCTCGGGGGAGTAGTCGGTGTGGACGAGCGTCGGCTCGAGCCCCGCGCGCGTCATCTCGGCGACGAACGCGTCATCGCGGATGCTCGTGTGGGCGAGCGCGGCGAGGCCCGACACGCGGGCGATCCGCGTGTGACCGTGCTCGCGCAGGTGGCCGACCGCCGACCGCATCGAGGTCGCGTCGTCGGTCCACACGGTCGTGAGCCCGCCCGAGACGGCCGGGTCTCCGACGACGACGGTGGGCAGCGCATTGCGCGCCTTCGAGAGGCCGATGCGGGGGTCGTCGAGCTCGAGGTCGGTGAGGATGATGCCGTCGACGCGGCCGCTGCTGTGCCACTTCGAGAGAGTTGCGTACGCGGCCTCGGGCGTGGGGACGACCTGCAGCAGGAGGCTGTACGAGCGCTCCGCGAGCTCGCTCTCGAGGCCCGCGAAGAACTTCATGTAGAACGCCTCGACGCCGAGGTTGCGGGGATCGCGCGCGAGCACGAGCCCGAACGTCTCGGTGCGCGCCTCCGCGAGCGAGCGGGCGCTGCTGGCCGGGGCCCATCCCATCTCGTCGGCGACCCGCAGCACGCGCGCACGGGTCTCCTCAGAGACGCCCTTGCGGCCGTTGAGCGCGAACGACACGGCCCCGATCGACACCCCCGCGCGCGCCGCGATGTCGCTGATCGTCACCCGCCCCGTGCGCCGTCGTGTCCCCGCCACACGAGAACCCTATGCCACGCCTGCGCGGACCGGCTCAGCGTCGCACGACCGCGACCGAGGCGGCGAGCGGATGGCCGGGGCCCACGCCCGAGAGCAGGGTCGCGCCGTCGAGGCCCGAGCCCCGCGCGGTCACGATGCGCGCATGGGGAGCGCGCCCGGCGAGCGCGGCCGAGAAGGCATCGGCGATCGGAGCCGAGCCGAAGACGCCGCCGATCGGGGCCACGGGCGCGTCCGCGCCCTCGAGCCCCGCTCGGCGGAGACCGGCGACGACACTCAGCGCGAGCTGCTCGCCGGCGCGCCGCGAGATGTCGAGCGCGACCGGATCGCCGTCGGCCGCACGGCGCGCGACCGCGCGCGCGAACGATGCGACCCTGCTCACGCGCGACGGGTCGGACTGGAGCAGGATGTAGGCGGTCTCGAGGTCGCGCCACACGGTGCGCACGTCGTCGCTCAGCAGGGTCGCCGGTCCGCGGCCGTCGTGCGCGCGCATGACTGCGTCGAGTGCCTCCCTGCCGATCCAGTAGCCGCTGCCCGCGTCGCCCATGATGTGCCCCCAGCCGTCGACGCGGCACGAGCTCTCGGGGCCCACGGCGAGCGTGACGACGCCGGTCCCCGCGGCGACGACCGCTCCGTGCACATCGCCGAGGGCCCCGAGGTACGACGTGATGGAGTCGTGGGCGAGCCGCACCTCACGCACGCCGGCATCGGCGAGGAGCGCATGGAGAGCGGCCGCATCGGCGCCGCCGTCGACGAGGCCCGAGGCCCCGACGACGACGGCGTCGACCCCGGTCGCGCCCTCGTCGATCGCTCGCCGCGCGGCCGCGGCGAGCTGCACGGGTAAGGGCTCGTGCGTGCGGAGCCCGGGGGACTCGCGCACGATGCCTCCGGCCACGCGGGCGCGCACGCCGGTCTGGCCGGCGTCGATCGACAGGACGGTCATGACTCTCCTTCCCGCGACGCTCAGCGCGCGCGGATCTCCTCGATCTCGTGATGCCCCTCGTCGAGGTGCAGGTTCACTCCGCGCACGTCGCCGAGCTTCTCGCGGCACGACGCGTCGAGCGTCGTCAGGTCGATGACGACGGCGTCCTCGCCCGTGCGCTCTCCCTCGGCCCATCCCGCGTTCGCGGTCTCGCACCAGGTCCAGTCGGATCCCAGCTGCAGGGCGGCCTTCCCGTCGAAGCCGGTGGACGCTGCGACGTCGACGAGGAGCGCGCTGCGGCCGGCGAGGTCGAGCGAGCCGGTCCAGCTGACCCAGTTCCCGCCGGCTGCGGCGTCGACGATGAGACGTCCGTCGGCCGCCGCAGCCGAGCCCTCGGTCTGCCACGAGGCGATCGCCCAGCCGTCGGCCCCCTCCGCGAACGCGAAGAGCACCTCCTCGCCGGTCGCATCCCGCACCGCGTCGAGCGCGTGAACGGCGGTGGCGAGCTCCGCGCGGTCGACGCGCGCCGACGCCTTCAGGCGGTCGGGACCGTGCGCCGCGATGATGCCGTACTCGACGGCCCAGGCCGCGGCCGCCGCATGTGCGTCGGGCACGTCGTCGAACGCGCGTGGCACGGCGGGCGCCGGCTCCCCGGCCGCACGCCAGAGCGCGACGGCGAGGTCGAGCCGGCGCGCGCCATCCGCGGTGACTCCGGCGTCGGGCGCGTAGGCCTTGAGCACGGTCTCGATGTCGTCGGCGGAGGCCGCGCGGGACGGGTGGAAGCGCCCGTTCGCATCGCCGAGGTCGACGACCTCGTCGTGCAGCCACTGGATCGCGACGTAGGCGGCGTGGTCGCGCGGCACGTCGGCGTAGACCGTCGGCGGGGGCGTGCCCTCGACCGCGCGGAGTTCGTCGACGACGATCGAGCCCTCGACGGCGCCGCCGTCGGCCGCGTTGACGTACACGTTGAACTGCGACACCTTCGCGAGGGCCTCGGGCGTGAGGCGGCGGTCGGCGTTGGCGGTGTCCCAGGGAGCGGGGCGCCAGTCGGCGAAGGGGATGGTGGCGAGGTAGGGGTCGTCGCCGGCGAGGGAGGGGTAGGCCTCGAAGGCGACGCCGTCGGCGACGAGCTGGAGGACGAGCCGGTTGCCGGACGCGTCGGGATCGATCCACGCCTGGAAGTCCCAGAACGACGACCAGTCGCCCGAGAGCTGTCGACCGGTGCCCGTGTAGCTCTGGTTCGCGAACGAGTAGTCGAGCCGCAGGGCCTTCTCCCCGCCGCCGGTAGACGCGGTCTCGAGCGAGATCTCGTTCGCCTGGTACTGCACGTACTCGCTGCGCAGCGCCGTGTCGTCGCCGTATCCCTCGAAGTCGTCCACGACGCCGAGCGGCAGCTCGGGACGCGGCCCGACGACCACGTGCGACGTCGCGGAGAGATCCTCGGCGCCGTCCGTCTTGACGTGCAGGATCAGCGCGCGCGTCGAGTTGTCGAGCTGATCGGCGGGGATGTCCCAGTTGCCCGTCCACCACAGGCCCCCGTCGGTCGGCGGGGCGAGGTCGATCGCGGATCCGTCGTCGAGCTCGATCCAGGCGCGGATCGGTGCCGTGCCCGTGATGGAGGCGCGCAGCGCGACGGGTCCCTCCGCGACACGTGCCCCGTCGGCGGGGCTCGCGATGTGGGCGACCGGCGCGGCGGGTGCGGCGTCCGTCGCTCGGTCGAACGCGCCGGTCACGTCGTCCGCGAACAGCGTGCGCGGGTCGTCGTGGAAGGCGGAGAAGTCAGCGAGCATCTCGCCCTCGACCGGGGTGTAGGGCGCGGTGTCGCCCCCGAAGTTCGCCCAGGTGAGCATGTACGACAGGCGCGACGCGTCGGCGTCGGATCGGATGGCGTCGAGCACGTCGGTGTACCACGTCGGGTTCGCGTTCTCGCCATCGGGCTTCACGCCTCCTGTGATCCCGAATTCGGTGAACGCCGTCACCTTGCCGCGCTCGGCGCCGAGCCGTCCGATCATCCCGAGATCTGCGACGAGGCCGTCGAGGAAGGTCTGCGATGCGGACGGGTCGTAGGTGTCGTAGCCCAGGACGTCGACGAAGTCGTCGCCGGGGTAGGTGCGAAGGTACTGCTCGGCGCTCCCACCGAATCCGCCGCCCGGGGAGAAGGCGTAGAGCAGGTTGTGGACGCCCTTGATGTCGCGCAGGTACTCCACGGTGAAGCGGAACAGCTCTGCGTACTCGCCAGGCGAGCCGAAGGCCGCTCCCCACCAGAACCAGGACCCTGCATTCTCGTGCCAAGGCCTGTAGACGATCGGGATGGCCGCTCCCTCGGCGTCGACGGCGTTCTGAGCCGCGAGGGCGACGAGGTCGAGATGCGCGCGCAACTCGTCATGATGCGTTCCGCCGGGCAGGACGGCGCGCAGCGCGTCGCCCGTCGTGTCGTAGAAGTCGCCGCCCGTGACGACGTTCTCGACGTGCCCGCTGAGCGTGCTGATGCCGCCGAGGTCGTGCGCCTCGCGGATGCTCCTCGCGAGGGTCAGCGCGTTCTCCTCGCGCGTGGCCGATGCGTCGCCCGGCCGCTCCCTGCCCTCGATGATGAGGGTGTCGAACCCGAACACGGCCGGATGGTCGCCGGTCGCCGCGAGGACGTCGGATGCGGTGCCGTCGCGGGTCGTGAACGTCTCGCCGTAGTCGGTCGTGTGCTGATGGCCGAACAGGATGCCCGTGCCGCCGATGTCGCGCAGGTACGCGAACAGGCTGCGGGTCTCATCGGTCGCCTGCGCGTCGACGAGATCGACGCGCGGCGGCGCCTCCTCGGCTGCGGTCGCGGTGCTCGGCAGCAGCAGCGCGGCTGCGGCGAGCGCTGCCACGGGCGCGAGAAGCGCCCGCCATGTTGGATTCCCCATCGAATCTCTCCTCGTATCGGTGATGTGGCGGTTCCCGGTTTGCGGGTCACCCGCGCTCCGCGTACGCGTCGCGCAGCCATCCGCCCGCGGGCTTGGCGTAGGGGCAGTAGTCGTCGTTGCGCGCCGCCTCGTCGGGGGCGTACAGCTGGGCGGGCCAATCCCACAGCATGAAGCCGCGCACCCAGTCGCGCGCATCGCACGCGGCGAACATCGTCCGGTAGTAGCGCAGCTGCTCCTCACCCGAGGGCGCGCCCGCGAGGCTCCAGTCGTTCGGGAGGGCAGCCGACCCCTCGCGCGACGGGCATCCGGCCTCCAGGAACAGGAACGGCTTGCCGTGGGCGGCGACGACGGGCTCGATCCGGTCGAGCTGCGCCTCCCACGCGTCCTCGGGGTAGTAGCCGCTGGAGCTGATGACGTCGACCGCGTCCCACCAGGTGATGCGGTCCTCCTGGTACTTGTCGCAGTTGTAGGTGACGAGACCGCGGTACTCCGCGCGGACATCCGCGATGAGCGCCCGCCACTCGGCCTCGCGCGCGTCGGCGCGCACCATCTCGCAGCCGATGCAGAGCATCTCGCATCCCTCGCGCTCCGCGATGCGCGCGGCGTGCAGGATGAACGCGCGGTACGACGCGAACCACTGCGTCCAGCTCGGCTCGCCCGGCACGTCCCAGTCGAAGAAGCCGATGTGCGCGCGCCAGGTCCCGTCGGCGACGTTCACGACGGGCTTGAGGCAGACCCTGAGCCCGAGCGCCTTCGCCTCGCGGATGGCCCAGACGATCTCGTCGTCGGTCACGGTGGGCTCGTCCTGGAAGCGGATGTCGGTGCTGATCGCCGTGTCCTGCAGGGCGCCGTACGCGAGCGCCGTCCAGGTCACGGAGTGGTCGGCCATCCGCCGCATCGAGTCGGCCGCGGCGGGAGTCGCCCACGTGCCGCGCACGCCGGTCCACCCCCATGTCATGCCGCAGACGTATCCGTCGTCGAGGGTCATCGCGCGACCAGCTCGTTGGCCGTGCGGATGACCCGCTCCGAGAGGAGGGCGGGCAGATCGATCGGCTCCGGATGCCGCACGCGGAAGATGGCCGTCTCGCCGGGCAGCAGGGTGAACAGCCCGTCCTCCGTGACGGCGTCGGGATGCGCCTTGTCGACGAGCAGGGACAGGTCGCGCACGAGGTTCCGCGCGGTGATCTCCACCTCGGTGCCGCCGTCGACAGGGCGCACCTCGAAGTCGAGGACGGCCGGAGCGAGGCGCGAGTCGCGCGGCTCGGCGAAGAACCACAGGCCCCGCACGTCGCCCGTCGACGCGACGACGAGCTCGGCCGCCGCGTCATCCGGTGTCGCGAGTTCCGGGCGAAGGGGGAGCGTCGTCGTTCCGCGCGGCGGGATCCAGAAGGGCTGCGCGTCCTCCGCGATGGCCGTCCCGTCGAAGCCGCGCCGGGTCGTCGTGAGCGTGCCCTCCCACGACTCTCCCGTGTCGTTCGAGAGGACGACCGCGAGCCCGTCGCCGCGCAGCTGGATCGTCGCGATCCGCGGCGCGAAGGCCTGCTTGAGGGCGTGCCACAGCGGCTTCAGCCGCTCGGCGCCGTCGATCGCCGCCCAGCTCGTGACCGGCCAGCAGTCGTTGAGCTGCCAGACGATCGCGCCCATCGTGACCGGGGTCCAGGACCGGAAGTGCTCGAGAGCCGTCCGGACGGCGAGCGCCTGGTTGAGCTGCATCGCCCAGTGCCAGCCCTCCATGTCGCGCGGCATGCGGAAGTGGGGGAGGAGCCCGTTCGTGAGCTTCGTGTTCCCCTCCATCGCCTTCTGGTGGACGATCATCCCCGGTGACTCCGGAGTGAGCGGATCGTCGGACACGGCGTCGCGCAGCGTGGTCCACGTCGCCGGGCCCTGCCATCCGAACTCGGCGACGAAGCGCGGCCGGTGGTCGCGGTAGGTGAGCCAGTCCCGGCGGTTCCACTGCTCCCAGAGGTGCACGGATCCGTGGGCGTCGTCGCTCGGGCCCTCGCCGTTCGGGCTGAACGGGCTGCCGGGAGCGTAGGGGATGTGCGGCGCGAGCTCGGCGACGAGCGACGGGAAGAGCTCGAAGTAGTAGTGCGCACCCCACGTCGCACCGTCGAGGGCCGTCTGCCATCCCCACTCCGCGAAGCCCATGAGGTTCTCGTTGCTGCCGCACAGGAGCACGAGCGAGGGGTGAGCGGACAGCCGCACGATCTGATCGCGCGCCTCGGCCTCGATCTCGCCGCGCAGCGGCTCCTCCTCGGGGTAGGCCGCGCACGCGAGCAGGAAGTCCTGCCAGGTGAGGAGCCCCAGCTCGTCGCACAGGCGGAAGAGGTCGTCCGACTCGTAGATGCCGCCGCCCCAGATGCGGATGAGGTTGACGCCGGCGGCCTGCGCCTGACGGAGCCGACGCTCGTAGCGCGCGGCGTCGACGCGCGTGACGAGCGCGTCGTCGGGGATCCAGTTCACGCCCTTGACGAACACCGGCACGTCGTTGACGTGCAGCGCGAACGGCGTGCCGTCGGCATCGGGGGTCGTGTCCCAGCGCGCCGAGCGGAAGCCGACCCGACGGGTCGCCTCGTCGAGCGGCGCGTCATCGGCCGACAGCGCGAGCCGCACGTCGTACAGCGGCTGCTCCCCGTAGCCGGCAGGCCACCAGAGCGCGGCGCCCGGGACCGCGACCTCGATGTGCGCGGCGTCCATTCCCATGGCGAGCTCCGCCTCGGCCGTGCGGCCGTCGATCTCGACCGCGAGATGCAGTGCGCGATCGGCGTCCGCGCGCTCGACGCGCACATCCGCGCGCAGCGCGCCGCCATCCGGGGTCGGCGCGGCGTCCACGCGCACCTCGGCGATGCGCGCGATGGACCAGGACTCGAGCCGCACGGGCCGCCAGATGCCGCTCGTCGCGGTCGCGATGCCCCAGTCCCAGCCGAAGCTCGCGGCGGATTTCCGGATGGCCTCGTACGGCAGCGGGTACGGGCGCGGTCGGGCGCCGTACTCCATGCTGCGGGCGCCCGCGTACTTCACGGGCGAGGAGAACGCCACGACGAGCACGTTGTCGCCCTCGACGAGCGCGTCCCGCGCGTCGACGCGGTAGGTGCGGTGCTGGTTCGCGGACTCGAGCACGACGCGCCCGTTCAGGGTCACCGTCGCGACCGTGTCGAGACCGTCGAACACGAGATCGTGCCGCTCATGGCCATCCGCCGACCACGTGAACGTCGTCTCGTACGTCCAGTCGGTCAGCCCGATCCACCGCTGGGCGGCCTCGTTGTCGTCGAGATACGGGTCGTCGATGAGGCCGGCCGCGAGCAGATCGGTGTGGATGCACCCGGGCACCGTCGCGGGGATGGTCGCGCCCGCGACCGACTCCGGGACCGGGCCGGCCACGGCGCGCGCGCTCCAGCCTTCGTGCAGGTCGCGGCGGATGACGGCACGGGTGAGGGCGAGGATGTCGGTCACTTGACGGCTCCTGAGGTGAGGCCCCGGTAGATCCACTTCTGCAGGAACAGGAAGGCGACCAGGGTCGGGATGATGACGAGGATCGAGCCGGCGGCGATGAGCTCCCACTGCGCGCCGAACGGCCCCTTGAAGCGGAACAGCGACGTCGAGATGAGCCCCTCGGACGGCAGGTAGAGGAACGGCATGTAGAACTCGTTGTAGACCGCGATGCCCTTGATGATGACGACGGTCGCGATCGCGGGGCGCAGCAACGGCAGGATGACGCGCCAGTAGATCGTCCACCGGCTCGCGCCGTCGATCATGGCCGCCTCGTCGAGGGAGACGGGGATCGACGACATGAACTGGATGAACAGGTAGATGGCGATGATGTCGGTGCCCATGAAGAGCAGGATCAGCGCGATCTTGGTGTCGTAGAGGCCCATGCCGTTGATGAGCTGGAAGGTCGCCACCTGCGTCGTCACGCCGGGGATGAGCGTCGCGACGAGGAAGAGCCCGAAGATGAGCTTCTTCCCGCGGAAGGCGAAGCGATCGAGCGCGTACGCGCACATCGTGCCGAGGATGATGGTGCCCACGAGCGAGACGCCGAGGACGATGAGGGTGTTGACGAACCCCTCGAGCATCCGGCCGCTCTCGAACGCCGTCGCGAAGTTCTCGAGGTTGAGCCAGTTGGCCGGAGGGTCGAACGGACCGGTCTGCAGGTACTCCTGCTCGGTCTTGAGCGCGGCGATGAGCACGACCGACAGCGGGAGCAGCGTGAGGACCGCGCCGATGATCAGGCTGACGTACTTGGCCGTCGTGGCGCTCATGCTGCGCAGCCGCATGAGCGGGGTGCGCGCGGATGCGATCGCGGTCATGTCAGGTCCACCTTCTCGTCGGGGAACACCAGGCGCTGGATCCACGTCACCAGCAGGACGATCGCGAGCAGCACGACCGCCATGGCGGACGCGAGCCCGACGTTGCGGAAGCTGAACGCGGTCGAGAGGGTCTCGATCACGAACGTGCTCGATCCGTTGGCGCCGCCGGTCATGACGAACGGCACCTCGAAGACGCTCAGGCTGCCGGAGATGGCGAGGATGAACGAGAGGCCGATGATGCGGCGGATGCCGGGGAAGATGATCGCCCAGAACTGCTGCCAGCGGCTCGCCCCGTCGAGCTCGGCGGCCTCGTACAGGTCGCCCGGGATCGACTGGATCGCGCCGAGGAACAGGACGAAGTTCAGGCCGGTGTACCGCCACACCGACGTCGCGGCGAGCGAGTAGCTCACGACCTCCGGGTCGCCGAGCCACTGCGGAGGCTCTGCCACGCCGAACCAGGAGAGCACCGTGTCGAGCGTGCCGCCCGGCTGGAAGAGGTACAGGAAGACGAAGCCGATCGCGACGCCGTTGATGAGGTACGGGAAGAACAGGACGCCGCGGAAGAAGTTCGAGAACCTCGTCGAGAAGCTCAGGAGAGTGGCGAAGTAGAGCGCGATCGCCATCTGCGCGAAGGACGCGGCGAAGTAGTAGAGGCTCACGCCGAACACGCTGAAGATGCGCGGGTTCGTGAAGACCTCGATGTAGTTCTCGAGCCCGACGAAGTTCTTCTCGAGGTCGAGGCCGTCCCAGTCCGTGACGCTGTAGTACAGCAGGTTGAGGGCGGGCCAGTAGCTGAAGAGGAGCAGCAGGCCCACCGCTCCCGAGAGGAAGAACCAGGGGGTCAGTCGCTGCAGAGCGGTCCGGCTCGTCGGCGCCCCGCGCCCGGGGGCGCCGGGGTCGCGGCGCGAGCCGCGCCCCCGGCGCTCGGGCGAGGGCACGATGACGGCGGCGCGCGTGGCGGCGGATGCGCCGGCGGGAGCCGAGGTCGTCATGGTGTCTCCGTCTCGTGGTCGGCTTACTCGCCGACCCGGGCCTGGGCGTCGCTCCAGGTCGAGTTCAGCTCGGCGAAGGAGGTCTCCTTGTCGCCGTCGGCGGCGCCGCGGGCGATGTCGACGAGCTTCTGCCGGTACAGCGGGCCCCACAGGTCGATCTGCGCGGTGTCCGCGATCTCGCGGAGGAGGTTCTCCTTGCCCTCGGGCGCGGGGTTCGTCTCGAGGAGCTCGACGCCGGCGGACTCGAGCTCGGCGAGGTAGTCGGGCGCGGGCTTGTCGATGACGGTCGAGATCATGTTCTGCGTCTCGGTGAAGCCCGAGTCCTCGATGAGCCACTGGATGAAGGCCCACGCCGCGGCCTTGTGCTCGGAGTGGCGGCTCACGCCGAGGTTGTAGTCGCCGCCGATCGTGGCGTACTGCTGGCCGTCGACGTTCGCGGGGAAGGCCATGAAGCCGACGTCCTCGGGGGAGGCGCCGTTCTCCTCGGCCGCGGCCTGCATCTGCGACACGGCCCAGGAGCCGAGCGCCATCGTGGCGATCCGGCCCGTCGCGAAGTCGACCTTCGACTTCTCCCAGTTCGTCGTGAGGGGGTCGTCCTCGGTGAGACCCGCCGCCACGGTCTCGTAGAGAAGCGAGTCGATCGCGTAGACGTCGGTGCCCTCGGTCCACGGCTCGGGGTCCTCGGCGAGCGTGATGCCCGCGTCGGGGTCGTTCGTGATCGCGCCGAGGTTGCTGAAGGCCTGCGACAGCGGCCATCCGTCCTTGTAGTTCGTGTAGTACGGGATGGCGTCGGTGTTCTCGTCGACGAGGCGGAGCGCCTCGAGCCACTCGTCCTCGGTCGTCGGCAGCGTCTCGACGCCCGCCTCCTCGAACACCCGCTTGTTGTAGAGGATGCCGTTGGCGTTGCCGCCGATCGCGAGGCCGTACTGCGTGCCCTCGTAGGTGTGCGTCGTGAGGAAGCGGTACGTGTCGGCGAGCTCCTCGGTCTCGCCGAGCGGCTCGAGGAACTGCTCGTACTGGCTCGGCAGCATCGAGGGGATGCCGATGACGTCGCCGTAGTTCGTCGTGCTGAGGCGCGTCTTCATCTCGCCCTCGTAGTCGGTGATGCCCTCGAACGTCACGGTCACGTCGGGGTGGAGCTTCTGGAACTCCTCCGCGTACTTCTCGAACGTGCCGTCCTCGACGAGGTCGGTGCGCCAGGTGACGACCTTGATCTCGCCCGAGGGCTCGCCGTCGATGGTGTTGTCGGCGTCGTTCGCCGCGCCGCCGCCGCACGCGGTCAGCAGCAGCGCACCGCCGGCGAGCATCGCGGCGCCTGCCCATGCCTTCTTTGCCATGTTCCTTCTCCTCGTGATCGAGGCACTCATCGGGAGCACGCGCCTTCGCGCTCTCCGGGTGCTGATGAGCGAGCGTACGGGAGAATCGGCGCAATGTAAAGCGCTTTAGTTGTGGCAGGTGTTCGGGGCGCGCGGGAGGGGTCGATTCGCGGGCCGGTTCGCGGGGCCGGCTCGTGTCGCGGTTGCCGCGAAACGCGGCGGCAGCCGCGCGTCAGACGGCGGCGACGGGGCGCGCGGGGCGGCCGCGCTTCGGGCGCTCGGTCGAGAGGTCGAGCGCGAGCGCGTGGTCGGGATGCGCGGCGAGACGCTCCTCGGCGTGCGCGAGCCAGCGGGCATCCGCCTCCGCGGAGAAGAGGAGCGCGTCGGAGATCAGCGACCACGCGACCCGCTCGGGCCCCTCCTGCTCCGAACCGGGGTACACGGCGGCGCGCAGACCCTCGATCCGGGCGTCGACGGCCTCGCGCTCGGCGCGGAGCACGGCGCACGCGTCGACGCCCGGGAGGGTCGCGGCGAGGGCGAGCTTGACCGCGAGCGCGTCGCGATCGGATGGATCCACGGGCGTCTCGAGCCACAGGTGCGCCGCCTCGCGGCCGGCGGGCGTGATGCTCCAGTAGACGTGCCCCTGCGCGTCGGGCTCGCCGCGCTCGACGAGCCCGTCGCGCTCGAGGCGCTCGAGCGTGTTGTAGATCTGCCCGACGTTGAGGGTGCGCGTTCCCCCCGTGCGGCGGGCGAACTCGGTGCGCAGCTGGTATCCGTAGCAGGGGCCCTGATCCAGGATCGCCAGCAGTCCGTGTCGCACCGACATCCGCACCTCCGGTCCGCGCGGCGAAAAGGGATGCCGCGTATGCAGATACGAGCGTACCGATCGGATGGCGGATCGCAGAGATTCCCGGACATCGCCTTGTGTCGCGCTGAGAGTGCGAGGCGCCTCGCTACCATCGCGAACATGGCCGGACCGTCGATGACGCCACGGAGATCCGAGTACGCGCGCCCGAGTCACGTGCTCGTCCATCTGAGCGACACGCATCTGAGAGCCGAGGGCGGCGTCTTCGGGATCGACGCCGCCGAGCACGTGAGCCGCATGCTCGCGGAGATCGAGCAGTCCGGGGCGCGCCCCGACGCGCTGGTCTTCACCGGCGACCTCGCCGATCTCGGCGAGCGCGACGCCTACCGGCAGCTCCGCGACGCCGTCGCGCCCGCTGCGGAGCGCCTCGGGGCGCGCGTGATCTGGGTCATGGGCAACCACGACGCCCGCGACCCGTTCCGACGCGAGCTCCTCGGCGAGGCGGGCGACGCGCCGGTCGACGCGGTCCACGACCTCGACGGGCTTCGCGTCATCGTGCTCGACACGTCGGTGCCTGGAGCGCACCACGGCGAGGTGTCGGCGGAGCAGCTCGAGTGGCTGTCGCTCGAGCTCGCCCTGCCCGCGCCGCGCGGGACCATCCTCGCGATGCACCACCCGCCCATCCCGTGCGTCCTCGATCTCGCGACGCTCGTCGAGCTGCGCGATCAGCAGGCGCTCGCCGAGGTGCTGCGGGGGAGCGACGTCCGGGCCATCCTCGCGGGCCACGTGCACTTCTCGTCGACGGCGACATTCGCCGGGATCCCGGTGTCGGTCGCGTCGTCGTCCTGCTACACGCAGGACCTGCGCATCGCCGACGGCGGCATGCAGCCGCGCGACGGCGCGCAGTCGTACAACCTCGTGCACGTCTACGACGAGACGATCGTCCACTCTGTGGTGCCGTTCTCGGACGCGCCGCCCGCCGAGATCACCTCGGCCGAGGAGACCGCGCGCCGGCTCGAGCGCGCGGGCGTGGTCATCCCGCCCGCGAGCCCGTCCCGCACGGTCGCATCCGACGCGCCGGTCGCCGAGCAGGTCGCGCCGCCGACGGAGCCGCTGCCGCTCGTGGGGTGACGGTCAGTCGCTCTCCCACGGCGCCTTGACGGGGAAGTAGGCCTCGAGCGTCTCCCGGACGACCCGTGCGCGCAGCTCCTCCGGGAGCTCGGGCTCGCTGCCGTCGTTGAGGCAGAACATGTCGACGTCCCGCCCGGCCAGCAGTCGCCCCATCCGCGCGGGCGCATCGCGCTGCGTCGTCTGGATGTACGCCGTCCGCGGCTCGGTCGTCGCGAGAGCTCGGCCGGTGAACGTCGCGTAGTAGTGGTAGAGCGAGTTCGTGACCGAGATGTCGGTCGCGCTGCGGAAGCGGGCCGCCGCCGTCCGCGCGAACTCCTCGGGGAACGCGCGCTCCAGCTCGAACATCACCTCGCGGCTGTGCGGCGTGGCGCAGTGCTGCAGATCGCGAAGGATGACCCGTCCGAAGCGCTCGCGCAGGAGGTCGCGGTTGACGCGCGCCGCGTTGTCGTGGCCGGACCGGCTCGGTCGCGAGGGGCCGACGCCGATGCGCACGCCGCATTCGACGTACTTCGTGAGCCCGCCCGCGGTGAAGAACATCTCGGGGGAGACCGGACGGCCGAAGAACATGTCGTCGTTCGAGTACAGGAAGTGCTCGGCGATGCCCGGGATGCGGTGCAGCTGCGCCTCGACGGCGTGCGAGTTGTGGGTCGGGAGGACCGTCGGGTCGGCGAAGAACTCCTCGCTGCGGACGATCGTCACCCGCGGGTGCTCGGCGAGCCAGCGCGGCGCGGGGCTGTCGGTCGCGATGAAGATGCGGCGGACCCACGGGGCGAACATGTGCACGCTGCGCAGGGCGTAGCGCAGCTCGTCGACGTGGCGGTAGCGCGCGGCGTGCGCGTCGCCCTCCCCGACGACGTAGGCGTTCATGCGCTTGGCGCGCTCGCGCTGGAAGTCGTTGGACGAGCCGTCGACCCACGAGAAGACCATGTCGATGTCGAAGGTCACCTCATGCGGGCCCGCGTCGAACATCCCCTCGAGCGTGCGCCACTCGCGTCCATGCCGGCGGATGGTCGTCAGAGCGAGGTCGTCCGCCGCGATCACATGGCGGGTCAGCGCGTTCCGTCGCGGGGCGCGCACGATGGCGCCCTCGCGACGCCAGAACTCGACGCGCACGCCGCAGTCGGCGCCGTAGCTCAGCGTGCCCGACGGCACGATGCGCGGGCGGAAGAGCACCGCGACGTCCTTCGCGAACGCGGACTCGACCCCCGAGGAGAGCGGCACGGGAACGCGTCGGGCCGAGCGCGCCGCCGCCCACGGACCCTCGTCGGCGGCCAGCGCGGCGAGCGCGGCGGGCTTGTCCTCGACGTCGAGCGCGAGGGCGGGGCGCCCACTCGTCCGGCGCAGGAGGAGCGGCTGCAGGCCCGCGCGCTCGAGGAGATCGGCGAGCGCGAGGAGATCGGCTGTCTGGGCCTCGTCCGGTGTGGACTCCTCGACGAGATGCAGGATCCCGTCATGAAGGCGCGTGGCGGCATGGTCGGGAGCGACCTCGCGCGGGGAGTGTGCGGTGCGACCGGAAGGGGTGCCCAGAAGCGTCATCAATCACCTCGAATCTACTTACGGCGGACGCCGTCAGGACGGGGAACATGGAGCCGATCCGACGGAGGCGGGGATTCCCGGACGACGTCTCGTGAACAGCTCCTGACTGAATGATAGACAGCGCGTGACGCTGCGGATGCACCCTCGACAAGCGGAGCGCCATGCGGTAAGGGATCCGGTCGCCGATTCGCGGCATCCTCGCAGGTCAGCGGCGCGGCGCGACGTCCTGCAGCGCCTCGAGGAGGGCGGGGTGCGAGAAGCGGAAGCCGGCGGCGAGGAGCCGCTCGGGAACGACCCACCTGCTCTTCAGCACGAGCTCGGGCTCGGTGCGGATGACCCACATCGCGGGCTCGAGCATGAAGCGCCACGCGGGCAGGCCGAAGCGCGCGCCGACGATGCGGCGCAGGGTCCGCATGAGCGTGCGATTGTCGCTCGGGTTCGGAGACGCGACGTTGACGACGCCGTCGATGTCGTCGTGCGTCTCGAGGAAGCGGATGGCCGCGATCACGTCGTCGATGTGCACCCAGCTGAACCGCTGGCGGCCGCCCGTGCGGTGCCGCGGGGCGCGTCCGTCGCCGCTCGGGGCGGAGCCGATCCCGCGGTAGCGGCGATGGGGGAACCACCATCCGTCGATCTGCGGGCCGCCGATGCCGAGGCGGGCGAGGAGGAAGAGCAGCCGGGTCGCCGGCCCGTCGCCGAGGACGATGGCCATCCGCAGCGCGACGCGGCGCGTGGCCGGGAGGTCGCCCGCGAAGAGCTCGCGCTCCCACTCCCGCGCGACGTCGACCGAGAAGCCCGTGCCGAGCTCGCCCGTGCTCTCGGTCTGAGGGCGGTCCGTCGCGTGCCGGTAGATGGTCGCCGTGCTCGCGTTCATCCACACGCGCGGAGGCCGCGCTGAGGCGGCGATCGCCTCGCGGAGCGCGCGGGTCGTGTCGACGCGGGACCGCAGGATCTCGTCGCGATGGGGGTCGGTGTACCGGCAGTTGACGGACTTCCCGGCGAGGTTCACGACGAGATCCGCGCCATCGATCGCCGCGGCGATCGACGCGGGGTCGTCCCACCGGGCGGGTCCGCCGCGGCCGATCGTGCGAACCGTGCGCCCCTCCGCCTCGAGCGCGCGGACGAGCGCGCGTCCGACGAAGCCGCTCGCTCCCGCGACGACCGCGATCCGCTCGGTGTCGGCCATCCGCATCCCCCTCCCGCGGCGCGAGCCGCTCGGGGCCATCCTCTCAAGGAGCCGCGCATCGTCTCTCGACGTCGAGACATCGGTGCGGCGCCGGCGCGAGTGTGCGCGTCGGCGCCGAAGTCGCGGCGCGCGCGCGAGTGTGCCAGTCCGCGCCGACGACGGCGGCAGGGGCGCGGCGTTCGGCGCGGAGTCGACACCTGGCGCGGGCTGCGCCGTCTCGAGCAGGCGCCGTGCGAGCATCGCGATATGAGCAGCCGCTTCACGATCGTGACGGACACCGCCTTCCCGCCGGAGCGCCTGTTCGCGGTGTCGCTCGACGTCGATGCGCACGTCGCGTCCATGGCCGCGTCCCGCGAGCGCGCGATCGGGGGCGTCACGGCGGGCTCGATCGGCCTCGGGGAGACGGTCACCTGGCGCGCCTGGCACTTCGGCGTCCCGTGGACGATGACCTCGGTGATCACCGAGCTGGAGGAGGGGGTGCGCTTCGTCGATGAGCAGATGCGCGGACCGTTCCGGCTGTTCCGCCACGTTCACGTGTTCGAGCCGCACGGCACCGGGTCGCGCATGATCGATGAGATCGAGCTCGCCGCGCCGGTGCTCGGCGCGATCGCGGAGCGGCTCGTCCTCGTTCCGTATCTGCGCCGCCTCATCCGCCGCCGAAACGGGCACCTCCTCCGACAGCTGAGCGCGTCGGGCGGATAGGGTCTGGCCGTGGGGGATGCGCGCGACGAGCTCGACGAGCTGCGGAGACGCGCGTACGGCCGGAACGGCAGACTCGACGCACGGGAGCTCGCCCGCCTGCACGAGCTCGAGGAGCTTGGACGCGGGCGGGCCGACGGGGACGGCCGCGTCGAGGGAGCGGCTGCGGATGTCCCGAGCGCGCCCGCGGATGTCCCCGACGCCGTGCGCGAGGCCAGCGCCGACGAGCGGACGCCCCGACGCCGCAGAGGACGGAGCGGCGCGATGCTCGGCCTCGCCGGCGTCTCGCTGACGGTCGGCGTCGTCGCGGGCATCGGCATCGCCGCGCTCGCGCAGGAGCGGCCATCGGCCATCCTCCGCCCCGCGGCGACGCCGCCGGCGTACGAGCTGCCGCTCGAGACCTGGGGACTCGAGGGCGCGGACGCGGTCCCGTACGACACCATCGGGACGGTGCGGGTCTGGGCCGTGTCGTCTTCGGATGGCGCGACAATCGGGGCGGGGGACGGCTCGGCGAGGTGCATCGTGACCCGCAGCGAGGTCGCCGGTGCGACGGACGCGCAGGTCCTGGCCTGCGCGCGCGACGGCGCCTTTCCCGCGACCGCCGACCTCGTGGTGCTCGCCGACGATGCCGCTCAGCGCGGCTGGGGGCTCGCGGCCGACGAGCTCGGGCTTCCCGTTGGCACGGCCGTGCGTCTCGTGCTGCGGAACGACGTGGTCGAGGTCTGGACGCGGACACCAGCGTCCGACGGCGAGACCGCGCCGGACGGGCGGATGGGGTGAGCGCGCCGACTGAGAGTCTGCTGGCCGGTCATTGTCACGGCCGGATAACATGGGCGAGTATGCCCGTCGCCGTTCGACGGCGACCTGGCCCATCCGCCCGGGATGAGGCACCCGATCGAGGAGTGATACGTGGCAAATCCGTTCGAGAAGCTGCTCCGTGCCGGCGAAGGACGCGTCCGACGGCAGCTGCAGCGGGTGGTCACCGCCGTGAACGCCCTCGAGGAGGACTACGCGAAGCTGACCGACGAGGAGCTGCGCAGCGAGACCGCTGAGCTCCGCGCGCGCCACGAGAAGGGCGAGACGCTCGACCAGCTCATGCCCGAGGCGTTCGCGGCGGTCCGCGAGGCCGCCAAGCGCACGCTCGGGATGCGCGCGTACGACGTGCAGCTCATGGGCGGGGCCGCGCTCCACCTGGGCAACATCGCCGAGATGAAGACCGGTGAGGGCAAGACGCTCGTCGCCACGTTCCCCTCGTACCTCAACGCGATCGCCGGCAAGGGCGTCCACGTCGTCACCGTCAACGACTACCTCGCGTCGTATCAGGCCGAGCTCATGGGCCGCGTGTACCGCGCCCTGGGCATGACCACCGGCATCATCGTGTCGGGCCAGACGCCCGCCGTGCGCCGGGAGCAGTACGCGGCCGACATCACCTACGGCACGAACAACGAGTTCGGCTTCGACTACCTGCGCGACAACATGGCGTGGCGCAAGGAGGATCTCGTCCAGCGCGGCCACTTCTTCGCGGTGGTCGACGAGGTCGACTCGATCCTCATCGACGAGGCCCGCACGCCGCTCATCATCTCGGGCCCGTCGTCGGGCGAGGCCAACCGCTGGTTCGCCGAGTTCGCCAAGATCGCGCGCACCCTCGAGGAGGGCGTCGACTACGAGGTCGACATTAAGAAGCGCACGGTCGGCGTTCTCGAGACGGGCATCGAGAAGGTCGAGGACTACCTCGGCATCGACAACCTGTACGAGTCGGCGAACACCCCGCTCATCTCGTTCCTCAACAACTCGATCAAGGCCAAGGCCCTCTTCAAGCGCGACACCGACTACGTCGTCATGAACGACGAGGTCATGATCGTCGACGAGCACACCGGCCGCATCCTCGTGGGCCGCCGCTACAACGAGGGCATGCACCAGGCGATCGAGGCGAAGGAGGGCGTCCCGGTCAAGGCCGAGAACCAGACGCTCGCCACCGTCACGCTGCAGAACTACTTCCGCCTCTACGACAAGCTCGCGGGCATGACGGGCACGGCCGAGACCGAGGCCGCCGAGTTCATGTCGACGTACCAGCTCGGGGTCATCCCGATCCCGACCAACCGGCCCATGGTCCGCAAGGACCAGACCGACCTCGTCTACAAGAACGAGCAGGGCAAGTTCGCGCAGGTCGTCGAGGACATCGCGGAGCGCCACGCGAACGGTCAGCCGGTGCTCGTCGGCACCGTCAGCGTCGAGAAGAGCGAGTACCTGTCGCGCCTGCTGTCGAAGAAGGGCATCCGGCACGAGGTCCTCAACGCGAAGAACCACGCACGCGAGGCCGAGGTCGTCGCGCGCGCTGGTCAGCTCGGCGCCGTCACGGTCGCGACCAACATGGCGGGTCGAGGCACCGACATCATGCTCGGCGGCAACGCGGAGTTCATCGCCGTCCAGGAGATGAAGGCCAAGGGCCTCTCTCCCGAGGAGACGCCGGAGGAGTACGAGGCCGAGTGGCCCGCCGTCTTCGACGCCGTCAAGGAGCGCGTCGAGGAGGAGGCGGCCAAGGTGCGCGAGGCCGGCGGTCTCTACGTGCTCGGCACCGAGCGCCACGAGTCGCGTCGCATCGACAACCAGCTCCGAGGACGCGCCGGCCGTCAGGGCGACCCCGGTGAGAGCCGCTTCTATCTGAGCCTCACCGACGACCTCATGCGCCGCTTCCAGTCGGGCCCGGCAGACGCGCTCCTGTCGCGCACCGACTTCCCGGACGACGTCGCGATCGAGTCGAAGCTCGTCTCGCGCCTCATCAAGAACGCGCAGGCCGCGGTCGAGTCGCGCAACGCCGAGGCCCGCAAGAACGTCCTGAAGTACGACGACGTCCTCAACCGCCAGCGTGAGGCGATCTACGCCGACCGCCGGACCATCCTGCACGGCGACGACATCAAGGACCGCGTCGAGCACTTCATCGAGGACGCCATCACGGCGATCGTCGACGACCACACGTCGGGCGGTCACAACGAGAGCTGGGACTTCGACGCGCTCTGGACCGAGCTCAAGACGCTGTACCCGGTCGGCGTGACGATCGACGAGGTCGTGGCCGAGGCCGGGGCGCGCAAGGGCGGCATCACCGCCGAGGCGCTCAAGCGCGAGCTGCTCAGCGACGCGAAGATCGCGTACGCGAAGCGCGAGGAGCAGCTGGGCGAGAAGGCCGTGCGCGAGCTCGAGCGCCGCGTCGTGCTCCAGGTGCTCGACCGCCGCTGGCGCGACCACCTCTACGAGATGGACTACCTCAAGGACGGCATCGGCCTGCGGGCCATGGCGCAGCGCGACCCGCTCATCGAGTACCAGCGCGAGGGGTACTCGATGTTCCAGGCGATGATGGGGCAGATCAAGGAGGAGGCCGTCGGCTACCTCTTCAACCTCGAGGTCGAGGTGCGCAAGGTCGGCGAGGACGACCAGGCCGCGCCGCAGGTGGAGGCCAAGGGTCTCGCCGAAGCGCCGGCCGAGCAGCGTCTCGAGTACTCGGCGCCCAGCGAGGACGGCGACGTCGAGGTGCGCAACGAGCGCGGCCAGGTGCAGAAGTCGCAGACCGACCGCGCTCGTCAGAAGGACGCGCCGCGCGGCGCGTTCGGCCAGCGGACCGACGACGACGGCGCCGCGGCGCCCGTGCCGCAGAACCGCGAGCAGCGCAGGGCCGCGAAGAAGAAGTAGCGCGCGACGCGACGAGGGCGGGCCACCGGATCTCCGGTGGCCCGCCCTCGTCGCACCGAGCCACGCCCCGCGCGGGCATATCCTGATGCGATGAACTCCCTCCGTCCCCTCGGCCAGTCCGCGAAGCTCCAGAACGTCCTCTACGAGATCCGCGGGGCAGCACTGGCAGAGGCGACGCGGCTCGAGGCGGACGGGCACTCGATCCTGAAGCTCAACACGGGCAACCCCGCCATCTTCGGCTTCGAGGCGCCGTACCAGATCGTGCGCGACATGATCGAGGCCGTCCCGTATGCGCACGGCTACAGCGACAGCCGCGGCATCCTGCCCGCGCGTCGCGCGATCGTCAGCCGCTACGAGGAGACCCCCGGCTTCCCGCACGTGGATCCGGACGACGTCTACCTCGGCAACGGCGTGTCCGAGCTCATCACGATGACGATGCAGGCGCTCCTCGACGAGGGCGACGAGGTGCTCATCCCCGCGCCCGACTACCCGCTGTGGACCGCGATGACGAGCCTGTCCGGCGGAACCCCCGTGCACTACCTGTGCGATGAGGAGAACGGCTGGCAGCCCGACCTCGAGGACATCCGCTCGAAGGTGACCTCGAAGACCAAGGCGATCGTCGTCATCAACCCGAACAACCCCACGGGAGCCGTGTACAGCCGCGAGCTGCTCGAGGGGATCGCGCAGATCGCGCGCGAGCACTCGCTGCTGATCCTGTCGGACGAGATCTACGACCGCATCCTCTTCGACGGTGCCGTGCACATCCCGACCGCCACGGTCGCCCCCGACCTCCTCGTCCTCACGTTCAACGGCCTCTCCAAGACCTACCGCGTCGCCGGGTACCGATCCGGATGGATGGTCATCACGGGTCCCAAGAAGCACGCGAAGGGATTCCTCGAGGGCATCCAGCTCCTCGCGTCGACGCGACTGTGCGCGAACGTGCCGGCACAGCACGCCGTGCTCGCCGCGCTCACCGGCGTGCAGTCCATCGACGCCCTCATCGCTCCGACCGGGCGCCTCCACGAGCAGCGCGACGTCGCCTGGGAGAAGCTCTCGACCATCCCGGGCGTCTCGTGCGTCCGCCCGGATGGTGCGCTCTACGCGTTCCCGCGGCTCGACCCCGAGGTGCACGAGATCCGCGACGACAAGCAGCTCGTGTACGACCTGCTCGTGTCGGAGCACATCCTGCTCGTCGAGGGCACGGGGTTCAACTGGCCGACGCCGGATCACCTGCGTGTCGTGACCCTGCCCGAGGCGCGTGTGCTCAGCGAGGCGATCGAGCGGCTCGGGAACTTCCTGTCGTCCTACCGGCAGCGGTAGTCAGAGGATCCGGATGTCGGTGGCGCGCCACCGGCGGTCGAGACCCTCGAGGCGCATCGCGAGCGCGCGGGTGCGGTCGGGCATCGCCACGATGACGACGACCTCCACCACGCCGTCGGCCGGCGCCATCTGACGCATGGTGCGCACCGTGAAGACGGGACGCTGCGCCGGCAGCCGACGTGCGCTGCGCGCCCGGCGCGACAGGTTCGCGCGCTGGACGAGCTTGAGGTACGTCTCCTCGGCGAGCCAGCGCGCGAGCTGATCGACCTCGCGGGTGCCGGCGAGAGCCTCGAGGATGCCGCGGGTGAGGGCCGCGACGAGCGGCGCGGGATCGGGGAGCTCGGCGGAGGACGTGCGCTGCGGGGCGAAGAGCTCCTCGACGTCCTCCTCGGTGCGGTGGGACCGTCTGCGAGAGGTCGCACCCGCGGCGTTCGGCGGCATGACAGCCTCATTCCGGTCGGGGAGAAGGGTTGCCCGAGTGAACCAGCACGCCCGCGCGGCCGGGAACCCCGCATACATGCCTGTGGAGAGCGGATGACGTGGCCGCGCGCTTTCCCCTACGCTCTCGCAGATGCGCTGGGATCGCTTCTTCGAGGACCTGGAGGACCAGCTCGCGGCCGAGTGGGAGGCCGAGCGGGCCGCGCTGGACTCCGAGGCCGAGCGGCTGCGCGTGTCCCGCCTCGCCCTCCGTGAGCGCCTCGTGGCGTTCGCGCAGTCGGCGGCCGCGCCCCTGTCGATCGAGCTGCGCGACGGATCGTCACTGGAGGCATCGGTCACCTCGGTCGGGGCGGACTGGATGGCCGTTCGCCCGCTCCGCGCGCACGGCGCGGTGGAGAGCGCGGTGCTCGTGCCGCTCCCGGCCATCCGCTCGATCGGCGCGGCGCAGGGCGAGCTCCTGCGCAGCGCGCGCCCGACCGAGCCCGAGAGCCGCCTCGCGCAGCGGGTCACCTTCGGGTTCGCTCTGCGCGACCTCGCGCGGCGCAGGGCCGCCGTGGCGATCGGCGTCGTGTCGGGGCGCGCGCTGTCGGGCACGATCGACCGCGTCGGCGCCGATCACCTCGACCTGGCGCTGCACGACCCCGATTCGCCCCGCCGCTCCGCCGCGGTCACGGCGTTCCGCATCGTGTCGTTCGAGGCCGTCGCCTGGGTGCGCGTGGCGGCCGCGGTCGGCGTCGTCGCGCCGTGAGCCGTCAGGGGCGCCGACGGCCCCAGAGCTCGGGGAAGCTCGCCTCGTTCGACTCCCGCCACAGGGCCATCCGCCGCGTCTCCTCGTGCTGGTCCTCGAGGTACTCGTCGACGCTGAGTTGCTCGATGCGCCAGCGCGCGGGCGAGCCGAGTCGCGCGCCGCGGAGTCGTCCGGCGTGGACGAGCTCGACGACCTCGTCCGCCTCGATGCCCAGCAGCTCGGCGACCTGAGCGGGCGCGAGGTAGCGCACGTCGGAGTTGTCGGGCATGGCCCCATTATGGGCAGGGGCGGGTCTCCGGGGACCCGGACGCGCCATCCTGTGGATAACTTTCTCAGGCGTCGCGCCGATTCGGACAGCATGGGCTCATGACCACGACGACCCCGGTCCGCGACGTCGCCGCCCTTGCCCCCGTTCCGCGTCGCCGGCGCGTGTTCTGGGGCGACGCGCGGTTCTTCATCGGCCTCGCCCTCATCGTCGCGTCGATCGCCGGGGTCTGGTGGGTCGTGTCGGCTGCCCGGCAGACCGCGCCCGTGCTCGCCGCCGAGACGACGATCGTCCCGGGGGAGGCGGTGACCGCGGGCGATCTCGCGGTCGTCGACGTCGCCCTGGGCGGCGCGGAGGACGCCTATCTCGCGCCCCACGAGCTCGCGGAGGGGTACGTCGCGACGCGCACGATCGAGGCCGGCGAGCTCGTCCCCTCGTCGGCCGTGACGCCGGCCGACGAGGCGGCGGTCACGACGGTCGTCGTCGAGAGCGCCGTCGACGTGCCGTCGTCGGTCGGGGAGGGCACGGCGGTCGAGCTCTGGGCGGCGCCCCTCCTCGAGC
The DNA here is from genome assembly GCF_053903225.1 of Microbacterium sp. JZ70. Taxonomy (NCBI): domain Bacteria; kingdom Bacillati; phylum Actinomycetota; class Actinomycetes; order Micrococcales; family Microbacteriaceae; genus Microbacterium; species Microbacterium sp. JZ70. The sequence continues at coordinate 2,976,328 of NZ_CP096405.1, read as the reverse complement.
AGGGGGTCTACGACGAGCCGCGCATCCTCGTGGCGGACGCGACGGTCGCCGCCGTGCTCCGCGACGACGCCGTGATGGGCGCGGCAGGAGCGTCCATCGAGCTCGTGATCGACCGGGCGCGCGTCGCCGACGTGCTCGCGGCGGTGTCCTCGGGCACCGCGCTCTCGGCCGTCCCGCAGTCCGGAGCCGGATCGTGAACGTCGTCGTGGCGCTCGACGAGCCGCGCGGGTCGGCCCTCGCGGAGGCCCTCGAGGACGAGGGCCTCTCGGTCATCGCCACCTGGCCGTCCGAGACGATCGCCCGCTCGCTCGGCGATCCGACGGCCGAGGCCTGGGACGTCCTGCGCTCCGCCGAGGCGCTCGTCCTGCCGGCGTCCCGCGCGGCGCTCACGCACGGCGTGGTGGGCGCCTGCGACCGGCACGGCGTCCGCATCGTCCCGCTGGGCGAACGCGCGGGCGAGGTGCGCCTCGCGCGCGCGTTCGGCCTCGCCGATCCGCTGCCCCTCGCGGTGGAGGGCTGGCGCGTGGCCGAGGCCATCCGGAGCGGATCCCTGGCGGTGCGCGCCGTCGGCGGGGAGCGCGGGCGGGTGGTGGCCGTGTGGGGCGCGCACGGCGCGCCGGGGCGGACGACGGTTGCCATCGAGCTCGCCGTCGAGACCGCGCGCACGCGCGGCCACGTCGCGCTGGTCGACGCGGACACGCACGCGCCCTCGGTCGCCATCGCCCTCGGGCTCGCCGACGAGGGGCCCGGGTTCGCGGCCGCCTGCCGTCAGGCGGAGCTCGGCGGGCTCGACGCCGCGGAGCTCACGCGCCTGAGCCTGCCCGTGGGCGGCGCCGACGGCATCGTCGACGTCCTGCCCGGGCTGAACCGGGCAGCACGGTGGCCCGAGCTGTCGGAGCGGCGCGTGGCGTCGGCTCTCGAGGCGTGCCGCGGATGGGCCGACGTCACGGTCGTCGACACGGCGGCGTCGCTCGAGTCCGACGAGGAGATCATGAGCGACCTCGACGGGCCGCGCCGCAACGCCGCGACGCTCGCGGCCCTCTCGTCGGCAGACGTCGTGGTCGCGGTCGCCGCGGCGGACCCGATCGGGATCGCGCGGTTCCTCCGCGGATACGCGGAGCTGCGCGCGATCGTCGGCGCGACCCCGGTCGTCGTCGCCGTCAACCGCCTGCGCACGGGCCCGCTCGGCATCGACGCCCGCGGCCAGGTCCGGCGCACGCTCGAGCGATTCGGCGGGGTCGACGACGTGTCGTTCCTGCCGCTCGATCCTCGCGCGGCCGACGCCGCCCTCCTCGCGGCGCGCCCCGTCGGAGAGGTCATGCCGCGCTCGGCCCTGGCTCAGGCCGTCCGCCGTCTCGTCGCGCGCGTCGACGGACGCCGCGGCGACGAGGAGGCGGCGCTCATCCCGCTCGGGCGGGAGCGGGGTCGCCGCATCGCGCGCCCGGCGCGGCGAGCGCGCGGACGCGGGGAGGACGGCGTGCGGTCGGCATAGACTCGACGCGTGTCGACCCTCAGCGATCTCGTCTCCGCCCAGGGCCGTTCGAGCGAATCGGATATCGAATGGCTGCACCGTCTCGCCGGCGACGGGCAGCTGCTCGCCGATCTGGCCTCGGCGGACATCGTCTTCTGGGTGCCCACGTCGGACGACTCCTACATCGCGGTCGCGCACACGCGCCCGGGCGGCGCCGCGACGCTCTTCTATCGCGACATCGTCGGAGGACGCGTCCGACCGCAGTGGCAGGCGCAGGTCCGCGAGGCGTTCCAGACCGCGCAGATCGTCGACTCGTCCTCGCCAGAGTGGTTCGAGGAGACGCCCACACGCGTGCGCGCCGTGCCGATCGCGATCCGGGAGGACGACGGCCTCCGCGCGATCGGCGTGCTCACGCGCCACACCAACCTCGGCGACGTGCGCACGCCGTCGCGCCAGCAGATCACCTTCAACGACTGCGCCGACGATCTCTTCCGGATGATCGCGACCGGCGACTTCCCCGACCTCTCGGCGCCGACCGGGCCGCGCAGGGGCGCTCCGCGCGCCGCCGACGGGCTCATCCGCCTCGACGTCGACGGCATCGTCACGTTCGCGAGCCCGAACGCCCTGTCGGCGTTCAACCGCATCGGCTTCGCGGAGGAGCTCGAGGGCGAGAACCTCGCCGACGTGACGAGCCAGATCCTGCCGGCGTCTCATGACACCGACGAGCGCCTGCCGATCCTCGTCTCGGGCCGTGCGCCATGGCGCAGCGACATCGAGGCGCGCGGCGTGACCGTGTCGCTGCGCGCGATCCCGCTCAAGGACCACGGCCACCGCACGGGCGCGATCGTCCTGTGCCGCGACGTGAGCGAGCTGCGCAGCCAGGAGCAGGAGCTCATCACGAAGGACGCGACGATCCGCGAGATCCACCACCGCGTCAAGAACAACCTCCAGACGGTCGCCTCGCTGCTGCGGATCCAGGCACGGCGCACGACCTCGGAGGAGGCGCGCGAGTCGCTGCTTCAGGCCATGCAGCGGGTCGCCGCGATCGCCGTCGTGCACGACACGCTGTCGGAGGGGCTCGCGCAGAACGTCGACTTCGACGAGGTGTTCGCGCGCGTGCTGCGCCTCGTCGCGGAGGTGGCGGCCGCGCAGAACACGGTCGCGCACACACGCACGAAGGGCCGATTCGGAACGCTCCCCAGCGAGTACGCGACGCCGCTCGCGCTCGCGCTCACCGAGGTCGTCACGAACGCGGTGGAGCACGGGCTCGCGGGGCGCGAGGGCGAGGTCGAGATCGTCGCCGACCGCGACGACACCCGCCTCGAGGTGCGCGTGCGCGACACCGGCAGCGGTCTGCCCGACGGCCAGGTCGGCCGCGGCCTCGGCACGCAGATCGTCCGCACGCTCATCCAGGGAGAGCTCTCCGGGACGATCGACTGGTCGACGATCGACGCGCCGGACACGGCTTTCCACGGCGGGACCGAGGTCACGATCGCGGTTCCCCTGAGGTGGATCCGCAGCTGACCCGGACATGAAGAAGCCCCGCCGAGGCGGGGCTTCTTCAGATGACGGTGCCTCAGGTCAGCTGGCGCGACGGGCACGAGCGGCGCGGCGCTTGAGCGCGCGGCGCTCGTCCTCGCTGAGCCCGCCCCAGACGCCCGAGTCCTGGCCGGTCTCGAGGGCGTACTGCAGGCAGATCTCGGTGACCGTGCAGCGAGCGCAGACGGACTTCGCCTTCTCGATCTGGTCGATCGCGGGGCCGGTGTTCCCGACGGGGAAGAACAGCTCGGGGTCGACGGTGAGGCAGGCGGCCTTGTCGCGCCAGTCCATAGGAATGCTCCTTGCGGGGTGGGGTTTCTCAGGGAAAGCACAGCGTGGCAAAACGGGTGGATTACGCTGGATGTGCGACGGACCTGTGCAGGTTCCGCCCCACCACGCTGTGGGAAACACACCGTTAACAATTGTCATACACGCGAGGTTCTCGGGCAAGGGTTTTTTCTGTCCGTTCCCTGATCGTGCGTGCGGTGTGAGGCACGGGGAGCGAGGAGAGCCATGGCCACCAGCGCGACCGCACGGACGGCTGCCGTGCTCGTCGGACTCGAGGCGGTGGGCGTGCTCGCCCTCGCCGGCTGGCAGGTGCTCGCCCTCGGCTCGGCGGATGTCGCCTCGATGCCCAGCGCGATCGCCCTCCTCCTGCTCACGCTCGTCGGCGCCCTCGCCGTGGGCGCCTTCGCGCGCGGCATCGCACGGGGCCTGTCCTGGGGACGATCCGGCGCGATCGTCGTGCAGCTGCTCATCATCGCGGTCGCGATCGGCGCCGCGACGGGGGAGTACGCGCACGTCGCCGTCGCGGTCGGCCTCGCGGTCCCGGCCGCGATCGTGCTCGCCGTCCTGCTCTTCGCCGCCCGCGATGCCGGGCGGGCTCAGCCCCGCGCGCTCGACGACTGAGCGGAGCGCCGCTCGAGGAGCGTGTGCGCGAGGAGCGTGCTGCCGGCGACGGCGGCCGGCATCGCGACGATCGCGCCCAGGGGCACGAGCAGGCACACGTGCGTCGCCATCCCGAATCCCGCGACCCGTGCGCGGGAGCCGCGCCGCAGGGCCCGTCGCTCCTGCGCCCCGATGCCTCGCGCAGACAGCGCACGGGCCGTGAGCTCGTCGGAGAGCACCCAGCCGGAGAGCGCGGCTCCGACGACGGCGGCGAGCGGTGCGCCGACCACCGGGACGAACCCGAGCGCGACGCTCGCGACGGCGATCGCGAGCCCGCGGGCGATGAGCGACGCGCTGTCTGCGACCGATCGCCAGAAGCCGTACGCGCTCTCGGGAACGGAGCCCGTGCGCGCGGCCTCGACCGAGCGCCAGACCCGGTCGTAGAAGGGCTCGCCCACGAGCAGGGTGAGGGCGGTGAACGTCGTCACCGCCAGCACGAGTCCACCCGCGAGCACGGCGGCGCCGATGAGCACGCGCACGAGGATGGTCCAGATCGCGGCCCAGTCCTCCGCCCAGGGGGTGAGGCCCTCGGCGATCGCGGGAAGGAGCGCTCCGAGGGTGATGAGCGCGGCTGCCATCGCCGCGCCGACGATCGCGGCGGGGATGAGCGCGGCCGCCATCACGCGCGGATCTCGCCGCCACCAGCCGAACCCCTCCAGCAGCGTGCGCACGCCCGCCCAGAACTCGCTCATGCGTCCATGAAAGCAAACGCCGTGCGCCGCGGGCTCACTCCTCGGGCTCCCAGCGGAGCAGATCGCCCGGCTGGCACTCGAGCGCCTCGCACAGCGCGTCGAGCGTGGCGAAGCGGACGGCCTTGGCGCGTCCGTTCTTGAGCACGGCGAGGTTGGTGGGGGTGATGCCGATCCGCTCGGCGAGCGCGCCGACGGACATCTTCCGGCGGGCGAGCATGACGTCGATGTCCACGATGATCGGCACTCAGATCACCTCGCCGAGCTCGTCCCGCAGGGCCTGCGCCTCGTGCTCGCGCGCGATCGCCTGCCGCAGCAGCGCCTTCATGACGACGACGAGCAGCGCCATCCCCCCGAGGACGAGCGACGCACCGCAGACGAGGCCGACGAGACCCGGGGCCGCGCTGCCCGGGGCGAGGAGGATCGCGAGCGCGAAGGCGAGCAGGGCGGCCGCGGCGATCGCCCCGATGATGACGTCGACGTAGCGGAAGGACGACTCCGAGAAGATCGAGCCGCGCCGGACCCTGGTGAGGAGCTGCCACACGCACACCCCGAAGACCTGCATCGTCGCGACGCCGAGCCCGAGGATGACGACGAAGGCGGCCCGCGATGCGGTCTCCACGCCCTCGAGGTCGACCCAGATCAGCGGGAGGAGGAACGCCTGCACGACGACCGAGCCCGCAAGGGCAAGGGCGATGACGACGCGCAGGATGAGGATCGTCGCTCTGCTCACGGTCGCTCCGTTCGTTGAATCACAGCGGAAATCTATCGATAGTCGTTCGATTATGCAAGTCGCTCGACAGATTCTCGCGGGCGGGAATAGCGCGCACGGGATCGCGTTGATCTTGATAGACTCCGACTCAAGTTCCATACTTGATAGGGAACGACGCAACTTTCAAGGAGATGCCGGGACATGCCCGAGAACAACTTCCCCCAGGATGGGCCGAGCTCGTTCGACGAGTTCCTCGCGCGCTATCTGCAGGGCGAGCGTGCTCGCGCGAGCCGCTCGATCGATCTCAGCCGCTTCCTCAGCTCGCGCACGCAGGAGCTCCTGCAGCGGGCGGGGCGCTACGCCCTCGGTCGCGGGCAGCTCGAGCTCGACGCGCTGCACGTCCTCCACGTGCTCGTCGGCGACCCGACCGTCGCCGACGCGATCTCGCGCGTCGGCGGAGACCCCGAGGCGATCGCACGGGAGGCCGAGGAGCGCCTTCCGCGCGAGGGTGCCTCGGCCCACGTCGACGCCGCCGCGGTGACGGCGGCCGTGCAGCGGGCGCTGTTCCACGCGTTCCAGGTCGCGCGCTCGTCTGGCTCGACCTATGTGGACCCCGAGCACCTCTTCTTCGCCCTCGTGCTCGCACAGGACACGCCCGCCGGGCAGATCCTCGCACGCTCGGGCGTGACCGCGGAGGCCCTCACCCAGGGCGCGCGCGAGAGCGTGGACCCGCAGGCCGCGCCCGAGCAGGGCGCAGGGCGGACCGCGGGCGGATCGATGCTCGAGAAGTACGGCACCGACCTCACGGCGCTCGCGCGGGACGGCGAGCTCGACCCCGTCATCGGCCGCGCCGACGAGATCGAGCAGACGATCGAGATCCTCTCGCGCCGGACGAAGAACAACCCCGTGCTCGTGGGCGAGGCCGGCGTCGGCAAGACCGCCGTCGTCGAGGGCCTCGCGTCCGCCATCGTCGCGGGAGCCGTTCCGGAGCAGCTGCGGAACCGCCGCGTCGTCGCACTCGACCTCCCCGCGATGCTCGCGGGCACGCGCTACCGCGGCGACTTCGAGGAGCGCCTGACGAAGACGATGGAGGAGGTCGCCGCGCAGAAGGGCGAGCTCATCCTCTTCATCGAGGAGATCCACACCCTCGTGGGCGCCGGCGGCGGGGGAGAGGGAGCCATGGACGCGGGCAACATCCTCAAGCCGCGTCTCGCTCGCGGAGACCTGCACCTCGTCGGCGCGACGACGCTCTCCGAGTACCGCAAGATCGAGAAGGACGCCGCGCTCGAGCGCCGCTTCCAGCCCGTGCGGGTCGGCGAGCCGTCGCCCGCGGACGCGATCGCGATCCTCGAGGGGCTCCGCCCGGCGTACGAGGAGCACCACCGTGTCACCTACACCGACGACGCGCTGCGGGCGGCCGTCGAGCTGAGCGACCGCTATCTGTCCGACCGCGTGCTGCCGGACAAGGCGATCGACCTCATCGACCAGGCCGGCGCCCGCGTGCGGCTGCGTCTGGGCGCTCCCGTCGACACGCAGGAGCTCGTCGCGCGTCTCGCCGAGCTCGAGGCGGAGAAGAACGCCGCGGTGTCGGCCGAGCACTACGAGGAGGCCTCCCGCATCCGCGACGAGATCGCGACCGTGCAGGCGCGCCTCGCCGACGCCACCTCGGCCGACGGAGCCGGGCGCGCGATCGTCGACGAGCCCGAGATCGCGGCCGTCATCAGCCGCGCCACCGGGATCCCCGTGAACCGCCTCACCGAGAGCGAGCGCGAGCGTCTCGCCGGTCTCGAGGAGGAGCTGCACGCCCGCGTGATCGGCCAGGACGATGCGGTGACGGCGGTCGCCAAGGCCGTCCGCCGCAGTCGCACGGGCATGGGCGACGCCCGCCGCCCGGTCGGGTCGTTCCTCTTCCTCGGGCCGACCGGCGTCGGGAAGACCGAGCTGGCGAAGGCGCTCGCGGCGAGCCTGTTCGACGACGAGAGCGCCGTGGTGCGCTTCGACATGAGCGAGTTCGGCGAGCGGCACACCGTCTCGCGCCTCGTCGGGGCCCCTCCGGGATACGTCGGATACGACGAGGCCGGTCAGCTCACGGAGCGCGTGCGGCGCAACCCGTACTCGATCGTGCTCTTCGACGAGATCGAGAAGGCGCACCCCGACGTGTTCAACCTGCTCCTGCAGGTGCTCGACGACGGGCGGCTCACCGACGGGCAGGGGCGCACCGTCGACTTCCGCAACACGGTCGTCGTGATGACCTCGAACCTCGGCTCGGAGTTCCTGACCTCGCGCTCGGGCGCGATCGGCTTCTCGGCCGCGGGGCGCGAGTTCGACGAGAAGGATCTGCGCGACCGCGTGATGGGGCGGCTGCGCGAGTCGATGCGCCCCGAGTTCCTCAACCGCATCGACGAGATCGTGCTCTTCCGCAAGCTCGACGAGCAGCAGCTCGCGCAGATCGTGCACCTGCTGCTGGGGGCGACCCGCGCGCGGCTGGCCGCGCGCGATATCGCCCTCGAAGCGACCGATGCCGCGGTGGCGTGGCTCGCCCGCAACGGCTACGAGCCCGAGTTCGGCGCTCGACCGCTGCGCCGTCTCATCCAGCGCGAGGTGGACGACCGCATCGCGGATCTGCTCGTGACGGGGGAGCTCGCGGACGGCGGCTCGGTCACGGTCGATGCGATCGACGACGGTCTCGTCGTCCGTGCGGAGCGGATGGCCCCGGCAGCCGCGTGAGAGATCGGAGGGCGGACGGGGCGACCCGCCCGCCCTCCGTGCACTAGAGTGGCGGCATGACAACCCGTTGGTATGCGTATGACGAGTCGGCTCCGGAGGGGCCGTCGCGGATGTAGCGTGCCGACACCTCCAGAGCCGACAGGGCAGAGCGATCGCTCTGCCCTTCGCCGTATCGGCGGGCTCTGCGCAAGAGGGTCCGCCCCGACCAGGGACAGGACCTGCCATGGACACCATCGAGGCCGCATCCGACATCCACGTCGCCTCGTTCACGACCCTCCCGAGCCCCGCTGAGATCGCCGCAGAGCTGCCCGGCGCCGACAGCGCCCCCTTCGTCGGCGCCGCGCGCGAGGCCGTCCGCTCGGTGATGACCGGAGACGATCCCCGCCTGCTCGTCGTCGTCGGCCCGTGCTCGATCCACGACCCGGCCGCGGGGCTCGACTACGCCGCGCGGCTCGCGGAGGAGGCCCGACGCCACGACGAGGATCTCCTCGTCGTCATGCGGACCTACTTCGAGAAGCCCCGCACGACGGTCGGCTGGAAGGGCCTCATCAACGATCCGCACCTCGACGGAAGCCATGACATCGCGACCGGACTGCGTCTCGCCCGCCGCTTCCTCCGCGACGTCACGGCGCTCGGTCTGCCCTGCGCGACCGAGTTCCTCGAGCCGATCAGCCCGCAGTACATCGCCGACCTCGTCACGTGGGGAGCGATCGGCGCGCGCACGACCGAGAGTCAGATCCACCGACAGCTCGCCTCCGGCCTGTCCATGCCGATCGGGTTCAAGAACGGGATGGACGGCGGCATCCAGGTCGCGATCGACGCGGCCCGGGCGGCGGCCGCGCCGCAGGCATTCCTCGGAATCGGCGCGGACGGCCGCGCGAGTCTCGTCGCGACGACCGGCAACCCCGACACCTCGGTGATCCTGCGCGGAGGGGCGGACGGCCCGAACCACGGCCCCGAGCACGTGCAGGCCGCGGCCTCGCGTCTCGCAGCTGCCGGTCTCGCGCCGCGTCTCGTCGTCGACGCGAGCCACGGGAACAGCGGGAAGGACCACGTGCGGCAGTTCGCGGTGGCCGGCGAGATCGCCGAGCAGGTCGCCGCGGGCGGCGCGATCGCGGGTGTCATGCTCGAGAGCAATCTCGTCGCGGGCGCGCAGCCGCTGGATGTCGCCCGCGGACCCGCCGGGCTCGTCTTCGGTCAGAGCGTCACGGACGCATGCCTGTCCTGGGAGACCACGGTCGACGCGCTCGGCCTGCTGGCGGCAGCCGCACGCGCGAGGCGGGGCGGACGTGCCGGGTAGGCTCGAGCGGTGACGACCAAGATCGTGCTCGACGTCGACACCGGCATCGACGACGCCCTGGCCATCCTCACGGCGTGCCGGGCGCCCGAGATCGAGCTGCTCGCGTGCACGGCGACCTGGGGCAACATCGATGTCGCGCAGGCCGCGCGGAACACTGCGTACGTGCTCGACATCGCGGGGCGCTCCGACGTCCCGGTCGCCGCGGGGGCCGCCGGTCCGTATGACGGGACGGCGCCGGAGTTCTCGACGACGGTCCACGGTGCCGATGGGCAGGGCGGCAGGGCGGACCTCGATTTCGCGCCGGTCCTCGCGCGCGAGAGCGCGGTCGATCTGCTGCTGCGGCTCAGCCGCGAGCACGCGCACGAGCTCGAGATCGTCGCGGTCGGGCCGCTCACGAACCTCGCGCTCGCCCTGGACGCGGATCCCGATCTTCCGTCCCGCGTGCGCGCCGTGACGATCATGGGCGGCGCGTCGTTCGTCCCCGGCAACGTCACCCCGGGGGCCGAGGCGAACATCTGGCACGATCCCGAGGCGGCCCAGCGCGTGTTCGACGCCGCGTGGCCCGTCACCATGGTGGGCCTCGACGTCACGATGCGCACGCTCCTCACCGAGGAGCATCGCGCGCGCCTCGCCGCGGGCGGCCGCGCCGGGCGCTACGCGGCAGACATCCTCGACCACTACTTCGGGTACTACGCGCAGGTGACCGGCGAGCGCACCTCGGCGAACCACGACGCGCTCGCGGTCGCGGTCGGGTGCGGGCTCGTGTCGACCGTCGTCGCGCCCGTCGTGCACGTCGAGGTCGACACGACGCACGGTCCGAGCCGCGGTCGCACGGTGGCCGATCTGCGCGGCATGTGGCGCGGATGGCCCGAGGTCGACGGCGCGCGCCATCGGGTCGTGCTCGAGGTCGAGCCGGGCTTCGAGGACCGGATGGTGGATCTCATCGCGAGCGCCTGACCAGCCGCTCCGCGGCCCGCCCCGCCCCCTCGGACGGGTTTCGCGGAGCGCTTCGACAACTGACGGTCGATCGGGCCAGGGCGGCGATGTCGCCTCGCGCCGCGAATCCCGCGTGATTCCGGGCTTGATCGCGCCTATCGTGTGCGCTCGCCACATTTCCCCTTGACGCCCGCGACGTCTCTGCGTAGCTTTATCGAAGCGATTCGACTGATCCTCGGAAGAGGGCACGTCGCGGGTCACACGAAGGAGTGAGATGAGCCGGTGCAGAGGAGGCGCGCGATGAGCGTGCTCACGGAGGTCGGAAGCGCGGCTCCGGAGACCGCGTCTCTCGCCGCAGGTGCCGGCGTGCCGCGCGGGCGGTCGCGGGCACGGCGGCGCGGTCGGCGCACGTCGTTCGGGATGTTCCTGTGCATCGTGCCGTTCATGGTGCTGATCTTCCTGTTCTCGTACTTCCCGCTGTACGGGTGGATCTACTCCCTGTACGACTACCGGCCGGCGCTCGGGCTCGCCGGGAGCGAGTTCGTCGGCCTGCAGTGGTTCGAGCTCATGTTCAACTCGCCCGCGCAGATCGCGCAGATCGGGCAGGTGCTCACCAACACGCTCGCGATGAGCTTCCTCGGGATCGCGACCTCGGTCCTCCCCGTCGCGTTCGCGATCTTCCTCAACGAGATCAAGGCGCCGTGGTTCCGCAACTCCGTGCAGACGCTCACGACCATGCCGAACTTCATCTCGTGGGTGCTCGTGTACATGATCGCGTTCTCCCTGTTCTCGAGCACGGGGCTCGTGAACGACGTCCTCGTCGACTCCGGCCTCATCACGGCGCCCATGAAGTTCCTCGACTCGGGCGGCGAGGGCGTCTGGATCACGATGACGCTCTGGAGTCTCTGGAAGGGACTCGGATGGGGCGCGATCATCTACCTCGCGGCCATCGCGGGCATCGACCCCTCCCTCTACGAGTCCGCCAAGCTCGACGGCGCCGGCCGCTTCCAGACGATGTGGCACATCACGGTGCCGCAGCTCATGCCGACCTACATCGTCCTGCTCATGCTCTCGATCGCGAACCTGCTCAACAACGGCATGGAGCAGTACTTCGTGTTCCAGAACGCCTTCAACAAGGAGCACATCGAGGTGCTCGACCTGTACGTCTACAACATCGGCCTGACCGGCAACAACCTGTCGATGGCGACCGCCGTCGGCATGCTCAAGAGCCTGATCTCCGTGGTCCTGCTCTTCACCGTCAACGCCATCGCCAAGCGCACGCGCGGCTCGTCGATCATCTGAGGCAGCGAACATGACCGTCACCGAGACATCCGCACTCGTCGCGCCCGGCCTCGCGCCCGATCGACGCGCGCCCCGCACCGGCAGCAGGTCGGCCGGCGACCTCGCGTTCCACATCCTGAACTACGCGATGTTCACGGTGCTCGCGATCCTCTGCGCGTACCCCTTCTACTACCTCATCATCAACTCGGTCAGTGCGAACGACGCCTCGGCTCTGGGCGATGTGCGGCTCTTCCCCGTCGGGTTCCACCTGGAGAACTACGCCGAGATCTTCCAGCTCAAGGGACTCGCGACCTCCGCGGCGGTCACCGTCGCGCGCACGGTCCTCGGCACGGCGGCGACCGTGCTCGCGTCGGCCTTCCTCGGCTTCATGTTCACGCAGGAGCGGATGTGGGGCCGCAGCTTCTGGTACCGGTTCACGGTCGTGACGATGTACTTCAGCGCGGGACTCATCCCGGTCTTCATCATCGTCAAGGCGCTGGGGCTCACGAACAACTTCTGGGTCTACGTCCTGCCGTTCGTCGTCCAGCCGTTCAACATCATCCTCGTCAAGACCTACGTCGAGTCGATGCCGCGCTCGCTGCAGGAGGCGGCGGAGGTCGACGGCGCGAACATCCTGCAGGTGTTCTTCCGGGTCTACCTCCAGAACATGACCCCGATCCTCGCGACCGTCGCCATCTTCTCCGCCGTCGCCCAGTGGAACATGTTCCAGGACACCCTGATCTACATCACCGACCAGAGCCTGTACACGCTGCAGTACCAGCTGTACATGTTCCTCAATCAGGCGTCGTCGCTCGCCCAGGCGGCGCAGAACGCGGGCGGCGACCTCAGCGCGATCGCGGGTGCCGCGACGACGCAGACGGCGACCTCGATCCGCATGACCATCTCGGTGATCGTCGTGCTCCCGATCATCTTCATCTACCCGCTCTTCCAGCGGTTCTTCGTCAAGGGCATCATGCTCGGCGCCGTCAAGGGCTGACGGCCGGGCTCAGAGGAAAGGACAGGCAATGAAGCTCACCAGACTGGCCGCGGGAGTCGCGGTCGGATCCCTCGCGGTCGCGTCGCTCGCGGGCTGCTCCCTCATCACGGGCGAGCAGCCGTCCGATGCGCAGGACTCGGGCAGCGGGAGCTTCCCCGAGGCCTGGGAGGAGACGATCACGATCGACGTCTTCGACGGCCTCGCGAACTACATGGGCGTGCAGAGCGGATGGTTCGCGAAGATCGTCAAGGACAAGTTCAACATGGAGCTCAACATCATCGCCCCCAACGTCGCGGGCGGAGGCGACACGCTCTACAACACCCGCGTCTCGGCGGGCGATCTCGGCGACCTCATCATCACGGACAAGGGGGAGAAGCTCGACGAGCTCATCGAGGGCGGGCTCGTGCTCGACGCGGGCGGGTACTACGACCGGATGGAGCACGCGCCCCGGTTCGACGCCGCGGTCGACAAGCTCAACGAGGGCAAGGACGGCGTCTACGCCTTCCCGACGAGCGTCTCCTCGATCCCTCCGACAGAGTCGTCGGAGGGGCTCGAGCCGACCTTCGGCCCCTACGTCCGGTGGGACTACTACGCGGAGCTCGGCTACCCCGAGGTCGGCACGCTCGAGGACCTCCTCCCGATCCTCGCCGACATGCAGGCCGCGCATCCGACCGCCGAGAACGGCCAGCCCGTCTACGGGCTGTCCCTCTTCAAGGACTGGGACGGCAACTTCATGAACAACGCCAAGCAGCCGGCGACGTTCTACGGGTACGACGAGATGGGCTTCGCGCTGGCGAAGGCCGACGGGTCCGACTACCAGAGCATCATCGACGACGACTCCGCGTACGTGCGCTCGCTGCGCTTCTTCCACGAGGCCAACGAGCTCGGCCTGGTCGACCCCGAGTCGACCACGCAGAACTACGACACGATGTTCACGAAGTACCAGAACGGGCAGGTGCTGTTCTCGTTCTGGCCGTGGCTCGGCCAGTCGGCCTTCAACACGCCGGAGAACACCGCCGAGGGCAAGGGCTTCGGCATGGTGAACATGCAGGACCAGCAGATCTTCTCGTACGGCGCCGAGATCTACGGCGGCAAGCAGGTGCTCGCGATCGGCGCGGACGCGGAGGATCCGGAGCGCATCGCGGCCTTCATCGACTGGCTCTACTCGACAGAGGGCGCGTACGTGAACGGCAGCCAGACGGGCGCCGCGGCCGGACCGCAGGGCCTGACCTGGGAGGTCGGGGCGGACGGCGAGCCCGAGCTCACCGAGTTCGGCATGGAGGCGCTCCTGACCGGGGAGGCCGCTGTTCCGGAGGAATGGGGCGGCGGCACCTACCGAGACGGCGTGTCGGCGCTCAACGTCACGGTCGTGCTCCCCGCCGACGTCGACCCGGACACCGGCTTCCCGTACAGCTACACGTTCTGGCCGAGCTTCCAGGAGACCCAGTCGAACCCGTTCACCGAGGACTGGTCGTCGCACATGGACGGCGCGACCTCCACGATGGACTTCCTCGAGACGCACGACCAGATCCTCGTCGCCCCCGGCGGCGGGTACACGTCGCCCCCCGACACGTCGGAGATCGAGACGCTCCGCAACCAGATCAAGGCGCAGATCGTGCAGTACTCATGGCAGATGGTCTTCGCCCGCGACGACGCGGAGTTCGACGCCCTGCTCGACGACCTGCAGACCACGGTCGAGGGGCTCGGCTACGACAAGGTGCTCGCCTTCGACATGGAGAAGGCCGAGGCGCAGAACGACGCGCGCGTCGCGGTGGCCGAGCAGTTCGGCTGACCGTCTCGCGCCGGAGGGGCCGGTCCCGCGCATGGCGCGGGACCGGCCCCTCCGGCGCTGGGCGAGGGCGCTCAGTCGTGCCGTGCGAAGGCGCTGCGGAACGCGAAGGCCGCTGCGTAGGCGCCTACGGAGAACCCGATGGTGAGCAGGATGATCCAGAACGGCGGGAGCACGAAGGCCAGGCTCGCGCAGCCCGCGGGGAGCGCGAGGAGGAGGAGGGTGCGCGCCGGCTCCGCCGCCGGGAGGAGGAGCGCGCTGCGCAGGGTCTGGCGCAGGGGCTGCGCATAGCGCGCCACGAGCGCGCAGCCGTAGAGGAAGGCCGCGAAGAGCCACACGGCGCCGAGGAACGAGAGCATGCCCGCGACCGAGCCGAGCACGCTGCCGAGGGCCATCCAGAACACGCCGCTGAAGACCAGCGCAGCGGTCGGGACGCCGAAGACGAGGAGCACGACCGTGCCGCGGGCGGCGTCGCGTGCGAGCGCCGGGAAGAAGTCCGCGAGGGGGCGGCCCTGCTCGTCGTCCGAGTACCGCATCGCGACCTCGAAGAGAGCGGAGGTCGCGGCGCCGATCGTCACGACGGGAAGGCAGGCCACGAGGTACGCGACGTTGAGCCCGACGAACGTGAGGAACGTCGAGAGGCCGCTCAGGGCCCTGCCTTCGGGGTCGAGCTTCATCGCGGATCGGCCTCTCCTCGGGGGCGGCGGCCCCGGCGAACTCCTCGTCGGATTCTAGCCGGAAACCGGCGAAGCGCTTCGATTCTCCGCCGCGGCCTCAGACGAGCAGGTACACCGCGCCCGCGATCGTCAGGGCGATGACGAGCCGATCGAACACGCGCTGGTCCATCCGCGACGCGACGCGGCGGCCGACGAGAGCTCCGACGATGACGGCCGGCACGAGGACGAGGTCGAGCAGGAGCGAGCCGGGCGTGATGATGCCGAGCCCGACGGAGAACGGCAGCTTCGCGATGTTCACGATCGCGAAGAACCAGGCGGATGTGCCGAGGAACGCCTTCACGGGGAACTTCGCCGCGAGGAAGTACATCGACATCACGGGGCCCGCCGCGTTCGCCACCATGGTCGTGAATCCGCCGAGCGCGCCGTAGGTCGCCGCGGCGACCGCGCCCGACCGCGCTCCCGGCTCGGCCTCAGACCGGGCCTGGAGCCATCGGCGCCACAGCGTCACGGCGACGACGAGCAGCAGGAGGACGCCGATGACGCGCCGCACCCAGGCGTCGTCGGCGAGGGCGAGGAACGCCCAGCCTGCGACGAGACCGAGCACGACCGCGGGCGCCATCCGGACGATGACCTTCCAGTCCGCGTGCCGCCGGTACGACAGCAGCGCGAACATGTCGCCCACGATGAGGAGGATGAGCAGGGCTCCGGTCGACTCCTTGGCGGGCAGGACCGCGGCGAACAGGGCGACCGAGAGCGTCGCGCCGCCCGGCACGGCGGTCTTGGACAGGCCGACGACGAGCGCGCCGATCGCGAGCGCCGCCCAGACGATCGGGGAGAGGTCGGCGATCACGCCTTGAGCCGCACGAGGCGCTCGTGGCCCGTCTCCTCGAGCTCCGCGAGGTCCTCGCGCGACTTGAGGAAGTCGGAGAACGAGCGGTATCCGAGGGCCTTCTCGCTGAACGAGGGGTCCATGCGGCGGATGTGCTGCTTCACGGCCGAGCTGTGCAGCCATCCCGCGTCATCGCCCTTGCCCTGGCCGACGCGCAGCGCCCGCTCCAGCAGGCGCGACGCGGCCGCGTGCAGGTCCTCCGGCGGCGTCTCGTCGAAGGCGAGGAACGTCTCCGGCTCCTCGGCGGGCTTGGACTTCGACGCCCGGCGCGTGCGCGGCTTCGCCTTCGGCTCGGCGTCATCCTTCGCCTCGGCTCCGGCGGCCTTCGTCGCGTCCTTCGCGCCCTCCGCCTTGTCGGCGGCCTCGCCCCTGTCATCGGTCTTCGCCCTGGCGGCGGGCTTCGCGGGCAGCTGCACGCCGGGGAGCGAGTCGTAGGGCTCGAACTCGTCGCACGCCGCGGCGAGGGACTTCGCGGTGGAGCCCGCGACGCCCACGCCGACGACGTAGCGGCCGAGGCGCCGGCAGCGCTGCGCGAGCGGCACGTAGTCGGAGTCGCCCGCGACGATCACGACGTGCGTGAGGTCGGGGAGGCGGAACATGTCCTCGACGGCGTCGACCGCGAGGCGGATGTCCGCGCCGTTCTTCGCGTACGCGGCGGCGGGGAAGAGCTGCACGAGGTCGACCGCGCGCGCGACGAGCTGCTGGCGGTAGATGGCGTTCACGGGCGACGACCAGTCGGCGTAGGCGCGTGTGAGCACGAGCGTTCCGTACGACGCCGAGTAGTCGATGACCGCGCCCACGTCGACCATTGCGCGGGACAGCCGGTCGGCGATCTCGGGATCCTGCGGGTTCTCGGCGATCCGTGCGCGGTCTCGGCTGTAGGAGTTGCGCCCGTGGACCCGGTCGTACCACGACATCACGATGTTGTCGAAGTCGAGGTAGACGGCGACCCGGCCGTCATCGTGGGTCTCGGGCACGGCGGCTCCTCAGATGGCGCGGATGGGACTCCTCCGAGCGTAGCCGCGTCGGCTGTGGGTCGCGCCGGGTGCCCATCACCCGGGTGGTGAGGGGTTGTCGGATGGCGCGCACGCCGCTACGGTCTGATGTGCGGAAAGCGTTTTCTCCCAATCTGAAACGTTTCACGTCCATCGACGACGATGAGGAGTCCGACATGACCCGACCATCCGCCCGCTGGGCCGCGCGCGCCGGCGTCGGCGCGCTGGCCGCAGCGCTGGTCGCCGCGATGCCCGGCATCGCGGCGCACGCCGACGATCGAGAGCCGCCCGTGCCGCAGCTCGAGCGGCTCGACCGCGGCCTCGTCGCCGCGCGCACCGACGACGGCGTCTTCCTCAGCTGGCGCCTCCTCGCCGAGGAGACCTCGGGCGCAGGAGAGGCGGGGATGACCGGACCGGATTTCGCCGTCTACCGCGACGGCGAGCGGATCGCGACGGTGACGGACAGCACGAACCTCCTCGATCCCGAGGGCACGGCGTCCTCCGCCTACCGCGTGGCTCCCATCGTGAACGGCGTCGAGCTCGAGGCGAGCGACAGCACCGCACCGTGGAACGGCGCCTCCGCGACGCTGCCGCTGCAGAAGCCGGCTGACGGCGTGACGCCCGCGGGCGAGGCGTACACCTACTCGGCGAACGACATGTCGGTGGGGGACATGGACGGCGACGGCGATTACGAGTACGTCGTGAAGTGGTATCCGTCGAACGCCAAGGATGTCTCGCAGGTCGGCTACACGGGGAACACGTACATCGACACCTACGAGGCCGATGGCACCCTGCTGCACCGCATCGACCTCGGCGTGAACATCCGCTCGGGTGCGCACTACACGCAGTTCATGGTCTACGACTTCGACGGCGACGGCCGCTCCGAGATCATGATGAAGACCGCGCCGGGCACGAGCGTGACCGCGCAGGGGCAGACGGCCTACGTCACGATCCCGGCCGATGACGCGGCCGCCGGCGTGACGGACGCGGACGACTACCGGATGTCGGCGGCGGACTACCGCGCGCACCTCGTGGAGGTGTTCCGCGGATGGAGCGAGCGCGACGAGGTCGTGTCCGGTCAGTGGCCCGCGACGCTCGAGGAGGCCTTCGGGATCGAACCGCGCTACGACTACCCCCTCTCGGAGGCCGACGCGACCGCGCTCGTCGACCACTTCATCGACGTCTATGCGCCGTCGCGGTCCGCGCGGAACCAGCTGCGGAAGTTCGAGGGCTTCGTGCTGACGGGCCCCGAGTACCTCACGGTGTTCGACGGGCTGACCGGCGCCGAGCTCGAGACGGTGGACTACAAGTCGGCCCGTGGCGACGACGGCCTGCTCTGGGGCGACTATGCCATGGCGCGGATCGAGCCGGGCAACCGCAACGACCGCTTCCTCGCGGGTGTCGCGTACCTCGACGGCGCGCACCCCTCCGCGATCTTCGCCCGCGGCTACTACACGCGCTCCACGCTCGTCGCCTACGACTGGGACGGCGAGAGCCTCTCGGAGCGCTGGTACGTCGACAGCGGGCACGCGCCCATGGCCAACCCGTTCAACGCCTCGCCGCACGGCGTGGACGGCACGGACCCCGAGTTCGGCACGCTCACGACCCAGGGATTCCACTCGCTCTCGGCGGCCGACGTCGACGGCGACGGCAGGCAGGAGATCGTGTACGGGTCGGCGACGATCGACGATGACGGGTCGCTGCTCTACAGCTCGTTCGCCGAGATGCCCGAGGGAAGCGCCGCGCCAGGGACGACGGCGCGGCTCGGGCACGGCGACGCGATGCACGTGACCGACATCCTCCCCGAGCGCAGCGGCCTCGAAATCTTCACGGTGCACGAGGGCGGCGTCTGGGCACCCTACGGATGGGCGCTCCGCGACGCCGCGACCGGCGAGGTGCTCGAGGGGGAGTACTCCGGTCGCGACACGGGACGCGGCATGGTCGGCGACGTCGATCCCGACCAGCCAGGGCTCGAGTTCTGGGCGTCGATGCCGCCCGGTTCCGGCACGCCGGTCGAGGGGCTGGGCACCAACCAGTCCATCCGCTGGGCGGCCGACATGACGACGCAGATCGTCGAGGGCTATGGCGACGAGGACGTGCGGATCGTCGACGGCTCGGGCGAGGTGCTTCTCGAGGCCGAGGGGACGCGCTCGAACAACGGCACGAAGGGCAACCCCGCCCTCGTCGCCGACGTCTTCGGCGACTGGCGCGAGGAGCTCCTCGTGCGCTCGGCGGACAGCTCCGAGATCCGGATCCACCTCTCCACCGAGGTGACGGACCGCAAGCTCACCACCCTCATGCACGAGCCCCAGTACCGTGCGGAGGTGGCGCGGCAGAACACGGCGTACAACCAGCCGAGCTACACGGGCTACCGCCTCGCCTCCGACATCGACTGGGGCGACGTGCCCGTCTACACGAGCGAGGTCGTCGCGCCGGCGCCGATCTTCGTCGACGAGGCGGGCCGAGGCCGCGACGGCTACGAGATCCCCGATGCGCACGGCGTCGCGTACTACGTCGACGGCGCCGAGGTCGCGCCCGGCTTCCATCGCGCGAAGGGCTCCGTCGAGATCGTCGCGGTGCCCGACGCGTGGTTCGCCCTCGCTCCCGAGGTCGAGTCGACGTGGGAGTTCGCGTTCCGCGCCGGTCGCTGATCCCGAATGAGGAGGGCCGCCGCCGGCGACTGCCGGCGGCGGCCCTCCTCTGCGTCCGGGTCAGCGGCGCGCGGCGTACTGCTCGCGGATGACCGGTCGCGTGTCGACGGGGAGGGTCGCGGCGATCTGCAGCGGCCACTCCGGGCGCGTGCCGGTGAGCGCCCACGCGGCCTGGGCCGCCGCGCCGAGCGCGACGTACTCTCCCGGCTCGGGCACGACGACGGGAGCATCGAAGACCTGCGCCGCGATCGCCTGGACGGCCGCGCTCTGCGCCGCTCCGCCCACGAGGAGCACGCGCTCGGCGGCGACGCCGTGGGCGCGGATCGCGTCGAGACCCTCCGCGAGCCCGCACAGCACGCCCTCGATCGCGGCCCTGGCGAGGTTCTCGCGGGTCGTCGAGGCGAGGGTCATGCCGAAGAGCGTCGCTGTCGCATCGGGCAGGTTGGGAGTGCGCTCGCCCTCGAACCAGGGCTGCAGCACGAGCCCGCCTGCTCCCGGCTCGGCGGCGAGGGCGAGCCGCGCGAGCTCAGCGTGGTCTGCGCCGAGAAGAGCCGCGGTCGCGTCGAGCACGCGCGCCGCGTTCAGGGTCGTGACGATCGGCAGGAAGCCGCCTGCGGCATCCGCGAACCCGGCGACCGCTCCCGTCCGGTCCTGCACCGCGACATCCGTCACGGCGAACACGGTGCCGCTCGTGCCGATCGAGATCCCGATGTCGCCCGCACGGGCATCGAGGCCGAGCGCCGCGCCCGCGTTGTCGCCGGCACCGGGCGCCACGACGAACCCGGGGCCGTCGACGTGCTCGGCGGGGGCGAGGACGCGGGGGAGCACGATCGCGTCGGCGTCGCGGCGCAGAGCGCGTGCGAGCAGGTCGCGGTCGTAGACGTCGCGCGACGGGTCGAAGTAGGCCGTCCCGCTCGCGTCGGAGCGATCGGTCACGAGCTCCTCGAGCACAGGGCCGCGCTCGCCGTCGGGTCCGAAGCCGCGCAGGCGCCAGGTGAGCCAGTCGTGCGGAAGCGCGACGGCCGCGACGCGCGCGGCGTTCTCCGGCTCATGGTCCGCCAGCCACCGCAGCTTCGTCGCGGTGAAGGAGGCCACGGGGACGAGCCCCGCGCGCTCCGCGAAGGCCTCGGCGCCGACCTCCGCGGTGAGCGCGGCCGCGGCATCGGCCGAGCGCGTGTCGTTCCAGAGGAGGGCGGGGCGGATGACCTCGCCGCGCGCGTCGAGCGCGACCATGCCGTGCTGCTGCCCCGCGATCGACACCGCGTCGACGTCGGAGAGCCCGCCGGCGTCGGCGATCGCCGACTGCAGCGCGTCCCACCAGCGCCGGGGGTCGACCTCGGAGCCGTCGGGGTGCGATGCGCGGCCCGTGCGCGCGATCTCGCCGGTGGCGAGATCGCGCACGACGACCTTGCAGCTCTGCGTGGACGAGTCGATGCCCGCGACGAGAGTCATCCGCGCCGTCCTCAGCGGGCGCCGAGCAGGTGCTCGGTCGCGAGCTGCTGGAGCCGCACGAAGCCGAAGCCGTGGCCGCCCAGGTACGCGTCGGCGTCGAAGTCCTCGTACGCCGAGCGGTCGGCGAGGAGGTCGTCGTACGACTCGCCCTCGCTCAGGGTCGGCTGGCCGAGCTCGAGCACCTTCGCGCTCGCGAGCGCCTCCTGCACCTCGGGGTCGGCGCGGAAGGCGGCCGCCCGCTCCTTGAGGAGGAGGTAGGTGCGCATGTTCGCGGAGACCGAGTCCCACACGCCCGTCTCGTCCTCGGTGCGGCTGGGCTTGTAGTCGAAGTGGCGGGGGCCGTCGTAGGCGGGGACGCCGCCGGGGCCGCCGTTCTCGAGGAGGTCGACGAGCGCGAACGCGTTGTGCAGGTCGCCGTGACCGAAGACGAGGTCCTGGTCGTACTTGATGCCGCGCTGGCCGTTGAGATCGATGTGGAAGAGCTTGCCGTGGTACAGCGCCTGCGCGATGCCCGCCGCGAAGTTCAGTCCCGCCATCTGCTCGTGGCCGACCTCGGGGTTGAGGCCCACGAGCTCGGGGCGCTCGAGCGAGTCGATGAACGCGATCGCGTGGCCGAGCGTCGGGAGGAGGATGTCGCCGCGCGGCTCGTTCGGCTTCGGCTCGATCGCGAACCGGATGTCGTAGCCCTTGTCGGTGACGTAGTCGCCGAGGAGGTTGACCGCCTCGCGGTAGCGCTCGAGAGCCGCGCGGATGTCCTTCGCGGAGTCGTACTCCGCTCCCTCGCGACCGCCCCACATGACGAAGGTCTTGGCGCCGAGCTCGGCGGCGAGGTCGATGTTCCGCAGCACCTTGCGCAGCGCGAAGCGGCGCACCTGGCGGTCGTTGGAGGTGAAGCCGCCGTCCTTGAAGACGGGGGCGCTGAACAGGTTCGTCGTGACCATCGGGACGACGACGCCGGTGTCGGCGAGCGCGCCCTTGAGCCGGTCGATCTGCTTCTGCCGCTCGTCGTCGGTCGAGCCGAACGCGAACAGATCGTCGTCGTGGAATGTGAGGCCGTAGGCGCCGAGCTCGGCGAGCTTCTCGACCGCGTGCACGACGTCGAGCGCCGGTCGGGTCGGGCCGCCGAACGGGTCGGTGCCGTTGTAGCCGATGGTCCAGAGACCGAACGAGAACTTGTCGTCCTTGGTGGGTGTGAGCGACATGAGGATCCGCCTTCAGCGTCGTCGGTGAAATGTTGTGAAAATGAACATATCACCAACCCTGCTCGCGGATCCAGTCCACCGCGAGGCGTGTCCATCCCTCGAGCGGTCCGAGGCCGGTTGCGAGTCCCTTTCCGTGCGCGCCCTCCGCGAAGACGTGCAGGTCGGCGGGCACGCCGTGACGGACGAGCGCGCGGGTGTAGGCGAGCGCGTGCGTCACCGGGACCGCCTCGTCGGCGGCCGTGTGCCACAGGAACGTCGGCGGCGTGCGCTCGTCGACGAGGGCGTCGGCGTCGAGCGCCGCACGGGCGGCGACGGGCGCGTCGGGGCCGAGGAGCGCGTCGACGGAGCCCCGGTGCACGAGATCGGTCATCGAGATGACCGGATAGCAGAGGATGGCCAGGTCGGGCCGCGCGTCGACGTCGTGCGCCGCGCGCTCCGCCGCCGTGGGCGCGCTGCTGAGCGTGGCCGCGAGGTGGCCGCCCGCCGAGAAGCCGAGGACGCCGATCCGCGACACGTCGAAGGCCCCGTGCTCGCCGCGGCGGAGGGCGGCCAGGAGCGACCGGGTCGCGACGATGGGCTCGGGATGGCGCTGCGGCGCGACCGGGTAGCGGAAGACCACGGCGTTCAGTCCCGCGTCGTTCAGCCACGCCGCGACGGGCTCGGCCTCGTGCGGGGCGTGATGCGCGTAGCCGCCTCCCGGCAGCACGAGCATGAGCGGCCGGCTCTCGGGAGCCTCGGCGCGGGCGGGCAGGAAGACGATCTCGTCGGCGTGGGTCATGCTCGTTTCCTACCATCCGCGCGCACCGTATCGTGGTCCGCGTGTGCCCTGATGCGATGACGCCCGACCGCACGACCGACCCCGACGAGACCTCCCGACGCGCGCGCCGGCGCGGTGGCCGGCGGCTCGTCTTCGAGGGGGAGGCGCGCGAGTGGCTCGAGGCCCTTCCTCTCGGCAACGGCCGCATCGGCGCGATGTGCGGAGGCGGCGCGCGGGCCGTGCTGCACCTCAACGAGGAGAGCGTCTGGTCGGGAGCGCCGTGGCGAGACGAGCGGCAGCGTCCGCTCGCGCCCGAGGAATCGCAGCGCCTGCTCGCCGAAGCGCGGCGCGCCGTGCTCGAGGGCCGGCCGCGCGAGGCGGAGGAGCTGCTCCAGCGCCGTCAGTCGGGCTACAGCCAGGCGTTCCTGCCGGTCGGGTCGCTCGTCGTCGGCCCGCGCGCGGGCGCGGATCGCACTCCCGTCGTCCGCGCCCTCGACCTCGGCGCGGCCGTCCACGAGCTGCGCGCGGGCGACCAGACCGCGGAGACCTTCGTGTCGGCGGCCGACGACGTGCTCGTCCACGCGGTGTCCGGCGCCGCCGCGCCGATCGAGCTGTCGTTCTCGACGCCCCTGCGCGAGACGGCGCGCGAGGACCTCGCCGACGGCTTCGCGGCCCTTCTCGCGGCGCCCCTCGACGTCGCGCCCGGACACGAGCCCGACCTCCCCGCCGCGACGTGGCCCGACGACGGCGAGCGCACCGTCGAGGTCGCCGTCGTCGTCCGCCGCCGGGAGGAGGGGGAGCGGACCGTGTTCGCTCTCGCGATCGAGACCACGTATGCGGGGCCCACGGCCGAGCTCTCGTCGCCCGATGACGCGCTCCGCCGGGCGCACGAGCGCGTCGAGGCCGCCCTCGCGAGCGGGTACGAGCGCCTGCGGGCAGCGCACGTCCGCGCGCACGCCGAGCTCTTCGACCGCGTGCGGATCGACCTCGGGCGCGCTCCCGACGCGTCCACCTCCGAGCGTCTCGAGCGCGCGCGCAGCGCAGGCGACGTCGCCGCGGCGGATCCCGATCTCGTCGCGACGCTGTTCGACTACGGCCGGTACCTGCTGATCTCGTCCTCGCGGCCGGGTCGGCTCCCGGCGAACCTGCAGGGTCTGTGGAATGCCGAGATGCGTCCGCCGTGGAGCTCGAACTACACGCTCAACATCAACACCGAGATGAACTGCTGGGCGGCCGAGGTGACCGCTCTTCCGGAGACCGCACAGCCGCTCATCCGCTTCGCCGGCGCCCTCGCCGAGCGCGGCGCGCGGACGGCGGCGATCGACTACGGCGCGCCCGGATGGGTGGCGCACCACAACAGCGACGCGTGGGCCTTCACCGCCACGGTGGGCGCGGGGCACGGCTCTCCCTGCTGGGCGTTCTGGCCGTTCGCAGGACCGTGGCTCATCCGCCATCTGTCCGAGCACGTCGCGTTCGGCTCCGCGCCGGACGGCTTCGTCGACGGCACGCTCCGCCCGCTCGCCCGCGGCGCGGCGGAGTTCCTCCTCGCCTGGCTCGTCCGCCTGCCCGACGGCTCCCTCGGGACCGCGCCGTCGACATCCCCCGAGAACACCTTCCGGGTGGGCGGCCACGAGGTCGGCGTCGGCGCCACGAGCACGATGGACCTCGCGCTCGCGCGCGAGCTGCTCGGCACCGTCGTGACGCTCGGTCCCGACGACGACCCGCTCGTGGGCGCCGCCCGCGACGCGCTCGACGCGCTGCCCGAGGTCTCGTCGCGTGCGACCGACGAGGGCGTCCTCGAATGGGACGCCGTCGTCGATGAGGTCGACCCGCAGCATCGCCACGTCAGCCATCTCTACCCGCTCTATCCCGGCGACGCGGCCGACGAGGCCTTCGAGCGCGCGGCGGCCGTGACGCTCGACCGCCGCGGGCTCGACTCGACCGGCTGGTCGCTCGCGTGGAAGACGGCGCTCTGGGCGCGCCTCGGACGCGCGGACCGCGTCGCGGATCTCCTGCGGCTCTTCTTCCGCGACGCGCGCGGGAGCGGCTTCGGCGAGGCGGGCGGACTCTACGCGAACCTCTTCGCGGCGCACCCGCCCTTCCAGATCGACGGGAACCTCGGGTTCACAGGCGGGTTCGCCGAGTGCCTCCTGCAGAGCCATCGCGGGCGGATCGACCTCCTGCCCGCCGTGCCGACGGCGCTCGCGTCCGGCCGGGTCGCGGGGCTCATCGCGCGGCCGGGCGTCGTCGTCGACATCGCCTGGGCGGACGGCCGTCTCGTGTCCGCGCGCCTGCGCGCGCGATCCGGGCGGGATGGCCGGATGCGGCTGCGCTGGAGCGGCCGCGAGATCGAGATCGAGGTGTCGTCGGCGGCCGACACGGTCGTGTCGGCCGCCGACTTCGACGCCTGAGCGCGGGGGCGGCGCCCGTGCGGTCGGCCCGGGGTTGAAAGGGCGAAAGGGGCGCGCTAGGGTCAAGCGAAGCGCTTCGATAAAGGGGTGCGAGAACGTCCGCCGCGACGAGGCCGCGTCTGCGCGCCATCGGCCGAAGGGACCCGTGCCGCAGAGGACCGGGACGCATCGCCTCGTCGCGGCGGCGCGGCCCGCCGACGACGGCGAGGAGGGATCGAGGATGACCGACGGCACGCGCAGCGCGTATGCGCCCGGCATGCTCCTGTTCGGCGGCGACTACAACCCCGAGCAGTGGCCGCGCGAGATCTGGCGGGAGGACATCGCCCTCATGCGGCGCGCGCGGGTGAACACCGTGACGCTCGGCGTGTTCTCCTGGGCGCTGCTCGAGCCGCGCGAGGGCCGGTTCGAGACCGGCTGGCTCGACGAGGTCATCTCCCTGCTCGACGAGGCCGGCATCGGGTTCTTCCTCGCCACGCCGACCGCGTCGCCGCCGCCGTGGTTCACGCTCGCGCACCCGGACGCGATGCCC
Organism: Microbacterium sp. JZ70; assembly: GCF_053903225.1. Classification (NCBI taxonomy): domain Bacteria; kingdom Bacillati; phylum Actinomycetota; class Actinomycetes; order Micrococcales; family Microbacteriaceae; genus Microbacterium; species Microbacterium sp. JZ70. Next base: position 2,950,376 of record NZ_CP096405.1, on the reverse strand, counting down.
GTCGGACCCGACGGGGTCGTGCTCTCGCACGGCTCCCGCGACACGTACGCGGTGAGCGCGCCCGCGTACCGCGAGGCGTCCCGGCGGATCGCGCGGATGCTCGGCGAGCGATACGGACGCCACCGCGGTCTGCGGGGATGGCACATCCACAACGAGTACGGGACGCTCGACTACGGGCCGCATGCGGCGCGCGCCTTCCGCGCCTGGCTGCGGAGCCGCTACGGCGATCTCGACGCGCTGAACGCCGCGTGGGGCACCGCGTTCTGGTCGCAGCGCTACGGGGCGTGGGAGGAGATCCTCCCTCCGCGCGCCACGCAGTACCTGCACAGCCCCGCGCTCCTGATCGACTTCCGGCGGTTCTCCTCCGACGAGATGCTCGCGGCCTTCGAGGAGCAGAAGACGGAGATCCGCGCGGCCGGCTCGTCCGCTCCGGTCACGACGAACTTCATGCTGCCCACCTGGAACCACCTCGAGCAGTGGTCGTGGTCCGCCGCGCAGGACATCGTGTCGATCGACCACTATCTGGACACGACCGGCCCGGACGGCGAGGCGCACGTGGCCTACGGCGCGGACCTCACCCGGTCGTGGGCGGGCGGGCCCTGGGTGCTCATGGAGCAGAACGCGCGCGGCATCCGCGTCGGCGATCGCACGCACGCCAAGACAGCTGATCGGATGATCCGCAACTCCCTCGGCTACATCGCGCGCGGCTCGCAGAGCTCGCTCTTCTTCCAGTGGCGGCAGAGCGCGGCGGGCGCCGAGCAGTGGCACGGCGCGCTCGTGCCGCACGGGGGCGGCGACTCGCCGCAGTTCGAGCCCGTGGTCGAGCTCGGCCGGATCCTCGAGGCCATCGGCGAGGTCGCCGAGCCGCCGGCCGATGGCCCGGTCGTCCCGGCCGAGGTGGGGATCGTCTGGCACGCCGACGGCTGGTGGGCGCTCGAGACGCCGCACCTGCCGAACGACGCGCTGTCGTACTCCGACGAGGTGCGGGCGACGCACCGCGCGCTCTGGCGGAAGGGCATCGCGTCGGAGTTCGTGCGGCCCGGAGGAGAGATCTCGCACCTGCGCCTGCTCATCGTGCCCGCGCTGTACGCCATGGCGCGGGAGACCGTCGGATGGCTCGAGGGGTTCGTGCGCGCGGGCGGGCGCCTCGTCGTCACGACCCCGTCCGGGTTCGCGGACGAGAGCCTCCGGATCGCCGCCGGCCGCTACCCTGCGCTGCTGGGCGACCTCCTGGGCGCAGGCGCGGACGAGATCGTGCCGCTCGAGCCGGGCGCTGGCGTCGCGATCGAGGGCGGCCTGCGTGCGGAGGAGTGGACCGAGCGCCTGCATGCGTCGGATGCGCGCGTCCTCGCGCGCTACGTCGACGGCCCGCTCGCAGGGCACGCCGCCATCACCCAGGCCGAGCGGGGCGCGGGGACGGCGGTCTACGTGTCGGCCCGGCTCGCTCAGGAATCCCGCGACATCCTGCTCGCCGAGCTCGCGCAGCGCGCGGGCGCGCGCGAGACGGTCGCGGGCGCCGCAGCGCTCGGCGTCGAAGCCGTGAGGCGGCGCGGGGCGCGGGCGGACTTCCTCTTCCTCCTCCACCACGGCGCCGAGCCGGTGCGGGTGCGCGGCGAGGCGCGCGAGCTCATCCGCGCGAGCGACCTCTCGCGCGGGCTCACGCTCGATCCGGGAGCGAGCGCCGTCCTGCGCGTCGCGCGCGGCGCGGAGGTGGAGATCGAGCGGATGGTCGGGCGATGATGGGAGTTGCACGGCCCTGACCTCGCGGATAGGATCGCGGGACAGTCGAAGCGCTTAGACAATGGAGTGAAGATGGCGACGATCAACGAGGTGGCGAAGCTCGCCGGCGTGTCGATCAGCACGGTCTCGTACGCCCTCTCCGGCAAGCGCACGATCTCGCGCTCGACGCGCGAGCGGATCGACCAGGCCATCGCAGAGCTCGACTACCAGCCGCACGCCGCCGCGCGCATCCTCGCCGGGGCCCGGACGCAGATCCTCGCCCTCAGCGCACCGCTGCGCGCCGACGGGCACCTGCCGACGCACATGCGGTTCACCTCCGCGGTCGTCGAGGCCGCGCGCGGGCGCGACTACGACGTGCTGCTGCTCGCTCGCGACGACGAGGTGAACGGCATCCGGAGGGTGAGCGCGAGCTCCCTCGTCGACGGCGTCGTGATGATGGGCGTCGCCGAGGATGACGAGCGGCTTCCGATCGTCCGCGCGGGGCGCATCCCCGCTGCGCTCATCGGCATCTCCGAGCACGCGCAGGGGGTCGCCTGCGTCGACTTCGACTTCGAGACGGCGGCGCGCGACGCCATAGCGCGGCTCGCGGATGCGGGGCATCGCGTCGTGGGCATGATCGGCCACCCGCACAGCTTCGTGGATCGGCGCGCGGGATTCATCGGACGCTTCGATCACGCTCTCGGCGAGGCCGCGGACGCCCGCGGGGTGCGCATCGTTCGTCAATGGGCGGGCATCGAGCGGGGGACGGGTGCGGAGGCGGTCAACCTCATCCTCGGGGCGGCCCCCGACGTCACGGCGATCGTGTTCCACTGCAACGAGCCGGTCGTGGAGGAGGCGCTGCGGCGCCTGGACGAGCGCGGGCTGCGCGTCCCGCACGACATCTCCCTCCTCGCGGCCGCGGCGAGCTACGACCCCGGGCGGCTCGAGCACCGGCTGAGCGGAACGACGCTTCCCATCGAGGAGATGGGGAGGATCGCCGTCGAGGGCATGCTCGCGGCGGTCGAGGGCGTCGTGCCGGGCCCGCCGCTCCTGCTCCCGCCCGCGTTCATCGACCGCAGCTCGATCGCGCCGCCCGCCTGAGGCGCGCCGCCCCGATGCGCGCCCGCGCGCCGGTCATCGAAGCGCTTCGAGAATGTCTCATCCACTCCGCCCGCCGACGGGCGTCACGACAGGAGCATCCCGGCCATGAAGTTCACCGACGGGTTCTGGCAGCTGCGTCAGGGCGTCGACGCCCTCTACGGGCGCGAGGCGTACGACGTCTGGTCCGACGGGCGCACGCTGAACGCGACCGTGCCGACGAAGGTCATCGAGCGCCGCGGCGACACCCTGAACCGCGCGACGCTCACGGTCTCGCTGCACTCGCCGCTGCCCGGGGTGATCGGCGTGCGCATCGAGCACCACCAGGGCGGCCGAGGCGAGGTCTCGTTCGACCTCGTCGGCGCCGAGGACGGGCACGGCGACGTCGTCGTGGACGACGCGGCCGGCAGCATCACGAGCGGCCGCATCCGCGCGACCATCACCCGTGGAGCTCCGTGGAGCCTCGTCTTCCACGATGTTGAGACCGGGCGGGTGCTCACGTCGAGCGGCGAGAAGTCGCTCGGATACATCCGCCTCGCCCCGGACGCCGCGGTCGAACGGGGGCCGCTCGGCGCGACGGGAGCCGGCGCCTACGTCCATGAGCAGCTGGCCCTCGACGTCGGCGAGCTCATCTACGGACTGGGCGAGCGATTCGGGCCGCTCGTGAAGAACGGCCAGACGGTCGACATCTGGAACGCCGACGGCGGCACCTCGAGCGAGCAGGCGTACAAGAACGTCCCGTTCCATCTCTCGAGCCGGGGATATGGCGTGCTCGTGGATCATCCGGGCCACGTCTCCTACGAGGTCGGGTCGGAGGCCGTCGAGCGCGTGCAGTTCTCGGTCGCGGGCGAGTCCCTCAGCTACTACGTCTTCGCCGGCGGTGACCCCGCCGGCGTGATCGAGCGCTACACGGCGCTGACCGGGCGCCCGGCTCGCCTGCCCGCATGGTCGTACGGCCTGTGGCTCACCACGAGCTTCACGACCGACTACGACGAGGCGACCGTGACGCGCTTCATCGAGGGGATGGCCGCGCGCGACATCCCGCTCGGCACGTTCCACTTCGACTGCTTCTGGATGCGCGAGTTCAACTGGTGCGACTTCGAGTGGGACCCGCGCGTGTTCCCGGACCCCGAAGGGCTGCTCGGCCGTCTGCACGAGCGCGGGCTGCGCGTGTGCGTCTGGATCAATCCGTACATCGGCCAGCGCTCGCCGCTCTTCGCGGAGGGCAAGGAGAAGGGCTACTTCGTCACGCGGCGCGACGGCTCGGTCTGGCAGTGGGATCTGTGGCAGGCGGGCATGGCGCTCGTCGACTTCACGAACCCCGAGGCGACGGCGTGGTACCAGGACCACCTGCGGCGGCTCATCCGCCAGGGCGTCGACTGCTTCAAGACCGACTTCGGCGAGCGCATTCCGCTCGAGATCGACTACTTCGACGGCTCGAGCCCCGAGCGGATGCACAACCTCTACACCCAGCGCTACAACGAGGCCGTGTTCGAGGTGCTCGAGGCCGAGCGCGGCGAGGGCGAGGCCGTGCTGTTCGCGCGGTCGGCGACCGCCGGCGGCCAGCGGATGCCCGTGCACTGGGGCGGCGACAACACGTCGTCGTTCGCGTCGATGGCCGAGAGCCTCCGCGGCGGCCTCTCGCTCTCGCTCAGCGGCTTCGGCTTCTGGAGCCACGACATCGGCGGGTTCGAGGGCATGCCCGACCCCGCGGTCTTCAAGCGCTGGCTCGCGTTCGGGCTCCTCTCGAGCCACAGCCGCCTGCATGGGTCCACGAGCTACCGCGTGCCGTGGCTGTTCGACGAGGCGGAGGGGCGCGATGAGGCCGATGCCGAGAGCGCGGTCTCGGTCGCCCGCCGGTTCACGCGCCTCAAGCTCGCGCTCATGCCGTACCTGCACGCGGCCGGACTCGAGGCGCACCGCACCGGCACGCCGGTCATGCGGCCCATGCCGCTCGCGTTCCCCGGCGATCCCGCGACCGCGTACCTCGACCGGCAGTACATGCTCGGCCCGGACCTGCTCGTCGCGCCCGTGTTCTCGGCGGACGGCGCCGTGGATCTCTACCTGCCCGCGGGGGAGTGGACGAGCCTTCTCACGGGTGAGACGGTGAGCGGCGGATGGCGCCGCGAGACCCACGCGTTCGACAGCGTGCCGCTGTACGTCCGCCCCGGCGCCGTCGTGCCGGTCGGCGCGCGCGACGACACGACCGACTACGACTACCTCGACGACCTCACGCTGCGGGTCGCGCCGGGCGGAGCGGACGGCGAGAGCGCCCTCACGGTGACCGCGGCGGATGGCCGGACGGCGCGCTTCCGCGTCGAGCGCGCGCCGGGATCCGTCCGCATCTCCTCCGAGGAGGTCGTCGCCTTCTCGATCGGCGCCATCGGCGGCGAGACCGTCCGCGCGTCCGACGGGGTCGCCGAGCTCGCCCTCTGACCCGGCGGCTGCGCAGTCCTGTCGCATGAGGAGCGCCTCTCCGCAGGCGGGTGAGGGCATCGATATCGATAACGATTTCGCAACGCTAAGTTTGGGATCGCAACTTTTCCTTGCGCGGAGCGCACGGCGTCCACCAGCCTGGGTGCCGACCATCCGTCCCGCGCAAAGGAGCGTGCATGATGCCCTCACCCCTTCGCAGACGCCGCCGCGGTGTGCTCGCCGCGCTTGCCGCGTCGCTGCTCGCCGCCTCGGCCCTTGCGGCTGTTCCGGCCGCCGCCGAGGAGGCGCCGCCCGTGATCGCGACCGACTTCGAGAGCGGGCTCGACGGCTGGGCGCCGCGCGACAGCGGATCCGGCGCGCCGACCGTCACCGTGACCGACGCCGATGCTCACGCGGGGGTCGGGGCCGCCCTCATCGCGGACCGCACCTCGCAGGGCAGCGGGATCATCCGCGATGTGACGGGCGTGCTCATCCCCGGCGAGACGTACGACCTCACGGCCTGGGTGCGCTTCGCGCCCGGACAGCCCGCCGACGCCGTGTGGGCGAGCATGGCGCGGACGACCGCGGGCGGGACGAGCTACGACACGATCGCGCAGCACGCCGCAGCGACCGACACGGGCTGGACGCAGCTCAGTGCGCGGTTCACGATGGGCGCCGCCGAGAGCGCGCAGCTGTACTTCGAGACGGCGTACGGCGGCACGAACACCTCCGACCTCCTCGTCGACGACATCGTCGTCACGCCGGTCGGCGACCCGCAGGTCGAGGAAGTGGTCCCGTTGAAGGACACGGTCGACTTCCCCGTCGGCGTCGCGATCGACAGCCGAGAGACGACGGGCGCGGCAGCGGAGCTCCTCACGCGGCACTTCGACCAGATCACGCCCGAGAACCACATGAAGCCCGAGGCCTGGTACGACGCGGACCGCGTGTTCACGCCGCATCCTGAGGCGATCGCTCTCATGGACTTCGCGCGAGATGAGGGCCTGCGGCTCTACGGCCACGTGCTCGTGTGGCACGGCCAGACGCCGGCCTGGTTCTTCGAGCACGACGATGGCACGCCGCTCACGAACTCGGAAGCCGATCAGGCCATCCTCGCCGAGCGCATGCGCACGCACATCTTCGCGGTCGCCGAGTACCTCTCGTCCGGATGGGGCGCGTTCGGAGCGGAGAACCCGCTCGTCGCGCTCGACGTCGTCAACGAGGTCATCGACGACGGCGCGCAGTACACCGACGGCATGCGCCGCAGCCGCTGGTACGACGTGCTCGGCGAGGAGTTCGTCGACCTCGCGTTCCAGTACGCCGACGAGGCGTTCAACCACGTGTACGCCGCGGACGGCGCCGACCGCCCGGTCACGCTCTTCATCAACGACTACAACACCGAGCAGGCGGGCAAGCAGGACCGGTACGCGGCCCTCGTCGACCGCCTTCTCGCGCGCGGCGTGCCGGTGGACGGCGTGGGGCATCAGTTCCACGTGTCGCTGTCGACGCCCGTCTCCGCGCTCGCCGGCGCGCTCGACCGGTTCGCCGACGTGGGGGTGACGCAGGCCGTCACCGAGCTCGACGTGACGACCGGCACGCCGGTCACGGACGCGCTGCTCGTCGACCAGGGCTACTACTACCGCGCCGTCTTCGACGCATTCCGCGAGCGGGCGGTCGAGCTGTTCTCCGCGTCGGTCTGGGGTCTCACCGACGGACGCTCGTGGCGCGTGGACTCGGGGGCGCCCCTTCTGTTCGACGACGCCCTGCAGGCGAAGCCCGCGTTCCACGGGGCCGCCGGGGGAGAGCTGCCGCCGCCGGCGCGCAGCGCGTCGGTCTTCCAGGGTGCGGTGCCGCTCGACGCGGATGCCGCCTTGGATGTCGCCTGGCGCCAGCTCCCTCTGCACGAGGCGGGTGACGCCGCGCGCTTCCAGCTGCGCTGGGACGCCGACCGGCTGACCGTGTATGTCGAGGTCGACGACACCACGCCGGGCGACGATCGCGTGGTGCTCTCCTGGAACGACGAGACAACGGATGTCCCGCGCGGGGGAGGCGCCGAGGTCGAAGCGGTGGTCTCGGAGACGGCGACGGGGTACGCCGTCGTCGCGGCGCTGCCGCTCGCGGCCGCGGAGGGCGACAGCGTCCTGTTCGACGTGCGCGTCGTGGACGACGGATCGCCGCGCGGCGGCTGGAGTGCGGAGGGCACGCAGGGCTCGCTCGCCCTCGTCGGCCCTCTCGCGTACGCCGAGGTCCCTGAGGCCGCATCGGCGCCCGTGATCGACGGTGCGCCGGACGACGTCTGGGCGGACGCCGCGACGGTCGCGACGGACATCCAGGTCGACGGCGAGGCGGGTGCGACCGCCCAGGCGCGGCTCCTCTGGCGGGACGACGTGCTGTACGTCCGCGCCGAGGTCGCCGACCCGGTGGTCGATGTCAGCGGCGTGGACCCCTGGATCCAGGACTCGGTCGAGATCTACGTCGACGCCGGCAACGCCAAGAACGGCGCCTACCGTGCGCAGGACATACAGCTGCGCGTGAACGCCGACGGCGTCGTCTCCTTCGGCGCCGGCGACGAGGCCGCGCAGGATGCGCGCACGGACACCGCAGCTGCGCGGACCGAGACGGGCTACGTCGTCGAGGCGGCGATCCGCCTCGATGGGGCGGGTGGGCCGGGCACCTTCCAGGGCCTCGACGTCCAGGTGAACGACGCGGCCGCCGGTGCCCGCACGGGCATCCGCAACTGGGCCGACCCGACGGGCCTGGGCTACCAGTCGACCGCGCGCTGGGGTGTCGTCCAGCTCGTCGCCGCGCCGCAGGAGCCGTCGATCACGGTGCCCGCCGGTGCCCAGGCGGGGGCGGAGACCGTCGTCACGGTCACCGGCGCCGCGCCGGGTGAGATGGTCGAGGTCAGTGCCGCGCGCGGCGAGGGACGCACGGGCGAGGTGATCGGCACGGCGGCGGCCGACGCGCGCGGCGTCGCGGAGGTGACGGTCGCCCTCCCGGACCGCCCCGGCGTGTGGCAGCTGACCGCGAGCGCGGACGGCGACATCCTCGCCCAGACGCGGGTGAAGCTGAGTCGCTGAGCGGCGGCGGCTGACCCGCGGAGTGCGGGTGGCCGCCCCGTTGAGTGGCGGCGAGAGCGGGCGGGGCGTCGACGGCGTCCCGCCCGCTTCCGTGTCTCACACGCGGTCGGAATCCGCCCGGGTTTCCCGCCCGGCGTGAGACACGCTGAGGGAGTGATCCCGGCGACGGTGTTCGCATGTCTCGCGTGCGGTGGGTATGGGCGCCTCTTTCCCACGTCGAGCGAGACATGCCGGCCGGGGCGTCGCCCGCGTGTCTCACGCGCGGTGGGTATGGGCGTCCGGTTCCCGCGTCGAGCGAGACATGCTGGCCGGGTGGGGCCCGCATGTCTCACGTGCGGTGGGGTATGGGCGCCTCTTTCCCACGTCGAGCGAGACATGCAACCGGGGTGGCGCCCGCGTGTCTCATGTTCCGCCGGATACGGCGCCCGGTTCCCATGCCAAGTGAGACATGCAACCGGGGTGGCGCCCGCGTGTCTCAGATGCCGCGGGATACGGCGCCTCTTTCCCACACCAAGTGAGACATGCAACCGGGGTGCCGGTGACTCCCACGCGGGCAGGAGCTAGCGGGCGGGCGCGGTGGATGCCCGGATGACGAGCTGGGCGGGCATCCGGACATGCGCGTCGCTCGCGTCATCGCCGCCGTCGAGCTTGCCGAGCAGGATCCGCACAGCGGCGGCGCCCATCTCGCGCAGAGGCTGCCGGATGGTCGTCAGCGGCGGCTCATGCGAGGCGGCGGCGGGGATGTCGTCGAAGCCGACGACCGACAGATCGTCGGGGACGGAGATCCCGTGCGCGCGCGCGATCTCGATCGTGCGGATGGCCGAGAGATCGTTCGCCGCGAACACGGCCGTCGGCGGGTCGGCGAGCGACAGGAGCTGCTCGGCGGCAGGTGTCGACTCCTCGGATCGATACCCGCCGTCGACCACGAGCGCGGGGTCGAACGCGATGCCGGCCTCCGCGAGGGCCGTCCGGTAACCCTCCTCGCGCAGGCGGGCGGACTCGAGGTCGCGGCGACCGCGGACGTGCGCGATCCGCCTGTGACCGAGCTCGATGAGATGACGGGTCGCGGCGATCGCCCCTTCGAGGTTGTCGCTGTCGACGGTCGTCGCGCCCGCGGGGCCGGTGTGCGGGTCGATCGCGACGACCGGCACGCTGGCGGAGGGCGCCTCGACGGTCGGCGTCACGATGATGGCGCCGTCGATGAGCGTGCCGCCCAGGCGGGAGAGGGAGCGGCGCTCCCAGCCCTCATGCTGCCCCTCGGTCGGCCCTGAGAGGCTTCCCGCGTACGAGAGCAGGTCGTAGCCCGTGCCCTGCAGGGCCTCCGAGATCCCCTCGAGAAGAGAGAGCGCGAAGGGCTCGAACTCCGCGACGAGCACGCCGATGACGTGCGTGCGGCCGCGCCGGAGCGAGGCGGCGATGAGCGACGACTCGTAGCCGAGCTCCGTGACCACGCGCAGCACGTGCGCCGAGGTCTTGGCCGAGACGCCGTACCGCCCGTTGATCACCTTCGAGACGGTCGACACCGATACGCCGGCCACACGTGCGACATCATGGATGGTCGCGCGGCCGCTCGGCGCGGCCTCCGGGGTCGGGGGGAACGTCACGCGTCAACGCTACTGCCGGACGGCGCCGGATGGCGGTCGGACACGGCCGTGTTTCAATCGTTATCGAAAACGATGTCGATAACGATTGACAATTTGTCGTGAGCGATGACATTCTCGTCTTCGCGGGGCGACCGTCGATGTCCGACGGATGCCCGGGATGTTCCCACTCGAGGACGAGGAGAGACGCGATGAGAGCACACAGGATCCTGACGATCGCAGCCGTCGCCGGCGCGGTGGCCCTGACGGGCTGCGCGGGCGGCAGCGGCGGCGGGGACGACGGGGACGTCACGATGACGCTCTGGCACAACTCGACCACCGGACCCGGCAAGCAGTACTGGGAGGACGCGGCCGCCGCGTTCGAGGCCGAGAACGAAGGGGTCACGATCGACGTCCAGTCGATCCAGAACGAGGACATGGATGGCCGCCTGCAGACTGCCGTGAACTCGGGCGACATGCCCGACCTCTTCATGGCGCGCGGCGGCGGCAAGCTCGCGGATGTCGTCGAGGCCGGAGCGGTCAAGGACCTCTCCGACCTCATCTCGGACGAGGTCCGGGCCGACTACGGCGACGGCGTGTTCGATGCCTTCACGATCGACGGCGCGACCTACGGCGTCCCCACGGCGGTGCTGCCCGGCGGCATCTTCTACAGCCAGGACCTCTTCGCCGACGCGGGCGTCGAGCCGGCCGGCACGATGGACGAGCTCGTCGACGCGACCGAGAAGCTCAAGGAGACGGGCGTCGCCCCGATCGCGCTCGGCGCGATGGACGCCTGGCCGGCCGCGCACTGGTACTACTTCTTCGCGCTGCGCGAGTGCAGCCAGGAGGTCATGTCGGAGATCGCGACGACGCTCGACTTCTCGGACGACTGCTGGCTGGCCGCGGGCGAGGACCTCGCCGACTTCGCCGAGACCCAGCCGTTCAACGAGGGCTACCTGACGACCTCGGCGCAGCAGGGCGCCGGCTCGTCGGCGGGCCTGCTCGCCAACCACCAGGCGGCCATGGAGCTCATGGGCGGCTGGGACGTGGGCGTCATCGCCTCGCTCACGCCCGACCAGAAGCCCCTCGCAGACCTGAGCTGGTTCCCCTTCCCGGCGGTCGACGGCGGCGACGGCGACCCGACGGCCATGATGGGCGGCGTCGACGGCTACTCGTGCTCGGTCGACTCGCCGTCGGCCTGCGAGGACTTCCTCAACTTCATCGCGTCGCAGGAGTGGCAGGAGAAGTACGCCGAGGCGTACCAGACCATCCCCGCCTCGAAGGCCGCTCAGGGCGCGGTCACCGACCCGGCCCTGCAGCCGCTGATGGAGGCCTACAACGAGGCCGCGTACGTCACGGTGTGGCTCGACACGCTGCTCGGCCAGAGCGTCGGCAACGCGCTCAACACGGCGGTCGTCGAGCTGCTCTCCGGCAACGGCTCGCCCGAGGGCATCGTCGAGGCCGTCGAGGGCGCGGCGGCGCGCGGCTGAGGAACGTCATGAGCTCCTCCCTCATCGAGGTGCCCCCGGCGGCCGACGCTCCCGCGTCGGCCGCCGGGCGGCCCGCCCGAGCGCGTCGCGGCGCCGCGGACTGGCGCAAGCGCGGCGAGATCGCGCTCCTCGCCGGTCCGGCGGTCGTCGTCTTCCTCGCGTTCGTCATCTTCCCCGTGCTGATGGCGGCCTACTACGGCTTCTTCAGCTGGAAGGGGTTCGGTCCGCCCACGAACTTCATCGGGCTGCAGAACTACATCACGATCCTGCAGGACCCGACGTTCCGCGACGCCGTGATCCACAACGGCGTCATCGTGATCGCGTCGCTCGTGCTGCAGGGGCCCCTGGCCATCCTGTTCGCCCTCCTGCTCAACCAGCGGATCCGCGGGCGGTCGATCATCCGCGTCCTCATCTTCGTCCCGTACGTCATCGCCGAGGTGGTGGTCGGAACCGGATGGAGCCTCATGCTCCAGGACGCGGGCGCGGTCAACAGCCTGCTCGGGAAGCTCGGCATCGAGGGTGCGTCGTGGATCGCCGATCCGGCGCTCGCGATGTGGACGCTCATCCTCATCATCACGTGGAAGTACATCGGCTTCGCGGTCATCCTCATGCTCGCCGGCCTGCAGGGCATCCCCGAGGAGCTGTACGAGGCCGCCGCGATCGACGGCGCGTCGTTCTGGCAGATCCAGCTGCGGATCACCCTGCCGCTGCTCGGACCGACCATCCGCATCTGGGCGTTCCTGTCGATCATCGGATCGCTGCAGCTGTTCGACCTCGTCAACATCATCTGGGGCCAGTACGTCTCCGCGACGGCCGGCACCTCGACCATGGCGACGTACATGTACCTCAACGGCCACATGGCGGGCAACTACGGCTTCGGCAACGCGGTCGCCGTCGTGCTGTTCGTCATCTCGCTCGTGGTCGCGCTCGTCTACCAGCGCTTCGTGCTGCGACGCGACACGGAAGGCGCCCTCACGGGCGGGAAGGAGCGGAGGAAGTGAGCTCGACCACCCTCCTCGTCGTGCCGTCGGCACGCCGGCGGCGCCGCGTCGACAGCGGCATCGCACGCCGTCCCGGTGACGGCAGCCGCGCGATCACGTATCTCTGCGCGGTCGTCCTCATCGCCATCTGCATGGGGCCGGTCCTCTACATCGTGCTCGGCGGCTTCCGCACGAACTCGCAGATCACCGCCGACCCATCGGGCTTCCCCGCCCCGTGGGTCGTGACGAACTACACGGAGGTGCTCGCGAGCGGCACCTTCTGGCAGGCCATGGCGAGCTCGACCATCACGGCCCTCGCCACGACCGCGGGTGTGGTCGCCCTCGGGCTCATGGCGAGCTACGTCATCGCGCGCTACGACTTCATGGGGAAGGGCGCGCTGTACGCGCTCTTCGCCGCGGGACTCATGTTCCCCGTCACGGTCGCGATCACGCCGCTCTACCTGCTCGTGCGCAGCCTGGGCCTGACGAACAGCCTGCTCGGCGTCATCCTGCCGCAGATCGCCTTCGCCCTCCCGACGACGATCATCATCCTCGTGCCGTTCCTGCGGGCCATCCCCGCGGAGATCGAGGAGGCGGCCTCCATCGACGGGGCGAGCCGACTCGGCTTCTTCTTCCGGATGGTGCTGCCGCTGAGCCTCCCCGGCGTGATCACGACGGGCATCCTCGCCTTCATCGGGTCGTGGAACGGGTACATGCTGCCGCTGTTCATCCTGAGCGACCCGAACCTCTTCACGCTGCCCCTCGGCGTGCAGAACTTCGCGTCGCAGTACTCCGTCGACACGGCGCGCGTGCTCGCGTTCACGTCGCTGTCGATGCTGCCCGCGCTCATCTTCTTCAGCCTCTTCGAACGCCGCATCGTCGGCGGCCTCAGCGGGGCGGTCAAGGGATGACCGCCCCCGGATCCGCAGGGAACGCCATGACCGAACTGCCCCCTCTGCCCGTCGTGTCCGAGCGCGTGAGCGCTCTCCTGGAGCGCATGACGCTCGAGGAGAAGCTCGCCCAGCTCGTCGGCTACTGGCTCGACCGCGGAGGCGAGGTCGTGGCGCCGATGCAGGGCGAGATGGCCGGCGACGATGCGGGAGCGACACTCGCCGAGATCACGCGCGACGGCATCGGCCACTACACGCGCGTGTACGGCACGCGGCCCGTCGACCCGGCCCAGCGCGCCGCGTGGCTGTGGGCGGAGCAGCGGCGGCTGAAGGCCGAGACCCGCCTCGGGATCCCCGCGATCGTCCACGAGGAGTGCCTCACCGGGCTCGCCGCGTGGAAGGCCGCGACCTTCCCGACGCCGCTCGCGTGGGGCGCGTCGTTCGATCCCGACCTCGTCGCCGAGATGGGCGCCGCGATCGGCGACACGATGCGCGAGCTCGGGATCCACCAGGGGCTCGCGCCCGTGCTCGACGTCATCGCCGACCCGCGCTGGGGCCGCGTCGACGAGTGCATCGCCGAGGACCCGTACCTCGTCGGCACGGTCGGCACCGCCTACGTGCGCGGCCTGCAGAGCGCGGGCGTGCATGCGACGCTCAAGCACTTCCTCGGCTACTCGGCGTCGAAGGCGGGGCGCAATCACGCCCCCGTCTCGGCGGGGCCGCGAGAGCTCGCCGACGTCTACCTGCCCCCGTTCGAGATGGCGCTCCGCGACGGCGGCGCCCGATCGGTGATGAACAGCTACACCGACATCGACGGCGAGCCCGTCGCGGCGCATCCCGGACTGCTCACGACCGTCCTGCGGGACGAGCTCGGCTTCGACGGCGTCGTCGTCTCGGACTACTTCTCGGTCGCGTTCCTCGAGGTCATGCACGGCGTCGCGGCCGACCGCGGCGAAGCCGCCGTCCAGGCGCTCCGGGCCGGCATCGACGTCGAGCTGCCCGCGGGCGACGCCTATCTCGCGCCGCTGGCCGAGCAGGTGCGGTCGGGCGGGATCGACATCCGTTTCGTCGACCGCGCCGTGCTGCGGGTGCTCGCGCAGAAGGAGGAGCTGGGCCTCCTCGACGAGGACGCCTTCTCGGACGAGCCGCCCGTCGAGATCGACGTGGACTCGCCGCGACACCGCGCGATCGCCCGGCGACTGGCCGCGGAGTCGATCGTCCTCCTCCGCGACGAGGGAGCGGTGCCGCTTCCCGCCGCCGCGCGCCGCGTCGCCGTGATCGGCCCCAACGCCGACCGCGCCGAGGCGCTGCAGGGCTGCTACTCGTTCGCGAACCACGTCCTCGCGCATCACCCCGACCATCCGCTCGGATTCGAGATCCCGACCGTGCGCGAGGCGCTCGCCGCGGCGCTCCCGCAGGCGGAGATCGTGCACGCGCGCGGCTGCGAGGTCGAGGGCGATGACCGCTCGGGCTTCGCGGAGGCCGTCGAGCTCGTGCGCTCGGCCGATGTCGCGGTCGTCGTCGCGGGCGATCAGGCCGGACTGTTCGGGCGCGGCACGGTCGGCGAGGGCAACGACGTCGAGTCGCTCGACCTGCCTGGCCCCCAGCGCGCGCTCGTCGAGGCCGCGGTCGCGACCGGCACGCCCGTCGTGCTCGTGCTCCTCACCGGCCGCCCGTATGCGATCGAGTGGGCGCTCGACGCGGAGACCGCGCCCGCCGCTGTCCTGCAGGCGTTCTTCCCCGGAGAGGGCGGCGGGCTCGCGATCGCCGACGTCCTCACGGGGGCGTTCGCACCGTCGGGACGTCTGCCGGTGTCGCTTCCGCGCTCGACCGGCGCGCAGCCGTACCGCTACCTGCACCCGCGTCTGGGCGGCCCGTCCGACGTGACATCGACCGACTCGACGCCGCTGCGTCCGTTCGGCTTCGGCCTGACCGGGACCACGTTCGCCTACGCCGACCTCGAGGTCGACGCCGCGGCACCGACCGACGGCGTGATCTGCGCGGCCGTGACCGTCACGAACACGGGCGAGCGCGAAGGGGTGGACGTCGTCCAGCTCTACGGGCGCGACGTCGTCGGGTCGATCGCGCGCCCCGTGGCGCAGCTGCTCGGCTACGCACGCGTGGCGCTCGAGCCCGGCGCGTCCGCGCGCGTCGTGTTCGACGTGCCCGCTCAGCGCTTCGCGTTCAGCGACCGCCGTCTCGTCCGCGTCGTCGAGCCCGGCGACGTCGAGCTGTGGGTCGCGGCTCACGCCGAGGCGTCGTCTGTCCGCGCCGACGGCGACGGCTCGATCAGCAGCACGCGGGCGCGGGTCGAGCGGACGCTCCCGGGCGACGCGACCGCGCGCGCGACCGTCGTGCTCACGGGCGACGTGCACGAGGTGACGGCGGCGGACCCCCGGCTCGTCGAGGTGCGCGTCGACGCCCTCGAGCCGGCCGAGGCACCCCTCAGCTGACCGCTCCCGCGGTGCCGGGCGGTGGCCATCCGGAGCGGATGGCCACCGCCCGGCACCGCCGATCCGCGCGAGGGCAGAGCGCGCCGCCCGGCACGCCGCACCGCGCGCGCCGCGGGACCCGGATATCGTGATCGGAACGACAAATGGCGAGGGGATCGCGATGGCGGAACGGGCGATGAGCGTCGAGGGCGTGCGGCGCCGCAACCTCGGCGAGGTGCTGCGGCTCGTGCACGAGGAGGGCGCCCAGTCGCGCGCCCGCATCACGGCCGCGACGGGCCTCAACCGCTCGACGGTCGCCGACCTCGTCGGCGCGCTCGTCGACGCCGGCCTCGTCGTCGAACGCGAGCCGGACCCCACGCGGCGTGTGGGCCGTCCGTCGCCCATCGTCGCGCCCAGCGCCGATGTCGTCGCGATCGCGGCGAACCCCGAGGTGGACGCGCTCGAGATCGGCGCGATCGCACTCGACGGCACCGTCCGCGCCCGCGCCCGCGAGGAGGTCGACCACCTGCTCACCCCTGAGGAGACGGCCGACGCCATCGCGCGGATCGTGAGCGGATGGCGAGAGGGCTCCCTGCGCGAGGTGCGGATGGTCGGGGTCGGGGTGGCCGTGCCGGGTCTCGTCCGCGCGGACGACGGCGTCGTGCGTCTCGCGCCGCACCTCGGCTGGCGCGATGCGGCCGTCGGGGCCCTCATCGCGGACCGCGTGGGGCTGCCGGTCGTCGTCGGCAACGACGCGACCCTCGGCGCGCGGGCCGAGCACCTGTTCGGAGCGGCCGAGGGGCACCGCGACGTCGTCTACCTCAACGGCGGTGCGAGCGGCATCGGCGGCGGACTCATCCTCGACGGGCGGGTGATCGCCGGCGCAGGCGGCTACGCGGGGGAGTGGGGGCAGAACACGCCGGGCATCCTCGACGGAGCAGACCGCGCGACACCCGGCGGCGTGCTCGAGGACGAGGTGAGCAGGGCGCGGCTCCTCGCGGCCCTCGGCCTGTCCTCGGCCGACGACCCGACCCTCGCCGCCGCGCTCGCCGAGTCGTCCGCTCCCGGAGTCGTCGACGAGGTCGCCCGGCAGCGGCGCATCCTCGCGACCGCGCTCGCGAATGCGGTCAACGTGCTGAACCCGTCGGCCATCGTCCTCGGCGGCTTCCTCGGCATGATCGTCGCCGCCGACCCCGAGGGGTTCGACGAGGCCGTCCGGCGTCATGCTCTCGCGGCGCCTGCCGAGGCGCTCGACATCCGTCCTGCGGCGCTCGCCGAGGACCGTCTCCTCATCGGCGCCGCCGAGGCCGCGTTCGCTCCGCTGCTCGCCGATCCGCTCGCCTGAGGGCCGACGGTCGCCGCGGGACCCGAAACGGGTTCCCGACCCGTCCCGTCCCGGCCCCGCGGCCCTCAGCCGCGCGGGACGACGAGCCCGCCGTTGCGGCGATGCGGCAGTCGCGCGAGCGCCTCGTCGCGCAGGGGCGCGGGCAGAAGGCGCTGCGGCGCATCCTGGTACGCCACGGGGCGCAGGAATCGCCGGATGGCCGTGGCTCCGACGGAGGTGTGCAGCGAGGTCGTCGCGGGCCACGGTCCGCCGTGGTGCTGCGACCACGTGACCGCGACGCCCGTCGGCCAGCCTGCGAACAGCACGCGCCCGGCGACCGCCGTGAGCGCGTCGACGAGCGCGTCGACCTCCTCGTCCTCCTCCGCATGCAGGGTCGCCGTGAGGCTGCCGGGGACGGCCGCGATCGCCCGGAGCAGCTGCTCCTCGTCGTCGTACGCGACGAGGAGGGTCGCGGGGCCGAAGACCTCCTCGAGGAGCACGTCAGGGCGCTCGGCGATCGCGGCGGCGTCCGTCGCGATGACGACCGGGCGCGCGCCATCCGATGCGGCGCCGTGCGCGATCACGGTCGCTGACGGGTCGGCGGCGAGCCGGTCGACGCCCTCGGGGAAGGCCTCGGTGATGCGGTCGGTGAGGAGAGGCCCGCCGTGCGCGTCGGCGACCTGCGCCGCGACGGCGTCCTCGAAGCCCGCTCCGCGCGGCACGAACACGACGCCGGGCTTGGTGCAGAACTGACCGGAGCCCAGCGTGAACGAGCCGACGAGCCCTGCGGCGAGCTCGTCGCGGCGGGCGGCTGCCGCGCCTCGCGTGACGACGACGGGATTGAGGCTGCCGAGCTCTCCGTAGAAGGGGATCGGGTCGGGTCGTCCGGAGGCGAGGTCGAACAGCGCGCGCCCTCCGGCGACCGAGCCCGTGAAGCCGGCGGCGCGCACCGCCGGATGCACCACGAGCGCGTTCCCCGCCGCGCGCCCCTCGACGAGCGCGAGGGAGCCGCTCGGCGCCCCCGCGGCCTCGAGCGCGGCGGCGGCGATCTGCGCGGTGCGCCGCGAGAGCTCGGGGTGCCCGGAGTGGGCCTTCACGACGACGGGATTCCCGGCGGCCAGGGCCGATGCCGCGTCGCCGCCGCAGACCGAGAACGCGAACGGGAAGTTCGACGCCGAGAACACCGCCACCACGCCGAGCGGCACGAGCAGACGGCGCAGCTCGGGCCGAGGCGGCGTGGCCGAGGGGTCGGCGTCGTCGACGGTGAGCTCGAGGTAGGAGCCCTCCTCGACGACGCCCGCGAAGAGGCGCAGCTGCCCGGTCGTGCGGGCGACCTCGCCGCGCAGGCGCGTGCCGCCGAGCCGCGTCTCGCGGTCGGCGATCTCGACGAGCTCGTCGGCGGCCGCGTCGAGCGCGTCGGCGAGTGCGCGCAGCCAGCGCGCGCGGGTGGCCGCGTCGGCGTCCCGCCATGCGGGGAACGCGGTGCGCGCGCGGGCGACGATCTCGTCGAGCTGGTCGGGTGTCGTGGTCATGAGGCGGCCTCCAGATCGGGATGGTAGCGGAAGCGCAGGCCGAGGCCGAGGTGCGGCGCCTCCGTGAGGCGCCCGTCTGCGATGCGCACCGGGCTGGGATCGGCGAGGGCCCCGAGATCGCCGAAGCCGGCATCCTCGACGTCCTCCGCGAGCGGGTCGCCGGGGAGCGTGAGCGCGAGCTGCCCCGACAGCTCGGGCAGGAGGTGCGGATGCACCTGCACGCCGTGCGCGTGCGCGCGCTCGACGATCCGGAGGAAGGGCGTGATGCCGCCCACGCGCACGACGTTCGGCTGCGCGAAGCGGATGGCCCCGCTCGCGAGGAACTCCTCGAATCGATGCACGGTGTGCAGGTTCTCGCCCACCGCGATCGGCGTCGGGATGCGCCGCGACAGCTCGACATGACCCTCGAGGTCGTCGGCGCGCAGCGGCTCCTCGATCCACGCGGGCGCGAACGGGGCGAGCAGCTCCATCGCGGCGGTCGCGCGGTCGAGGTCCCACCGCTGGTTCGCGTCGATCATGAGGCCGCGGCCGGGTCCGAGCACCTCGCGCACGGCGGCGACGCGGTCGGCGTCCTCGGCGGGGTCGGGCCGGCCGACCTTGATCTTCACGGCGTCGAAGCCGGCATCGACCCAGCGGCGCACCTGCGCGACGAGCTCGTCCTGCGTGTAGTGCAGGTTCACACCGCTGCCGTACGCGGTCACGCTGTCGCGACGGCGGCCGATGAGCGTCGAGAGCGAGGCACCGTGAGCGCGGCCCTCGGCGTCCCACAGGGCGAGGTCGAGCCCTGCGAGCGCGATCGTCGTGATGCCGCCGCCTCCGGCCTCGTGCAGGTGCCGCCACAGCTCATCCCACGTCCGCGTCGGGTCTGCGGGGCGGCCGATCGCGGCCGGAGCGATGTCGTGCTCGAGCATCGCGAGCACCGCCTCGGCGCCGATCTGCGGCGTCCACGAGAAGCCCCATCCGCGGGCGCCGTCCGAGCGGACGACGGTCGTGGCGATGACGCCGACGCTCGTGACGTCGGCCGCCCACGGGCGCACGAGCGGCACGCGCTCGAGGCGCGCCGTGAGCGAGCGGATGGTCGTCACGCGGCGAGCTCCCGCCCGCGTTCGAGGAGGGCGGCGAGGCGCGCGAGCTGGTCCGGGCTCGGGTCGATGAGCGGCGCGCGCACGGAGCCGACGTCGAGGCCCGAGAGTCGCACGCCGGCCTTGATGAGCGAGACGGCGAAGCCGGGCGTCTCGTCTCGGAGCGCGACGAGAGGCGCGTAGAAGCCCTCGAGGAGCGCGCGCTGTCGCGCGGTGTCGCCCGAGCGGTGCGCGGAGAAGAACGCGACGGCCACCTCCGGCAGCATCGCGAAGACGGCCGAGGAGTACATCGGCACGCCGATCGCGGTGTACGCCGCCTGCGACAGCTCGGCCGTGAGCAGCCCGTTGAAGAAGAGCACGTCGCGCTGGGCGCGGGCCGCCTCGAGCACGAACTGCTGCGCGAGCGCGACGTCGCCCGCGCCGTCCTTGATGCCGACGACGCGCGGATTCTGCAGGAGGTGCGCGACCGACCCGGGGGAGAACTGCGCGTTCGCGCGGTGGTAGACGATCACGGGGAGGTCGCTCGCCGCGGCGATCTGCTCGACGTACGCGATGAGGCCCTCCTGCGGTGCGCCCACGAGGTACGGGGGCATGACGAGCAGGCCGTCGGCGCCGGCCTCCGCCGCGATGCGCGCGCAGGCGACCGCGTGGCCGAGCGGGCCGCCGGCTCCCGCGATGACGGGCACGCGTCCTGCCGTCGCGCGCACGGCGGCCGCGACGGCCGCGCGCACGTCCTCGAGCGACAGGGTGTGGAACTCGCCCGTGCCGCAGGCGGCGAACACGGCGCCCGGCTCGTGGGCGAGAGCACCCGCGACGTGCTGCTCGACGAGGTCGGCGTCGACCCTGTCGTGCGCATCGAAGGCGGTCACCGGGAAGAACAGGACGCGGTCGGGGATGGCGAGGTCAGTCAAGGCGGTTCTCCTGTCGAGGGGATGCGGACACCGCGACGCGCTCGCCGAGCTCGTCGCGCCACGCGTGCTTGGGGCGCCACCCGAGCAGGCGCCGCGCCTTGGCGTTCGAGAACGCCGGAGCGGTGCCCGTGAGCTCGGCGGCCGCGCGGGCGGTGCCCGGGTGGAAGCGCGGGAGGAGGTCGCAGAGCGGCTCGCGTGCGAGGGCGTCGTCGGCGCCGACGAAGAACACCTCGCCGTTCGGGATGTCGCCCATGGCAGCGAGCAGCGTGTCGGCGAAGCGGGACACATCGCGCGCATCGACGTAGTTGAAGAGCGCGGGGGCCGACAGGGCCGGGTCGTCGAGCCGTTCGCGGACGGTGTGGCCCTGCTGGGTGGGCGCGCCCGCCCACTCCTCGGGGGCGATGACGTAGCAGGGGCGGAAGGCCGCGTAGCGGACAGCGTCGCCGGTCTGACGACGCAGCATGCCGATGGACTGCTCGATGATGAGCTTCGACAGCGCGTACGCGTTCCAGGGGAGCGGGGGCGTGTCCTCGTCGAGCGGAAGCCGCTCGGGAGTCCAGCCCGTCGGAGCGCCGTAGCCGAGCACGGTCGGGCTCGACGCCGCGACGATCCTCCCGACGCCGGCCGCCGCCGCGGCTCCCATCACCGACACCGCGAGGCCCGCGTTCGCGCGCATGATGACGTCCTCGGGAGCGCTGAACGGGACGGCGATCGCCGCGAGGTGGATGAGGGCGTCGGGGCGCGCCTGCGCGATCGCGCCGGCCGCCGCGCCGGGGGCGCCGAGGTCGGCGGCGACCTGCTCGACGCCCGCGAGCTCGGGGGCGTCGGAGACCTGCCGGTCGACCGACACGAGGTCGTGGCCCGCGGCCGCGAGGCCCGCGACGAGCGTGCGGCCGAGGCGCCCCGCGCCGCCGGTCACGAGGATGCGGCTCACGGTCGGTCCTCGGCGAGCAGCGCGATGCCCAGGTCGGACACGCGCACGGGGAGTCCCGTCTCGAGCGAGCGGTTCCCGGCGATCCCGACGGCGATCGAGCGGATGCCGTCGCTCCAGTCGGCAGGGCGCCCGAGCGGGTCGTCGCCGGGGCCGACGAAGACGTCGGAGAGGAGCAGCGCGTCGCCGCCCCCGTGGCCCCCCTCGCCCGACCGGCGGATCTCGATCTCGACGGGCTCCTCCCAGTGCCGCTGCACGATGAGGCGCTCGCCGCTCGGGCGCAGGACCGACGTCTCCGCGTCGACCGCGCTCGGGTCGAGCACGGGATGGAGCCCCTCGTCGGGCACGAGGGATCCGCGCTCGACGACCTCGAGCTCGGCACGGCCCTCGGTGCCGTTGATCGCGACGCGATAGCCCTCCCACGGCGCATGGGCGTTGAGGGAGTAGCCGAGCGTGGCTCCCGACGCGTAGTCCACGATGAGAGCGAGGTTGTCCTCGATCGTGATGCCGTCGCTGAAGACGTCGCGGTCGCGCACGTAGCCGTCGTGCTGCTCGGCTTCGAGGTACAGGGTCTTCAGACGCGGGTCCTCGCGCAGGTCGAGCTCGAACGGATCGTGCGCGCCCTCGTGCGTGCCGCGCTCGGGTCGCTCGCCGAGCCCGCGCGCGGCCGCGTTCTGTGCACCGTAGAAGCGCAGACCGCCCGAGGCGAACACGCGCCGCGGCTCGCTCGCGATCCACCAGTTGACGAGATCGAAGTGGTGGCTCGACTTGTGCACGAGGAGCCCGCCCGAATGCGCCTTCTCGCGGTGCCAGCGGCGGAAGTAGTCTGCGCCGTGCTTCGTGTCGAGCATCCAGGAGAAGTCGATCGACGTGACCCGCCCGATCCGACCCGACCGCACGACCTCGCGCAGCGCACTGTTGCGCGGGGAGTAGCGGTAGTTGAAGGTGATGACGACCTGACGGCCCGTGCGCGCAACCGCCTCCTCGATGCGCGCGGCGCTCGGGGCGTCGATCGTGAGCGGCTTCTCCACGACG
Organism: Microbacterium sp. JZ70; assembly: GCF_053903225.1. Lineage (NCBI taxonomy): Bacteria > Bacillati > Actinomycetota > Actinomycetes > Micrococcales > Microbacteriaceae > Microbacterium > Microbacterium sp. JZ70. The sequence continues at coordinate 2,927,880 of NZ_CP096405.1, read as the reverse complement.
ACGTCGACGCCCGCCTCGAGCGAGCGCACGATCATCTCGGCGTGCGTGTCGTCGCGAGAGCAGATGACGACCCGCTCGATGCGCTCGTCGCGGATCATGTCCTCGAGGCGGTCGGGCGTCCAGACGCTCGGCGTCGGCAGCCCCTTGCCTGCGACCCGCTGCGCGTACACGTCGGCGCGGACCGGGTTGGGCTCGCACAGCGCGACGAGCGCCGCCCGGTCGGCGTAGGTGTCGGTGATCGCGTCGACATACATCTGGGCGCGGTGGCCGGTTCCGACGACGGCGTACCGGAGTTGGCTCATCGGTGAGTCCCTTCCTGAGAAAGCGGTTTCTCACGATACCACGAGGTCGCCTGCGGAGGCGAGCGTGCGGCTCAGGAAGCGGGCGGAGGGGCGGTGCTGCCGCGCACGGCGAGCGTCGGCGCGAGCACGACGGGCGGCGCGGCCGCGTCATCCTCGAGAAGCGCCCGCATCGCGCTCCATGCGAGCTCGCCCATCCGATCGGTCGGAACGCTCGCGGTCGTGAGAGGCGGTGTCGTGTAGCGCGCGAACGGGATGTCGTCGAAGCCCGTCACGGACACCTCGTGCGGGACCGCGACCCCCTCTTCGTGGAGTGCGCTGAGGAGGCCCATCGCGACGAGGTCGTTGTAGGCGAGAACCGCCGTGGCCTCGTGGGCGCGCACGGTCGCGACCGCCGCGGAGCCGTCGGCGAAGCCCGTCCCGCAGGGTGCCTCGGCGATGTCGAGATCCGGATGGGCGGCCCTCGCCTCGGCGATCGCCGCGACGCGCCGTGCGTTCGACGCGCTGCCCGGGACGCCCGCGAGGTAGAGCAGCCGACGGTGGCCGAGCATCCGCAGGTGCTCGATGAGCTCGCGGAGTCCGCGGCCGTAGTCGGCCGCGACGACGGGTGCGCCGTCCCCTCCGCGGTTCACGAGCACGGCGGGAGCGAGACGCGGCAGCGCCGCGGCCAGTTCGTCGTCGGGCATGCGCGGCGCGACGAGCACGATGCCGTCGGTGCGCCGGCGGGCCTGCAGTGCGAGCGCCGCCTCGTCGGCCGCGACCTCGGCGGAGTCGGCGACGAGCACGTGATAGCCGTCGCCCGCCGCCGCCCGGCTCAGCGTGCGCAGGATGGCCTGGAAGGTCGGGTTCCCGAGGTCGGGCACGAGGACCGCGACCGTCTGGGTCTTCCCGAGGGCGAGGCTTCGCGCGAGGGGGCTCGCGCTGTACCCGAGCTCGGCCGCCGCGTCCTGCACGCGCTGGACGAGGGCCGGGTCGACCTTCGGGTTGCCGTTCATGACCCGCGACACGGTCGCCGGCGACACTCCCGCGTGCTTCGCGACATCCGAGATGCGCAGCTTGGCCGTCATGGATTCGAGCGTATCCGCCGTCGGGCGATCATCCCGTCAGCCGTCCTCCGGGGTCGGCAGGCGGTAGACGTGCGAAGCCGTGCGCGGATGCCGTCGTCCAGCCGGTCATCCGACCTCGAGCGTCGCGGGACGTGCGACGCCGCGCACGTCGATGCGGGGCCAGGCGGGGTCGGCGCTCAGGACCTCGACGCCGCCCGCGCCATCGAACACGACGGTGTCCTCGACCTTCACCCCGGGGGCCCAGGGGTTCCAGGCGAACGCCTGGTTCTCCGCCACGCGGTCGCGGAGCGCGGGCGCGGCCTTGGGGTCGCGTCCCGCGTATCCCGTCGGCCCGCCCTGGTGGTGGCGCAGCCAGCCGTCCTCGCCGAAGCCATGGCGCCGGTAGCTCGCGGCGATGTCGTCGAGCACGTCGCCGAGCGCGCGGCCCGCGCGCGTCGCCGCCCAGGCGTCGGCCTCGACCTCGAGGACCCGCGGCGCGCCATCCGGCTCGGACCCGCGGAAGCGCACCCAGCGCGTGAGACTCACGTGGAGGCCGTCGCGCTTCGCGGTCGCGACCGCCATCGCGCGGTCGCCGAGCGGGGCCGCCGTCGGCAGCGGGTGCTGCACCCCGCCCCGGGCGGCTCCCGCGGCGAGCACGACCGCCGGCTCGGCGCCGCGGGCGAGGATGGCGTGCGCGAGTCGCCCGGCGAGCTCGAACTCCGACATCTCGGGAGACGCCTCGGCGAGCACCTCGGTCATCGCGCGCGCGGCGTCGGTGCCGAGACGCCGGTAGCGCTCGTGCTCGACCGGGAGAAGGCTCGCGCGCGCCGCGCGCAGCTCGGCCTCGAGCTCGGCCTCGTCGACGACGCCGTCGACGGGCGGCGCGAGGGGCGCGAACCAGTCGACGGGGCGGATCTCGGCGCCGCCGATCTCCTCCTCCGCGAGACGCTCGGCCTCGTTGCGCGGGGCGGTCACGACGATCTCGCCGTCGACGCGGACCACCGCCGAGAAGACGGGCGGACCGCCGAGCGGGACCGAGGTGCGCGCCCCGTCGAGCAGCCAGGACAGGCTCGCGCCGGATGTCAGCCGGACGGCGGTCGCGCCGCGCCGGTCGAGGAGGTCCGCGATGCGCGCGAGCTTGTGCGGACGGTCGGTCGAGACGGCGGCTCTGCCGGTCAGCGTGGTCATGGGTGCTCCCTTGCTCGGCACACACTCTACGCGAGGAACCGGTTTCTCGGTGTGGCGGCACGGCCGGTGCCATCGCCACGGCAGGAGAATCGCGCGGCTGCAGGACGCGAACGCGCGGATGGTCCTGCTCCGGGCGGAAAGTCCTGCGCTCGACCGGGCTGCGCGGGACGCGCAGTGCGACGGGCTGCGCGGGACGGGCAGCGCGCCGGGCTGCGACCGGCTGTGCGGACGAGGGCGCTAGGCGCGGGCGAGAGCCTGGTCGAGGTCGGCGATGATGTCGGCGGCCTCCTCGAGGCCGACCGAGATGCGGATGGTGCCCTGCGAGATGCCGGCGGCCGCGAGCTGATCGGGCGTCATGTGGTTGTGCGTCATCGAAGCGGGGTGCGCGACGATCGTGCGCGCATCGCCGATGTTCGCCACGAGGCGGATGGTCCGCAGGGCGTCGATCACCCGCTCCACGCGGTCGAACGTGTCCTCGTCGCTCGGCGCGAGCTCGAACGCGAACACGCTCGGCGAGCCCTTCGGGAGGTACGTCTCGGCACGCGCCCGCCACGGATTCGTCTCGATCGACGGGTGGAAGACGACGCCGACCGACGGATGGGCGTCGAGGAAGGCCGCGACGGCCTTCGCGTTCGCGACGTGGCGGCTCACGCGCAGGTCGAGGGTCTCGAGCCCCTGGATGAGCTGGAACGCGTTGAAGGGGGAGAGCGCGGGGCCCAGATCGCCGACGAACTTCGACTTCACGAGGGTCGTGAAGGCGCGCTCGCGCCCGAAGGCCTCCCAGAGCGAGACGTCGCCGTAGCGCCAGTGCGGCACGAAGAGGCCGGGCCACTTCTCGGGCTCGGCGGAGAAGTCGAACGTGCCGAGGTCGACCACGACGCCGCCGAGCGACGAGCCGTGTCCGCCGATGAACTTCGTCGCGGAGTGCACGACGATGTCGGCGCCGAAGTCGCGGGGGCGGAGGAGGAACGGCGTCGCGACCGTGTTGTCGATCACGAGGGGCACGCCGGCCTCGTGGGCGATGTGGGCGACCGCCGAGATGTCGAGCACCTGCGCGATCGGGTTCGCGACCGACTCGGCGAAGAACGCGCGCGTGCTCGGACGGACCGCGCGGCGCCATCCGTCGAGGTCGTCCTGGTCGACGAACGTGACGTCGAGGCCGAAGTCGCGGAAGGTGTCGTCGAAGAGGTCGACCGTGCCCCCGTACAGCTGACTCGCCGCGACGATGTGGCCACCGCGCCCCAGCAGGGCGAGCGTCGCGAGCGCGACCGCGGCCTGGCCCGAGGCGACGGCCGCCGCGGCCACGCCGCCCTCGAGACGCGCGAGGCGCTGCTCGAGCACGGCCTGCGTCGGGTTGTTGTTGCGGCTGTAGATGTAGCCCTTCTCGCGCAGCGCGAACTTCTCGCGCGCCTCGGTGAGCGACGAGAAGGCGTAGGCCGAGGACTGGTACACGGGAGGGAGCACCGTGAACTCGGGCGTGCCCGGCACGTAGCCCGCGTGGAGCTGGGTCGTGGCGAATCCCGCCGTCGGCTCGGCCTGTGTCATGCGGCCATTCTGTCGACCCGCACGGGGTCGCCCGGAATCCGTATGACGCCGTGTTTCGGCGCGGGAATGCCGCGCCGGGTCAGGGGATGAGCAGCACCTTGCCGTTCGCGCCCTCCTCGACGAGCCGATGCGCCTGCGGCGCCTCGGCGAGTGGGAGCGCTTCGCCGATCTCGACGCTGAACCGCCCGGCGGCCAGGAGCGCGAGCGCGACCGGCACCGCTTCCAGACGCCAGGCCTCCTGCTGCGGCGTGAGCGGCCGAGGCGAGCCTCCGCTGAAGGCGCGGATGCCGAGCGCGTCGGCCTTCGCGCCCTGCACGAGCGTGGCGATCCGCGTGCGGTCGTCGAGGAGCTCGAGCGACGCGTGCAGCGCCTCGTCGGTGCCGACGGCGTCGAGGATCACGGTCGGACCGTCCGGGGCGAGAGCGCGCACACGGTCGACGAGGCCCGGCCCGTACGCGACCGGCTCGCCGCCGAGCCCGCGCACGCGGTCGCCCCGCGCGTCGCTCGTCGTGGCGATGACGCGTGCGCCGGCGAGCACGGCGAACTGGATGACCGCCTGTCCGACGGCGCCCGAGCCGCCGTGCACGAGGAGCGTGTCGTCGGCGCGCACGCCGAGCGAGCGCAGGGCCTGGTACGCCGTCCCGATCGGGATGCCGAGCGCTGCGCCCTGTGCGGCCGTGACGCCTGCGGGGCGCGCGAACACGTGATCGGCCGGTGCGACGACATCCGTCGCGTAGGCACCCTGTGCGCCCGTGAACGCGACCGGGTCGCCGACGCGGAAGCCGTCGACGTCCGCGCCGACCGCGGTGATGTGGCCGGCGCCGTCGCTGCCGACGCGGCGGGGCTCGGTGATCGGCGGAGTGGGGCGCAGCCCCGTCCTGAGCTTCCACTCGACGGGGTTCACGCCGGCCGCCTCGACCCGGATGGCGACCTCGCCGGGTCCGGGGACGGGATCGGGGACGTCTGCGAGCGTCAGGACCTCGGGGCCGCCGAGCTCGGTGTGCTGGATCGCCTTCGCCATGCCTTCACGGTAGCGCGCGGAAGGGGCGCCGGGACCGATCCCGACGCCCCTTCCGCTCGAGGTCAGGCGCGCGCGGCTGCGGCCTCGGCAGCCGCGACGTGCGCGGGCGCGACCGGCACGAGGCGGCTGAGCTGCGTCACGTGGCGCGGCTCGAGCTCCTCGAGGGTGGAGACGCCGAGGAGTGCCATGGTGCGCTCGATCTCGGTCCGCAGGATCGCGATCATGCGGTCGACGCCCGCACGGCCGCCGGCCATGAGTCCGTAGAGGTACGCGCGGCCGACGAGCGTGAACTTCGCCCCGAGCGCGACCGAGGCGACGATGTCGGCGCCGTTCATGATGCCCGTGTCGATCATCACGGTCGCGTCGGAGCCGACCTCGCGCACGACGTTCGGCAGGAGGTGGAACGGCACGGGGGCGCGGTCGAGCTGACGGCCGCCGTGGTTGGACAGCACGATGCCGTCGACGCCGAGGTCGACGAGGCGCTTGGCGTCCGGCACGTTCTGCACGCCCTTCACGACGAGCTTGCCGGGCCACATCGAGCGGATGATGTCGAGGTCGTCGTACGAGATGGTCGGGTCCATCGCGGCGTTGAGCAGGTCGCCGACCGTCCCGCCCGTCGACGAGAGCGACGCGAACTCGAGCTTGGGCATCGTGAGGAAGTCGAACCACCACCACGGGCGCGGGATGGCGTTCACGATCGTGCCGAGGGAGAGCTGCGGGGGGATCGAGAAGCCGTTGCGCTTGTCGCGCAGGCGGGCTCCCGCGACCGGGGTGTCGACCGTGAACATGAGGGTGTCGAACCCGGCCTTGGCGGCGCGCTCGACGAGGCCGTACGAGATCTCGCGCTGGCGCATGACGTAGAGCTGGAACCAGTTGCGGCCGTTCGGGTTCGTCGCCTTGACGTCCTCGATCGAGGTCGTGCCGAGCGTCGACAGCGTGAACGGGATGCCCGCGGCGGCAGCGGCGCCCGCGCCCGCGTACTCGCCCTCGGTCTGCATGAGGCGCGTGAACCCGGTGGGCGCGATGCCGAACGGGAGCGCGCTCGGCCCGCCGAGGATCGTCGTCGACGTGTCGACGTGCTCGGCCGGCCGGAGGATGTCGGGGTGGAACTCGATGTCCTCGAAGGCCTGGCGGGCGCGCGCGATCGAGAGCTCTCCCTCGGCGGCGCCGTCGGTGTAGTCGAACGCGGCCGCCGGTGTGCGGCGCTTGGCGATCGCGCGCAGGTCGTACGTCGTGAGCGCCGCGTCGAGACGGCGTCGCTTGCCGTTGAGGTCGGGCTTCTTGAACTGCATGAGCTCGAGGAGCTCAGCGGGGTTGGGCAGCTGGCGCTTGAGCATTCTGCTCCCTCTCCATGGTGATCTGGTCGTAGTAGGTCGTGATGTGGTCGTGGATGGCCGTGGCGGCGGCGTCCTCGTCGGAGTCGGCGATCGCCGCGAGGATGCCGCGATGCTCATCGCGAAGCCGCGCGCAGGTCGCGGTCCAGTCGCCGACCGCGTGCGCTCCCGCGGTCACATAGGACTCGATCGCCGATCGGAGGCCCGCCATCGTCGCCGTGATGACCTGGTTGCCCGAGGCCTCGGCGAGCGAGAGGTGGAACTGCTGATCGAGCGCGAGGAACTCGGCCTCCGAGAGCGAGGGCTCGTCCATCGCGTCGAGGAGCGACGTCGCGGCCGAGAGGTCGGGGGAGATGCGCGCGAGGTGGCGCGCGACGTGCGTCTCCAGCACGAGGCGCGTGTCGACGATGTCGGACACGGGGAACCCGGTGGCCGCGAGCTGCAGCCGCATGAGGGCCGACATCCCGCCGCCGGGAACCGCGACGATGATCGCGCCCGACGAGGGTCCCGAGCCGGTCGCCGTGCGGACGAGGCCGAGCACCTCGAGCACGCGGATGGCCTCGCGCACGCTCGAGCGCCCGACGCCGAGCTCGGCCGCGAGCGCACGCTCGCCGGGGAGGCGGTCGCCGGGGGCGAGCGATCCGTCGAGCAGGGCGCGCTCGAGGTGGGAGAGGACGCTCTCCCAGGCGCGCTGATCGTCTGCCATGACGTCTCCTGTGGTCTGACCACTGTGGTCAGACCACACGTTATCACGTCTGCGGGGTACCGTCGAGGGATGCCCCGCTCCCCGCTTCCGCAGCGTCACGGCCTCGATGCGGCGTGGGTGCGGATGCCGCGCACGAGCCCGCACGCGTCGCTGCGCGACCACCTCGCCGCGCACATGCCGCGCCTGCGGCCCGAGCGTCTCGACGAGATGCTCGACGAGGGCGCCTTCGTCGACGACGAGGGCCGCCCGTTCGCCCCGGATGCGCCGTTCCGTCCCCATATGTTCGTCTGGTTCCACCGCGATCTGCGCGAGGAGGCGGAGGTGCCGTTCCCGCTCGAGGTGCTGCACCAGGACGAGCGGATCGTCGTGGTCGACAAGCCGCACTTCCTTGCGACCATCCCACGCGGCCGGCACGTCCAGCAGAGCGTCGTCGTGCGCGCTCGCCGCATGCTCGGCCTCCCCGAGCTCTCTCCGGCGCACCGTCTCGACCGCGTGACCGCGGGTGTCCTCCTCCTCACGACCGAGCGGCGGTGGCGGCGCGCCTACCAGTCGATGTTCGAGGAGCGCGTGCCGCAGAAGGAGTACGAGGCGGTGGCCGCGGCGCCCGGCGACCTCGAGCTGCCCGCGCACGTGCGCAGCTGCATCACCAAGGAGCACGGCGTCATGCAGGCGTTCGAGCACGACGACCGCCCGCCGAACGCGCACACGCTCATCGAGCTCATCGAGGAGAGCGGCGGCCTCGCGCGCTATCGCGCGACGCCCTTCACGGGGAAGACCCACCAGATCCGCCTGCACATGAACCGGATTGGGCGGCCGATCGTCGGCGACCCCATCTACCCGCGCGTGCAGGAGATCGACATCGACGACTTCTCATCCCCTCTGCAGCTGCTCGCGCGCACGCTGCGGTTCGTCGACCCCGTCGACGGCACGGAGCGGGAGTTCGAGAGCCGACGGGTGCTGGAGGCGTTCCCAGCGCAGAAGTGACGGCGCGGTGCGTTGGGCGACGCACGTCCGTGCCCCGCGGGCGCGGTGTCTGAGGCCTGACGCCGGGATCGCGAGCGACGATCCCACGCCCGCTTCGTTATCGTTCTGTGACCTTTTCTGCGACTGTCCGGCTCGTAGGGGTCTTCGAATGTCGGTGGTGGGCGGGACACTGGTGTCATGAGCGATGGGGCTGTGTGGGGTGAAGGGGATGGTCCGTCCCCGACACCGGGGGAGCGTGCGGCGGTGGAGTCGGCGATCGAGGCGATCCGGGCGGCGGACAGGGTGATCGCTCATGCGCAGGCGGCGCGTCAGATGGCGTTGGCGTCGGCGTCGCAGGTGGCGTGGGCGCAGCATGAGCGGCAGGTCGCGGCCGGGGGCTCGTCGCGGGCGTGGGCGCATCGGGCGATCGCGGAGGAGATCGCCGCGGCCACGCACACCCCGGGCCGGTCGGTGGAGCGGCAGATGAACGACGCCGCGAACCTGGTGTCCCGCTTCCCGGTCGTGCGGGACCGGCTCGCGGCGGGGACGGTGTCGCTCCCGCACGCGCGCACGATCGTGCTGTGCGGGGACCGGATCGACGACCCTGCCCTGCGCGCGACGTTCGAGGTGCGGGTGCTGGAGCGGCTGGACCGGGTGCCGATGACCGCGGCGGCGTTGGCGGAGGTGGCGCGGAAGATCGCGCAGGAACTGGACCCGGTCTCGATCAGCGACCGCCACAAGGCCGCCCGCAGGCGCCGGCGGGTGGGGTTCCGTCCCGGGGAGGACGCGATGGGCGCGTTCGACGCGGAGGTGGCGAACGTGCTCGGGGTCGGGATGATGGACCGCATCGACCAGATGGCGAAGACCGTCCTCGCCGCCCGCGCCGCCGCCCGCCGCGCCGGCGACCCGGCCGCGCTCGCGGATGACCGCACCTTGGATGAGATCCGGGCGGACATCTTCACCGACCTCACCCTCACCGGCACCCCCACCGGCCACGACCACCTCTACGGCGCCACCTTCGACTGTGCGGATGCGAAAGCCGGTGATGTCGGACTCGGCGCCACAGGCACAAGCGGCGCGGATGCGGACGTGAAGGCGGGTGATGTGGGCCTGGGCGTCATGGGCGTCGACGGCGACGCGGGCGCGAGCGTTGACGCGGGCGCGAGCGTTGACGCGGGCGCTCGCGCGGACGCGCGCACGTCACCCGGCGCGGCCGTCGGATCCGGTTCGGACGCTGCCTCGGCCGCGGGATCGGGTGCGGCGTTCCGTTCCCCGAAATCTCCGGCGGTGGGGCTCGGGGCGATTCGCGGGAGCGTGCACATCACCATCCCCGCCACCGCACTGGCGGACCCCACGAACCGGACCGAGGGCGCCACCCTTGCCGGGGCAGGCCCGATCCCGATCATCGACGCCAAGCAGATCGCCGCGGACGCGACGATCTGGAACCGGGCGTTCACCGACGCGAACACCGGGGTCCTCCTCACCGTCGACCAGAGATTCCCCACCACCGCGCAGCGGCGGTTCCTGAAGGCGCGAGATGAGCGGTGCCGGTTCCCCGGGTGCCGGCAGGCCATCCGGAAGCACTACGTCGACGTCGACCACACCCACCCCCACTCCCGCGGCGGGCCCACGAACGTGGCGAACCTCGAGTATTTGTGTGAAACGCATCACATGCTCGAGCAGATGACCGAATGGACCGTCACCCAGGGCCCCGGCGGCGTGCTCGAATGGGCCTCCCCCAACGGGCGCGTCTACACCGACACCCCACCACCCGTCGCCCGCTTCACCCCACGCGACGACGAACCACCACCCTTCTGACACGACACCGCGTCTCAGGGGAGAACTCTGCCCTCGGTCATGCGCGCTCTGAGCGCTCAGACCCCCGAGACGACCGCGTTGTCGAGCTGATCGGCGTCGAGGCCGTGGCCGTTCGCGCGGTTGGTCAGCAGCGTCCACGCGATGCCCGCGGTCGGATGGATCCAGAACTCGGTGCCCGACCATCCCGCGTGCCCGTAGACGTCGCGGTCGATGAGGGCGGGCGCGCGCGTGCGGAGGTTCCACGAGAAGCCCCAGTCCTGTCCGCGCTCCGCGGGGTACGGCTCGAAGCGAGGCACGCCGGTCGTGAGTGGGCGGAGCATCATCTCGAGGGTTCCGGGGCGCACGATGTCCGCGCCGCCGCGGAGCAGGGCCGAGCCGAGCGCCAGGAGCGCTCCCGCCGTGCCGATGGCGCCCGCGCCCGGGTGCCGCGAGGCGGCGAAGCGGTCGAGGTCGAGACTCGCCTCGATGTCGGGGATGCGGTGCGGGTCCGCGTCCTCGTCCAGGACGAGTCCGGGTGCGAAGGCGCGCACCTCGTCCTCCCACGACCGTCCTGTCGCGTGGCGGATGAGCTCGGCCGCGCCCTGGAACGCGATCGACGAGTAGCGCGATGCGGTGCCGACGGCGAAGTCGCGGCCAGGGCGGCGCAGGGCCGCGGCGAGCCCCTCGACCGGGTCGAGCGCCGGCTCGATGAGCCCCGACGTGTGCGCCATGAGGTGCTCGAGGCGCACGACGTCGTCGCGGGCGGCGGCTGCCTCGGGCACGGCGTCGGTGAGCGGGGTCTGCGACGTGAGCAGGCCGCGCTCGATCGCGCGCGCGGCGGCGAGCCCCGTGAGCACCTTCGTGATCGAGAACAGACGGTACGGATCGTCGATCCGCGCGGTGCGGCCATCCGTCGCGCCGAAGGCATCGAGCGCGACGACGCCGTCGGCCGTCGCGATGCCGAGGACCGCGGTCGGGATGCGGCCCGCGTCGACGTGGCGGCGCGCCCAGTCGAACGCCGCGCCCCAGCCGGTCATGCGCGGGGCGCGAAGCGTCGCGGCGCGGTCGTGCGCGCCACGAGCTCGCGCAGATCCTCGAGGGAGCCGGAGATCTCGCCGAGCGCGCGGGCCTGGACGAGCACGTTGCCGAGGGCGGTCGCCTCGACGGGCCCGGCGAGCACGGGGAGACCGGCGCGATCGGCGGTGAGCTGGCAGAGGAGCTCGTTGAGCGAGCCGCCGCCCACGAGGTGGATGGCGTTCACGCGCTTGCCGGAGAGCTCGGCGGCGGCGTGGACGGCGTCCGCGAACGCCGACGCGAGGCTCTCGACGATGCAGCGCGCGAACGCGGCACGGGACTGCGGCACGGCGAGCCCGCGTTCGGACAGCCAGCTCGCGATCCGGTCGGGCATCCCGCCCGGCGCCGTGAAGACGGGGTCGTTCGCATCGAAGACGGGCTGCGGCGTCTCGACGGCCGCGGCCTCGGCGAGCAGGGCGGGCAGGTCGATGGTCTCGCCCGACTCGCGCTCCCACGCGCGCACCGACTCCGAGAGGAGCCACAGGCCCATGACGTTGTGCAGGAAGCGCACGCGGCCGTCGACGCCTCCCTCGTTCGTGAAGTTCGCGGCGCGGCTCGCCTCGGTGAGGACAGGCGCGTCGAGCTCGACGCCGACGAGGCCCCACGTGCCGCAGCTGATGTACGCCGCATCCGGGTCGGTCATCGGGATCGCCGCGACGGCCGAGGCCGTGTCGTGCGAGCCGACCGCGATGACGGGCGCGTCGAGCCCCGTGGCCGTGCGCACGGCGTCGCGCAGCGTGCCGATGCGGTGGCCGGGCTGCACGAGGGTCGGCAGGAGGCGCGAGGGGATGCCGAGGCTCTCGGCGAGGGGGCGGTTCCAGTCTCCGCCGCCCACGCGCAGGAGTCCCGTGGTCGACGCGTTCGTGCTCTCGGCGACCTTCTCGCCGGTCAGCCAGTAGGCGATGAGGTCGGGGATGAGCAGGGCCTCGTCGGCGAGGTCGAGCGTGCCGGCGATGCGGTCGGCGGCGAGCTGGTAGAGCGTGTTGAACGCGAGGAACTGCAGACCGTTCTCGCCGTACAGCTCCTCGAACGGAGCGACCGCGTGGACGGCGTCGACGCCGGCGGCGGTGCGGGCATCGCGATAGTGATAGGGCGTGCCGAGCATGCGGCCGCCGCGGAGGAGAGCGTAGTCCACGGCCCACGAGTCGATCCCGATGGCGGCGACATCGCCGGTCTGCGCGGCGGCGCGGAGGCCCTCGACGATCGAGCGGTAGAGCTCGAGGATGTTCCAGTGCAGCCCGTCGATCGTCTCGACCGGGGTGTTGGGGAAGCGCGCGACGGCTTCCAGGCGCAGCTCGTCGGGGCCGACGTGGCCGAGCATGACCCGGCCGCTCGTGGCTCCGAGGTCGACGGCGGCGACGGTGACGGTCATGGGCGGGACGCTCCTCAGGGGAAGGGGATGGCGGGGGAGGAGCCCGGCGCGCGCGTGTGCGGTCGCGCGCGCCGGGCTCCGGGACGGGTCAGCGCAGGAAGGCGGCTGCGACGCCCGAGTCGACGGGGATGTGGAGACCCGTGGTGCGGCTGAGCTCGGGGCCCGTGAGCACGTAGACCGCGTCGGCCACGTTCTCGGGGACGACCTCGCGCTTGAGGATGGTCCGGTTCGCGTAGAACTGGCCGAGCTCCTCTTCCTTCACGCCGTAGGTGGCGGCGCGGTTGGCGCCCCAGCCGGCGGCGAAGATGCCCGAGCCGCGCACGACGCCGTCGGGGTTGATGCCGTTCACGCGGACGCCGTGCTCGCCGAGCTCCACCGCCAGCAGACGCACCTGGTGCGCCTGGTCGGCCTTGGTCGCCGAGTAGGCGATGTTGTTCGGGCCCGCGAAGACCGAGTTCTTCGACGAGATGTAGATCACGTCGCCGCCCATGCCCTGCTCGATGAGCGCCTTGGCTGCCGCCTTCGAGACGAGGAACGAGCCCTTCGCCATGACGTCGTGCTGGAGGTCCCAGTCCTTCTCGGTGGTCTCGAGCAGCGGCTTCGACAGCGACAGGCCGGCGTTGTTGACGACGAGGTCGATGCCGCCGAATGCGAGCAGCGTGGCGTCGATCGCGGCCTGGACGCCCTCCGCGTCGGCGACGTTCGCCGCGACGCCGATCGCGACGTCCGAGTTGCCGAGCTCGGCGGCCGCCGCCTGTGCCTTCTCGAGGTCGAGGTCGGCGACGACGACGCACGCGCCCTCGGCGGCGAGGCGCTTCGCGATGGCCTTGCCGATGCCCGATGCGGCGCCCGTGACGAACGCGATGCGACCCTGGTGGGTCTTGGGCTTCGGCATGCGCTGGAGCTTGGCCTCCTCGAGCGCCCAGTACTCGATGCGGAACTTCTCCGCGTCGGAGATCGGCGTGTACGTCGAGAGGGCCTCTGCGCCGCGCATGACGTTGATCGCGTTGACGTAGAACTCGCCCGCGACGCGCGCGGTCTGCTTGTTCGCTCCGTACGAGAACATGCCGACGCCGGGGACGAGCACGATGAGCGGGTCGGCGCCGCGGATGGCCGGGCTGTCGGCGGTCGCGTGCGCCTCGTAGTACGCCGTGTAGTCGGCGCGGTACTGCTCGTGCAGCTCCTTGAGGCGCGCGATCGACTCCTCCACCGACGCGGTCGCGGGCAGGTCGAGCAGCAGCGGCTTGACCTTGGTGCGGAGGAAGTGGTCGGGGCAGCTCGTGCCGAGCTCGGCGAGCGCGGGCGCCTTCTCGGAGGCGAGGAAGTCGAGCACCGTGTCCGAGTCGGTGAAGTGGCCGACCATCGGCTTGTCGGTGGACGCGAGGCCGCGGATCGTCGCGGCGAGCGCGGCGGCCTTCGCGCGGCGCTCGGCCTCGGGGAGGGCCTCGAAGCCCGGGCGGACGCCGCCGAACGGGTCGGCCTTGCCGTTCTCGTCGATGTACTTCTGCGCGGTCTCGATGATCCAGAGCGAGTTGCGCTCGCTCTCCTCGCTCGTGTCGCCCCACGCCGTGATGCCGTGACCGCCGAGGATCGTCCCGACCGCCTGCGGGTTGGCCTTCTTGATCTCCGCGATGTCGAGGCCGAGCTGGAAGCCGGGGCGGCGCCACGGGACCCAGACCACCTTGTCGCCGAAGATCCGCGCGGTCAGCTCCTCGCCATCCGCCGCGGTCGCGATCGCGATGCCGCTGTCGGGATGCAGGTGGTCGACGTGCGCGGCGTCGACGAGGCCGTGCATCGCCGTGTCGATCGACGGCGCCGCACCGCCCTTGCCGTGCAGGCAGTAGTCGAACGCGGCGACCATCTCGTCCTCGCGCTCGATGCCGGGGTAGACGTCGACGAGCGCGCGCATGCGGTCGAGGCGGAGCGCGGCGAGGCCCTTCTCGGTGAGCGTGCCCAGGTCGCCGCCCGAGCCCTTCACCCAGAGCAGCTCGACGGGCTCACCGGTCACCGGGTCGGTGTCCGTGCCCTTGGCCGACGTGTTGCCGCCGGCGTAGTTCGTGTTCTTCGGGTCGGCGCCCAGCCGGTTCGACCGGGCGATGAGGTCAGCGACAGTGGGGTTCGTCATGAGGATCCTTCGAGGGATGTCGGACGCGTCGGAGGCACCGCGTCGTGTGCTCTGTTGTGAATTATCTCACGAAGTAACACGCGAGGCAATGGTCGTCCGCGGAATCGGCCGTGCGGCCGGTCAGAGGATGGCGACCCGCTCGCGATAGGGGGCGAGTGCGGGGTCGCGGGGGTCGAGCTCGGTCACGAGGAGCGAGATGCGCTGCCACGGGAGGCCGAGCGCCAGGGCGTTCTGCCCCAGCTTCGCGCTGTCGGCGAGGAGGATGGTCTCGTCCGCCGACTCCGCGAAGGCCGCCTTCACCTGCGCCTCGGCCATCGTCACCTCGAACGCTCCGCGCTCGGGCTCGAGCGCCGACGCCGAGGTGAAGAAGCGCCGGTAGTGCAGGCTCCGGGCGGCGGCGCACGCGATCGGGCCGACGAAGCTGTCCGTGCGCGGCTCGGCCTCGCCGCCCACGAGGATCGCGGTGGCGCCCGGTGCGCGCCGGGCGACCTGGAAGTTCTCGTGCGAGTTGGTCGCGACGAGGAGCTCGCGCGCGGTGTCGTCGGGGAGCTGCGAGAGGAGCACCCCGACCGTCGACGACGCGTCGGCCGCGATCGCGCCGTCGAGGGGGAGGAGGTGCTGCACCTTGCGTGCGATGGCGAGCTTCGCCTCCGCGCCCGTGGCCATCCGCTCGGTGAACGAGCGCGGCCGCGCGGACGCGACGGCGCCGCCGCGGACGCGCCGCAGCATCCCCTCCGCCTCGAGGTCGGCGAGGTCGCGGCGCACGGTCATCGCCGAGACGTCGAGCGCCGAGGCCGCCTCGTCGATCCGGACCCGTCCGCTCTTCGAGAGGAGGTCCAGGATGCGCGCGCGGCGCGCCTCGGCGTCGACGGTCCCGGTGGTGGCCATATCGCCGATGCTATCTCCGGAGGGCGAGGCCGCTTACGCGCCCCAGCCCGCCTGCACGCCGCCGACGCGCTCGGCCTCGATCCGCTCCTGGTAGCCGGAGGCGAGGTAGGCGGCCATGGGGTCGGCGGGCAGGCCGCGCGACTCGCGCCACTGCGCGAGGGCCGGACGCACGTCGGTGTAGAACGCGTCCATGAACACCGCGTTCGCGGCGAGCACGTCTCCCGAGACCTGCGCGGCACGGAGCGCGTCCTGGTCGACGAGCAGCGCACGGGCCGTCATCTCCTGGACGTTCAGCACCGAGCGGATCTGGCCGAGGATCTTGTTCTCGACGTTGTGGCACTGGTCGAGCATGAACGCGACGTCGGGGTTCGCGTAGCCGCCGCCGCGGATGACCTCGAAGAGGATGCGGAAGAGCTGGAACGGGTCGGCCGCGCCCACGATGAGGTCGTCGTCGGCGTAGAACCGCGAGTTGAAGTCGAACGAGCCGAGCTTGCCGAGGCGAAGCAGCTGCATGACGATGAACTCGATGTTCGTGCCCGGCGCGTGGTGTCCCGTGTCGAGGCACACCATCGCGCGCTCGCCGAGCGTGGCCACCTGCGCGTACGACGTGCCCCAGTCGGGCACATCGGTGTGGTAGAACGCGGGCTCGAAGAACTTGTACTCGAGCACGAGGCGCTGCTCGCCCGAGAGGCGCTCGTAGATCTTCTGGAGCGAGTCGTTCAGGCGGTCCTGTCGGCCGCGCATGTCGGCCTGGCCGGGGTAGTTCGATCCCTCGGCGAGCCAGATCTTGAGGTCGCGCGAGCCGGTCGCGTTCATGACGTCGATGCACGCGAAGTGGTGGTCGATCGCCTTCTGGCGGATCGCCGCGTCCTCGTGCGTGAGGGCGCCGAACTTGTAGTCGTCGTCCTGGAAGGTGTTCGAGTTGATCGTGCCGAGCGCGACGCCGTTGTCCTCGGCGTGCTTGCGCAGGTCGTCGAAGCTGTCGACGAGGTCCCACGGGATGTGCAGGGCGACGGATGGCGCGAGCGCGGTGAGCCTGTTCACCTGCGCGGCGTCGGAGATCTTCTCGAACGGGTCGCGCGGCGTGCCGGCGGTCGCGAAGACCTTGAAGCGGGTGCCGGAGTTGCCGAACGCCCAGGACGGGAGCTCGATCGCCTGCTTCTCGAGCTGGCCGAGGATCTCGTCGCTCAGGACGGAGGAGGGGGTCGTCATCGACAGTGCCTTTCGCTTTAAAACGATTCAATCGATCGTCGTGTTCATGGTGGCACAGCGCCGGCGCGAGGTCAACCGGCGCGGCCGTCACGGCAGTCATCCGATGCGGACGACGTCCGTCGCGACCGGGCCATCCGACGCCTCCCCGATACGATGAGCGGGGAGGTGGCGGATGACCGTCAGCGTGAAGGATGTCGCCGCGGCAGCCGGCGTCTCGGCCGGCACGGTGTCCAACGCCCTCAACCATCCCGAGCGGGTCGCCCCGGAGACCGTCGAGCGCGTGCGCCGCGCCATCCGCGATCTCGGATACGTGCGGAACGACGCCGCGCGGCAGCTGCGCGCGGGCCGCAGCCGCAGCGTCGGGCTCATCGTGCTCGACATGCGCAACCCCTTCTACGCCGATGTCGCCCGCGGTGCCGACGCGCGTGCGGAGCAGGACGGCCTGTCGGTGCTCGTGTCCGACAGCGCGCGGGACGGCGAGCGCGAGCGCCGGCTCGTCGACCTGTTCGCCGAGCAGCGCGCGAGCGGGGTCATCGCGACGCCGCTGACCGGCGACCTCGAGCACTTCGAGCGCCTCGCAGAGCGCGGCGTGCCGGTCGTTCTCGTCGATCACGAGGGCGACTCGGATGGTCTGTCGACCGTCTCCGTGGACGACCGGAAGGGCGGGCGGCTCGCGACAGAGCACCTGCTGGCGCGCGGATGCACGCGGATCGCGTTCGTCGGCGGCCCGAGCGGGCTCCGTCAGGTGCGCGACCGCTTCGAGGGGGCGCGCGCCGCGGCATCCGCTGCGGGGGCCGCGCTCGAGCGCGTCGAGATCGACGACCTCACGGTGCGGCACGGCCGCGCAGCGGGGGAGGCGCTGCTGCGCCGCCCGACCGGAAGGCGACCGGACGGGATCTTCGCCGCGAACGACCTCGTCGCGGTCGGCCTGCTGCAGGCGCTCACGATGACGGGCGGCGTGCGGGTGCCCGACGACATCGCGCTCGTCGGCTACGACGACATCGACTTCGCCGCGTCGACGGTCGTTCCGCTCACGTCGGTGCGCCAGCCCGCCGAGCTGCTCGGCGCGACGGCGATCGAGCTGCTCGCGCAGGAGCCCGGGGAGCACGTGCGCTTCGAGCCGCAGGTCGTCGTCCGCGCGACGGCGTAGCCCGGGCGGTCACGCCGCGAGGATCAGCCACAGCGACGCGACGGCGAGCCCGAGGTACGGGTGCGTGGGTTATCCGGGGGGCGTTTTCGGCGTGTGGTGAGACATGGGTGGTCGGCGTGGGTGGCCGTGTCTCACGCGCGGCGGTTATGCGGGGGCGTTTTCGGCGTGTGGTGAGACATCGGTGGCCGGGCTGGGTGTCCGTGTCTCGCCTGCGGTGGTTATGAGGGAGTGTTTCCGGCGTGTGGTGAGACACGGGTGGCCGGGGTGGGTGTCTGTGTCTCGCCTGACGTGGTTATGAGGGAGTGTTTCCGGCGTGTGGCGAGACATGGGAGGTCGGGGCGGCGTCCGTGTCTCACGCGCGGCGGTTATCCGGGGGCGTTTCCGGCGTGTGGTGAGACATGCAACCCGCCGCCGGGCTCACGGGCTTCGCGTGAGGCTGCCGCTGAAGCTGAGTTGATGGTCGTGGGGCGGGTGACGTCGCTGTTGTCGATGACCATCGAGGCGTACTCCCACGGGCGCGCCGCGCGGAAGTACAGCCGCTGACCGCCGACGTATCTCTGCAGCGCGGGGGCGCGATGGTCGGGCGGCGTCCCATCGCGCTTGGCCATCCGGCGCGCCGTCTCCTCGAACGGGACGTCGAGGAAGATCGAGAAATCCCACCAGTGACGAAGCTCTTGACGATGAAGGAACAGCCCTTCCACGAGCACGATCGCATCCCGCGGCGCTCTGCTCAGCGGGGGATCAACTCTCGCGTCGCGAACGAGGTCATGTGCCGCGTGCTGGTACAAAGCGGCGCCTGTGCGAAGCGGTGCGAGCACGCGGTGGGTGAGGGCATCGTAGTCGTAGCTGTCGAGCCAGAAGCCCACCGGCGAGTCCCGACCCCGGCGGTACCGGACAGCACGCGGATGATGGAAGTCGTCGACGTGCACGACGATCACGGGTCGTCCGTCGACTCGGGCGGCCAGACGATCGGCGAACACGGACTTGCCGCTGCCGTCGACGCCGTCGATGCCGACGAGCGCGCGCTCTCCCGTCCTCACCGCGCGGAGCCGGTCGGAGAGGCCGTCCAGGAGCGAGGGAAAAGGATGGCCCGGAGTCGCGTCGTGTGTCTCGCGAGGCCGCCGGGTCACTGGCGCGGAGGCGTGCTGTCGCGGACGAGCACCTCGAGCGACACTGGCGCGGGCGGCGTCCAGTCGTCCTCGACGGCGGCGCGGAGCGCCTGGGCGCCGAGCTCCTCCAGGGGAAGGTGCACCGTCGTGAGACCGGGGGTCACATCGCGTCCCGTGGCGATGTCGTCGAACCCCGCGACGGCGATATCCGAGCCGGGCGCGCGCCCGGCATCGCGGATGGCCGAGATCGCGCCGATCGCGACGACGTCGCTGATCCCGAAGAGCAGCGTCCCGGACTCGAGGCCCTCCTCGAGGAGGCGCGTGGTCGCCTCGTAGCCGGCATCGCGCGAGATCTGGCCGCGGACGATCCGCGGCGTCGCGCCGCCGCCATCCGCGAAACCGGCGGTGAAGCCGGCGAGACGGTCGTCCGAGGTGCGCAGGCCCTCAGGGCCGGCGAGCACGACGGCGTCGCGATATCCGAGGGCGGTGAGCTTCCCCGCGAGCGCGCGGGCGCCGGCCTCGTTCTCGTACGCGACGACGCGCGTTCCGGGAAGGGCGGCGCCGAGCGTGACGACGCGTCCGCCGGTCGACTGGACGGAGGCGATCTCGGCGGTGAGCGCGTCGGCGTCGCTCGCCGTGTCGCGTGACGCCGCGAGTACGATGCCGCGGGGCCGCTGGCCGCGCAGCGCCCGCACGAGGGCGACCTCGCGCTGCGGGTCGCGCTCGGTCATCGCGATCGTGACGATGAGGCCGGCCTCGTCGGCCGCATGCGCGACGCCCGAGGCGATCTGGCCAAAGTAGGGGTCCGCGATGTCGGCGACGAGCAGGGCCACCGTCGCCGACGTCCCGCGGGCGATCGCCTGCGCGGAGAGGTTCGCGGTGTAGCCGAGGCGGTCCGCTGCGGCCTGCACGCGCTCGCGATAGGCCTCGGCCACCTTGCGGGTGGAGCCGTTGAGCACGCGCGACGCCGTGGCGAGGGAGACGCCGGCCTCGCGCGCGACGTCATGGAGCGTGGGCGCTCCGCCGGTGCGCACCGTGGTGTCGGTCATCCGCTGAGCCTATCGCCGGAGGGGGCGGGAGGGTGCGCGCGGCGCACCCTCCCGCGGGTCACACGAGGTGAGGGGCGACCGCGGACTCGAAGCCCGCGATCGTGCGGCGCACGGCCTCGGCCGGCGCGGTGTCCCAGATGGACTGGTTGAGCAGCTCGACCTCGATGTCGCCGTCGTACCCGGTCGCCTCGACGGCGCGGGTCATCGGGCCGAAGTCGATCATGCCGTCGCCCGGGTAGTGGCGCGACAGGAGGTTGTCGGCCTCGAGCGGCGTCTTCCAGTCGCACACCTGGTAGGTCGCGATGCGGCCCTCGCGACCGGCGCGCTCGATGTGCGCGAGCACATCCGGGTCCCACCAGATGTGGAACGTGTCCACCGTGACGCCGACGACCGACGGGTCGAAGTCCGCGGCGATGTCGAGCGCCTGGGGGAGCGTCGAGAGCACCGAGCGGTCCGACGCGTACATCGGATGCAGCGGCTCGAGGGCGAGCGTCACGCCCGCGGCACGCGCATCGGGCGCGAGCTCGGCGACCGCGTCGCGGACCCGCTCGCGGGCGCCGACGAGGTCGCGCGACCCCTCCGGCAGCCCGCCGACGACGAGGACGAGCACGGCGCGCGAGCCCTCGGCGCCTGCGGCGGCGAGCGTCGCGGTCTCCTCGATCGCGCGGCGATTGTCGTCGATCGCCGCGCGGCGTGCGGGGCCCTCCTCGACGGTGAACCATCCGCCGCGGCAGTGCGTGGAGTAGCGCAGGCCGGAGTCGGCGATGATGCGCGCCGACTCGTCGAGACCCGCCTCCTGCACCTGCTCGCGCCACAGGCCGATCGCGCCGATGCCGGCATCCTGCACGACCCGGACGGCCTCGGCGACCGTCGTGTACTTGATCGTCGCCTGGTTGATCGACAGGCGCGGGTGCGGGACGCTCATGCTCCGACTCCGTTCAGACGCAGGTAGTCGTTCCACCGGGCGGCCGCGAGCGAGGGGGCCTCGAGGGCGTTCGCGGCGTTCGCGAGCTCGACGATGCGGGAGAGATGGGGGATGCTGCGGGCCGAGTGGAGGCCTCCGACCATCTGGAACGCGGACTGGTGGCCGTTCAGCCACGACAGGAACGCGACGCCCGTCTTGTAGAAGTACGTCGGCGCGGCGAAGACCTGGCGGCTGAGCTCCTCGGTCGGGCCGAGGATGCGCAGGTACTCGTCGGGGTCGCCCGCGTCGAGCGCCTGGATGGCCGCGGAGGCGACCGGGGTGATCGCCGCGAATGCGCCGAGCAGGGCATCGGAGTGGGTTCGCGTCGCTCCCGGGGTCGCCGCCGGCTGGGTCGCCGCGGGGACGTCCGCGCCGCCGATGAGCCCGACGTAGTTGAAGTCGTCGCCCGTGTACATGCGCACGCCCTCGGGCAGGCGCTCGCGCACGGCCACCTCGGACTCGGCGTTCAGGAGGCTCATCTTGACGCCCGACACCTTGCCGGGGTTCTCCTCGATGATGCGCACGAGCGTGTTCGACGCGGTCTCCCAGTCGTCGGCGCCGAAGTAGCCGGCCAGCTCGGGGTCGAACGCCGTTCCGAGCCAGTGCAGGACGACCGGGGTCGTCGCGGCCTGAAGGACGGCGCCGTAGACGCGCAGGTAGTCCGTCGCGCTCGTCGCGACGCGCGCGAGGTGGCGCGACGCCATGAGCACGGGGCCGGCGCCCTGCTCCTCCGTGAAGTGCAGCTGCTCCTTGTAGGCGTCGATCACGGCATCGAGCGAGATCGTGTGCTCGTCGACGTGATCCGTGTTGACGCCGACGACGACCGAGCCGCCCTCCTCGCGCGCCACCTCGGCGCTGCGGCTGATCAGCTCGCGCACGGCCGTCGCGTCGAGACCCATGTTGCGCTGGGCGGTGTCCATGGCGTCGGCGACCCCGAGACCCCACGAGTACACGGCGCGGCGGAAGCCGAGCGTCGCGTCCCAGTCGATCTGCGCGGGCTGACCGGGGGTGTTGTCGCCCCAGACGACCGGCACGACGTGCGCGGCCGCGTAGGCGACGCGGCTGCGCAGCGCCTTCTGCGGCTTCGTGTAGACGCCCGCGTCGTTGAGCGCGACGCGGCTCAGGCCGCCGTCGGCGGCGACGAGGGTGAAGTGCTCCGTCATCCGACTCACTCCAGGGTCAGCTCGGGCAGGACGACCTTGGCGCCCGTGCGGCTCGACTCGAGACCGGCCTCGGCCAGCTGCACGCCGCGCGCGCCCGCGAGCAGGTCGAACGCGTAGTCGGTGCCGAGCGCGTACGACGTGAGGTACTCCTCCCACTGCTGGCGGAAGCCGTTGAGGAAGACGTCGTTCGTCGGGACCTTCTGCCAGTCGGCGTCGTAGTCGTGCGTGTCCTCGAGGTCGGGGTTCCACACCGGCTTCGGCGTGGCGTTGCGGGGCTGGATCTTCGCGCCGAAGAGGCCGACGACCGCCGAGCCGTGCGTGCCGTCGACGTGGAACTCGACGAGCTCGTCGCGGTTGACGCGCGTGGTCCAGCTCGAGTTGATCTGCGCGATCACGCCGCCGTCGAGCTCGAAGATGCCGTACGCGGCGTCCTCGGCGGTCGCGTCGTAGTGCTCGCCCTTCTCGTCCCAGCGGTCGGCGATGTGGATCGACGCGTGCGAGTAGACGCTCTTCACCTCGCCGAAGAGGTTCTCGAGCACGTAGTTCCAGTGCGGGAACATGTCGACGATGATGCCGCCGCCGTCCTCGGCGCGGTAGTTCCAGCTGGGGCGCTGGGCCGGCTGCCAGTCGCCCTCGAAGACCCAGTAGCCGAACTCGCCGCGGACCGAGAGGATGCGGCCGAAGAAGCCCGAGTCGATGAGGCGCTTGAGCTTCTGGAGGCCGGGGAGGTAGAGCTTGTCGTGCACGACGCCCGTCTTGACGCCGGCCTCCTTCGCGAGGCGGGCGAGCTCGACGGCCTCCTCGACCGACTCCGCGGTGGGCTTCTCGGTGTAGATGGCCTTGCCGGCCGCGATCGCCTTGCGCAGAGCCGTCGCACGGGCCTTCGTGACGAGGAAGTCGGCGTAGATCTCCCAGGTCGGGTCGGCCAGCGCCGCGTCGAGGTCGGTCGTGTAGTCCTCGATGCCGTGCTGGGCGGCGATCTCGGCGAGCTTCGCCTCGCTGCGGCCGACGAGGAGCGGGCGGACCGTCACCTTCGAGCCGTCGGGCAGCTCGACGCCGCCCGCGTCGCGGATCGCGAGGATCGAGCGCACGAGGTGCTGACGGTAGCCCATGCGCCCGGAGACGCCGTTCATGATGATGCCGATCTCGCGGACGGCGGGGGTGGCGGTGGTCACGATGTGCTTCCTTGCTCTCATCGAGGGCTGCCCCTCGTTGGGTAAACGCTTTCCAAGAGTGTGGCACACCGGATCTCCCGAGTGCAACCCCTCCGGATGGCGTTTTCCCACCCGGTGGGAATCAGGGAGCGGCGGTCGTGAGCACGCGCGCAGGAGCGAGGAGGAACGCCGACTCCTGCGGACCGAGAGCCACGGATGAGATCGCCGCGCCCGAGCGGATGTCGGTGCCAGCGACATCCACGACGACGTCGGTCTCGCCGTGGTTGATGAGCGTGACGAGGTCGCCGCGGCGCGCGACCTCGACGCCGGCGGGCGGGGCGTCGCCGAGGACCGGCTCGACCGCGGCCTCCTCGATGACGAGCCCCAGGACGAGGTCGAGTCCGGCGTCGTCGGGCATGGTCGCGAGATACCAGGCCGATCCCTCGCCGTGTGCGCGGCGGGTCAGCGCAGGACGCCCGCGCGAGGGACCTGTCGTGAACGAGGCGACGACCGCGGCGTCGTCGGCGAAGAGCGCCTCCGCGAAGAACGTCCCGACCGCCTCGCGACCGTCTCCGAGCGCGAAGCGCGCCTCGCGGACATCCTCGGCGACCCAGGTCTCCGCCCCGGAGCCGTGCGAGCCCTCCTCACCGGCGCGCTCGGCGATGTGATCGAGTGCGGGCGGCACGAGCGGGCGGAAGTCCTCGAGCGCGACGCCGAGCACGGGGCCGAGCTGCGTGAGGAACCCGCCGTCGCGGAAGCGGTCGTTCGCGTCGACGATGTCGCTGATCGGCCCGGTCAGGAGCACCCCGCCCGCGGCCGCGAAGCCCTCGAGCGCCGCGGCGCCCTCGTCGCGCAGCAGATAGAGGAACGGCGCGATCGCGAGGCGATACCGCCCGTCGACGTGCTCGGGCTTCACGATGTCGACCATGATGCCGCGGCGGTGGAGCGCGCCGTACCACTCGCGCAGCAGTGCGAGGTAGTCGATGCGGTTCGGGTGGTCGGCCGCCTCGACCGCCCACCAGTTCTCCCAGTCGAAGACGAGGGCGACCGGGGCGTCGTCGCCCGGAGCGGGCAGCTCGGGGAGGGCCGCGAGCGTCGCCCCGAGCGCGGTGACCTCCCGCCAGGTGCGCGTGCGCGTGCCCGCGTGCGGGAGCATCGCCGAGTGGAACTTCTCGGAGCCCGCCCGCGACTGCCGCCACTGGAAGAAGAAGATGCCGTCGGCCCCGCGGCCGACCGACTGCGCGGTCTCGGCGGCGAGCTGCCCGTCGCGCTTGGACGGGTTCGCCGGGCGCCAGTTCACCGCGTCGGCCGCCTGCTCCATGAGCAGCCACGGACGCCCGCGCTTGAGCGAGCGGACGAGGTCGCGCTGGAAGGCCGTGTTGCGCACGCGATGCGGATCGAGCGGGTCCGGGTAGCAGTCGTCGGTGATGACGTCGATGTGCGGCGCCCACGTCGTGTAGTCGGCGGGCTTGAACGGGCCCATCATGTTCGTCGAGATCGGCTGCGTCGCGCCGGCGGCCCGGATGATGTCCCGCTCGGCGAGGTAGCACTCCAGCCACATGTCCGACATGAAGCGGTGATAGTCGAGCACCTGGGACGGGTTCCGGCTGTACGGGGCCCTGCGCGGCGGGAACACCTCCTCCCACGCGCCGTATCGCTGGGCCCAGAAGTCGGTGCCCCACGCGGCGTTGAGGGCGGCGATCGTCTCGTAGCGCGCGCGCAGCCAGCCGCGGAACGCGTCGCGCGCGGCGTCCGAGTACTCCACCGGGAGGTGGCAGCCCGATTCGTTGCCCACGTGCCACATGACGACGGCGGGGTGCTGCGCGTAGCGCTCGGCGAGGCGGCGGACGAGCTCGGCGGCGAGCCGCCGGTAGGTCGGCGAGGCGGGGGAGTGGTGCTGCCGCGAGCCGTGCCAGTACGGCGCGCCGTTCTCGTCTGCGGCGAGGATGTCGGGGTGCGCGACCGTGGTCCACGGCGGCGGCGAGGCGGTCGCGGTGGCGAGGTTCACCCCGATCCCGCCCGCGTGCAGCTTGCCGATCACGGTGTCGAGCCACGCGAAGTCCCACACGTCGGGCGCGGGCTGGATGCGCGACCACGCGAAGATCCCGAGGCTCACGGTGGTCACCCCGGCCTCCTGCATGCGCAGCACGTCGTCGTCCCAGACGTGCTCCGGCCACTGGTCGGGGTTGTAGTCGGCGCCGTAGAGCATGGTCCTCGAATCCGGGGTACGTCGGCGTCAGCGCCGACGGCGGGGGCGCTCGGGGACGGCGACGGCTGCGAGGGCCGCGCACCCGAGTGCGGGGATGAGCAGGGGAGGGAGCATCCAGGTCGCGAGGCCCACGAATGCGGCCGCGACGACGAGGTACAGGAATCCGGGGATGTCCCGGCCGATCGCGGACGGCAGCGAGCGGATGGCGCGGAGCCATCCGCTCTCGGGCGACCACGCCGCCGACGCGGTGAGCAGGACCCCCGCGACGGCGGCCGCGAGCAGCCAGCCGAATCCGGCGATCAGCTCGCCGCCGGGCAGCAGCCCGGACGAGGCGAGCAGGATGTCGATCGCGAGCACGCCCGCGATCAGCGCGCACGCGAGGCCGACGAGGATCCCGCCGGGCAGCGCCGCGCGGACGTCGCCCCAGAACGCGCGCATCGAGGATCCCTCGGCGCGCGCGTACCGACGCAGGTGGCGGATGCCCGCCGCGAGCGCGGCGGGCAGGGTGACGACGAGGAGCCCGCAGACGGTCACGAGCACGCCCGTGAGGAGCACCTCGCCGAACAGGGCGAGCGCGCCTGCCGCGCCCGGGTTGCGCCCGGGCTCGTCGTGCGTCGGGCCCGAACCCGATGCCGCCGCGCGGCGGGCGGCGCGCTCGCCTCTGCTCATGGTCAGCCCTTCAGGCCCTGGGTCGCGACGCCGTCGATGAGGAAGCGCTGGAACACGATGAAGAAGAGCATCACCGGCACGAGCGCGACGAGGCTGGCCGTGACGGTCGCGCCGTAGTCCGACGCGGACGTCTGGTCGTTGTAGAGGCGCAGGGCGATCGGGAGCGGATAGTTCTCGGGGCTGTTGAGGTAGAGCAGCGGCCCCATGAAGTCGTTCCACGTCCAGATGAAGGTGAAGATCGCGCAGGTGACGAGGGCGGGCTTGATGAGCGGCAGGATGACCGACCAGAAGATGCGCCCGTGTCCTGCGCCGTCGATGCGCGCCGCCTCGTCCATGTCGCGCGGGATCTGCCGGATGAACTGCACGATGAGGAACACGAAGAACGCCTCGGTCGCGAGGAACTTCGGCAGGATGAGCGGCACGAAGGTGTCGACGAGCTCGAGCTTCTGGAACCAGATGTACTGCGGGATGATCACGACGTGGAACGGCAGCAGGAGTGTGCCGATCATGGCCGAGAAGAGGATCCCGAGGCCCTTGAACTTCACGCGCGCGAACGCGTAGGCCGCGAGGGCGGAGGACAGGACCGTGCCGATCACCGCCGACACCGCGAGGATGAGCGAGTTCGCGAAGAACCGCCACAGCGGGATGCCGGCGATGCCCTCGCCGACCTTGACGTAGTTGTCGAGCGTGGGCGCCCACGGGATGAGGCCGGGGTTCTGGCCGAACTCGCTGTTGGGCTTGAAGGTCGACGCGACCAGCCAGATGAGCGGGTAGATGACGACGAGGGTGATCGCCAGCAGCACGACGAACCAGATGATCGTCTGCCAGCCGCGACGCGTGACGCGCTTGCGGGGCGCTGGGCGCCCGGTGGTGACCAGGTGCGTGGAGACGGTGGAGGTC
This sequence comes from Microbacterium sp. JZ70, assembly GCF_053903225.1. Lineage (NCBI taxonomy): Bacteria > Bacillati > Actinomycetota > Actinomycetes > Micrococcales > Microbacteriaceae > Microbacterium > Microbacterium sp. JZ70. The sequence goes on along the minus strand of NZ_CP096405.1, from coordinate 2,900,943 downwards.
ATCGGTCTTCTCCGGCGTAGTGGACCCAGGACTTCTGGGTGCGGAACAGGATCACGGCGATGACGGCGACGACGAGCATGACGATCCACGCGATGGCCGAGGCGTACCCGAACTGGCCGTCGGTGAAGCCGCGCTTGTAGAGGTAGATCGTGATGTAGTTCGTCATCCCGGCGGGGCCGCCGGTGCCGTTGGAGATGATGTACGCCGATGCGAACACCTGGAACGCTCCGATGAGCTCGAGCAGCAGGTTGAAGAAGATGACGGGCGAGAGCATCGGGACGGTGACGGCCCTGAAGCGGCGCAGCGCCCCCGCGCCGTCCATCTCGGCGGCCTCGTAGAGCTCCTTCGGAACCTGCTTGAGGCCCGCGAGGAAGATCACCATGGTGCCGCCGAACTGCCACACGGCGAGGAGGATCATCATCGGCACGACGAGGTCGACGTTGCCGACCCATCCGCCCAGGTCGATCCCGAAGATCGAGAGGGTCGAGTCGACGGGGCCGTCGGTGTTGAACATCGCGCGCCACACGATCGCGACCGAGACGGAGGCGCCGATGAGCGAGGGGGCGTAGAACGACGAGCGGAAGAACGCCGCGCCGCGGTCGCGGTAGTTCAGCAGCAGGGCGATGCCGAGCGCCGCGGCGAGCTTGATCGGCGTGCCGACCAGCACGTACACGAGCGTGATCGTCGCGGACTGCACGAACTGCGGGTCGTCCGTGAACATGCGCACGTAGTTCTCGAGGCCGATCCACTTCGGGTCGGTGAAGAGGTTGTACGACGTGAACGACAGGTACAGCGAGTAGACCATCGGGCCCAGGGTCAGCCCGAGGAAGCCCACGAGCCAGGGCGCCAGGAAGGCGTAGCCGGCCAGCGTCTCGCGCAGGCTCTTCTTCTTGAGGCCCGGCCGCAGCGGCGGAGCCCCCGCACGCGATCGCCGCCCGCCGCTGTCGGCGGTGACGACCGTTCTCGTCAGGGTGGTGGTCATGATCTCCCGATCGGGTGGGGCGGCCCGGACGCGTGCGTCCGGGCCGCCACGGGGTTACTGGTTGAGGACGACGTCCATCTCGGAGAAGAACTGGTCCACGGCCTCGTCGACCGTGACGGTGCCGAAGTTCAGCTCCGTGCCGAGCTGGCGGAACTTCTCCTCGAGGGTGCCGTAGCCGACGATCGGCACGGGCGGGGCGTCACCGAGGCGGTCGGCGATCGACGCCTCGTAGTCGGCGACCTTCTGGCTGAACTCGTCGAGCTCGGCGGCCTCGAGGGCCGTCTGCGAGGCGGGCAGGCCGCGGTTCGTGCCGAAGATCTCACCCGACTCCGGGCTGTTCACGAGGAAGTCCACGAGCGTCGCGGCCGCCTCGGGGTGGTCCGTGTTCGCCGAGATCGCGTGCAGCATCGACGGCTTGAGGTAGAGGTCCTTCGCGCCCTCCTCGGTCACCGGCGGGGCGACGAGGTCGAGCGTCGAGTACCCCTCGCCGAGGTTGGCGAGGTAGCCCGCGCCGAAGTTGTCCCAGACGAGCTCGCTCGTCGTCAGCGCGGAGTCGAAGCCGCCGAGCGGGGTCAGCTCCTCGACGCGCTGCTGCTCGATGGTCGTGCCGTCCTCGCGGATCTCCGAGCCCTGCTCCCAGAACGCGCGCAGGTCGTCCTCGGTGAAGTTCGCCTCGCCGTCCTCCGTGAAGAGGTCCTCGCCCTGTGCGCGCATCTGCAGCTCGAAGTTCTGGATGCGGCCGGTCCAGTCGCCGCCGCCCCACGCCTCGATGCCCTTGGCCTCCGCGGCGTCGGTGACCTCGGCCATCCACGCGTTGTAGTCCTCCCAGGTGCCGCCGGCGAAGCCCTCGACGCCGATCTCCTCGAGGAGGGTCGGGTTGAGGAACATCGCCCACGCGTTCGTCGAGGTCGTGATGCCGTAGTTGCCGTCGCCGACCTGGCCGATCGCGAGGATCTCCTCCGAGAGCGCGGAGTCGTCGATGATGTCGCCGACGTACGGCGTGAGGTCGAGCAGCAGGCCGTTCTCGGAGTACTGGCGCAGGTACGAGTAGTCGAACTGCATGACGTCGGGCAGGCCGCCGCCGGCCGCCTCGGTCTGCCGCTTCTCCCAGAAGGCGGGGAAGTCGAGGAACGAGCTCTGGATGGTGATGTTGGGGTATTCCTCGTTGAAGGCGGCGAACGCCTCCTCGTAGAGCGCCGCGCGGACGTCGTTGCCCCAGAACGCGAAGGTCAGGGTGACCTCCTCGTTGGGGTCGACGGTCTCGACGGCCTCGGGGGAGCCGCCGGAGCAGCCGGCGAGTGTCAGGCCGCCGATCGCGACGAGGGCCGCCGTCGCGGCCAGCCTCTTGGTGGGGAACATCTTTGTCCTCTCAGAACGACATCGTCCATGCCCGGAGCGGGCGGGCGCCGTGGGGTGGAAAGCGCTTGCCCGAGACTCTAGCGCGCGTAAAAACGTTTCACAAGGGGGATGCCCCTTCCCGCCCCGTGTCGTGGCCGTACCGTGACAAAGGGCGGGAAGGGGCGGGCGGATCAGCCGAGGATGACCTTCGCCTCGGAGAAGAACTGCGACACGGCGTCGTCCACCGAGACGGTGCCGAGGCCGAGCTCCTTGCCGAGATCCCAGAACTTCTGCTCGAGCGAGCCGTAGCCCACGACGGGCGCGGGCGGAGCGTCGCCGATGCGCTCCTCGACCGACGCGAGGAAGTCCGCCACCTGCTTGTCGGGGCCCTCGAGGGTCGCGCCCTCGAGCTTCGTCTCCGACGCGGGGAAGCCGAGCGACGTGCCGAAGATCTCGCCGGCCTCGGGGCTGTTCACGACGAAGTCGAGGAAGATCGCGGCGGCCTCGGGGTGCTCGCTCTTCGCCGACACGGCCATCTGCAACCCGGCCTGCCGATAGAGGTCCTGTGCGCCCTCCTCGGCGGTGGGCGGCGCGACCATCGAGATGCTCGATGCGCCGGAGTCCGCGAGGTAGGCGGCGACGAAGTTGCTCCAGCTCGCCTCGCTCGCCGTGACGTTCGCCCCGAAGCCCGAGACCGGGCTCAGCTCCTCGAGCTTCTGCTGGGGCACGACGACGCCGTTGCGGTCGGCGGCGCCGCTCTCCCAGAAGGCGCGGAGGTCGTCCTCGTCGAACCCGAGCTCGCCGTCCTCGGTGAAGAGGTTGCCGCCCTGCGCGCGCAGCACGTTCTCGAAGTTCTGGATGCGCTGCGTGTAGTCCGTGCCGCCGTACACCGCGCCGCCGGTCGCCTCGGTGACCCCGGCCATCCACGCCGAGTAGTCCTCGAAGCTCGTGCCGTCCGGGTAGGGCTCGATCCCGTGCTCGGCGAGGATGTCGTCGTTGAGGAAGACGGCCCACGTACTGTAGCCGAGCGGGAGCGAGTACTGCGCGCCGTCGAGCTGGCCGGTCGCGAGCAGACCCTCGTCGATCGCCGCGGTGTCCACGTACTCCGCGTACTCGCTGAGGTCGGCGAGCATGCCGTTCTGCGCGTACTGACGCAGGTACGTGTCGGAGAACTGCCACACGTCGGGGAGACCGCCGCCGGCGGCCTCGGTCTGGCGCTTCTCCCAGTACGACGGGAAGTCGGTGAACGACCCGTTGACGGTAATGTTCGGGTGCTCCTCGTTGAATGCCTCGATGAGCTTCTCGTACCGCTGCGCGCGGTCGTCGTTGCCCCACCACGTGAAGGTCAGCTCGACCTTCTCGTCCGGGTCGTACTCGGTCGAGCCGGAGCCCGAGCTCGCGCATCCCGCCAGAGTGAGGGATCCGATCGCCGCCGTGACCGCGGCCACGCGGATGAGCCGTCGCTTCATCGCTGCTCTCCTGTCTGCTTCTTCGCTGTGTGAAGGCGCGCTTCCCACGTTGGAAAGCGCTTCCCTTCGGGCACGCTAGTGCAGTCAGAAACGTTTTACAAGCCGGATGTCACGGCGCGAGCTCACGGGCGAGCGCCGCGACCTCGTCGGGCTCCCAGACGCGGTCGAGGAACGCGAGACGGTGCGCGAGCGCGAGCTCCTCACCCGGCGCGAGCACCACGGTCTCGGCGAAGGTCGGCGACGGCGCGAGCACGGGGAACGGCTCCGCGCGCACGAACCAGCGGATGGCCGGCGAGCCGCTCGAGCGCCCGGCGAACGCGAGCACGGTCCCGCCCCCGTCGATCTCGTCGTGCAGGCCCGAGAACGCCAGCCACGGCGCCTCCGATCCCATCAGCTCATCGGCCTCGGCGCCCGCACGGGCGGCGGCGACGCCACTGACGTCGGGTGCGACGACCGTGCCGCCCGTGAAGGAGCGCGTCAGGCGCAGGAACAGGCCGGAGTAGCCCGCGTTCTCGCGGCCGTTCGTCGTCGGGCTCCCGAGCACGAGCTCGCGCTGGCTCGTGTTCCGCAGCGTCGACGCGATGTCGAGCGCCCAGAGCCCACGCGAGGGGTCGAGGGTGTGGAACCGGTGCTCGCGCGCCTCGCTCAGCCACGCGTCGCCCGAAGCCGTGATCCACGTGAGGTCCTCGCGGATGACCGCGGCCGGGCCATCCGAGAGCGCCCGGAAGCGGTCGTGGCGGATGCGCCCCACGTTGTCGAGCGGGATGTAGCCGCGTCCGTGCACGTAGGTGTTGCCGCCCCAGAAGTTCTGGCCCGAGACGTCGGTGAGGGTCATCTGCAGACCCTTGTGCCAGCGGTGGTCCCAGGGGCGGAAGCCCGTGAGCGGCGCCCCCGAGAGGGCCCGGATCGGATGGAGGTAGGGCTTCAGGCCCTCGAATGCCGGGGCGTCCTCGGCGAAGACGTATCGTGCAACCTCCCTCCCGCCCGCGCGGACGACGACCGAGGCCTCCTCCTCGTGCAGGGCGAAGCCGGTCATGCGCGCGCCGATCGGATGGTGCCGGCATGGATCCGCGCGGTCGCCCCGACGGGATCGCCGCCGGGCATCGACGCGTAGAACGGGTCGGCGGGGGAGAGCTCGTCGCGCGCGACCGCTCGCCCGGTCAGGGCGGACTTGTACATGCCCGCCGCGAGCTCCATCACGCGCCGACCGTCCGCGCCGCTCACGCGGGGCCGCTCGCCGCGCTCCATGCTGTCGACGAACTGCGTGAACTGCGGCACGTGGGTCGAGCTCGGCACATCGTCCGTCGGCGCCCAGGCCGCCGCCGTCTCGGGGGCGACGTGCGGCGCGGGCGTCCACGTCCAGTGCGCGTTGCCGTAGCCGTAGAGGTGCTCGACCTCGACGGTCGCGTGCTCGAAGTCGATGCGCACCTGGCTCGTCTCGCGCGGCGACAGGAGGCTGTTCGTGATCGAGCAGAGGGCGCCCGACGCGAAGCGCACGACGGCGAACGAGACGTCCTCGGTCTCGGTCTCGCGCGCGAGCGTCGACATGACGGCCGTGACGTCGGTCCATTCGCCCAGGAGCGACAGGAGCATGTCCATCTGGTGGATGCCGTGGCCCATGGTCGGGCCGCCGCCCTCGGTCGCCCACTTCGCGCGCCACGGCACGGCGAAGTACGACGGATCGCGGTACCAGAGCGTGTCGCACTTCGCGACGAGCGGCCGGCCGAGCGATCCCTCGGCGATGAGCGTGCGGAGTCGCTCGGCCGCCGAGCCGAACCGGTGCTGGAAGATGTAGGCGGCGTAGGGGCCGTTCTCGCCCTCGTGCGCCATGATCTCGTCGTAGTCGGCGAGCGAGAGGGTCGGCGGCTTCTCCGACAGGACCCACGCGCCGGCGTCGAGAGCGGCGATCGCGGCCTCCTTGTGGGCGATCGGCGGCGTCGCGAGCGTGACGAGGTCGGGGCGCTCGCGCTCGAGCAGCTCGGCGACGTCGGTGTACCAGCTCGCGACGCCGAACTCGGCCGCGGCCGACGCCGCGGACTCGGCGCTCAGATCGGCGACCGCGACGACCTCGACGCGATCGCCGAGCGCGCGCAGGCTCGGCAGGTGCTGCACACGGGAGATCGCTCCCGTTCCGATGACGGCGACGCGGATGGCCATGGTGCTGCTCCTTCGCATAGGGCGCCCGGTGGGAAAGCGCTTGCCGACAGGGTATCGCGATTCGGCCGCGCGAGCGAGCCGAGGCGCCGCTCGCGGGTCAGAGCGCCTGGGTCAGGTGGAGCCGAGCGTAGCGGCCGTCGCGCGCGAGGAGCTCATCGTGCGCGCCCTGCTCGACGATCCTGCCCTGCTCGAGGACGACGATGCGGTCAGCGCTGCGGACCGTCGACAGCCGGTGCGCGACGACGAGCGTCGTCCGCCCCGACATGAGGCGATCGAATGCCTCCTTGACGAGTCGCTCCGACTCGGGGTCGAGGGCGCTCGTGGCCTCGTCGAGCAGGAGGATGCGCGGGTCGCGCACGAGCGCGCGGGCGATCGCGATCCGCTGGCGCTGCCCGCCCGACAGGCGCGCGCCGCGCTCGCCGACGATCGTGTGCCATCCGTCGGGCAGCGCGTCGACGAAGTCGAGCGCGTTCGCGTCGCGCAGGGCCGCGCGGATGCGCTCGTCGTCGGCGTGCTCCAGCCCGTACGCGACGTTGTCCCGGATGGTGCCCTCGAACAGCACGGACTCCTGCGGCACGACCGACACGTGACGGCGGACGGTCCGCAGGTCGAGCTCGCGCGTGTCGGCCCCGTCGAGCAGGATGCGACCGCCCGTGGGGCGCACGAAGCCGAGCACGAGGTTGAGCATGGTCGACTTGCCCGAGCCTGACGACCCCACGAAGGCAACGGTCTCGCCGGGGCGGATGTCGAGCGAGACGTCGCGGATCGCGTCGACGTCGGCGTCCGGATAGCGGTGCGTCACGTTCTCGAGCGCGATCGCGCCGACGACGGCATCGACACGTCGCCGGCCCTCGTTGACCTCGATGTCGGGCTCCTCGAGCACCTCGGCGATCGAGCGCACCGACTCCATCCCGCGCGCGGCGACGGGGAGGAGGAGCAGCAGCTGCGTCATCCCCTGCGTGAGGAGCGCGAAGTACGACGACAGCATGACGACCTCGCCCGGCGTGATCGGGACGATGCCCGTCAGCGCGAACACCGCGGCGAGGACGAGGCACGCGGCGCCGAGCAGCTGCATTGCCACCCACGACATCGACGCGATGCGCCCGTTGAGCAGGTCGAGCACGAAGCCCGCGCGCCGCACCTCGTCGGCGCCTGCGGCCACGCGCGTGACGGCCGTCTGCTCGAGCCCGTGCGCGCGGGTGATCGGGATGAGCGAGGCCATCTCGCCGACGCGCGCCGAGAAGCCCTCGACCTCGCGCCGGAAGCGCTCGTTGCTCGCGCGCGAGCGGCGGGAGGTGCCCCAGCGGATGAGCACGGCGAGCGGAACGGCGAGGAGGTAGATCGGCAGGAACTGCGGCACGACGAACGCGGTCATCGTCACGGCGCCGAGGAGGACCATCGCGGCCGACAGCAGCGGGTGCATGACCTGCTGCAGCATGACCTCGATGTTCTCGACGTCGCGGACGACCTTGGTCTGCACGACCGATGCGCTCTGGCGCGTGTGGAAGCCGATCGACAGGTTCTGCAGCCGCTGGGCGAGCGCGTTGCGCAGCTCGGCCCCGGTGTCGCGCACGACCGTCATGAACATCCGCGTGTACACGATGTGGTTCGGGTAGTTCTGCAGCAGCAGGAGCGCCGCGACCGCGAACCAGCCGAGCACGTGGATGACCTCGCCGTCCGACGCGACGATGTCGACGATGGCGGCCGTGACGACCGGGAGCGCCCACAGGGGGATCTCCTTGAGCGCGAACGCGCCGACGGCCACGGCCATCCGCCCCTTCCGCCGCAGCAGCAGGCGGACGACCGAGCGGGCGGGGTGCGATCCGTCGATGCGGACGGGCCGGGGAAGCGATTTCTCGGTCACGTCAGCCATGCTACGGCCGTCGTGGGCCATCCGGCCTCGACGCGAGACGGGGCAGGGCTCGTCGAGCCCTGCCCCGGAACGCGTCGAAGGAACGCCCGATCGCCGCACTTCGCGGCGACCGGGCGCCGGGTCACTTCACGGTCACCCGGATCTCCTTCGTCTCGGTCTCGCCCGCGGCGTTCGCGAGCACGGCGCGGTACACGTGCTCGCCCGCGGCTCGGCCGGTCAGGTGCGTCGACGCGGTCTGGGCCTCCGGCGTCGCCGCCGTGAGCTCCTGCTCGTCGACGAGCTGCCCGTCCTCGTACAGGCGGTACGACGTCGCGTTCGTGCCCCACCAGAGGTTGGCCGTGACGGTGTAGTCGCCGTCGCGGTCGTGGTTGTCGTGCGAGAGCACGGCCGTGCCGGGGTTCGCGTCGACGACCTTCACGGTGACCGGCTTGCACGGGGTCGTGCCGTGCTGGTTCACGAGCTCGCACGTGTACTCGTACGTGCCGTTCACGCGGCCCGTCACCTCGAACGAGAACTCCTGCGCGTCGGGAGTGCGGTCGGCGAGGTGCGCCTCCGTGAGGAGCTCGCCGTTCTCGAACAGGCGGATGGTGTGCGCGTTCTGGCCGTGCCACAGGTTCATCGTGACGGTGTAGTCGCCGTCCTTCAGACCGTAGGCCCATCCGCTCGTCGTCGAGAGCACGCCCTTCGCGGGCGCCGCCGTCGCCGGCCCGGGCACGACCTCGGCCGGTGCGGCGTCGGTCGTGTAGGCCAGGCGGGGAGCGGCCGGCGTCTCCATGCCCTCGCCGAGGTAGTAGCTCGTGTGCGGCGGCTGGTTGTATCCGGTGAGCTGCCACGCGACGGCGAGGCGGTACTGCGCGTCCGACATCAGGGTGCGGAGGCGGTGCTCCGTGACGTCCGTCGTCGTGAAGATGCGCAGCGCCGTCGAGTCGGTCGTGCGGTACACGAGCTCCTCGCGCCAGTCGCCGAACAGGTCGGCCTGGAGAGCGGGGTTGCCCTTCGTGTCGTTGTTCGTCAGGACGCCCTCCGGCTCGAAGATCGGCACCTCGACGCCGTTCTCGTAGTCCCACTTCGACACGACGGGCGAGCCCAGGCGCGTCGTCGTGTCGAACGCGTGGTCGACGATCTCGCTGAGGAGGTCGCCGTCCCACTGGGCGACGAAGTTGGCGGCGGGGATGGCCGTGGAGATCTCCTCGCCCGACACGTTGCGCAGGGTGCCCACCCGGGAGTCCCACGCCACCGTGCCGCCGATGTTCCAGCCCTCGGCGCCGTCGTAGCGCGGATCGATGTCGGCCATCGCGCCGCGGCCGGTGTCCTTCGTCGCGGGGACCGACCACAGCACCTCGCCGGTCGCCGCGTCGCGGTAGGTCGCGCCCATGCTGCCGGACCGGCCCATGTCCTCGTGCACGGCGTAGACCTCGAGGCCCGGGCGCGCCGGGTCGAAGTCGCTCACGTGCTCGGCATCGCCGTGGCCGAGACCCGTGGAGTACAGGCCCGTTCCGTCGTCGTCGATCGTCGCCGATCCGAAGACGATCTCGTCCTTCCCGTCGGCGTCGACGTCGGCGGAGATCATGGCGTGGTTGCCCTGACCCGCGTAGTCGCCGTTGCCCTTCGTCGAGGAGTCGAACACCCAGCGCTGGCTGAGGCTCTCGCCGTCGAAGTCGAACGCGGCGATCACCGCGCGCGTGTAGTAGCCGCGCGAGAACACGACGCTCGGGTGCTCGCCGTCGAGGTACGCCACGGTCGCGAGGAAGCGATCGACGCGGTTGCCGTAGCTGTCGCCCCACGCCGCGACGTCGCCGCGGCCGGGCACGTAGTCGATCGTGTCGATCGCGCGGCCCGTCGTGCCCTCGAACACCGTGAGGTACTCGGGTCCGGTGAGGATGTAGCCCGACGAGTTGCGCCAGTCCTTGCTGCCGTCGCCGATCACGGTGCCCTGGCCGTCCTCGGTGCCGTCGGCGGTCTTCACGACCACCTCCGCGCGGCCGTCGGAGTTCAGGTCGTAGACCATCGGCTGCGAGTAGTGCGCTCCCGCTCGGATGTTGATGCCGAGGTCGATGCGCCACAGCTGCGTGCCGTCGAGCTCGTACGCGTCGAGGTAGACGTTGCCCGTGTAGCCGGCCTTCGAGTTGTCCTGCGAGTTCGTCGGATCCCACTTGACGACGTACTCGAGCTGGCCGTCGCCGTCCAGGTCCGCGACCGACGTGTCGTTGGCGCGGTAGGAGTACGGCTGCCCGTCCTTCGAGTACGCGTCGGCCGGCTTGTTCAGGGGGATGTCGAGCGACTGCCCGTCCTCCCACGGCCGGAACTCCTCGGTCGCCCAGAACGACACCCCGTCCTCGACGATCGCGATGCGGTACGTCGAGTCGGCCGAGCCCGCTGCATCGAGGTAGTTCGTCGTGTCGACGATCGGCTCCTCGGTGATGCGCTCGCCGTCGCGGTAGACGTGGAACGCGGCATCCTGCGCGTCGTCGCCCAGCAGGCGCCATCCGACGTAGACGCCCTGCTCCTGCGCGACGGCCACGGGGGCGCGATCGAGCCGCTCGGCGGCCCGATCGAGCGTCGTGACCGCGGGCGTGGTGACGGGCTCGGAGGGCTCGGACGCCCCGCCCGCGTTCACGGCCTGCACGCGGTAGGTGTACGCGATCGTCGTGAGGACGTCCTCGTCGACGTACGCGGGCTCATCCGCCCGCGCGATGACCTGCCACTCGCCCTTCTTGTCCTGACGGCTGACGAGATAGAACAGCGCGCCGTCGGACGTGTCCCACGAGAGCGCCACGGAGTTCTTGAGCACGTCGCCGTAGGCGAGGCCCGTGGGCGCCGCGGGGACCGCGACATCCGGGTCGATGACCTCGACCTCGACGCCGACCGAGGGCACCGACTCGTCGCCCCGCGCGGTCACGGTGGTGACGGCGTAGGTCGCGGTCTGGCCGGGCTGCGCCGTCTCGTCGACGAAGGAGGTGCCCTCCGTCTCGCCGACGAGGACGGTGCCGTCATCGGTCGTCCGGTACAGCCGGTAGGCCGCAGCCTCGGGCGCGGCATCCCAGGACAGCGCGGCCGTCGCGGACGCCCCGTCGAATGCGAGGTCGTCGAGTCGGATGGCCGCGGGCGCGACGAGGATGGGCGTGAGCGTGAGGCCGTTGAGGTGGCCGGTCGCTCCCGAGATCACGGTGCTGAGCTGCCCGTCGCTCACCGTGATGCCGTCGATCGCCTTCGTCGTGCTGCCGCGGCTGACCGAGAGGCCGCCCTCGTCGCTGCCCTCGATCTCGAGGTTCGTGCGGACGGTGCCGAGCAGGTCGCCGACCGTGACGCTCGCCGAGTACTCGCCGTTGGGCACGTCGACGGCGAACTCGTAGCTGCCGTTGAAGTACGCGACGAAGTCGCGCGCGACGTCGTCGCCGGCCGATGCGCCGCGGTCGCGGTCGATCATCCCCGTCGGGTCGACGATGCCGTAGCCCCGCTCCGCCGAGTAGACCGTGGAGCGGTTGACCTCCGTGTAGCCCGCGCCGACGGGGGCGCCGGCCGGCTGGAAGTCGTAGCGGTACGCCGCGGCGCGGGTGGTCGCGGTCACGATGTCGCTCGACGGACCCTCGCCGAGTCCGTTGACGGCGCTCACGCGGAAGTCGTACGCGCCGCCCTCCGCGAGCGAGCCGATGCTCTTCTGCGGCACAGTGGATGTCGCCGCGAGGGTGAACGCGTCGGCTCCGGCCTCGCTGCGGTAGATCCGGTAGATGTCGGCGCCCGCGGTCTCGTCCCATTCGATCGACACCGAGGTGCTGGAGGTTCCGGCCACGGCGAGACCCGTGACCGCAGCGGGGAGCTCGGAGGGCGAGGTGACCTCGACCGCCTCCGAGATGGGCAGGCCGAGCTCGGCCACGCCCTGCGCGACGAGGCGCGCCATCTGGATCGCGCCGTACTCCTGGAAGTGCGTGTTGTCCTGCACGCCGTTCGGGCGGTTCGGGTACACCCCGGGGTCGGCGTAGAGGAAGACCGACTTCGCGGCCTCGGCGCCGATCGCGTCGAGGTAGGCGCGGCTCGAGGCGGAGAGATCGACCAGCGGGACGTCGAGCTCTGCGGCGACGGCCTTCATCACCGCGACGTACTCGGGGAAGCTCTCGTTGAAGAGCCCCGTCTCGCTGTCGACGTCGAGCCGGTTCACCGGGGTCACGAGCACCGGGATGCCGCCGCGCTGGCGAGTGCCCTCGACGTAGATGCGGAGGTAGTCGTCGAACTGGTCCGGCGGCGTGTACCGCTCGGGCACGGACGCGGTCGCGTCGTTGTGGCCGAACTGCACGAAGACGTAGTCGTCGGGTCGCACGACGCGGAGGATCTCGTCCAGGCGGCCCTGCTGCACGAACGACCGCGACGAGCGGCCTCCGATCGAGCGGTTGTCCACGGCGACGGCGTCGGTGAGGAACTGGTCGATCATCTGACCCCAGCCGGCCTGCGGCTCCCAGTACGGGTCGTACGTCTGCACGGTGGAGTCGCCGGTGAGGTACGCGGTGGGCGTCGCCGCGGCCTCGCGCGGAGCCTGCGGCGTGATGACGATCGCGTTGATGTTGGCGGCTGCGCCCGTGAAGTCGAACGACAGCTGCCCGTCGACGAGGGCGATGTCGTAGTTCATCTCGAGGAAGGCGCCCGCGGCCTTCGAGGTCGTCTGGACCTTCTGGATCTGCTCGCTCGCGATCGCGATCTCGGTCGTGCCGCCGGTGTCGCCGGCGACGATCGAGACGGTGTAGTCGACGTTCGCGAGATCGACGACGAAGCTCGAGCCGCTCACCGTCGCGAAGTCGCCCTTCAGAGGGTCGCCGCCGCGGTCGGTCTCGGTCACCGTCGCGCCCGGGGCGAAGCCGAAGCCCGCCTCGGGGGAGTACGCCGAGCCCGCCGTGACCTGCGTGTAGCCGTCGGCCACGGCGCCGGGGCCGAAGTCGAATCGCACGGGCTGGCCGGCCGCCGCCGTGTCGGCCGGTGTCGTCGCGGCGTGCGCGGCGCTCGCGCCGCCGATGCATCCGAAGGCGACGGCAGCCGCCGTCGCGATCGCGAGGCCGCGCAGCGCGCGCGGCCCCCGGCCATCCGTCGGTTCGCCGGCGGGCTCGCCGGCGCGCAGGGTTCTGCCCTTCACATCAACTCCGATCGTGGGGGACGTCGTGCTTCATCGCACGGAAACGTTTCAGGAAAGCGCTTCCCGGGCACCATAGCGTCGGCGACGGCGACCGTCAAGACAGGATATGAAACGTTTTGACGCGCGGGGAGTCAGGCGCGCGTCGACGCCCGGACGACGAGCTCGGGCGCGAACACCTCGGCCGGCGCTGAGGCGGGCGCCGCGCCGCGCACGGCATCGACGAGCATCTCCGCGGCGCGGCGTCCCATCGCGCGCGCCGGCTGCCGCACCGACGTGATCGGCACGGCCGCGATCGAGGCGAAGGGGATGTCGTCGTATCCGACGATGGCGATCTCGCCGGGAACGCGGATGCCCGCGGAGACGAGGGCGTGGACGATCCCGCACGCGAGCTGGTCGTTGGCGGCGAACACCGCGTCGGGGCGCTCGGCCGCGGGCAGCGCGGCGATGCGCTCGCCGATCTCGGCGCCCACTCGCGGAGTCGTGCGCCCGCTGAGCGTCACGTCGAGCGAGAGGCCCGCGTCCTGCGCCGCCGCGGCGGCTCCGCGCAGGCGGTCGCGCGTCTGGCGCACCTCCTCGCGCGCGCCCACGAACGCGATCCGCCGCCGGCCGAGCTCGATGAGGTGCTGCACGGCCATCCGCCCGCCCAGCACGTTGTCGAGCGAGACGGAGGGCGTGAGCCCCTTCTCGTCGACGCCGTCCACGAGCGCGACGGGGATCTGCTGCGCGCGCAGGCGCTCGAGTGCTGGCGCGACGTCTCCGAACGGCGAGATGAGCATGCCCTCCACGTGCGCCTGCTCGAACAGCTCGAGATAGCTGCTCTCGCGCTGGGCGCTGTCGTCGCTGTTGCCGAGCATGACCTGGTAGCCCGCGGCCGACGTCGCCTCCTCGGCGCCCTCGAGCATCTCGGCGAAGAAGGGGTTGCCGATGCTGATGACGGTCATGCCGATGAGTCCGCTGCGCCCCGCGCGGAGCTGCTGCGCCGCACGCAGCGGCACGTACCCGAGCTGGTCGACGGCGGCGTGCACGCGCGTGCGCACATGATCGCTCACGGCCTCCGGCCGGTTGAGGGCGTTCGAGACCGAGCTGATCGAGACGCCGGCGAGGACGGCGACGTCGCGGATGCCCACCCGCTTCATCCGACCCCCGTCCCGCCGTCGTCTGCGACGGCTCGGTAAACGCTTTACGAGATCAGTGTGGCACAGCGCAGCGGCGGGCGACGCCAGGCGGCGCGGGCGAATGCCGTGTCGTCAGCCGAGGCGACGCCCGAGCCACGCCAGCTGCGCCGCGCGCTGCGCGCCGCCCCCGCCCTCGTGGTTGTTGAACGGATAGACCTCGATCTCCTTCTCCTCCGCGCCCCACGCGTTGAAGGCGCCGAACACCGTCGAGGGCGGGCAGATCGTGTCCATGAGCGCGACCGAGAACAGCGCGGGAGCCGTCGCCCGCGACGCGAGCGTGACCCCGTCGAAGTACGACAGCGTGCGGTAGACGTCGTCGATCCGGTCGCGGTGCGCCGAGAGGTAGGTGCGGATCTCGCCGTACGGCATCGAGTCGACGAGGGTCGTGGCGCGCGGGAAGTCGCACAGGAACGGCACGTCGGGCATGGCGCCCGCCACGTCGCCGGCGAGCGCCGCCGCTGCGATCGAGAGGCCGCCGCCCTGGCTTCCGCCCGCGACGAAGACCGGGAGCCCGGGTGCGAGCGCGCGAGCGGCGTCGACGGCGAGCGCTGCGTCGGTGAACGCGCGGCGGTAGTAGTAGGTCTCGGGGCTCTCGATGCCGCGCGTCATGACGCCCGGCGCCTGCGAGCCGCTGCCGTGCGGGTCGGCCGTGGCGCCGCCCATGCTCCAGTGGCCCCAGCCCTGGCCGCGCGTGTCGACGATGAGCCGTGCGCATCCCGCGAGCGGGAACGAGCCCACCTCGTGAGCGGGGCCGCGGCCGCCCGAGTAGCCGACGAACTCGACGACGATCGCACGGGGCGCGCTCGCGGCGGGCACCTGCCACCAGCCGCGGATGGTGTCGCCGCCGAAGCCCGCGAACGCGACGTCGTGCACGTCGACGAGCGTGAGGCCGGTGTCGACCGGCTCGACGCGCGGAGCCCAGGCCGCATCCCGCGACGCGGCGAGCGTGCGCTCCCAGAAGGCGTCGAAGTCATCGGGCACGGGGAGCTCGGGCCGGTACGTGCGGAGCTGGTCGAGGGGGAGATCGAAGTGCGCCATCGTCGGCGTTCCTCCTGAGGTCGGGGCTGCGGTGGAAGGACCGAGGGCGAGCCTAGCGCGCCGCGTGCGCGCGACGGAAAGCGCCATCCGGCCGGGTATGCGACGACGCCCGCCCCCGGCGAGGGGCGGGCGTCGTCGAGCGGATGGTCAGAGCGCGTCGATCGCGGCGTTGAGCGTCGCGGAGGGGCGCATCACGGCGGCCGTCTTCTCGGCGTCCGGACGGTAGTAGCCGCCGATGTCGGCGGGCTTGCCCTGGACGGCGAGGAGCTCCTCGACGATCTTCTCCTCGTCGGCGGCCAGCTTCTCCGCGAGCGGCGCGAACGCCGCAGCGAGGTCGGCGTCCTGCGTCTGCCGCGCGAGCTCCTGCGCCCAGTACAGCGCGAGGTAGAAGTGCGAACCGCGGTTGTCGATCGTGCCGAGCTTGCGACCGGGGGAGCGGTCCTGCTCGAGGAACGTCCCCGTGGCGGCGTCGAGCGTGTCGGCGAGCACCTGTGCGCGCGCGTTGTCGGTGGTCTGGGCGAGGTGCTCGAACGACGCGGCGAGGGCGAAGAACTCGCCGAGCGAGTCCCAGCGCAGGTAGTTCTCCTCGACGAGCTGCTGCACGTGCTTGGGAGCGGAGCCGCCCGCGCCGGTCTCGAAGAGGCCGCCGCCCGCCATCAGCGGGACGATCGAGAGCATCTTCGCCGACGTGCCGACCTCGAGGATCGGGAACAGGTCGGTGTTGTAGTCGCGCAGCACGTTGCCCGTCACCGAGATGGTGTCGAGACCCTGGCGGATGCGCTCGAGCGAGAACGTCGTCGCCTCGGCGGGCGCGAGGACGCGGATGTCGAGGCCGTCCGTGTCGTGCTCGGGCAGGTAGCGCTCGATCTTCCCGATGAGGTTCGCGTCGTGCGCGCGGGTCTCGTCGAGCCAGAACACGGCGGGCGTGCTCGAGAGGCGCGCGCGCGTGACGGCGAGCTTCACCCAGTCGCGGATGGCGGCGTCCTTCGTCTGGCAGGCGCGCCAGATGTCGCCCTGCTCGACCTCGTGGGAGAGGACCGTCTCGCCTGCGCCGTTGACGACGCGCACGGTGCCGGCCTCGGCGATCTCGAAGGTCTTGTCGTGCGAGCCGTACTCCTCGGCCTTCTGCGCCATGAGGCCGACGTTGGGCACGGTGCCCATCGTCGTCGGGTCGAGGGCGCCGTTCGCCTTGCAGTCGTCGATCACGGCCTGGTACACGCCGGCGTAGGACGAGTCGGGGATGACGGCGAGCGTGTCCTTCTCGGCGCCGTCGGGGCCCCACATGTGCCCGCCGATGCGGATCATCGCGGGCATCGACGCGTCGACGATCACGTCGCTCGGCACGTGGAGGTTCGTGATGCCCTTGTCGCTGTTGACCATCGCGAGCTCGGGGCCGTCGGCGAGGGCGCGGTCGAACGCCGCACGGATCTCGGCGCCGTTCTCGAGCTTCTCGAGGCCGGCGAAGATTCCGCCGAGGCCGTCGTTGGCCGAGAGGCCGGCCGCCTCGAGGTCGGCGCCGTACTGCGCGAAGACGGGAGCGAAGTAGGCCTTGACGATGTGGCCGAAGATGATCGGGTCGGAGACCTTCATCATCGTCGCCTTGAGGTGCGCCGAGAACAGCACGCCCTCCTGCTTGGCCTGCGCGATCGCGTCGGCGAGGAACGCGTCGAGCGCCTTGGCGCTCATGAAGGTCGCGTCGACGACCTCGCCCTCGAGAACCGCCACCTTGTCCTTGAGGACCGTCACCGTGCCATCCGCCGCCACGTGCTCGATGCGCAGCGCGTCGTCGGCGGGCGAGACGAACGACTTCTCGTTCGAGCGGAAGTCGTCGTGACCCATCGTGGCCACCGAGGTCTTCGAGTCGGCCGACCACGCGCCCATGCGGTGCGGGTGCGCCTTCGCGTACGCCTTGACGGCGCCGGGCGCGCGGCGGTCGGAGTTGCCCTGACGCAGGACGGGGTTCACCGCGGAGCCCTTGACGCGGTCGTAGCGCGCGGCGACCTCCTTCTCGTCCTCGGTCTGCGGGTCCTCGGGGAGGTCGGGGATGTCGTAGCCCAGCGCCTGCAGCTCGGCGATCGCGGCCTTCAGCTGCGGCACCGATGCCGAGATGTTGGGGAGCTTGATGATGTTGGCGCTCGGCTCGTTGGCGAGCTCGCCCAGCTCGGCGAGTGCGTCGCCGATGCGCTGCGCCTCGGTGAGACGCTCGGGGAACTGCGCGATGATGCGGCCCGCGAGCGAGATGTCGCGCGTCTCGAACTCCACACCGGCCTTGGACGCGAAGCCCGAGATGATCGGCAGCAGCGAGTACGTCGCCAGCAGCGGCGCCTCGTCGGTGTGGGTGTAGATGATCTTTGACATGGGTGAGGCGACTCCAGACGGTGGGGTGTTGCCGGGGAACGACGGATGGCACGCGGATGGCGCGATTCTGTCTCGACATCAAGATACCTGGTGGGCTCTGCGCGGACGAAAGCGGGACGCGACTTGACCCTCACGCAGCGTCAGGCTCGAGGGTGGAGCGCATGACCGACTACTACGATGCCTTCGAGATCAGCCCCGTGCCGCCGCGCGACCCCGACGCGGTCGCGCCCGAGCCGTTCCGCGGCATCTACGCGATGCCCTCCTTCGTCACCATCCCCGCGCCCGACCTGCCCGCGTCCGTGGAGTTCTGGACGAGAGGGCTCGGCTTCATCGAGCTGTTCAGCGTTCCGGGCGGGATCGTGCATCTGCGGCGCTGGGCCTTCCAGGACGTCCTCCTCGTGCCCGCGGGCGATGCCCCCGCGCCGCCTCCCGCGATGAGCGTCAGCTTCGCCTGCGTCCTCCGGCAGATCGAGCCGGTCGCCGCCGCGTGCCGTGCCCTCAGGGCGGACGCGGTCGACGGCCCGCGCGACACGCCGTGGGGCACGCGCGACCTCGAGATCCGGACGCCCGAGAACGCCCGGGTCGTGTTCACCGCGCCCCTGCCCTGGGACCCGGAGAGCGACGCCGCGCGCCACCTCGCGGAGCTCGGCATCACGGCGCCCGATGCGGCCCGTGAGCAGAATGGGGAGCATGCGCGATGACGTCGACGGCCTGACCGTGGGGCAGGCGGCTGCGCAGCTCGGGGTCACGGTGCGGACGCTGCACCACTGGGACGCGATCGGGCTGGCGAGCCCGTCGGAACGGACGCCGGCGGGCTATCGGCTGTACACGGCGCCGGACCTCGATCGGCTGCGCCGCGTCGCGATCTACCGCGAGATCGGCGTCGCGCTCGAGGACATCCGCGCGATCCTCGACGGCGCGTCGCCCGAGGCGGCGGGCACGCTCCGGGCGGCGCACGCCCAGCTCGAGGAGCGGATCGCGCGGCTGAACCGGCTCGGATCGGGCCTCGAGCGGATGATCGCCGCGCATGAGCGCGGCGTCCCGCTCGCGGACGAGGTGCAGCGGGAGGTGTTCGGATCCGGCTGGGACCCCGAGCAGGCGCGCGGCGCGCGCGAGGCCTACGGCGGCACACGGCAGTGGCGGCAGTTCGCCGAGGCGGCCGCCGACCGCACCGCCGAGGAATGGCGCGAGGTCGCCGACCGCGTCGCGGGCGTCGAGCGCTCGCTCGCGGACGCGATGGACCGCGGTGTCGCACCGGGCAGCGCCGAGGCCGATGACCTCGTCGAGCACCACCGGGAGGCGTTCTCGGCCTACTTCCCGCTCAGCCGCCAGATGCAGGTGTGCCTTGCCCGCCGCTACGAGGCGGACCCGGGGTTCGCGGCGCACTACGACGGCATCCGCGTCGGCCTCGCGGCCTGGTTCCGGCGCGCGGTCGACGAGAGCGCACGCGCGCGCGGGATCGACCCCGAGACGGCGGTCTGGGAGTAGCGGGACGCGACTAGGGTCGTGGCGTGGCCGTCCTCGTCGCGTGCATCGCCGTCGTCCTGCTCAACATCTACGCGATCGTGCTCGTGAGGCTCCGATCGGCGGTGTACGGCGTGCCGCTCTACCGGCCGATGCTGCTGAACATCGGCCTCTCCTTCGTTCCGGTCCTCGTCTCGCTCGTCGCGGTCGCCGGGCTCCTCGGGCTCCCCGCGCTGCTGTCGCTCACGGCGCTGCGGCCACGGGCCGCGGCGGTCGCGGTGTGGGTGTACGTCGTCGTGGGCGCGATCGTGTGGGTGCTGCTCTTCCCGAACTCGATCTATCTCATCACCGAGCTGAACTTCAGCCACCGCCGCGACGGCGACCCGGTGCCCCTCTGGTACGACATCGTGCAGACCCTGACGCTCACGCTCTCCGGCATCGCGAACGCGGTGCTCAGCCTCGCGGTCGTGCAGACGGCCTTCCTCGCGCTCGTCGAGCCCAACGCGCTCGGCGCGGTGCCCGCGCCGAGCTGGGCGCTCGCGGCGGTCATCATCGTGCTCGGCGCCGTGGGCGTCTACCTCGGGCGCTACCTCCGGTTCAACAGCTGGGATGTGCGCCATCCGGTCTCGCTGCTCCGCAAGCTGCGCGCGCACCTGCGCCAGCGCGGGAAGGCCCTCGAGGCGGGCGGGTTCGTGCTCACGCACGCGGTGCTCATCGCCCTCATCTACGTCCCGACGTACCTCCTCGGGTTCGGCGCCCTGGCCGCCTGAGCCCCTCAGCCCTTCAGCGCCTTCGCGATGCGCGGGAGCGACACCGCCTCGGCCGTGCCGAGACGCTGCGCGAACAGGCTCACGCGGAACTCCTCGAGCAGCCAGCGTGCACGCTCGAGGTGCGCGGGAGCATCCTGCGGCAGGGGGATGGCCCCGCCCGCCTCGTCGAAGACGGCCCGCGCGCGCTCGAACTCCGTCATCCAGGCGCGGTCGCGGCCGGGATTGTCGGGGAGCGCCTCGAGGCGGATCCGGGCGCCCTCGAGATACCGGGGCAGGTGCGCCAGGCGCTCGACGCCCGTCGCCGACACGAAGCCGCGGAAGATCAGGCCAGCGAGCTGACCGCGCACATCGTTCAGTGCGCCGAGGAGCGCCATCGACGTCGCGCCCTTCATCGCGCGCTCCACGTCCCGCGCGAGGGTGAGGATGCGCGCGACGAGCGAGACGCACGCGAAGACGTCGTCGACCGACCCGCGCGAGACCTCGTCGCGCACGCGCTCGAACGCCGCGCGGTCGCGCACCTCGCCATGACGCGCCAGGACGGCGTCGGCGACCGCCGCTCGGCAGTCCTCGATGAGGGCCTTGGCCGACGCGTACGGCGACGCGGCGAGGGCGAGCTTCTCGTTCGCCGTGAGGTGCTCCTGCACGTACGACGCGGGCGAGGGCACCTGCAGCAGCACGAGCCTGCGCAGACCGGCGCGGGTGAGACGGGCGGCCGACTCGGGTGTCGCCTCGACGCGCAGCGCGACCGTCTGCCCCTCGTCGACGAGTGCGGGGTAGCCGCGGACGACGCCGCCCGCGACGCGCGTGTCGACGACCGGCGGCAGCTCGCCGAAGGTCCAGTCCGACAGGCCGGCGCGCTCGATGCCCGCGGAGGGCGCGGAGATGCCCGACGCCGCCGCGACGGCGGCCTCGCCGCGACGGCGCTCGCCGCGGGCTCCGCCGCGCGCGATCTGCTTCGCGACGCTGTCGCGCGTGCGCTCGGCGAGCCGCCTCTGCAGCGACGCGAGGTCGCGATCGGACGCGATCGCGCGCCCGCGCGCATCCACCGCCCGGAACGACATCCGCAGGTGCGGCGGCACGCGCTCGAGATCGAAGTCGGCTGGCGACACCGGCTGGCTCGCCGCGCGCTGCACAAGCCGTGCGAGGGCGTCGAGCAGCGGCTCCGCGGGAAGACCCGCGCTGTCCTCGGGGCCCCGTCCTGCCAGCTCCTCCGAGAGCTTCGCGGCCCAGTCGGCCGCGGGCACGACGTGGCGGCGGATGGCCTTGGGCAGCGCCTTGAGGAGCGCCGTGACGAGCTCGTCGCGGAAGCCGGGCACCTGCCAGTCGAAGCCGTCGGGTCGCAGCGATGCGAGCAGCGGGAGCGGCACGACGACCGTGACGCCGTCGTCCTCGGCGCCCGGTTCGAAGCGGTACGCGAGGTTCAGGGTCTGATCGCCCTGCGTCCACCGCGTCGGGAAGTCCCGTGCGTCGGCGGTCGCTGCGCCGTCGACGAGGTCGGCCTCGCGCATCGTGAGGAGCTTCGGCGTGCGAGCGCGCGCGTCGGTCCACCACTTCTCGAACGACCGGACGTCGAACACCTCAGCGGGGATCCGCGCGTCGTAGAAGGCGTAGACGGCCTCGTCGCCCGCGAGGATGTCGCGGCGTCGCTCGCGGTCCTCGAGGCGCTCGAGGCGCCGACGGAGGTCGGCGTTCTGCCGCAGGAACGCGGTGACCTGCTGCGGCAGAGCGTGCGCGTCCCATTCGCCCTCGACGAGCGCGTGCTGCAGGAAGAGCTCCCGGGCGGCCGGGCGATCCACGCGCGCGAACGGGATGCGTCGGCGCGGGACGATCTCGACGCCGAACAGCGTGACCTTCTCGTACGCGATCGCGGCGCCCGAGTCCTTCGACCAGTGCGGCTCCGACACCTGGCGCTTCACGAGGTCGCCTGCGAGGTCCTCGGCCCAGGCCGGATCGATCGCGGCCGCGGTCCGCGCGAACAGGCGCGAGGTCTCGACGAGCTCGGCGGCCATGACGGCCTGCGGGCGCCGCTTGCGCAGCACGGAGCCGGGGAAGACCGAGAAGCGCACGCCGCGCGCGCCGCGGTACTCGGCGCCGCGCGAGCGCGGGTCCTTCTTCGCCTCGCGCTCGTCGAGCACGCCGATCTGCGACAGCAGGCCGGCGAGGATCGCGCGATGCACGGCGGCGGGGTCCGCCGCACCCTCCCGCCGCGGGACGGAATCGCGCTCGCCGCGACGGCCGAGCCCGCGCGTGAGCCCCTGCAGCTGGCGGTGCACGTCGAACCACTCGCGCACTCGCACGTAGTTGAGGAACTCCGTGCGGCACAGGCGCCGGAACGCGCTCGAGCCGAGCGCGCGCTGCTGCTCCTGGAGGTGATCCCAGAGGTTGAGCAGCGTGAGGAAGTCGCTCGTCGGATCCGCGAACCGCGCGTGCGCCTGATCGGCCTGCTCACGCTGCTCCTCTGGGCGCTCGCGGACATCCTGGATGGACAGGCCCGCGACGATCGCGAGCACCTCGCGCTGCGTGCCGTTTCGCTGCGCCTCCACGAGCATCCGCGCGAAGCGGGGATCGATCGGGAGCCGGGCGAGGTCGCGGCCGATGCGCGTGAGCCGCGGCTGCCCGCCATCGCGCGCCGGGTGCACGGCCCCGAGCTCGACGAGCAGGTCGAGGGCCGCGCGCACGCCGCGGGAGTCGGGTGGGGTGAGGAACGGGAACTCGGAGATGTCGCCGAACCCGAGCGACAGCATCTGCAGGATCACCGAGGCGAGGCTCGTCCGCAGGATCTCCGGCTCGGTGAACGCGGGGCGCCGCGCGAAGTCGTCGTGCGCGTAGAGGCGGATGGCGATGCCCGCGCTCGTGCGGCCGGCGCGACCCGAGCGCTGCTGGGCCGACGCCTGCGACACCGCCTCGATCGGAAGGCGCTGCACCTTGGCCCGGTTGCTGTAGCGCGAGATCCGCGCGGTGCCGGTGTCGACGACGTACTTGATGCCGGGCACGGTGAGCGAGGTCTCGGCGACGTTGGTCGCGAGGACGATGCGGCGCCTGAGGCCGGCGACCGTCGAGCGCTCGAAGACCCGGTGCTGCTCGGCCGAGCTCAGGCGGCCGTAGAGGGGGAGCACCTCGACGGGCGCGGTCTCGCTGCGGAAGGCCCCGCGGACGGCGTCGGCCGCGTCGCGGATCTCGGCCTCGCCGGGCAGGAACACGAGCACGTCGCCCGGGGCCTCGCGCTCGAGCTCGCGCAGGGCCTGCACGATCGCCGACACGTCGTCCTCGACGTCGTACGGCCGCTCGTCGGGTCTCGGCTCGTCGCCGCCCTCGGTCGACGTCCGGGGTGTCGGCGCTTCGCCGTCCTCGGTCATGTCCGCGAGCAGCGGCCGGTACCGGATCTCGACGGGGAACGTGCGCCCCGAGACCTCGATCACGGGGGCGGGTGTGCCGTCCGGCTCCGCGAAGTGCTTCGCGAACGACTCGGGGTCGATCGTCGCCGACGTGATGACGACCTTGAGATCGGGCCGCTCCGGCAGGATGCGCTTGAGATAGCCGAGGAGGAAGTCGACGTTCAGCGACCGCTCGTGCGCCTCGTCGACGATGACCGTGTCGTAGCGGCGCAGCAGCCGGTCGCGGTGGATCTCGTTGAGGAGGATGCCGTCGGTCATGAGCGCGATGCGCGTCGCGTCCGACACCTGGTCGGTGAAGCGCACCTTGTATCCGACGAGCCCGCCGAGCTCGACCTGCATCTCCTCGGCGACCCGCTCGGCGATGGTCCGCGCGGCGAGGCGGCGCGGCTGCGTGTGCGCGATCGACGTCCGCCCGAGCTCGAGGGCGATCTTCGGCAGCTGGGTGGTCTTGCCCGACCCCGTGGCGCCCGCGACGATGACGACCTGGTGGTCGCGGATGGCCGCGGCGATCTCGTCGCGCGCCGCGCTGACGGGCAGCTCGGGCGGGTAGGCGATGACGGGGGAGGACATAGCCTTCCAGCTTAGAGGTGCGCTGGGAGCGCGTGCACGCGCGGACCCTAGGATCGACCGCATGTCACGGGCGTTCACCTCGGTCGAGCAGCGGATCGATGCCTGGGCGCACCGTCGGCTCGAGCGGCTCGAGCCCGGGGGAGCCCTGCGCCGCGGCCTCGTCGAGTTCACGGTGTTCGTGCTCAAGCAGGCGTGGGCGTGCATCTTCGGGGCGGCGATGCTCGCGGCGCTCGTCGCGGCGCGCCTGTGGTACCCCGACGACGCCGCGCTCGCGCGCACCGACGCGCTCGTCATCGCGGCCGTGGCGATCCAGGCGATCATGCTGCTCGCCCGGCTCGAGAGCGGCCGCGAGGTGTGGGTCATCCTGCTGTTCCACGTCGTCGGCACCGCCATGGAGATCTTCAAGACCGACGTCGGGTCGTGGTCGTACGAGGACGGCGGCGTGCTCCGCATCGCGGGCGTGCCGCTCTACACGGGATTCATGTACGCGGCCGTCGGCTCGTACCTCGTGCGCGTCTTCCGCCTCTTCGAGCTGCGCTTCGAGCGCTACCCGCCGATCTGGGCCACGGCCCTCGTCGCGGCGGGCATCTACGCGAACTTCTTCGCGCACCACTTCCTGCCCGACGCGCGCTGGGTGCTGCTGGCCCTCGTCGTCGCGCTCTATGCGCGCTGCACGATGCACTTCCGCAACCACCGCACGCGGCCCTGGCGGCGGATGCCCGTGCTCGCCGCGTTCGTCGGCGTCGCCTTCTTCATCTGGATCGCCGAGAACGTCGGGACGGCGGCGGGCGCGTGGATCTACCCGGATCAGGCCGACGGATGGCAGCCGGTCTCGATCTCGAAGCTCGTCGCGTGGCTGCTGCTCATGATGATCTCGGTCGTCCTCGTGACCTTCGTGTACCGCCCGCAGCCGCTGGTCAGATCAGACGACGCAGCGCGTCCTCGGGGCTGATGCCCCACGAGGCGGCCCGCGCGCGCAGGCGTGCGAGCTCGTCCGGTGCGAGGAGGAGCCGCAGCTCGACCATCTCCTCCTCGGGGGCCGGGAAGAGGGCGAGCTCGTCGTCGGCACCCCACAGCGCGTCGTCCACCGCGGTCGCGGTCGGCGTCGGAGCCGCGGAGGCAGACGACCCGGACGCGGCCGGCGGCTCGGGGGCGACGACGGCACCGCCCGACGCGCCCTCGACCGGGTCGGCGGCGAAGCCCGGGCCCCGGTTCGGCTCCGCGCGGCGCTGGAACGCCTGGGCGGCCGCGTTCGCGCGCTCGTCGGCCGCCTCGTTGAGCGGATGGCCGGCGTGGCCCTTCACCCACGAGAACACGACGTCGCGGCCCTGCATGGCCTCGTCGATCCCCTGCAGCAGCTCGCGGTTCAGGACGGGCTTGCCGTCGGCCTTGCGCCATCCCTTCCGCTTCCACCCGGGCATCCACTTCGTCACGGAGTCGATCACGTACCGGCTGTCGCATTCGATGAGCAGGGCGACGCCGGCGTCGGCCGTGGCGCGCAGGAGCTCGAGCACGGCCTGCAGCTCGCCCTGGTTGTTCGTGCCGTGAGGCGAGCCGCCCGCCGCCCAGCGCTCGTCGTCGATGTACCAGGCCCACCCCATCGGACCGGGGTTCCCGAGGGCTGAGCCGTCTGCGGCGGCGGTGATTCTCATCCCGCCAGCGTAGTTTCCTGCGCTGACATCTCCCGCGCGACGGTTCGTCACACGCCCGACGCGGGGCGGGGGTAGCGTCGGGCGCGTGAAGCTCGCAGACGTCGATCCGTTCATCGGGACCCAGCCGGCCGATCTCCCCGAGCCCCGCGGCATCGCGGCGTCGTGGTGGTGGCCCAAGCCGCAGATCGGCAACACACATCCGGGCGCAACCTTCCCGCTCGGGATGGTCTCGGCGTGCGCGTACTCGGGCGCGTACCCCACGGGCTACGGCGAGTACGACCTCGCGACCGAGGGCGTGCCCCCGCGCCTGCGGGACCGGCCCGTGGCGAGCGGCATCACGCACTTCCAGCAGAGCGGCACCGGCGCCATCCGCAAGTACTACAACTACGTCCGCGTGACGCCCATGCTCGGCTCGCTCGACGCGCTCGGCGAGCAGTGGGACGTGTCCGACGAGGTCGCCGCGCCCGGCTTCTACGCCTGCACGCTCTCGAGCGGCATCCGCTGCGAGGTGACGGTCGGGCCGCGCAGCGCCGTGCACCGCTACACGTTCCCGAAGCACCGCGACGCGCGGCTCGTCGTCGACCTGTCCCTCGGCGGCCTCGACATCCCGTACGGCGCGACCGTGCCGCTGCGCGCGCACCTCGAGTCCACGGCCCCCGGGCACGCCGAGGGCGAGATCGTCGTCGAGGGCGCGCCCCTCGCGATGCACATGGAGGCCGACGCACCGGGATGGCGCCAGCTGCTCTGGTACGACCGCCGGCTCATGCCGGGCGGCAAGCGGCTCGACTTCGACGCCATCCGCCCGACCACGCTCCGCCCCTTCGGGCTCATGTGGGCGGGACCGGCCGCGGCGGGGCAGACGATCGAGCTGAGGATCGGGTTCTCGCTGCGCGGCGTGGAGCGCGCGGCACGGAACCTGCGCGCCGACTGCCCGGAGGGCAGCGGCTTCGCCCACCGCCGCACCGCGACGCAGCTCGCATGGACCGAGCCCCTCGGGGCCATCCGCCTCTCCGATCCGCCCGAGCACCCGCGCGAGCCCGACCGCGAGGCGCGGAAGGCCGAGACGCGCGAGCGGCGCACGGTCTTCGGCACCGCGCTGTACCACTCGCTCATCAAGCCGTCGCTCGCGATGGGCGAGAGCCCGTTCTGGCCGTCGGAGGGCCCGTTCGTCTACGACCTCTGCACGATGTGGGACATCTACCGCACGCAGCTGCCGCTGCTCACCCTGCTGCGCCCCGATCGGGCGGTCGAGCTCGGGAACGCCCTCGTGACGATCTGCGAGGAGGAGGGCAACTTCCCGATCGGGTACCGGATGGCCAAGGGCTCGGACCGCTTCGCGCGCCAGGCGAGCGCGCTCGCGCACACGTTCCTCTCCGACCTCTGCCTCGCGGGCTTCGACGGCATCGACTGGGACTGGGCGCTCGTGCACATGCTCTCCGACCTGCGCCGCACGTACGGCGAGGACTTCCTCACCCACGGTCGCGCCGAGCCGATCACGCACACGCTCGACATCGCCTTCGGCTACTGGTGCACGGCCCAGGTGGCCGCCGCCGTCGGCGACCGTCGCGTGCGCGAGGAGTGCCTCGCGCTCGCTGGACGCTGGCGCAACGCGTTCGATCTCGACACGGGGCTGCTGCGCGACTCCACGTTCTACGAGGGCACGAAGTACAACTACTCGTTCCGGATCGGGCACGACATGGCGGGGCGCATCGCGCTCGCCGGCGGAGACGAGGCCTTCGTGGGCATGCTCGACCGCTTCTTCGGGTTCGGCGCGGCTCCCGTCCGCCAGCCCGGCGTGGGCCCCGGCGACGTCGAGATGGAGGGCGGGTACGCGCTCGGCCGCTTCGAGGGGCTCAACAACGAGCCCGACATGGACGCGCCGTGGGCCTACACCTACGCCGGCCGCCCCGACCGTACCGCCGAGATCGTGCACGCGGCGCTGCACCAGATGTTCGGCACGGGCCCCGGCGGCCTCCCGGGGAACGACGACTCGGGCGGGCTCTCGTCGTGGGTCGTGTGGGCGTCGCTCGGGATGTTCCCGGTCGCCGGCCAGGACCTCGTGCTCCTCAACGCCCCGGCCTGGCCCGAGGCGCGCATCGACCTCGGCGGCGAGAGCGAGCTCGTCGTGCAGACGACGGGATTCCGGCGGGTGGGCCGGGACACGGCTCCCCAGTACGTGCAGGGGATACGCCTCGACGGCCGTCCGCATCACGCGCCATGGCTCTCCGGCGCCCAGCTGCGCGCAGGCGGAGTGCTCGAGGTCGACCTGGGCGACGAGCCGGGCGACTGGGGCCGGGAGAGCCGGCCGCCGTCGCATCCGCACGAGGCCTCGCCGAGCTCCCGGTCACTGCGCTGAGCCGGGCGGCGGGGTCGATCGACCGCGCGACACAGACCGCGCACGCAGCCGACACATGCGTGTCGTATCATCGCCCGAACTCGCGCGCAGATCGCCCGCGATCCACGACCATCCGCCCCCTCGGACAGGAGCCAGCATGACCCGTCGACTCGTCATCGTCGTCCGCGCCGATCCGGTGATCTGCGGCCATTCGGGGGAGGCCCGGAATCTCGCCGAGGCCGCCATCGCCCGCGGCTTCGACGAGGTGCGCATCGTGACCTGGCCCATCGAGCGCCTCGAGTCGGCCGGGCTCCCGCTCAAGCCGCTCGAGTCGGTGCTCCCGTACAGCCCCGGGATCCTCGTCGAGCGCCCCGAGCCGGTCGGCGACTACAAGGTCGTCGACGGGCGGTACATCGGAGGTCTCGTCGGGCGCCTCGTCGAGCTGTTCACCGATGGCGTGCCGACCGTCGCGATGTCGCTCTACCTGAGCCCGCACACGACGGCCGTCAGCGACGCCGTCTCGGTCGCACGCCGCACGGGGCTTCCCGTCGACGTCGTGACGGTGGCCGAGGCCGTCGGATCCGACGTGACGAACGTCGTGCGCCAGTGCGTGAACGAGGGCCGCTTCGGTGCGGCGGCGCACGTGCTCGAGTCGTATCTCGCGAGCGACGTGTGCGTCGCGGTGTCGCAGTACACGAAGGACCTCATCGTCGAGGAGGCGCGCGTGCTCGACGCGCGCCACGGCACGCGGTACGCCGCGCGCTGCGAGGAGCGGATCGCGATCTCGTACCCCGCGATCGACGCCTCGCTGTTCCTCGATCTCGACGGCGCCGAGGTCGACCGGCGTCTCGCCCAGCGGGGCCTCGAGCGCGACGGCTACGTCTTCTACCTCTCGCGGCTCGCTCGCGCGAAGGGCGTCGACGACCTCATCGAGGGCTTCGCGCGATCGAGCGCGCCCGCGACGCGCCGGCTCGTCATCGCCGGTCGCGGGCCAGAGGAGCAGGAGCTGCGCGCGCTCGCCGCGGCGTCTCCGGTCGGCGACCGCATCACGTTCCTCACCGACGTCGACGACGCCGAGAAGCCGTATCTCTTCGCCGGCGCGGCCGCGTACGTGCTCCCGACGAAGCCGCGACCGGAGTTCATCGAGACCTTCGGCATCGCGCTCGCCGAGAAGGCGCTCTCGGGCGGTGGCCCGGCCATCACAACGCTCACGGGCGGAGTCGGCGAGGCCGTCGGCGACACCGCGATCATCATCGGCGTCGACGCGCCCGATGAGATCGCGGCCGCGATCGACCGCGCGATCGGGATGGACGTGGTCGAGCGCGCGGAGTGGGAGGAGCGGGCCAGGGCGCACGCGCTCCAGTTCGACCGCGGCAGCGTGTTCGATGCGCTGTTCGCGCGCGTCGACGCGCTCCAGGCGGCGGCGGTGTGAATCCGCATCTTCCGGCGCCGACCGCCCTCGCGCTCAATAAGGTGGAGACATGAACATTCCCGCAGTGACTCTGAACTCCGGCCACGACATCCCCCAGCTCGGCTTCGGCGTCTTCCTCGTGCCGCCGGCGGAGGCGGAGCAGGCCGTCAGCGAGGCCCTCGAGCTCGGCTACCGCCACATCGACACGGCGGCGATCTACCGGAACGAGGAGGGGGTGGGCGCCGCCATCGCGAAGAGCGGCATCCCGCGCGAGGAGCTGTTCATCACGACGAAGCTCTGGAACGACCGCCAGTCGGGCGAGCAGCCGCACGACGCCATCCGCGAGAGCCTCGACAAGCTCGGCCTCGAGTACGTCGACCTCTACCTCACGCACTGGCCGACGCCCGAGAAGGACACCTACTCGAACGCGTGGGCGAAGCTCATCGAGATCCGCGACGCGGGCCTGGCGCGCTCGATCGGCGTCTCGAACCATCTGCCCGAGCACCTCGACCGGATCGTGAAGGACACCGGCGTCGTGCCGGCCGTCGACCAGATCGAGCTGCACCCCGCCTACCAGCAGCGGGATGTGCTCGCGTGGGCCGAGCAGAACGGCACGAAGATCGAGTCGTGGGGCCCCCTCGGCCAGGGCAAGTACCCGCTGTTCGAGAACCCGGCGGTCGCCGAGGCGGCGGCGGCGCACGGCGTGACGCCCGCTCAGGCGGTCATCCGCTGGCACCTGCAGAAGGGCTTCATCGTGTTCCCCAAGTCGACGCGCAAGGAGCGGATGGCCGAGAACCTCGACGTGTTCGGCTTCGAGCTCACCGCCGACGAGGTCGCCCGCATCGACGGCATCGACCCCCTCGACGGGTCGGGGCGCGTGGGCGCCCACCCGCTCGAGTTCAACTGAGCCGACCACGCGGCCGCCGTCTCCCCGGAGCCGGCGGCCGCGTGCTGTCTGCGCACCGCCGCACCTCCTCCCCGGGCGTCCGCCGGGTTGCGGCTAGCCTGAACTGCGCCCGGGTGGTCCGGCGCGCATGCGGGAGGAGCGGTCTGTGTCGAAGGCGCCCACCGTCTACGACGTCGCGGAGAGCGCCGGTGTCTCGATCGCGACCGTTTCCCGCGTGCTGCGCACCCCCGAGGCGGTGCGCCCGGAGACGCGCGACCGCGTCCTCGATGCCGTCTCGCGTCTCGGGTACGTGCCCAGCGGAAGCGCGCGCGGGCTCGCCGAGCGGCGCACGGGCGTGCTCGGCATGTACTTCCCGGGCTTCGACGCGATCGACGACGTCTCGGCCCTCGACGTGCTCGCGAACGAGGTCAGGGAGCCGTTCACCGTCGTCCGCGGCGCCGGTCCGCGCGACGACGCCCGCGCATCGATGCTGTTCCAGGACGAGGTGCTGCGCGGCGCCGAGCTCGAGGCCTGGCGGCGCGGCTTCGTGCTCATGGTGGGTGTGGGGCGGGGCGACCCGTCAGCTTCGACGGTGCGCGACATGGCCGGTCGCGTCGACGGGCTCGTCGTCCTCGCCAGCAGCATCCCCGATGACGCGCTGGACTGGCTCTCGCGGCGCGTGCCCATCGTCGTGCTCGCAGGGCCCCGCCGCGGCGACCGCCACGACCACGTCACCGTGAGCAACACCGAGGCCATGGCCGAGCTGACGCGCCACGTCCTCGCGCAGACCGACGGGCGCCCGCCCGCGTACCTCGCCGGCCCGGCGGACTCGCCCGACGGCGCGCAGCGCTGGGAGGGCTTCCGCCGCGCGATCGAGGCGGCCGGGCTCCGCATCGACGAGATCGACGTGCGCCGGGGGGACTTCACGCGGGCATCGGGGCGCCGCGTGGGGGAGGAGCTCGTCGCGCACGGCCTTCCCGCCGCCCTCATGTCGTCGAACGACCAAATGGCGCTCGGGGCCCTGGACGCGTTCGCGAGCGCGGGCATCCGCGTCCCCGAGGACGTGATCGTCACGGGCTTCGACGGCATCGACGCCTCCGCTCTCGTCTCGCCCCCGCTCACGACCGTGCGGCAGCCCATGATCGAGCTCGGGCGCGCCGCCATCCAGGTGCTCGCGCACCGTCTCGAGACGCCGGACGCCGAGCCGGTGTCGGTCCGGCTGCCGGTCGAGATCCTCCTGCGCGCGAGCTCGCTGCGCGCGAGCTGACGCGCGCTCCGCCTCCGTCGTGCGGATGGGAGCACCCCGCAGACCGTTGCGCGCGGCAATGTATGCGCTTACACTCGTGGTGCGGACACCCTCCGCGAACGCCTCCTCCTCACGAGGAGCCGTGATCCAGACACACACGACATCGAGGTCACACCGTGCCGAAGACGCACAGACTCCGCCGCTGGCGGCGGGCGGCGGCCGCCGGGCTCGCCGCCGTCGCGCTCGCGGTGAGCGGATGCAGCATCCAGATCACGTCGCAGCCCGATCCCTCGATCGGCGACGACACGATGCTCATCAACGCCGACCACGGGAACCCGCTGTTCACGCGCACCTTCAACCCCTATCTCACGAACACGCGCACCGCGTCGCGGTGGATCTACGAGCCGCTCGTCCTCGTCAACCCGCTCGACGGGTCGCTGACGCCGTGGCTCGCGTCGGAGTGGGAGCAGCCCGACGCAGAGACGATCGTCATGACCCTCCGCGACGGCGTCGAGTGGAGCGACGGCGAGCCCTTCACGGCAGCCGATGTCGCGTTCACGTTCGACATGCTCAAGAAGACGCCCGCGAACGACATCTACGGCGCGTGGCAGCACCTCGCGAGCGTCGAGGCCGACGGGAAGACCGTGACGTTCCGCCTGCAGGGCGAGGACGCCCCCGCCCTGTCGATCATCGGGAAGACCTTCATGGTGCCCGAGCACATCTGGGCCGAGGTCGACGATCCCGGCACCTGGCGCAACGAGCACCCGGTCGGCACAGGGCCGTTCGTGCTCGGCAACTACAGCGACCAGCAGTACTCGATGGACCGGAACCCGACGTACTGGCAGGCCGACTCGATCGAGATCGAGCACATCATCCTGCCCGCGACGAACACCCAGCTCGACACCGTGACGCGCGGCTACGACTGGGCCTACTCCTTCATCTCGGACGTCGAGGGCACCTGGGGCGCCGCCAGCGCGCACAACCGCTGGTGGTTCCCTCCCGTCGGCATCATCTCGCTCGTGCCGAACCTCGAGCGCGAGCCGTTCGACGACGTCGACGTGCGACGCGGGATCGCGCTCGCGCTGGATCGCGAGGAGATCGCCGAGACCGCGTCGGAGGGCTACATGGAGCCCGCCGGACAGACGGGCCTCATCCTCCCCAACCAGGAGGAGTACCTCGATCCGACGATTCCCGACAGCGGCGTCCTCGCGCAGGATCAGGACGCGGCGCTCGCGGCATTCGAGGAGGCCGGCTACGAGCTCGAGGGCGACCGCCTCGTCGACGACGCGGGGGAGCAGCTCTCGTTCTCGCTCACGACGGCGAACGGCTACTCCGACTGGACGCGCGCCGCGCAGGCCGTGCAGCGCCAGCTCGCCGAGGTCGGCGTGAAGGTCTCCCTCGAGCTGCCCCAGCCGGCCGGCTACCAGAGCGCGATCGCGAACGGCGACTTCGAGATGGCGATCGGCGGCATGGGGAACGGCGAGGTGTACCAGTCGTTCAACAGCCTGCTCTCGAGCGACTTCTACGTGCCGAGCGGCGAGACGACCGCGAACAACTTCGAGCGGTTCCGCTCCGACGAGGCGGATGCGCTCCTCACCGAGTACCGCTCGACGGTCGACCCGCAGCGGCAGACCGAGATCGTCCACGAGCTGCAGGGCATCGTCTACGACGAGCTGCCGGTCATCGGGCTCTACTACGGCGGCAGCTGGGGGCTCTTCAACGACGCGAAGTTCACCGGCTGGCCCTCGGCGGAGGACCCGTACATGATCCCCCAGAACTACGACTCGGCCCCGCTCGCGATCTTCCCGCGCCTGGACCGGGTGGAGGGAGACCAGTGAAGTACCTGCTCCAAAAGCTCGGCCTGTTCGCTCTCACGCTTTGGGCCGCGATCACCCTGAACTTCTTCCTGCCCCGCCTGATGCCGGGCTCTCCCGCCGATGCCGCTCTCGCCAAGCTCTCGCAGAACGGCCCGGTGTCCGAGGCCACGCGGGCGGCGATCGAGGCGCAGCTCGGCGTGCCGAGCGGATCCCTGTGGGACCAGTACGTCGCGTACCTCGGCCAGGTCGTCACGCTCGACTTCGGCGTCTCGTACACGTTCTATCCGCAGACGGTCTCGAGCATGGTCTCGACGGCGCTGCCCTACACGATCGGGCTCGTCGGCATCGTCACGGTGCTCGCGTTCGTCATTGGCACCCTGATCGGCGTGCTCGCGGCGTGGAAGCGCGGCACCTGGCTCGATGCGCTGCCGACGCTGACGGGCTCCTTCCTCAGCACGTTCCCGTACTTCTGGACCGCGCTCCTGCTCCTGTTCTTCCTCGGGTACGTGCTGCACTGGTTCCCGACCACCGGCGCGTACGCCGCGACCACGACGCCGGGATTCACGGGGGAGTTCGTCGCCGACCTCGTCCGGCACGCGGCGCTGCCGGCGCTCACGATCCTGCTGACCTCGCTCGGCGGGTGGATCATCGGCATGCGCAACGCGATGATCAACACGCTCGGCGAGGACTACGTCACGTTCGCCGAGGCGAACGGCCTGCGCGGTCGGACGATCGCCATCCGCTACGCGGCGCGCAACGCGATCCTGCCGAATCTCACCGGCTTCGGCCTCACGCTCGGCGGCGTCGTCGGCGGGTCGATCCTCGTCGAGCAGGTCTTCGGGTACCCCGGCATCGGATACCTGCTCTTCAACGCCGTGATCGGGCAGGACTACCCGCTCATGCAGGCGCTCTTCCTGATGATCACGGTCAGCGTGCTCATCGCCAACTTCCTCGTCGACATCCTGTACGGCGTGCTGGACCCAAGGACTCGCCGATGACCTCCACCATGAACGTCAAGATGCCCCCGCGCTCGATCGCCGGGCCGCGCCCATGGCGCTCCGCCGGCCGGATGGTCGCGACCCTGTGGGGCAACGGCAAGGCGCGCCTGGGGCTGTGCATCCTCGCCGTGTTCGCGCTCGCCGCCGTCTTCGCGCCGGTGCTCGCGCCGTACGGCCCCAAGGACAACGGCTTCCCGCGCAATGCCGACGCATCGTGGGAGCACTGGCTCGGCACGACGGCGGCCGGCGAGGATGTGCTCAGCCAGCTGCTCTACGGCGCGCAGGTGAGCCTCGT
Organism: Microbacterium sp. JZ70; assembly: GCF_053903225.1. Lineage (NCBI taxonomy): Bacteria > Bacillati > Actinomycetota > Actinomycetes > Micrococcales > Microbacteriaceae > Microbacterium > Microbacterium sp. JZ70. Next base: position 2,866,595 of record NZ_CP096405.1, on the reverse strand, counting down.
CGTCGGGTTCGCTGCCGGCATCCTCTCCACGGTCGTGGCGGTGCTCATCGGACTGAGCTGGGGCTACCTGCGGGGATTCGCGGCCGAGGCCGTCGGCTTCGTGGTGAACCTCTTCCTCGTGATCCCGGGGCTCCCGCTCATGATCGTCATCGCGGCGTACCTGCAGAACGGCGGGATGCTCATGATCGTCGCCGTCATCGTCGTGACCGGATGGGCGTGGGGAGCGCGGGTGCTGCGCAGCCAGACGCAGTCCCTGCGCGGACGGGACTTCGTCGCGTCGGCGCAGTTCTCGGGCGACGGTCCCGCGCGGATCGTGTTCCGCGAGATCCTCCCCAACATGACCTCGATCATCGCCGGAACGCTCTTCGGCGCCGCGACGGCGGCGATCCTCGCGGAGGCGGGTCTCGAGTTCCTGGGGCTCGGCGACTCGAGCATCGTGAGCTGGGGGACGATGCTCTACTGGGCCCAGAACTCCAACTCGCTCCTCACCGGCCAGTGGCTGCTCCTGTTCGCGCCCGGCCTCTGCATCGCCCTCCTCGCCCTGAGCCTCACGCTCATCAACTTCGGCGTCGACGGCATCTCGAATCCGCGTCTGCGGGAAGGAAAGGGGCGATGAGCATGGAGCGCGAGATCCTGCTGGATGTCCAGGGACTGTCGGTCGAGTACGCGTCGCCGGGAGCGACGCCCGTCACGGCCGTCGACGACGTCTCGTTCACGCTGCGGCGCGGGGAGTTCGTCGGCCTCGTGGGGGAGTCGGGGTCGGGCAAGTCGACGCTCGGCTTCGCGCTCACCCGGCTGCAGAAGCCGCCGGCGCGGATCAGCGGCGGGCGCATCCTCTTCGGCGGTCGCGACATCCGCGAGCTCGACGCCGAGGAGCTGCGCCGGCAGCGGCAGGGCGGATTCGCCATGGTGCTCCAGTCGGGCATGAACGCGCTCAACCCCGTCCGCACGATCCGGAGCCACTTCCTCGACGTCTTCGCCACGCACGGCCATGTCGCCGGCCCCGCGCGCGAGGCGCGAGCGCGCGAGCTCGTGGCCAAGGTGGGGCTGAGGCCCGAGGCGCTCGACCGCTACCCGGGTGAGCTCTCCGGCGGCATGCGCCAGCGGGCGTCGATCGCGATCGCGCTGTCGCTCGAGCCGCAGCTCATGGTGTTCGACGAGCCGACGACCGCGCTGGATGTGCTCGTGCAGCACGCGGTCATGGACACGATCCAGGCTCTCCAGCGCGCCGAGGACTTCACCGCGATCCTCATCAGCCACGACCTCGGCATCGTGCTCGAGGCCACCGACCGTGTCCTGGTTATGCACGAGGGCCGCATCGTCGAGGACGCGCCGAGCCGCGACATCCTCGAGCGCCCGCAGGATCCGTACACGCGCATGCTGCTGAGCCACTACGCGGATCCGCGTGCTGCGCACATCTCGATCCCGGGCTTCGTCGACCTCGCGACGCGGAAGGCGCAGGGCGCCACGCGTGCCGAGGGCACCGAGACCGTGCCCACGGTCGGGTCGCGCGGAACCCGTCGCGCGGATGCGGCCATCGCGGTCGAGAGCGTGTCGAAGACCTACCCCGCTCCGCGCCGCGGACAGGCACCCGTGACCGCGGTCGACGACGTGTCGTTCCGGCTCGAGCCGGGGGAGTCGCTCGCCCTCGTGGGCGCCTCGGGGTCGGGCAAGTCGACCCTCGCGAAGCTCATCACGGGCGTCGAGAAGCCGACGTCGGGCGCCGTCCGCTTCGGCGACGTCGACGTGCCGTCGCTGCGGCGGAGAGGGCTGCGCGACCTGCGCAAGGACGTGCAGATGGTGTTCCAGGACCCCTACGCTGCCCTGAACCCGCTCCACACGGTGGAGTACACGCTCACGCGCCCCGTCGTGAACTACACGGGGCTGCGCGGAGTCGAGGCGCGCGCCCGTGTCCTCGAGCTCCTCGAGACCGTGGGGCTGACGCCCGTCGAGCAGTTCGCGGCCAAGCTCCCGCACCAGCTCTCGGGCGGGCAGCGACAGCGCGTCGTCATCGCCCGTGCGCTCGCGAGCGATCCGCAGGTGCTCATCGCGGACGAGCCGGTGTCGATGCTCGACGTGTCGCTGCGCGCCGGCGTGCTCGCGCTCCTCGAGGACCTGCGCGAGCGCTGGGGCATCAGCATGCTCTACATCACGCACGACCTCCTGAGCGCCCGCCTCGTCACCGAGAACATCCTCGTGCTCGAGCAGGGGCGCGTCGTCGAGCGCGGAGAGACCGCGCACGTGCTGCAGCATCCGCAGGACCCGTACACGATCGGCCTCCTGGACGCCGTGCCGAACCCCGCTCGCGCGCGCTGAGCGCGCGGGCGGCATCCGAAACCGAAACAGCGAGAGGAGCATCCGTGCTCTCATTCCCCGATGGCTTTCTCTGGGGCGCCGCGACCGCGGCGCATCAGGTGGAGGGGAACAACGTCGGCAGCAACTGGTGGGTCATGGAGCACGCTCCCGGCTCCCCGATGGTGGAGCCCTCGGGCGACGCCGCCGACCACTATCACCGCTACCCGGAGGACATGCGCCTCCTCGCGGAAGCGGGCCTGAACTCCTACCGGTTCTCGATCGAGTGGGCGCGGATCGAGCCCGAGCGCGGGTTCGTCTCGCGCGCCGCGCTCGACCACTACCGGCGGATGATCGACACGGCGCGCGAGACGGGGCTCGACCCGACCGTGACGCTCATGCACTTCACGGTGCCGCGCTGGTTCCAGGACGACGGCTTCTGGCGTGCGGACGACGCGGTCGACCTGTTCGCGCGCTACACCGAGACCGTGCTGCCGATCCTCGAGGGGGTCGAGCACGTGTGCACGATCAACGAGCCGAACATCGCCGCGATGCTCGCCGGCGGGGAGGACGCCGCGAACCTCGTCGCGTACGGGCTCCCGCATCCCGACCTCGGCGTCGCCGACACCCTGCTCGCCGCCCACCGTCGATCCGCCGAGATCCTCCGGTCCGTACCGGGCGTCAGGGCCGGCTGGACCATCGCGACGCAGGCGTTCCACTCGACGGGCGAGCCCGGCGCGGACGAGATGCTGCAGGAGTACGGTCATCCGCGCGACTTCTGGTACCTCGAGCAGTCCGCGGGCGACGACTTCGTCGGGGTGCAGGCGTACACGCGCACGTTCATCGGGCCGGAGGGGCCGCTGCCCGTCGCGGAAGGCGTCGAGACGACGCTCACCGGCTGGGAGTTCTTCCCCGACGCGCTCGAGCTCGGCGTCCGCTCGGCTTGGGAGCTGTCCGGCGGGACGCCCATCCTCGTCACCGAGAACGGGATCGCGACGTCGGACGACACGCGACGCGTCGCGTACACGCGGGGAGCGCTCGAGGGCCTCCACCGCGCGATCTCGGACGGCATCGACGTGCGCGGCTACCAGCACTGGAGCGCGCTCGACAACTACGAGTGGGCGAGCGGGTACCGGCCGACGTTCGGCCTCATCGCGTTCGACCGCGAGACCTTCGCGCGCACGCCGAAGCCGAGCCTGGCCTGGCTCGGCGAGGTCGCGCGCCGCAACGGCCTCGACGCCTGAGCGCGTGACGCACGAGACCCCCGGAGCGCGCGCTCCGGGGGTCTCGCGCATGCGGGATCAGACCCAGCTGGGCAGCCAGTTGTGCAGCTGCCAGAGCGGGAACGGCTCGACGATCCCGAGGGCGAGCGGAAGGTAGAACGCGCCCACGACGACGGCCACCGCGAGGAAGACGGCCGCCGCGATGCGCCACGCGCGCCGTTCGCGATCGGCGGCCTCCGTCGCGAAGGCGACCTCGGCATCCGTCGGGAACGGGAGCAGGTCGGGCTGCCGCGAGCGGGTCAGATGCGCCAGCGCGACCGCGAGTCCGAGCACGACGAACGGCAGCATGACGACCGTGTAGAACTGGAACACCGTGCGCTCGGGGTAGAGCAGCCAGGGCAGGTAGGTCACGGCGATCCCCGCGAGCGGGAAGCCGAATCGGGCGTCGCGGGTGCGGATGAGCAGCCAGACGAGGAAGAGGGCGGCCGCGATCCCCGCGTACCAGACGACGGGGTTCGGGATGCTCCCGATCACGCCGATGCAGTCGGTCGACCACGCGCAGGTCGTCGTGCCGACCTCGGGGCGCGTCAGCCACATCGCGGTCGGGCGGAGGAGGAGCGGCCACTGCCACGCGGGGCTCGCGTACGGATGGCTCGCGCTGAGCCCCACGTGGAACCCGTAGACCGCCTGATGGTAGTTCCACAGGGCGACCAGCGGGTTCGCGTCGCTCGCGCGGTCGTACCCGCCGGTCGTGACGAGCCACCCGCTCCACGAGAGCAGGTACACCACGGCGGCGGCCGGCACGAGCAGCAGGAAGGTGACGGGGCCCTGGCGGAGGATCGCGGAGAAGTACCACTCGCGGACGCCCGCGCGGCGGCGCCAGAGCGCGTCGAGGACGACGAGCCCGATCCCGACGCCCGCGATGACGTACATGCCCGACCACTTGACGGCGGTCGCGGCGCCGAACGCGGCGCCCGCGGCGAGGAGCCAGGGGCGCGCCCAGACGACGGGCCCCCACGCCTCTGTCTGATCGCGGAGGACGCGATCGCGCGTCTCCTGCACATCGCGCAGCAGGAACGAGAAGCCCAGGAGCACGAAGAGAGCGAGGATGCCGTCGAGCAGCGCGACCCTGCTCATCGCGACCGCGAGCGGGTCGATGGCGAGCAGGAGCCCCGCGACGCCCGCGACCGCGATCGAGCCGGTGAGGCGGCGCGCGACGAGGGAGAGCAGCGGCACGAGGAGGGTGCCGACGACGGCGGTCGAGATCCGCCAGCCCCATCCCGAGTCGGCGCCGAAGACCGCGAGCCCCAGTGCGATGATCCACTTGCCCAGGGGCGGGTGCACGACGAAGGAGGCATCCGCCGAGTACACATCGGTGTCGCCCGCGAGGAAGCTCTCGTTCGCGCCCTCGGGCCACGTGCCCTCGTAGCCGAGATGCAGAAGCGTCCAGGCGTCCTTGACGTAGTAGGTCTCGTCGAAGACGAGCTCGTGGGGATGGCCGAGTCCGACGATGCGCAGGAGGCCCGCGAGCAGCGTGAGAGCCGAGGGCACCAGCCAGCCCGCGTGCTGGCGGATGGCCGTGAGGGCTCTGTCGCGGGGGGATGCCTCGGGCAGCGCGTGCGTCACGGCTCCAGCGTAGTGCGCGGGCGCGAGGCGCCCGGGGGCGGGCGACTCCCCGGCCGGGTCCGCTCCAAGGGTCCTGACAACGCTCGCCCAGGCGGGCTTCGTATGTTGACGGGATGTCCTACTCCGCGCATCGCCCGGGACGCTACGACTCGCAGGGGCGGATCATCCTCCCCGACGACGACCCGAACGGCGCCGTTCCCGACGAGGAAGCCCTGTACCTCGAACGGGAGTTCTTCCCCGAGACCGCCGCCGCCCCGACCGAGCCGATCGAGGTCGACGAGCGCCCCGCTGAGGCGTCTGCCGAGCCCGAGTCGACGCCGCGCGCTCCGCGACGTCGCGCGGCGCGTCCGCCGCGCACGCCCGGCTCGCGTCTGCGCATGCTCGCGATCCTCGGCGGCGCGGACGGGCACGTGCTCGACACCGTCCCGACCGAGACGCCCCGGTTCGTGCAGATGTTCTTCGTGCTGCTCGGCACCGCGCTCGTGTCCGCCCTGTCGATGCTCTTCGCCCTCACGACCGGCGTGCAGGTCTCGGTCTGGCTCGCGGTGCCGCTCGCGATCGTCTGGGCGGGCATCATCTTCAACCTCGACCGGTTCCTCACGTCGACGATGACCGCGACCCGCAGCATCGCGCGCCTCGTCGGGCTCGCGCTGCCGCGTGTCATCATGGCGCTCCTCATCGGCGTCGTCGTCGCGGAGCCCGTCGTGCTGCAGGCCTTCCGCAACGACATCGCGCAGGAGGTCGCCTCGACGAACATCGTGCAGTCGCAGGAGGACCAGGCGGCCCTCGACTCCGGGCCCGAGAAGCAGGCGCTCGACGCCGCGACCGCGCGCCTGGGCGAGCTGCAGAACCAGGCCGCGACGGGCATCGTCGCGGGTACCGACTCGGCCTCTGCGACGCAGGCCGCCGCGCAGGCGACGGTCGACGACCTCACCGAGAAGCTCGCGGCGCAGCAGACCGTGATCGATGAGGCGCGCGCGCTCTACCAGTGCGAGCTCGACGGCTCAGGAGCGGGCGAGGTCGCCGGCTGCACGGGCGTGCAGGGGGAGGGCGCGAGTTCCGATGCCGCCCAGGACCAGCTCGCGGCGGCTCAGGCGACCTATGACGACCTCGCCGCCCAGCTGCGCGAGGCGAACGAGGCCCTCGCGGCGGCCGAGACGGCTGCGGGCGAGAACGCCGCGGCATCCGAGGCCGCGAACCGCCAGGCGGCGGAGGACCAGCTGCCCGCGGCGCAGCAGGAGTACGACGCGGCGCTCGCCGCGTACAACGCGCGGGCGGCATCCGTCGCCGAGACGAACGCCGGCGCGATCGGGCTCCTCAGCCAGATCAGCGGGCTGAACCGGCTCGCGGAGAAGGAGCCGGCGATCTGGTGGGCGCACCTCCTCATCGCCGCGCTCTTCCTCATGATCGAGCTCCTCCCCGTGCTCGTGAAGGTGCTGACGAGCTTCGGCGATCCCTCGCTGTACGAGAAGGCGGCCGCCGTGCGCAAGCAGGTCGCGGAGGAGCGCGTGAACGCGGACGGGTTCCGCGACCGCGCCGACATCATCTCGGCGCCTAGGCTGGCGGGGTGATCATCCTCGCCGCGACGCCCATCGGCAATCTCGGCGACGCGTCGCGCCGCCTCGTCGAGCTGCTCGAGCAGGCGCCCGTCGTGGCCGCCGAGGACACGCGCACGACGCAGCGCCTTCTCGCCGGGCTGGGCATCGCGAACCGTCCGCGGCTCATCGCCCTGCACGACCACAACGAGCGGCAGAAGGCGGCCGAGCTCGTGGAGCTCGCGCGCGATGAGGATCTCGTCGTGCTGACCGATGCGGGCATGCCGACCGTGAGCGACCCGGGTTACGGGCTCGTGCAGACCGCGGCCGCTGCGGGAGTCGACGTCACGGTCGTTCCGGGCCCGTCGGCCGTGCTCACGGCCCTCGCGGTGTCCGGTCTCCCGACCGATCGCTTCACCTTCGAGGGCTTCCCCGCGCGCAAGCCCGGTGACCGCCGTCGCGCCCTCGCGGCGCTCGCGGCCGAGCCGCGCACGATGGTGTTCTTCGAGGCGCCCACGCGCGTCGCGCAGACGCTCGCCGACATGGCGGCCGCGTTCGGCGGCGACCGCCGGGCGGTCGTCGCGCGAGAGCTCACCAAGCTGCACGAGGAGGTCGCGCGCGGCACGCTCGACGAGCTCGTCGGATGGGCCGAGGCGGGTGTGCGCGGCGAGCTCGCGATCGTCGTGGCCGGGTCCGAGCGGCGCGAGACGCCACTCGAGGACGCGGTCGCCCAGGTCCTCGCGCTCGTCGCCGACGGCGGCCGCCTCAAGGAGGCGGCCGCCGAGGTCGCCGCAGCGACCGGGCGCTCATCGCGCGAGCTGTATCAGGCCGCGCTCGCGGCGCGCTGACGCGCGCCCGCGGGCTCAGCCGTCCGCGCGCCCGTGGTGCGCGCGGAACAGGTCGTGCGGGTCGACTGCCCGCTTGATCCGCTCCACGCGCGCGGTGTCCTCCGGCAGGTAGGCCGTCGCGAGCTCGGCGCGCGTCACCGCCGGGCCTGAGAGGAAGCTGGCGAGCACGCCGCCCGTGCTCCATGGCGACATGTCGCCGATGAGTCCGGCGAGCGCGGACCTGAGGGCGGGCGCGTCATCGCCGTGTGCCGCACCGCCCGCATACAGGACGAACGCGCCGTCTCGCCTCCCGATCGCGCTCGGCACGGCGGCGGGCCGAGCGAGGGCGCCGCCCAGGAGCCGGAGCTCGACGAGGTACGGGGCGGCCGCCTCGGGCCCGGCGTGCCGCAGGAGCGTGCTGATGGCGGCCGGAGCGAGCGAAGCGAGCACGGTGTTGCGGCCGTGGAAGGGGACCGGAGCGGTCGGCTCGGCGTGGATGGACCCGACCTCGGCGTACGGCATCTCGGCCACCGTGTCCGTCGCCGGGTCCAGGTCGCGGAAAGGCTGGACGAGTCGCGCGCCTTCTTCGGCGCTCCCGGTGAACGCGAAGCGGAGGTGCAGGACCGAGCGGCCGCGCAGGGCGTCGGGGAGCTGCGGCAGGTCGGGCATCCGGATCAGGAGCGCGGAGGTTCCCATGGCCTCCGGAACAGTCTGCGTCTACTCCGCCCACGCCCGCAGCGCGCGCTCGACGTCCTCGGCGGCGAAGTGCATCCCGCCGCCGTACAGCCGGCTGATCGGATGCAGCGCGACCTCCATGCCGACCACGACGCCGAGGGTCCCGCGTCCCGCGCCCCGCAGCGCCCAGAACAGCTCGGGTTCCTCGGTCGCGCTCGCACGGCGCACAGCGCCGTCGGCCGTGACGACGTCCAGCGCCCGCACGTGATCGACGGCCCAGCCGAGCGTTCGGCCGAGGATGCCGACGCCCCCGCCCAGGTGGTATCCGATCACCCCCACCTCGGGAGATGAGCCGTTCACGGGAGCCAGTCCGTGCGCGGCCGCCGCCCGGACGAGGTCGCCGCCGCGGACGCCTGCTCCCACGCGCGCGATGCGGCGGACGGGATCGATCTCGACGGCATCCATGCCCGACGTGCGGATGAGCACGCCGCCGTCGGCGGGAAGCGACGGGCCGTGCCCGGTCGCCTGGACGGCGATGCCGAGACCGCGCTCCGCCGCGAAGCGGACGCCGTCGATGACATCCTCGACGGTCGAGGCGGGCACGACGAGGTCGGGGCGATGGGCGACAGAGAGGTTGTATCCGACGCACTCGGCGTCGAAGCGGGGATCCGAGGGGGAGAGGAATTCGGTCATGACTCCACCCTCGGCTCGGCGGAACCCGCGAACAACGACGGATCCGGCATCGACTGATAACCTGAGCCTTATGGAACGGCGCGAGATCGAGGTCTTCCTCACGCTCGCCGAGGAACTCCATTTCGGACGGACGGGGGAGCGCCTGCTCATCTCCCAGGCCCGGGTGAGTCAGAAGATCGCGGGTCTCGAGCGTCGGCTGGGCGTCGCCCTGTTCGAGCGCACCAGCCGGCGCGTCGCGCTCACCCCCGTGGGCGCGGCACTGCACGCCGAGGTGCGCGAAGGCCACGAGCGCATCGAGCGCGCTGTGGCAGACGCGATGGCCGCCGGCCGCGGGGTCGCCGGGAGGCTCGTCGTCGGACTCGAGGCGCCGGCGGTCGCCGAGCTGGCGGCGGACCTGTTCGACCGCTTCCGCGCGCGCCGCCCCGCTGTCGATCTCGCGTTCCGGGAGACGGGGTTCGCCGATCCGCTCGACCTCCTGCGCACGGGGGAGGTGGACGTGGTCGTCACGAACGGGCCCATCGACGAGGACGGCTTCGTCGAGGGACCGGAGGTGCTGCGAGAGCCGGTCGTGCTCGCGGTCGCGCACCGTCACCGTCTCGCGAAGCGCGAGACCGTGACCCTGGCCGACCTCGAAGGGGAGACGGTGTTCCGCGCGGGCCGCCGCGCCGCGCCGTACCGGCGCGAGCCGGATCGCACGGCCGCGACGCTCCTCGACCTCCTGACGATGATCGCCGCGGGCGAGGGCGTCTGCCCTCTGGCCGCGCACGCGGCGGACTACTTCGCGCGGCCGAGCCTGAGGATGATCCCGTTCGAGTCATCGGCGCCGCCCGTGAGCTGGGTGCTCTGCTGGCGCACCGGGCGGCTCACGGCGCAGGTCGCTGCGCTCGCCGAGGCGGCAGCGCGCGGCGACGCGGACGCCGCCGCGCGCTGAGCCGCCTCAGCCGACCTTCACGAGACGCACCTCGTCGACCGTTCCCCACGCGCCGGCCGACAGCTCCCACGCGATCTCGACCGTGACCTCCTGCCCACGCTGCACGCGCACGGCGTCGGTCTCTGAGGTGGCGTACGCGCGCCATCCGTCGAACGCGAGCAGCGCCTCCGCGGTGCGCGTCTGCGCCTGCGCCGCCCGGTCAGCCGCGGTCGCCGGCAGGTGCGTCGGCGACGCCGTGACGCGGAGGGTCACCGTGTCGCCGGGCAGCGTGCCGCCGCCCTGCGACGTCGCCGTCGCGACGTAGCGGCCAGGCTCGAGACCCGTCACGACCTGGGTCGCCGAACCCGTGAAGTCGCGGTCGAGCCACACATGGAGCGCATTCGTCCCTGCCGAGGCGTCGGCCTGCCATCCGATCGAGCCGCCGTCGCCGGCGAGCGTCCACAGCGCAGCCCCGTCTCCCTCGAAGCCGCCGCCGGGGAGGTGCGAGCGGGCGAGGACCTCGATCGTCGCGGACGTCTCGTGGCCGGCCGACGTGCGCCCCGCCACCGTGTAGACACCGGGCCCGTCGATCTCGACAGCATCCCAGACCACGGGCTGATCCTCTGTCGTGCCGTCGCTGTACGAGACGGTGACGGTCTCCGGCAGCGCGGCGTCCTCGCCCTCCTCGATCTCGAGCGCGACCGTCTCGACGCCGGTCACGACGCGCGGCCCCTGCGCTCCGGTGCGGACGTACTCGAACATCCGCAGCGACGGCAGGGGAGTGCCGTCGAACGCGAACAGCGCCTGGTTGTCGACGGCCGACCCGCCGAACCAGCGACCCGCGTCCGCGGGGTCGTACGCGCCCGCGTAGCTCGTCGCCCACCCCGAGCCGTCGCGCTCCCAGAGGAGGCGGTTCGCTTCGAGCTGCTCCGGAGGGCCGACGGGGAGCCACGCTGGCTCCCACGAGAACACGCCGATCCCCGCATCGCCGACATCGGCGACCGCCTGCACGACGTCGCGGAACGCCGTCGCCTGGCCCTGAGGGCTGACGGGATACGCCGTGGCCTCGCTTGCGAGGTCGATCGTGTTGCCATGGCCGTCGCCGTCCTCGAGCGTGTAGGCCCAGGAGGTCTCGACGACCGCGACCTTCTTGTCGTGCACCTCCGCGACGTGCGAGAGCACATCGGTGAGGTTCGCGATCGTGCCGTGCCAGTACGGGTAGTACGACGATGCGAACACGTCGTAGTCGACGCCGCGGGCGGCGAGCTCCGCGGCGTAGCCCGCGTAGCGCCCGGGCGTCTCGGGATTCGTGAAGTGCACGGCCACGAGCGCGTCAGGGAGCGTCTCGTGGACTGCCGCCGACCCGGCCCGGAACACCTCCGCCATCCCGTCCCAGCCCGTGACGCCGGCGACGCCGTTGTTCGTCTCGTTTCCGACCTGCACCATCCGCACATCGACGCCTGCATCCGCGAAGCGCGCGAGCGCGTCGGCGGTGAAGTCGTGCACCGCATCCGCGGTCTGGGCAGCCGTCAGTCCCTCCCACGCCTTCGGCGCCTGCTGTTTGCCCGGATCGGCCCAGAAGTCGGAGTAGTGGAAGTCGACCGTCACGCCGAGCCCCGCGTCGGTCGCGCGCTCGCCGATCTCGATCGCGCGTGCGACGTCGACGTTCCCGCCGCCGTATCCGCGTCCCTCGGCGTCGAAGGGGTCGTTCCACACCCGGACCCGCAGGTCGGTGACGCCGTGGTCGGCGAGCACGTGGAACAGGTCGGCCGGCGCGCCGGTGTCGTCGCGGAACACGACCCCGGACTCCTCGAGCGAGAGGACGGAGGAGACGTCGACGCCGGTCATGAAGTCGGCCGACAGGCCGTCGACGGCGGACAGCGAGATGTCGATGCTCGCGTCATCGGCATGCGCGGGCGACGCCACGAGGGCGAGGGAGACGGCCGCGGCCGTCGCGATGGCCGCTCGGATGAGGGATGGCATGGCACTCCTTCGTGCGGGTGGATGGATGGGGGATCGGTTTCGACTCGCTGCGCGCGCTCAGCCCTTCACGGAGCCCGCGGTGAGGCCGCCGACGATGTAGCGCTGGAGCGACAGGAACAGCACGAGGACCGGAACCGATGCGAGCACGGAGCCCGCGGCGAAGATGCCCCAGCGCGACGTGAGCTGGTTCGAGACCCACTGGTACATGCCCACGGCGAGGGTCCAGTTGTCCTCGCTGGTCAGGACGATCTTCGCGAGGATGAAGTCGCCGAACGCCGAGATGAAGGCCAGCAGCGCGACGACGGCGAGCACGGGCGTCACGAGCGGCATGATGATGCGCCAGAAGATCTGCGCGTGCGAGGCGCCGTCGATCTTGGCCGACTCGTCGAGCTCGATCGGGATCGAGTTGAAGAACCCGTACATGAGGAAGGTGTTCGCGCCGAGCGCGCCGCCCAGATAGACGCAGATGAGCGCGAGGCGCGAGTTGATTCCGAGGGCCGGCACGACCTCGCCGAGCGCGAGCAGCAGGAGGAACACCGCGACGAACGCGACGGTCTGCGGGAACATCTGGATGATGAGGAGGCTCGTGAGGCCCGCGCGCCGTCCCGCGAAGCGGAAGCGCGAGAAGGCGTACGCTGCGGCTGCGCCCATGAGCACCGCGCCGATCGCGGCGACGCCGCCGACGTAGAGGGTGTTGAGCATCCAGGTCCAGAAGCGCGTCTCGGCGAGCGCGGCGTAGTTGTCGGCGCTCACCGCCGAGAACAGTGCGCTCGACCCGGCGAGGCTTCCCCGCGGGTTCACCGACGCCGAGACGATGTAGAGCAGCGGGAACATCGCGTAGACGAGGATGACCGCCGCGACCGGGTACTTCCAGCCCACCTCGGCCCACCAGCGGGAGCGACGTGCGGTGCGACGCCCCGGGGTAGCGGACGTGATGCGTTCGGTGACAGTGCTCACTGGAACTCCTCGAGCTTGCGGGTCTGTCGGAAGGCGAGCGCCGAGATCACGCCGATGACGATGAACACGACGATCGAGAGGGCGCTCGCGAGGCCGTAGTCGGCTGATCCGCCCGCAACGCCGGAGATCCGGTAGATCGCGGAGATGAGGATGTCGGTCTCGCCCAGTCCCGAGTTGCCGAGGAACGCGGGGCCGCCTTCGGTGAGCATGTAGATGATCGTGAAGTTGTTGAAGTTGAACGCGAACGACGAGATCGCGAGCGGTGCCGTCGACACGAGCAGCTGCGGCAGGATGATGGATCGGAATCGGCGCCAGCGTCCGGCCCCGTCGATCGTGGCGGCCTCGAGCGTGTCACTGGGGAGCGCCTGGAGCGCGCCCGTGCACACGAGGAACCAGTAGGGGTAGCTGAGCCAGAGGTTCACCCAGAGGACGGCGGCCTTGGCGAGCAGGGGATCGCCCAGCCAGGCGATGTCGGCGCCGAGGAAGAGCAGGTCGTTGACGACGCCGAACTCGGAGTTCAGCATGCCTCGCCAGAGGAGCGCGGACATGAATGCGGGGAACGCGTACGGGAGGATCATGAGCGTCCGGAGGACCTTTCGGCCGCGGACACGGGGGTCGTTGTAGATGAGAGCGAAAAGGAGCCCGAGGCCGAAGCTCGTGAGCACGGTCAGAATGGCGAACGCGAACGTCCACGCCGCGACCTGGAGGAGCGGCCCGGCGAGGCTCTGATCCGTCACGGCGCGCACGAAGTTGTCGAACCCGACGTTGACGTACCAGCCGGTCGGGAGAGCCGACCCGTCCTCGGCGACGAAGCGGCCGTCATCGGACGCCGCGTAGACGACCCCGGTCTCTGTGTCGGTGAAGGTCCGCGCGGCGGCATCCCATTCGAGGCCCGAGGTGTAGACCGCGCCGGTCGTGCCCTCGCGGGTGCGGAGCGAGCCGTCTTCCGCCTCGTCCGAGACGGGGACGCGCAGGCTCGCGACGCGCTCCTGCAGATCGGGGTCGGTGAGGATGTCCGCGCGCGGCACGACCGTCCACCCCGGCACGGTCTCGGGGGCGCCTGACCCGCCGGTGCGTGCTCCCGCGACGGCCTCCAGCGGCTGGTCGGCGGTCCCGGCCCGCACGACGCCGTCCTCGTCGACGATCGCGAACCCGAGCTCGCCGTCCTGCTCGACGACCGCGAGGGGATAGGACGGAGAATCGGGATCCCGCCGCTCGTCCTGGATGAGCGCCGCGTCGACGGCCTGCTCCATCGAGCCCGCATGCCCGGTGCCGTAGTTCGTGAACGCGACGTAGGCCGTGTAGCCGAGCACGAACACCTGGAAGACGGCGAGGAACACGAGCCCGGGAAGCAGGTACTTGAGCGGCAGAGCCCGTCGTGAGAAGTACACCGCGTCCGCGATCGCGAGCAGCACGAGAGACGCGCCGAGCACGATCCACGACTCCGCCTGCCACGCCGACAGCGCGACCGCGATGCCGAGCGCGTTGACGATCCCCATGAGCACGAGCTTCACGACGAAGCCCCATCCGAGCCCGCGCCAGCCGCGCGCGTGCGATTCGCCGCGCCGCGCAGGGGCGGTCGTCACATCCGTCATTCCGTCTTCCTTCCGCCGGAACGCCGGGGCGCGCGTCCGCCCGCCCCGGCGCAGCCGGTCAGCCCAGCTCGGCCTCGAGGTCGGCGACCATCTGCTTCCAGGTCGCTCCGGGGTCGGCGCCGCCGATGATCTGCACCTCGGCCGCGTTCCAGAGGTCCCACACCGAGCCCATCTCGGGGATGCTCGGCATCGGCACGCCATTCTGCGACGAGGCGAGGAATCCCGCGATGACGGGGTCGGAGGCGACCTCATCGGCGAGCGCCGTGAACGCGGGAATGCGCGGGTCGGCCTCGTAGAGGGCACGCTGCGCGTCCTCCTTCGCGAGGTAGTTCACGAGGAACTCCTGAGCGAGCAGCGCGTTCTCGCTCTGCGAGCTGAGGTAGAAGCCCTGCACGCCCACGAAGGGCGCCGCGGTCTCGCCGCCGGCCGACGGGATGGGGTGCACCGCGACGTTCGGGACGTCGGCATAGGCGCTCATCGCCCACGGTCCCTGGATCGTGAAGGGCGCCGTGCCGCTGTTGAACAGCTCGTTGTTGATGTCGTAGTCGACCGTGGTCGAGATGTAGCCCGTGCCCGCCGACCCGTTCTCGTGGAGCCACTGCGCGAACGCCTCGCCGTTCGCGCCGCCCATGCCGATCTCGGCCGTGTACGAGCCGGTCTCGTCCTGGACGAACACCGGCGCGCCGAACGAGGTCTGCAGCCCGTACATCGTGTACGCGTCGCCCGTCTCGCCGGCCGTGTTGACCGCGATCGGGCGCTCGGCCCCGGCCTCCTGCGCCATCGACACGAGCTCGTCCCAGGTCGCCGGGGCGTCGGGGCCCACCATGTCGACGTTCTGAATGAGCGCGACCGTCTCGAGCGAGTACGGCAGCGCGTAGAGCTGGCCGTCGTAGGTCATCGCGTCGAGCGCGACCTGCTCGAAGTCGCCCGTCGCGTCGCCGAGATCGATCGTGTCGACGACGCCGGCGGTGACGAGCGCCCCGAGCCAGTCGTGCGCGCCGACCGTGATGTCAGGCCCCTCGCCCGTGGGCACCTGCGCGATGAAGTCGTTGCGCAGGTCCTCGAAGTTCTTTTGGACGAGCGTGACGGTCGCTCCCGTGTCGGCCTCGAACTGCTCGGCGGCCGCGGCGATCGCGTCCTCGCGCTCCTCGTCGGTCCACACGACGAGCTCGGCGGTCGAGCCCTCGTCGGCCGGCTCCTCGGCCGCCTCGGGGCCGCTGCCGGAGCAGCCGGCCAGCAGCAGGGCCGACGCGGCGGCGATGCCGGCGAATGCGATCTGCGTGCGCATGATTGTCTCCTTCTCGATGGTCGTGCGATGCGTCCGCCGAAGCGGTCGCGTCGTCACGACCTGGTGGTGGTGGATCGGTCGGGCCGGGCGGCCCCGGGGTGCCCCGGAGGGCGGGTCAGTCGGTCTCGATGACGGCGACGCCCCCGGCGGGGACGACGAGGGATCCGGACGCCGTGGCGCCGGTGAGCAGCTCGCGGCCGACGGCGTCGATGGTGACGTCGTCGTCGCGGTGGTTGATCGCGAAGAGGAACGTGCGATCGTCGGCGCGGCGCCGGACGACCTCGAGGCCATCCGGAGTCGACGACGCGACGACCCCCGCATCGGCGTACACGTCGGTCAGGACGGCGCGCAGCCCCTCCGCGTCCAGGCGCGTGGAGATGTACCACCCCGTTCCGGCGCCGTGACGGTGACGTGTGATGGCGGCGCCTCCCGCCGCGGGGCCCTCGGCGTAGGCGCCGACGACGTCGGCGCCGTGCAGACGGAGGCTCTCCTGCCAGTGGTCGGCGCCCAGCAGGGCGCCGTCGCTCCATTCGACCGCGGCAGCAGCGCCCTCGCGCAGCGGCAGGTGCTCCTCGACGTCGACGCCGAGGGCGTCGCGGAGGGGAGCGAGGAACCCACCGGGGTGGACGGCGTCGTTCTCGTCGACGACCGCCGAGAAGTACGAGACGACGAGCGTTCCGCCGCCTTCGACATACCGGGTGAGGTTCGCGGCGTCTGCCGCCGTGAGCAGGTACTGCGCGGGTGCGACGACGAGCCGGTAGCGCGACAGGTCGTGGCCAGGGAGCGCGAAGTCGACTGTGACGCCGTCCCGCCAGAGACGCTCGTAGAACGCGCGCACGCGCTCCTGGTGGGAGAGGTCCTCGGTCGGGCGCCATTCGAGGTCCTGCGCCCAGAACGACTCGAAGTCCCACAGGACGGCGACGTCGGCCTCGACGCGTGAACCGACGACCGCGTCGAGCCGGGACAGCCCCTCGCCGAGCGCAACCACCTCGCGCCAGACGCGCGAGTCGGTGCCGGCGTGGGGGAGCATCGCCGAATGGAACTTCTCGGCGCCCGAGCGTCCCGCGCGCCACTGGAAGAAGAGCACGGCGTCCGAGCCCCGTGCGACGTGCGTCAGCGAGTTGCGGGCCATCTCCCCGGGACGCTTCGCGATGTTGCGCGGCTGCCAGTTCACGGCCGACGTCGAGTGCTCCATGAGGATCCACGGCTTCCCTCCGCCGACCGACCGGGAGAGATCGGCGGCGATCGAGAGCCCGATGTGCGCGTCCTCGTCGGCCGCCCACAGATAGTGGTCGTCGGACACGACGTCGACGTCCCTGGCCCACGCCCACAGGTCGGTCGTCCAGCTCTGGTTCGCCATGAAGTTCGTCGTGATCGGCTGCGGGGCGCGGGCGCGGATCGCGTCGCGCTCGGCGATGAAGCACGCGCGGAGCTGATGGTCGGTGAAGCGCTGGAAGTCGAGGCGCTGTGCGGGATTGACGACCGACGGCGCCGCGGCCGGGGCGCCGATGTGCTCCCAGGCCGTGTAGTGCTGGCCCCAGAACGCCGTGCCCCATGCGGCATTGAGAGCGTCGAGTGACCCGTAGCGCTCGCGCAGCCATCCGCGGAAGGCGCGCACGGAATGCTCCGAATAGTCCTCGCCGACCGGGACGCCGTACTCGTTGTGCACGTGCCACAGCACGACGGCGGGGTGATCGCCGTAGCGGTCGGCGAGCGCGCTCGCGATGCGGACGATCGCCTCCCGGTAGGCGGGGGAGGAGTGGGACGCCATCCCGCGCGATCCGAAGCCCATGACGGTGCCGTCTCGTGTGACGACGCGCGCGTCGGGGTGCGCGGCGAAGAACCAGGCGGGCGGTGAGGCGGTCGGCGTGCCGAGGTCGACGGCGATGCCGTTCGCGTGGAGGAGGTCGATCACCTCGTCGAGCCAGGCGAAGTCGAACTCGCCCTCGGCGGTCTCGAGCAGAGCCCACGAGAAGATCCCCACGCTCACGAGGTTGACGCCCGCCTCGCGCATCAGGCGGACGTCGTCCTGCCACGTCTCGCGCGGCCACTGCTCGGGGTTGTAGTCGCCGCCGAAGGCGATGCCGGGCAGGGCGGGCAGGGGGGTCTGGTCGGGCATGGACGCTCCATCGGGTCGAAGGGCTGTGACCGGTCCCAGTGTGGCGCGGCGCCGTCGGAGCGACAAGACGATCGTCCATCCGTTATCGAACTGTGACCGGTCCCAGTCTTGCCCTCGGCTCGCGCTAGAGTCTTGATCCATGGAGCAGACGCCGCCCGCGCGCAAGCCGACGATCCGCGACGTCGCGGCGGTCGCGGGCGTCTCGCGCGGCACGGTCTCCCGCGTCATCAACGGAGGACACTGGGTCTCGCCCGACGCGCGTGCCGCGGTCGAGGACGCCATCCGGCGGACGGGCTACACCGCGAATCACCACGCGCGCAGCCTGGCGACGGGCCGCTCCGGATCGCTCGCCTTCCTCCTGACCGAGGAGCACCACCTGCTGTTCGAGGACCCGACCTTCGGCCTGCTGCTGCGCGGCGCTGCCGAGTCCCTCTCGAAGCGGTCGATGACCCTCGTGCTCCTCGTGGCGGGAACCGATGCCGAGAAGGCGAACGTGCTCGAGTACGTGCGCGCGGGGCACGTCGACGGCGTGCTCCTCGTGTCGAGCCATGCATCCGACCCCTTCCTCGGCCGCATGCACGAGGCCGGCATCCCGATCGTCAGCACGGGCGTCCCGCTCGGCCTCGAGGGGCTCGTCCCGTCGGTCGGCATCGACGAGGCGCGCGCCTCGCGCGAGATGACGGCCTACCTGCGCTCCCGCGGGCACCGTCGCATCGCGCATATCGCGGGGCCCGACGACACGCCGGGCGGCCGGTTCCGTCTCGCCGGGTTCCGCGAGGAGATGGGCGGCGACTACGACGCCGAGCTCGTCGAGCGCGGGGACTACTCGCGCGAGTCCGGCTCGCGCGCGATGGCGCGCCTGCTCGCACGCGGCCGCGATATCGACGCGGTCTTCGCGGCCTCGGACGGGATGGCCGCCGGCGCGGTCGCGACGCTGCGCCGCGAGGGGCTGCGCGTGCCCGACGACATCGCGGTTGCGGGGTTCGACGATTCGGGCCTCGCCGAGACCCACGATCCGCCGCTCACGACGATGCGTCAGCCGTGGGCCCGGATCAGCGAGGAGATGGTCGCCCTGCTGCTCGACGTCGTGGCGGGGAGCCCGGGCCGCGATCTCATGCTCCCGGCGTCGCTCGTCGTGCGCGAGAGCGCGTAACGCTCGGCGCGGAGCACGCGCGGCCCGGAATAGACTCTCCTGGTGACTTCCGGCCGTTCCTTCTACATCACCACGCCGATCTACTATCCGAGCGATGTCCCGCACATCGGGCACGGGTACACGACCGTGGCGGTGGACACGCTCGCGCGCTGGCACCGCCAGGCCGGTGACGACACCTGGATGCTGACGGGCACCGACGAGCACGGCCAGAAGATGATCCGCGCCGCCGCCGCGAACGGCGCGACCCCGCAGGAATGGGTCGACAAGCTCGTGGCGGAGTCGTGGCAGCCGCTCCTGCGGACGCTGGATGTCGCCAACGACGACTTCATCCGCACGACGCAGGAGCGTCACGAGAAGAGCGTCCAGCTGTTCCTGCAGGCCGTGTACGACCGCGGCTTCATCTACGCGGGCGAGTACGAGGCGCTCTACTGCGTCGGGTGCGAGGAGTTCAAGCCCGACAGCGAGATCGTCGACGGCACCGGGCCGTTCGAGGGGCTCAAGGTGTGCGCGATCCACTCGAAGCCGCTCGAGCTGCTGCAGGAGAAGAACTACTTCTTCAAGCTCAGCGAGTTCCAGGACCGCCTCCTCGAGCTCTACCGGGAGCGCCCCGACTTCGTCCAGCCCGAGTCCGCGCGCAACGAGGTCGTCGCCTTCGTGCAGCAGGGCCTGAAGGACCTCTCCATCTCGCGCTCGACGTTCGACTGGGGCATCACCGTCCCGTGGGACGAGTCGCACGTCATCTACGTGTGGGTCGACGCCCTCCTCAACTACGCGACCGCGGTGGGGTACGGCTCCGACCCCGACAACTTCGCGCGCCGCTGGCCCGCGCACCACGTCGTGGGCAAGGACATCCTCCGGTTCCACGCCGTGATCTGGCCGGCGATGCTGATGGCCGCGGGCATCGAGGTGCCTGAGAACGTCTTCGCGCACGGCTGGCTGCTCGTGGGCGGCGAGAAGATGTCGAAGTCGAAGCTCACAGGCATCGCGCCCAACGCGATCACCGACGTCTTCGGCTCCGACGCGTACCGGTTCTACTTCCTGTCGGCGATCTCGTTCGGCCAGGACGGCTCGTTCTCCTGGGAGGACCTGTCGGCTCGGTACCAGGCGGAGCTCGCGAACGGGTTCGGCAACCTCGCATCGCGGACCATCGCCATGATCGGCAAGTACTTCGACGGCGTCGTCCCCGCTCCCGCGGAGTACGCGGATGGCGATGTCGCGATCCAGCGGACCGTCGCGGAGGCGGCTCGGAAGGCCGATGCGGCGATCGACCGCTTCCGCATCGACGAGGCCATCCGCTCGATCTGGACGATCGTCGACGAGCTCAACGGCTACATCACCGAGAACGAGCCGTGGGCGCTCGCGAAGGACGACGCGCAGCGCGACCGCCTGGCGACCGTGCTCTACACGTGCGCCGAGGGGCTCCGCGCGCTCGCCGTGCTGCTCTCGCCCGTGATGCCGCAGGCCACCGGCAAGCTCTGGGACGCGCTGGGCGTCGAGAGCGCCCTGGGTGCGCTCGTCGAGCAGCCCGTGCGCGAGGCCGGCGCGTGGGGCGGCATCCCCGCCGGCACGGCGACGTCCACGCTCCAGCCGCTCTTCCCGCGGGTCGAGCAGCCGGAGTGATCCGATCGAGGGGGATGGCGTGAAGGACAACGGGGCGGACCCGACCGTCTACGTGCGCGAGCGGAGCCGGGACGGGCGGAAGGACCTGCGCTACCCGGCCGCGCCCGAGCCGCTGGCGGTGCCCGTGTACGACAACCACTGCCACCTCGAGATCGAGGACGGCGACGAGCCGCTCTCGCTCGAGGAGCAGCTCGATCGGGCGAGCGCGGTCGGCATCGCCGGCGTCGTGCAGTCGTCGGGCGACATCGACTCGTCGCGGTGGGCCGTCGCCGCCGCCGAGCGGGATGCGCGCGTGCTCGCGGCCGTCGCCATCCACCCCAACGACGCGCCGACGTACGCCGAGCAGGGGCGCCTCGAGGAGGCGCTCGGAGTCATCGACGAGCTCGCGGGGCACCCGCGCGTGCGCGCCGTGGGCGAGACGGGGCTCGACTACTTCCGCACGGGCGAGGAGGGGCGACCGGCACAGCGCGCCTCCTTCGAGGCGCACATCGACATCGCCAAGCGCCACGGCATCGCACTGCAGATCCACGACCGCGACGCCCATCGCGACGTGCTCGACACGCTGCGACGCGTCGGCGCCCCCGAGCGGACGGTCTTCCACTGCTTCTCGGGCGACGAGGACATGGCCCACGAGGCGGCCGACGCGGGCTACTGGGTGTCGTTCGCGGGGAACATCACGTTCAAGAACGCGCAGAACCTGCGCGACGCCCTGCGGGTGACGCCGCGCGACCGCATCCTCGTCGAGACGGATGCGCCGTTCCTCACTCCGACGCCGCACCGAGGGCGCCCGAACGCGCCGTACCTCGTGCCCGTCACGGTCCGCTTCATGGCCGCGGAGCTGGGGGCCGACGTCGACGAGCTCTCCGCCCAGCTTGCCGCGAACACGCGCGCCGTGTACGGGGAGTGGACATGACCGTGCGGCTCCTCGGGGCCGGCGACATCCGCGAGCTCGCCGCCGAGCTCGATGTCACGCCCACGAAGAAGCTGGGCCAGAACTTCGTCGTCGACGCCAACACCGTGCGACGCATCGTGCACACCGCGCGCGTCGAGGCGGGGGAGCGGGTCGTCGAGATCGGCCCAGGGCTCGGCTCGCTGACCCTGGCCATCCTCGAGGCCGGCGCGACCGTGACCGCCGTCGAGATCGACCACCGGCTCGCCGAGCGGCTGCCGCGCACGGCGGCCGAGCGCGGCGTCCCGGACGGCGCGCTCACGGTGGTCGACGCCGATGCGCTGCGCGTCACCGAGCTGCCCGGCGATCCGACCATCCTCGTCGCGAACCTGCCCTACAACGTGTCGGTGCCGGTGCTGCTGCACTTCCTCGAGACGTTCGCGCGGCTCGACCGCGGCGTCGTCATGGTGCAGGCCGAGGTCGGCGAGCGCCTCGCGGCCGAACCGGGGAGCAAGGTCTACGGGGCCCCGAGCGCGAAAGCCGCCTGGTACGGCGCGTGGCGGCTCGCCGGCAGCGTCTCCCGCCAGGTCTTCTGGCCGGTGCCGAACGTCGACAGCGTGCTCGTCGCGTTCCAGCGCGACGCCGCGGCGCGCGGCACGGAGGACGAGCGGCTGCGGACCTTCCGGATCGTCGATCTCGCGTTCCAGCAGCGACGCAAGATGCTGCGCCAGGCGCTCGCCGGCGAGCTCGGCGGCTCGGCGGGCGCGACCGAGGTGCTCGAGCGCGCGGGCGTCGCGCCGACCGCGCGCGGCGAGTCGCTGGACATCGACGACTTCCTGCGGATCGCACGCGCGCTCGCCGAGACGAGCGGCGCGGAGGCGACGGCGCCATGAGCCTCGCGTCGTCGGAGCCGCAGGTGCGCGTGCGCGCACCGGGCAAGATCAACGTCTTCCTCGAGGTCGGATGCCGGCAGAGCGACGGCTACCACCAGCTCGCGACCGCCTTCCAGGCCGTCTCGCTCTACGAGGATGTCGTCGCGACGCATGCCGACGGCTTCACGCTCGCGGTCGAGGGAACGGTCGACGTGTCGGGCGTGCCGGTCGACGACCGCAATCTCGCGCTCCGAGCGGCCCGCCTGCTCGCGGCGGAGACCGGGTACGGGGGCGGCGTCCACCTCGACGTGTTCAAGGAGGTCCCCGTCGCTGGCGGCATGGGCGGCGGCTCGGCGGATGCCGCCGCCGCGCTCGTGGCGTGCGACGCGCTCTGGGGCACGCGGGTCGGGCAGGCCGAGCTGCATCGCCTCGCAGCGCAGCTCGGCGCCGACGTGCCGTTCGCGCTCAAGGGCGGCACCGCGATCGGGACCGGTCGCGGCGATGAGCTGAGCCCGGCCCTCGCACGCGGTCGCTTCGACTGGGTGCTCGTCGTGAACGAGGAGGGCCTCTCGACGCCCGAGGTGTACGGGGCGCTCGACCGCCACCGCGAACGGCACCGGCTCGACATCGCCCCCACGCGCGCCGTGCCCGAGGTCGACGCCGGCGTGCTGCAGGCGCTGCGCGCGGGCGACGCGGCGATGCTCGCCGAGACGCTCCGCAACGACCTCCAGGTGGCCGCGCTCGGGCTGCGCCCCGATCTCGCCGAGACGCTCGAGCTCGGGGAGTCGTCGGGGGCGCTCGCGGGTCTCGTGTCGGGCTCAGGACCCACCGTCGCGTTCCTCGCGGCATCGCCCGAGGAAGCCGCGGAGCTCCGCGACGTGCTGGACGCCGCCGGTCGGGATGTGCTCCTCGCGCACGGCCCCGTGCGCGGCGCGCGCATCGTCGGCTGAGCGCCGCCGCAGCGCCCTCGCGCCACGCCCCGTCGTGCCCGGGATGGCCCCGTGCGCGTCCGTGCGCCATACTGTGGGAGGCGATGTGACCGTGCGCATCGCGGAATCAGGTGAGGACGAGACGGCTGTGGCCCACGCAACGGAGCGACCGCGGATGCCGAGCATCCGCGATGTGGCGCGCCTCGCCGGCGTGTCCCATCAGACGGTCTCGCGCGTGCTCAACGAGCATCCGTCGATCCGCGAGGAGACGAAGCAGCGCGTCCTCGATGCGATCCGCCAGCTCGACTACCGGCCGAACCAGGCCGCGCGCGCGCTCGTCACGAGCAAGCTGAATCTCATCGGCATCCTGTCGGCCACGGTCGGCGAGTTCGGCCCGACCGCGTCGATCGCGGCGATCGAGGAGGCGGCGCGCGAGGAGGGCTACTCGGTCACCACCCTCAACCTCTCCGACACGTCGCCGGAGGCGATCGGCGGCGCCGTGCGGCAGCTGCTGCGCGAGCAGGTCGACGGCATCGTCGTGCTCGCCCCCCAGGTGCGCGTGTTCCATGTCCTTCGCGGCATGGCGATCGGCGTGCCGTTCGTGAGCCTGCAGACGGCATCCGGCGCGCTCGAGGAGAGCGTCGCACCCGACCAGCTCGAGGGGGCGCGGATGGCGACGCGGCACCTCATCGAGCTGGGGCACGTCGACATCCTCCATCTGTCCGGCCCGCAGGACTGGATCGAGGCGGACTCGCGGATGCGCGGGTACCTGCAGGCTCTGCGCGACGCGGATCTGCCCACGATCCCGCCGATCCGCGGCGACTGGACGGCGGACTTCGGCCACTACGCGGGGCTCGAGCTCGCGCGGCGGCAGGACTTCTCCGCCGTCTTCGCGGCCAACGACCTCATGGCGATCGGGCTCATGCACGGCTTCCGCGATGCGGGCCTCGATGTGCCGCGCGATGTGAGCATCGTGGGCTTCGATGACATTCCCGTCGCGGCACATGTCTGGCCGCCCCTCACCACGGTCCACATCGACTTCGCGGACCTCGGCCGTCGCGCGATCGCGCGACTCCTCGCATCCCTCCGCGGCGAGGCCCCCTCGGCGGAGGAGCCGCCGGCTCCCGCCCTCGTCGTGCGCGACTCGGCCGCACCGCGCCGTTAGCGAGATGTGACACGGCGTCGGCTTGACAGGCCGGCGCGGCGGGTGCACGATAAGACGCGATGTGAACGGTCACACGGAGACGTGCGACCCCGACGAGGATGTCCCGCGACTCCTCGACGGCGCATCCCCCCGCTGTGACGCGGAGGCACACGTCCTGGATTCAGAGGAGAACACCCGTGAAGAAGCACCTTCTGCTCGTCGGCATCGTGGCCGTCGGCGGACTGGCCCTCGCCGGCTGCAGCGGCGACCGCACCGGAGGCGGAGCCGCTGAGGAGGGCGGCGAGGTCGACACGAGCTCGCTGACCATCGGCGTCGCGATGCCGACCCAGCAGTCCGAGCGATGGATCGCGGACGGCGAGAACGTCAAGGCCACCCTGGAGGAGATGGGCTACCAGGTCGACCTCCAGTTCGCGAACGACGACATCCCCACCCAGGTGTCGCAGATCGAGAACATGATCTCGAGCGGCGCCGACGCGCTCATCATCGCCTCGATCGACGGCACGACCCTCACCGACGTCCTGCAGACGGCCGCCGATCAGGACATCCCCGTGATCGCATACGACCGCCTCATCAACGGCACGGAGAACGTCGACTACTACACGACGTTCGACAACTACGAGGTCGGCGTGCAGCAGGCGACGAGCCTGCTGACCGGTCTCGGCGTGCTCGACGAGAACGGCGAGGAGACCGGCGAGAAGGGCCCGTTCAACATCGAGCTCTTCGCGGGCAGCCCCGACGACAACAACGCGAACTTCTTCTGGGACGGCGCGATGGACACCCTCCAGCCCTACCTCGACTCGGGTGTTCTCGCGGTTCCGTCCGGCCAGACCGACTTCGACCAGGCCGCGATCCTGCGCTGGCTGCCGGAGACGGCCCAGGAGCGCATGGAGAACATCCTCACGATCATCGGCGACACGAAGCTCGACGGCGTGCTCTCGCCGTACGACGGCCTCTCGATCGGCATCATCTCGGCGCTCACGAGCGGCGGCTACTCGGCCGACGCGCTGCCGGTCATCACCGGCCAGGACGCCGAGGTCGGCAGCGTGAAGTCGATCCTCGCGGGCGAGCAGTACTCGACGATCTTCAAGGACACACGCCTGCTCGGCGAGACGGCGGCCGACATGGTCGATGCGCTCATGCACGGCGAGGAGCCCGAGGTCAACGACACCGAGACGTACGACAACACGGTCAAGGTCGTGCCCTCGTACCTCCACGAGTCGGTCATCGTCACGGCCGACAACTACGAGGAGGTCCTCATCGACAGCGGCTACTACGAGGCCGGCGAGCTCGAGTAGCACGGAGCGCGGGTCCGCCTCGACGGCGGGGCGGACCCGCGCGCCCGTCACCCCTCATCCGCACGGCGAGAAAGCGAACCTGTGAACACCATCCTCGAGATGCGCGGCATCACCAAGGAGTTCCCGGGCGTCAAGGCACTGCAGAACGTGACGCTCGAGGTCGAGCGCGGCACCGTCCACGCCATCTGCGGCGAGAACGGCGCCGGCAAGTCGACCCTCATGAAGGTGCTGTCGGGCGTCTACCCGCACGGCACCTACGACGGCGAGATCGTCCTGGAGAACGAGACCGCCCAGTTCCGCGACATCCGCGACTCCGAGCGCGCAGGCGTCGTCATCATCCACCAGGAGCTCGCGCTCAGCCCGCACCTGTCGATCGCCGAGAACATCTTCCTGGGCAACGAGCGCCAGAAGAACGGCTTCATCGACTGGCACGACACGAACGTCGAGGCGCAGAAGCTCCTCGCACGCGTCGGGCTCGGCGACAACCCGGCGACCCCGGTCAAGGAGATCGGCGTCGGCAAGCAGCAGCTCGTCGAGATCGCGAAGGCCCTGTCGAAGAGCGTGAAGCTGCTCATCCTCGACGAGCCCACCGCGGCCCTCAACGACGAGGACTCCGCTCACCTGCTCGACCTGATCCGCCACCTCAAGGGCCAGGGGATCACGTCGATCATCATCAGCCACAAGCTCAACGAGATCAAGGCGATCGCCGACCGGGTGACGATCATCCGCGACGGCCGCACGATCGAGACGCTCGAGCTCAAGACCGACGACGTCTCAGAGAACCGCATCATCAAGGGGATGGTCGGACGCGACCTCGAGCACCGGTACCCCGACCGCACGGTCGATGTCGGCGAAGAGGTCTTCCGCGTCGAGGACTGGTGGGTCGACCACCCCACCGAGTCCGGTCGCACGATCATCCACGGCGCGAACCTCTCGGTCCGCGCGGGAGAGGTCGTCGGCATCGCGGGCCTCATGGGCGCGGGGCGCACGGAGCTCGGCATGAGCATCTTCGGCCGCTCCTACGGATCGAACATCCGCGGCCGCGTGTACGTGCGCGGCAAGGAGGTCAACACGAAGACCGTCGCCGACGCGATCGACGCGGGGATCGCCTATGCGACCGAGGACCGCAAGGTCTTCGGGCTCAACCTCATCGACGACATCAAGCGGAACATCTCCCTCGCGTCGCTCGGCAAGCTCGCCCGACGCGGGTGGGTCGACGCGCACGAGGAGTTCGCCGTCGCCGAGCGGTACCGCAAGAGCATGAACATCAAGGCGCCGTCGGTCGCCTCGGTCGTCGGCAAGCTCTCGGGAGGCAACCAGCAGAAGGTCGTGCTCTCGAAGTGGCTGTTCTCCGACCCCGAGGTGCTCATCCTCGACGAGCCCACGCGCGGCATCGACGTCGGCGCGAAGTACGAGATCTACACCCTCATCAACGAGCTGGCGGCGCAGGGCAAGGCCATCATCGTCATCTCGTCCGAGCTGCCCGAGCTGCTCGGCATCAGCGATCGCGTCTACGCGATCTCGGAGGGGCACATCACCGGCGAGCTGCCGATCGAGCAGGCGACGCCCGAGTCGCTCATGCAGCTCATGACCAAGGAGAAGGAAGCCGACCATGTCCTCAGCTAGCGCCACCGAATCGCCCGTGCGCGGTGCGATCGCGTTCCTGACCTCACGGCTCCGGCAGATCGGCATCTTCATCGCGCTGATCGCGATTGTGCTGTTCTTCCAGATCGTCACGAGCGGTCGCCTCCTGACGGCCGGCAACGTCTCGAACATCGTCGTCCAGAACAGCTACATCCTCATCCTCGCGATCGGCATGGTGATGATCATCATCGCCGGCCACATCGACCTGTCGGTCGGATCGGTCGCGGCCTTCGTCGGCGCCGTCTCGGGTGTGCTCATCGTGCACTGGGGATGGCCGTGGTGGGCGGGCATCCTCGTCTCGCTGCTCATCGGAGCGCTCGTGGGAGCCTGGCAGGGCTTCTGGGTCGCGTACGTGGGGATCCCGGCGTTCATCGTGACGCTCGCGGGCATGCTGCTCTTCCGCGGTCTCACCCAGATCGTGCTCGGCAACACGCAGATCACCCCGTTCCCGACGGAGTACCGCCAGCTGGGCGGCGGCTACCTCTTCCCCGAGCTCTTCCCGGCGTCGAGCTCGCCCGCCGAGTGGATCACGGTGGGCCTGGGCATCCTCGCCCTCGTGCTCTACATCGGCAACTCGCTGCGCGAGCGCGGCAAGCGCGTGAAGCTCGGCCTCGAGAGCGAGCCCGCGTCGTGGTTCTACACGAAGCTCGTCTTCATCTCGGCGCTCATCGCCTACATGACGTACCTGCTCGGCGTGGCCCCCGGATCGCGCGGCACCCCGATCGTCCTGATCGTGCTGGCGGTGCTCATCCTCGCGTACTCGCTCGTGATGAACCGGTCGGTCTTCGGCCGCCACATCTACGCGATCGGCGGCAACCGCCACGCGGCCGACCTGTCGGGCATCAAGTCGAAGAAGGTGGACTTCTACCTCTTCGTCAACATGGGCGTGCTCGCCGCGCTCGCCGGCCTCGTCTTCACGGGCCGCCTCAACTCGGCGGGCCCCGGCGCGGGCAACCTGTTCGAGCTCGACGCGATCGCGGCGGCGTTCATCGGCGGTGCGGCCGTCCAGGGCGGCGTCGGCACCGTGATCGGCGCGATCACGGGCGGTCTCATCATGGGTGTCCTGAACAACGGCATGTCGCTGCTCGGCATCGGCACCGACTACCAGCAGTTCATCAAGGGCCTCGTGCTCCTGCTGGCCGTCGCGTTCGACGTCTGGAACAAGCGCCGAACGCGCGCGAGCTGATCGGCCATCCGACCGCGAAGGGCCGGGGCGTCTTCGGACGCTCCGGCCCTTCGGCGTCCGTCAGACCGGAAGGCCGAGGGGGAGCACGTGCGGCGCGCCGCCGTCGGGATCCGCGACGAGCGCCGAGCGGATGCCGAACACGCGCTGCAGGGTCTCGGGGGTCGCGATCTCCGAGGGCTCGCCCGCGGCGACGACGGCGCCGTCGCGCATGGCGATGAGCCAGTCCGCGTAGCGGGCGGCGAGCGACAGATCGTGGAGCACCATGACGATCGTGCGCCCCGACGTGCGGTTGAGCGACCTCACGAGCTCGAGCACCTCGAGCTGGTGCGCGACGTCGAGGTAGGTCGTGGGCTCGTCGAGCAGGATGGTCTCGGTCTGCTGCGCGAGCGTGAGCGAGATCCACGCGCGCTGACGCTGCCCGCCCGACAGCTCGTCGAGCGGAGCGTCCGCGAGGTCGTCGAGCCGGGTCGCGGCGAGGGCCTCGCGCACGATGCGCTCGTCCTCCCGAGAGAACCGGTCGTACCAGCGCTGATGGGGCGTCCGACCGCGCGCGACGAGCTCGAGCACGGTCAGCCCCGATGGCGCGGACGGTGCCTGCGGGAGAAGCGCGATGCGACGCGCGATCTCGCGGTGTCCGAGCCGTGCGAGCGGGACGCCGTCGAGCAGCACCTCGCCCGCGGCCGGCGGCAGCAGCCGCCCGAACCCGCGCAGGAGCGTGGACTTGCCGCATCCGTTGGGCCCGATGATCGCCGTGACGCGACCGGCGGGGATGGCCAGCGACAGGTCGCCGACGATGACGCGGCCGTCGTAGGCGAGCGAGAGCGCCGAGGCCTCGAGGCGAGCGGACGTCATGCGATCCTCCTCCGGTTCAGGACGATGAGCCACAGCAGGTACGGAACGCCGACGAGCGCCGTGCCGACGCCCGCGGGAAGCGGGATGGGGAAGAGATGAGCGGTCACGACGTCGGCTGCGAGGAGCAGGACCGCGCCCACGAGCGCGCTCGCCCAGAGGGGAGGCGTGGGCGTGTGCGTCGCGAGGCGCGCGATCTGCGGCGCCGCGAGCGCGACGAACGAGATCGGGCCCGCGACGAGGGCCGCGAACGAGGCGAGCAGCACGGCCGTCGCGAGCACGGCGAGACGCACGGGGCCCAGGCGCACGCCGATGCCGGCTGCCGTCTGGTCGTCGAATGCGGTGAGCGCGAGCTGGTGCGCGAGCGCTGATCCGATGACGAGCAGGACGGCGATCGCGGCGACGCTCGGCGCGATCGCGCTCCACTCGCGCCCGTTGAGGGAGCCGCTCATCCAGGTCACGGCGATCGCGGCGTTCGTGACGTCGCCGAGCGTGAGCAGCCAGGTCGTGAGGCTCGTGGCGAGCCATGACACCCCGATGCCCGCGAGCACCGTGCGGTGCAGGTCGATTCCGCCGCGCCATCCGAGCACGGCGGTCGCGACTCCCGCGAGGATGCCGCCGCCGAGGGCGGCTGCGGGCATGAGCACGGATGCCGCGATGCCGCTCGCGCCCGCGCTCGCGCCGCCCGCGAGCACGAGGACGGCGACCGCGCCGAGCGCGGCGGCGGAGGTCACGCCGAGGATGTCGGGGCTCGCGAGAGGGTTCCGGGCGATGGTCTGGGTGAGGGCGCCCGACATGCCGAGCGCGAGGCCCGCGGTGAGCGCGGCCGTCGCGCGCGGGAGCCGGAAGCCGTGGACGACGAGGGCTGTCGCATCGTCGGGCGGGTTCCCGAGCAGTGTCGCGATGAGCTCGGAAGGCGGGATCACCGTCGTGCCGATCGAGAGATGCAGCGCGAACGCGGCGCCCGCGAGCAGCGCGAGGGCGACCGTCGCGACCACGGCGCGCAGCCGCACGAGCGCCGAGAGGCGCCCGATCCTGACCGGCGCGGGCACGGCCATCCGCGCGCTCACAGCGCGATCTTCCTGCGCGAGCGGGCGATCGCGACGAACAGCGGGGCGCCCACGACCGCGAGGACGACGGTGACCGAGATCTCGCCCGGCCGTGCGACGACGCGGCCGACCGTATCGGCGACGAGGACGATCGCGGGCCCGAGCAGCGCCGACACCGTCAGCTGCCATCGGTAGTCGGGCCCCACGAGCGAGCGCGCGAGATGCGGGACGATGAGGCCCGCGAACGCGATCGGCCCGGCGAGGGTCACGGCGGAGGCTGCGAGCAGGGCGATCGCGGCGATGCCGACGGCGCGGGCGCGCCAGGGCGCCTGGCCGAGAGCGGATGCGGCGTCGTCGCCCAGCGCGAGCACGTTGAGGGCGCGCGTGTTGGCGATGGCCAGCACGAGGCCGATGACGATGAGCGGCCAGACGGCGCCGATCGCGCCGCTGCGCGAGGCGAGGGAGCCGACCTGCCAGAACCGGAGCTGGTCGAGCGCCTGCAGGTCGAGCAGCGAGATCGCCGTCACGAGCGACGACGCCAGCGCGGAGATCGCGACGCCAGCGAGCACGAACGACAGGGTGCCCTCGCGCCCGGGGGCGACGCGCGCGATCGCGAAGACGAGCACGGCAACCGTGAGGGCGCCCGCGAAGGCGCAGAGAGCGAGGGCGAGGGCCGGCGGGTTCGCTCCCGCCGCCGTGACGACGACGATCGCGAGCGCCGCCCCCTGGTAGATGCCGAGGAGCCCCGGGTCGGCGACCGGATTCCTCGTGTGCCCCTGCGTCAGCGTGCCGGCGATGCCGAGGCACGCACCCACGACGAGCCCGAGCACGGTGCGGGGGAGTCGCAGGCCGAGGATCGTCACGTCGGCGTCCGTTCCGGTCGGCGCGAACAGGGCGCCGAGGAGCTCGCCGACGGACGTCACCCGGCCGCCGACGGCGAGACTCAGGACGACCGCGACGAGGAGGAGCAGTGCGCACAGGAGCGCGGCCGCCGGTCGGGAGCGGGGTCGGGCACGGCGCTCGCTCGGGCGCGCGATCGCGGAGACGGATGTCAGGGGAGCCTCCGGCGGTCGGGACATCGGGAGTTCTTAGGTTAGTCTACCCTTCGCGCTGACCCCGTCCGCGCGCCGTCCCCGCGACGGCCTCCTGACACCCGATAGAGGAAGACCGCATGAACACCCTGCGCACCTCGGCGTCCGCCCTCGGCATCGCCGGCCTCGCGCTCGGCCTTCTCGCCTGCGCCCCCGCGACCGCCGAGAGCGGATCCGCCCCCGAGGAGACCCCGGCGGCCAGCGCCGAGGCGTCCGAGTTCCCGATCACGATCGAGCACGCCATGGGCGAGACGACCATCCCCGAGGAGCCCCTCCGGATCGTCGCGCTCGACCCGAGCTACGTCGACGCGACCCTGCTGCTCGGCTCGCACCTCGTCGGCTACGCCCAGTACCGCCAGGACCCGGACGACCCGTTCGCCCCCTACCTCGGCGACGTCAGCGAGTTCGCGGGCGACGCCGTGAGCGTCGGCACGATGGCCGAGCCCGACCTGGAGGCGATCCTCGCGCTCGAGCCCGACCTCATCATCTCCGCGAAGGTGCGCCAGGAGGCGCTCTACCCGCAGCTGTCGCAGATCGCGCCGACCGTGTTCTCGGAGAGCACGGGCCCGACCTGGCGCGAGAACGTCGTGCTCCTCGGCGAGGCGCTCGGCAAGAAGGACGAGGCGGAGGCCGCCGTCGCCGCCTACGAGGAGCGCGCCGCAGCGGTCGGCGCCGAGATCCTCGAGGCGCAGCCCGACCTCACGGTCGACCTGGTCCGCTTCGCCGGCGAGGACACCGCGCGGCTCTACTCGAGCGACTCCTTCATCGGCGAGATCCTCACCGACATGGGCCTCCCGCGCCCCGAGACGGCGCCCGACACGACGGAGGAGATCTTCGTCCCCATCTCGCAGGAGCAGATCCTCGACGTCGACGCCGGGCTCATCCTCGTGAGCTCGTGGGAGCCCGAGGGAGCAGAGGG
The DNA here is from genome assembly GCF_053903225.1 of Microbacterium sp. JZ70. Taxonomy (NCBI): domain Bacteria; kingdom Bacillati; phylum Actinomycetota; class Actinomycetes; order Micrococcales; family Microbacteriaceae; genus Microbacterium; species Microbacterium sp. JZ70. The sequence goes on along the minus strand of NZ_CP096405.1, from coordinate 2,834,211 downwards.
CGACGCGTCGCGCGCGCAGCGCGAGCAGTTCGAGTCGAACCCCCTGTGGGACCGCCTCGAGGGCGAGAAGCTCTACGTCGACGACGCGGTCTTCCTCGCGTCGGTGTCGATCCAGGGCGCGCACGAGGTCATCACCACGCTCGCCGAGCACTTCGGGGTCGACCCGCAGCTCGAGGACTGACGCCGGATCCGTTGCCCGGGCCGTCGCCCGGGAGCATACTTGCGGTGGAGCGCCGACCGGCGCTCCACCGCACCCGGACGCAAGGGGGCACCGCCCGGTCGAGCACGGTTCAGCGTGCCGCTGGACCGGGAACGGAAGGGCACCATGCGCACATCCCGCGCGCTTCTCGCGGCCGCCGCAGCCGCAGCGCTCGCACTCACGGCACCCGCTGCCGCATCCGCCGCGCCGCCCGCGCCATCGGAACCCCGGGTCTGGTCGACGCAGCTCGCGGCGCCGTTCAGCCTCGCGGTCGACGGCAAGCGCGTCCTCGTCGCCGACGGGGGCACGGGAGCGGTCGGCCAGCTCCAGCCCGACGGATCGGTCGTCCCGATCGTCGAGGGCGTCCCCGGGCTCGCCGGTCTCGCGATCCGCGGCGGGCGGACCGCGTACGGGTCGACCGTCACCGACTTCGGCACCTTCACCAACCTCGAGAGCGGCCTGAACATCCGGTCGGCGCAGGGCGACGCCGTGTACGTCGACCTGCACGCGTTCGAGAGCGCGCACAACCCCGACGGCGAGGTGTCGTACGGCGTCTCCGACCCGAGCCCGTGCGTCGAGGACGCGTTCGCGGAGCTGGGCATCCCCGCGAGCTACACGGGCATCGTCGACTCGCATGTCTACGGCGTCACCGCACGACAGGGCGGGTGGATCGTCGCGGATGCCGGGGCCAACACGGTCTACGCCGTGACCGACGACGGGGCGATCGAGCCCCTCGCCGTGCTGCCGCCCCAGCCCATGGAGATCACGGCGGACATGGCGGCGATGTTCGGCATGCCGGACTGCGTCGTCGGGGTGACCTACGCCTTCGAGTCGGTGCCGACGGGCGTCGCGGTCGGCCGCGGCGGCGAGATCCTCGTCAGCACCCTGCCGGGCGGGCCCGAGGTCGGCGCACGCGGCGGGCTCTGGAGCATCGACGCCGAGACAGGAGTGGCGACCCGGCTCGCATCCGGTCTCGCTGGCCCGACGAGCATCGCCGCTGTGCGCGACACCGTGTACGTCGCCGAGCTGTTCGGAGGGCGGGTATCCGCGGTGCACGGCGGGAGCGTCTCGACCGTCGCCGAGCTCCCCGGCGCCCTCGCGGTCGCGACGTCGGCGGACGGGACGCTGTGGGCTGCCACCATGGGCGGCGAGGAGCCGCCCGCTCCCGGCACCATCGTCAGCATCTCGGACGGTGCCGTGAAGGTGATCGGACACGTGAACCGCTGATGCGCGAGGGGATGGCCGGCCCCGGCCATCCCCTCCGCCCCGGCCGGTCGCCTACCCTGGTAGGGACATGGCGCATCTTCTCGGGGCCGAGGCCCTGCATCTCGAGTTCCCCACCCGCATCGTCTTCGACTCCGTCACGCTCGGCGTGAACGAGGGCGACCGCATCGGCATCGTCGGCCGCAACGGCGACGGAAAGTCGAGTCTGCTCGCGATGCTCGCGGGTCGTCTCGAACCCGACAGCGGCCGCGTGACGGTGCGCGGGGGCGTGCGGATCGGCGTGCTCGACCAGGCGGACACGCTCGACGACGACGACACGATCGGGAGCGCCGTCGTCGGCGACGCCGCGGAGCACGAGTGGGCGGGCGACGCCCGCGTGCGCGATGTCATCGCGGGCCTGCTGCGCGACCTTCCGTGGGATGCCCGGCTCGCGGAGCTCTCGGGCGGTCAGCGCCGACGGGTGGCGCTCGCGCGGCTCCTCGCCGGCGACTGGGACGTCATCGCGCTCGACGAGCCCACGAACCACCTCGACGTCGAGGCGATCGCGTGGCTCGCCGCGCACCTCAAGCGCCGGTGGTCCGCGAACGCGGGCGGGCTGCTCGTCGTGACGCACGACCGGTGGTTCCTCGACGAGGTGTGCACCACGACGTGGGAGGTCCACGACCGGATCGTCGAGCCCTTCGAGGGCGGCTATGCCGCGTACATCCTCCAGCGCGTCGAGCGCGACCGGCAGGCCGCGGCGATCGAGCAGCGGCGCCAGAACCTGGCCCGCAAGGAGCTCGCGTGGCTGCGCCGGGGAGCGCCCGCGCGCACGTCGAAGCCGAAGTTCCGCATCGACGCGGCCAACGAGCTCATCGCCGACGTCCCCGACGTGCGCGACAAGGTCGCGCTCCAGTCGCTCGCCGTCTCGCGCCTCGGCAAGGACGTCGTCGACCTGCTCGACGCCTCCGTCTCGTACGGCGACCGCGAGGTGCTCCGCCGGATCGAGTGGCGCATCGCACCGGGCGAGCGCACCGGCATCCTGGGCGTGAACGGCGCCGGGAAGTCGACGCTGCTCGGTCTGATCGCGGGCACCGTCGAGCCGACGGCAGGCCGGGTCAAGCGCGGGAAGACCGTGAAGGTCGCGACCCTGACCCAGCGGATGGACGAGCTCGAGCCGCACCTGCAGGACCCGGTGCGCGTGGTCATCTCGAACCTGCGCACGAGCTACACGATCGGGTCGGGCTCGAAGGCGCAGGAGCTCACCCCGGGCCAGCTGCTCGAGCGCATGGGCTTCTCGTCGGTGCAGCTGTCGACGCCCGTCAAGGACCTCTCGGGCGGGCAGAAGCGGCGCCTGCAGCTGCTGCTCATCCTCCTCGATCAGCCCAACGTGCTCATCCTCGACGAGCCCACCAACGACCTCGACACCGACATGCTCGCGGCGATGGAGGATCTCCTCGACTCCTGGGCGGGCACGCTCCTCGTCGTCTCGCACGACCGGTACTTCCTCGAGCGCGTCACCGATCAGCAGTACGCCGTTCTCGACGGGCGACTGCGGCATCTTCCCGGCGGCGTCGACGAGTACCTCCGACTGCGTGATGCGCAGGAGGCCGCGCGTGACCGCGCCCCGGCTGCCGCGGCGGGGGCCGCCGCGGCGACGCCTGCCGCCGGACTGTCAGGCGCCGAGCTGCGGGCCGCGCAGAAGGAGCTCGCCGCCGCGGAGCGCAAGCTCGAGAAGCTCCAGGCCGATATCGCGAAGGTGCACGACCGGATGGCCGCGCACGACCAGAGCGACTACGAGGGCCTGGGCGCGCTGTCGGCCGAGATCCGGGCGCTCGAAGAGCAGACGGCGCAGATCGAGGAGCGCTGGCTCGAGCTCAGCGAGCTCGTCGAGTAGCGGCGCCCGCGCTCAGTGCCGGTCGGAGGCGATCCGCGACCAGATCCCGAGGTCGACACGGCCGCCATCCGTGAACCCCGCATTGCGCGCCGTGCCCTCGTAGACGAACCCGGCGCGCTCGGCGACCCGCGTGGACGCCGCGTTGCCGGTCGCGATGCGGAGCTCGACGCGCTCGAACCCCTGTGCCTCGATCAGCCACGTGGCGAGGGCATCGACGGCGCCTGCGGCGAGCCCGCGGCCCCGGTGCGCAGATGAGAGCCAGTACCCGAGCTCGGCGGTGCGCGCCCGCCAGTCGACGCGCTTGACGTCGATGCAGCCGGCCATCCGCTCGCCTTCCCTGATGCAGCGGACGAGCCCGGATCCCGACGTGCGGATGGTCTCGGCGACGCGGGTGCTCCAGTCGGCTGCGAGCTCGAGCGGGTACGGACGGGGGAGCGGGAGCCAGCGGCGGATCTCGACGTCGTCCACCGCGGCGTGGATGGCGGCCGCGTCGTCGGACGCGAAGGCCGTCAGGGCGACCCCCTGCCGCACAGGGATCAGCTCATCGGGCAGCGCGTTCATGCCTGGTCCGGCATGAGCGCGCCGATCGCCGCCTCCGCGCCGCTCACGCGGAGGTCCCAGTCGGGACGCGCGAACTCCGCGGCCGAGACGCGCAGGCGCACGAGATCGTCGACCTGGTCGGGACGCGCCCGGACGCGCTCGATGCCGTTCTCGCGGTAGCCCAGTGCGCGCGAGACCCCGAGCGACGCCGCATTCCAGCTGGCGGCTCCGGACTCCGCCCACTCCGCGTCGAGCACGTCGAAGGCGAAGAGGAGGACCGCGGCTCGCATCTCGCGCCCGAGCCCGCGCCCCTGCACGGAGCGGGTCAGCCACGAGCCGGTGTGCACCGTGCGCAGGGCGGGGAAGTCGCGTCCGTCGAGATCCTGGATCCCGATGGGCCTGCCGTCCTCGAGGACGGCGAAGCTGATGCCCCATGCCTCCGGCCGGAGCTGCGCGCGCCGGCTCCAGTGGAACCGCGCGAACTCGCGCCGCAGGACCTCGGGCTCGGCGTCGGTCCATGGCGCGCTGAACGGCATGCGGTCCGGATCGTGGATCCCCTCGATCGCCGCATCCGTGAGCGGTGCGAGATCCTCGTCGCGCAGCGGTCTCAGGGTGAGGCGCGGCGTGGCGAGCTCGAGCGCGAACAGCGGCCAGACGGTCTCGATCCCCATCCGGTCAGGCTATGCGACGCGCGGGCGTGCGTGCGATCAGGACGCGCGTCGCGCTCACCCCGACGGCTTCATGTCGTAGGTCACCCAGGGCGTCGCGACAGCATGGGCGTCGTACACGGACCGGGCGACCTCGTTGTCCGCCGCCGTGATCCAGCGGACGACGCTCGCCCCTCCCGCAGCGGCGAGCTGGGCAGCGTGCTTCAGCAGCATGCCTGCCGCGCCGGCTCCGCGGGCATCCGGAGCGGTGAAGAGATCGTCGAGGTAGAGGCCCGTCGTCGCGGTGGATGGCCGAGCGAACCATCGCAGGTTCGCGAGCGCGACGGGGCGATCGCGCTCGTCCACGGCGACGAGCCCGACGAGGCCATACGCTCCTTCGCGGACCCAGGTCCACGTCGTGGCGACGGCAGCGGGATCATCGGGGAGCCGGTAGAAGGCGCGATATCCGCGGTAGAGGGCGGCCCACTCGTCGGAGTCACGCGCATCGACAGGGCGAACGCTCAGTGTCATCCTCAGATCGTCCCCTGCACGGGAGGCTGACCCCGACGGCAGTGCCCTCGCCGTACGATCCGTTGCCGATTCGTGATCGATCCTCATCGATCCTGCGTCGTCTGAATCTGCGAATGTCGGTGGTCCGGGCGATGATGAATGTATGGAGATCAGTTCGAGTGCGCGGGCGACGGCGGGGTGGCTGCCGACGTCGGATGAGCGCGCTCGGCTGGGGGCGCTCGCGGATGCGCTGGAGGTGAACGGGCGCTCTCTCGCGTCGCTCGAGGCGATGCAGGCGCTCCTGATCGCGCACATGGTGGAGGTCGCGCAGGAGCAGTACGCGCGGGAGGCGCGAGCTCTGGCCGACGGCGAGGAGGGCCGAGGGTGGTCCTTCCGGGCGCTGGCAGAGGAGATCGCGGGCGTGCTGGGATGCGCGCGGGCGACGGCCGAGGCGCGGATGGCGGACGCGGTCGCGCTGGTGAATCGGTATCCGGGGGTCCTCGCGTCGATGCAGGCGGGGCGCGTCTCGGCAGGGCAGGCGCGCGTGATCGTGGAGCTCGGGGATGAGCTGGAGTCCGCGACGGCGCGGGCGCGGTTCGAGGAGCTGGTGCTGGGCGTGCTGGCCGAGCACGCGCTGACACCCGGCCGGCTGCGTCCCGTAGCGGAGGCCGTGGCGGAGCGGCTGCAGCCGCGGTCGCTGCGAGAGCGGCACGAGGAGGAGGCTCGGCGGCGTCGAGTGGTGTTCCAGCGGGGCCGGCACGGGATGGGCTGGGTGCGGATGTACGTGTCCGCGCTGGTCGGCGAGGGGATCGTGGATCGCTCCCGGCAGCTGGCTGAGGAGCTCGCGGCGGCGGATGTCGACGGCTCTGACGAGCGCACCGCCGAGCAGCGGCAGGTGGATGTGCTGTGCGATCTCGCACTCGCGGGGGCGCCCACAGCCGGCCCGCAGGGAGTGCCGACGGGACTCGCGGGAATCCGCGCGAGCGTGCAGATCACGATCCCCGCCCGCGCGTTCATCGCCGCTGCGGAGCACCGCGCCGCCGACGCCGCGGGGATCGGCGGAGGGGGCGACGACGAGCTCGCCGACCCGTGTCCCGACGATGACACCGCGGACGCGACCGCTCAGGGGTCTGGGCGTGACGCGTTCGGACGACCGACGGAGCGCCTCGTCGGCGGGGCGGCCGTGCTGTGCGGGCACGGGGTGATCCCCGTCGTGCAGGCGGTTGAGCTCGCTGCGACCGCCCCTGTGTGGGAGCGGCTGTTCGTCGACGCCGACACCGGAGCGCTGCTCACGGTGGATCTGCGCTTCCCGAATGCCGCGCAGCGCCGATACCTGAGAGCGCGCGACGAGCACTGCCGGTTCCCCGGATGCCGTCGCCCCATCCGCAAGCGCCTCTCCGACGCCGATCACACGATCGATCACTCCCTTGGCGGGCCCACCTGCGTGTGCAATCTCGCCTACCTCTGCGAATACCATCACACCCTCAAGCACCATTCCGCATGGACGGTCGTGCAGAGACCCGGCGGCGTCCTCGAATGGACGTCGCCGACGGGACGCACCTGCACCGACGTGCCGCCGCCCGTCGTCCGCTTCATCCACGACGGCGACCCGCCACCCTTCTGAACGGTGGAGGAGGGGCTGCCCGGTGAGCCTGCGCGGTGTACGAGCGGGCAGCTCCCTGAAGGTTCGGGGAACAGTGCGCGGGAGGGGTTGACGCTCCCGTGCGCCCTGAGTAGGCCTGGGGGAGCCGGGGTCATCCTGACCCAGGCGAGGGGGAATCGCTCGGATCGGCGTGCTCGCGTCGGTCGACGACGACCGCTCGTCGTCGGCGCCGTTCACATCCAGATCAGTTGGGGGAACAACATGAGCAATTCGGATCAGTTCGGGCAGAACGACCAGTCCGAGGGGCAGGGGGCTGAGGAGTTCGGGTCGGGTGACCAGTACTCCGGAGAGGCTTCGGAGTCGTACGGCGAGTCGTCGGAGCAGGGCGGCTCCTACGACGGGGGCTCGTCGGATTCGTCGTACGGCGGCGCCTCGTCGGAGTCGTCGTACGGCGGCGAGTCGGGCGAGTCGACCGGAAGCGAGTCGTCCGGCGAGTCGTATGGAAGCGAGTCCTCGTACGGCGGTGAGTCGTCGTCGGAGTCCTCCTACGGCGGCGAGTCGGGCGAGTCCTACGGCAGCGAGTCGACGGGAGACTCCTCGTACGGCGGGGAGTCGCCCGAGTCGTCGGAGTCCTCCTACGGCGGCGAGCCGACCGCGTTCGGCGATGAGTCGTCCGAGTCCTCCTACGGCAGCGAGTCGTCGGGCGAGGAGGGCGGCTCCGCGTACGGCGGCGACTCGTCATCGGAGTCGTCCTTCGGCGGATCCTCGGAGCAGAGCGGCTCCTACGAGGAGGAGTGAGCTCGCGGTCGTGAGGCCGATCCCGCACGGGAGCCTCGTCGGATCGGATCCGGCGAGGCTCCCGCACGTTCGGCTGTCAGCGCGTCGGCCGTCGCGGCGTTCCGGGCGTGGTCGATCACGCGCCGATCTGCTCCTCGTACCACGCGATCTTCTCGTCGAGTCTCGCGCGGCGCTGCCGCAGGAGCTCCAGCTGCGCATCGACGTCGTCCGCGTGCTCGCGCAGCAGGTCGACGCGGGCGCGCAGGGTGGACGCGTCGCGGCAGAGCTCTCCGTACCGGCGCAGCCGTTCGATCGGCATCCCCGTGTCGCGCAGGCACTTGAGGAAGTCGAGCGTCGACAGGTCGCCGTCGGTGTACACGCGCCTCCCGCCGCCGTCGCGTGCGACCGGCGGCAGGATCCCCTCGCGCTCGTAGTAGCGGAGCGTGTCGATGGAGAGGCCGGAGCGCGTGGAGGCCTCTGCAGGGGAGTAGGTCGTCATGCTCGCACGATAGCGCTTGACCTGGAGCGCGCTCCAGGTCGCATCGTGTCCTCATGACCGTCACCACCACACCCCTCGTCCTCGGCGCCATGACCTTCGGAACCCGTCTCGACGACGAGGCGTCCTTCGCGCTTCTCGACCGCTTCGTGGAACGCGGCGGCGAGTGGATCGACACCGCCGACTGCTATGCGTTCTGGGAGAGCGCGGATGGCCGCGGCGGCGCGAGCGAGACCGTCCTCGGCCGGTGGCTCGCGGCACGGCCGGGCATGCGCGAGCGCGTCCGCCTCTCGACGAAGGTCGGCGCCGAGCCGCTCTGGGCCGGGTCCTGGCCCGAGCACCGCGCGGGCCTGAGCCGTCGCGCGATCCACGACGCGTTCCGGGGAAGCCTCTCGCGCCTCGGCGTCGACTCCGTCGATCTCCTCTGGCTGCATCAGGAGGACCGGCAGACGCCGATCGAGGAGACCGTCGACGCCCTGCAGGAGCTCGTTGCGCGCGGCGAGGTGCGCAGGGTCGGGGCGTCGAACCATCCGGCCTGGCGCATCGAGCGCGCGAGGCGGCACGCATCGGTGTCGGGTGCCCTCCCGATCGACGCGCTCCAGCTCAACGCGACCTACCTGCGGGCGCGCCCGGGCGTGCGGCCGGCGGGAGTCGTGCACCCCTTCGGCCTCCTGAGCGACGAGCAGCGCGACATCGCGCGCGAGCACCGCATGGAGATCTGGGCGTACACACCCCTCCTCGGAGGCGCCTACGACGACCCGGAGAAGGAGATCGACCCGGTGTACGACCACCCGGGCAACGCGCGCCGACTCGAGGCCCTCGACGAGGTCGCCCGTGACGCGGGCGCGACCCGCGGGCAGGTCGTCCTCGCGTGGCTCGTGTCGCGGGGCATCCGCCCGATCCTCGGCGGGAGCCGGCTGCACCAGCTCGACGCCGCTCTCGACGGCGTCGCGCTCGAGCTCACGGCCGCGCAGCTCGAGCGGCTCGACGTCGAGGGCTGAGCCCGGTCAGACCCCGCCGTCGAAGCTGAGGCTGAGGCGGCGCAGGAGCGCGGCCAGCCGCGTCCGCTCGGCCGCCGACAGGCGGCCGAGCAGCTCGGCCTCGGCGTCCATGAGTCGTGTGATGGCGGCGTCGACGCGCGTGCGGCCGTCGTCCGTGAGCGTGACGAGCACGCTGCGTCCGTCGCCGGGGTCGGACTCCCGGCGGACGAACCCGCGCGTCACGAGGCGGTCGATCCGGTTCGTCATGGTGCCGCTCGACACGAGCGTCTGCTGCAGCAGCTGCTTGGGGCTCAGCTGGTACGGGGCTCCGGCCCGGCGCAGGGCCGAGAGGACATCCCACTCCCACGGCTCGATCTCCGTGCGGCTGAACGCCTCGCGGCGCGCGCGGTCGAGATGCCGCGAGAGACGGTCGACACGCGAGAGCACCTCCATCGGCGAGAAGTCGAGATCGGGGCGCTGCGTCGCCCAGGCGCCCACGATGCGGTCGACTTCGTCGGTATCCGTGGCCATCCGTCCAGTATCACGCACGCGCGCCATCGGTCAGACGCCGGCCGACGACCCGAGCCCGACGACGCCACGTGGCAGACTTGTGGGGCGGCCAGGGGCCGTGGTCCGCCATGGTGTAACGGCAGCACGACAGCCTTTGGAGCTGTGAGGACCAGGTTCGAATCCTGGTGGCGGAGCGTGACGGAGAGCGACGTGACGGAGAACCACGTGACACAGAGCGAACTGGCGATCGTCATCCTGGCCGCGGGGCAGGGGACGCGCATGAGATCGAAGCTCCCGAAGGTGCTGCACCGGATCGGCGGCCGCCCGCTCGTCGGGCACGTCCTGCACACGGCGCAGCAGCTCGACGCGGTCGTGACGCGCGTCGTCGTGCGCCACGAGCGCGACCGGGTGGTCGAGGCGATCGCCGACTTCCCCGGCGTGGAGCCGGTCGACCAGGACGACATCCCGGGAACGGGGCGTGCGGTCCAGGTCGCGGTCGAGAACCTCCCGGACTCGTTCGGCGGCGATGTCCTCGTGCTGAGCGGCGACGTGCCGCTGCTCGATGCGGAGACCCTCGCGTCGCTCATCGAGACGCACCGCACCTCGGGCGCCGAGGCGACCCTCCTGACCGCGTCGCTCGACGATCCGTCGGGCTATGGGCGCGTCGTCCGCGACGCCGACGGCGCGGTCGCCCGCATCGTCGAGCAGAAGGACGCGAGCGACGACGAGCTCGCCATCGCCGAGATCAACGCGGGCGTCTACGTCTTCCGCGCGCCGGCGCTGCGCGCGCAGCTCGCGCGGATCGGCACGGCGAACGCGCAGGGGGAGATGTACCTCACCGACGTCGTCCGCCTGCTCCGCGAGGAGGGCGCACGCGTCGCCGCCCAGACGGCACCCGACGCGCGCATCGCGCTCGGCGTGAACGACCGCGTGCAGCTCGCGGAGGCCGCGGCCATCCTCAATGCGCGCATCGTGCGCCGCTGGCAGGTCGAGGGCGCGACCATCCTCGACCCCGCGTCCACGTGGATCGACGACACCGCATCGCTCGCCCCTGACGTGACCGTGCTGCCCGGCACCTTCATCCTGGGCGCGACGAGCGTGGGCGAGGGGGCGACGATCGGCCCCGACACCTCCCTCCTCGACTGCGAGGTCGGCGAGGGCGCGACCGTCCGGCGCACCGACGCGACGCTCGCCGTGATCGGCGCGGGGGCGACCGTCGGTCCGTTCGCGTTCCTGCGCCCCGGCGCGGAGCTCGCGGCGGACGCGAAGGTCGGCACGTTCGTCGAGGTGAAGAACTCGACGATCGGCGAGGGCAGCAAGGTGCCGCACCTCTCGTACGTCGGCGACACGACGATCGGCCGCGGCGTCAACCTCGGCGCGGGCGCGATCACCGCGAACTACGACGACATCGCCAAGCACCGCACGGTGATCGGCGACGAGGTGCACACCGGCTCGCACAACGTCTTCGTCGCCCCCGTTACACTGGGAGACGGCGCGAAGACGGGAGCGGGCGCGGTCATCCGCAAGGATGTGCCGGCGGGCGCTCTCGCTCTCAGCGTGGCACCCCAGCGGAACATCGCCGGGTGGGTCGAGACGAACAGGGCGGGCACCGCAGCGGCAGAGGCCGCGGCTCGTGCCCGAGCGGCGGAGAAAGCAGCCGATGGCGCGCACGAAGAAGACCATTGACCTCGACCTCGAACGGGGCATCGCCCCGGGAGTCGTCACCAAGACGAAGAAGCGGCTGGTGGTGGTCGCGGGGCGCTCGCATCCCGAGCTCGCCCAGGCCGTCGGCGAGCAGCTCGGCATCGGCATCGCGCCGACCGAGCACCGCACCTTCGCGTCCGGTGAGATCTACACGCGCTTCGAGGTCTCGATGCGCGGCAGCGACGTCTTCCTCATCCAGTCGTTCAGCCAGAGCGTCAATGAGGAGCTCATGGAGATGCTCATCATGCTCGACGCCCTCAAGCGCGCGTCGGCGAAGCGCGTCACCGTGGTCGTGCCGTACTACCCGTACTCGCGCCAGGACAAGAAGGGGCGCGGCCGCGAGCCGATCTCGGCGCGCCTCGTCACCGACCTGATCGCGACGGCCGGCGCCGACCGCATCATGAGCGTCGACCTGCACGCCTCCCAGATCCAGGGCTTCTTCGACGGTCCCGTCGACCACCTCTTCGCGAAGCCGGTGCTGCTGCGCCACTTCGAGGACACCCTCACGGAGGAGGAGCGCGAGACGCTCACGGTCGTCTCGCCCGACATGGGCCGCGTCCGCGTCGCCGACACGTGGTCGGACAGCCTCTCGGCGCCGCTCGCGATCATCCACAAGCGCCGTGACCCGAAGGTCGCCAACCAGGTCTCCGTGCACGAGATCGTCGGCGAGGTGTCGGGCCGCACGTGCCTCCTCGTCGACGACATGATCGACACGGCCGGAACGATCGTGAAGGCCGCCCAGGCGCTCAAGGCCAACGGCGCGAAGAAGGTCATCGTCGGCGCGACCCACGCGATCTTCAGCGACCCCGCCGTCGAGCGGCTGCAGGATGCATCCGTCGACCGCGTCGTGGTCACCGACACCGTGCCGATCCCGCCGGAGCGCCGCTTCGAGAAGCTCACGGTGCTCTCCGCGGCGCCGCTGCTCGCGCGTGCCATCCGCGAGGTGTTCGACGACGGATCGGTCACGAGCATGTTCGACGGCGCCGCCTGAGCGACCGTCACAGCAGACTCATAAGGTCCGCGAAGCGGTTCCCGCATCGTGCCTGGTTAGGGTTGCCTCACACGGCCGCACCGCGGCACCGATGAACAGGGGACCGACATGAACCGATCCATTCGCACCGGCGCCGCACTCGCAGGAGTCGCGGGCGTCGTGGCGCTCGCGGGCTGCGGCGCCGTCACCGTGGGAGCCACCGCGGACGACGAGACCGCGACGACCGACGCGTCGAGCGGCCAGGCGACCGACTCGGGCACGGTGGCGTACGCCGACGGCACCTACACGGCCGAGGGCAGCTACCAGACACCGGAGACGGTCGAGACGGTCAGCGTGACCGTGACGATCGAGGACGACGTTGTGACGGCGGTCGAGGTGACCGGCGACCCGCAGGCGGCCGAGAGCCGGCAGTACCAGTCCCAGTTCATCGGCGGCATCGCCGACGAGGTCGTGGGGGTCGCCCTCGATGACCTCGCCGTGGACCGCGTGGCCGGGTCGTCGCTCACGAGCGGCGGCTTCAACGCGGCGATCGAGCAGATCAAGCAGGACGCGGCGGTCTGACGTGTCCGCATCGGCCGCGTGGCGCTTCGACGCCATCGGCACGAGCTGGGAGATCGAGTCGGCGCAGCCGCTCGACGCGCACGTGCGCGACGCGGTGACCGCGGAGGTCGAGGCGTTCGATGCGGCCTGGTCGCGCTTCCGCCCCGACTCCCTCGTCTCCCGGCTCGCCCCCGCGGGCGGCGCTGCTCCGGCGCCGCCCGACGCCGGGGCGATGCTCGACGCGTGCGCGGAGCTCTCCGCGGCGACGGACGGCGCGGTGAACCCGCTCGTCGGCGGCTCGCTCGAGCAGCTGGGGTACGACGCGTCGTACAGCCTGCGTGCGGGGGAGCCCCTGCCGGCTCCGGCGGACTGGCGTGCGCGGCTGACGTGGGACGACGGCGAGCTCCGCCTGCGCGGCCCTGGCGTCGTCGACGTGGGGGCGCTCGGCAAGGGGCGCCTCGTCGATCTCGTCGCCGACCGCGTTCCGGGTGAGGGGGTCGTCGACGCGAGCGGCGACCTGCGGGTCCGCGGCCGCCGTCGCGTCGCCCTCGAGCACCCCTACGACCCGCGGCGCGCGATCGGCATCGTGACCGTCGAGGACGAGGCCCTGTGCGCGTCGGCGGCCAACCGCCGCACGTGGGGCGACGGGCTCCACCACGTTCTCGATGCGCGGACGGGTCTTCCGGTGCGCACGGTCGTCGCCACGTGGGCGATCGCCCCCACGGCGATGGTCGCCGACGCCGCCGCGACCGCGCTGTTCTTCGACGGCGGGCCCGAGTACGCGCACGCGCACGGCGTGCACTGGGTGCGCGTGCTGTCGGATGGCCGCGCCGAGTGGTCCTGGGGCTCCCGCGGGGAGCGGGGAGAAGCGGAGCTGTTCACATGATCGGACGACTCACCTCGGTCTACCAGCGGGGGATGCGCGCGCTCGGGCGGTTCTCGATGTACCGGCTCGTCCTCGTCGCCCTCGCGGTGCTCGCGGCCATCGCGCTCGCCCTGTCCGTGTTCGGCCTGGTGCTGCCCTCGCCGGGAGCCCTCCTGGCGACCGCCGCCGTCCTCGTCGGCGTCGGCGCCATCGTCGACGGCGCCGCGCACCGCATCCTCGGGCTCGTCTGGCGGCCCGAGTCGACGCTCATCACCGCGGGCATCCTGCTCTTCGTCGTGCGCCCCGGTCTCGACGCCGCAGGCCTGGCGGGCGCGGCGATCGCCGCGGCGGCCGCGTCGCTCTCGAAGTACCTGATCGTCTGGCGCGGGCGCCACCTCCTGAATCCCGCGGCGGTCGGGGCGACAGTCGCGACGCTCTCGACGCTCACGACCTCCGCGTGGTGGGTGGGTACCCCCGCGCTCTTCGCCCCGCTCCTCGTCCTCGCCGTCCTCGTGCTCTGGCGCACCGAGAAGCTCCGCGTCGTCGGCCTCTTCCTCGTCGTGGCGATGGCCGTCGGCGCTGCCCGCACGATCGTGCAGCTCCTCGCCGCCGGTCTCTCGCTTCCGCTCGAGACCCTGCTGCAGGGCCTGGTCGTGCAGTCGCCCTTCCTCTTCCTCGGCGCGTTCATGCTGTCCGAGCCGCTCACGCTCCCGCCGCGCCGACGCCAGCAGTACCTCGTCGCGGTCGTGGTCGGCGTGCTCGCCGGCTGGCCGATTCCGCTGGGGATCATCACCCTCGGCCAGGAGCGCGCTCTCCTCATCGGCAACCTCATCGCCTTCGCCTTCGCGGCGCGCGGCGCCGTCCGTCTCACCCTCGTCCGGCGCGTCGCCCTGACGCCGACGGTTCAGGAGCTGACGCTCGCCGCCCAGCGACGCCTGGCCTTCGTGCCGGGCCAGTACCTCGAGCTCGACGTGCCGCACCGTCGGCCCGATGCGCGCGGGACGCGCCGCGAGTTCTCGATCTCCTCTGCGCCTGAGGAGCTCCCGACCATCCGCATCGCCTTCCGCGAGAGCCGCGGGGGAGCGCTCTCCAGCTACAAGCGCGCCCTCGCGGAGGCGCGCGAGGGCGACGTGCTCGCGGTGACGGGAGTGTGGGGCGACTTCGTGCTGCCGCGGTCGGCGGATGCGCCGGTGCTGATGGTCGCCGCCGGCATCGGCGTGACGCCCTTCGTGTCGCAGCTGCGGCACCTGCAGCTCTCGGCCGCGCGGCGCGATGCCGTGCTCGTGCTCGTGGCGTCCCGCGCCGACGAGCTCGCGTATCGACGCGAGCTCGAGCAGACCGGCGTCCGGACGGTCGTGTTCACCCCGGATGAGCCCGCGGGCCTGCCCGCGCACTGGGCGTGGGCAGGAGGGGAGCGGCTGACGGCGGATGGCCTGGCCGCTGCCGTCCCGGACATCGCGGCCCGTCACGCGTACGTCTCCGGCCCGCCGGCCCTGATCGCCGATCTCGCGCCCGCGCTCGGCAGGGCGCGGTCGCTCACGACCGACGCCTTCGCCGGCTACTGACGCCGAGCGGCGGCGCGCCCGACGAGAGGGCGCGCCGCCGCTCGGCCCGGCTCACCGCCGGGTGATGTCGTGCACGGTGCCGTGGTCGAGGCGGAGCCGACGCCGGGCGCGGCGCGCGACGGCCGAATCGTGCGTGACGAGGACGAGGGTCAGGCCATCGGCGTTCAGGCGCTCGAGCAGGTCCATGATCTCGTCGCGCGTGCGCTCGTCGAGGTTCCCGGTCGGCTCGTCGGCGAGCAGCACCCGGGGCCGCTTCGCGATCGCACGCGCGATCGCGACGCGCTGCTGCTGGCCGCCCGACAGCTCAGCGGGACGATGGTCGGCGCGCTCGGCCAGCCCGACCTGCGCGAGGGCCTCGGCGACGCGCGCGTCGCGCTCGTCCCTCGACAGGCGCAGCGGCTCGAGACCCATGGCGACGTTCTCCCTCGCCGTCAGGGTGGGGATGAGGTTGAACCCCTGGAAGACGAAGCCGATCTCGCCCGCGCGGAGCGCACTGAGCTCCCCGGCTGACGTCCGGCCGAGCTCGGATCCGGCGATCGAGATCGAGCCCTTCGTCGGCGTGTCGAGCGCTCCCAGCAGCTGGAGCAGCGTGGACTTGCCGCCGCCGGTCGGCCCCTGGATCGTGACGAAGTCGCCCTGCTCGATCGTGAGATCGACGTGGGCGAGCGCGCGGATCTCGCGCCCCTTCGCCCGGTAGGTCTTCTGGACGCCCTCGAGCGCATACAGCGTGGTCATGATGTTCTCCTCTGTTCCGTCCGCGCTCAGCCGACCGAGCGCAGCGCTTCGGCGGGGCTCAGGCGCGCGGCGCGCCATCCGCCGATCGCCCCGGCCACGAGGCCGCCGGCGACCGCGAGGGCCACGGCGGCGATGATGACGACGGCGTCGAGCGGTGCCGTCAGCGCGATGTCGCTCGCGGTCTCGGCCATCGCGCCGAACGGACCGCCCATGCCGCCTCCCGCACCGGGGCCGGCGGCCGTCGCAGCGGAGGACGTCGAGATCGTCGGCCGCACGAGGTCGATGATCACGGCCCCGATCACGCCGAGCGCCACGCCGGCCGCGCCGCCGATGAGCCCCTGCACGACCGATTCGCCGGCGACCTGGCGCACGACGCGCGCGTTCGTCCATCCGATCGCCTTGAGCGTGCCGAACTCGCGCGTGCGGCGCGAGACGCCCGAGAGCGTGAACAGCACCGCGAGCAGCACGGCGACCGCGAGCACGATGACGGAGAGCCATGTGCCGAGGCTCGCGATGAGGCTCGAGGCGCTCGACAGCGACCCCGAGACCGTCGACGCGAGGTCGGACTGCGAGCTCACGGTCGCCTCGGGCAGCTCCTCCTCGAGGGCGTTCTGCACGGCGGCGATGTCGCCGGCGGACGCGGCCTGCACGTAGACGGTCGAGACGACGTCGCCCGCGCCCGAGAGCTCCTGCGCGATGTCGAGCGGGATGAAGACGTCGGCCGCGGTGTCGGCGGAGCCGGTCGCGGACGCCGCGATCCCGACGATCTCGAACTCCTCGCCGCCCAGCTCGACGGCGTCTCCGACCGTGAGCTCGTTGGTCGAGGCGTAGGTCGCGTCGACGACGGCGACGGCGGCACCCGTATCGGATGCCTCCAGCGCCCGCCCGTCGGACACCTCGACCGACGAGAGCGGGCCCACCGTCGTCGCGGCGTCATCGACACCCAGGACGCTGATCGACTCGAGGTCGAAGGCGCCGCCGCCGAAGCCCCCGCCTCCGCCGCCCGGAGGCGCCTCTCCCTCCGCGGGCGCGGCCTGCGTGGCGTCCCCGGCGTCCTCCGGCGCGCTCGGCAGCTCGCCGTCGAAGGTGATGTTGGTGAGCGCGAGCGCGCCCGACACGGCGGAGACGCCGTCGGTGCCGGCCGCCGTCTCGACCGCGGACGACGCGAGTGTGCTCCGGCCCATCTCGACGGCGAGGCGCGACTGGCTCACCTGCGTGCTCCCGTCCTCGGCGGTCTCGCCGTCATCCTCTCCGAACTCGAAGCGCTGGCCGCGGCCCTCGCCGGGCTCGGCCGCCGCCCCGCTGACCGTGAGGTCGGTGCCGATGCCGTAGACCGACTCGAGGGCCGCGTTCTGGGCGTCGCGGACGCCGGCCGACAGCGCATTCACGATGATCACGAGCGCGATCGCCACCGCGAGTCCGGAGGCGACGATCATCGTCTGCCGCTTCCGGCCCGCGAGCTCTCGTCGCAGGTACGTTCCGAACATGGATCTCCCTTCGCCGCTCCCCGCGAGCGGCCAGCTGCGACCGTAGGGAGCGCGGCGATGGAGGGGGCATGAGCGGCGTATGAACGGGCTATGCGGCGCCGCGCGCACTCACAGCCCGCGCATAGCGCGTGCCATAGCAGACCCATAGGAAGCGGAGCACAATGGGTCGCATGACAACGCCCGCTCGCACTCCGTCGCCCGCCCTCACCCGTCCCGACGGCAGCCCCGTGCGCGTCCTCGTCGTCGACGACGAGCAGATGCTCACCGACCTGCTGTCGATGGCGCTGCGCATGGAGGGCTGGGAGGTGCGCGCAGCGGGCAGCGGCTTCGAGGCGCTCCAGGCGGTGCGCGAGTTCGATCCCGACGCGCTCATCCTCGACGTCATGATGCCCGATCTCGACGGGATGGGCGTCCTCCAGCGGCTGCGACAGAACGGCAACGACGTGCCCGTGCTCTTCCTCACGGCGAAGGACGCCGTGAGCGACCGGGTCGCGGGACTGACGGCTGGCGGCGACGACTACGTGACGAAGCCGTTCAGCCTCGAGGAGGTCGTCGCGCGTCTGCGCGCCCTCATGCGCCGCTCCGGCACGGCCCTCGCGGCCGAGGTCGAGCCCATCCTGCGCGTCGCGGACCTCACCCTCAACGAGGACAGCCACGAGGTCGAGCGCGCGGGGACGCCGATCGAGCTCACGGCCACCGAGTTCGAGCTGCTGCGCTATCTCATGCGCAACCAGCGGCGCGTGCTCTCGAAGGCGCAGATCCTCGATCGGGTCTGGCACTACGACTTCGGCGGCAAGTCGAGCGTCGTCGAGCTCTACATCTCGTACCTCCGCAAGAAGATCGACGCCGGACGCGAGGCGCTCATCCACACGGTGCGCGGGGCCGGCTACATGATCAAGGCACCGCAGTGACCGATGCGCCGCGCGACGAGCTGGCCGCGCCGCCGCGCCGGCAGCTGACGTTCGAAGCGCGCCTCATGATCACGATCGTGTCGATCGTGTCGGTCATCCTCGTGATCATCACGACCCTCACGAGCGCGATCATGAGCAGCGTCCTCGACCAGCAGCTGAGCGAGCGCGTGGCCTCGGCCACGCAGGAGCTCGACCACCAGGTCGCCGAGGCGCTCGCGTCGGGGAAGACCGCCGCGGAGGCTCTCGTCGGCCCGCCGGTCGAGCGCGGACTCCTCCTCGTCGCCGAGACCGACGGCGGCATCACGGGCGCGGTCGTGGGCGAGGGGAGTGTCACGGCGCTCACCGCCGAGCAGGTGGACGACGTCGTCACGGCGATGACCGGCGAGGCGCACACGGAGACGGTCGCGGTGTCCGATCTCGGCACGTACCGCGTCCGCACGGCCGTGATCCGGCAGACCGGCCAGTCGCTCGTCATCGGCCTCCCCACCGCCGAGGTCCAGGGCACGATCGGCCGGCTCTGGACGACCATCCTCTTCGCGACGATCGGCGGGATGATCCTGCTCGGCATCGCGACGACCCTCGTCATCCGCGCGGGGCTGCGCCCCCTCCGCGCAGTCGCCGAGACCGCGACCCGCGTGGCGCAGCAGCCGCTCGATCAGGGATCCGTGTCGATCGACGAGCGCGTTCCGGCCGAGCAGGCCGACCCGCGCACGGAGATCGGGCAGGTCGGCGCCGCCCTCAACACGCTGCTCGACCATGTCGAGTCGTCGCTGCACGCACGGCAGCGAAACGAGGAGCTCATGCGCCGATTCGTCGCCGACGCGAGCCACGAGCTGCGCACGCCGCTCGCGTCGATCCGGGGCTACTCCGAGCTGTCGCTGCGCGATCCGTCGCTCAGCGAGACGTCGGAGCAGGCGCTCGAGCGCATCCAGGCGCAGTCGATCCGGATGACCTCGCTCGTCGAGGACCTGCTCCTCCTCGCGCGTCTCGACGAGGGGCACGAGATCGTGCTCGGCGCCGTCGACCTGACCCAGCTCGCGGTCGAGGCGCTCGCCGATCAGCAGGCGGCGGGACCCGATCACGACTGGTCGGTCGAGGTGCCCGAGGAGCCCGTCGTCATCGCGGGCGACCGGGGCCGCCTCACCCAGGTCGTGGTGAACCTCCTCGCGAACGCCCGCACGCACACGCCGGAGGGGACGCACGTCGAGCTCGCGGTGCGCCTCGAGGGCGAGGGGAGCGGGACGCGCGCCGTGCTCACCGTGCACGACGACGGGCCGGGCATCGACGAGGAGCTCCAGGGCGAGCTGTTCACGCGGTTCGCGCGCGGCGATCGGTCGCGGGCGCGCAAGACCGGCGGGACGGGCCTCGGGCTCTCGATCGCCAAGGCGATCGTCGAGGCGCACCACGGCGAGATCTCCGTGCACAGCGCGCCGGGAGACACGACGTTCGAGGTGCGCCTGCCCGCGAAGCCCGCCGAGGCCCCGCCGGCCTGACCGACGCCGGAGACGCAGCGAGCCGACCCCCGGGCGGGGGTCGGCTCGCTGCGCTCGCTGAGTCTTAGTGGGTGTCCTCGGCCTCGATCTCGGTGCGGTCGCCGCTCCACTGCGTGTGGAACGTGCCCTCCTTGTCGATGCGCTTGTAGGTGTGCGCGCCGAAGAAGTCGCGCTGCCCCTGCACGAGGGCGGCGGGCAGGCGCTCGGCGCGGATGCCGTCGTAGTACGCGAGCGACGACGAGAACGCCGGCGAGGGGATGCCCGCCTGCGTCGCGGCGACGACGACCCGGCGCCACGCCGCCTGGCCGCGCGTGAGCGCCTCGGCGAAGTACGGGGCGGTCGCGAGCACCGGGAGGTCGGGCTGCTCGGCGTACGCGTCGGCGATGCGGTTGAGGAACTGGGCGCGGATGATGCAGCCGGCGCGCCAGATCTTCGACACGGCGCCGAGGTCGATCGTCCAGTTGTACTCCGCTGCGCCCGCGCGGATCTCGTCGAAGCCCTGCGAGTAGGCGATGATCTTCGACGCGAACAGGGCCTGGCGGACGTCCTCGATGAAGCCGTCGACGTCGTCGACGCGGAACTCCTCGTCGGGGCCAGGGAGCGACGCCGCCACGGCGCGCTGCTCGGGGTGCGACGACAGCGAGCGGGCGAACGTCGCCTCGGCGATGCCCGACACGGGCACGCCGAGCGCGAGAGCCGTCTGCACGGTCCAGGCGCCGGTGCCCTTCGCGCCCGCCTGGTCGAGGATCACGTCGACGAGGGGCTTGCCCGTCTCGGCGTCGACCTGGCGGAGCACCTCGGCGGTGATCTCGATGAGGTACGACTCGAGCTCGCCCTTGTTCCACTCGGCGAAGACGTCGGCGATCTCGGCCGGCGTCTTGCCCGTGCCGCGGCGGATGAGGTCGTACGCCTCGGCGATGAGCTGCATGTCGGCGTACTCGATGCCGTTGTGCACCATCTTCACGAAGTGGCCGGCGCCGTCGTGTCCGACGTGCGTGACGCAGGGCTCGCCCTCGGCGACCGCCGCGATCGACTTGAGGATGGGGCCGAGCGTGACCCACGACTCGTCCGAGCCGCCGGGCATGATCGAGGGGCCCGTGAGCGCGCCCTCCTCGCCGCCCGAGATGCCCGCGCCGACGAAGTTGATGCCGGTCTCGCGGACGGCCTTCTCACGGCGGATCGTGTCAGGGAAGTACGCGTTGCCGCCGTCGACGATGATGTCGCCGGGCTCGAACACCTCGACGAGGGAGTCGATCACGGCGTCGGTGGGACGACCGGCCTTGACCATGATGATCGCCGTGCGCGGCTTCGACAGCGAGGCCGCGAACTCCTCGTAGGAGAACGCCGGGATGAAGCCGGCCTCGGGGTGCTCGGCGACGAGCTCGTCGGTCTTCGAGCGGCTGCGGTTGTACACGGCCACCGTGTTGCCCTCGCGGCTCGCGAGGTTGCGGGCCAGGTTCGAGCCCATCACGGCGAGGCCCACGACCCCGATGTTCGCAAGGGCAGGGGTCGATGAAGCGTCAGTCACGCGCGTCTCCTTGAGGACGGGAAATGATCGTACGTAATGCAGGGTAGTGCTCCCGCGCCTCACGCGCCTCTCCGTGACGTTGTGAGTGCGCGGAGGGCGTCACTTGCGGTACGAGCTCCGGCCGAGAGCGAACATCGCGCCCGCGACGAGCACGACGAAGGTCACGGACATGCCGCCGATGACCCAGGCGATCACGTGCGAGATGGCTGCGCCGTCGATCATGGGGACTCCTTCTGCAGATGCGCGGCCCTTTCCAGGGCGCGCGCGGACGGTCGAGGACGGCGCGATGCGCCGCCTCCATCGTAGTCGCGGGCGTCGTCGGGCCCTCCTCGATAGGCTCGGCCCATGGCGGCGCGCGCGTGGGCCCCGGACATCCTGGGGGAGGGGTTCGAGCAGCTCGAGCTGCCGCTCGCTGCCGACGGCGAAGGCGACGTCGTGGCCACCCTCGTGCGGCACCTCCCGCGCCGGCGCCGGTTCCTCGAGCGCGCGCGTCCGCTCGAGGACGTCGACGTCCTCTACGTGCACGGATGGTCGGACTACTTCTTCCAGCGCCGGCTCGCGCGCTTCTGGGCCGATAAAGGCGCGCGCTTCTTCGCGCTCGATCTCCGGAAGTACGGCAGGAGCCTCCGGCCCGGTCAGACGCCCGGGTACACGACCGACCTCGACGTCTACGACGAGGACATCGCGGCGGCGCTTGCGGCGATGCAGCCCGCGGTGGGGCGGCGCCTCGTCCTGCTCGGCCATTCCACGGGAGGCCTCACGCTCAGCCTCTGGGCCGCGCGCCATCCCGACGTCGCGAGCGCGCTCATCCTCAACAGCCCGTGGCTCGAGTTCCAGCTGAGCGGCGTGCGCACCGCGATCGCCCCCGTCGTGCAGATGCAGGCGCGCTGGCGCCCCATGGACGCGGCGCCGCAGGTCGACCTGGGCTACTACTCCCGCGCCCAGCGCGAGGCGGCCGATCCCGACGACCCGGTCGAGGTGAACCCGCTGTGGCGCCCCGAGCAGACGATGACGGTCCATGCCGGATGGCTGAGCGCTGTGCTGGCCGGGCACGCGCGGGTCGCGGCCGGCCTCGGGATCGCCGCGCCGGTCTGCGTCCTGCTCTCCGCGCGCAGCGCTCCGCCCACGCGGTGGTCCGACGAGCTCACGCGCGTCGACTCGGTCCTCGTCGTCGACGACATCGCGCGCGCGTCGCTCCGGCTCGGCCGCAGCGTCACCGTGGAGCGCATCGAGGGGGCGCTCCACGACGTGTTCCTCTCGCGGCGCGACGCGCGCGAGGAGGCGTACGCGCGCATGGACCGTTGGGTGAGCGGGTTCGTCGCGGGCTGAGGCTGGGAATCCGCGGTTCTCCCGACCGCCGGCGTCGGGTAGCATGGACGACGACCTCGGCGAGGGGTGCCTCCGCGCGTGCGCGAGACGGGCATCCGTGATCGACGCGGTGATGCGGGCCCATGCCCTCCTCACGCGCAGCGTTCGAGCCGAGGACTTCCGACAGAACTTCATGCGGCTCCGCTCGGCCGCGTGTCCCACGAGGAGCAGACACATGGCTGACCAGAACAAGCTCGCGGCAGAGGTCCGCACCGAGTTCGGCAAGGGCTTCGCCCGCCGCCTCCGCGCCGCCGGCAAGATCCCCGCCGTCATCTACGGCCACGGCACCGAGCCCGTGCACGTCGCGCTGCCCGGTCACGAGACGGCGCTCATCGTCCGTCACGCGAACGCGCTGCTCGAGCTCGACGTCGAGGGCCGCGCCGAGCTCGCACTCGTCAAGGACGTGCAGCGCGACCCGGTGCGCCAGGTCATCGAGCACATCGACCTCCTCGTCGTGAAGAAGGGCGAGAAGGTCGCCGTCGAGGTGCCCGTCACCACCGTCGGCGAGTCGTTCTCCGGCACGATCGTGAACCTCGAGACGGCGACCCTCAAGCTCGAGGTCGAGGCGACGCACATCCCCGAGCACGTCGAGGTCTCGGTCGAGGGCCTCGAGGACGGCACGGTCATCACGGCCGGCGACATCGCGCTCCCGCAGGGCGCCGTCCTCGCGGACGAGCCGGAGCTCCAGATCCTCTCGATCCTCACGCCGCGCGCGACGGTTGAGGACGAGGCTGCCGCCGAGGGCGAAGAGGCACCCGCCGCGGAGTGACGCGGATCTTCCACGCGAGGGGGTGCGACCTGGTCGCACCCCCTCGCGTCGTCTCCAGGAGGGAATGAGGATGGCCGAGACATGGCTGGTCATCGGGCTCGGCAATCCCGGCCCGCGGTATGAGCAGACGCGGCACAACGTCGGCCAGATGGTCGTCGACGAGCTCGCCGCGCGCCGCAGCGCGACGTTCCGGCAGCACAAGGCCAACGCGCGTGTGGCCGAGACGTGGCTGCGACCGGGCGCGGCGAAGCTCGTGCTCGCCAAGCCGAACACCTTCATGAACGTCTCGGGCGGCCCCGCGGCGGGCCTCGCCCGGTTCTACGGGCTCGCGGCCGATCGCGTCGTGGTCGTGCACGACGAGCTGGACATCCCGTTCGACACCATCAAGCTCAAGTCCGGCGGCGGGCACGGCGGGCACAACGGCGTCCGCGATGTCGCGAAGGCGCTCGGCACCCCGGACTTCGCCCGCGTGCGGGTCGGCATCGGGCGTCCACCCGGCCGTCAGGACCCCGCGGACTGGGTGCTCGACCCGTTCGGCGCGACCGAGCGCAAGACGCTCCCGATCCTCGTGTCCGACGCGGCCGACGCCGTCGAGCGGCTCGCGGAGGACGGCCTCGTGGCCGCGCAGCAGCGCTTCCACGCCCCGCGGGCCTGATCGGCGGGGCGCGAGGTCAGAATCCGGCCTGGTCCAGGCCGGCGGCGAGCCCGATCGAGAAGCCGATCGCGGCGGAGGTGGCGACGATCACGGGCGCGACCGCGGCGATGACGACGGCGGCGATCCCCGCGCCCCTGCCGCGCCGTCGTGCGATCGCGACGATGCCCTGGATCAGCGCCCACACGCCGAGCGCCGTGGCGACCCACGCGGTGATCTCGCCGGTGAGGACGGCGTCGCGCACCGGCGTGAGCAGCGACCAGTCGAACTCGGTCGCCGCCGCGAAGTCCGTGCGCCCGGCCTGCACCCCGACGAGGAAGCAGCAGACGCCGATCACGAGCGTTCCGCCGACGAGGGCCACGAGCGCGAGGAGGAGCGCGACGCGGCCGAGGGCGGCGGATGGCGCGGGCGCGGGCGCCTCGACCATGGCGGCGAAGCGCGGATCCCCCGGCTGCTGGTACGGCGCGGTCGGCGGATAGAGATAGGCGCCCGAGGGCTGCTGGCCGGGCGTGACGCCGCCGGGGGAGATCGGCGAGTGGTCGCCGGGAGCGGGCGGGTACGGCGGCTGCGGGTCGGCGCTCATGCGCCCATCCTAGGAAGGCGGGGCGCGGATGTCCGTCGTGCCCGTGTCGGAGGGCGCGACTAGACTTCTGCGGTGACTGTTCAGGGAATCGTCAGTGCTCTGGAACAGGACGGGTCCTTCCGCGACGCGCTCGCCGCGTCGGCCGTCGATGCGGATCTCTCGCTCGTCGACGGACTGGACGCCCCGATGCTCGCCGGCCTCCTCGAGCGCCGCCGTGCGAGCGGGCACGCCCCCGTCCTGCTCGTCGTCGCGCCCACCGGGCGGCGGGCGGAGGCGCTCGGCGCCGCGCTGTCGTCGGTGATGCCCGAGGCCGAGGTGCTCGACTTCCCCGCATGGGAGACGCTGCCGCACGAGCGGCTGAGCCCGAGCCCCGAGACCGTGGGCCGACGGCTCGAGACCCTCCGCCGCATCGCCGCCGCGCATGCCGGGCCGACCTCGCCGCTCATCGTGACGGCGTCGATCCGCGCCGCCATCCAGCCGATCGCGAGCGGCCTCGGCGACGTGCACCCGATCGAGCTGCGCGCGGGAGGGCGCGGCCATGAGCTCGAGAGCGTCGTCGAGCGCCTCGTCGAGCTCGCGTACCACCGGGTCGACATGGTGTCGCGACGCGGCGAGTTCGCCGTCCGCGGCGGCATCCTCGACGTCTTCCCGCCGGTCGCCGATCACCCGTATCGCATCGAGTTCTTCGGCGACGAGGTCGACCAGATCCGCGCCTTCTCCGTCGCCGACCAGCGCTCGCTCCCCGGCGATGTCGAGGCCGTCTCGCTCGTGCCGAGCCGCGAGCTCCTGCTGACGCCCGACATCCGCCAGCGCGCGCGCGAGCTGCAGCACGAGTACCCCGGCATCGCCCAGATGCTCGAGCGGATGGGCGAGGGCATCCCGGTCGAGGGCATGGAGTCGCTCATGCCGGTCCTCGCGGGGCCGCTCGTGTCGCTTCCGACCTACCTGCCCCGTGGCGCGGCCGTCGCACTCGTCGATCCCGAGCGCGCGGTGTCGCGGTCGATCACCCTCGGCGAGACGAACCGCGAGTTCCTCGAGGCGGCGTGGAGCGCCGCGACGAGCGGAGCGAGCGCGCCCATCAACCTCGACGCGGGCGACTTCCTCACCCTCGCCCAGCTGCGCGACGATGTGCGAGCGGTCGGCGGCGTGTGGTGGACCCTGAGCCCCTTCGACTCGGGAGCGGCCGAGATCGCGGCCGAGCTCGCCGAGCACGACGACCTCGACGCCGTGCCCGACGCGCGAGACGCGATCCGCGTGCGCGCCTCCGCGACGCCGACGTTCCAGGGCAACGTCGAGGGCGCCACCGCGCACATCGGGCAGCTCCTGCACGACGGCTGGTCGGTGGTCGTCGCGGCGTCGGGCATCGGCCTCGTGGAGCGGGCACGCGACGTGCTGTCGGAGCGCGGGCTCGCGGCGCGCATCGTCGACAGCCTCGTCGAGGCGCCGGAGCCGGGGGTCGCGACCCTCGTGCAGGCCGCGATCGAGCGCGGCTTCACGGTCGAGGGCGTGAAGCTCGCCCTCTTCACCGAGAACGAGTTCTACGGCAGGGCGATCGGCGGCGACACGCGCGCGGTCAAGAAGCTCGCGTCGCGGCGGAAGAACGTCGTCGACCCCCTTCAGCTGAAGCCGGGCGAGATCGTCGTGCACGCGACGCACGGCATCGGCCGATTCGTCGAGATGACCCAGCGCGAGGTCTCCAGCGGCGGCCGCAACGCGACGAAGACGACGCGCGACTACCTCGTGCTCGAGTACGCGCCGTCGAAGCGCGGGTACCCGGGCGACAAGCTGTACGTGCCGACGGACCAGCTCGACCTGCTCTCGAAGTACGTCGGCGGCGAGGCCCCGACGCTGTCGAAGATGGGCGGGAGCGACTGGGCGCAGGCGAAGAGCCGCGCGCGCAAGGCGGTCCGCGACATCGCCGTCGAGCTCGTCAAGCTGTACTCGGCGCGGATGGCGGCGAAGGGCCACGCCTTCGGGCCGGACACCCCGTGGCAGCGCGAGCTCGAGGAGGCCTTCCCCTTCGCGGAGACCCCCGATCAGCTGCAGACGATCGAGGAGGTCAAGCGCGACATGGAGCGCCCGATCCCGATGGACCGCCTGCTCTCGGGCGACGTCGGGTTCGGCAAGACCGAGGTCGCCGTGCGCGCCGCGTTCAAGGCGATCCAGGACGGCAAGCAGGTCGCGATGCTCGTCCCGACCACGCTGCTCGTGAAGCAGCACCTCGAGACCTTCCAGGACCGGTTCGCGGGCTTCCCCGTGAAGGTGCGCGCGCTGTCGCGCTTCCAGACCGACAAGGAGGCGCGCGAGACCATCCAGGGCCTGTCGGACGGGTCCATCGACATGGTGATCGGCACGCACCGCATCCTCACCGAGCAGGTGCGCTTCAAGGACCTGGGTCTGCTCATCGTCGACGAGGAGCAGCGCTTCGGCGTCGAGCACAAGGACGCCCTCAAGAAGCTCAAGACGAACGTCGACATCCTCGCGATGAGCGCGACCCCGATCCCGCGCACGCTCGAGATGGCGGTCACCGGCATCCGGGAGATGTCCACGCTCGCGACGCCGCCCGAGGATCGGCACCCGATCCTGTCGTACGTCGGCCCGCACAACGACAAGCAGATCGCCGCGGCCATCCGACGCGAGCTGCTGCGCGAGGGGCAGGTGTTCTTCGTGCACAACCGGGTCACGACGATCCAGAAGGTCGCCTCGCATCTCGCCGAGCTCGTTCCCGACGCCCGCATCGCGGTCGCGCACGGCAAGATGAGCGAGAACCAGCTCGAGCAGGTCGTCGACGACTTCTGGGAGCGCAAGTTCGACGTGCTCGTCTGCACGACCATCATCGAGACCGGCATCGACATCGCGAACGCGAACACGATCATCATCGACCGCGCCGACAAGTACGGGCTCGCGCAGCTGCACCAGCTGCGCGGTCGCGTCGGCCGCGGCCGCGAGCGCGCCTACGCGTACTTCGTGTACGACGAGGGCAAGCCGCTCTCCGAGACCGCGGCCGACCGCCTCGAGACGATCGCGGTGCACAACGATCTCGGCAGCGGCATCCAGGTCGCCATGAAGGATCTCGAGCTGCGCGGCGCCGGCAACCTCCTCGGCGCCGAGCAGGCCGGCCACATCGCGGGCGTCGGCTTCGACCTCTACCTGCGCATGATCGGCGAGGCCGTCGCGACGTTCCGGGGAGAGGAGACCGAGGGGCCGACCGAGCTGCGACTCGAGCTGCCCGTCGAGGCGCGCCTGCCGGAGAGCTACATCGACAGCGAGCGGCTGCGGCTCGAGGCGTACCAGAAGCTGTCGGCGGCCGCGTCGGCGACGGCGAAGGACGACGCCATCGACCTCGTGGTGGAGGAGCTCGTCGACCGCTACGGCGCGCCGCCGCCCGAGGTCGACGGCCTCATCGCCGTCGCGCGCCTGCGCCGCCGCGCGGCTCAGGCCGGTCTCGCCGATGTCGTCGCGATGGGGCGCAATCTGCGCATCGCGCCGGCGAACCTGCCCGATTCGATGAAGGTCCGGCTGCAGCGCCTGCACCCGGGCGCGAAGATCCTGAGCGGGGGAGAGGCCATGGTCGTCCCCCTTCCGCAGGCGGGCGGCGAGCCGCTCGGCGACGCCGAGCTCATCGCCTGGGTCGGGCAGCTGCTCGACGCGCTCTTCCCGGCGCCGAAGAAGGACGCTCCGGCCGAGTGACGTAGGGTGGGAGGCGGTGTGCCGGGAAGTCTGGTCGGCGGCGGGCGCTGATCGCGCCCGGTCCCCGGTCGGTCCTGAAAGGATCCCATGCTCAAGCTCCTGCGCTCCGAGCGCTTCCCCGCCTTCCTCCTCCTCGGCGCCGCGATCGTCGGCCTCGTCGTCGCGAACAGCCCGGTCGGCCCCGCGGTGCTCGATTTCAGCCATCTCCATCTCGCGGTGCCGGGAACGCCGCTCGACCTCTCGATCTCGCACTGGGTCGCCGACCTGCTGCTCGCGGTGTTCTTCTTCGGGGTCGCGATCGAGCTGCAGTACGAGCTCACGAACGGCCAGCTGAACACCGTCGGCAAGGCGCTCAAGCCCGCCATCGCCGCGGCCGGCGGTGTGATCGTGCCGATCGTCATCTATCTCGTCATCGCCTGGGATCCGGCCACGCGCGACGGATGGCCCATCCCGACCGCGACCGACATCGCGTTCGCGCTCGGCGTCCTCGCGATGTTCGGCAAGGGCCTGCCGTCGAAGGTGCGCGTGTTCCTCCTCGCGCTCGCGATCATCGACGACATCGTCGGCATCGTCTTCATCGCGGTGCTCTTCGCGACCGACATCGACTTCGGAAGCCTCGCGATCGGCGCGGTGCTCATCGTCGCCTTCGGCGCCCTGAGCCGCTTCGTGTCCGACCGCAACAAGCTCATCGTCGTGCCGCTCATGGTGGTCATCGCGCTCGCCGCCTGGGCCTTCGTGTTCGAGGGCGGCATCCACGCGACCATCGCGGGCGTGCTGCTGGGTCTCGCCATCCGCCAGGGGGAGGGCCTGCAGGCGCGCCACGTCCTCGAGCCGTGGATCAACGGCCTCATCCTGCCGGTCTTCGCGTTCTTCTCGGCGCTCGTGGTCATCCCGCAGGTCTCCCCGAGCGAGCTCTCGCCGGCTCTGTGGGCCATCCTCATCGCGCTCCCGGTCGGCAAGATCATCGGCATCACGATCTTCGGCGGGGTCGCCATGGCCGTCCGCCCGAAGGGGACCGAGCCCGAGATCCGCCTGCCCGATCTCATCGCGGCGGGCACCCTCGGCGGCATCGGGTTCACGGTGTCGCTGCTGCTGTCGAACCTCGCGTTCGCCGACGACGCGACCCTGCGCGACGAGGCGATCCTCGGGGTTCTGGGCGGCTCCATGATCGCACTCGCCCTGTCGGGCGTGATCGTCTCGCTGCGCGCGCGGCACCATCGGCGTCTCGCCGCGGCGACGTCGGCGTGATGCGGCAGGATGTCCGGATGAGCGGATCGGGGAACGAGCTGGGACGTGCGGCCGACGTCATGCGCGACGTGCACGAGCGGTGCGTGTGGACGCAGGGCATGACGCACGAGGCGCTCGTTCCCTACCTCGTCGAGGAGTCGGCGGAGGTCGTCGACGCGGTCGAGAGCGGCGACCGCGCGGCCCTGCGCGAGGAGCTCGGCGACCTGCTGTGGCAGGTGCTCTTCCACGCCGAGATCGCCTCGCACCATCCCGACGAGCCGTTCGGGATCGACGACGTCGCGCGGGGGCTCGCCGACAAGATGATCCGCCGCCATCCGCACGTGTTCGCTGGCGAGACGGCGGAGACGCCCGAGCGCGTGCTCGAGCTGTGGAACGCCGCCAAGGCCGCCGAGAAGCGCGAGCGAACCTCGGTGCTCGACGGCGTCTCGCACGCGATGCCCGCGCTCGCGCTCGCCCAGAAGGTCCTCGCGAAGGCCGAGCTGGTCGGCGTGGGGCTCGAGCTCGCCGAGGAGGTCGCCGCGGCCGAGGCCATCGCGGAGGACGACCCCGACATGCTGCCGGCGACCGAGGAGGAGCTCGGCGCCACCCTCCTCGGGGTCGTGGCGATCGCCCGCGCCCGCGGCTGGGACGCCGAGCGCGCGCTGCGCACGGCCGTCCGCGCGCTCGAGACGGAGGTCCGAGACGCCGAGAGCGGCTGACCCGTCGTGGGAGAATGGGGGCGCTATGGCTTCCGTGAACCCGCCGCGCGGCATGCGCGACTTCCTCCCCGCTGACAAGGCCCGTCGCGAGCGCGTGCTCGCCGTCATCCGCGAGCGCTACCGCGCGCACGGGTTCGACGAGATCGAGACGCCCGTCATGGAGGAGTACGACCGGCTGCACGCCGGGGTGGGCGGCGACAACGAGAAGCTCGCGTTCAACATCCTGCGCCGCGGCCTCGACGCCGACGGCGTCCGCGCGGCGGCCGACGATCCGGCCCAGCTGAGCGACCTCGGGCTGCGCTACGACCTCACGGTTCCGCTCGCGCGCTTCTACGCGTCGCACCGGGGCGAGCTGCCGGCGGTCTTCCGCTCGGTGCAGATCGCGCCGGTGTGGCGTGCCGAGCGGCCCCAGAAGGGCCGATACCGCCAGTTCATGCAGTGCGACATCGACATCATGGGCGACGCCTCGGCGCGCGCGGAGGCCGAGCTCATCACCGCGACGCTCGACACGCTCGACGCGCTCGGGCTCGAGGGCGCGAGCGTGCGCATCAACGACCGCCGGGCACTGGACGCCATGCTCGACCTCTTCGGCTTCCCCGTCGAGGAGCGCCCGGGCGTCCTCATCACGATCGACAAGCTCGACAAGATCGGCGCCGACGGCGTCGTGGCCGAGCTGCGCGAGCGCGGGGCGTCCGACGAGGCGGCCGACGCGCTCGCGTCCTTCCTCGATCAGGTCGCGCAGCGTGCGCACGAGCCCTTCGGCGAGGCCCAGATCCGCGGGGCTCTGCCCGAGGGCGTCGACGACGCGATCATCGCGCACCTCGTCGGCATCGGGGAGGCCGTGGGCGCGGCCCGCGGCGCCGACGCCGTCGGCGCCGAGCTGCCCCTCGCGTTCGATCCGTTCCTCGTCCGCGGCATGGGGTACTACACGGGGACGATCTTCGAGATCGCCCACCCGTCGGTGTCGTACTCGCTCGGCGGAGGCGGTCGCTACGACGGCATGATCGGCCGCTTCCTCGGGCAGGACGTGCCGGCGGTCGGGTTCTCGATCGGCTTCGAGCGGATCGTCGACCTCGTCTCGCTCGCCGACGCGGCCGTCGCCGAGGCGGTCGTGCTCGTGCACGATCGCGACGTCCCGGTCGCCGAGCTGCTCGCCCTCAAGGCGGCGCTCGTCGCGGAGGGCTCGCGCGTGCGCCTCGAGCAGCGGACGAAGAACCTCAAGGGTCTGCTCGAGCGCGCCTCCGCCGACGGCTACACGGCCTTCGCGACGGTGTCGGCGGGAGCCGAGCGCGACGATCTCGAGCTCAAGCCCCTCTCCTGACGTCTACTCCGCCGACGCCCGGCGCTCGGCCACGAGGCGGATGAGACGGTACGCCGCACCCGCGAGCACGACGACGACGCCCGCGACGACGCTCTGCCAGGGGAGGGTGAACGCGAGGACGACGCAGCCCGCCGCCCCCACGGCCTGCAGCCAGCGGGGATAGCGGCGCACGGCGCTGCCCTGTCGCCAGGCCGCGAGATTCGCGACGAGGTAGTAGAGGAGCACGCCGAACGACGAGAAGCCGATCGCGCCGCGGAGGTCCGCGAACGCGACGATCGCGATCACGACGAGCGCGATCACGGCCTCGGCGCGGTGCGGCACGCGCGTGCGCGGGTGGATGGCGGAGAGGAAGCGGGGGAGGTCGTCCTCGCGGGCCATCGCCAGGGTCGTGCGCCCGATCCCGGCGATGAGCGCGAGGAGGGCGCCGAGCGCGGCGGCCGCCGCGCCCACGCGCACGACCGGCTGCGCCGCGTCCCACCCCGCGGCGGCGACCACGTCGGCGAGCGGCGCGGGGGAGGCGGCGAGTGCCTCGACGCCGAGCGCGTGCAGCGAGGCGAGGGCGATGACCGCGTATACAGCGATCGCGAGGCCCAGGGCGAGCGGGATGGCCCGGGGGATCGTGCGCGCGGGATCGCGCACCTCCTCGCCCATCGTGGCGATGCGCGCGTAGCCCGCGAAGGCGAAGAAGAGCAGGCCGGCCGCCTGAAGCACGCCGTACGCCCCGACCCCGGGCGGCGTCTGCGCGCCGCCGGGGGCCGCAGGGGCGGCCCATCCGGCCGCGACGACGACCGCGAGGCACACGAGCACGACCGCGACGATGATCTTCGTCGCGAGCGCCGTGCGGGTCACGCCGAGCAGGTTGATCCCGGCGAGAAGGGCGACGGCGAGCACGGCCACGGGCCGCTCCCAGCCGGCGGGAGCCGCGTACGCCGCGAACGTCAGCGCCATCGCCGCGCAGCTCGCGATCTTGCCGATGACGAAGCACCATCCGGCCAGGTAGCCCCACCACGCGCCGAGCTCGGCGCGGCCGTACGCGTACGTGCCTCCCGCCACGGGGTGGACGGCCGCGAGCTGCGCGGACGACGTCGCGTTGCAGAACGCCACGACCGCGGCGATCGCCAGCCCCGCGAGCAGCCACGGGCCCGCGGCGGCCGCGGCGGGGGCGAAGACCGCGAAGACCCCGGCCCCGATCATCGATCCGAGGCCGATCGCGACGGCGTCGCCGACGCCGAGTCGTCGTGCGAGCGCGGGAGGGGGCGTCATGCGCCGCAGTATATGAGGCGCGGGTGGCGGCGAGACGACGCGCACGGTGCGCGCGTCTGAAGTTATAGTCCTGCTAGAATAAATGCATGCTCATCCGCATCGACCCGACGCGCGAGGAGCCGGTCTTCACGCAGATCGCGGCGTCCATCCGCTCGGATGCCGCCGCCGGTCGCACGCGTCCTGGAGACCGGCTCCCGGCCGCGAAGGAGGTGGCGGCGTCGCTCGGGGTGAACCTGCACACCGTGCTCCACGCGTACCGCCAGCTGCGCGACGAGGGGCTCGTCTCGATGCGGCCCGGGCGCGGCGCCGTGGTGACCGAGGCGGCGGCTCCGCTCGCGGCGCTCGATGCCGACATCCGAGCGCTCGTGCGTCGGGCGACCGAGCACGGCGTATCCCGCGAGACGCTCGCGGCCGCCGTGCGCGCGGCCGAGCTCTGAACCGACCGAACCCTCGAGGAGGAGACGATGACCGCATCGCAGCACACCGGCGCGGAGGAGGCCCTCCGCCGTTTCCGCTGGGTGGGCCTCTGCGTCCCGCTCGCCGTGCACCTCGCGCTCGCTCTCGTGCAGCTCGCGCAGGTGCCCGCGCTGCCTGACCCGGCCGCGATCCACTGGGGAGCCGCTGGCGGCCCCGACGGGTTCGGGCCGGCGTGGACCCTCCCGCTGCTGACCGCGCTCGTCGGGGGAGGGACGACGCTCCTCGTCGCGGGGCTCGCGCTCGTCGGAGCGCGCGGGGGCGCGAGCGGACGCACTCGCCGACACGGGCAGCGCATGTCCCTGCGCATGCTCGCCGCCGTCATCTGGTGGGAGGTCGGACTGCTCGGCGTCGGGCTCTCTGCGAGCGTCTTCGCCCAGGTCGGTCTGGACGACGCGAGGGATGCGCCTCCGGTCGGATGGGGGATGGCCGCGGGCTTCGCGGTCGGGGTCGCGCTCGGCATCGCGGCCTGGCTCGTCACGATCGACCCTCCGCACGAGGAGGGCGAGAGGCCTCGTCCGGTCGCGCTCGCGGCGCACGAGCGCGCGGTCTGGGCGCGCACCGCCTCGATGGCGCCCGCCGGCATCGCGCTCCTCGCGGTCTCCGCCGCGGCCGTCATCGCGATCGCGCTCGTGACCGCTTCCCTCGATCTCGCACAGAGCGGCGCGCTCTCGGGCGGGACCTGGATCACGATCGCCGCGGCGGCGCTCGTGACGTTCCTCGTCGGCGTCGGGTGCGTCTTCCGCGTGCGGGTCGACGAGGCCGGGCTGACGGTGCGCGCGCCGATCGGCTGGCCCCGCGTGCGCATCTCCGCGTCCGACATCCGCGCGGTCGAGGTCGTCCTGGTGAACCCGATGGCCGAGTACGGCGGGTGGGGCTGGCGCTATGCGGTCGGCAGCGGCTGGGGCGTCGTGCTGCGCGCCGGCGAGGCGCTGCGGGTCACCCGGGCGAACGGCAAGGCGTTCACCGTCACCGTCGACGACGCCGACACGGCCGCGGCGCTGCTCGCCGGGTTCGCCGAGCGCGCGAGGGCGTGACGTCGCGCCCGCGCGCGCCCGTTACGATTCTGTGGACGGCGCGACGCCGCACCCGACCTCCGGCACGGCGCCGGACCCCTCACCCGAAGGACCCGATCCATGCGACTCTCCTCGTTCTCCCGCCGTGGCCTCGGCGCCGCAGGTCTCGCCGCAGGCGCGGCGCTCGTCCTCGCCGGCTGCTCGTCGGACGGCGGCGGATCGGAAGGCGGCGGGGAGGAAGCGCTGTCGATCGGCATCAGCCAGCTCGTGCAGCACCCCGCGCTCGACGCGGCGACCGAGGGCTTCAAGCAGGCCTTCGCCGACGCCGGATACGTCGAGGGCGAGACGGTCGAGTTCGACGAGCAGAACGCGCAGGGCGAGCAGGCGAACGCCGTCACCATCGCGCAGAACTTCGCCTCGAGCGACCTCGACCTCGTCCTCGCGGTCGCGACCCCCGCTGCGCAGGCCGCCGCTCAGGCCATCCTCGACACCCCGGTGCTCTTCACGGCGGTCACGGACGCCGTCTCGGCCGAGCTCGTCGACTCGAACGAGGAGCCGGGAGCCAACATCACCGGCACGAGCGACGCCGCGCCGATGGCCGAGCAGTTCGAGCTGCTCCGGCAGCTCGTGCCCGACGCCGCCACGGTCGGCATCGTCTACAGCTCGGGCGAGGTGAACTCGGAGGTCCAGGTCGCCGCGGCCGAGGAGGTCGCCGACGAGCTCGGCATCGAGATCGTCACGCAGACGGTGACCACCGCGAACGACATCGCGCAGGCCACGGAGGCGCTCGGCGACGTCGACGCGATCTACGTGCCCACCGACAACATGGTCGTCGCAGGACTCGCCTCGCTCGTCCAGGTCGCCGAGACCCAGAAGACGCCGGTCATCGCCGCCGAGGCGGGCACGGTCGAGAGCGGCGCGATCGCGACGATCGGCATCGACTACACCGAGCTCGGCCGCCAGACCGGCGAGATGGCGCTGCGCATCCTCGAGGAGGACGCCGACCCCGCGACCATGCCCGTGGAGACGGCCAGCGAGTTCACCTACGTCGTCAACCCGGGCGCGGCCGAGCGCATGGGCGTGGAGATCCCCGCGGAGATCCTCGACCAGGCCGAGACCGTCGAGTAGAAGCCGGCAGGGAGGACGCGCATGATCGGCGCGATCGAGCTCGGCCTCGTCTACGGGGTCATGGCGCTGGGCGTGTACCTCACGTTCCGCGTCCTGAACTTCCCCGACCTGACGGTCGACGGGAGCTTCACGACGGGCGCGGCGGTCGCCGCGGCGATGATCACGACGGGGCAGAACCCCGTCGTCGCGACCCTCACGGGCGCCGCGGCGGGCGTCGTCGCGGGAGCCGTGACCGGCGTCCTGCACACGAAGGGCCGCATCGACGGCCTGCTCGCCGGCATCCTCACCATGATCGCGCTGTGGTCGATCAACCTGCGGATCATGGGCACGGCCAAGGAGGACGCCACGGTCGCGGCCAACCTGCCGCTCCTGCGCGCCGACACGCTGTTCACCCCGCTGCGCGACGCCGACCTGCTCGGCACGTGGGGCGGCGTCGCGATCATCCTCGTCGGCGTCGTCGTGCTGAAGCTCGCGGTCGACTGGTTCCTCTCGACCAACCTCGGGCTGGCGATCCAGGCCACCGGCGACAACGGGCCGATGATCCGCAGCTTCGGCGTCTCGACCGATCGCACGACCATCCTCACGCTCGCGATCTCGAACGGCTTCGTCGCGCTCTGCGGCGCGCTCGTCGCGCAGTACCAGGGCTTCTCCGACATCAGCATGGGCATCGGCCTGATCCTCGTCGGGCTCGCGTCGGTCATCCTCGGACAGGCCGTGTTCGGCCAGCGCTTCATCTGGCTCGCGAGCCTCGCCGTCGTGCTGGGCGCCGTGCTCTACCGGCTCATCATCTTCTTCGCGATGCGGGCGGGCCTCGACCCCAACGACATGAAGCTCGTCACCGCTGTGCTCGTCGTTCTCGCGCTGCTGCTGCCGCGCTGGGGCTTCCTCAAGCGCATCCCCTCGCTCCGCGGCCGCGGCGGACGCGTCGCGCCGCGCGAACCCGAGCCCGCCGTCCCGGCGCCCGCGGGCGCCGAGAGAGGGAGGTGACCGCCATGCTCGTCATGGACGGCATCGTCAAGACGTTCTTCCCCGGCACGGTCAACGAGCGCCGCGCGCTCGCCGGGCTCAGCCTCACGCTCGACGAGGGCGACTTCGTCACGGTCATCGGGTCGAACGGCGCGGGCAAGTCCACGCTGCTCAACTCGATCTCGGGGCGGATCGCCGTCGACGGCGGCACGATCTCGATCGACGGACGCCGCGTCAACCGGCTCCGCGAGTTCCAGCGTGCGCGGTACGTCGGCCGGGTCTTCCAGGACCCCATGGCGGGCACGGCGCCGAACCTCACGATCGAGCAGAACCTCGCCCTCGCCGCGCGCCGCGGCAGGCCGCGCGGCCTTGGCCGCGGGCTCACCCGGAAGCAGCGCGAGCGCTTCCGCGAGGAGCTGCGCGTGCTGGAGCTCGGCCTCGAGGACCGGCTCCACGCGAAGGTCGGGCTCCTCTCGGGAGGCCAGCGCCAGGCCCTCTCGCTGCTCATGGCCGGCTTCACGCAGCCGCGCATCCTGCTCCTCGACGAGCACACGGCGGCGCTCGACCCGCAGCGCGCGGACCTCGTGACGCGGCTCACGCAGCGGATCGTCGAGCAGGGCGGCCTCACGACGCTCATGGTCACGCACAACATGGAGCAGGCGCTCGCCCTCGGCAACCGGCTCATCATGATGCACGAGGGGCGCATCGTCTTCGAGGCGACCGAGGAGCGCAAGCGCAGGCTGACGGTTCCCGATCTCCTGGCCGAGTTCCAGAAGATCAAGGGCGCGACCCTCGACGACCGGGCCCTCCTGGGCTGAGAATCGGGGCATGACCGCTTCGCATCCCGACGCCTGGGCCGCCGTCGACCGCTACCTCGCCGAGACCCTCGTCGGGAGCGACCCCGCGCTCGAGGCCACGCTCGCGTCGCAGGATCGCGCGCATCTTCGGCCCATCGAGGTCGCGCCCGTCGCGGGCAAGCTGCTCCATCTGCTCGTGCGGATCTCCCGTGCGCGCCGGGTGCTCGAGATCGGCACGCTCGCCGGCTACTCCGCGATCTGGATGGCCAGGGCGCTGCCCGCGGA
The DNA here is from genome assembly GCF_053903225.1 of Microbacterium sp. JZ70. NCBI lineage: Bacteria > Bacillati > Actinomycetota > Actinomycetes > Micrococcales > Microbacteriaceae > Microbacterium > Microbacterium sp. JZ70. The sequence goes on along the minus strand of NZ_CP096405.1, from coordinate 2,796,772 downwards.
CGGGCGGCTGATCTCGATCGAGGCCGAGCCGGCGAACGCCGCGCTCGCGCGGGAGAACGTCGACGCCGCCGGGGTGGGGGAGCGCGTGGACATCCGCATCGGCCGCGCCGCCGACGTGCTGCCCGGTCTCGCGAGCGAGGCGCCGTTCGACCTCGTCTTCATCGACGCCGACAAGGAGTCGAACACCGTCTACCTCGACTGGGCGGCGCGGCTCTCGCAGCCCGGCGCGGTCATCGTGGTCGACAACATCGGGCGCAGCGGCGAGGTGGCGAACGCCGACACGGACGACCCTCAGATCCAGGGCGTGCGCGCCGGCCTGGCCATGCTGGGCGAGGACCCCCGCTTCGATGCGACCGGCCTGCAGACGGTCGGCGTGAAGGGCTGGGACGGCCTCGCGATCGCCGTGCGCGTCTGACCGGTCAGGACCGACCGCGCGTCGGCAATAGACTGGCCAGCGGATCGACGTCGCTCCCCGCATCACCCACCGACAAGGAGTACTTCCGTGGCACTGATTGAGGCTGTAGGCGCTCGCGAGATTCTCGACTCGCGAGGCAACCCGACCGTCGAGGTGGAGGTGCTGCTGGACGATGGCATCGTGCAGCGCGCGGCTGTCCCCTCCGGCGCGTCGACCGGCGCCTTCGAGGCATACGAGCTGCGTGACGGCGACAAGGGCCGCTACGCCGGAAAGGGCGTCCAGAAGGCCGTCGACGCCGTCATCGACGAGCTCGGCCCGGCCATCGAGGGCCTCGACGCCAGCGAGCAGCGCGTCATCGACCAGGCGCTCATCGAGGTCGACGGAACCGAGAACAAGAAGCGCGTGGGCGCGAACGCCATCCTCGGAGTGAGCCTCGCGGTCGCCAAGGCCGCCGCCGACAGCGCCGACCTGCCGCTGTTCCGCTACGTGGGCGGCCCCAACGCCCACGTGCTGCCCGTCCCCGCGCTCAACGTGATCAACGGCGGCGCGCACGCCGACACGGGCGTCGACATGCAGGAGTTCTTCCTCGTGCCGCTCGGCGCGGAGACCTTCAGCGAGTCGCTGCGCTGGGGCACGGAGACCTACCACGTGCTCAAGAGCGAGCTCAAGGCCGGCGGCTACGCCACGGGCCTCGGTGACGAGGGCGGCTTCGCCCCCGACCTCCCGAGCAACCGCGGCGCGCTCGACTTCCTCATGGCCGCGATCGAGAAGGCCGGCTTCACGCCGGGCAAGGACATCGCCGTCGGCCTCGACGTCGCGTCGACCGAGTTCTTCAAGGACGGCGTCTACCACTTCGAGGGCAAGCAGCTCACGGCCGAGGAGCTCACGTCGTACTACGAGGACCTCCTCGCGAACTTCCCGCTCGTCACGATCGAGGACGCCCTCGCCGAGGACGACTGGGAGGGCTGGAAGGCCCTCACCGACCGCATCGGCGGCAAGGTCCAGCTCGTCGGCGACGACCTCTTCGTGACCAACCCGCAGCGTCTCTCGGACGGCATCGCGAAGGGCGTCGCGAACTCGCTGCTCGTCAAGGTCAACCAGATCGGCACGCTCACCGAGACGCTCGACGCGGTCGCGCTCGCGCAGAGCAACGGCTACACCGCGATGATGTCGCACCGCTCGGGCGAGACCGAGGACACGACGATCGCCGACCTCTCGGTCGCCGTCAACTGCGGTCAGATCAAGTCCGGCGCGCCCGCTCGCAGCGACCGTGTCGCGAAGTACAATCAGCTTCTGCGCATCGAGGAGGAGCTGGGTGCCGGAGCGAAGTTCGCCGGCCGCAGCGCCTTCCCGCGCTTCACGGCGTAAGCAGGGCGAGAGCCCCGCTCGGAAGGGGGAGTCATGGCGAGAAGACCATCGGCTCCCCCTTCCGCCGTTCGCGGACGGGGCCGTGCGGACGGCCGTCCTGTCGACGTGCGCGGCTGGCTCGGCGGCATCCGCCTCTCCGGGTTCACGGTCATCATGCTCGGCCTCGTCGTGCTCGCGGCGTTCGTGCTCGTGCCGACCGCGAGCACGTACCTCGAGCAGCGCCAGCGGATCGCGTTCCTGCAGGAGGCCGTCCAGGTCAGCCAGGACGAGGTCGACGCGCTCGAGCGCGAGCGCTCCCGCTGGCAGGACCCGGCCTACATCACGACCCAGGCGCGGGAGCGCCTGTTCTACGGCTTCCCGGGGGAGGTCGTGTACATCGTGGAGAACGACCTCGAGGAGGCCGATCAGCCGCGCGAGCCCGACCCCGTGAGCGCCGAGGTCGAGGAGGCCGAGCACGACTGGATGGGCCAGATGCTCCGGTCGGTCGTGGCCGCGGGGCTCACCGAGAACGCCGTCTCCGAGAAGGACGCCGCGCTCGACGGCGGGGGCGTCTTCCAGCCCGACTCCAGCACCGACCAGTAGCCTGACGGGGTGACGACTCCTCCCTTCGAGCCCGTGCGCCCCGTCGATCTCGAGGTGGTCTCGGCGCAGCTGCAGCGCGAGGCCCGCGGCGTCGTCGGCATCGCCGCGCGCTGCGTGTGCGGCAACCCCACCGTCGTCGCGACGGCGCCGCGCCTTCCCGACGGAAGCCCGTTCCCGACGTTCTACTACCTCACGCACCCCGCGGCGACCGCCGAGATGTCGCGCCTCGAGGCCAACCAGCTGATGCCCGAGCTCGCCGCGCTGCTCGAGGCGGACGAGGACGTGCGCGCTGGCTACCTCCGCGCGCACGAGGCGTACCTCGCCGACCGCGCGCAGTTCGGCGACGTGCCCGAGATCGCCGGCATCTCCGCGGGCGGCATGCCGACCCGGGTGAAGTGCCTGCACGCGCTCGCCGGGCACGCCCTGGCCGCCGGTCCGGGAGCGAACCCGATCGGCGATCTCGCCCTCGAGCGATCGGCCTGGTCGCCCGAGCGGTGCGCCTGCGAGGATCCCGGCGCGGCTGCATGACCCGACGCGTCGCCTCCCTCGTCATCGCCCTCCTGGCGCTCGCGGGCGCGGCCGCTCCCGCGTCGGCGTCGGCGCTCGCACAGACGGCGCCCGCGGCGCCGGTCGCCGCGCCCGCGACCGCGGATGACGAGGACGAGGGCGACGACGAGACCCCGTCTCCGACCCCGACGCCCACTGAGACTCCCGAGCCCGACGATCCGATCCGCTCGGCCGAGTACTGGCTCGAGGAGTACGGCATCGACGAGGCGTGGGAGACGACACGCGGGGCCGGCGCGACGATCGCGGTGATCGACACGGGCATCGCGAAGGGTCCGGCCGAGTTCGAGGGCGCCGTCGCCGACGGCACGGATGTGTCGGGCGTCGGGTCCGAGGACGGCCGGACGCCCGTCGGCGTGCAGGACCAGAACCACGGCTCGTACGTCGCCTCCCTCGCCGCGGGGCGCGGCACCGGGGAGGACACCGGGATGATCGGCGTCGCGCCGGAGGCGGACCTGCTGTCGATCTCGATCGGCTTCGGCTCCTCGGCGGCGGTCCCGTTCGACGAGCAGGTCGCGAAGGCGATGGTGTGGGCCGTCGACCACGGTGCCGATGTCATCAACCTCTCGTTCACGACGAACACGCTCGACTGGGACGAGAGCTGGGACGACGCGTTCCTGTACGCCTTCGAGCACGACGTCGTCGTCGTCGTGGCAGCGGGGAACCGGGCGAGCGGCACGACCGTCGTCGGCGCGCCCGCGACCATCCCGGGCGTGCTCGCGGTCGCCGGGGTCGACACCCGCGGCGTGGCCTCGGTCGGCGCGTCGACGCAGGGCATCACGATCGGCGTCGCAGCGCCCAGCGAGCAGCTCCTCGGCGTCTCGGCGACGGGCGACGTCGTGACGTGGAACGGCACGAGCGGCGCGGCGCCCATCGTCGCCGGGATCGCCGCGCTCGTGCGGTCGGCGCACCCCGACCTCGACGCGGCGAACGTCATCAACCGGATCATCTCGACCGCGAACCGCCCTCCCCAGGTCGAGGACGTGCCCGACCCGCAGTACGGATACGGTCTCGTGGACGCCGAGGCGGCCGTGAGCGCTCCCGTCTCGCGGGTGGCCGAGAACCCGCTCGGGAGCCTCCCGGACTGGATCGCGCTCCATCGTCGCGCGGACTCGGGCCCCGAGCCCACGCCGACCGCGGGAGCGGTCGAGATCCCGCCCGTCCCACCCGCCGATGCGCCCGGTGAGGCGAGCTCTCCGTTCGCCCCCTCGGCCGACAGCATGCGCGAGGTGACGCTGCCGCTCTTCGCGCTGAGCGCCGCTGGTATTCTTGTCGTGCTCGGCGTCGTGTCTGCGGTCAGGCGCGTTCGTTCGACGCGCGCGCAGCGATAGCCAGCCGAACATCAACTCAAGGAGTGACGTTTCACGTGCCCAAGATTCTCATCGTCGGTGGTGGATACGCGGGGTTCTACACCGCGTGGAAGCTCGAGAAGCACCTGCGACGCGGAGAGGCCGAGGTCGTCCTCGTCGACCCGCTTCCGTACATGACGTACCTGCCCTTCCTGCCCGAGGTCGCGGCCGGGTCGATCGAGCCGCGCCACGCGGTGGTCTCGCACCGCCGTCACCTCAAGCGCACGAAGCTCATCACGGCGAAGGTCACGAAGATCGACCACGCCCGCAAGACGGCGACGATCACGCCCGAGGGCGGCGAGCCGTGGGAGTACACCTACGACCAGATCGTCGTGACCGCGGGGTCGGTCTCGCGCACGTTCCCGATCCCGGGCATCGCCGACAACGCGATCGGCATGAAGTCGATCGAGGAGGCCGTCGCGGTGCGCGACACCCTCATCGGCAACTTCGAGAAGGCCGCCGCCCTCCCGAAGGACAACCCCCTCCGCCAGCGCCTCCTCACGACGGTCGTCGTGGGCGGCGGCTTCGCGGGCATCGAGACGTTCGCCGAGCTCCGCTCGCTCGCGAACGCGCTGCTCGAGAAGTTCCCGGAGATCTCGTTCGAGGAGACGCAGTTCCACCTCATCGAGGCGATGGGCCGCATCATGCCCGAGGTCTCGCTCGAGACGAGCGAGTGGGTCCTCAAGGACCTCGCCAAGCGCGGCGCGCACGTGCACCTCGACACGCAGGTCACCTCGGCCGTGGACGGCGTCGTCGAGACGTCGACGGGTGAGAAGTACCCGACCGACCTCATCATCTGGACCGCGGGCGTCATGGCGAACCCCATCGTCGTGAACGGCGGCGACCTGCCCAAGGAGGCCCGCGGCCGCATCAGCGCCCAGGCCGACCTGCGCGTCGTCGACGCCGACGGCAACGTCGTCGAGGGCGCGTGGACCGCGGGCGACGTCGCGGCCGTGCCCGACCTCACGGGCGGCGGCGTGGGCGGCATGTGCGTCCCGAACGCCCAGCACGCCGTGCGTCAGGCGAAGCGCCTCGCGAAGAACCTCGTGGCGGTCATCCGCGGCGAGCAGCCGGTCGACTACGTGCACAAGAACCTCGGCGCGGTCGCGGGCCTCGGGCTCTACAACGGAGCCTTCCAGTCGGGCAAGATCGCCCTCAAGGGCTTCGTCGCCTGGGTCGCGCACCGCGGCTACCACGGCCTCGCGATGCCGTCGTGGGAGCGCAAGTGGCGCGTCATCTGGGGCTGGGTGCACAACTTCTTCCTCGGTCGCGACACCGTCCAGCTCGGCACGACGCAGGCGCCCCGGGTCTTCTTCGAGACCTACGCCTCGCGGCCGAAGCCGAAGGTCGAGGAGCAGCCGGCTCCCGCCAAGCAGACCAAGGTCGAGGAGCCTGCGGCCGCTCGTTGAGCAGCTCCGCGCGAAGGCCGTCACCGCTGGTCGGTGGCGGCCTTCGCCATGCCGTAGCGTCGTTTCCACCCCCCGTAGCCCAACGGCAGAGGCAGGCGACTTAAACTCGCTTCAGTCTGGGTTCGAATCCCAGCGGGGGGACCGAGCGGGCCGGCTCAGGAGGCCGGCGTGTAGGTGATCGCCACGAGCTGCGAGCCCGGCAGCACACGGGCGCCGCGCAGGAGCAGAGGCGCGGGCGCGCCCCGGTACAGCGGCGAGCCGCCGCCGACCAGGGCCGGGCCGACGAGCAGGATGAGCTCGTCGACGAGCCCGTGCGCGAGGAGCGGATTCCACGTGGTCGAGCTGCCGAACATGATGATGTCCCGCCCCTCCGCCTGCTTCAGCCGAGCGATCTCCGCGGTCGCCTCGGCGCGCGGGACGACGCGTGTCGTCGCCGCCCACGGATCCTCCGGCCTCACCGCGAACGAGTCGCTGACGATGATCGCCTCGAGCGCGAGCACGCGCGCGGCGATCTCCCGGTCCCGCGCGCCGGAGTCGTCGCTCTCGGCGACGGCCGCCCAGGTGTCCCAGTTGAGGCGGAACCAGCGGCTGCCGTACACGATCGTGTCGGCGCTCCGCAGAAGGTCGAGATTGTGGTCGTTGAAGGCGTCCTCGACCGGCATCACCGCGAGGTCGTGTTCCGGCCCTTCGAAGAAGCCGTCTGCCGAGACGAGCACCGAGACGATGAGCCTGCGCATGACGCGAGCCGAGGGATGACCGGGCCTGCGCACCAGATCAGCCCTCGCGGCGGCGCACGATCTCGGCGATCCAGATCGGGGCGTACGGCGACGTGCAGTTCGGCGGCGTCGGGTAGTCCTTGAGCACCTCGAGTCGCTCGCCGATCGCGATCGCCCGCTCACGCAGGTGCGGGTGGTGGATGCCGATGGTCGCGAGCGTCTGGTTCATCGCCCACTGGAGGCGGTCCGGGGCATCCTTCATGTCGGCTTCGATCCGGTCGAGGAGATCCTCGAGGTCGAGGCCCTCGGGCTTCTTCGCGACGCGGTCGGTCGTGAGGTCCCAGCCCGCGGCCGCGACCGTCGGATCCGCGTCATCGAACCAGCGCGTGCGAAGCGCCTCGGCGTGCGGCCCCTTCTTCACGACGTAGTTCACGAGCCAGTCCTGCACCTTCGGCGCGCGGGCCTCGCGCAGCATGGCGTCGAGCTCCTCCGCGGAGAGCTCGCGGGGCCGCGCGACGAGCACGGCGACGAGGCGCGCCGCCGTGTGGTCCGTGCGCCACAGCGCACGGCCGAGTCCGGTGTCGGCGCCGAGGCGCTTCGCGACCGCCCGCAGCTTCGTGAGGTTGACGCCGTGGTCGTCGCCGTGCCTCTCGTTGACCGCGCGCATCCGCGGATCCTCCAGTGCGGCGAGCTCGTGGAGCACATCGGACACGGTCGAGTCGGCGATCCCCTGGACCATGAGCTCAGCGTACGCGCCTGCGGCTCATGCGAGCAGGGCGCGCAGGCGAGCGAGCCCCTCGCGGAGCTCCGCGCGCGATGCCGTGTACGACAGTCGCACGTGCGTCTGCGCGGTCGCTGCGCCGAAGTCGCGGCCCGGCGTGAGCGAGACGTGCACCTCCTCGAGGGCGCGGCGGCAGAACTCCCAGGCGTCCATGCCCGTCGAGGACACGTCGGCGTAGACGTAGAACGCGCCGTCCGGGGGCACAGGCACCGACAGGCCCAGCTCCGCGAGCCCGGCGAGCGCGATCTCCCGCCGCGCGCGCAGCTCGGCCCTGCGGTCCTCGCAGACGGCGAGCGTCTCCGGCGTGAAGCACGCGAGCGCCGCGACCTGGGCGGGCGTGGACGCGCACAGGAAGTAGTTCATCGCGAGCCGCTCGACGGGCGCGACGAGCTCCTCGGGGAGCACGCACCATCCGAGGCGCCATCCGGTCATCCCGAAGTACTTCGAGAAGCTCGACACGACGATCGCGTCCGGATCATGAGCGAGCACCGTCCGCGGCCGGAGCCCGTCCTCGCCCTCATCGGCGAGGTCGAGGTAGATCTCGTCGACGAGGCGCCAGGCCCCGCGATCCCGGGCGAAGGCGCAGATCGCCGCGAGCTCGTCGGGGCGGATGGTCGTGCCGGTCGGGTTCGCGGGCGTCGCGATCATGACGGCGCGCGTGCGCGGGGTCCAGGCGTCCGCGACCGCGGCCGCATCGAGCTGATAGCGCGCGGCCGCGGGAGCGGGGAGGGTCACCGCACGGGCGCCGAACGTCTCGATGAGCTGCCGGTTGCACGGGTACGAGGGGTCCGCGAGGAGCACCTCGTCGCCCTCGTCCGCGATCGCGGCCAGCGTGACGAGCAGCGCCGCAGACGCGCCCGACGTGACCGCGACGCGGGCGGGGTCGACGACGACGCCGTGCCGGTCGCGGTAGAAGCCCGCGATCGCCGCGCGCAGCGCCGGCAGCCCGAGCGCCGGCGTGTAGGGGAGCGGGCGGCCGTCCATCGCCGCCCGCATCGCCTCGCGCACGGTCGGCGGTGCGCCGAAGTCGGGCTCGCCGAGCCCGAGGCGGATGACACGGTGGCCCTCCGCCTCGAGCTCGGCGGCGCGCGCGCCGAACGCCATCGCGTGGAAGGGCTCCACGCGCTCGGCGCGGCGGGACATCCTCATGCGACGACGGCCGTCAGTTGAGGGCGGGGGTGTCCTGCGGGATCACGCCGTCGCCGTAGAGGTCGGTGGCGAGATCGCGGAGCGCGCGGAGGGCGACCCGCTGCGTCAGAGGACCGTAGGAGATGCGTGCGACGCCGAGCGCCTCGTACTCGGCGGCCGTCAGCGCGCCGGGCAGGCCGATCACGCTGACCTTGCGCTCCCCGATGCCCTCGACGAGTCGGGCGACCGTGTCGCGGTCGAGCGCGCCGGGAACGAACACGAGGCTCGCTCCCGCGTCGAGGAACGCGCGTCCGCGTGCGATCGCGTCCTCGATGCTCTCGTCGCGGGGCCGGTCGCCCGCGCGCACGAACGCGTCGGTGCGCGCATTGAGCTGGAAGGCCACGCCCTCGGCCTCCGCCGCGCGGGTGATCGCGGCGACCTTCGCGACGGAATCGTCGAACGGAGCCAGGCGGTCCTCGACGTTGGCGCCCACGACGCCCACGCCGATGGCACGGCGCACCGTGTCGGCCGCGTCGTCGTATCCCGCATCGAGATCGGCCGTGACCGGCAGGTCCACCGCCTCGACGATGCGCGCGATCGCCGCGAGGTTGACCTCGAGCGGCATCTCGCCGTCCTTGAAGCCGTGCGATGCCGCGATCGAGTGGCCGGCCGTGGCGATCGCCCGCGTGCTCGGCAGGTCGGCGACCGTGCGGGCGCTGACCGCGTCCCACACGTTCACGACGCGGAGGATCTCGGGGGCTTCGTGCAGCGACTTGAGGGAGAGGGCCCTGTCCTGAATGCTCATGCCTCGACGCTATCGACCCGCGGCGCCCGCCGGGGTCGTCCGCGCATGTGTGTCTCCCGTGACCTCACACGAGCGGCTTCTCGAGCTCGTCGAAGCGCAGGCCGGCCACGCGCGGCTCCCCGAAGCGCGCATCGCCGTAGGGGAAGGGCGAGGTGCCGCCCGTGGGGCGGTAGCCGCGGCGCGCGTACCACGCGATGAGGTCCGTCCGCGCCGAGATCACGGTCATCCGCATCCGCGGGGATCCCCACTCCTCGCGTGCGACGCGCTCCGCCTCCGCGAGGAGGGCCGCGCGAACCCGCGCGCCTGGCGGGTGGGGTCGACCGCGAACATCCCGAAATAGGCGTGATCCGCACGCCGATCGAGGTGGCACGTCGCGACGATGTCGCCGTGATCGGAGAGCGTCAGGAGCCCGCCGGTGGCCGAGGCGACGAGCTGCTCGACCTCGTCGGCGCCGGTGCGGCGCCCGCCGATGAGGTGCGCCTCGGTCGTCCAGCCGGCGTCGTCCGCACGGTATGCCCGCTCGACGACGGAGACGATCGCCGCGACGTCGTCGACGGTCGCGAAGCGGAAGCGGAGGGAGGAGTCGGGTCGTGCGATCACGGACGCCATCGTATGCGGATGCGCAGGCGGCGCACGGTGGCCGCGGAGGGCGCGGTGTCTAGGATGGACGCAGAAACCAAGGGGGTTCCGTCGTGGAGTGGTTGATTCCCGTTCTCGTCGTGGTGGCGATCGTCGTCATCGCGGCGATCTACCTGTGGGCGACGTACAACTCGCTCGTCCAGCTCAACGTGCGCGTCGACGAGGCGTGGAGCGGGATCACGGTCCAGCTCAAGCGAAGAGCGGATCTGATCCCGAACCTCATCGAGACGGTGAAGGGCTACGCGGCGCACGAGAAGGCGGTGTTCGAGAACGTCACGCGGGCGCGCGCCGAGACGCTCGCGGCATCGGGCCCCGCGGAGGCGGGAGTCGCCGAGAACCACATCCAGCAGGCCCTCAAGAGCCTGTTCGCGGTGGCGGAGTCCTACCCCCAGCTGCAGGCGAGCCAGAACTACCTGCAGCTGCAGCACAGCCTCGTCGACACCGAGGACAAGATCCAAGCCTCGCGCCGCTTCTACAACGGCGGCGTCCGCGAGCTGAACACGAAGATCTCGGTGTTCCCGAACAACCTCTTCGCGCGCAACCTCGGATTCGCCCAGCGCGAGTTCTTCGAGGTCGACGGCGGGGCCGCGATCTCCGAGCCGCCGCGCGTCCAGTTCTGACCGCTCGGGCCGAAGGGCTCCTGCTCAGTTCACGCTGAGTAGGAGCCCTTCGTCATCGAGCGAGATCGTTCCGTAGAGGCTCCAGGCATCGGTGCGGTAGGTGAAGACGCCCTCCGTGCCGTCGGGGCGCGTGCCCGTGACGGTCGCGACGACGGCGCCGCCGGTGGCCTGGAAGGTGCCCGTCTCGAGGTCGATCGCGGCCTCGGGCATCCGGTCCGCACGGAAGGACACCTCGGCCGCCTCCGCGAGGTCGGCCGGCCAGGGGACGATCATCCCGCAGCCCTGCGGCACCTCGGCGGCGGTCGCGAGGCAGCCCTCCAGATGGGCGGTCAGCTCGGCTTCGGCATCGGCGAGCGCCTGGTCGGTGAACGTCGGCGCGAGATCGACGGCGACCGGCTCGGCGGACGTGCCGACCTCGGCCGTGGTTGCTCCGTCGAGGTACTCGGCGGGCCACGCCGACACCTCGTAGGAGCCCGGAAGGAGTGCGAGCTGCGCGGCGCCGCCCTCGAGCGCGACCGGCTCGCCGGCCACATCCACCCACGCGCCGCGCGTCGCCGTCACCGTCACGGGCGAGAGCGGGACCTCGGCGACGTGCCATCCCGATGGGGACGAGGTCAGCGTGAACGCGAGCTCCTGCGGCTCCCCGTCGAGGGTCGCCTCCGCCCGCACCTGGGCGCTGTCCTCCGACTCGTCGACCTCGACGATCTCGGCGGAGGAGAGATGCGCGGACGCCGTGGAGAACGCGCTCCACGCGGTGTCCGGCACGGCGTCGGCGTCTGCGAGCAGGGCGCGGACCGCGTCGGCGTCGCCCGACGAGAGCGCGTCGAGATACCGCGCGGCGGTCTCCTCCGCGCTCGCCGGTCGGCTGGTCGACCAGAAGCCGATCGCGAGCATGCCGACGACGATCACGCCGACGACGGCGAGGATCGGGACCAGGGGTCGTTTCATGCGGGCTGCCTCCACCCGCAACACTAATCAGCCGTTGCTCGGAGTGCGCCGGGATGGGCGTGGCGCGGCGCGTCGAGCACGTGCGCGACATCGTCCGCGGCATCGCCCCAGTGCGAGACCGAGATCGCGTCGAGCCCCTGCCAGGCCGCTGCCTCGCGCAGCGCCTCCGCCGCACTCTCGGCGACGGCGGCCGGATCGACGTGCGCCTCCCACCAGGCGGACTGCACGCGCAGCGCGCCCGCCGCGCGGTCGGCCTTGAGGTCGAACCGACCCGCGATGCGGTCTCCGACGAGCAGCGGGAGCGAGTAGTAGCCGAACCGGCGCCGCTCGGCCGGCGTGTAGATCTCGATGCGGTAGTCGAATCCGAACATCCGCTCCGCGCGCTCGCGGAACCACACGACGGGGTCGAAGGGGGTGAGCAGGGTCGCGCGGTCGATGCGCCGGGGGAGCACGGCGTCCCGATGACGCCAGGCCGGCAGCGCACGGCCCGCGCGCTCCCACCCGCGCACGGCGACGGGGACGAGCTCTCCCGCGTCCTCGAGGTCGGACACGGCGGCGAGGACGCCGCGGCGGTCGCGCAGCCGGTGGTAGTCGGCGATGTCGGATGCCGTGGCCACGCCGTATGCGAGCGCCGCCCGGCGCACCAGCTCGCGGACCGCGTCGTCGGGGGCGACGACGCGCTCGAGGTGCTCGTGTGGGATGACGTGCTCGGCGAGGCCGTAGCGGCGCTCGAAGCCGTTGCGGCCGGCGATCGCGACCTCGCCGAAGCGCCACAGCATCTCGAGGGCGCGCTTGACGTCGTCCCAGCCCCACCATGGGCCGCGGCTCGCCTCGACATCGCGCTCGATCTCCGCGGGCCGCAGCGGACCGCGCTCCGCGAGCTCGGCGCGCACCCAGTTCACGGTGTCGGCGTTCGCGGCGAACCAGCTTCCGGGCCCCGCGTACCGGCTCCGCATGGCGTCCATGCGGAACCGCCAGAGCGGCCAGTCCGCGACCGGGACGAAGGTCGCCTCGTGGGCGAGGTACTCGACGTGCTCGGGCGCCCGCCCCCGACGCGCGGGGGTCAGGACGAGGCGATCCAGCAGATCCCGGTCGTAGGGCCCCAGCCGCGAGAAGAGCGGCATGTAGTGCGACCGGGAGAACACGTTCACGGAGTCGATCTGCAGGACGTGCATGCGCGCGAGCTCGCGGCGGACATGACGCAGCGAGGGCGCGGCCGGACGCGCACGGGAGAGGCCCTGGGCGGCGAGGCCCAGGCGGCGGGCTTCGGCAGCCGAGAGGACATCCTTCACGCGCGCAACGCTACCGGCGACCTCCGACACCGGGTCGCGCAGGCGGCCGATCGCGTGCCGACAGCGGAATGCACCCGGGATTAGGATGACGGGGATGAGCGACGACACGCCCCCGAGCTCTCGCGCGGGATTTCTCCGTCGACGCCGCGCCGCGCCGCCGAGCGCTCCTCCCGCGAGCCCTCCGCCCGCGGATCCCGTCGAGGTCCCCGTCGGACTGCGCATCGCGACGGCCTACGGATGGCGCTTCCTCGTGCTCGCCGCCGTCGCCGCCGTGATCGTCTGGCTCGTCATCCAGTTCAAGCTGCTCGTCATCCCGATCTTCGTGGCGACGCTGCTCACCGCCCTCCTGTTCCCGTTCTTCTCGTGGATGCTGCGCCACCGGGTGCCGCGCGTGCTCGCGGTCGTCGTGAGCGTGCTCGGGACGCTCGCGATCGTGACGGGCCTCGTGTGGCTCGTCGTCTGGCAGATCTCGCGGCAGGCGGAGGAGGTGCGCGCCCGCGCGGCCGAGTCGATCGCCGGTCTGCGGACCTTCCTCATCGACGGAGGGCTCGTCACCGCCCAGCAGCTCGACGACCTGCTCACGGGAGGCCTCCAGCTCGTCGAGGAGCAGGCCGATCTCCTCCTGAACGGTGCGCTCGCCGTGGGCTCGACCGTGGGGCACGTGGCCGCCGGCGCGCTCGTCGCGCTCTTCGTGCTCCTGTGCTTCCTCCTCGACGGCGCCGGCATCTGGCGCTGGACCCTCAGGCTCTTCCCGCGCGCGGCGCGGCCGGCCGTCGACGCGGCGGCGCGCAACGGCTGGACCACGCTCATCAACTACGCGCGCACGCAGATCATCGTCGCGACGATCGACGCGATCGGCATCGGCATCGGCGCGTTCGCGCTCGGCGTGCCCCTGGCCATCCCCATCGCGGTCCTCGTGTTCCTCGGGGCATTCGTCCCGTTCGTCGGCGCCATCGTCACGGGCGCACTCGCGGTCGTGATCGCGCTCGCCTACAACGGCATCTGGATCGGCGTCGCGATGCTCGCGGTCGTCCTGCTCGTGCAGCAGGTCGAGAGCCACATCCTGCAGCCGCTCCTCATGGGATCGGCCGTCAAGGTGCACCCGCTCGCGGTCGTCCTCGTCGTCGCGGGCGGCTCGATGGTCGGCGGCATCGCCGGCGCCCTGTTCGCGGTGCCGGTCGCGGCGTTCGTCAACGTCGTGGCCGTGACGCTCAGCTCGGGGTCGTGGCGCACGGGAGCCGAGGTCCGATCGGCCGATCTCATCTGGAGCACGGTCCCCAAGAGCCTCGGCCGAGGCGACGAGGACGACCACAGGAAGGCACGCACATGACGCGGATGGACGCGGACGCACCCGAGGACGCTCACGCGACGCCGGACGCCCCGCCGATCCCCGCGCTCGCCGAGTTCGAGGAGGCCGCGCGCTTCCTCGAGGGCGTCGTGGAGCACACCCCGACCGAGTACTCGCAGCACCTCAGCGAGGTGCTCGGCGCCCCGGTGCACCTCAAGCTCGAGAATCTGCAGCGCACGGGGTCGTTCAAGGTGCGCGGGGCGACCTACCGCCTGTCGCGCCTCACGGAGGACGAGCGGCGTCGCGGCGTGGTCGCGGCCTCGGCGGGCAACCACGCGCAGGGCGTCGCGCTCGCGGCGCAGCAGCTCGGCATCCCGGCGACGATCTACATGCCGCTCGGCGTTCCCGTCCCGAAGCTCCTCGCGACGAAGGGCTACGGCGCCGAGGTGGTGCTCGACGGCGCGACCGTCGACGTCGGGCTGCGTCGCGCTGCGGAGCACGCCGAGCGCACGGGAGCCGTGCTCATCCACCCGTTCGACCACCGCGACGTGATCATCGGCCAGGGCACGCTCGGCCTCGAGATCCTCGACGACGTGCCCGACGTCGACACGATCATCATGGGGATCGGCGGCGGAGGCCTCATCGCGGGCGTCGCCGCGGCCGCGAAGGCACGGGCGGCCGCGGCGGGGCGCACGGTGCGGATCATCGGCGTGCAGGCCGAGAACGCCGCGCCCATGCTCCCGTCGCTCGCCGCCGGAGAACCCGTGCGCGTCGAGACGAAGCCGACGATCGCCGACGGCATCCTCGTCGCCCGCCCGGGCGATGTGCCGTTCGCGATCGTCCGCGAGCTCGTCGACGAGGTCGTGACCGTGGGGGAGGACGACATCGCGCGCGCGCTCCTCGTGCTGCTGGAGCGGGCGAAGGTCGTCGTCGAGCCGGCCGGCGCGGTCGGCGTCGCGGCCATCCTCGCGGGCAAGGTGAGTCCGCAGGGGTCCACGGTCGCTCTCCTGTCCGGCGGCAACATCGATCCGCTCCTGCTGCAGCGGGTCGTCGCACACGGCCTCGCCGCGTCGGGCCGCTACATGACCATCCGCATCCCGCTGCCCGACCGTCCCGGTCAGCTCGCGCGCGTCTCCGAGCTCCTCGCGGAGGCCGGAGCGAACGTGATCGAGGTGCTGCACACACGGCACGGGCAGGGCATGCAGATCAGCGAGGTCATCCTGCAGATCTCCGTCGAGACGCGCGGCGAGGAGCACAAGCTGCTCACGCTGCAGATCCTGCGCGACGCGGGCTTCCGGCCCGAGATCCTGCCGGAATGACGAGAGGGCGACGGCCGGCCGGCCGTCGCCCTCTCGCGCGTGCGGGCTCAGCCCGTGAAGGTCTCGACCTTGACGATCTCGACGGGGATGTCCTTGCCGTTGGGCGCCTGGTAGCTCGTCTTCTCGCCCTCCTTGAGGCCGAGGATGGCGGCGCCGAGCGGGCTCTGCTCGCTGTAGACGTCGAGGTCGGTGCCTCCGGCGATCTCGCGGCTGCCGAGCAGGAAGCGCTCCTGGTCGCCGAACACGACCGCCGTCACGACGGTGCCGGGCTCGACGATGCCGTTGGACTCGGGGGCGACGCCGACCTTCGCGTCCTTGAGGAGCGCCTGCAGCTGGCGGATGCGCGCCTCCTGCTTCCCCTGCTCGTCCTTGGCCGCGTGGTAGCCGCCGTTCTCGCGGAGGTCGCCCTCCTCGCGGGCCGCCTCGATGCGCTTCGCGATCTCCTCACGACCGGTGGTCGAGAGGTGCTCGAGCTCGGCGGCGAGGCGGTCGTACGCCTCCTGCGTCAGGAACGGGACCTGGGTGTCATCGGACACGGTCTGTCTCCTTCGTGGATGCGCGGCCGAGGGGGCCGGCATATGTGAAGACGCCCCGGCAGGTCGCCGGGGCGTCGGATGGACTGACCGTCGATCTTACGGAACCCAGCAGGACTTCACAATTCCGGTCGTCGCCTCCGCGACGGTGGGGATGCTCTCGGTGTGTGAGGCCGACACGGCGTCGGACGGCGGGTACTCGACGATCCGCCAGCCGACCACGCCGAACTGCTCGTCGAGCGCCTCGAGCGCGCAGGCGACGCTCTCGCGCGAGCCCGAGGTGATCTGGAAGGTCACCGACACCTCGTGCTCGCTGCGCACCTCGTAGCCGAGATCGTCGAAATCGACCTCGGCGGCGGCGGTCTGCATCGTCGACCACCCGAACCACCCGACCGCGAGGGCGGCGAGCGCGATTCCCGCGATCCATGCGATGCGGCGCGAGCGGCGGGGGGTTCGCCCGTAGCGCTCGTCGAGACGCTGCTGGATCGTCACGGCGTCGTCCTCTCAGGTCGGGCGAACTAGGCTGGGACTCCAGGCTAACCGCCTTTTCCCGGCGCCCCGTCTCGGGCGCCGCGCACCCCGGAGGAGTCCTCGATGCCCGCTCTCGCCGTGCTCGCCGCCACCCCGAGCCCGCAGCCGACCGTGGACCCGGACCTCGTCACGCCCGGCCCCCTCGGCTTCGCGACGATCGTCGTCCTCGTCATCGCGGTGTTCCTCCTCGTCTTCGACATGCTGCGGCGCGTGCGCCGGGCGCGGTACCGCGAGGAGGCGAACGCCGTGCTCGACGCGGAGGAGGAGGCCGCCGCACAGGAGGCGGCCGCGCAGGAGGGCGCCGATCCGCGGGGAACCGGGACGGCGTCGGATGGCCGCGGTGAGACGGGCGAGGAGCCTACGCCGGGCCGTTGAACGCGGGATCGAGCGCGATGAGCAGCGCCCCCGCCCAGTGGCAGAGGAACGCGAGCACCGTGCACACGTGGAAGATCTCGTGGAATCCGAAGTGGCCCGGCCACGGGTTGGGCTTCTTGATCGCGTAGACGACCGCGCCGGCCGAGTAGAGGAGGCCGCCGACGATCACGAGGACCATCATCGTCCGGTTCGCCTGGAAGAGATCGCCCATGTACATGACGGCCGCCCAGCCGAGCACGAGGTAGAGGGCGACGTAGAGCCACCTCGGGGCGCCGATCCAGAACACCCGGAAGAGGATCCCGAGGAGGGCTCCGGTCCAGACGAGCACGAGCAGCGGCACGCCCTTCGACGGCGGCAGCGCGAGCACGCCGATCGGCGTGTACGTGCCCGCGATGAGCAGGAGGATGTTCGCATGGTCGATCCGCTTGAGGATCAGACGCGTGCGGGGCTTCCAGTGGAAGCGGTGGTAGAGCGCCGAGTTGCCGAAGAGCAGGAGCGACGACGCGGCGAAGACCGCCGACGCGGCCTTCGCCGCCGCGCCGTCGGCGAGCGCCACGAGGACGATGCCCGCCACGATCGCGACGGGGAACGTCCCGGCGTGGATCCAGCCGCGCCACGACGGCTTGGGCTCCTCGTGGGCGTCCGCGCGCGCGGCATCCATCAGCGGGAGCCGGGGCACGCCGTCCGGGGTCTGCGCGGGCGTGTGCTCGTCGGAGGTCATGGTCTGACAGTACGCGCCAGCGCATGCCGTGAGCGGCACGCGGACGCCCGGAGTACGCTCGGAGGGTGATCAGCGAGCGGTCGGCGGCAGGACGGGGGCCTCTGTACCGTCTCTACATCTCGCGGCTGCACCGGCAGATCGATCCGGCGAAGGTGCCCCACCACGTCGCGATGATGATCGACGGCAATCGCCGCTGGGCGCGTCAGCTGGGCTACGAGACGCCGGCGCACGGGCACCGCGCGGGCGCCGCGAAGATGCGCGAGTTCCTCGAGTGGTGCGAGGCCATCGGCGTCGAGGTCGTCTCGCTCTACCTGCTCTCGCACGACAACCTCCGCAAGCGCGACAGCCGCGAGCTGCAGGATCTCATCGAGATCATCGCGGGGCTCGCGGGGCAGCTCTCCCGACGACGGGACTGGCGCGTGCAGCACGTGGGACGCTCCGAGGGCCTTCCGGACTTCCTCCTGTCCGCCCTGCGCGACGCGGAGGAGCGCACCCGCGGCAACAGCGGGCTGCACGTCAACCTCGCGGTCGGGTACGGCGGACGCCACGAGATCGTCGACGCCGTCCGCAGCATCATCCGCGAGCACGGGTCGAACGGGGGCACCCTCGAGGATCTCGCCGCGCACCTCACGCCCGAGCAGATCGCCGAGCACCTCTACACGGGAGGTCAGAAGGACCCCGACCTCGTCATCCGGACGAGCGGCGAGCAGCGCCTGAGCGACTTCCTCCTCTGGCAGAGCGCGCACAGCGAGTTCTACTTCCTCGAGGCGCTCGGCCCCGACCTGCGCGAGGTCGACTTCCTCCGCGCCATCCGCGACTTCGGGTCGCGAGACCGGCGCTTCGGCCGCTGACGCGCGCAACCTCGCGGACGGCCGCCTCTGCGAGAATGGAGGCGTGACCACCCTCGCAGACCTCACCGCCTCGTTCGACGTGGAACCGGGCTATCTCGACTGGGCGCGGTTCGGCCCCCTCTCCCGCACCGTGCGCGAGGAGGCGATGGCCGATCTCGAGCTGCTCGGCTCCGGTCGCGAGAGCGGGATCGGCCTCGTCTCCGGCCGTGCGGACGAGGCGCGCGCGGCGATCGCCGGCCTCCTGCGCGTGGACCCCGCGGAGGTCGCCCTGCAGCCCTCGACCACGCACGGCCTCGCGCAGGCCGTCTACGGCATCACGGGCGGCGTCGTCGCGTCACCCCTCGAGTTCCCCAGCATCCCCGTGACGATCGCGCGGGCCGCGACCGCCCTCGGCCGCATCGTGCCGCAGTGGATCGCGCCCGAGCACCGGTTCGTCACGCCCGAGGCCGTCGCCGAGGCGATCGACGAGTCCACGAGCGCGGTGGCCGTGAGTCTCGTCGACTTCCGCACCGGATACCGCGCCGATCTCGCAGGCATCCGCGAGGTCATCGGCGACGACCGGCTGCTCATCGTCGACGCGACGCAGGCCGTCGGCGTCGTCGACGCCGAATGGACGGCCGCCGATGTCGTCGCCGCGCACGGATACAAGTGGCTGCGGGCGGGGCGGGGCACCGGCTTCGCGTGGTACGGCCGACGGGCGCGCGTCGCGCTCGACCCGGTGCTCTCGGGCACCACCGGCACGGACGCCGACGACCTGCCGTACGACGGCGTGCCCGTGCCGGCGCCCGCGCCCGATGCCCGCGCCTTCACGGTCTCGCGCCCCGACCCCCTGGCGGCCGCGCGTCTCGCGTCGGCGGTCGGCGAGGTCGCATCCGCGGGCATCGCCGCGATCGAGGCGGCCGTGGCGGAGCGGGCGGGACGCATCATCGAGATCGCCGACGCGCACGGCATCGAGGTCGTGACGCCGCGCGATCCGGCCCGACGCGCGGGCATCGTCGCCCTCGACCCCGGGGCGCGTCACGTCGGAGCCCTCGGCGCCGCCCTCGCGAACGCGGGGGTGACGGCGACGGCGCGATCCGGATACGTCCGCGTGTCGCCGCACGTCGCGACCGACGACGAGACGCTGCGGATGCTCGACGACGCGTGCGCGGTCTTCGTGCAGACGCGCGTGGGCTGACCTCGCCGCGTTCACGAGATCTTCATCCGCCCGTCAGCGTGTCCATGCGCCGCAGACCGCCCCGGCGGTCGTAGCTTCGGATCACCGGGCAAGGCGTCCGGTCGGGTCGGCCGTCAGGACTGCGACTCGTGGCCCCAGGTCGACTCGTCGAATCCGGGCGGAAGCCCGGGGTCGGGAGTGTGACGTGGCCACCACGACGGGCGTGAGCACCAGCACTGTCAGGAAGACCGGGCGGCGGTCGACGACGCGGGAGGCGCAGGACCTGCGCACCTACGTGCTCGACACCTCGGTCCTGCTGAGCGATCCGAGGGCGTTCTTCCGCTTCGCGGAGCACAGCGTCGTGATCCCCGTGGTGGTGATCACCGAGCTCGAGGGCAAACGGCACGATCCGGAGATCGGCTACTTCGCACGCGCCGCGCTGCGGCACCTGGACGAGCTGCGCGTCGAGCATGGGCGCCTCGACTTCCCCGTGCCCGTGGGCGAGGGCGGCACGCTGCGCGTCGAGCTCAACAACACCGACCAGAGCGTGCTGCCCAGCGGCATCCGGCTCGCCGACAACGACAGCCGCATCCTCGCCGTCGCCGCCCACCTCGCACAGGACGGACAGAGCGTCACGATCGTCTCCAAGGACCTCCCGATGCGCGTGAAGGCCGCCTCTCTCGGCCTCGCGGCAGAGGAGTACCTCGCCGAGCAGGCGGTCGACTCGGGCTGGACCGGGATCGCGACCCTGCAGGTCTCGGGCGACGAGATGTCGGACCTCTACGAGAGCGAGGTCGCGCTGCACGACGACGCACGGGGGCTCCCGGTCAACACCGGCCTCGTCATCCAGTCGGAGCGGGGCTCGGCGCTCGGCCGCGTCACGGGCGACGGCGAGCTGCGCCTCGTCCGCGGCGACCGCGAGGTGTTCGGCCTGCACGGGCGCTCGGCCGAGCAGCGCATCGCGATCGACCTCCTCCTCGACCCGACCGTCGGCATCGTCTCCCTGGGCGGGCGCGCCGGAACGGGCAAGTCGGCGCTCGCGCTCTGCGCGGGGCTGGAGGCGGTGCTCGAGCGCCAGCAGCAGAAGAAGATCATCGTCTTCCGGCCGCTGTTCGCGGTGGGCGGTCAGGAGCTCGGCTACCTGCCCGGCGACCAGGCCGAGAAGATGAACCCCTGGGGCCAGGCGGTCTTCGACACGCTCGGCTCCGTCGTGTCGCAGAACGTCCTCGACGAGGTCGTGGAGCGCGGGATGCTCGAGGTGCTCCCGCTCACGCACATCCGCGGCCGCTCGCTGCACGACGCGTTCGTGATCGTCGACGAGGCGCAGTCGCTCGAGCGCAACGTGCTCCTCACGGTGCTGAGCCGGATCGGGCAGGGATCGAAGGTCGTCCTCACGCACGACGTGGGGCAGCGCGACAACCTGCGCGTCGGCCGCCACGACGGCATCGCGAGCGTCATCGAGTCGCTCAAGGGACACGATCTCTTCGGGCACGTCACGCTCACGCGCAGCGAGCGCTCGGCGATCGCGGCCCTCGTGACCGACCTGCTGGAGGTCGGCGAGCTCTCCTGACACGGGCGCGGCGACGGCGGCGGGGCAACGTCTCCGCCGCCGTCGCCGTGCGTATCCTCGGATACCGGTCGGCATGTCGGCCGACGCACGAGGAGACGAAGGAGTCACGGCCATGGCACAGGACCCAGCCCCGCGCATCGCCCCCGAGACCGAGGCGTCGCCGCCGGTCGCTGTTCCCGACGACCGCCGCTGGACGCCGCTGCGCATCGTGATCTGGACGGCCATCGCCCTCCTCGGCGGCGTCGCATGGACCATGCTCGCGATCGTGCGCGGCGAGACGGTGAACGCGATCTGGTTCGTCTTCGCCGCCGTGTGCACGTACCTCGTGTTCTACCGCTTCTACGCGAAGTACATCGAGCGGAAGATCGTGCGCCCGGATGACCGTCGCGCGACGCCCGCGGAGTACCGGTCGGACGGCAAGGACTTCGTCCCCACCGACCGGGTCGTGCTGTTCGGCCACCACTTCGCCGCGATCGCCGGCGCAGGGCCCCTCGTGGGCCCCGTCCTCGCGGCCCAGATGGGATACCTCCCCGGCACCATCTGGATCATCGTGGGCGTCGTCCTGGCCGGGGCCGTGCAGGACTACCTCGTGATGTTCTTCTCGATGCGCCGCGGCGGCCGCTCGCTCGGCCAGATGGCGAAGGATGAGCTGGGCCGCTTCGGCGGCGCCGCGGCCATCCTCGCGACGCTCCTCATCATGATCATCATCACGGCCATCCTCGCGCTCATCGTCGTGAACGCCCTCGGCGAGAGCCCGTGGGGCGTGTTCTCGGTCGCCATGACCATCCCGATCGCGCTGTTCATGGGCGCGTACCTCCGCTGGATCCGCCCGGGCCGCATCCTCGAGGTCTCGATCATCGGGTTCGTCCTCCTCATGGCGGCCATCGTCGGCGGCGGCGCGATCGCGGCGACCGAGTGGGGGCAGGCCCTCTTCCACCTCGACCGCGTGACAGTCGCGTGGGCCATCATCGTGTATGGCTTCGTCGCCGCCGTCCTGCCCGTGTGGATGCTGCTCGCGCCGCGCGACTACCTCTCGACCTTCATGAAGGTGGGCGTGATCGTCGCGCTCGCGGTCGCGATCGTCTTCGTGCGCCCCGAGATCTCGGTGCCGGCGTTCAGCGAGTTCGCGAGCGGCGAGACGGGGCCGGTCTGGAGCGGGCCGCTGTTCCCGTTCCTCTTCGTCACGATCGCCTGCGGCGCCCTCTCGGGCTTCCACGCCCTGATCTCGTCGGGCACGACGCCGAAGATGATCGAGAAGGAGAAGCAGACGCGCTTCATCGGCTACGGCGGCATGCTCATGGAGTCGTTCGTCGCGGTCATGGCTCTCGTCGCCGCCGTCTCGATCGACCGCGGCATCTACTTCGCGATGAACTCCTCGGCCGCGGCCACGCTCGGCACGGTCGAGGGAGCGGTCGCCTGGGTGAACGGGCTCGGGCTGACCGGCGTCTCGCTCACGCCGGACGCGCTCACCACCATGGCCCAGCTCGTGGGGGAGGAGTCGATCGTGTCGCGCACGGGCGGCGCCCCGACCCTCGCGGTCGGGCTCGCGCTCATCATGGGCCAGTGGATCGGCGGCAGCGGCATGATGTCGTTCTGGTACCACTTCGCGATCATGTTCGAGGCGCTGTTCATCCTCACGGCGGTGGATGCCGGCACGCGCGTGGCACGGTTCATGCTCCAGGATTCGATCGGGAACGTCGTGCCGCGGTTCCGCGACAC
This sequence comes from Microbacterium sp. JZ70, assembly GCF_053903225.1. Lineage (NCBI taxonomy): Bacteria > Bacillati > Actinomycetota > Actinomycetes > Micrococcales > Microbacteriaceae > Microbacterium > Microbacterium sp. JZ70. Next base: position 2,774,093 of record NZ_CP096405.1, on the reverse strand, counting down.
GTCGTGGCGGCTCGGAGCGTGGATCTGCACGGCGATCATGGTCGCCGGCTGGGGAGCGGTGCTCATCATGGGCGTGACGGATCCGCTCGGCGGCATCAACACGCTCTTCCCGCTGTTCGGCATCGCCAACCAGCTGCTCGCCGCGATCGCCCTCGCGGTCGTGCTCACGATCGTCGCGCGGCGACGGACCTTCGGGGCGCTCTGGATCGTGGCGCTCCCGCTCGCGTTCGTCACGGTCGTGACGACGGTCGCGTCGCTGCACAAGATCTTCTCGAGCGTGCCGGCGGTCGGCTACTGGGCGCAGCACGCCGCATTCCGCGACGCGCTCGCCGCGGGGGAGACCTCGTTCGGCACCGCGCCGAGCGTCGCGGCGATGGAGGCGGTCGTGCGCAACACGGCGATCCAGGGGACGCTCTCGATCATCTTCCTCGTGCTGACGCTCATCGTGCTCGTCGCGGCGATCGTCCGCGTCGTGCAGGCGCTGCGGTCGACCGAGACGATCGACAACGAGGACGCGCCCGTCCCGTCGCGCCGGTTCGCCCCGGCAGGGCTCATCCCCACGGCGGCGGAGCGGGCCGCGCAGCGCGAGTGGGATGCGCTGCCCGCGGAGCGCCGCCCCTCGCGGGGGGACTGATGGCCATCCGACTGCTTGCGCCGCTGGCCGCCGTGGGCAGCGTGTGCGCGCGCTTCGTCTCGGGGATGACCGGGCAGTCGCGGTACGCGGCGTACCTCGCGCACGAGCGAGAGCGCCATCCCGACGGCGAGCCGCTCACCGAGCGGGAGTTCTGGCGCGAGATCCACCGCGCGCAGGACCTCGATCCCGGCGGGCGCTGCTGCTGACAGCCGAGAGAGCCGGTCGGCGAGGGGTCTCCTCGCCGACCGGCCCTCTCGCGTGACCGGTCAGACCTCGTCGGTCGTCTCGGACGGCTGCTGCCCGTTCTCGCGCTTGCGGCGGGCGAGGAATGCCAGGCCCGCGGTCGCGAGCGCGCCGGCGCCCGCGAGCAGGCCGCCCACGACACCGCCGCCCGTGGGCGACAGCGGCGCGTCGGGGCCCGGCGACGGCGCGGTGCTCTGCGACGGCGACGGGACCGGCGTCTGCGACGGAGCCTGGGTGGGCGCCTGGGTCGGGGTCGCCGTGGGGCTCGCGCTCGGCGTCGTCGTGGGCGTCGGAGTCGACGTCGCGGTGGGCGTCGGCTCAGGCGTCGCGGTGGGCTCCGCCGTCGGCGTGGGCGTCGGCGACGGCGCGGCCACGGGCATCACCTGGACGACCGTCGGGCGGGGGCCGGCGAACGTCCCGCCGCCGGCGCCCGAGAGCGGGGCCTGCTTCATGCTGTCCGGGAACGTCGAGGTCTGCTCCTCGAACGAGCCGTCCTCACCCGGGTGCTGCACCGACACGAACACATGCCATTCGTCGTCGTGGATGACGGGGCCGCAGGTCTCGGCCTCACGCGGCACTGACAGGAACTGCTCGACCCGGCCGCGCTGGTCGCCCTCGAGGCCGACGCGGAAGAGGCCGTCGTTGAACCCGATCGTGCTGGGCGCGCCGTCCGTCGAGATCCAGAGGTTGCCCGCCGTGTCGAAGGCGAGGTTGTCGGGGCACGAGATGGGCGAGACCTCGTCGACCGGGAAGCCGGAGAAGTACGCCGAGTCGTTGCGCGCGGGGTCGCCCGCGACGAGGAGCAGCGTCCAGCCGAAGGTCCGCGCGGTCTGGTCGCCGCCGTCCTCGGTGATCTCGATGATGTGGCCGTCGCGGTTCTCGGTGCGCGGGTTCACCTCGTCGGGGCCGGCCTTGCCCTCCGTGCCGCGGTCGCTGTTGTTCGTGCACGCGACGTAGACACGGCCGCTCGTCGGATGCGGCTGGACGTCCTCGGGACGGTCCATCTTCGTGGCGCCCGCGCGGTCGGCCGCGAGGCGCGTGTGCACGAGCACCTCCTCGACGCTCATCCCGTCGACGGCCGATGCGCCGTCGACGACGAGGGGGAGCCACTCGCCCGAGCCGCCGAAGCCGCCGTCGGAGGGCAGCGTGCCCGAGCCGTCGATCTCGGTCGCGGGCGAGTCGCCCGAGAAGCGCGCGACGAAGAGGTCGCCGTTCTCCAGCAGCGTCATGTTGTGCGCGCGGTCGCCCTCCACGTACGTGTCGCGGGAGACGAACTTGTAGAGGTAGTCGAAGCGCTCGTCGTCGCCCGTGTACGCCACGACCCTGCCGTTCGCGGCGACGATGACGTTCGCGCCCTCGTGCTTCAGGCGGCCGAGCGACGTGTGCTTGCGCGGCGTCGAGGACGGGTCGGTCGGGTCGATCTCGACGATCCAGCCGAACCGGTTGGGCTCGTTCTCATAGCCGGGGGTGCGCGCGTCGAACCGCGGGTCGACGTTCTCCCAGCCGCGCGCGGTCTCCTCGTCGGCGAGGCCGTAGCGCTGCTCGGCCTCCGAGAGGCCGGACGAGCGGAAGTAGCCGTCGAAGTTCTCCTCGCCGCTGAGGATGGTGCCCCACGGGGTCGTGCCGCCCGAGCAGTTGCCGAAGGTGCCGAGGACGGTCCTGCCCTCCGGATCGGCGACCGTGCGCAGGAGCTCGCTGCCTGCGGCGGGCCCGGTGAACGCGTACGGGGTGTCGTCGAGGAAGCGGCGGTTGAGGGCTCCGCCCACGACGGGCGTCCAGGGCGCGGTCTCGCTCGTGCGCGTGAGCTCGACGACGCTGAGACCGTGCGCCTTGAGTCCGACGCGGCGCACGCGCTCCACGTCGCCCTCGAGCTGATCGGCGGGGAACATCACGTTCTCGTTCGTGTACTCGTGGTTCACGAAGAGGATGGCCGTGGTGGCCGAGGTGCGGATGATGTCGGTGTAGTCGACGTTGTAGCCGAACTGCCGGGCCTGGGCCTCGGGCGTCTGGTTGAGTGCGTCGAAGGCGGGGCTGTCGGCGAAGAGCGGGTCGCCCCAGCGGATGATGGGGGTCCAGTCGAATCCCTCCGGGACGACGAAGCTGTCGACCGTGTACGCGACGGGGTCGATCGGGGCGAAGCCGAAGGCGCCGGTCTCGCCCACGGCGGCGTAGGCGGTGCCGGTCGACGCGGCGGCGCGCTGCCCGGCCAGCGACGGCGCCAGCACGATCGCGGCGGCGCCGGCCGCACCGAGGCCGAGGAGAGCGCGGCGGGAGAGCTGGGCGTCGACGATGTCGCGGAAGTAGCCGTTGCCGGACGTGTTGCACACGCCCTTCGCGCAGGCGTTGGCGCACTTGAGGTGGCAGGTGACGGCGCTTCGCTTGCCCTTGACGTGCTGCGCCATGGGCAGCGTGCGGCCCAGGTTGATGACCATGTTCGACTGTCTCCTTCTCGCGGGCGGGGGAATCCCTTGTCGATCAGGCCCCGGAGAGCCCTCGCCACCACCTCACCGATGCCGGGTGTCCGGCAGGTGAAGCGGCGGCGAACGCCGGCTGACGCCCCGGGCACGGCTCGCATGCAGAGGGCCCGGGCGGACGATCGTCCACCCGGGCCCTGAGAGCGGGCTCCGCGTCAGCCCGCGTGCGTCATCGAGAGCAGGTCGAGCTTCTCGTCGAGCTGCTCCTCCGTGATCTCGCCGCGCTCGACGTAGCCGAGGTCGATCACGGCCTCGCGGACCGTGATTCCCTTCGCCACGGAGTGCTTGGCGATCTTCGCCGCCGCCTCGTAGCCGATCACCTTGTTGAGCGGCGTCACGATCGACGGCGACATGCCCGCGAAGGCGGCCGCGCGCTCGACGTTCGCCTCGAGACCCGCGATCGTCTTGTCGGCGAGCACGCGCGAGGCGTTGGCGAGGAGGCGGATCGACTCGAGCAGCGCGGTCCCCATGACCGGGATCGCCACGTTGAGCTCGAAGGCGCCCGACGCGCCGGCCCACGCGATCGTCGCGTCGTTGCCGATGACGCGCGCGCAGACCATGAGGGTGGCCTCGGGCACGACGGGGTTCACCTTGCCGGGCATGATCGACGAACCGGGCTGGAGGTCGGGGATGTGGAGCTCGCCGAGCCCGGTGTTCGGCCCCGAGCCCATCCAGCGCAGGTCGTTGTTGATCTTCGTGAGCGAGACGGCGATCGTGCGGAGCGCGCCCGAGGCCTCGACGAGCCCGTCGCGGTTCGCCTGCGCCTCGAAGTGGTCCTTCGCCTCGGTGATGGGCAGGCCGGTCTCGGCCGCGAGCAGCGCGATGACCTTCTGCGGGAAGCCGAGCGGCGTGTTGATGCCGGTGCCGACCGCGGTGCCGCCCAGCGGGACCTCCGCGACGCGGGGGAGCGACGCCTCGACGCGCTCGATGCCGAGCCGCATCTGGCGGGCGTATCCGCCGAACTCCTGGCCGAGCGTCACGGGCGTCGCGTCCATGAGGTGCGTGCGGCCGGACTTGACGACCGACTTCCACGCCTCGGCCTTCTCCTCGAAGGCCTTCGCGAGGTGGTCGAGCGCGGGCACGAGGTCGGTGATGAGCGCCTCGGTGACGGCGACGTGCACCGACGTCGGGAAGACGTCGTTCGACGACTGCGAGGCGTTGACGTGGTCGTTGGGGTGCACGGGCGAGCCGAGGCGGTCGGAGGCGAGCGTCGACAGGACCTCGTTCATGTTCATGTTCGACGACGTGCCCGACCCGGTCTGGTAGGTGTCGACGGGGAACTGGTCATCGTGGGCGCCGGTGGCGACCTCGTCGGCCGCTGCCGCGATGGCGTCCGCGATCGCTCCGTCGAGCGTCCCGAGCTCCTTGTTGGCGAGGGCCGCCGCCTTCTTGATGCGCGCGAGCGCGGCGATCTGGCGCGACTCCAGGCCCTTGCCCGAGATGGGGAAGTTCTCCACGGCGCGCTGCGTCTGCGCGCGGTAGAGGGCGGTCGCGGGGACGCGCACCTCGCCCATGGTGTCGTGCTCGATGCGGTACTCGATCTCGGTCACTTCCTTGTTCCCTCCGGGTTCAGGCGGCCGCGTCGGTCGCGACGCCCATGGTGACGTGGGGCACCGCGGTGCCCTCGGCCAGTCGGTAGTTGGCTCCCACGATGCCGAGACGGCCCTCCGCGACGGCGCGGGAGATCAGCTCGGACGACTGCAGGATCCAGTCGATCGTGTCGCGCACGTGCAGGCGGCCGACGAGCTCGGCGTCGACGGTCGCGGGGGTCGCGCCGTCCGACTCGCGCAGCGCCGCGTGCACCGCGGGCACGATCGGCGAGATCTGACGCCAGATGTGCGGGGGCAGAACGGGTGCGTCGGGCCCCGTGCTGTCGATCGCGGCGCGGACCGCGCCGCACGAGTCGTGCCCGAGCACGACGAGGAGCGGCACGCCGAGCACCTCGACGGCGTACTCGAGGGAGCCGACGATCGACTCTCCGGGGACCTGGCCGGCGTTGCGCACGACGAACAGGTCGCCGAGGCCCAGATCGAAGATGATCTCGGCCGCCAGCCGCGAGTCGGAGCATCCGAAGAGGGTGGCAAGCGGCGTCTGCCCCGCCGCGAGCTCGTGACGACGACGGACATCCTGGTGGGGGTGCGCGGGCGTGCCCGCCACGAACCGGGAGTTGCCGGCCTGCATCTTCTCCCACGCCTCGGCGGGGGTGAGGTTCTCGCTCATTCGGGTGTCCCTTCTGCGGTCGCGAGTGCGTCGATCTGGTCGGCCACGAGCGCGGCGAGGTCGGCGGCGACCTCCGGCTCGGAGGATCCGTACACGAGGACGTGGTCGGCGCCGGCCTGGGTGCCCAGCGCGTACGACACGTTGGCGTTCGCCTCGGGGTCGGAGATCTCGTACACGTCCCAGCGGACGCCGTCGATCGTGACGGCATCGGTCGGCGCCGCCCCGCCCAGGACCCGCGCGGCCCAGGTCTCGTCGGCGTCGAAGCCCTGGCTCAGTCGGAGGAAGCCGGTCTCGGTCGGAACGTACGCGATGCTCCACGTCGTGACGTCGCCGTTCTCGAGCCGTGCCGAGTTCACGCGCCAGTCGTCCGGGGCGTCGGGGACGATCGCGTCGTGACCCGTCGTCTCCTCGGCATCGGCGGCGATCGCCGCCACGTTGATGGGCGCAGGCTCCGGGGCCTCGCCGCGCGGCACGCCCCACACGATGACGGCCACGACGGCGAGCGAGACGACGAGTGCGACGATGAGGTTGCGGAACGTCTGGCTGCCGCGGTAGATGCGCGAGCTCTCGGCCTTCCGTGCGGCGATCTCGTCGGGCGTCTCGGGGCGGCCGAGGTGTGCGGCGATGCGCGGCTCGCGCGCCATCAGTCCTCGCCCCCCGCGGCGCGCGCGGCCTCGAGACGGCGCTTCGCCCCGAGCAGCCACTCCTCGCACCGCGCCGCGAGCGCCTCGCCGCGTTCCCAGAGCGCGAGGGACTGCTCGAGGGTGGGCGCGCCCTGCTCGAGCTCGGACACGACGCGGACGAGCTCGTCCCGCGCCTGTTCGAACGAGAGGGACGCGACGTCGGCGGGGGGAGCCTGTTCGGTCATAGCGGTTCCATCCTACGAGGAGGCGGGCGCGGTGCCCGCGTCGAGCGGTCCGCCCGAGGTCGCCGACACGGCGCCGTGCTCGAGGATGAGCACGAGCCGCGCGCCACGGGGCGCGTCCTGCGCGGACCGGAGGATGGCGCCATCCTCGGCCTGCGCGATCGCGTAGCCCCGTGCGAGCGTCGAGTGCGGCGAGAGGGCGCGCAGCGACGCCCGCAGCTCCGCGGTACGGCGCTCGCCGTCGTGGATGCGCCGCTGGGCGATGTCGCGCCCTCGCGCCACGAGGAGGAAGACGTCCTGCTCGCGCGTCTCGACGAGGCGCTCGGGCGCGCGCAGGACGGGGCGCGAGCGGATGTGCTCGAGCTGCGCGATGTCGTGCTGGAGGCGATGCTGGAGCCGTGTCGCGAGACGCGACCGCAGCTGCGCGACCAGCGCCCGCTGCTCGCCCACGTCGGGGACGACCCGCTTCGCGGCGTCGGTGGGCGTCGAGGCGCGCAGGTCGGCGACGTCGTCGAGCAGCGGATGGTCGTTCTCGTGGCCGATCGCGCTCACGACCGGGGTCCGCGCGGCCGCGACCGCGCGGACGAGGCGCTCGTCGCTGAACCCGAGGAGGGTCTGCGGATCGCCGCCGCCGCGGGCGATGATGATGACGTCGATGTGCGGATCCGCATCGAGCGCGCTGAGCGCCTGGAGGATCTCGGGCACGCTGCGCTCGCCCTGCACGGCGGCGTGGATCGTGCGGATGTCGACGTGCGGCCACCGCAGCTCGGCGTTGCGCAGGACGTCCTTCTCGGCATCCGAGCGCTCGCCCGTGATCAGCCCGATGCCGTGGGGCAGGAAGGGGAGCGGCTTCTTCCGGGCGGGGTCGAAGAGCCCCTCGGCGCGCAGCTGCGCGCGGAGCCTCTCGAGACGCTCGAGCTGCTCGCCGAGGCCCACGTGGCGCATCGAGGTGACCTGGAAGGAGAGGTCGCCGCCCTTCGGGTAGTAATCGGCCTTGACGCACGCGATCACGTGGTCGCCGACCTTCAGATCGGCCGGGGTGCGCGCGCGGACGCTGGACCACATCCGGATCGAGATCTGCGCATCCGATCGGAGGTCCTTCAGGCGTCCGAACACGGCGCCGCCGCGCACGTTCCACGAGGTGATCTCGCCCTCGACCCACACGGCGCCCCAGCGGTCGATGAAGCCCTTGATCGTCTGATTCAGGCGCGCGATCGAGGTCGGCGCATCCGGCTTCGAGTCGCGCGGGGCGACGGAATCGGCGGGGGGCTGCTCGCCCTCGGCGGGCTCCGGCTGGAACGTCGTCATGATCTCCTCGCGGCGCACTCCTCGGACGGCGGCACCCTGCCTGTCCCCAGGGGGCGCACGTAGGATCGGAGCATGAGCTCGACCGCCATCCATCTGCCCGTGCCCCGCGTGCCGGGCAGGAGCGTGCGCCTTCAGGATAACCCCGTGCCCGGACGCAAGCGGGTGCTGCTCGCGGCGCCGCGGGGCTACTGCGCGGGCGTCGACCGCGCCGTGATCACGGTCGAGAAGGCGCTCGAGCGCTACGGGTCGCCCGTCTACGTGCGCAAGCAGATCGTGCACAACATCCACGTCGTGCGCGAGCTCGAGGCGAAGGGCGCCGTCTTCGTCGAGGAGGTCGACGAGGTGCCAGAGGGCGCGCACGTCGTGTTCAGCGCGCACGGGGTCTCGCCCGCCGTCGTGAGCGCCGCGTCGGACCGGGGCCTCCAGGCCATCGACGCCACGTGCCCGCTCGTCACCAAGGTGCACCGCGAGGCCGTGCGCTTCGCGCGCGACGACTTCCACATCCTGCTCGTGGGCCACGAGGGCCACGAGGAGGTCGAGGGCACCGCGGGAGAGGCCCCCGAGAACGTCACGATCGTGAACTCGCCCGACGAGGCCGACACGATCGAGGTCGAGGATCCGTCGAAGCTCGTGTGGCTCTCGCAGACCACGCTCTCGGTGGACGAGACGATGGAGACGGTGAACCGCCTGCGCGCGCGCTTCCCCGAGCTGCACAACCCGCCGTCCGACGACATCTGCTACGCGACGCAGAACCGCCAGGTCGCGATCAAGAAGGTCGCGGCCGGAGCCGATCTCGTGATCGTCGTCGGCTCGGCGAACTCGTCGAACAGCGTGCGCCTCGTCGAGGTCGCCCTCCAGCACGGCGCGAAGGCCGCCTACCGGGTCGACTACGCGAGCGAGGTCCGGCAGGAGTGGCTCGACGGCGTCGAGACCGTGGGCGTGACGAGCGGCGCCTCCGTGCCCGAGGTGCTCGTCCAGGAGGTGCTCGACGCGCTCGCGAGCGCCGGCTACCGCGATGTCGAGGAGGTGCGGACGGCGGAGGAGGACCTCATGTTCTCGCTGCCCAAGGAGCTCCGCCAGGATCCGTCGGGTCGCCGCGACGCCCGCGCCGTGGGAGGCCGAGGCCGCGCATGACCGAGCCCCGCGACGACGCGCGGCCGCAGCCGCGGTTCGGGCAGTACGCCACGCCCGAGGAGCAGCGCGCGCGCATGGGGCTCCCGTCGGCTCCCGAGACCCGCGCGCCGGTCCCCGCGGCCCCCGTCGCGCCGCCGTCTGCCGACGCCGCGCCCCTCCCGTCGGGCGGTCGCCTGGTGGACCGTGCGGCGACCGTCGCGATGCTCGTCTTCGGAATCGTCAGCGTCATCCAGTCGATTCCGCTCGTGCTCGACACCACGCGCCTGCTCGAGACGATGGGACTCGACGTCGAGCTCGCCGACCCGGCCGGCGTGCGGATCTGGGGCGTCGCGGCCGTGATCGTACTGACGCTCGGATGGATGGCGACCGCGCTCCTGTCATGGCGCGTCGCGCGGCGCGGGCGCCTGACGTTCTGGGTGCCGATCCTCGGCGCTGTCGTCTTCAACCTGCTCGCGAGCATCGTCGTCGTGATCCCTCTCGTGAGCGATCCCGCCGTCGGGGATGCCGTGCTGCGGATGCAGGAGTCGTTCGGCGCCTAGCTCTGAGACGACGAAGCCCGGCGCCGCACGGCGCCGGGCTTCGTCGTCTCAGAGCGCTGTCAGCTCTGCGACTTGCCGAACGAGCCGAGCTGGCGGGTCGACTCCACGACGCGCGCGGCCATCGCCGACTCGGCGACCTTGCCCCACGCGCGCGGGTCGTACTGCTTCTTGTTGCCGACCTCGCCGTCGACCTTCAGGACGCCGTCGTAGTTCGAGAACATGTAGCCCGCGATCGAGCGCGTGAACGCGTACTGCGTGTCGGTGTCGATGTTCATCTTGACGACGCCGTTCGCGACCGCGAGCGCGATCTCCTCGTCGGTCGAGCCGCTGCCGCCGTGGAAGACGAGGTCGAGCGGCTTCTCGCCCGTGCCGAAGCGCGCCTGGATGCCCTCCTGGATCTCGCCGAGGAGCTCGGGGCGGAGCTTGACGCCGCCCGGCTTGTAGACACCGTGCACGTTGCCGAAGGTCAGGGCGGCGATGTAGCGGCCCTGCTCGCCGAGGCCGAGCGCCTCGACGGCCTTCGTGACATCCGCGACCGTCGTGTAGAGCGCCTCGTTCGAGCCCTCGTGCGCGACGCCGTCCTCCTCGCCGCCGACGACGCCGACCTCGATCTCGAGGATCGCGTTGATGTTCTTCATGCGGGGGAGGAGGTCCGCCGCGATCTGGATGTTCTCGTCGAGCGGCACGGCCGAGCCGTCCCACATGTGCGAGTTGAACAGCGGCTCGCCGCCGTTCTTCACGAGCTCCTCCGAGTACTCCAGGAGCGGGAGCACGAAGCCGGGGAGAGCGTCCTTCGGGCAGTGGTCGGTGTGCACGCCGACCGTGATGGGGTAGTTCTTGGCGACCTCGCGGACGTACTGCGCCATGGCGATCGCGCCCGTGGCGCGGCCCTTGACGGTGTGCCCGGCGAAGTAGTCGGCTCCGCCGGTCGTGACCTGGAGGATGCCGTCGGAGCCGGCCTCGGTCAGGCCCTGGAGCACGGCGTTGATCGTCTGCGAGCTCGACACGTTGAACGCGGGGTAGGCGAAGCCGCCCGCCTTCGCGCGGTCGAACATCTCTGCATACTGATCCGGGGTGGCGACGGGCATTGCGGTGCTCCTTCGAATGGCGAGGTGAGTGCAGTCTCAGCCTAGCGAAGGCCGGATCTGCTCCGACGACGGCGGCAATCGGGCGCGATCCTCACGATCCGGAAAGAAACGCAGATCCTTCGATCTGGAGCGCGCGAAGAACACCGATCTGCGCCATCCGCTGCCGCTACTCTCTCAGCATGACTGCCGACACGCACGAGATCACGAGCGCCGACGACCTCATCCCGCTCCACCCCGACCGCAACATCGCGCTCGAGCTCGTGCGCGCGACGGAGGCCGCGGCGATCCGCTCGGTCCCGTTCATCGGCCGCGGCGCGAAGGAGGCCGCCGACGGCGCGGCGGTCGACGCGATGCGCGCGTTCCTCGCGACCGTCGACTTCGACGGCGTCATCGTGATCGGCGAGGGCGAGAAGGACAACGCGCCCATGCTCTTCAACGGCGAGCACGTGGGCACGGGGCGCGGTCGCTCGTACGACATCGCGGTCGACCCGATCGACGGCACCTCGCTGACGGCGGCCGGGCGCAACAACGCGCTCTCCGTGATCGCGCTCTCCGACCGCGGCACGATGCTCGACGCGTCGAGCGTCTTCTACATGGACAAGCTCGTCACGGGCCCCGCGGGCGTCGGTGTGGTGGACATCCGCCTGCCGATCGCCGAGAACATCCGCCTCCTCGCGAAGGCCCTCGACAAGCCCGTCGAGGAGATGGTCGTGTCGGTGCTCAACCGTCCGCGCCATGAGCAGCTCATCGAGGACATCCGCGCGACGGGCGCGGGAACGCGCCTCATGAGCGACGGCGACGTCGCAGGCGGCATCAACGCGGCCCGCCACGATGCGCGGACCGACATGTGCGTCGGGATCGGCGGCAGCCCGGAGGGCATCGTCACGGCGTGCGCGATCAAGGCCCTCGGCGGGCACATCCAGGGTCGCCTCTGGCCGCGCGACGACGACGAGGCGCAGAAGGGCATCGACGCGGGCCTGAAGATGGACCACGTCTACGAGGCGGATGACCTCGTCGCCGGGAGCAACACGATCTTCGTCGCGACGGGTGTGACCGACGGCGCGCTCGTCGAGGGCGTGCGCCGCAAGGACGGCTACGTCTACACCGAGAGCGTCGTGCTCCGCGGGCACTCGGGCACGCTCCGCCGCATCTCGTCGGACCACCTCGAGTCGAAGTGGTTCTGATCCTCTGAGCGCGGCCCGCCGCGTTCGTGATGTGTCTGTGACCGCCTCTCAGCCGACTTCGGCGACAATGGAGGTGGCGCAGGAGGACTCAGCGCGTCACGGGAGGGGTGGACCGAGATCATGGCAGTGCACGAGACCGTTCAGCAGACCGTGCGGGAACCCGACGTCCGGACGGGCGCGCAGGCAGTCGTCGCCGCCGCGAAGGACCCGGCGCGTCGCCCCGATGTCCTCTTCCGCGTTCGCCGCGCGCCGGACCAGGAGGCGAGCCCCTGGTGGCACATCGGCGCGTTCGTGGTCACCTCGGCGGCGGTCGTCGCCCTGCTGAGCTTCCTGCCCGGCTGACTCCGGCCAATCGCCCGGCGGGTGGGTGGCTCAGCCCACCGGCTCGGCGACGAGCAGGGTCGCGATGGCGATGCCCGCCGACTGCGCGAGCGCCTCGATATCGTCCACGCCGAATCGGCGCGCCGCGTCGATGACGATGTGCGCGGATGCCAGGGCGTCGGCGCCCGCGTCGTGGTGCGCGAAGCCGGAGAAGCCGGCCGCGGCCGCCGCGCTCGGCAGCTTGTAGGACGGGAGATCGTACGTCTTCCGCGCGAGCTGGAGGCTGCACAGCGAGCGCCAGGGCGGGCAGACGACGCCCGTGGCCGCCGACGCGCGACCGAGCACGCCCATGTCGAAGGCCGCGCTGTGCGCGACGAGGATGTCGTCGCCCGCGAATTCGCGCAGATCGTCGAACTGCTCGGCCCATTCGGGCGCCCCGGCCACGTCGTCGGCGTGGATGCCGTGGATCGTCGAGTTGAAGGCGAAGAACTCGTCGAAGCCCGCAGGCGGCCGGATCAGCCACGAGGCGCGAGCGGCGATCTCCCCGCCCCTCACTCGAGCGAGACCGACCTGGCATGCGGACTCCGGGCGGGAGTTCGCGGTCTCGAAGTCGATCGCGGTGAAGTCGAGGGGCATCCGTCCAGTCTCTCCGACCGTTCCTGGGAGCGTGGACCGCGGCGCGCCTGTGAGTACTCCGAAATAACTTGCACACTGATGTGCAGATTACTACCGTGGAGGTCATGGACGAGACCGCACTGCCCCGTGGCCGTCGCCGCGACGCGCTCGAGAACAGGGAAGCCCTGCTCGAGGCCGCCGCGCGCCTGCTCCGACGCGATCCCGAGGCATCGATCGACGCCGTCGCCGCCGAGGCGGGTCTGAGTCGCCGCGCCCTGTACGGCCACTTCCCCTCGCGGGACGCGCTCCTCGGCGAGCTCGTCGAGCGGGGCACCGCGCGCATCGCCTCGGCACTCGCCGACGTCGGCGACCCCGACCCGGCCGCGCACGTCGCCCGGATCGGGATGGCGCTGTGGCAGGAGGTCTCGGACGTCAAGCTCGTCGCGCGCGTGATCGTGCGCGGACCGCTCGAGCGAGCGGCCGCGCGCGGGCTCGAGCCCATCCGCGCGTCCCTCCGCGACGCGGTTGCGCGCGGTGCGACGTCGGGCACCTTCCGCTCCGACGCGGAGCCGGCGATCGTGGCACGGCTCATCGAGGACTCCGCGCTCGCGGTGCTCGACGAGGTCGTGCGGCGCGGGCTCGGTGACGCCGAGGCGCGGCACCTCGTCGTGGTCACCGCACTCGGCGTCGCCGGGCTGTCCTGGCGCGACGCCGCGGCTGTCGCGATGGCGGTGGGCGCGGCATGAGGATCTCGGCGCGGGGCATCTCCAAGGGCAGCGTGCTGCCGGAGACGACGGTCCACGCCCGCTCGGGCGAGGTCGCCGTCGTCCCCGTCGAGGGCGGACAGCGGCCGAGCGTGCTGTCGCTCATCCTCGGCGGCCGGATGTCGCCCGACTCGGGCGAGGTCGCTCTCGACGGCGCGGCCGACGCGCGAGCGCTGCGGCGCGCGGTCGCGATCGTCGACGCGCCCGACGTGAGCGCCCCCGTCGACGATCTCGCCCTGCACACCGTGCTCCGCGAGGAGCTCGCCTTCTCGGGGGTGCGCGGCACGCGTCGCGCAGCGCGCCGGATGCTCGCCGACGAGGGGCTCGTCGCCTACCGCGACACCGCCATGGGCGAGCTCCCCGCCGAGGTGAGGGTGCGCGTCCTCACCGAGACGGCGGCGCGTCGCCGCGGAGTCGAGGCGCTCGTGATCGTCTCGCCCGACCGCCACGGCGGCGACCCACGCGGATGGTACGAGGTCGCGCGGTCGTGGGCAGACCGCGGGCTCCTCGTGATCGTGCTCGCCGGCGGCGCATCGGTCGAGGCCGTCGGGGCGCTCATGGCGCTCGAGCGCGACGCGCACGCCCAGGTCCACGACGTCGTCCGCGAGCCGGTTGCGGCCGAGACCGCGCCGCTGCCGGTCGCGCCGCCCGTCACCGTCCTGCGTTCCGAGACCGACGTCCCCGTCGAGGGCGAGCGGGAGACTCCGCCTCCGTCCGCGCCATCCGACACCGCGCCATCCGACATCGCGGACGCGGGGCCATCCGCCGCCGCATCCGTCTGCCCCGACCCGATCGCGTCGCGACCCGACGCGGAGGAGACCGAACGATGACCTTCCTCACCCTCGTGCGCACCGAGCTCAAGCGCCTCACGGCCACGCCGATGGCGAAGCTCGCGCTCGCGGCGCTCATGCTCGTGCCCGTGCTCTACGCCGGCCTCTATCTCTGGGGCAACGACGACCCGTACGGGAACCTCGATCAGGTGCCGGTCGCGCTCGTCGTCGCAGACGAAGGGGCGACGCAGGACGGCGAGACGGTCAACTACGGCGATCAGGTGCGCGACCAGCTCGTCGAGGACGCCGAGATGGACTGGCACGTCACGACGTCGCAGGAGGCCGCAGACGGGATCCGCTCGGGGGAGTACGACTTCATCGTGACGTTCGGGCCGGACTTCTCGCGAGCGCTCACCTCGGCGGCGGGGGATGACCCCGAGCAGGCCGTCGTGGAGGTCACGACGAACGACTCCAACAGCTACCTCGCGGGCACGATCGCGGATCAGGTCGGCGAGAAGGTGCGCTCGAGCCTCACGCAGGAGGTCGGCCGCGAGGCCGCGCAGAAGCTGCTCGACGGGCTCGCGACCGTGCGATCGGGCCTCGTCGACGCCGCAGACGGCGCGCGGGAGCTCGCGGACGGGACGGGCGAGGCGCGGACGGGATCGGCGACGCTCGCGGATGGCGCCGGCACGGCGGCCGACGGCGCCTCGCGGCTCGCGGACGGCCTGACGACGCTGCGCGACTCGACCGCGGCGCTGCCCGACCAGACGCGCCAGCTCAACGACGGCGCGCACCAGGTCGCAGCGGGCAACGCGCAGCTCTCCGCGACGGTTCAGCCGGTCGCGCAGCGCATCGGCGACGCGGTGGCGAACCTCCCGACGGAGGAGGACATCCGGGGCCGCCTGCAGGAGGCCGGTCTCGACGAGACGCAGATCCAGACGGTGCTCGGAATCGTCTCGCCCGTGCGGACGGATCTCGAGAGCGCGAACGCGCAGGTGCAGGATGCCGCCGGCAGCATCCAGGCGCTCGCCGACGGCAGCGCGCAGGTCGCCGAGGGCACGCAGAAGCTCGCGGACGGGATGCCCGCGCTGGTCGACGGGATCTCGAGCGCCCAGACCGGCGCGTCGGACCTGTCGACCGGAGTGTGGCAGCTCGCCGACGGCGCGTCGTCGCTCGCGGACGGCCTCGTCAAGATCGACGACGGCGCCGTGCAGCTGCGTGACGGACTCGCCGACGCTGTCACGCAGATCCCCGACCAATCAGAGGACGAGCGGAAGACAGCCGCCGCGATGATCGCCGACCCGGTGCACGTGTCGTCGAATGCGATCACGGAGGCGTCGTCGTACGGTGCGGGAATGGCGCCCTTCTTCATCAGCCTCGCGGCATGGATCGGGATCTACGCGCTGTTCCTCATCGTCAAGCCCTACTCGAAGCGCGCGGTCACGGCGCTGCGGCGACCCCTGCCCATCACGCTCGCGGCATGGACGACGCCTGCGGCGCTCGGCATCCTGCAGATGGCCGTCGTGTTCTGCGTCGTCGCGTTCGCCCTCGGGTACGCCGTGGCGCAGCCCTGGCCGATGCTCGGGTTCATGGCCCTCACCTCCGCGACCTTCGCGGCGATCATCCTCACGCTGAACGTGCTGCTGGGGAGCGTCGGGCAGTTCCTCGGGCTCGTGCTCATGGTGCTCCAGCTCGTCACGGCGGGCGGGACGTTCCCGTATCAGACGCTGCCGACGCCGCTTCGGACGCTGCACGAGGCGCTGCCGATGAGCCATGCGGTCGACGGCATCCGACAGCTCATGTACGGAGGGGACTACGCGCGCGCCTGGGCGGACGCGGGATTCCTCGGGCTGTGGCTCGTCGGCGCTCTGCTCGCGGCCTTCGTCGTGACCTTCCGGATGACGCGACGCCGCACGCTGCGCGACCTCCGGCCATCCCTCATCGGGTGATCGGCCGGGCGCTCTCGAGGATGCGCTGGAGGCAGAACCCTACCGTCGCGGCCTCGGGGCTCGGAGCCCCGGCGTCGCGCACGGTCGAGAGGTAGCCGGCGACCGCGTCCTCGGCGGCGGACACGAGATCGTCGGCGTCCTCGGACTCGAGGGGCGCCGCGACGAGGTCGGCGCACGCGCGGATCGCCGTGACGAGCGGCTCATGCGCCGTGCGGTCGACCGTGGGCTCGCCGTCGTCCTCGCCACCCGAGCGGAAGAGCGCGTCGCTGAGGTCGCGGATCGAGAACACCGTGTGCTCGAGAGCCCTGCGGCGCCGGTCGTTGACGGCGCGCTCCTCACGGTGGCCGCGCGAGCGCGGGTTGCCCCGGGCGCTCTCGTCGGCATCGAGCACGTCGGCCGCGACCGCGGAGGCGGTGCGACGGAGCCCGCTCACGATCGTGTCGATCTCCTCGCGGGGCCCGGTGCCGCGCTCGAGGAGGTCCGCGAGATCGCGAAGCGACCCTGCCGCGGCATCCCTCAGCTGCGAGAGGCGCCGGCTGGCATACCCGAGGTGCAGCGGCGGCACCATCGCGAGGTTGACCGCGACGCCGACGACGACGCCGAACGCGAGCGTGACGATGTACGAGATCGAGAACTGGTCGGCGTCGGCCCCGCCGAGGAGCAGGACGAACATCCCGGCCATCGCGACCCAGTCGCCGCCCGCCCCGAGGAAGCGCGTGGCCCCGGCGAGGACGCCGACGCCGACCACGCCGCCGAGGGCGACCACGGCCGGACCGCCCGCGTGCACGAGAGCGAGCCCCGCGGCGCCGAGCGCGATGCCGATGCCGACACCCGCGAGCGTCTGCAGGCCCGTGCGCACCGAGCGCATCAGGGTGGGATACATGCTCACCAGTGCGCCCAGGGGAGCGTAGTAGGAGTACTCGTTCTCGGCGAAGGGCACCCAGGGGGCGAGGTACCACGCGAGACCGCACGCCGCCGCCGTCTTGGCGGCGAGGAGGCCGCGCCCCGGCCCCTCGAGCTCCTGGCTGCGGCGCTTGAGCGCCTCCCACCGCGAGCGCCACGTCATGATCGAGACGGTACCGGTCGCCGTGCGCTCGCGGAACGGGTGGACAGCGCCCGGGGTCGTCGTCTATCCGCGGGGCGGCCTCGCAGGCGCCGCGCCGTAGGATGGATGCCCGTGGCTCTCACTATCGGAATCGTCGGCCTGCCCAACGTCGGCAAGTCCACCCTCTTCAACGCCCTGACCAAGAACACGGTGCTCGCGGCGAACTACCCGTTCGCGACGATCGAGCCGAACGTCGGCGTCGTGGAGCTGCCGGACGCGCGCCTGGATCGTCTCGCCGAGATCTTCGGCTCGCAGCGGATCCTCCCGGCGCCGGTGTCGTTCGTCGACATCGCCGGCATCGTGCGCGGGGCGAGCGAGGGCGAGGGCCTCGGCAACCAGTTCCTCGCGAACATCCGCGAGGCCGACGCGATCGCGCAGGTCGTGCGCGGGTTCGCCGACACGGATGTCGTGCATGTCGACGGCAAGGTCGATCCGGCGAGCGACATGGAGACGATCAACACCGAGCTCATCCTCGCCGACCTCCAGACCCTCGAGAAGGCGCTGCCGCGTCTCGAGAAGGAGGTCAAGGGGAAGAAGACCGACCCGGCCGTGCACGCCGCCGCCCTCGAGGCGAAGGCCGTGCTCGACACGGGCAAGACGCTGTTCCAGGCCGGCTTCGACGTCGCGCCGATCAAGGAGCTCGGCCTGCTGACGGCCAAGCCGACGCTGTTCGTGTTCAACGTCGACGAGGGCGTCCTCACCGACGCCGAGCGGATGGCGGAGCTCGCGGCGCTCGTCGCGCCCGCCAAGGCCGTGTTCCTCGACGCGAAGGTCGAGTCGGAGCTCATCGACCTCGAGCCGGCCGAGGCGCTCGAGCTGCTCCAGTCGCTCGGCCAGGAGGAGTCGGGGCTCGACCAGCTCGCGCGCGTCGGCTTCGAGACGCTCGGGCTGCAGACCTACCTCACCGCGGGGCCCAAGGAGGCGCGCGCGTGGACCATCCGCAAGGGGTGGACGGCGCCGCAGGCCGCCGGGGTCATCCACACCGACTTCGAGCGCGGCTTCATCAAGGCCGAGATCGTCTCGTTCGCCGACCTCGACGAGGCCGGGTCGATGAACGAGGCCAAGGCGAAGGGCCGCGTGCGGATCGAGGGCAAGGACTACGTCATGCAGGACGGCGACGTGGTGGAGTTCCGCTTCAACGTGTAGGCGCTCATGAAGCGGTGCGTGCTGTCCCGGTCAAAGGCGATCAGGTCGCACGGCATCAGGACCGACGACCAGTGGCGGATCTGCCTCACGTGGACCGACGCCAGTCTCGAGGGGGTCGAGATCGTTGACTATCACTGACAAGCTCTATCCGCCGATCCACCCGGGGGAGGTCGTCGACTTCATCAGAGGTTTCGGTATCGCACAGAACAAACTGAACCTGCAGCCGCAGTACGACTTCGACCTCGCCGAGGGTCGCGCGGCCGAGCAGATCGCCGCGATCACCCCGCTGCAGGTAGCGTGACCGCCTGGCATGAGGACCGAGTCCGGTCGGCGCTTGCAGGGATGAATCCCACGGTGCTCGCTGAGCTCGATGCGGCATTCGCCGTCGTCGGAGACGTCCAATGGCTCCCGGGGTACTCACTCGCGCTGACCAAGGTGCCGGGCGTGGATCGCCTGAGCGATCTGCCGCGCGCCGACCGGATCCGCTACCTCGCGGACGTCGACCTGGTCGCCACGGCAGTCGAGAACGTCTGCCGTCGTCGCGACGAGGCGTTTCGGCGCGTCAACGTCGAGATCCTTGGGAATCATGATGCGTTCCTTCACGCGCACGTCTGGCCGCGGTACGAATGGGAGCCGCCCGACCTCGTCGCGAAACCTGTGTGGCTGTACTCGCCTGATCACTGGACGGATCCGCAATTCTCTCTGAACGGCGAGCATGACGACCTGCGGGCGGAACTGACGGCAGAGATTATCCGGCTACGGAATGTGGTGGAGTTCCGCTTCAACGTGTAGACGCGGCGTCCTGAGCACTGGCCAGCCTGAGCTTCCGCGTCGGATATCCTCGCCGCGTGGTGTCGAATCAGACATTGAGCGACTCGGACCGGCGCGTGCTGGCGCGGTGGGCGCTGTCCTGCGCTGAGCGGGTGCTGCCGCTGTTCGATGCCGACGACGTGGCGCGACATGAGATCCTCGATGCCGTCGCCCGCACCCGCGCCTACAGCGCCGGGGACAGCAGTGCTGGGCAGGAGATCCGAAAGCGCCTCGTCGCTCTGAAAGCGGCACGGGCAGCGACCACTTCCGCCGGAGTGGCGGCCGCTCGCGCCGTCGGCCAGGCGGCGGCTGTCGCCCACATGGCCGCTCACGCGCTGGGCGCGGCGGCGTACGCCGCGAAGGCGGTCTCGCTTGCGCACCCCGAGCAGCCGGCGCTGGTGCAGGAGGAAGTGCGCTGGCAAGTGGCGGACCTCAGCGAGCGCGAGCGTGAGGCGCTGCGTCTGCTTCCGCCCCTCGGCGCCGATCCGTCAGGTCCGCTCGCACCTGGCCTTCTGTCCCGCGGCGTGCTCGGATCGACGATTCGCCAGATCCAAGGGCAGCTCGGCGAGACCGTGAGGTGAGTTCCCGTACGACGCGTCTCGGCGACCGAGACCTCGGACCTGGACATTCTCGTGGTGCTGCCCGGCGAATGGAAGACGACGGCGTTCGTCCAGACCACCACGGACAACGGGCGACTGGTGGAGGCCTTCGTCTACGGCCCGGACGCGCTGCAGGTCTGGTTGGACAAAGGGCGCGATGATGCTCGTCCCGTTCTGGATCGGCTCATCGGCGCAGGGGTGTCGCTGATCGAAGGCGACATCGCGGACGAACTGGTCTCCGCGTCGCGCGCGACGCTCGCCGCTGGGCCAGCACCCATCGGCAGGGATCAGCTTCGAGCGCGCCGGTACAGCCTCTCGGCGCTCGTCGATGATCTGGAGGACGCGGCAGACTCGGGAACCCTCCGTGTGGTCATGGCGACAGCGTGGCGGGAGGCGGCTGAGCTGGCCCTGCGCTCGATGCCCGCCTGGGTCGGGACCGGGAAGTGGCTCCTGCGCGAGCTGCGCGGGAACCAGGATCCGTTCGGTCTTGCCGCCTGGGTCGACAGCGGGGCGGATGATCACGCCGCGCTTGCAGGCATGTGCCGCGCAGTGCTCGACTCCGTGGGGGATACCTGCAGGACGGCTTCATCAGGGGCGAGAAGCCGAGCAGCCTGTAGCGCAGCCGCAGCGATCAGCGAGACGTCGGCTCGGCGCGCTCCAGCAGACCGTGCATCCTCATCCAGCTCACGAACGAGCCGAACCAGTCCGTGCTGGTCGTCTCCTTCGGATACATGCCGAACCCGTGGCCGCCTCGCTCATAGAAGTGGAGTTCGACGGGCCGCCCCGCAGCGCGCCAGCTCTCGACGAGGGGAAACCCCCTCGGGTCCATCAGGCCATCGTCCGCGGCAAGCGCGATGAACAGCGGCGGCGCGTCATCAGGGACGTCGAAGGCCGTGAGCGGGCCGTAGACATCGCCGATGAACGCCGGCTTCGCATCCCCGCCGACAAGGGCCGTTGCGACCGTGAGCATCGCACCCGCGGAGAAGCCGACCATGCCGACGCGCGCGGGATCGATCATCCACTCGTCCGCGCGGCTTCGCACGAGCGCGAATGCGGCGCGAGCGTCGGCGATCTGCGCATCGAGCCCGCGGAGCGCCGTGGCCGGGTCATGCCGGTCCGACAGGCGCGGTGCGGCCAGCATCGCCCTGATCGCCGCGTCGAAGTCGTCCAGATCCTCTGGAGTCGGCTTGAGACGGTACTTCAGCACGAAGGCGGCGACGCCACGGTTCGCGAGCGCGCGAGCGACGTCCCACCCCTCGTTCTCCATGGACAGCGACATGAATCCACCGCCCGGAGCCACGATCACGGCGGTGCCCGTCGCCGTGGCCGCGTCGGGCAGGAACGGTGTGAGCGTGGCGGTGCTGACATTGCGAGCGAACATGCTTCCGTACTGGCTGTGCCACGCCTCGGGTGCTGAAGCCTCCGGCAGCTGTCCCGTCCCGAGTTCGATGGCGTCGGGCTGCTCGGGGATGGGGATCGGCGTCATCCCGTGCTGCGCGGACGCGGCAGGTGCGTCGCCGGTGGCCGAGGTGGTGGTCATGAGCTCTCCGATCGGACGAGGCGCCGCAGGAACGCGGCTTCCGCGCTCGGCGCCGAGCATAGCGCCCGTGGTGGCGTTCCGCGCCGAGGGAGGAGGCGCGCCTTCAGCGCTCGGCGCCGACGTCCTTCGCGAAGCGCCGCCGGCCCGCTTCGCTGATCGGCGTGAAGAGGTTGATGAGGTTGCCGTCCGGGTCGCGGACGAGCAGCGATCGGTTGCCCCAGGGCATGTCCGTCGGCGCGTTGACGAACACCTCGACGACGTCCTGAACGGCCCGGTAGGTCGCGTCCACGTCGTCGACGAGGAAGTCCAGCACGACGCTGCGGTTCGCGTGGGCCTCGGCGGCACCGTCTCCGAGCAGGTGCACGGTCGCGGAGCTCGCGATGGCCAGCGTGCCGGATGGCGTCCGAAACTCGGCGAACATCGGGTGGAGCCGCTCGGCGGCTGCTCCGGTGAGTGCTTCGTAGAACGCGACGAGAGCGTCGACGTCGTCGGTGATGATGCGGGTGGCTGCCAGCTCCATGGCCTTCTCCTTCTGTCATGTCCGTGGCCGACGCACTCGGCCACGGACATGACGCTACGAGCGATACCGGGCGCAAAATGTCCTGTATGCGGAGGACAATGGATGGATGGCCGACACGACCGCTCGCGCCCTGCGCCTGCTCGACCTCCTGCAGTCCGCGCACCAGCGCACGGTCGGCGAGCTGGCCGATCGGCTCTGCGTCGATGAGCGGACCATCCGCAGGGACATGGCGCGGCTGGTCGATCTCGGGCTGCCCGTGGAGACGCTGCGGGGGCGCTACGGCGGCTATCGACTGGCGCCGGGCGAGCGGGTCCTCCCGCTCATGTTCAGCGCCGAGGAGGCGGTGGCTGTCTATCTCGGGCTCGTCCGCGCCCAGGCGGCGTCGGGTGAGCCCGAGATCGCCGCGCAGACGGCCCTCACCAAAATCCGGCGAGCGCTCCCGGCCGCGGAGGCGGAGCGGGTCGACGCCCTTCTCGGTGCCACGATGCGCACCCCTCAGGGCGGTGCCGCTGCTCCCGACCCTGCCATCACGCTGACCCTCGCGGAGGCCGTCGCGTCTCGGCAGGCGCTCGATCTCCGGTACGTCAACCGTCACGGCGCGCTCTCCCGACGAGTGGTCCATCCGCATGGCCTGGTGGCGCACGGGGATCGGTGGTATCTCATCGCCTTCGATGCGGATCGGGAGGAGGAGCGGACCTTCCGCGTCGACAGGGTTCGGTCAGCTCGATCTCTGCGCGAGACCTTCGCTCCGCCGCGTCGGCCGGATGCCGAGGGCCTGCTCGATCGGTTCGCCGGCGCGGACTACCGGTGGGAGGTGGTGCTGCGCATCCGGGCGACCGAGGATCGCATCCGACCTCACCTGCCGCGGAGCGTGGCCCGGCTCGAGCGGCTGGACGACGGAGAGGGTGCGTCCGAGGACGGCCTGCCCTGGTATCGGGCGGTGATCCATGCCGAGAGCCTCGACTGGCTGCCGCCCGTGATCGCGGCCCTCGACTGCGAGGTGACGATCGACGGCCCGGACGAGATGCGCGACCGCGTCCGGGCTGCAGCGGCGAGGATGTCGCGGGCCGCGGGCTGAGCTCTGTCGGGCTGCGAGTCGGGGAGGGGCGGATGGCTCCTGCCGGTGCGACGGGACGAATCCTCGGCCCACGCCGCCGTCTCGGCGCCCGAGCGTCAGGCCGGGGCTCGTCCGAGTGCCTTGTGCAGGAGCTGGGCCAGCTGGCTCTGCTCGTCAGCGCTGAGTCGGGAGGCGGCTGTCCTCGCGAACGCGAAGCTCTGCTCGAAGGCGGCGTTGAGGCTGTCGCCGGACGGCGTGCGGATGAGCAGTCGAGACCTGCGGTCGTCGGGATTCGCGTGGCGCTCCACCAGTCCTCGCGCCTCGAGTCGGCCGACGATCTGCGTGATGTTCGATGCGTCGCATTCGAGTTCGTCGGCGAGTTCGCGCATCCCGCGCGGCCTCGAGATGCGTCCGAGCACGCAGGCCTGGGCGACGCTCATCTCGTGCTGCGCGGCCGCGATTTCATAGGCCCTGTCGTAGGCGTCGACGAAGTCGAACATCGCGCGCTCGGCGTCCGTCGATGCCGACACGGGTCCTGACGGAGCTGCCATGCGCCGAGCATAACACTTGATCCAATCAAGCAAATGTGCCACTGTGATGCTTGAGCCGATCAAGTATGCGGTGCCACCGCCGAAGGGAGTCGAGATCGATGCACGCGCTCGTCGTCGTCGCACATCCACGCCGTGATTCGCTGACCGCCGCCACGGCGGCGCGCGTTCGGGACGCGCTCTGCGCCGAGGGCAGCACGGTGGACGTCCTGGACCTGTATGCGGAGGGCTTCGATCCGTCGCTGCGCACCGCGGACGAGCCTGACTGGGCCGACCACACGAAGGAGTACTCGGCGGAGGTCCGGGCGCACATGGCTCGCATCGCCGCCGCGGACCTCGTTGTCGTCGTCTTCCCCGTGTGGTGGTTCGGTCTGCCTGCGATCGCCAAGGGCTGGGTCGATCGGGTGTGGAACCGGGGGTTCGCCTACGAGCCGTCGACTCTCCACGGCACGCGCATGCTCTGGATCGGCCTGGCCGGCGCCTCGTCGGCGTACTACGCGCGCCACGGATTCGACACGGCGCTCGACGTCCAGCTGCGGGTCGGCATCTCCGAGTTCTGCGGGATCCGTGACGCCCGTGTCCACCTCATCTACGACACCCTCGAGGAGCCCGACGCGGCGCGCGTGGATGAGATCGTCTCGTCCGCCGCGCTCGCCGCGTAGGGGGATGCGCCGCAGGTCAGGGCCGCGCCGCCGTTCCCGCGGCGCGGCCCGGCGTGCTCAGCGCCGCCCTGCGGGCTGACGGATGGCTGCGTTGATCCTGTTCCAGACGTTGATCGCGCCGATCTCGAACAGGAGCGCCGAGATCTGGCGAGCGTCGAACAGCTCGGTCATGCGCGACCAGAGCTCGTCCGAGATCGGGTCGTGGTGATCGGCGAGGCGGGTGATCGCCTCCGTGAACTCGAGCGCGACCCGCTCTCGCTCAGTGAAGTACGGCGCATCGCGCCAGGCGGCGACCGAGTGGATCCGCTCGGGCGATGCGCCGTCCTCGCTCATCTCGCGTGCGTGGTCGACCGCGCACCAGCTGCAGCCGTTGATCTGGCTCGCGCGCAGGCAGAGCAGATGCAGGAGGGGCTCGGGCAGTCCTGCCGAGCGGGCGACGCGGTTCAGCCCGGTGAGGGCATCGAGCCCGCCCTCCAGGAGGAAGGCAGGATGGGGCATGCGCGCCTTGTGCGCCACGACGGTGTCGGCGTCGGCGGGGGTGAGCAGAGCGGTGTCGGTCATGGTGGTCTCCTCGTATCGCATCTGTGCTGTCACACCGCCGCGTTTCGGGCGGTCAGTAGAGTGACCCGCCGAACAGAGGGAATGTGACATGACCGATCAGAACGACCTCGCCATCCGCTTCGAGGAGCACCGACCGCGGCTCGCACGGCTCGCCCAGCGCATGCTCGGATCCGCCTCAGACGCCGACGACGCGGTCCAGGAGACGTGGCTTCGCGTGTCCCGCGCAGGCGACGATGACGTCGACAACTTCGGCGGGTGGCTCACGACCGTGACATCGCGCGTGTGTCTGAATGCGCTGCGCGCTCGCGCGACCCGGAACGAGATCGCGTACGAACAGGGTCTGCCCGATCCCGTCGTGGACACGGACACTCCGGAGGGCGCTCCGGATGTCGCGGCGCAGCTGTCAGACGCCGTCGGCGCCGCTCTCATGCTCGTCCTCGATCGGCTCAGCCCCGCGGAGCGCGTCGCCTTCGTGCTGCACGACTCCTTCGACGTCCCCTTCGAGCAGATCGCGGAGCTTCTCGAGCGGTCTCCCGCGGCGGTGCGCCAGCTCGCGTCCCGTGCACGGCGTCGTGTGCAGGCGGCGGGAGGAGGTGGCGACGCGGACCCGCGGCGGCAGCGGACCGTGCTCGATGCGTTCTTCGCGGCGGCCCGCTCGGGCGACCTGCCGCGTCTCATCGCCGTGCTCGATCCCGACGTCGTCCTGCGCGCGGACACGGCGACCTCGCCCCTCCGAGTGGTGCGCGGCGCCGAGGCGGTCGCGGGCAATGCGATGATGTTCGCGAACCCCGACGCGCGGCTCGTGCCCGTGCTCGTCGACGGACGGCCGGGCGTCGTCATCGAGGTGGGGGAGCGTGCGGTGTCGGTGATGGCCTTCTCGGTGCTCGGCGAGCGCATCGTCGCCATCGACGCCTACGCGGGGCCCGCTCGTCTCGCGCGAATCGAGCTGCCCCGGTGAGCGCGCGGTCCACTTCGCGCGTCCGGCGAGCCCGGCGCGCTCTCCTCGAGCGGATCGGCGCGGTGGTGCGCCGCCGGGGCATCCGCGCGCACCGCGCATCCGTCGACGTCTGGCTCGACGTCGCCCGCGCGACGATGCGCGCTCGCTACTGCCTGTGCATCACCGACGCACCGGGTGGGCCGCGGGCCCGCGCTGTGCAGCCCTTCCGGCCCGATGACGACCTCGTCGTGCACTCCGGGACGTCGCCGCACAGTCGGAAGGCTGCCGAGATCCGCCGGAGCGGAAGGGTCGTCCTCTCGTACCTCCGTGAACGCGACGGTGCCTGTGTCACCGTCCGATGCGCGGCGGAGATGCTCGAGGACGCGGCCGCCCGCCGCCGCTGGTTCATGCCGTTCTGGCGAGCCTTCTGGCCGGCAGGACCGGACGACCCCGCGTTCGTCGTGGTCCGGTGCGTCCCCTTCGAGATCGAGCTCTGGGACGCGCGGCGACGCGTCACACCACCGCCGTTCGGCCTCGCGCAGGCCCGCCTCGTGCGCGATCCCGGCGGGGAGTGGCGCATCGCGGCGGCGTGAGCGGCGCGCCGCGAGCCGATCAGCGGATGGCGTCCGCGACGGCGTCGGGATGGTCGAGGTGGGGGATGTGCCCGGCGGCCGGCACGACGACGACGCGGGCCGCGCTCATCTGCGCGGCGAGGGCGCGTGCGACGTCGGGGGAAGCATGGATGTCGGCATCGCCCCACACGAAGGCGGTCGGCACGTCCGCGGCGACCAGGACAGCGTCCACGCGCGCCGCCGGCTTCCAGCCCCGCGCGTCGGCGACGGAGCGGATCACCGCTCGGCTCGCCTCTCTCGCGCCCGGGAGGTTCACGCCCGCGAGGGCGACCGCGAGCACATCGTCGGCGATCCGCGCGGGGTCGGCCACGTAGGGCCCGAACATCCTTCTGCGCACGGCCTCCGGATCGCGCAGGGGCAGGCGCGAGACCGCCTTGCCCACGCCGGGGACCGTCCACAGGCGCAGGAAGAGCCCGATGTCCGCGAACAGCCCGCCGGCGCTTCCCGCCAGCGTGAGCCCCGCCACGCGATCGGGGTGAGCGGCCGCGAACCGGATCGTCGCGAAGCCGCCCATCGAGCAGCCGACGAGGCGGACGTGAGCCGCCCCGAGGGCGTCGACGACGTCGAGCAGCCAGCTCGCGCAGGCGCGACCCCAATCGTCGATCGGGGCGGGGAGCGGATCCGAGAGGCCGAAGCCCGGGGTGTCGACGATCGCGACCCGACCCGTGACGCGCGGCGCGACGTCTGCCCACTCCGCGCTGTTCCCCACGCCGCCGTGGACGAAGACGGTGACCTCGTCGTCGCCGCCGCCGGATGACAGGAGATGGATGCGGCTCCCGTCTCTGCGGATGACCTGGTGCTCATCCAGCTCGAGACCGCGACGCGCGAAGAGCTCGCGCCGGAGGAGGCGAAAGCGCTCGAGGCGCCCGCCGAAGGCGTGCTGTCCGACCGGAGCGAGAGCGGGGTCCACGATGACCTCCCGAGTTTCGTTACAACGTAACGTAACGATGTGACGATAGTCTGTCAAGGTGGGACGACCCAGACGGTACGGCGCCGAGACCGAGGCGGACCTGCTCGAGGCGGCCGAGCAGGTGCTTGAGGAGGGCGGGCTCGCGGCTCTGTCGGTGCGCGCCCTCGCCGAGCGGACCGGCGTCACGACGCGTGCGATCTACAGCGTGTTCACTTCCAAGGGCCACCTCCTCGCGCGGCTCGCTGTGCGAGGATTCGACCTGCTCGGGCGCCGCTTGGCCGAGCTGCCCGTCACCGACGATCCGGAGGCAGACCTCGTCGAGGCCGGACTGGCGCTTCGCGCGTTCGCCGCGCGTCATCCGGCCCTCTACGCTCTCGCCTTCGGTCTCGACCGCCCGACGGCAGACGACGCGCCGTCGGCGGAAGCGGCGCGGGGTGAGGCGCTCGCCGAGCTCCGGGCACGCGTCGCGCGGGTCGGCGGCTCGGTCGACGAACCGGAGCTGGGGGCGCAGGTCCGCGCGTTCCACGCCCTCTGCGAGGGGCTCGCGGCGCTCGAGCGCCGGCGCGCTCTGCAGGGGGAGCAGGCCTGGCGCACGGCGCTCGCGGTCTGCGTCCGCGGCATCGCAGCCCCGCGGCCGCGCGTCGCGGACGCGCGCCCGACTGGCCGGGGGGCCTGATGCCCATCGTCCTCACGGGACACCTCCTCTGCGCGACGCCCGCCGAGGCCGAGCGCGTCGAGCGCCACCTTCCCGCGCATCTCGCGGCGACCCGCGCGGAGCCGGGGTGCCTCGCGTTCCACGTGCGTCCGACCGCGGACCCCCTCGCGTGGCAGGTCGACGAGGTGTTCGCGGACGAGAGCGCCTTCGCCGCCCATCGGGCGCGGATGGCCCAGAGCACGTGGGCGCGCGCGACCGCGGGGATCGAACGCCGCTACGTCACGCGCGAGGGCGTGCGGCCCGTGCTCGGGGAGCCGAGGCGTCCGTCGCCACTCGCCGGGCGGCGGCCGCGTGCGGACGACCTGCGGCGATTCGCCGCGGATGACCCGCGGGCGATGGACGATGTCCTGCCGGCGGACCCGGAGGCACTGCGGATGCTCATCGTCGGAATCAACCCGGGCCTCTGGACCGCTGCGGTCAACGCGCCGTTCGCCCGTCCGGGCAACCGGTTCTGGCCGTCTCTGCAGCGCGCCGGTCTCACGGACCGCGCGGTGGACGCATCGACAGGGCTGTCGGGTGAAGACGAGCAGCAGCTGCTCGGCCGGGGGATCGGCGTCACGAACCTCGTCGGCCGCGCGACCGCCCGCGCGGACGAGCTCATCCGTGACGAGCTGAGGGCGGGCGGTCGCCGCGTGGTCGCGCAGGTCGCGCGCCTCCGGCCCCGCGTCGTCGCGGTGGCGGGCATCACGGCCTTTCGTGCGGCGTTCTCGCTGCCGAAGGCCAGGCTCGGCGCGCAGGACCCGCCCCTCGCCCTGGGATGGCCTGACGGCGTGGCGCTCTGGGTCGTTCCTCAGCCGAGCGGGCTCAACGCGCACGAGACGATCGACTCGCTCGCGGCGAAGTGGCGCGAGGTCTGGGCCGCGGCGGCCCGAGCCTGATCGGGCCGCCGCGGGTCACCAGCGTTCGAAGAAGGCCTGAAGCAGCGGTCCGGCGGTCTCGGCGCCCGACTTCCCCTCCTCGACGAACACGGCGACCGCGAGGTCGCCGTGCGTGCCGACCATCCAGCTGTGCGTGGGGTGCGAGCCATCCTCGCCGGGCTCGCCGTACTCCGCCGTGCCCGTCTTCGCACCGACCTCGCCGATGCCGTTCAGGAAGGTCGCCGAGCCCTCGGTGACGACCGCGCGCATGAGGGTCTGCAGCGCGGTCGCCTCGTCTGCCGTGAGCGGATCCGCCGGTTCGGCGTCTCCCGTCCGGTCCGCGATCAGATGCGGCACGACGGTCTCGCCGGCCTGGATGGACGCGGCGACCGTCGCCATGGCCAGGGGCGTGGCGATGATGCGCCCCTGGCCGATGAGGTCGGCCGCGCGCTCCGTCTCGCTCTCGGGCTCGGGAACCCGGCCGAGCCCGGCCGGGTAGCCGAGGTCGATCTCGGAGCCGAGCCCGAGGGACGCGGCGGCGGAGGCGAGCGCGCCGTCGGCGATCCGGTCTCGAGCGCCGATGAGTGCCGTGTTGCAGGAGTTCGCGATCGCGGTGCGGAAGGTCACGTCGCCCAGCGCCGAATCCGGGTAGTCGTCGTAGTTCTTGAACGTGAAGCCGTCGACCTCGATCGTCTCGGGGCAGGACAGGACGTCGTCGAGAGCGACGCCGGATCGCAGGAGAGCGAGCGACGTCACGAGCTTGAAGGTCGAGCCCGGGGCGAACTCGCCCGTGGTCGCGAGATTGAGGCCCGCATTGCCCTGGCCATTCGCCGCCGCGACGATCTCGCCGGTGGACGGGCGGATGGCGACGATCGCGCTCCCCGGCGCGTCCTCGCCGCCGAGGCCGCCGAGGATCTCCTCGGCGTGCATCTGCATGGCGGGATCCAGGGTGAGCGCGAGCGGCTCGCCGTCCTCGCCGGGCCACTCCGCGAGCGTGCGCCGCTCGTCCTCGGCGCCGACCGCTTCGATGACGGTGGTCGGCGTTCCGCGAAGCTGACGGTCGTGCTCCGCCTGCAGACCGGAGAGCCCGACCTGGTCGCCGGCTCGGACGGCGCCCTCGGAGCCCTCGACGATCTCGGCCGTCGCCTCGCCGACGGTGCCGAGGATCTCGCGCGCGAACGTGCGCGTCGGCGCGAGCGGGATCTCGTCGGGCACGACGAGTGCGCCGGGGATGCTCGAGAACGCGGGATCGACGTGCTGATCCTCCTCGCCCTCGCGCACGACGATCGCCTGCACGAAGGCCTCAGGGCCGGCGCTCTCCGCGGATGCCCGGAAGGCGGCGGGATCGATGCCGACGGCGGACGCGATCCGCTCTGCCGAGGCGCCGACCTCCTCCGCCGGGATCGCGGTCTTGTCGAGGCCGTACCGGCCGACCGGGCGGTCGGTGACGATGGGGGCTCCGTCACCTCCCAGGACCTCGGCGCGCGGGGAGAAGGTGCGCTGGATCTCGATCCGATCATCCGGTCCGAGTTCGGGGATGAGAGTCGCGGGCGTCCAGTCGACGGCCCACTCGTCCTCGCCTTCCACGAGGGCGGCCGTGGTGTCGTACGTCCACTCGTGGCCGTCGACATCCCAGCTCCAGTGCAGGGCGACGGTCGCCTCGGCGCCGTCCCGCTCGACCTCGTCGGCCGACACCTTCACCGTGTAGTCCGCGAGCGGGGCGATCTGTTCGTCGAACGCGGCGGCCGCCTCCGGGGCCGTGAGCGCGACACCGTCGAGCGTCCGCTCGGACAGGGCCTGGGCGAGGTCGTCCGCCGCGGCACGGGCGGCGTCTTCGGCGCCGTTCGTGCACGCGGCGAGAGGGAGCAGCAGCGCGAGGAGCGCGACGGCGGCGCCGCGTTTCGGGGAGAGGGGCATGGAGCAGTGGTCCTTCCGAGCGAGCGGGCGTCCTCCGTCATCCTGCCATGCGGATATGACGCATCCTCCGATAGCACACCGCCGTGCTCGGCGCCGCCCCCTGGAAGGGCGCGTTGATCCCTGAGACGGTGAGAGCATGCGGACATCTCGACTCGGCAAGCTGCTGCACGACGACTCCCTGTCCTTCCTCCTGCGCGGGTACGACTTCGGCGCGCACATCTGGAGCCGCGTGCGCGACGGTGCGCGGTCCGCGCCGATGCGGCTCCTCGGCGACGAGACGCTCTTCGTGCGCGGCCCCGAGGGCGTCGCGGTCTTCTACGACGAGAGCCGCATCGCGCGGCACGGGGCGATGCCCGCGATCGTGCAGGAGTCGCTCTTCGGGCACGGCTCCGTGCACAGTCTCGACGGCGCGGCGCACCGGCATCGCAAGGCGACCTTCGTCGACGTCGCCTACGAGGACGCGCAGGTGGAGAGGTTCGGCCCGCACCTCGAGCGCGAGTGGCTCACCGAGCTCGAGGCATGGCGCGACGGCGGCACGCGCTCGGCCTACGATGCCGCGGTCGGCGCGTTCGGGCGTGCGTCGATGCGATGGGCGGGTCTGCCCGGCACGGCCGACGCCCAGACGCGGTGGGCGGGGCGGCTCGCCCAGATCGTCGACGGGTTCGGCTCGCCCTACTCGCCTGCCTATCTGCTCGCGCTCGCGAACCGGCTCTGGTCGGATCGCCATGCCGAGCGGCTGATCGCGGCTGTCCGCGCCGGCGAGCTGAAGGCCGAGACGGACACCGCGCTGCGCGCGTGGGCGGACCACCGGGAGCCGGATGGCGCACTCCTGCCTGCGCGCACGGCCGGCATCGAGCTGCAGAACAGCATGCGGCCGATGATCGCGGTCGCGCGCTTCGCCGCGTTCGCCGCGAAGGAGCTGCACGACCGACCCGCGTGGCGCGAGCGCATCGCCGAGGAGACGCGAGAGCGGGGCTCGCTCGTGGGCGGCCCGCTCGCGACGATGTTCGCGCAGGAGATCCGGCGCACAGCGCCGTTCGTGCCGATGCTCCCCGGCTGGGCCATCGCCGACGTCGAGCTCGACGGCCGCCGCGTCGCCGCAGGCGGACGCGTCGTCCTCGACATCCTCGGGACGAACACCGACGAGCGCTCGTGGGAGCGCGCCGACGAGTTCGATCCGGAGCGGTTCGCGGGCGTCGAGGACTACGAGGCCCTCGCCGCGTTCGTGCCGCACGGCGGCGCGGATGTCGCGACGGGGCATCGGTGCCCCGGTGAGAAGCTCGCGATCGCCGGTCTCGCGACCGCGATCGCCGCTCTCAGCGACCCGCAGGTGACCATCCTCGGCTCCGGACTGGAGGTCAATCGGAGGAGGCTCCCGACGATGCCCGCGTCGGGCGGGCGCGTCCGGCGCTGCCCGTTCCACTCCGGCGCGGCGGGACCCGGGCCGGCGTAGCCTCGATCGAGGCCGGGCCCCGCCGGGCGGCTCGGGCGAGAGGAGGAGCCGGATGACCGTGATGCCGTCGGATGCGTCGGTCCGTGACGCGTACACCGCGCGCGCGGACGAGTACGTTCGGCTGCTCGGATCGGTGGACGCCATGGCGCCCGCGGACGAGCAGCGCATCACCGCCTGGGCGCGGTCTGTCGATGGCCGGATCGTGGACGCCGGCTGCGGGCCCGGTCACTGGACGAAGCACCTGCACGATCTCGGGTGTGCGGTCGAGGGCGTCGATCTCGTCGACGCGTTCGTGCGCAGCGCGCGCAAGCGCTTCCCTGACGTGACCTTCCGGCGCGGGGATCTTCGCCACCTCCCCGTCGACGACGGCTCTCTCGGCGGCATCCTCGCGTGGTACTCGCTCATCCATCTCGACCCCGCGGAGATCCCGGCGGTCCTCGCCGAGTTCGAGCGCGCTCTGACGCCGGGAGGCTCGCTGCTCATCGGGCTTTTCGACGGGGCCGACATCGAGCCGTTCCCGCACAAGGTCGTGACCGCGCACCGGTGGCCGGCCGCCGAGATGCGGCGCGCTCTCGAGGCGGCCGGGTTCGCGGTCACCGACATCGAGCGGCGGGCCGATCCGGGCGCGAGGCCGCATGCGGCGATCGTCGCCGTGCGCCCGCGGCGCTGACTCAGCCGCCCCAGACGGCGCGCGCTCCCGCCTCGCCCGCGAGGACGACCGAGACCGTCGCTCCCGATGCGGTGACGAGAGCGAGACCAGCGATCGTGACGCCGACGACGCGATCGCGACGAGAGGCCTCGCGCGTGCTCGCGCCATCCGCCGGGCGCCGCCGGAACCAGAGCCATTGCGCGACCGCGACCACGGCCATCCCGATCGTCCAGGGAGGGACGAGCACCGCGAGCGCCTCGTGGCGCGCGACCTGAGGCAGCGGACCGACGACCTCCTTGAGCGCTCCGCCCGACAAGACCGCGACGTACACGAGCACGACGGTCACCACGGCCGCGAGGGGCGTCACGGCGCCGAGTCGTCGACGCGCCGACGGGAGGATCGCACCCAGCACGAGCGCGAGAGCCGTGAGGGGCACGAGCACGACCGCACCGTGCACGACGAGCGGATGGAGGGGGAGGCCGGCGACCTCGAACGGGTTCATACTCGGAACACGGGATGGCGGGGCGAGCGGTTCAGATGAACCCGGGCACCGCGCATCTCGTTGCCTCAGTGGGGAGGTGTGCGATGCCGGGCGATGACGCGACACGACTGGGTGCGCTGTTCGACGCGCACGCGGCGCCGGTGTGGCGCTACGTCGTCCACCTCACGGGAGATCGCGCGGGCGCCGACGATGTCGTCCAGGAGACGCTCCTGCGCGCCTGGCGCACGCCGCGCATCCTCGCGCAGGATCCGGAGACGGCCCGCTCGTGGATGTACACGGTCGCGCGGCACATCGTCATCGACGAGGCGCGCAGCGCGCGGCATCGCCGTGAGATCGCGGTCGCCGAGACGCCGGAATCGGGCGTGCGCGACGCGACCGACGCGATCTTCGACGCCCTGCTCATCGAGGAGGCGCTCGGCGTCCTCTCGGAGGCGCATCGCGACGTCGTCGTCCGCGCGTACTTCGGCGGCCTGTCGACCGTAGAGATCGCCGCGGACCTCGGCATCCCGGAGGGCACGGTCAAGTCCCGGCTGCACTACGGGCTGCGGGCGCTGCGCCTCGCGCTGCAGGAGAGAGGGGTGACACGATGAACGCCGATCACGAGCGGTTCGCCGAGTGGGACGCCGCCTACGTGCTGGGCGCGCTGAGCTCGGCCGACCGCGCCGCGTTCGAGGCCCATCTCGTCGAGTGCGAGCGCTGTCGGGCGGCGATCGCCGACCTCGCTCCGATCGTCGGGCTCCTGTCTCGGGTGGAACCCGACCGAGGCCGCGGTCTGATCGAGGCAGAGCGCGTCAGCGACGGGCCCGACGCCGCTCGTCGCGCGCAGCTCGTCGCGCTCGGCGCACGCCGCTCGCGACGGCGCCGGCGCGCGGGCGTCGCGGTCGTCGCCGCGCTCGCCGCTGTGCTCGTCGCAGTGCCCGTCGTGGTGACCGTCACGCAGCCGCAGAGCACGGTGGTCGCGATGGCGCCCGTCGGATCGGCGCCGCTCGAGGCGTCGGTGGAGCTCACCGAGGTGGCGTGGGGCACGCGCATCGACATGACGTGCGCGTACCGACACGGCCCGTCCGACCGCGAGTGGCGCTACACCCTCGTCGTCACGGCGGCAGACGGCACGGAGAGCGCGCTGTCGACCTGGCGGGCGACAGCCGGATCGACGGCCCGCCTCAGCGCCGGCACGGCCCTCGCCCCCGACGAGATCGCGAGCATCGACATCCGCTCGTCGACGACGGGCGACGTGCTCATGCGCGCTGCGCCGCCGACGGGGAAGTGAACCCGATGCGCCTGCGGATCGTGTCCCCGGTGACTGAACCGCAGTCGTGAACGGAGGATCGCCATGTTCCGCAAGCACGTGATCAGGTCGGCCGTGTGGGGAGGGGTGCTCGTGCTCGCGCTCGCCGGCTGCTCGGCGCCCGCCGCCGAGCCCGAGGAGGAGCCGTCCGAGTCGGGGTCCTCGGAGCCCATGACCTCGCCCGACGAGATGACCGGCGACGGCACGACCCTCATGGTGGCCGAGTCGTCGCTCGGCGAGATCGTCGTCGACGGCGAGGGCATGACCGTCTACATGTTCGACCAGGACACCCAGGGCGCCGGGGCCAGCACCTGCGAGGGGCAGTGCGCCGAGAACTGGCCTGCCGTGACCGTCGAGGGCGACCTGTCGGAGGTGGAGGGCGTCACCGGCGAGGTGGGCACCATCGAGGGCGTCGACGGCGAGACGCAGGTGACGCTGAACGGCTGGCCGCTCTACTACTTCGCGGGCGATGCCGCAGCCGGAGACGTGAACGGCCAGGGCGTCAACGACGTGTGGTGGGTGCTGTCTCCCGCGGGTGAGCGGATGGCCGAGTAGCGGGCGGCCGCGCGCTGGCGGGGCGGTTCCCGCCAGCGCGCCGGTCGTCAGCGCTCGCGCACGGGCTCGGGCGCTGACGGCTCGTCGGTGACGGGTCGGCGGCCCATGACCATCGCGAACAGCGCACCCGACAGGTTGTGCCAGACGGAGAACACCGCGGCGGGCAGCGCCGCGAGCGGCGAGAAGTGCGCGGCCGCGAGCGAAGCGGCCAGCCCGGAGTTCTGCATGCCGACCTCGATCGAGATCGCGCGCCGCTCGCGCTGGGTCATCCCGAGCGCGATCGCGGCGAGGTAGCCGAGCAGGAGCCCCAGGCCGTTGTGCAGCACGACCGCGAGGAACACGATGAGGCCGGCCTGGACGATCCGATCCGCGCTGCCCGCCACGACGGCCGCGACGATGAGCGAGATCGCGATCGTGGAGAGCCACGGGAACCATGCCTGCACGCGCTCCACGAACGCGCGCAGGAAGAGGCGCACGACGAGGCCGGCGATGATCGGCAGCAGGACGGTCTGCAGGATCGACACCATCATCGAGCCGAACGGCACCTCGAGGAACGTGCCGGCGAGCCACAGGGTGAGCAGCGGGGTCATGATCGGCGCGAGCAGCGTCGAGCACGTCGTCACGGTGACCGACAGCGCCGTGTCGCCGCGTGACAGGTAGGTCACGACGTTCGACGCCGTCCCGCCGGGGGCGCAGCCGACGAGGATGACGCCCGCCGCGAGCTCGGGCGGGAGGCCGAGCGCGAAGGCGATGAGCCACGCGGTCAGCGGCATGATGAGGTACTGCAGCACGACTCCCACGAGGACCATCCACGGGCGCTTCGCGATGCGCGCGAAGTCGGGGAGCGTCAGGGTGAGGCCCATGCAGAACATGATGAATCCGAGCAGCCAGGGCACTGCGGGCCCGAGCACGGGCGCGGCTCCCGGCAGGAGGAATCCGATCACCCCGGCCACCAGCACGAGGATCGGGAAGACCGTGACCGCGCGCCGTGCGGCGCGGTCGGGAGCGGAGGATGCAGTCGGCTGGCTCATCCGATCAAATCTGCCATATCCAGGTGAGCCACCTGTGCGTCTGCTGAGCATGTTGCTACGCTCGCTCGATACTGAGATGGCGTGACAACCGCCCAGTGAAGGGATACAGAATGTCTCGCACGAACACGGCCGGCGCCGTTCCGGCACGCGAGGTGTGGACCGGTCAGATCGGCTTCATCCTCGCCGCGCTCGGGTCGGCTGTCGGCCTCGGAAATATCTGGCGCTTCCCCGGCGTCGCCTACGAGAACGGGGGAGGAGCCTTCCTCATCCCGTATCTCGTCGCGCTGCTGACCGCCGGCATCCCCATCCTCTTCCTCGACTACGCGATCGGTCACCGCTTCCGCGGTTCCGCCCCGCTCGCCTTCCGACGTCTCGCGGGGCGCCTGGGCGAGAGCGTCGGCTGGTTCCAGGTGATGATCTGCGTCTTCATCGCGATCTACTACACCGCCGTCCTCGCCTGGGCATCGAGCTACTTCGTCTTCTCCTGGAACCTCGGCTGGGGAGACGACCCCACGGCGTTCTTCGTCGGCGAGTACCTCCAGGTGTCCGGATCGCCGATCACCTTCGACTTCGTGCCGGGTGTGCTCATCCCTCTCGTGCTCATGTGGATCGTGTCGCTCGTGATCCTCGGGGCCGGAGTGGTCAAGGGCGTCCAGCGCGCGAACGTGATCTTCATCCCGCTCCTCGTCATCGGCTTCCTCATCCTCGTGATCCGCGCGCTGTTCCTCCCGGGCGCGATCGACGGCCTGACGGCGTTCTTCACGCCCGACTTCGCGGCCCTGGCCAACCCGTCGGTGTGGATCGCGGCCTACAGCCAGATCTTCTTCTCCCTCTCGGTCGCCTTCGGGATCATGGTCACCTACGCGTCGTACCGTCGTCGGCGCGTGAACCTCACGACGCCCGGGCTCGTCGTCGCGTTCGGCAACTCGTCCTTCGAGCTGCTGGCCGGCATCGGCGTCTTCGCGACGCTCGGGTTCTTCGCGTTCGAGCAGGGGATCCCTGTCGCGGAGCTCGAGGGGCTGACCGGCGTCGCGCTGTCGTTCATGACCTTCCCGGCGATCGTGTCGCAGATGCCGGGGGGCGAGTGGTTCGGCGCCCTCTTCTTCGGCGCGCTCGTGCTCGCCGGCCTCACCTCGCTCATCTCGATCCTCGAGGTGATCATCGCGGCCTTCCGCGACAAGTTCGGCTTCACCCGGGCGCAGGTCGTGTACGGCTTCGGCGGCGTCCTCGCGGTGGTCTCGATCATCCTGTTCGGCACGACCTCGGGACTCACGGCGCTCGACACGATCGACAACTGGGCCAACAACATCGGGATCGTCGCATCCGCGATCATCGTGTCGATCATCGTCATCTGGGTCAGGCGGGCCGGACCCGAGCTGGCGCGTCACCTCAGCGTGCTCTCGACGTTCAAGGTCGGCCGCGTGTGGCTCTTCCTCGTCTCGATCGTCGCGCCCGTGGTCCTCGCCTACATGCTCGTCTCGAAGGTCGTCGATCTCGCGGTCAACGGGTACAGCGGCTATCCGGGCGCGTACCTCGGCATCGTCGGCTGGGGATCCATCGTCCTCATGGTCGTCGGGGCGATCGCGCTCACCGGCGCACGGTGGCGCCATGATCCGGACAAGTTCGAGCCGTGGCCGGCGACGGACGCCGTGTCGCTGAAGGGAGACCTGCGATGACCGCCATCGCGACGCTGTTCTTCATCATCGCCGCCGTCCTCATCTGGGGCGGGCTCGTCGCGAGCATCGTCTTCCTCTCGTCGAAGCCCGAGGTGCCGGCGTATCCGGACGGCGCTGTTGACGACGAGGGCGATGACTGACGCTCCGGAGCCCGGGTCCTCTCGCGGGCGTAGCATGGTCGGCATGTCCACGACCGAGGAGACCAGGGCGATACCGCTCGTCCCGCTGCTGACCGCGTCCGCGGAGGACGCCCCCGCATGCGCCGACGGCGCATGCGGCTGGCCCGGGGCGCAGTCGTCCTGACCTGAGCGCACAAGAGGAGAGGGCCCGCGACCATGGTCGCGGGCCCTCTCCTCTTGCGTGCGAGGGAGCTCAGTGGCCGTGGCCGCCGGGCATACCCTCCTGCTCCTCGGGCTTGCGCACGAAGAACGACAGCGCGACCGAGACGAGCGAGATGATCGCCGCGATGAGGAAGGCCGTCCGCGCGCCGGGGGCGCCGGCTGCGGCTGCGGGCACGCCCGCCTCCTCGCCCGCATGGAGGATGCTCGAGTAGGTCGCGATGAGGATCGCGACGCCCGCCGCGCCGGCGACCTGCTGCAGCGTGTTGAGCACGGCAGAGCCGTGCGAGTAGAGGTGGCGCTCGAGCGATCCGAGCGAGGCCGAGAACAGCGGCGTGAACGACATCGCCATGCCGACGGACATGGCCGTCTGCACCGCCATGAGCAGCCACCACGGGGTGTGCTCGCTCACCGTCGCGTACACGAAGATCGCGGCAGCCACGATGATCGTGCCGGGCACGAGCAGCGTGCGCGGGCCCTTCGCGTCGTAGATCCGTCCCATGATCGGCCCGAGGAGGCCCATGAGCACGGAGCCCGGGAGGAGGATGAGACCCGACTGCAGCGCGTCGAGGCCCACGACGTTCTGCAGGTAGAGCGGCAGCAGGGTGAGCGAGCCGAACATCGTGAGGGCGATGAGCGCCATGATCACGATGGAGATCGTGAAGTTGCGCGACTGGAACACGCGCAGATCGAGCAGCGCGTCGTCGATGCGCTGCAGCTTGATCTGACGCATCACGAAGACCGCGAGCATGACCAGGCCGACGACGAGCGCGATGGCTCCCGACGCGATCGGCGAGATGCTCGCGCCGCCGTCTGCGGCCGCGCCGTGGGCGCCCCCGCCGAACTGGCTGAGGCCGTACACGATCCCGCCGAAGGCGATCGCCGACATGATGACCGACGGCACGTCGATCGGCGCCTTGCGCGTCTCGCCGAGGTTGGTCATCCACTTCGCGCCGATGAGGAGCGACGCGAGCGCGATCGGCAGCACGATCCCGAAGATCCAGCGCCAGCTGAGCGTCGTCAGGATCGCGCCCGACAGGGTCGGGCCGATCGCCGGTGCGAGCGAGATGACCATCCCCACGCGCCCCATCATGCGGCCGCGGGACTGCGGCGGGACGACGTTCATCATCGTCGTCATGAGCAGCGGCATCATGATGCCCGTGCCGGCGGCCTGGATCACGCGTCCGAGGAGGAGCACGACGAAGCCGGGCGCGATGAGGCACACGAGCGTTCCGAGCGAGAACGCGATCATCGCCGCGAGGAAGATCTGGCGCGTCGTGAAGCGCTGGAGCAGGAAGCCGGTCGTCGGGATGACGACGGCCATCGTGAGCATGAAGGCGCTCGTGAGCCACTGGCCCAGCTCGGGCGCGAGCCCGAGGTCCGCGTTGAGGTGCGGGATGGCGATGCCCATCGTCGTCTCGTTGAGGATCGCCGTGAAGGCCGCGATCAGCAGCAGCCAGATGACGCGCATGCCCTTCGGATCGATCTCCTGCTGCTGTGCGCGGATGGCGCCGGTGTCGGTAGACGTCATGAGACTCCTGGAGAGAGAAGAGGAAGGCCGGAGGCGGAGGGGAGAAGGGTCTCCGCGCGAACGTTACAGCTTAACGGCGACATTCCCGTTGCCATTCCCGATCCGATCGGATCCACCCGCTCCGAGCATATGTATGCTCTTTGACATGAGTATGGGGCGGGGCATGGGCGGGCGCGGCGGCGGCAAGCCGATCGACGAGGCGGCGCAGCGGAGACTGAACGCGCAGGCGCCGCGCGTGCCCGGACTCGGGCGCCGCGTCGTGGCGCTCTTCCGCCCGTATCGCGGTCGCATTGCCGCGACCGCCGTCCTCGTGATCGTCGGCGCGGCGCTCGGCGTCGTGCCGCCCCTCGTCATCCAGCGGGTGTTCGACGATGCGCTCTTCCCCGTCGACGGCGGGCCCGTCGACATCCCGCTCCTCGTGCGCCTCGTCGCCCTCATGATCGGCCTCTACCTCCTGAGCGCGATCGTCGGCGTCGCGCAGACGTGGTTCACCTCCAATGTCGGCAACCGCGTGACGGGCGATCTGCGCGTCCGGATGTTCGATCACCTCCAGGCGATGGAGCTCGGCTTCTTCACGCGCACGAAGACGGGCATCATCCAGTCGCGCCTGCAGAACGATGTGGGCGGCGTCTCGAGCGTCCTGACGAACACCTTCACGAGCATTCTCGGGAACACCGTGACGGTCATCGCGTCGCTCGTCGCGATGATCCTCATCGACTGGCGGCTGACCCTGATCGCCCT
This sequence comes from Microbacterium sp. JZ70, assembly GCF_053903225.1. Taxonomy (NCBI): domain Bacteria; kingdom Bacillati; phylum Actinomycetota; class Actinomycetes; order Micrococcales; family Microbacteriaceae; genus Microbacterium; species Microbacterium sp. JZ70. The sequence continues at coordinate 2,733,705 of NZ_CP096405.1, read as the reverse complement.
CGTCATCATGCCGGTGCTCGTCGTCGTGCAGCGCCGCGTGGGCCAGGTGCGCGCACGCATCGCGGCGCAGACGCAGCAGTCGCTGTCCGAGCTGACCGCGATCACGCAGGAGACGCTGAGCGTCTCGGGCATCCTCCTGTCGAAGTCGTTCAACCGCCAGCGCACGGAGTCCGCTCGCTACGCCGAGGAGAACGCCAACCAGATCCGCCTGCAGATCCGCCAGGCGATGACGGGGCAGGGGTTCTTCGCGGTCGTGCACGTGCTCATGGCCTCCGTGCCCGCGGTCATCTACCTCGTCGCGGGCTTCCTCGTCGCGGGCGACGCCGGGATGATCACGGCGGGCACGATCGTCGCCTTCACGAACGTGCAGGCACGGCTGCTGCAGCCGCTCACGAGCCTCATGCGGGTCGCGCTCGACGTGCAGACATCGTTCGCGCTCTTCGCGCGCATCTTCGAGTACCTCGACCTGAAGCCCGCGATCGCCGACGCGGCCGACGCCGTCGACGTGGAGGACGCCCCGGGCCCGGTCGGCCGCGTCGAGTTCCGCGATGTCTCGTTCCGCTATCCGGACGCGGCGGACGACACCCGCCCGACGCTGCAGGGCGTGTCGTTCGCGGTGGAGCCGGGCGAGCACGTGGCATTCGTCGGCCCGTCGGGCGCAGGCAAGACGACCGTGCTCTACCTCACGCCGCGGTTCTACGAGGCGACGGATGGCCAGGTGCTGTTCGCGGGCGAGGACGTGCGCCGCCTCAGGCAGGAGTCCATCGTCGACCACGTCGGCATCGTGTCGCAGGAGACGTACCTCTTCCACGCGACGGTGCGGGAGAACCTGCGCTATGCGCGCCCGGACGCGACGGACGAGGAGATCGAGGACGCGTGCCGGCAGGCGAACATCCACCACATCATCGCCGGTTTCGAGGACGGGTACGAGACCGTCGTGGGCGAGCGCGGCTACCGTCTGTCGGGCGGTGAGAAGCAGCGCATCGCGATCGCCCGCGTGCTCCTCAAGGACCCGCCCGTGCTCCTCCTCGACGAGGCGACGAGCGCGCTCGACACCGTCTCCGAGCGGATCGTCCAGGAGGCGCTCGAGAATGCGGCGCGCGGCCGGACGACCATCTCGATCGCCCACCGCCTCTCCACCGTCATCGACGCCGACACCATCCACGTCGTGGACGGCGGCCGCATCGTGGAGTCGGGCACGCACGCGCAGCTCGTCGCGGCAGGCGGCCTCTACGCCGAGCTCGCCGCCGAGCAGCTCGCTGCGACCCGCGTCCTGGAGGACTGAAGCCAGGGCTCGCACGTTCGGCCGCGAGCGCGAACCGGCTGTTGCCGCGAGAGGTCGGTGAGCGGGCCGGATGGCGGCCGGCCGCGCCCCGTCACGGTCCGTGCACAGGGGGCGGAGGGCGGCGCGGCGGTGCCGGAGGGTGTGGATGCGCGCACCCGACCACTCCTTCTTGCGCCAGCCTCTCTCCGTGAGCTCCCGACCATCCGATCTCCCGACCCGCCTCCGTGGACGTGCGTTCCGCGTCGCGGACGCACCCGAGGTGTCGCGTCGCCGGTCCCGCGCGTCCGACCTCTGGATTCCCGTGCGGGGCGCACGCCTGCCCATCGACCAGCAGGGGCCGGTGAGCATCTGCCACGCGATCGAGGGCGACCATCACCGCGATCGGGACCAGTGGCGCCGAGACCTCGCGCGGCGGCGTCGTCTCGAGGCACTCGGCTGGATCTACCTCCCGGTGACCCAGGCCGACCTCTCCGACCCCGCGGACCTGCTCGCGGACCTGCGCGCCGCGGTCACGCGGCGTGGGCGAGAGGCGACGTCCCTTCGGGATTTTGCCTCGATCGACCGGTGAGAGCGGCGGATGGCGGCCACTCGCGGCACGGACCCGGCCGGAGAACGCGGGACGTGAGACATGGGGGAAGGCGGCTAGGCGCGGTGCAGCGCCTCGACCTCGGCGGCGAACGCGTCGAGGTCGGAGCGGGTGGACGCGTCCGCGATCGCGGAGAGTCGAGGGATGTCCATGCGCAGGATCTGACCCGCTCGGGCACGCTGCGCGGCGCCGTGGCCGGCGAGCACCGCGAGGCCGTCGCGCATCGCGGCGAGGCACGCGCGGAAGACGCGGGGGTCGGCCTCGTGCTGCGTGATCGAGCTCCCGTCGGCGCGCACGCGCCACTGGACGACGACGTCGGGGACCGTGTCGATGGCACGCGCGGTCGTGTACATCCGCTGAGCGATCGCCTGGTCCTCGTAGAGCGCGTTCTCGGGAAACCGCAGGTCGTGCGCACGCCAGAAGCCCGTGCGCGAGACCTTCGACCACGCCACGACGTTCCCGGTGACCTCGGGGTGCGCGTCGAGCGTGACGCCGACGCGCCGCGGGCTCGTCGAGGCGGAGACCCACGGCTGCACCTCTCCCGCCGTGTACGACCCTCCTTCGGGCCACAGGCGCACGTACGCCCCCACCGCGAGGTCGCTTCCGGATGCCTCGAGTGAGCCGACGAGCGTCTCGAGGGCGCGCGGGAGCATGATGTCGTCGCCGTCGAGGAAGCCCAGGTACGGCGTGTCCACGTGCGCGAGCGCCGTGTTGCGCGCGGCGCCCAGCCCCTTGCGTCGCGAATGCCGGATGACCCGGAAGCGATCGTCGCGCGCGGCGAACTCCTCGAGCACGCGGCCCGTGCCATCGGTCGACGCGTCGTCCACGAGGATCGCGCGCCAGCGGGTCAGGGTCTGCGCGCGCAGCGAGTCGAGCGCCTCGGCGATGTATCCCTCGATGTCGAAGCCCGGGACGACGACGGTCACGAGGGGAGCGGTGGTCACCGGATGAGACTATCGGCGCACGGGGACACCGGGGTCAGACCGCCGCAACCGCAGCCGCGACCGCGTCGGCGACGGCGTCGAGCGAGCCCTCGTGGCGGTGCGCGAGCGTGAAGCGGACCGCGGTCTGCGCCTCCTCGGGCAGGACCCCGAGCGCGATGAGGACGTGCGACGGCTCGTCGCTTCCCGCGGCGCAGGCCGACCCGCTAGACGACACGACGCCGCGGCGCTCGAGCTCGAGCAGCACGGCCTCGCCGCTCGTGCCCGCGAAGGTGAAGCTCGCCGTGCCGGGGAGGCGCCGGGACGGATGGCCGGTGAGGCGCGCCGAGGGCACGAGCGCGAGCACCCGTGAGATGAAGGCGTCGCGGATGGCCGCCACGCGCCGAGCGCTGTCGGCGCGCTCGGCGTCGGCGAGCTCGAGCGCCGTCGCGAATCCGACGGCATCCGCGACCGCCTCGGTGCCGCTGCGGCGACCGCGCTGCTGGCCGCCGCCGTGGAGGAGTGGCTCGATCGGGATGCGTCCGCGCACGGCGAGCACGCCGGTGCCGGGCGGTGCCCCGATCTTATGGCCGGCGAGCGCGATCGCGTCGGCGCCCGTGTCGGCCAGCGGCAGCCATCCCGCCGCCTGCACGGCGTCGAGGTGCAGGGGGACGCGGCGCCCCGCGAGCGCGTCGGCGATGCCCCGCGCGTCCTGCACGGTGCCGATCTCGTTGTTGGCGAGCCCGATCGACACGAGCGCGGTGTCGTCGCGGAGGGCTGCGGCGACGTCGTCCGGCCGGACGAGGCCGTCCGCGTCGACGGGGAGGAGGGTCACCTCGAACCCGTGGAGGCGGCGGAGGTAATCGGCCGAGGCGAGGATCGACTCGTGCTCGATCGGCGTCGTCACGACGTGTCGTGCACGCGGCGCAGCGCCCAGGGCGATCCCCTTCACCGCGAGGTTGTTCGCCTCGGTTCCGCCCGAGGTGAAGACGATGTCGCCTCGGCGCATCCCGAGCACGGCCGCGACCCTGGCGCGGGCGTCCTCGAGAGCGCGCGCGGCTCGCTCGCCGACCGTGTGGTGGCTCGACGGGTTGCCGAATGCGCGCGTCAGGTGGGGCTCCATGGCCGCGAGCACCTCGGGCCGCACGGGCGTCGTCGCGGCGTTGTCGAGGTAGAGCACGGCTCAGCTCACGCGCATGTCGAGACCGAGGTCGAGCGCGCGGGCGGAGTGCGTCAGCGCGCCGACCGAGATGACGTCGACGCCCGTCTCGGCGATGCCCCGCACCGTGCCGAGGTCGACGCCGCCCGACGCCTCGACGATCGCTCGCCCGCCGACGATCCCGACGCCGCGACGGAGGTCGTCGAGAGAGAAGTTGTCGAGCATGATCGTGTCGACTCCGGCCGCGAGCACGGGCTCGATCTGGTCGATGCGATCGACCTCGACCTCGACGTGCGCCGTGTGCGGCAGACGCGCGATGCCCGCGCGGAGGGCGGTCGTCAGGTCGGCGCCGCCGGCCTGGAGCACGGCGAGATGGTTGTCCTTCGCCATGACCGCGTCCGACAGCGAGTGCCGGTGGTTGTGCCCTCCGCCGCAGCGGACGGCATGCCGCTCGAACGCGCGGAGCCCCGGCGTCGTCTTCCGGGTGTCGACGATCCGCGCGCGCGTGCCCGCCACCTCGGCGACGAATCGCGCCGTGAGCGTCGCGACGCCCGACATCCGCTGGGTGAAGTTCAGGCCGATGCGCTCTGCGGTGAGCACCGCGCGGGCCGGCCCGGCGACGGTCGCGAGCACGTCGCCCGCGGCGAAGGGCGCGCCGTCCGCCACGTGGAGGTCGACCTCGGTCGCGCGATCCGTGAGGGCGAACGCCGCCCGGAAGACCTCGCCTCCGCTGAACACGCCGTCCTCGCGCGCGACGAGCGATGCCTGCGCGTGAGCGGATGCGGGAAGGAACGCCTCGCTCGTGAGGTCGCCCCACGGCGCGTCCTCCTCGAGGGCGGCGCGGACGGTGCGCTCGATCGTCGACGCCGTCAGCATGCGGCACCCGCTGAGACGAGTTCGCGCGCGTGCGCGGACGCGTCGTCGGTGCGGAAATGCGACCCCACCGAGCCGGGCCGGGCGAGGGCGGCGCTCGCCGCGGCGAGGCCCACGCGCACGAGCCCCGCGTCCTCGTGCGCGGCGACCGTCTGCGGACGGGGGAGGGCGTCCTGCCACGCGGCGAGCACGGCCACGGCGTGCGCGAGGCCCGCGCCGTCGCGGAGGAGCCCCACGTGATCCCACATGAGCCGCTGCAGGGCGGCGCGCGAGAAGGGCGGGACGGCGGCGAGCTCCGACGGCGACTCCGGGCCGGGCGCGGAGGGGAGCGCGGGCGCCGCATCGACCTCGGCCGCGAGGATGGCCGCGGCCGCGCGCGCGGCGAAGACCGCGCCCTCGAGAAGGGAGTTGGAAGCGAGGCGGTTGGCGCCGTGCACGCCCGTGCGCGCGCACTCGCCGACGGCGAGGAGGCCGGCCAGGCTCGTGCGCCCGTCGAGGTCGGTCGCGATCCCGCCCATGAGGTAGTGGGCGGCCGGCGCGACGGGGATCGGGTGCGCGGCCCAGTCGAGCCCGCGCCCGGCGAGCGCCCTCGCGATCGTCGGGAAGCGCGCCTCGAGTCGCCGACGGCCGATGCGCGTCGCGTCCAGGAGCACGGGGCGCCCGCCCTGCTCCGCCATCCGCCGGGCGATCGATCGCGCGACGACATCGCGCGGCGCGAGCTCGCCGTCGGGGTGGTCGTCGAGCACGAAGCGCCGTCCGTCGAGGTCGATGAGGTCGGCGCCCTCGCCGCGCACCGCCTCGGAGACGAGGAACGGCGCGCCCTCGGCGAGCACGGTGGGGTGGAACTGCGCGAACTCGAGATCGACGACCGCGGCCCCCGCCCGCAGGGCGGCCGCGATGCCGTCGCCGGTCACGACGTCGGGGTTGGTGGTGCGCGCCCACAGCCGCCCCGCTCCGCCGGTCGCGAGCACGACGGCATCCGCCCGGAGCGCCTCAGGGCGCCCGTCGGCGAGCAGCTCGACTCCCGCGACGCGTCCGTCCTCCACGAGGAGGCCGGCGAGGAGCGTCCGCTCGCGAAGGCGGACGCCCGCCTCGAGCGCGGCCGCGATGAGCGCGATCTCGATCGCGAGGCCCGTCGCGTCTCCGCCCGCGTGGAGGATGCGCGGATGCGCGTGCGCGGCCTCGAGTCCTCGCGCCAGTGCGCCCGAGGTGTCTCGGTCGAACGCGACGCCGAGGTCCATGAGCTCGCGCACGCGCGCCGGCCCCTCCGACACGAGCACGTCGACCGCCGCGGGGTCGCACAGGCCGGCGCCCGCGGCGAGCGTGTCGGCCGCGTGGCTCTCGACGCTGTCATCGGGGAAGAGCGCGGCCGCGATGCCGCCCTGCGCGTGCCGCGTGCTGCCGTCGGCCATCCCCGCCTTCGTGACCAGCTGCACATCCGCCCCGCCGCGCGCGAGGTGCAGCGCCGTCGCGAGGCCCGCGACGCCGCTTCCGACGACGATGACCCCGGTCATGCGCGCGCGCCTCCCGTCGGCAGGGGCTTGGCCGCGAGCATCCGCTCGAGCGCGACGCGCGCCGGGTCCGCCACCGCGTCGTCGACGCCGATCCGGTTGACCACGCGACCCGCGACGAGCTCCTCGAGCACCCACGCGAGGTAGCCGGGGTGGATGCGGTACATCGTCGAGCAGGGGCACACGACGGGGTCGAGGCAGAAGATCGTGTGCTGCGGGTGCTCGGCGGCGAGCCGGCGCACGAGGTTGATCTCGGTGCCGATCGCGAACGTGGTCGGCTCGGTCGCCGCCTCGATCGCCTTGCGGATGTAGTCGGTCGATCCCGCCTCGTCGGCGGCGTCGACGACGGGCATGGGGCACTCCGGATGCACGATGACGCGCACGCCCGGATGCTCGGCGCGCGCGGTCTCGATCTGGTCGACCGTGAAGCGGCGGTGCACGGAGCAGAAGCCGTGCCAGAGGATGACCTCGGCGTCGCGCAGCGTCTCCTCGGACGACCCGCCGTACGGCGCGCGAGGGTTCCACAGCGGCATGCGCTCGAGCGGCACGCCCATCGCCTTGGCGGTGTTGCGCCCGAGGTGCTGGTCGGGGAAGAAGAGCACGCGGCGCCCGCGGGCGAACGCCCACTCGAGCACGGTGCGCGCGTTGGACGACGTGCACACGATGCCGCCGTTGCGGCCGACGAAGCCCTTGATCGCCGCGGAGGAGTTCATGTAGGTCACCGGGACGACCGGCACGCGGCCGTCCGCGTCCGGCACGTCGAGCGGGCCGTACACGTCCGCGAGCTGCTCCCAGCACTCCTCGACCTGGTCGATGTCGGCCATGTCGGCCATCGAGCAGCCTGCGGCGAGGTTCGGCAGGATGACGGACTGCTCCGGGCGGGACAGCATGTCGGCGGTCTCGGCCATGAAGTGCACGCCGCAGAAGACGATCGCCTCGGCCTCGGGGTGCGCCTTCGCCGCGCCCGCGAGCTGGAACGAGTCGCCCACGTAGTCGGCGTGCTGGACGACCTCGTCGCGCTGGTAGAAGTGGCCGAGGACCACGACGCGGTCGCCGAGCGCCGCCTTCGCCGCCCGGATGCGATCGTGCAGCTCGGCTTCCGGGGCCTCGCGGTAGGCGCGGGGGAGCTCGCCCTGCCGCGGGGCGTCGGTCGGGATCACGTCGCCCATCGAGGCGCCGGGGCCGTACCCGGCGACGGCGTCGAAGCTCCAGGGCCCCGCCGCGAGGTCGGTCGAGCACGTCGAGCCTGCGGCGCCGCCCGAGACGATCGCCTGGATCTCGTGATCGACGCTCGCGTCGCGGGCGGTGAGGGTGATGCTGGTCGCGGCCATGGGGACCCCTGTTCGTGTCGATTCGACTCTAAGTCGTCGACACCACTTTAAGTCAGGTTGACCACAAAGGCGAGCGGGGCTCCTCAGGCCGGTCCGAGCGGCCCGCGATCGGCGAGCTCGACCTCCGAGTTGTAGCGGTAAAGGCGCGCCGGGCGATGCTTGCCGGTGCGGAACGACTCGGTCGGGAGGAGCGCCTCGGAGCCCTCGAGGAGGCGGCGGAAGTTCGACGGGTCGAGGCGGCGCCCGAGCACGGCCTCGTAGACCTCCCGCAGCTCGGTCAGCGTGAACTCGTCGGGCAGGAGGCCGTGCGCGATCCGGCTGTAGCCGACCTTGTTGCGCAGCCGCCACACGGCGTAGTCGACGATCCGGTTGTGGTCGAAGGCGAGCGCCGGCAGGTCGTCCACGTCGAACCACTCGACGTTCTCCGGCGCGTCCTCCGCGGCGCGCTGCGCATCCACGAGGTCCGAGCGCAGGAGCGCCCAGTAGACGACCGACACGACGCGCGTGGGGGAGCGGTCGACGTCGCCGAAGGCGTAGAGCTGCTCGAGGTAGCTCGGGCTGAGCGCGGTCGTCTCGGCGAGCGTGCGGGCGGCGGCGTCGTCGAGCCCCTCCCGCTCGTCGAGCCATCCGCCCGGGAGCGCCCACGCGCCCTCGAACGGCTCCCGCGTGCGGCGCACGAGCGGGATCATGAGCGCGTCGGCCCCGGGCCGCGAGCGCAGCGAGAAGATCACGGTCGAGACGGCGACGCGGATGCCGGCGCTCTCGGTCGCGGAAGGGGAGGTCACCCTTCGAGCGTAGGCGACCCGGCGCGCGGGCCATCGCGGACCCGCTATGCTCGCTCGCAGTGACACGGGGTGTCCCCATCCGGGACTGAGATCACACCCGTATGCACCTGATCTCGTTAGGACGAGCGGAGGGATGTCGCTGATGAGTGACGCGCACCTGTCGGTATCCGATGGCCCCGGGGCCGTGCTGTCGAGACTGCGCGAGACCGCGCCGCTCGTGCAGTGCATCACGAACTCCGTGGTCGTGAACGTCACGGCCAACGCGCTGCTCGCGGTGGGCGCGGCGCCCGTGATGGCCGACATCCCCGAGGAGGCCGGGGAGTGCGCGGCGTTCGCGTCGGCGCTCCTGGTCAACCTCGGGACGCCGACCGCCGAGCAGCGCGCGGCGATGACCGCCGCGGTCGCCGCGGCACGCGCTTCCGGCACGCCGTGGGTCCTCGATCCCGTGGGCGTGGGCGCCCTCGGCCTGCGCACCGGCGTCGCGCGCGACCTGCTCGCGCACCGGCCGACCGTGATCCGCGGCAACGCCTCGGAGGTGCTCGCGCTCGCGGGCGCCGGCTCGGGCGGGCGCGGGGTCGATGCGGCCGACGAGGTCGATGCGGCGCTCGACGCCGCCCGCGCGCTCGCCGAGCGCACGGGCGCGGTCGTCGCGGTGTCGGGCGCGGTCGACGCGGTCACCGACGGCGCGCGCACGGAGCGCATCGCGGGCGGGAGCGCGCTCCTCACCCGCATGACGGGAGGCGGCTGCTCGCTCGGAGCGGTCGTGGCCGCCTGTGTCGCGGCGGCGGATGGCCCGGATGCCGCGTTCGCGGGCACGATCGCGGCGCACGCCGTCTACGCGGCCGCCTCCGAGCGCGCGGCGGCCGTCGCGACGGGCCCCGGCTCGTTCGCGGTGGCGTTCCTCGACGCGCTCGCGGAGGTGGATGCGGTCGACGTTTCCGCGCCCGAGCGCTTCGCGACGGAGGTGCCGGCATGACCGCGCGACCTCTCGACCTCTCCCTCTACCTCGTCGCGGACGCCGCGACGATCACCGGCCGCTCGCTCGTCGACGTCGTCGCCCAGGCGGTCGACGGAGGGGCATCGACCGTGCAGATCCGCGGCAAGGACCTGTCCGCCGCCGATCTCCTCGCCCTCGTCGAGGCCGCTGCCGCGCACACGCGCGGTCGTGCGACGCTGCTCGTGAACGACCGCGTCGACGTGTACCTCGCGGCACGGGCCGCGGGCGCCGCGGTCGACGGGGTGCACATCGGGCAGACCGACCTGCCGGCCGACCGCGTGCGCGGCCTCGTGGGCGACGACGCGATCATCGGCCTGAGCGCGAGCCTGCCGCGCCAGCTCGAGGCGCTGCGGCGCCTCCCCGCCGGCACGGTCGACTACCTGGGCGTGGGCGCGGTGCGCGCCACCCCGACGAAGAAGGACCATCCGACTCCGATCGGATGGACCGGATTCGCGGCCTTCGCCGAGCTCGCGCACGAGTTCCCGTGCGTCGCGATCGGCGGCGTCGGCCCGGGCGACGCACGCGACGCGCGGCGCGCGGGCGCCGCCGGGATCGCGGTCGTCCGCGCCATCTGCTCGGCGGAGTTCCCCGCCGCGGCGGCGGCCGCGCTGCGGTTCGAGTGGGCGGACGCCGAGGTCGTCGCATGACCGCCGTGCCGAACATCCTCGCGATCGCCGGCTCCGACCCGTCGGGAGGGGCGGGCATCCAGGCCGACCTCAAGTCGATCGCCGCGTGCGGCGGCTACGGCATGGCCGCGATCACGGCGCTCACCGCCCAGAGCACGCAGGGTGTCTCGGGCGTGCACGTGCCGCCCGCGTCGTTCCTGCGCGAGCAGCTCGACGCGCTCGCGGCCGACATCCGCATCGACGCCGTCAAGATCGGCATGCTCGGCACAGCGGAGATCGTCGCTGTCGTGGCGGACTGGCTGCGCGGCCTCGACACGCGCCCGCCGGTGGTCCTGGATCCCGTCATGATCGCCACGAGCGGGGATCGCCTCATCGACGCCGAGGCCGAGCGCGCGCTGCACGATCTCCTGTCGCTCGCCGACGTCGTGACGCCGAACCTCCCGGAGCTGGCCGTGCTCACCGGTTTCTCGGCCATCGGATCGTGGACGGACGCGCTCGCGCAGGCGGCCGCGCTCGCCCGTCGGCACGGCGTGCTCGTGCTCGCGAAGGGCGGGCACCTCGACAGCCCGGCGTGCCCGGACGCGCTGGTGGGGCCGGATGGCCTCATCGCCGAGTTCTCGGACGCGCGGATCGAGACCACCGCCACGCACGGCACGGGGTGCTCCCTCTCCGCGGCGCTCGCCACGCTCCGCGCGCGCGAGGGCGACTGGACCTGGGCGGCGCGCCTCGCCCGCGGATGGCTGCGCGACGCGATCGCGTCGGGCTCCGAGCTCGAGGTGGGCCGCCCGGGAGGTCACGGCCCGCTCCACCATCTCGCGGGCCTGTGGCGGACGAGAGGCCTCCCGCGCCGCGACGCCGAGCTCGACGCCTGGTGGGAGGACATCGCGCCGCTGCGCGCCGGCATCGACGACGTGTGGTTCGTGCGCGCGCTCGCGGACGGCTCGCTCGATCGGGACGACTTCGCGCACTACCTCGCGCAGGACTCGCTGTACCTGCGCACGTACGCGCGCGTGCTGAGCCGGGCCGCGGAGCTCGCGCCGACGCTCGAGGAGCAGGCCTTCTGGGCGGCATCCGCGCACAGCTGCCTGGAGACGGAGCTCTCCCTGCACCGCGCCCCTCTGGACGATGCGCCGGCCGACGCCCCGGCGACGCCGTCCGCCGAGACCACGGCGTACCTGGATCATCTGCAGGCGGCGGCAGCGGCCGGCGACCACGCGGTGCTCGTCGCCGCGGTGCTCCCGTGCTTCTGGCTCTACCAGGACATCGGCGCGCGCCTCGCGGCCGCGAATCGCCCGGGCCATCCGTATGCCGACTGGCTCGAGATGTACGCATCCGACGCGTTCGACCTCGCGACGCGCGAGGCCATCCGCTGGACGCAGGAGCACGCCAGGGCCGCGGACGACGCGCGCCTCGCGCGCATGCGCACGGCCTTCGACGTGTCGGCCCGGCACGAGCTCGCGTTCTTCGCTCAGCGGCGCGATGCCGTCGCGCGGGAGCAGTCGCGGGCGGGTGCGGTCGCCGGGTAGGATCGGCACACACAACTGAACGACCGTCCACCCGTCACGGGAGAATGCCGCGCTCGCGCGGCTGCCGTAGGAGCAACCCCTCCCGGAATCTCTCAGGCCCACGTACCGTGGCGGCAGGTCACTCTGGAAAGCGGCGCACACGCGCCCGCCGACGGGGCAAGCGGAGCTTCGGCGCCGCGGAAACTCTCAGGCCTATGACAGAGCGGGAGGAACTCGGCGCACCCTCACGGCGAGGGTGCCGAAGACGGGAGTTCCTCGATGGTGCACACGACAGACGACGACGTCGGCCGTGCCGGAACCGCCCTCGGCGACCGGGCGCCGTTCGTCGGGGTCTTCGACCTCTTCACGATCGGCATCGGGCCGTCGAGCTCGCACACCGTGGGGCCGATGCGCGCGGCCGCGGCGTTCGCCGACGAGCTCGCCGAGCGGATCCCGCTCGTCGCGGCCCTCGAGGTCGAGCTGTTCGGCTCGCTCGCCGCCACGGGCGCCGGCCACGGGACGCTCACGGCCGTGCTCGTCGGCCTTGAGGGGTGTCGCCCTGACGTCGTGCGGGCCGACGAGGTGTCCGCTCGCGCGGCGCGCATCGAGCGCGACGGCGTCGTCCGCCTGGGCGGCACGGGGTCGGTCCCGCTGCGTGCGCGCGACATCCGCCTCGCGCCGCTCACCGTGCTCGCCCGCCATACGAACGCACTGCGCTTCACGGCGAAGGATGTCGCGGGTCGCACGCTCGCGCACGGCACGTGGTACTCGGTCGGCGGCGGATTCATCGTCCGCGAGGGCGAGGAGGCCGCGGCGTCCGAGACGCCCGTTCCGCATCCGTTCTCGACCGCGTCGGAGCTGCTCGCGATCTGCGCGGCCGAGCAGGCGGGCATCGCCGAGATCGCGCTGCGCAACGAGTGCGCACTGCGGTCCGCGCACGACGTCCGCGAGGGGGTCCTGAGGATCCGCGACGCGATGGACGAGTGCGTGGCGGCCGGCACGCGCGCCGACGGAGAGCTGCCAGGGGGCCTGCGCGTCCGTCGCCGCGCTCCACAGTGGCACGCACGGCTTCTCCAGGAGGACCCCGACCGCAGCCCCGCGTACGCCCAGGAGTGGGTGAACCTCGTCGCGCTCGCCGTGAACGAGGAGAACGCGGCGGGCGGACGGGTCGTCACCGCGCCGACGAACGGCGCCGCGGGCATCATCCCCGCCGTGCTGCACTACGCGACGCACTACACGCCCGCGGTCGCCGCGGGGAGGCACCGCGACGATGTGGCTGTCGAGTTCCTGCTGACGGCCGCGGCGATCGGCTCGATCTACAAGGCGCGCGCCTCGATCTCGGGCGCCGAGGTCGGCTGCCAGGGCGAGGTCGGCTCGGCGTCGTCGATGGCGGCGGGCGCTCTCGCGGCCGTGCTCGGCGGCACGCCGGAGCAGGTCGAGAACGCGGCCGAGATCGCGATGGAGCACAACCTCGGTCTCACGTGCGACCCGGTGGGCGGCCTCGTGCAGATCCCGTGCATCGAGCGCAACGCGATCGCCTCCGGAAAGGCGGTCAATGCCGCCAAGATGGCCATGTGGGGCGACGGGACGCACCGCGTCTCGCTCGACGCCGTCATCGAGACCATGCGGCAGACCGGCCGCGACATGAGCGACAAGTACAAGGAGACCGCGAGGGGCGGCCTGGCCGTCAACGTGGTCGAATGCTGAGGAGAACCGCGTGAGCACAGACGAATCGACCGCCTCCGCCTCGGAGGGCCTGCGGTGGTCGCCGCTGCAGGCGGAGCACGAGGCGCAGGGAGCGTCGTTCACCGACTTCGGCGGGTGGTGGATGCCCGTGCGCTACACGTCGGATCTCGCCGAGCATCGCGCCGTGCGCGAGGCGGCAGGGCTGTTCGACATCTCGCACATGGGCGAGATCCTCGTGCGCGGCGCGGGCGCCGGCGCGTTCCTCGACTACGCTCTCGCCGGGCGGCTGTCGGCCGTCGCGGTCGGCCGCGCGAAGTACACGATGATGCTCGCGGAGGACGGCGGCATCATCGACGACCTCGTCGTGTACCGGCTCTCCGACGACGAGTTCCTCATCATCGCCAACGCGGGCAACCGCCGCACCGTCGCCGCCGAGGTGTCGGCGCGCATCGCGGGATTCGACGCCGACCTCGAGGACGCCTCCGATCGCCTCGCGCTCATCGCCCTGCAGGGGCCGCGCGCCCAGGCCATCCTCGAGAGCGCGCCCGAGGTGGGCGGCTTCGGCCTGCCGCTCGACGAGCTGCGCAACTACGCGTGGACCGACGCGGAGTTCGCGGGCGCGCCGCTGCTCGTCGCGCGCACCGGCTACACGGGTGAGGACGGCTTCGAGCTCTGCATCGACGCCGACCGCGCCGTCGAGCTGTGGCGCGCGCTGCTCGCGGCCGGAGCGCCCCACGGCCTCGTGCCGGCCGGACTCGCCGCGCGCGACACGCTGCGTCTCGAGGCGGGCATGCCCCTGTACGGGCACGAGCTCGCGCGCGACATCTTCCCTTCGCAGGCCGGGCTCGGCCGCGTCGTCGCCGCCGACAAGGGCGACTTCGTGGGCGCGCGGGCGCTCGACGCGCGGCCGGGCGAGCGCGTGCTCGTCGGCCTCACGATGGAGGGCCGCCGCGCCGGGCGCGCGGGCTACGGCGTGTTCCGCGGCGACCACCAGGTCGGCGAGATCACGAGCGGCGCGCTCAGCCCGACCCTCGGCCATCCGATCGCCCTCGCGTACGTCGACCAGGAGGCCAGGGACGCCGACGACCTGACCGTCGACGTCCGCGGCACCCGCATCCCCGCCACCCCGACCACCCCGCCCTTCTACCGGAGGAAGAAATGACCGACCTCAACGCGCTGCTCTACACCGCCGAGCACGAGTGGATCCGCATCGACGGCGACATCGCCACGATCGGCGTCACCGACTACGCCGCCGAGCAGCTCGGCGACGTCGTCTTCGTTGACCTGCCCGCCGCCGACGCGTCCGTCGCCTCGGGCCAGGTCATGGGCGAGATCGAGTCCACCAAGTCCGTGTCCGAGCTGTACGCGCCCGTCGACGGGACGGTCGTCGAGGTCAACAGCGCGGTCGACGAGAACCCCGGGCTCGTGAACGAGTCGCCGTTCGAGGACGCGTGGCTCGTCCGCGTCCGCGTGACCGGCGACGTCGACGGCCTCCTCGATCGCGCCGCCTACGCCGCGCTCACGGGTGCCGAGGCGTGAGCGCCGCAGGCTTCGGAGCGTATGCCGCGCGCCACATCGGCACGACCGGCGCCGACCAGGAGCGGATGGCGGAGGTCATCGGCTTCGACGGCAGGGTCGACGCCGTCCTGTCGGCGGCCGTGCCCGCGGTCATCCGCGATCTCGGCTCCGCGGGCTCGGCCATCCCGCGCGAGGGCGTGTCGGAGGCGGCGGCGCTCGCCGAGCTCCGCTCGCTCGCCGCGCGCAACCGGGTGCTGGCCCCCATGATCGGGCTCGGCTACAGCGACACCCTCACGCCGTCGGTCATCCAGCGGAACGTGCTCGAGAACCCGTCCTGGTACACGGCGTACACGCCCTACCAGCCCGAGATCTCGCAGGGGCGCCTCGAGGCGCTGCTCAACTTCCAGACGATGGTCGCCGACCTCGCGGGGCTCCCGGTCGCGAACGCGTCGATGCTCGACGAGGCGACCGCCGCCGTCGAGGGCATGCTCGTGGCGCGCCGCGCGGTGCGCGGCGGCTCCGACGTGTTCGTCGTCGACGCCGACGCGCTCCCGCAGACGAAGGACGTGCTCCGCGTGCGCGCCGAGGCCGTGGGCATCGAGCTCGTGGAGCTCGACCTCGCGGGCGGCGCGGCGCTGCCCGAGTCGGTCTTCGGCGCCCTCATTCAGTACCCGGGCGCGTCGGGTCGCATCTGGAACCCGCAGGGCGTCATCGACGCCGTGCACGTCGCGGGCGGCCAGGCCGTCGTCGCGGCCGACCTGCTCGCGCTCACCCTCATCGCGTCGCCGGGCTCGCTCGGCGCCGACATCGTCGTGGGGTCGTCGCAGCGCTTCGGCGTGCCGCTCGGGTTCGGCGGCCCGCACGCAGGATTCATGGTCGTGCGCCAGGGCCTCGAGCGCCAGCTCCCTGGCCGGCTCGTGGGCGTCTCGAAGGACGCGGACGGGCAGCTCGCGTACCGGCTCGCCCTCCAGACGCGCGAGCAGCACATCCGCCGTGAGAAGGCGACGAGCAACATCTGCACCGCGCAGGTGCTCCTCGCCGTCATGGCGGCGATGTACGCCGTCTACCACGGGCCTGACGGCCTCCGGGAGATCGCGACCCGCGTGCATGAGAAGGCCGCCCAGCTGCGCGGATGGCTCGAGGACGCGGGCGCCGACGTGGTCGACGGCGCGTTCTTCGACACGCTCCGCGTGCGCGTGCCGGGCCGCGCGGACGCCGTCGTGGCGGCGGCGCACGACGCCGGCGTGCTCCTGCACCGCGTCGACGCCGACACCGTCGGCATCTCGGTCGGCGAGGCGACGACGTCGACGGAGCTCGCCGCGGTCGCGGGCGCCTTCGGGGGCGCGCGCGGCGAGGGGGCGGGCGCCGTCGCGATCCCGCAGGAGCTCGTCCGGACGGAGCCGTTCCTCACGCACCCCGTGTTCTCGAGCCACCGCTCCGAGACGGCGATGATGCGCTACCTCAAGCGCCTCGCCGACAAGGACTACGCGCTCGACCGCGGCATGATCCCGCTCGGCTCGTGCACGATGAAGCTCAATGCCGCGACCGCCATGGCCGCGATCACGTGGCCGGAGTTCGGGCGCATCCACCCGTTCGCGCCGCGGGAGGACGTGACCGGCTACCTCGAGCTCATCGATCAGCTCGAGGGCTGGCTCGCCGATCTCACCGGGTACGACGCCGTCTCGCTCCAGCCGAACGCCGGGTCCCAGGGCGAGCTCGCCGGCCTCCTCGCCATCCGCGGGTACCACCGCTCGCGTGGCGATGTGCACCGCGACGTGTGCCTCATCCCGTCCTCCGCGCACGGCACGAACGCGGCGTCCGCCGTGCTCGCGGGCATGCGCGTGGTCGTCGTCGCGTGCGACGAGGCCGGCAACGTCGACCTCGACGACCTGCGCGCGAAGATCGCGCAGCACGCCGATGCGCTCGCCGCGCTCATGATCACGTACCCGTCGACGCACGGGGTGTACGAGCACGACGTGCTCGAGATCACCGCGGCCGTCCACGATGCGGGCGGCCAGGTCTACATCGACGGCGCGAACCTGAACGCGCTGCTCGGGCACGCGCGGTTCGGCGACCTCGGCGGCGACGTCTCGCACCTCAACCTGCACAAGACGTTCGCGATCCCGCACGGCGGCGGCGGGCCGGGCGTCGGCCCGGTCGCGGCGAAGGCGCATCTCGCGCCGTTCCTGCCCTCGCACGCCCTCGCGCAGGGCGACGGCGACACCGAGGGGATCGGCCCCGTGTCGGCCGCGCCGTACGGGTCGGCCGGCATCCTGCCGATCTCGTGGGCGTACGTGCGCATGATGGGCCTCGAGGGGCTCACGCAGGCCACCGACGCGGCGGTCGTGGCGGCGAACTACGTCGCCGCGCGCCTCGCCGACCACTATCCCGTGCTCTACACGGGCGAGCAGGGCCGCGTCGCGCACGAGTGCATCCTCGACCTCCGGCCGCTCAAGGCCGAGACCGGGGTGAGCGTGGACGACGTGGCCAAGCGCCTCATCGACTACGGCTTCCATGCGCCCACCATGTCGTTCCCGGTGGCGGGCACGCTCATGGTCGAGCCGACCGAGTCGGAGGACCTCGCCGAGCTCGACCGCTTCGTCGACGCGATGATCGCGATCCGCGCCGAGGCGCAGCGCGTGGGCGCGGGGGAGTGGCCCGTGGAGGACAACCCGCTCGTGAACGCCCCGCACACCGCCGCGGCCGCGATCGCCGGCGAGTGGGACCATCCGTACACGCGTGAGACCGCGGTCTACCCCGCGGGAGTCGGCTCGGCGAAGTACTGGCCGCCCGTGCGCCGCATCGACCAGGCCTACGGCGACCGCAACCTCGTGTGCGCGTGCCCGCCGATCGAGGCGTTCGCCTAGGAGCACCGGTCGTCGAGACTAGTGCCCGTCGTCGAGGCTAGCGCTCCCCGCGCCGGTCTCGACGACGGGCGCTAGTCCGACGGATGGGACGGGACGGGGCGGGCCAGGGCGGGGCGGGATCAGGTCTCGAAGCGCGCGTGGGGATGGCCGGCGGCGGCCATCCGGATCCGCTCGCGCATCTCGGCGTCGACGTCGCCCAGATCGTCGAGTCGGCGCCACATCGCCTCGGTGTTCTCGCCGTCTTCCGGGTGCGGCTCGCCGGAGACGTAGCGGCAGCGGAAGACGAGGTCGAGGTACTGCGCCTGGTCGCCGTTCGCGTACGTCATCGGCCGCGTCGCGTGGACCCACGCGAGCGACTCGGCCTCGGCGACGACGGCGGCCTCCTCGAGCACCTCGCGCACGGCCGACACCGCGGGCTCCTCCCCGGGATCGACGATGCCCGTGACCGGCGTGAGGCGCGCGTTGTCCGCGCGCCGGACGAGCAGCACCTCGCGCTCTGCGCCGTCGCCGCGCAGCACGACCGCGGTCACGCCCGTGAGCCACAGGGGGTCGGTCCCGATCCTCTCGCGCAGTCGCAGGATGAAGTCGGGGGTCGCCATGAGGCGATCCTATGCGGGCGGATGTCGCGGCGACCGATAGCGTGGATCGGTGGACTTCGCTGCGAACCCCGTGCTCGAGAACGACATCGTCCGTCTGGAGCCGCTGAGCTCCGCGCATCACGACGACCTGACGGCGGCTGTCGCGGAGGGCGACCTCTGGCGGACCTGGTACACGCGCATCCCCTCGCCCGACGGGGTCGCCGCGGAGATCGACCGGCGGCTCGGGGAGCAGGCGGCCGGGCGGATGGCGCCCTGGGCCGTCGTGGATGCCCGGACGGGGCGCGCGCTCGGCATGACGACCTACTGCAACATCGACGCGCCGAACCGCCGCGTCGAGATCGGGTACACGTGGCTCGCGCGCTCGGCGCAGGGGACCGGCGTGAATCCAGCCGCGAAGCTGCTGCTGCTCGAGCGCGCGTTCGACGAGCTCGACTGCGTGTGCGTGCAGTTCTGCACCCACTGGCACAACCAGCAGTCGCGCGCCGCCATCGCCCGTCTCGGCGCCCGCCAGGACGGCGTGCTGCGGGCCCACGCGATCTTCCCCGACGGGCACGTGCGCGACACCGTGGTCTTCTCGATCCTGCCGCACGAGTGGGCGGCCGTGCGGCTCGGCCTCGAGGCGCGACTCGAGCGGCACCGGGAGGCGGCTCGCGCATGACCGCTCTCGTCCCGATGGCGGCCGCCGACTCGGGCGACGTCGAGGCGTTCCTGCGCCTGGTCGACCTCACGACGAGCGGCCTCGACGCTCCGTCGGTGCGCCTCTGGTTGCGTCGCGACGCCGCCGGCCGCATCGTCGAGACGACCGGCTACGAGGCGAGCGCCGACGGCCGCCACGCGCTCATCCGCAGCGTCGCCGTGCATCCGGATGGCCGCGCGGCCGGCACGGGGACGTCTCTCGCGCGCTTCGCGCTCGCGCGGGCGGCGGAGGCGGGTGCCACGACGGCGTGGCTGTTCTCCCGCCGGTCCGGGCCGTTCTGGCGGAAGCTCGGGTTCGTCCCGGCCGATCGGGAGGAGCTGGCAGCGGCCCTTGCCGACACGCACCAGGTGCGCCTCTTCCGCGAGACGGGGCAGCTCGATCGCGAGGTGGCCTGGTCGCGGTCGCTCGCGGAGCTCGCATCGTGAGCATCGCCATCCGCCCGCTCGTGGATGCGGACGTCGAGCCGGTCGTGGCGCTGTGGACGGCGGCCGGGCTCACTCGGCCCTGGAACGACCCGCGCAAGGACATCCGCCGCGCTCGGGAGGTCTGGCCGGAGCTGCTTCTCGTGGCAGACGACGACGGCGCGGTCGTCGGCACGGTGATGGCGGGCTACGACGGGCACCGCGGCTGGCTCTCGTACCTCGCGAGCGCCCGTCGCGGCGAGGGGATCGGCCGCGCGCTCGTGGCGGAGGCCGAGCGACGGCTCCTCGCGCTCGGATGCCCCAAGGTCATGCTGATGGTCCGTGCGGAGAACCGCGGCGTCATCGACTACTACGCGGAGCTCGAGTACGCCCGCGACGACGTCGCCGTCCTCGGCAAGCGCCTGATCCCGGACGTGTAGCGGCGCCCGGCGCGTCCCCTCACTCGTGAGACTAGCTCTCGTCGCCCAGACTGCTGCCCGGAGCACCGGTCTCGACGACCGGCGCTAGTCCCAAGGCGGCAGGGGGGCGGAGCGCGGCGACGGTGCGTGCACAGGCCGACCTGTTCCGCGTGTCTGCTCCAGAAGACGATCGACGTCGCACGCTCGTGGAGCCGCTTCGCGAGGCTGGAGCCATGGCCGACCGCGACGAGCTGCATAGGACTGGGCGCGACGCCAGCCTGCGGGCACTGCGCCGGCAGGTGGGGCAGACCGTGCCGATGCGACGCGGGCTGCACGTCGCGGCCGACGACTGGACGCGGCTCGCCCCGTATGAGCGGTATGCGCGGAGGGTCAGCGCGGCCGTCTCGGCGTTGCGCGATCCCGTGCTGTGCTTCGAGTCGGCTGCCGTGCGACATGCCCTCCCTGTGTTCGGCGAGCCGCGCGACATCCATCTGCTGCATATGGGCCGAGGGCATTCGTATCGACGGGGAGACGTTCTCGCCCACACGAGCATGGCGGAGCGGGAGATCGTCCGGGTCGACGGCGTGCGGATGACGTCGAAGCTCGAGACCGCGATCGACCTCGCGCGCGTGCTGCCTCTCGCGTTCGGCGTTGCGGTCGTCGACGCCGCGCTACGGTCAGGACTGACGTCGGACGACCTCGAGCGGCGCATCCGCGAGCTGCCGAACCGGCGCGGCGCTCGCCTCGGCCGCGCTGCCCTGAAGGCGGCCGACGCGAGATCGGAGTCGGTCCTCGAGAGCGTCAGCCGCGTGGTCCTGGAGCTCCTCGGGTTCGAGTCGCCCGAACCGCAGGTCGAGTTCGTCGTCAACGGGAGAGTTCGCCGGGTCGACGCGTGGTGGAGGTCCGTCCGGGTCATCGGCGAAGCCGACGGGCGCGCGAAGTACGCGCAGCCGACGGACTCGTCGACCGCGCTCGTGCTGCGTGAGGAACGGCGCCGGGAGAACGCGCTCCAGATCGCGGCAGGGCGGGTGATCCGATGGGAATGGTCAGACGTCGTGCGCGACGGGCACTAGTCTCACCGAGGCCGGGTGGGCACCTACGGGAGGTACGGGGCGACGAGCGGATAGCCGACGAACGCGATGACGTCGATGAGCGCGTGCGCGATGACGAGGGGCATGACCCGCCCCCAGCGGCGGTAGCACCAGACGAACACGACGCCCATCGCGAAGTTCCCGACGATCCCGCCGAACCCCTGATAGGCGTGGTAGGCAGCGCGCAGGCCCGCCACGGCGAGGATGACCGACCAGGGACGCCAGCCCAGGCGCGCGAGCCGGTCGACGAGATATCCGTTCAGGATGACCTCCTCGAGGAGCCCCGCGCGCACCGCGGACAGTACGAGGATCGGCACGAGCCATCCCTCGACGCCCGACGACGCCTGCACGTCGACGTTGAGGCCGAGCGCGCGGGCGCCGAGATAGAGCGCGAGGCCCGGCACGCCGATGACCACGAGCAGGATGGCTGCACGGCCGAGATCCCGGGGGATGGCGCGCAGATCGAGCCCGATGCGCCGCAGGGCGCTCCGCCCCGGCTCCCAGAGCAGGTACACCACCAGGGCGACGAGGGCGAGGTCGAAGAAGACGTCGAGGATCCGGTAGACCGCGTCCCACAGCGGCTCCTCGGCGCGCGCGGGATTCAGAGCCGCCGACTGGTCGGCGAGCGCGACCGGCCGCAGGAGAGCGCGCACGAGCGAGAGCACCGAGTAGAGCGCCGACTGCCCGAGGGTCAGGGCGAGGACGATCGCGACCTCCCAGGCGAGGCGACGTCGCGAAGGCCGCGCGGCGAGGAGGGAAGCGCTCATACCACGAGACTCGCACAGCGCGGGGATGCGACCGTGCGAAACGCCGTCGATGCATGTGCATGAAGTCGACGGCGCGTTGGCGCAGATTGCCAAATCGAGAGCCCCTCCAGTAAAGGGTCTGTAACGGTTCCGCTGAAGGTTTGTCACAGACCGCATCCGAGCCTAGATTTCACTCATCGCATTCACGGAGACTCCCGAGGCTTCGTGAAGGCACCTACAACCCCTTCCATCGGAGGAAACACTGTGAAGCGCAACAAGATCGCCCTCGCGGGGCTCGCGCTGCTCTCGGTCGGCGGCATCACGCTCGCCGGCTGCAGCTCGAGCGCGCCCACGGGCGAGGAGACGTCGGCGAGCTCGGACCTCGAGTTCGGAATCGCATACAACGCCGACGGCGGCCACCAGGCCTGGGCCGACGCCGTTGCCAACTCCCTGTCGAACACGCTCGGCATCAACGCGGTCGGCGTCCCGTATCCCGACTTCGCCACGCTGCGCGAAGAGGTCACCAACCGCACGATCAAGAGCGCGTTCCGGACGGGCTGGCAGGCCGACTACCCCGGGCTCTACAACTTCCTCGGCCCGCTCTACGCGACGGGCGCCGGCTCCAACGACGGCGACTACTCGAGCGAGGAGTTCGACTCGCTGCTCGCCGAGGGCATCAGCGAGACCGACCCCGAGGCAGCGAACGCCCTCTTCCAGCAGGCGCAGGAGGTTCTCCTCCAGGACCTGCCGGCGATCCCGCTCTGGTACTCGAACGTCGTCGGCGGCTGGAGCGAGAACGTCGAGAACGTCCAGTTCGACTGGCACTCGGTGCCGATCTTCCACGAGATCACGAAGGCCGATGACACGGTCGTCACGGTCAACGGATCCGAGCCTCAGAACCCGCTCATCCCGACGAATACGAACGAGACCGGCGGCGGCAAGATCCTCGACGCGATCTTCGCGGGACTCATCCACTACCAGGCGGATGGCTCGGTCGAGAATGACGTCGCGGAGTCGATCACGGTCGACTCGCCCACGCAGCTGACCGTCAAGATCCGCCCGGGTCTCACGTTCACGAACGGCGAAGAGGTCACCGCCGACAACTTCATCAAGGCGTGGAACTACGGCGCGAAGCTCTCCAACGAGCAGCTCTCCAGCTACTTCTTCGAGGACATCGAGGGCTTCAGCTGGGACGAGGACTCGGAGCTCACCGGCCTCAAGCAGATCGACGACCACACGTTCACGATCACGCTCAACAAGCCGGCCGCCGACTTCGCTCAGCGTCTGGGCTACTCGGCCTACTACCCGCTCCCGGACGTGGCGTTCGAGGACATGGAGGCCTTCGGCGAGAACCCGATCGGCAACGGCCCGTACAAGCTCGCGAGCGAGGGCGCGTGGCAGCACGACGTCCAGATCGACCTCGCGGTGAACGAGGACTACGACGGTCCGCGCACGCCGCAGAACTCGGGACTCTCGATCATCTTCTACGCCACGCAGGACGCGGCGTACTCGGACCTGCTCGCGAACGAGCTCGACGTGCTCGACGCGATCCCGGACTCGGCGTTCGAGACCTACCAGGATGAGCTCGGCGACCGCTGGGTCAACGACCCCGCGGCGATCTTCCAGTCCTTCACGATCGGCCAGTACCAGGAGCACTTCGACGGTGAGGAGGGCGCTCTGCGCCGCGCCGCGATCTCGATGGCGATCAACCGCGAGGAGATCACCGACGTGATCTTCCAGGGGACTCGCACGCCGGCGAGCGACTTCACCTCGCCCGTCATCGACGGCTGGAGTGACTCGCTCGAGGGCGCTGACGTGCTCGAGTACAACCCGGAGCGCGCGGTCGAGCTCTGGGAGCAGGCCAACGAGATCAGCCCCTGGGAGTGATCCTTCACGACTGACCTCTGATCGCGAGGCGGTGGCTCACGTCACCGCCTCGCGACGTGTCCTGCCCCGGGGCTGCTGTCAGCTGCATGCGTGAGAATGCACGGCGGCCCTGTGCGGCGGGCCTCTGCGCGCGTCAACCCGAATCGCGCCCGCTCAGTCTTCGACCTCCTGAAGGGAAGTGAACCGTGGGGAGCTACATCCTCAGACGGATCCTGCAGGTCATCCCGGTGTTCTTCGGCGCCACCCTGCTGATCTACTACATGGTCTTCGCCATGCCCGGCGACCCGATCGCCGCGCTCTTCGGCGATCGACCGCCGAACCCCGCTCTGCTCGAGCAGATCCGGGCGCAGTATCACCTCGACGAGCCGTTCGTCGTGCAGTACTTCCACTACATCGTCGGTGTCCTGCAGTTCGACTTCGGCACGAGCTTCTCCGGGCAGCCGGTCGGCGAGGTGCTCGTCCGCACCTTCCCGGTCACGCTGCGACTGGCGATCCTCGCGATCGCGATGTCCTTCGTCCTCGCGATCGGCATCGGCCTCTTCTCGGCGCTGTTCAAGGGCAAGCTGTTCGACCAGCTGTCCCTCATCGTGTCGCTCATCTTCGTCTCCGTTCCCGTCTTCGTCGTGTGCTTCATCGCGCAGTTCTTCCTGGGCGTGCAGCTCGGATGGTTCAGCCCGACCGTCGGATCCGACAACGACTGGGGTGGGCTCCTCCTGCCAGCGATGACGCTGGCTGTGAGCATCTACGCGACGAGCATGCGTCTCACCCGCTCGTCGACCATCGAGACGCTGGGCCAGGACTGGGTCCGCACGGCGTACGGGAAGGGCCTCTCGCGAGGCCGAGTGATCCCGGTACACGTCCTGCGCAACTCGCTCATCCCGATGGTCACCGACTCGGCGACGAACTTCGGCATCCTCATGGTCGGCGCGACCGTGACGGAGGGCATCTTCAACGTGCCCGGCGTCGGGAACACGCTGTACCAGGCGATCATCCGGCACGAGGCCCCCACCGTGGTCTCGTTCGTGACCGTCTTCGTCGTGGTGTACGTGTTCGTGAACCTGTTCATCGACCTGCTCTACGGTCTGCTCGACCCGAGGATCCGCTATGTCAAGTAATGTCCCGTCGCGCAAGCACTACGTCGCGCCCGTCACGAGCGCCCAGGTCACGGTCGACGCCATCCGGATCGACGAGAAGCCGAGCAACCTGTGGCTGGACGCATGGCGCGATCTCCGTCGTCGTCCGATGTTCTGGATCTCGTCGGCATTCGTCGTGCTGCTGGTCGTCGTCGCGGTCGCGCCGACCCTGTTCTCGTCCTTCCCTCCGGCCGGACCGCAGGCCTGCAACCTGTCGCTCAGCAACGCGGGCCCCCAGCCCGGACACCCGCTCGGCTTCACGCGTCAGGGCTGCGACGTCTGGTCGCGCATCGTGTGGGGAACCCGCACGTCGCTCACCGTCGGCCTGCTCGCGACGGCGATCGGAACCGTGATCGGTGTGATCATGGGCGCTCTCGCCGCCTTCTACGGTGGATGGCTCGACTCGCTGCTGTCGCGGATCGGCGACATCTTCTTCACGATCCCGTACATCATCGCGGCGGTCGTGGTCATGACGGTGCTCAGCGACTTCCGAAACGAGCTGACACTCGCTTTCGCGATCGGCGGGTTCTCGTGGGCGTCGACGGCGCGCATCATGCGCGCGGAGGTGCTCCGCGTGAAGCAGGCGGACTATGTGATGGGCTCCATCGCGCTCGGCCTGTCGCGGTTCAAGACGCTCGTCGTGCACGTCCTCCCGAACGCGATGGCCCCGGTGATCGTCGTCTCGACCATCGCCCTCGGCCTCGCCATCGTCGCGGAGGCGACGCTGTCGTTCCTCGGCGTCGGACTGGGATCGAGCGTCATGTCGTGGGGCAACGACATCAGCCAGGCGCAGACGACGATCCGCACGGCTCCGCTCACGCTCATCTATCCCTCGATCGCGCTCACCGTCACGGTGCTCGCGTTCATCACGCTCGGCGAGCTGCTGCGCGACGCGCTCGACCCGAAGGCGAGGGCGCAGCGATGACCGATCTCACGAAGGGCACACCCATGACCGAGCCTCTCCTGCGCGTGCGCGGGCTGAAGGTCGCGTTCGGCACCGGAAAGAAGCAGCGCGAGGTCGTCCACGGCGTGGATCTCGACATCCACCGCGGCGAGACCGTCGCGATCGTGGGCGAGTCGGGGTCGGGCAAGTCGACGACCGCGACGGCGATCATCGACCTCCTCCCCGGCACCGGGAAGGTCACCGCCGGCTCGATCGAGCTGGAGGGCGTCGACCTCGCCAAGGTCGGGCGCCGCGAGATGGAGGACATCCGCGGACGCCGCATCGGCTACGTCCCGCAGGACCCGATGTCGAACCTCAACCCGGTCTGGTCGATCGGCTTCCAGGTGAAGGAGGCGATCCGCGCGAACGGCATCGCCACCGGCCGCAAGGAGGTCGAGCAGCGCGCGATCGAGGTGCTGAAGCAGGCGGGACTCGCGGACGCCGAGCGGCGCCTGCACCAGTTCCCGCATCAGTTCTCGGGCGGCATGCGCCAGCGAGCGCTCATCGGAATCGGCCTCGCGGCCGACCCCGCGCTCCTCATCGCCGATGAGCCGACGAGCGCGCTCGACGTCACGGTGCAGCGGGTCATCCTCGACCACCTCGCCTCGCTCACGCGCGAGAAGGGGACCTCGGTCCTCTTCATCACGCACGACCTCGGCCTCGCCGCCGATCGCGCCGACACCATCGTCGTGATGAACCAGGGCGAGATCGTCGAGTCGGGGCCGAGCCGCGAGATCCTCGAGGACCCGCAGCACCCGTACACGCAGCGTCTCGTCGCCGCGGCTCCGAGCCTCGCGTCGCAGCGCATCCAGGCGAGCGTCGAGGACCGGGGCATCGAGACGACGACCCAGGTGCTGCACGCCGCGGCGCCCGTCGTCGAGGTGCGCGATCTCGTGAAGGACTACCGCATCCGGCGCGGCGGCTTCCGCAGCGAGCCGTTCCGGGCCGTCGACAGCGTCTCGTTCCAGATCCCCAAGGGGAAGACGCTCGCCCTCGTCGGCGAGTCGGGATCGGGCAAGTCGACCGTCGCCAAGATGGTGCTCCAGCTCGAGCAGGCGACGAGCGGGCACATCCTCATCGACGGGGTGGACGCGACGACGCTGTCCTCGCGCGAGATCTTCTCGCTGCGCGGCCGGATGCAGCCGGTGTTCCAGGACCCGTATGGGTCGCTCGACCCCCTGCGCTCGATCGGCGCGCTCATCTCTGAGCCGCTGAGCGTGCACAAGGTGGGCGACGCCGCGTCGCGCAGGGACCGCGTGTTCGAGCTGCTCGAGCAGGTCGCCCTGCCGCGCGAGCTCGCATGGCGGTACCCCAACGAGCTGTCCGGCGGCCAGCGTCAGCGTGTCGCGATCGCGCGCGCCCTCGCGCTCAAGCCCGACATCGTCGTGCTCGACGAGGCGGTCTCGGCGCTCGACGTGCTCGTGCAGGATCAGATCCTGAAGCTGCTCGCCGAGTTGCAGTCGGAGCTGGGGCTCACGTACCTGTTCATCACCCACGACCTCGCGGTCGTGCGCGTGGCGGCCGATCTCGTGTGCGTCATGGAGCACGGGCGGGTCGTCGAGCAGGGCGCCGTGGACCAGATCTTCGCCGACCCGCAGCAGGAGTACACGCGTCGCCTCCTCGACGCGATCCCCGGCCAGACCGTCGAGCTCGGCGGCCGATGACGCCTCCCGAGCAGAGGAGCCGGACGATCCGCGGCAGCGCCGGGATCGTCTGGCTCCTCGCCACGTCGGCGGTGGTCGTGTTCCTGCTGGGCGACGTCGTCGTCCGCGGGAGCGCGGTCGACGCCGTGCTCATCGCGCCCTGGCTGCTCCTGCCGGTCTGGTTCGTCTGGACGTTCCTCTTCGCGCCGAGCGTCCACGCCGACGAGGACGGCGTCGTCGTGCGCAACCCGCTGCGCACGACGCGCGCGCCCTGGAGCGCGGTGCGCGACATCGTGCTGCGCTGGCAGATCGCGTTCGTCCTCGCGGATGGCCGCGACCTGCAGGCGTGGGCAGCCGCCGCGAAGCGCCCGAGCGGCAGGGCCCACACCCCGCAGCCCGCCGAGCGCGAGCTCGAGATCCTCCGCGAGCTGCGCGAGACCGCGGCGGATGGCGCGGCGCCGGCAGACGGGGGAGACGTGCGCACCTCCTGGAACGCGCGCGAGATCGGCCTGCTCGCGGCCATCCTCATCTGGGCGGCCGTGTCGGTCGCGGTGACCCGATGAGCGGCTCGAGCGACTCGGAGTACCGCGTCTCGTTCCGGCGCCCGTCGGGCTGGGTCGCCTTCGCGTGCGCCGCCCTGCTGACGGTGCTCCTCCTCGGCGACGCGGTCCTGCGGGGGCGGCCCTTCGACGCGCTCCTCGTGGCGCCGTGGCTCCTCGCGCTCTGCTGGGGCGTCTACGTGCTCCTCGCCGCCCCGAGCGTCACCGCGACCGACGATCTCCTTCGCGTGCGCGGCGGCCTGAGGGTGGTCGAGATCCCGTGGTCGCGCGTACGGGACATCCGGATGCGCTGGCAGCTCGAGATCGCGCTCGACGACGGAACGGTCGTCGCGGCGACCGGCGCGGCCAGCCGCCACCTGCACATCAACCGCCGCGAGCAGCCCGGCGACGACCAGGCCGCGACGCTCGAGCTCTTCCGGGAGCGGGCGCGGCTGACCGATCTCCCTGTCCGCCGCGGATGGCACATCCCGACGCTGCTGATCCTCGCCGGGATCGCGGCGTGGGCGGCCTGGTCGCTCAGCGTCACGGGCGGGATCGTCACCGGCTGACAGGCCGCCTCCGAGCAGCCTGAGCGCCCGCTCGCGAGCGCGCTATAGGATGGAACGCCCCGCTTTCGGGGCGGAACCCCCACATCAGAAGGATCCCTTCATGGCGCTCGCCCACCGTTCCGATCTCCGCAACGTCGCGATCGTCGCGCACGTCGACCACGGCAAGACGACCCTCGTGGACGCCATGCTGCGCCAGACCGGCTCGTTCGGCGAGCACGCGCACGTGGAAGAGCGCGCGATGGACTCGAACGACCTCGAGCGCGAGAAGGGCATCACGATCCTCGCCAAGAACACGGCGATCACCTACAACGGGGCGCACACCGACGTGCCCGTGACGATCAACGTCATCGACACCCCGGGCCACGCCGACTTCGGCGGCGAGGTCGAGCGCGGCCTGTCGATGGTCGACGGCGTCGTCCTCCTCGTCGACGCGTCGGAGGGTCCCCTTCCGCAGACCCGCTTCGTGCTGCGGAAGGCGCTCGAGGCGAAGCTCCCCGTCATCCTCCTCGTGAACAAGACCGACCGCCCCGACGCGCGCATCGCGGCGGTCGAGGAGGAGGCGCACGACCTCCTGCTCGGGCTCGCGAGCGACCTCCAGGACGACGTCCCCGACCTCGACGTCGACGCGCTCCTCGATGTCCCGGTCGTCTACGCCTCGGGCCGTGCCGGCGCCGCGTCGCGCAACCGCCCCGCCGACGGCTCGCTGCCCGACAACGCCGACCTCGAGCCGCTGTTCGAGGCGATCCTCGAGCACGTGCCGGCTCCGTCGTACGACGACGAGGCGCCCCTGCAGGCGTGGGTCACGAACCTCGACTCGTCGGCGTTCCTCGGCCGCCTCGCGCTGCTGCGCGTGTTCAACGGCACCCTCAAGAAGGGCCAGACCGTCGCCTGGGTGCGCCAGGACGGCACGACGCAGAACGCGCGCATCACCGAGCTGCTCATGACGAAGGCCCTCGACCGGTACCCGGCCGAGGAGGCCGGCCCCGGCGACATCGCGGTCATCGCGGGCTTCCCCGACATCATGATCGGCGAGACGATCGCCGACCCGGAGGACGTGCGCCCGCTGCCGCAGATCACGGTCGACGAGCCCTCGATCTCGATGACCATCGGCACGAACACCTCGCCGCTCGTCGGCAAGGTCAAGGGCCACAAGCTCACCGCGCGCATGGTCAAGGACCGCCTGGACCGCGAGCTCATCGGCAACGTGTCGATCCGCGTGCTCGACATCGGCAAGCCCGACGCCTGGGAGGTGCAGGGCCGCGGCGAGCTGCAGCTCGCCATCCTCGTCGAGAACATGCGCCGCGAGGGCTTCGAGCTCACGGTCGGCAAGCCCCAGGTCGTCACGCGCAAGGGCGCGGACGGCAAGGTCGAGGAGCCCTACGAGCACCTCACGATCGACGTCCCCGAAGAGCACCTCGGCGCCGTGACGCAGCTCATGGCGAACCGCAAGGGCCGCATGGACAACATGATCAACCACGGCACCGGCTGGATCCGCATGGAGTTCATCGTGCCGTCGCGCGGCCTCATCGGCTTCCGCACCGAGTTCCTCTCGATCACCCGTGGAACCGGCATCGCCAACGCGATCTCGCACGGCTACGGCGAATGGGCCGGGCAGATCGTCGCGCGTCAGAACGGCTCGATCGTGGCCGACCGCGCGGGTGTCGCGACGCCGTTCGCGATGATCGCGCTGCAGGAGCGCATGACGTTCTTCGTCAAGCCGACCGATGAGGTGTACGAGGGCATGGTCGTGGGCGAGAACTCGCGCGCCGACGACATGGACGTGAACATCACCAAGGAGAAGAAGCTCACCAACATGCGCTCCTCCACGGCCGACTCGTTCGAGTCCATGACGCCCCCGCGTCTGCTCTCGCTCGAGGAGTCGCTCGAGTTCGCGCGCGAGGACGAGTGCGTCGAGGTGACGCCCGAGGCCGTCCGCATCCGCAAGGTGATCCTCGACGCCACCGAGCGCGCCCGCGCCGCCTCGCGCCTCAAGCGCCAGGGCTGAGCATGAGGGGCGATCGTCTCGCGCACGTCGTCACGTGGCTCGTCGCGCTCTGCGCGGGCGCGGTGTTCGGCGTCGCGAGCACGATCGCCCATTCCTTCACGTGGGGCGCCGTGCCCGTCGGGATGGTGCTGGCCGCGATCGCGTGCGGCGGGCTGCTCACGTCGCTGCGGCTCCTGACGGATGATCGGTGGTCGGCTCTCGCGGCGGGCATCGGCATGCTCGGAGCGCTCACGATCTACTCGGGGCGAGGCCCCGGCGGCTCCGTCGTCGTCCCGATGCCGGCGGAGGGGGAGTTCCCCTTCGGCTATGTGTGGACCTTCCTCCTCGCCGGGATCGTCCTCGTCGCTGTCGCGTGGCCCGACATGGCGAAGCTGCGCCGGATGGCGTCCGGCTCGGCTTAGGCTCGCCTTCCGGGCGACGGGCCTCGCGCGCGCGTAGGATTGAGGGCGTGACTTACGTGATCGCCCTTCCCTGCGTGGACGTCAAGGACCGCGCCTGCATCGATGAGTGCCCGGTCGACTGCATCTACGAGGGCGAGCGGTCGCTGTACATCCATCCGGACGAGTGCGTCGACTGCGGTGCGTGCGAGCCGGTGTGCCCGGTCGAGGCGATCTACTACGAGGACGACCTGCCCGATGAGTGGCAGGACTACTACAAGGCGAACGTGGAGTTCTTCGACGACATCGGGTCGCCCGGCGGCGCGTCGAAGGTCGGCGTGATCGAGAAGGACCACCCGCTCATCGCCGCCCTCCCGCCCCAGGGCGAGTAAGCGGATGGGCGTCCGCGACCTCGACGACTACCCCTGGGACGCCGTGGTCCCGTATCGTGAGCGGGCTGCCGCTCACCCCGACGGGCTCGTCGACCTCTCGATCGGCTCGCCCGTCGACCCGACCCCCGCGATCGTCCGCGACGCGCTCGCGGAGGCCACCGATGCGCACGCGTACCCGCAGACCGTGGGCACCCCCGCGCTGCGCGAGGCGATCGTCGAGTGGTACGCGCGCCGCCGCGGCGTGCCCGACCTCGCACCCCGCAACGTCCTGCCGACGATCGGGTCGAAGGAGCTCGTGGCGCTCCTGCCGACGCTGCTCGGCCTCGGCGAGGGCGACATCGTCGTGCATCCGCGCGCCGCGTACCCGACGTACGAGGTCGGCGCGCGCGTCGCGAACGCGACGCCGGTCGCCGTCGACGACCCCGCCGAATGGCCGGAGGGCGCGAAGCTCATCTGGATCAACACCCCGGGCAACCCCGACGGGCGCACGTGGACCGTGGACGAGCTCGCGGCTGCCGTGCGTCGCGCCCGCGAGATCGGCGCCGTGCTCGCGAGCGACGAGTGCTACGCCGAGCTCGGCTGGGACGGCCCGTGGGCGAGCGAGCCCGTGCCGTCGGTCCTCGACCCCCGGGTCACGGGCGGCAGCCGCGCCGGTCTGCTCAGCGTGTACTCGCTGAGCAAGCAGTCGAACCTCGCCGGCTACCGCGCGGCCTTCATCGCCGGGTGCGGGCGCATCGTGGGCGAGCTCCTCACCGCGCGCAAGCACCTCGGGCTGATGCCGCCCGCGCCTGTGCAGCACGCGATGGCCGTCGCGCTCCGCGACGACGCGCACGTCGAGGAGCAGAAGGCGCGCTACCGCTCCCGTCGCGACATCCTCCGCCCCGCCGTCGAGGCGGCCGGCTTCCGGATCGACCGCAGCGAGGCCGGGCTCTACCTCTGGGCGACCGAGGGGCGCGACGCGTGGGAGTCGATCGGCCGGCTGGCGGATCTCGGCATCCTCGCGGGCCCCGGCGTCTTCTACGGCCCGCACTTCCCGCAGCACGTCCGGTTCTCGCTCACGGCGAGCGACGAGCGCATCGCCGCCGCGGCGCGTCGTCTCACCCGCGCGTCTTCGTAGGAATCCTCCACGCATCGCCCGGCCGTTTGGGAGTTTTCACAGGTAGGCGGGACGACCGATAGGCTGTAGAAGCACAGGGCTCGCGCACTCGACCGAGCATGTGCCGTGCCGCCTGACCGGCGGCCGACCGAGATCCAAGGCGACCGAAGAAGTCGCGAAGACGATCCGCCAGGAGGCGCTGTGAGCGACGCGGGAATCCCGGCCGACAAGGCCACCCTCACGATCGGTGACAAGACGGCGGAGTTCCCGGTCCTGCAGGGCAGGTCCGGACTCCCGAGCATCGACATCTCGACGCTCATGCGTCAGACGGGACACACGACCCTCGACTACGGGTTCGTCAACACCGCCTCGACCGCGTCTGCCATCACGTACATCGACGGAGACCAGGGGATCCTGCGCTACCGGGGCTACCCGATCGAGCAGATCGCGAAGAACTCGAGCTTCCTCGAGGTGGCCTGGCTGCTCATCTACGGCGAGCTGCCGTCGGCGTCCGAGCTGGCCGACTTCGACGACCGCATCCGCCGTCACACGCTCCTCCACGAGGACCTCAAGCGCTTCTTCTCGGCGCTGCCCGACGGCGCCCACCCGATGGCCGTCCTCTCGTCGGCGGTCTCGGCCCTCTCGACCTACTACGAGCACCAGTCCGACCCGGCGAACCCCGAGCACGTCGAGCTCAACATCATCCGCCTGCTCGCGAAGCTCCCCGTCATCGCGGCCTACGCGCACAAGAAGTCGATCGGGCAGGCGTTCCTGTACCCGGACAACTCGCTGAGCTTCGTCGACAACTTCCTCCGTCTGAACTTCGGCGTCATGAGCGAGCCGTACGAGGTGAACCCGGTCATGTCGCGGGCTCTCGAGCGCCTGCTCATCCTGCACGAGGACCACGAGCAGAACGCGTCGACGTCGACCGTGCGCCTGGTCGGCTCGACGGGCGCCGACCAGTTCGCGTCGGTGTCGGCCGGCATCCACGCCCTCTCGGGGCCGCTCCACGGCGGCGCGAACGAGGCCGTGCTCAAGATGCTCGCGCAGATCCGCGACTCCGGTCAGAGCGTGCAGCGCTTCGTCGAGCGCGTCAAGAACAAGGAAGACGGCGTGAAGCTCATGGGCTTCGGTCACCGCGTCTACAAGAACTACGACCCGCGCGCGAAGCTCGTCAAGGAGTCGGCGGACGAGGTCCTCACGGCGCTGGGCGTGACCGATCCGCTCCTCGACCTCGCGAAGGAGCTCGAGGAGATCGCCCTCAACGACGACTACTTCAAGGAGCGCCGCCTCTACCCGAACGTCGACTTCTACACCGGCGTCATCTACAAGGCGATGGGCTTCCCGACGCGGATGTTCACGGTGCTGTTCGCGATCGGGCGACTGCCGGGCTGGCTCGCCCACTGGCGCGAGCTCACGCTCGACCCGAAGACGAAGATCGGCCGCCCCCAGCAGCTCTTCACGGGCTCGCCCGAGCGGCAGTACCCGACCGCGTAGCGGAACGCGAAGAGGGCCGGACGTCGTGCGACGTCCGGCCCTCTTCGCGTTCCGGCGAGGCCCCGCTCAGGCGTGCAGGGCCTCGTTGAGCGTCACGCCGACGCCCTTGCGACGTCGGGCCTCGATCGCCCCGGTCGTCGAGTTCCGGAGGAAGAGGATGCCGTCGGCTCCGTGCAGCGTCGCGGCCTTCACGACACGGGGCGTGCCGTCGGCGGCGGGCGGCTCGTCGACGAGCAGCACCTTCGTGCCCGCCGTGACGTAGAGGCCCGCCTCGACGACGCAGTCGTCGCCGAGCGAGATGCCGATGCCGGCGTTCGCGCCGAGCAGCGTGCGCCGGCCGATCGACACGCGGTGCGTGCCTCCGCCCGACAGCGTCCCCATGATCGAGGAGCCGCCGCCGACGTCGCTGCCGTCGCCGACCACGACACCCTGGGAGATGCGGCCCTCCACCATCGAGGCGCCGAGCGTGCCGGCGTTGAAGTTCACGAATCCCTCGTGCATCACCGTCGTCCCCGGCGACAGGTGCGCGCCGAGGCGCACGCGCGAGGTGTCCGCGATGCGCACGCCGGGCGGGAGGACGTAGTCGGTCAGACGCGGGAACTTGTCGAGGGACTGCACCTGGATGGCCGCGCGCTGGAGCGCGGGACGCAGCCGGGTGAGGTCGTCCGGATGCATGGGGCCTGCGGTCGTCCATGCGACGTTCGGGAGGTGCGCGAAGATCCCGTCGAGGTTCAGCTCGTTGGGCTTCACGAGGCGGTGAGAGAGGGCGTGCAGGCGGAGGTACGCGTCCGATGTGGACGCGGGCGCCTCGTCGAGGTCGATCTCGACGCGCACGGCGTCGACGGTCACGTTGCGGCGCTCGTCGGGGCCCGCCGAGGCGGCCACGCGCTCGAGGGCGGTCGCGACCGCGGCCTCGTCGGCCGCGCCCGTGCCCAGCTCGCCGTACCAGGTGTCCAGAACCGTGCCATCGCCGGCGGTGGTCGCGAGGCCGACGCCCCAGACCTTTCGTTCATCGCTCATGCACACCAGGCTATCGGGCGAGCGGGACCGGCCTCCCCGGACGGAGGGCCGCGCGGACGCGCTCGATAGACTCGACGGCATGCCGACGCTCGACCTGTCCCTGTCCGCCGCCGACATCACCCGCGCGATCTGCGACATCCCGAGCGTCTCCGACGACGAGCGCATGCTCGCCGACGCGATCGAGGCCGCCATCCGCCCGCTCCCGCACCTCGAGGTGCATCGCGACGGCGACACGATCGTCGCGCGCACGGCGCTCGGGCGCGCGCAGCGCGTCGTGATCGCGGGCCACATCGACACGGTCCCGCTCAACGGCAACCTCCCCACGCGCGACATCGAGATCGACGGCGAGCCCTTCATCTGGGGGCGGGGAACGGTGGACATGAAGGCGGGCACGGCGGTGCAGCTGAAGCTCGCCGCCGAGCTGTCGGACCCGGTCGTCGACATCACGTGGATCTGGTACGACCACGAGGAGGTGGAGGCGTCGCGCAGCGGGCTCACGCGCCTCGCCGCGACTCGGCCCGATCTCTTCGAGGGCGACTTCGCGATCCTCGGAGAGCCGTCCAACGGGCAGGTGGAGGGCGGCTGCAACGGGACGCTCCGGGCAGTCGTCCGCACGCACGGCCGGCGCTCGCACTCCGCACGCGCGTGGATGGGTGTCAACGCGATCCACGCCGCGGCGCCCGTGCTCGCCCGCCTCGCGGCGTACGAGCCCCAGGAGATCGTCGTCGACGGCCTCGCCTACCGCGAGGGCCTGAACGCGGTGCGGGTCTCGGGCGGAGTCGCGGGCAACGTCATCCCCGACCTGTGCGAGGTCGAGGTCAACTTCCGGTTCGCGCCGAGCCGATCCGCCGCCGAGGCCGCCGATCACGTGCGCGAGGTCTTCGACGGCTTCGAGGTCGAGGTGACCGACCTCGCGCAGGGCGCGCGCCCCGGGCTCGACTCGCCGATCGCCCAGGACTTCGTGCGGGCGGTGGGCGCGGTCCCGCAGCCGAAGTACGGATGGACCGACGTGGCTCGCTTCTCGGCGCTCGGGGTTCCTGCGGTCAACTACGGGCCGGGCGACCCGAGCCTCGCGCACCACGACGAGGAGCGCGTCGCGGTCGCCCAGATCGAGAGCTGCGAGCGGAGCCTGCGCGCATGGCTCACGGCGGGGTGACCGAAACCGCCCCCGCGGCAGGCTGGCGCGCATGGCCCGCACCCGCGCGGGTGGCCGCGGTCTATCTCGCGGCGCGGCTCGTGACGACGGCGCTCATGCTGCTGACGGCGCAGCAGTCGCCGTCCTCCTCGCGGCACGGGCCCGACCCGACGCTCGTCGACTACATCCTCGGATGGGACGCCCAGTGGTACTGGACGGTCGCCGTGAGCGGCTACCCGGCGGAGCTGCCGCTCACCGAGACCGGTGAGGTCGCGCAGAACGCGTGGGCGTTCATGCCGGTCTACGCCCACCTCGCGCGCCTGGCCGGCAACGTCTTCGGGGCGGGAGCCTGGTGGGTGGGCGCCCTCCTCGTCTCGCTCGCCGCGGGATACGGCGCGTGCGTCGCGCTCCACACGCTCCTCAGGGAGCGCCTCGACGAGGATCAGGCGATGTGGGGCGTCGTCCTGCTCGCCTCCGGCCCGCTCGCCGCGCTGTTCCAGGTCGGCTACGCCGAGTCGCTGTTCCTCCTGCTCCTCATCGCCTCGCTGCTGTGCGTCGTCCGGCGGCAGTGGCGCGGCCTGTACCTGCTCGTGCCGCTGATGGGGTTCACGCGCCCCGGCGTCCTCGCCTTCGCGCTGTTCCTCGGCCTCTACGGCCTCTGGCGACTCGCGCCCGAGCGGCGGCGCACGCTCGGGGGACCGACGCGCTGGGAGGTCGTGCACATCATCGCCCTGGGGGCGATCGCGACCGCGGTCGGCTTCTCCTGGCAGCACATCGCGGGCGTCGTGACGGGCGACCCGGGCGCGTACCTCGCGACCGAGCTCGCGTGGCGACGGTCGTGGACGGGGGACTCCGGCGGGTTCATCCCGTTCGAGGGGTGGCCGCAGGCCGCGGCCGTGTGGGCGGGCATCTGGGGGATCCCGGCCTGGGCCGGCTACGCCCTGCTCGTCGTCCTCGTCGTGGGCGCCGTCGCGGCCATCCTGCTCGCGCCGCAGGCGCGCCGCGCGGGCGGCGAGCTGCAGCTGTGGGCGCTCAGCTACCTCGTCTACCTCCTCGCGGTGTTCTTCCCGCAGTCGAGCGTCTTCCGCCTGCTCCTGCCGCTTGCACCGCTCGCCTGCGCGGCGCTGGCGGTTCCGCGCGGCCGCGGGTACCGGTTCGCCTCCCTCGCGCTCTGCCTCGCGGGGCAGTGGGCCTGGATCCACGGCATGTACGGCCTCGGGAACACCTTCTGGCTCATCCCGTGACGCGATCTGCGCGCGACATCGCGCGTCTCGCGTGTCGGTGGGCGTGCAGTCGACCGATAAACTGGACATCTGACCACAACGGAAAGG
Source organism: Microbacterium sp. JZ70 (assembly GCF_053903225.1). NCBI lineage: Bacteria > Bacillati > Actinomycetota > Actinomycetes > Micrococcales > Microbacteriaceae > Microbacterium > Microbacterium sp. JZ70. Next base: position 2,696,536 of record NZ_CP096405.1, on the reverse strand, counting down.
ATGCCGCGATGGCAGCGATGAAGCCGAGAACCGGAGACGGACCCATGGAGGCCGTGAAGGAGGGGCGCCTCATCATCGTGCGCGTGCCGCTCGAGGGGGGCGGGCGCCTGGTCGTCTCCGTCAATGACGAGGAGGCTCGGGAGCTGTACGGCGTCCTGGGCGACGTCGTGAACGCCTAGCGATCACGACCGTCACAGAGCGGATGGTCGGAGTCGGTAACGACTCCGGCCATCCGCTCTTCTCATGTGCGGACGCGTCAGAGGCGAGGTGAGACGTGCAGCTGCAGGAGGCCCTCGTTCACGGTCGAGAGGGCGGCGATCACGGCGTTCGACGCCTGCGTCTCCTGGAGGAGCGTGCGGTACGTGCGCGTGATCTCGTCGCGCTGCACGGGGTCGGCGACCCTGCCGCCGTGGAGCACGCGCGGCACGAGCACGGTCCCGCCCGGTCGGGCGAGGCGCAGGCCGTGCTCGACGTAGTCGATGACGCCCTTCGCGTCGGCGTCGATGAGGACGATGTCGTATGCCGCATCGTTCATACGGGGCAGGACATCGGCCGCCCGCCCCGTGATGAGGCGCGTGCGGGCGACGGGGAGCCGCGCGCTCTGGAAGGCGGTGCGCGCGGCGGAGAGGTGCTCGGGCTCGCTGTCGATCGTGGTCAGGGTCGCGTGCGGGGCGCCGTGCAGGAGCCACAGGGCGGACACGCCGGCCCCGGTGCCGATCTCGATGATCGACCGGGCGCCCGTCGCGGCCGCGATGACGGCGCACTGCGCTCCGATCGAGGGACTGATCGGAGCGGCGCCGAGCTCGAGGGCGTGCTGACGGGCGCGAGCGATGTGATCGGGTTCGACGACGGTCTCTCGGGCGAAGCGCGCGACGGCGTCCAGTTCGCTCATGGGTTCCTCCTGACGATCTCTCCAGCCTAAGCCGCCGCCCGTGCCGGGACCGCACGACGAGGCCCGGTACCCTGAGATCATGTTCTTCGGCCTGACGATCGAGAAGGTGATGCTGATCGGCGTCATCGCGGCGCTCATCATCGGGCCCGAGCGCCTTCCGCGCTACGCCGAGACCCTCGCGCAGTTCACGCGCCGCACCCGCGAGTGGGTGCAGGGGGCGCGCACGCGCATGAAGGAGGAGATGGGCGACGAGCTCGACGACGTCGACTGGCGCAAGCTCGACCCGCGGCAGTACGACCCGCGCCGGATCATCCGCGAGGCCCTCCTCGAGGACGCGCCCGTCGCGCCGGCGTCACCCGCACCATCCGCGTCGTCGGCTCCGCAGGCGCCCGTCCGGCAGCCGCGGACGACGCCGCTCGCGCGCCGCACCTTCACGGCGGAGACGCCGCCCCCGTTCGACTCCGAGGCGACCTGACCCGCGTCAGGCCAGCGAGACCGGCAGCTTCCGCCCCGCGAGGCGGCGCGGCTCGGTCGCGAGGCGGGCAGCGACCGCTGCGATCGCGTGCGCCGCGGGATCCTCGGGGTGCGACACCACGACCGGGTCGCCGGCATCGCCGCCCGCGCGCAGGGCGGGGCTGAGCGGCACCGACGCGAGCAGCGGCACCTCGTGCCCATCTGCCGACAGCGCCGCGGCCACCGCGGCGCCGCCGCCTTCGCCGAAGAGCGCGAGCGACGTTCCGTCGGGCAGGGTCAGGGCGGCCATGTTCTCGATCACGCCGATGACCCGCTGCCCGGTCTGCCGTGCGACGAGGCCGCTGCGCACGGCGACGTCGGAGGCCGCGGCCTGCGGCGTCGTCACGACGAGGACGTCGGCGTGGGGGAGCAGCTGGCCCACCGAGATCGCGATGTCGCCCGTGCCGGGCGGCATGTCGATGAGGAGGACGTCGAGGTCGCCGAAGAACACGTCGGTGAGGAACTGCTGCACCGTGCGGTGGAGCATGGGCCCCCGCCACGCGACGACCTCCTCGCCGCTGCGCAGGAACATCCCGATCGAGATCGCCTTCACGCCGTGCGCGACGGGCGGCAGGATGAGGTCGCCCACCTGGGTGGGGGACGGCGCGACGCCGCCCTCGACGAGCCCCAGGAGCGCGGGGATCGAGAAGCCGTGCACGTCGGCATCGATCAGGCCGACCTTGAGCCCTCGGGCGGCGAGAGCCACCGCGAGGTTGGCCGTGACGGTCGACTTGCCGACGCCGCCCTTGCCGCTCGTCACGGCGATCACGCGCGTGAGCGAGTCGGGGCCGAACGGCATGACGCGGGCCGCTCCGCCGCGCAGGCGCTCCGTGAGGGCCTTGCGCTGGGCGGGCGACATCACGCCGATCTCGAGCACGATGGCGGCGCCCTGCGCTGCGCTCTCGGCCGCCCGCCGCACGTCGCGCTCGATGCGGTCGGCCGCGGGGCATCCGACGATCGTGAGGTCGATCTCGACGCGCACGGCATCGCCGTCGGCACGCACGTCGCGCACCATGTCGAGGTCGGCGAGCGGCCGCCGCAGCTCGGGGTCGCTGACGGCGCCGACGGCCGAGCGGACCGCGTCGACGACCTCGGCGGGCAGGCCGGTCATGCGTCGCCCGCCGTCGCTCGCGGCTCGCCGCCGCGCTCGCCGCCGCGCTCGGCGTCGCGCTCGTCGAGGCGCTCGAGCAGGGCCCGCAGCTCCTCGCGCAGGGCGTCGCGGGAGACGATCCGCTCCTCGACCTCGGTCAGCGCCATCCGGAGTGCGACGATCTCGCGTGCGAGGTACTCGGTGTCGGCGAGGTTTCGCTCGGCGCGCTGGCGGTCCTGCTCCATCGCGACGCGGTCGCGGTCGTCCTGGCGGTTCTGCGCGAGGAGGATGAGCGGGGCCGCGTACGAGGCCTGCAGCGACAGCATGAGGGTGAGCGCCGTGAACCCGAGGGCGGCGGAGTCGAAGCGCCACTGCTCGGGCATGAGCGAGTTCCATGCCATCCACGCGACGCAGAACAGCGTGAGCCCGATGAGGAACCACGGCGTCCCCATGGCACGCGCGATCCACTCGGTCGCGCGCCCGAACCGGTCGCGATCGCGCGCCCCGCCCGCGGTGTCCATCCGCGGCCGCCGACCGCGCAGCTCCGAGGCGCGGGCCATCATCCGCGCACCGTCCGGATCGCGCCCGTCGTGGGATCGCGCGGGATCTCCTCATCCGCGTCCTGCGAGCGCCAGTCCTCGGGGAGCAGGTAGTCGAGCACGTCGTCGATCGTCACGGCGCCGACGAGACGGTGCGCCGCGTCGGTCACGGGCAGGGCGACGAGGTCGTAGCTCGCGAGCCGGCGCGCCACCTCCGAGGCCGAGCCCGTCACGGGGACCGGCTCGATGGTCTCGTCGATGATCGCGCCGATCCGCTCGTGGGGCGGGTAGCGCAGCATGCGCTGGAAGTGCACGGCGCCGAGGAAGCGGCCCGTGGGCGTCTCGTAGGGCGGCAGCGTCACGTACACGCTCGCGGCGAGGGCGGGATGCAGCTCGTGCCGGCGGATGAGCGCGAGCGCCTCCGCGATCGTCGCGTCGGCGGGGAGGATGATCGGCTCGGTGGTCATCAGGCCGCCCGCCGTGTCGGCGCCGTAGCGGAGGAGCATGCGGACGTCCTCGGCCTCCTCGGGCTCCATGAGGTCGAGGAGCTCCTCGCTGCGCTGCGGCGCGAGCTCGGCGAGGAGGTCGGCGGCGTCGTCGGGATCCATCGCGTCGAGGACGTCCGCCGCTCGCTCGTCGCCCAGGCGCTCGAGGATGTGGACCTGGTCCTCTTCGGGCATCTCCTCGAGGGCGTCGGCGAGGCGGTCGTCGGAGAGCTCGCCGGCGACCTGGATCATCCGCTCCTCCGGGAGGTCGAGGAGCGTGTTCGCGAGGTCGGCCGCGCGCAGCTCGGCGTAGCTCGCGGCGAGGTGCTCGGCCGACTGCGCCTCGCCCGGAGCGCGGTGCTCGCGCACCTGGCTCCAGGTCGCGAACGTCGTCGGCCCCTTCGCGAAGGGGGAGGCGCTCGTCTTCGGCTTGCGGAGGAACAGCTGCCCGACGGCCCACTCGCCGATGCGGTTCGGCTCGATCGCGACGTCCTCGATCACGGCCGACCCGGAGCCGTCCTTGAAGTCGACGCGGCGCCCGACGAGCTCGGCCATGACGCGCACCTCGTCGGCGCGGGGCTGGAAGCGGCGCACGTTGATGAGACCGGTCGTGATGACCTGGCCCTGGGCGATCGAGGTGATGCGTCCGATCGCGACGAACACGTGGCGACGGCCCGGGATCTCGCAGACGAGGCCGATGACGCGCGGGGCCGCGGTACTTCGGTACACGACGACGACGTCGCGGACCCTGCCGAGACGGTCGCCCGTGGGGTCGAACACGGGGCAGCCGGCCAGGCGCGCCACGAAAACCCTCTGCGTACTCACCCACCCAGCGTAATGCGCGCGCTCCTCCCGCGACGCGGGCGTCACGCGATGTTCAGGGGAGCCGCGCCCTCACAGGCGGCGCATCGCCAGGGCACAGGCTGAGGCGCGCGGCCGCATGGGAGAATGCCGACATGAGCATGTGGAGCGGGCGGGGCCGAGCCCCCGAGGTCGGCGAGACGGTCGCGAGCTTCCGCGACTACGACGGCGCGCTGAAGGCGGTGTCGAAGCTGATCGCCGCGGAGGTCCCGGCGCGCGACATCGCGATCGTCGGCACGGCGCTGCGCTCGATCGAGAAGGTCACGGGTCGACTCGGCTGGGCGCAGGCCGCGTGGGCCGGCGCCCTCAACGGCGTGCTCCTCGGCCTGCTCCTCGGGGCGATGGTCGTCATCTGGACGCCGGCCCTCCCGATGGGCGCGTTCGTCGGCATGCTCCTGCTCGGCGTCGCGATGGGCATGGTCTTCGGCCTCGTCAACTACATGATCGTGCGCCGCCGCCGCGACTTCGCGAGCGTCATGCAGGTGACCGCCGACCACTACGAGGTCGCGGTCGAGCGCGCGAGCGTCGCGAAGGCGCGCCAGGTGCTCGGCACCGCGCCGACGCGGACCGAGCGGATCGACCCGGTCTCGCTCACGGAGCCGCCGCGGTTCGGCGTCCGCATCGACCCGCGCACGGGCGCGCCGGTCGCGCCGGCATCCGCCGACGCCGCGTCGCCCGCGCCGGCCTCCGCCGAGCCGGCGCCGCCGGCTGATGCGGCGTCCTCCGAGCCGCAGAGCGCGGAGCCGGACCGGCCCGCGCATCCCGACGAGCGCGCGTGACCGAGGAGCGCGCCGCCGCCATCCGCGTCGAGCTGCCCGCGGGGGCCGTCGAGCTGCCCGCCGCCGTCGGCGCCCTCGACGGAGCCTGGGCGACGCTCGCGATCGCGCACGGCGCCGGAGCGGGCAAGGACCATCCGTTCCTCGTCGGATTCGCCGCCGCGGTCCGCGACGCCGGCATCGCCACCGTGCGGTTCGACTTCCCGTACATCGTCGCGGGTCGGCGGATGCCAGGGCCCGCCGCCCACGCGATCGCCGCGTGGCGCGCCGTGGCGGGCTTCGCCGCGGCGAGCCTGCCCGCGCCCCTGTGGGCCTGCGGCAAGTCGTACGGCGGGCGGATGGCGTCGATGGCGGCCGCGGAGGGCGCGTTCGACGTCGCGGGGCTCGTGTACCTCGCGTACCCGCTCCACCCGCCGGGCAGGCCCGAGAAGCCGCGCGCGGAGCATCTGCCCGCTGTCGCACCGCCGCAGCTGTTCGTCGAGGGCGAGAACGACCCGTTCATCCAGCCCCGCGCGCAGTTCGACGACGCCGTCGCCTCCTGTCAGGACGCGGCCGTGGAGTGGATCGCGGGCGGCACCCACGCCTTCGAGGTCAAGGGCCGGCGGCGGCCCGCCGACGAGATCGGCGCATCGCTCGCCGACCCCGTCGTGCGGTTCATCCGGCAGCGCTCGCGCGGCTGACCGCTCGGCTCAGCCGCGCAGACGCGCGATCCAGGCCTCGACCTCGTCGGCGGTGCGGGGGATGCCCGCCGAGAGGTTGACCGGGCCGTCCTCGGTCATGAGGATGTCGTCCTCGATCCGCACGCCGATCCCGCGGTACTCCTCCGGCACCGTGAGGTCGTCGATCTGGAAGTAGAGCCCGGGCTCGATCGTGAACACCATGCCCGGTGCGAGCTCTCCGTCGTAGTACATCTCGCGGCGCGCGTGCGCGCAGTCGTGCACGTCGATGCCCAGGTGGTGGCTCGTGCCGTGCACCATGTAGCGGCGCTGCTGGCCGCCGCGGTCGGCGTCGAGCGCCTCCTCCGCCGACACCGGCAGCAGCCCCCACTCGGCCGTGCGCGCGGCGATGACCTCCATCGCGGCCTCGTGCACGGCGCGGAAGCGCACGCCGGGGCGCGCGGCCGCGAACGCCGCGTCGGCCGCCTCGCGCACGGCCTCGTAGATCTTCCGCTGGATGTCGGTGAACGTCCCGCTCACGGGCAGAGTGCGCGTGATGTCGGCGGTGTAGAGGCTGTCGACCTCGACCCCCGCGTCGATGAGGATGAGATCTCCCGGGACGACCGCGCCGTCGTTGCGCGTCCAGTGCAGGTAGCAGGCGTGCGGGCCCGACGCCGCGATGGTGTCGTAGCCCTCCCAGTTGCCGTCGCTGCGGGCGCGCTGGTGGAAGACGCCCTCGACCACGCGCTCCCCGCGCGGGTGCTCGACGATGCGGGGCAGCTCCCGGACGATGTCGTCGAATCCCGCGGCCGTCACCTCGACCGCGAGTCGCATCTGATCGATCTCGTACGCGTCCTTCACGAGGCGCAGCTCGGAGACGAAGCGCGTGAGCTCCTCGTCCTCCTCGAGCACGAGGTCCTCGTCGGAGCGCGCGAACGCGTCGACGTGGGCGGTGCGGATGCCGAGGTCGGCGGACACCTGCGCGAGCGAGGGGCGCGGACCCACCCAGAACTCGCCGATCGTCGCGTCCCGGTAGAACTCGGGCGTCTCCCGCGTGGCACGATCGCGGAGGTAGAGCGTGACGTCGTGGCCGTCGCCCGCCGGCTCGAACACGAGCACGGAGTCGGGCACGGCGTCCACCGCCCAGCCCGTGAGGTGCGCGAAGGCCGAGTGCGCACGGAACGGGTAGTCGGTGTCGTTGCTGCGCTGCTTGAACGAGCCGGCGGGGATGACGAGGCGCTTCCCGGGGAACGCGGCCGAGACGGCGTCGCGCCGTCGCGCCGCGAACGGCGCCTGGGCGCGCGGCTCCGGCAGGGGCTCGGGGCGCTCGGCCCATCCGCTCGAGATCACGTCGAGGAAGCCCTGGGGGTAGGGCTGGCGACGGTTGGTGTTGGAGTCGGCGGCCTTCTGGGCCTCTGCCTGGGTGTTCGTCTCGCCGGTGGTCATGGCACCAGTCTCTCACCGCGGCTCGGCGGAGGAGGCCCGTAGGGTGGATGACCATGGCCCGCTCGACGTCCTCCTCCGCCCCTGCCGCCCTCGCCGCCGACATCGTGCTCGTGATCGTGTTCGCGGCGCTCGGGCTGGCCAGCCACGAGGGCGCCGTGGACCCCGCCGGCCTCGTGCGCGTCGCGTGGCCGTTCGCGGTCGCGCTCCTCGCCGGATGGCTCGCGCTGCGCGTCTGGACGGATCCCTCTGCTCCCATGCGGAAGGGCCTCCCGCTGTGGGCGACGACGGCGCTCGGCGGCCTCGCGCTGCGCGTGATCACAGGCGGCGGCGCGGCGATCCCGTTCGTCGTCGTGACGGCGATCGTGCTGCTCGTCTTCCTCGTCGGCTGGCGCCTCGCCGTGCACGCCCTGCGCTCGGCGCGCGCCCGGAGGCGCCCGTCAGCGCAGTGAGTCAGCCGGCGGGCTCGAGCTGCACGACGAGCGGCCGGTGATCGCTGCCGGCGTCGTCGAGGTTCGTGAGCACGAGGGAGCCGGTCGCCTTCCAGGACGCCGAGTGCATGACGTGGTCGATCGGCGCGGACAGGAGGGCCGGGATGTCGGTCGGCCACGTGCCCACCGCGCCGTTCCCGGTGGTCGCCGCGGCGTCTGAGCAGTAGCCCAGGTCGGCGCCGTCGACCCCGAGCGAGGCCATGTGGTCGATCGTGGCGTTGAAGTCGCCCGCGAGGATGACGTTGCCGTCGACGCACTGGTCAGAGACCCAGCGCAGGTCGTCGGCCCACTCGTCCATGTACTCCGGCTGCGGAGACACGGCGTGCACGGCGACGACGATCGGGCCCTGGCCGTCGACGGGCATCGCGACGACGCTCGGCACGACCTCGGTGTTGCTCGTGAGGTCGCTCGACGCCTCGATCACGGAGTAGTCGCCGAGCTCGGGCGAGATGAGCAGCGTGGTCTGCCACGCCTGCGGCCCGTCCTCGACGTCGGGCCGCAGCGCGACGTGATGCACCCACATGGGGCTGCCGAGGTCGCGCATCGCGACGGCGACCTCCTCGCCGACGAAGTCCGCGGTCTCGGGGAGCGCCACGATGTCGACGCCCATGGCAACGGCGGTCTCCGCGATCTCGTCGGCGCCCATGGCGTTGCCCGCCGTGTTCCAGGTCATCACGCGCACGCTCGTGTCGGTCGCCGCGGGGAGGGCGTCCGTGCCGTAGCCGCGCATGCCGAGGACGACGCCGCCCGAGATCGCGCCGATGGCTGAGACGAGCGCCATCGAGAGCGCGAAACCGCGCATCGGGCGGATGAAGGCGACGAGCAGGAAGAGGATCGTGATGATCGCGAGAGCGACGACGACGAGCCCCCGGAGGGCGGCGAGCTGAGCGATCGGGAAGGTCTGCTCGAGGCGGAAGAAGCCGGGCCACGTGAGGACGGCCGTCGCGATCGCGAACAGCACGGTCACGAGGATCCCGAGCAAGCGCAGCACGGATCCGACCCTAGGCGCACCCGCTGGGAAAGCGTCGCGAGCACGCGCCGTGGGGGCCGAGAGCGACCTCCGTGCACGCCGTACGATGAGGTCCATGGATGTCTCGGGTGCGCGCCGCGTGGAGGAGCCGGCCGACCTGCACCTCCACTCGAACCGATCGGATGGGACGGAGCCGCCCGCCGAGGTCGTCCGCTCGGCGCACGCGCACGGCGTGCGCACTCTCGCGCTGACCGACCACGACACGACGGCGGGGTGGGCCGAGGCGGCCGACGCGGCGGTGTCGCTCGGGATGACGTTCCTGCCGGGAGCCGAGCTCTCCACGCGCCTCGACTGGCGCAGCGTGCACCTGCTCGCCTACCTCTTCGATCCCGACGACCCGGCGCTGCGGGCGCAGATGGAGGAGGTGCGCGGCGATCGCATGGGCCGTGCCGAGCGGATCGTCGCGAACATCTCGCGCGACTACGACCTCGTCTGGGACGACGTCGTCGCGCAGACCCAGACGGGCGCGACGGTCGGGCGCCCGCACATCGCCGACGCGCTCGTCGCCCGGGGGATCGTGGCCGACCGCGGAGAGGCCTTCGACGGCATCCTCCACCCGCGCGAGGGCTACTACGTTCCGCACTACGCGCCCGACACGTTCCGCGCGATCGAGATCGTGCGCGCGGCCGGCGGCGTCCCCGTGATCGCGCACCCCGCGACATCCGGGCGGTCGGGGATGATCCCCCTGCGCACGCTGCACGATCTCGTCGACGCCGGGCTCGCCGGCTTCGAGGTGGACCACCGCGAGAACACCGCCGACGGCAGGGAGGTGCTCCAGCGGCTCGTGGCCGAGCGCGACCTCATCGCGACGGGCTCGAGCGACTACCACGGGCTCGGCAAGCCCAACCTCCCTGGCGAGAACACGACGCCGGCCGCGATGGTCGAGCGGATCATCGCGGCCGGCGTCGGCTCCCGTCCTGTGCGGGCCTGAGCGCTCAGGCTCCCTGCTGCGGCTGACCTGACGCGCGGCGTCGGCGACGGCGGCGCGCAGGAGCGGGCTTGCCGTCGTGATGCTCCTTGCCGGCTCCGTCGTGCGTGCCGCGACCCTCGCCGGCCTCGTGCGCCGCGCCCTCGCGCGGTGCGTCGCCCTCGGCGCGCCGGCGGCGACGCGGGCGCGATGCGCCCTCGCCGTCGGCCTTGGCGGTGCGGACGGCGCCCGTGGCGGGCGCCTTCGTCAGGCGGCCCTTCGTGCCGGCGGGGATGTCGAGGTCCGTGTAGAGGTGCGGGCTCGACGAGTACGTCTCGGTGGGCTCGGGCTGCCCGAAGTCGAGTGCCCGGTTGATGAGCGCCCACTTGTGCAGGTCGTCCCAGTCGACGAACGTCACAGCGATGCCCGTGCGGCCGGCGCGGCCTGTGCGCCCCACGCGGTGGAGATAGGCCTTCTCGTCCTCGGGGATCGTGTGGTTGATCACGTGCGTGACGTCGTCGACGTCGATGCCGCGCGCGGCGACATCCGTCGCGATGAGCACGTCCTTCTTGCCCGTCTTGAACGAGGCCATCGAGCGCTCGCGCTGCTCCTGCCCCATGTCGCCGTGGACGGCCGCGGCGTTGAAGCCGCGGTCGTTCAGCTCGTCGACGAGCTTCTGCGCCGCGCGCTTCGTGCGGGTGAAGATGACGGTCTTGCCGCGCCCTTCGGCCTGCAGGATGCGCGCGACGATCTCGACCTTGTCCAGCGCGTGCGCGCGGTAGACGATGTGGCGGATGTTGGCCTGCGTGAGGCCCTCGTCGGGGTCGGTCGCGCGGATGTGGATGGGGTTCACCATGAAGCGGCGCGCGAGCGCGATGATCGGGCCCGGCATCGTCGCGCTGAAGAGCTGCGTGTGGCGCTTGGCCGGCACGCGCTGGAAGATCTTCTCGATGTCGGGGAGGAAGCCGAGGTCGAGCATCTTGTCGGCCTCGTCGAGCACGACCTCGGTCGCGTGCGAGAGGTCGAGCAGGCGCTGCCCCGCGAGGTCGATGAGGCGGCCCGGCGTGCCGACGACGATCTGCGCGCCCGCCTTGAGCTGCTCGATCTGGCCCTCGTAGGCCTTTCCGCCGTAGATCGCGACGACGTTCGTGGAGCGGCCGGACGTGAGCAGGTCCATGTCCTCGTAGACCTGCACGGCGAGCTCGCGCGTCGGCACGACGATGAGGGCCTTGACTCCGGGCTCGGGGTCGAGGCCCAGCCGCTGGACGACGGGGATCCCGAAGCCGAAGGTCTTGCCCGTTCCCGTCTTGGCCTGGCCGATCACGTCCTGACCCGGGAGGGACAGGGGGATCGTCTGCTCCTGGATGGGGAAGGTGTCGACGATGCCCTTGGCGGCCAGCGCGTCGACGATGTCCTGGTCGATGCCGAGTTCGGCGAATGACGTCATGGAGTTGTGTGCCTGTCTCGGCGGGCCGGTCGGCGGATGCCGGACGGGGCCGCGCCGCTGGATGCGTCCACGCCCTTCTCAGCCACAGGCGCGGTGCCCCGAGCCGTCGTCGGGGCCGTCTCCACCTTAGCGCCAGCGGCTCCGCGGCGCGTGGAGGCGAGGATGGCGGCGGGGCAGGGGAGCAGGACGTAGGCTTTCGGCGTGGTGAACTGGCAGTTCTGGAAGCGGCCCACGCCCGCGCGGATCCTCCGCCTGCGACCGCGCGGAGAGCTCTCCGACGCGGTGCGCGTCGACTTCCAGGAGCTGGCGCCCGATGTGCGCACGTTCCTCGGCCAGGCGGCCTACCTCCAGCTCGGCTACTTCGAGACGCTCACGCGGCTCATCCGGGCGACGCCCGATCTGCACGAGAAGGAGGCGCTCTCGCTGGCCGCGGGCGCGGCGCTGCGCAAGCACCTCGGCCTCGTCGACATCATCCGAGAGGGCGGCGACGACCCCACCGCGCTCATGGCGCCGTTCCAGGAGCCTCTCGACGCCTTCCGGCGCGAGACGCTCGGGGCCCGGCCTCGCGAGACCATGCTGACCGTGCACATCACCGCCGGCATGCTCGACGACTTCTACCTCGCGCTCGCCTCGAGCTACGGCGAGCGCGGGCGCAGGGTCGCGAAGGTGCTCCGCGCCGACCACGACCGCCAGCAGATCGCCGAGCTCCTCGTGCGCACGATCGAGAGCGACGACGAGTGGCGGGCTCTGCTGTCGATGTGGGCGCGCCGCCTCGTCGGCGACACGCTGCTCGTGGCCCGGAGTGCGCTGCGGGGCGGGATGGCCGACGCGCAGGCCCGCGGGGGCGAGGACGTCGAGAAGGTCGTCGAGCCCGTCTTCACCGCGCTCATGGCCGCGCACGCGCGGCGCATGGACGCGCTGGGCCTCGCGGCCTGAGCGGGAGTGCCGCGGCGCGCGGTCAGCGGATCCCGGCTGCCGCGGCAGCCGCCGCGTCGGACCGGGCGCGGATGCGCGTGGATGCGAGCGCCGTCGCGACGGCGGCGACCGCCCCGGCCGCGAGCACGGCGATCCACAGCCAGGGGCTGGCCTCGCCGGGCCCGGCCCAGGTCAGGATCGCGTAGAGAGCGGCGGCGACGGCCGTTCCCACCGCCGGGACCAGCGCGACGCCGCGCAGCTCCCGGTGCGGGAGCGCGTAGTGCGCCGCGACGCCGATCGCCGCGGCGGCGATGATCGCGAGCAGGATGTACACGGCCGTCCCGCCCGGGCTCAGCCGACGAAGCCGACGCGACGCGTCTCGCCGGTGCCGATCTCCACGAACGCGAGGTTCGCCGACGGGACGAAGTACGAGTTGCCCTTGACGTCGGTGAAGGAGAGGTGGCTCGCGCCCTCGTCGAGGGCCGCGGCGACGGCCGACTTCACGGCGTCCGCGCTCTCGGTCGTCTCGAAGGTCAGCTCGCGGCCGGAATTCGTGATGCCGATTCGGATCTCCACGGTGACTGCCTTTCGTCTGCGGTTCGTTGCATCGAAAGCCTACGGCACGGCGGGATGCGCCCGGCCGCGCGAACGCTCAGGGCGAACGCCCGCGCCTCCGACCGGGGATGTCGGCGGCGCTGGGTACCGTGGAGTCCATGCCGAGCACGGGATGGGATGACGCGCAGCGCGCTGTCGTGGAGCTGCCCCACGGCGCATCGGGCACGGTCGTCGGGGCGCCCGGCACCGGCAAGACGGCGGTGCTCGTCGGCAGGGTCGCCGCCCTCGTCGCGGCCGGCGTCGCGCCGGACGAGCTCGTCGTCCTGACGCCCACGCGCGCGTCGGCGACGCGTCTGCGGGACGAGCTCGGGCTCCGCGTCGACGTCGCGAGCCCCGGGCCGCTCGCGCGCTCGGTGGGATCGTTCGCGTACCAGGTCGTCAGAGCCGACGCCGTGCGGCGGGGCGGGGAGCCGCCCAAGCTCCTCACCGGCGCCGACCAGGACCGCATCATCGCCGACATCCTGCTCGGCGACGAGGAGGACGAGCGCGACGGAGCATCGCGGTGGCCCGCGCATCTCGGCGCGCCCGTGCGCGCGACGAAGGGGTTCCGCTCGGAGCTGCGCGCGTTCATCGCCGAGATGACCGAACTCGGGACGACGCCCGCCGAGCTGGCGCGGCTCGGCGTCGATGCGTGGACGGCGGTGGCCGGGTTCCTCCGCGACTACCGGGCTGTCCTCGATCGCATGCGCTCTCCGCATCGCGACGTCTCGGAGCTGTACGCGGAGGCCGCGGCCGCCGTGCGCGACGGCGCGCGCGTGCCCGGGCTCGAGCGCCTGCGGGTCGTCCTGGTCGACGACGCGCAGGAGCTCACGCGCGGCGGCGTCGCCCTCGTCGAGGCCCTGCACGCGCAGGGCGCAGCGGTGCTCGCGTTCGGCGATCCCGATATCGGCTCCGGGGCGTTCCGCGGCGCGACGCCCGAGCTGTTCGCGCGCCTCGCGGCGTCGCTGGGCCCGCGTCACGTCCTCGACGAGGCGCATCGGGGCACGACGGCGCTGACGCGGCTCGCGCGCAGCGTGACCCAGGCCATCGGGGCGGCCGGCGTGATCGACCACCGCAGGCCGCCCGGCCCCGAGGAGCCGTCCGGCGGGACGGTGGAGACCTGCCATGCGGCGTCGCCGTACGAGGAGGCCGACCGCATCGCGCGTGCGCTGCGGGAGTGGCACCTCGTCGAGGGCGTGCCGTGGGAGCGGATGGCCGTCATCGCGCATGACACGCGGCAGATCACGTCGCTCGAGGCCGAGCTCGCGGCGCGCGAGGTGCCCACGCGCGCGGCCGGGGTGCAGCGCCCGCTCGGCGCCGAGGCGGTCGTCCGCGACATCGTCGAGATCGTCCGCCTCGGCCTGCAGGAGGCGCAGGACCGCGATGATGACAAGCTGCTCGAGGCGCTGCGCTCGCCGTTCGGCGGTCTCGACGGCGTGGGGCTGCGTCGGCTGCGCGCGCGTCTGCGTCACGCCGAGCTCTCGGAGGGGGGCAGTCGGCCGGCGCGCGTTCTCCTGCGGGAGGCACTCGCGCAGCCCGTGCTGCTCGACCTCCTCGACACCCCGGAGGGGCGCACCGCCGCCCGCTTCGCGCGCACGCTCTCGATCGTGCACGACGAGGGCGCGCGCGGCGCGACCGTGCACGAGCTCCTGTGGACCGTGTGGGACCGCGCGCGCACGGGCGACGGACGCCGGCTCGACCGCGCGTGGCGCGACGTCGCGCTCGGACAGGGCCCTCTCGCGGCGGAGGCGGGGCGCGCGCTCGACGGCCTCGTCGCGCTGTTCGACGCGGCCAAGCGGGCGATCGAGCGCAACCCGCAGGAGGGGCCGCTGCCCTTCATCCGCGAGATCCTCGACAGCGACGTCCCGGAGGACACCCTCTCGGCCCCCGAGCGCGACGACGCCGTCACCCTGCTCACGCCGGCGAACGCGCTCGGCGCAGAGTTCGACGCGGTCGTGGTGGCGGGCGTCCAGGACGGGGTGTGGCCGAACGTGCGGCTGCGCGGCGGGCTCCTCGACACGTGGCGGCTGGCGGAGGCGGTCGAGGCGCACCGCGCCGGGCGCGCCCGCGCGGATGCGCTCGGGGTGCTCGACCGGCGGCGCGCGGCACTGCACGACGAGCTGCGCCTGTTCGTCCGCGCGATCTCGCGCGCCCGGCGTCGTCTGCTCATGACCGCCGTCGACGACGACGATACGGGGCCGAGCGCGCTGTTCTCCTTCCTCCCTCCGCCGCGCGACGACGACGGCGAGCGCGCGGAGCACCCGCTCACGCTGAGGGGTCTCGTCGCCCGGCATCGGCGGACGCTCACCGACGATGCCGACGAGGCCGCCCGCGCGGCGGCGGCCGGGCAGCTCAGGGTGCTCGCGGAAGCCGGCGTCCCGGGCGCCGACCCGCACGAGTGGTACGGCATGCTCGCCCCCTCGACGGATGCGCCGCTGCGCGATCTCGCGGCCGGCCCCGCGCGGGTCTCGCCCTCGCGCGTCGAGGCGTTCGAGGAGTGCGGTCTCGGCTGGGTGATCGCGGCCCTCGGCGGCGACACCGTCGCGCCCCCGTCGGCGGGCATCGGGACGATCCTGCACGAGGCGATGGAGCGCGCGCCCGACGGCGACCTCGCCGTGCTGCGCGCCGTCGTCGAGGAGCACTGGCCCGAGCTCGACTTCGAGACCCCCTGGATTGCGGCGAAGGAGCGGCGCCGTGCCGACCTCTACGTGGACCGCCTCCACGCCTACCTGCGCGGGGTGCGCGCGGACGGGGGAGACGTCATCGCGTCCGAGGCCCCGTTCCGCTTCGCGGTCGAGACGTCGCCGCGCGCGGCGGACGACGCGCCCGCCGTGCACGTGGGCGAGGACATCGCGGCGCCGCATCGCGCGGTCGTGAGCGGCGTCATCGACCGTGTGGAGTCCTACCCGCCCGGAGCGGGCGAGCATGCCCCGGCGCGCGCCCGAGGCTGGGAGCCCATGCGCCAGGCCGCGTCCGAGCGCAGCGTCGTCGTGGTCGATCTCAAGACCGGCAAGAGCGAGAAGCCGTCGGACTCGGCTGTCGTGGAGCACGCGCAGCTCGCGGCCTACCAGATCGCGGTGCAGGAGGGGCTCGTCGACGGCGCCCCTGCGGACGCCCTCGGCGGAGCTCGGCTCGTGATCGTGTCCCAGACGCTCGCGAAGAGTGACTACCGGGTCGCGCATCAGCACGCACTGGGACCCGAGACGCGCGCGGCGTTCCTCCGCCGGGTCGCCGAGGCGGCGCGCGGCATGTCGGCCGCGAGCTTCACCGCCCAGGTCGAGGCGCACTGCGCCGATACCCAGCAGCGCGTGCATCCGTGCCGCATCCACACGATCGAGGCGGTGAGCTCATGACGATGGGCGTCGAGACCCTGCACGCCGACGACACCCGCCGGGCCGGCGGATGGCCGGGCGGGCACGGCATCAGCGCGACCGACATCGCGGCGGCGCTCGGACAGCCGACGCCGACGCCGGCCCAGCAGCGGGTCATCGAGGCGCCGCAGACGCCGGCGCTCGTCGTCGCAGGCGCGGGCAGCGGCAAGACCGAGACGATGGCCGCGCGCGTGGTCTGGCTCGTCGCGAACGGCCACGTGCGCCGCGACGAGATCCTCGGGCTCACCTTCACGCGGAAGGCGGCCGGCGAGCTGGCGGAGCGGATCGCGGCGCGCCTGGCCGTGATCGACGAGTTCGGCCGCAGGGGGCTGCTGCCGCACCTGCCGCGCATCGTCGCCGAGGGAGCGCTCGCGCGCGTCGAGACGGCCGTCGCGCCGCGCCAGCGCGAGACGATCCGGCGGCAGGTGCTCGACGAGCTCGCGGCGCGCTTCGCCACCGGCTGGGATCCGTCCGCGCCCCGCACGGCGGACGACCTCATGATCCGGCCCCGGGTCGCGACGTACAACGCGTTCGCCGACTCCATCGTCCGCGAGCACGCCGCGCGCATCGGCCGCGATCCCGACGCCGCGATGCTCAGCCAGTCGGCGTCGTGGCTCATCGCGCGGGCGGTCGTGCTGCGTGCCGACATCGGCGGCCTCGAGGACATCGACAAGGCGCTCTCGACGCTCATCGACGCCGTGCAGCGCCTCGCCGCCGACGTGCTCGACCACCGGGTCGATCTCGACGAGCTCGAGCGCATGTGCGCGGCGGAGGAGGCGGCGATCGCGCCGTACGTCGACGACGCGAAGGACCGCGACATCGAGAAGGCGTGGCGGCATCTGCACGCCATGCCCGTGCTCGTGCAGCTCGTCAGGGCGTACATGGCCGAGAAGACGCGCCGAGGCGTGCTGGACTTCGCCGACCAGGTGGGCGGTGCGTACGACATCGTCGAGGGAGCCCCCGACGTGCGCGCGCAGCTGCGCGAGCAGTACCGCGTCGTCCTCCTCGACGAGTACCAGGACACCTCGGTCATCCAGACCCGGTTCCTCGCCGAGCTCTTCCGCGACACCGCGGTGATGGCCGTCGGCGACCCGCACCAGTCGATCTACGGATGGCGCGGCGCGAGCGCGGACAACCTGTACGCGTTCGCGCGCGCGTTCGCGCGCGAGAGCGCGGCCACGTCGTACAGCCTCATGACGAGCTGGCGCAACGACCGTCGCATCCTCGACGCCGCGAACCGCGTGCTCCGCCCGCTGCAGGGCGCAAGGGCGTTCGCGGTGCCGGCGCTCGAGGCGCGGCCCGGTGCCGGTGAGGGCCGCGTCGGCGTGCGGTTCGCCCAGACCGTCGACGACGAGGCCGACGAGGTGGCCGCCTGGTTCGACGCGGTGCGCGCCGAGCACGCCGCGTCGGGAGCAGATCGCCCGCACACGGGGGCCATCCTCTTCCGGTCCAAGCGGCACATGCAGACGTTCGCGTCCGCGCTGGGCCGTCGCGGCATCCCGCACCGCATCCTCGGGCTCGGCGGACTGCTGTCCACACCGGAGGTCACCGACGTCGTCTCGGTGCTGCGGGTCATCCACGACCCGACATCGGGCTCCCCGCTCATCCGGCTGCTCGTCGGCCCGCGCTTCGCGGTCGGCGTCGCCGACATGGCGGCGCTCCACGACCTCGCGACCGCGCTCGCGCAGCGGGACGGCTCGCTGAATCCGCTGCCGGACGACGTCCGCGATCGGCTTCGGGCGTCGCGCGGGGCCGACGAGGCGGTGTCGATCGTCGACGCGGTCGAGTTCATCCGCACGGCCCGCGACGACTACCGCCTGCTCGAGGGCATCAGCCCCGAAGGGCGCGCGCGGCTCCGCGCGGCCGGGGAGATGCTCGAGCGACTCCGTCGCGCCGCGGGCCAGCCGATCCCCGAGCTCATCCGCCTCATCGAGCTCGAGCTGCGTCTCGACATCGAGCTCGCCGCGAACGAGTCGCGCGGACCGGCGCGCGTCGCGGCCACCCAGCTGCGCGCCTTCGGCGACGAGGTGCGCGCGTTCCTCTCCGCCGACGAGCGGGGCACGATCGGGAGCCTTCTCGCCTGGCTCGACAAGGCCGAGCGCACGGACGAGCTCGTGCCGCGGCCGGAGCCGCCAGAGCCCGGGGTCGTGCAGCTGCTGACGATCCACGGCTCGAAGGGTCTCGAGTGGGACGCGGTGGCCGTCGTGCGCCTCGTGAAGGACGAGCTGCCCAGCCGCGTGACCGACGCCTCCGGATGGCTCGGCTTCGGCGTGCTGCCGTTCGCCCTGCGCGGCGACCGGACGGCGCTTCCGCAGCTCGCCTGGGATCCTCAGGCCGCGATGGAGTCAGCGGGCGACGACCCCGCCAAGCGGTTCAGGGCCGCCGAGAAGGCGCTCGCGACGGCGATCACCGCGTTCAAGAGAGCCAACGGAGACTATCAGCGCGAGGAGGAGCGGCGCCTGGCGTACGTGGCGATCACGCGCGCACGCGGCGACCTGCTGCTGACCGGCTCGCACTGGGCGGGTCAGAAGACGCCGCGGACGCCGAGCGACTACCTGCTCGAGATCATCGACGAGCAGGGCCTCGACCCGATCGGCGACGTCGATCCGGACGACAACCCGTACGAGGGCGCGTCGATGACCAGGACCTGGCCCATGGATCCGCTCGGCTCGCGGAGGGGACGGGTCGCGGCGGCCGCGGCGGCCGTGGCCGCGGCGACGAGCGCCGAGCCCTCGGACGAGCTCGCCCTGCTGCTGGCCGAGCGCGCCGAGCGGGAGCGCGGGCGCCGGTTCGGCGTGCCCACGCGCGTGCCGGCGTCGCGGTTCAAGGACTACGTGTCCGATTTCTCGGGGACGGTGTCGCAGATCGCGCGGCCCATGCCCGAGCGGCCGTACCAGCAGACCCGCATCGGGACGCTGTTCCATCAGTGGGTCGAGGCGCGCTCCGGTGCGGCCGGCGCCGGATCGTCCGTCGACGACGCCCTCTGGGAGAGCGACGAGGAGCTGTGGAGCGATCACGACGCGGTGGGCACCGAGGTGTCCGCCGAGGACGAGGCGGCGCTCGAGCGACTCCGGGAGACGTTCCTGCGCAGCGAGTGGGCGTCGCTGCGCCCCCTCGAGGTCGAGACGGAGATCGACTTCCCCCTTCCCGCCCTCGGCACCGCGCCGCAGCACATCGTGATCTGCAAGCTCGACGCGGTCTACCGCCGGGAGGATCGCGGGGGGCGGATCGAGATCGTCGACTGGAAGACCGGACGAGCCCCGCAGACGGCGGCCGAGCGCGACGAGCGGATGCTGCAGCTCGCGCTCTACCGGCTCGCCTACCACCGGCGGCACGGAGTGCCCCTGGAGGAGATCGACGTGGCGCTGTACTACGTCGCCGACGACCTCGTCCTGCGGGGCGACCGCGTGTACACCGCCGAGGAGCTCGCGGCCCGCTGGCAGGAGACTCAAAGGCGCACGGCGGCGCGCGTCGGCTAGCGCTGGTCAGTCGCCGCGCTGCTCGCGCTCCTGGGCGATATACGCCTCCATGTCGAGCGGCACCGTCGCGCCCGACGGATCGTCCGCCGGCTGCGCCGTCGGGAGGCGCACCTCGGGGACGGTGTCGGTCGTGATCCGGGCGTCGGCGGCGTCCGCGTCGTCCCACCGCTCGCCCCAGTGGCCGTCTCCGTCGAGGGAGAGCTGAGCGGGGTCGTACGCGTCGGTCTGCATCGAGGTGTCGACCGCCGCCGGGGTCGTCTCGGGCACTCGGCCGATCGCCGCGAGGGCGTCGTCGACGTCCGACGAGGCGGCGCCGAGGCCCGCGAGCAGGCGGTCGTCGCGCACGCCGTCCGACAGCGACTCGAGCAGGGCCGCCGCGTCGTCGACGACGTCCGGACGGTGCGCCTCGAGGCCGTGCACGAGCCATCGGGCGAACTCGAGCTCGGCGTGCAGTCGGGCGCGCACCCGCAGCGCGGCGTCGGGCGCGCGGTGCGCGGCCGCCGCGTACGCCTCGTGGATGTCCTCGGCGGCGTCGGGCGCGGACGCCACCCAGCGCAGGTCGACGGCGGGGTCGTCGATCGACAGTCCGTGCCAGTCGAGCACGCCTGCGACGCGCGGGACGCCCGCGACGTCGTCGGTCAGCACGAACGAGGTGGACTGCGTTCCGCCGAGGCACACGGACGACTCGAACGCCCAGAGCCGGTCGTCCTCGACCGCCTCGCGCCAGCGCACCATGAGGCGGACGGGCACGCGCCCGCTCGCGCCCGCGGCGTCGAGCACCCGCTCGATGTCGGCGCGCGACTGGTCCGGCGTGCGCACCGGGAGCCCGGCCGACCGGACGACCGAGCCGGGCAGCGCGTGCAGGACGGCCATCGCGCGGCCGAGCGACTCCGCGACCCCGCGCCCGGGCGGGATCTCGCTCGCCTCGACCTGGTAGCCGCGCACGTAGCCCGTGACCACCGCGCTCGTCCCGTCGAACGGCACGGCGCCGTGGAACTCGGGGGCGTCGAAGGCGAGGAGCTCGCGCACGCCAGACGTGAGCGCGCGCAGCGCCACGATCTCGGCCGAGATCTCGCGCTCGGCCGCCTCGTCGACGGGCACGCGGACGACGAGCTCGCGCCCGTCGGCGAGCGTCGCGACCGCCGCGTCGAAGCGGCCGGCGCCGCCGGCCGTGAGGGACCTGACGCCCGTGACCTCCGCACCGGGCACGGCGGCCGTCGCGGCCGCGGCTAGAGTGAGGAGTGAGCGTGGCATGGGTACCAGGTTAGGTCGCCGCCGTGCTCGTCCCACCGCGCCACGCCCGCGAGAGAGGTACCGGATGCCCGTCCATTCCGCCCCTGCGAGGATCGACAGGAGCGCGGAGGAGCGCGACGCGCCCGGCCTGCTCGAGACGGCGATCGCCGATCCCGCGACGCGCGTCCTCGCCGTCCGCGGCGACGCGGCCCCGGTCGCGGCGGACCCCGCGCCTGCGCTCGCGCTCGTCGAGCCGGGCGACGTCCGCGACGGCGCGACCTGGGCCTTCCTCGGGCGCGATGCGTCGGGCGCGGCGGTGCTCCTGGCCGCGTTCCCGCAGGACGCTGACGCCCTGCTCGTGGACGCGGAGTGGAGCACCATCCGGACGTCCGGCGCGCTCCTTCCCGCCGGGCAGCTCGACGTCCTCGTCGTCGCGGTCGCCCTCGGCCGCTGGCTCGTGGACGCGCCGTTCTGCCCGGCCTGCGGCTCGCGCACGGAGGTGCGTCAGGCCGGATGGTCGCGGCTGTGCCCCGGCTGCGGCCGCGAGCACTTCCCGCGCACCGACCCCGCGGTGATCGTCGCGATCACGAGCGCCGACGGAGAGCGCCTCCTGCTCGGCGCGAACGCCTCGTGGCAGGGGCGGATGTACTCCTGCTTCGCGGGGTTCGTCGAGGCGGGGGAGTCGCTCGAGACGACGATCCACCGGGAGATCCGCGAGGAGGCCGGCGTCCGCGTCGACGGCATCCGCTACCTCGGCTCGCAGCCGTGGCCGTATCCGCGCTCCCTCATGCTCGGGTTCCACGCGGCCGCCGTCGATGACGCCGAGGCGCGCGCCGACGGCACCGAGATCCTCGATGTCCGCTGGTTCACCCGCGAGGAGATCGGCGAGGGCCTGGCCGGGCGCGGCCCCGTCGCTCTGCCCGGCGCGGTCTCGATCGCGCACCGCCTCATCCGAGCCTGGTACGAGGCCGCGTGAGCGCACTCGACGCCCTCGACGAGCAGCAGCGCAGGGCAGCGTCGATCCTGCGCGGCCCCGTCGCCGTGCTCGCAGGAGCCGGCGCCGGGAAGACGCGCGTCATCACGCACCGGATCGCGCACGGGGTCGACACGGGCGCGTACACGCCGCAGCGCGTCATGGCGCTCACCTTCACGGCCAAGGCGGCCGGCGAGCTGCGCGGGCGGCTGCGGGCGCTCGGCGTCGAGGGCGTGCAGGCCAAAACCTTCCACGCGGCGGCGCTCGCGCAGCTGAACTTCTTCTGGCCCACCGTGACGGGCGACGTCGCCCCGACCATCGTGGACAACAAGGTGCGCCTGCTCGCGCACGCCGCCGACGAGCTGCGCCTGCGTCCGGACAAGGCGACGCTGCGCGACATCGCGGCGCAGATCGAGTGGCGCAAGGTCACGATGCGCTCGATCGAGCAGTACGCGACCCTGCAGCGCTCCGTCGGCAGCATCCGCCCGTCGGCACTCGTCGACCTCATGCGCGCGTATGAGAAGCTCAAGGACTCCCGGCGGCAGCTCGACTTCGAGGACGTCCTGCTCGCGTGCGCGGGCATGCTCGAGGCGGAGCCGCAGGTGACGCGGGCCGTGCGGGAGCAGTACCGCCACTTCACGGTCGACGAGTACCAGGACGTGTCGCCGCTGCAGAACCGGCTCCTCGAACTGTGGCTCGGCGATCGCCGCGACATCTGCGTCGTGGGCGACGCGAGCCAGACGATCTACTCGTTCACGGGCGCCGAGGCGCGCTTCCTGCTCGACTTCGAGCGCCGGTACCCGGATGCGACGGTCGTGCGGCTCGAGCGCAACTACCGCTCGACGCCGGCGATCGTGGATGTCGCGAACGCGCTCATGCGCGGTCGTCCCGGTGCGCTCCGGCTCGAGGCGTCCGCCGCGGCGACATCCGGTGAGATGCCGGTCGTCACGGGCTACCACGACGAGCACTTCGAGGCCGAGGGCGTGGCCGACGCCATCGCCCGTCAGCTCGAGTCGGTGCCGCCGGCCGACATCGCCGTGCTCTACCGCTCGCACGCCCAGTCCGCCGAGATCCAGGACGCGCTCGCGCGGCGGGGGATCCCGACGACCGTCCTCGGCGGGCGGCGGTTCTTCGACATGCCCGAGGTGCGCCAGGCGCTGCTCGCCCTCCGCGGGGCGTCGGTCGCGCCGACCGATCAGGGCTTCGCCGACCTCGTGCGCGACGTGCTGCGCAGCCTCGGCCACGCCGAGGAGCCGCCGGCCGCGGGCGGTGCCCTGCGCGACGCGTGGGAGGCGCGCGCCGCCATCCTGCGCCTCGCCGAGGAGGCCCCGCCGGGCACGACCCTCCGCGCGTTCACGGAGGGGCTTCTCGCCCGCGCGAAGGACCAGCACGAGCCCACGCTGCAGACGGTGACCCTCTCGACCCTGCACGCCGCCAAGGGCCTGGAGTGGCCGCACGTGCATCTCCTGGGACTCGCCGAGGGGCTCCTGCCGATCTCGTACGCGACGTCGCTCGACGGGGTCGACGAGGAGAGGCGCCTCGCGTACGTCGGCATCACGCGCGCAGGGCGATCGCTGTCGCTGTCGTGGCCTCGCGCGTCGGCGTCGGGTCGGCTGCAGCGAGAGCCGTCGCGCTTCCTCGCGGAGATCGGCACAGGCACTCTGCGTGGTGCCGGTGGCTCCGCCACTGCCGGCGCCCGTCGCCGCTGACGCGCGCGGACCGCGCGGCGTCGTCGCCCGCCGGGGCGCGCAGGAGCTCGGTCAGGAGCGTCGCCGTCGCCGCGACGAGGGGCGACGGCGTCTCGGGCGGGCGGCGCGCGAGCAGCTGCAGCGCGAGCACGGGCCAGGCCGGGTCGCGCTCGCGCTCATGCGCTGCGAGGCAGCCGAGGCAGGGCGTCGCGCCGGGGCGGACGAGCGGCCCCACCTCGGCGCTCTCGCGGGCGAAGACGATCGGCGCATGGACGACGTCGTCGCGCACGAGCGGCACCCACGCACTTGGCGCGACGGCGTGATGCGCGACGAGCGCGACGGGGACGTGCGCGCTCACGGCCGCGAGCGTGACCCACTCCGGCGCCCATCCGCACGCGGCGAGGGCGTCGCACAGCGCCGTGATCGTCGCCGCGGAGACGCCGTCGGCGGTGAGGATGTGCAGGAGCCCGGGGTCCTCCTCGCGCCGCAGCGCGGGGGCGATGTGCGCGAGGAACGTCCGCAGGCGCACCTCGTCGACGCCGACCGCACCCGCGAGGTCGTCGTGCTCGTCGACGCCGTCCGCGAGCCGGACGAGGAGGCGCTCCTGCCAGGGCGCCGGCTCGCGGATGCGGACGCCGCCGTCGAGTCCGAGCTGGATCGTCGCGGCGTCGCGCCAGAGCGGGAGCCGCGCGGGGTCGAGGCTGAGGTGCGCCATAGCGCGATTCTGCTCCGCGCGACGCCGGCGCGAGCGGACTGTCCACAGGCGGCCCGACCCGCGCGCGCAGGTCGGGCCGCCTGTGGAGGAGACGTCACACGGGCTGGTCGCCCTCGGGCCGCGGATGGCCCTCGTCGTCGTCGGACGGCGACGCCGGCGCATCGCGGTCGGCCTCGCCCTCGGTGCGCTCGGCCTCCTCGGCGAGCAGGCGCGCGAGCGCGTCGTCCATGTCGTCGGCCTCCGGCTGCTCGCCGCGGGCCTGCGCCTCGAGCCTCGCGATGAGACCGGCCGGATCGTCGATGTCCTCCGAGGTGGGCATGAGGTCGGGGTAGTCCCACAGGCTGTCGCGCGCGGCGATGCCCACGGCGTCCCCGACGGCGCGCCACATGGCGGCCGCCTCGCGCAGTCGCCGGGGACGCAGGCGCAGCCCGACGAGCGCGCCGAGCGCGTCCTCGGCCGGCCCGCCCTCGGCGCGGCGGCGGCGGATGGCCTCGGCGATGCGCTCGAGATGCGGCACGCGCGCGGTCGCGTCGGCGGTCACGACGTCGATCCAGCCCTCGACGAGCGCGAGGAGGTTCTCGAGGCGGGCGAGGGCGAGCTTCTGCGCCTCGGACTGCTGGGGGAGCAGAGCGCCGCTCTCGAGCGCCTGGCGGAGCTCCTCCGGATTCGAGGGATCCAGGCGCGACGCCATCTCCTCGAGCGCGTCCGTGTCGACGCTGATGCCGCGCGCGTAGTCGTCGATCTGGGAGAGGATGTGCAGGCGCAGCCACTTCGCGTGCCGGAACAGGCGCGCCGAGGCGAGCTCTCGGGCCGCGATGTAGAGCGCGAGCTGATCCTCCGGGATCTCGAGGCCGGCCCCCAGCTCCGCGAAGTTCTGCGGAAGGAGCACGGCGCTGCCGGCCGGGATCACCGGGATCCCCACATCCGCGCCACTCACGACCTCGAGGGAGAGCTTGCCGACGACCTGGCCGAGCTGCGTCGCGAACAGCGTGCCGCCGACCCCGCGCATGAGGCGCCCCGCGCTCTGCACGATGTCCTGCATCTCCTCGGGCACCTGCGAGCGCAGGGCCTCCGTGAGCGCGTCCGCGATGCTCGTCGCGACCGGCTCCGCCACCTCCTGCCACACGGGCAGCGTCTGCTCGACCCACTGGCCGCGCGTGATCGCGCGCGGCAGCTCGGCGGTCGGCGAGAGGGTCGTCACCTCGCTGAGCCACAGCCCGGCGAGAGCGAAGGCCTGGTCGAGGTCGGTGCGCTGCCCGTCCGTCACGCCGAGACCGTCCTGGTTGGCGATGTGGAGCGCCTGGCGCTTCGTCGCGTCCCACGAGATCGAGCCGTCCTGCGCGCCGGCGAACATGCCCTGGAACTGCTGCATCATCTGCGACAGCGTCGCCGGGTCGACGGGCATGCCCGCCATGCGCGACAGCTGCTCGGGGTCGATCGCGCCGCCGTTCATGAGGCGGCGCAGGAGCTCCTGCAGGTCGTCGTCGGGAGTCCTGTCGTCGTCAGCCACGTCAGCCGCCTTTCAGCCGGTCTCGGTCCGTGCGATCTAGGCTAATCGCGCCGGTCCGTGCTCCTCCCGCAGTGAGGCGGATGCGCTTACGCCACCCGCGAACGACGGCGGAAGGATCCCCGTGACACTCATCGACGCCCCGCACTCCCGGTCTGCCCGCACGCCGTCCTCGCCCGCGTCGCGGCGCACCGTCGCGGGCATCTGGGCGCTCGTGGTCGCCCTCGTCGCCCTCGTCGCGATCACGTTCCTGCCGACGTCGTACGTCATCCAGCAGCCGGGGCCCGTGTACGACACGATCGGGACGGCGCCCGACCACGACGGCGAGGAGAAGCCGCTCATCTCGGTCGAGGGGGCGCAGACGTACGAGACGTCGGGATCGCTCGACCTCACGACCGTGCAGGTCGTCGGCAACCGCGAGCGCACGCCGTCGTGGTTCGAGCTCGCACTCGCGTGGCTCGACGGGTCGCGCGCCGTGGTGCCGATCGACGCGGTGTTCCCCGAGGGGCAGACGAGCGAGCAGCGCGAGGAGCAGAACGCCGCGCTCATGGTCGACTCGCAGGCCGAGGCGACGGCCGCCGCGCTCTCGCAGTTGGGCTACGACGTCGGCGCCCGCCTCGAGGTCGTGCGGCCCACGAGCGACGACTCGCCCGCGAGCGGCGTCGTCGAGGAGGGCGACGTGATCGTCGCCGCGAACGGCGAGGACGTGGCCGACATCGATCGGCTCAAGGAGATCGTCGCGGAGGGCGAGGGCGCTCCCGTGACGCTCACCGTCCAGCGCGACGGCGCGGAGGAGGACCTCGAGATCACGCCGGAGGAGGGCGAGGTCGACGGCCGGACGACGTGGCTGATCGGCGTCTACCTCACGACGACGTTCGACTTCCCGATCGACGTCACGATCCAGCTCGACGACGTCGGCGGCCCGAGCGCCGGCACGATGTTCGCGCTGGGCATCATCGACACCCTCACGCCCGGCTCGCTGACCGGCGGCGAGGAGATCGCCGGCACCGGCACGATCGACGCGGCGGGGACGGTCGGCCCGATCGGCGGGATCCGGCAGAAGCTCTACGGGGCGCGCGGCGCGGGCGCCGACTTCTTCCTCGCGCCGGCGTCGAACTGCGACGAGGTCGTGGGACATGTCCCGGCGGGTCTCGAGGTCTTCTCGATCGAGACGCTCGACGACGCCATGACGGCCGTCGAGGCGATCGCGCAGGGGGAGACGGGCGACCTGCCCACGTGCACGGCCGGCTGAGCATTCCCCATGACCGGGCGATGCGCGTGATGCGCATGCCTAGGATGGAATGGTGACCTCGACCTCAGCGCCGACTCCGGCCACGACCCCGTCTCCGTTCCGAAGAATCGTCACGATCTCGCTCGCGGTCATCGCTGCGCTCGTCGTCGCCTTCTTCGTGTTCGCATCGCTCTACACCGACTTCCTCTGGTTCGATCAGCTCGGCTTCGAGTCGGTGCTGCTGACGCAGTGGACGGCTCGGGTCGTGATGTTCGTCGTGGGCTTCGCGGGGATGGCGGTGCCGGTCTGGCTCGCGATCTTCCTCGCCTACCGCCTGCGCCCGGTCTATGCGCGCCTGAGCTCGCAGCTCGACCGGTACCAGGAGGTCGTCGAGCCGCTCCGCCGCCTCGCGATGTGGGGCATCCCGGTGTTCTTCGGCTTCTTCGCGGGCTTCGCGGCCTCGTCGCAGTGGGAGACCGCCTGGCTGTGGGCCAACGGCACGCCGACGAGCGACGCCGACCCGCTGTTCGGGCTCGACACGGGCTTCTACATGTTCGCGATGCCGTTCTACGCCGGCGTCGTCGGGTTCGCATCGGCGACCGTCCTCATCAGCCTCCTCGTCACCGCGCTCGTGGCCTACCTCTACGGGTCGGTCCGCATCGGGCAGGGCGAGCTGCGCATCTCGAAGCCCGCGCGGATCCAGCTCGCGATCACGGCCGGCGTCTACCTCCTCGTGCAGGCGGCCAGCCTCTGGCTCGACCGCTACTTCACGATGGTCGAGCAGGGCAGCCGCATCACGGGCCCGGGCTACGCGGGCGTCAACGCCGTGATCCCCGCGCAGACGATCCTCTCGATCGTCGCGGCGCTCGTGGCCATCCTCTTCTTCGTGACCGCGGTCATCGGCCGCTGGCGCTACCCGCTCATCGCGACCGCCCTGCTCATCGTGACCTCGCTCGTGATCGGCGTCGGCTACCCGTGGGCCGTGACGACCTTCCAGGTCCGCCCCAACGAGCAGGCGCTCGAGATGGACTACTACCAGCGCAACGTCGACGCCACCCGCGCCGCGTACGGCCTCGACGGCATCGAGAAGGTGCCGTTCGCGGCCGAGACCGACGCGGCCGCCGGTCAGCTGCGCGACGACGCAGACACGACGGCGTCCATCCGCCTCATGGACCCGGCGATCATCGGCCCGACCGTCCAGCAGCTGCAGCAGTACCGCGCGTACTACGGCTTCGAGGACACGCTCGATGTCGACCGCTACGAGGTCGACGGCGAGACGCAGGACACCGTGGTCGCGGTGCGCGAGCTCGACATGGACGAGCTCGACGCCGACGCGCGCACCTGGAACAACACGACCCTCGTCTACACGCACGGCTACGGCATGGTCGCCGCCAAGGGCAACGAGCGCACGAACGAGGGCGAGCCGGTCTTCATCGAGGGCGGCATCCCGTCCAGCGGCGCGCTGAGCGACCTCGAGTACGAGCCGCGCGTGTACTTCGGCGAGAACAACCCGGAGTACTCGATCGTCGGAGCGCCCGAGGGCGCCGACCCCGTCGAGCTCGACTACCCCGCCGGCGAGGAGGGCGCGTCGCAGACGAACACGACGTTCTCCGGCGACGGCGGCCCGAGCGTCGGCAGCTTCTTCAACCGCGTGCTGTACGCGCTCAAGTTCCAGTCCGAGCAGATCCTCTTCTCGGACTACGTGAACGAGGAGTCGCAGATCCTCTACGACCGCGATCCGCTCACGCGCGTGCAGAAGGCCGCGCCGTACCTCACCCTCGACAACGACCCGTACCCGAGCGTCGTCGACGGCCGGATCGTGTGGATCGTGGACGGCTACACGACGAGCGCGACATACCCCTACTCGTCGCAGGTCAGCCTGTCGCAGGCGATCAGCGACTCGACCAACCCGACGCCGAACCTGCTGATCGACGAGATCAACTACATCCGCAACTCGGTCAAGGCCACGGTCGACGCCTACGACGGCAGCGTCACGCTGTACGCGTGGGACGAGGAGGACCCAGTCCTCGAGACCTGGCAGAAGATCTACCCGAACACGATCAAGCCGATCGACGAGATGTCGGGCGAGCTCATGAGCCACGTGCGCTACCCGACGGACCTCTTCAAGGTCCAGCGCGCGATGCTCGGCACGTACCACGTCGACAACGCCCGGGCGTTCTACCAGCGCGACAACGCCTGGACGACGCCGAACGACCCGACCAGCGACCAGCAGCTGCAGCCGCCGTACTACCTGTCGATGCGGATGCCGGGGCAGGACGAGGCCACGTTCTCGATGTTCACGACGTTCATCCCCGACGGCGGCACGCGCAACGTGCTCATGGGCTACCTCGCGGTCGACTCCGACGCGGGCGCCGACGCCGGCAGCGTACGCGAGGACTACGGCAAGCTGACGATGCTCGAGATCTCGGCCGACACGACCGTGCCGGGGCCGGGTCAGGTGCAGAACTCGTTCAACTCGGACTCGCAGATCGCGAACGAGATGAACATCCTCACCATCGGCGCGTCGGATGTGAGCCTCGGCAACCTGCTGACACTGCCCGTCGGCGGCGGCTTGCTCTACGTGCAGCCCGTCTACGTGCAGTCGACCGGCGGCACGTCGTACCCGTTGCTGCGCAAGGTGCTCGTCGCGTTCGGCGACCAGCTCGCCTTCGAGGACACCCTCGCCGAGGCGCTCGACGAGCTGTTCGGCGGCGACTCGGGTGCCGACACGGGCGATGAGGATGTCACGCCCGTCGACCCGGAGACCGAGCAGCCGACCGAGCCCGAGCCCGAGCAGCCGGAGGAGCCGACGCAGCCGACGCCCCCGTCGAGCGACACCTACGAGCAGGCTCTCGCCGATGCGCAGACGGCGATCGAGGCCAAGAAGGCCGCGCTCGAGGAGGGCGACATGGTCGCGTACGCGGAGGCCGACGCCGACCTCACCGAGGCCGTCGAGCGCCTGCTCGCGTTCCTCGATGACACGGGTGCGGCCGAGGAGGCCCCGGCCGAGTAAGCCGGCGCAGCGCGCACGCACGCGGCCCCGCAGGAGCGATCCTGCGGGGCCGCTCCGCGTCTCCGGTCGTGTGCGCCGCCCGCAGCAGGAGAATCGGATGGCTGCAGGACGGCGGCGGGGATCGGCGTCCTGCAGCGGGCGGATCCTCCTGCGCTCGCGTGACGAGAAGGATGGCCAGCGCCGGGCAGGCAGCGTATGCAGAAAAGGCAGAAGGCCCGGATCCTCTCGGATCCGGGCCTTCACTTGGTTGCGGGGGCAGGATTTGAACCTACGACCTCTGGGTTATGAGCCCAGCGAGCTACCGAACTGCTCCACCCCGCGGCACATGAACAGCCTAACACGGCGTCGCGGAGAGGGCGAATCGAGCGGCCCCCTTTGCGCGGCCCGGGCGTGGCGCGAATGATGGGGGCATGACGGCTGACACGGCACGGGCGGCGGGACTGCGTCCGGGGGAGAGCGCGGCGGAGCGCTTCGACCGCAACTGGAACGAGGTGCTCCAGGAACTGCGCGTCCTGCAGACCGGCACCCAGATCATCACGGGCTTCCTCCTCGCCCTCGCGTTCCAGCCGGCCTTCGCCGACCTCACCGGCGGCCAGCGGGTGTTCTACCTCGTGCTCGTCGTGCTCTCCGCGGTGAGCGCCGTGATCGCGCTGGCGCCCGTCGCGCTGCACCGCGTGCTCTTCCGCGAGGGGAGGAAGGGGCTCACCGTGCGCTTCGGGCACATCGCGCTCCTGTCGGCGCTCGTCGTCGTCTCCGTCCTCCTCGTCGGCGTGGTCGGCTTCATCTTCGACGTCGTCGTGAGCGATCAGGCCGCCTGGCTCGCGGGAGGGATCCTCGGCGGCGTGATGCTGGTCCTCTGGGTCGCGCTGCCGCTCCTGCTGCGCACGCGCCCTCCGCGACCGGGGGAGAGCGGCGCACCCGCCGACGCCGCCCCGCGACCGGCGCAATAGGCTGGCGGCATGTCGGAGCACGCCGTCGGAGTCGCCGTCGCCCAGTTCTCGCCGGGCGCCGAGCCCCGCGCCAACCGCGAGGACATCGCGGCGCTCGCCGAGCGCGCCGCCGAGCGAGGGGCGAGAGTGGTCCTCTTCCCCGAGTATGCGAGCAGCTTCATCCACCCCTTCGACGAGACGCTCGTCGAGCGCGCGGAGACGCTCGACGGCCCGTTCGCGCAGCACCTCGCCCGCGTCGCCGCCGACCACGGCCTCGTGATCGTGGCGGGGCTCCTCGAGCGCGCCGACGACCCGCGTCGCGTGCGCAACACGGTCGTCGCGGTCGACGCGGATGGCGTGCGCGCGACGTACCGCAAGGCCCACCTCTACGACGCGTTCGGTCAGCGCGAGTCCGACTGGGTGGAGCCGGGCGCGCTGACGGAGCCCGAGACGTTCGAGGTCGACGGCCTCGTGTGCGGCCTCATGACCTGCTATGACCTGCGCTTCCCCGAGTCGGCGCGCGTCCTCGCGGATGCGGGTGTCGACGTCGCGCTCGTTCCCGCGCAGTGGGTGCGCGGTCCGCTCAAGGAGCATCACTGGCGGACGCTCGTCACCGCGCGCGCGATCGAGAACACGATGTACGTCGCCGCGGCCGACCACACGCCTCCGCTCGCGGTCGGCAGCTCGCTCATCGTCGACCCGCAGGGGACGGCGGTCGCGAGCGTGGGCACGACGACCGACGTCGCGGTGGCATTCGCCGAGCGATCGGCGATCGACAACGTGCGGCGGGTCAACCCGGCGCTCGCGCTCCGGCGCTACCGCGTGGCCCCGCGCTGAGCCTCAGCTCCGCAGCGCGCTCAGGCGGGTCGCCGCGTCCTGGAGGACCTCGTCCCGCTTGCAGGCGGCGAAGCGCACGAGCGTGCGGTACTCGTCGCGCCGCTCCCGCGTCGCGAACGCGGTGAGGGGGATCGCGACGACGCCCGCGCGCTCGGGGAGCGCTCGGCAGAACTCCGCCGCGTCGCTCGCGCCCAGAGCCGCGGCATCCGCGACGGTGAAGTACGAGCCGGCCGGGGTCGAGACGTCGAAGCCCGCCGCGCGCAGCCCTTCGCCGAGGATCTCGCTCTTGCGTCGCATGTCGGCGGACACCCCGCGGAAGAACGCGTCGGGCAGGCCGAGCCCGACCGCGATGGCGGGCTGGAACGGCGAGCCGTTGACGTACGTGAGGAACTGCTTGACGGCGAGAACCGCGTCCACGAGCTCGGCCGGCCCCGAGACCCAGCCGATCTTCCACCCGGTCGTCCGGAAGGTCTTGCCCGCAGACGAGATGGTGAGCGTGCGCGCTGCGGCGCCGGGCAGCGTCGCGATGGGCACATGCGGACCGCGGTGCACGAGGTGCTCGTACACCTCGTCGGTGACGATGACGGCGTCATGGCGGTCCGCCAGCGCCACGATCCGCTCGAGTGCCTCCCGCGAGAACACCGCCCCCGTGGGGTTGTGCGGATCGTTCACGAGGATGATCCGGGTGCGGTCGGTGACGGCCGCCTCGAGCTCGTCGAGGTCCGGCTGGAAGTCGGGCCAGCGCAGCGGCACGGTGCGCAGGCGGGCTCCGGACAGCGCGACGCACGCGGCGTAGGAGTCGTAGTGCGGCTCGAAGACGACGACCTCGTCGTCGGGCCCGTCCACGAGCGCCAGCAGCGTCGCGGCGAGCGCCTCGGTCGCGCCCGCCGTCACGAGCACCTCCCGCGCGGGATCGAGCTCCAGCCCGTAGAAGCGGCGCTGGTGCTCGGCGATCGCCTCGAGCAGCTCGGGCACGCCGCGCCCCGGCGGGTACTGGTTGCGGCCTCCGGCGATGGCCGCGCGCGCCGCGTCGAGCACCTCGGCGGGTCCATCCTCGTCGGGGAAGCCCTGCCCGAGGTTGAGGGCGCCCGTGGCGGTCGCGAGCGCCGACATCTCGGCGAAGATCGTGGGGGCGGGCGAGCCGTCGGCTCCGAGCAGCCCGGCTCCTGCGGCGGTGCGCCTCCAGGCGCCGCTGACGTGTCGCATCCGCTCAGGCTACCCGCGCGCGAAGTCACGCCCGCGGCATACGCGCATCATAGGAAGCACACAGACTGCGGGATCACCCTGAAGAGGACGTGGAAGAAGGAGCACCCATGGACGAGCAGCGTTCCGAAGACACCCCTCTGAACATCCCGCCGCGGCCGGCGCCGCCGACGGGCTACGGGCGGCCGCAGGAGGCTCCCGCGCAGCCGACGCCGCCGCACGCCGCCCCGCCGCACGCCGCTCCCGGTCACCCGGGGGCTCCCTACCGCGCGCAGAGCGCGTACGAGGCGCATCGCGAGGGCCAGGGCGCGGCGTTCGGCGCGACGCAGCCCACGCAGCCGCTTCCGCACGACGGCGCGCCGCAGGCCGTGTGGGCGCCGCAGCCGCGCGCGGAGGAGCGGAAGTCGAAGGGCGGCGGCCGCGTGGCCGCGGCCATCCTCGTGGCCGCTCTCGTCGGCGGCGGCGCGGGCTTCGGCGGCGGCTGGGTCTCGAACTCCCTGACGGCCGGCGGCGGATCGGTCGCGGAGTCGGGCAGCGCGCCGTCGAACATCACGGTGAACAACCCCGGGTCGGTCAACGAGGCCACGGCGGTCGCGACCGAGGTGCTGCCGAGCGTCGTCACGATCGAGGTGGCCGGCGGGCAGTCGTCGGGCAGCGGATCGGGCGTCGTCATCAGCGAGGACGGCTACGTCGTCACGAACACGCACGTCGTGACCCTCGGCGGCACGGCGGCCGACGCGACCGTGCGTGTCACGGCGAGCGACGGCCGCATCTACGACGCCACGATCGTCGGCACCGACCCGACGTACGACCTCGCGGTGATCAAGCTCGAGGGCGCGTCCGGTCTCACGCCGATCGAGTTCGCCGACTCGTCGAAGCTCAACGTGGGCGCCACGACGGTCGCCGTCGGCGCGCCCCTCGGACTCGCCAACACGGTCACCACCGGCATCGTGAGCGCGCTCAACCGCAGCATCGAGATCGCGTCGGCCGCGGCGCCCGAGGGCGACAGCGTCGAGGGCGAGGACGAGGGGCAGGGAGAGGGATCGAGTCCCTGGTTCTTCGACATCCCCGGCCAGGAGGACCAGCAGGCGCAGGCGAGCGAGTCCATCGCGATCTCGGTCATCCAGACCGACGCCGCGATCAACCCTGGCAACTCCGGCGGCGCGCTCGTCGACAGCGAGGGCAAGCTCATCGGCGTGAACGTCGCGATCGCGACGGCCGATCAGAGCTCGTCGGAGTCCGGATCGATCGGCGTCGGCTTCGCGATCCCGTCGAACGTCGTCGAGCGGGTGGCGAACGAGATCATCGACAACGGCACCGCGACGCACGGCCTCCTCGGCGCGAGCGTGCAGCCCTCGAGCCAGGTCGAGGGCGCGACCATCACGGGCGCGTACATCGCCGAGGTCGTCGAGGGCGGTGCCGCCGAGGCCGCCGGACTGCAGGAGGGCGACATCGTCACGCGGTTCAACGGCGCCAAGATCAACGACGCCGTCGACCTCACCGCCCAGGTCCGCGCGGCCGCCGGCGGCAGCGAGGCAGAGGTGGTCTACGTCCGCGACGGCGAGGAGCACACCGCGACGGTCGAGCTCGGCACCCTCGAGTGACGACCCCGCGCCCGTGAGAGCGGGCTGACCGGAAGGACGCCGCCCCACCAGTACGCTCGTGGGGTGGCGTCCTTCTCGTTCGGTGCGGGCAACGCGGCGAAGCTCCTGCGCCTGCCCCTGTATGCGCTGGGGAGGATCGCGACGCTCGCGATCCCGCGCGGCGACCGCTGGGTCTTCGGATGCGGCGCGGGCGTCGGCGACGGGCCGCTCGCGCTGTGGGAGGTGGCGGCCGCCGAGGGTCACCGTGCCGTGTGGCTGACGTCGGACTCGCGCGAGGCGGAGGAGGCGGCCGCGCGGGGCATCCCGACCCTCCCGAAGCTCTCCTGGCGCGGGTTCTGGGCGACCGCGCGTGGCGGCGTCCTCGTCGTGTCGTACGGCACGGGCGATGTGAACCCGTATGCCGTGTCGGGCGGATTCCTCGTGCAGCTCTGGCACGGCATCCCGCTCAAGCGCATCGGCCTCGACTCGCCCGAGACAGTCCGCTCGGCGCTGCTGCCCGACTCGACGCTCGTCCGCGGGCTGCTGGCCCGGCTGTACCGGGGAGCGCAGCGCCGGATCCGGCTGCTCCCTGCCGCGTCGCACCTCGTGCGGGGGCGCCTCGAGTCGGCGTTCGCGCTGCCGGATGACCGGGTGGCGGTGACGGGGGAGCCCCGGGTCGACGTGCTGAGCACGGGCACCGCGCACGAGCGCAGGGCTCGCGCGCGGCAGCTCCTGCGTGCGGCGGTCGGCGATCTTCCCGACGGCGCGCGTCTCGTGCTCTACGCCCCGACCTGGCGCGACGGCGAGCCCGACCCGGCCGTTCCCACGGCTGAGGAGTGGCGCGAGATCGTGGACGCGCTCGCCGCGGCCGACCTCGTGCTGCTCGTCCGCTCGCACCGCCTGGGGGCGGGCGCGTACGTGCCGCCTTTCCCGACGGACCGGGTGCGCGACCTCGGCTCCGATCGGCTGCGCGACGTCACCGCGGCGCTCCCCGGACTGGATCTCCTCGTGACGGACTACTCGTCGCTCGCGTACGACGCGGGCCTCGTGCCCCTGCCCGTGCTGTACCTTGCCCCCGATCTGGAGGCATACCGCGCGCGCCGGGGCTTCTACGGCCGATACGAGGACGTCGCCGGCGAGGACTACGCGACCGGCTGGCCCGGCCTCGTCGCGCAGCTGACGGAGGTCGCCTCCGACCCCGCGGCGCTCGCAGATCGCACCGCGCGGTCTGCGAGACTGAGCGAGCGCGTGCACGCGTTCCGCGACGGCGGCAGCGCTCGCCGTGTGCACGATGCGATCGTCGCTCGACGCGCGCGGGCCAGGGGCCCGAGGAGAGGAAACCGATGACGACCGCCCGGTTCGAGCAGGACGGCCCCGCCCTCGTCGTCGAGGGAGAGGGCGACGCGCCCGCCTCGGCGCGCCTCGAGGGCTCGCGCGCGGCGGTCGAGGGCGCGGTCTCCGCGAGCGGGGGCGGATGGTCGGTGCGCTTCGCGCTCGTCGCTGCACGCTGGGGCGGGCCCGAGCGACCGCTCCCGTCCGGACGCTATCGCGTGGCCGTCGCCGGCGCCGAGCTCGATGCGACGCTGCCGGTCGAGATGCTGGGCACGCTGCGCGCGCAGCTCGACGGCGACACGGTGCTCGTCGGCCCGCCCGTCGACCCCGTGTACGACGGCGGAGAGGCGCAGGGCTCGCTCGAGCGCCGCTACCTCTCGCACACCGCGCCGCTCGAGGACGCGGTCTTCTTCGAGAGCTTCTACGGGCGCAGCGCGAGCTGCAACCCGCTCGCGCTCGACCGGGAGATCGCGCTCCGCGCCCCGGGGGTCACCCGCTACTGGAGCGTGGTCGATCTCTCCGTGGCGGTCCCGGATGGCGCGGTCGCGGTCGTCGAGGGGAGCCCCGAGTGGTGGCGCGCCCGGAGCGTCGCGAAGCTCGTGATCGTCAACGACTGGCTCCGCCGCGCGTTCGCCCGCCGTGATGGCCAGCGCGTGCTGCAGACCTGGCACGGCACGCCGCTCAAGCGCCTCGCCCTCCACCGCAAGGGGTTCGCGCCGCGCCGATGGGGAGCGGTCATCAAGGAGTCGCGCCGGTGGGACGTGCTCCTCGCGCAGAATCCGTACGCCGCGAGGATCCTCGCGCGCGCCTACGCCTTCTTCCGCAAGCCCGTCTGGGTCGAGGGCTACCCGCGCAACGACGCGCTCGTCACGGGCGACCCGCTCGCCGTGCGCGAGCGCCTCGGCATCGAGCCGGGGGAGCGCGTGCTGCTGTACGCGCCGACCTGGCGCGACGACCGCGACGAGATCGTGGCGTTCATCGACCCGGCGCGACTCGCGGTCGAGGCGGACGCCGTCGTGCTCGTCCGCGGGCACTCGCGCACCCTCATCCCCGGGCGCGACGTCGCGGGTCCGCGTGTCGTCGACGTCACGGCGTACCCCGACACGTCAGAGCTCCTCCTCGCCGCCGATGCGCTCATCACCGACTACTCGTCGGTGATGTTCGACTTCAGCGTCACGGGGAAGCCCATGTACTTCCTCGTGCCCGATCTCGCCCACTACCGGGGCGCTCTGCGCGGGTTCTACTTCGACCTCGCCGCGCGCGCCCCCGGCCCGCTCGTGCAGGAAATGGACGGCCTCCTCGCCGCGCTCGCGGCGGATCCCGCGGAGTACGCCGAGCGCTACGCGGCGTGGCGACGCGCCTTCAATGCGCGCGAGGACGGCCGTGCCGCCGAGCGCGTGGTCGCGCGCCTCATCGACCAGGGGCTCCTGCCGGTCGGCTGACCCGCTACGGCAGCGGCGTGTTGCGCCCGGAGAGGCGCGAGGTGTCGACGGTGTCGTGCGCGCCGCGCACGGCGCCCGTGAGGAACCCCGTTCCCCACGACAGGTGCATGGTCGGCAGCACCGCGAGCAGCCATGCCCGCTCCCGCCATCCGAACGGCCCGGGCGCCCGCGCGCCGATCGCGACCGCCGCGACGAGCGCGGCGTAGGCGACGAGCGGTGCGCACAGGGCCCACGTCGCGACGGCGAGACCGGGAACGGGCACGCCGGCGAGCTGCAGCGCCCCGCTGATCGCGGCGAGCGCCACGAGGATCACGAGCGCGGGCGGCGCGAAGTACTTGAGCGAGTTGCGGCGTCCGTAGCGGCGGAAGAGCTCACCGCGCCAGCGGCCGGTGGCGAGGAACTGCTGCGCGAGGCGCGTCCACCGCTCGCGCGGCCAGTAGGTCACCGACAGCGCGGGATCGAACCAGACGCGGTAGTCCGCCGTGCGGATGCGCAGATTGAGCTCCCAGTCCTCGCCGCGGCGGATGGTCTCGTCGAAGAGCCCGACCTCCTCGAGAACGGCGCGTCGCATGACGCCGAGGTACGCCGACTCGGCCTCGCCCTCGCGCGACCCTCCGTGGTACGCGCCGCCGCCGAGCCCCACGGGGGAGTTGTACGCCCAGGCGGCTGCGCGCTGGAACGGCGTCCGTCCGTCTGCCCGCATGACGCCGCCGACGTTGCCCGCGCGGGTGCGAGCGAGCGTCTCCAGAGCGCGGGCCGCGTAGCCCGGCGTGAGCTCCGAGTGGGCGTCGACGCGGATGATCGTGGGGTGCGTGCTCGCGCGGATGGCCGCGTTGAGCCCGACCGGGATGTCGGCGGCGGGGTTGTCGACGAGGACGATGCGCTCATCCTCCTCCGCGAGAGCGCGCGCGAGCTCGGTCGTGCCGTCGGACGAGGGTCCGAGCGCGAGGACGAGCTCGACGGGCCCGGGGATCTCCTGCGCGAGGGTCGACTCGACCGCGCGGCGCAGGTACGGGGCCTCGTTGAGAACCGGCATCACGAACGACACACCCGCGTCGAGCGGGACCGACGGCGCGTCCCTCCGAGGCGCGCGGGGGCCCGGCAGGGGATCGTTACGCATTCGACGATCATCCCATGACGGCCGCCGGGAAAGCCCCCGGTAGCCTGGTCGGGTGGGTGTGACGCGCGATGTGAAGAAGGCGATCAAGCTCCTCCGGAAGGCCGTCGCGACGCGGAACGCACACAGGACGGTGCGCCGCACGCTCGCCACGCGGCCCCCGCTCACCCCGCGGAGGTTCCGGATCGCGGTGTACTTCGCCGACGGCGCGGTCAACATGTACCAGATGCGCCAGTGGTACCGACCGCTGCAGGAGCTCGCCGAGCGCTGGCCGGTCGTCGTCATGGCGCGCAACTCGCTCGGGGCGCAGGCGCTTCTCGACGACGGCGCGCTGCCGGTGGCGTTCACCCCGAGCGTGACGAGCATCGAGCGGTTCCTCGAGGCGCAGGACATCCGCATCGTGCTCTACGTGAACCAGAACACGCGCAACTTCCAGATGTTCCGGTACGGCGAGCGCTGGCACGTGTTCATCAACCACGGCGAGTCCGACAAGATGTACATGACGACCAATCAGTACAAGGCCTACGACCGTGCTCTCGTCGCGGGCCAGGCCGCGCGCGACCGCCTCTCCCGCGTGCTGTGGGACTACGACGTCGATGCGCGCACGATCGAGATCGGCCGCCCGCAGGCCGATCACTACTCGGGCGAGCTGCCCTACACGCCCGACGAGCGCACGGTCGTGCTCTACGCGCCGACCTGGGAGGGCGACCGCCCCGCCGCGCGCTACGGCTCGGTGGCGTCGCACGGGGAGGCGCTCGTCGCGGCGCTGCTCGCGACCGGCCGCCACCGCGTCATCTACCGTCCGCATCCGCGCAGCGGTGTCGTGAACGCGGCGTTCGGGGAGGCGAACGAGCGGATCATCCAGGCCATCCGCGCGGCCAACCAGAAGGACCCGTCCGCGCAGCACGTCTACGACGATCGGCCGGAGCTCGGATGGCAGCTCGCGGCGGCCGATGTCGCGATCGTCGACATCTCGGCGATGGTCTACGACCGGCTCGCGGTCGGCAAGCCCCTGCTCATCACGAGGCCCGCCGACCCCGCTGCGGAGATCGACGAGGGCGGCTACCTGTCGGCGTGCGAATGGCTCGAGCCGGCCGACGCCCCGGACATCGTCGCGCACGTCGAGCGCGTGCGCGAGGACCCTGAGGCAGCACAGCGCCTCGCGCACTGGGTCGCTCACTACTTCGGCGACACGACGCCGGGGGTCGCCACGGCTAAGTTCCACGCCGCCATCGAGCAGCTCATGGCGAGCTGGGAGGAGTGGCGCGCGCGCTCGTCGTCCTGATCCTCAGCGGATCGGCCAGCTGCCGTCGAGCGCGTCGGCGGGGTCGAGCCGGCCGATCTTCACGAAGTACTCGGTGAGACTCTCCGCCTGCTCGCGCGCCCAGCCGATCTGCCGGTCGTGCAGCTCCGCGACATCCTCCGGGAGCATCCCCGCGTAGCGCTCGACGAGCGCGAAGGCGAGCCGCCCCGCGGCCACGGCGTCGGCCGACGCGTCGTGCGCGGCCTCGAGGACCACATCGTAGTGCGCCGCGACGGTCGCGAGCGTGCGCTTGCCGCGGCGATACCGGTCGCACGTCTTGTCGACGACGAGCGGATCGAGCACGGGGGTGGGCGACGCGATCGGCTCGACGCCGTGGCGCAGGGCCTCGTGCTTGAGCAGGGAGAAGTCGAAGGGCGCGTTGTACGCGACGATCGGCACGCCCTCGGCGAAGATCGCGCGGAGCGCCGACACGACCTCGGCGACGACCTCGGCTGCCGGCCGCCCCTCCGCGCGCGCCCGCTCGGTCGTGATGCCGTGGACCGCGGTCGCTCCCTCGGGGATGTCGATGCCCGGGTCGGCCATCCAGTGACGCGACCGCAGGACCGTGCCGTCGGCCGAGAGGAGTCCGACGTAGGCCGTGACGATGCGGTCGGACTCGACGTCGACGCCCGTCGTCTCGAGGTCGAACACCCCGAGGCGATCCAGGCGCCCGCCGGGCGCGGCGAACCAGGTGGGGCGCTCGCCCGCGTCGTCGAGCTCGAACAGGGGCGGCGGATCCGGCCATGATGTCGCCATAGGGAGAATGTAGGGCGCAGCGGGGACAAACCCGCGTATGCCACCCCGGCGAACGTAGACTCGTGCGGTGCCCGTCGCCTCCCCGTACGCGTCCCGCCTCGCCCGCATCCCCGTCCGCCGCGCGGAGGTCGAGATCCTGGGCACGCGGACGGCCTACTGGGTGTACGGGCCCGACGACGCCGAGACGAGCATCCTGGCGGTGCACGGGTTCCGCGGAGACCACCACGGGCTCGAGCCGGTCGTCGCGCATCTGCCCGGCGTGCGCGTCGTCATGCCCGACCTGCCGGGCTTCGGCGAGACGCCGCCCGTGCCGGGCCGGCCCCTCGACCTGGATGCGTTCGTCGCGTGGCTCACCGCCTTCGCCGCCGAGGTCGCGCCGGGCGCCGTCGTGCTCGGGCACTCGTTCGGATCGATCGTCGCGTCCGCGGCCGTCGCCCGCGGACTGCCGACACCGCGGCTCATCCTCGTGAACCCGATCGGCGCGCCCGCGCTCGAGGGGCCCCGGGGCGTGCTGACGCGCCTGGCGGTGCTCTACTACGCGGCGGGCGCTCGGCTGCCCGATCCCGTCGGCACGTGGCTCCTGCGCTGGCCGGTGATCGTGCGGATCATGAGCATCGCGATGGCGAAGACGCGCGACAGGGCCCTGCGCCGCTGGATCCACGACCAGCATGATCGCTTCTTCTCGGGGTTCTCCGACCGGCAGGCGCTGCGCGAGGCGTTCGTCACGAGCGTGTCGCACGATGTGCGCGCGTTCGCCCCGCGCATCGCCCAGCCCACGCTGCTCATCGCCGCCGACCGCGACGACATCACGCCGATCGAGGCCGAGCGCGCGCTGCGCGGGCTGTTCCCCGATGCGCGGCTCGTCGAGCTGGCCGACGTCGGCCACCTCATCCACTACGAGAGGCCCGCGGAAGCGGCCGAGGCCATCCGCTCGTTCGTGTGAGGCGCGCTCAGCGCTCGCGGCGCGCGAGCTCCATGAGGCCGCTCACACGGTAGGGGATGGCCTCGCTCATCACGAGGGACGTCTCGGTGCGCTCGACACCCGAGACGGACAGGATGCGGGCGTCGACGTCGAAGAGGTGGCGCGCGTCGCGGCACGCCACGAGCGCGAGCAGGTCGACCTGCCCGCTCACGCCGTAGACCTGGATGACCTCGGGGATGCGCCGCAGCTCGTCCGTGATCGCAGGGAGCTCGGGCTGGCGCACGCCGATCGACAGGAACGCCTGGAGCGGGAAGCCCAGGCCCTCGGTCGAGATCGCGCGCTCGAACGAGTGGAACACGCCCGCGCGCTCGAGGCGCGCCATGCGGGCCTGGACGGTGTTGCGGGAGAGGCGAAGGCGCTCCGCGAGCGCGACGACCGTCGCCCGCGGGTCCTCGGAGAGCGCGGCGAGGAGCTCGAGATCGACGTGATCGAGGGAGGCCATAGAGAGAGACGGTAGCACCCAGGCCGTCGCGCGATTGCGCATCCTGCTCAGTCGTTATCGGATCGATTGCGCGTGCTGGTCCGGAACCCCGGCCGACACGGCCGTGACTGCGCGAGCGGCTATCCTGACCGGGATATGAGAGCTTCCCGCCGCCGCCTCCTCGCGCTTCCCGTCGTCGCCGCGGCAGCGGTCCTCGTGCTCTCGTGCGCGCCATCCGCGCCGTCCTCGTCCTCGCCATCCGCGCTCGGTGCATCCGCCCCCGGTGCATCGGCACCGTCGAGCCCGACCGCAGCGCCCGATGCGGCCGCCGCGCTGCTCGAGGAGGCCGGCGACCCTGCCGCGTGCGCTGTCACCTTCGCGGGGGAGGGCATCGCGCTCGATCCCGTTCTCGCCACCGAGGGCGCGCACGTCGCCGAGCTGCCGCTGCCGGAGCGCGAGGGCGCGGTGTTCGCCGGCTGGTACCTCGACGCCGAGGCGGCGGCGGCCCTCGACGTCGCGCAGCGCGTGAACATCGCCGACGTCGTCTCATGCGACGAGGACCGGAGGCTCCCGCTGCACGCCGCGTGGACGACCCCCGAGGAGACGGCAGCCGCCGACGTCGGGGTGCCGATCCTCATGTACCACCAGTTCACCGCCGACCCCGCCGGCGTCGACGACCCCCTCCGGCTCAACTGGGCGTATGCGGGCGACTTCGAGCAGCACATGGCCTATCTCGCCGACGAGGGCTACTACCTGCCGAGCTGGCGCGAGCTGTCGGCGTTCATCGACGGGCGGCTGCGGCTGCCCGAGCGCTCGGTCATCGTCACGGACGACGATGCGCACGCGTCGTGGT
Source organism: Microbacterium sp. JZ70 (assembly GCF_053903225.1). Lineage (NCBI taxonomy): Bacteria > Bacillati > Actinomycetota > Actinomycetes > Micrococcales > Microbacteriaceae > Microbacterium > Microbacterium sp. JZ70. Next base: position 2,653,929 of record NZ_CP096405.1, on the reverse strand, counting down.
TCGACCTCGCGGTGCCCGTGCTCGACGAGCACGGCGTGCTCGCGACGTCGTTCGTCATCACGAAGTGGCGTTCGGAGCCGACGCCGTCGCCGTACGTGCTGCAGCGCTCGCACACGCACGACATGCACGATCCGGGTGCGGACGGGCGCGGACGGATGGTCAACTGGACCCCCGAGGAGATCGCCGCGGATCTGCGCACGTCGGCGGACATCCTCGGGGCGGCGGAGGTCGTCGCCTACCCGTTCGGCCATTACGACGAGCGGAGCAAGCAGGGCGTCGCCGACGCGGGCTTCGAGATGGCGGCGACGATCGAGCCGGGGTTCGTCCGTCCCGGCGCCGACAAGCTCGCCCTCCCGCGCGTGCGGATCGACTACGGGATGGGGCTCGAGGCCTTCATCGACGCCGTGAGCTGAGACACCAGATCGGCGTGTCTCGGTTGGCGCGGGAGAGACGCGTGCGTCAGTCGGCAGGGACAGCGGAGTACGACAGGAGCGAGAGGCCCTCGTCGTCCAGGCGGAACGCGTGCTGCGACCCGTTCTCGACGCGCTCGCCGGGGCGGGGGAACTCGCCGTCCGAAGCGAGGGCGATGAGAACTCGGATGAGCGACCCGTGCGCGACCGCGATGAGCGGTCCGTCGACATCCGCGTGCGCCGCAGCGGCGTCGCGCAGCGCGGCCACGGCCCTGGTCGCAACCGCCTCGTCGCTCTCGGCGTCAGGACCCATGGCGCGGCGCTGGAGCTTCCAGAGGTCCTCCGAGGTCATGCCCTCGGCCGAGGCGTAGTCGCGCTCGACGAGCCCGTCGTACAGGGCGGGCCCCGGCACCCCCAGGACGCCGGCGATGATCTCGGCGGTCTCTCGTGCGCGGCTCAGCGGGCTCGACACGACCGCTGCGTATCCGCCGTGGCGCAGCGCCTCAGCGGCCTCGCGCGCCTGAGCGCGTCCGGTGTCGTTGAGCGGGATGTCGGTGCGGCCCTGCACGCGGCCGAGCATGTTCCAGTCGGTCTGCCCATGGCGGACGAGGGTGATGACGGTCACCCCTCGAGCCTAGGGGCACGTGCCTCAGAGAGCGCCGGATCCTCGAAGGGCCGGCAGCTCGTCGGCCAGCGCGGCGAGCACCTCGCTCGTGCCCGCGTCGACCTTCACCGTCGCGCGCCGGTCGGCGCGGGTCTCCCCGCGGTTGACGATCACGACGGGGATCCGACGACGCCGTGCGCGCTCGACGAGACGGATGCCCGAGTTCACGACGAGCGAGGAGCCCGCCACGAGCAGGGCCCCGCTCGTGGCCACGAGCTGCTCGGCCTCCCGGAACTTCTCCGCGGGGATGAACTCGCCGAAGAACACGACCTCGGGCTTCAGGACGCCTCCGCACACCGTGCAGTCCGGGACGACGAAGCCCTCCGACGACGCGGGGAGGACATCGCCGTCCGGCCCGAGCTGCACGCGGTCCGGCACCGTGATCCACGGGTTCTCCCGTTCGAGGCGCTCGCCGACGTCGCGGCGGTCGAACACCTGCCCGCAGTGCGTGCAGAGAACCCGGCGCATCGTGCCGTGCAGCTCGACGACCCTGCGCGATCCCGCGCGCAGGTGGAGCCCGTCGACGTTCTGGGTGACGACGCCCGTGGCGACGCCCGTGCGCTCGAGGGCGGCGATCGCGGCGTGCCCCGCGTTGGGCTCGGCGGCCGCGAACGCCTTCCAGCCGAGGTGCGATCCGACCCAGTAGCGCCGCCGCGCCGCCTCGTCGGAGAGGAACGTCTGCGCCGTCATCGGCGTGCGGCGGGGCGCACCCTCGCCTCGGTAGTCGGGGATGCCGGAGTCCGTCGACACGCCGGCACCGGTCAGCACGGCGATGCGGCGCCCCGCGAGCACCTCGATCGCCTGCCGGACGCCGGCGGCCGCGCCCGCGTCGATCCGCTCGGTGAGAACCATGGAGCCTCCTCGTGGCCGAGTCTAGGCGCGCTGTCTTTCGCGGAGGTTACGGACGGCTCATCCCGCGCCCGGATGGGACGATGGACGGATGATCCTGCACCCGATCGACGACCCCGCCGACGAGCGCCTCGCCGACTACCGCGACCTCACCGACGTGGCGCTGCGCCGCGTCAGCGAGCCCGAGCGCGGCCTCTACATGGCCGAGTCCGCGAAGGTGCTCGGCCGTGCGCTCGCCGCGGGCCACGCGCCGCGGTCGGTGCTCACGGCGCGCAAGTGGCTTCCGGACGTCGAGCGGCTCGTGGGCGATCGGGATGTCCCGGTGTACGTCGTCCCCGACGAGGTCGCCGAGCAGGTGACGGGGTTCGCGGTGCACCGGGGCATGCTCGCGGCCATGCAGCGTCCTGAGCCGCCCGCGGTCGCGGACGTGCTCGCTCACGCGAGGACAGTGCTCGTGCTCGAGGACATCGTCGACCACACCAACGTGGGCGCCGCCTTCCGCGCGGCCGCGGGTCTCGGCGCGGACGCCGTGCTCGTGACGCCGCGGTGCGCGGACCCCCTCTACCGTCGCAGCGTGCGGGTGAGCATGGGAACGGTGTTCCAGGTGCCCTGGACGCGGCTGCCGGAGTGGGCGCCTCGGGAGGGCGTGGGCGCGCGCGAGCTGCTCACCGCGTCGGGCTTCCACCTGGCCGCCATGGCGCTCGCCGACGACGCGGTGCCGCTCGATGCCTTCGCCGCCCGCCGCCCGGAGCGGGTCGCGTTCGCGATGGGCTCCGAGGGCGACGGGCTCAGCCGTCGCGCGCTCGCCGCGGCCGACACCGTCGTGACGATCCCCATGGCGGGCGGCGTCGACTCGCTCAACGTCGCGTCGGCGGCCGCGGTGGCGCTGTGGGCGCTGCAGCACCCGCCCGCAGGCTGACGGTCAGTCCTCCGCGATCGAGACCGGGCCCGGCTGCGGGCGCTTCGCCGAGACGAAGTCTCCCGAGGACTGATGGCGGAGCCGCCGCAGCACCCACGGGACGAGGTGGCTGCGGGCCCACACGAGATCGTTCTGCCGCGCAGCCCGCCAGGAGGTCGCGGGCCGCGGGTCGGGCTGGAGCGGCTGCAGATCGTTCGGGACGTTGAGCGCGCGCAGCACCATGCGGGCGACCTCGTGGTGCCCGAGCGGGTTCATGTGCAGCCGGTCGGCCGCGAAGAAGCGCGGATCCTGGATCTCCTTGAGCGCCCACTGGTCGGCGACGACGCAGTCGTGGCGGTCGGCGATCGCCCGGATGTTCTCGTTGTAGATCGCGATCTTGCCGCGGAACGGGCGGAAGACCGGCGTCCAGGCGACGTCGATCCCGGTGAAGACGACGATCGTCGCGCCCTGAGAGCCCAGGCGCTCGACGGCTGCCTCGAACTGGGCGGCGATCGCGTCGGGATCGGTGCCGGGGCGGATGACGTCGTTGCCGCCCGCGCAGAACGTCACGAGGTCGGGGCGCAGCGCGATCGCCGGCTCGACCTGCTCGTCGACGATCTGGCCGATGAGGCGCCCGCGCACGGCGAGGTTGGCGTAGGCGAAGTCGTCGACCTGCGTCGCGAGCACCTCGGCGACGCGATCCGCCCATCCGCGATGGCCGCCCGGCGCCGCAGGATCCGGGTCGCCGATCCCCTCGGTGAACGAGTCGCCGAGAGCGACATAGCGCCGCCAGGGGTGGACTCCCTCGTTGTCGGCCGCCGCCATCCGCGTCTCGTCGCCCGTCGCCATGGTCCCTCGCCTCCGTGCCTCGTCCGCGCCTATCGAGACTAGTCCCGGTCGTCGAGACCAGCGCACCCCGCACCGGTTTCGGCGCCCGGGGCTAGTCTCGACGAACGCTGGAGATCGTGTCCGCGGCACCGTCTAGGGTTGATCCCCGTGCTGAGTCCGTCCTATCCGCAGAGAGCTCCCTGGGGGACGGCGGGCAAGCTGCGCGCGTGGCAGCAGGAGGCGCTCGACATCTACTTCGCGCAGCCCGACCGCCGTGACTTCCTCGTCGCCGCCACCCCCGGCGCCGGCAAGACGACCTTCGCGCTGACCCTCGCGAACGAGCTGCGCCATCGCGGCGAGGTCGATCGGATCATCGTCGTGTGCCCGACCGAGCACCTCAAGACGCAGTGGGCCGACGCCGCGGCGCGCGTGAGCATCCGCCTCGATCCCGAGTTCAAGAACAGCCACTGGCAGCCCGCGCGCCACTATCACGGGGTCGTCGTGACCTATGCGCAGGTCGCGATGAAGCCCGAGGTGCATCGCGAGCTCACGAAGAGCGCGCGCACGCTCGTCATCCTCGACGAGGTGCATCACGGCGGTGACGCTCTCAGCTGGGGCGACGGCATCCGCGAGGCGTACACGCCCGCGGTCCGGCGCCTCTCCCTCAGCGGAACGCCGTTCCGCAGCGACGAGGCGCCCATCCCGTTCGTCGAGTACGCGCCCGACGCGCAGGGCCTGCGCACCTCGATCACCGACTACAGCTACGGATACGGCCGCGCGCTCGCCGACGGCGTCGTGCGCCCCGTGCTCTTCCACGTCTACTCGGGCCACATGACCTGGCGCACGAAAGCCGGAGACGAGCTCGAGGCGCACCTGGGCCAGGACAACACGAAGGACATCACGTCGCAGGCGTGGCGGACGGCGCTCGATCCGAACGGCGACTGGATGCCCGCTGTCCTGCGCTCCGCGGACAAGCGGCTCACCGAGATCCGGCACCACGTGCCCGATGCCGGCGGCCTCGTCATCGCCACCGACCAGACGAACGCCCGCGCGTACGCGAAGATCCTGCACGAGATCACGGGCCAGCGCCCGACGGTCGTGCTCTCCGACGAGGCCGAGGCATCGAGCCGCATCGAGCAGTTCTCCGCGAACACCACGCGCTGGATGGTCGCGGTCCGGATGGTGTCGGAGGGCGTCGACGTGCCGCGGCTCGCGGTCGGGGTCTACGCGACGTCGTCGTCGACCCCGCTGTTCTTCGCGCAGGCGATCGGGCGCTTCGTGCGCGCTCGCCGCAGGGGGGAGGCCGCGAGCGTCTTCCTGCCGAACATCCCCGTGCTCATGGCCCTCGCGACCGAGATGGAGCGGCAGCGCGACCACGTCCTCGATCGCGGCGAGAAGGACGAGGACGGGCTCGACGACGCGCTGCTCGAGGCGGCGGAGCGCGGCGACAAGGCGTCCGACGCGCTCACGCAGGAGTTCGAGTTCCAGTCGCTCGGCTCCGTCGCGCACTTCGACAGCGTCGTGTTCGAGGGGCAGCAGTTCGGCCAGCTCGCGGAACCGGGAACCGACGAGGAGCTCGAGTTCATCGGGCTGCCCGGGCTGCTCGAGCCCGAGCACGTGCACGAGCTGCTCATGCAGCGGCAGAGCCGCCAGTCGAAGCACCGGGAGGCGCGCGAGGCGCGCACGCAGTCGACGGGGGAGGAGACGACCCTCCCCGCTCCGCTGCACCGCACCCTCAAGGAGCAGCGCCAGCTGCTGAACAGCCTCGTGGGCGTCTACGCGCGTCAGTCCGGCGAGCCGCATGGCGCGATCCACGCCTGGCTCCGGAAGACGTGCGGGGGTCCGGCCGTCGCGCAGGCGACCGTCGCGCAGCTGCAGAAGCGCATCGACACGCTCCGCCGGCGCGTGCACAGCTGAGGCTCGTTCGGCGCTCCGAAATGCTGTCAATCCGCGTCCTGACGCGGTGACGCGGCGGGCCGCGGACTAGCGTGGAGGCATCCCCCTCACCTCTCCACGAAGGAGCCCGACGTTGGCCGTGCCCTCCGACCATCCGCTCGCCCCGACCCCCGCAGACCGCCGCAGGTGGGCGCAGTACCTCGTCGACGAGCGTGCGGAGGCCGCCGTCTACGAGCAGCTCGCGCGGCGGCGCTCGGGTGAGGAGAGGGAGATCCTCCTCGCCCTCGCGGAGGCCGAGGGGCGCCATGAGGCGCACTGGGTCGAGCTGCTGGGCGGCGAGCCGGCGAAGCTGCCGTCCGCGAGCGTGCGCACGCGCCTGCTCGGGTGGATGGCCGGGCGCTTCGGCTCGGTGTTCGTCCTCGCCCTCGCGCAGAACGCCGAGGCGCGCTCGCCCTACGACAGCGAGCCGTCGGCGACCGCGGCGATGCGCGCCGACGAGAAGATCCACCACGAGGTCGTGCGCGGCCTCGCCGCGAAGGGGCGCCGTCGGCTGTCCGGCACGTTCCGCGCGGCCGTCTTCGGCGCCAACGACGGGCTCGTCAGCAACTTCGCCCTGGTCCTCGGCATCGGAGCGGCAGGGGTCGCCCCCGAGTTCGTGCTGCTGAGCGGCATCGCGGGGCTCCTCGCGGGGGCGCTCTCGATGGGCGCCGGCGAGTTCGTGTCGGTCCGCTCGCAGCGCGAGCTGCTCGAGTCGACGGAGCCGAGCGGCTACGCCGACGGAGGGCTGCCCGATCTCGACCTCGAGGCGAACGAGCTCGCGCTCGTCTACCGGGCGCGCGGCCTCGGGGAGCAGGAGGCGCTCGAGCGCGCGCGCACCGTCATCGAGGATGCGAAGCGCGGCAGCATGCCCGCCCGCGCGCGGCACGGCGACGCCCACGAGGTCGTCGGCGGCGCGTGGCGGGCCGCGCTCTCGAGCTTCCTCTTCTTCGCGTCGGGTGCGATCGTCCCGGTCCTGCCGTGGCTGCTCGGGCTCGGCGGACTGCCCGCGGTGCTGCTCGCCCTCGTGCTCGTCGGGATCGCGCTCATGCTGACCGGTGCGACGGTCGGCCTGCTGTCCGGGGGATCGCCGCTGCGGCGCGGCCTGCGGCAGCTCGGCATCGGCTTCGGGGCTGCCGCCGTGACGTATCTGCTCGGTCTCCTGTTCGGCGTGTCGCTCGGGTGACGCGCCCGGGGTGCACCCCGGTTCGTCGGGGTCCCGGAGGGGTGGTAATGTTGTCTCTCGGTTCGGGAAACGGAATGAGAAGCTCCGGAGAACGGATCACACCCAATGCGCGGGTGGCGGAATAGGTAGACGCGCTAGCTTGAGGTGCTAGTGCCCGTATTAGGGCGTGGGGGTTCAAGTCCCCCCTCGCGCACAGCGGAAGGCCCCGGTCGAGAGACCGGGGCCTTCGCCGTTTCCGGGTAGCGTGGAGCGCATGCCCGAAGCCGAGATCCCCGAAGTCGCCCGCATCGCCGCCGATCTCATCCGGATCGACACGACGAACTTCGGCGGCGGCGACGCGAGGGGCGAGCGCGAGGCGGCCGAGTACGTGGGCGCCTACCTCGAGGGCCTCGGCCTCGAGACCGCGTACCACGAGCCGATCCCGCGCCGCACGAACGTCTGCGCGCGCGTGCGGGGGCGCAATCCCGACAAGCCGGCGCTCGTGCTGCACGGGCACCTCGACGTCGTGCCGGCGATGGCCGACGACTGGTCGGTCGATCCGTTCGCGGGCGAGATCCGCGACGGCATGCTCTGGGGTCGCGGCGCGGTCGACATGAAGAACATGGACGCGATGATCCTCACGTCGGTCGCCGAGCTGCTGCGCGCGGGGGAGCAGCCCGAGCGCGACCTCGTGCTCGCGTTCTTCGCCGACGAGGAGAACGGCGGCGTCGAGGGGTCCCAGCTCGTCGTGCGCGACCGCCCCGAGTGGTTCGACGGCGCCACGGAGGCGATCAGCGAGGTCGGCGGGTACTCGATCCCCGTGGGTGACCGCAGCGCCTATCTCCTGCAGGTCGGCGAGAAGGCCCTCATGTGGGTCACGCTGGTCGCCCGCGGACGCGCAGGGCACGGCAGCAGGTTCCACCCCGAGAACGCCGTCACGCGGCTGGCCGAGGCCGTCGCGGCCCTCGGGGCGCGCACCTGGCCGGTCGAGCTCACCGAGACGACCCGCCGCCTGCTCGAGGGGATCGGGGAGATCACGGGCGACCCCACGCGCGACCCCGACGCGCTCGCTGCGCACACAGGGCCGGCCGAGGCCTTCGTGAAGTCGACGTTCCGCACGGTCGCCAACCCCACGGGGCTCACCGCCGGGTACAAGCACAACGTGATCCCCGACGCGGCCTCCGCGACCGTGGACATCCGCGTCCTCCCCGGATCGGAGGACGCCGTCCTCGCGGAGGTCCAGCGCATCGTCGGCCCCGACATCGAGATCCGGATGTTCCTGCGCGACATCGGCATGGAGATCCCGTTCGAGGGCCCCCTCGTCGAGGCCATGGTCGGCGCCCTCGGGCGGCACGATCCCGGCGTCCCCGTGCTGCCGTACCTGCTCGGCGCGGGCACGGACAACAAGGCGCTCTCGACGATCGGCATCGCCGGCTACGGCTTCGCCCCGCTGCGGCTGCCGCGCGACCTCGACTTCACGGGGATGTTCCACGGGGTCGACGAGCGCGTCCCGGTCGACGCCCTGGAGTTTGGCCAGCGGGTGCTGACCGACCTCATCCGCACGTACTAGCCCGTGCTCCGTCGCCACCGGTGGTCCTCCAGCCGTCGGTCTGACCTGCTAGCTTCGCCGATATGCTTCCGCTGCTCTGGCTGTGCGGCACATCGGGTGTCGGGAAGTCCACTGTCGGATGGCTTCTCCAACGAGCACTGCGTCAGCGGGGGATCGACGCTGCGTTCATCGACGCCGACCAGCTGCGCAACGCGTCGGGAGTCGACGCAACCGAGGACGACTTCATCGCGGACGGGCTCCGCTCCGTGGAACCCGGGTTCCTGGCTGCGGGAGCATCCCTCCTCATCGTCGCCGGTGTCGTCGACGACCCGGAGCACCTCGAGCGCCTTCTTCCAGGACGGGAGCGCCGGCAGGCCCGCGTCGTGTATCTCCGCGCGTCGGACGGGGAGGTCCTCTCGCGCGTGGAGCGACGCGGGTGGAATGTCGAGCTCGGCCCGGAGTCCGTCGCATACGCTCGTCGGTTCGACACACGCTGGGTCGAAGCCGTCGTGGACACGACGAGCCGAGACGCGGCCGACGTCGCGGAGGAGCTCGCAGGCATGGACCTCATCGCGGCTCCGCCCCCGGAGACGGATGGCCGGAGCCCGCGCGAGGCGGGCGAGCCGCCGCGGATGACCGTGCTCACCGGTCCCGGCGGCGTCGGCCTCTCGACGAGCGGGTTCCTCGCCTACCTGAGACTCGCATGGGCAGGCGCCGCCGTCGGGTACATCGACAGCCATCAGCTCGGCTTCCTCGGCGAGAGCGCGCATCCGCCCGCCGGGTCGGCGCTGCGTGCGACGAACGCGGTGCGGCTTGCGTCGTCGATGGCGCGGCGAGGGATCCGCCACGTCGTGATGACCGCTGATCCGCGGACTGCCCACGAGGTGGCCGCCCTGACCTCGGGAGTGCGGGTCGTCTGGCTCGATGCCTCCGACCGGGCTCTCGCGTCGCGGCATCACGCGCGGGCGCGTGGGGAAGGGCCTCCTCTGGTGGGTGATCATCGCCGCGGACTGGGCGCCGCAGCGATCCGGGATGGCGTGGAGAGGGCGATCCGCGAATCGCGCGATCCGTCGGCGAGGCCGGCGGGAGCGGAGATGATCGACACGACCGAGCTTCGGGCCGAGGAGGTCGCCGACCGGATCGCCGACCTCATCCGCACGGAGGAGCCCGCGCTCCCCGGTCATCCGGGAGTCTGACGCGATCATCAGCAGCCGTCGCCTAAAGTCGTGACGTCGCGCGCTCCGCCGCGGCATCGCGAGAGAAAGACCCCATGTCGTTCATCGAAGCCATCATCCTCGGGCTCGTGCAGGGCCTGACCGAGTTCCTCCCGATCTCCTCGAGCGCGCACATCCGCGTCGTCGGCGAGTTCCTGCCGTCCGCATCGGACCCGGGAGCGACCTTCACCGCGATCACCCAGATCGGCACCGAGCTCGCGGTGCTCGTGTACTTCTGGAAGAAGATCGTCCACATCGTGAAGCAGTGGGCCCTGTCCCTGTCCGGACGCGTGCCGCGCAACGACCCGGACGCGCGGATGGGATGGCTCGTCATCATCGGCACGCTCCCGATCGGCGTGCTCGGCTTCCTCTTCCAGGACGTCATCCGCGACGTCTTCCGCAACCTCTGGCTCGTCGCGACCGTGCTCATCGTCTTCGGCATCATCCTCGGTCTCGCCGACCGCTACGGGCGTCGCGAGCGCGACATGGCGCACATCACCTATCCGCACGGGCTCACGCTCGGCGTCGCGCAGGCGCTCGCGCTCATCCCCGGCGTGTCGCGTTCGGGGGCCACGACGACCGCCGCTCGCGCGCTCGGCTACAACCGCACGGCGGCCGCCGAGTTCTCCTTCCTGCTCGCCGTCCCCGCGGTCTTCGGCAGCGGCCTCTACGAGCTCATGCACGCGCTCACCGAGCCCGGCGAGCAGGGCTACGGGATGGCCGAGACGCTCGTCGCGACGGTGATCGCGTTCGTCGTGGGCTGGATCGTCATCGCGTACCTCATGCGGTACCTCAAGCGCGGCAGCTTCCTGCCGTTCGTGCTGTACCGCGTGGGCCTCGGCCTCGTGCTGTTCGCCCTGCTCGCGACCGGCGTCCTCACCGCGTACTGATCGGGAAGGGGCGCCCAGGTGCAGCGCCCCTTCCGCTCAGCGGCGGCCGTCGCGTCCGTCGCGCGGGTCGTCGCGGTGGAGGTACCGCTCGAACGCCTTCGCGATCGCGTCGCCCGATGCGTCGGGCGAGTCCACGGTGTCGCGCGTCTGCTCGAGCTGGCGGATGTACTCGCTCATCTCCTCGTCGTCCGCGGCCGCCGCGTCGATCGTGGCCTCCCAGGCGGCGGCGTCGGTCGCGAGGGTCCCCTTGGGGACGATCGCGCCCGTGAGCTCCTCGAGTCGCGTGAGCAGTGCGAGCGTCGCCTTGGGCGACGGCGTCGCGCCCGCGACGTAGTGCGGCACGCTCGCCCACAGCGACAGCGTCGGGATGCCCGCGCGCTCGGCGGCGTCGCCGAGCACGGTCAGAATGCCGACCGGCCCCTCGTACGTCGAGCGCTCGAGGCCCAGCTGCGCCCGGACCTCGGCGTTCTCGCTGCTCGCGAACACCGAGATCGGCCGCGTGTGCGGCACATCCGACATCATCGATCCGAGCGTCACGAGGCCCGTGATGCCCTCCGTGAGCGCGCGGTCGACGAACTCGCTCGCGAACGAGCGCCACGCGCGGGCCGGCTCGCTTCCCGTGATCGTCCAGAACCACACGTCGCCGGTGCCCTGCTCGGGGCGGTGCAGCGTCGCCTCGGGCCAGCGGAGGCTGCGGCCGCCCTCCCCGTCGGACTCGATCTGCGGCCGCGTGTACTGGTAGTCGAAGTAGAGCTCGGGGTCGACCGAGAACGCGGGTCTGAGGTCGGCCTCCTCGCGCAGCTGCCGCACGGCTCCCGTGGCGGCTTCTCCGGCGTCGTTCCAGCCGTCGAAGGCGGCGACGATGATCCTGCGTCCGAGTGTCTGCACCGGGTTCCCTCCTCCCGCAGCGCGGGTGTCCGTCCAGGTTAGTCCCGGATGCCGCCCCAGTAGGCTGAACCGGTGACAGTGAAGCAGCCCCACGCCGTGCTCTGGGACATGGATGGCACCCTCATCGACTCCGAGCCGTACTGGATGGCCGCGGAGACGCCGCTCGTGGAGAGCTTCGGCGGCACCTGGGACCACGAGCAGGCTCTGCAGCTCGTGGGCCTCGGCCTGCACGACGCCGCGCGCGTCCTGCAGGGAGCGGGCGTGCGGATGGACGTCGACGCGATCGTCGAGCACCTCACCGACGACGTGCTGCGCCAGATGGGCGAGCTCGGCGTCCCGTTCCGCCCTGGCGCGCAGGAGCTCCTGCGCGAGCTGCGCGCGGCCGGTGTGAAGACCGCGCTCGTCACGATGTCGATGCACCGCATGGCGGCCGCGATCGTCGAGCTGCTTGAGTTCGACGCCTTCGACCTCGTGCTCGGCGGAGACGACGTGCCGATGCCGAAGCCGCACCCCGACCCGTACCTGCGCGCCGCCGAGCTGCTCGACGTCGACATCGCCCACACGGTCGCGATCGAGGACTCGCCGAACGGCCTGCGCGCCGCCGTCTCGTCGGGCGCCGTGTCGCTCGGCGTGCCGCACTTCGTCGGTCTCGACGGCGTCGGCGCACACGAGCTGTGGCCGACCCTCGAGGGCCGCGGCATCGCCGACATCACCGCGCTGTACAGCGCCCACCGCTCCTGACCCCCATCTCCCGGAGGACACCCATGACCGCGCCTCGCGGCCCCTTCCGCTTCGGCGACCGTGTGCAGCTCACCGGCCCGAAGGGCAAGATGCACACCATCACGCTCCGCGAACGCGGCGAGCTCCACACCCATCACGGCGTGCTCCGGCACGAGCAGCTCGTCGGCCAGCCCGACGGCTCGGTCGTGGAGAACTCGAGCGGACACGAGTACCTCGCGCTGCGGCCCCTGCTCCGCGACTTCGTGATGTCGATGCCGCGCGGCGCCGCGATCGTCTACCCCAAGGACGCGGCGGCGATCGTCGCGCAGGCCGACATCTTCCCCGGCGCGGTCGTCGTCGAGGCCGGCGTCGGCTCGGGAGCGCTGTCGCTGTCGCTGCTGCGTGCGGTGGGAGCGTCCGGACGGCTCATCTCGTTCGAACGGCGCATGGAGTTCGCCGAGGTCGCGATGGCGAACGTCGAGACCTTCTTCGGCGAGCGCCCTGCGCACTGGTCGGTCGTCGAGGGCGATCTCGCCGAGGCGCTCCCCGGCGCGGTCGAGCCGGGCAGCGTCGACCGCGTCGTGCTCGACATGCTCGCACCGTGGGAGGTGCTCGAGCCGGTCGCCGACGCGCTCGCTCCCGGCGGCGTCGTCATCTGCTACGTCGCGACCGCGACGCAGCTGTCGCGCGTGGCCGAGTTCCTGCGCGTGCTGGGCTGCTTCACGGAGCCGGAGGCGAGCGAGACGATGGTGCGCGGATGGCACGTCGACGGGCTCGCGGTGCGACCGGATCACCGCATGGTCGCGCACACGGGCTTCCTCATCACGGCGCGCCGCCTCGCCCCGGGCGTCGTGCCCCCCGAGGTGAAGCGCAGGGCGTCGAAGAAGAGCTACACCGACGAGGACCTCGAGATCTGGACCCCCGGCGCCGTCGGGGACCGCGACATCACCGACAAGAACCTCCGCAAGCGGGTGCGCGAGGCGCAGCGCGCGGCGGAGGGCGCTCGCCTCGCGGCCGGTGCGGTGTCGGGGGAGGGCGAGCAGGGTGCTTAGACTGATGCCCGTGCGCAAGACCCCCGCTCTCCTCTCCGTCGCCGCCCTGACCACGCTCGCCCTGGCCGGCTGCAGCCCCGTCGGAGGATCCGGCGCATCGTCGTGCGACCGTGCAGAGGGCGCCGACCCGACGCTTCCCGACCTCGTCCAGGTCGACGGAGCACTCGACGAGGCGCCGCAGGTCGACATGCGGTCGCCGTTCCACGTCGACGAGACGGCATATGCCGACGTCGAGGTGGGCGACGGCCCCGCCATCGCGACGATGGACCAGGCCGGTGTGCTCGACATGACCCTCTACGACGGCACGACCGGCGAGATGATCATCGGCACGTCGTACTCGGGCGACCTCTCGAGCGTCGGCGCCCTGTCGCAGTGGACCACGCAGTTCCCGGGCCTCGAGGACGCGCTCGAATGCGCGACCGAGGGCTCGCGCGTGATCGCCGCGCTCGCCGAGGACGACGTGGCCCCCGAGGCGCGGCAGACGTACGCCCAGGCGGGCTTCCCGCAGGAGGGCTCGATCGTCGCGGTGGTCGACGTGCGCAAGGTCTACCCGGCAGCCGCCTCGGGGACGCTCCAGTACAACGACGGGTTCGGCCTGCCGAGCGTCGTGCGCGATCCCGACGGACGCCCGGGCATCGTCGTCCCCGACGCGCCCGCGCCCGAGGAGCTCGTCGTCCAGGCGCTCATCAAGGGCGACGGCGAGAAGCTGACCGCCGACGACACGCCGCTCGTGCACTACACGGGCGTCCTGTGGGACGAGAAGACGGTCTTCGACTCGTCGTGGGAGAACGGATCGCCCGTCCCGTTCCCGCTCGACGGCGTCATCGAGGGCTTCACGAAGGGCCTCGTGGGCCAGACGATCGGCTCGCAGGTCATGATCGTCGTGCCCCCGGAGCTCGGATACGGCGACGAGGGCCAGGGCACGATCCCCGGCGGCGCGACGCTCGTGTTCGTCGTGGACATCCTCGGCGTGCAGGACGCGCCCACCCCGTAGCGGGTGCGCCCCTCGCCCCGCGGGGATCCCTAGGATGGCTCTCGTGGCCGAGCGGATCCCAGCGGAAGAGCGACTGATGAATCTCGTGGTCGCCCTCGTGGCGACTGAGATCGGCCTCACGAAGCAGCAGATCCTCGACAGCGTGTCGGGGTACCGGCAGCGCGCTGGCGCGCGGTCCGACGCGCTCGACAAGATGTTCGAGCGCGACAAGGACGACCTCCGCGCGCTCGGGGTGCCCCTCGAGACCATCCCCTCGAGCACCGACCCGAACGACCTCCGCGACGCCCGGTACCGCATCCCGAAGTCGGAGTACCACCTCCCCGAGGACATCTCGTTCTCGCCGTCGGAGCTCGCCGTGCTGAGCCTCGCCGGCGAGGTGTGGAGCTCGGGATCGCTGTCGGCGGAGGCGCGCTCCGGGCTGCGGAAGATCCGCGCGCTCGGCATCGACGTGGATGAGCCGATCCTCGGCTTCGCGCCACGGCTCACGGCGCACGAGCCGGCGTTCGCGCCGCTCCAGTCGGCCATCGAGGCATCCCGCGTCGTGACGTTCGCGTACCTCAAGCCGGGGGAGGAGCGCGCACGCCGTCGGCGGCTGGCACCCCTCGCGCTCGTCGAGTACGAGGGGCGCTGGCACGTCTACGGCCGCGACCTCGACGCGGACGCGGACCGGACGTTCCTCCTCAGCCGCATCACGGGCGACGTCGAGACGACGGCGGAGACCTTCGACCGATCCGCACGCGAGGGAGCGGGCGAGCGCGCCCTGTCCGGGCTCGAGGAGGTCGCGGCGAGGCAGCGCGCTCTCGTCGAGGTCACGCCGGGCAGCGAGGGCGCCCTCCGCCTGCTGCGCCGCGCGGAGCCCGCCGTGCAGGGCTACCGCGTCCCCTACGTCGACCGGCACATCTTCGCCGACGAGCTCGCCTCGTACGGTCCCGAGGTGCGCGTCGTGGAGCCCGCGGACCTGCGCGAGGCCGTCATCGAGCGCCTGCGCGCGGTCGCCGCGCTGCACGAGGGGGAGGCACGATGACCGTCCAGCGACCGAACCTCCTCGCGAGCGACCAGGTCCGCATCCTCCTGACGCTCGTGCCGTTCCTGTTCGAGCGCGGCGAGGTGTCCGTCGACGACGCGGCGGCCGAGTTCGACGTGACGCCGGCGCAGATGCGCCGGCTCGTGCGGCGCCTGCCGCTCATCGGACTCCCCGGCGAGGACGGCTGGTACCAGATGCCGAACGAGATGTTCGACATCGACTGGGACCTCCTCGAGGAGCACGACGTCATCCTCATCAAGGAGAAGGTCGCCCTCGACCGCGCGCCGCGGCTCACCGCGCGCGAGGCCGCCGCGCTGCTCGCGGGTCTGCAGCTCGCTCGCGGCATCCCCGGGGTCGCCGACACCGAGGTGTACGCCCGCCTCGTCGAGAAGCTCGCGCGCGGTGCGTCGGGAGCGCCCGCCGAGCTCGTCGTCGCGCCCGAGCCGGTCGACGAGGTGCGATCGCTCGTCTCGCGCGCGCTCACGGCGCGGGTCGCGCTGTCGTTCACCTACCGCGCACCCGACGCCGGGCCGACGACGCGCACCGTCGACCCCATGAGCGTCCTCATCACGAACGGGCAGTGGTACCTCCAGGGGTGGTGCCACCTGCGGCGCGCGGTGCGGACGTTCCATCTCGACCGGGTGAGCGAGGCGCGCCTGACCGACATCCCGATCGAGCATCGCGACGAGCGCGCGGGGGAGGCGGGCTTCGGGCAGGTCGACGGCGAACAGATCGCGGTCGTGCGATACCCCGCGGATGCCGCTGCGCTCCTCGGCGACTACCTCAGGCACGCCGAGGTGTCCGAGGAGGGCGGCACCGCGACCGCCCGCATCCGCATCGCGGACGCGCAGACGCTGCGCCGACTCGCCGCCCGGCTCGGCGGGCGGCTCGAGATCGTGTCGCCGCCGCAGGCGCGCCGCGCGGCGGCCGAGTGGGCCCGCGCGGGGCTCGCGCTGTACGAAGTCAGCTGAGCGTCCTCGAGGAAAACAGTTTCCGATCGCCGGGCCGACCTCGGCGCGTCGGGTCGACGGGCTAGAATCGCCTCGAACCCAGACTTCCGATCGATGGAGACCCCTCATGCTCGGCAATCTCAACGGCTGGCACCTGCTCATCCTGCTGGCCGTCATCCTCCTCCTCTTCGGCGCGGCACGTCTCCCTGCCCTCGCCAAGAGCGTCGGCCAGTCGGCGCGCGTCTTCAAGGGCGAGATGAAGCAGATGAAGGAGGAGAGCGGGGAGGACGACACGAAGAAGGCCGCCGAGCCGGGGTACACGCTGAACGGCGAGACCGTCGAGCGGCCGAAGGCGGATGGCTCCGCCGGCAGCACGCCGCAGAGCTAGCCGCGCATGGCGACGACCGACACGGAGGTCGCCATGCCGGAGGACGGGCCGTACCGCGACCGCAAGATGACCCTCGCGGCGCATCTGCTCGAGCTGCGCAAGCGGCTCATGATCGCGGCCGCCGCGCTCGTCGTCGGCATGGTGGTGGCCTTCCTCATCACCGATCCCGTCATCCACCTCCTCACACAGCCGATCGCGCTGGTCGCCGAGAGGCGGGGAGACGACTTCGCGCAGCTGAACTTCGACTCCGTCACGGCGGGGTTCGACATGCGCATGCGCATCGCGTTCGCGCTCGGTCTGCTCATGTCGGCGCCGGTCTGGCTGTGGCAGATCTGGGCGTTCATCATGCCGGGCCTCACGCGCAAGGAGGTCCGCTACACGGTCGGCTTCATGGCCACGGCGATCCCGCTCTTCTTCGCGGGCTGCTACGTGGGCCTCGTCATCATGCCCCACATCATCGAGCTGATGGCGTCGTTCGTGCCCGAGGCGGGTGCGCAGTTCTACAAGTACGACTACTACTACGACTTCGTCTTCAAGCTCCTGCTCGTCCTGGGCGTCGCGTTCGTGAGCCCCGTGTTCCTCGTGGCGCTCAATCTCGCGGGCATCATCACGGGCAAGGCCATCCTCAAGGGATGGCGGGTCGCGGTGGTCGTGGCGACCGCGTTCGCCGCGATCTCGACGCCCGCGGCCGACATCACGTCCATGCTCCTGCTCGCGGGCATCCTCATCGTCCTGTACGTGCTCGCGGGGCTCCTGTCGATGCTGTTCGACCGGCGCAAGCGCAAGCGCCATCCGGAGATGTTCGTCGACCCCGAGGTGTGAGCGGCGCCGGCCGCATGCGCGCGATAGTCTTCGAGCATGAGCGGCCTGAGCCCATCCGAAAGCTACGCCGCAGCCCGCGAGAGCCGTCGGCACCCGATCACGACGGCCTTCGCCGAGGCGCAGCGCTTCGAGCTCGACCCGTTCCAGGTGGCGGGCTGCCAGGCGCTCGAAGACGGGCGCAGCGTGCTGGTCGCCGCGCCCACGGGCGCGGGCAAGACCATCGTCGGCGAGTTCGCCGTGCACCTCGCGATGCGGACGCCGGGGGAGAAGGCCTTCTACACGACGCCCATGAAGGCGCTGTCGAACCAGAAGTTCCGCGAGCTGCAGCAGGTCTACGGCGAGGACGAGGTCGGCCTGCTCACGGGCGACACGAACATCAACGCGCACGCGCGCGTGGTCGTGATGACGACCGAGGTGCTCCGCAACATGATCTACGCCGGCTCCTCGGCGCTGCGCGGGCTCCGCTACGTCGTGATGGACGAGGTGCACTACCTCGCCGACCGGTTCCGCGGCGCGGTGTGGGAGGAGGTCATCATCCACCTCCCGCAGGGCGTGCGACTCGTCTCCCTCAGCGCGACCGTGTCGAACGCCGAGGAGTTCGGCGACTGGCTCGACACCGTGCGCGGCGACACCGAGGTCATCGTGTCCGAGACGCGGCCCGTTCCGCTCGAGCAGCACGTCCTCGTGCGCGGCGACCTCCTGCCGCTGTTCGACGAGAGGGCGGGTGCCGCGGCCGCGCAGGTCAACCAGGAGCTCATGCGGGTGCGCTCGTCGTTCGCGCAGAGCCATCGGGCCAACGAGGACTTCTTCGACAAGCGGCGCCGCGGTCGGCGGCCGTCGTACCGGCGGCCGGGGCCCGCCGGGCGCATGGAGCGGATCGACCGGCCGCAGGTGATCGAGCTGCTCGGGCGCCAGAACCTGCTCCCCGCCATCTTCTTCATCTTCAGCCGGATGGGCTGCGACCAGGCGGTGCAGCAGGTGCGCCGATCGGGCGTGCGGCTCACGACGCAGGACGAGCGCGCCGAGATCCGGCGCATCGTGGACAAGCGGATGGCCAGCCTGCCCGACGAGGACCTCGGGGTCCTCGGGTTCTGGGAGTGGCGCGAGGATCTCGAGCGCGGGGTCGCGGCGCACCACGCGGGCCTCCTGCCGGCCTTCAAGGAGGTCGTCGAGGAGCTCTTCCAGCGCAAGCTCGTGAAGGCCGTCTTCGCGACGGAGACGCTCGCGCTCGGCATCAACATGCCCGCGCGCACGGTCGTGCTCGAGAAGCTCGAGAAGTTCAACGGCGAGGCCCGCGTGCCGATCACGTCGGGGGAGTACACCCAGCTGACGGGCAGGGCGGGCCGCCGCGGGATCGATGTGGAGGGCCACGCGGTCGTGCAGTGGACCGACGGACTCGACCCGCAGGCGGTGGCGTCGCTCGCGTCGCGGCGCACGTATCCGCTTAACTCGAGCTTCCGCCCCACGTACAACATGGCGGTCAACCTCATCGACCAGTTCGGCAAGGAGCGCGCACGGGAGATCCTGGAGTCGTCCTTCGCTCAGTTCCAGGCCGACCGCGCCGTCGTGGGCCTCGCACGGCAGGTCAAGGAGGCCGAGGAGTCCCTCGCCGGATACGAGAAGGCCATGGCGTGCGATCGCGGCGACTTCGCCGAGTACGCGGGGATCCGGCGCGAGCTCAGCGACCTCGAGAAGGCCGACCGCAAGGACGTGAGCGCGTCGCGCGCTCGGCGTCAGCAGCGCCTGGACCGCATCCAGAGTCTGCGCAAGCGCATGCAGCGGCACCCCTGCCACCAGTGCCCCGACCGGGAGAAGCACGCGCGCTGGGGCGAGCGGTTCTGGCGACTGCGTCGCGACGTCACGAAGCTCCGTCGTCAGATCGAGGGGCGCACGGGGAGCGTCGCGCGCCAGTTCGACCGCATCCTCGACGTGCTCGCGGAGCTCGAGTACGTCGAGCCGGGCGAGACCGGCCTCGCGCTGACCGCCGCCGGCCGCAGGATGCGGCGGATCTACGGCGAGCGCGACCTGCTCGTGGCGGAGTCGCTCCGGCAGGGGCTCTGGAGCCGGCTCGACGCCGCGGGCCTCGCGTCCCTCGCCTGTGCGCTCGTCTACGAGCCGCGGCGCGACGAGGCGCCCGAGGCGCACGGCCTGCCACGGGGAGCCTTCCGGGAGGCCCTCGCCGCGACCGAGGAGCTCTGGAGCCGCCTCGACGACCTCGAGCGCGATCACGGGCTGCCGGGATCGAACCCGCCCGCGACCGCGCTTGCTACCGCCATGCACATGTGGGCGCGCGGCCAGGCCCTCGATCGGGTGCTGACGGCCGCCGACATGGCGGCAGGCGACTTCGTGCGCTGGGCCAAGCAGACGATCGACCTGCTCGACCAGCTGTCGATCGTCGCGGAGGGCGATCTCGCGCGCACTGCGCGGACCGCGCTCGACGCCGTGCGACGGGGCATCGTGGCCTACAGCTCCGTGTGAGCGCGGGAGGCGCCTCGTCCAGGCAGTCGCCGAGGCGCGGGCAATAGGCTGTCGCCTATGCCCGAACGCCCCCTGCTGCCGCTGTGGGCGGCGGCCGTCGCGGCGGCCGCGGGCGGGCTCACCCTCGACGCCGCCTTCCCCGCGCTCGGGATCTGGCCGCTCGCGTTCCCCGCCGTCGCCCTGTCGCTCGCGTCCCTCGTCGGACGCCGCATCGCCTCGGCGCTGCTCGTGGGCTTCGTCTTCGCGCTCGCGTTCTACCTGCCGCACGTCTCGTGGGCCGCGGGGTTCCTCGGCGACAACCCGTTCGCCTGGGTGCCGTGGGTCGCGCTCGCCGTCGTGGAGGCCGCGCTCATGGCGATCGGCGCCATCCCGCTCGCCCTCGCCTACCGGTGGCTCCCGCGCGCGTCGCGCGCCGGGGCCGTCCGCCTCGTCGTGCTGCCCGTCGCCGTCGCCATGCTGTGGACGTGGCGCGAGGCGACCCTCGGCTCGTGGCCGTACGGGGGATTCGCGTGGGGGCGCGTCGGCATGAGCCAGTCCGAGAGCCCGCTCGCGCCGCTGTCGTCGTGGATCGGCGTGAGCGGGATCACCTTCGTCATCGTCCTCGTGTGCGCCCTCGCGATCGAGGCCGTGCGGATGGCGCGCTCGGCTCATCGCGCGGGCCGGCGCGTGCTGGCCCTCGTCGCGCCCGCTGCGCTGCTCGGTGTGCTCATGCTCGTCCCGCCGTTCCCGACCGCGCCCGCGGGGGAGATCTCGGTCGGGGCCGTGCAGGGGAACGGCCCGGCCGCCTATCTCGACGCACGGGAGCCGTATGACGTGCTGAACGCGCAGATCACGGCGTCGGAGCCGCTGCGGGACGCCGATGTCGACGTCGTGCTGTGGCCCGAGGGCGGCGTCGACAGCGACCCCCTCTACAACGAGACGACCGCGCTCTATCTCGACACCGTCGTGGGTGCGCTCGATGCGCCGCTGCTCATGAACGCCGCGTCGGCCCGCGGGGGAGATCCCACCTCGGGCGACGACCCGATCTACAACACGTCGATGCTGTGGACCGAGGATGGCGCGACGCAGCTACACTCCAAGCGCCATCCGGTGCCGTTCGGGGAGTACGTGCCCGACCGACCGCTCTTCGAGGCCCTCGCCCCCGACCTCATCGGGCTCATCCAGCGGGAGTACACCCCCGGTGACGACTCGCCGGTGTTCGACGTCGGCGGCGTGGGCATCGGCCTCGCGATCTGCTTCGACGTGATCTCGGACTCCCTCATCGCGGAGGGCATCGCAGACGGCGCCGAGGTGTTCATGTTCCAGACGAACAACGCCGACTTCCGGGGGACCGACGAGAATCTGCAGCAGCTCGCGTTCGCGCGCATGCGCGCGATCGAGACGGGCCGGAGCGTCGTGAACCTGTCGACGACGGGCACGAGCCAGATCATCGCGGCCGACGGCTCGGTGGTCGACGCGCTGCCGATCGACGAGGCGGGGGCGATGATCGCCGATGTCGAGCTGCGCGAGGGCACGACGGCCGGCGTCGTCGTGGGGCCGTGGGTCCAGGGCGCCATGGCGTTCGGGCTCGTCCTCGTCGCCGCGGCCGGGCTCCTGGCCCGCCGTCGCCGACGTGCCTAGGATCGGGACATGAGCTTCGACGACGACCCCGAGAAGAAGTACTGGTACAACCTGCGCACGGGCGAGGTGGAGTTCGGCCTCGTCTCGCCGGCCGTCGACCGGGCAGGCCCGTTCGACACCGCCGAGGAGGCAGCGAAGGCTCCCGAGGTGCTCGAAGCGCGCTCGCGCGCATGGGCCGAGGAGGACGCGCGCGAGGACGACTGGTCGGCGCGTCGAGACGGCTCGGCGGACCAGTAGTCTGAGAACGCGCCGCGCGAGCGGACGTCAGGTCGCAGAGAGGATCCGATGGACAAGCAGAGGGACTTCGTGCTCCGCACGATCGAGGAGCGCGGCGTCAAGTTCGTGCGCCTGTGGTTCACCGATGTGCTCGGCACCCTGAAGTCGGTCGCGATCGCGCCGGCCGAGGTGGAGGGCGCCTTCCGGGAGGGCATCGGCTTCGACGGCTCCGCGATCGAGGGCCTGACCCGCTCGTACGAGTCGGATCTCCTCGCGTTCCCGGATCCGTCGACGTTCCAGATCCTGCCGTGGCGCGGCGAGGTCGACCCGACGGCGCGCATGTTCTGCGACATCACGACGCCCGACGGCCAGCCCGCTCCCGCTGAGCCGCGCAACGTCCTGAAGCGCACGCTCGCGAAGGCGGCCGATGCGGGCTTCACGTTCTACACGCACCCGGAGATCGAGTTCTACCTCCTCAAGTCGAGCAGCTTCGGCGCCGAGGGCCCCGAGCCCGTCGACCGGGCCGGCTACTTCGACAACGTGCCCGGCGGCACGGCGCACGACTTCCGCCGCCGTGCGGTGCGCATGCTCGAGGACCTCGGGATCTCGGTCGAGTACAGCCACCACGAGGTCGGCCCCGGGCAGAACGAGATCGACCTGCGCTACGCCGACGCGCTGACGATGGCGGACAACATCATGACCTTCCGCACGGTCGTCAAGGAGGTCGCGATCGAGGAGGGCGTGCACGCGACCTTCATGCCCAAGCCGCTCGCGGGCGAGCCGGGCAGCGGCATGCACACCCACATGTCGCTCTTCGAGGGCGACGTGAACGCGTTCTTCGAGGAGGGCGCGCAGTACCAGCTCTCCCGGGTCGGGCGACAGTTCATCGCGGGTCTCATGCGCCACGCGAACGAGATCGCTCTCGTCACGAACCAGTTCGTCAACTCGTACAAGCGCCTGTGGGGCGGGGACGAGGCGCCGAGCTACGTCACGTGGGGGCACAACAACCGGTCGGCGCTCATCCGCGTGCCGCTCTACAAGCCCGGCAAGGGCGGCTCGGCGCGCGTCGAGTACCGCGCGATCGACTCCGCGGCGAACCCGTACCTCGCGTACTCGCTCATGCTCGCCGCGGGCCTCAAGGGCATCCAGGAGGAGTACGAGCTCGCTCCCGAGGCCGAGGACAACGTGGGCGCGCTCTCGAGCGCCGAGCGCCGCGCCCTCGGGTACCAGTCGCTCCCGACGAGCATGTACGACGCGATCAAGCTCATGGAGGACAGCGAGCTCGTCGCGGAGACGCTCGGCGAGCAGGTGTTCCGCTACGTGCTCGCGAACAAGCGCCGCGAGTACGACGCGTACCGCGCGCAGGTGACGCAGTACGAGCTGAAGTCGACGCTCGACGTCATCTGACGCGGGCGCATCGCGATGACGACGGGCAGCCGCGCCACCGGTCTGACCGGGCTCGCGCGGATGGGGTTCAGCCGTCTCGAGCGCGCCGACGCGGAGATCTCGGAGCTGTCGCAGCTCGCAGGCCTGCCGCGTGAGGCGCTGCTCGAGCACGCGGGCGGCGCAGCCGATCCGGACGAGGCGCTGGACGGCCTCCTCCGGATCGCCCGTCGAGCACCCGAGGAGGTCGCCGCCACGCTCGCGGATCCGCGCGGCAGGGCCGTCGCGTGGCGTCTGCTCGGGGCGTCCCGCGGCTTCGCCGACTTCTACCTGCGACGGCCCGGATCGTTCCCGGCGCTCGTCGACGCGGGCGACGTGCTCCCGGACGATGCCGCGCTGCGCGGCGCCCTGCTCGGCGCGGTCGGCGCGGAGGACGGCTTCGCCGCGACCGCCGACGAGTCGGCGTGGGTGGCGCTGCGCGTCGCCTACCGCGAGCAGCTCGCGCGCATCGCGGCCTACGATCTGCTCTCCGAGGACCCGGTCGACGCCGTGAGGGATGTCTCGGCGGCGCTCGCCGACGCCGCGGGCGCCGCTCTCGAGGCGTCTCTCGCGGTCGCGCGTGCGCGCGCGGCGACGGGCGCGGCCGGGGCAGGTCTCTTCCCGCGCGGCGAGGTCGCGCAGACGCGCCTGGCCGTGATCGGGATGGGGAAGGCGGGGGCGCGCGAGCTCAACTACGTCTCCGACGTCGACGTCATCTTCGTCGGGGGAGTCGCCGACGACGCCGAGATCACGGAGGCGCGAGCCCTCGACATCGCGCACCGCCTCGCGGTCCAGACGATGCGCGGGATCTCGGAGATGGAGGTCGAGCCCCCGCTGTGGGAGGTCGACGCGAATCTCCGCCCCGAGGGCAAGCAGGGCGCGCTCGTGCGCAGCCTCGCCTCGCACCTCGCCTACTACGACCGATGGGCGCACTCGTGGGAGTTCCAGGCCCTCCTCAAGGCGCGGCCGCTCGCGGGAGACCGCGACCTGGGCGCCGCGTACGTCGCGGGGACGCAGCCCAAGGTCTGGGCGAGCGCGGGGCGGGAGAACTTCGTCGACAGCGTGCAGGGGATGCGCGAGCGCGTCATGGAGCACATCCCGCCCGCTGACGTCCCCTACCAGCTGAAGCTCGGCCCCGGCGGCATCCGGGACGTCGAGTTCACGGTCCAGCTCATCCAGCTCGTCCACGGTGTCGCCGACACGACGATCCGCATCGCGGGAACGCTCGACGCCCTCGACGCGCTGGTCGCCGAGGGGTACATCGGGCGACAGGACGCCGCGACGTTCGCGCGCGACTACCGCATGCTCCGGCTGCTCGAGCACCGCCTCCAGCTGATCGGCCTCACGCGCACGCACCTCATGCCGCGCACGGACGAGGGCCTGCGCGTGCTCGCGCGCGCGAGCGGACTCGCCGACACGGGGGAGGGGGTCCAGCGCCTCTGGGAGCGCATCAAGCGCGAGGTGCGCGACGTGCACGTGCGCCTGTTCTACCGCCCGCTGCTGTCCGCGGTCGCGGCGCTCCCCGAGGATCAGCGCAGCCTCACGGCCGACGAGGCGCACGCCCGCCTCGCCGCGATCGGCCTCCGCGACCCGGGCGGCGCGCTGCGGCACATCCGCGCGCTCACCGCGGGTCTCAGCCGGAAGGCGACCATCCAGCGCCACCTCATGCCGGTCATGCTCCGCTGGTTCGCGGACGGCGTCGACCCCGACCACGGCCTCGTCTCGTACCGGCGCATCAGCGAGCGCCTCGGCGACACCCCGTGGTTCCTGCGCATGCTCCGCGACTCGACGGGTGCCGCCGAGGGGCTCACGAAGATGCTGTCGGGGTCGCGGTACATCGGCGATCTCATGGAGTGGATCCCCGAGTCGGTCGCGTGGCTCGACGATCAGGAGCGCCTCCGCCCGCGAGCCGGCGACGTCCTGCGGGCGGAGGCGCGCGCCATCCAGGACCGTCATGCGGGGCTCGAGGAGGCGATGGCCGCCGTGCGCGCCCTCCGCCGTCGCGAGATGCTGCGAACCGCCATGGGCGCGGTGCTCGGCGCGATCACGATCGAGGAGCTGGGCGACGCGCTGACCACCATCACGGAGGTCACGATCCAGGCGACGCTGCGTGCCGTGCGGCGGGACGTCGTGCCGCCGGAGGACGACTCGCTCGACTTCGCGATCATCGGGATGGGCCGCTTCGGCGGAGCCGAGCTCGGGTTCGGATCGGACGCGGACGTGCTCTACGTGTACCGGCCTGAGCAGGTCGATCCCACGCGCGCGCACGACCTCGCCGCGCGGATCGTGTCGGAGCTGCGTCGCGTGTCGGAGGACTTCCGGCTGCCGCTCGATCTCGACGCGGAGCTGCGCCCCGAGGGCAGGAGCGGCCCCATCGTGCGCTCGCTCGACGCGTACGCCGAGTACTACCGGCGCTGGTCGCTCTCGTGGGAGGCGCAGGCGCTGCTCCGCGCGCGCGGCGTGGCCGGCTCAGCGAAGCTCATCGGCGACTTCATGGCGATGGCCGACGAGATCCGGTACCCCGAGCGCATCGACCTCGCCTCGACGCGGGAGATCAAGCGGATCAAGGCCCGTGTCGAGAACGAGCGCATGCCGCAGCGGATCGACCGCACCCGGCACCTCAAGCTCGGTCCGGGCGGCCTGAGCGACGTCGAGTGGCTGGTCCAGCTGCTGCAGCTCGAGCACGGCCACGCGCGCCCCGAGCTGCGGACGACGTCCACGATCGCGGGGCTCACGGCGGCCAGGGAGGCAGGCCTCGTGTCGGAGGCCGACGCCTCGCAGCTGGCGGCGGCGTGGCGGCTCGCCGCCCGCCTGCGCTCGGCGAACACGCTGTACTCCGGCAACACGAGCGACGTGCTGCCGACGGACCGTCGCGCGCTCGACGGCATCGGACGCATCCTCGAGTACCCGCCGTACTCGGCGAACGACGTCGAGGAGGACTGGCTGCGCGCGTCGCGACGGTCGCGGAAGGTGTTCGAGCGCCTCTTCTACGGCGATCCCGCCTAGCGGCCGAGGGGCGGAGGGCCCGTCACGCGCGCGCGACCCGGTGCCACAGCGCCGCGTAGGCCTTCGCGGCCTCTGAGCGCGGAGCGAAGGCGCCGATCGCCGCGTGCTTCTCGCCCATGCGCTCCGCGACGACCGTGAACGGCACGACGATGTCGGTGATCTCGGCGACGCGCGACGGCAGCTCGTCAGCGGCGTCGCGATGGCTGCGCTTGCGCCGGTCGACCATCGTGAGGAACGCCACGAGCGCGGCGTCGCGCCCGTCCTCGGCGAGCAGGTCGCGCACCTGGTCGAAGGACCGTAGCGAGAGCAGCGACGGCGCGAGCGGCGCGAGCACGACGTCGGCCGCACGCAGGGCGTTCTCGGCGACGAGCGATGCGCCTGGCGGGCAGTCGAGGATCACGACGTCGTAGTCGTCGCGCAGCGGCTTCAGGACGCGCGCGAGGCGCGACCCCGACTTCTTCGTCGCGTCCAGGGCGATGTCGAGGTCGCGGTAGGAGGCGTCGGCGGGCAGGACGTCCACCCCCTCGACCGACGTCTCCCGGATGGCCTTGGCGGCCGAGCGCTCGCCCGAGAGGACCGCCTCCGCGCCGCCGCGCAGCTTCTGGCGCACACCGAGCAGCCACGTCGCGGCCGCCTGCGGATCGAGGTCCCACAGGAGGACGCGATGCCCGTCCGCTGTGGCCTGCCAGGCGAGGTTCACGGCGGTCGTCGTCTTCCCGACGCCGCCCTTCGTGCTGAAGACGGCGATCACGCGCGAGTCGCTCATGGCGCCATCCTTCCACGGACGCGGGAGCGCCCCGGGGAACAGGTCCCCGGGGCGCTCCTCAGCATCGCTGTGCGCGGCTCAGACGCCGAAGTACAGCTCGTACTCGAAGGGGTGAGGACGCTGCGCGAGCGGCTTGATCTCGTTCTCCTCCTTGTACTCGATCCAGGTGTCGATGAGCTCCTGCGTGAACACGCCGCCCTCGAGGAGGAACGCGTGGTCCTCGCGGAGCGCGTCGAGCGAGTCCTGCAGCGAGTTCGGGACCTGGGGGATGCCCTTGGCCTCCTCGGCGGGGAGCTCGTACAGGTCCTTGTCGACCGGCTCGTGCGGCTCGATGCGGTTCTTGATGCCGTCGAGGCCGGCCATGAGCTGCGCGGCGAACGCGAGGTACGGGTTGCCCGACGCGTCGGGGGCGCGGAACTCGATGCGCTTGGCCTTCGGGTTCGAGCCGGTGATCGGGATGCGGATGGCCGCGGAGCGGTTGCCGGCGGAGTAGACGAGGTTCACGGGAGCCTCGAAGCCCTTGACGAGACGGTGGTAGCTGTTCAGCGTCGGGTTCGTGAACGCGAGGACCGCGGGAGCGTGCGCGAGGATGCCGCCGATGTACCAGCGGGCGATGTCGCTCAGGCCGCCGTAGCCGGTCTCGTCGTAGAAGAGGGGCTTGCCGTCGGCCCACAGCGACTGGTGCGTGTGCATGCCGGAGCCGTTGTCGCCGAAGAGCGGCTTGGGCATGAAGGTCGCGACCTTGCCCCACTCCTCGGCCGTGTTCTTGACGATGTACTTGAACTTCAGGATGTCGTCGGCCGCGTGCACCATGGTGTCGAAGCGGTAGTTGATCTCCTGCTGGCCGCCCGTGCCCACCTCGTGGTGCGCGCGCTCGAGCTCGAGGCCGGCCTCGATGAGCTTGAGGCTGATGTCGTCGCGGAGGTCAGCCGTCTTGTCGACGGGGGACACCGGGAAGTAGCCGCCCTTGTACGGGGTCTTGTTGGCCAGGTTGCCGCCCTCTTCGGCGCGGCCCGTGTTCCACGCGCCCTCCTCGGAGTCCACCGAGTAGAAGCTCGCGTTCTGCTTCACCTCGTAGCGCACGTCGTCGAAGATGTAGAACTCGGCCTCGGGAGCGAAGTACGCGGTGTCGGCGATGCCGGTGGAGGCGAGGTACTTCTCGGCCTTCTTGGCGACCTGGCGCGGGTCCTTCGCGTAGATCTCGCCGTTGCGCGGGTTGTAGATGTCGAAGACCATCACGAGCGTCTTCGCCTCGCGGAACGGGTCGAGGTATGCCGTCGACACGTCGGGGATGAGCTGCATGTCCGACTCGTGGATGTTCGCGAACCCGCGGATCGAGGAGCCGTCGAAGAGCTGGCCGACCGTGAAGAACTCCTCGTCCACGGTGGAAGCCGGGATGTTGAAGTGCTGCTGGACGCCGGGAAGGTCCGTGAAGCGGATGTCGAGGAACTTGACGTCCTCGTCCTTGATGAACTTCAGGACCTCGGAGGAATCTTTGAACATTGAGGCTCCAGTTGTGGGATCTCGGGTGGGGCAATCCGTGGAACGGACGACGCGGCAAACCTACGGCTCCGGCGTTGCCTCGTCATGTCCCTTATGTTTCCGGCATGTTACACAGCCCGGTTCCTCTAGGCTCGTCGGGTGACATCCCCCACCCACGCCGACCACCCGGGGGCCAGCCTGGGCCTGCCGGCATCGGGCGCCGGCTCGATCGCCCGTCCTGGCCGCCGCATCGCCGCGCTCGCGATCGACTACGCGGCGGCGACCCTCATCGCATCCGCCTTCTTCGGGTACGACCAGTTCGCTCTGCCCAGCGAGGCCGGTCTCACGATGTTCACGCCGCTCATGGTGTTCGCGGCGCTGCAGGTGCTCTTCATCCCCATGCTCGGCGGGAGCCCAGGGCACCGGCTCGTCGGGATGCGCCTGGTCCGAGCGGATGGCGCGTGGACGGGCGTCTGGCGGCCGATCGTGCGCACCGCGCTCCTCATGCTCGTGATCCCGGCCGTCGTGTGGGACCAGGACCAGCGGGGCCTGCATGACAAGGCCGCCGGGACGGTCCTCCTGCGCGCGTGACGCCTCTGACATGACGATGCCCTCGCCGCGCGGCGAGGGCATCGTCATGTCAGAGGATCAGCGCGGCCGCTGCGAGCGGACCTTCGTCGGGTCGATGCCCTTCGGGATGGGCAGCGACGTGATCGACTGCGACACCGACTCGATGCGCTGCAGCACGGCGCCCATCGTGGCGCGGTCGATCGCCTTCGGCAGGGCCTTGATCGTCTTCGCGAGCTGGTCGATCGGCACCTCGCCCTCGCCGTGGCCGACGTAGAACTCGTGGACCGGGACCCCCGACGCCACACGCTGGGCGCGCATCCGCTCGTCGCGCATGAGGCGCGTGAGCCGGCCCTTGGAGCCCTCTCCGACGACGACGATGCCGCCGCGGCCCACGGCGCGGTAGACCGCCTCCTGCGTCTTGGGGTTGATGCCGACCGGCATCTCCTCGCCGCGCCAGTTGCGGCCGAGCATGTTCGAGAGGACGTGGCCGCTGGCGCCGGGCATGCCGTCGAGCTTGCGGTACATCGCGCGCGTCGAGAAGCGCGTCATGGTCATCATGGCAGCGAGCGCGCCCACCATGAGTCCGGTGATGCCCCAGAGGAGGATGCCCCACCACTGCGGCTGCAGCAGGAAGCCGACGACGACGCCGAGGGCGACGCCGAGCACCACGATCCCGGCGAGCAGCCAGCCGAGCCAGGGGAAGGCCTCACGGGTGAACGTGAACAGTGACCTGATCTGCGAGAAGAAGCCGGGTCGCTTCTCGGCGGAAGTGCTGCGTGCCATGGGACAAGCCTACCGGCGCGCGGGTGCGCCCGAGTGCCGCTGAGCGGCCGACGACGCGTGCACAGGCGCCTCCGGACGGCGCGTCGGGCGCGTCGGCGCGATCCGCCGCGCGGCTCCCGGCTCCTGCGGGCGAGAGTGGGCGCATGGGGTGGGACGACGTGATCTCGGGGGAGCCGGGCATCTCCGAGGGGACAGGCGCGTATCGGCTGATCCGACACGTGGCTCCACCCGGTGCGCCGCTCGCGGGCGAGCTCGCGGCTGCGGGCGACGATGTGGTCCAGCTCGTGCGGACCGAAGCGGCGGAAGGATGGGACGGATGGCGTGCCGCCGGCGCGCAGCACGTGCTCGCTCCCGTCGACATCGTGAGGCTTCCGGATGGCCACGCGCTCGCGCTGCCGTGGTGCGTCGCGCGCCTGGAGACCTGGCTCGCCGGACGGCTCGCACGCGGGCCGGCGCTCGCGGGCGGGGAGATCGTGACGCTTGCGGTGAGCGTCCTCCGCGGCGTGCAGGAGGCCTGGGCGGGCCGCGCGGGGGACGAGCACGGGCCGAGCGGCGAGTGGTGGCTCACCGACGAGGCGCGCCCGGTGCTCGCTCTCGGGGCCGGGGATGCCGCCGAGGCCTCCGCACGGCGCGTGCTGGCGACCGTGAGCGAGGCATCGGGCGACCGCGTCGTGCGGCGCGCGCTCGACGAGTGCGCGACCGCGCTCGAGCGCCCGCGCGGGCTCCACCGCGCGCTCCCCGAGCTCGAGTCGCGGCTCTTCGACGCCTGCGCGCCGCGACCTCTGCTCCGAGCGGACGACGGCGCCGAGAGCTCGGACGCGGCAGCGACGCCCGAACGGCGTCAGGGCGCGGACCAGCCGGACCGCGCGGCGATGCCAGCCTGGAGCGACTGGATCGACCGGCACGTCGATGCGGGCGTGGGGATGCTGGCGACGCGTGCGTGGGAGGGGCTGCGCGAGGGGGCGGCGCTCATCCGAGCCCGTCTGCGGCCGCGCGGCGCGCGCACGGGCTCGCGTCGCGCTCCGCTTCTCGTCGGAGGCGCATGCGCGGCCGCGGTCCTCCTCGCCGGAGCCCTGTGGCCGTCGGACGCGTCGCCCGGCGCGGGCGCCGCAGAGGAGCCGGCCGCGGCTGCCGAGCCGGCGGATGCCGCGGGCGCGCCCGAGAGCGAGCACGGCCCCGAGGCGGAAGGGGCCGACGACGAGACGCCCGAGCAGGCGACGGCGCGGCTCGTCGAGGGGGCGGATGACGCCACCGTGGCCCTTCTCGACGACTTCGGGGATGTCGCCGTCACCCGCGCCGTGGTGGACGGCGAGACCCGGCACGTCGTGCTCGAGCGGGTCGACGGCGCATGGCGCCTGCGCCAGGTCTACGACACGGCGAAGGGGGCCGGATGAACGCGGTGCGTCCAGCCGGCCCCCTTCGCGCGGGGCGCGTCGACCTCAGATGCCGAGGTCGCCCGCGAAGTCCGCCGCCTCGAGGCGCGCCTTGACCGCCGACAGGAAGCGGGCGGCGTCCGCGCCGTCGATCGTGCGGTGGTCGTACGAGAGCGCGAGGTACACGTACGAGCGGATGCCGATGGCCTCGACCCCGTCGACCTTCACGACGCCGGGGCGCTTGAAGACGACGCCCGTGCCGAGGATCGCCGACTGCGGCAGGAACACGACCGGCGTGTCGAACAGCGCGCCGCGCGATCCGGTGTTCGTCAGGGTGAAGGTGCCGCCCGAGAGCTCGTCCGGCTTCAGCTTGTTGTCGCGCGTGCGCGCGGCGAGGTCGGCGATCTCGTGGGCGATCTGCGCGAGATTCTTCGACCCGGCGTCGCGGACGACCGGGGTGAGGAGACCGCGCTCGGTGTCGACCGCGATGGAGAGGTTCTCCGTCGGCGGGTAGACGATGTTGTTCTCGCCGTCGACCGTCGCGTTGACGATCGGGTACGCCTGCAGCGCCTCGGCGGCGGCGAGGGCGAAGAACGGCAGGAACGACAGCTTGTCGCCGGTCTTCTCGAGGAACGTGCCCTTGACCTCGTCGCGGAAGGCGGCGAGCTTCGTGACGTCGACCTCGACGACCGTGGTCAGCTGAGCGGTCTTCTGCATCGACTCGACGGCGCGCGACGCCAGCACCTTGCGCAGGCGCGACATCGGGGCGGTCGTGCCGCGCAGCGGCGACGGCTCGGGCTTGACCGCCGCAGCGGCTGCCGGCGCGGCTGCCGGAGCGGCGGCAGCGCCCTCCGCGGCCTTGAGGACGTCCTCCTTGCGGATGCGGCCGCCGACGCCCGTGCCCTTGACCGTGGACAGGTCGACGTTGTTCTGCGCCGCGAGACGGCGCACGAGCGGCGTCACGTAGAGCTTCTCGTCCTCGCCGGCGGGCGCGGCCGGCGCCGCAGGGGCGGCGGGAGCAGCCGGAGCAGCCGGGGCGGCGGGCGCAGCGGCCGGAGCGGGAGCAGCCGGGGCGGCGGGAGCAGCCGGGGCCGCAGCAGCCGGCGCCGGAGCGGCGGGGGCGGGGGCCGCGGGCGCCTCGGCCTCGGCGGGGGCCGCGGGGGCGGCAGCCGGGGCGGCGGGTGCAGCCGGGGCTCCGCTGCCGACGCGAGCGAGCACCGACCCGACCTCGACCGTCTCGTCCTCCTGGACGAGGATCTCCTGGACCGTGCCGGCGACCGGCGACGGGATCTCGGTGTCGACCTTGTCCGTGGAGATCTCCAGCAGCGGCTCGTCGACCTCGACGGAGTCGCCGACCTGCTTGAGCCAGCGGGTGACGGTGCCCTCGGTCACGCTCTCGCCCAGCTCGGGGAGCACGACGTCGGAGGAGTCGCCGCTCGCGGCGGGCGCGGCCGCGGGAGCCTCCGCGGCAGGCGCAGCCTGGGCGGCGGGAGCCTCCGCGGGGGCAGCCTGGGCGGGGGCGGCCTCGGCGGGCGCCGCCTCGGCGGCCGGTGCCGCGGGAGCCTCGGCCGCGCCGGAGCCGTCGCCGACACGGGCGAGCTCAGCACCGACCTCGACCGTCTCGTCCTCCTGCACGAGGATGGTCTCCAGGACGCCGCTCACCGGCGAGGGGATCTCGGTGTCGACCTTGTCGGTCGACACCTCGAGAAGCGGCTCGTCCGCTGCGACGGTGTCACCGACCTGCTTCAGCCAGCGGGTGACCGTACCCTCGGTCACGCTCTCTCCGAGAGCGGGGAGGACGACGGAAGTGCTCATGTCAGGAGTCTCCTTCGGAATGTCGAATTCTTGTCTAGCTTAGTGTTGTTGGGGTCCGGGGGCGGCGTCACAGCGCGTGGAGCGGCTTGCCCGCGAGCGCCAGGAAGGCCTCGCCGAGCGCTTCGCTCTGCGTCGGATGCGCATGGATGAGGGGCGCCAGGTCGTCGGGGTGGGCTTCCCACGCGACGGCCAGCTGGCCCTCCGTGATGAGCTCGCCGACGCGGTCGCCGATGAGGTGCACGCCGAGGACGGGGCCGTCCTTGCGGCGCACGACCTTCACGAGTCCGCCGGTCCCGATGATCTCGCTCTTCGCGTTGCCCGCGAGATTGAACTCGGCGGTCTCGATCCCGTCGACGCCGTGCTGCGCGATCGCCTGCGCCTCGGTCGCGCCGACCGAGGCGAGCTCGGGGTGGGAGTAGGTCACGCGGGGGAGCTGGGCATCGGGAACCGGGGCGCTCGCGAGACCCGCGATGCGCTCGGCGACGGCGATGCCCTGCTGGAAGCTGCGGTGCGCGAGCTGCAGGCCCGGCACGATGTCGCCCACGGCCCACACGCCGCGTGCGCTCGTGCGCAGCTCGTCGTCGACGACGACGAAGCCGCGATCCCGCCGGACGCCGGCCTCGTCGAGACCGAGGCCGTCGGTCGCGGGGCCGCGACCGACGGCCACGAGCAGCACATCGGCCGTGTGCGTCTCGCCGTTCTCGAGCGTCACGGTGACGGCGTCGGCGGTCTGCGACGCCGACGCGAAGCGGACGCCGAGCGAGGTGCGGATGCCGCGACGGCGGTAGGCGCGCTCGAGACCCTTGCTGAGCGCGATGTCCTCGTTGGGCGCGAGATGCTCGAGGGCCTCCACGATCGTCACTTCGGCGCCGAAAGACCGCCAGACGCTCGCGAACTCGACGCCGATCACCCCGCCGCCGAGGATGATCGCGCTCGACGGGATCTCATCCAGGGCGAGGGCGCCCTCGCTCGCCATGATCCTGCCCCCGAGCTCGAGCCCGGGCAGCGTCCGGCTGTACGAGCCCGTCGCGAGGACGACGTCCTGCGCACGCAGGAGATCGTCGCCGACGCGGACGGCCGGGCCCGCCTCGAGACGCCCCTCGCCGGCGACGACCGTGATGCCGCGCGCCTTGATGAGGCCCTCGAGGCCCTTGTGCTTCTTCGCCACGATGCCGTCGCGGTAGGCAGCCACCTGCGCGGCGTCGATGCCCGAGAGCTCGGCGGTCACGCCGAACTCGGCCGCGCCGCGCACGGTGTCGGCGACCTCCGCCGCGTGCAGCAGCGCCTTCGTGGGGATGCACCCCCGATGCAGGCACGTGCCGCCGACCTTGTCCTTCTCCACGATCGCCACGCGCTTGCCGAGCTCGGCGGCGCGCAGCGCGGCGGCGTAGCCGCCGCTGCCGCCGCCGAGGACGACGACGTCGAAGACCTGCTCGGTCATCGCACCTCACCGCCCGCCGCGACGAAGTCGATGAGCGCGCGGACGGTGGCGCCGGTCGGACCCTTGTCCGTGAAGCCGAAGGCGCTGCCGGTGCTCATCGACGAGCCCGCGATGTCGAGGTGCACCCACGGGATGCGCGGGGCGTCGTCTCCCTCGCCGGTCCGGCCCACGAAGCGCTGCAGGAACAGCCCCGCGAAGAGCGCGCCGCCCGCGCGGTTCCCGACGTTCGCGTTGCGCATGTCGGCCACACGCGAGTCGAGCTCCTCGGCGATGTGCTCGGGCAGGGGGAGCGCCCACGCGAGCTCGCCGGTCCGATCGGCGGAGCGGAGGAACGCGTCGACCGCGTCGCCGTGCCCCATCACGCCCGTGTGGCGCGTGCCGAGCGCGACGATCATCGCCCCGGTGAGGGTCGCGACGTCGACGATGACATCGGGGTTCTCCCTGCTCGCGGCGATGAGGCCGTCGGCGAGCACGAGCCGCCCCTCCGCGTCGGTGTTGGTCACCTCGACGGTCGTGCCGTCGGCCATCACGAGCACGTCGCCGGGGCGTGTCGCGCGACCGGACGGCATGTTGTCCGCGATGCACATCCACGCCGTCACCCGCACGGGAAGCTCGAGCTGGGCGGCGGCGCGGACGACCGCGAGCACCTCGGCGGCGCCCGTCATGTCCTCCTGCATGCCGACCATCGACGCCGCGGGCTTGAGCGAGAGCCCGCCCGTGTCGAAGGTGATGCCCTTGCCGACGAGCGCGATGTGGCGCTCCGCGCCGGCCGGGGCGTAGTCGAGGCGGACGAGGCGCGGCGGCCGGTCGGATCCCTTCCCGACGCCGAGGATGCCGCCGAAGCCGGCCTCCGCGAGAGCGCTCTCGTCCCACACGGTGACGTCGATCGGCAGACCCTGCGTCGTCTCGACCGCCGTGTCGGCCAGCTGCGCCGGGCTCTGCCACTCGGCGGGCGTCGACACGAGGTCCTTCACGAGGGCGACGGCCTCGGCTCCTGCGCGCACCGCGGCGAGGGCCGCGTCGTCCGCGCCTTCCGGCGCGTGCACGACGACGCGCGACGCCCGACGGCGCTTGTCCTTCTTGTCCTGCGAGTCGGACTTGTATCCCGCGAACGCGTATCCGCCGAGCGCCGCGCCCTCGGCGGCCGCGCGCCATCCGTCCTCCACCTCGGCGGCGACGGAGACGGCGATCGTGTCGAAGCCCGTGAGCGAGCGGATGGCCGTCCCCACGGCGTCGCGGACGGCGTCCGCATCGGGGCGCCGTCCGAGGCCGACCACCGCGAGCGGGGCATCCGAGAAGCCCGGCGCGTAGACCCGCGCGAACGCGTTGCGGGCCCCCGTGAAGCCGATGGCATCGAGCGCGGGGAGGAGGTCGGCGAGCCCGGCCGGCCCCGGCCCTTCGCCCGTCAGATCGGGGATCGCGATCACGAGGGCATCGGCGCCCTCTGCGGGGAACGTGGCTGCGGACAGCTCGATCTCGGGGTGAGGCATTCCTCCATCCTAGGTTCGCGCTCGCCCGACCCCGACGACCGCCCGCGCGGGCCGTGCGACTCGTAGCATGGAGGAATGCCCGCTCATCGAGATCTCTTCGAACGACTCGCCGACGCCCCCGTGGTTCCCGGTGGCCTGCCGCTCGTCGTGCTCCTGACCGGGTTCACCGACGCCGGCGGCGCCGTGTCGGGCGCGATCGACTACATGCGGGAGGACCTCGATCCGTACGTCATCGCGGTGTTCTCGAACGACGTGCTCCTCGACTACCGGGCGCGTCGCCCGATCGTCACCTTCGACAAGGACCACCTGACCGAGTTCCGCCCGCCGCGCCTCGAGCTCTCCCTCGTCCACGACGCGCTCGGCCAGCCCTTCCTCCTCCTGTCCGGGTACGAGCCCGACTTCGTGTGGGACGCGTTCGCCGAGACGGTGATCGCCTTCGCGCGGGAGTTCGACGTGTCGGGGCTCACCTGGGTGCACGCGATCGCGATGCCGGTCCCGCACACCCGCGAGCTGGGCGTCACCGTGAGCGGCAACCGCACCGAGCTGATCGCCGCGCAGTCGATCTGGCAGCCCCGCACGCAGGTGCCGGCGACCGCGGGGCACCTCCTGGAGTACCGCGCGTCGGCCGCCGGGCTGCTCGTGGCCGGGTTCGTCCTCCTCGTGCCGCACTACCTCGCCGAGACCGACTACCCTGCGGCGACGCTGTCGGCGATCGACCGGATCGCGTCGTCGACGGGGCGCGTGTTCGATCTCGACGGACTCCGCGACGACAACCTCGAGTACCTCGCGAAGGTCGAGGAGCAGATCCACGGCAACGACGAGCTCGCGCGGATGGTGACGGGGCTCGAGGAGCGATACGACGCCTACATGGCCAATCTGTCGGACGGCGGAGCGCCGAGCTCGGCCGGCCTCATCCACGAGAGCGACATCCCGAGCGCCGACGAGCTCGCCGCCGAGCTCGAGCGGTACCTCGCCTCCCGTCCGAACGGCGACGAGGACAAGCCGAACTGACCCCGCCGGGAATGTGGGCGGGGGCCGGGCTGTTTCCCTCATCGGAGCGGATCGAGCCGCGGCGGAGGACGCGGCTCAGGTATGAGAGAATGAGTGCACGACCCGTTGTCGAGTCCGTGCTGTCGAGGCGCGGGACTTGACAAGGGTCTTACTAGTGCCCGAAGACACCCGGGGGCGACGCGCGCAGCGCCGTCGGTGAAAGGCGAGAACGTGACAACTGCCACGAAGGCTTCGCGGAGTACCGCGAAGAAGGACGAAGCCGCCGCGGAAGAGGTCGTCGAGGAGACGGCTCAGGGCTCCACGGCGAAGAAGACGACCAAGAAGACCGCAGCGAAGACCGCGTCGACGAAGAAGACGAAGGCGGCCAAGAGCACAGCGAAGAAGGGGTCCGACGAGGACGCCGAGATCGAGGAGGACGTCGACGTCGAGGACATCGACGTGGACGCCGACGCGGAGACCGACGCCGACGAGGTGAAGGACGACGCCAAGGGCGACGAGAAGGACGAGAAGAAGCCGGCCGTCGAGCCGCTTCCGACCGGCGCGATCGTCATCAGCTCGAGCGACGAGGAGGACGTTCCCGTCTACTCGACGCAGATCACCGGCGCGACGGCCGACCCCGTCAAGGACTACCTGAAGCAGATCGGCAAGGTGCCCCTCCTC
This sequence comes from Microbacterium sp. JZ70, assembly GCF_053903225.1. Taxonomy (NCBI): domain Bacteria; kingdom Bacillati; phylum Actinomycetota; class Actinomycetes; order Micrococcales; family Microbacteriaceae; genus Microbacterium; species Microbacterium sp. JZ70. Next base: position 2,616,559 of record NZ_CP096405.1, on the reverse strand, counting down.
AACGCGGCGGAGGAGGTCGACCTCGCGATGCGCATCGAGGCCGGTCTGTTCGCCGAGGAGAAGCTCTCCAAGATGTCGGCCGCCGAGAAGTCGAGCCAGCTCGGCCTCGACCTCCAGTGGGTCGCGCGCGACGGCCAGCGGGCGAAGAGCCACCTGCTCGGCGCCAACCTGCGCCTCGTCGTCTCGCTCGCGAAGCGCTACACGGGCCGCGGCATGCAGTTCCTGGACCTCATCCAGGAGGGCAACCTCGGTCTCATCCGCGCGGTCGAGAAGTTCGACTACACCAAGGGCTTCAAGTTCTCGACCTACGCGACGTGGTGGATCCGCCAGGCGATCACGCGCGCGATGGCCGACCAGGCGCGCACCATCCGCATCCCGGTCCACATGGTCGAGGTCATCAACAAGCTCGCCCGCGTCCAGCGGCAGATGCTGCAGGACCTCGGTCGCGAGCCCACGCCCGAGGAGCTCTCCAAGGAGCTCGACATGACCCCCGAGAAGGTCATCGAGGTCCAGAAGTACGGTCGCGAGCCCATCTCGCTGCACACGCCCCTCGGCGAGGACGGCGACAGCGAGTTCGGCGACCTCATCGAGGACACCGAGGCCGTGGTCCCCGCGGACGCGGTGGGCTTCACGATGCTGCAGCGTCAGCTCGAGAGCCTGCTCGACTCGCTCTCCGAGCGCGAGGCGGGCGTCATCCGCATGCGCTTCGGTCTCGGCGACGGGCAGCCCAAGACGCTCGACCAGATCGGCGACACCTTCGGCGTGACGCGCGAGCGCATCCGCCAGATCGAGTCGAAGACCATGGCGAAGCTGCGCCACCCGAGCCGCTCGCAGTCGCTCCGGGACTACCTCGAGTGATGGCGGAGGCGAACGAGGGCAAGCACCTCGAGGTCGAGGTCGACGGCGTCCGCTACGCGCGCATCCCCCTGCGCACGAAGGTGGTCATGCCGGATGACGAGATCGACGCGATCATCGCGGAGTACGCGAAGGACGCCGTCGAGCCGGGAGACCTCCTGTTCGTGACGGAGAAGATCGTCGCGATCACGCAGGGCCGCTCGTACATGATGGACGAGATCCGGCCGCGGAAGCTGGCGACCTTCCTCTCGAAGTACGTCACGAAGACCGCGTACGGCATCGGCCTGGGCATCCCCGAGACGATGGAGATGGCGCTGCGCGAGGTCGGCACGCCGCGCATCCTCTTCGCGGCCGCCGTGTCGGCCGTGACGAAGCTCCTCGGCCGCCGCGGCGACTTCTACCGCATCGCGGGAGACAAGGCGCGCGCGATCGACGGGCCGACCCCCGGCACGATCCCGCCGTACAACCGGGCGGTCGTGCTCGGCCCCGAGCGTCCGCGCGAGGTCGCCGAGCACGTGCGCTCGCTGCTCGGGGTGGACGCCGACGTCGCCGTGGTCGACATCAACGACATCGGCGGGAACATCCTCGGCTCGACGCTCGACAAGGCCGGCGAGAAGCGCCTCGTGCGCATCCTCGGCGACAACCCGCTGGGGCAGGGCCACCAGTCGACCCCGCTCGGCATCATCCGGAAGGTCACCGCGCCGGCCGGTCGCTGATCAGACGCGCGAGAACGGGCCGGACCCCTCGGGGTCCGGCCCGTTCTGCGTTCCGTCAGAAGCCGATCGCCGCGCGGTAGCGGGGCTTGTGCCCCGTGCGGATGCCCGTCACGGACGGCTTGTTCTCGTAGACGCCGGCGCCCCAGTTGCCCTCGACGAGCACGGGGCCGTCGGGGGAGACGACGACGTCCCAGCCCACGTACTGCACCTGCGGCACGATGCGCGCGACCTGGTCGATGAACGCGCGCACCTCCTCCATGAACGGCAGCTGGAACTGCGCGATCGGGAAGCCCGTGTCGGGGTGCTTCTCGTGGACGTGGCCGTGGGAGTCGTACCCCGCGCCGATCGCGTGCCCCGCGTCGTCGAGCATCGTGTAGAAGCCGCCGAACGACATCTGGTCGCTCACCGCTCCGCGGCCGAACTTCTGCGCGATCGCGAGGATGTGCACGTCGCTTCCGTCGTTGAACGCCGTGATGCGCGTCGTGTTGACCGTTCCGGGGCAGACAGCGGCGAGGTCGGGATGCTGCACGATGACCTCCTCGAGGAGGATCTCGTCGCGCTCGAGGAGACCGCGGTGGAACGCGGCCCAGTCCTGTACCTCCTCGGCGTGGTAGCGGTGCACTCCGAGCCCCATGTGGCTCACGGGCACCTTGGCGACGATCGTGCCGTGCTTCTCGACGAACGCGCGGACCGCGTCCGCGTTCCCCGCCTCGACGACGAGCCACTCGCGCCGCAGGAAGCGGTCGAAGCGCCGGTTGAACTCGATCTTGTTCTCGAAGAGGACGCGGTGGTCGGGGTGCGCGTACTTCGCGGCGAGCTGCATCGACACCGGGTGGGTCATGAACGTCGCCCGCTCCTCGCGCGTGAGGATCGCGAAGTCGTAGTCGACGTAGTCCTGGAACGCGACGTCGCGCCGTGCGGCGGACCACAGCATGTCGGCGACGACGAGCGGGACCGCCTTGCCGTGCTGCTCGTGCACCTCCTTGGCGCGTTCGATCACCGACCCGACGTCGATGCGGCGCGCGCGCTCCACGAGGTAGCGGAGCTTGGGGCCGAGGCTCAGGCCGGTCGAGGGCATACGGGCGTCCTCCAGGTCGCTTGCGATGGGCCTGGCTAGTCTAGATCGGGTGACTTCGCAGCGCCTTCGGACGTCCGCGCCCCGCGCGCGCGTGTCGGCAGCGGCCCTGGCCGCGAACCTGCGTGACACGCCGCCCGACGCGATCGGCGACGTCCGGCGCGATGCGTGGGGCCACGGCCTCGTGACCGTGGCGCGCGCCCTGCACGCGGCGGGTGTCCGGGCGGTGCGCGCGGACGCGCCGGATGTCGCGATCGTCGAGGATCTCGGCCTCGTCGCGACCGCCGACGAGCCGACGCTGCCCATGGCCCGCGTCCTGGGCCTTCCCGGCTCCGGCGGACAGCCGGTCCTGTCGCTCGCATCGCGCGTCCTGTCGACGAAGCCGCTCCTCGCGGGCGAGGGCGTGTCGTACGGCTTCGTCCACCGCGCGCCCGCCGACACGCAGATCGCGCTCGTCCCCGGCGGGTACGCGCAGGGCGTCGTGCGCGCGCTCGGCAGCCGCGCGCACGTCGACATCCGCGGACGCCGCTGCGCGATCGTCGGGCGCGTCGCGATGGACGTGTGCGTCGTGGACGTCGGCGGGGCGGATGGCGCGGAGCCGGGCGACGAGGTCGTCTTCTTCGGATCGGGCGCCGTGCGCGACGAGATCGCCGAGTGGACGACGGTGACGGGTCTGACGGCCGCCGAGCTGGTGGCGCGGGTCGGCCTCGGCGTGGAGAGGGAGGTCGTCGCGTGAGCGCCCTGCGGATCGATCTGGGCCGGTTCCGGGAGAACGTGCGCGCCGTCAGGGCCCGCGTCGCGCCGGCCGACCTCATGGTCGTCGTCAAGGACGACGCCTACGCCCACGGCGTGGAGGCCATCGCGGACGCGGCCGCCGCGGAGGGCGTGCGCTGGCTCGGCGCATTCGACATCGCGACCGGCATGCGCGCCAAGGCCGTGACCGGCGACCGCGCGCGGGTGTTCTCGTGGCTGACCGTCGACGAGGGCGAGATCGCGGAGGCTCTCGAGGCGGGCGTCGAGCTCGGCGTGGGCGACGCGGGCTATCTCGAGCGCGTCGGCCGCGTGGCCGCCGCCCGCGGCGAGACCGCGGTCGTCCACCTCAAGATCGACACGGGCCTGCACCGCAACGGCGTGCGCGTCGAGGCGTGGCCGGCGTTCGCGGCCCGCGCGGCCGCGCTCGAGGCGGAGAACGCGGTGCGGGTCGCCGGGATCTGGAGCCACATCGCCGAGGCGAGCGACGAGGAGGACGACGCCGCGCGCGCTCTCTTCGACGAGGCGGTCGCGGCGGCGCGAGCGGCCGGCCTGCGGCCCGAGGTGCGCCACCTCGCGGCCAGCGCGGCCGCGTGGCATCGCGCGGAGTTCCGGTGCGACCTCGTCCGGGTCGGCGCCTTCTGCTACGGCATCCGCTCGGCCGAGGGGCCGGAGATCCCCGGCACCGCGCCATCCGCCTCCCTCGTGAGCGAGGTGACCGCCGTGCACGGCGACACGGTCGAGGTGGGCATCGGCTCGCTCGACGGCCTGTTCTCCACGCTCGCCGGGCGGATGTCGGTGGGCACGCCCGCGGGCGCGCGTCGGCTGCGCGCGGTGCGCGAGACGACGTCGACGATCGACGGGTGGGACGGCGCGGCTGTCGGCGACGAGGTCGTGCTGTTCGGCGCGGGCGATCGCGGCGAGAGCACGTCGACGACCATCGCCGAGGCGATCGGCACGGTCGGCGAGGAGCCCCTCCTGCGCGTGTCGCCCCTCATCCCGCGCGTGTACGTCTGAGGAGCGGGAACGGCGAAGCGCCCGCCCCCTCGCGGGGACGGGCGCCTCGGAAGCCTGGTGTCAGTCCGTCTCGGCGAGACGGGCCGTCTCGTCGAGCCACGAGGTCGCCACGGCGCGCAGCTTCTCCTCGTACTTGCGACCGTGGTGGGCGCAGTAGAGCAGCTGGCTGCCGTTGACCTCGGCGGCGATGTACGCCTGCGCCCCGCAGCTGTCGCAGCGGTCGGCCGCGGTGAGACGGTACGAGACAGGGGCTTCGGGTGTGGATGTCGCGGTCATGGTCTGCCTCCCTGTTCGAACCTGTCGATCTCGGTCTCGACTCTTCCGATTCACTGTATGAAACCACGGGGACCTCGGAATCATGCCCGCATGGCCGCATGTTTCGCTCTGCGCGTACGGGCTGGACGCGAGCGCGCCGGATGTCCTCGTGGGAGCGCGCATCGGGGGAGTGTCGCAGGCTCTTCCGGGCACGTCGAAAGTATGATCGAAGATCGTGACCTCCGAGTACTCCGCTCATCATCTCCAGGTGCTGGAAGGCCTCGAGGCCGTCCGCAAGCGCCCCGGCATGTACATCGGGTCGAACGGATCGCCCGGCCTCATGCACTGCCTGTGGGAGATCATCGACAACGCCGTGGACGAGGCGGTCGCCGGCAACGGCACGCGCATCGACGTCATCCTGCACGGCGACGGCAGCGTCGAGGTCCAGGACCGCGGCCGCGGCGTGCCGGTCGACGTCGAGCCCCGCACGGGCCTGTCCGGCGTCGAGGTCGTCTACACGAAGCTCCACGCGGGCGGGAAGTTCGGCGGCGGCTCGTACGCCGCCTCCGGCGGGCTCCACGGCGTCGGCGCGTCGGTCGTGAACGCCCTGTCCGAGCGCCTCGACGTCGAGGTCGACCGCGACGGCAAGACCTGGGCGATGTCGTTCCACCGCGGCGAGCCCGGGCGCTTCGCGGACACCGGCGAGCCGACGCCCGAGGCGCCGTTCACGCCCTTCGAGGAGCGCAGCGAGCTGCGCGTCGTCGGCAAGGTCGCCAAGGGCGTCACCGGCACGCGTGTGCGGTACTGGGCCGACCGGCAGATCTTCACGAAGGATGCGGCGTTCCAGGTCGACGAGCTCGTCACGCGCGCGCGGCAGACGGCGTTCCTCGTGCCGGGGCTCGAGATCGTGATCCGCGACGAGCGCGGAGACGAGCCGACGGAGACGTCGTACCGCTTCGACGGCGGCATCTCCGAGTTCGTGCACTTCCTCGCGACCGACGCGCCCGTGACCGACGACTGGCGCTTCCAGGGCTCCGGCACGTACACCGAGACGGTGCCGATGCTGCAGCCCGACGGATCGATGCGATCCACGGATGTCCAGCGCGAGTGCAGCGTCGACATCGCGCTGCGCTGGGGCACGGGGTACGACACGATCATCCGCTCGTTCGTCAACATCATCTCCACGCCCAAGGGCGGCACGCACCAGCAGGGCTTCGAGCAGGAGCTGCTCAAGCAGCTGCGCGCGGAGGTCGAGAAGAACGCACGGCGTCTCAAGGTCGGCCAGAACGACCGCATCGAGAAGGACGACGTGCTGGCCGGTCTCACGGCGGTCCTCACGGTGTCGGTGCCGGAGCCGCAGTTCGAGGGCCAGACGAAGGAGGTGCTCGGGACGCCCGCCGTCCGCGCGATCGTCGCGAAGGTCGTCCGCGAGGGCCTCAAGGAGCGCTTCACCTCGACGCGCCGCGACGACAAGAACCAGACGTCGATGCTCCTCGACAAGGTCGTCGCCGAGATGAAGGCGCGCGTGTCGGCGCGCGCCCACAAGGAGACGCAGCGCCGCAAGAACGCGCTCGAGAGCTCGTCGCTCCCGGCCAAGCTCATCGACTGCCGCTCGAGCGACGTGTCGAACTCCGAGCTGTTCATCGTCGAGGGCGATTCGGCGCTCGGCACGGCCCGCCGCGCTCGCGACAGCGAGTTCCAGGCCCTTCTGCCCATCCGCGGGAAGATCCTCAACACGCAGAAGGCCTCGATCGGCGACATGCTCTCGAACGCCGAGTGCGCCTCGATCATCCAGGTCGTGGGCGCAGGCTCCGGGCGGACGTTCGACATCGACGCCGCGCGTTACGGCAAGGTCATCATGATGAGCGACGCCGACGTCGACGGCGCGCACATCCGCACCCTGCTGCTGACCCTCTTCTACCGGTACCTCCGGCCCCTCATCGAGCACGGCAGGGTGTACGCGGCCGTTCCGCCGCTGCACCGCGTGATCGTCATGAACCCGGGCTCGAAGCCCAACGAGACGATCTACACCTACAGCGACGCCGAGCTCACGCGCCTCCTCGCGCGGCTGCAGAAGCAGGGCAAGCGCTGGCAGGAGCCCATCCAGCGCTACAAGGGACTCGGCGAGATGGACGCGGACCAGCTCGCGGAGACGACGATGCAGCGCGACGGCCGACTCCTGCGCCGCGTGCGCATGGAGGACGCCGAGGCCGCGGGCCGCGTGTTCGAGATGCTCATGGGCAACGAGGTCGCCCCGCGCCGCGAGTTCATCATCGACTCCGCCGACCGCCTGGACCGCGAGTCGATCGACGTCTAGGACGGGCGCTCGGCCGAGCGCCCGTCCTAGACGAGCGTCCGGCCGATCGAGGCGACGACGGATTCGAGCGGCTGCCCCGACGCGTCGCGCTTCGAGAGGGTCTGCGGGAGCTTCCGCACCGACCCGTTCGCGTCCACCGCGAGGGCGGGGTCGGGGCCGACCCACGCGAGCGTCAGCCGGTCCTCGCCCCGGAGGAAGGCGTGCGCGCGGACGCCGCCCGTCGCGCGGCCCTTGCCGGGGAACTCCGAGAAGTCCGAGATCTTCGCCCGCCCCGTGTCGGCGCCCGCGAGCATCCCCTCGGCGCCCGACACCGTGACGACGACCGTGTCGTCGCCGGTCGCCGCGCCGAAGAAGAGCACGGCGCCCTTCGCGCTGAGCTTGATCCCGGCCATGCCGCCTGCCGCGGCCCCCTGGGGGCGCACCGAGGAGGCGGCGAAGCGCAGCAGCTGCGCGTCGGTCGTGATGAAGACGAGCTCGGCGTCGTCGGGTGCCGACGCCGCGCCCACGACCTCGTCGCCGGGCTTGAGCGCGATGACCTCGAGCTCGGGCTTCGCCGGCAGCGCGGACGGGACGATCCGCTTCACGACGCCCTGCGCGGTGCCGATGGCGACCGGAGCGTCGTCGTCGAGCTTCACGAGCGCGAGGATCCGCTCGCTCCGGTCGGCGAGCCCGATGTAGTCGTGCAGCTTGACGCCCACGCCCAGCTGCACCGCGTTCGGCGGCACCGACGGCAGGTCGACGGGGTGGAACCGCACGATGCGCCCGCGGTTCGTGAGCGCTCCGGCCTCGCCGCGGACGGTCGTCTGGACCGTCGAGAGGATCGCATCGTGCTTGCTCCGCCTCGACGGCGCCGCGAGCTGCTGGCCCTCCGGGACCTCGACGCGCACCGCGCGCCCCGTCGTCGACAGCGCCACGAGCGTGGGGCCATCCGCGATCTGGAGGTCGACATCCGAGGTCTGCCGCGTGCGCGCCGCGGCGGGCTTCGCGTTCATGAGGAGCGTGCGCCGCGGCGTGCCGTACTTGTCGACGACCGCGTCCAGCTCCGCCGCCACCTGCCTGCGCAGCAGCGCATCGGAGCCCAGGAGCTCCTCGAGGTGCGCGATCTCGGCGAGCAGCTCGTCGCGCTCCTTCTCGAGCTCGATGCGCGAGAACTTCGTGAGGCGGCGCAGGCGCAGCTCGAGGATGTACTCGGCCTGCACGTCGTCGAGATCGAACACCTGGCACAGGCGCGTGCGGGCCTGCTCGGAGTCGTCGGACGTGCGGATGACCTGGATGACCTCGTCGATGTCGAGGATGGCCACGAGTAGGCCGCGCACGAGGTGCAGGCGCTCCTGACGCCGCGCGAGGCGGAAGCGGCTGCGGCGCGTGACCACCTGCAGGCGGTGTTCGACGTAGACCCGCAGGAGCTCGACGAGGCCGAGCGTGTGCGGCCGCCCGCCGACGAGGGCGACGTTGTTGAAGTTGAAGGAGTCCTCGAGCGGTGTGAGGCGGTAGAGCCGCTCGAGCACGGCCTGCGGGTCGAAGCCCGTCTTCACCCCGATGACGATGCGCAGCCCGTTGTTGCGGTCGGTGAGGTCGGTGACATCGCTGATGCCCTGGAGCTTCTTGGACTGGACGGCGTCCTTGAGCTTCTCGATCACGCGCTCGGGCCCGACCATGTAGGGCAGCTCCGTGACGACGATGCCCGTGCGGCGCGGGCCGATCTGCTCGATCGACACCTTCCCCCGCACCTTGATCGCGCCGCGGCCCGTCTCGTACGCGTCTCGGATCCCGTCGAGGCCGACGACGATGCCGCCCGAGGGGAAGTCCGGCCCCGGGACGAACTCCATGAGCTGGTCGAGGGTCGCGTCGGGGTTCTCGAGGAGGAAGTTGGCGGCCGCGACGACCTCGGTGAGGTTGTGCGGCGCCATGTTCGTCGCCATGCCGACGGCGATCCCCGTCGTGCCGTTCACGAGGAGGTTCGGGTAGGCGGCCGGCAGGACGTCGGGCTGCTGGAACTGCCCGTCGTAGTTGGGGATGAAGTCGACGACATCCTCGTCGAGGTTCTCGGTCATCGCCATGGCGGCGGCCGCGAGGCGCGCCTCGGTGTACCGGGCCGCCGCGGGGCCGTCGTCGAGCGAGCCGAAGTTGCCGTGCCCGTCGACGAGCGGCACGCGCAGCGCGAAGTCCTGCGCGAGGCGCACGAGGGCGTCGTAGATGGCGGTGTCGCCGTGCGGGTGGAGCTTTCCCATCACCTCGCCGACGACGCGCGCGCTCTTCACATGGCCGCGGTCGGGGCGCAGCCCCATCTCGGCCATCTGGTAGAGGATGCGGCGCTGCACGGGCTTGAGGCCGTCGCGCGCATCCGGCAGGGCGCGCGAGTAGATGACGGAGTAGGCGTACTCGAGGTACGACCCCTGCATCTCCGACTCGAGGTCGATGTCCTCGATGCGCTCCTCGACCGGCGTGGCGTCGGATGCCTGCTTGCGCGCCATTCAGCCCTCTCCTCGGGTGGGACGGATCCCGGGCCGTGCGGCGCGCGCCCGCGGGCGGAGGGCGACGGCGCGCAGCTCCGCTGTGGGAGACTGGCCCGGATGTCCCTCATCGTACCGGCGGGCCCCCTGAACGCCCGGAGCCTCACCGAGGTCGCGCAGGAGTCCCTGCGATCGCTCGACGGAGGAGGGGAGTGGCTGCCCGCCGCGACCTCCGCGGTCATCGTCGTCGTCGACGGCCTCGGATCGATCCAGCTGCGCGCCCATGCCGGGCACGCGCGACGTCTCGCGGGCGCCATGGCCAAGAAGGATGTCGCGCGCAGCGTGTTCCCGTCGACGACGGCCGCGGCGCTCACGAGCACGCTCACCGGCGCCTGGCCGGGAGAGCACGGACTCGTCGGCTACCGCGTCCTCGACCCCGCGCAGGGAGTGCTCGCCAACCAGCTGAACGGCTACGAGCGCGACGGCCTCGACCCCGTCACGTGGCAGCGCGCGACGACCGTCTTCGAGCGCGCGCACGCCGACGGCCGCGCGGCGTTCGCGGTCGGGCTCGCCGAGTTCGCGGGCAGCGGCTTCACCGCGGCCGTCCTGCGCGGCGCGCGCTACATCGCGGAGGACGGCGTCCGGGCGCGCCTCGCGACCGCGTACGGGCTCGCGAGCGCTCACCCCGGCTCGGTCGTCTACTGCTACCTGCCCGAGGTCGACAAGGCCGGCCACCGGCACGGCGTCGCCTCGGACGCGTGGGTCGCCGCCCTGGAGGACGTCGACGCCGCGTTCGCCGCGCCCGTCCCCGCGGGCGTCGGCGTCGTCGTGACCGCCGACCACGGGATGATCGACGTGCCCCGGCACCGGCACATCCTCCTCCGCGACGGAGACCCGCGACTCGACGGGGTGGCGCTCGTCGGCGGCGAGCCGCGGCTGCTGCATCTCTACCTCGAGGACGACGCGCGGGCCGACGAGGTCGCGGACGTCTGGCGCCGCGCAGACGAGGGGACCGCCGACATCGCCACGCGCGCGGAGGCGATCGCCTCCGGTCTCTTCGGCGACGTCCATCCGGATGTCGAGGCGCGCATCGGCGACGTGCTCGTCGCGGCGCGCGGGACGTGGGCGTTCTACGACGACCGCCTGGACGACAAGCGTCCGCAGGACATGGTGGGTCAGCACGGGTCGACGACCCCCGAGGAGATGACCGTGCCGCTGATCCGCCTCGGCTCCTACGCGCGCTGAGGCTCAGTCGTCCGCACGGGCTCCGAAGACGATCTCGTCCCACGAGGGCATGGACGCGCGCCCTCGACGACGCGGGGTCTCCGGCTCGGGCTGCGGTGCGGGCTGCTCCGGCTCCGACTCCGAGCGGTAGCCCGGCTCGAGCGCATCGAAGAGCGCGACGGGAGCGGGCCCGTGATCCTCGCCATCGGCCTCGGCCGGCGGCGTCTCCTCCATCTCGAGGACGGGAGCGCTCTCGCGCTGGCCCCGACGGCGGCGCAGCGCCTCGAGGAGGTCGGCGGTCTCGGAGCTCGGCCCCTCCGCGCTGGGCGCGCGCTTCGTCGCGGCCTCGCGCACTGACGGGATCGACCGGGTCATGCCGTCGGTCGCCGCGTCCTGCTCGGGGAGCCTGCGAGGCCCGAAGGCGCCGGAGTCGAAGCGATCCTCGTCGGCCGTCTCGACGACCTCGAGCGCGCGCAGGCGGGGGATGAGCCCCTCCGGCAGCGGGCCCTGACGCGAGAGCTGCGTGGCGTCGCCGTTGAGGGGAGCGAGGGCGCTGCGCCGCGGGTCGAAGCTCCACCGGGCGTCGTGGTCGACCTCCGCGGCCGAGAACTCGAGCTTGACGATCCAGCCGGTCTCGTCCTTCCAGCTCGTCCAGCGCTCGCCCGAGGCGTCGAGGTCCGCGAGCTTCGAGCGGATGGCCTCGCCGAAGGTCGGATTCTGGTCGCCGGCGAGGTCGACCCCCATGAGCACGGGAACGGCGAGGGCACGGCCAACGATGTGCTCGCGCTCGGCGAGCACGGGGCCCTCGAAGCGGCGGACGTCCTCGACGCGCGCGCCGAGGAGATCCGCGACCTGCTCGGCCGTGAGTCCCGCGCGGATGTGCTGCTGGATGTCGCGAGGGCTCGCGGTCGGCGCGTGGGACTCCTCGCGATGCGCCGCGCGGTCGATCCGGCGCAGCTCGGAACGCAGCAGGTCGTCCACGGGGAGCGTGAAGCGCTGCCCCGACTCGTTCGCCAGGACGAGCTTGCCGTCCTCGGTCCCCACGATCGTGAGCTGATCCATGCTCTTGCTCCTCACACGATGACAATCGGTGTCCCGACATGGTTTCACGCGCGGTGGCTCGCAGGCGGGAATACCGCGGGCGCGCCGCGAGTTTCATCGCGAGCACGGACGGACGCCCGACGGCGACGCGCTGAGCATTTGCGAAAGCCGCGGGCGTCGTGCAAACTATCGCCGCCCCGCCCGATGGCGGGGATGTGCAACACCCGATGACGAAAGAAGTGACGCCCTCCGATGGCAACCGACTACGACGCCCCACGCAAGAGCGAAGACGACAACAACGAGTCGATCGAGGCGCTCAAGGCGCGCCGCCCCGATAACGCGGGATCCATCGACTCGGAGGACGCGGACAACCCGTCGAGCTTCGACCTGCCGGGCGCCGACCTGTCCAATGTCGAGCTCGATGTCGTCGTGCTCCCGCCGCAGGAGGATGAGTTCACCTGCATGAGCTGCTTCCTCGTGAAGCACCGCTCGCAGCTCGACCACGACGGCGCCGACGGGCCTATCTGCCGCGACTGCGCTGCGTGATCTGCGCGCGCACCACGGCCGCCGCGAGGCGGTCGGGGGTGCGCGTGGAGATCGTCCACGACGAGACGGGATCGTCCGGGTCGATGACCGGGACCACGACGACCGGGTCGATCCCGCCTCGCACGAGATACCACCCGCGCGGGTCGAGCCCGGCTCCCCGCGCCGCCTTCGCCTCGTCGCCCGTGAGCGCCGCCGGCTCGCCGAGGAGCTCCACTTCGATGCGCGCCCGTCCTGCGCGCAGCATGCCGTCGCGCACCTCCACGACGGGCGACGATGCGATGAGCAGGGCGATGACGCCGACGGCCACGATCGCCCCCAGTGCGAGGGCGATCGACGGATCGAGGCGCACGAAGACGAGCGACACCATGGGCGCGGCGATCGCGGCCGACGCGAGCAGCCAGAGCGACGGGGAGAGCCGCTCGCGGTAGACGGCGGCGGCGCCCGCGGCCGACGCGCTGTTCGGGGACGACACTGTGTTCTGCATTACCCTCGTTGCGTGACCGATATCGTTGACGTCCCCATTGTCGCATCAGAGGCTCCCGCGTACGCGCACCCCGGCGACGCCGGGGCGGACCTCGTCGCGAGCGAGTCGGTGCTCCTCGAGCCGGGAGAGCGTGCGCTCGTCGGCACCGGCGTGCGCATCGCGCTGCCCGAGGGCTACGCCGCGTTCGTCGTCCCGCGCAGCGGGCTCGCGGCCAAGCACGGCATCACGATCGTGAACGCGCCGGGCACGATCGATGCGGGCTACCGGGGCGAGATCAAGGTCGCCCTCCTGAACACCGACGCCCGAGAGGCGTACCAGATCACCGCGGGGGACCGCATCGCTCAGCTCATCCTGATGCCCGTCCCGCGCGCCCGATTCATCCCGGTCGACGAGCTGCCCGACTCCGTGCGCGGGGTCGGCGGATTCGGCTCGACCGGCTACGAGACACGAGGAGTGGCATGAGCGACGAGAGCGCGCCGCAGAACGACGAGATCGCCGTCCCCGAGGGCGAGGCCGCGCCCGCGACGACCCGCAATCGCGCCGAGGAGGGGCCGTTCGACGAGAGCGAGGCCAACCCGGTCCGCCCGTACATCGATCTCGGCGGCATCAAGATCCTGCCGCGCGAGGGCCTCAACCTCCGGCTCGAGGTCGAGGAGCAGTCCAAGCGCATCGTCGCGGTCGGGCTCGACTACGCCGAGTCCACGCTCCAGGTCCAGCCGTTCGCGGCGCCGCGGTCCAGCGGACTGTGGGATGAGACGCGAGACCAGATCCGCGACCAGGTGCGTCAGCAGGGCGGGCGGGTCGAGGAGCGCGAGGGACCCCTCGGCCCCGAGCTCCTCGCCGAGGTGCCGGTCGTCGCGGGTGGCGGCAGCGCGGAGAAGCGCCTCGCCCGCTTCATCGGAGTGGACGGCCCGCGCTGGTTCCTGCGCGGCGTCGTGGGCGGGCGCGCGACGAGCGACCCCGAGGCGGCGGAGCGGATCGAGGACCTCTTCCGCTCGATCGTCGTCGTGCGCGGCGGCGCTCCCATGCCGCCGCGCGACCTCATCCCGCTCAAGATGCCGCAGACGCCGGGCGCGGCGTGACCGGACAGGACGACCGGGGGGACGAGACGCCCCTCGAGCCGCCGCGCGCGTCCGACGCACTCGGAGCGGCACTCGGCGACGCCGCGCGCCGCATGGGGCTGGACCCCGCTGAGGAGCGGAGCACCGGCCACGTCGTCTGGAAGGCGATGGGCGGCTGGCGCGGCGTGCTCGAGTCGGTGCTGCCGAGCCTCGCCTTCGTCGTCCTCTTCACGCTGCGGCCCGACGCCCTCGCTCTCGCGCTCGGGGTCTCGGTCGGCGTCGCGGCGGTGTTCACGGTCGTGCGTCTCGTCCAGAAGTCGCCCCCTTCCGCCGCGATCGGAGGCCTCGTCGCGGCCGCCGCCGCGGCGGCGCTCGCGCTGTGGACGGGGCGCGGCGAGGACAACTTCGTCCCGGGGTTCCTGACGAACGGCCTCTACGGCACGGCGCTGCTCGTCTCGGCGCTCGTCGGCTGGTCGCTCATCGGCCTCGCGGCCGGCTTCCTGATGGGCGAGGGGACGGCGTGGCGCGCCGACCGGCGCAAGCGGCGGGTGTTCTTCTGGCTGGGCATCGCATGGGCCGCGCTCTTCTTCGCGCGGCTCGCCGTGCAGCTGCCGCTCTACTTCGCGGGCGACGTCACGGCCCTCGGCACCCTCAAGATCGTCATGGGGCTGCCGCTGTTCGCGCCCATGGTCGCCGTCACCTGGCTCGCCGTGCGCGCGCTGTACGGCCGAAGCGAAGGCTGAGCGCGGCGCGACGGGGACCGGCCGCGGGCGCGTGGTAGATTTATCTTGACATCGAGATAAATTGCGCACTTCGGGGAACCTGTCGCCCGGCCGCGGCCGGTAAGGTCCGCCTTCCTAGCCGACGCGCTCAGCGGCGAGCATGATGGGGGCGTAAGTGCGCGGTCGACCAGGAGGAGACAGCCCGTGTCCACGGTGAACAGCTTCGGTGCGAAGAGCACCCTGACGGTCGGCAGCACCGACTACGAGATCTTCCGCCTCGACGCGGTCGCCGGCTTCGAGAAGCTCCCCTTCAGCCTCAAGGTCCTCCTCGAGAACCTGCTTCGCACCGAGGACGGCGCGAACATCACCAAGGAGCAGATCAGCGCCCTGGGCTCGTGGGACCCGAATGCCGAGCCGAACACGGAGATCCAGTTCACGCCGGCTCGCGTCGTGATGCAGGACTTCACGGGCGTGCCCTGCATCGTCGACCTCGCGACCATGCGCGAGGCCGTCACGGCCCTCGGTGGCGACCCCGACAGGATCAACCCGCTCTCGCCCGCCGAGATGGTCATCGACCACTCGGTCATCGCCGACCTCTTCGGCACCGAGAACGCCCTCGAGCGCAACGTCGAGATCGAGTACGAGCGCAACGGCGAGCGCTACCAGTTCCTCCGCTGGGGCCAGACCGCGTTCCAGGACTTCAAGGTCGTTCCCCCCGGCACCGGCATCGTGCACCAGGTGAACATCGAGCACCTGGCGAAGGTCGTCTACGACCGCACCGTCGACGGCGTGCTGCGCGCGTACCCCGACACCTGCGTCGGCACCGACTCGCACACGACCATGGTCAACGGCCTCGGCGTGCTGGGCTGGGGCGTCGGCGGCATCGAGGCCGAGGCCGCCATGCTCGGCCAGCCGGTGTCGATGCTCATCCCGCGCGTCGTGGGCTTCAAGCTCACGGGCGACATCCCCGCCGGCGTGACCGCGACCGACGTCGTGCTCACGATCACCGACATGCTGCGCAAGCACGGCGTGGTGGGCAAGTTCGTCGAGTTCTACGGCGAGGGCGTCGCCTCCGTGCCGCTGGCCAACCGCGCCACCATCGGCAACATGAGCCCCGAGTTCGGCTCGACGGCGGCCATGTTCCCGATCGACGACGTCACGCTCGACTACCTGCGCCTCACCGGGCGCGACGAGCAGACGGTCGCCCTGGTCGAGGCGTACGCCAAGGAGCAGCACCTCTGGCACGACCCGTCGCGCGAGCTCGTCTTCAGCGAGTACATGGAGCTCGACCTCGGCACCGTCGTGCCCTCGATCGCGGGTCCGAAGCGCCCGCAGGACCGCATCCTGCTGTCGGAGGCCAAGCCGCAGTTCCAGAAGGACATCCTCAACTACGCCTCGCTCCCCGAGGACACGGTCGAGGTCGAGGGCACCTTCCCGGCGTCCGACCCCGGCAGCACCCCCGGCGTGGAGCACGAGCACGTGCCCGCCAACGGCGTGTCGCACCAGCACGAGGAGCAGCACGCGGCGCACGCCGAGCACGCGGCGGCGGGCCTGCTCGCGAGCGGCGAGCGGCACGCGGCGTCGCAGCCCGTGAAGGTGACCACGCCCGAGGGCGAGTCGTACCTCCTCGACAACGGCGCGGTCACCCTGGCCGCCATCACGTCGTGCACCAACACCTCGAACCCGTCGGTCATGATCGCCGCAGGCCTCCTCGCCCGCAAGGCGCGCGAGAAGGGCCTCACCCGCAAGCCGTGGGTGAAGACGACGCTGGGCCCCGGCTCGAAGGTCGTGACGGACTACTACGAGAAGTCGGGCCTCGACAAGGACCTCGAGGGCCTCGGCTTCTACACCGTCGGCTACGGCTGCACGATCTGCATCGGCAACTCGGGACCGCTCATCGAGGAGGTCTCCGCGGCGATCAACGAGAACGACCTGGCCGTCACGGCCGTCCTCTCGGGCAACCGCAACTTCGAGGGCCGCATCAGCCCCGACGTGAAGATGAACTACCTCGCGAGCCCGCCGCTCGTGGTGGCCTACGCTCTGGCCGGCTCGATGAACTTCGACTTCGAGACCGACCCGCTCGGCAAGGACGAGAACGGCGACGACGTCTTCCTCAAGGACGTGTGGCCCTCGCCCGACGAGGTGCAGGAGATCATCGACTCGTCGATCTCCCGCGAGCAGTTCATCAAGCAGTACGCCACCGTGTTCGACGGCGACGAGCGCTGGAAGAACCTGCCCACTCCGACCGGCCCGGTCTTCGAGTGGGACGAGAGCTCGACGTACGTGCGCAAGGCTCCGTACTTCGACGGCATGACGATGGAGCTCACGCCGGTCGAGGACATCACCGGCGCTCGCGTGCTCGCGACGCTCGGCGACTCCGTGACGACCGACCACATCAGCCCCGCGGGCAACATCAAGGCCGGCACGCCGGCCGCGCAGTACCTGACCGAGCACGGCGTCGCGCAGCGCGACTTCAACTCGTACGGCTCGCGCCGTGGCAACCACGAGGTGATGATCCGCGGCACGTTCGCGAACATCCGCCTGAAGAACGCGCTCGTGAAGGCGGTCAACGACGGCCAGCAGATCGAGGGCGGCTACACGCGCGACTTCACGCAGCCCGAGGGCCCGCAGTCGTTCATCTACGACGCGAGCCAGAACTACCAGGCCCAGGGCACGCCGCTGGTCATCTTCGGCGGCAAGGAGTACGGCTCCGGGTCGTCGCGCGACTGGGCGGCCAAGGGCACGCGCCTGCTCGGCGTGAAGGCCGTGATCACGGAGAGCTTCGAGCGCATCCACCGCTCGAACCTCATCGGCATGGGTGTCGTCCCGCTGCAGTTCCCCGCCGGCGAGAGCTGGGAGTCGCTCGGCCTCGACGGCACCGAGATCGTCTCGATCGAGGGCCTCGAGCAGCTCAACGAGGGCGTCACGCCGAAGACCGTGAAGGTCACCGCCGCGCCGAGCGAGCACTCCGCTCCCGGCAAGGAGACCGTGGAGTTCGACGCGGTCGTCCGCATCGACACCCCCGGTGAGGCCGACTACTACCGCAACGGCGGCATCCTGCAGTACGTGCTGCGCAGCCTCGTCTGACGCATCGCGTCGCGCGCATCGACGGCCCCGGGAGCGATCCCGGGGCCGTCGTCGTCGCCGGGCCCGTCGCGCGCCGTCTCCCAGGTGCCCGGCGTAGGCTCGGAGCATGACTCTGCTCGACCGCATCCGGGGGCCCCGCGACCTCGACGCGCTCTCGCACGATGAGCTCGCGACGCTCGCGGAGGAGGTGCGCGCGTTCCTCATCGAGAACGTCGCGCGCACCGGCGGCCACCTCGGACCGAACCTCGGCGTCGTGGAGCTGACGATCGCGCTGCACCGCGTCTTCGACTCCCCGAGCGACCCGATCATCTGGGACACGGGGCACCAGTCCTACGTGCACAAGCTCCTGACCGGTCGGCAGGACTTCTCCGGCCTCCGCTCCCGAGGCGGCCTCGCGGGCTACCCGCAGCGCTCGGAGAGCGAGCACGACGTCGTCGAGTCCTCCCACGCGTCGAGCTCGCTGAGCTGGGCGGACGGCATCTCCCGCGCGTTCCAGCGCACGGGCCGCAGCGACCGGCATGTCGTGGCCGTCGTCGGCGACGGCGCGCTCACGGGCGGCATGACCTGGGAGGCGCTCAACAACATCACCGACGACAACGAGCGCAACCTCGTCATCGTCGTGAACGACAACGGCCGGTCGTATGCGCCGACCATCGGCGGCATGGCCCGCTACCTGAACCGCGTGCGCACGGGCGAGGTGTACCGCGACCTCGGCGAGAAGTCCGGTCGGCTCGCGGGCAAGTTCGGCGCGGCCGGCCGCGCACTGTATCGCGGCGTGCGCGGGGGGACCCACGGCTTCCTGTCGCGTCTCACGAACAACAGTCAGCTGTACTCGCAGCTCGACATCAAGTACCTCGGCCCGGTCGACGGCCATGACCTGCCTGCGCTCATCGAGACGCTCGAGCTCGCGAAGGCGTTCGGCGCGCCCGTCATCGTGCACGCGATCACGGAGAAGGGGCGCGGGTACCAGCCCGCCCTCGACGACGAGGCCGACCAGTTCCATGCCGTCGGGCGCATCGACCCCGCCACGGGCGACCCGATCGGCGCCTCGGCTGGCCGCGGCTGGACCGAGGTGTTCGCCGACGAGCTCGTGCAGGTGGGCGAGGAGCGCCCCGAGGTGATCGCGATCACAGCCGCGATGCTGCGGCCCACGGGACTCGCTCCGTTCGCCGAGCGGTTCCCCGATCGCGTGTACGACGTCGGGATCGCCGAGCAGCACGCGGTCGCGTCAGCCGCGGGGCTCGCCTACGGCGGCCTGCACCCCGTCGTCGCCCTGTATTCGACCTTCGTGAACCGCGCGTTCGACCAGGTCCTCATGGACGTCGCCCTGCACCGCGCCGGGGTGACGTTCGTCCTCGACCGCGCAGGCGTCACCGGCCCCGACGGGCCGAGCCACCACGGCATGTGGGACCTCGCGCTCCTGCACATCGTCCCGCACATCCGCCTCGCCGCGCCCCGCGACGGGGAGCGGCTGCGCGAGGAGCTGCGCGAGGCCGTCGCGGTCGATGACGCGCCCACCGTGGTCCGCTTCCCGAAGGGGGCGGTCGGCGAGGAGATCCCCGCGATCGAGCGCCTTGCCGACGGCGTGGACGTGCTCGCGCGCGGTGACGAGGAGGACGTCCTCATCGTCGCGATCGGCACCTTCGCCGAGACCGCGCTCGACGTCGCACGGCGGCTCAGGGCCCAGGGCATCGGCGCGACCGTCGTCGACCCGCGGTGGGTCGTCCCGGTTCCCGCGTCGATCGTCGAGCTCGCCTCGCGTCACCGACTGGTCATCACCCTCGAGGACGGCATCCGCGTCGGCGGAATCGGGACGCGCGTGCGCCAGGTGCTGCGCGAGGCGGGCGTCGACACCGCGGTGGACGAGCTGGGGCTTCCCGACGCCTTCATCGACCACGCCTCGCGCGATCAGGTGCTCGCGGATGCGGGGCTCACCCCCGCGAAGATCGCCCAGGACGTCGTCGCGCAGGTGCTCGGCACCCGCGTGCCCGTCGCGCGGCCGGAGAAGGACGGCCGCGGCGTGCCGACCGTGACCGGTCAGATCGGCCGCATCGCGAACAGCTCCTGAGGCGCGACAGCGGGGCGCACCGTGTCGGTGCGCCCCGCTGTCGTCGCCTCGATCGCCGTCTCAGGCGTCGACGCCGCGGATCACGGGATCGTGGAACGTGCCGCCGAACACGCGCTCGGATGCGCCGACGCGGTCGAGGTAGACCGAGGCGCCGCCGTCGATGAACGGCCATCCGGCGCCCAGGATGAGCGCGAGGTCGATGTCCTCGACCTCGGGGACGACGCCCTCGTCGAGCATGATCCGGATCTCGCGGGCGAGCTCGTCCTCGACTCGACGGAGGATCTCCTGCTCGGAGACGGGGGAGGAGCCGACCGAGAGCGCCTTCTGCGCGTCCTTCGTCCAGCCGGTGACCCGACCGGACCTGTCCTTCTCGACCGCCTGGGGCAGGTCGGCGAGAGCGTGCAGGTTCGCCGAGGCGTGGAAGCGGTCGGGGAAGTGCGACACCATCGTGTCCTGCACGTGGGCTGCGACCTTCCAGCCCACGAGGTCGATGAGCTGGAACGGCGTCATCGGAAGGCCGAGGGGCGCGAAGGCGCGCTCGACCGTCATCAGCGGCGTGCCCTCGTCGATCGCGCGTGCAGCCTCGCCCATGACCTTCGCGAGCAGGCGGTTGACGATGAAGCCCGGAGCGTCCGCCGAGCCGATCGCGTTCTTGCGGAGGTCCTTCGCGACCGCGTATGCCGTCGCAAGCGCCTCCACGCTCGCCTGCGGCGTGCGGACGACCTCGATGAGCGGCATGACCGCGACCGGGTTGAAGAAGTGGAAGCCGACGAGGCGCTCGGGGTGCGCGAGCACCGAGCCGATCTCCTCGACCGAGAGCGACGACGTGTTCGTCGCGAGGATCGCCTCCGGCGAGACGATCCGCTCGATCTCGGCGAAGACGTCCTGCTTGACCTTCGTCTCCTCGAACACGGCCTCGATGACGAAGTCGCAGTCCGCGTACTCGGCCTTGTCGATCGTGCCGTGCACGAGCGCGCGGAGGCGATTCGCGGCGT
Source organism: Microbacterium sp. JZ70 (assembly GCF_053903225.1). Taxonomy (NCBI): domain Bacteria; kingdom Bacillati; phylum Actinomycetota; class Actinomycetes; order Micrococcales; family Microbacteriaceae; genus Microbacterium; species Microbacterium sp. JZ70. The sequence continues at coordinate 2,595,893 of NZ_CP096405.1, read as the reverse complement.
CGCCGTCCAGCCTCCCCTTCTGCTCGAGCTTCGCGATCTCCTCGTGGATGTACGCGAGACCCTTGTCGACACGCGCCTGATCGACGTCGGTGATGAGCACGGGCACCTCGAGCCGACGCAGGAACAGGAGTGCGAACTGGCTCGCCATGAGGCCCGCGCCGATGACGCCGACCTTCGTGACCTTGCGGGCGAGCGAGCGGTCGGGGGCGCCCACGGGCCGCTTCGCGCGCTTCTGCACGAGGTCGAACGCGTACATCGAGGCGGCGAACTGATCGCCCGCGATGAGGTCGGCGAGCGCCTCGTCCTCGCGCGCGAATCCCTCGGCGCGGGTGCCGGAGCGCGCCTTGTCGAGCAGATCGAGCGCGCGGTAGGGCGCGCGGGGGACCGTGCCGATGCGGCTCTCGAGCATCCCGCGCGCGACCTTGATCGCGACGGGCCACTTCGTCAGGCGCTCGATCTTTCCCGGGGCGTTCCTGCGCTCGACCTTGATCGTCCCGGCGAGCACGCCGTCGGCCCAGGCGAGAGAGTCCTCGAGGTAGTTCGCGGGCGGGAAGATCGCGTCGAAGATGCCGAGCTCGAACGCCTGCTGCGGCTTGAGCGTGCGGTTCTGCTTGAGCGGGTTCGAGATGACCACCTCGAGCGCGTTCTCGATCCCGATGAGGTTCGGGAGGAGATAGGCGCCGCCCCAGCCGGGGACGAGCCCGAGGAACACCTCGGGCAGCGCGATCGCGGCGGCCGACGAGTCGACGGTCCGGTAGGTGGAGTTGAGGGCGATCTCCGTCCCGCCGCCGAGCGCCAGCCCGTTCACGAACGCGAACGACGGCACGCCGAGGTCCGACAGCTTGCCGAGGACGTGGTGGCCCTGCTGCGCGATGAGCAGCGCGTCCTTCCGCTCGCGCAGAGCGCTGATCTGCGACAGGTCGGCCCCTGCGGCGAAGATGTACGGCTTGCCCGTGATCGCCACCGCATCGATCTCGCCGGCCGCGGCGCGTGCCCGCAGCGTCTCGAGCACGCCGTCGAGCTCCGCGAGCGTGCGCGGGCCGATCGTGTTCGGCCGCTTGTGGTCGCGCCCGTTGTGGAGCGTGATGAGCGCGATCGTGCGACCCCCGCGCGTGCGGATGTCGCTGACGAGGGAGTGCGTGACGACCTCGTCGGCCGTGAGCGCCTCGAGCCCGGAGAAGTCGATGGAGGAGTAGTCGGTCATCGTGCTCACTTCCGCTTCTTCTTGCCGGTGTAGTGCGGGTTCTCCCACACGACGCTGCCGCCCTGACCGAGCCCGACGCACATCGCGGTGAGGCCGTAGCGCACCTCGGGGTGCTCGGCGAATTGCGCAGCGAGCTGGATCATAAGGCGCACGCCGGATGCCGCGAGGGGATGCCCGACCGCGATGGCGCCGCCCCAGGGGTTGACCCGCGGGTCGTCGTCGGCGATCCCGAAGTGGTCGAGGAAGGAGAGCACCTGGATCGCGAAGGCCTCGTTGAGCTCGAACAGGCCGATGTCGTCGATCGTGAGCCCCGCCTTCGCGAGGGCCTTCTCGGTCGAGGGGATGGGGCCGATGCCCATGATCTCCGGCTGGACGCCCGCGAACGCGAAGGAGACCATCCGCATCTTGGGCGCGAGGCCGAGCTCCTTGACCGCGGCCGACCCGGCGAGCAGGCTCACGGTCGCGCCGTCGGTGAGCGGCGACGACGTCCCCGCGGTGACGCGCCCGTGCGGCCGGAACGGCGTCTTGAGCGAGGCGAGGCCCTCCATCGTCGTCTCGGGGCGGCGTCCCTCGTCCTCGGTGGCGAGCGCCCACGCTCCGTCAGGGCGCGCCACCGCGACCGGGACGAGATCGGGCTGGATGCGCCCGGCGTCGTAGGCCGCCTGAACCTTCTGCTGGCTCAGCATGCCGAAGCGGTCGGCGCGCTCCTTCGTGAGGTGCGGGAACCGGTCGTGGATGCGCTCGGCGGTGACGCCCATGTTGAGCGCGCCGGGATCGACGAGCTTCTCGGCGACGAAGCGCGGATTCGGATCGGCGTTCGACCCGATGGGGTGCCGGCCCATGTGCTCGACTCCGCCCGCGATGGCGAGGTCGTACATGCCGACGCCGATCGACGCGCCCATCGTGGTGACCGCCGTCATCGCGCCCGCGCACATCCGCTCGATCGCGAGGCCCGGCACGGTCTGCGGGAGTCCCGCGAGGATGGCCGCGGTGCGGCCGAGGGTCAGGCCCTGGTCTCCTGTCTGCGACGTGGCCGCGATGGCGACGTCGTCGATCCTGTCGGCGGGGACGCCGCCGTTGCGCTCCATGAGCCCGATCATCGCCTTGACGACGAGGTCGTCGGCTCGGGTGTTGGCGTACATGCCCTTCTCGCCGGCGCGCCCGAACGGGGTCCGCACGCCATCGACGAAGTAGACATCCGAAAGCTCGGCCACTCTGCCTCCCTGTGTCAGTTGACCTCAGCCTAGGCACGGGCGGGCGCGCGTCTCCGCATCGATTGGGATGAACCTACGAAGCCGGATCGCCCTGCTCTCCGGGCGTTTGCGCGGCGCGCACAAACGCGGCGGCGATGAGGTCGGCGGTGGCCTCGATCTGCCAGGGGCGGGCTCCCTGCGCGCGGAGGGCGTCGCTGACCGTGGCGGCATCCACGACGGCGGGCGGCTCCCACGCCACCCGGCGCAGCGTCTCGGGGGTGAGGAGGTTCTCCGTGGGCATCGACAGCTCGGCGGCCTTCGCCTCGACGTCGGGCCGAGCCTGCTTGAGCCGCTGGTCGGCCTCGGGGTTGCGGTCGGCCCATGCCCGATGGGGCGGCAGCGCATCGCTCGGGACCCGCTCGGCAGGGAGGTCGTCGCTCTCGCGTCCGGCGACGATCGCGTTCCACCAGCGGTCGAGCTCGGTCCGGCTCGCGCGGCCGGTGAACTCGCGGATGCCGGCGAGGGCCTGCTTCGTGCGCGGCATGGCCAGCACCGCGGCGACGAGCGCGCGATCGGGCACGAGTCGACCGGGCGAGACGTCCTGAGCCTGCGCGAGCTCCTCGCGCGCGCGCCACAGCTCGCGAGCGACCGCGAGATTGCGACGGCCGCGCACCTTGTGCAGTCCGCTCAGGCGCCGCCACGGGTCGGGGCGCGGCGCCTTCGGCTCGCGCGCGAGCGTCGCCTCGAACTCCTGACGGGCGAACTCGGCCTTGCCCGACGCCTCGAGCTCTGCCTCCAGCCGGTCGCGCACGTCGACGAGGTGGAGGACGTCGAGCGCCGCGTACTCGAGCCACGCGCGCGGGAGGGGCCGGGTCGACCAGTCGGCGGCCGAGTGCGCCTTCGCGAGCTCGATCCCGAGCGCGGCCTCGACGACGGCGCCGAGGCCGACGCGCTCCCAGCCGAGGAGGCGGGCGGCGAGCTCCGTGTCGAAGATGCGTCGAGGGTCGAGCCCCAGCTCGCGGAGGGAGGGCAGGTCCTGGCTCGCCGCGTGGAACACCCATTCCTCGTCGCCCAGGAGGCGCTGGATGGCCGTCACGTCGGGAACCGCGATCGGGTCGACGAGCAGGACGCCGCCGTCGCGACGGTAGAGCTGCACGAGGTAGGCGCGCTGCGAGTAGCGGAAACCGGAGGCGCGCTCGACGTCGACGGCCACGGGGCCGGTGCCCGCGGCCAGGCGCTCGACAGCCTCGGCGAAGACCGCGGGGTCGTCGATCACGGGGAAGTCCGCTGCCGGCTGCTGGTCGGTCATCTGGGCCTCCGGGCGCCGAACACGGCGATGTCCTCCGACCCCGGCGGGAGGCCGGCGAGCATGCAGACGAGCTCGGCCCAGGCCTCGACGTGGGAGCGGAACGATCCGACGGGCGACCACGAGGCGCGCAGCTCGATCTGCGCGCCGTCGCCCTCGGCGGCGAGTGCCCCGAACCCTTTCGACAGGATCTTCGTCGCGGTGCCGGAGGGGGAGTGGTACGGCGCCCCGCGGGTCTCCAGCGCGTCGACGAGCCACGACCAGGTGACATCCGCGAGGAGCGGATCGGTCCCGATCTCGGGTTCGAGGGGAGCCTGGGCGAACGTCACGATGCGCCAGCTGCCGCCCCATGACTCCTGCCCCTCGGGGTCGTGGAGCAGGATGAGCCGGCCGGTCCCGTACGGCGAGTCGCCGTGGTCGTCGGGTCGGACATCGGCGGCGAGGGCGATGCTGAAGGGCGCCAGACCCTGCGGCGACGGGATGTCGCGCACGGTGAGATCGCCCCGGAACGTCGCCGAGCGCACGGCCGCCTCCGCCTCCGCGAAGGCGTCTGAGCGCGCCCGATCTCCCGTCACGTCGACAGATTAGAGTGAGGGTGCCATGAACACCCCCAGGCGCGCCGCATCCCCGGTCCTCATCGGTCTCCGCTCCGCTCTCACCGTGCTCGCCGCCATGCTCGCCGGCGTGGCGGGCGCCGTCGCCTACGTCTCGCTGCGGATCGCGCGCAAGGCGGTCACGCCCGGCCCGCGCGTGGCCGACGTCGCCGTCCACGGGTTCGACACCGGCGCGCAGACGATCACGCTCTCGCGCACGCCCGATACAGTCCTCCCCGGGCGCTACGGGCTCTTCACGGGCGGATCGGAGCACTACCTGAAGCTCGGCGCGGTCCTCGCGGAGGACGGACAGCGCGTGCGGAGGAAGCTGCTCACACAGGTCGACTCGAGCTCGCAGATCGGGCCGTACGCGGCCTTCAGCGGCTGGTACTGGGAGCGCGCCGAGGAGCTCCACCTCCCGTTCACGACCGAGTTCATCGGCGCCCCGGTCGGGCCGTGCCCCGCGTGGTACTTCCCGGCCGAGGATCCCGATGCGGACACGTGGGTCGTCGCGGTCCACGGGCGCGGGACGACCCGCGCCGAGGTGCTCCGCGCGGTTCCCGTCCTCCATGAGGAGGGGCTCCCCGTGCTGTGCGTCTCGTACCGGAACGACGGCGAGGCGCCGCGCAGCCGATCGGGCCGGTACGGTCTCGGCGCGACCGAGTGGCGCGACGTCGACGCCGCCGTCGCGTGGGCGCTGCGGCGCGGAGCCCGCCGGATCGTCCTGATGGGGTGGTCGATGGGCGGGGCGATCGTCCTCCAGGTCGCGCTCAACTCGGCGCACGCCGACGCGATCGCGGGCGTCATGCTGGAGTCGCCGGTCGTGGACTGGCGGCTCGTGCTGGGATTCCAGGCGCGCGAGCTGCGCGTCCCGTCGCCCTTCACCCGCCTCGCGATGGGCGCGCTCGGACAGGAGTGGACGTCGCGGGTCGTGCGCCACGGCGACCCGATCTCGCTCGACGACCTCGACATCGTCTCCCGCGCGGAGGAGCTGCGGCATCCGATCCTGCTCCTGCACAGCGACGACGACGGGTTCGTGCCGTCCGACGCCTCGCACCGGCTCGCGTCCGAGCGCCCCGACCTCGTGACGCTCGAGCGCTTCCACACGGCGCGCCACACGAAGCTGTGGAACTTCGACGAGCACCGCTGGAACAGCGCGATCCGCTCCTGGCTGCGCACGCAGGCGCTCGTGCCCGGCGTCGGCGGGGCCTGAGCCGCCTCAGACGAGACGCGAGCGGATCTGCCGCTTGGCGCGCAGGAGCATCCCGGTCATTCCTGAGATCCGCAGCGGCGACACGACGCGGGTGAGGCCGAGGGTCTGCGGGAAGTCATCGGGCACCGCGAGGGCCTCGTCGGCGGTGAGGCCCGTGAGCCCCTGAGCGAGGATGCTCGCGAAGCCGCGCGTCGTGGGCGCCTCTGCGGGCGCGGTGGCGTGCATCGCGACGCGGCGATCGGCGTCGACCTCGAGCACGATGAACACGGGCGACTGGCATTCCGCGACGCGCTCGGTGAGCTCCGGGTGATCGGCGTAGCGCGCGGGGATCTCCGGGAGCTCGTTCGCGAACTCGAGGAGGAGCTGGAGACGCTCGGGCTCATCGAGCGCGAGGAACTCGTCGCGGATCTCCGCGAGGGCGTCGGGGAGCGCGTGGTCGGTCATCCGCCCCAGACTACTGCGCGGGGAGCGCCCCTGGCTCGCCGCCGGTCGCGATCGGCACCCGGACGGCGCTGCCCCACTCGGTCCAGGATCCGTCGTAGTTGCGGACCTTCGGGAAGCCGAGGAGGTGCTTGAGGACGAACCACGTGTGGCTCGAGCGCTCGCCGATGCGGCAGTACGCGACGATGTCGTCGTCGTCCTGCAGGCCGATCTCGTCGCGGTAGATCGCCTCGAGCTCGGCGCGCGGGCGGAAGCCGCCGTCCTCCGCGACGGCGCGCCCCCACGGCACGCTGCGGGCCGTGGGGATGTGGCCGGCGCGGAGCGCTCCCTCCTCGGGGTACGCGGGAGCGGTCGTGCGCTCGCCGGTGTACTCCTCGGGGGACCGCACGTCGACGAGCGGACCCGCGCCGAGATGCGCGAGGACGTCGTCCTTGAACGCGCGCAGGGTGGCGTCGTCGCGCTCGACGACGGGGTACTCGACGGCCGCGCGCACCGTGCGCTCCGTCGTGAGCTCACGGCCCTCGGCGATCCAGCGATCGCGCCCTCCGTCGAGGAGGCGGACGTCCTCGTGCCCGAAGAGCGAGAACACCCAGAGGGCGTAGGCGGCCCACCAGTTGCTCTTGTCGCCGTAGATCACCACCGTGTCGTCGCGGGAGATGCCCTTGCGGCCGAGGAGCTCGGCGAAGCCCGCGCCGTCGAGGTAGTCGCGCACGACCGGGTCGTTCAGCTCCGTGTGCCAGTCGATCTTGACGGCGCCCGGGATGTGGCCGGTCTCGTAGAGGAGGACGTCCTCGTCCGACTCGACGACCACGAGACCCGGCTCGCCGCGGTGCTGTTCGAGCCATTGCGTCGAGACCAGCCGCCACGGCTCGGCGTACGCGGCGAACTTCTCCTGCGACTCATCCGGTGCGACGGCCATGGCTGCTCCTCGTTATCGTTGTGGGGACCCGTCTTCGAGCCTACGGCCCGCGAGCACGGTGCGGCTCGGCCTGTCGGCCGGGGCGCGTAACCGACAGACATCTGAGGACCCATGACCTCCACCGCGACCGAGATCGTCCACCTCGCCGACCGCCATCCGCAGCTGTCCGGCGAGGAGATGCTCGCCAGCCTCGTGCCGCCGCGGCAGTTCGACGACGCGACATTCGCGTCGTACCGCGTCGACCCCGACTATCCCTCGCAGCAGGAGGCGAAGGAGGAGCTCGAGCGGTTCGCGACGGGGGCCCAGCCCGCGCGGCGCGGCGGGCTCTTCTCGCGCAGGCCCAAGCTCCCGGAGACCAAGCCCGGCGTGTACCTCGACGGCGGGTTCGGCGTCGGCAAGACGCACCTGCTCGCGGCGATCTACCACGCGGTCCCCGCCCGGCGGAAGCACTTCGGCTCGTTCATCGAGTACACCGCCCTCGTCGGCGCGCTGGGCTACAAGAACACGGTCGAGCTGCTGCGCGGATCGGCGCTGCTGTGCATCGACGAGTTCGAGCTCGACGACCCGGGCGACACGATGGTGATGACGCGGCTCCTCGGCGAGCTCGTGGCGTCGGGGACGCGTCTGGCGGCGACGAGCAACACCCCGCCGAACGCGCTCGGCGAGGGGCGCTTCGCCGCGCAGGACTTCCTCCGCGAGATCCACGCGATGTCCGACAGCTTCCGCACCCTGAGGATCGACGGCGTCGACTTCCGCCAGCGATCCCTCGACGGGCACGCCGTCGTCCTCGACGACGCGGAGTACGACGCGGCGCTCGCGGGCGCGGGCGGCTCGGCCTCCGACGACGGCTTCGATGCGCTCATCTCGCACCTCGCCCGCGTCCACCCGTCGCGCTACATCCGCCTCATCGACGGCCTCAGCGCCGTGGGCCTGCGCGACGTGCGCCAGCTCACCGACCAGTCGGAGGCGCTGCGCTTCGTCGCGTTCGTCGACCGCGTCTACGACGCCGAGCTGCCGATCCGCGCCACGGGCGCACCGCTCGAGGACGTGTTCGGCGCCGACATGCTCGCGGGGGGCTACCGCAAGAAGTACCTCCGCGCGATCTCGCGTCTCGTCGCGTCGACGCACGCGTGACGCGCTGCCGCCCGAGGTCCTCCCCAGGGCGGCGAAACACGATGTTTACGGAACGCCGATCCTCGTAACACATCGGAAACACCAGCCGCACCAGACGGGTAACGCGCTGTCGGGACACTGAGTCCACCCGGTCGAGCGAACCTCTCGACCCGACGGCTCGCCGGGGTCCCCACACTCGATCTGGAGAAGCACATGGATCAAGGCAACACAGCGTTCATGCTGATCGCCGCGGCGTTCGTCCTGCTGATGACGCCCGGGCTGGCGTTCTTCTACGGCGGACTCGTGAAGGCCAAGAGCGTCATCAGCATGATGATGCTGAGCATCGGGGCGATGGGCCTCATCGGGGTCCTCTGGGTGCTCTACGGCTATGCCGTGGCGTTCCCCGGCGCCGAGGGCCTCGTCGCACCGTGGTCGATCGACTGGACGGCGCTCGGCCTCGACAGCCTGCTCGAGACGCCCGAGGACGCGGCGTACCCGCCGCTCGCGTTCGTCGCGTTCCAGGCGACGTTCGCGATCCTCACGGTCGCCCTCGTGTCCGGCGCGATCGCCGACCGCGCGAAGTTCGGCGCGTGGATGACGTTCGCGGGCATCTGGGCCACCGTCGTCTACTTCCCGGTCGCGAGCTGGGTCTTCAACTTCGGTCTCGCCGACGACGGCTCGTTCGCATACGGCGGATGGATCACCTACGGCATGCAGGAGGTGTTCGGCGTCGGCGCGATCGACTTCGCGGGCGGCACCGCCGTGCACATCAACGCGGGCGCCGCGGCCCTCGCGCTCTCGCTCGTGCTCGGCAAGCGCGTCGGCTTCCAGAAGGGCGCGCACGTTCCGCACAACCCGCCGTTCGTGCTGCTCGGCGCCGGGCTGCTGTGGTTCGGCTGGTTCGGCTTCAACGCCGGCTCCGAGCTCGCCGCGGACGGCACCGCCGCCCTCGCCTTCGTCAACACGATCGCCGCACCCGCCGCCGCGCTCCTGGCCTGGCTCGTCGTCGAGAAGATCAAGGAGGGCAAGGCGACCTCGGTCGGCGCTGCCTCGGGCGCCGTCGCGGGCCTCGTCGCGATCACGCCGGCCTGCGCGTCGGTCCACCCGATCTGGGCCATCCTGCTCGGCCTCATCTCGGGCGCGGTGTGCGCGCTCGCGATCGAGCTGAAGTACCGCTGGGGCTTCGACGACTCGCTCGACGTCGTGGGCATCCACCTCGTGGGCGGCCTCATCGGAACCATCTACCTCGGCTTCTTCGCGAACGAGACCGGCCTGTTCATGGGCGGCAACGGCGCGCAGCTGCTCGTCCAGGTGATCGCGGCGGTCGCCGTCCTCATCTACTCCTTCGTGCTCGCCTACATCATCGGCTTCGCGATCGAGAAGACGATCGGCTTCCGCGTGAAGAACGAGGACGAGGTCGCCGGCATCGACACCGTTCTGCACGGCGAGGAGGGGTACGTCCTCGACGTGCGCTGATCCCATCTCCTCTCCAGGACGCCCCGGCCGAATGGTCGGGGCGTCCTCGTGCGCGTCGGCACCGGTAGGGTGACGGCGTGGCAAGACAGGGATTCCTCGGCATGCTGGCCGGCATCGCGCTCGACGTCCTCGCGCAGGCGACGAAGCCTCAGCGGAAGGCAGGGTCCGCGCGGAAGCGCGACGATGACCGCCCCTCGGCCCCTCGCGCGCCGCGTCCCGCGCGCGAGGCGGCGCGCGAGGTCCCGCCGCAGGCGGCCGACGCGCGCTCCGGCGTGCAGACGGTCGAGGTGGATCCGAGCGACGTCCGAGACCTCGTCCTCAGCTACGCTCCCGATCGCGACGGCGCGCCCGACGGCGGCGAGATCATCTGGACCTGGGTGCCGTACGCCGAGAACGACGGGAGAGGCAAGGACCGGCCCGTCCTCGTCCTCGGCCGGCACACGTCCGATCGCTCGTACGCCGTGAAGCTCACGAGCAAGTCGCACGACGGCGACCGCGAGTACGTCTCGATCGGCTCGGGGGAGTGGGATGCCCAGGGCCGCGAGTCGTGGGTCGATCTCGATCAGCTCTACAGCGTCCACGTCGACGGGATGCGGCGCGAGGCGGCGGAGCTCGACCGTCGACGGTTCGAGCGCGTCGCTCAGGAGCTCGTGCGCCGCTACGGCTGGCGCACGGGGGAGTAGGCGCACGCGCCGCACCGGAGCCGGCGCACCGTGCGCACCGTCGGGTTCCCCAGGGTCAGGGCCTGCACCTCGGTGGTGAGCTCGTGCGCGTGGGCCGAGCACAGGCCCGCGCCGCATTCGGTGCAGACCGCGAGTGCCACCCTCTCGACGCCGACGGCGTCGCAGTCATGACAGCGCATCGGCCGTCTCCTGAGCTGAGCCGGGCGCACTCCGGGCGGTCGTGATCTCGCGAACCGGGCGACACGGATTCCCGACGGCGAGGACGCCGGCGGGGATATCGCGGGTGACGACCGATCCCGCCCCGACGATGGCGTCGTCCCCGATCGTGACGCCAGGGGTGATCGTGACGGAGCCTCCGAGCCACACCCTGCTGCCGATCGTCACGGGCTCTGGCAGCTCCCACCCCTCGACCCTGCTCGCGATGTCCTCCGCGTGGTTGGGGGTGTAGATCGCGCAGCGGGGGCCGATCAGCGTGTCCTCGCCGATCGTGACGAGCCCGCCTCCGACGACGAGGAAGTCCGCGTTGATGAACGTGCGGTCGCCGATCACGAGCCGCTCGCCGTAGTCGATGCTCAGCGGCGGCCGGAAGTCGATCCCGTCTCCGGCGCCCGGCACGAGCTCGCGGAACAGACGGCGAGCCTCGTCGAGATCGTCGTGGTAGATCCGTCCGATCCGCGCGCACAGCGCGTGCGCTCTCCACGAGAGGTCCTGGAGGGCGGGTGAGGTCCGATACCGGATCCACCCGCCCGAGAGCAGACTGCGCACGTCCTCGTCCTGCGCGGCGAGCACGGTCATCGTGGGCGGCGGTTCGGCGATGCGGTCCATGGGAGGCCTCCTATTGGTTGGGAGTGCCAACATATAGCATGCTCCGGAGGGAGGGCAATGGTCTCTCATGCGATGCCGGTCACCGCACGGCCCTGCTCGCGTGCCGCGCGGGCGGGGAACGGGCGGGGAAAACGACGAAGCCCCCGGCGGGACCGGGGGCTTCTCATGGTGGGCGATACCAGACTCGAACTGATGACCTCTTCCGTGTGAAGGAAGCGCGCTACCAACTGCGCCAATCGCCCATGTGGAGTTGTCGTGCCTCAGCGGCACAGGTGTCGAGCATACCGGATCGGCTCGGCCCAGGCGAACCCGGTCGCCCGTCTCGCGTGTCGCACGTGAACGGTCGGTGACACGCCCGGATCCGGGTCGTGGTTTGGCCGGTCGTGGAACGTGGGCTAAAGTGGTGCAAGTGCCCGGAGCGAGACTCCGGGGGCGAAATGCGGATGTAGCGCAGTTGGTAGCGCATCACCTTGCCAAGGTGAGGGTCGCGAGTTCGAGTCTCGTCATCCGCTCGAGTGCAGGGGTTCCGAAAGGGATCCAGGCACGTGGGTTCGATCCCCGCGGTGGCGTGGCCGAGAGGCGAGGCACCGGCCTGCAAAGCCGTTTACACGGGTTCGAATCCCGTCGCCACCTCGCTCGACAACTGAATAGCTCTTGATGAGCGCGATTGGCGCAGCGGTAGCGCGCTTCCCTGACACGGAAGAGGTCACTGGTTCGATCCCAGTATCGCGCACGCGGATGTAGCGCAGTTGGTAGCGCATCACCTTGCCAAGGTGAGGGTCGCGAGTTCGAGTCTCGTCATCCGCTCGCGCACAGGGCCCCCTCGTGGGGCCCTGTTCCTTTGGGCGATTGGCGCAGCGGTAGCGCGCTTCCCTGACACGGAAGAGGTCACTGGTTCGATCCCAGTATCGCCCACCCGAGAACCCCCGCTTCGGCGGGGGTTTCGTCGTTCTCGCGGGTGCGCGCGGTGCGAGCCCACAGAGGCGGCGCAACTAGGATGGTCGAGTGACCACCGGATTCGACCTGTACCCCGAGAAGAACGTCGTCGCCATGCGCGTCGACGGTGAGCTGAAGGACCTCGCAGCCGAGGTCGCGGAGACGCAGACGACGGAGCCGGTGACGATCGACAGCCCCGACGGGCTGAACATCCTGCGCCACTCCACCGCGCACGTGCTCGCGCAGGCGGTGCAGAAGATCAACCCCGCCGCGAAGCTCGGCATCGGACCGTTCATCGCCGACGGCTTCTACTACGACTTCGGCGTCGACGAGCCGTTCACGCCCGACGACCTCAAGGCGATCAAGAAGGAGATGCAGCGCATCGTCAAGGAGGGCCAGCGGTTCGTCCGCCGGGTCGTCACGGACGAGGAGGCGCAGGCCGAGCTCGCCGACGAGCCGTTCAAGCTCGAGCTCATCGGGCTCAAGGGCGGCAAGAAGGAGGCCGCGGAGGGGGCGAGCGTCGAGGTCGGCGCCGGCGAGCTGACCATCTACGACAACGTCGATGCGAAGAGCGGCGAGACGCAGTGGAAGGACCTCTGCCGCGGCCCTCACGTGCCCTCCACGCGCCTGCTCGGCAACGGCTGGGACATCGTGCGGGTCGCCGGCGCGTACTGGCGCGGCAGCGAGAAGAACCCGCAGCTCCAGCGCATCTACGGCACGGCGTGGCCCACCAAGGATGACCTGAAGGCCTATCAGGACCGCCTCGCGGAGGCAGCGCGTCGCGACCACCGCAAGCTCGGCAAGGAGCTCGACCTCTTCTCGTTCCCCGACGAGATCGGGTCGGGCCTGTCGGTCTGGCACCCGCGCGGAGGGATCGTGCGCGGCGAGATGGAGCAGCACGCGCGTCGACGTCACATCGAGGGCGGCTACACCTACGTCTACACGCCGCACATCTCGAAGGAGGACCTGTTCCTCACCTCGAACCACCTCGTCACGTACAAGGACGGGATGTTCCCGCCGATCGTCATGGACGAGGAGCGCGACGAGGACGGCAACATCACGAAGCAGGGCCAGGACTACTACCTGAAGCCCATGAACTGCCCGATGCACATCCTCATCTACAAGGAGCGCGCGCGCAGCTACCGCGACCTCCCGCTGCGGTTCGCGGAGAACGGGACGGTCTACCGCAACGAGCTGTCCGGCGCGCTGCACGGCCTCACGCGCGTGCGCGGCTTCACGCAGGACGACTCCCACCTCTTCGTGACGCCCGAGCAGCTCGAGGCCGAGGTGACGAAGGTGCTCGAGTTCATCATCTCGATGCTGCGCGACTTCGGCCTCGACGACTTCGAGCTCGAGCTGTCGATGCGCGATGACGAGAAGGCCAAGTGGATCGGCTCGGACGAGTTCTGGGAGTACTCGACGAACGCCCTGCGCAATGTCGCGGTCGCGAGCGGGCTCAAGCTCACCGAGGTCCCCGGAGAGGCCGCGTTCTACGGTCCCAAGATCGACCTCAAGACGCGCGACGCGATCGGCCGTGTGTGGCAGCTGTCGACCGTCCAGGTCGACCCGAACCTCCCGGAGCGCTTCGACCTCGAGTACACCGCGGCGGATGGGTCGAAGCAGCGGCCGATCATGATCCACCGAGCCCTGTTCGGCTCGATCGAGCGCTTCTTCGCGATCCTCCTCGAGCACTACGCGGGCGACTTCCCGGTCTGGCTCGCGCCGCAGCAGGTCGTGGCCGTGCCCGTGGCCGATGAGTTCGCGCCCTACCTCGAGGACGTCGCCCAGCGCCTGCGGGTCGAGGGCGTGCGCGTGGAGGTCGATCGGTCCGACGACCGCATGCAGAAGAAGATCCGGACGCACTCGACCGGCAAGGTTCCGCTCATCCTCATCGCGGGGGAGCAGGACCGCTCGGCCGGCACGGTGTCGTTCCGCTTCCGCGACGGATCGCAGCGCAACGGCGTCCCGATCGACGAGGCGGTGCGCCTCGTCACGGGCGCGATCGCCGAGAAGAAGCTCATCCTGACGGACGAGGACCTCTGACATGACCGAGGAGCACGAGGCGCGCGAGGAGTTCGCGCGCCTCGAGCCGTCGTCTGACTTCCCGTCGTCGGCCGATGCGTTCCAGCGACTCTGGACGCCGCACCGGATGGCGTACATCAACGCGGGCGCGGACGCGAACCGCGGCACGGGCTGCCCGTTCTGCGCGGCGCCGGGCAAGAGCGACGAGGACGCCCTCATCGTGCACAGGGGAGAACACGCCTTCGTGCTGCTCAACCTCTTCCCGTACAACTCGGGGCACCTGCTCGTGTGCCCGTATCGCCACATCGGCCTGTACGACGAGGCGGACCCGCACGAGACGGCCGAGATCGCCTATCTCACGCAGACGGCGATGCGCGTGCTCCGCTCCGTGTCCCGGTGCGACGGGTTCAACATCGGGATGAACCAGGGCCACGTCGCGGGCGCGGGCGTCGAGGAGCACCTCCACCAGCACGTGGTGCCACGCTGGGCCAGCGACGCGAACTTCTTCCCGATCATCGCGAAGACGAAGGCGCTCCCGCAGCTCCTCGGCGAGGTCCGCTCGGCCATCGCCGGCGCCTGGCCCGAGTACCACTGAGACTCAGCGAGCGCAGCGAGCCGCCCCGGTCGTTGAGCGACGAGCGCCAGCGAGGAGTCGAAACGAGACTCAGCGAGCGCAGCGAGCCGCCCCCGGTCGTTGAGCGAGCGGAGCGAGTCGAAACGCGACTCAGCGAGCGCAGCGAGCCGCCCCCGGTCGTTGAGCGAGCGGAGCGAGTCGAAACGCGACTCAGCGAGCGCAGCGAGCCGCCCCCGGTCGTTGAGCGACGAGCGCCAGCGAGGAGTCGAAACGCGACTCAGCGCGCCACCCCCGGTCGCTGAGCGACGAGCGCCAGCGAGGAGTCGAAACGAGACTCAGCGAGCGCAGCGAGCCGCCCTCGGTCGTTGAGCGAGCGGAGCGAGTCGAAACGCAAGCGCCCGGTCAGCGCGCCGCCCGGCACGCGGCGGCAAGGTCTCGGGCGAGCGCCTCGGCATCGTCGTCGGCGAGGCCGTGCACCGTCAGACGAAGGTGGTGTGACGGCGTCGCGGCGTCGTCGAGCACGAAGTCGTCACCCGTCCGCGCCAGCCAGCCGCGGCGCATGAGCTGCTCGGAGACGGCGCGGGCCGGCGCGGGGAGCGGCACCCAGAGGCTCAGCCCATCACCGGGGTCGACCTCGATGCCGTGGCGCGACAGGCGCCGCGCGAACGCCGCGTTCCGCTCGGCGTAGTGCGCGCCGGCGCGCTCGATGGTCGCGAGCGCGACCGGGTCGGTGAGGAGCGCGACGGTCAGCCGCTGCAGGAGATGGCTGACCCACGTCGTCCCGGGGCTCAGCCGCAGCGCGAGACGGTCCGCCGTCTCGGGGTCGGACGCGGTCACCGCGAGGCACATGTCGGGCCCGAGGAACTTGGAGACCGAGCGCACGAGCGCCCAGCGCCGGTGCGCGGGGCCGATGATCGAGTGGTACGGCCTGCGCGACAGGAGAGAGAAGTGGTCGTCCTCGATCACGAGGACGTACGGATGGTCGGACAGCACGGCGCGGAGGTCTGCTGCGCGCGCGGGTGACAGTCCGGCACCGGTCGGGTTCTGCGCGCGCGGGGTGCAGACGATCGCACGCACCCCCTGCTCGAGCGCGTGACGCAGTCCGTCGACCGTCATCCCCTCGGCGTCGACCGGCACGGGCACCGCGCGGTAGCCGCCGAGTCGGACGGTCTGGATGCTCGCGAGGAAGCACGGGTCCTCGAGGGCGACCGCGTCGTCGCGCATGAGGGCCTGTGCGAGGAGGCGCTCGACCGCGTCGACGGCGCCGCTCGTGATCGTGAGACGCGGAGGGCCTGCCGGTGCGAGGTCCTGGCTCATCCACGCGCGGGCGCGCTCCTCGAGCTCTCGGTCGATGACGGGCTCTCCGTAGAGCACCGGGCGGCCGGCGAGCGAGGCGAGCGCGTGCGACATGTCGGGGATCAGAGCGGGATCGGGATTGCCCGTCCCGACGTCGCGCAGCACGCTGTCGGTCGCATAGCCCTCCTGAGCGACGGGGGAGCGGTCGGCGATCCGCGTGCCCGCCCGCCCCTGCGTGAGGACGATCCCCGCCTGGGCGAGCTGGCGGTACGCGGCGACGGCGGTGTTGCGGTTCACGCCGAGATGCTCGGCGAGCGAGCGGACCGGGGGAAGCGCGTCGCCGGGCCGGAGCCGGCCGCGTTCGAGGAGGGCGCGCACGCTGTCGGCGATGTCCGACGCGGACCGGCCCGTGATCTCGATGACGCCCTGTTCCATTCCGCCGAGTCTACGGCCCGCACCATGCTACGGTTTGACCTAGGTCAAAAGCCCGAATGTACCCGACCGTCGCCGGACGGCGACGACGTGAAAGGAAGCACCGTGGCCACTGCCACCACTGGAACCGGGCGCGTCAAGCGCGGACTCGCCGAGATGCTCAAGGGCGGCGTCATCATGGACGTCGTGACGGCCGAGCAGGCGCGCATCGCCGAGGACGCGGGAGCGGTCGCCGTCATGGCGCTCGAGCGCGTGCCCGCAGACATCCGCGCGCAGGGCGGCGTCGCCCGCATGAGCGACCCCGACCTCATCGACGAGATCATCGCGTCCGTCTCGATCCCGGTGATGGCCAAGGCGCGCATCGGGCACTTCGTCGAGGCGCAGGTGCTGCAGGAGCTCGGCGTCGACTACATCGACGAGTCCGAGGTGCTCTCGCCGGCCGACTACGTCAACCACATCGACAAGTGGGGATTCACCGTGCCGTTCGTGTGCGGCGCGACGAACCTCGGCGAGGCACTGCGCCGCATCACCGAGGGCGCGGCGATGATCCGCTCGAAGGGCGAGGCCGGCACGGGCGACGTCTCCGAGGCGACCAAGCACATCCGCCGGATCACGAGCGACATCAACGTGCTCCGCTCGAAGACCAAGGACGAGCTCTACGTCGCGGCCAAGGAGCTGCAGGCGCCCTACGAGCTCGTCGCGGAGATCGCGGAGACGGGCAAGCTGCCGGTCGTGCTCTTCACGGCCGGCGGTGTGGCGACCCCCGCCGACGCGGCCCTCATGATGCAGCTCGGCGCGGACGGCGTCTTCGTCGGCTCCGGCATCTTCAAGTCGGGCGAGCCGGCCAAGCGCGCGGCGGCGATCGTCAAGGCCACGACGTTCTACGACGACCCCAAGGTGGTCGCCGAGGCGTCGCGCGGCCTCGGCGAGGCCATGGTCGGCATCAACGTCTCCGACCTGCCGGCGCCGCATCGCCTCGCCGAGCGCGGCTGGTAGCCGTGCCCACCGCACCGCGCGTCGGCGTGCTCGCGCTGCAGGGGGATGTGCGCGAGCACGTCGCCGTGCTCGAGCACCTCGGCGCGCACGTCGTGCGCGTGCGTCGGCCCGAGCAGCTCGACGAGATCGACGGCATCGTCCTCCCCGGTGGCGAGTCGAGCGTGATCGACAAGCTCGCGCGCGCCTTCGACGTCCGCGAGCCGCTCGTGGCGGCCATCCGCGCGGGGATGCCCGCATTCGGGACGTGCGCGGGGCTCATCCTGCTCGCCGACCGGATCAGCGACGGCATCGAGGGTCAGCAGACGTTCGGCGGGCTCGACGTCACCGTGCGCAGGAACGCGTTCGGCGGACAGGTCGAGTCGTTCGAGACGGAGCTGTCGATGCCGGTCCTCGGCGCCCCTCCCGTGCACGCGACGTTCATCCGCGCGCCGGTGGTCGAGCAGGTCGGCGCGCGCGCCGAGGCGATCGCTGCGCTCCCGGACGGCCGCGTGGTCGCGGTGGAGCAGGATGGCCTCCTCGGCATCTCCTTCCACCCGGAGGTCTCGGGGGAGGAGCGGCTGCACCGCCGCTTCCTCGCTCGCGTGCAGCGCGCGGCCTGAGCGCGGCAGGGTCCGCGCGGCGGGCCCTGCCGCTGCGGCGTCAGCGCACCTGGCGAACGGCGAACTCGAGTCGCGGATGCGCGAAGTGCTCCTGCGCCTGCACGAGCTGGAGCTCGCGGTCGCCCACGGCGAGCGTCTGCTCGAGAAGGCCGAAGACGCTCGACGCGGTGCGCGCGAGCGCATCGGGCGCGGACCGCGTCGCGAGATAGTGCGAGGTGAAGAGGGCGGCCGTCACGTCGCCGGAGCCGTTCGCCTTCATGGGGAGGTGCGGCGTCTGCACGACCCACGCGCCGTCGTCGTCGACCACCATCATCTCGATCGTGCCCTCGGGCCGGTCGGGGCGCTCGACCGAGGTGACGAGCACCGTGCGGGGGCCCATGTCGCGCGCGGCGTCGGCCGCTGCGACCGTGGACTCGAGCGTGTCGGGCGCCGTGCCGGTCAGGAAGCCCAGCTCGAACTGATTGGGCGTGATGATGTCGGCGACGGGCACGACCTTCTCGCGCAGGAGGTCGGGGATCGCCGGGGCGACGAAGCAGCCCGACTTCGCGTTGCCCATGACGGGGTCGCACGCGTAGACGGCGGCGGGATTGGCCTCCTTGACGCGTGCCACGGCGTCGACGATCACATCGGCGATGCCCTCGCTGCCCTGGTATCCCGAGAGCACCGCGTCCAGCGACGCGAAGGCGCCGCGCTCCTCGACGCCGCGGATGACCTCGGCCACGTCGGCCGGCGGGATGAGCGGGCCCCGCCACGCGCCGTAGCCGGTGTGGTTGGAGAAGTTGACCGTGTAGACGGGGAGCACCTCGACGCCGATGCGCTGCATGGGGAAGACGGCGGCGGAGTTGCCGGCGTGCCCGTACGCGACGGCCGACTGGATCGAGAGGATCTTCATCCTGAGATCATCTCATCGCCGCCCGCGCGTCCGATCGGCGTGGTGGAATGGACGCGGACGAGGGGGGAAGCCGTGGACGGGCGTCGACGCGGGGTCGCGATCGCGTGGAGCGCGATCGGGCTCGTGGTGCTGGGCCTCGTGGCGGTGTTCCTCTGGTCCGTCCTGCAGCCGCAGGCCGAGCCGGCCGCCCAGCCGACGCCATCCGCGTCGGTCTCGACGACGCCCACGCCCACGCCGACTCCGACTCCGACGCCCACGGGGCATCCGGCGAACACCGAGGAGTACGACCTCGGGGCGCTGCCGGCGCTCGACGTCTTCGCGGTGATCCCCGAGCTCCCGCTGGACGACGACCCCGACGGCGAGACCGCGTCGCTGTCCGCTCGTCCGCTCGGCGAGGGCGCCCCGGTCTTCGCGGACCCCGAGGGCGAGCCGGTCGCGGCGCTCGCGCGCGAGCTGCCCTTCGAAGGCACGGTCGTCCCGGTCGTCGAGCGAGAGGAGCACTGGGTCAAGGTGCTCCTCGTCGGGCGTCAGAGCACGCCGTCGCAGGGCGACGCGCGCCAGGTCGCGGGATGGCTGCGGATGGCCGACGTCGAGCTGAGCGCGAACGCCGCGCGCGTCGAGGTCGACCTCGGCGACCGCACGATCGACATCGTCACGCCGGATGGGGCCGAGCGCGTCGCGACGGACTTCGCGTCGGGGACGACGGCGACGCCCACGCCTCTCGGGCGCTCCTTCATCATGCTCACGCGGGCCGTGCCGGAGCTGGCGTACACGGCGGGGCTGCCGATCGTCTACCTGTCGGCGCAGTCGCCGACGCTCGACGGGTTCGACGGGCAGAGCGTCGCCGTGACCGCGTTCCACTACCACGACGCGCGGTCGGGGCCCATCTCGAACGGATGCATCCGCCTGGGCGGCGAGGCGATCGCGCGCCTGGCCGAGCTGCCCGCGGGGACTCCCGTCTACATCCACGAGTGAGCGCCGTGCGCCGCCCGCACGAGCAGTTCGGCGCGAGCGAATAGAATCGTCCTGGACGGCGCGCGCAGCGCGCAGTCGCGCAGTCAGACGAGCGGGAGATCTATGTCCGGGCATTCCAAGTGGGCCACGACCAAGCACAAGAAGGCGGTCATCGACGCCAAGCGTGCCAAGTCGTGGGCCAAGCTGATCAAGAACATCGAGGTCGCGGCCAAGCTCGGCGGCCCCGACCTGCAGGGCAACCCGACCCTCTTCGACGCCGTCCTCAAGGCGAAGAAGACGTCGGTCCCGAAGGACAACATCGACCGCGCGATCAAGCGCGGCGCCGGCATCGGCGGCGAGGCGGTCGAGTACACGTCGATCATGTACGAGGGCTACGCGCCCGGCGGCATCGCGATGCTCATCGAGTGCCTCACCGACAACAAGAACCGCGCGGCCGCCGAGGTGCGCACGGCGATGACGCGCAACGGCGGCAACATGGCCGACCCCGGCAGCGTCGCGTACAACTTCGAGCGCAAGGGCGTCATCGTCGCCTCCTCGGAGGGCGTCAGCGAGGACGACGTCATGCTGGCCGCGCTCGAGGCCGGCGCGCAGGAGATCGAGCCGCACCCCGCCGGATTCGAGATCATCACCGAGGCGAGCGACATGGTCGCCGTCCGCACCGCGCTGCAGGAGGCGGGCATCGAGTACGAGTCGGCCGATGCCGAGTTCGTGCCGAACCTCAAGGTCGAGGTCGACGCGGAGACCGCGCGCAAGGTGTTCCGCCTCATCGACGCGCTCGAGGACAGCGACGACGTGCAGAACGTCTTCACGAACATGGACCTGACGCCCGAGGTGCAGGCCGAGCTCGAGGAAGACGACGAGTGACGACCGGATCCCGGTGAGCGAGGGCGGAGGCGCGAGCCTCCGCCCTCGCTCCGTCCGGGGCGGATGTCGGCGGTGACGGGGAGGATGGACGCATGGGGCGGGCAGACGGCACGGGCAGGCTCGTGTCGGCCGACGGGGCAGACGACAGCGGCACCGGGATCCTGCACGTCGACATGGACGCGTTCTACGCGGCGGTCGAGGTGCTCGACGACCGGACCCTGGCGGGCAAGCCGATCATCATCGGCGCTCCGGATGGCCGCTCGGTCGTCTCGAGCGCGTCGTACGAGGCGCGCCGCTACGGGGTGAGGTCCGCGATGCCCGTGAGCCAGGCCATCCGCCTGTGCCCGCACGCGCTCATCGTGCCACCCCATTTCGACCGCTATCGGGCCGTCTCGGCCCAGGTGATGGAGATCTTCCGCAGCTTCACGCCGCTCGTGGAGCAGCTCTCGATCGACGAGGCGTTCCTCGACGTGCGCGGCGCCCGCCGGCTCTGGGGGAGCCCGGGGCGCATCGCGCAGCTCATCCGCGCGCGCGTCAAGGACGAGGCGGGCATCACGTGCAGCGTCGGCGTCGCCGCGACCAAGCACGTCGCGAAGATGGCATCGACGATCTCGAAGCCCGACGGGATGCTCGTCGTCCCCGGGCACCGGACCCTCGAGTTCCTCGGGGCGCGGCCCGTGCGCGCGATGTGGGGCGTGGGGCCGAAGGCGGCCGAGATGCTGGAAGGGCGCGGCATCCGGACGATCGCCGATCTGCGCGACACGCCGCTGCCCGTCCTCGCGCGCGCCCTCGGGCAGGCGTCCGCCCACAGGCTGCACGCGCTCGCACGCGGCGAGGACGCACGAGAGGTCGAGACGACGCGCGTCGAGAAGAGCATCTCGCATGAGGAGACGTTCCACACCGACGTCTCCGACGTCGAGCTGCTCCGAGCCGAGCTGCTGCGCCTCGCCGATCGGGTCGCCGTGCGGCTGCGCCGTGGCGGCGTGGAGGCGGGCGGCGTCGCGATCAAGGTGCGCTTCGCCGACTTCGCGACGATCACGCGCTCCCAGGCGCTGGCCGAGCCGACCGCGCTCGGCCAGCGGATCGGCGAGGTCGCGCGCGAGCTGCTCGGGTCGGTCGAGCTGCGCCAGGCCGTGCGTCTCATCGGCGTCCGCGCCGAGCGCCTCCGCGAGGCGGGCTCGTCGGCCCTCGCCCTGTGGGATGAGGACGCCGACTGGAAGCGCGTGGAGGGCACGCTCGACGACGCCGTGAGCCGTTTCGGCGACGGCGCTGTGACCCGCGCGGCCTTCCTCGGGCGTGCGGAGCGGCATCCGGAGGTGCCGCGCACGCCGCGCCCGCCAGAGGATTCCGACTGACAGGCGCGGCTCGCCCCGGTAGCGTGGGGGACATGCCCAACATCGCCCTCGAAATCGGCAAGATCTCCGCGAACCTCGGCGTCACCGCCGCCTACGGCGAGCCCCAGGAGCTCGACGGCGAGCGCTTCGTCCCCGTCGCGGCGACGTGGACCGGCTTCGGCGGCGGCTCCGACGAGGCCGGCAACGGCGGAGGCGGAGGCGGCGGCTTCTCGGCGCCCGTGGGCGCGTACGTGCGACGCGACGGCGAGCTGCGCTTCGAGCCGAACCTCATCGCGACGCTCGCGGTCGCGATCCCGCTCGTGTGGGTCGCCGGCCGCGTGCTCGCCAAGCTCATCCGTGCCCTCAAGAAGTAGCGAGCGCGCCGAGGTCGCGATCTCGGAGGCGGCGCACCGGGTGCGCGCGCTCGTCGACGCGAGGGCGGCGCGGAGGGTCGTCGTCGACGGCCGCAGCGGCGCCGGGAAGACGACGCTCGCGCGGCTCGTCGTGGAGGCGTGGCCGGGAGCGCAGCTCGTCTCGCTCGACGAGCTCTACCCCGGATGGGGCGGGTTGCGGGAGGGCGCGGCGCTCGCGTGCGCCCTCGTGCTGGCTCCGCACGCCGCCGGCTCCGTCGGACGGTACCGGCGCTTCGACTGGACCCTCGGCACGTTCGCGGGCGCCGAGGTCCGTGTCGATCCGGATCGGCCCCTCGTCGTGGAGGGATGCGGCGCGCTCACACCCGCCTCCGCAGAGGTCGCGGATGCGAGCGTCTGGCTCGATGCCGAGGCCGCGCTGCGTCGCGAGCGCGCTCTCGCGCGCGACGGCGACGGCTTCGCGCCCTACTGGGACATGTGGGCCGCGCAGGAGGACGCGCACATCGCGAGCGAGGCGCCCGAGGCGCGCGCGGACCTCGCCCTCCTGACCCGCTGATCAGCGGCACGCGCATCCCGTTCGGATGTCGGTGGTGGGGTTGATGATGGGGGTGTGACGAGCAGGAAGCCGCGGTTTGTGGATCCGCTGTCGTGGGATGCGACGGTGGAGGAGCGGTGGGTGCTGTCGAATGTGCGGGAGACGTTGACGGGTTTCCGGCGGGCGGTGGCGTCGGCTGCGGCGGCGGAGGTGCAGGCGTTCGCGGTGGCGGCGCGGGTGGCGCGGGCGCAGATGGAGCGGTCGGGGTCGGATTCGGAGTTCGCGTTCCCGTGGCGGGCGGTCGCGGCTGAGCTCGCGGTGGCGTTGCATGTGCCGGTGGGGGAGGTGGAGGCGCGGATGGCGGAGGCGGAGCTGCTGGAGGCGCGGTTGCCTCAGGTGCGGGCGGCGCTGTCGGCGGGGCGGATCACGCGCAAGCATGCGGATGTGATCCGGGAGGTCGCGCAGGGGCTGCCGGATGCGGTGCTGGGGGAGTTCCTGCGGCGGGTGCTGGGGTTCGCGGAGGAGGCCACGCCGCGGCAGCTGCGGGTGTTCGCGAACGAGCTGGCGGCGGTGCTGCATCCGGTTCCGGTGGCGGAGGGTCAGGCGGCGGTGCGGGAGAAGCGGGGAACGTGGACGCGGGCTCTGCCGGGTGGGCTGGGTGAGTTCGTGATGCGGGACGAGGCGTCGGTGATCGCGGCGGTCGCGGACCGGCTGGATCAGATGGCGCGTCTGGTCGAGGCCGATGAGCGCCGCGCGGACCGGGAAGCGCAGGCGGCGCGGCTGGCGCGGGATGCGGCGGATGCGGCGGTGGGGGTGACGAGGGACGGGTTGGGGTTCCGGGTGGATCGGGAGGGGAACCGGATCGACCAGGGCGCGGTGCGGGTGCCTGGCGGTGCCCCCGACCCGGCGGTCGATCCGGAGCGGGCGGTGCGGGATGCGGGGCTGTTCCCGGGGCGGTGCGCGCCGGGGGAGCGGGAGGGGGCTCGGGAGGCGGAGCGGGTGCGGGTGACGCGCACGCAGCGGCGGGCGGATCTGGCGGGGAACCTGCTGCTGACGGGGGCGCCGACGGGGTATCCGATCGACGGGGATCCGGACCGGCTGGCGGGGGTGCGCGGGACGGTCGCGGTGACGGTGCCGGTGACGAGTCTGGTCGGGCTGGATGACGGGCCGGCGATGCTGGCGGGGTACGGGCCGGTCCCGGCGGAGACCGCCCGCCGGCTCGCGCGGTATGCGCCGGGGTGGGAGCGGATCTTCCAGAACCCCGACACCGGTGCTCTGCTGACCGTTGATCACTACCAGCCGACCGCGGCGATCCGTCGTCTGGTCGAGCTGCGCGACGAGAGCTGCCGGTTCCCGGGCTGCTCGCGCCCCGCCCCGGGGTGCGAGAAGGACCACGTCCGGGAGTACTCCCGCGGCGGGCCCACGAACGCGGAGAACCTCGAGGCCCTGTGCCGACCGCACCACTACCTGCGGCACCACACGCGATGGTCTCCGCGGGCGCTCGAGGACGGCGGCATCGAGTGGACCAGCCCGCTCGGGCACGTGTACGTCACCGAGCCCGAACCCCGAAAACGACACCACGCCATCCACGACCCCCAGCCCCCACCCGAACCCCCACCCTTCTGAGACAACCCAGCCCCCACCATCCGCCACGCGCGCTTTCGCGCAGGCGGTGCGGGTGAGGGTGCCTGGTCAGGCGCCGTCGGCGGCCTGGAGCAGTCCGTCGAGACGGTAGCCGAGCCAGTCGTAGAGGGCGAAGCGCGGGTCCTCGTCGTCGTGATCCTCCGCGCTCTCGATGCCGAGTCGGCTCGCGAGCACGAGGCGCACGGCGGCGAGCGTCCGCAGCCATGCCTCGAGCGCGTCGCCGGCGATGGAGACGTCGACGGGGGAGAGCGCGTCTTCGAGCGGCGCCTCCTCGATCGCGGAGAGGTCGCGCAGAACGGTCGCCGCGTCCTGTGAGCGGCGGCCGAGGAGGTCTCCGCGCGTGACGCTGCGGAAGTCGTCCGCCGCGTCGGGGTCGTCCGGGTACGCGTCGGGGGTGAGGCGCTCGAGCGCCGGGTCCGCCGCCGTCGGCGTGCTCTCGACGAGGGTCGCGAACTGCGTCACGAGGTCGCGGAGATGCGCGGCCTCGATGCGCGTCAGGGTGAGGATCACGAGTCGTTCGGTCATGGGGTGCGGTGTCCTCACATCGGCGCTCTGCGGACGGTCGCCCACAGTCCGTAGTCGTGCATGGCCTGGGCGTGCAGCTCCATCTGCTCGCGCGCGCCCTCGGCGACGACGGCGTGCCCCTCGTTGTGGACGGCGAGCATGAGACGCGTGGCGTGCTCCTCGTCGTAGCCGAAGTACTCGCGGAAGACGCGGACGACGTAGCTCATGAGATTGACGGGGTCGTCCCACACGACGGTCTGCCATGGGGTCGCGTGCGCGGGTGCCTCGACGCGGTCCAGCTCCTCCTCGACCGCAGTCGACGCGAAGACCGTGTGCGCGGTGGTCATGCCCACCCCAGCTCATGGAGACGCTCATCGTCGATGCCGTAGAAGTGCGCGATCTCGTGCACGAGGGTCGTGTGGACCTCGTCGCGCAGCTCGCTCTCGGTCTCGCATCGCGCGAGATGGGATTCCCGGTACACGATGATGCGGTCGGGCAGCTCGCCCATGCCGTACCGGCCGCGCTCGGTGAGGGCGAGGCCGTCGTACAGCCCGAGGAGGTCCTCACCGTCCTCGGAGCGGTCCTCGACGACGAAGATCACGTTGTCGAGGCCGTCGACCATCTCATCGGGGAGCTGATCGAGCTCATCCACGACGAGCGCCTCGAAGGCGTCGGCATCCATGTCCATCATCGGCTTCCGAGTCTAGTCGCGTGCGCATCGCGGTCGGACGGCCGCGGAAAGGCACGAGGCCCGGCAGCTCCCCTTGCGGGAACCCCGGGCCTCGTGCGGGCTGGGGTGGCTAACCGGGCTTGAACCGGCGACCCCCTGGACCACAACCAGGTGCTCTACCAACTGAGCTATAGCCACCATGTCTCCCCGGCCTGCCGGGGCAACTTCTCTATTCTGTCATACGTTCGGAGCGAATGACGACACGACGCGGGTCGCGATGTCGCGCGCCTCGTCGGAGGTGGGTCCGGGCTCGGCGACGAAGACCGCACGACGGTAGTACTCGAGCTCGCGGATCGACTCGAGGATGTCGGCCAGCGCGCGGTGCCCGCCGTCCTTCCCCGGCGCCTGGAAGTAGGCGCGGGGGTACCAGCGTCGCGAGAGCTCCTTGACGCTGGACACATCGACGTTGCGGTAGTGCAGGTGGCTGTCGACGCTCGGCATGTACCGGGCCAGGAACATCCGGTCCGTCCCGATCGTGTTGCCCGCGAGGGGCGCCTTCCGCTCGAGCGGCACGAACCGGCGGATGTACTCGAGGGACTGCCGCTCCGCCTCCTCGAGGGAGACGCCGTGGGGGATCTCGTCGAGCAGGCCGGAGTTGCGGTGCATCTCCGTCACGAAGTCGCCCATGTGGTCGAGGGCGGCCTGCGAGGGCTTGATGACGACCTGGAATCCCGGGTCGAGGATGCGGAGCTCGAAGTCGGTCACGACGATCGCGATCTCCACGAGCTCGTCGACCGTGAGGTCGAGACCCGTCATCTCGCAGTCGATCCAGACGAGCCGGTCGTTCTCGGAGGCGCCTACCATCCCCCCAGCCTATCGAGGGGGTGGGACGTCGCCGTATCGGTCCCCCAGGCACGACTCGAACGTGCGACCTGCGAATTAGAAGTTCGTTGCTCTATCCACTGAGCTACTGGGGGCGGTGCCCTCAGGTTACCGGGTTCGCCTCGGCGGATCATCTCGAGCCCCACCAGCCGCGGGTGGCCCTGTCAAGGTCTGGCTTCTCGGCGGCGGGCGACGTACCGTCGTCGACAGGGGGACCAGCGGAGGGAGTCGAGGATGACGATGACGCAGACGAGTCGCCTGTGGGTGGCGCACGGCGCCGTGGGAGCGGTCGGTTCGATCAGGGAGGTCGACGGCAGCTTCGAGGTCCGGATGGTCGGAGTCGACGAGCCCGTCGGCACGTACCCGGAGCTGGAGATCGCCAAGCGCGCGCTGCACGCTCACCTCAAGCCGGGCGCCGAGCGCCCGGAGTTCCGGCGCCACTGACGCGCCGGGTCACCGCGCCGCCCGCGCGGCCGGGACGCTCTCGACCGCGCGGGAGCCGCTCTCGCGCGCGCCCGGAGCGAGGAGGCGCATCGCGAGATGCACGGCGGGGCCGATGCCGAGCGCGAAGACGATCGTGCCCACGCCGACCGTGCCGCCCAGCACCCATCCGAGCGCGAGCACCGTCAGCTCGACGCTGGCGCGGGACCGCCAGACCGGCCATCCGGTCCGCCGGCTGAGTCCCGTCATGAGGCCGTCGCGCGGGCCGGCGCCGAGAGCGGCGCCGAGGTAGATGCCGGACGCGATCGCCACGAGGACGATGCCCGCGAGAAGGGCGAGCACGCGCAGGAGCGCTTGGTCGATGGGCGGGAGCAGATCGAGGGTGATCTGCATGCTCGTGCCCACGAGGAGCACGTTGAGCACGGTTCCGATGCCGGGACGCTGGCGCAGCGGGATCCACGCGAGGAGGATCAGCGCGCCGAGCGCGTTCGTCACCCACCCGACGCCGAGGCCCGTGCGCAGCGAGATCCCCTCCGCGAGCACGGTCCAGGGGTCCACGCCCAGGCCGGCGGCGACGGTGAGGGCGCATCCGACCCCGTAAAGAGGCAGGCCCACGAGAAGTCGGACGAGGCGGAGGGTGAGACGGTGGCGTGCGGGTGGCATGCCCTCCATGCCACCCGAGAAGTGGACTGCTTGCAAGATGCCAATCCTGCTACGGTGGTCCGCATGATGGACTCACGGCTCAGCGCGAGGGCGCTGAGCGACCGCCTCGGGCCGTGGCGGACGCGCGAGCCCGCTTACGAGGCACTCGCCGACGCCATCCGCCTGCTCTGCCTCGACAACCGGATCGCGCCGCGGACGGCCCTGCCGGCCGAGCGCGAGCTCGCGGCACGTCTCGGGGTCAGCCGGACCACGGTCGCGGCGGCGTACCGCAGTCTGCGAGAGAGCCGGCACATCGAGAGCATCCGCGGCTCCGGCAGTGTGACCCTGGCGCTCGGGCGGCGGGATCTGGGCCGTGCGAGCGACGTCGATGGTGCGCTCGATCTGCAGCAGGCGAGCCCTGCCGCGTGGCCGGGGCTGCCCGCGGTGTACGCCGAGGCCGCCGCCGACGCCCCGCGCCTCGTCGCACGCTCGGGCTACGAGATGCACGGCCTGCGGAGTCTCCGTGCCGCGCTCGCGGATCGGTACACCGCGCGCGGGCTCCCCACCTCCGCCGAGCAGATCATGGTGGTCAACGGCGCGCAGAGCGCGATCGCCCTCACCGCCCGGCTGCTCGTGTCGCGCGGCGACCGCGTGATCATCGAGACGCCCACCTACCCGCACGCCGCCGAATGCTATGCCGCCGCGGGAGCGCGGCTGGTGGGCATTCCCGTGACGCCGGGTTCCGGCTGGGACCTCGATCGGGCCGAGGACGCGTTCCGCCGTGCCGCCCCCGTCATGGCGTATCTGATGCCCGACTTCCACAACCCCACGGGCGAGTCGATGTCGCGCGACGAGATCGCCCACATCGCCGGCGTGGCACGGGATTCGGGAACCGTGCTCGTCATCGACGAGACGACGGCGGAGCTCGACATCGATCGGGGCGGGGCTGCCGTGCCGTTCGCCGCTGCCGCTCCGTCGGGCGCGGAGATCATCACCGTCGGGTCGACCGGCAAGACGGTGTGGGGAGGACTGCGCGTCGGCTGGATCCGAGCGGACGAGGACACGATCCGTCGCCTTCTCGCGGCGCGCCCCGTCGGCGACCTGGGCACCCCCGACTTCGAGCAGTCCGTCGTCGAACGGCTCATCCCGCTCATGCCCGAGATCGTCGCTCAGCGCGCGGAGTCGCTTCGCGCAGGGCGCGACGCGCTCGTCGCCGCGCTCTCCGAGCGGCTCCCGGAGTGGCGCGTGCACGCCGCACAGGGCGGTGTCGCCCTGTGGGTCGAGCTCGGGCTCGCGCGCAGCTCCGCGCTCGTGCTCGCCGCGCGCCGTCGCGGACTGCTTCTCTCGGCGGGCCCGCGCTTCTCGGTGGGCGGCGGTCACGAGCGTCATCTGCGCATCCCCTTCACGGCCGCGCCGGAGGTGCTCGAGCGGGGTGCGGGCATCCTCGAGGAGGCGTGGGCGGAGGTCGTCGACGAGCCGACCGCGGCGCTCGCCGATCGGATGTCGGACGCGCTCGTGTGACGCTCACCGAGACAGCAGGAGCGTCTCCACGGCCTCATCGGGCGTCCAGAACTCGCCGATCGGGAGCAGGGCGCCCGACGCCGGGTGGAAGCGCTCGGCGCGGTACCGCATTCCGAGCTCCGACTCGACCGCACGCAGGTGGCCTGCGACCCGCTCGTCGAGGCCGACGACACGCCAGAGGGATGCTCCCGCTCGCGTGAGGCGCGCCCGTGCACGCGCCAGGCGCGGCGTCGCGAGGGGAATGGCGATGAGTGCGGCGGCGTTCGACATCAGTGCTCCTTCCGTGTCCTCTGCGACGATAGGAGGGGGGCACCGACATCCGTTCTGAGGAGTGCACATGACAGAGACGTTCGTCGTCGCGGGAGGCTGCTTCTGGTGCCTCGACGCCGCATATCGCGCCCTGAGGGGCGTCGAGTCCGTGGTGTCGGGCTACACGGGAGGGCAGCGTCCGCACCCGACCTACGAGCAGGTGTGCACGGGCGCGACCGGTCACGCCGAGGCGGTGAAGATCTCGTTCGATCCCGAGGTGATCGCGCCCGACGTCATCCTGGACGCGTTCTTCACGATGCACGACCCCCGCCAGCTGAACCATCAGGGCGCCGATCGCGGCACGCAGTACCGCAGCGCGATGTTCTACGCCGACGAGGAGCAGAAGGCCCTCTTCGCGGCCGCGCGGGAGCGGGCCGCCGAGATCTGGGATGCTCCCATCGGGGAGGAGGAGGGCACGATCGTGACCCGCCTCGAGCCCCTGGGCGAGTTCTACGACGCCGAGGACTACCACCAGGACTTCTTCGCGAAGAACCCGACGCAGGGGTACTGCCTCGCGGTCGCCGTTCCGAAGGTGAACAAGGTGCGCGCGCGCTTCGCGGAGTACGCCGTCTGACGCCGAGCCCCTCCGACGCCGTGTGCACAGCGGCGCGGAGGGGCTCTGCGCATCCACAGATGCGCTGGTCCTGCTCCGCCGGAAGGAGGGAGCCGCTGTCCTGGTGAGATCACGCCGGGGACAGCCCCCGGCAGGAGGGATCGCCATGAAGGACCAGATCGCCGTCGTCGGGAACATCGCGACCGACCCGACGTCGAGCACGCTGCCATCCGGGACCGCTGCCCTGAGCTTCCGGCTCGCGACGAATCATCGGCGCTTCGACCGGGAGAAGGACGCGTACGTCGAGGAGGCGGCGAACTTCTACTCGGTGAGCGCGTATCGGTCGCTCGCCGCCAACGGCGCCCTGTCGCTCGCGAAGGGCATGCGGGTGGTCGTCTGCGGCCGGCTGCGCGTCCGCTCCTGGGAGAACGACAGAGGCAAGGGCACGGGGATCGAGATCATCGCCGACGCGATCGGCATCGACCTCCAGTTCGCGACGGCCAGCGTGTCGCGCAACAGCTTCGCGGGCAGCGACAGCCGCGGACAGCGGGACACACGCGACGACAGCGCCGCCGATGAGGCCTCGTCCGATGCCGCCTGGGAGGTCGTCACCGTTCCGGAGGGAGAGCCCGCGGCGACGCCGTTCTGAGCGTCAGCCCGCGGTGTCGACAGGCTCGAGGGTCTGCGCGGGAACGACCCCCACGTCGACGATGTCGCGGTCGCCGAGGGGCGCGTCCAGCTCGAGCGCGAACGGGGTGGCCGGGTTGCTCTGACAGGTCCAGGCGTCGGCGGTCTCATCCGGTCGGACTCCGATGACGATCTCGACCGACTCGTCCGTCTCGATGAGGCTCGCGAGCTCGACGCGGCCCTCGGCGTCATCGCCGCCGTGGCAGGCGAGCTCCGTCACGAGCAGGTGCACGGTCGTGTCCGAGGGGGCCGGCGGCTGCTCGGGGTCCAGAGCGATGGCGGCCGCGTTCAGCTCGCCCGCGTCTGCGCGCGGCGCGCACGGGCCCGACGATGCGACGGTCCAGTCGGCGGGCCGGTCGGATCCCGCCTCGTGCCAGAGCAGGGTGACCTGCTCGAAGGCGGGTGCCGAGCCCTCGGCATCGGAACGGGGATGGAGAAGCGCGATCTGACGGTCGTCCGCGCTCGCGACCAGCCAGGTCTCGGGCGCCTCGGCCGCAGCGACCGGCATGCCCGCATCGTCGGCCGCGGATTCCACGGCCTCGCGGACGCGCTCATCGGCGCGGGAGAGGGGGACGGGCTTCACCAGCGCGTCGGACGAGAACGCGAGGCCACCGCAGCGGAGCGTCTGGCCCGGCTCGACCTCGTAGGCCGGGATGGTCGCCGACGGCGACAGGCCGCCGTCCGCATCGGGACCCGGCCGCGCTCCCGGCGTCGCGCAGCCGGAGAGGAGGACGGCGCACGCGACCGCCGCGGCCCATCCGCCGGCCGTGCGGCCTCCTCGGCGGCGGGGAATCCCCATGGTCGTCAACTCGCGGTCGGGGGTGCGCATGTCGGCCTCCAGCATCGTCGTCGGCGTGCAACTCTCACTGTCGGGTGTCCGCGAACCGGAGGATCGTCTCAGAACCCGTGCGAGGCTCTCGGTCCGCCGCGGGAGCGGCCCCTAGACTGGATGCCAAATGGCTGAATACATCTATCAAATGGTGCGCGCCCGCAAGTCGGTGGGCGACAAGCTCATCCTCGACGACGTCACGATGGCGTTCCTGCCCGGTGCCAAGATCGGCATGGTGGGCCCCAACGGCGCCGGCAAGTCGACGATCCTCAAGATCATGGCGGGGCTCGATCAGCCGTCGAACGGCGACGCGACCCTGACCCCCGGGTACTCCGTCGGCATCCTCATGCAGGAGCCCGAGCTCGACGAGTCGAAGACCGTGATCGAGAACATCCAGGACGGCATCGCGATCAAGGCGAAGCTCGACCGGTTCAACGAGATCTCGGGCCTCATGGCCGAGCCCGACGCCGACTTCGACGCGCTTCTCGCCGAGATGGGCGCGCTGCAGGA
Organism: Microbacterium sp. JZ70; assembly: GCF_053903225.1. Taxonomy (NCBI): domain Bacteria; kingdom Bacillati; phylum Actinomycetota; class Actinomycetes; order Micrococcales; family Microbacteriaceae; genus Microbacterium; species Microbacterium sp. JZ70. The sequence continues at coordinate 2,563,909 of NZ_CP096405.1, read as the reverse complement.
GGAGATCGACGCCGCCGACGGCTGGGACCTCGACTCCCAGCTCGAGCAGGCCATGGACGCTCTCCGCACGCCGCCTGCGGATGCCGCGATCGCGCCGCTCTCCGGCGGTGAGAAGCGCCGCGTCGCGCTCGCCAAGCTCCTGCTGCAGAAGCCCGACCTCCTGCTCCTCGACGAGCCCACGAACCACCTCGACGCCGAGAGCGTGCTGTGGCTCGAGCAGCACCTGCAGTCCTACAAGGGCGCCGTGATCGCGATCACCCACGACCGGTACTTCCTCGACCATGTCGCGGAGTGGATCGCCGAGGTCGACCGCGGGCGTCTCTATCCGTACGAGGGCAACTACTCCACCTACCTCGAGAAGAAGGCAGAGCGCCTCGAGGTGCAGGGCAAGAAGGACGCGAAGCTCCAGAAGCGCCTCAAGGAGGAGCTGGAGTGGGTCCGCTCGAACGCGAAGGGCCGCCAGGCGAAGTCGAAGGCGCGTCTCGCGCGCTACGAGGAGATGGCGAACGAGGCCGAGCGCACGCGGAAGCTCGACTTCGAGGAGATCCAGATCCCCGCCGGCCCGCGTCTGGGCAACGTCGTGATCGAGGCGAAGAACCTGCAGAAGGGCTTCGACGGGCGCACGCTCATCGACGGCCTCAGCTTCAGCCTCCCGCCGAACGGCATCGTCGGCGTCATCGGCCCGAACGGCGTCGGCAAGACGACGCTCTTCAAGACGATCGTGGGCCTCGAGCCGCTCGACGGCGGTGACCTCAAGATCGGCGAGACGGTGAAGATCAGCTACGTCGACCAGTCGCGCGCGAACATCGACCCGGAGAAGACGCTCTGGGAGGTCGTCTCGGATGGGCTCGACTACATCACGGTCGGCAAGACCGAGATCCCCTCGCGCGCCTACGTGTCGAAGTTCGGCTTCAAGGGCCCCGACCAGCAGAAGAAGGCCGGCGTCCTCTCGGGCGGCGAGCGGAACCGACTCAACCTCGCGCTCACGCTCAAGGAGGGCGGCAACCTGCTCCTCATCGACGAGCCGACGAACGACCTCGACGTCGAGACCCTCGGCTCGCTCGAGAACGCGCTGCTCGAGTTCCCCGGCTGCGCCGTCGTGATCACCCACGACCGGTGGTTCCTCGACCGCATCGCGACGCACATCCTCGCCTACGAGGGCACCGACGAGAACCCGGCCAACTGGCACTGGTTCGAGGGTAACTTCGAGGCGTACGAGGCGAACAAGATCGATCGGCTCGGTCCGGACGCCGCGCGCCCGCACCGCACGACGCACCGCAAGCTCACGCGCGACTGAGCGGCGTCGCGCCGACACGACGAAGCCGCCCCGGGTTCTCCCGGGGCGGCTTCGTCGTGGGCGTCCGTCAGTCGGCGACGATCGTGTCGAAGGCGTCGGGGTGCTCCTCGAGCCATGCGTCGACGGCCTCCGCCTCCTTGCCCTCGCCGAACTCGTTCACGACGAGGTCCTCGAGCGAGCCGTATTCGGCGTCGTCGAGCTGGATGCCGGCGATGAGCTCCGCCGCCTCGGGGAACTCCTCCGCGAAGCCGGCGGTGCCGAGGAAGTGCAGCGCCTCGGGGTCGCCCATCGCGCCCTTCGGGTCCTCGAGATCCTTGATGTCGTAGGCGTCGTTCGCCCAGAACGGACGCCACAGCGTGACCGCGATGTCCTCCTGCGCGTCGATGGCGCTGCCGAGCTCGGTCAGCATGGCCGCGGTCGACGACGTCACGAGCTCGTAGTCGGCATCGAGGCCGTACTCGGGCATCATGACCTCCTGCGTCTGCTTGGTCAGGCCCGCGCCGGGCTCGATGCCGTAGATCTTGCCGTCGAAGCGGTCGGCCTGACCCGCGAGGTCCTCGATCGAGTTCACGTCGTCCATGTAGGTCGGCACCGCGATCGTGAGCTTCGCGTTGTCGTAGTAGGCGCCGAGATCCTCGATGTCGTCGCCGTACTGCTCCATGTAGTCGCGGTGCGTGAGCTCGGGCCAGGCGGAGGGGTAGATGTCGACGTCGCCCTGCGCGAGTCCGGCGTACAGCGGGCCGGCCTCGGTGAGCGTCTGCATCTCGACCGTGTAGCCGAGCTTCTCGAGCTGATCCTGGAGCAGGTAGGCCGTGCTGAGGCCATCCGTCCAGGCGGGCAGGAACCCGAGCGTGATCGTGCCCTTGTCTCCCTCGCCTGCGCCGGCGGCGTCGCCGTCGCCGCTCGCACAGCCCGCGAGGGCCAGGGCCGTGGTGGCGCCGAGGGCCAGGATGGCCGTGATGCGTCGCTTCGTCATGTTCGCGTTCCTTCTCTCGTTGCGTGTGATGTCGTGCGTTTCGGATGGTCGATGGGTGCGGATGGTCATGGCGTGGGCACGGCGGTGCGGGCGTCGGGGGCATGTGCGATCGCGGCGTCGTCCGATGTCGCCGCGCGCTGCGCCGCGCGTCGGCGCGACAGGAGGCCCAGAAGCGAGGACGGGTACTCGCTCGGCGTGCCGAGGGCCGCGGTGAAGCGATCGAGGAAGACGGCGAGCAGGACGACGCCGAGCCCGGCCTCGACTCCCTGACCGGTGTTCACGGTGGAGATCGCCTGCACGACCATCTTCCCGAGGCCGTCGGCTCCCGCCATCCCGGCGATCACGGCCATCGAGAGCGCGAGCATGATCACCTGGTTGACCCCGGCCATGATGGTCGGCATCGCGAGCGGGAGCTGGACGCCTCGCAGGATCTGCCCGGGTGTCGCGCCGAACGCGTGCCCGGCCTCGACCGTCTCGGCGTCGACGCCGCGGATGCCGAGCTCGGTGAGGCGCACGCCGGGAGGGAGAGCGAAGATCACGGTCGCGACGAGGCCGGGGACGACGCCGATGCTGAAGAAGACGATCGCGGGGATGAGGTACACCATCGCCGGCATCGTCTGCATGAAGTCGAGCACGGGCTTGAGGACGGCGCGCACGGCATCGCTGCGCGCCGACCAGATGCCGAGCGGCACGCCGATCAGGACCGCCACGAACGCGGCGACGACCACGAGCGCGAGCGTCTGCATCGCGGGCTCCCAGAGGTCCATGCCGACGATCACGGCGAACGAGATCGCCGTGCCGACCGCGAGCTGCCACGAGCGGACGAGCCACGCGAGGAGCGCGGCGACCGCGATCGTGACGGGGAACGGCGTCGCGACGAGCGCGTCGGTGAGGCCGTCCACGAGGGTGCGCACGACGAGCGCGACGACGTCGAGGAGGCCCTCGAGGTTGTCCTTGGCCCAGTCGACGGCGGCGGAGACCGCGTCGCCGATCGGGAGGCGGAACCCGTCCATCAGCGCACCTCCTCGGAGTCGGCGGCGGCCGCCGCGGCGGCATCGGCCTCCGCGAGCACCTGATCGATCACGGCCGAGGGGATGGGCGGCTGGAGCACGGTGATCTCCTCGGTGGATCCGGGGCCGGGCCCGAGGGCGGCGAGCAGGGTGACACGGGGGATGACGCCCACGAGGCGACCCGTGTCATCGGTCACGGCGAGCGGGAGCGGCGACTCGACGGCGGGCACGAAGAGGTCCATCAGGACGTCGTCCTGGCTCACGGCCTGCGGAACCGGCTTCAGGATCGACGCGAGCGCGCTCTCGCCGCGGCGGATGAGCTTCATCGCGTCGCGGTCGGTGATCATCCCGGCGAGGCGACGATCGCGGCCCACGACGTAGGCCGCCGACATGTAGGCGTCGCGCATCGTGCGCAGCGCCGTGCGCGGGCCGGCGCCCTCCGCGACGACGGGGCGAGGGCGCTCCATGACATTGCCGGCGGTCAGCACGCGGGCACGATCGACGTCCTGGACGAACTGCTCGACGTAGTCGTTCGCGGGGTCGGTGAGGATGTCCTCGGGTGTGCCGATCTGGACGATGCGGCCGTCGCGCATCACCGCGATGCGGTCGCCCAGGTACATGGCCTCATTGAGATCGTGCGTGATGAAGACGATCGTCTTCTGCAGGCGCTGCTGCAGCTCGATGAGCTGGTCCTGCATCTCCCGGCGGATGAGCGGGTCCAGGGCGCTGAACGCCTCGTCCATGAGCAGGATGTCGGTGTCGGCGGCCAGAGCGCGCGCGATGCCGACCCGCTGCTGCATGCCTCCGGAGAGCTCGGCGGGGAGTTTGTCGCCCCATCCCTCGAGGCCCACCATGGCGAGGATCTCGGTCGCCTTCGCCTCGCGAGAGCGGCGGTCGACGCCCTTGAGCTCGAGCGGGTAGGCGACGTTCGCGGCCACCGTGCGGTGGGGGAGCAGGGCGAAGTGCTGGAACACCATCGAGACGTGCTCGCGCCGGGTCGCGCGCAGCCGACTCGCCGGGATCCCCGCGATCGGCTCCCCGTTCACGGTGATCGTCCCGGCGGTGATGTCGTGCAGGCCGTTGAGCATGCGGATGAGCGTCGACTTGCCGGAGCCGGAGAGCCCCATCACGACGAAGATCTCGCCGCGGCGGACCTCGAAGGAGGCGTCGATCACGGCGGCCGTGGCGCCGTCGAGCTCATCGCGCGGGGTTCCGGCGCGCAGCCGCTCGACGGCGTCGTGCGGTCGGCGCCCGAAGACCTTGTAGAGGCCCTCCGCGCGCAGGGCGATGGAAGTGTCGTTCTCGGTCACGTGTCCCCTGTGCCGAGCGCGGAGACTCAGGGCAGCGCGATCCGCGTTCGGTCATCGGTTGCGGTCCGGGCAGGCGACGGGCCGGGCACGAGGCTCCTGGCGCAGTCGTCCGGGTTGACGACTGGATCGTCTGCCATACGCATGCCGCGACGTGGCGGCATCCGCGGTCCTGGGCGGAACACCCCGGTCGTGTCGGACGCGTCGCCGGCGGTGTGAGGCGCGTCCCGCGCTGCGGCAGGACGACCTCGGTCACCCTAGCAAGCCGGTCGACGGCGCCGCGGGCGCGCTCCCACGTCGACCGCTCCGCCGCGATCCGCGTGATCACGCGGAAGGACGGGGTATCGTCGGACGAGGATGACCGGTCGCGACCGTGACCGTATCGTTACCGGCCGCGGTCCGTCCGGGCCGGAGAGGAGCCCCATGACCCGCGTGCACGTGCCCATCCAGCTGCGCTGGGGCGACCTCGATGCCTTCGGCCATGTCAACAACGCCTCGATGCTGCGCCTGCTCGAGGAAGCCCGGTGCCGCGCGTTCTTCCGCGCTGAGGACTCCGACGACGACATCCCGCCGACCGCCGTGTTCGATCCCGAGGTCCTCGGGTCGCCCACGGGGGTCGTGACGCTGATCGCGCGGCAGAGCATCGAGTACCTGCGGCCCGTGCCGTACCGTCACCGCCCGCTCGACGTGCAGCTCTGGCTCGGGCGCATCGGCGGGTCGAGCATCGACGTCTGCTACGAGGTGCACAGCGCGGTCGGCGAGGAGGAGCGCGTCGTGTACGCGCGAGCCGACGCCGTCGTTGTGCTCGTCGACATCGCGACCGGCCGACCGGTCCGGCTCACCCCCGAGATGCGCGCCGCATGGGAGCCGTTCCTGGAGGAGCCGGTGGCCTTCACCCGTCGGTGACGGAGACGACCGGCCCTGCGGATGAGAGACTGGAAGACGCCCTCCTCCACCCCTGCAGGGAGCCATCCATGCCAGACGTCACGCCCGCACCCGTCCGCGAGGACGTCCGCGCGGACTTCCCCGGGATCTCGGGACGCCCCGACCGCGTGTACCTCGACTCGGCCGCGACGTCGCAGCGTCCGGAGGCCGTGATCTCCGCCGAGGCCGACTTCGCGCGCCACGACTACGCGGCCGTGCACCGGGGATCGAGCCTCGCGACCGGCGAGGCGACGTTCGCCTTCGAGACCGCGCGCGAGCGCGTCGCGGCGTTCGTCGGCGCGGGGGAGCGCGAGGTCGTCTGGACCGAGAACGCCACCGACGCGCTCAACATGGTCGCGCTCGGGATCGCGGACGCGTCGGCCGGCCTCGGCGGAGAGCGCTTCGCGCTGCGCGCCGGCGACGAGATCCTCGTCACCGAGGCCGAGCACCATGCCGACCTCATCCCGTGGCAGCGGCTCGCGCGCCGGACGGGCGCGATGCTGCGCTGGGTGCCGGTCGACGACCGCGGCCTCTGGACGATCGACGACCTGCGCGCGCAGCTGACCGCGCGGACCAGGGTCGTCGCGTTCGCGCACGTGTCGAACGTCACCGGGATGATCGCGCCGGCGGCCGAGATCGCGTCGCTCGCGCGTGACGTCGGCGCGCTCAGCGTGCTCGACGCGTGCCAGTCGGCGCCGCATCTGCCGCTCGACCTGGGCGCGCTCGGAGTCGACTTCGCGGCGTTCTCGGGGCACAAGATGCTCGGCCCGAACGGCATCGGGGTGCTGTACGGGCGTGCTGAGCTCCTCGACGAGCTGCCCCCCGCGCGCACGGGCGGCTCCACGATCACGACCGTCACGATGGAGGACGCCGAGTTCCTTCCCGCACCGCAGCGCTTCGAGGCCGGCACCCAGCCCGTCACGCAGGTCGTGGGCCTGGGAGCAGCCGTCGACTACCTCGCGGGCATCGGGATGGGCGCCGTGCACGCGCATGAGGCGCAGCTCGCCGGCGAGCTCGTCGACGCCGTCGCTTCGGTTCCCGGCGTGCGGCTCGTCGGCCCCGAGCCCGGAGCCGAGCGCGCCGCGCTCGCGAGCTTCATCGTCGACGGCGTGCACGCGCACGACGTCGGCCAGTTCCTCGACGACCGCGGCATCACGGTGCGGACGGGGCACCACTGCGCCCAGCCGCTGCACCGTCGTCTCGGGGTCGCGGCGACGACGCGCGCGAGCGCCTATCTCTACACGACGTCGGACGAGATCGCGGCGCTGCGAGACGCGCTGCGCGAGGTCCGCGGATTCTTCGGAGCGGACCGATGAGCGCAGACCTGCAGAGCCTGTACCAGGAGCTGATCCTGGACCACGCGCGCGATCCCGAGGGCAAGGGCGACCCGACGCCGCTCGACTACACGCACCACGAGCTCAACCCGTCGTGCGGAGACGAGATCACGGTCGGCGTGAGCCTCGACGACGACGACGCGATCGCCTCGATCGTGTGGGATGGCCACGGCTGCTCGATCTCGATGGCCTCGGCGTCGATCATGACGGGGCTGCTCGAGCACGCCACGCGCGAGGAGGCGCTCGCGCGCATCGACGAGTTCCGGACCATGCTGCGCTCGCGCGGGTCGATCGCGCCGTCCGAGGCGCTCGGCGACGCCGCGGCCCTGCAGGGCGTCGCGAAGTACGTCATGCGCATCAAGTGCGCCATGCTCGGCTGGGTCGCCCTCGAAGCCGATCTCAGGCAGGCGGGCTGACTGCGTCGGACGCCGGCACGCGGAGCATGATCTCCTGCGCGACCGACGCGACGAGCGCGCCGTCGCGCGTGTAGAGGCGGCCGAACGCGAGACCGCGGCCGCCCTGCGCTCCCGGTGACTCCTGCACGTAGAGCAGCCAGTCGTCGGCGCGCGCCGGCCGATGCCACCACATCGCGTGGTCGAGGCTCGCGACCTTCAGCCCGGGCGTCGACCACGCGACGCCCGCGCCGCGCATCGACGGCTCCTGGATCGTGTAGTCGCTGAGATAGGCGAGCGCCGCCTGATGGAGCAGGCGGCTGTCGCCGATCGGGCGCCGCACGCGCGTCCAGACGGCCTGCGTCGGTCGAGCGCCGCCCGTCGGCTCCACGAGGAGGCTTCCCTCGACGTGCCGCACCTCGATCGGATTCGCCGCGAGAAGACGCTGCGAGTGCGGATGGCGGTCGAGCTCCCGGAGCGGATCGGGCAGGTCCTCGGGCGCGGGGACCTCGGGCATCGGCAGCTGGTGCTCTACCCCTTCGTCCTCGTCCTGGAAGGAGAGGATGCCCGAGAAGATCGGCACGCCGTCCTGATATCCCTGCACGCGCCGGCGGGCGAAGGATCGTCCGTCGTGGATGCGGTCGACGCCGAAGGTGATGTCCTTGCGCATGTCGCCCGGCCGCAGGAAGTAGCCGTGGAGCGAGTGCACGTGGCGGTCGTCGGCGATCGTGCGCGCGGCGGCGGACACCACCTGCGAGAGCACCTGGCCACCGAACACGCGCCCGCTCGGCATGAAGTGCGAGCGGCCGAGGAAGATGTCCTCGTGCGTGCGGGCCTCCATCCGCTCGAGCTCGATCACGTCGAGCATCGTCTGGACGGGGTCGTCGGTCCGTGCGTCGATGGTCACTCGGGTCTCCGTTCGCCGCTCCGCCCGCGCCTCGTGAGCGCGAGCGCACGCAGCCGAGGCGTGCCTTGCTAGTTTAGAGCGGGTGACCGCTCGCCTCGTGCTCGCCGACGACCAGACCGCCCGCGATGCGCTGACCTTCGCCGGTCGCGCTTCCCGCATCGGGGACGAGGGCGTGCGGCTGCAGGCGTCGGAGGGCGTCCTCGTCATGTCCTCGGCCGCGCTGGCGCCTCAGGGACTGCTCGACCGCACGCCGACCGTCCTCGCGTTGCGGGTCCTGCGAGCCGACCCCGAGCTGCAGTGCGACCTCACCGTGGCGTCGCTCACGGAGACCGAGGACCCCCGCGCCCTCGCGCTGCCCGACACCGCGCTCGCGCCCGCGTGGGCAGGGGTGTCGCCGCCTCGCGGCGGCTGGACCCGCACGGGCGGCATCGCCGCCGCGTCGCTCGCGAGCCGCGCGCAGTGGGGCATCGCCGCGGTCGCGCACGCGCTCCCGGACCAGCCGGGGGAGGACGTCGTCCGCCAGGTGCGCGGCAGCGTCTGGGGCGAGCCGGACGAGGAGCTCGGCGGTCTGCCGCGGGGCGTCGCGTTCGCCGCGTTCTCGTTCGGGTTCATCGGCGGCGAGGAGGAGGCGCGCGTGTCGACCGCGGGCCGCTGGACCCGCGTGACGCTCGAGCGGGGTCACATCCTCACCCGCGGGCCCGCGGCGGTCGGCCTCACGCCGGTCCGGGAGACGGGCGCGCGCTGAGCCGGGAGCGCTGACCCGTCAGCGTCCGGGCTGGGGCTCGAACGTGTTCACCATGGCGTGCGCGGCGCGCTCGAGGTAGTCCCAGAGCGTCGCCTCGTGGACAGGCGACAGGCCGAGCTCGTCGACGGCTGCGCGCATGTGGGCCAGCCATCGGTCGCGCGCCTCGGGGTCGATGTGGAACCCGACGTGCCGCATGCGCAGGCGCGGGTGGCCCCGGGTCTCGCTGTACGTCGTCGGACCGCCCCAGTACTGCTCGAGGAAGAGCAGCAGGCGCTCCTTGGCGGGGCCCAGGTCCTCCTCGGGGTACATCGGCTTCAGCACCTCGTCGTCCGCGACGCCGCGGTAGAAGGCGGCGACGAGCCTCTGGAATGTCGGGCGCCCGCCGACCTGCTCGTAGAACGTCCCCACGCCGAGGGGGCGCAGGCTCTTCGGCTCGCTCACGTGTCGGCTCCCTCTTCCTCGTCCTGCCCGCCCTCCTGGCGCCCCGCGGGCGCCGTCGGGCTCTTCTCGTCGCGCGGTCGCGGTCGCCACGTCGGCCTCTCGGGGAGCTCGCTCGTGATCGTCGGCGGGTTCGCCCCGCGCACGCGGAGGGCGCCCTCCGCGCCCTCGAGCGTCGCGCGGGCGATGCCCGTGACGTCGATGCCCTCGGTGAGGAGGACCGCGCGCAGGCGCTCGCGCAGCTCGCGCGCGACGTCGTCCTTCGCGGTCGGCTTGGCCTTGATCACGAGGCGGACGACGAGGGTCTCGCCCTCGAGCGACTCGAGGCCCCAGACCTCCGGCTCGCCGATGACGCGCGAGCGCCAGCGCGGATCGTGCGCGAGTCCGAGCGAGGTGTCGGCGATGAGGCTCTCGACATCCTCGATCACGATGTCCTTCGGGAGGGTCAGGTCGAGGACGACCCGCGACCATCCCTGGGTCATGTTGCCGATGCGCGTGATCTCGCCGTTGCGGACGTACCAGAGCACCCCGTTGACGTCGCGGACGTGCGTGATGCGCACGCTGACGAACTCCACGACACCGGTCGCGAGGCCGAGGTCGACGACGTCGCCGATGCCGATCTGGTCCTCCGCGACGATGAAGATGCCGTTGAGGACGTCCTTGACGATGTTCTGCGCGCCGAAGCCGAGGCCCGCGCCGACGGCGGCGGTGAGCAGCGAGAGCGACGCCAGCACGTCCGGCACGAGGATCGAGGCGACGAGGACGAGCGCGACGACGACCATCGCGATGTTGACGACGTTCGTGAGGATCGAGCCGAGCGTGCGCGTGCGCTGCACGACGCGCACGGATGCGAGCGGCGACCGCTCGAGCGCGCGCGTGTCGTCGACCTTCGCCTTGCTCTTCGCGCCCTCGACGATGCGCTTCACGACGCGTCGGATGACGAGGCGGAGGATCCACGCGACGATCACGCACGCCAGGACGGCGATGGCGGCCTGCACGAGGAGCCAGCCGAACTGCCCCAGCTCGACGAGGCGATCCTGCCACCAGCTGAGGTCGGTAGGGTCCGCTGTCTCGGTCTTCATCATCACCTCGATCGTACGGCGCGAGCCCCGGTGGATCCTCTGGATCGCACCGGGGCTCGCTGTGAGCGGGGGCTACTCGGCGTCGCGCTCCTGCGCGGCGATCGCGCGCTCGACGCCGGCGAGGTTCTCGGCGACGATCCGGCGCAGCGCGGCGGGCGCATCGGCGTGCTCGCCGAGCCACGCGCGCGTCGCCTTGCGCAGGTCGGCGTTCGCGAGCGGCGCGGGGTACAGCAGCTCGATGAGGTACGACGCGATCTGGAACGTGCGGGACTCCCACACGGGGATCAGCATCTCGAAGTACTTCTCGACGAACGGCTCGAGCTGGTCGCGCGTCGCGGGGTGGACGAACCCGAGCGCCGCCGAGCGGATGACGGTGTTGGGAAGCGCGTCGCTGTCGATGAGCGACGCCCACGCGGCGGCCTTCCCCTCGGCAGTCGGGAGCGCGGCGCGCGCCTGGGCGGCGGACTCGGCGCCCTTGGCCGTGTTGTCGGCGGCCAGTGCCGCGTCGATCGCCGCGTCGTCGGCGCGGCCGCCGGCCGCGAGCGAGACGAGCAGCTGCCACGAGAGGTCGGTGTCGATCTCGAGCCCCTCGAGCACGATCTCGCCGTCGCGCAGCGCGCGGACCCGATCCCAGTGCGCGGGCTCGGAGGCGGCGGAGGCGAAGGCCGTCGTCAGCTGCAGCTGGAGGTCGCTGCCGGGCTCGGCGTCCTGCAGGAGCGCCCACAGGCCGTCGGCGACCTTGCGGCGCGTCTCGGTGCGCGACTCGGGCGCGACGTAGCTGTTCGCCGCGAGCTGGAGCTGGGCGAGGGTCGTGCGGATGGTCGTCGACTCGGTCTCGCGGCCGATGTTGCGCAGGACGAGGTCGACGTAGTCGCTCGCTGCGGTCTCGGCGTCGCGCGTCTGATCCCACGCGGCGCCCCAGACGAGCGAGCGGGCGAGCGGGTCCGCGATGTCGGCGAGGTGGTCGATCGCCGTCGCGAGGCTGCGGTCGTCGAGGCGGATCTTCGCGTAGGCGAGGTCTCCGTCGTTGAGGAGGACGAGGGCGGGGCGGCGCATGCCCTTGAGCTGCGGCACCTCGGTGAGGTCGCCGTCCACGTCGATCTCGACGCTGTGCGTGCGCGTCAGGGCGCCGTCCTGCAGGTCGTAGAACCCGATGCCGAGGCGGTGCGGGCGGATGGTCGGGTAGTCCGCCGGGGCCGTCTGCGTGATCGCGAAGCGCGTGATGCGGCCGTCGTGGTCGTCGTCGACGACGGGGGAGAGCGTGTTGACGCCTGCCGTCTCGAGCCACTTGCGAGACCACGGGGCGAGGTCGCGGCCGCTCGTCTTCTCGAGCTCGACGAGGAGGTCGGAGAGGGTGGTGTTCCCGTACGCGTGCTTCTGGAAGTAGGCGCCGACGCCCTGGAAGAACGCGTCGATGCCGACCCACGCGGCCAGCTGCTTGAGGACGGAGCCGCCCTTGGCGTACGTGATCCCGTCGAAGTTGACCTGGACATCCTCGAGGTCGTTGATCTCGGCGACGATCGGGTGCGTCGAGGGGAGCTGGTCCTGGCGGTACGCCCAGGTCTTCTCCATCGCGTTGAACGTCGTCCACGCCTCGGTCCACTCGGTGGCCTCGGCCGTGGCGATCGTCGACGCCCACTCGGCGAACGACTCGTTGAGCCACAGGTCGTTCCACCACTTCATGGTCACGAGGTCGCCGAACCACATGTGGGCCAGCTCGTGCAGGATCGTGACGACGCGACGCTCCCTCACGGCGTCGGTGACCTTGCTGCGGAACACGTACGTCTCGGTGAAGGTGACCGCTCCCGCGTTCTCCATCGCGCCCGCGTTGAACTCGGGGACGAAGAGCTGGTCGTACTTCGCGAACGGGTACGGGTACCCGAACTTCTCCTCGAAGTACGCGAAGCCCTGACGGGTCTTCTCGAAGACGTAGTCGGCGTCCATGTGCTGCCACAGGCTCTTGCGGGCGAAGATGCCCAGCGGGATGACGCGGCCGGACGCCGACGTCAGCTCCGAGCGGGTCTCCTCGTACGGGCCCGCGATGAGCGCCGTGATGTAGGACGAGATGCGCGGGGTGGGCTCGAAGCCCCACGTCGCGTTGACGCCGTCGTCGTGCGGGATGGGCTCGGGCGTGGGCTGATTCGACACGACCTTCCACGACGCCGGCGCGGTCACCGTGAACTGGAACGTCGCCTTGAGGTCGGGCTGCTCGAACACCGCGAAGACGCGCCGCGAGTCCGGCACCTCGAACTGGGAGTAGAGGTACACCTCGCCGTCGACGGGGTCGACGAAGCGGTGGAGGCCCTCGCCCGTGTTCGTGTACAGGCAGTCGGCGTCGACGACGAGCTCGTTCTCGGCCTCCAGGTCGTCGAGTCGGATGCGCGCGTCGGCGTAGGCGGATGACGGGTCGATCTCGCGGCCGTTCAGGGTGATCTCCCGCACGTCGCGCGCGATGAGGTCGATGAAGGTGCTCGCTCCCGGCGTCGCGGCGAATCGCACCACGCTGCGCGATCCGAACACCTCTGCGCCCTTGGTCAGGTCGAGCGCGATCTCGTACGTCTGCGTCTCGACGATCGCGCGGCGCTCCTGCGCCTCGACGCGGGTGAGGTTCTCTCCAGGCACTGTTTCACTCCCATGGGGTAGGGGACGAAAGATCTCCGGGCGCGCGGGTGACGCCTGCGGCAACCTGAACAGCCTACGTGCTCGACGGGCTCCGCTCGCGGGAATCGCGGCGGGACCGCCCGTGACGGGACCCTGAACGCCGCCTGAACACCCTGATTTCTACGCGGGTGCGAAGATGGAGGGGTGACGACGAGCAGCACCCCGACGCAGTCAGCGGTCCCCTTCGCCTCCCCGGCCGCGGCCGGGGGAGGCCCGTTCGTCGAGGTCCCCGTCGCCTACGACGCGATCGTGCTCTCGAGCTTCGGCGGCCCCGAGGGGCAGGACGACGTCATCCCCTTCCTGCGCAACGTGACGCACGGCAGGGGGATCCCCGACGAGCGTCTCGAGGAGGTCGCGCACCACTATCGCCACTTCGGCGGCGTGAGCCCGATCAACGCCCAGAACCGCGCGCTCAAGGCCGCGCTGGAGGCCGAGATCGCCCGGCGGGGCCTCGACCTGCCGGTGTACTGGGGCAACCGCAACTGGGCGCCGTACCTCGATGACGCCGTTCGGGCCGCTCACGCCGACGGACACCGCACCCTGCTCGCGATCGCCACGAGCGCCTACAGCTCGTACTCGAGCGACCGTCAGTACCGCGAGGACTACGCACGCGTCCTCGCCGAGACGGGCCTGGGAACGGGGGACGACCCCGTGACGATCGACAAGGTGCGCCTGTTCTTCGACCACCCCGGCTTCGTCGAGCCCTTCTACGAGGGTGTGCGCGACGCGGTCGCCGGGTTCCTCGCGGACGGCGTGGGCGCCGGGGCGGTGCGCGTGCTGTTCTCGACGCACTCGATCCCGACGGCCGACGCCGACCGCTCCGGTCCGCGCGACCGCTCCTGGCCCGAGGGGGGAGCGTACGCGGCGCAGCACCGGGCCGTGGCGGCGCACATCATGCAGCGCCTCGCCGACGAGATCCCGGCCGCAGCGAGGACCGGATGGGACCTCGTCTTCCAGTCGCGATCGGGCCCCGCGTCGCAGCCGTGGCTCGAGCCCGACGTCAACGACGTGATCGCCGGGCTGCCCGCGCAGGGTGTCGAGGCTGTCGCGATCGTGCCGCTCGGCTTCGTGAGCGACCACATGGAGGTCCTCTGGGACCTCGACAACGAGGCGATGGCGTCGGCCGCGGAGGCCGGCATCCGCGCGGTCCGCACCCGCACGCCCGGCACGCATCCGGCGTTCGTGGCGGGTCTCGTCGACCTCGTGGAGGAGCGCCTGCACGGAACGCCCGCGAGCGAGCGGCCGCACCTGACCGACCTGGGGCCCTGGTACGACGTGGCGCGCCCCGGCGACTGCGAGAACGCGCGGCTGGGCTTCCTGCCGGCCGCGGCGGGCGTCGCGCCCTGACCGTGCACGGGCACCCCCGCAGGTAGGGGAGAATCGTCTCCATGCGCATCCACATCGCGACCGATCACGCGGGTCTCGAGTTCTCGACCCAGCTGCAGCACCACCTCGCCTCCCAGGGCCACGAGGTCATCGACCACGGGCCGGTCGAGTACGACCCGCTCGACGACTACCCCGCGTTCTGCATCCGCGCGGCGCAGGCGGTCGTCGACGACCAGCGCGCCGGCGTCCCCGCGCTCGGCGTCGTCTTCGGCGGCTCGGGCAACGGCGAGCAGATCGCGGCGAACAAGGTCGAGGGCATCCGCGCGGCGCTCGTGTGGAACCTCTCGACCGCCGAGCTCGCGCGCGAGCACAACGACGCGAACGTCATCGCCATCGGCGCGCGCCAGCACACGTTCGAGGACGTCACGCGCTTCATCGACCGCTTCATCCAGACGCCGTTCTCGAACGACGAGCGTCACGTCCGCCGGATCGCGCAGATCGGCGCCTACGAGCGCGACGGCGCCCTCGTCGACGGGCCCGCTCCGCGCACGATGTCCTAGCGGATGCCCGAGGGTCATTCCGTCCACCGGATCGCGCGGCAGTTCGCGCGCAACTTCGTCGGCCGCCCGGTCGGGGCGACGAGCCCGCAGGGGCGCTTCGCGGAGGGCGCGGCCATCCTCGACGGCCGCACGATGACGCGCGCCGAGGCGGTCGGCAAGCAGATGTTCCTCGAGTTCGACGAGGATGTCTGGCTGCGCGTGCACCTCGGCCTGTACGGAGCGTGGGACTTCGCCGGCGAGATCCTCGTCGACCCGACGATCGCGTCCGCGAACGGGCGGATGGGGCAGACGAATCAGCGCGGCACCGACCTCTCCGACGCCGACCGCGTGTTCGACGACGCCGGCGAGAACTCCCTCGCGTCGATCGGCGCCCCGCGTCGCACGCGCGTGCACGTGCGGATGTCCGAGCAGACGCGAGGGCTCGACGAGCCGGACGGCCTGGCCGCCTCCGACGCCGAGTGGCCGCCGCCCGTCGTCGGCCAGGTGCGCGTCCGCCTGCTCACGGAGACGACCTGCGCGGACCTCCGTGGACCCACCGCATGCGTCGTGCAGCGGCCGGACGAGATCGCCCGCGTGATCGCCAAGCTCGGCCCCGATCCGCTCGTCGGCGACGTCGGTGAGGGCGAGGAGCGCTTCCTCGCGGCGGTCCGCCGCCGGAATGTCGCGATCGGCCAGCTGCTCATGGACCAGTCGGTCGTGAGCGGCATCGGCAACGTCTACCGCGCTGAGATGCTCTTCCGCGCGGGGCTCGACCCGCACACGCCGGGGAAGGACATCCCCGAGGAGACGGTGCGCGGGCTGTGGCGCGACTGGGTCGTGCTCCTGCGCATCGGCGTCGAGACGGGGCAGATGATGACCATGGACGGGCTCGAGGGCGACGCCTGGCGTCGCGCGATGGCGAGCAGGGACGACCGCCACTGGGTCTACCACCGCGCGGGCCTGCCCTGCCGGGTCTGCGGCACGGAGATCGTGCTCGAGGAGATGCAGGCGCGCAAGCTCTACTGGTGCCCGACATGCCAGCGCTGAGCCGAGGCGACCGGGTCGACGTCATTGCAGATGTCCGCATCGGGGGCGAGGGGCGCGAGCTGCTCGCCCACCCCGAGTACGACGTCGACGGCGTGTACGACGTGTGGCTCGCGGACGGACGGATCGCCGACATCGCGCCCGCTGGCGCGATCCGCCGAAGCGGCGCGGTGCTCGACGGCGCGGGCGGATGGCTCGTCCCAGGCCTCTGGGACCATCACGTGCACACGCTCGAGTGCGCGCTCGCGCAGGGCACGCCGTCGGTCGAGCACGCCGCGTCCGCCGAGGAGGCCGCGCGCGCGGCCGCGGCCGCCCCGGTCCGAGCAGACGGGCGCCGGGTCGTCGCGCGCCTGCGTGACGGCCTCTGGACGGATGCCGCCGACCTGGGCCTCCTCGACGAGGTGACCGGCGACATCCCGACCTATCTCGTGAGCTCCGATCTCCACGGCGTCTGGCTGAACTCGGCCGCCGCGCGGCGTGAGGGCCTCGCGGCCGACGCCGCGGGTCTCGTGCGCGAGGGCGCCGCCTTCCTCGTCGAGCAGCGTCTCAAGCAGCTCGCCCCGGAGGACGAGGACGCCGCGCTGGACCGGATGCTCGCGGCCGCCGCCGCGAGAGGCGTCGTCGGCGTGCAGGACCTCGAGATCGGCTGGAACACCGATCGGTGGCGACGGCGGATGGCGCGGGGTGACGAGCGCGTCCGCGTGCGCTTCGACGTGTATCCCGACGACCTGGACCGGGCGATCGCGGAGGGACTGTCGACCGGCGAGGCGCTCGACGGGTCGGACCGCGTGTCCTTCGGGATGCTCAAGGTCATCTCCGACGGGTCGCTCGGCACGCGGACCGCCGCGACGAGCGCCCCGTACGCCGACGGCGTCAGCCGCGGGCGCCTGAACGTCGAGCCGCGCGCGCTCATCGAGCTCGTGGCGCGCGCCGCGAGCGCGGGCATCGCGACGACGATCCACGCGATCGGAGACGTCGCGGCCCGGCACGCGCTCGACGCGTTCGCGGCCGCCGACGTGCCCGGGCGCATCGAGCACGTCCAGCTCGTCGCGCGCACCGACATCGCGCGGTTCGCCCGCCTCGGCGTCGAGGCCAGCGTGCAGCCCGAGCATGCCCTCGACGATCGCGAGCTCGCCGGCGTCGAGTGGGCTGCGCAGACGGCGGTCGCCTATCCGCTCC
Source organism: Microbacterium sp. JZ70 (assembly GCF_053903225.1). Classification (NCBI taxonomy): domain Bacteria; kingdom Bacillati; phylum Actinomycetota; class Actinomycetes; order Micrococcales; family Microbacteriaceae; genus Microbacterium; species Microbacterium sp. JZ70. Next base: position 2,546,748 of record NZ_CP096405.1, on the reverse strand, counting down.
GCGAGCTGGTCGAGGCCGGAGCCTGCCTGTTGCTCGGGTCCGACGCGCCGGTCTCGCCCCTCGACCCGTGGGTCCAGATGGCGGCCGCGGTCTTCCGCACCCGCGACGCGAGCGAGCCCTGGCGGGTCGATCAGGCTCTCGACGCCCGCACGGCTCTCGCCGCCTCGACCGACGGCGGCACGGCGGATCCGGCGCGGGTCCTGCCCGGCGAGCCGGCTGACCTGGCACTCGTCGGGCACGACCCGCTGACGGCGGGAGCCGACGCGCTGCGTGCCATGCCGGTGCACGCGACCCTCGTCGACGGGCGCCTCACGCACCTCGGCTAGGGAGCCGCGCGCCCACCGCGCCGTGACACGTCGAAGGCCTCGCTCCGAGCGGAGCGAGGCCTTCTGACGAGGAGAGCGAGGGTCACTCGGCGATGTGCGCCACGAGGAACCAGCGGTCCTTCTCGAGGCCCGCCTTGATCTCGATGGCGACGTCCTGGCTCGTGAGGTCGACCTCGTCGAGACCGTCGATGGCGGCCTGGAGGTCGGCCAGAACGGCGTCGATGTCGGAGACGATGCCGCGGATGACGGCGTCCGACTGGGCGAAGCCCGCGGGCGCGCCGGTCGTCGGGACCTTGCCGGCGACGGCGGCGAGGCGCGCGTCGATGGGGAGGCCCAGGGCCACGATGCGCTCGGCGGCGAGGTCCGCCCACTCCTGCACGTGGTCGACGAGCGTGTCGAGGAACTCGTGCACGCCGATGAAGTTGGCGCCGCGCACGTGCCAGTGCGCCTGCTTGCCGTTGACGCCGAGAGCCTGGAGGCCGAGGACGACGGGAGAGAGGAACTGGGCCGAGCCGGCGGCGACGGTCGGGTCGGCGGCGGTCGCGGAGATGGTCTGTGCGTCGCTCATGAGGATTCTCCTTCGTCTTGCCGGGCGCGTGTCGCGCCCTGTCGCTGAAGACAACGCTACTCGTCGGCTGGCATTCCGCAAGCAAGCAGAGGCTCGGCTAAATCGCAGATGATCGGGCGAAAGTTAGGCTTGCCGAACCTGGCATCGAATGCGAGAGGGCGCGCGCGGACGTATCGTCGGACCATGAGCGTCTCGCCCCGTGCCACGGTCCTGCCTCTCGACGGCGTGCGGCCGGTCGTCCCGCCCGATGCGTTCCTCGCCGACGGAGCGCGCGTCGTCGGCGACGTCGCGCTCGGCCCTCAGACGAGCGTCTGGTACAACGCTGTCCTCCGGGGCGACACCGGCGCCATCCGCGTGGGCGCGCGCAGCAACCTCCAGGACAGCGTCTCGGTGCACGTCGGCGCCGGCTTCGACACCGAGATCGGCGACGACGTGTCGGTCGGGCACAACGCCGTGGTGCACGGCTGCCGCATCGGCGACCGGTCGCTCATCGGCATGGGCGCCGTCGTGCTGCAGGGCGCCGAGATCGGGGCCGAGTGCCTCGTCGCCGGGGGAGCGGTCGTGCTCGAGGGCACGGTCGTGCCGCCGCGGAGTCTTGTCGCGGGAGTGCCCGCGAAGGTCCGCCGCGCACTCACGGACGAGGAGGTCGCCGGACTCCTCCGAAACGCCGAGAACTACCTCGCGCACGCGGCGCGCCACGAGGCGGCGCTCCGCGAGCGCTGATCAGGGCGCGGTCGCGCCGAGGAGGTCGGCCGCCCGGTGTGCGGCCTCCGTGCGCGTCGCCGCTCCGAGCTTGCGGAGGATCGCGGACACGTGCACGCTGACGGTCTTCGTGCTGATGAACAGGCGCTGCCCGATCTGGCCGTTGCTGAGGCCCTCGGCGACGAGCTCGAGGACCTGGAGCTCGCGCGCCGTGAGCACCGGATCGGCGTGCCCGTCGCGTCCCTGGAGACCGGCCTCGTCGGCCAGTGCATCCAGGTCGCGCAGGACGCCGAGGACGCCGCGTTCGCGCGCGGCCGCGCGTGCGGACGGAACGAGAGCCCGGGCGCCCGCGCGGTCTCCGGCCTCGACCCGTGCCCGCACCTGCTGGGCGAGCGCGTAGGGCAGCAGCCCGACCGGCGCCTCGCGGCCCTCCGCTGCTGCCGCGGCCGCGCGCCATGACGGCTCGTCGTCGGCGAGCTCGGCGCGGGTGAGCGCACTCCACACGCCGTGCGTCGGCCAGCCCGCGAACTGGTCGATCAGGCGCTCGGCGAGCCGGCCAGCCTCCTGCCCGAACGCGTGTCCGCCGCGCCTCCCGGCCAGGCGCGCGACGCGGGCGAACGACCAGGCCAGGGGCACCGCGTTGCCCGAGTTCAGCGCGAGTCGCTCCACGGGCACGGCCCGCACGCCCGCGGCCGCGTCCCACGCGACCTCGGGCCGCCCGTCCGCGAGCGCGAGCTCCATGTCGACGCGCGCCACGGTGAGGAGGGCCTGGATCTCGTTCTCGGCGGTCGAGCGGAGCACGGCTCGGTGCGGTTCGAGCGTCGCGGCCGCGGCGGCGAGATCGCCCCGCCAGACGAGGGACCACGCGCGGACGACCGCGAGGTACGTCACGTTGACCGACGGGGGCGAGGCGGCCAGAGCGCGGTCGATGAGGGCGTCGACCTCGTCCCACCGGCCGAGGCTCGCGAGCGGGTCGGCGGCGTTCGACGCGAGGACGGTGCCCGAGGTGCGCTCGAGGCCGTAGGCCTGAGCCTCGGCCATCCCGAGCCGGGCGAGTTCGAGCGCGCGCTCCGGGTCTCCGGCCCGCTGCGCGAGATCCGACGCGTTGACCCAGTACCGCAGGCGCGCGGCGCGATCGTCGCCTGCCAGTTGCCGTGCCTGCTCGAGCTCCGCCCACCCCGCTGCGAGGTCGCCGCCGTGCGCGAGGCAGAGCCCGGCGACGTTCATCGCGTTCGAGACGAGCGCGGTCGCTCCGAGCCGCTCCGCGACGGCGGCGCCCTCGAGAGCCAGGCGGCGGGCATCGGCGCGCTCGCCGGCCAGCATGAGCCGCCCCGCGAGGGAGATGAGCAGATCGACGCGCAGCTCCTCGTGCCCGCCGATCCGCTCGACGGTCGCGAGGGCGTCGCGATACGCCTCGATGGAGCCCGGACGGGCGGCGTTGGAGAGGGCGCGCGCGAGATTGCGCGTGAGGCGGACGTGGTGGATGGAGTCGGGAGGGCACGCGGCCAGCGCGGAGCGCGACACGGCGATGCTGCGCTCGGTCTCGCCGGCGTTGCGGAGGTAGGTCGCGGCCCTCCCCATGAGCTCGAGCCACGGCATCCCGGCCGTGCTCTCGGGGTCGGGCACGGCATCCCACATCGCGAGCGCCTGCTCGGCGTGCTGCGCGGCGGACGCGTAGGCGGAGCTCGCCCGCGCCTCCTGCATCGCGCGGATCGAGGCGGGGAACGCCCGCGCGGCGTCTCGCGTCGACGCCAGGTGGTGCGCGACGGCCGCTGCCACGCGCGCGCCGGATGAGGCGCGCTCCTCGAGCGCCTCGGCGTATCGCTCGTGGAGGCGCTCGCGCTCGCCGGGAAGGGCGTCCTCGAGGATGGCCTCGCGCACGAGCGCGTGCCGGAACGCGTAGCCGTCGTCCGTGAGGACGAGGAGGCCCGCGTCGAGGGCCTCGCGGAGGGCGGCGTCGCGCGCGGTCGCGTCGAGGCCGTCGACCCTCTCGAGGAGCGCGTGCGCGACGGACAGTCCGCCGACCGAGAGAGCGCGCGCAAGGGCTCGTGCCGGATCGGACAGCCGCTCGTACCGCGCGAGCAGCAGGCTCCGCAGGCCGCCGGGGAGGGCGCGCTCGTCGTCGCAGCCCTCCACGGCGACGAGCTCCTCGAGATAGAAGGGCACGCCGTCGCTGCGGGCGGCGATCGCGTCGAGCTGCGGCCCCGCGACCGCCGTGCCGGTCAGCTCGCCGACGAGCGCGCGGACGTCCTCGCGGTCCAGGCGGCCCAGCTCGACGCGCGTCGTGGCGCGGCTGCGCGCCAGCTCGCCGAGCAGATCGCGCGCGGGGTGCGTGCGGCCGATGTCCTCGGGCCGGTACGTGGCCACGACGAGCAGACGGGCGTCGAGCGAGACCCGCGCGAGGTAGGCGAGCACGCCGAGGCTCGCCCTGTCCATCCAGTGCACGTCCTCGAGGACGAGCACGACCGGCTGCTCGCGGCTCGCCGTCTCGAGCAGATGGGCGAGCGCCTCGTAGGGCTGCTGGCCGGTCGGCTCCGCCTCGCTCGCGAGCGCGGGCGCCATGCCCGAGAGGGCGGCGGCCCCGGGGCCCGCCAGCTCGCGCACGCGGTCGACGCCGAGGTCGGCGATGAGCACCCGCAGCGCGGCGGTGAAGGGCGTGTACGCCTCGCCGACGCGACCGAGGTCGACGCAGTGGCCCACGAGGACGCGCGCGCGGCCGCCGACCGCGGCCGCGAGATCGGAGACGAGCCGCGACTTGCCGATGCCGGCCTCGCCCGAGACGAGCGCGAGCGCGGGCTCGCCGCGCTCGGCGGCCTCGAAGAGCGCGACGAGCTGGGCGTGCTCGCTCTCGCGCCCGACCGTGCGCGGACTGGTCCTGATCGTCACCGCGTCATCATCACACGGACCGTCGACATCGCGGCGGACGGCGGATGTCACGACGAGAGGCGCGGGAGGAGCCGACGCGCCCGGGATGCGCGCCGAGTCGGGATCCGATCGCCCTGTGCGGCGTCGGCCTCGAGTCGCTCGCGGATCGAGCGCTCGCGAGCCGCACGGCGCTCGGCCTCCTCGATCTCGGCGCGGTGGACGGAGAGGCTGTGGAGAGGATCGATGAACATGACTCCACGGTCGTCCCTGAGGCGGCGCCCGAGCATCGGCAGAACGCCGTATTCCCGGGGCCGGACGAGCCGGATGAGGTACCTCAGACCGTGCCGTGTCGGAAGCAGGTGCGCGCGTGGGATAGGATCGTTCACGCTGCCGGACGCAGTTCCGGGGATGTAGCTCAATGGTAGAGCCCCAGTCTTCCAAACTGGTCACGCGGGTTCGATTCCCGTCATCCCCTCCATCTCCTCTCTCGCCGTCCCGGGTGGCGAGTCCCGCCCGATCGGTCGGCTAGACTTTCCGAGGCCGTTTCGTGTTCCCGTGCGCGGGGATATCCGCGGGGCGTAGCTCAGCTTGGTAGAGCGCCCGCTTTGGGAGCGGGAGGCCGCAGGTTCAAATCCTGTCGCCCCGACCAACGGCCCATCCAGACCTCAGCCCGCGTCGCGACCGGCGTGCGGGTCCGTCACAAGGAGAAACGAACCAGCATGGTGAACAGCACCGTCGAGAAGCTCAGCCCGACGCGGGTGAAGCTTCACATCACGGTCAGCCCCGAAGACCTCAAGCCGAGCATCCAGCACGCGTACGAGCACATCGCGCGCGACGTGCAGGTCCCCGGCTTCCGCAAGGGCAAGGTTCCCGCTCCGATCATCGACCAGCGCGTCGGCCGCGGCGCGGTCATCGAGCACGCCGTCAACGAGGGCCTCGACGGGTTCTTCCGCGCCGCCGTCGCCGAGAACGACGTGAAGATCCTCGGGCGCCCGCAGGCGGACATCGTCGAGTGGCCGAGCGACAAGGACTTCTCGGGCGACCTCGTCGTCGACGTCGAGGTCGACGTGCGCCCCGAGTTCGAGATCCCCGCCTACGAGGGCCTCACCGTCACGGTCGACGCCGTCGAGATCGACGACGCGAAGATCGACGAGGAGCTCGACAGCCTGCGCGCCCGCTTCGGCACGCTCGTGCCCGTGGACCGCCCGGCCGCGAAGGGCGACTTCGTCGAGCTCGACCTCGTCGCCAAGATCGACGACCAGGAGATCGACCGCGCCGAGGGCGTGTCGTACGAGGTCGGCTCGGGCGAGCTGCTCGACGGCATCGACGAGGCCGTCGAGTCGCTCACCGCCGGCGAGGAGACCACGTTCCGCTCCAAGCTCGTGGGCGGAGACCACGCGGGCGAGGAGGCCGAGGTCGCCGTGACCGTCAAGGCCGTCAAGGAGCGCGAGCTCCCCGAGGCCGACGACGACTTCGCGCAGATGGCGAGCGAGTTCGACACGATCGCCGAGCTGCGCGAGTCGCTCAAGGAGACGGCCGCGACGCGCGGAGCGTTCTCGCAGGGCTCCGCCGCGCGCGACAAGCTCGTCGAGACGCTGCTCGAGGCGGTCGAGATCCCGGTTCCCGCGAGCCTCATCGAGGACGAGGTGCACCGTCACCTCGAGCAGGAGAACCGCCTCGAGGACGACGAGCACCGCGCCGAGGTGACCGAGGCGAGCGAGAAGCAGTTCCGCACGCAGATCCTCTTCGACGCGATCGCCGAGAAGCTCGACGTGCAGGTCTCGCAGGACGAGTTCACGCAGTACCTCATCCAGGCGTCGGGCCAGTACGGCATGTCGCCGCAGGACTTCGTGCAGGCGCTCCAGCAGGGCAACCAGCTGCCGGCTCTCATGGGCGACGTCGCGCGCAACAAGGCGATCGCGATCGTCCTCGGCAAGGTGTCCGTCGTCGACACCGCGGGCAACCCGGTCGACGTGAGCGACTTCGCGGCCGTCGACGACGAGCCCGAGGCCGAAGAGGCTGCTGCGGAGGAGGCTCCGGCCGACGAGGCTGGTGCGACCGAGGAGGCTCCCGCTGCGGAGGAGGCTCCGGCCGAGGAGGCTCCCGCGGCCGAGAAGAAGCCCAAGCGCACGCGCAAGACCGCGAAGGCGGCCGACGAGGCCGAGTGATCTCAGCGGATCCCGAGGAGGGCGGGTGCTTCGGCACCCGCCCTCCTCGCGTCTGCCGACTCAGATCCGCACGACGGCTCCCGCGCGTGGCGGCACGAGCATCGCGCCGTCGTCGTCATCGAGCGGCGCCGTCGCGAAGACGACGTCCGCGGCCGGCCGGATGCGCAGCGGCGCGTCCGCCAGGTTGACGACGATCTCCAGGCCGCCCCGTCGGAGCCGGATCCAGCGCTCGTCCTCGCTCCACTCCGCCGACACCCGCTCGAGGCGCGGATCGACGAGGTCGGGCTCCGCCCTGCGCAGGCGCGCGAGCGCGCGATGGACGGCGAGGATGCGCGTGTGCCGCGTCGGAGCGCCATCCGCGGGATAGGGCTCGCTCCAGTCGAGCCGCGAGCGCGCGAACGTCGCCGGGTCCTGCGGGTCGGGCACGGTCTCGCGCTCCCATCCCATCCGCGCGAACTCCTCCCTGCGCCCCTCCCTGGTTGCCTCCCCGAGCTGCGGATCGGGATGCGACGTGAAGAACTGCCAGGGCGTGGACGCTGCCCACTCCTCGCCCATGAAGAGCATCGGCGTGAACGGCGACGCGAGGCAGAGGAGCGCCGCGACGGCGAGCAGGTCCTCGTCGAGCGCGGCGGCCAGGCGATCGCCCGTCGCGCGGTTGCCGATCTGGTCGTGATTCTGCGTGTAGGTGACGAGCCGCCACGCGGGAGTGCCGGGCGGAAGGGGGCGGCCGTGGGCGCGTCCGCGGAAGGACGACCACGTGCCGTCGTGGAAGAACCCGCGGGTCGCCGCCTTCGCGAGGGCCGACAGCGGAGCGAAGTCGGCGTAGTAGCCGTGCGTCTCGCCCGTGAGCGCGACGTGGACAGCGTGGTGGTAGTCGTCGCTCCACTGCGCGTGCACGCCGTACCCGCCCGCCTCTCGGGGCGAGATGAGGGTCGGATCGTTGAGGTCCGATTCGGCGATGAGCGTGAGCGGCCGACGCAGGTGCGCGCTGAGCGCGTCGACCTCCTCGGCGAGCTCCTGGAGGATGTGCGTCGGGCTGTCGTCGACGAGCGCGTGGACGGCGTCGAGCCGGAGGGCGTCGACATGGTGGTCCCGCAGCCACATGAGCGCGTTCTCGACGATATGCGCGCGCACGGCGGGCAGGCGCAGGTCGACGCCTGCGCCCCACGTGTTCTCGTCGTCCTCGCGCAGGTACGGCCCGAACCGGGGGAGGTGGTTGCCGCTCGGCCCGAGGTGGTTGTAGACGACGTCCTGGATCACGCCGACGCCCGCGGCGTGGCAGGCATCGACGAACCGCTGGTAGGCGTCCGGGCCGCCGTAGCTCTCGTCGACCGCGTACCAGAGGACGCCGTCGTAGCCCCAGTTGCGCGGGCCGTCGAAGGCGTTCACGGGCAGGAGCTCGACGAAGTCGACGCCGAGGTCGACGAGGTGTGGCAGACGCGCCGCGGCGGCGTCGAGCGTCCCCTCGGGCGTGAACGTGCCCACGTGGAGCTCGTAGATGAGGCCGCCCGCGAGCTGCCGGCCCGTCCATCCGCTGTCCTGCCACGCGTGTGCCGACGGGTCGTGCACGCGGCTGAGCCCGTCGACCCCGTCGGGCTGCCAGCGCGAGCGCGGATCGGGCAGGGGCGTGTCGTCGTCGTCGAGCAGGTAGCCGTAGGCGGCGCCGTGCCGCGGCTCGGCATCGGACGTCCACCATCCGTCGGGCGCTGCTCGCATCGCGAGCCGCGATCCGTCGAGCAGGAGCGTCGCGGTCCGCGCGTGCGGTGCCCACACCTCGAAGCTCACGGCGCCTGCCTCAGGAGCAGGGCGACGGGGTAGGTGCGCAGAAGCTCGGCGAGGAGGACGGCACCGCCCTCGGTCTCGGCGCCGGTGAGGGCGTCCGCGTATCGGCCGGGAGGCAGGAGCACGGATGCGCTGCCCCATCCGCCGGCGCGGGCGAGGCCGATCGGGAGGCGGGTCGCGATCGCGACGGCCCCGCCGCGGTCGAAAGCGATCGCGTGCCGCCCCGTGTCGCCGATCACGGTCAGCGGCGCGTAGCGCGTGAAGAGCTCGGGTCGATCGCGTCGCGCCCTCAGCGCGCGCGAGGTGACGAGCAGCTTCGCCGCGCCGCTCTCGTCGAGGGGCGGCGGCGGCCCGGCATCGAGCTGCGCGAGCAGGGCGCGCCGCTCGCCGAAGTCGACGGGGCGCCGGTTGTCGGGATCGACCAGCGAGCGGTTCCAGAGCTCCGCGCCCTGGTACACGTCGGGCACGCCGGGCATCGCGAGCTGCAGCAGCTTCGCGGAGAGGCCGTTCGACCAGCCGGCCGGGCGGATGGCGTCCACGAGGCCCTCGAGGGCGGCGGCCGCCTCGGGGTCGTCGAATGCCGCGTCGACGAGGGCGTGGAGCCGCCCCTCGAAGTCCGCGTCGGGAGAGCGCCACGATGTGCCGGTCGCGGCCTCCCGTGCGGCCTTCTCCGCGTAGGCGTGAGCGCGTTCGCGGGAGACGGGCCACGCGCCCGCGAGCGTGCTCCACAGGAGCGCCGCGAGCGGGGCGTCGCCCAGGGGAGCGCGCGCGAGAAGCGTCGCGAGGGTCGTGCGCCAGAGCTCCGGCACCTCGGCGAGCGCATCGATCCGCGCGCGGGTGTCCTCGCCCCGCTTCGTGTCGTGCGTCGAGAGCGTCGTGAGCGATGCGGGCGTGCGCGCCTGACGCTCGATCTGGCGCCGGTGGAACTCGGCGACGTCGATCGCGAACTCCGAGGGATCGCCGCCCACCTCCGCAAGCGAGGCGAGTCGCGCGACGCGGTAGAACACGGTGTCCTCGACGCCCTTGGCCATCACGGCGCCCGAGGTCTGCTGGAGGCGCGCCGCGGCGGGCTCCGCGGGGTCGGAGAGGACCGGGAGGAGCGCCTCGACGGCCGCCACCAGGTCGGGCCGTCTCCGCGCCGCCTCGGCGACGGCGGCGTGGAGGTGCTCGGCTCCGGCGGGCAGATATGACCGGTACACGGGGAAGCAGGCGAGGATCTCGGCGAGCGCGTCGGCGGCGTCCGCGCCACCGGGCAGGGCCCGGTCCGGCAGGAGCCGCACGAGCCGACGCACCTCGGACGCGAGGATGCCGTCGGCCGCGGCGCGCTTGCCGTCGTGGACGAGGTCGTCCCACGCGGCGCGCGAGCCGCGCAGCTCCTCCTCGAGCGCGTCGAGCTGGGCGCGGCCGGCCGGGTCGACGAGCACGCGATCGACGTCTCCGAGCGCCTCGTACCCGGTCGTGCCGGCCGTCGCCCAGTGCGCGGGCAGGTGCTCTCCGGCCTCGAGGATCTTCTCGACGACGACGTAGCGGCCCCCGGTCGCGTCCGCGAGGCGCGCGAGGTACCCTCCCGGGTCGGCGAGGCCGTCCGGATGGTCGATGCGGAGCCCGTCCACGAGGCCGTCGCGGAGCCAGCGGAGGATCTCGGCGTGCGATGCGTCGAACACCCACGGCTCCTCGACGCGGATCGCCGCGAGCGAGGAGACCGCGAAGAACCGGCGGTAGTTCAGCTCCGCGTCGCCGCGCCGCCAGTCGACGAGCTCGTAGTGCTGGCGGCCGTGCACGGTCTCCGGATCGGCGCCGTCGTCGGCCGATCCCGGGGCGAGGGGGAATCTCTGATCGCCGCAGCGCAGCTCGCCGTCCTCGATCCGAAGCGGAGGGCTGTCGTCCCCGAGCACGGGCAGGCGCACGCGTCCGCCGCCCGCGGCCCAGTCGATGTCGAACGCATCCGCCCACCGGGACGCCCGGCCGTGCGCGAGGACATCCCACCACCAGGGGTTGTTCGCCGGCGTCGCGACGCCCATGTGGTTCGGGACGACGTCGACGAGCACGCCGAGCCCGGCCTCCCGTGCGGCCGCGGAGAGACGGGCGAGCCCGTCGGCTCCGCCGCGCAGCGGGTCCACGCGCGTGTGGTCGACGACGTCGTAGCCGTGGTTCGAGCCGGGTTCCGCCGCGAGCAGGGGCGAGAGGTAGAGCCAGTCTGACCCGAGTGCGCGCACATACGCGACGGCACCCGCCGCGTCATCGAGGTCGAAGTCCGCGCTGATCTGCAGGCGGTACGTCGAGCGCGGCGTTCGCGGGGTCACGCGCCGTCCTCTTCCGCGGCGCGCTCGAGCCGGAGCCGCACCGATGCGGCGGGGGAGTGATCGGGCGACTCCTCCGGTGCACGGTGCTCGCGGAGCACGAGCATCGAGCGGGCCGTCACGGCGAGCGACGACCCCGCCGCGCGCGGCGTCGGATCTGCGCCGTCCGCGGTGTCGAGCACGATCTCCCACTGGGGGCAGTACTCGTCGGGCGGCAGCGTGAACTCCACCTCGCTGTCATGCGCGTTGAAGCAGATGAGGAAGTGCACGTCGACGATCCGCTCGCCGCGCGGGCCGCGGCCGCCGATGCCCTGCCCGTTCAGGAAGACGCCGAGCGAGCGCGCGTACGCGGTCTCCCAGTCCTCGGGCTCCATGGGGTCGCCGCCGGGGCGCAGCCACACGATGTCGGGCAGGGGGTCGCCCTTGCCGCGGCGGACGGGCCGCCCGTCGAAGAACCGCAGTCGTCGGAACGCCGGGTGCCGCCGGCGCAGGCGCGACACGGCGGCCGTGAACTCGATGAGCGGGCCGTCCGCCTCGTCCCAGTGCACCCACGTGAGCTCGCTGTCCTGCGCGTAGCCGTTGTTGTTGCCGCGCTGCGTGCGTCCGAGCTCGTCCCCGTGGGGAAGCATGGGAACGCCCTGCGAGAGCAGGAGGGTCGCGAGGAAGTTCCGCTGCTGGCGCGCGCGCAGCTCGAGGACAGCGGGGTCGTCGGTCGGTCCCTCGACTCCCAGGTTGTACGAGCGGTTGTGGGACTCGCCGTCGCGCCCGCCCTCCCCGTTGGCCTCGTTGTGCTTCTCGTTGTACGACACGAGGTCGTTGAGCGTGAACCCGTCGTGCGCCGTGACGAAGTTGATCGAGGCCGACGGGAGCCGTGCCGATGTCTCGTAGAGGTCGGCCGACCCGGTGATGCGCGACGCGAACTCGCCGAGCGTCGCGGGCTCGCCGCGCCAGAAGTCGCGCACGGTGTCGCGGTACTTGCCGTTCCACTCCGTCCACTGCGGAGGGAAGTTGCCGACCTGGTAGCCGCCGGGTCCGACGTCCCAGGGCTCGGCGATGAGCTTGACCTGCGAGACGACCGGGTCCTGCTGCACGAGGTCGAAGAAGCTCGACAGCCGGTCGACGTCGTAGAACTCGCGCGCGAGCGTCGCCGCGAGGTCGAAGCGGAAGCCGTCGACGTGCATCTCGGTGACCCAGTACCGGAGCGAGTCCATGAGGAGCTGGAGCGCGTGCGGGTTGCGCACGTTGAGGCTGTTGCCCGTGCCGGTGTAGTCCATGTAGAAGGACGGGTCGTCGTCGACGAGCCGGTAGTACGCGCGGTTGTCGATCCCGCGGAACGACAGGGTCGGGCCGAGGTGGTTGCCCTCCGCGGTGTGGTTGTAGACGACGTCGAGGATGACCTCGATGCCGGCCGCGTGCAGTGCGCGGACCATCCCCTTGAACTCCTGGACCTGCGCGCCGGCGTCGCCCGATGAGGAGTACTCGTTGTGCGGCGCGAAGAAGCCGAGGGTGTTGTACCCCCAGTAGTTGCGCAGGCCCCGCTCGATCAGATGGCCGTCGTGCACGAACTGATGGACCGGCATGAGCTCGATCGCGGTCACGCCGAGCTTGCGCAGGTGGGCGATGACGCTCGGATGGGCGATGCCCGCGTAGGTGCCGCGCTGCGCCTCGGGGACGTCGGGGTGCAGCGCCGTGAGGCCCTTCACATGCGCCTCGTAGATGAGCGTGCGGTCGTACGGGACGGACGGCGGCCGGTCGTCCCGCCAGTCGAAGTACGGGTTGACGACGACCGCGAGCAGCGTGTGGCCCGCGGAATCGGCCTCGTTCGGCTTCTCCGGGTCGTCGAAGTCGTAGTCGTAGAGCGACGCGTCCCAGTCGACCGCACCGGAGAGCGCCTTCGCGTACGGGTCGACGAGCAGCTTGTGCGGGTTGCACCGGAGCCCCTGGGCGGGGTCGCGCGGCCCGTGCACGCGGTAGCCGTAGCGCTGGCCGGGGCCGACATCCGGGAGGTACGCATGCCAGACGAACGCGTCGACCTCGGTGAGCTCGACGCGGGTCTCGGCCCCCGCATCGTCGAAGAGGCAGAGCTCGACGCGCTCGGCGACCTCGCTGAAGAGGGCGAAGTTCGTCCCGTCGCCGTCGTACGACGCTCCGAGGGGGTAGGGGTTTCCGGGCCAGGTGTTCATGCGCGCCTTCCTCGCGGTCCGGAGGCTCCCGGGGCGGACCCCTCCGTTGATCCGCGCCGATGCCGCCACGCTAACGGGCGCGACGTGCCGGAGGGAAGGGCTTGCGGAAGGGCGGTCCGACAGGGCATGCGACACCCGATATGCCCAGGGCGAACACGACCGGACCGCTGAAACGGCGCCGGTAGGGTCGATCTCGACGCATCACCGAAATGGAGTGATTTCATGGCCGAACCGCTGATGGCACAGAGTGTCTTCGACAGGCTTCTCAAGGACCGCATCATCTGGCTGGGCTCGGAGGTGCGCGACGAGAACGCGAACGAGATCTGCGCGAAGATCCTCCTTCTCGCCGCGGAGGACTCCGAGAAGGACATCTACCTCTACATCAACTCGCCCGGCGGCTCGATCACGGCCGGCATGGCGATCTACGACACCATGCAGTTCGTGCCCAACGACATCGTCACGGTGGGCATCGGCATGGCCGCCTCGATGGGGCAGCTCCTGCTCACGAGCGGGACGAAGGGCAAGCGGTACATCACGCCCAACGCACGCGTCCTGCTGCACCAGCCGCACGGCGGCTTCGGCGGCACCGCGAGCGACATCCAGACGCAGGCCGAGCTCATCGTCTCGATGAAGAACCGCCTCGCCGAGATCACCGCGGCGCAGACCGGGAAGACCGTCGAGCAGATCAACGAGGACGGCGACCGCGACCGCTGGTTCACCGCCGACGAGGCGCTCGAGTACGGGTTCGTGGACCACATCCGCGAGCATGCGGCGGACGTGACGGGCGCGGGCGGCACCGACCGCGACGCGCAGTGAGCCGAGAGACGAGGACGCACACGATGAACACCCCCTACACCGGCGCGGCGACGCCGCAGGGCTTCCAGCTCCCGAGCAGCCGCTACATCCTGCCGCAGTTCGAGGAGCGCACGGCATACGGCTACAAGCGCCAGGACCCGTACAACAAGCTCTTCGAGGACCGCGTCATCTTCCTGGGCGTCCAGGTCGACGACGCGTCGGCGGACGACGTCATGGCGCAGCTGCTCGTGCTCGAGAGCCAGGACCCCGACCGCGACATCATCATGTACATCAACTCGCCCGGCGGCTCGTTCACGGCCATGACGGCGATCTACGACACGATGCAGTACATCTCGCCCCAGATCCAGACCGTCGTGCTGGGTCAGGCCGCCTCGGCGGCGGCCGTGCTGCTCGCGGCCGGCGCGCCGGGCAAGCGCCTCGCGCTGCCCAACGCGCGGATCCTCATCCACCAGCCCGCGGTCGGCGAGTCCGGCCACGGGCAGGCGTCGGACATCGAGATCCAGGCGGCCGAGATCCTGCGCATGCGCACGTGGCTCGAGGAGACGCTCGCGAAGCACTCGAACAAGTCGCAGGCCGAGGTCCACAAGGACATCGACCGCGACAAGATCCTGGGTGGCACCGAGGCGGTCGAGTACGGCCTCGTCGACCAGGTCCTCACGTCGCGCAAGCGCACGCCGCTGACGAAGTAGGACGAGCAGGATCCTGCAGGATGCCCCGGTCGCGCGCTCGCACGGCCGGGGCATCCCGCATCCATGCCGCGTCGGACGGCGTCGGTGTCGGCGGCAGCGGTTAGGCTCGAAGAAGACCCCCTTCCGGGACCCAGGAGGAGAAGGACCATGGCTCGCATCGGTGAGAGTGCCGACCTGTTCAAGTGCTCCTTCTGCGGGAAGAGCCAGAAGCAGGTCCAGCAGCTGATCGCCGGACCCGGCGTCTACATCTGCGACGAATGCGTCGAGCTCTGCAACGAGATCATCGAAGAGCGGATGGCCGAGTCCAACGCCGACGGCGGGGTCGCGGAGTTCGACCTGCCGAAGCCGCGGGAGATCTTCGGGTTCCTCGAGGAGTACGTCGTCGGCCAGGAGCCCGCCAAGCGCGCGCTCGCGGTGGCGGTGTACAACCACTACAAGCGCGTCCGCGCGCGCGGCGAGATCAAGACGGCCGAGCAGAAGGCCGAGGACGTCGACATCGCCAAGAGCAACATCCTCATGCTCGGGCCGACCGGGTCGGGCAAGACCTACCTCGCGCAGACGCTCGCGAAGCGGCTCAACGTCCCGTTCGCCGTCGCCGACGCGACGGCCCTCACCGAGGCGGGCTACGTGGGCGAGGACGTCGAGAACATCCTCCTCAAGCTCCTCCAGGCCGCCGACTTCGACGTCAAGCGCGCCGAGACCGGCATCATCTACATCGACGAGGTCGACAAGATCGCCCGCAAGGCGGAGAACCCGTCGATCACGCGCGATGTGTCGGGCGAGGGCGTGCAGCAGGCGCTCCTGAAGATCCTCGAGGGCACGGTGGCGTCCGTCCCTCCGCAGGGCGGGCGCAAGCACCCGCATCAGGAGTTCATCCAGATCGACACGACGAACGTGCTGTTCATCGTGGCCGGCGCGTTCGCCGGGCTCGAGGACATCATCTCGGCGCGCGTCGGGCGCCACGGCGTCGGGTTCGGCGCCCCGCTCCAGGACAAGCGCGACGACGGCGGGCTCTATGCGGAGGTGCTCCCGGAGGACCTCCACAAGTTCGGGCTCATCCCGGAGTTCATCGGCCGCCTTCCCGTCATCGCGTCGGTCGGCGCGCTCGACCAGGAGGCGCTCATGGAGATCCTCACCGTCCCGCGGAACGCGCTCGTGAAGCAGTACCAGCGGATGTTCGAGCTCGACGGCGTCGCGCTCGACTTCGAGGAGGACGCGCTGCGCGCGATCGCCGACCTCGCCGTCGGGCGCAAGACGGGAGCCCGCGGGCTGCGTGCCATCCTCGAGGAGGTGCTCGGGCCGATCATGTTCGAGATCCCGTCCACTGACGACGTCGCCAAGGTCATCGTCACCCGCGCCGCCGTCGAGGAGGGCGCGCCCCCCACGGTCGTGCTGCGGCAGCGCAAGAAGAGCGCGTAGCCGAGCGGACGCCTCCGGGCCGGGGATCGAGGATCCTCGGCCCGGAGCCGCTCAGCCCACGTGGACGTCGGGGCGGAGCCGCCGCTTGGGCTCCACGCGCCGCAGCACCTCGCGCGTGACCGGCGCGATCTCGCCCGTCCCGAAGACGAGGAAGCGCAGCATGTTCGACGCCGGATTGCCTTCGCTCCACTCGAAGTAGACGTCGGGGACGACGCCGGTCTCGTCCCGGATGGCGAGGAGCACCGCGGCGATCGCGTTCGGCACGCTCGTGGCATGGACGCTGAGGATGCGGTGCCCCGCGTGCTCCTCGCCGCGGACGACGAGGTCGTCCTCGAAGTCCGACGAGTCGCCGAGGATGACCTGCAGGAACACCACCTGCGCCGAGCGGGGGATGCCGTTGAAGCGCCGCTCGTTGCGGAGCTTGTCGGCGAACTCGGCCGCCGTCCCGGAGCCCGGCTCCTTGGGCACGACGCGGATCGCACCGTGGTGCTCCGCGTCGTGACGGACGAACGCGAGGGCCGCCTCGTCGAAGACGACCGAGCGCGCGCGGAGCTGGAACGACCGCGGGATGCGCGACAGCACGGACACCGTCACGATGCCGAGGATGAACAGGGCGGCGATCTTGACCCCGTCGGGCCGCTCGACGACGTTGACCGCGGTCGTGGCGAGGAACACGGCGGCGATGACCGCGTAGCCGGCGGCCGCGCGCGGGTGCCGCCGCCGACGCGCGGACAGCGCCACCGCGATCGACGCCGAGGTGATGAGCACGAGCACGCCGGTCGCGTAGGCGCCGCTCTGGGCGTCGACGTCGGCCTCGAAGGCGAGCGTGACGGCGAACGCGATCGCGGTGAACACGATGACGAGGGGGCGCGTGGCGGCCGCCCAGCGCGGGGCCATGCCGTAGCGCGGCAGGTAGCGGGGCACGAGGTTCAGCAGGCCCGCCATCGCCGACGCGCCCGCGAACCAGAGGATGAGCACGGTCGCGATGTCGTAGGCGGTGCCGAAGCCCTCCCCGAGCAGGCCGTGGGCCAGATACGCGAGC
Organism: Microbacterium sp. JZ70; assembly: GCF_053903225.1. NCBI lineage: Bacteria > Bacillati > Actinomycetota > Actinomycetes > Micrococcales > Microbacteriaceae > Microbacterium > Microbacterium sp. JZ70. The sequence goes on along the minus strand of NZ_CP096405.1, from coordinate 2,529,888 downwards.
GCCCGGCCGTTCGCCGAGCCGCCGGGCGCGAACTCCTCCTGGGGGATGAGCAGCGTCGTGACGACGCTCGAGCCGAGCAGGAACGCGCTCATCGTGAGCGCGGCGGCCGTGAGCAGCTTGCGGGCCCCGCGGATGCGGCCGACCGGCCGCGCCTCCGTGTCGCCGCGGATGCCGCGGATCTGCGGCATCACGGCGACGCCCGTCTCGAAGCCGGAGAGGCCGAGCGCGAGCTGCGGGAAGACGAGGAGCGCCACGGCGATGGCCGCGAGCGGGCTCCCGTGCGCGGTGGTGAGCGCGGCCGTCCAGTCGCCGACAACCTCGGGACGTGCGGCCACCTCGGCGAAGGACACGAGCACGACCACCGCGTTCAGCGCGAGGAAGACCCCGACGAGCGCCACCGCGATCGAGATCGCGCCGCGGAAGCCCTTGAGGAACACCGCCCCCAGGAGCGCCACGAGGAACAGGGTGATCGGGATCTCCATCCCCTCCCATTCGTCCGGGGCGAACGGGTTCTCGACGATGTGCGCCGTCGCGTCGGCGGCCGACAGGGTGATGGTGATCATGAAGTCGGTGGCGGCGAAGCCGAGCAGGACGAGCACGAGGAGCTTCCCGCCCCACCAGGGAAGGAGGCGCTCGAGCATGGCGATCGACCCCTCGCCGTGCGGGCTCTCCTTCGCCACGCGCCGATAGACCGGCAGGGCGCCCAGCAGCGTGACGAGGATGAGCACGAGCGTCGCGATGGGGGAGAGAAGGCCCGCGGCGAGGGCTGCGATCGCCGGCTGGTAGCCGAGGGTCGAGAAGTAGTCGACGCCCGTGAGGCACATGACGCGCCACCACGGCGCGCCCCTCCCGGAGTCGATCTCCGATGTGGACTCCCCGGTGACGTCCGGGGGCACTGCGCTCTCGACGAGCATCTCTTCTCCGCCTCTCGATCTGGACACCGGACGACGCTAGTCCCGTCGCGGCTCGCGGGACCCGCCTTCGCGTCAGGATTCCGTCAGGATTTCCGCCGCCCGCGCGCGCCGCCCTCGTCAGCCCGACCGGAGCCGCGAGACTTCCTCTGTGCAGCGGTTCGCGATGCTCCCCGTGCGACGGCAGCTCGCCGCCGCGGCCGTGGTCACGGCGGCGCTCGTGGGAGCGACGGCGGCGGTCGCCGCTTCGGTCGACGCGCAGGACCTCGTCGTCGCGGCGCTCCTGTACCTGCTCATCGTCGTCGTGGGCGCCGTGCTGGGTGGGATCGTCGTCGCCCTCGTCGCGTCGATCGCTGCGGGGCCGCTCCTCATCTACTTCTTCGCGGAGCCCGTGCACACCCTGCACGTGACCGACGGCGCGCAGCTCGTCGCGATCGGCGTGTTCGTCGCGGCGGGCGTGATCGTGAGCCTCGTCGTCGGGCAGTCGGAGGCGCGCCTCCTGCTCGCGCGTCAGGCGCTCGAGGCGCAGAGCCGAGCCGACGCCGCGCAGGAGGCGGACCGGCTGCGCAGCGCCCTCCTCGCGGCCGTTGGGCACGACCTCCGCACTCCGCTCGCCGCCGCATCGGCCGCGGCGACGAGCCTCGCCAGCTCCGACGTCGTCTGGACCCCCGACCAGCGGGGCGAGCTCCTCGGCACGACGATCGCCTCGCTCGCTCGCCTCGAGCGGCTGCTCGACGACCTGCTCGACTCGTCGCGGCTCGACGCGGGCGTGCTGCCGGTCTCGATCGAGCCCATGCGGGTCGAGGACGCCGTCGCGCTCGCGCTGGATGAGCTGGGCGACGAGGGCGCCGTCGCCGTCACGGTGGCGCCCGGGGTGCCGGACGCGCTGGCCGATCCCGTGCTCGTGCAGCGGATCGTCGCGAACCTCGTGGGCAACGCCCTCCGCCACGGCGGCGGCGACGTCGCGGTGAGGATCCGCACGGCCGGGGCGCGCGTGGAGCTCGCGGTCGTCGACCACGGCCCGGGGATCCCGGCCGCGTCGCGCGAGGAGGCGTTCCGCGCATTCCGTCGCCTCGACGACAGCGGGTCCGGCGCGGGGCTCGGTCTCTCCCTCTCGCGCGGGTTCGCGGAGGCGATGGGCGGCACGCTCGAGCTGCGCCCGTCGGAGGGCGGAGGGCTCACGTGCGTGCTCGAGCTGCCCATCGCCCCTGTCGCGCCGCGGGATGGGGGCGTCGCATGACCATCCTCATCGTCGAGGACGATGCGGCGATCCGCCGCACGCTCGCCCTCAACCTCGAGGCGCGCGGGTACGAGGTGCGCGAGGCGGCGGACGGCGCCGAAGCGGTCAGGGAGATCGCTCGGAACGAGCCCGCTCTCGTCATCCTCGACCTGGGGCTGCCCGCGCTCGACGGCGTGGGGGTCATCACCACGGTGCGCGGCGCGCACCGGATGCCCATCCTCGTGCTCAGCGGACGGTCGCAGACGGCGGAGAAGGTCGCGGCGCTCGACGCGGGCGCCAACGACTACGTCACGAAGCCGTTCGCGGTCGATGAGCTGCTCGCGCGCGTGCGCGCCCTCCTGCGGACCGCGCCCGCGCCATCCGAGGAGGCCGATCGGCATGCGATCGGCCCCTCCCAGATCGACCTCGTGGCGCACACGGCCACGCGCGACGGTGAGCCGGTGCACCTCACCGCGACCGAGTGGTCGATGCTCGAGGTGCTGCTGCGCAACGTGGGCCGCCTCGTCGGGAAGCGCGAGCTCCTCACGGCCGTCTGGGGCCCGGCGTACACGGGGGAGGACGCCTACCTCCGCCTCTACATGAGCCAGCTGCGGCGCAAGCTCGAGGCGGACCCGGCCCGGCCGCGCCATCTGCTGACGGAGCCGGGGCTCGGGTACCGCTACCGGCCCTGAGGCGTCACGCGTCGAGGCCGCGGCGCTTCAGCAGCGGGGCGATCTCGGCGTCGCGCCCGCGGAAGTCGCGGTATGCCTCGAGCGGATCCTTCGCACCGCCCACGCCGAGCAGCCGCGCGCGGAAGCGGTCGCCGCCCGCGCGCGAGAGCCCGCCGTTCTCACGGAACCACTCGACGGTGTCGGCATCGAGCACCTCGGCCCAGATGTAGGAGTAGTACCCCGCGCTGTACCCGCCCGCGAAGACGTGCTGGAAGTAGGTCGAGGAGTACCGCGTCGGCACGGTCGGCTCGTCCAGGCCGATGTCGGCGAGCGCGGCGGCCTCGAAGGCCGCCACGTCGGTCACCGCCGCCGCCTCCGACGGCGACAGCGCGTGCCACGCCTGATCGAGCCAGGCGGCCGCGAGGTACTCGCTCGTCTCGAAGCCCTGGTTGAACGTCTCGCTCGCGCGGAGCCGTTCGACGACGTCCGCGGGGAGGGGCTCGCCGGTCTCGTGGTGGACGGCGTAGTTCGCGAGCACCTCGGGCCAGAGGATCCACATCTCGTTCACCTGGCTGGGGAACTCGACGAAGTCCCGGTGGACGGCCGTGCCCGCGAAGTGCGGGTACGTCACGCGCGCGAAGAGCCCGTGCAGGGCGTGGCCGAACTCGTGGAAGAGGGTCGTCACGTTGTCGAGCGTGAGGAGGGTCGGCTCGCCGGCGGCCGGCTTGACGACGTTGAGGTTGTTCACGACGACCGGCTTCGTGCCGCGGAGCGCGGACTGCGCGACGAGCGAGTTCATCCAGGCGCCGCCGCGCTTCGTGTCGCGCGCGTAGAGGTCGAGCAGGTAGAGGCCGAGGGGCGTGCCGTCGGCATCGAGGACCTCGAAGGCGCGCACGTCCGGGTGGTAGCTCGGGAGGTCGGCGCGCTCGCGGAAGGAGAGCCCGTAGAGCTCGTGCGCCGCGTGGAACACGCCGTCGCGGAGGACGCGCTCGGCTTCGAACCAGGGCCGCAGAGCCGCCGTGTCGATGTCGTACTCGGCCTGACGCACCTTCTCCGTGTAGAAGGCCCAGTCGTGCGCTGCGAGCGGGAAGGGCTCGGGCTCCGTCTCGTCGACGATGCGCTGGAGCGCGGCCTTCTCACGCTGCGCGTTGCGCGCCGCCGGCCCGGCGAGGCGACGCAGCAGAGCGCGCACGGCCTCGGGAGATCCGGCGGTCTCGTCGGAGGTCACGTACGCCGCGTGCGAGGGGTACCCGAGCAGCGCGGCGCGCTCGGCGCGGAGCCGCACGATCTCGCGGACGACCTCGGAGCTGTCGTTCGCGTTGCCTCGCGACGCCCGGGCGCGGGAGGCGGCGAGGATGCGCTCGCGCGCGTCTCTGCGGACCAGCGACGACAGGTGCGGATGGCCCGTGAAGAGCGTGAGGGTGACCGCATAGCGCCCATCGAGCCCTCGCTCGCGGGCGGCCTCGGCCGCGGCGGACAGCTCGCCCGGCGCGAGGCCCTCGAGCTCCTCTGCGCTGTCGAAGACGACCGCGAGGTCGTTCGTGTCGGCGAGGAGGTTCTTCTCGAATCGCGTGGTGAGGGTCGACAGGCGCGCGTTGAGCTCGGTGAGCCGCTCCTTGGCCGTGTCGTCGAGGGAGGCGCCGGCGCGCGTCATCTCGGTGTGGCGTCGCTCGACGAGGCGGCGCTGCTCCGCGGTGAGGTCGAGCTCGTCGAGCCGGTCGCGGACGGACCCGATCCGCGCGTACAGCGCCGCGTCGAGCTCGATCGCGTCGGAGTGCGCCGACATGAGCGGTGCGAGCTGCTCGTCGATCTCCTGGATCTCCGCCGTCGCGTGCGCCGAGTTCACGGTGTAGAACGCACGCGAGACCGCGTCGAGAAGCGCGCCGGAGCGTTCGAGCGGCTCGAGCGTGTTCTCGAAGGTCGGGGCGTCCGGGTTGGCCGTGATCGCGTCGATCTCGGCGCGGTGCTCGGCGAAGGCGCGCTCGAACGCGGGCAGGTAGTGACCGGGCTCGATGGCCGCGTAGTCGGGCAGTCCGTAGGGGAGGGGCGAGGGCGCGAGCAGGGGGTTGAACACGGGCGCGGTCATCCCGTCAGCCTATCCAGGGCCGTCGTGCTGGGCGCGGCACGCGCCGCGTGATGCAAAGAGATGGTTGCAAAGAGCCGTTTGCAAAGATATCTTTGCGTTATGACCGACGAACAGGCGAAGGTGTCCGAGGAGCGCGAGACGCGCGTGCTCGACACGGCGGCGCTGCGTGCGCTCGCACATCCGCTGCGGGTGCGCATCCTCGACCTGCTGAGTAGGGAGGGCCCGCAGACCGCGAGCTCGCTCGCCGCGCTCACGGGCGAGTCATCCGGCTCGACGAGCTACCACCTGCGGATGCTCGCGCGCCACGATCTCGTCCGCGAGGTCGCGGGGCGCGGCGGCCGGGAGCGGTGGTGGGAGCGGCCCCGCGGCCGGATCGCCTTCGGCAGCGAGTCGGTCGGCGACTCGCCGGCCGGCAGGGCCGTGCTCCAGGTGGCCGTCGCCGAGTACCACCGGGCGCGCTTCCAGGAGATGTTCGACTACTTCACGGGCGGGTACGACGACGAGCCCGAGGAGTGGCGCGACGCGAGCGTCTCGACGACGTCGACCGCCCATCTCACGGCGGCGCAGCTCAAGGAGCTCGCCGAGCGCGCGGACGCGCTGTTCAGCGAGTACGTCGACCGCTACCGCGGGCAGGAGGGCGAGGGCGTGCGGAGCGTGTCTCTGCGCGCCGACCTCTTCCCCCTTCCGCAGAGAGGAGCAGGATCATGACCACGCTCACCGTGACGCTGTCGGTCACGATGCCCGACGCGGCGCCGCCGCTCGCGCTCGGCGCGGGGGAGCGGCTGGCGCTGCGCGTCGCCGAGGGCCTCCAGGCGCGCGTGCATCGGCGCGCGGCCGCGCGGACGGCGCGCATCGCGGCGGATCTCGCCCGCGAGGGGCTCATCGCCGAGTCGCGGCGCGCCGGCGATCGCGCCGCGGCCGCGAACGGCGTCGGAGCGCTGCGCTGGTGAGGCGCCGCCGACGACGTCGGCGGCGCCTCTCAGTCGGAGAACGGGCGCGAGATCGCGACCCCGTCGGGGCCGATGACGACCTCGATCCCCGTGTCGAGCTCGGCGATCGGCCGTCCCTCCAGCCACGTGAGCGTCCACGACGGCCGCGGAGCGTCATCCGGCAGCTCCGCCTCGACGCGCGAGATCTCCGCGCGCAGCGAGGCGGGCACGCTGGCCGGCGGCTCCGAGCCGGCCGACCAGCGCGTTCCGAGCTGCATCAGGCCTCCTCGGCCAGCTGGATGTCGGTGACCGCGAACGCGTCGGCGTCCTCGATCTCGAGCGCGGCGATCCGGCCGACGGCCCTGAGGTCGTCGGCGGCGAGCCGCAGGGCGGCCGCGCGCTCGGCGGGAGCCGCGACGACTGCGCGGGCGACGGGCGTCTTCTGCGAGGCCTTCGCCTCGGTCTTCGCGCGGCGGATGCCGATCAGGGCCTCGCTCGCGGCGGCGAGCACGGCCGTGTCGCCGCCGAGCCCGGTCGGCTCGGGCCAGGCTGCGCGATGCACGGAGCCGGTCTCGAACCAGGACCACGCCTCCTCCGCGGCGAAGACGACGACGGGCGCGAGCAGGCGCAGGAGCGTCGAGAGCGCGGTGCGCAGCGCGACGGCCGCCGAGGCGCCCGCGTCGCCGCCCGCGTACGCGCGCTCCTTCACGAGCTCGAGGTAGTCGTCGCAGAACGTCCAGAAGAACGACTCCGAGAGCTCGAGGGCGCGGGCGTGGTCGTACGCGTCGAGCGCGGCCGTCGCCTGCACCACGACGTCGTCGAGCGCGGCGAGCATCGACAGATCGAGCGGCTCGGTGACCGAGGCGCCCTCGGGCGCCTCGAAGCCCAGCACGAACTTCGCGGCGTTGAGGACCTTGATCGCGAGGCGGCGTCCGATCTTGATCTGCGTCGGGTTCTGCGGGTCGAACGCGGCATCCGTCCCGAGGCGGCTCGACGCCGCCCAGTACCGGACGGCGTCGGACCCGTGCTTCTCGAGGATGTCGGCGGGCGTGACGACGTTGCCCTTCGACTTCGACATCTTCTTGCGGTCCGGGTCCACGATGAAGCCGGAGATCGCGGCGTGCGCCCACGGCGCACGGTCGTCCTCGAGAGCGCTGCGCAGCAGGGTCGAGAAGAGCCACGTGCGGATGATGTCCTGGCCCTGCGGGCGCAGGTCGAACGGCGCCACGAGGCTCCACAGATCCTCGTCGCGCTGCCATCCGCCCGCGAGCTGCGGGGTCAGCGACGACGTCGCCCACGTGTCGAAGACGTCGGTCTCCGCCTCGAATCCGCCCGGCACGCCGCGCTGGTCCTCGGTGTAGCCCGGCGGGACGTCGCTCGACGGGTCGACCGGGAGGCTCGCGGCGTCGGGCACGAGGACGCGCGCGTAGTCGCGCTCGCCGTTCTCGTCGAGGCCGTACCAGACCGGGATCGGCACGCCGAAGAAGCGCTGACGCGACACGAGCCAGTCGCCGGTGAGGCCGTTCACCCAGTTCTCGTAGCGGACCCGCATGAACTCCGGGTGCCACTCGATCTCCTGGCCGAGCGCGAGGAGCCGCTCGCGCAGCTCGGCCTCGCGCGCTCCGTTGCGGATGTACCACTGGCGCGTCGAGACGATCTCGAGCGGTCGGTCGCCCTTCTCGAAGAACTTCACGGGATGCGTGAACGGGGCCGACACGCTCGTGAGCTCGCCGGACTCCTCCAGCAGCTCGACCATCCGCTTCTTGGCGCTGAAGACCGTCTTGCCGGCGATCTCCGCGAACGCGGCCCTGCCGCCATCCGACGTGATCGCCTCGGGCGCGTCGGCGACGACGCGGCCGTCCTTGCCGATGATGGTCCGGTTGGGGAGGTCGAGCTCCCGCCACCAGATGATGTCGGTCACGTCGCCGAACGTGCAGATCATCGCGATGCCCGAGCCCTTGTCGGGCTGCGCGAGCGGGTGCGCGAGGACGGGGACCTCGACGCCGAACACGGGCGTCGTCACGGTCGAGCCGAAGACGGGCTGGTAGCGCTCGTCGTCGGGGTGGGCGACGAGGGCGACGCACGCCGCGAGCAGCTCGGGACGCGTCGTCTCGATATGGATGTCGCCCGAGCCATCCGTCCGGTGGAACGCGAGGCGGTGGTAGGCGGCCTGCTGGTCGCGATCCTCGAGCTCCGCCTGCGCGATCGCGGAGCGGAAGTCGACGTCCCACAGGGTGGGAGCGAGGTCCTGGTAGGCCTCGCCCCGCTCGAGGTTCTTCAGGAACGCGAGCTGGCTCGTGCGGATGGTGTCGTCGGAGATCGTCCGGTAGGTCTGCGTCCAGTCGACCGAGAGCCCGAGGGTGCGCCACAGGTCCTCGAAGGTCTTCTCGTCCTCGACCGTGAGCTTCTCGCACAGCTCGATGAAGTTGCGGCGGCTCACCGGGATCTGGTCGGCGGCCTTGATCGTCTTCGTCGTCCCCTCGAACGGCGGCGTGAAGTCGGGGTCGTAGGGGAGCGACGGGTCGCAGCGCACGCCGTAGTAGTTCTGCACGCGGCGCTCGGTGGGCAGGCCGTTGTCGTCCCAGCCGATCGGGTAGAACACCGTCTTGCCGCGCATGCGCTCGTAGCGGGTCTTCACGTCGGTGTGCGTGTACGAGAACACGTGGCCGATGTGGAGGCTGCCGCTCGCGGTGGGCGGCGGGGTGTCGACCGAGAAGACGCCGGCGCGCCCCTTCGCGCGGGCGGCGTCGCGGTCGAAGAGGTAGGTGCCCTGCTGCTCCCAGGACTCACCCCACTTCGCTTCGAGACCCTCGAGTGCGGGCTTGTCGGGAATGGCGGCCATGGGATCTCCTCGCGCGCTATGTACGGCACGGTGTCTGCGTGCCTGAGTGTGGGTGCGCGACCAGTGTACCGGGGCGGGGAGGAGTGGCCCGGGAGGGCCGGGCGGGGTGGGGCGGGGGCCTGGGCCGGCGGGGTGGGGGCCTGGGCCGGGGGGGGCCGGGGCGGGGCAGGCACCCGTGTCGCAGCGCGAAGCCAGGAGGATGGCGCTTTCCCAGGACGATATGACGGGAATCGCCCTGGGAAAGCGTCATCCTCCTGGCGACGGCGACGGCGACGGCGTCGATGCCCGCCCTTGCGCCGACACGGGACGCCGCGCCCGCACGGTCAAGGCGCCGTCCCGCCGGACCCCGACCCGGACGCCGCGCCCCGGCCCGGGTGCCCGTCGTCGCGTGCACAGGCGGCTTCGATCGGCGCGTCCCGCACGATCGGCAGTGCCTCGCCCCCATGACGACGGCCATCCGTCGATGCTCGGAGGATGGACCTGCACGAGGCACTGGCGCGGCACGGCGGCATCGCGCGCTCGGCATCGCTCGTCGCCGAGGGTGTGCCGCGATCGCGGATACGTCGCGCCGTGGCCGCAGGAGAGGTGCAGTCGCCCCGACGGGGGTGGATCGCCCAGAAGGGGGTGGATCCGGCGCTGATCGCCGCAGCGCGGATCGGAGTGGTCGTCTCGTGCGTCTCGCAAGCGAGGCGTCTCGAGCTCTGGACGCATCCCTCGAGCCGGTGGCATGTCGCGGCGGCGCCGCACACCGCGCTGCTTCAGCAGACCGACGCGCACGTGCACTGGTCGACGCCGCTCGTACCGCGACCGCCCGGCGTGTTCGAGGACTCGATCGAGAACGTCCTCGCGCTCGTCGCCGCGTGCCAGCCTCGCGAGCACGCCCTGGCGATCTGGGAATCAGCCCTCAGCAGGGGCCTGGTCGACCGCGAGACGATGTCGGGCTACCCACTCCGCCCCGCGGCGCGCGAGCTGTGCGAGCTCATGATGCCGTTCGCCGATTCGGGCCTCGAGACGATCGTCATCCCGCGCCTGCGATGGCTGAGGCTCCCGATGCGCCGTCAGATCTGGATCGCCGGTCACCGCGTCGACCTGCTCATCGGGGAGCGACTCGTCCTGCAGATCGACGGCGGAACCCACGTCGACGCGCAGCGGATGATCGACAACGAGCACGATGCGGCGTTGCGGCTCATGGGCTACCACGTGATCCGCGTCGGGCGAAGGCAGATCCTCGACGACTGGGCGACCGTGCAGGACCTCGTCATGCGCGCCGTCGCCCAGGGACTCCATCGCGCGCCGCGGGGATGACGAGAACCCGCCGCCGCGCCTCAGCCCTTCACGTCGATGCCCGCGGCCGCCGCGAACGCGGGAGCGAGCATCCGCACCTGGTCGTCCGTGAGCGTGGCGCCGCGCAGGGCGAGCACGTCGAGGTAGGACAGCGCGTCGAGCCCGCGCAGGTCGAGGTCGGCGGCGCGCATGCCGCGCGGGTCGACCTCGTCGGCCCGACAGCCCTCGAACGCCACCCGCGTCAGGCGCGCCTGCGGCAGATCGATCGCGCGGATGGTGCTGTCGACGATGCGCACATCCTCCAGTCGTGCGCCCGCGAACGAGAGGTAGTCCACGCGCACGTCGCGCAGCTCGAGCTCCGCGACGCCCGCGTCCGCGAGGTCGAGCGTCCCGATGCGTCCGCCCGCGATGCGCAGCCGACGGATGGTCGCGTCGCGGGCGACGACGGAGACGGCGCGGATGTCGGAGATCTCGACGTCGATGAGCGTCGCGCCGCGCAGGGCGAGGGTCTCGACCGACGGAGCGGCGATGACGCACTCCTCGAGCGACGCGTGCTCGAGGTCGACGTCGCCCGCGAGACCCGCCAGGCGCGACCGCTGCAGGTCCGCGTATCGCCGAGGGACGGCGTCCTCGAGGGCGTCCGGCAGATCCGGTGCGCTCACGCGCGGGGCGATCGGGCGATCCTGCTTCCTGGCCATCCGTCGACCCTACGCGCCCGCGCCGACACGCCGTGCGCACCGGCGCCCGGCGGCGGTAGGATGGGGGCATCGGCACCGATCCGGCCATCACCGGGGAGCTCGCGGAAGAACGGGAACGCAAGGACCTCAGTAGAACCGCGCGGGGCAGGCCCGTCACAGCCGCAGTGAGAGCGGCGTCGCATGCGGCGCAACGCGGGGTGGTACCGCGGCTCCTGCCGTCTCGTCGGCGGAGGTCGTCCTCGCAGTCCCCTAGGAACTGCTGGAGTGAGATGACCTACCCGAAGTCCTCGTTCGGCCCCGCCGCCGACAAGAGCACCGTCGTGCCGAGCCCCCGCTTCCCCGAGATCGAGCGCGAGATCCTCGACTTCTGGGCCGCGGACGACACCTTCCGTGCGTCGATCGCGCAGCGCGAGGGCGCCGAGGAGTGGGTCTTCTACGACGGGCCGCCGTTCGCGAACGGCCTGCCGCACTACGGGCACCTCCTCACCGGGTACGCGAAGGACCTCTTCCCGCGCTTCCAGACGATGCGCGGGCGCAAGGTCGACCGCGTGTTCGGCTGGGACACCCACGGGCTCCCCGCCGAGCTCGAGGCGATGAAGCAGCTGGGCATCACCGAGAAGCACGAGATCCTCGAGATGGGGATCGACGCGTTCAACGCCAAGGCCCGCGACTCCGTGCTCGCCTACACGCGCGAGTGGGAGGACTACGTCACCCGCCAGGCGCGCTGGGTGGACTTCGAGCGGGGCTACAAGACGCTCGACACGACGTACATGGAGAGCGTCCTCTGGGCGTTCAAGACGCTGTTCGACAAGGGCCTCGCCTACGAGGGCTACCGCGTGCTCCCGTACTGCTGGCGCGACCAGACGCCGCTGTCGAACCACGAGCTGCGCATGGACGACGACGTCTACAAGATGCGGCAAGACCCGTCGGTCACGGTGACCTTCCCGCTCGTCGGCGAGAAGGCCGCGGCGCTGGGCATCGAGGGCGCGCGCGCCCTGGCCTGGACGACGACCCCGTGGACGCTGCCGACGAACATGTCCCTCGCGGTCGGCCCGGAGATCGTCTACGCGGTCGTCCCGGTCGGTCCGAACGGGGCAGGCGAGGCGGCGGATGGCGCGGAGTTCCTGCTCGCGGAGGACCTCCTCGGCGGCTACGCCAAGGACCTCGGCTACGACGACGCCGCCGCTGCGCGCGAGGCCGTGCGCGTCCGCGTCACGGGTGAGCAGCTCCGCGACGTCGCCTATGAGCGGCTGTGGGACTACTTCGCCGACGCCGAGACCTGGGGCACGCAGCGCGCGTGGCGGATCCTCGTCGACGACTACGTCACCACCGGCGACGGCACGGGCATCGTCCACCAGGCTCCCGCCTACGGTGAGGACGACAAGCGCCTCAACGACGCGGCGGGCATCCCCACCATCGTGTCGCTCGGCGACGACGGCCGGTTCCTCGACATCGTCCCGGACGTCGCCGGCGAGCTCTGGCTCGACGCGAACACCCCGCTCGTGCGCCTGCTGCGCCAGGGCGGGCGGCTCCTGCGCCTGCAGTCGTACGAGCACTCGTACCCGCACTGCTGGCGATGCCGGAACCCGCTCATCTACAAGGCCGTGTCGAGCTGGTTCATCCGGGTGACCGACTTCCGCGACCGCCTCGTCGAGCTCAACGAGCAGATCACGTGGGCGCCCGAGAACGTCAAGCACGGCCAGTTCGGGAAGTGGGTCGAGGGCGCGCGCGACTGGTCGATCAGCCGCAACCGCTTCTGGGGCTCGCCGATCCCCGTGTGGAAGTCGGATGACCCGAATCACCCCCGCGTGGACGCCTACGGCTCGCTCGAGGAGCTCGAGCGCGACTTCGGCCGCCTCCCGCGCAACGAGAAGGGCGAGGTCGACCTGCACCGCCCGTACATCGACGAGCTCACGCGCCCGAACCCCGACGACCCGACGGGGAAGAGCACGATGCGCCGGATCGAGGACGTCTTCGACGTCTGGTTCGACTCGGGCTCGATGCCGTTCGCGCAGGTGCACTACCCGTTCGAGAACAAGGACTGGTTCGAGACGCACGCCCCGGCCGACTTCATCGTCGAGTACATCGGGCAGACGCGCGGCTGGTTCTACGTCATGCACGTGCTGTCGGGCGCGCTGTTCGACCGGCCCGCCTTCACGGGCGTCTCGTGCCACGGCATCGTGCTCGGCAACGACGGCCAGAAGATGTCGAAGTCGCTGCGGAACTACCCCGACGTGTCGGAGGTCTTCGACCGCGACGGGTCGGATGCCATGCGCTGGTTCCTCATGTCGTCGAGCGTGCTGCGCGGCGGCAACCTCGTCGTGACCGAGGAGGGAATCCGCTCGGGCGTGCGCGAGTTCCTCCTCCCGCTGTGGAACTCGTGGTACTTCTTCGCGACGTACGCGAACGCCGCAGCGGGCCCGGATGGCGCGGGCTACGAGGCCACGCGGCGCGCGGACTCGACGGATGTGCTCGACCGCTACATCCTCGCGCTCACGGGCGACCTCGTGCGCGACGTCGCGGCCGACCTCGACCAGCTCGACTCCACGACGGCCTCGGCGCGGCTGCGCGACTTCGCCGAGGTCCTCACGAACTGGTACATCCGCCGCTCGCGGGATCGCTTCTGGCTCGGCGTCACGGACGACCCGCGCAGCCGCGAGGCCTTCGACACGCTCTACACCGTGCTCGAGACGCTCACGCGCGTCGCGGCGCCGCTCATCCCGCTCGTGAGCGAGCGCGTGTGGCAGGGACTCACGGGCGGACGCAGCGTGCACCTCGAGGACTGGCCCGATGCCGCCGAGTTCGCCGATGCGGCCGACATCCGGACGGCCATGGACGCCGTGCGCGAGGCCTCGAGCCTCGCGAACGCGCTCCGCAAGAAGGAGGGGCTGCGCGTGCGCCTTCCGCTCGCCAAGCTGACCGTGGTGACCGCGAACGCAGAGGCGCTCGCGCAGTTCGACGACATCCTGCGCGACGAGCTCAACGTGAAGGCCGTCGAGCTCGTGGAGCTCGGCGACGACACGGCGGCCCAGTACGGCATCTCGCACCGCCTCACGGTCAACGCGCGTGCCGCGGGACCGCGTCTGGGCAAGCAGGTGCAGCAGGTCATCCGCGCCGCGAAGTCGGGCGCCTGGACCGAGCAGGACGGCGTCGTGACCGCCGACGGCATCGCCCTCGAGCCGGGGGAGTACGAGCTCGCACTCGACACGTCGGGCCGGCCGGATGGCGAGGCGATCGCGACCCTGCCGTCGGGCGGCTTCGTGCTGCTCGACACGACGACGACGCCGGAGCTCGAGGCCGAGGGCCTCGCCCGCGACGTCGTGCGCGCCGTGCAGGACACGCGCAAGGCCGCGGGCTTCGAGGTGAGCGACCGCATCCGCCTGCAGCTCGCGTTCGCGTCGGCCGACGACGCCGCTGCCGTGCGCCGCGCGTGGGATGTCGCCGACGTCGCGGGGGAGACCCTCGCCGTCGAGCACGCGGTCGTCGAGGGCTCGACGACCGACGCCGCCGAGCACACGGCGACCGTGCCCGCGGGAACCTACGCGAACGCGGGCGACTTCGCCGTCGCCGTCTCGCGAGTGGGGAGCGCCGCGTGAGCGCGAACGACCGGGCCAGGGCCGACGCCGTCTACGACGCGCTGCTGGCGAGGGCGGGGGAGCAGTGGGTGCAGCCGCGTGTCGAGCGCGTCGGCCGCATCCTCGAGCTCCTGGACGACCCGCAGCGCACCTACCGGGTCGTGCACATCACGGGGACGAACGGGAAGACCTCGACGGCACGCATCATCGAGAGCCTCATCCGCGCGCACGGCCTCCGCACGGGGCTGTTCACGAGCCCGCATCTCACCCGATTCACCGAGCGGATCCTCATCGACGGCGAGCCGATCGCGGATGCGGCGATCGCCGACGCCTGGGACGAGATCGAGCCCTTCGTCGGGATCGTCGACGCCGAGCTCGAGGCCCGCGGCGACGCGCGCCTGACGTTCTTCGAGCTCCTCACCGTGCTCGCGTTCGTCGCGTGCGCGGACGCGCCCGTCGACGTGCTCGTGCTCGAGGTGGGGATGGGCGGCAGCTGGGACTCCACGAACACGGCCGACGGCGACGTCGCGGTGCTCACGCCCATCGACATCGACCACGTGAGCCGCCTGGGATCGACCGTGGAGGAGATCGCCGAGGTCAAGGCCGGCATCATCAAGGACGGCGCGTCGGTCGTCTCCGCCGTCCAGCGTCCCGAGGCCGAGGCCGTCATCCGCCGGGTCGCCGCGCAGAGGAACGCGACCGTCGCGTTCGAGGGGCAGGACTTCGCCCTCGTCGACGACCGGCTCGCGGTCGGCGGCCAGCTCATCTCCGTCAAGGGCCTCGCCGGCTCGTACGACGAGGAGTACCTCCCGCTCTACGGGCGTCATCAGGGGCAGAACGCCGCGGTCGCGATCGCGGCGGTCGAGGCGCTGATCGGCGCGGGCAGCCAGGCGATCGCGTCGGGCGTGCTCACCGACGGGCTCCAGCAGGCGACCTCGCCGGGTCGGCTCCAGCTCGTCGGCATCGAGCCGACCGTCGTCGTGGACGCCGCGCACAACCCGCACGGCGCGCGCGCCCTCGCGGCCGCGCTGAAGGAGTCGTTCGACTTCGACGAGTGGGGCGTCGTCCTCGGCGTCCTCGACGACAAGGACGCCGCGGGCATCGTGGCCGCGCTCGCCCCGGTCGCCGCGCACGTCTTCGCCACGGTTCCGTCGTCGGACCGCGCGAGCGACGCGGATCGACTCGCCGACATCGCGGAGGCCGCGGGCCTCCGCGTCACGGTGCACTCCGGCGTCTACGACGCGGCAGAGGCGGCTCGCGCGTGGGCGCAGGAGGCGCCGCGGCGCGCGGTCGCGATCGCGGGCTCGGTCGTGCTCGCGGGAGAGGCCGTCCTGCTCGCGCAGGAGGAGGAGTGGAAGCCGGTGAGCGGAGCGTGACGGGCGCCGCGCGCCGGGCGCCGCGCTACCGCGCCCTGCCCGAGAAGATCGGCTCGATCGTCCTCGTGTTCGAGGCGGTCGTCGTGTTCCTCGCCGGCCTGTCGATCTATGGGCTCCGCGCGCTTCCCGAGCCGATCGCCCCGTGGTGGGGGATCGTCGCGGGCGCCGTCGTCGCCGTCCTGATGGTGCTCACGAGCGGCCTGCTCCGGCACCGCTGGGCGTTCGCCGTCGGATGGGCGCTCCAGGTCGCGACCGCCCTGGGCGCGCTCTTCGTGCCCGCGATCCTGCTCGTCACGCTCGTGTTCGGCGGCATGTGGGCGTATGCGACGATCGGAGGGGCGCGGATCGAGCGGCGCGTCTCCGCGCAGCGCGCCGCGGCCGAGTCCGAGACCGACTGACCGGCACCCGCACCACCCGTTCCACGAGAAAGGCACTCCCATGGCCACCGAAGAGACCCTCGTCCTCGTCAAGCCCGATGGCGTCGCCCGCGGCCTCACCGGCGAGATCCTCCGCCGCATCGAGGCGAAGGGCTACTCGCTCGTCGACATCAAGCTCGTCGAGCCGAGCCGCGACCTGCTCGCCCGGCACTACGCCGAGCACGAGGGCAAGCCGTTCTACGAGCCGCTCCTCGAGTTCATGCTGTCGGGCCCCGTCGTCGCGATCCGCGTCGCCGGGAACCGCGTGATCGAGGGCTTCCGCGCGCTCGCCGGCACGACCGACCCGACGACCGCCGCCCCGGGCACCATCCGCGGCGACCTCGGCCGCGACTGGGGCCTCGCCGTGCAGCAGAACCTCGTGCACGGCTCGGACAGCCCCGAGTCCGCCGCCCGCGAGCTCGAGATCTGGTTCTAAACACTCAGCGAGCGGAGCGAGCCGCCCCCGGTCGTTGAGCGAGCGGAGCGAGTCGAAACGCACTCCGCGAGCGGAGCGAGCCGGCATCGGGAACGCTCCCGATGCCGGCTCTCTGCGTGCGTCGGCCTAGAACAGCATCCCGAGAACGTCGAGGCGCAGCTGGGCCATGACCGCGATGGCGACGTAGCTCAGCACGGCGAGGAGCGGCAGCCAGCCGATGAGCGCGTCGGCGCCCCTGCGCACGGGACGCGGGAGGGGGATCGCCCCGATCCGGATGGCGTGGAGCAGCACCGCGTAGAACGAGGGGATGGTGACGACCCACGTCACCATGCACCACGGGCACAGCGTCCCGATGACGAAGATGCTCTGGCCGATGAGCCAGCACACGAAGCCGAACGCGAACGCCATCCCGAGCGTGAACAGGGCCCAGAACCAGCGGGAGAAGCGCGCGCCGGCGAGCAGCGCCATCCCGACGACGACCGGGGCGACCCATCCGGTGACCCCGAGCAGCGGGTTCGGGAAGCCGAACACGGAGCCCTGCCAGGCGTCGAGGTTCGCCGCGCACTGGACGAGCACGTTGAAGTCGCAGCCGAGCGCCGCACTCGGGTTCTCCAGCAGGTGGAACTTCTCGACCGTGAGCGAGAACGCCGCCCACCAGCCGATGACGCCGGCGACGACGAGCCAGATGGCCAGAGCGGTGGGGCGCGTGCGAGTCTCGGGCATGGTCGGATTATCGCATCGCGGACTGCGCGCGCCGTCCGTGCGGCGCGCCCGGGCACCCTCCCTCGCGCCTCAGGGTGCGGGTGAACAGCAGGTAGTGAGATAATGGTCCCGACGTGCACCCCGGCGAGGTCGGGGAGCCGTCGAGTGACAAGACTTCGGGGCAACGGCTGCCCCGCGCGACCAGAGCGAAGTGCCGGTCGCATGCCGATGGAGTTCGCGGCCGCGCGATGCGGGGCCGCACGAGATTCTCGGGCGGACCTCCGCCCCGCAGGGAGTACGCCAGCGATGGCTGAAGTGAACAACGACACAGACGGAACCTTCGACGCGAACGGAGGCGACGAGGCGGCTGTCGAGCCCACGACGCAGCCCGACGCGCAGCGCGAGAGCGCCGCGGACGAGACGCCGGACGCGCCCGACGCACCGCAGGTCGACAAGGCCGAGCAGGCATCGGATGGCGCGGAGCCGGCCGCCGAGACCGACGCGCCCGAGGGCGAGAGCTCGGAAGCCGGATCCGCGGACTCCGAGGACTCCGACGCGCCGGCGGAGGACGAGGTGCCGGTGGAGGACGAGGTGCCGGCGGAGGAGCCTGAGCCCGAGCCGGTCACCGCGGTGAGCCTCGGCCTCCTCCCGGCCGACTTCGTCTCGCGCGTCACGACGGACCTGCACTTCTACGCGCCCGACATCACGCCGCTGCCCGCGCTCCCCGAGCCCGAGCCCGAGGAGCAGCAGGGCGGGCGCTCGTCGCGCCGTCGGCGCCGTCGCGGCGGATCCGACGGGGTCGACGAGGCGCCGCAGGACGAGCCGCGCCGCCGGCAGCGCGTCGTCGAGGTGATCACCGAGCCGCAGCGCATCAAGGGCTCGACGCGCCTCGAGGCGAAGAAGCAGCGCCGTCGGGACGGCCGGGAGGCGGGCCGCCGTCGTCCCGTCGTGACCGAGGCCGAGTTCCTCGCCCGCCGCGAGGCGGTGGACCGCCAGATGATCGTCCGCTCGAAGAACGGACGCATCCAGATCGCCGTGCTCGAGGACAACGTGCTCGTCGAGCACTACGTGGCGCGCAACCAGGACGCATCGCTCATCGGCAACGTGTACCTCGGCCGCGTGCAGAACGTGCTGCCCAGCATGGAGGCCGCGTTCGTCGACATCGGCCGCGGCCGCAACGCCGTGCTGTACTCGGGCGAGGTCGACTGGGATGCCGTCGAGACCGGCAACCAGCCGCGTCGCATCGAGCTCGCGCTCAAGCAGGGCGACCGCGTCCTCGTGCAGGTCACGAAGGACCCCGTGGGCCACAAGGGCGCGCGTCTGACCAGCCAGATCTCGCTCCCGGGCCGCTACCTCGTGTACGTGCCGGGCGGCGCCATGAACGGCATCTCGCGCAAGCTGCCCGACACCGAGCGGGCGCGCCTCAAGAAGATCCTCAAGGAGGTGCTCCCCGAGTCGTCGGGCGTCATCGTCCGCACCGCCGCGGAGGGGGCCACCGAGGAGCAGCTGACCCGCGACGTCAACCGCCTCACCTCGCAGTGGGCGCACATCAACGAGCTCGTGCAGAAGGGCAACGCGCCCGCGCTGCTGCACAGCGAGCCCGACCTGCTCGTCAAGATCATCCGCGATGTCTTCAATGAGGACTTCACGAAGCTCCTCATCCAGGGCGCGGAGGCGCAGCGGACGATCGTCGACTACCTCACGGGCGTCGCGCCCGACCTGCTCGACCGTGTCGAGCACTACGAGGGCGACCGCGACCCCTTCGACGAGTACCGCATCACGGAGCAGATCGAGAAGGCGCTCGACCGCAAGGTCTGGCTGCCGTCCGGCGGCTCGCTCGTCATCGACCGCACCGAGGCGATGACGGTCGTCGACGTGAACACGGGCAAGTTCGTCGGCTCGGGGGGCAACCTCGAGGAGACCGTCACGAAGAACAACCTCGAGGCGGCCGAGGAGATCGTCCGCCAGCTCCGGCTGCGCGACATCGGCGGCATCATCGTCGTCGACTTCATCGACATGGTGCTCGAGTCCAACCGCGACCTCGTCCTGCGGCGCCTCATCGAGTGCCTGAGCCGGGACCGGACGAAGCACCAGGTCGCCGAGGTCACCTCGCTCGGCCTCGTGCAGATGACCCGCAAGAAGCTCGGCCTGGGCCTGCTCGAGACGTTCAGCGAGCCGTGCGAGGTGTGCGCCGGCCGCGGCGTCATCGTCCATCACGACCCGGTGGTCAAGCACCGCTCGAACGGCGCAGGCTCGAACGGCTCCAACGGCTCCGGCCGTCGCTCGCGCGGCGGACAGTCGTCCCAGAGCGCCGCGCCCGCGCAGCCGTCGTCGGCCGCGCACGTCATCACGGACGGCGTGAAGTCGGCGCTCGCGCAGATCGCCGCGTCGACGATCGCGAAGCCGGAGACCGAGGCGTCGGAGCCGCAGCGCCCCGAGCAGCCCGCGCGCGCGGAGCAGCCGGCCGACCTTGCCTCACTCGGCATCGAGCTCCCCGAGGGGCCGCGCGGCGGCGCCCAGAGCGAGGAGCGCGAGCGCCCGCGGCGACCGCGCAAGAAGCGCTCGGTCGAGAAGCCCCCGTCGGTCGCGCCGACGTCGGAGGCCGCCCAGCTGCTCGACTCCGTGCTCGAGGCGCTGCCCGAGCCGAAGGCGCCCGGCCAGGGCCGTGCCCGCCGTCGTGTCACGACGGCCGCGCTGCTCGGCACAGCGGTCACCGTCAACCCCGCGACCCGCGACGGGGAGTGACGTCACGCGCGCTCGGGGCCTCAGCGGCGGTCCCGAGCGCGCACCCGCAGGCCGGAGGCGATGAGGGCGCGCGTGAGCTCGTGCGCCGAGACCGCCGTGGCGCCCGCCGCGACGAGCCGGGGGAGCGCATCCTCCGGCACGTCGTAGTGGTCGCGGTCGAACGCCCGCCGCGGGATGTCGTTCGCCGCTGCGAAGGCATGCAGCTCGGCGAGGCTCTCGTCGCTCACGAGATGGGCCCACAGGCGCCCGTGCGCGGGCCACATCGCCTTGTCGACGAGAACGGTCATGGCCATCCAGCCTACGGACATCCGCGCCCGACGCGCCGCGTTGCCGCTTTTGGCCGAACCGCCCGACATCGGGTAAAGTATTCCTTTGGTGCGTCCCCTGTCGCGCGCTCTCCCACTGGCGGCGCGACGAAAGTCTTGCCCGAGACGCACCTCGCACATCCGGTGCGACCCGCAAGCGAAGTCTTCCCGTGAGATTCGGAAGCCGCACGGCTTCCCCAATGAAACAGGTATGAACGTGGTTTACGCAGTTGTTCGCGCCGGTGGCCGGCAGGAGAAGGTCGAGGTCGGGACCATCGTGACGCTCGACCGCCTCAAGGCTGCCGAGGGTGAGACGATCGAGCTGCCCGCCGTCCTCTTCGTCGACGGCGACACCGTGACGACCGACGCCAAGAAGCTGGCGAAGGTCAAGGTCACCGCCGAGGTCCTCGGCGACCTGCGCGGCCCCAAGATCGTCATCCAGAAGTACAAGAACAAGACCGGCTACAAGAAGCGCCAGGGTCACCGTCAGGACCTGACGCGCGTCAAGGTCACCGGCATCAAGTAAGCGGAAGAGGCTCCAGAGATGGCACATAAGAAGGGCGCAAGCTCCACCCGCAACGGCCGCGACTCGAACGCGCAGCGCCTCGGCGTCAAGCGCTTCGGCGGCCAGACCGTCAACGCGGGCGAGATCCTCGTCCGTCAGCGCGGCACGCACTTCCACCCGGGCGCCAACGTGGGCCGCGGCGGCGACGACACGCTCTTCGCGCTCGCTGCCGGTGCCGTGGAGTTCGGCACCAAGGGCGGCCGCAAGGTCGTCAACATCGTCGCGGGCGAGTAATCACCGCAGACGCACATGCATCTGGACGGGGCGGGCTTCGGCCCGCCCCGTTCTCTTTCCCCCGGTTCGTCCGGGACGCTCCCGCGAGAGGTCAGGAACCGACATGGTCACGTTCGTCGACGAGGTGACGCTGCACCTGCGCGCAGGCAAGGGCGGCAACGGCTGCGTCTCGGTGCACCGTGAGAAGTTCAAGCCGCTCGGCGGGCCCGACGGCGGCAACGGCGGAGACGGCGGCGACATCGTGCTCGTCGCCGATCCGCAGACGACCACCCTCCTGAGCTACCACCACTCGCCGCATCGCTCGGCGGGCAACGGCGGCTTCGGGATGGGCGACCACCGATCGGGCGCGCAGGGCGAGGACCTCGAGCTGCCGGTTCCGGTCGGCACGGTCGTGAAGTCACCCGACGGCGAGGTGCTCGTCGACCTCATCGAGCCGGGGATGCGCATCATCGCGGCCCCCGGCGGCCGCGGCGGGCTGGGCAACGCGGCGCTCGCATCGCCCAAGCGGAAGGCGCCGGGGTTCGCGCTCCTCGGCACCCCCGGCTGGGAGGGCGACGTCGTCCTCGAGCTGAAGACCGTCGCCGACGTCGCGCTCGTCGGGTTCCCGTCGGCGGGCAAGTCGAGCCTCATCGCGGCGATCTCCGCCGCGCGGCCCAAGATCGCCGACTACCCCTTCACGACGCTGCACCCGAATCTCGGCGTCGTCCAGGCCGGCGACATCCGCTACACGGTCGCCGACGTGCCCGGCCTCATCGAGGGCGCGAGCGAGGGGCGCGGGCTCGGCCTGGAGTTCCTCCGCCACGTCGAGCGGTGCACCGCGCTCGTCCACGTGCTCGACTGCGCCACGCTCGAGCCCGGACGCGACCCGATCACCGACCTCGAGACCATCCGCCAGGAGCTCGCGAACTACCCGGTGGCGGACGGCCAGGTGCCGCTCCTCGAGCGCCCGCAGATCGTCGTGCTCAACAAGGTCGACGTGCCCGAGGCGCATGAGCTCGCCGAGTTCGTGCGGCCCGACCTCGAGGCGCTCGGCTACCGCGTGTTCGAGATCTCGACGGTCGCGCGGCGCGGGCTCCGCGAGCTGACCTTCGCCCTCGGCGAGATCATCGACGAGCACCGGAAGGCCGCGCCGGTCGAGCCTCCGCGGGAACGGGTCGTCATCCGCCCCAAGGGCTCCGAGAAGGAGTTCACGGTGCGCGTCGAGGGCGGAACGTACGGGAACGTGTACCACGTGCTCGGCGAGAAGCCCCTGCGCTGGGTGCAGCAGACCGACTTCCAGAACGAGGAGGCCGTGGGCTTCCTCGCCGACCGCCTCGAGAAGCTGGGCGTCGAGGACGAGCTGTTCCGGCTCGGCGCCGTGCCCGGCTCCACGGTCGTGATCGGCGGGGACGCCGGCATCGTGTTCGACTGGGAGCCGTCGATCGCGTCGGCGGCGGAGCTCATCCAGGCGCCGCGCGGCCTCGATCCGCGTCTGGACCCGAACCGCCGGCGCACGACGGCCGAGCGGCGCGAGCAGTACTACGCCCGTCAGGATGCCCGCACGCTCGAGCGGGCGATGGAGGAGGAGCGCCGCCGGGCGCGTCGCGACGACGAGGAGGACGACACCGAATGACGGTGCGGCACAGGAGCGAGCTGGCGACCGCGGGTCGCATCGTCGTGAAGGTCGGCTCGTCGTCGATCAGCGGCGAGGCCGCGTGGCGGATCCCGGTCCTCGTCGAGGCTCTCGCGGCCGCGCACGCGCGCGGCGCCGAGGTGCTCCTCGTCTCGTCCGGGGCGATCGCGACGGGGATGCCGTTCCTCGACCTGGAGTCCCGCCCGCACGACCTCGCGACGCAGCAGGCGGCCGCCGCCGTCGGCCAGAACGTCCTCGTGTACCGCTACCTCGAGGCACTGCGGCCCTTCGACATCATGGCGGGGCAGGTGCTGCTCACCGCCCACGACATGGAGGACCCGACGCACCGCAGCAACGCGCGCCGCGCGATCGAGCGCCTGCTCGGACTGCGCATCCTCCCGATCATCAACGAGAACGACACGGTCGCCACGCACGAGATCCGGTTCGGCGACAACGACCGCCTGGCCGCCCTCGTCGCGCGTCTCGTCGGAGCCGACGCGCTCGTTCTCCTGAGCGACATCACGGCGCTGTACACGCGCCCGCCGGGGGAGCCGGGGGCCGAGCCGATCCACGTCATCGAGCCGGACGACGATCTGTCGTCGTACGCCTTCGGCTCGAAGGTCGTCAACAGCGTCGGCACCGGGGGAGCGGCGACCAAGGCCTCGGCCGCGCGTCTCGCCTCGAGCGCCGGCATCGGCGTGCTCGTCACGAGCGCCGACCAGGTCGCCGACGCCCTCGCCGGCGCGCCCGTCGGCACGTGGTTCGCGCCGTCCGACGGAGGGGCCGTCGCGACCGGCCCGCTCGCTAGAATGGGCGGATGACGACAGACGCACTCATCGCCCCCGAGCACACCGCGGTCGAGGTCCCCGAGGACCGCCTGCGGCGCGCGAAGGAGGCGTCGCGCGCGGTGGCGCGTCTGACGAGCGACGAGAAGAAGGCCGCGCTGCATGCGATCGCCGATGCGCTCATCGCGCACCGCGCCGAGATCATCGCCGCGAACGCCGAGGATCTGCGCCGCGGCGAGGAGCAGCAGATCGGCGCATCGCTCCTGGACCGCCTGCGCCTCGACGAGGCGCGCATCGACGCGCTCGCGGCCGCCGTGCGCCAGGTCGCCGCGCTGCCCGACCCCGTGGGCGAGCTCGTCCGGGGGCAGCGGATGTACAACGGGGTGCTGCTCGAGCAGCGCCGTGTGCCGTTCGGCGTCGTCGGCGTGATCTACGAGGCGCGCCCCAACGTCACCGTCGACATCGCGGCGCTCGCGCTGCAGTCGGGGAACGCCGTCGTCCTGCGCGGCGGCAGCGCCGCCCGGTCGTCGAACACGGTCCTCGTCGACGTGATGCGCCGCGCTCTCGAGGCACAGGGCGTCGTGGGCGACGCGGTGCAGACGGTCGACGACTTCGGGCGCGACGGCGCGCGCGCCCTCATGCGCGGCCGCGGGCTGGTCGACGTCCTCGTCCCGCGCGGGAGCGCAGGTCTCATCGA
Organism: Microbacterium sp. JZ70; assembly: GCF_053903225.1. NCBI lineage: Bacteria > Bacillati > Actinomycetota > Actinomycetes > Micrococcales > Microbacteriaceae > Microbacterium > Microbacterium sp. JZ70. Next base: position 2,505,800 of record NZ_CP096405.1, on the reverse strand, counting down.
GACGGTCGTCACGGAGTCGATCGTGCCGGTGATCGAGACCGGAGCGGGCAACGTGCACGTCGTGCTCGATGCGTCGGCCCCGGAGGACTGGGCCCGCGACATCGTCGTGAACGCCAAGGTGCAGCGGCCGAGCGTGTGCAACGCGGCGGAGACCGTGCTCGTCGTCCGCGAGGCGGCCGACCGGCTCATCCCCTCGGTCGTCGCGGCGCTGCAGGCGGAGGGCGTGACCGTCCACGGCGACGAGGCCGTCGCGGCGCTCGCGTCCGGCATCGTCCCCGCGACGGAGGAGGACTGGGAGACCGAGTACCTGAGCCTCGACATCGCGATGCGCGTGGTCGACACGCTCGACGACGCGATCGCGCACATCCGCCGGTACAGCACGGGCCACACGGAGTCGATCGTCACGGCCGACGTGCGCAACGCCGAGCGCTTCCTCGACGAGGTCGACTCGGCGGCCGTCTTCGCGAACGCGTCGACGCGCTTCACGGACGGCGGCGAGTTCGGGTTCGGCGCCGAGGTCGGCATCTCGACGCAGAAGCTGCACGCGCGGGGGCCGATGGGCCTTCCCGAGCTGACCAGCACCAAGTGGGTCGGGCGTGGCTCCGGCCAGGTGCGGGGCTGACGGTAAGCTGGAAGGGTCCGCCCGACCGTAGAACGGAACATCTATGCACTTCGCCACCGCGATCGCGACCCTCGCCGCAGAATCCGAGCACGGCAACGTCGCCCTGGAGACCCTGCCCTTCGGACTCGTCGCCTTCGGGATCTTCGGCGTCCTCGCGCTCGTGGCCGCGTCGTACCGCAACGTCGCCAACCGCCACGCCGACGCGAGCGAGCACGTCGACGGCGAAGCAGGGCACGGCCACTAGGCCTCGGAAGGTGACGACCACGACGCGTGCTCCTCGGATCGGGGTGATGGGCGGGACGTTCGATCCCATCCACCACGGTCACCTCGTCGCCGCGAGCGAGGTCGCGACGTCGTTCGACCTCGACGAGGTCGTCTTCGTGCCGACGGGGCAGCCGTGGCAGAAGGAGAAGGTGTCGCCCGCGCAGGCGCGGTACGAGATGACGGTCATCGCGACCGCGTCGAACCCGCGCTTCACGGTCAGCCGCGTCGACATCGACCGCGGAGGGCTCACCTACACGGTCGACACGCTGCGCGACCTGAAGGCCGAGCGCCCCGATGCCGAGCTGTTCTTCATCTCCGGCGCCGATGCCGTGGCGCAGATTCTCAGCTGGCGGGACCATCATGAGCTGTGGGAGCTCGCCCACTTCGTCGCCGTCTCGCGTCCCGGTCACGTGCTCAGCACGGATGGACTGCCCGACGACGGCGTGAGTCGCCTGGAGATCCCCGCACTGGCGATCTCCTCCACCGATTGCCGGGACCGCGTGAGACGCGATCTTCCCGTCTGGTACCTCGTGCCGGATGGCGTGGTGCAGTACATCGCGAAGCATCATCTGTATCGGAGCAAGTCATGAGCACATCAGACGGTCGTCCCCTCACACGACGTCAGCTGCGTGAGCTGCGCCAGACCGGACAGACGCCGATCCTCACCGAGGACGACATCGCGGCCGACCGCGACGCGAGAGCCGTCGAGGAGGAGGCGGCAGCGCCCGCGATCGACGAGCCGTCCGACGAGAACCCCGCCCCCGCGTCGGACGACGGCGAGGCGACCGACGAGGTCGAGGAGCTCGAGGTCGTGCCGGCCGTCGCCGAGGAGGAGCGCGAGGAGGCGCAGACCGCGGACGCCGAGCCCGCTGAGCCCGTGGACGAGCCCGCTGAGCCCGTGGACGGTGAGCCCACTGCGTCGGCGACGCCCGACGACCGGACATCGTCCGAGGGGGAGAGCGCCCCGTCGCCCGCTCCCGCTCACCCGGTCCTGACGCGCCGTCAGCTGCGCGAGCAGGAGCGTCTGCGCACCAACGCGACCCCCACGGTGAACGCCGAGCAGGCCGAGCCGGAGACGCAGGCCGAGCCGGAGACGATCGAGGCCACCATCGTCACCGACCAGGTGCCGCAGACGGCGGCGCCCGCCACGGTCGACGTCGAGCTCGTGGAGCAGACTCCGGAAGCGCCCGTCGAGGAAGCGCCCGTCGAGGATGAGGCCCCTGCCGCGTCGCCGACCCCGCGCGCGTCGTCCGAGGCGCCGACCGCGGAGGACGCGGGGGAGCAGCAGGCCACGCTCCGCCCGGACTTCGGAGAGGGCGTCGAGGTCGAGGCGATCACGCACTCGCCGGCGTCGTTCGACGAGCTCCTCACCCAGCCGCAGGAGACGAGCGGCTCCAGCTCGGCCCCGAGCACCCTCGTCCTCGATGAGATCCCGGCGACCGCGGCGCTCAGCGCGCCGATCACGGCGACCGGCGAGCTGCTCATCACGAGCTCGCACAAGCTCCCCGAGGGCTTCGGCTCGAGCGGCGCCGCGAAGGGCACGACCGACGGCCGCGAGGTCGACGCGGTGCTCATCGACGGCGAGATCCCGCTCTCCTCGTCCCCGACGCCGATCGCCGCGAGCGACGCGGTGTCGACCTCGAAGAGCCCGGGAGAGGTCATCCGCCCTCCCGCGCCCGAGAAGAACCACAAGCTCATCTTGACGCTCGGCATCACCGCAGGAGGCCTCGGCATCGCCGTCGTCGCGGCCGTCGTCATCGCCTACGCGACAGGAGTATTCGGCTGATGGCAACACAGTCGTCCATCGACATGCTGCAGATCGCCGCCGCCGCGGCGGATTCCAAGGGCGCAGAGGATCTCGTCGCGCTCGACGTCTCGCAGCCCCTTCCGCTCGTGGACATCTTCCTCCTGGCGACGGGGCGCAGCGAGCGCAATGTCGCGGCCATCGCCGACGAGATCGAGGACAAGCTCCTCGAGGCGGGCCACAAGTGCCTGCGCCGCGAGGGCCGCTCGGAGGCGCGCTGGGTGCTCCTCGACTTCGGCGACCTCGTGGCGCACATCTTCCACCAGGAGGAGCGGTCGTTCTATGCGCTCGAGCGCCTCTGGAAGGACTGCCCCGTGGTGCCGATCGACCTCCCCGCGACGCGCCCGGCGGACTGAGCGGATTTCACCGCGCGGAAACCGTCATGTAAGCTAAAGGAGTTGTCCGGGGCTTCTACCGGACAGCGTCTGGGCCTGTGGCGCAGCTGGTAGCGCACCTGCATGGCATGCAGGGGGTCAGGGGTTCGAGTCCCCTCAGGTCCACCAGAAGAGCGAGAGCGCCCCGTCGGAAGACGGGGCGCTCTCGCGTTGTGAGGCGAGGTCCCGGCTCAGCTCGCGTCCGCGGACGGCGAGCGGTCGACGGCGGATACCGGTCCGCGCACGAGGATGGCGATGGCGACCGCGCCCAGGACCGCGGCGCCCGCCCACATCGTCTGCTGCCAGCCCACGACGAACGCGACGCGGGCGGCATCGAGGATCTGCGCCGCATGGGGACCGGCCTCCGTCGCGATCGCGGCGGCGGTCGCGATGCCCTCGCTCGCGGCGCCGGCCCACTCCGCCGGGACGCCGTCCAGCCGCACCGAGATCGCGTCGCGGTAGCCGGCGACGAGGAGCCCGCCGAGCAGGGCGATGCCGAGGGCCGCGCCGAGCTCGCGTGCGAGGTCGTTGACGGCGGACGCGACTCCCTGACGCTCCTTGGGAAGCGACGAGGTGATCGCCTCGGTCGACGGGGTCATCGCGAGCCCTGCGCCGACGCCCAGGACGACGAGGCCCGGCAGAACGCTGAGGTAGCCTCCGTCCGCGGACACGAGACCGGCCATGAGCGCGAGACCCGCCGCCGACATCCCGAGGCCCGCGACCATCGCTGTCCGTGTGCCGACGCGCGCAGCGAACCGCGGAGCGAGGCCGGACGCGAGCATCATCATGAGCGCCAGCGGCATCAGGCCGAGCGTGGCGAGGAGGCCGCTCCACCCGAGCGCGACCTGGAGGAACGGATAGAGCATCAGCGAGACGCCGCCCTGCACGCCGAACAGCACGAGGAGGATCGCGGACCCGGAGGAGAGGCCGCGCCGGCGGAAGAACCGCAGGTCGAGCAGGGGGTCGTCCGCGCGGAGCTCCCACACCGCGAACGCGACGGCGGCGAGCGCGGCCGCCGCGAGTGCGACGAGCACGACCGGATCGGTCCAGCCGTGCGTCGGAGCCTCGTGCAGCGCGAACGTGAACCCCACGGCGGCGACGACCGAGGTCACGGCGCCGACGAGGTCGAAACGGCCGCTCGCGACCTCGCGCGAGTCCGGCACCGCTCGGATGGCGACGAGGAGCGCCGCGATCGTCAGTGCGATGGGCAGCGCGAAGAGCCATCGCCACGAGGCGAGGTCGACGAGGAGGGCCGAGAGGTACATGCCGAGGAGGCCGCCGCTCGCCGCGACCGCGCTCCAGATGCCGATCGCGCGCGAGCGCTCGCCCTCGGGGAAGGTGGCGGTGATGACCGCGAGCGTCACGGGCATGATCATCGCGGCGCCGACCCCCGCCAGGAGCCGCGCGGCGAGCATCGCCTCGAGCACGGGCGCGAGAGCGCCGGCGATGTTGGCGAGCCCGAAGAGGGCGAGCCCGAGCAGGAGCACGCGGCGTCGTCCCAGTCGGTCTCCTGCGGCGCCGAGAGGAAGCAGGAGAGCCGCGAGCGTGAGCGTGTAGGTGTTGATGATCCAGAGCACGTCGCCCTGCGACGCGTCGAACGCGCTCGCGAGCTGCGGCTGCGCGACGTTGAGCCCGGAGACCGACGCGACGACGGCCATGAGCGCGATGCCGACAGCCCAGAGGATCGCGCGGCGTCGCAGCGGATCGTCGACGACGAGGGATGGCGGATGGACGCGGACGGGGGAGGTCGAGGTCATGGAGCGGGCCTTTCCGGTTCAGTGGACACGATGAGCGCGCACGACGACGTCGCGGAGATGCTGCCGGTGGGTGCCGATCGTCAGTGCCCGGGACGACGTGTACCGGCTGTCGACCTGCCATTCGGGCGCGGTCAGCAGCGACGCGATGTCGCCGGGGGAGGCGGTCGCGTGCGCGGGATGCGGGACGGTGCCATGCCCGTGGGCGGGCGAAGGCGCGTGGGCGACGACGAGGAGCGTGCCGCCCGGTGCGACCTGTGACGCGAGGAGGCGGAAGAGGTCGAGCTGGCCGATGTCGGCGTGCGCGTAGCTCGTCAGGACGAGGCTCCACGTCCGCCTCGGTCGCCATCGTGCGATGTCCGCCTCGACCCAGTCGATCCGGTCCGCGACCCCCGCAGCGGCGGCGCGACGCGCGGCCGCTGCCAGTGCGTTCGCGGAGAGGTCGACGCCGGTGACCTGCCATCCTCGTTCGGCGAGCCAGACCGCCTCGGCCCCGGTCCCGCACCCTGCGTCGAGCGCCGTGCCGGGCGCGAGGCCGCCGATCTCCCTGTCCAGGTACGGGTGGGGTGCGTCGAGCCCGGGATCCGAAGGGGCGTGGGCGGACCAGTGATCCTCCCAGAAGGCCTTGTCGAAGTCGTGCATGCTCATCTCCTTCTCCCCGACCGTGCGCGGGGTGCGGGAAGAGCGTCCCATCCCGGAGCTCACGGTGGCAAATATTCTTGCCGAATGGCAAACTGGTGCCATGCGAACATCTGCAGACCAGACTCTCGACGCGGTCGGGCCGAGGCTCAAGCACCTTCGGCTGCGGCGCGACATCACGCTCACGGCGCTCGCGGAGGCGACCGGGATCTCCGTCAGCACGCTGTCGCGGCTCGAGGCCGGTCTGCGCCGGCCCACCCTCGAGCAGCTCCTGCCCCTCGCCCGGTACTACGGCGTCACGATCGACTCCCTCGTCGACGCCCCGCGCACGGCCGACCCGCGGGTGGACCTGCGCCCGATCTCCTGCGGCGACGGCTCGGTCATCATCCCGCTCACCCGGCGCCCCGGTGGGGTGCAGGCGTTCAAGTTCGTGCTGCCGGCCGACCGGGACGACCGAGCTCCCGATCTCCGCTCGCATGAGGGGCACGACTGGGCGTACGTCCTCAACGGGACGCTCCGGCTCGTCCTCGGCGACCAGGACCTCCTTCTCCACGCGGGCGAGGCGGTGGAGTTCGACACGCGCACCCCGCACTGGTTCGGTGCGACGAGCGCGGGAGCCGTCGAGTACCTGAGCCTCGTCGGCCGTCATGGGCAGCGCGCGCACGTGCACGGGGGCGCCGCGACGCCGTAGCCTCCTCCGACGAGTCGATACCGTGGGTGCATGGCCTCCCCTCGCATCGTCATCACCTACTGCACCCAGTGCCGCTGGCTGCTGCGCGCCCAGTGGTACGCGGGTGAGCTCCTCCAGTCGTTCGAGGACGAGATCGGCGAGGTCGCGCTCGTGCCGGCGACGGGCGGCGTGTTCCGGATCGACGTCGGCGAGGTGCACGTGTGGAACCGGAAGCGCGACGGCGGCTTCCCGGAGATCGCTGACCTGAAGCGGCGCGTGCGCGACCTCATCGCGCCGGGCAAGTCGCTCGGGCACGCGGATCGCGCCGCGGGGGACTGAGCCGCGACGTGCGCCGGTGACGTCGTGTTACCGAGTTCGTCGCCCGGCTACGCGCTCGGCCCCGACGACGCGGATGCGCTCGTAGCGTGCTCGCATGGTCACCGTCTCCCTCGTCGCCGTCTCCGGCAGCCTCCAGTCGCCCTCGCGCACGAGCGTTCTCGCGCGCGACATCCTCACCGCGTATGCCGACGCCCTCGGCGACGAGCATCTCGTCACGACCGACGTGATCGAGCTCAGCGACCTCGGTCGCGAGTTCAGCGGCGCGCTGCGCCGCGATGAGCTGTCGGTGCGAGCGGAAGAGGCCCTGCGCCGCATCGAGAGCGCGTCCCTCCTCGTCGTCGCGAGCCCCGTCTACCGCGCCTCGTTCACGGGGCTGTTCAAGCACGTGTTCGACTTCGTCGACCAGTACGCCCTCGTCGACACGCCCGTGCAGCTCGCGGCGACCGGCGGGAGCGATCGGCATGCGCTCGCGCTCGAGCATCAGTTCCGCCCGCTCTTCGCGTTCTTCCAGTCCCTCACGCTCCCGCTCGCGGTCTACGCGCGGGACACGGACTTCACGGACGGTCGCATCGCCTCGGCGGCTCTGCGCGACCGGCTCGAGCTCACGGTGCGTCGGGGGCTGCCGTCGGTGCGCGCGGCTCTCGCCACGTCGTCCCCGGTGGCCGCGGGCGTGTAGGACCCGGGCCGACGACGCACGACGTCATATTCCCTATCGGAATGATCGGGAATGCCGTGCGCGGGGTGAGGATGGCCTCATGTCGCCTCTCATCTCCGCTGCCGACCTGCACGAAAGGCTCTCCGGCGGCGCACGCGTGAGCCTTCTCGACGTCCGCTGGCGCCTCGACCTCCCGGAGGGCCGACCCGCCTACCTCTCGGGTCACCTCCCCGGCGCGGTGTACGTCGACCTCGAGACCGAGCTCGCCCGTCGCGGGCATCCGGAGGAGGGCCGGCATCCGCGTCCGGCCCACCGCGATCTCGAGCGCGCGGCCATCCGATGGGGCGTGCGCCGCGGCGACCTCGTGGTCGTCTACGACGACAATGACTCGGTCGCCGCCGCGCGGGCGTGGTGGCTGCTCCGGCGCACCGGGCTCGAGGTCCGCGTCCTCGACGGAGGCCTGCGCGCGTGGATCGCCGCCGGACATCTCCTCGACACGGGCGACGTCGCTCCGCCCCGTGGTGACGCGACGCTGCGCGACGTCGATCCCGGGGAGCTGCCGATCGACGAGGCGGCGACCCTGCCGAGCCGCGGCGTGCTCGTCGATGTGCGGTCCCCTGAGCGATACCGCGGTGCGCACGCGGGAGCCGATCCGACCGCAGGCCACATCCCGGGCGCCGTCAGCCTCCCCGCCGTGACGCACATCCGACCGGACGGCACGCTGCGCACGCCGGCCGAGATCCTCACGGCCTTCGCGCGGATCGGGGCTCGACCGGGCCGTGAGATCGGGCTGTACTGCGCGTCGGGCGTCGCATCCGCCCACAGTGCTCTCGCCCTCGCGACAGCCGGGATCGAGGCGCGGGTCTTCTCGGGCTCGTGGAGCCGGTGGGTGCAGAGCCCGGGGCGGCCCATCGCCGTCGGCCCGACGCCGGCCGGGCGGGTCGTCGGGCACCTGCGGAGCTCTGCGCTCGCCCGGTGACTCAGGTCGGGATGCCGCGCCGAACCGCGGCGTCGAGCAGGTCGCGGCTCGTCGGTGCGAGGTCGCGCGGTGTGCCGCGCCAGAGCGCCGTGATCGGGCGCGAGATGGCGGGCCCGGCGATCGCGATCCGCCGCAGACGCGCCAGGCGCACATCGTCCGCCACGACGAGGTCGCTCAGAACGGCGGGGGCGATGCCCTCGGCGACCGCAGACCGGATGGCCGCCGAGGTGGACAGGACCATGGCCGGCGCGACCGGCGTGCGTCCGAGCCGCTTGCGGACCGCGGACTCCCACGCCCTCCGCGTGCCGCTGCCGTCCTCGCGCGCGATGAGCGCGGTGTCGGCGACGTCGTCGAGCGACACGCTCCCGTGGTCGGTCCACGGGTGCGAGGGCGCCGTGACGAGGACGAGCACATCGTCCGCGACCGTCGAGCTCGACAGGTCGTCCGGGATGTCCGGGCTCTCGACGAACCCGAGGTCCGCCCTGCCCGTGCGCACGAGCTCGGCCGTCTCGTCGCTGTTCGCCGTCACGAGGCGAACGGAGGTCGGCTCCCTCCCGTCCTCGAGCTGCGCGGCGCGCAGGGCGAGGAGCCACGCGGGCAGCACGTGCGCGGCGACCGTCTGACTCGCGGCGACGACGAGCGCGCGCGTGCTCTCCCCGCGCAGCCGCTCGACGCCCGCGCGGAACCGCTCAGCGGCCGCGAGCAGGTCGTCGGTCCAGGTCAGCACCCGGCGTCCGCTCGCGGTGAGTGCCACGCCGTGCGGGGAGCGCGTCACGAGCTCGAGGCCGAGCGTGCGCTCGAGCGAGCGGATGCGCGCTGACGCGGACTGCTGCGTGCAGCCGGTCTCGCGGGCCGCGGCCGAGATCGAGCCGTGGTGCGCGACGGCGCTCAGGAGCTCGAGGGCGTCGATCGAGGGCACGTGTCGCATGGTCCCTACAGTCTGGCCCTGTACCCCCACGCACGCCAGCCGGATACCGCGCGCCCCGTGATCCGGCGACCGTGGGAGCATGCCCCAGCTCCTTCTGCACCGCACGATGCGGGCGGCCCCCGGTCTCGCGGCCTGCGGCGCGATCGCCCTCGTCTCCCTCGTGATCGGCCGCGCAGCCCCCGCGGTCGGCAGCGCGGCGCCCGCGATCGCCCTCGGCGTCGGCTGCGCGGTGCTCCGCGCTCCGGGGCCTGCGCTGCACCCCGGGATGGCGTGGGCGAGCGGCCCGGGCCTGCGGGTCGCCATCGTGCTCCTCGGCGCGGGCCTCCCGATCCAGAGCGTCGTCGCGGCCGGTGCCGAGGCGCTTCCGGTCATGGCCGCCACGCTCGGAGCGTGCGCGCTCGCGACGGTCGTCGTCGGCAGGGTGCTCGGCGTGGGGCGGCGGCTGCGGACCCTCGTCGGCGCGGGCACCGGGATCTGCGGCGCGTCCGCCATCGCCGCGATCGCCCCCGTGATCGGCGCCTCGAGCGCCGAGATCGCCTACGCGATGTCGACGATCTTCCTCTTCAACCTCCTCGCTGTCGTCGTGTTCCCCGTGCTCGGGCACGCGCTGGGGCTCGACGCGCACGCGTTCGGGGTGCTCGCGGGCACCGCCGTGAACGATACGAGCTCAGTCATCGCGGCGGCGGGGGTGTTCGGCGGAGGCGCACTCGCCGTGGCGGTCGCCGTCAAGCTCGTCCGCACCCTCGCGATCATCCCGCTGAGCATCGCGCTCTCGATCGGCGAGAGCCGACGGGGCGGGGGAGGGAGCCCGCTGACCCCGAGCCGCGCGGCGACGCTCGTGCCGTGGTTCCTCATCGGGTTCGCGCTCCTCGCGCTCGCCCGGTCGGCCGGATGGATCCCGGCCGGGATGCAGGACGCGGTCTCGCAGGTGAGCGGGTTCCTCATCGCGGCCGCGCTCGCGGGTGTGGGCCTCTCGGCCGACATCCGAGCCGTGCTCCGAGCCGGGTGGCGCCCGCTGGGGCTCGGCGCGATCCTCTCCGCGGTCGTGGCGGGCACCGCGCTGGCCGTGATGTCCGCGTTCGGCGCTCTCGCCTGAGGGTCTGCACAGACGAGGAGGCGCCGCCCGGCGATCCGGGCGGCGCCTCCTCGTCGCGATCGGTCACACGGCCGTGAGACCGTGCGGGATGTCGGTCACGAGATCGCGGATGGCGACAGTGAGGCTCGCGCGGGTCCCGATCGAGCGCGCGTCGGCCATGTGCGCGCCAGCGAAGCACTCCCACTCGCGTCCCTTGACGCAGATGTACCCCTTCACCTGGTCTGCGAGCGCCACCTGATAGCACGTGAGGCTGATGGGGATGAGGACGGCTTCCGGCGCGCGTCCGAGGCTCGGGTGACCGGTCCTCATGGTCGACGCGGTGCGTGCGGGGGCCTGCGGGGCTGTCTCTGCGATCAGCGACATCTGTCCTCCGTTCTCGGGGCCGCGGGGTGCGGCGATAGAAGATGTCTACCGACCGCGCCGCCTCCTCTCCAAGACGGGGCTCGAGGCTTGACACGGTCGCCGCGATCGGGCAGACGGCGTCAGGACCACGTCCTCCGCGCGGGGTTGCTCACCTCCGGCTGTCGGCGCTCGCCCGGCGTCGGGGCCGTCCAGCGGACGGCGTTCGCGAGCACGCGGCGCACCTGAGGGTGGAAGTAGACGGGGTATTCCTGATCGCCGGGGCTGAAGTAGAAGATCCGCCCGCGGCCGCGCGTGAAGGTCACGCCCGAGCGGAACACCTCGCCGCCCTCGAACGAGCTGATGAACACCTGGTCGTCGGGGTTCGGGATGTCGAAGTGCTCGCCGTACATCTCCTGTCGCTCGATGACGATCGGATTCTCGACGCCCTCCGCGATCGGATGCCCGGGCGCGGTCGTCCAGACCAGCTCGCGCTCTCCGTCGTTGCGCCAGGCGAGGGAGCACGTCGTGCCGAGCAGTCGCGTGAAGATCTTCGAGAAGTGGCCGGAATGCAGCACGATGAGGCCCATCCCGCCGAGGACATGGCGCTGCACGCGCGCCACGACCTCGTCCGCCACCTGATCATGCGCGATGTGGCCCCACCACAGGAGCACGTCCGCGGCCGCGAGGGCATCTTCCGTCAGGCCGTGCTCGGGCTCCGCGAGCGTCGCCGTGCGCACCGCGACGTCGTCGCCGAGCAGATCGGCGAGGCCCTGCGCGATCGCGCCGTGGATCCCGTCGGGATAGATGGCGCGGATGTCGTCCTGCGTCGTCTCGTGGACGTTCTCGTTCCAGACGAGGGCGCGGATGCTCATGCTGTTCCTCCGATGATGTTGAGGTCGGTGTCGAGGGCGATCTCGCGCCCGGCGGCGGCCGACGCGTAGCAGGCGTCGACGAGGCGCGCGCGGCTGAGCCCGACGCTCCCGTCGTGTTCGGCCCACGTGGCGGGATCGGCGATGTGGTCGAGGAACGTCTCCACGACGGCGGCGTGACCGCGACCTGCGGGCGCCTGGATCGGGGTGTCCTGGCGCGACGCGCCATCGCCCGTGAAGATCGTCAGCTCGCCCGACGGGGCGTAGTCCACGACGGAGAGGTCGGCGCCGCCGTCGGTGCCGTACAGCGCGATGCCGAACTGATCGGGGGTCGAGCGGTGCGACGCCCAGCTCGTCTCCAGCACGATCGACCCGCCGCCCTCGAGGCGCAGGAGCGCGGTGGCGAGGTCCTCGACCTCGTACGCGTGACCGGTCCCGTGCTTGACGCCTCCCGAGCCGCCCAGGCCGCGCGGGCCGAGCTCGGAGTGCGTGACGGCGGACACCGCGGTCACGCGGGGCTCTCCCATGAGGTGGAGCGTCCAGTCGAGCACATGCACACCGAGGTCGACGAGCGGCCCGCCGCCCGACATCTCGGCGTTCGTGAACCAGCTCCCGAGAGCCGGGATGCCCGAGCGCCGCAGCCACATGGCGCGCGCGTGGTAGGGGCGACCGATCGTGCCGTCGTCGACGGCCGCGCGGATCGCCTCGATGTCGCCGCGGCGGCGGTGGTTGAAGGTGATCTCGAGGATGCGCCCGGCCTCGCGCGCGGCGTCGACCATGCTCTGGCCCTCGTCGCCCGTGCGGGCGATCGGCTTCTCGCACAGGACGTGCGCGCCGGCGCGCAGCGCCGCGATGCTGATCGGCGCGTGGAGGAAGGTCGGCACCGCGACGCTGACGACGTCGAGGTCGCCGCGGCCGATCATCTCCTCCCAGTCGGCGTACGTCTCGTCGATGCCGTAGGTCTCCGCGAGCTGCGCGCGGACGTCGTCTTCCTTCCCGGCGATCGCGACGAGGTCGACCTCCGGGCGGGCGGCGTACGCCGCCATGTGCTGCTGGCCGGCCCATCCGATTCCGACGACGCCTGCACGGATGCGACGAGCGGGAGTGGGGGAGGACTGCTGTGTCACTGTTCCTCGTTCTCTCTCCGGGCATCGACGCCCGGATGATTGAGTATCTAAATATATGCGTGTCTCGACCGTAGGAGACATCTCCCGGAGAGTCAATCACCCGCCTGCGGGCGCGTCGATACCGGTTTCTCGGAGCTGGGCCATTCAGTGCAGTTTCGTGCACTATGCTCGGGGGGAACGGGAGACCGAGGAGGAGCTCATGGCGGGAACGACGCGGATCGACAGGATCCTCGAGGACAGCTTCGTCCACGAGGAGGTGTTCGCCATCCGCCCCGACTACCGGGCGATGCTCGTCGTGATCGAGGGGATCGCTCCGGCGGCAGGCGACGCGGAGAGCGAGGCGCTGCTCGTCCGCGCCGAGGAGCACGCCCGGCGCGTGGCCGCCGCCGGGCCGATCGAGGATGAGCCGCACATCGCGTCGTGGCGCGAGGCCTATCGCGCGTTCGGGGCGAAGCCGCAGCGCACGCGCAACAGCCTCGAAGCGCTCACCCGCCGTGCGGCGGATGCGCTGCCGCGAGTGAATCGCCTCACCGACGTGTACAACGCCGTCTCGGTCCTCCATGGGCTCCCGCTCGGCGGTGAGGATCTCGACCGGTACGTGGGTGCGCCGCGCCTCATGCGCGCGACCGGGACGGAGCCCTTCGACACGGTGGCCGGCGGAGACCCGGTCGTCGAGCACCCCGACCCGGGTGAGGTCGTCTGGTGCGACGGCGAGGGCGTGACGTGCCGCCGATGGAACTGGCGTCAGGGCCGCCGCACGCGGCTGACCGACGGCACGCGCACGGCCCTGTTCATCCTCGACGCTCTCGCGCCGACGTCGGATGCCGAGCTGGAGGCCGCCGCGGACGCGCTCGTCGAGCACCTCGGCGCGGGCGCGACGGTCGCGCGACGCCTGCTCGCAGGGTCGGACTCCGCTCTCGGCTGACGCTGCTCGCGCACGGCGTGGGCCGCACCGGGCCAGGGCGCAACCCCCTGTCGTCATCCCGGCGCCCGTCGTAGCGTCGCTCCCGACATCGACGAGGGAGGACGCAGCATGACCGGAACGCACGTGGAGACGTTCGCCAAGCGCGGGCAGTGGATCAGTCGGGTCGAGGGCGACAGCGAGCTCTCGCAGAGCTCGGCGAGCAGGGAGGAGGCCATCGAGGCCGGGCGCGCGCTCGCCGAGCGCCTCGGGGTGCCGCACCGGGTCGTCGACAGCGAGCCGACGGGGGTCGCGAGCGACGAGCAGAGCGGGGCCGACGCGGCCGAGGTGGCCGACGAGATGCTGCCGGACACCACCGACGAGCGGGGGATGCCGCTCGACAACCCGTCCGGCTGATCCGCGCCGGCCCCGCGCTGCCGGGGAACCGTCAGAGTGCGCGGAGTCGCTCGAGCAGCGGCTCCGCGACCTCGGCGAGGAAGCGCTCCTGCTGAGCGTCTCCCACCTGGACGATCGCGACATCCGTGAAGCCGGCGTCGACGAACGGGCGCACGCTCTCCGCGAGGGCGTCGAGGTCGGGTCCGCACGCGATCGAGGCCGCGACGTCCTCGGGGCGCACATACGCGCTGGCCCCCTCGAAGCCGGCGGGCGTGGGCAGGTCGGCGTTCACGGCCCAGCCGCCCGCGAACCAGCGGAACTGCTCGTGCGCTCGCGCGACGGCCGCGTCTCGGTCGGGGTCCCAGGAGATCGGGATCTGCCCGATCTTGCGGGATGCGCGGCTTCCCCGAGCCTCGTCCCAGGAGGCGAGGAGGTCGGCGTCGGGAGCGGTCGTGATGAGGTGGTCGGCGAGAGGTGCGAACTGCGCGACCGAGCTGTCTCCGGACACCGCGACGCCGATCGGCACGCCGCCGTCCGGGGCGTCCCACACGCGTGCGGAGTCGACGCGGAACCACTCGCCCTCGTAGGTCACGAGGTCGCCCGTGTGCAGCGCGCGGATGATCTCGATCGCCTCCGCGAGCATGTCCTGGCGCGCGTGCACAGCAGGCCATCCCTCGCCCACGACGTGCTCGTTGAGGTTCTCGCCCGATCCCAGTCCGAGCGTGAACCGCCCGTCCGAGAGCACCTGCATCGTCGCGGCCTTCTGCGCGACCACGGCGGGGTGGTACCGCATCGTGGGGCACGTCACATACGTCATGAGCTCGACGCGCGACGTGGCCTGGGCGACCGCGCCGAGCACCGTCCACGCGTAGGGGGCGTGGCCCTGGCTCACGAGCCACGGGGAGTAGTGGTCGCTGCACGCGAGGTAGTCGTACCCCGCCGCCTCCGCGGTCTGCGCGTAGGCGACGAGCTCTCGCGGGCCGCTCTGCTCGGTCATCAGCGTGTATCCGAAGCGCGTCATGTGGACCTCCTGTGTCGTCGGCGTTCCCCCGCACACTAGGCGCGGGGGAACACCGCGAACAGGGGGTTGCCGCGGGCCGGGAGGTCCTCGATGATGCCCGCTCTCAGGCGGGCGCGATCTCCGCGACGAGGCTCTCGACGCGCGCCCGGATCTCGTCCCGGATCGGCCGGACCGCCTCGATGCCCTGCCCGGCCGGGTCGTCGAGCTGCCAGTCCTCGTAGCGCTTCCCCGGGAAGATCGGGCAGGCGTCGCCGCAGCCCATCGTGATGACGACGTCGGACTCCCGGACGGCGTCGACGGTCAGCACCTTCGGGGTGGCCGCCGAGATGTCGATGCCCTCCTCGGCCATGGCGGCGACGGCCACCGGATTGATCTCGTCCTTGGGCTCCGAGCCCGCGCAGAGCACGTCGATGCGGTCGCCCGCGAGCGCCTGCAGATAGCCCGCGGCCATCTGCGAGCGGCCCGCGTTGTGCACGCAGACGAAGAGGACGGCGGGGCGGGTGGTCTCGGTCATGGCTCCTCCGGGTCGGGTCGCCTCAAAGCATAGACCGTTGTCTATGTGATGGGAAGGAGATCCCCGAGAAGACTGCGCACGCGGCGCTCGATCTCGTCGCGGATGGCCCGGACGCGCGGGAGCGGCTGGTCGGCGGGATCGTCGAGCGGCCAGTCGAGGTAGGTCTTGCCCGGGAGCACGGGGCACGCGTCGCCGCACCCCATCGTGACGACGACGTCGGCCGCGCGCAGGGCCTCCGCGGTCAGCGGCTTGGGGAACTCGTCTCCCAGCGGCACGCCGATCTCGTCGAGCACCGCGACGACGTGCGCCTTGACCTCCTCGGCCGGCTCGGAGCCGGCCGTGCGGGCGCGGACCCGGTCGCCGGCGAGATGCCGCAGGATCGCCGCGGCGAGCTGCGAGCGGCCCGCGTTGCGCACGCAGACGAAGAGCACCTCGGGCACGCCGCGGTCGACGGATCGGGAGCGCGTGAGCGCGTCGAGGCGCTCGACGGCCAGGGCCGACACCCGCGAGGCGAGGCGGGCCGGCGTGCGCTCCTGTCGGCGGAGGAGCTCATGGCTCGTCCGCACGAAGAGCGACACGGTCTCGGCGCCGTGCACGCCCTGGTACCGCTCGGTGAGGTCCGCGGCGATGCGCTCGAGGTCCGGGCCGGCGGCGGGGGCATGGCCCACGAGGCCGATCACCTCATCGGCGCGACCCGGTGCGAGCGAGAACCACGCGCGGCGTCCCTCCTGCCGCCGCTCGACGACGCCCGCCGACGCGAGCGCGCGCATGTGGTGGCTGACGGTCGGCTGGCGCAGTCCGAGCTCGACGGCGAGCTCGGTCACGCTCACGCGGCCCTCGGGGGAGTCGAGGATGAGCCGGATGATCCGGGCGCGCGTCGGGTCGGCGACCGTCGCGAGGAGAGCGGGGGAGGTCGCGGCGGGCATAGATCGCAGTCTATGCCTCATGGGGCCGAGCGGAGAGGGGGCGCCGGCGTCGGCCGGCGCCCCCTCTCGTCACTCCGCGTCGCTCACGGCCGAGCTGACAGCCGTCGGCGCGTCGTACTCGCGATCGGGGATGCGGCCGAGCGCATCGAGCACGGCGTCATCCGCGCCCGCGTCCCGCGCCGATGCGAGGATGTCCTCCTTGCTCGCGGGATAGTCGATGCCGCCCAGGAACTTCTGCACCTGGATGGGGCCTGGCGTCTCGCTCATCCTTCTCTCTCCTCTCTCGTTCGGGCCCGGCGGGGCCCTGCTGCGCCGACTCGCCCGCGAAGACGATCTCGCTCGCCTCCGTCCCGCGGTCGACGACGGTGGTGGGGGCCTCGAGGTGGACGGCCCCGCTCGGCAGCACGCCGGCGCCGCCCGCACGCTCCATGACGCGCCACTGCGCCACGACGTCCTCGCCCGCGTGCGCCGCCGGCAGGTCGCGCCAGAAGCGGAACCCGCCGGCGGCGAGCAGCTCCGCGCGCTCGAAGAGCACGCACCCGCCGACCCACGCGATGCGGTAGGCCAGCCGCGCCTCGTCGTCGAGTCCGCGGTCGGCGGCCTCGTGCGCCATGTTCGCGGCGTTGTGCAGACGCCACCGCTCGAAGCCCGGTGCGCCGCGGCGCATCCGCTCGGGCCGCACGCCCGCCGGCCCCCACGGCTCGAACGCCTCGCGCTCGTGCGGGCGCACGTCGTCGAGATGCGACAGTCCCTGCACCGCGTACCCCGCGAAGCCGCCGCCCGACTCGGTCAGCGCGGCGTCGAGCCGCTCCAGCGCGCCCGGCTCGAGCCATACGTCGTCGTCGAGGAAGAGCACCCGCGGCGCGCGGGACGCGTCGAGCAGGAACTGGCGCTGCTCTGCCATCCCGCGGCGGGGGAGGTGACGAAGCAGCACGACCTCGCGCCCCTGGGCCCGGAGGACGCGGAACATCGCGCGCACGGCGGGGTCTGCGTCGACAGGCGCGGAGGGCGACTGGTCGCTCACGATCACCCGGAAGGCCGGGTCGTCCTGCGCGGCGAGGCCGGCGAGCGTCACGGCGAGCGCCGATGTGCGGCCTGCGGTGGGGACCAGCACGTCGACGGCCGGCGGCGCGGCCTGCGAGGCGAGGGCCCACCGCGCCGCGCCGCGTCTGCTCCGCATCAGCGCCGCCCCTCGCGAGCCAGATCCGCCGGCGCGGGGCGGGACCGGATCCGCCCGATGATCTCGGTCGTCGAGTGATCGGAGACGTAGTCGAGGATCGCGACCTCTCCGCCGACCGCGTGCACGTCGGCGGTCTCGGCCAGCATCTCCGGTGTGTAGTCGCCGCCCTTCGCGTACACGTCCGGGCGCAGACGCCGGATGAGCGCGGCGGGCGTGTCCTCGTCGAAGACCGTCACGTAGTCGACGCACTCGAGCGCGGCGAGGACGTTCGCACGGTCCGAGGCGCTGTTGACCGGGCGGCCGGGCCCCTTGAGCCGTCGCACGGACGCGTCGCCGTTCACCGCCACGACGAGCACGTCGCCGAGGCGCCTGGCCTGGCGGAGGTAGCTCGTGTGGCCGCGGTGCAGGACGTCGAAGCACCCGTTGGTGAAGACGACCCGCTCGCCGGCTCGCCGGTGCGCCGCGATGCGCTCGGCGAGCTCGTCGGCATCGAGAGCCGCATCCGACGGGCGGCCCGCCCAGGCCGCGAGCTCGTCGAGGGAGCACACGCAGGTCCCGGGCTTCCTCACCGCGACGTCGGCCGCGGCCTGCGCGAGCTCCGTCGCGACGGGCAGGGGCGCTCCCGAGGCCACAGCGACCGTGAGCGCGGCCACGAACACGTCGCCTGCGCCCGACGCCTGCTTCTCCGGCGTCGGGTGCGCGCGCGTGCGGACGGGCGGATGGCCGGGGCGCAGGAGCACCGTCCCGCTGCGGTCGAGCGTGACGACAGCGGCGCCCGCGCCCGCCGCCGCGCGCAGCCGGTCGGCCACGGCGGCGGCCCGCTCGACCCGCTCCTCGCCCGTGCCGAGCTCGGCTCCGACGAGGCGCTCGGCCTCCGCCGCGTTGGGCGTGATCACGTCCGGTTCGGCTCGCCGCCAGCGCGCCGCATCGTGCGCGTCGACGACGCGCAGAGGCGGCCGCGGCAGCCGAGCCAGCGCCTCGACGACCTCGTCGGCGAGGAGGGTCGACGCGTAGTCGCAGATGAGCTGCGCGTCCGCGCTCGCGTGGCGCGCGTCCTCGACGAGACGAGCGAGGGCATCCGCCGGCCACGGTGAATCCTGGGTCTCGTCGAGACGCAGCATCACCTGATCGCCCGACACGACGCGGATCTTCGTCGTCGTCCGCGCATCGGCCACCTCGCGCAGTCGCGCCGTGTCGATGCCGGCCGCGGCGAGCCGCTCGCGCAGCAGCCGCCCTGCGTGGTCAGCGCCGATGAGCCCCACGGCGCTCACGCGGGCGCCGAGCGCGGCGAGGTTCATCGCGGTGTTGGCGGCGCCGCCGGGCGCCCAGGCGCGCTCGGCGACCTCGACGACCGGGGCCGGCGCTTCGCGGGCGAGGCGGGAGATGCCGCCGCTCCACCAGCCGTCGAGGAGGAAGTCGCCGATGACCGTCACGCGCGGCGCACGGTCGCGGATCGCCGCGAGGGCGTCGAGCGCGCTCACCGCGTCACCGCCGGTGCCATGTGGACGACCTTGACGCTCGTCATCTCGTCGAGGAGCTCCGGTCCGTACCCGAAGCCGGAGCCGCTGCGGCCGCGCGGCTGGGCGGAGCCGCCCGGAGCTCCGCCGAAGACGGCGTTGATCTTCACGGTGCCGACCGGCAGCGCGTCGATCGCGCGATGCGCGTGCGCGATGTCGCCCGTGAGCACGGTCGCGGCCAGACCGTACGCGTCCTGCACGGCGTGGCGCAGAGCCGAGTCGAAGTCGTCCACGACCGTGACCGGGGCGACCGGGCCGAAGGTCTCCTGGCGGAAGACCGCGGTGTCGGGCGTGCAGCCGACGAGGACGGTCGCGGGGTAGCGGAAGCCCGGGCCGTCCGGCATCGTCCCGCCGGTGAGGGCCCGGGCGCCGTCGGCGAGCGACGCCGTCACCTGCGCATGCACCTCGTCGCGCATCCGCGCGTCGACGAGCGGCGCGAGGGTCCGGCTCTCCGCCTCCGCCACGAGAGCGCTCGTGAACTCCTGCGCGACCGCACGGTGCACGAAGATGCGCTCGACGGCCGTGCAGATCTGGCCGCTGTTCGCGAACGCCCCGAGTGCCGCCTGGGCCGCCGCCCAGCGCGGGTCGACGTCGGCGTCGACGATGAGCGCGTCGTTGCCGCCGTTCTCGCGCACGAGGTGCGCGCCCGTCAGCGCCGTCATGCGCGCGATGCGCTCGCCCGCAGCCGTCGACCCGACATGCGCCACGACGTCGACCCCGGGCGAGCTGACCAGCGCCTCGCCCACGTCGGCGCCCCCGAGCACGGTCACGAGCACATCCGGGGGAAGGGCGGCGGCGAGGATCTCGCCGAGCAGGCGCCCGGCGTGCGGGCAGCGCTCGCTCGGCTTGTGGACGACGGTGTTGCCCGTCGCGACGGCGGCGCCGATGAGGCCGGCGGCCACGGCGATGGGATCGTTCCACGGCGTGACGGCGGCCACCACGCCGCGCGGCTCCGCGCGCGTGAGGTCGAGCGCGTCGGGGGCGCCGCGGAGGCTGCGGCCGCGGTGCAGCGGAGCGCTCTCGGCATACTGCAGGAGCGTGTCCACGGCCGCCGCGATGCCGCCGTCGGCATCGGCGCGCAGACGCCCGTTGTCGCGCTGCTCGACCTCCGCGAGCTCCGCGCCGCGTTCAGCGAGCGCGTGCGCGGCGGCCCGCAGCGCTCGACCTCGCTCGGCGGCCGGGGTCGCACGCCAGGCGGGCTGCGCGGCCCTCGCCCTCGCGACGGCGGCACGGACCTCCGCGACATCGGCGACGGGCACCGACCCGGTCACCGTTCCGTCGCGCGGATCCCTGATCACGATCTCGTCTCGCGTCCGGATGGCTGTGTCGCCGCTCATCGTCCTGCTCCTTCCGCTCGCGTGCTCCTCCTCCCCACGTACCCACTGCGCCGCGCGTTCACACACCGCGCTCGCCGGGGTTTGCCGTGCGCGGCGCGGGGGAACGGAAGGAGGAGAGGAACCCTGCCGCACGAGAAGGAGCCGCACATGACGCCGGAGACAGCGCTTGCCGATCCGCTGGGCACCCGCCCCGCGGCACCCGCTCCGGCGGTCGCGCCGCCGCGCGACCGATTCGCCGGCGTGCGGCGCATCGCCGTGCTGCGCGCGGGCGGCCTCGGCGACCTCCTCTTCGCCGTGCCGGCGATGCAGGCGCTCATGGCGTCGTATCCCGAAGCCGAGGTGACGCTGCTCGGCGCGCCCGTCGCGCGCGCCCTCCTGCCGGGGCGCGACGGCGCGCCGCATCGCGTGCGCGTCCTCCCGGCGATCCCGGGCGTGGGCGCGGCGCCCGACGCCGCGGCGGACGTCCGGGAGATCGAGCGGTTCGCGGCCGAGCAGCGGGAGGAAGGGTGGGATCTGGCCGTCCAGCTGCACGGGGGAGGGCGCTTCTCCAACCCGTTCCTGCTGTCGCTCGGAGCGCGGCACACGGTCGGCACGCGCACGGATGATGCCGCGCCCCTCGAGCGCACGATCGACTACGTCTACTACCAGCACGAGATGCTCCGCGGCCTCGAGGTCGCCGGCCTCGCCGGCGCCGCGCCGGTCGCTCTCGAGCCGCGCCTCGGCACGTCCGCGCGCGAGCGCGCCCACGCCGCGGAGCGGTGCGGAGCGGATCGCCCCGTCGCCGTGATCCATCCCGGCGCGACGGACCCACGACGCCGATGGCCCGCCGAGCGCTTCGCCGCGGTCGCCGCCGCGCTCGTGGGCGCGGGAGCCCGCGTGGTCCTCGTCGGCGATGGCGAGGACGCCCATCTGTGCGGCCGCATCGCCGCCGCGGTCGACGCGCCGTCCGACCGCGTGCGGGACCTGTCCGGCGCGCTCGATCTCGGCGCGCTCGCCGGCGTCCTCGCCCACGCCGCGGTCGTGATCGGGAACGACAGCGGCCCGCGCCACCTCGCGCAGGCGGTCGGCGCCCGGACCGCCGCGGTGTACTGGTTCGGCAACGTCGTGAACGCGGGGCCCCTCGGCCGGGGACGTCACCGCGTGCAGCTGGGGTGGACGACGCACTGCCCCGTGTGCGGGCGGGACGCGACACAGGTCGGATGGACCGCCGAGCGGTGCGCGCACGATGTCTCGTTCGTCGCCGATGTGCCGGTGGCCGCCGTGCGCGACGACGCGCTGCGCCTCCTCGAGGACGCCGCGGCGGAGCGCGCGCGGTGAGACCCGCCGGGCCCCGCCGGTCAGCGGGGCCCGGCGGGTCTCACCGGATCACGGCCACGACGGCTCCTCCTCGGGGCAGACGACGAGCTCGCGGACCTCGCAGCCCCGCGGCTGCTGCAGCGCGAAGACCACCGTGCGCGCCACCTCGGCGGGGTCGTTGAGCTGCGCGTCGGGACCCGGCCGATACTGCTCGTCGCGGTCGTCGAAGAAGCGCGTGCGCATCCCCGCCGGGATGAGCGTCGTGACCCCGATGCGACCGCGCGTCTCCGCGGCGAGCGCCCGGGAGAACCCCAGCACGCCGAACTTCGATGCGCAGTACGCCGTGGCATCGGGGAGCGCCCGCAGCGCGAGCGACGACGCCACCGTCACGACGCGTCCGTGGGCCCGCTCGATGTGCGGCAGCGCGGCGCGGACCACGGAGACCGTGCCGAGCAGATTGACGCCGATCACGCGCTCCCACTCCTCGGCGGCGACGGCGTCGAGGCGTCCGCAGCGGTCGATTCCCGCGGCCGTCACGACCGCGTCGATGCCGCCGAGCTCCTCGGCGATCTCCGCGACCGCGCTCTCGACCGCGAGCCGGTCCGAGACATCCGCCTGCCGGGTCGTGATCGCGCCGACGATCCCCGAGACATCCCGGTCGATGACGGCCGGCGTTCCGCCGCCGTCGGCGACGGCGCGGACGACGGCCTCGCCGAGGCCCGAGCCGCCTCCGGTCACGAGCACGCGGCCGAGGGGGCGCGGATAGGTGTCCTGCATGTGGTTCCTCCTTCTCCGGCTGACGCCGGCGATCGGGATGGCTCAGCCGACCTTCGCGAGCGCCGAGGCGAGCGCGGTGGTCGAACGGCCGAGGTGGTACGGGAGCGTGAGAGCGCGGCCGCCCCAGCGCTCGAGGATGCGCGCCTCGGGAAGGCTCTCGGCGCTGTAGTCGCCGCCCTTGACCCAGAGGTCGGGCCGGATGCCCTCGATCGCGCGCTCGGGACCGTCCTCGTCGAACACGACGACGGCATCGACGCACGCCAGGGCGCTGAGCAGCTCGACGCGGTCGCTCTCGCCGATGATCGGGCGCTGCGGACCCTTGAGTCGGCGGACGGAGGCGTCGGAGTTGAGGCAGACGATGAGGCAGTCGCCCAGGGCGCGCGCCGCTTCGAGGGTCCGCACGTGGCCCGCGTGGACGAGGTCGAAGCAGCCGCCCGTCGCGACCACGGTGCCGCCTCGGCTCCGCACCGCTTCGGCGACCGCGCGCGCGTCGCGTCGGCCGTCGGGAAGACGGGAGAGGGCGGCCTCGTCCAGCGTCGACACGCCGCCCGCCGCGAGGAAGGCCCCCGCCGCGTCGACCGCCGCGCGGACGGCCGTGCGCTCATCGTCGCCGCGGGCGAGGGCCACGGCTGCCGTCGCGGCGAACCGGTCGCCCGCTCCGCACGGATCGCTCGTCACCACGGGCAGCGCGGGCAGCCGGATCGCGCCGTCGCCCGTCGCGAGCACAGCGCCCCGCTCACCCGCCGTCACGGCGACGGCCGCGCATCCCCAGAGATCGCGGAGTCGGCGTGCCGCGTCCTCGGGATCGCCCTCGCCCGATGCGCTCGTCGCCTCGGCGAGGTTCGGCGTGACGAGGCGGGCCTGCGCCACGGGCTGCGCGCCGCGCGGATGCGGGTCCCACACGAGCGGCGCGTGCGCGGCGCGGCGCGCGAGCGCGCTCCGCAGCGGCGCGCGCGCCGCGAGCCCCCTGCCGTAGTCGGCCACCACGATCGCATCCGCCTCCGCGATCGCCGTGAGCATCTCGTCGGTGACCTCGGGCTCCGGGGCCGGCCCGCAGCCGTCGTCGAGCCGCCCGATCGGATGGCCGTTGGCGCGGATGCGGGACTTCACGGGTGTCGGCGCGTGCGAGGCGCCCGCGACGATCCGGACACCCGCGAGGCACGCGCGCACGCGGTCGGCGGAGGGGTCGTCGGACAGCGCCGTGACGAGGGCGACGTCGTGCCCGTCGCGCGCGAGCAGCGTCGCGACGAGTCCTGCCCCGCCGGCCCGCTGCGTGCGCGACGCGACGTCGATCACCGGCACCGGGGCGTCCGGCGACATCCGAGTCGACGCGCCGTCGACGTCCTCGTCGAGGAGCACGTCCCCGACCACGACGATGTTCATGAGCTGCGTCCTTCCTCATCCATGACGATCGCGTCGAACACGCGGCACACCGCGTGGATCGCGGCGAGCTGGCACTCCTGGACGTGCGGCGACGGTCCATCGAGGCAGACGGCCTCGTCGCACACCTCCGCGAGCGGGTTCGGGCCGGGGCCGGTGAGCGCCCAGGTGGCCGCGCCGGCGAGGCGACCCGCGCGGGCGGCGTGGAGCAGGTTCGGGCTCGCGCCGCTCGTGGACAGCAGGAGCACGATGTCGCCTGCGCGGGCGTGCGCGCGCACCTGCCGCGCGAACACCTCGTCGAACCCGTAGTCGTTGCCGATCGCCGTCACGCTCGAGGTCTCGGCGTTGAGGGCGATCGCGGAGTACGCCGGACGCTCCTCGCGGTAGCGGCCGACGAGCTCGGCGGTCAGATGCTGCGCCTCGGCGGCGGAGCCGCCGTTGCCCGCCACGAGCACGCGCTGGCCGCGCCGCAGTCGGGCGGCGAGCTCGACGCCCCAGGCCTCGAGCTGCTCGGCATGACGCTCCGCCGACGCGAGGGCCGCGCCGAGGCCGCGGAGGTGGTCGCGGACGGGGTCGACACGCGCGGGGGCGCCCACGCGCGCCGCGCCTCGGGTCTCGGCGATGGTCACAGCGCCGCTCCTTCCAGTCGGCCGCCTGCTCGGCGGGCGCGGGACAGTGTGCTCGCATAGATGCGCTCGGTCTGCGCGGCGACCCGATCCCACGAGTAGCGCGCCTCGACGCGCTCGCGCCCCGCCGTGCCGAACGCGCGGAGGAGGTCGCGGTCGGGCAGCAGGCGCCGGAGCGCGGCGGCGATCGCGTCGGCATCGCGCGGCGGCACGTGCAGCCCGGTCGCGCCGTCGACGACCGTGTCGATGAGTCCGCCGACGGACGCCGCGATGACGGGGGTGCCGCACGCCATCGCCTCGAGCGGCACGATGCCGAACGGCTCGTACCAGGGCGCGCACACGACGACGTCGGACGAGCGCAGGAGGGCCGGCATGTCGTCGCGGCTCACCTGGCCTCGGAACACGATGCGGTCGGCGACGCCCAGGTCGGCCGCGAGCGCCCGCAGTCGGGCCGCCTCGGGATCGGCGGCGCCTGCCGCGCCGTCGGAGCCGACGACGACGAGCTCGACGTCGTCGACCCCCTCGGCGCGGAGGCGGGCGATCGCCCGCACCACGAGGTCGACGCCCTTGCGGGGCACGAGCCGCCCGACGCTGAGCACGCGATGGCGGGCTCCGCGCTCGTCGACCGAGCCCTGCGGCCGGAAGAGGTCGAGGTCGACGCCGCAGGGCGCGATCGAGATGCGTCGCGACGGGACGCCCAGCGCGCGGAGCTCGAACGCCTCATCCGAGCAGGTGGCCACGACCATGTCGACCTCGCGGCCGACCCGGGGCTCGAGCCATTCCCGCTCGGGCGGGCTCGTATCGGCGGCGCCCTGGTGGCGGCGCTTCACCACCCCGAGGGCGTGGAAGGTGTGCAGCACGGGCGGCGGAGCAGCTGCGCCGCGGAGGGCGGCGACGCCGTCGAGCGCGGCGAGCCCCGACATCCAGAAGTGGCTGTGGACGACGTCGGGGCGGTCGTCCCGCCATTCCTCGGCGAGGCCGGCGGCGAGCTCGCCCATGAACGGCAGGAGATCGTCCTTCGCGACGTGCTCGGCCGGGCCCGCGTCGATGTGGACGACCTCGACGCCGTCATCGAGCCGGACCCGATGGGGCAGGGAGGGGTCGTCGCGGCGCGTGCAGACCGTCACGGTGTGCCCGCGCCGCGCGAGCGCTCGCGAGAGCGCGGCGACGTGGACGTTCTGTCCGCCCGCGTCCACGCTTCCCGGCGCGGCCAGAGGACTCGCGTGCTCGGAGACCATCGAGATCTTCATCGGTCCGTTCCTTCCATGATCGAGACGAGCGCGGGCTGCGTGGCACCCGCGAGCGAGCGCGCTCGTCTGCGTCGCGCCGCGGCGTGCGCCGCGACGTGCTCCTCGAGCAGCGCGTCCCAGTCCTGCAGGAAGCGCTCGAGGCCGTAGTGCGCGCGGGCGAACGCGCGTGCGGCGAGCCCGCGGCGGCGCGCCTCGTCCGGATCGTCCATGAGCGTCCGCGCGGCAGCGCGCAGGTCGTCCGGATCCGACGAGATCGCACCCGCCTCGGGCGGCACGGCGCGGACCGCCTCGGTGGTCGCGAGGACGAGCACGGGCATCCCGAGGCTCATCGCCTCGAGGAGGGAGAGGCCGAGCGACGTCCACCGCAGCGGGTGGAGGTACGCGCGCCGCCGCGCGAGCTCGCCGTGCAGGAGGGGCGTCGGCAGGTCGCCGACGACTTGCAGCCGGTCTGGACCGAGGCCCAGCGCGCCTGGGAGGAGGTCCGTGTCGATGCCGAACGCGTGCAGCGGCGCGATCTCGGCGAAGGCCGGCAGCAGATCCGTCCCGGTGACCCTCCCGCGCCGCACGGGCTCGTTGACCACCACGCCGAACGCGGGGAGGGTGCCCGTGTAGAGGGCACCGGGATCGGGCACGCCGTGTTCGATGACCGCCGTGGGCGCGTCGCCGCTGTCCCAGACGAGCCGGTTGAAGTGCGTGACGTGCACGATCGGGATGGCGCGCTGCTCCGCGAGCGGGTGACGCTGGTCGATCGGCCGCTCCTTCGGCGTGTTGTGCTCGACGAAGACCGCGGGCACGTCGCGGCCGGGGACGCGCCCGAGGAGGCGCTCGACGGCCTCCAGCTCCTCGAGACGCTGCAGCACGACGAGGTCGACCTCCTCACCGCGCAGCGCCGATTCGGCCACGGCCCGCGCGCGCTCCGGCAGGTGCGGAGGCGTCGCCTCGTCGTCTGGGCGGGGCACAACGTACTCGTGCGTCCCGCGGAGGAAGGCGTTCATCCATCCGCCGTGCACGTGCCAGACCAGGATCCTCATCTGATCGCTCCGTCCTTCGTGTCGATCGGGTGCGCTTCGATCGGGTGGGCCTCGCGAGCGTCGGCGAGGCGGATGGCCGCAGTCGCGACCTCCGCGGGGGCGACGCCGGCGAGGCACGGGTGGCCGGGCACGGGGCAGTCGCGGGCGCGCGTCCCGCGACAGGGCGCGTCCTGATTGCCCAGCAGCGCGACGGGCACGCCGTACGGCGCCCAGCGGACGGCCGGCACGACGGGCGAGAACAGGCTCACCACCGGCGTCCCCACCGCTGCGGCGAGGTGAGCGGGCCCGGTGTTCCCGACGACGACGGCATCGGCGCCGGCGAGCACGCCGGCCAGCAGCCGCAGGTCGCAGGCTCCCGCGAGGTCGACGGCGTGCGGCCCGGCCGTCCTCGCGACGAGCGCCGTGAGGTCGCGCTCGCCCTCCGCGCCGGTCACGACGACCCGGCGCCCTGACTCGGCCAGGAGCCGCGCCGCTCCGGCGAACCCCTCGACCGGCCAGCGGCGCGCGCTCACGGCCGCTCCCGGATGGAGGACGATGTAGCGCCCGTCGCCGACGAGGGCGGACGCGTCGGCCACGTCGCGCACGCGCAGGCGCCGGTCGGCCTCGGCCGGGAAGCCGGCGGCCTCGGCGATCGCGCACGCGCGGTCCACCTCGGGGATGTCCTCGGGAAGGTCCTCTCCGGGGTGCAGGCGGACGTCGAGGAGGGAGCCCGGGTAGTCGACGGAGGCCCCCGCGATCCGGTCCACGCCCGCGAGCCGGAGGAGAAGGGCAAGGGGGAGCGGAGACTGATGGAACGACGTGAGGATCACGGCCTCGTCGATGCGCGCGGTGCGCAGACGGTGGATGAGCTGGTCGATGCGTCCACCGGTCACCGCGGGCGCCGGATCGGAGATCCACGGGGCGTCCCAGACCATGACGTCGCGCACACCCGGCAGAAGCGCTCCCGCCGCGGCGCCCCGGGGCCCGCACAGCATGATGACCTCGGCCTCGCGCGCGACGGCGCGGACGGCCGGCCCCGCCAGCAGGACGTCGCCCATGCTGTCGAGCCGCGCGACGAGGACGCGCCGCCTCATGAGGCCGCCCTCCCTGCGGGCACCGGCTCCCCGAGCAGGAGTGCGACCGCCGCGGCCAGATCCGGCGCGACCCGCGGCGCCGCGGCGATCTCGTCGGGCAGCGTGCGGGCGGTCGGCACGAGCACCGCACGCGCCCCGGCGGCAGCGGCGGCGCCCATGTCGGCGCCGATGTCGCCGATCACCGCGAGCTGGGCCGGCGCGAAGCCGAGCGCGTCGGCCGCGGACAGGACGAGGCCCGGCCGCGGCTTCCGGCACGCGCAGCCGTCGTCCGGCCCGTGCGGGCAGAACCGCCAGACGTCGAAGGGGCCGAGCACCTCGTCCACGCGCGCGTTGACCCGGCGCACGTCGTCGGCGGACAGGATGCCGCGGGCGATGCCGGACTGATTGCTGACGACCCCCGTGCGCAGGCCGCGGGCGCGCACGAGCCGCAGCGCCTCGGCCGCGGTCGGCATGGGGGAGACCCGGTCGGGGTCGCCGTTGTACGGCACGTCGACGACGAGCGTGTCGTCGCGATCGAAGAGGATCGCGCGGAGCGGTCGGTCACGGTCGTCCATACGAGAAGCACTTCCCCCGCGCACCGCGAGGCAAACGCCCCCGTGCGAACTTCTCCTCGCGTCCCGCGCTCCTGCCATCCGCCCTGGCCGCGGCGCAAGGGGGTTCGGATGGCGTGCGAGCCGGTTCACGATGGGTTGGTGCGCATCTTCACCGAGCCGTCCGATCGCCCCATCGTCCTCGCGCTGCGGGCCCTCAAGCTGGGCGACCTGCTCGTCGCGGTGCCCGCGCTGCACGGTCTGCGGCGTGCGCACCCCGACCACGAGGTCGTGCTCGCCGCTCCCGGGTGGCTGGCGCCGGTCGCCGCGCTCGTCGGCAGCGTCGATGCGCTGCTGCCGACGCCGGGCCTCGACGACCCCCTGCCGCTCGACGCGGGAGTCGTCGACGTGGCCGCGAACCTCCATGGCAACGGCCCGGAATCGCGGGCGCTGATCGACGCGCTGGGCGCCCGTGTCCGGATCGTGCACCGCTCGCCGAGCGACCCGGACGGCCCCGAGTGGCTCGACGGGATCCTGGAACGGCGCCGCTGGGCGCGACTCGTCTCGGCGTACGGAGCGACCGCCGATGAGGACGACGTCGCCATCGCCCTCCCGACGACGGCATCGCCCGCCCCGGGCGCCGCGGTGCTGCACGTGGGCGCGTTCTACGGATCGCGGCAGTGGCCCGTCGATCGGTTCGCCGCGGTCGCGCGCGCACTCCGGTCGGACGGCCTCCGGATCGTGCTGACCGGCGGCGCGGCCGACCGCGAGCGCGCGGAGGCCGTCGCGTCGGCCGCGGGTCTCGACGAGGACGCGGTGCTCGCGGACCGGACGCGCCTCGATGAGCTCGCGGCCCTCGTGGCCGACGCGTCGGTCGTCGTGTCCGCCGACACCGGCGCGGCGCATCTCGCCTCCGCATACCGCACGCCGTCGGTCGTCGTGTTCGGGCCGGCTCCGGTCGAGGAATGGGGGCCGCCGGATGGGCCGCACATCGCCCTCACCGATCCGGCGGTCCGCCGAGGCGACGCGTTCGCGGCGACCCCCGACCCTGCGCTGCTCGCGGTCCAGGCAGACGAGGTGATCGCCGCGGCCCGCTCGGTGAGTCGCTGAGGGGAAGGGGAGTCCGGCCGCCATCCGCGCTCTCCTCAGGCCGCGAGGAGGTCGGGGGTCAGCTGCCCGCGCAGGGTCGAGAGGATCTTGGTCAGAAGGCGCGAGATCTGCATCTGCGTGACCCCGCACTCCCGCGCGATCTCCGCCTGCGTCTGCTCGTGGAAGAAGCGCAGGTAGAGGATCCTCCGCTCGCGCGGGCTCAGGGTGCGGCAGGCGGCGGCGAGCGCGGCGCTCACCTCCGCGCGGGCGAAGTCGGCGCCGCTCGCGTGCAGCGTGTCGCCCAGGGTGAGCGACCCGTCCGGGGTCGCGGCGTGCGGCGCGTCGAGCGAGGCCGGCTGGCGGCCCTGTCCGCAGTCGATCGCCTCGACGACGTGCTCGACCGCGAACCCCGTCTCCGCGGCGATCTCGGCGGGAGACGGGTCGTGCCCGAGCTGCTGGGCGATGCGGGGGACGGCCGTGCGGAGCTCTGCGTGCAGCTCCTGGAGCTGCCGGGGCGGGCGCACCACCCAGCTCGTGTCGCGCAGATGCCGTTTGATCTCACCCGCGATCGTCGGGACGGCGAAGGACACGATGTCCGCGCCGCGGTCGGGCGCGAAGCGCTGGACCGCCTTCGTGAGGCCGAGATACGCGACCTGCCGCACGTCGCCCGCGTCCTGCGGTCGCGAGACGTACCGGCTCGCGACCGCGTCGGCGACGTCGAGGTACTCCACGACCACCTGCTGCTGGAGCCGCGTCCGCTCGGCCGCGGGCGCGGACCGCGCGCGTTCGAGGAGCGCGACCGCACGGGCGTTGCGATCCTCCTGCGCTCGCGGGGCGCGGCGGGCGGGAGCCGGTGTCGGAGCGATGGCGGAGACGGGCATGGGGCACCTCTTTCGAAGCGTTGCGAGGGCGCGCTCGGGCACCGCGTCTGCACGCGTGCGGCCCGTGGCGCGGGCGGTGTCTGCGGCTCCGGAGCAGTGCTCGCGGAGAGGTCTGGCTCCCACTGAAGCGAAGGAGGGGCGCCCGTCAGAAGTGGCTTGCGGAGAAGGAGAAGGAGGAGTAGAAGCAGCGCGCGCGAGGCCGCCCCTCCGAGCGGAGCGTGATTGTGTCACGTGGCCGGGCCATCCGGAACCCCGTGTCGCCGACGGTGCGCGCGAGCTTGACTGGCGCCCGAAACCGACGACACACGGAAGGCGATCCATGTTTCTCCACAGGCAGGAACTCCAGCACGCAGCCAAGCCAGACGCTCCCGACGCGGTGTACGCGCGGAAACTGCAGGAGGTGCTCGGCGGGCAGTACGGCGAGATCACCGTCGCCCTGCAGTACCAGTTCCAGGGATGGAACATGCACATGCCCGGCAAGTACCGCGATCTCGTCTTCGGCATCGGCGCGGAGGAGATGGGCCATGTCGAGATGCTCGCGGTGATGATCGCGCAGCTCCTCGAGAAGTCGCCGCTCGGGATCACGGAGGACGCCGTGCAGAGCGACCCGACGGTGGCGGCGGTGGTCGGCGGCACCGACGTCCAGCAGGGCATCGTCGCCGGCGCCGGCGCGCGCCCCGTCGACAGCAACGGCAACCCGTGGTCGGGCTCGTACATCACCGCGAGCGGCAACCTGCTCGCCGACTTCACGGCCAACGCCAACGCCGAGATGCAGGGCAGGCTGCAGGTCGCGCGGCTGTACCACATGACGGATGACCACGGCGTGCGGGACCTGCTCGCGTTCCTCCTCGCGCGCGACACGATGCACCAGAACCAGTGGCTCGCGGCGGCGGAGGAGCTGAAGTCGGAGGGGATCGAGGAGCTTCCCGTGCCGAGCAACTTCCCGCTGGCGAAGGAGGACCGCGAGGTCTCCTACCAGTACCTGAACTTCAGCGACGGCGCGGCCGCCCGCGACGGATCGTGGGCGTCGGGCCCGACGCCCGACGGGAAGGGCGAGTTCACCTACCACGACGGGCCCACGACGACGGCTCCGATGCCGGCGCCCACGCACCCGGACGCGCGCTTCTACGGCACGACGGACGTCCCGAACACGGTCGAGCGGATCGCGGGCGCGGCGCAGGACAGGCTGCACCGCGAGTAGGCGCTCATCGATCCGCCGTCTCGGCGAGGGCGGCCACCTCCGCGATGACCCGCGGATGCGCGAGCACCCGGAAGTGGCCGCCCGTCTCGAGCACGACGTTGCGCGCACCGAGGAGCTCGCTGCCCTCGGGGATGTGCGGGTCGAAGCGCGCGTACACCGACACGATCCGCGCGTTGACCTCGGTCGCCTGCGCGAGCGCACGGAGGGCCGCGTCGCGCGGCGAGAATGCGCGGAGAGTGGGGGCGGCGAGGAAGCGCGCATAGCGCGAGCCGCCGAACGGCGTCGCGACCGCGACCATCCCGTGCACGCGCCGGGCGGCGGCCGGAAGCGACATCGCGCGCTTCCCGATGAGCCCGCCCTTGCTGTGCGCGACGAGGACGACGTCGCGCAGCTCGCGCGTCTCGAGGAGCTCGGCGACGAGGTCCGCTCCGGCCGAGAACGGCATGCGGTTGTGCCGGAGCGGCTCGACGACGTGCACGGGATGGCCGCGTGCGTGCAGGGCGACGACGAGCGGGGTGAGGAATCGCCACGACTCGTACACCCCGGGGATCACGACCACGGGTGCGAGCGAGCCCGAGCGGAACTCGGCCGCCGAGCGACGCCGCGTGAGGGCGCGCAGCTGAGCGAGGGCCGCGTAGGCGTAGTCGGCCGCCCACCAGGCGAGCCGCCGCAGCGGCCCGATCACGGGCCCTCCGCGTCCCCCGCGCGCGACGGCTCCCGGTCGGCGGCGAGGAACGGCCGCAGCACGGCGGCGACGGCGCGGGGTGCGGTGTGCTGCACGAGGTGGGGCTGGCCGGCGATCTCGACGAGCCTGCCGTCCTGCGCGGCGTCGCGCAGGCGCACGCACCACGCCCGTCGGGCGACCGGGTCGCGCTCTCCGCGCACGATGAGCAGCGGCCGACGGAGAGCGGTCACGCGCTCCTCCGGCCGGTACGCGAGCATGTGCGGGAGCTGGCGGAAGTACCAGCGCGGCCCGCAGCGCACGTAGTCGCTCAGCACGATCGCGTTCGCGGAGACGGTCTCGCGCAGGCAGTCGTGGGCGAGAGCCAGGGCCTGCCGCGGGGCGGAGCGACGCCGCTCGTCGACGACCGGCCCGATCGCGACGACGCGCGACACGAGGCCGGGGTGCCGGCAGGCGAGCTCGATCGCCCACTGCGTGCCCATCGAGTTGCCGACGACCGCGAACGGGCCGTCGCCGAGGCCAGCGACCACGTCGGCGAGCAGCTCGGCCATCGCGGGCACGTCGGGGGAGTGCGCGGGACGCGGCACGTCGCCGAAGCCCGGCATATCGAGGACGTGCACGACGTCGTCTGCGGCGAGCACCTCGGCGAGCCGGGAGAAGGCGCGGTGCGAGATGCCGATCCCGTGCACGAGCACGATCGGCGGATGGCCGGAGCCGGGCCGCCCGCGCGTGCGCACGCGGAACGTCGCATCGGCCACGCGCACGAGTCGGTCGGTCGTCATGGAACCAGTCTCCCGTTCCGGGCGGAAGGTGTCTCGGGGTTGACGCGGGCGGCCGGAGGCGGCGACCTCTCGATCGCGCGCCGCGCGTGCCACACGCGGAGGGGGTCCGTCAACCCTCGCGAAATCGGACGCGGGACGGTGTTGCATCGCCGGTGAATCCATCCGCAGCGGTAACGGAAAGGAAGTCCCCCATGTCTCAGTTCTCTGGTCAGGTGCCGACCGAGGCGGACAGCCGCCCCACGGGTGCCGTCGACACGGCGCGACAGGAGGCCGCCGACGTCACGGAGACGGCCAGGGCCGAGGCCGGCCACGTCGTCGACACCGCCAAGCAGGAGGCGTCGCATGTCGCCCACGAGGCGAAGGCGCAGCTCAAGGACGTCTACAGCCAGACGCAGCGCGAGCTGCGGGATCAGGCCGCCGCGCAGCAGCGGCGCGTCGCCGAGGGGCTCCGCTCGGTCGGCGACGAGCTCGAGTCGCTCGCAGCGGGCTCGGAGAATCCCGGCGTCGCGACGGACATCGTGCGCCAGGCCTCGACCCGTCTGAAGGGCGCGTCCACCTGGCTCGACGACCGCGACCCCGGCTCGCTCATGCACGAGGTCACCTCGTTCGCCCGCCGTCGCCCCGGCGTGTTCATCGCGGGCGCGCTGCTCGCGGGGCTCGCCGCCGGGCGCCTCACGCGCGCGCTCGCGGAGAGCGGTGCGGAGAGCGCGCAGGGCGCGTCGGCCGAGCGCGCGGCAGACGTCGCCGCGGCTCCGACAGCTCCCGCCGTGCCGGCCGCCGCACCGACGACGACCGCGGGCGACGGCACGCCGTCGGCGGCAGCCCCGGGCGGATACGGCGAGCCGGGCGCGCCGGTGTCGGACCCGCTCGCCACGCCGTCGGACCTTCCGCCGTCGCGCGAGGAGGGCACGCCCGTCTACGACCGCTCGCGCGCCGAGCGCGCGCGCCCGGGGGAGGGGATCGGGAATGACCTCTGACCAGCCGACCCCGTCGGAGCACAAGGCGGCGACGACCTCGCTCGGCGACCTCCTGTCCGAGGTGACGAGCGACATGTCCCTGCTGATGAGGCAGGAGCTCGAGCTCGCCAAGGCGGAGCTGCGGGAGTCGGCGACCCGCGCGGGGAAGGGCGCCGGCCTGCTGAGCGGCGCAGCGTACTCCGCGCTCATGGCGGTGTTCTTCCTGTCCGTGGCGCTGTGGTGGGCCATCGGCCTGCTCACGGGCCTCGGATGGTCGGCCGTCATCGTCGCCGTCCTCTGGGCGATCGCCGCGGCCGTGATGTTCGCGATCGGCCGCAAGGACCTGAAGAACGTGAAGGGCGCTCCGCAGACCGTGGAGTCGCTCAAGAAGATCCCCGGCGCTCTGGGGAGAGATGAGGAGAACCGATGACCGATTCACCCGATGCCATCCGCGCCGACATCGAGCGCACGCGCCGCGAGCTGGGCCGCGATGCCGACGCCCTCGTCGACAAGGTGACGCCTTCGAAGATCATGGACAGGCAGACGAGCAGGCTCAAGGGGGCCTTCGGATCGCTGCGCGAGCGCGTGATGGGAGCAGCCGACGACGCCGGCTCGAGCCTGCACGACGCCGGTGAGACGGTCGCCGACGCGACGCACCGCGCCGCGGCGAAGGCCGAGGGCAAGCCCATGGCTGTCGGCCTCATCGCCTTCGGCGTGGGGCTGCTCGCCTCGTCGCTCATCCCCGCGTCCGGCAGGGAGAAGCGGATCGCGCAGGATGTCAGGGAGCAGGCTCAGCCGCTCGTCGACGAGGTCAAGGACGTCGCACAGGAGGTCGGCGCGCACCTCCGGGAGCCGGCCCAGCAGGCGGCGGAGTCGATCAGGGACACCGCGACCGAGGCCGCCGAGCACGTGAAGTCGGAGGCTCAGGGCTCGGCCGATGCCGTGGCCGGGCGCGCCCAGGAGGCGCGCGACAACGTGCAGGGAAGCTGACGCCGGCAGGACAGCGGGCGGGCTCCGCGGAGCCCGCCCGCTGTCCTGCGTCAGCCCGCGCCGAAGAGGAGCCCGATGAGGCTCCAGGCGCCGTACACGGCCAGCGAGGCGCCGCCGATCACCGCTGCGGCGGCGGCCGACCCCGCGACGATGAGCCACGTCCGCACGCGGGAGCGCGCGGGTGCGCGGCCGCGCTGCGCGATCGCGTCGGCCGACGACTCGGCGAGCGCTGCCGCCTTCGCGCTGCGCAGCTCGACCGGCGCGAGCGGCGAGCCCGTCCACTTCTCGACGCCCCACGCGGTCGCCCTCGCGGTCTGGTTCCTGAGGGTCGCACCCCAGCCGCCGGTCGGCGCGACGGCGGTGGCGCGCAGCCGCTGCGCCGCTGCCCGCGCGTGCTCGGCGTCGCGCAGCCCCGCCTGGGCGAGATCCGCCGCGAGGGCCTGCAGGCGCCGCCGCGCCCCCTTGCGGAGGCCCGCGTCGGAGGCGCGTGCCGCGATGCGGTGCATCGAGGTGCGCACGCCGTCGAGCGTCCGATGCGCGTCCGCGAGGTAGCGGGCCGCCTGGCGGTCGGGGCCGACGGACAGGAACGCCGACTCCTCGGCGAGAGCGTCGACGGCCTGGTCGAATGCGAAGACCGCGCGGCGCGCATCCTCGTCGCGGGGCCCGATCCGGTCGGGAAGCGCCATGCGTCCTCACCCTCCTCGAGACGTGCGTCCTGCCGACAGCTTACGAGGGCCCGTGCGCGGCGGGACGCCCGATACCCGAGGCCTCGCGATGTGGCAACCCCCGTGACGCGTCATCCGAGCGCGGCACACGATGGAGCCCAACCCAACGATCGGAAGGACACCCCCATGGCTCGCATCACGGAGAGCATCGATGTCGACGTCGACGTCACGACGGCGTACGACCAGTGGACGCAGTTCGAGACGTTCCCGCAGTTCCTGAGCTTCGTCGAGTCGATCCGGCAGATCGACGATGAGACGCTCGCCTGGAAGGTGAACATCGGCGGCGCCGAGCGCGAGTTCACCGCCAAGATCACCGAGCAGCACCCCGACGAGCGCGTCGCGTGGACGAGCGTCGCGGGTGAGGCGGATCACGCCGGCGTCGTGACCTTCCACCGGCTCGGCGACGCGAGCACGCGCGTGACCGTGCAGCTCGACTGGGAGCCGACGGACCTCACCGAGAAGGTCGGCGCCGCCCTCGGCATCGACGACCACGCCGTCAAGAAGGACCTGCGGAAGTTCAAGGAGTTCATCGAGTCCCGCGGCACCGAGACCGGTGCGTGGCGCGGCGACATCGACTGATCCGCGCAGATCGGCCCCCGCCGCTCCGGTGATCGGAGTGCGGGGGCCGTGTCGCGCCGTCAGTGCTTCTCGGGCGTCCGGATGTGCTCCTCGACGAGCTGGATGCCGCCGAGGGCGTTCGCGGAGACCGCGAGCTCCTCGAGCCACTCGCGGTTGAGCGTCGGAGCATCGGCCTCGTCGAACTCGAAGCGCAGCGGGATCGCGGGGTGGATCCAGATCGTGCTGCGGCCGCCCTCGCCCTCGTCGGGGTGTCGCCACGAGACCGAGAAGCTCTCGTCACGGCGCAGCTTGCTGATGATGACGACCTTGATGTGCGCGAGCGCACGGTCGTCGATGTGGATGGCGGAGGCGTTCGCGCCGTAGTAGAGCACTCCCATGGCGGTCACGCTAGACCGGGCCGTCGCGCACCGCTCGGCCCGCGCGGCCGCGCGGCAGACCGGTGGATAGGGCGCGCTCCCGCTCGTGGCGCGGGGGACGACCGCGACACACCGACGCGGGAGGCGCGCGCTTTTCCGACGATCGTCGGAAAAGCGCCGTCGCGGACCGCGAGGACGCCGGGGTGGGTGCGTCAAGGGCACGCGCCGAGCCGTCGCGTCGTCCTACCGTCGAGGGGAAGGACAGCGCCGCGTGCGCGCGGCGTGAGGTGAGCAGGACATGGCGGAGTGGCAGTGACGTCTCAGACGCGAGGATCGCGCGAAGGCATCGAGCACATCTCAGGGGACGCGACGTCAGGCGCTCGCGTCCACGTCTTCCGGAGGCTCCTCGACGACGAGCGCGCCGTGCGCGTGCGCGCGCTCGCCCAGGCGGCCGATCGCCGCTGGCTCGACCGCTCGGAGGGCCTCGTCGTCGCGCTCCTCGACACCGTCGGATCGGACGACGAGCGGCGCCGTCTCGCGACGGCGATCCAGTCCGACGGGCGCGGCGCGACGTGGCACGTCGGCGATCTGGCCGACCATCCGGTCCTCGTCGTCTCCCGGAGCAGGCTCGACGGCGACGTCGAGGACGTCCTCGCGTCGGCAGCTCACCGCCATGGCCATCCGGCCGCGCGCTTCGCGACCGCGGCCGTCGCGCCGGACGAGGACGACATCCGGCCCGCCGTGCGGGAGGCGCGGCTTCTCCTCGAAGACCCCGAACACGTCACGCCGGCGGGCATCCGGGCGCTCCTGGACGAGCTCCCCGTGCCGATCGACCTCATCCGGCGCGCGTCGCCCGGTGCATTCGCGCTGTGGCGTGCGGGGGATCGCCAGCAGCTCGACACGGTCGAGGCGTATCTCGACGCGGGTGCGCGCGTCTCCGAGGCCTGCCGGCGGCTGCACCTCCATCGCACGACGCTCTACTACCGTCTCGAGAACCTGCCAGAGCCGGTCCGCGCGGAGCTCGCGGACGGCGTGCGCAGGAGCGTGCTCCACGTCGCGCTCAAGCTGCTTCGACGGCGCTCGGGGCCGGCCGAGGCCGCGCGCGTCACGGATGGATGATCGTCAGCAGCGAGTCGGGGTGATCCGGCACGATGAGGGTCTGCCAGGTCGCGCGCTGCCAGCCGTGCTCGGCGTCGTAGAAGAGGCTCGTGCCGAACGTGAGCTTCCGCGCCCGCTGGCGTGACCACAGCTCCCGGAAGGCGGGGTACCGGCGCCGCAGGAGCGCGAGCAGCTCCTGGAACCGCGGTTCGTCGGGCGCGGTGTGGAAGCGCATCGAGTCGACGAGGCGCGTCGCCGTCGCGCGCCATTCCTCGGCGGACGGCGCCTCGTGCTCGTGCTCGAAGACCTCGATCAGGAGGTTCCGCCCCTCGTCCAGGAATCCCTTCGCGATGCCCGCGCACGAGCGGTTCACGACGAGCACGTCGTGGACGCCGTTCGTGATGTACGCCGGGTGGGGCTCGACGAGGCGCAGGATGGCGAACGCGCCGGCCGGGAGGCCCTCGCGCGTCGACAGGGCGCGCGTCGCGCTCGTCTGCGCGAGCTGCTGGAAGTACTCGGTGGTGTCGGGATCCAGCTGCAGGGCGCGAGAGAGCGCCGAGACGACCTGAGGCGACGGGAGGTGCCCGTGCGCCTGCTCGAGGCGGATGTAGTAGTCGCGATTGATCCCGGCGAGCTCGGCGACCTCCTCACGGCGGAGGCCCGGAACGCGGCGGCCGTCGCCGCGGGGGATCCCGACGTCCTCGGGCTGCAGCTCTGCCCGGCGGCCGCGCAGCAGCTCGGCGATGAGGGCGTGGCGAAGGCTCATGGTGTCAGCATCCTCCCGCGGACGGTCCGGCGCGAGCGCGTCACGGTCGCGCGTCGCGCTCGGCGGAGGCGCCGATCGTGCGCAGCGCGTCGATGAGCGCCGCGACCTGGTTCCAGGAGAGGCCCTCGAGCAGGCGCGCCTCGGCCGCGACGAGGGTGCGCATGGCCGACTCGACGCGCTCGCGACCCGCGGGGAGGAGAGTGACGATGCGGCTGCGCTGGTCGGCAGGGTTGTCGGTGCGCGCGACGTAGCCGCGCTCCTCGAGGCGCTCGATCCGGTACGTGATCGTGCCGCTCGTCGCCGTCGTCCACGCGGCGAGCTGCGACGGCGTCATGGACAGGTCGTCGGGGGAGCGGCGGAGGAGGGAGAGGATGTCGAACTCCCATGCGCGCAGACCCGACGCGGAGAAGGCGGATTCGCGGACGCGCTGCAGATCGCGCGCCACGCGTCGCAGGCGCGACATCACGTCGAGAGGGGAGAGGTCCACGTCGGGGAGGATCGTCGACCACGCGTCGATGATGAGGTCCACCTCGTCATCGCCGGACTGTGAGATCTCCGTGCCTGCCACCTCCCACAGCATAGGACCGCGCGCCCTCCGATCCGCATCACGACGCCCCGCGCGGATTTGTAAGGGATTTTAACGATTAGCTTGGCGCGGCATCCGCGAGCGTGTACCGTCATGCGCATCACAGCACGCGCACGCCCGAAGTGCGCCCCTTCCAGGAGGTACCGATGAAGTTCTTCCAGAGGCTCGGCAGGTCGTTCATGCTGCCGGTCGCCGTCCTCCCGATCGCCGCGATCCTGATGGGCGTCGGGTACTGGATCCAGAACGTCGCAGGCGACAACATCGCCGTGACGTTCCTCAACGGCGCGGGCGGTGCGCTGCTCGGCAACATGCCGATCCTCTTCGCGATCGGCGTCTCACTCGGCATGGCGACGAAGACCGACGGCACGTCGGCGCTCGCGGGGCTCGTCTCGTGGCTCACGATCACGACGCTCCTGAGCACCGACACCGTCGCCCTCTTCCAGGGGGTCGAGGCCGCTGAGGTCAACCCGGCCTTCGGCGTCATCAACAACGTCTTCGTCGGCATC
The DNA here is from genome assembly GCF_053903225.1 of Microbacterium sp. JZ70. Lineage (NCBI taxonomy): Bacteria > Bacillati > Actinomycetota > Actinomycetes > Micrococcales > Microbacteriaceae > Microbacterium > Microbacterium sp. JZ70. The sequence goes on along the minus strand of NZ_CP096405.1, from coordinate 2,466,386 downwards.
ATCGCGGGCCTCATCGGCGCGTTCGCGTACAACCGCTTCAAGGATGTCAAGCTGCCCGACGCCCTGGCCTTCTTCTCGGGCAAGCGCTCGGTCGCGATCGTCGCCGCCGGCATCTCGCTCCTCGTCGTGATCCTCCTCTTCTTCATCTGGCCGTTCGTCTACAGCGGTCTCGTCGCCTTCGGCGAGTTCATCGCGACGCTCGGCCCGGTGGGCGCGGGCATCTACGGCTTCATGAACCGCCTGCTCATCCCGCTCGGGCTGCACCACGCGCTGAACTCGGTGTTCTGGTTCGACGTGGCCGGCATCAACGACCTCAACAACTTCCTCTCGGGCACGGGCGAGTACGGCGTCACCGGCCAGTACATGACCGGTTTCTTCCCCGTGATGATGTTCGGCCTCCCCGGTGCGGCGCTCGCGATGTACGTCACCGCGAAGAGCACGCGCAAGAAGGTCGCCGCGGGTCTGCTCCTCTCCGGCGCGATCTCGTCGTTCGTCGTCGGCGTGACCGAGCCCCTCGAGTTCGCGTTCATGTTCCTCGCCCCGGTCCTCTATCTCATCCACGCCGTCTTCATGGGCATCTCGCTCGCCGTCAGCGCGATCCTCCCGGTCCGGATGGGCTTCGGCTTCTCCGGCGGCGGGATCGACCTGCTCCTGGGATGGGTGAACCCGATGGCGCAGAACCCGTGGCTCATCCTCGTCATGGGCGTGTTCTGGTTCGTCGTCTACTTCCTCGTGTTCCGATTCGTCATCCTGCGGTTCAACCTGAAGACGCCGGGCCGCGAGGACGACGACGTCGCGCTCGACGGGGCCGACGCGACGACGGCCGACGGGGGCTACCTCGCGACGGCCGCGCGCTTCATCGACGCGCTCGGCGGGCGCGACAACATCGTGGAGCTCGAGAACTGCGCGACCCGGCTCCGGATGGAGCTGGGTGACGTCGCGAAGGCCGACGAGGCCGCGCTCAAGCGCGCGGGCGCGGCGGGCGTGATGAAGCCCGGCGGGCGCTCGTACCAGGTGATCTACGGCCTCAACGTGCAGTTCGTGAAGGACGCCATGGAGCAGATCATGTCGGGGCGCGCCGAGGCGCCGGCGCCGTCCGCGCCGACCGCCGAGCCGGTCGCGGCCCCTCCGCAGACGGCGACCGCGGTCGCCGCTCCCGCGACGGTGCGGCTGCGTCAGCCGATCGAGGGTGCCGTCGTGCCGCTCTCGTCGGTGCCCGACGCCACGTTCGCCGAGGGCATCATGGGCCCGGGCGTCGCGATCGAGCCGACCGGTGACACGGTCGTCGCCCCGGTCGACGCGACCGTCGGGCACGTCTTCGAGACGGGGCACGCGATCGCCCTCGTGCTCGACGACGGAACGGAGCTGCTCATCCACGTCGGCATCGACACCGTCGCGATGAAGGGCGAGGGCTTCCAGACCCTCGTCGAGGCCGGGGCGCGTGTGACCGCGGGGACCCCGCTGCTGCGCGTCGACCTCGACCGCATCCGCGCGGCCGGCCATCCCACCGTGACGCCCGTGATCGTCCTCAACAACGAGAGCGCCGTGATCGAGCTCATCTGACCGCGACGCGCGCGAGGCGCCCCGCAGGCACGCCTGCGGGGCGCCTCGCCGTCTGCGCGCGCCTCGTGTTCCCACGTTGCAAAGCAGGTGGTCCACAGGCAGGATGACCCGGGCGCCCGTCGTGCTTGACACGACCCCCGAGAGTGCGCCTATGATGCCAGAAACCGGTTTCTCCGGTTCTCGTCCTCGCAACGACGCGAAAGGGAAGACAGTGAGCGCATCACGTGTGGAGATGAGCCGTCGGACACTCCTCGGTCTCGGACTGGGCGCCACGGCGCTCATGCTGGCCGGCTGCAACCGCTTCGGCATCAGCACCGAGCCGTCGACGGCGGCGTCCACGCTCAACATGATCTGGTGGGGCGACGCGGCCCGCGCCGAGGCGACGGAGGCGATGCTCGCGGTCTTCACGAAGGAGCACGACGGCCTCACGATCAAGACCGAGTACCAGGACTCTGGCCCCTACGCCGACAAGATGGCGACCCGCTTCGCGGCCGGCGACATCCCCGATCTGTTCAACCAGCGCCGCGACAGCCTGCGCGAGTACGCCGACCGCGGCGCGCTGCTCGACCTCAACCAGCACCTCGACGTGCTGAACCTCGACGACGTCCCCAAGACGGCGCCGCTCGGCGTCGTGGGCGACGCGCTCTACGGCATCCCCGCGGGCCTCAACGCGGTCGGCTTCGTCATCAACCGGAACCTCACCGACCAGTACGGCGTCGAGATCCCCGACGGCGACACGTGGTCGTGGGACGACCTCTGGGCGTTCAGCAAGGCGGTCACCGACGCGTCGGGCGGTCAGGTCTACGGCGTCGACATGGCCTTCGACACCGTGCAGAACCTCGTCGTCTTCGTGCGTCAGACGGGTGAGGAGCTCTACAACGAGGACGGCTCGTTCGGCGCGAGCGAGAAGACGCTCACGGACTGGTTCGCGATGTCGGTCGAGCAGCGCGCGGCCGGCGCGCTCGCCCCGGCCGGGCACATCGAGACGGTCGGCAGCTCGGCCGAGCAGTCGCCGCTCGCCGCCGGTCTCGTCGCGGGGCAGGTCATCCCGACGAACAACCTCAAGGCCTACAACGACGCGTCGGGCGGCGCGCTCGAGCTGCTGCGCATGCCGGGCGAGGTCCAGGGCGCTCGGCGCGGCATGTCGATTGACACGTCGATGTACTGGTCGATCGGCCAGGAGTCGCCGAATCAGGAGATGGCGCTCGAGCTGCTCGACTTCATCGTCAACAGCGTCGAGGGCAACGAGGCCGTCGGCGCGACCCGCGGCCTTCCGGCGAGCACGGTCGTGGCGGAGGCGATCGCGGACTCCCTCACCCCCGAGGACCAGCGCTCGATCGCGTACATCACGGCCCTCGCCGAGGAGGAGCTGCCGGACTCGCGCCCCGACCCCATCGGAGGCCAGGCCGTGCAGGATGCGCTGACCGACATCGCGACCGAGGTCACCTTCGGCCGCATCACGGCTCAGGAGGCCGCGAAGCAGGTCATGGCCGCGGCGAGCGAAGCCCTCGGGCAGGCCTGACGATGGTCGCCACCGTGGATGCGCCGCCCCGCGGCGAGCGCACCCTTCCGCCGACGGCGCCGGTCGTGCGCCGTCGGCGGAAGCCGACGAGGGCCGGCCGGATCGACTGGTCCGGCTACCTCTTCCTCATCCCGTGGTACGGCGGGATGCTCCTCACGATCATCCCGTTCGGCGCCTCGCTGTACCTCGCTTTCACCGACTACAACCTCCTGAACGCCCCCGTCTTCGTGGGCTTCGAGAACTTCGCCGAGATGCTCTCGGATCCCCGGGTCGGGCAGTCGCTCATCGTGACCTTCGTCCACACGATCGTGTCGGTTCCGCTGTCGCTCGTCGCGGCGCTCGGCGTCGCGATGGCGCTCAACCAGGGTCTGCGCGGCCTCTCGTTCTACCGCGCGATCTACTACCTGCCCTCCTTGCTGGGGTCGAGCGTCGCGATCGTGATGCTGTGGCGCGAGCTGTTCGGCACGCGCGGCGTCGTGAACACGGCGCTCGGCTGGCTCGGGATCGACGGCCCCGCCTGGGTGTCCGATCCCGACACCGCACTCAGCGTGCTCATCATGCTGAACATCTGGACGTTCGGGTCGCCCATGGTGATCTTCCTCGCGGCGCTCCGGCAGGTGCCCGCCATGTACTACGAGGCCGCGGCGGTCGACGGAGCGACGAAGTGGTGGCAGTTCCGCTACATCACCGTGCCGCTCATCAGCCCGATCATCTTCTTCAACCTCGTCCTGTCGATCATCGGGTCGCTGCAGACCTTCACGCAGGGCTACGTCATGAGCAACGGGTCGGGCGGCCCGGCCGGATCGACGCTCTTCTTCAATCTCAACCTCTACATCGAGGGATTCGGACGCTTCAACATGGGATACGCGTCGGCGCTCGCGTGGCTGCTGCTGCTCATCATCGCCGCGCTCACCGCGGTCAACTTCATCGCCCAGAAGCACTGGGTGTTCTACGAGGACGCGGAGGAGCGATGACCGTCACCGAGGTCCAGACCGTCGTCCGGCCCCGTCGCTGGAGCCGGCCCCCGCAGGATGTCCGCGCGGTCGGCCGCCGTCGCGCGACGGCCCGCTCGCGCTTCCTCCGGCACGTCGTGATCGCGGGGGTGGGGCTCTTCATGCTCTACCCGCTGCTGTGGATGCTCTCGAGCTCCTTCAAGCCCGACGACAGGATCTTCACCGAGCAGGGCCTGTGGCCCGCCGAGTGGGATCTCGCGAACTACACGGACGGCTGGAACGCCCTCGAGCATCCGTTCGACGTGTACCTCGTGAACTCGCTCATCATCGTGGTCCTCAGCATCATCGGCACCCTCGTGTCCACCGCGCTCGCGGCGTTCGCGTTCGCCCGGCTGAACTTCCCGGGGCGGCGCCTCATGTTCGCGCTCACGCTGGGAACGCTCATGCTCCCTGGCCACGTGCTGCTCATCCCGCAGTACATCATCTTCGCCGAGCTCGGATGGGTGAACACGTACCTGCCGCTCGTCGTGCCGCACTTCCTCGCATCGAACGCGTTCTACACGTTCCTCATGGTGCAGTTCATGCGCGCGCTGCCGCGGGAGCTCGACGACGCCGCGCGCATCGACGGATGCGGGACCTTCGGCATCTTCTGGCGGATCATCCTCCCGCTGTGCACGCCCGCGTTCGCGACGACGGCGATCTTCACCTTCATCGCGACCTGGAACGACTTCTTCTCGCCGCTCATCTACATCACGGACACCGACCTGTACCCGGTGCCGCTCGCGCTGCGCCAGTTCATGGACTCGGAGGGCCAGGCGTCGTGGGGGCCGATGTTCGCGATGTCGGTCGTGTCGCTCCTGCCGATCGTCGGGTTCTTCATCGCGGGTCAGAAGTACCTCGTCCAGGGCATCGCGACGACCGGGCTCAAGTGAGCATCGACACGGCGCGGGAGCGGTCGTAGCATCGCCCACAAGGAGGCGCTTCGCGTCCACCGGGTCGGCCGTCGGCTCGCGCGAAGCGCAGGGAGCGAGCTGACATGGACATGAAGACCATGACCGAGATGATGGCCGATTCGGACACGATGATGCCGATGGACCACGACGTCATGCAGGCCTGCATGGAGGCGTGCATGGCGTGCGAGCAGGCGTGCACGATGGCCGCCGACATGGAGTCGGGCGCCGAGATGTCGATGTGCCGCAGCATGTGCATGAGCTGCGCCGACATGTGCCACACGATGATGCGCATGATGCTCCGCCCCATGGGCATGCACATGGGCGCGATGATGGCCATGCACGAGGCGATGAAGACCATGGCGATGGCGTGCTACGACGAGTGCATGAAGCACGCCGAGACGAGCGAGGCGATGCGGATGTGCGCTCAGGCGTGCATGGACTGCGCGAACGCGTGCGACGCCATGATGAAGAGCATGAGCTCGGCCTCGATGTGAGGCGCGGCGGGCCGGATGCGACGGGCGCGGCTCAGCCGCGCTCGTCGCGCACGTTCAGCCACGTGCCCGCTGCCGAGAGCACGTGGTAGCCGGCGTGCAGGGCGACGGGCTCGCCGGGTGCCACGATCGACGCCAGCGGCGCGTGGTGCCACACGCGCGTGAGCGCGCGCCCCTCGAGATCGCGCAGCTCGAGCCATCCGTCGGCGTCCACGGCGCCCGCGATCGCGTCGATCCAGCGGCTCGGGGTCGCGGCGACGATGCGTCGCTGGATGAGGTGCATGTCGTGACCCGGTCCGACCTCGGCGCAGAGGGCGCCGGCCTCGTGCAGGCACACGACGGTGTGCTCGGCGGAGACGCGGAGGGGGCTGGTCACGGGATGCTCCTGTCGACGGGTGCGGTCGGGCGTTTCGACCACGGTACGGTCCCTCGCCGCGCCCGTCACGCCGCCGTGTAACGCAGGGAAACCCGCCGTAGCATGGCGGAATGGCGAAGAGGGCACCCCGGGCGGACATCGACGAGACGCGGCTGGTCGTCGGGGAGCGGGAGACCTCCGCGGTCGGCGTGCCGGGCGTGTACCACGCGATGAAGACGTCGCTCGAGCAGATGGGCGTCGTCCGGAGCGCGCGGACGCTCCTGCGCGTGAATCAGAAGGACGGCTTCGACTGCCCCGGCTGCGCATGGCCCGAGGAGGACAGGCGCCATGTCGCGGAGTTCTGCGAGAACGGCGCGAAGGCGGTGGCCGAGGAGGCGACGCTGCGCCGCGTCGAGCCGTCGTTCTTCGCCGCGCACTCCGTCGACGCGCTCCGCGGCCACGATGACTGGTGGCTCGGCCAGCAGGGCCGCCTGACGACCCCGATGGTGCTCGACGAGGGCGCGACGCACTACCGGGAGGCGGGGTGGGACGAGGCCCTCGATCTCGTCGCGGGCGCGCTGACGAGCCTGGACGACCCGGACGAGGCGGTCTTCTACACCTCGGGGCGCACATCGAACGAGGCGGCCTTCCTCTATCAGCTGCTCGTGCGGGGGCTCGGCACGAACAACCTCCCCGACTGCTCGAACATGTGCCACGAGTCCAGTGGGTCGGCGCTCACGGAGACCATCGGCATCGGCAAGGGGACCGTCTCGATCGAGGACATCCACGAGGCCGACCTGCTCATCGTGGCGGGGCAGAACCCCGGCACGAACCACCCCCGGATGCTGTCGGCACTCGAGAAGGCGAAGCGGCGCGGCGCGACGATCATCGCCGTCAACCCGCTGCCCGAGGCCGGGCTCATCCGGTTCCGCAATCCGCAGACCCCGCACGGGCTCGTGCTCGGCGGCACGCGCATCGCCGACGAGTTCCTGCAGATCCGGCTCGGCGGCGACCAGGCGCTGTTCCAGGGCATCGGCAAGCACCTGCTCGAGTGCGAGGCGGAGGAAGGCGGCGTCCTCGACCGGGCCTTCATCGAGGGCTTCACCACGGGCTTCGACGCGTACGCCGCGGCGGTCGCGGAGGTCGGCTGGCCGCAGATCGAGGAGGCGACGGGGCTCGACGAGCGGACGATCCGGGCGACGGCGGAGCGCGTGCGGCGCTCGCGCGGCACGATCGTCTGCTGGGCGATGGGCCTCACGCAGCACAAGCACTCCGTCGCGACGCTGCGCGACGTCGTCAACGTGCTGCTCCTGCGCGGCGACATCGGGCGTCCCGGAGCGGGCGTCTGCCCCGTGCGCGGCCACTCGAACGTGCAGGGCGACCGGACGATGGGCATCTACGAGAAGCCGTCCGAGACGTTCCTCGCGGCGCTCGACGCTGAGTTCGGGTTCCGCGCCCCGCGCGCGCACGGGCACGACACGGTGGCGGCGATCCGCGCGATGCGGGACGGACGCGTGCGGGTGTTCCTCGGGATGGGCGGCAACTTCGTCTCGGCGACGCCCGACACCGCCGTCGTCGAGGCGGCGATGTCGCGCGTCGACCTCACCGTGCACGTGTCCACCAAGCTCAACCGGTCGCACGTCGTGCACGGCCGCCGGGCAGTCATCCTGCCGACGCTCGGCCGCACCGACCGCGACCGCCGCGGGCGCGGCGAGCAGCGCGTGACCGTCGAGGACTCGATGGGCGCCGTGCACGCCTCGCGCGGACGCCTGGCCCCGCCGAGCGGCGACCTGCTCAGCGAGGTCGCGATCATCGCGCGCCTCGCGGAGCGCGTGTTCGCGGACCGGCCGAACGCGCCTCGTGCCGACTGGCGCGCGCTCGAGGACGACTACGCGCGCGTGCGCGCGCACATCGCGCGCGTCGTGCCCGGGTTCGACGACTACGAGCGCCGCATCGAGAAGGGCCGCACCTTCCTGCTGCCGAACGGGCCGCGCGACGCGCGCCGCTTCGACACCCCGACGGGGCGGGCGGTGTTCACGGCGAATGCGCTCGAGCACCCGCGCATCCCGGAGGGGCGGCTGCTGCTGCAGACCCTCCGCTCGCACGATCAGTACAACACCACGGTCTACGGCCACGACGACCGCTATCGCGGCATCCGCGGCGGGCGTCGCGTCGTCTTCGCGCACGCCGACGACATCCGCGCGCTCGGGTTCGCGGAGGGAGACATCGTCGATCTCGTCTCGGAGTGGGATGGCCCGCTCGGCCGCGAGGAGCGTCGCGCCGAGGCGTTCCGACTCGTCGCCTACGACACGCCGCGCGGCAATGCGGCCGCGTACTACCCCGAGACGAACGTCCTCGTGCCGCTCGACTCGGTCGCCGACACGAGCGGGACCCCCACGTCGAAGGCCGTCGTCGTGCGGCTCGAGGCGCGCTGAGCATGGGCCGCCTCACGGCGCACCGCCCGGTCGTCCGCGTCCGTCTCGGGGACGACGGCGCGTCGGCCGCGCGACGACCCGACGCGCTCGCCGTCGAGGAGCCCCTCGAGATCCGCGTCGCGGGCGAGCCGGTCGCCGTCACGATGCGGACCCCGGGCCATGATGTCGAGCTCACCTCCGGCTTCCTCGTCTCGGAGGGGGTCGTGCATGCGCCGGACGACGTGCGCGCGGCCATCCACTGCGGAGGGCCAGGGACCGGCGGCACCGAGAACACCTACAACGTGCTCGATGTCGCCCTCGCGCCCGGGATCCGTCCTCCCGTCGCACGCGGCTTCTACACGACGAGCTCGTGCGGCGTGTGCGGCAAGGCCTCGATCGAGGCCGTCGAGACCGTGTCGGCGTTCGACATCCGCTCGGACCCGACGCGCGTCGCGGCACCGGTTCTCGCGACCCTGCCCGACCGCCTCCGATCCGCGCAGGCGCTCTTCGACCGGACAGGCGGCCTGCACGCGGCGGCGCTGTTCCCCGCCGAGGGCGGCGAGCCCCTCGTCGTGCGCGAGGACGTCGGGCGCCACAACGCGGTCGACAAGGTCGTCGGATGGGCGCTCGCGCGGGGGATGCTGCCGCTGCGCGGCACCGTGCTCATGGTGTCGGGGCGCGCGAGCTTCGAGCTCGTGCAGAAGGCCGCGATGGCCGGCGTCCCCCTGCTCGCGGCCGTGTCGGCGCCGTCGTCGCTCGCGGTCGAGCTCGCCGCGAGCCGGGGCATCGGGCTCGTCGGGTTCCTCCGAGGCGACACGATGAACGTCTACGCAGGGGCGGAGCGCGTCGATCTCGACGGGGGAGTTGTCCCCACGCCCGGGCGTCCGGGCGACTCCCGCGGCGCCGACCGCGTCCGATAGGGTCGATCGCGGGGGTCGCCGGCATCGTGCTCGGCGTGGTGTCGTCTGCGCGGCTCGCCGCACACGACGACAGGAGCACTCATGGCCATCCGCCGCACCACCAAGACCGTCCTCGCCGCAGCCGCCGCGCTCGCCCTCCTTCCCGGCCTGGCCGCCTGCGGCGCCGGCGGGCAGTCGGTCGCCGACGCGTGCGAGCTCATCACCTCGGGCACCTCGGACATGAACTCGAGCATGAGCGAGCTCTCCACCGCGATGACGAGCGGCGACACCGAGGCGCTCAGCGAGCAGGTCTCGGCCATCAACGACGAGGTCGCCGCGATCGGCGAGAAGGTCACCAACGAGGAGGTCGCCCCGGTCTACGAGAAGTTCGCGGGCGCCTTCGGCGACCTCACGACGCAGATCGAGGGCATGGGCGAGCTCGACATCACCGACACCGAGGCGATGACCAAGGTGAGCGAGGACATGACGGCCGCGTCGACCGCGCTCACCGAGGCGCAGTCCGAGCTCACCGAGCTCTGCGGCGCCTGAGCCGCCGCTTCGCGAGAGCCCGTGCCGACCGGCACGGGCTCTCGGCGTCTCCGCGCCTGCGGCCCCGCGCGACCGTAGGGTGGGAGGACGCGAACGGAAGGGGATCCCATGGCCCGCATCCTGATCTTCGGAGGGCACGGCAAGGTCGCGCTCCTGCTGGCGCCGCTCCTCGCGGGCCGCGGAGACGAGGTGACGAGCGTGATCCGCAATCCCGCGCACGCCGACGAGGTCGCAGCGACCGGCGCGGAGCCCCGCGTGGCCGACGTCGAGACGCTCGACGTCGATGCGCTCGCGCAGCTCGTGCGCGGCCACGACGCGATCGTGTGGTCGGCGGGAGCCGGCGGCGGGAATCCGGCCCGGACCTACGCCGTGGACCGCGACGCGGCCATCCGCTCGATGGACGCCGCACGTGCGGCGGGCGTCGACCGCTACGTCATGGTGTCGTATCTCGGCTCACGACCCGATCACGGCGTTCCGCGCGACGAGCCGTTCTTCGCGTATGCGGAGTCGAAGGCCGCCGCCGACGAGCATCTGCGCGCGAGCGGGCTCGCGTACACGATCCTCCAGCCTGGGCCCCTCACGCTCGACGAGCCGACCGGTCTCATCGAGACGGCGGAGCCGGGCACGGGGCGCGTGACGCGAGGCGACGTCGCGGCGGTCGCCGCGGCCGTGCTGAGCGATGACGCGACGGCGGGGCGCTCCATCCCGTTCGGCAACGGAGGGACGCCCATCGACGAGGCCCTCGCGGCGCGGTGAGGCGCGTCGCGCTCGCCGTCGCGGGGGCGCTCACGGTCGCGGCGGGGCTCCTCGTGCACACGGCTCTGCCCGAGACCGCGGCGTCCGACGCGGCGGGCGACGCGCTCTACGCGGTGCTCGTGTACCTGCTCGCGGCGTTCGCGGCTCCGCGGGCGCGCCTGCTCGTCGTCGCGGCAGCGGCTCTCGCCTGGTGCACGGCCGTCGAACTGCTGCAGCTGACCGGGCTCCCCGCGCGCTGGGGCGCGGCCTTCCCGCCCCTCCTGCTCGTGCTCGGCACGGTGTTCTCGGCCGCAGACCTCGCCTGGTATGCGGCCGGCGTCGCGATCGCCGCGGGCGCGGACGCCGCGCTGCGGGTGCTCAGAGCCCCTGGCCGGCGTCCCACAGGCGCTCGGGGGAGCCGTTGATGAGCGCGTCGATGTGCATGGCCTGGGCGTCGGTGAGCGACGCGACGTAGTCGACGATCCCGCGTCCGGTGGCGCGCCGCCGGAGCTCGGCGCCATCCGACGCGTCGGCGAGCTCCGGCGCCTCGCGGCGCACCCGCGCGTAGTCCTCCGCTGCGAGATCGACGAGATCGAGCAGACGGCGCGGCGCCCGGCGCACGTCGCGCGGATCGTCGAGCCACGCGGCGAAGCCGTCGACGAGCCGCTCGAGCACGCTCGCCTGTCCGCGCTGGTACAGCGCGAGATCGGGCCGCTCGAGGATGAACCGCTGGTGCAGGAACTTCAGCACAGCGACCTCATGCCACGCCGTGCGGTCGAGGCTCACGTGACCCGAGCGGATGGGCGGGGTCGCGGTGACCGCGATCGAGTGCTGCAGGCGCGCGATCCACGCGGCCGTGAACTGCGAGAGCGTGCGCTCGGTCAGCATCGAGCCGTCGAAGGGGACCGCGAGCAGGCCGTCGATGACCTCGTCGTTCACGCGCGCGACCGCATCCGCGAACGCGTCCTCGTCGGCGATCCACGGATCCTTCGCGGCGAGACGGCGCCACAGGAGCTCGAGGGCGCGGCCCGGAGCACGCTGGGAGAGCACGAGATCGCCCTGCTCGGCGGCGTGCAGCTCGGCGCGCTCACGGCGCCATGCCCGGAACTCGGCCGAGATCGTGGACTGGTTGAGCAGACCGGCACGGTAGAAGTCGTCGAGGTCGTGGAGCGAGTAGGCGATGTCGTCGGCGATGTCCATGACCGAGCACTCGACGGTCTGCTGGAGGGGTGCGATCTCGGGGTACGCCGCGCGGGCCTCGTGCATCTCGTGCACGTCGAGCGCGAAGGCCGAGAACTTGTACGCGCCCGTGCCGGGGCTCGCGGGCGTGATCCCGCGCGGAGCCTCGTCGCGGCCGAACCAGTCGTCGCCCTCGCCCCGCAGCCACGGGTACTTCAGCACGGCCGCGCGCACGGCCGCCGTGAGATTGAGCCCCGCGCCCGCCCGGTCGTACTCGTCGAGGCGCGTGATGATGCGGAACGTCTGGGCGTTGCCCTCGAAGCCCTCGCGGAGGCCGAAGCGGTCCTTCGCGAGCCGGTCGAGGGTCTGCTCGCCGAGGTGCCCGAAGGGCGGATGGCCGAGGTCGTGGGCCGCAGCGGCGGCCTGCACCACGACCGGGTCGCATCCGCCGAGCCGATCGACGAGCGCGGCATGCTCGCCGTTCGCGAGCTGCACGGCGATGCCGCGGGCGACGGCGGCCACCTTGACCGAGTGCGTCAGCCGGTTGTGCACCGCGAGGCCGGCGCCGGCCTGTGCGATGACCTGCGTCACGGCCGACAGCCGCGAGTAGTAGGGCGAGAAGCGGATCCGCTCGACGTCGACGCGGTACTCCGGGTTCCGCTCGCGCTGCTGGTACGCGTCGAGCGCCTCGGGCACGCGCCGGGCGGTGCGGGGGTCGTGTGCGCCGGCCGTGGGGCCGCCGGAAGGTGCATCGGTCATCGGGACGATGCTACGAGACCGGAGGAGGAGTCAGGTGCGGCGACGGCGGAGGAAGCCCCGGCGCGGGGGCTCCTCGGGTGCTGCCGGACGCGCGGCGGCGCGCCGACGCTCGTCGCGGCGCTCCGCCCACGCCGCGACCTCGGCGTCGATGTCGACCATGGGCGTGACGACGGGAGGCCCGCCGAGCAGCTGCATGCGGGCGAGCCTGACGCGGCGGTTGAAGTCGTCGAGATGCGCGCGCACGTCGGCCTCGCGCGAGAAGCCGTCGAGGGTCTCGTGCAATGCCGCATGCTCGGTGCGCAGCTGGAGAGCGGGCGGGCCGATCCCGGTGAGCCCCTCGCGCTCGATCTTGCGGCGGATCCACCAGTCCGGGTCGTGCGACGTCCCGAGTCCCTCGATCGGGCGGCCCGCTCCCGGCAGGTCGTCGAACTCGCCGCGGCGCATCGCCTGCTGGATGACCATCTCGACGTAGACATGCCGATCGGCCGGGGTCGTGGAGCCCGCCGTGCTGCGGCGCTCGTCCTCATCCGCCGGCTCGCCGAGCTCCTCGCGGATGCGGTCGATCCGGTACTGGGCGGCCGCGAGCCGCGGGTCGTCGGGCTGCTCGCGCTCGCGTGCTGCCATCGCCATCACCTCCGCGTCACCAGGCTACGTCGCGCGGGGAGCAGAGGGGCCGTCAGGCGCCGAGGTCGCCGCGCAGGCGCGTGAGGTGCGCGGCGGTCAGGTCGTCCTCGGCGCGCTCCGCGGTCGGGATGTCGCGGATGACCTCGAACCCGACGGCGGGGACGCCGCCCGCAGGGCGCACGTCGAGGTGCACGACCTCGTCGCCCCGCGCGTGCAGCCAGGCGGCCATGTCGTAGTCGCTCGGGGAGTCTCCCGCCGTGAACCAGCGGCGCGGCGCGACCATCCGCTCCTCGATGAGGCCGAGCGCGCGCTCGGCGCCGAGGGCCTTGCCCGCCGTCACATGCTCGATGTCGACCGAGATGATCGTCGGGACGATGTGGAAGTCGGCGGCGAGCCCCAGCTCGTCGATCACGGCCTGGCAGGCCGCGACGAACGCGGGCTGCGCCGCGAGGTAGTCCGCGTTGGGCGTGTCGACGTTCTGCTCGATGGAGATCATCGTCCGCTTGGTGTCGTCCCAGAACATGAGGTCGCGCTCGCGCTCGGCGAGCGCGCGGATGGCGTCGAGCAGCTCCTGCGGCGGCCGCAGCGCCTCGTCGGCGTGCACCTGCCCGGCGCGCGGCGTCTCGGCCGACGCGTCGAGCGCGAACCACGTCGCGCCCTTCTCTCCGACGCCCCAGACCGGGGCGTCGGCGCGGAGCCCCGCATCCGCGAGCGCCGGGATGACCCGCTCCACGAGGAAGGCGTGCGAGCGCCCGGTGTTGAACACCACGGGCGCACCCGCATGCGCGAGGGCGACGAGGTCGGGCGCGATCGATGGCACGCGCAGGGTGCGGGTGACGGTGCTCGCGAGCGGGCCGTCGACGTCGAGGAGGAGTCCGAGGGTCACCGCTCCATCCTCCCCGATCGCGGGGTCACACCGGCACGTCGATGATCCGGCCCTCGTCCCACGGCTCGGTCCAGCCGAGCCGATCGAACATCGCGTCGAGCACACCCGCCGTGAAGCCCCACACGATGCGCTCCTCGCCCGTGCGCGGATCCGCGAGCACGAACGCGGGGCCGCGCCACTCGCGCCCGCCGCGGCGGGTGAGGGAGGTGCGGCGGTTCTCAGGGGCGAGGAGATCCGCGACCGGAGCGCGGAACACGGACGACGACTCGGCCGCGTCGACCGCGCGAACCGGCGAGGGGCGCCGCCACCAGGCGAGCACGGGGGTCACGAGGTGGCCCGAGACCGGCACGGGGATCTCGCGGAGCGCGCCGAGAACGTCGACGCCGGCGGGGTCGAGCCCCGTCTCCTCGCGCGCCTCCCGCAGAGCGGCCGCGACGATGTCGCGGTCACCGGGCTCCACGCGGCCGCCCGGGAAGGCGATCTGCCCTGCATGGGAGCGCAGCGTGGTCGCGCGCGCGAGCAGCAGCACGTCGAGGTCGCTCGAGACCGCGCAGCGATCGTGCCCGGCGGATGCGGGGAGCGCGTCGAGGACGCCGAACAGCACGAGCACGGCCGCGGGCCGAGTGGCGCCCGCCATGAGCTGCGCCCGCTCGCGCGCCCACGGGCCTTCGAAAGCCGGGTCGGCCGCGAGCGCCTCGAGCTGCGCGCGCGCCGTCGACGCCGGGAGCTGCGCGTGCGCGGACGACATGGCCACGAGCGTATCGCGCCGCATCGCGCCCTAGGCTGGTCGCTGTGATGTCGGACGAGAAGACGCCGCCGCTCGCGGTCGTCGTGACCGTGAGCGACCGCTCGGCGGCGGGGGAGCGCGAGGACGCCGCGGGCCCGCGGGCCGTCGACGCCCTGCGTGCCGCGGGATGGCGTTGCGAGCCCGCGCGGGTCGTCCCGGATGGCGAGGCCTCCGTCTCGGCGGCCCTGCGGCAGGCGGTCGCAGACGGCGCGCGCCTCGTCGTGACGACGGGCGGCACGGGCGTCGGGCCGCGCGATCGGACGCCCGAGGGCACGCGCGCGGTGCTCGATCGGGAGGTGCCCGGGATCGCCGAGGAGCTGCGCCGTCGCGGCGCGCAGGAGAAGCCGGCCGGCATGCTGACCCGCGGCCTCGCGGGCATCGCCGGGGCGGCGCTCGTCGTGAACCTGCCCGGTGCGCCGCGAGCCGTGGACAGCGGGATGCCGGTCGTGCTCTCGGTCGCCGGGCACGTCGTGTCGCAGCTCGACGGCGGAGACCACGCGTGACCGGCGCCGGTCGGGTCGCGATCGCGCGCATCAGCGCCGAGCCGCTCGACGTCGCCGCGCACCTCGCGGCCGTCGACGATCCGCGCGCAGGCGCGGAGACGTCGTTCGTCGGCCGTGTGCGCGACCACGACCCGGACGCCGGGGGAGCGGTCGTGGCGCTCGAGTACACCGCGCATCCGGACGCCGAGCGCGTGCTCGCATCGCTCGCCGAGCGGGCCGCCGCGGACCACGGCGCGACGGTCGCCGTGAGCCACCGCGTCGGGCGCCTGGGCGTGGGCGACGCGGCGGTGGTCATCGCGGCCGCGTCGGCGCACCGAGCCGAGGCGTTCGCGGCGTGCCGTCAGCTCATCGAGGACATCAAGCGCGAGCTCCCCGTGTGGAAGCGCCAGGTCGAGGCCGACGGCACGGCCGCCTGGAAGGGCATCGGGGGCTGAGGCTCACCCGCCCGCGAACGGCGGCAGCACGTCCACGTGCACGGCGCCCGCGAGCGGAGCGTCGTCGTCGCGGCGCTCGCCGTCGACGAGGACGGCGCAGCGCGGCAGCACGGACCCGAGGGCCGGGTGGTCGGCGACGAGCGCCGCGCGGAGCGCGTCGAGCGTCGCCTCCGTGCGCTCCTCCTCGGCGACGCCCGCGGCCTCCTCGGCGGCGGCGAAGTAGCGCACACGCGTCATGCCGGCGCCTCGCCGTCGCGGATCCAGTCGCCGGAGCGCCCGCCGGACTTCGCGACGATGCGCGCGCTCTCGATCGCCGCGGATCGATCGATGCCCTTGATCATGTCGACGACAGCGAGCGCCGCCACCGTCACGGCCGTGAGGGCCTCCATCTCGACGCCCGTCCGGTCGGCGGTGCGGACCTCCGCCTCGATCGCGACGCCCTCGTCCTCCACGGCGAGGTCGACGCGTGCACCGTGCACGCCGATCACGTGCGCGAGCGGCAGGAGCTCGGCGCAGCGCTTGGCTCCCTGAATCCCCGCGATGCGCGCGACAGCTAGGACGTCGCCCTTCGGCACGGCGCCGTCGCGCAGGGCGTCGGCCGTCGCGCGTGCACAGCGCACGAAGCCGCGCGCTGTCGCCGAGCGGACCGTGGGCTGCTTGGCCGTGACGTCGACCATGCGGGCGTGGCCCGCGGCATCCAGGTGCGTGAAGGTCATGACAACAGCATGACATCCACGGGGTCGCCCGCCGCGACAGCGTCGACCTCCGCGGGCACGACCGCGTACGCCGTCGCGGCGGCGAGGCTCCCCGCGAGATGAGAGCCCGATCCGCCCGGTGCGGCCGGGCGCACCGACCAGCGCGCGGGGTCCGATGTGTCCACGATCGCCGGCAGGTACTGGCGTCGCCCGGCGGGCGTGCGCCATCCGACCGCGGCGGGCAGCCGGAGGACGGGGCGAGCGGTGTCCCGGATGCCCTGCATCGCGCGCAGCGCGGGGCGCACGAACACCTCGAACGACACCGCGGCGCTCACGGGATTGCCCGGGAGCCCGAACAGCAGCGGGCCGTCGGCGAGCCGGCCGAAGGCCTGCGGCTTGCCGGGCTGCATCGCGACCTTGACGAAGGCGACCCGCCCCGCGAGCGCGTTCTTCACGACCTCGTACGCGCCCGCGCTGACCCCACCGGAGGTGATCACCGCATCCGCGTCGTGTGCCGCGTGCAGGAGCTCGGCGAACGCCTGCTCATCGTCGGACGACACGGCCACGCGCGCGATCTCGGCCCCTGCCGCGGCGGCGAGCCCCGCGAGCAGGGTCGAGTTGGACTCGGGGATCTGGCCGCGGGCCAGGGGCTCGCCCGCCGGCACGAGCTCACTGCCGGTGGAGAGGACCACGAGTCGAGGGCGGCGGTGCACCCGCACCGCACCGCCGATGCCGGCGGCGGCCGCGGCGCCGAGGGCATGGGCAGTGAGCACGGTCCCGGCCGGGAGCACCTCGTCGCCCGCGCGGAGGTCCTCGCCCCGTCTCCGGATGTGAGCGCCGCGGCGGCGCGGCGCCCGGAGCACCGCGATCTCGCCGAGCGACGCAGCGAGGCCGTCGCGCGTGTCCTCGAACGGCACGATCGCGTCGGCAGCCGTCGGCACGGGCGCCCCGGTCATGATGCGGATGGCCTCCCCTGCGCCGAGCGCCGGGTCGGCAGGGTCGCCGGCGGGCAGATCGGCGACGACGCGCAGGGTGACGGCGCGCTCCGGGCTCGCGTCGGCGACGTCGTCGAAGCGGACCGCGAAGCCGTCCATCGCGGAGTTGTCGAACACCGGGATGTCGACGCGCGCCCGCAGCGCCTCGGCGAGCACGCGCCCGCCCGCTGCGGCGAGCGGGACCTCGACCGGGTCGAGGGCGCGGACCTCCGCGAGGACGGCCGCGAGATGCTCCTCCACGGTGCGCAGGCGGCCGCTCACCGCGCGTCCTCCCTCTCGCGCCATGCCGCGTAGCCGCCATCGAGCACCCTCGCTCGCGTGAAGGGGGCGAGGGCCGTCGCCGCCCTCCGCGCTCGGCCCCCGATCTGGCACACGATGAGCACGGGGCGGTCGCCGACCTCGCGGGCGACGCGCTCGGGCGCGTCGAGCAGATCGGCGAGGGGGATGTGACGCGAGCCGGGCACGATGCCCGCCTCGAGCTCCTCGGCCTCGCGCACGTCGATCACGATCGGGGCGGCGGGGCCCGCGAGCTCGGCAGCCGCGGCGTCGACCGGCACGATCTCGATCGGGTGCGCGGGAGAGCCGGACGCGGTCACCGTGCGCGGTCGGCTGGTCGCCCCGCCCTCGCGCGACTGCGCCGCGCCGCGCAGCGGGATCTCGCGGAAGCGCGTGCCGAGCGCGTCGATGAGCAGCAGGCGGCCGACGAGCGGGTCGCCGACGCCCGCGAGGAGCGCGATCGCCTGCGTCGCCATGAGGGCTCCGAGCTGCAGGCAGAGGGGCCCGAGCACGCCCACGGCGGTGCACGTGGGCGGCTCGCCGACGCGATCAGCCGGGTAGAGGTCGTCGAGCACGACGGGCGCGACGCCCGCGGGAGGGCGCGACCAGAAGACCGTGAGCTGCGCGTCGGTCTCCTGGACGGTGCCCCAGACGAGCGGCGTGCCCGATGTCGCGCAGGCCGCCGCGACGGCCGAGCGCGTCGAGAAGAGGTCGGAGCCGTCGAGCACGACGTCGGCGCCCTCGAGGAGGCGCGCCGCGCTGTCGTCCGTGAGGCGCTCCCGGACGGCCCGCACCCGCACCTCCGGTGCGATCTCGCCCGCGACGCGCACGGCGCTGTCGACCTTCGGCGCCCCGACGTCGGAGAGGCGGTGGATGACCTGCCGCTGCAGGTTGGTCAGCTCCACGTCGTCGTCGTCGATCACCGTGAGCGTCCCGACACCGGCGGCGGCGAGGGAGAGCACGGCCGGGGAGCCGAGCCCGCCCGCGCCGACGATCGCGACGTGCCCCGCAGCGAGCCGGCGCTGCCCGTCATCGCCGAGCGCAGCGAGCGAGCGGTGGCGGGCCGTGCGCCGCTGCTCGGCGGCGCTCAGCGCGGGGACGGGCTCGACGAGCGGCGGGAACGGCATGGGATCAGGGTACGGCGTCCGCGTCGCCCGCGTTTCTCGGGCGATCCATTCCCTTCCGGGCATCGCCGAGGCAGGATCGGAAGGGGGGAGGGGGCTCATGGGGGAATCGGTCCGGATGCGCAGGGGCGCGCACACCGTGCCGGTCGACACCGGCGCTCTGCGGCTGAGCCCGCCCGTGCTCCGCGCGGATGTGCGCGTCGACCGGAGCCGCGCGCTCGCGCTCAACGCGCGGATCGAGCTGCACCACGGCGAGGTCGTCGCGGTGATGGGACCCCGCGGCTCGGGCGCCTCGACGCTCCTCGCCGCGCTCGCCGGGACCATCCGCCTGTCCGACGGGTCGATCGAGCTCGATGCGGGCATCCGGATCGACCGCCGTCGGCACCTCCGCCCCGCGCGGCGGGGCATCGCGCTCGTCGCCGGCGCGCCGGACCTGCCCGAGCACCTCCGCCTCCGGGACATCGTCGCCGACGGGCTGCGGCATCGGGGGGTCCCGCGCGGTCTCGCTCGCCAGGAGGCGGACGAGTGGCTGTGGCACGTCGGGCTCCCCGGAGCAGGCGACCATCACCCGCGCGAGCTCTCGGCCGGCGGCCGGGTGCGGGTCGCGGTGGCGCGCGCCCTCGCGGCGGCACCGCGGGTGCTCCTCCTCGACGACCCGCTCGCTCGGCTCGACGCACGCGAGGCGGACGACGTGCGCCAGATGCTCCGCGAGCAGCTCGCGGCGACCCTGACGACCGCGCTCGTCGTCACGCGCGAACTCGTCGACGCCGTCGCGCTCGCGCAGCGGATGGTCGTCCTCGAGCGGGGGCGCGTGACGCAGTCGGACCGGATCCCCGCCGTGCTCGCGGCGCCCGCGACCGCCTACGTCGCGGAGATCGCGGGACTCAACCGGCTCGAGGGCGTGTTCGCGGACGGCCACTGGACGCCGCGCGAATCCGCCCCCGGGCCGCGTCTCGCGTCGTCCCACCGCACGCATGTCGCCGAGGGCGCTCCGGCCGCGGCGATCTTCCCGATGCGGTCGGTCCGCGTCGAGCACACGGCAGAGCGCACCTGGACCGGCGCGGTGCGCGTGGCGGGGGACAGCCCGGCGTCGCCCGGCCGCTGGCTCTCGCGCGTCGCGCGGATCGAGCCCCTGCCCGCGGGCGGCCGCGTGCGCACGAGCGCTCCCGAGATCGCGGTCGACCTGACATCCGCCCGCCTCGCGGAGCTGCGCCTGCAGCGCGACGACCCGATCTGGCTCTCGGTCGACCCGTCCGACGTCCGCGTGCGGCCGGCCTGACGGCGGCGGCGCGCCCCCGCGCGCCGCAGCGGGCCTACGCTGGACGGATGCGCAGCTCACCACCTCTCGTCGACACGCACGGCCGTGTCCACCGGGACCTGCGCATCTCGCTGACCGACCGCTGCTCGCTGCGCTGCACGTACTGCATGCCCGAACAGGGAAACGAGTGGCTCGCGCGCACGAGCATCCTCTCCCTCGACGAGATCGAGCGCGTGGCGGCGGTGGCCGCGGCCGCGGGCATCACCACGTTCCGCCTTACGGGCGGGGAGCCCCTGCTGCGTTCCGACATCGTCGAGGTCGTGCGGCGGCTCGCACGGCTCGAAGGCCCGGACGGCCCCGTGCAGATCGCGATGACGACGAACGGCATCCGCCTCCCGGAGTTCCTGCCCGGTCTCGTCGCGGCGGGGCTGAGCCGCCTGAACATCTCGATCGACACGCTCGACCGCGAGCGGTTCCGGGAGCTCACGCGCCGGGATCGCCTCGGCGACGTGCTCGAGGGGATCGCGGCGGCCGCGGCGTCGCCGCTGCGTCCGCTCAAGCTGAACGCCGTCGCGATGCGCGACGTCAACGTCGACGAGCTCGTCGACCTCGTCGCGTTCGCGGTCGGCCACGGCGCGCAGATGCGGTTCATCGAGCAGATGCCGCTCGACGCGGGCCACACGTGGTCGCGCGAGCGGATGGTCACGCGCGAGGAGATCCTCGACGCGCTGTCCGCGCGATGGGAGCTCACGCCCGTGCCCGGGCGCGGGGGCGCACCGGCGGAGACCTGGCTGCTCGACGGCGGGCCGCACTCGGTCGGCGTCATCGCCTCGGTCACGGCGCCGTTCTGCGGCACCTGCGACCGGCTTCGGCTCACGGCCGACGGCCAGCTGCGCAACTGCCTCTTCTCGACGACCGAGTTCGACCTGCTGCCGATCCTGCGCGCGGGGCACGCGCCGGGCGTCGAGGAGCAGCACCTCGACGCGATGCTGCGCGGCTGCATCATCCGCAAGCTGCCCGGCCACGCGATCGACGATCCGTCGTTCCTGCAGCCCGCACGCGGGATGAACGCGATCGGCGGCTGAGTCCCGGTCGCCGAGCCGGAGCCCGGCGACCGGGAGCGGTCAGCCCGCTGCCGCGACGCGCTCCCACTCCGCGCGCCGCTGCGCCTGCAGCACGGGGTCGGGCACGGGCAGCGACGCGATGAGCCGGCGCGTGTACGGATCCTGCGGCGCGCCCAGCACGTCGGCGGTGCGGCCCTGCTCGGCGATGCGGCCCCTGTGGAGCACGACGACGCGATGCGCGAGCAGGTCGACCACGGCGAGGTCGTGCGTGATGAACAGGGCAGCGAAGCCGAATCGCTCCTGCAGCTCCGTGAAGAGCTCGAGCACGCGCGCCTGGACCGAGACGTCGAGCGCGCTCGTCGGCTCGTCGGCGATCACGAGCTTGGGCTCGAGCACGAGCGCCCGCGCGAGGCTCGCGCGCTGCCGCTGGCCGCCAGAGAGCTCGTGCGGGAACCGCCGTGCGACCTCGGGTGGCAGGTGCACCGCCTCGAGCAGCTCGGCGACGCGGTCGTCGGCCTCGCTCTGCCCGACGCCGTGCACGCGCAGCGGCTCGGCGACGCAGGCGCCGATCGTGAGCAGCGGGTTGAAGCTCGACGCCGGGTCCTGGAAGACGAAGCCGATCTCCCTCCGACGCGCCCGGAAGTCCCGTTCGCGGATACCGTTGAGCTCCGCCCCGAGCACGCGCAGCGAGCCGCCCGTGACGGGAGCGAGCGCGGCCATCGCCCGGCCGATCGTCGTCTTGCCCGATCCCGACTCCCCGACGAGCCCGAGCACCTCGCCCGGGCGGATGTCGAAGCTCACGCCGTCGACCGCGCGGAAGCCGCGCGCCCCGAAGCGGCCGGGGTACTCGATCTCGAGTCCCTCGGCGCGGACGACGGGCTCGGCGTCGGCGTCGCCCGTGTACGGGCGATCGGCGATGGCGAGCCGCGGCACGGCCGCGAGCAGGCGCTGCGTGTACGCGTGCTGAGGTCGGGCGAACAGGTCGACCGCGCGCGCGGTCTCGACGATGTCGCCGCGGTACATGACGGCGACCCGGTCGGCGAGATCGGCCACGACCCCCATGTTGTGGGTGATGAGGACGATCGCGGTGCCGAACTCGTCGCGGGCCCGGCGCAGGAGGTCGAGGATCTCGGCCTGCACGGTCACGTCGAGAGCCGTCGTCGGCTCGTCGGCGATGATCACCTTCGGGCCCAGGACGAGGGCCTGCGCGATCACGATGCGCTGCTTCTGCCCGCCCGAGAACTGGTGAGGGTAGTCGTCGACGCGGCGCTCGGGGTCGGGGATGCCGACCTTGCGCAGGATCTCGACGGCTCGCTCGCGCGCCTCCTTCTTCCCGATGCGCTCGTGGGCCCTGATGCCCTCGGCGATCTGCCATCCCACCGTGAAGACGGGATTGAGCGCGGTCATCGGCTCCTGGAAGATCATCGCCGCCTCGGTGCCGCGCACCGCGCGCAGGCGATCGGGCGACAGCGCCACGACATCCTGCCCCGACAGCACGACGGCGCCGTCGACGCGCGCGGTCTCGGGCAGGAGCCCGAGGATCGCGCGCGCCGTGACGGTTTTGCCGCTGCCCGACTCGCCGACGACGGCGAGCACCTCGCCGGAGCGGACGTCGAGGTCGATGCCGTGCACCGCGTGGACGTCGCCGCCATCGGTCGCGAACGTGACGTCGAGACCCTGGATGCGGACCGCGGACTGCTCCTGCGTCATGCGCTCACTCCTCCTTCGGCCGCCACGGCGGCCCTCTTCGCGACCGCACGGCGCGTGCGCAGTCGCGGGTCGGCGAGGTCGTTGAGGCTCTCGCCGACGAGCGTGATGCCGAGCACCACGAGCACGATGGCGACGCCGGGGAAGATCGACGTCCACCACACGCCGCTCGTGACGTCCTCGATCGAGCGGTTGAGGTCGTAGCCCCACTCGGCCGCCGCTGTCGGCTCGATGCCGAACCCGAGGAAGCCCAGCCCCGCGAGCGTGAGGATGGCCTCCGACGCGTTGAGCGTGAAGATGAGCGGCAGCGTGCGGGTCGCGTTGCGCAGCACGTGGCGCATCATGATCCGCCACGGCGACGCGCCGATGACCTTCGCCGACTCGACGAACGCCTCCGACTTGATGCGCACGGTCTCCGCTCGGACGACGCGGAAGTACTGCGGGATGAACACGACCGTGATCGAGATGGCGGCGGCGAAGACGCCGCCGACGAGGCTCGACTGACCGCCCGAGATGACGATCGCCGCGACGATCGCGAGCAGGAGCGTGGGGAACGCGTAGATCGCGTCGCAGATCACGACGAGCACGCGGTCGAGCCAGCCGCCGAGATAGCCGGAGACCACGCCGAGCAGGATGCCGATGAAGATCGACATCGCGACCGAGACGACGATCGCGAACAGCGCGGTCTGCGTGCCCCAGATGACGCGGGACAGCACATCGAAGCCGCCGGCGGTCGTTCCGAGGACGTGCTCCGCGCTCGGCGCCTGTCGCGCGCCGAAAGTGCCGTCGGCATCCGACAGCTGCGAGAAGCCGTACGGGGCGAGCACCGGCGCGAGGATCGCCGTGAGGAGGAACACCGCGCAGATCGCGAGGCCCGCGGTGAGCATGCCCCGCTGGAGACCCACCGACTGCCGGTACGAGCGGACGACGGGGAGACGCGCGAAGAGGG
Source organism: Microbacterium sp. JZ70 (assembly GCF_053903225.1). NCBI lineage: Bacteria > Bacillati > Actinomycetota > Actinomycetes > Micrococcales > Microbacteriaceae > Microbacterium > Microbacterium sp. JZ70. The sequence goes on along the minus strand of NZ_CP096405.1, from coordinate 2,442,712 downwards.
ATTCCTTCGCCATGTCAGTACCTCACCCTCGGGTCGATGAACGCCGCGATGATGTCGACGATGAAGTTGGACAGCGCGACGATGACGGCCAGCAGGGCGACGATGCCCTGCACCGCGACGAAGTCGCGTGCCCGGAGGAACTCGGCGAGCTGGAAGCCCAGGCCCGTCCACTCGAACGTCGTCTCGGTGAGCACGGCGCCGCCGAGGAGCATCGCGATCTGGAGGCCGATGACCGTCACGATCGGGATGAGCGCAGGACGATACGCGTGCGTCGCGACGAGGCGCCGCTCGCGGACGCCGCGGGAGCGCGCCGCGTCGATGTACGGCATCGACAGCGTGCCGATGACGTTCGTCCGCACGAGGCGGAGGAACACGCCCGCGGTGAGGAGCCCGAGCGCCAGGCCCGGCAGCACCGCGTGCGAGAGCACGTCGGAGATGTAGGCGGGGTTGCCGCTGCGGATGGCGTCGATCGTGTAGATCCCGGTCGCGCCGTCGAGGCGGTTGAGCCCGATCTCCACGCGCGGGGACGCGCGACCCGAGGTCGGCAGGACGCCGAGCCAGACCGAGAAGACGAGCTTGAGCAGGATCCCCGCGAAGAACACGGGCGTCGCGTAGCAGAGGATCGCGAACACGCGCAGCACGGCGTCGCCCCAGCGGTCGCGGACGGCCGCCGCGATCATGCCGAGCGGGATGCCGACCGCGAACGCCACGATGAGCGCATAGACCGCGAGCTCGAGCGTCGCGCCGCCGTAGCGGAGCAGCACGTCGCCGACGGGCTGGTTGTCGAGAGTCGTGCCGAAGTCGCCCACCGCGATGCGGCCGAGGTACTCGAGGTACTGCACGAGGATGGGCCGGTCGTAGCCGGCCGCCTCGATGCGCTCCTGGAGCTGCGCGGGCGTGAGCTGACCGCCGAGCGCGGCGGTGATCGGATCGCCGGTCGCGCGCATGAGCACGAACACGGTCGTCACGAGGATGAGGACGGTCGGGAAGATGAGCAGGAAGCGGACGAGCACGTAGCGCCAGAGGCCGTGCCCTCCGCTCGCACGCCGGACGAGCGACGCTGTGGTCGCCTCCGGCGGAGTGAGGGTGTCGGTCACAGGAGGTTCTCCATCATGCCGGAGAGGGCGGGCCGGAGGTCGTCCGGCCCGCCCTCTCCTCGGCGGTCAGCGCGTCAGGGGTGCGAAGCGCAGCTTGAACGAGGCGTCGAGGAGCACGCCCTCGATGTCGGACGCGCTGACGAGGGTCTGCGCGCCCTGGAGGTACGGCACGGTCGAGAGATCCTCGGCGACCATCGCCTGGATCTGCTCGATGAGCGCCGTGCGCTCGCCCTCGTCGGGCGTGACGGCCTGCTGGAGGATGAGGTCGTTGACCTCGGGGTTCTCGTAGTGGTTCACGAGGAAGTTCTCCGTGAGGAAGAACGGCGTGAGGTAGTTGTCGGCGTCCGAGTAGTCGGGGAACCATCCCAGCTGGTACGCGGGGTACACGTCGGCGACGCGGTCCTCCGAGTACTGCGTCCACTCGGTCGAGTTCAGCGAGACGTCGAAGAGGCCGTCCGCCTCGAGCTGCTTCTCGATGAGGGCGTACTCGTCGCCCGAGTTCGGCCCGTAGTGATCGGGGCTGTACTGCAGGCTCAGCGCGACGGGCGTCTCCACCCCTGCGTCGGAGAGGATCTGCTCGGCGCTCGCCGCGTCGGGGCCGCCGTCGCCGTCGCCGTAGAGGTCCTTCAGGACCTCGGTCGCGCCGATGAATCCCTCGGGAACGTACGAGTAGAGGGGCGTGTACGTGCCGTTGTAGACCTGCTCGCTCAGCTCGTCGCGGTCGATGAGCGACGCGACCGCCTGCCGCACGGCGAGCGCCTTGGCCTCGTCGGCGTCCTCCGTCTCCGAGCCGTAGGGCTGCGTGTGGAAGTTGAACACGATGTAGCGGATCTCGCCGCCCGGGCCCTCGTGGACCGTGAGCGCGTCGTCGCCCGAGAGATCGGCGACGTCGGCGGGGGACAGGCTGCGGTACGCCACGTCCACATCGCCCTGCTGCACCGCGAGCTTGAGGTTCGACGACTCGGCGTAGTAGTTCAGGATGACGCCGTCGTTCGCGGGCGCGTCGATGAGGCCCTGGTAGGCCTCGTTCGGCGTGAACTCGATGATCTCGTTGAACGTGTAGGACGTGATCGAGTACGGTCCCGCGAACGCCTCGGCCTCGACGATGTCCTCGTCGGGCGTGAGCGCGTCGGCGGCGAAGACGTCCTCGTCGACGATCGCGCCGGGGAAGCTCGTGAGGATGTACGGGAACACCTGGTCGTTCTCTGTCTTCAGGTTGAAGACCACGGTCGTCTCGTCGGGGGTGTCGATCGAGTCCAGGTTGTAGAGCAGCGACGAGGCGCCGTTCGGGTCGGCGATCGCGATCTGGCGCTCGAACGAGAACTTCACGTCGCTCGAGGTGAGCGGGTTGCCGTTGGCGAACTCGAGGCCCTCGGGCAGGGTCACCGTGTACTGCGTCGGCGACGTGAACTCGGCGCTCTCGGCGAGGTCGGGCACGACCTCCGTGCTGCCGGGTGCGGTGTTCACGAGGTACGGGAACACCTGCGTCTGGACCGCGAGCGACCCGTTGTCGTAGGAGCCTGCCGGGTCGAGCGTCGTGACCTTGTCGGTCGTGCCGACGAGGATCTGGTTCTCGCCCGCTGCGGGCTCCTCGCCGCCGCCGCCCTGGCCGCCCGCGCAGCCCGCGAGGGCGATCGCCGCGACGGCGGGGACCGCCGTGATCCAGGCCCGACGTCGGACGCCGTTGTGGACAGTCGTCATGGAACTTTCCTCTTTCCTGATGCTTCGCACATCGAAAGGAGCGCCGAACGGGTTCGTCGGCGCTGACCCGAGAATCCTCGCACAGGGTTTTCACAGCGCCGGGACCTGGGAAGTGAGCCGCCGCGGGTGTTTACAAGACCGTCACAAACCGCGCCCCGGCTTAGCATTGCGCTATGGGGATGGCACACGGCGGGCGCGGCGGGATTCAGGGGCTCACGAGAGCGGCGGCCGCCATCGCCCTCACCGCGATCCTGCTCGGCGCGGCGCCCGCGACCGCAGCGCCCTCGGCCGCGCCGACGCCGACGCCGACGGCGTCGCCGACCGGCACCGCGGCGCCGTCGGAAACCGACGCGCCCGCCGAAGAGGGCGCGACCCCCGCGCCCTCGGAGAGCCCGAGCGAAGCGCCCACCGAGGCACCGGAGCCACCCGCGGAGCAGACCGTCCGCGTCGAGGCGGCCGATGCCGACGCGTACACCCAGCGAGCGGCGCAGATCGTCGCGGACATGACCCCCGAGCAGCGCGCCGGCACGGTGGTGATGGGCCACATCCCCTCGCGCGACGCCGACACCGTGCGCGCCTATCTCGCCGACAGCGATCTCGGCGGGTTCCTGCTCATGGGCGCGAACGTCGGCTGGGAGGAGCAGGTCCGCTCGCTCACCGACGCCATGGTCGTCGACCCCGCTCTGCCGCCGCTCATCGCCGTCGACCAGGAGGGCGGCTCCGTGTCGCGGCTCTACTGGGATCGCGCCGACTCCGCGCGGGCGCTGCGCGACGAGTCGCCGGGCGCGACCGAGGATGCGTTCGCGACGCGAGGCGCCCTCGTGGCGCGTGCCGGCATCGGCGTGAACTTCGGCATCGTCGCCGACACGACGTCCGACACGGGGTCGTTCATCTGGCGCCGTGTGCTCGGCGAGACGCCGAGCGACGCGACCTCACGTGTGGCCGCCGCGGTGACGGGCGAGGCCCCGTATGCGCTCTCGGCGCTCAAGCACTTCCCGGGTCACGGGGCCGTCCGCGAGGACTCGCACTTCACCATCCCCACGACCGACACGACGCTGTCGCAGTGGCGCTCGCGCGACGCGCGTCCGTTCTCCGCGGGCATCTCGGCGCAGGTGCCGCTCGTGATGACCGGGCATCTCGCCTACACGGCGGTCGACGCGGCGCCCGCGTCGCTCTCGCCGGAGTGGTACCGCATCCTCCGCGAGGAGCTCGGCTTCGAGGGCGTCGCGGTGACCGATGACCTGGGGATGCTCGTCCAGAGCCGCGTCCCCGCGTACCAGGACCCCGTGCAGAACGCGGTCACCGCGATCTCCGCCGGGGCCGACCTCGTCCTCAGCGTCGCGAGCTCGAACGCGCAGACCGCTCCGGACATGGCTGCGGGCATCGCCGCGGCGGTGGCGGCGGGAACGCTCCCCGAGGAGCGGCTCGCCGAGGCGGCCACGCGCGTCGTCGCACTGCGCCTGCAGGTCGCCGGCTCCGGGCGGTCGTTCCTGCCGTGCGAGGGGGAGTGCGCGGCGCCTCAGAGCTGATCGGATGACGGAGGCGCGCCCTGCCACGCCTCCAGGATCCGGCGGCGCAGCGCGTTCCCGCGCTCCGCGAACGCGCGCTGGCGTCGCACGTACTCCGCCTTGCCCTCGGGCGTCTCGATCGGCACCGGCTCGAAGCCCCAGTCCGCGAGGTCGTACGGTGACGCCTCCATGTCGAGACGCCGGATGTCTCTGGCGAGCTCGAAGGCGTCGAGCAGGAGCTCGCCGGGCACGAGCGGGCCGAGCTTGATCGCCCACTTGTAGACGTCCATCCCCGCGTGCAGGCAGCCGGGCTGCTCGCGCTCGGGCTGCCCGTCGCGCGTGAGGGCCTCGCGGTTGCGCGGAACGGCCTCGGGAGTGAAGAACCGGAACGCGTCGAAGTGCGTGCAGCGCAGCTCGTGCGCGTCGACGACGGCGTCGGTGCCGTCCTGGCCGAGCCGGAGGGGCTGCGGATGCCGGTGCGCACCCTGCCGGTAGACCATCGCCCACTCGTGGAGGCCGAAGCAGCCGAACTGCCCGGAGCGCGCCGCGGTGCGGCGCAGGATCGCGTCGATGAGCCCGACGAGCTGCGGCTTGGTCGCCTCGAACCCCGCGCGGTCGACGACGAGCCCGCCCGGATGCGCCCCCGCGGCGTACCAGCGCCACTGCGCGCGCTCGTCGGCGGCCGCGTCGTCGAGCTCGACACCCGCGCCGGGGTGCCAGCGCCTCAGCACAGCGGGCTTGTACGAGTAGTACGTGAAGAGGAAGTCCCACACGGGGTGCTTCTCTCCGCGGACCGCGCGCTCGCGGTGCCCGGCGGTGAGGGCGTCGGCGCGCTCCCGATGCGCCTCCTCTCGCGCGCGCCACTGCGCGCGCGAGAGGCGCGCGGGTGCGGCGGTCGCGACGGCGGGCATGTCAGCGCGCGAGGACGGCGGCCATGCCGCGGGAGAGGTACCAGGGATCGACGACTGCGGTGAGCTCGCGGGCCGAGTGCATCGAGAGGATGGGCACGCCGACGTCGACCGTGCGGATGCCCAGTCGGGTCGCCGAGATGGGCCCGATGGTCGAGCCGCAGGGGATGGCATTGTTCGAGACGAACTCCTGCGTCGGGATGCCCGCGGCGCGGCACGCGGCGGCCCAGGCCGCGGCGCCGTGCGCGTCGGTCGCGTAGCGCTGGTTCGCGTTGATCTTCAGGATGGGGCCGCCGCCGACCACGGGCTGGTTCGCGGGGTCGTGGCGCTCGGCGTAGTTGGGGTGCACGGCGTGACCCACGTCGCTCGACACGTGCAGCGACGCCGCGTAGGCGCGCGCCCTCTCCTCGGGGCCGGCCCCGAGCGCGGTCGAGATGCGCACGAGGACCTCCTCGTGGAACGGGCCGGCCGCTCCCGAGCGGGAGGCGCTGCCGATCTCCTCGTGGTCGAACGCGGCGAGCATCGCGATCGCGGAGACGGGGCGGGCGTCGCGGATGGCCGTGACGGCGGCGTGCGCCGAGAGCAGGTTGTCGAGACGGCCCGACGCGAACAGCCGGCCGTCGGCGCCGAACACGCGCGGCTCCTGGGTGTCGGCGACGACGAGGTCGTACCCGTCGATGCGGTCGGGCGCCGTGCCGGCGAGCGACGCGAGCGCTGCGAGGATGTCGGCGCTCTCGCGGTCGCCGAAGCCCCACACGGGCTGGGTGTGGCGCTGCTTGTCGAGGGCGAGGCCCTCGTTCACCGAGCGGTCGAGGTGCACGGCCAGCTGGGGGATGCGCAGGAGCGCGCCGGTGCGCACGAGGTGCTCGTCGCCATCCGACGTCACGACCCGCCCCGCGAGCTCGAGCTCGCGGTCGAGCCAGGAGTTGAGGAGCGGCCCGCCGTAGACCTCGACGCCGAGCTGCCACCATCCGCCCGGTCCGAAGGTCGTGGGCTTCGGCTTGAGCTTGAAGCCGGGGGAGTCCGTGTGGGCGCCCACGATCGCGAACGGCGTCGTGGCGCCGGCGGCCTCGGGCACCGCGAACGCGATCGCGGAGCCGTCCCGCACGACGACATACCGCCCGCCGGGCGCGATGTCCCACGCATCCGTCTCCGCGAGTCGAGCGAACCCGCTTGCGACGAGGCGGCGGGCGATCTCCTCGGCCGCGTGATACGACGACGGCGAAGCCGTGACGAAGGCGGCGAGATCCTCGATGTGGGCGCGTGCGGCGGCGGGGACGGTCATCCCTCCAGGGTATCGACCGGTTCGACGACGGCGGTCGTCAGTCGACCGGCTCGATGAGCTCGGGCGAGTCGTTGCGCACGTTGCCCACGGCCGCGCTCACGCGGTGGAAGGAGAGTCCTTCTGCGACGCGCGGCGCGTCGTCGAGCGCCGCGTCGAGGATGTCGAGGGGGTAGTCCACGTCGGTGTCGAGCCACGCGTCGGCGTGGTCGGCGTCGAGGAAGACGGGCATCCGCTGGTGGACGGAGCCGAGCTGGCCGATCGCGTCGCGCGTGAGGATCGTGAAGCTCAGCATCCAGCGGGCGGGGTCGTCGTCCGCCTTCGACGGATCCTTCCACCACTCGTAGAGGCCGGCGAGCAGCAGGGCCTCATCGTCCGACGGGTGGATGAAGAGCGGGATCTTGCCGTCCTCCGTGACCTGCCACTCGTAGTAGCCGCTCACCGGGACGACCGCGCGCCGCTTCTGGAGCGCGGGAGCGAACATCCGCTTCTCCTCGAGCTCCTCGGCGCGCGCGTTGAAGGCGCGCGAGCCGATCGACGGGTCCTTGGCCCAGGAGGGCACGAGGCCCCAGCGCGCCGGCTCAAGTCTCCGCGTCGGCGGGTCGGTCTTCGCGGAGTCGAGGACGATCGCGGCGCGCGCCGTGGGCGCCACGTTGAAGGAGGGCGCCGGCAGGTCGTCGGACACGAGGTCCACGCGCAGCTGGCCGACCAGTTCCGAGCCCACCCGGGCCACCACGAAGCGTCCGCACACGCTGGCAGGCTACGCCTTCAGGATGCCGACGGCCTCGAGCCGCTCGGCGAGCCCCGCACCGTCGTCGGCCGTCACCCACGGCACGCCGGCCGCGCTGTGGTCGTCGACGACCGTGCGGCCGCCGGCGAGCACCGCCTGAGCGGGCGAGAGCCGGCGGATGGCCACGGCCGAGACCGACGATGGATGCTCGCGCGTGAACTCGGTGTAGATCTCGTCGTCGTGCTGCCCGTCGTCGCCGATGAGCAGCCACGCGATGTCGGGGAACTCGTCGGCGAGCCGGCGCAGGTTCGTGCGCTTGTGGTCGGTGCCGCTGCGGAACCACCTGTCGTGCGTCGGCCCCCAGTCGGTGAGGAGCATCGCGCCGGGCGGGAAGAGATGACGCGACAGGAAGCCCGTCAGTGTGGGGGCGACGTTCCACGCGCCCGTCGAGAGGTAGAGCATGGGGGAGCCCGGGTTCTCGCGCACGATGCGCTCGAGCAGCACCGCCATGCCGGGCACGGGCTGGCGCGCGTGCGTGTGCAGGACGAACGAGTTCCACGCCGCGAGCAGGGGGCGCGGCAGCGCCGTGACCATGACGGTGTCGTCGATGTCGGACACGATCCCGAAGCGGACAGCGGGGTCGACGACGAAGACCCTGCCCGGGGTGGGCGTGCCGCCCTCGACCGACATGTGGAAGGTCTGCCATCCCGACGGGAGGTCGGCGGGGATGACCGCGTCGACGACGCCGCCGCGGTCGGCGACCACCTCGTGCGTCTCGCCGCCCACGGTCACCGTCACCTGCGCGAACGCGATGGGGATGCCCGCGAACGAGCGCCAGCCGCGCACGCTCGCCGCCTCGCCCTCGGGCGTGTGCTTGGGCGCGGGGACGATGAGCACGCGGCCGACGACCCGGATCCATCCCTCCCCGCCGTAGCCGGAGAACGGGACAGCGGTCGGCGTGCGGCCCTTCCGGCGCGCGACGCGCTCGCGCCACGCATGGAAGCGGCGCTCGAGGCGGGCGACCCAGTGGATCTTGCCTGGGGCGGGCGTCGTGGAGGGCATCGCCCTCAGTCTTCCATGCGCCCGGGTGCTCCGTCGGCGCCGGGCCCGGCGTGGTCCCCGGATGGGTCGTCGTCGCCCGCGTGGAGGTGGCGGTGCTCGAGGCGCGCGATGATCCGCTTCCCGAGGAGCACGAGCAGGAGGAACACCGCGATCGCGCCGACGAAGAGGTAGCCCGCGTAGTGGGCCTGGTCGGCGATCTCGCGGAAGCCGGTCGCGGCGCCCGCCGCGATCGAGACGTAGAGCGACGACCACAGGACGCAGGCGGGCAGCGTCCACGCGATGAAGCGCCGGTAGCCGTAGCCGCTCATCCCGACCGTGAGGGGGACGAGCGAGTGCAGGACGGGCAGGAACCGCGAGAGGAAGATCGCGATCCCGCCGCGCCGGCGCAGATAGCGCTCCGACCGCTGCCAGTTGCGCTCGCCGATGCGCCGGCCGAGCCAGGAGTGCCGGATGCGCGGCCCGAGCCAGCGCCCGAGAGCGAAGCCGATGCTCTCGCCGATGAGCGCGCCGAGCACGACGGCGGCGCCGAGGATGACCCCCTCGACGGGCGAGGCGACCGCGGTCGCGGCGACGATGACGACGGTGTCGCCGGGGACGACGAGCCCGACGAGGACGCTCGTCTCGAGCATGATCGCGAGCCCCGCGAGCGCGGTTCTCAGGACGGGGTCGACCGACCCCACGACGTCCAGGATCCACAGGAGGATCTCGTTGATCACGTGCCGAGCATACGAGACGACGGCGCGCGCTAACCTGGAGTCTCCCGATCTCCCGCCGCGCGGCTCCCCGCGCGGCGCGTTTCGATTCCGATTGGCTTCATCGCACCGTGTCGCAGAACCCCGCAGAGCATCCCGAGAACGACATCCACGCCGTCCAGGCGAAGTGGCAGCGCTACTGGAACGACCACGGGACGTTCCTCGCCGGCGGGGACGCCGACACCCGTCCGCGCAAGTACGTGCTCGCGATGTTCCCGTACCCCTCGGGCGACCTGCACATGGGGCACGCCGAGAACTACCTCTACAGCGACATCGTCGCGCGCTTCTGGCGTCACCGCGGCTACAACGTCCTGCAGCCGATCGGCTGGGACTCGTTCGGCCTGCCCGCCGAGAACGCGGCCATCCAGCGCGGGGCGGACCCGAGCCGCTGGACGTACGACAACATCGCGCAGCAGCGCGACAGCCTGAAGGCGTACGGCGTCTCGTTCGACTGGAGCCGCGTGCTCCACACGAGCGACGAGGACTACTACCGCTGGAACCAGTGGCTGTTCCTGCAGCTGCACGAGCGCGGCCTGGCCTACCGCAAGGAGAGCCCGGTCAACTGGTGCCCCAACGACCAGACGGTGCTCGCGAACGAGCAGGTCGTCGACGGCCACTGCGAGCGCTGCGGCGCCGAGGTCGTGAAGAAGAAGCTCACGCAGTGGTACTTCAAGATCACGGAGTACGCCGATCGCCTGCTGGACGACCTGAACCAGCTCGAGGGATTCTGGCCGCACAAGGTGCTGCAGATGCAGCGCAACTGGATCGGCCGCTCGGTCGGCGCCGACATCGACTTCGAGATCGAGGGCCGTGACGAGAAGGTGACGGTCTTCTCGACGCGCCCCGACACGCTGCACGGCGCCACCTTCATGGTCGTCGCGCCCGACAGCGACCTCGCCGCCGAGCTCGCGGCCGGCTCGTCGCCCGAGGTGCGGATGGCCTTCCAGGACTACCTCGACCAGGTGCGCAAGCAGACCGAGATCGAGCGTCAGAACACCGACCGGCCGAAGACGGGCCTTTTCCTCGACCGCTACGCGATCAACCCCGTCAACGGCGAGCGCCTGCCGATCTGGGCCGCCGACTACGTGCTGGCCGACTACGGGCACGGCGCCGTCATGGCCGTGCCCGCGCACGACCAGCGCGACCTCGACTTCGCGATCGCCTTCGACCTGCCCGTGCGCGTGGTCGTCGACACCACGGCGCCCGTGACCGGCGCGATCCCCGTGATCGAGGTCGACGAGGACGGCGTGCCGATCGACCCCATGCCGCTCGACGACCCCAAGGAGACGGGCGTCGCGCTCACGGGCGAGGGCCGTCTCATCAACTCGGGCGCGCTCGACGGCCTGTCGAAGCGCAACGCGATCACGCGCGTCATCGAGCAGCTCGAAGCCGCGGGAACGGGGCGCGCGGCCAAGCAGTACCGCCTGCGCGACTGGCTGATCTCGCGTCAGCGGTACTGGGGCACGCCCATCCCGATGCTGCACACGGAGGACGGCCGCGTCGTGCCGGTGCCCGAGGACCAGCTGCCGGTGCGCCTGCCGAGCGCCGAGGGCCTCGACCTCAAGCCGAAGGGCAAGTCGCCGCTCGGCGCCGCGACCGAGTGGGTGACGACGACCGAGCCCGAGACGGGCGCGCCCGCGCTCCGCGACCCCGACACGATGGACACGTTCGTCGACAGCTCGTGGTACTTCCTGCGGTTCCTGTCGCCGGGTCTGCAGGACGCTCCGTTCGCCCCGCAGGACGCCGACCGCTGGGCGCCCGTGGACGCCTACATCGGCGGCGTCGAGCACGCCATCCTGCACCTGCTGTACGCACGCTTCATCACGAAGGTGCTGTTCGACATGGGCAGGGTCGACTTCACCGAGCCGTTCTCGTCGCTCATCAACCAGGGCATGGTCATCCTCGACGGCGCCAAGATGTCGAAGTCGAAGGGCAACCTCGTGCTCTTCAGCGACGAGCTCGCCGCGCACGGCGCCGACGTCCTGCGCGTCGCGCTGGCGTTCGCGGGCCCGGTCGAGGACGACAAGGACTGGAAGGACGTCTCGACGACCGGCGCGCACAAGTTCCTGCAGCGCGCGCTGCGCATCGCGCATGAGGTGTCGAGCCCGACCGACGTCGTCTGGGCCGAGGGCGACGTCGCGCTGCGCCGGGTCACGCACCGCCTGCTCGCGGAGGCGCCGACGCTCGTCGAGCAGACGAAGTTCAACGTCGTCGTCGCGCGCCTCATGGAGCTCGTCAACGCCATCCGCAAGACGATCGACTCGGGTGCCGGCGCGGCCGACCCGGCCGTCCGCGAGGCCGCCGAGGTCACGGCGATGGTCCTCGACCTCTTCGCTCCGCACACGGCGGAGGAGATGTGGGAGATCCTCGGCTACGAGCCCTCGGTGGGACTCGTCACGTGGCGGAACGCCGACCCGACGCTCCTCGTCGAGGACAAGGTCACCGCGGTCGTGCAGATCGACGGCAAGGTGCGCGCGACGCTCGAGGTGCCGGCCAAGATCGACGGGCCGTCGCTCGAGCACCTCGCACGCTCGGACGAGCGCATCACGCGCGCGCTCGGCGACCGCGCCATCACGCGCGCGATCGTCCGTCCGCCGAAGGTCGTGAGCTTCTCGACGAAGTAGGACGCGTTCGACGAGGCCGGCATCCCACGCGGGGCGCCGGCCTCGCCGTGTGCACAGGGTCGTGCGTGCGGCGCGTCGCGGCAGGAGGCGCCGGTCGCCCCGCGAACGCCGAATCGGCCGCCGTAGCGTGGCGGAGTGACGGCAGAGACGGGCTTCCGCTCGCCGCGCGCCCGTCTCGGCGCCGGCGCGGTCGTCCTGCTCGTGCTGGGCGCTCTCGGGGTGACGGTCGCGCTCGGCGTGTGGCGCGGCGCGGCCTCGCCCGTCGAGGAGGTCGTCGTCACCCCCGCTCCGAGCGCGAGCGCGGTCGCGGTCGAGCCCGGGCAGCTGTACGTGCATGTGCACGGCGCGGTCGCCGAACCCGGCCTGTACGTGCTCGCGGCGGGGGCGCGCGTCGTCGATGCGATCTCCGCCGCGGGCGGCTTCGCCGACGATGCGGACTCGGGGGCGGTGAACCTCGCGCGTCCGCTCGCCGACGGCGAGCAGCTCGCGGTGCCCGTCGTCGGCGAGGCCCCTCCCGCGCCGCCGCCCGGAGGCACGGCCGCCCCGGGCGGCACAGACGCGCTCGTCTCGCTCAACAGCGCGGACCAGGCCGCGCTCGAGACGCTGCCGCGCATCGGCCCTGCGCTCGCCGAGCGCATCATCGCGTGGCGCGACGAGAACGGCCCGTTCACGGCGATCGAGGACCTGCTCGCGGTGCCGGGGATCGGCGACAAGATGCTCGAGACGCTGCGACCGCTGGTGACGCTGTGACCGGCGTGCGCGACGTGCGGCTCCTCGTGATCGCCGGGGCCGTGTGGGGTGCCGCGTTCGCGAGCGTGCTGTGGCCCGACGCCGCGACCGCGATCGCGGTCGGGCTCTGGTGCGTGTCGGCCACGGCATGCGGATGGCTGTGCGCGGCTCGCGGACGAAGGGCGCGTCGCGCGGCGGTGCCCCTGCTCGCGATCGCTCTCGGCCTGGGAGCCGCCGTCTCGACGCACGTCGGGTTCGCGGCCCCCGCCCGCGGCGAGCTGACCGCTCTCGTCGCGCGCGCGGGCCGCGTCGTGGAGATCGACGGTGTCGTGTCGAGCAAGGTCCGGCCCCTGCGGGACACGCTGTGGTTCGAGGTCGAGACCACCGCCATCCGCGTGGGCAGGGAGCAGCGCGCGGCGGCCGCCACCGTGACGGTCTCGGTCGAGCGCGACGCGCTCGCGGGTGCTGCGCTCGATCTGGGGTCGACCGTCGCGCTGCGGGGAGGCGCTCGGGCCGCCGACCCGGGCGACCGGGCCGTGCTCGTCCTGTTCGCCGACCGCGGCTCCGTCGTGCGCGGCCCGCCGCACGTGCTCGGGGTGATGAGCGACCTGCGCGACGGCTTCGTCCACGACGTCGCGGCGGGGCTTCCCGAGCCGGGCGCCGGGCTGCTCCCCGGCCTCGCGGTCGGCGACACCCGCGCGGTGTCGGCCGACCTCGACGCCGCGATGAAGGCCTCGTCGCTCACGCATCTGACCGCGGTCAGCGGGGCGAACTGCGCGATCGTGACCGGGCTCGCGTTCGCACTCGCGGCGCTGATCCGATTGCCTCGGTGGGCTCGCGTCGGGGCGGCGCTCGCCGCGCTGGGCGGGTTCGTGCTGCTCGTGACGCCCGAGCCGAGCGTGGTGCGGGCGGCGACGATGGCCGTGATCGCGATGCTCGGGCTGCTCCTGGGCCGCGCGGGCGCGGGCGCCGCGGCACTGGGAGGCGCCGCGATCGTCCTGCTGCTTCTCGACCCGTGGCTCGCGACGTCGTTCGGGTTCGTGCTCTCGGCGCTCGCGACGGGTGCGCTGCTGCTGCTCGCGGGGCCGCTCGCACGCGGGCTCGAGCGCTGGCTGCCTCGCGCGCTCGCCCTGGGGATCGCGGTGCCGCTCGCCGCGCAGATCGCATGCGCACCCGTGATCGTCCTGCTCGCGCCCGCGGTGCCCGTGTACGGCGTCGTGGCGAACATGATCGCGGCGCCAGCGGCCCCGCTTGCGACGGTGGTCGGGATGCTCGCGTGCGTCCTGCAGGGTATGCCGGTGGTCGCCGACGGGCTCGCCGCGATCGCCTGGGTGCCTTCCGCCTGGATCGCGCAGACCGCGGTGCTGTTCTCGGGCCTGCCGACGGCCTCCGTGCCATGGTGGGGCGGCGCTGCCGGCTTCGCCTCGCTCGCGCTGGTCGGCGCGTGCGTGGTCATCGTGCTCGTGCGTCCCGAGACTGTTCCCGCGCGACTGCGGCGCGCTGCCGGCGCATCGCTCGCGGTCGTCGTGGGCGTCGTGTCCGGCTCGACGGCGCTCACGGGCGTCGCCGGGCCGCTCACAGCGCCGACGAGCTGGAGTGTCGCCCTGTGCGACATCGGCCAGGGCGACGCCGTGCTGCTGCACTCGGAGGGGGCCGTTGCGCTCGTCGACACCGGGCCCGAACCCGAGCGTCTCGCCTCGTGCCTGAACCGTCTGGGCGTCGGGCGGATCGACCTGCTCGTCGTCACGCACTTCGATCTCGATCACGTCGGCGGGATCGCGGCCGTGAGCGGGCGCGTGGACACGGCCCTTCACGGCCCGCTCGGAGCGGATGGGGCGCAGTGGCTCGCGCACGTGGATGAAGCGCGCCTCGTCGACGCATCGAACGGGATGAGCGGCGTGCTCGGCGGCGCCGCATGGCGGGTGCTCTGGCCTCAGCCCGAGAGCCGCGCGTTCCCCGAGGGGAACGATGCGAGCGTGGTGCTCGAGATCGCGGGAGGCGGCATCCCGCGATCGCTTCTGCTCGGCGATCTCGGCGCGTCGTCGCAGTCGGCGCTGCGGGCGACCGGCGGCGTGTCGGGGAGGTACGACGTCGTGAAGGTCGCGCACCACGGCAGCGCGGATCAGGACGCCGAGCTCTATCGGATCGCGCGTCCCGCGCTCGCGCTCATCGGCGTGGGCGCGGACAACGACTACGGCCATCCGGCCGCGAGCATCCTCGCGGAGCTGCGGGCCGTCGGCGCCACCGTAGCGCGCACGGACGAGGACGGTCTCGTTCTCGTCGGCCAGAGCGAGGACGGCGTGCCCTGGCTATGGCGGGAACGGCCGCGCGAGTCGGAGCCCGCGGAACCCCTGGACGATGATGTCAGTGCACGTTCTCGCGAGAGAAGATGATGAACCGCGCAGAGGAAGTCGAGGCGGCGATGACGGAGCACGAGCCGGAGCGGGTCGGGGAATGGACGCTCGTCGCGACCCGTCGCGCGTACGACGGATTCACGAAGGTCGACCGGCGCACCTACGAACTCCCGGATGGCCGCGTGTCGGACTGGGACGTCGTCGTGAGCCCCGACTCGGTCGCGGTCCTGGCGCTCACGGCGGAGCTGCGGGTCGTGGTCTTCGAGCAGTTCCGGGTCGGTGCAGGCGTCGTCCTCGACGAGGTTCCGGGGGGCTACGTCGATGAGGGCGAGTCGCCCCTGGACGCTGCACGGCGTGAGCTCCTCGAGGAGACGGGCTATCTGGCCGAGAGGCTCGTGTACCTGGGCTCCGAGTGGCTTGCAGCGAACGCGAACCGCAGGAAGCACCTGGTGCTCGCGCTGTCGGCTCGACGGGACGGCGCAACAAGCCGCGAGCCCGAGGAGCTCGGTCGTGTCCGCGAAGTGCCTGTCGGGGAGTTCCTGCGGAAGGTCGTGGAAGGCGACTCCACCGACGCAGGCACGCTCTCACGGGGCCTGCTGTCTGTTCTCATCGCGACGGATGGCGGTGCCGCCGTCATCGACGTCCTGAATCGCGGCGTGCGCGAGCCCGCGGCGGCCGAGGGCATGACGTCGAACTGAGCTGCGGCCTCAGATGCCTCAGCTCGCGAGGAATCGCACGGGCAGGTCGGCGATGGCCAGGCCCGCGGCGCGGAGGGCCCTTTCGATCTCTCCCCGGTCGTCAGTGGGAGCTGCGATCTGCACTCGCTCGACGCCGTCGACCCGCGTGCCGCTGTCATCCGCCCAGAAGCTCGTGACCGAATGGTCCCCGACGAGCTCTCTCAGGAGCGCGACGTACTCGTCGCTCTCCCCGTCGGCGATCGTCACGGCCAGGAAGGGGGAGTTGACCTCGATGCTCTCGGCGCGGTCAATCCACGAGTACAGGGTGACGCCCGCGGCGACAACGGCGATGGCCGACAGGAGAAGGGCCGACACTCGAATGACCCTGGCGGCCGATGACCGCCGCGTCGTGGGCTGGGTGCGCGGTTCCACGTCGGCTCGCAGGGCGCAGGGCCAGGTCCGGTCGCTTGCTCAGATCCGCATCGAGCCGAGCGTCGCGAAGGCCTGGTCGCTCGGCACGATGCGCTTGCCGAGAGGCGTGAGCGTCACGGGGATGATCTTGATCTCCGCGATCGCGAGCGGGATGCCGATGATCGTCACGGCGAGCGCTGCGGCGCTCAGGATGTGCCCGATGACGAGCCAGATGCCCGCGACGAGGATCCAGATCACGTTGCCGATCGTCGACGCGACACCGGCCGTGGGGCGATCGATGACCGTGCGCCCGAACGGCCACAGCACGTAGTTCGCGATGCGGAACGAGGCGATGCCCCACGGGATCGTCACGATGAGGATGCAGCAGAGGATGCCCGCGAGGAAGTAGCCGATCGCGAGCGGCAGGCCCGCGAGCACGAGCCAGATGACGTTGAGGATCACGCGAAGCAGGGCCATGGCCCCATCATGACAGAGGCGCCCCCGGCCGCGGCCGTCCGGCGTCCGGCGTCCGGCGTCCGGCACAATGGCTCCATGCCCGCGGACTCCGACGCGACCCTCAACGCGATCGCGGCCGAGCTCTCGGTCGTCCCGCCGCGGGATTTCGTCTCCGCGCGCGCGGCCCGGGCGAAGCAGATCGACGACCGGGCGCTCGCGTCCGAGGTGAAGGCGCTGCGCAAGCCCGTTCTCGCTGCGTGGGCGGTCAACGTGCTCGCTCAGGAGCGGCGTGCGGAGCTCGACCGGCTTCTCGAGGTGGCTTCGGCGCTCCGCGACGCGCAATCGGCTCTGGACGCCCGCCGGCTGGCGGAGCTCGGACGGGAGCGCCGGAGCGTCGTCGCGAAGTTGACGGAGCTCGTCTCGCAGCTGGCGGAGGCCCGCGGGGAGCGGCTCTCACCGAGCACGGTCGAGGCCGTGCGCGAGACGCTCAACGCGGCGGTGTTCGACGCGGATGCCGCGGCCGCCGTCGCGTCGGGACGGCTGACGCGCCCGCTCGAGGCGTCGGGTGGGTTCTCCGTCGACCTCGAGGGAGCGATCGCGGGTGGGGCAGCGGACGCGCCCGTCTCGCCGCCGCGGAAGGACTCGCCGCGCTCCGCGAAGGAGAGCGCCGCCGTCGCGCGGTCGCGGGCGAAGGCCGAGCGGGCCGTCCGTGCGGCCGAGAAGGACGCCGCGGCGTCAGCTCGGTCTCTCGCCGAGGCCACCGAGCGACGCGAGCGCGCGCACGAGAAGGCAGAAGCGCTCGAGGAGCGCGTGGAGAAGCTGCGCCAAGACCTCGCAGCGGCGGAGCGGGATCTGGCCGAGGTACTCGAGCGGATCGACGACCTCGACGCCCAGGTGGCGGACGCCGAGAAGCGCGACGCAGAGGCTCAGGCCGCGGTCGACGCGGCCCGTGCCGACCTCCCCGAGTAGCGGTCGCTCCCGGGTCGGTGTCGGCACACGCCGGTAGGCTGGATGAATGGCCGCTGCACCCCGCAAGACTCCCGCGAAGGCGACGAAGACGGCCATCCCGCAGCTGCCGTGGCGGCGTCCGGAGCCCGCGCCGATCGTGCTCGTGTCCGGCCCCGAGGAGGTCTGCGCCGAGCGCGCGATCGCGGGTGTGCGGGACTACCTCAAGGCCGAGGATCCGTCACTCGAGATCACCGACATCGTCGCGTCGGACTACACGTCCGGCATGCTGCTCGCGGTCACCTCGCCCTCGCTCTTCGGCGAGCCGCGCCTCGTGCGGGTGTCCGGCGTCGAGAAGTGCAGCGACGCGTTCCTCACCGAGGCGCTCGCGTACATCGAGGCGCCGCAGGAGGGCGCGACGCTCATCCTGCGCCACAACGGCGCGACCGTCCGCGGCAAGAAGCTGCTCGACGCCATCCGCTCGGGCGTCG
This sequence comes from Microbacterium sp. JZ70, assembly GCF_053903225.1. Classification (NCBI taxonomy): domain Bacteria; kingdom Bacillati; phylum Actinomycetota; class Actinomycetes; order Micrococcales; family Microbacteriaceae; genus Microbacterium; species Microbacterium sp. JZ70. Next base: position 2,424,985 of record NZ_CP096405.1, on the reverse strand, counting down.
GGGGCGGGGTCGAGGTTCCGTGCCCGGCCGTCAAGCGCGACGCCGACCGGTTCGACTTCGCGGCGGGGGAGTTCAAGGCCGCCGAACGGCGCATCGCCCCGAAGGCCCTCCAGGCGCTCACGCAGGCGTTCACGGGCGAGCTGGCCGAGCTCGCGGCCGCGTGCCAGCAGCTCATCTCGGACGTCGAGGGCGACATCACCGAGGACGTCGTGTCGCGCTACTACGGGGGACGCGTCGAGACGAACGCCTTCACGGTCGCCGACACCGCGATCGCCGGACGCTACGGAGAGGCGCTCGTCGCGCTGCGGCACGCCCTCGACTCCGGGGCGGATCCCGTGCCGCTCGTCGCCGCGTTCGCGATGAAGGTGCGCACGATGGCGCGCGTCGCGGGCTCGCGCGAGCCGTCGCGGCAGCTCGCGAACCGGCTCGGGATGAAGGACTGGCAGGTCGACCGCGCGCGCCGCGATCTCCAGTCGGGCTGGAACGACCGCGCGCTCGCGCTGGCCATCCAGGCGATCGCGCGGGCCGATGCCGAGGTCAAGGGCGCGTCGCGCGACCCCTTCTTCGCCCTCGAGCGGATGGTCACGGTCGTGGCGACGCGCGCTCCGTTCGGGCGCTGAGGCAGAACGCCGCGGACAGCAGAAGGCCCGCCCCGCTGACGCGGGACGGGCCTTCGACATGCACGCGGCTCAGAGCGACGAGACCTGCTTCGCGATGCCCGACTTGCGGTTCGCGGCCTGGTTCTTGTGGATGACGCCCTTGCTCACGGCCTTGTCGAGCTTCTTCGACGCCTTGGCGAGGGCGGCCTCGGCGGCGGCCTTGTCGCCGGCGGCGATGGCCTCGCGCGTCTTGCGGACGAGCGACTTCAGCTCGCTCTTGACGGCCTTGTTGCGCTCGCGCGCCTTCTCGTTGGTCTTGATGCGCTTGATCTGCGACTTGATGTTTGCCACGTCGAATGACTTTCGTTCGGAGTGATTCGGATGGTCGTATGACGGCCATCCGAGTGTGCTTCTTCAGTTGCCGCGTGACGAGAGAGGGGCGTCGTACGGCTGTGTGGGTGGCCCCACACGCAAGCCAAGGGTCAATGCTACCAGGTCATGCCTGGGCGGCCGTGCTCTCGACGACCGCGATCGCGAGATCCAGCACGGCCGAGAAGGCCGCGGGGCGCATCGTCGTCACGAGGTGCGTCGACCGCGGGACGACGATGAGCTCCGCATGGGGCACGAGGCGCGTGAACAGTCGCTCGTGCAGGCGGAGCTGATCCCATTCGCCGTTGACGAACCACACGGGCATCGTCAGGCGCGTGAGCGCGGTGCGGATGTCCAGGGTCGCGAGGCTCGCGAGGGCCGCGTCCTCGGAGCGGAGGGCATAGCCGCCCGCGCCGAGGTCGGTTCGCGTCTCCTCGGGGAGCGTCGCGCGGAGGATCCGCTGCACGAGCCACATGCCGTTGCCGGGCATCCGCTGCATGCCGCGCAGGAGCATCCGGTACAGCGCGAGCCCGGCGCCGCGGGGGAGCGCGGTCGCGCCCACGGCGACGAAGGCGGCGACGGGAGCGGCGTCGTCTCGCGCGAGATACGCCGTCGAGAGGATGCCGCCCATGGAATGCCCGACGAGCAGGACCGGGCCCGCCTCGCCGGCCGAGCGGAGGGCGCGATCGAGCGTCGCGAAGGCCTCCTCGAGCGACCATTCCTCGTCCATGCGCGAGCCGTGGCCGGGCAGGTCCAGCGCGTGCACGTCGACGCCGCGCCCCTGCAGATGGAGGACCTGCGTGCGCCACATGGTCGCGGATGTCCGGATGCCGTGAACGAGGACGACCTGGACACCGCTCATGCGCGCCATCGTATCCGGACAGGCGAAGGGGCCGACGGCGTCGAAAGCCGCCGGCCCCTTCGGGTCAGAGAGGGAGGATCACTCCTTCTCCCAGCCCACGTTCTCCACCGGCTGGAGGCCGAAGAGGTCGAGGCCCGTGTAGGTCTCGGGGGTCAGGTTCGCCAGACCCTCCTTGACCGTCATGATCTGCGGGCCGGCGTAGAGCGGGAACACGCCCCATGTCTCGGCCATGATCTCGGCCTCGAGCTTCATGCCCGCCTCGGTCTGCTCCTCCGCCGTCGGCAGCGCCGAGACCTCGTTCGCGATGCGCTCGTCGATCTCGGGCGTGCTCGTGGACGAGAGGTTGAGGCCGCTGTCCGAGCAGTAGACCTGGCACATGTACGCGACGCCGTACGGGTCGCTCGACGAGAAGCCGAGCATGACGAGGTCCCAGTTCTTCGTCGTGAGGTCGTTCGAGAAGTCGGACGACGGGCGCACCTCGGGGGTGATCGCGGCGCCCACCTCGGCGAGCTGCGTCTGGACGATGCGACCGCGCGCCTCGACGATCGGGTCGTCGCCGAAGAGCGGGAGCACGCCCTCGAGCCGGACGCCGTCCTTCTCGCGCACCCCGTCCTCGCCCATGACCCAGCCGGCCTCGTCGAGGATCGCGTTCGCCTCGTCGACGTTGTACTCCCAGCCCGCCTCGGTCAGCGCGTCGGTGTAGCCCTCCTGGAACGGGAAGAGCATCAGCGATCCGGCGTCGGGCTCGGTGTAGTCGAGACCGTTCCAGACGACCTCCTTGATCTGCTCGCGGTCGATCGCCATGAAGAGCGCCTTGCGCACCTCCAGGTCGGCGAACTGCTCACGCTCCGCGTTGATCTGGATGAGGTTCGTCGCGGTCCGCTGCGCGCGGTAGGTGACGACACCCTCCATGTCGGCGACCTGAGCGAGGCGGTCCTCGGTGTTGGTCAGCGCCATGTCGATCTCGCCATTGCGGAACGCGTTGATCTCGGCCGTGTCGTCGAGCACGCGGAAGGTCACCTTGTCGAGGAGGGGCTCGTCGCCCCACCAGTTCTCGTTCGGGACGAACGTGATCGTGCCGCCGTTCGCATCGAACTCGTCGACCGTGTACGGGCCCGCGCCCCACTCGGGGTGCACCTGGTTGACGTACGCCTCGTTGAAGAGCTCGGGCGTGTTGATCGCCGGGTTGACGAGGTGCCAGAAGAGGCCGTCCGTCCAGGGGTAGACCTGCTTGAAGGTCACGACCGCCTGGCGCTCGTCCTCACCCTGCTCGACGGACTCGATGAGCGAGTAGCCGTCGGTCGAGTTGGGGATGTAGCCCTCGTCGAGCGAGCGGTTGGCGATCCAGGTCTGGTTGTAGGCCTCCCACGTGATCGGGGTGCCGTCGTTCCAGACCGCGTCGGGGTTGATGGTGTAGGTGACGACCGTCTTGCCGTCGACCTCCTCGGTCGTCCAGTCGGTGAGGTAGTTGGGGTTGGCGTACGCCTCGCCCTCGGGCGTCATGAGGATCGTCTGGGGGTTGTACCACTCCCACAGGGTCGCCGTGTCGACCGAGCCGTCCGAGTGGTTCGCGTTCAGCTGCTCGGGGATCTCCGTGATCGGGAAGACCGCCTCGCCGCCCTGCTGGAGGTTCTCGCGGGGCTGCGGGTTGTAGTCGGCACCGGTGATCTCGGTGGCGCCCTCGTTGCCTCCGCCGGACCCGCCGCCGTTGCCGCCGTCGTTGCCGCCACCGGCACAGCCCGCGAGGACGAGGGCGAGCGCGCCGGCTGCGGCCGCCGCCCCGATCCACTTCTGCTGCTTCTTCATGGTGCTCCTTTCGCGCCTTGTAGGCGTCGGGATATGGGAGAGATGAGATCGAGGCTAACCGCGGGCCGCGCGCGCTTGTGAGAACGTGAGCGAGCCGTGACCTGCGGGTCTCGTCCCGAGCGGGGCGCGGCGCGCCGTCGTCTTCGCACGACGCGCCGTGACCCCACGATGGATCAGCCGGTGGACATCTGCCCGCGGCTGAGGAGGTCGTGGTCGAGCTCGACGCGCGTCCGGCCGCGCTCCACCTTCGGATCGGGGATCGGGATGGCCGACAGCAGCGCCTGCGTGTACGGGTGCTGCGGGGTGTCGAACACGTCGTCGACGTCGCCGAACTCGACGAAGTCGCCGCGGTACATGACCGCCACGCGGTCGGCGAGGTGCCGGACCACCGAGAGATCGTGCGCGACGAACAGGTAGCTGATGCCGAGTCGCATCTTCAGCTCGTCGAGCAGGTTCAGCACACCGGCCTGGATCGACACGTCGAGCGCCGAGACCGGCTCATCGAGCACCACGAGCTTCGGCTCGGTCGCGAGCGCGCGGGCGATGCCGATGCGCTGGCGCTGACCGCCCGAGAACGCCTGCGGGAAGCGGTCGCTGTGGGCGGGGTTCAGCCCGACGAGCCCCATGAGCTCGTCGACGCGCTCGTGTGTGCGCTCCTTCGAGGTGCCGATCGTCTGCAGCGGCTCCGCGATGATGTCGAACACCGTCATGCGCGGGTCGAGGGCGCCCATCGGGTCCTGGAAGACGATCTGGATGTCGCGGCGGGCCGCGCGCTCACGATGGCGCCCCTTGAGCTCGCGCACGCTCGTTCCGTTGATCCGGATGTCGCCGCCCTCGGGCGCCGCGAACTCCATGATCTCGAGGAGCGTCGTGGTCTTGCCCGAGCCCGACTCGCCGACGATCGCGAGGGTCTCGCCCTCCTTGATGTCGAACGAGATGTCCTTGACGGCCTGCACCTCGCCGACCTTGCGCTTGAGGATGCCCTTGAGGATCGGGAACGTCTTCGACAGGTGCGACACCTCGAGGACCGTCTTGCGCTCCTCTCGGGGCGTGCGCACCAGGTCGCTCTCGGGGATCACCGGCACGGGGTACACGGGGCGACCGCCGATCAGCCCCGCATGGATCTCGTCGGCACGGATGCACGCGGCGCGGTGGTCCGCGTCGCCGCTGACCTGGAGAAGCTCGGGCTCGCCGACGCGGCACGCATCGAGCACGATCGGGCAGCGGTCGGCGAAGGGGCACGCATCCGGCAGGTCGATGAGCAGCGGCGGATTGCCCTTGATCGCGACGAGCGGCTGCTTCTCCTTCTTGTCGACGCGCGGGATCGCGCCGAGGAGGCCGATCGAGTACGGCATGCGCGTGTCGTCGAAGAGGTCGACGGCCGACGCCTGCTCGATCGGCTTGCCCGCGTACATGACGAGCACGTCGTCGGCGATGTTCGCGACGACGCCCATGTCGTGGGTGATCATGATCACAGCGGCCCCGGTCTCGCGCTGCGCCGTGCGGATCAGATCGAGGATCTGCGCCTGGATCGTCACATCGAGAGCCGTCGTGGGCTCGTCGGCGATGATGAGCTTCGGGTTGTTCGCCATGGCGATCGCGATGACGACGCGCTGGCGCATGCCGCCCGAGAACTCGTGGGGGAAGGCCTTCATGCGGCGCTCGGGATCGGTGATCCCGACGAGCGTGAGGAGCTCGATGCCGCGCTCCCACGCGCGCTTGCGGCCCATCCCCGCGTTGTGCACGACGAGCGCCTCGACGAGCTGGTCGCCGATCGTGTAGACGGGCGTGAGCGACGTGAGCGGGTCCTGGAAGATCATCGCCAGGCCGTTGCCGCGGATGGCGGACATCTGCTTGTCGGTCTTGCCGATGAGCTCGTCACCCTGGAAGACGATCGATCCGGTGACGTGAGCGGTCTCGGCGAGGAGGCCCATGATCGCGAGCGAGGTCACGGACTTGCCCGAGCCGGACTCGCCGACGATGCCGAGGGTCTGGCCGGGGAGGAGGTCGAAGGAGACGCCGCGCACGGCGTCGACCCTTCCCGCCTCGGAGGCGAAGCTGACCCGGAGGTCGCGGACGGAGAGAACGGGTTCGGTCATGCGCGGCCTCCAGCCGCCGAAGTCGGGTCGAGGGCGTCGCGCAGTCCGTCGGCGACGAGCGCCATGGAGACGGTCAGCAGCGTGAGGGCGCCGGCGGGGAAGTAGAACATCCAGGGTGCGCTCGTGATGATCCCCGAGCCGGTTCCGATGAGGGAGCCGAGCGAGACATCGGGGAGCTTCACGCCGAAGCCGAGGAACGACAGGCCGGTCTCGAGCATCACGGCGCTCACGACGCCGAGGGTGAAGTTGATGACGAGGAGCGAGCCGATGTTCGGGATCATGTGGCGCAGCACGATGCGGAATCCGCTGACGCCCATGTAGCGGGCCGCCTGGATGTACTCGCGCTCGCGCAGCGAGAGGGAGAGCGTCCAGATCGTTCGGGCCGCGATGAACCAGTTCGTCAGGATGAGGATGATCGTGATCATCCTCCAGTCGCCACCCGAGTCGTTCGAGATCATCGCGATGATGAGGAACGTCGGCACGGCCATGAGGAAGTGGATGACGGCGAGCGCCCCGCGCTCGTACCAGCCGCCGAAGTAGGCGGCGGTGGCGCCGACGAGCGCCGAGATGACCGTCGTGCCGATCGACACGAGCACGGCGATCATCAGCGAGCGCTGGAGGCCGACGACGACCATCGCGTAGAGATCGTTGCCCGAGTTGTTCGTGCCGAACCAGTGCTCGGTGCTCGGCGGATCGGACAGCGCCAGGAAGTCGAGCTCGATGTGGTCGTACTGCTGGAACACCGGCCCGACGACCGCGAACAGCGCGAGGAGCACGAAGATCACGAGGCCGCCCACGGCGGGCCTGTTGCGCATGAAGCGCCGCGTGTAGAGGGCGGACTTCCGCATCGGCTTGCTGCGGCCTGCGGTCAGCACCGTCTCGCTCGGCGGCGGGTTGTCGCCGTGCTCGAGCGGGTCGCGCATATCGGTCTGCATCGTCATGTCAGCTCACCCGCACTCGAGGGTCGAGGGCGACGACCGCGACATCCGCGAGCATCGCGCCGATGAAGGTCATGAAGGCGCCGAACGCGGCCGTCGCCACGGTCCCGTGGATGTCGTTCGTCGCGATCGTCTGGGAGAAGTACTGCCCCATGCCGCTCCAGCCGAAGATCGTCTCGGTCAGGATCGCGCCCGTGAAGGCGGCGGGGATGTTGAACGCGACCTGCGTCGTCACGGGGATGAGCGACGTCCGCAGCGCGTGCCGGCGGATGGCCTGCGACTTCGTCAGGCCCTTCGCGCGCGCCGTGCGGACGTAGTCGGCGCTGATGTTGTCGAGCAGCAGGGAGCGCTGCAGGAAGTGGTAGCCCGCGTAGCCGGTCAGCACGAGGCCGAGGGTCGGCAGCGTGAGGTGCTGGACGACGTCGACGAGCATCGGGAAGAAGCCCTCGACGCCGAGGCTCGCCGAGCCGGTGACATAGAACACGCGCGTGCCGACGGCCTGGTTGATCGAGATCGCGAGGAGCACGATGCCGAGCGCCGCGACGACCACGGGGATGTTCATCGTGATGATCGACGTCGCCTGGCCGATCCGGTCCGCGAGCTTGTACTGCCGGGATGCCGTGTACACGCCGATCGCGATGCCGACGACCGCGGTGAGGATCGTCGCACCGAGCACGAGCTCCGCGGAGATCCACATCCGGTACGCGACCTGCTCGTTCACCGAGCCGCCCGTCGGGCTCACGCCCCAGTCCCAGCGCGTGATGATCGCGGAGAGCCAGGTCCACCACCTCTCGACGAGCGGGACGGTGTCGCTGAGGTTGCGCGGCTCGAGCAGGGCGACGATCTGCTGCTCGGACAGCGGCGGGCGGCGGCCGACGTAGTTGCTGCGCGGGTCGAGGTAGAGCCACGCGAGGAAGTACGTCAGGTTCGTCGCCACGGCGATGATGAGCAGCCACCCCAGGATGCGGCGGAGCAGGTATCGGATCAAGGTCGTGGATTTCCTTCTTCGGACTGCGATCGCGCGCTTCTGGCGCGGTCATCGCACACGTTGAGCGTCGACTCTACCCCCGGTTGACTCAAGTCGACCATCCCGGGCGCACCGTGCCGAAAAGCGTTATCGATCTGTGCTGGTCTTGGCGGAAGTTGCGTCAGGATTTCTGGACGATGGGCAGAATGCCAAGGAGGGGCGGACCGCGGTCCGCCCCTCCTGGCCATCCTGCGCAGTCGCGTCAGCGCAGGACGAGCGTGCGCTCCCCGCTCTCCGAGGGAAGCATGCTCGCGGAATCCGGCGCGAAGACGGCGACGACGCGGTGGTTGCCGCGGGCCAGGTCGGCGGGCACCTCGAGCACGGCAGCGCCGCCATCGAGCACAGCCGCGCCCACGGAAGCGCCGTCGATGAGGAACTCGACTTCGCCGGTCGCCGCAGCGCCGTCGATCGTCCGGACGATGGCGGTGAGCAGGTTCGGCGCGCCCTTCTTCGCCTGGCCGGGAGGCGTCGTGCGCAGCGTCGTGACGGTCTCCGCCGCGGGTGCGTCGGCGACGGCATCGAGCCCGACGATGACCGGGTCGTGGTCGCTCGAGCGGTAGGCGTCGGGCGCGTAGAAGAGCGTGCCGTGGCTGTTGTAGCGGCTGTACTCGAGCGCGACGGCCTCGCCGCTGTTGATCGACCAGATGTCCGCACCGGTCGCGAGCTCGGCGGCCGCCGGGTTGAGGAGCACGTGGTCCAGGGAGCCCGAGAGCGCCTGGTACACGTAGCTGCTCTCGGTCGACCCGAACGCGCTCTCGGCGTCGACGTAGCCCGCGTCGTAGAGCACCTGCATCGGGTCCTCCTGCGTGTAGGAGTTGAAGTCGCCCACGAGCAGCGCGGCCTCGGCGCCCGTTCCCGTCGGGTCGCCGGCCATCCAGTCCGCGAGGGCCTGCGCCTGATAGACGCGCGACTGCGTGGATGCGCCCTGTCCGTCGCCCTGGTCCGCGTCCCCTGGCCAGGGCCCTGCAGACCCCTTCGACTTGAAGTGGTTCACGACGACCGTGAAGGGCTCGCCGCCCGCGGCCGGAGCGAAGGTCTGCGCGATGGGCTCGCGCGCGTTCTGGAACGCGTCGATCTCGTCGTCGCTCGTGTCGAGCGCGGCGGAGGCGCCGACCGGGGAGACGAGGGCAGGCTGGTAGATGATCGCCGACGTGATCACGTCCTGCTCGCTCGCGTCGGGCAGGTTCGCGGGCGAGGGCACGAACGCCCACTTCTCGGTGCCCGCGGCCTCGTTCAGCGCAGCGACGAGCGTGGCGAGCGCCTCATCGGCGGGCTCGCCCAGACGCGCGGAGTTCTCGATCTCCATGAGCCCGACGACGCTCGCGTCGAGCCCTTCGATCGCGGCGACGATGCGGGCCTCCTGGCGGCCGAAGTCCTCCGCGTCCCACGCGCCGCGCTGATCGCAGCCCTCGTCGACCGTGACGCCGTCGCCCGCGCGGTCGCGGTACGGCACGCACGACGGGTCCTCGATCCCGAGGGTCGTGAAGTAGTTCAGGACGTTGAACGAGGCCACCGACACGTCGCCGCCCACCGGCTCGGGGGCGGCGGTCCGGGTGTTCTCGAACACGACGCCGTCGACACCCGATCCATCGGCGACGATCGGCGCCGTGGGGTTCAGTTTCCATGCGTCGTTGCGGAAGTCGACGATGTGGGGCTCCGCGAACGTGACGGACGCACCGACCCGGATGGGCTCGACGAGCGAGATGTACGCGGGCGTGAGGTCGCGGTTGCGCGAGAAGCTCGCGGTCGATCCATCGTCGAGGGCGACGCGCCGCGCGGCGTTGTCGGCCGCGACGGCCTCTGCCTCGGGCGAGCCGGGGCGTGCGACGTCGGTCGGCTGGCGCAGGGGATCCGGGCCCGCGGCGAGCACGACCTCCCCGAACGTGTTCGTCGCGTAGGTGTCGGAGACGGTGAACTCGCCCGCAGGCGCGACGAGCATCGACTCCAGGCGCTCGCGCTCCGCGTCGGTCGCGGGCCAGCCCACGACGGCGGGCTCGACCGGCGCGGCGTCGGCGACGATCTCGGCGCCTCCCGCGCCGACGACGAGCTCGGTCAGGCCGTAGTGCTCCTTGACCTCGCCGGTGACCCGCACGGTGTCGCCGATCGCGACCGCGCCCACGGTGGCGGCCGAGTAGACGAAGATCGCGTCCGACGCGACATGCGCGGCCGGGTCGAGCTCGCCGCCGGTGCCGGGGGTCTGGAGGACGTATCCGTCGAACCCGCCCGTCGGGTAGTGGGCCGTGACGACGCCCGTCGTCGTCACCGTCTGGCCGACGAGGGGCGAGGCGTCGCCGGTGCCCTGGATCTCCGCGATCTCGACGGGCTCCCCGGGCGTCGGAGTGGGAGTGGGAGTGGGAGTGGGAGTGGGCGTCGTGTCGCCGCCGAGCGGCTCGGGCGTGGGCGCATCCGTGACGAAGTCCGCGCCGTTGTCGGCCGTGTTCGCGCCTCCCGTGCGGGAGATCGCCGTCGCGTTCGTCGTGGCGGGCGCTGCGGAGCCGGCGAAGTCGGTCGCGCCGCCCCAGCCCACGTAGTCCACGACGGGCGCCGCCGTCGCGAGGCCGGTCGCGCCCGACAGCGGCGTCACCTGCGAGACGAGCGCCACCTTGCCCTGGGATCCGCTCATCGCGATGCCGCCGTCGACATCCGACTCCACGTCCGGGAGGGCGGTGTTCGAGCCGTAGGCCTGCCCGACCACGAGCGTCTCGTCGGGCGGCAGCACGACATCGCCGAGCGGCGTGACCTGCCACGTCGCGCCCGTCGCCGAGGCGTACTGGACGCTCCAGCCGGCGAGGCTCTGCGGGGCGTCGGTCGTGTTCACGATCTCGACGAAGTCCCGGCTGAATGCGGCGCCGCTGTTGCCGCCGCCGCCGTACACCTCGTTGATGAGGACGCCGTCGCCGGGAGAGACGGCGGCATGAGCCGCGACGGGAGCGAGCAGCGCGGCCGCGACCGATGCGGTCGCTGCCGCGGCGCACAGGCGCCGGGCGCGGCGCGGGGGAGAGGACTGCTGCACGATGGTCTCCTTCGGATGTGCAGGAGGGCGCGGCGGTCGCCGCACGGGAGGATGTCAGGCAATCGTCGTCGCATGAACGGCCGGTTACCGGGATCTCGCGCGGAAGCGGCGGCGCGTCGCGCGGCGACCCGGGCACGCGCGACGGCGCGCGGCCCGTAGAATCAGACGGATATGTCCCCTCGTGCCACGACTCCGCTCCCGCCTGCCGCGACACCGCCTGAGCGCATCCGCAACTTCTGCATCATCGCTCACATCGATCACGGCAAGTCGACGCTCGCCGACCGCATGCTGCAGCTCACCGGCGTCGTGTCCGACCGCGACATGCGCGCGCAGTACCTCGACCGGATGGACATCGAGCGCGAGCGCGGCATCACCGTCAAGAGCCAGGCGGTGCGCCTTCCGTGGCAGCTCGACGGCGACACCTATGCGCTGAACATGATCGACACGCCGGGGCACGTCGACTTCACCTACGAGGTCTCGCGCTCGCTCGCGGCGTGCGAGGGCGCCGTGCTGCTCGTCGACGCCGCGCAGGGGATCGAGGCGCAGACGCTCGCGAACCTCTACCTCGCGCTCGAGAACGACCTCACGATCATCCCCGTGCTCAACAAGATCGATCTCCCCGCGGCCGACCCCGACCGCTTCGCCAAGGAGCTCGCAGACCTCATCGGCGGCGACCCGGCCGACGTCCTGCGCGTGTCGGGCAAGACCGGTCAGGGCGTGGAGGAGCTGCTGGACCGCCTCGTCGCCGAGATCCCGGCACCCCGGGGCGACGCCGACGCACCCGCCCGCGCGATGATCTTCGACTCGGTCTACGACGCCTACCGCGGCGTCGTCACCTACGTGCGGATGGTCGACGGGCGCCTCTCTCCGCGCGAGCGCATCCAGATGATGTCGACGCGCGCGACGCACGAGCTCCTCGAGATCGGCGTCTCCAGCCCCGAGCCGACGCCCTCGAAGGGCCTCTCGGTCGGCGAGGTCGGGTACCTCATCACCGGCGTGAAGGACGTCCGCCAGTCGAAGGTCGGCGACACGGTCACCAACCAGCGCACGCCCGCGACCGAGCCGCTCCCCGGCTACACCGACCCGAAGCCGATGGTGTTCTCGGGGCTCTACCCGATCGACGCGAGCGACTACCCCGACCTCCGCGAGGCGCTCGACAAGCTCAAGCTCTCGGATGCCTCCCTCGCGTACGAGCCCGAGACATCCGTCGCCCTGGGCTTCGGCTTCCGATGCGGCTTCCTGGGGCTCCTGCACCTCGAGATCGTCACCGAGCGGCTCTCGCGCGAGTTCGGTCTCGACCTCATCACGACGGCGCCCAGCGTCGTCTACGAGGTCACGACCGAGACCGGCGAGAAGATCGTCGTCACGAACCCCAGCGAGTACCCCGACGGCAAGATCGGGGCGGTGTCCGAGCCGATCGTCAAGGCCTCGATCCTCGCGCCCAAGGAGTACGTCGGCACCGTGATGGAGCTGTGCCAGCAGCGCCGCGGCACGATGCTCGGCATGGACTACCTCTCCGAGGAGCGCGTCGAGCTGAAGTACACGATGCCGCTCGGCGAGATCGTGTTCGACTTCTTCGACCAGCTCAAGAGCCGCACGCAGGGCTACGCGAGCTTCGACTACGAGCCCGAGGGCCAGCAGGAGGCCGACCTCGTGAAGGTCGACATCCTGCTCCAGGGCGAGCGCGTGGACGCGTTCAGCGCGATCGTCCACCGCGAGAAGGCCTACTCCTACGGCACGACGATGACCGAGCGCCTGCGCAAGCTCATCCCGCGCCAGCAGTTCGAGGTGCCCATCCAGGCCGCCATCGGCGCGCGCGTGATCGCGCGCGAGAACATCCGCGCGATGCGCAAGGACGTCCTCGCGAAGTGCTACGGCGGCGACATCTCGCGCAAGCGGAAGCTGCTCGAGAAGCAGAAGGAGGGCAAGAAGCGCATGAAGATGGTCGGCCGGGTCGAGGTGCCCCAGGAGGCCTTCATCGCCGCGCTCTCCGGAGACGTCGAGTCGAAGGCCGGGAAGTAGCCAGGGGCTGAGGTTAGGGTGGACACCATGCGCCGGGAGACCTTCCGAGACGAGACGGTCGACTATGCCGCCGTCGGGGCGACGCAGGCTCCTGACCTGCTCCAGTACCCGCCGGAGCACAGCATCCCCGCGGCGTCCGCCTGGCGGATCGGCAGCGGCGAGGAGCGCTTCCGCACCGCGGTCGACGCCCTCCTGTCGTGGGGTGCGCTGAAGGGCGCGGGGCTCACGCTGAGCGACGTCCGGCCCGCTCCCGGCCCGACCTACACGGGCGTCAGCTTCGACGAGGCGGGCAACGCCGTCGCGCCGAGCCGATCGGATGCCGACCAGCGGTTCGACGCGGACGGAACGCCGTACGTCGGGGCGGGCACGACCGTCACCGTGCACGGCAAGGTGGGCGGCTCGCGCGCGGACGCCGAGCTGCGGGTCATCTTCGTGATCGAGGAGGCGCGTCGGGTGGGCTTCGCTCTCGGCACCGTCGGCGACTCGGTGGTGAGCGGCGAGGAGTCGTTCATGATCGAGTGGCGCGAGAACGACGAGGTGTGGTTCGAGGTGCGCGCGTTCGACCGCCCCATGACGTTCTGGAACCGCCTGTTCAAGACGCTCGTGCGCCGTCGTCGCAAGGCGCTCTTCGCGGGGTACCTCCGCGCGATCTCGCCGCTGTTCCACACCGGCTCCTGATGGCCGGCGCCCTCCCCGTCGGCGATCCCGCTCCCGCCGACGGCCGCCTCCCGCGCGATCTGCCGATCGATCCGGCGACGGATCTCGGCGTCTACCTGCACGTGCCGTTCTGCCGGGTGCGCTGCGGGTACTGCGACTTCAACACGTACACCTCCGAGGAGCTGCGCGGAGCCCGACAGGACGAGTACGCCGACGTCCTCCTGCGCGAGGTCGCGCTCGCGCGCGACGTGCTCGCCGAGGCGGGCGCGCTGCGTCCCGCGCAGACGGTGTTCTTCGGCGGCGGCACGCCGACGCTGCTGCCCGCCGGCGACCTCGCGCGCATGCTCGAGGGCGTGCGCGGCGCGTTCGGCATCGCGGACGACGCGGAGATCACCGTCGAGGCGAACCCCGACACGGTGACCCCCGCGGTCGCGGAGGAGCTCGCGCGGGCGGGGGTCACCCGCATGTCGGTGGGCATGCAGTCGGCCGTGCCGCACGTGCTCGCGGCGCTCGATCGCACGCACACGCCGTCGAACGTGCGGACGGCGGTCGAGGCAGGGCGCTCGGTCGGGCTCGACGTGAGCGTCGACCTCATCTACGGCGCCCCCGGCGAGTCGATCGACGACTGGCGCGCGTCGCTCGAGGCCGCGCTCGCGCTCGAACCCGACCACGTCTCGGCGTACGCGCTCATCATCGAGGACGGGACGAAGCTCGCGCGGCAGATCCGCCGCGGCGAGGTGCCCGCGCCCGACGACGACCTCCAGGCCGACATGTACGAGCTCGCCGACCGCATGCTCGCCGACGCGGGCTTCGCGTGGTACGAGGTGTCGAACTGGGCGCGCGGCGACGGCCGTCGCTCGCGCCACAACCTCGCGTACTGGCGCGGCGCCGACTGGTGGGGCTTCGGTCCGGGTGCGCACAGCCACGTCGCGGGTCTGCGCTGGTGGAACGTCAAGCATCCCGCCGCGTACGCGCAGCGGCTCGCCGCGGGGGAGTCGCCGGCCGCCGGTCGGGAGCGCCCCGACGCGGCCGCGCAGCAGCTCGAGCGCGTGCTGCTGCACAGCCGCATCCGCGAGGGGCTCGCGATCGACGCGCTGCCGGATGACGCGCGGCGTGCGGTGGCCGGCCTCATCGCCGACGGCCTCATCGAGCCGGGGGCGGCACTCCGCGGGCGGATCGTGCTCACCCTCCGCGGCCGCCTTCTCGCGGACGCCGTAGTGCGGGTACTCACGGACTGAGGTCGGCCGAGCCGCGCAGGCGGCCGGCGCGCATGCCGTTCCCGGCCTCGGGTCGGTAGACTGGCACTCCGAGACATCGAGTGCCAGGAGAGGAGCGCGCACATGGTCAGCGACCGCGGACTGCAGGTGCTCCGGGCCATCGTGCAGGACTACGTCGACACGCACGAGCCGGTCGGCAGCCGCTCCATCGTCGAGCGGCACTCCTTCGGCGTCTCGGCGGCGACCATCCGCAACGACATGGCGCTCCTCGAGGACGAGGAGCTCATCGCCCAGCCGCATACGTCGTCGGGCCGCGTTCCGACGGACAAGGGCTACCGCGTCTTCGTCGACCACCTCGCCGAGCTGCGCCCGCTGTCATCGGCCCAGCGGTCGGCGATCGCGTCGTTCCTGGGCGACCCGGCCGACCTCGACGACCTCCTCGCGCGCACCGTCCGCCTCCTCACGCAGCTCACCGGACAGGTCGCGCTCGTGCAGTACCCGTCCTTCGCCCGGGCGAGCGTGACGCACGTGCAGCTCGTGCCGCTCGACGGCCGCCGCGTGCTCGTCATCATCGTGACCGACACCGGTCGCGTGTCGCAGCGCATCACGGGCCTTGCCGACGAGCTCGACGCGGAGTCGATCGAGCGGGTCGCCGCGCGCCTCGTGCCCCTCCTCGCCGGCCGCTCCGTGGCCGACGCGGCCGAGCAGCTGCAGCGCGGCGCCGAGCTCGCTGCCGCTCCCGTCAGCGCCGTCGATCGCGCGCTGCACAGGATCGCGCAGGCGGCAGCCGAGGAGCTCGACGAGTTCCGCCAGAACCGCCTCGTGCTGGCGGGCTCGGCGACCCTCGCGAAGCGCGAGCAGGACTTCCGCGGCAGCATCCATCCGCTCCTCGAGGCGATCGAGGAGCAGGTGACGCTGCTGCGGCTCATGAGCGAGATGGTCGCCGACGAGCAGGGTCTCTCGGCGAGCATCGGCCGCGAGAACGCGGCCTTCGGGCTCTCCGAGGCGTCGATCGTCGCGAGCGAGTACGACTCGGCCGTCGGCGCGGCGCGCATCGGCATCATGGGGCCCACGCGCATGGACTACCCCCGCAACCTCGCTGCGGCGCGGGCGGTCGCCCGCTACCTGACGAGGCTGCTGGACGAGGACGAGGGCCGGCGCTGACGCGTCGCCCGACGGATCGGAGCACGGGCGCACGACGCCCGCAGGAAGGCTGATGTGGCTGATCACTACGAGACCCTCGGCGTGTCGAAGGACGCGTCGCAGGAGGACATCAAGAAGGCGTACCGCAAGCTCGCGCGTCGCCTGCACCCGGATGTGAACCCCGCGCCCGAGGCCGCGGAGGAGTTCAAGTCGGTCACGCACGCGTACGACGTGCTCAGCGACCCCGAGCAGCGCCGCCGCTACGACATGGGCGGCGACGAGTCGCCGTTCGGCGGCGCGGGCTTCGGCGGATTCGGCGACATCTTCGAGACGTTCTTCGGCGCCTCGGGCGGCGGTCGCGGCGGTCGGCCGCGCTCGCGCCGAGAGCGCGGACAGGACGCGCTCGTCCGCGTGACGCTCGAGCTCGGCGATGTCGTGTTCGGCACGCATCGCGACATCGAGGTCGACACGGCTGTGCTCTGCGAGACCTGCCAGGGGTCCTGCTGCCAGCCGGGGACGAGCCCCGCGACGTGCGACATCTGCGGCGGCACGGGCCACGTGCAGCGCCAGGTGCGCAGCCTCCTCGGCAACATGGTGACGTCGCAGCCCTGCGGCGCGTGCCAGGGCTACGGCACCGTCATCCCGCACCCGTGCGCGACCTGCGGCGGCCAGGGCCGCGTGCGCTCGCGCCGCACCGTGTCGCTCGACATCCCCGCGGGCGTCGAGACGGGCCTGCGTCTGCAGCTGCCGGGCTCGGGCGAGGTGGGCCCCGCCGGCGGCCCGAACGGCGACCTGTACGTCGAGGTCACGGTCGCCCCGCACCGGGTGTTCAGCCGCGACGGCGACGACCTGCTCGCGACCCTCGAGGTGTCGATGACCGATGCCATCCTCGGCACGACGACGACCATCGCCGGGCTCGACGGCGAGGTCGAGGTCGAGGTGCGCCCTGGTATCCAGTCGGGCGAGGTGCTGACGATCAAGGAGCGCGGGATCACCGGGCTGCGCACCTCGCGTCGCGGCGACCTGCGCGTGGGCGTCCAGGTCGTCACGCCGACGAAGGTCGATCACCGCACGCGTCAGCTCCTCGAGGAGCTCGCGCGGCGCACGAAGGCGCCCGCGCCGCGCCTGGCCGAGTTCCACCAGGGGCTGTTCTCGAAGCTCCGCGACCGGTTCCGCGGCTAGGGCCCATGGCGCTGCACTTCCACGACGAGCGCGCGGGGGCGGTCTCGCCCGGCGGCGAGCTCGAGCTCACGGGTGCGGAGGCGCACCACGCCGCATCCGTGCGCCGCGTGCGCGTCGGCGAGGAGGTCACGGTCACGGATGGCCGCGGCGCGTGGCTCGCGGGCACGTGCGAGAGCGTCTCGCCGCAGCGCGTCGTCGTGCGGATCGCCTCGCGCCAGGATCTGCCGCCCCAGTCCCCGCGGCTCGTGCTCGTGCAGGCGCTCGCGAAGGGCGACCGCGACGAGCTCGCGGTGCAGGCGGCGACCGAACTCGGCATCGACGAGGTCGTGCCGTGGCAGGCGGCGCGCAGCGTCTCGCGCTGGCAGGGGCCGAAGGCGGAGAAGGGCCGCGCCCGCTGGGCCTCGATCGTCCGCGAGGCCGCGAAGCAGGCGCACCGGGCGTGGATCGCGGAGGTCTCGCCGATCGCGACGACCGCGCAGGTCGCAGAGCGCGCGGCATCGGCGCGCGTGCTCGTGCTCGACCCGACCGCGCAGGCCGCCCTGACCTCGATCGACGTCGACGACGCCCGCGATCTCGTGCTCGTCGTCGGCCCCGAGGGCGGCATCGCGCCCGACGAGCTGGAGCGCCTCGCGGCCGCCGGCGCCGAGCGCGTGCGCCTCGGCGACACCATCCTGAGGACCTCGACCGCGGGCCCGGCGGCCCTCGCCGTCCTCAACGCGAAGCTCGGGCGCTGGTGACCGCGGTGGATAGACTCGACCGCATGAGCGAGCCGTCGATCTTCACGCGCATCCTGCAGGGCGAGATCCCGGGAACCATCGTCGCCGAGACCGAGCGCGTGTTCGTGCTGCAGGACATCAGCCCGCAGGCGCCCGTCCATCTCCTCGTCATCCCGAAGACGCAGGAGTACCGCGACGTCGTCGAGCTCGCGGCAGGCGACCCCTCGCTCCTCGCCGAGATGGTCCAGACCGCGAAGGCGGTCGCCGAGGACCACGCCGGCGGGCAGTTCCGTCTGATCTTCAACACCGGCGCAGACGCGGGCCAGACCGTGTTCCACGTGCACGCGCACGTGCTCGCCGGAGAACTCCAGGAGAAGAGCCTCGTTGGCCACTGACCCCATGGGCGCAGCCCAGCCGGACGACGACGTCGTCACCCAGACCATCCACGCCGACGGCGTCGCGATGGTGCAGCTCCTCGGACCGCAGGACCGCCTCCTGCGCATGGTCGAGCGCGAGCACCCCGCCGTCGACGTCCTCGTGCGCGGCAACGAGATCACCCTGCGCGGGTCGGCCTCCGCCGTGCGCGCCGCGCGCGCCCTCGTCGACGAGCTGCTGCAGCTCACGCGCGAGGGGCACGACCTCGGCCCCGCCGACATCGCGACGTCGAACCGCATCCTCGAGCAGGGCGGGCCGCGCCCGAGCGAGGTGCTCGGCGAGGCGATCCTGTCGACCCGCGGCAAGGTCATCCGCCCGAAGACCCTCGGCCAGAAGAAGTACGTCGACGCGATCGACGAGAACACGATCGTCTTCGGCATCGGCCCTGCGGGCACGGGGAAGACCTACCTCGCGATGGCGAAGGCCGTGCAGGCCCTGCAGCGCCGCGAGGTGAACCGCATCATCCTCACGCGCCCCGCGGTCGAGGCGGGGGAGCGGCTCGGCTTCCTGCCCGGAACGCTGACCGACAAGATCGACCCGTACCTCCGGCCGCTGTACGACGCGCTCAACGAGATGATGGACCCCGAGCTCGTGCCGAAGCTCATGGCAAGCGGGACGATCGAGGTCGCGCCGCTCGCGTACATGCGCGGGCGCACGCTCAACGACTCGTTCGTCGTCCTCGACGAGGCCCAGAACACGACCCCCGAGCAGATGAAGATGTTCCTCACGCGCCTCGGGTTCGGCACCCGGATGGTCGTCACGGGCGACATCACGCAGGTCGACCTGCCGGGTGGGACGTCGGGGCTGCGGCTCGTGACGCGCATCCTCGACGGCGTCGACGACATCCACTTCGCACGGCTCTCGAGCGATGACGTCGTGCGCCACACGCTCGTGGGCCGCATCGTCGACGCCTACAGCGAGTACGACGAGAAGCGCGCCGCGCACCGAGCAGAGCTGGACGAGGCGCGCGAATTCGCGAACCGCGCCGAGCGGCGCGGTGCGTCGCGCACGGGCGGTCCGCGCGACCGCAAGCCGAAGCGGGGGATCCGATGATCGACATCAACAACGAGTCCGCCATCGCGGTCGACGAGAGCGTCCTGCTGCGTCTGACGCAGCACAACCTCGCGCAGCTGCACGTCAGCCCCGACGCCGAGGTCGCGATCGTCCTCGTCGACGAGGGCGCCATGGAGGCGCTGCACGTGCAGTGGATGGACGAGCCCGGCCCGACCGACGTCCTGAGCTTCCCGATGGACGAGCTGCGACCGGGCACCGACGACATGCCGACGCCCGCGGGACTCCTGGGCGACATCGTGCTGTGCCCGCAGGTCGCGGAAGGCCAGGCCGAGAAGGCCGGCCACTCGCTCATGGACGAGCTCATCCTGCTCACGACCCACGGGCTGCTCCACCTGCTCGGGTACGACCACGCCGAGCCGGAGGAGCACCGCGTCATGTTCGGGCTCCAGGATCGGCTCATCGCGAGCTTCGCCGCCGAGGAACGCAGACGCCCGCGCACATGATCGAGACGCTGCTGCTGATCGGGGCCGTCGTGCTCGTCGCGGTCGGGGGCCTCATGTCCGCACTGGACGCCGCGCTGTCGGTCAGCTCGCGGGCCGACCTCGTCGACCTCGCGACCGAGGGCCGCAGCGCGCGGGCGCTCGCCCACATCGCCGACGACCCCGACAGCCACGCGAACGCGATCGGCTTCCTGAGGGTGCTCGCGGAGACCGGCGCCGCCGTGTTCGCGACGGTCGCGTTCATCCTGCTGTTCGACAGCGTCTGGTGGGCCGTGCTCGCGACGGTCGTCGTCATGACGGGCTTCTCGTTCGTCGCGGTCGCCTCGAGTCCGCGCTCCGCGGGGCGCCGGCATGCGGAGGCGCTGCTGTCCTGGTTCGCTCCGCTCGTGCGCGGTGTGCGCATCGTGCTCGGCCCCCTCGTGAAGGCGCTCGTCGTGGTCGGCAACGCGATCACGCCGGGCGGCGGCCGGCGCAGCTTCGAGTCAGAGGACCAGCTGCTGAGCATGGTCGACGAAGCCGCCTCGAACGACCTCATCGAGGCCGACGATCGCGACCTCATCCACTCGGTGTTCGACTTCACCGACCAGGTCGTGCGCGTCGTCATGGTGCCGCGCACCGAGATGGTCACGGTCGAGGCCGACGCCACCGCTCGCGAGGCCATGACGATCTTCCTCCAGCGCGGCATGTCGCGCCTGCCGGTGGTCGACGGGGAGATCGACGACGTCGTCGGGGTCCTGTATCTGAAGGACCTCGTCCTGCATGCGTTCCGCGAGGGCGCCGCGTGGCACGAGGGCACGACCGCGCGGGCCCTCGCGCGACCTGCCGTGTTCGTCCCGGAGCAGATGCGCGCCGAGACGCTCCTGCAGCAGATGAAGCGCGACGCCGTGCACGTCTGCATCGTCGTCGACGAGTACGGCGGCGTCGCGGGCCTCGTGACCCTCGAGGACCTCATCGAGGAGCTCGTCGGCGACATCTCCGACGAGTACGACCAGCCGTCGAAGGAGATCGTCGATCTCCCGGACGGCACCTTCCGGGTGAGCGCGAGCCTCGGGCTCGACGAGGTGGGCGAGCTGTTCGGCATCGAGCTCGAGGACGACGACGTCGACTCGATCGGCGGGCTCCTCGGCAAGCACATCGGCCGCGTGCCGCAGCCGGGCGACATGGCCGAGGTCGAGGGCCTCATCCTCACCGGCGGCACGTCGCGCGGCCGCGGACGGGGGATCGCGACCGTGTTCGTCGACCGGAGCCCTGCTCTGCGCGCTGTCGACGAGGTGCGCGGCCGTCACCCGCGCACGGGCGAGCTCGCGCTGCCGGTGACGGTGGAGGTGCCGACCGTGCGCGAGCCGGCGAAGAAGAGCGGCGGCCGGAAGTCCGCGGCGAAGAGGAACGGCGGCCGCTCGGACGACGCCGCGAGGAAGGACGAACCCCATGACTGATTCCCCGGAGCACACGAGCCGGAGTGGGTTCGTGACCTTCGTCGGCCGGCCGAACGTGGGCAAGTCGACGCTCATGAACGCGCTCGTCGGCGAGAAGGTCGCGATCACGAGCGAGAAGCCGCAGACCACGCGCCGCGCCATCCGCGGCATCCTGAACCGCCCCGGCGGTCAGCTCATCGTGGTCGACACACCGGGCATCCACCGCCCGCGCACGCTCCTCGGCCAGCGTCTGAACGACCTCGTCGAATCGGTGCTCGGCGACGTCGACGTCATCGCCTTCTGCGTGCCCGCGCAGGAGAAGGTCGGACCGGGCGACCGCCGGATCGCCGAATCGCTCGACGGCTATCCTCGCGCGAAGAAGGTCGCCATCGTCACGAAGACCGACGCGTCGTCGCACGAGCAGATCATGGAGCGCCTTCTCGAGGTCGACGCCCTCCGCGAGGACTGGGCCGCGGTCATCCCGCTGTCGTCGATCACCGGAGAGCGCCTCGACGTGCTGACGGATGGGCTGCTCGCCCTCATGCCCGAGGGCCCTGCGCTCTACCCCGACGGCGTCGTCACCGACGAGTCGACCGAGGACCGCGTCGCCGAGATCATCCGCGAGGCCGCGCTCGAGGGCGTGCGCGACGAGCTGCCGCATTCGATCGCCGTGACGATCTCCGACATCGCCCCGCGGGAGGACAATCCCGAGCTGACCGACGTCTGGGCCGACCTCGTGGTCGAGCGAGACAGTCAGAAGGCCATCATCATCGGCCGGAAGGGCACGCGCCTCAAGGAGGTGGGCTCGCGCGCGCGAGCGCAGCTCGAGCCGCTGCTCGGCACGCGGGTGTTCCTCTCGCTTCACGTGCGCGTCGCGAAGGAGTGGCAGCGCGACCCCAAGCAGCTGAGGCGCCTCGGCTTCTGAGGCGATCGCTATGCGAGCCCGGCGTCGCGCGCGATCACGGCCGCGGCCATCCGGGTCGCGACGCCCAGCTTCGCGAGCACGTGCGAGACATGGCTCTTGACGGTCGTCTCCGACACGTGCAGCTCGCGCGCGATCTCGGCGTTGGACCGGCCGGCGCCGAGCCCGACGAGCACCTCGCGCTCGCGCGGCGTGAGCAGGTCGAGCTCGGCGGGAGGCTCGGGCCGCTCCGGTGCGCGTCCGACGCTCCGGATGACCCGCAGCGTCACCTCGGGCGCGAGGACGCCCTCGCCGGCCGCCACGCGGCGGACGCCCGCGATGATCTCGTCCGCCTCCGCGGTCTTCAGGAGGTAGCCGGAGGCGCCGGCCGCGAGGGCGCCGTCGACGTAGGCGTCCACAGCGAACGTCGTGAGCACGAGCACGGGGAACCCGCGTGCGGTCAGCGCGGCGGTCGCCTCGATGCCGTCGATGCGCGGCATCCGCACGTCCATCAGTACGACGTCGGGCTCGAGCGCCGCGGCCTGCCGGACGGCCACCTGACCGTCGGCGGCCTCGCCGACGACCTCGATGTCGGAGGCGGCGGACAGGACGGCCGCGATGCCGGCGCGCACCGCTGCATGATCGTCGGCGACGAGGACGCGGATGGTCATGCGGGCGCCCCCGTCGTCCCGGCTGTCGCCGACAGCGGCGCCTCCACCCGCACCCGCCAGCGCGCGTCGACGGGGCCGGCCGAGCCGCGCGCGCCGATCGCCGACCAGCGCCTCTCCATCAGGTCGAGCCCGAGTCCGCGAGCACCCGTCGACGGCGCGCCGACGAGAGGGTTGTCGATCTCCAGCACGACGACGGAGCCGTCTGCGTGCAGCGACGCGTCGACGGGAGCGCCCGGCGCATGGCGGGCGGCGTTGACGATCGCCTCTCGGCCGATCTGCGCGAGCGCGGCCGAGACGTCGGGCGCGAGCGGCGGGCGGTCGGAGGCGACGCAGAGCGCGACGCCGAAGGCGTCGGCGGTGCGCTGAAGGGCGCGCACGGGGTCGTCGGCGGGCGGCAGCGCCGGCTCCTCGCGGTCGGCGGCGAGCAGGGAGATCAGCGCACGGAGCTCGGCGAGCGCCTCGCGGCTCGCGGCACGCACCGCGTCGACGGATGCCCCGGTGCGCGCGTCGAGGCCTCCCCGCGCGCCGAGCGCGCTCGTCTGGAGCGAGATCGCGCTGAGGCGCGCGGCGATCTCGTCATGCAGCGCGGCCGCGAGTCGGGCGCGCTCGGCGCGCACGGCCGCGGTCCGGTCGAGCTCGGCGGCGTGGGCGACGGCGTCGGCGCGCTCGCGCTCGAGGCGGACCAGCGCGTCGCGCTGGCGCACTGATGTGCCCCACGCGATCGGGAGGCCGAGCAGCGCGCCGTAGGTGAGGATGACCGCGACGAGGCCCTCGATCGGCGCGGCGATCGCCAGCGCGGCGAGGACAGCGACGGCGATCGCGAGGACGACGCGCATGCGACGCGCATCGAGCAGGAGCGCGGCCGCGTAGAGCGCGTCGAACATGGCGACGGTCGGCACGAAGGCGATCGATCCCGACACGAGGTGCACGCTGACGACGAGGATCGCGCCCGCCGTGGCGACGGAGACCGTCGGCAGACGCCGCTTGAGCAGGAGCGGGACGAGGCACGCGACGGCGAGCACCCACGGCATCCAGGGCTGGCCGAGCGGGCGGCCGCCGTCGCCGCCGGGGACGACGCCCGCCCAGGAGGCGACGGCGCCGAGCAGGAGGACGATGCCCGCGTTCGCGAGGTCGCCCGCCGTCGAGCGGTAGCGGACGAAGGGGAGGACCCACTCGTCGAAGGGAGCGCGCGCCATGCTCCCATCCCAGCATCGATCCGGCGGCTCGCCCTCCTCCGAAAGACGGAGACGGCGGCGCGGAGACCGCCACCTTCGGCCGATGCGCGCCTGCGGCCGTCACGCGACGCTGTCCACATGGACATCACGACGATCGGCACCCTCGCGCTGCTCGCCCTCGCCGACTCGACGAGCTTCGGCACGCTGCTCATCCCCCTCTGGCTGCTGCTCGCGAGCTCGCGGCCCCGCCCCTCGCGCATGCTCGCCTATCTCGCGACGGTGGCGGGGTTCTACCTGGCGATAGGCGTCCTGCTGTCGATCGGGGCCCGCCTCTTCCTCGACGGGATCCGGGACTGGCTCGCGTCGGACGGCGGCGCGATCGCGATGCTCGTCGTGGGCGGCGTGCTGCTCGCCGGCGCGATCCTCACGGGGACGAGGAAGGACGCCGGTCCGTCGCCGCGCCTGCTCGCCTGGCGCGAGCGCGCCGTCGGCGCGGAGGACGGGCCCATCCGCCCGCTCATCCTGCTCGCCCTCGCCGCGACGGCGATCGAGATCGCCACGCTGCTGCCGTACCTCATGGCGATCGGGATCATGGACGCCGCCCGGCTCCCGCCCGCCGCGCACCTCGGCCTGCTCGCCGCGTACTGCCTCGTCATGGTGGCTCCCGCGCTCGCGCTCCTCGTGCTGCGCGTTGTCGCGCACGCCGCGGTGGAGCCGCTCCTGCGTCGCGTGAACGCCTGGCTCACCCGGCAGGCAGGCGAGATGACCGCCTGGATCGTCGGGATCATCGGCTTCCTCCTCGTGCGCGCGGGCACGAGCCATTTCGGGGGCGTGAGCGACGTGTTCGAGCGCCTGCCCGACATCGTCGCGGGCTGAGCGCAGCAGCCTGCTCGGCAAGTGGCGTCGTGATAGATCAGAGTGCTCAGGCAAGAGGGGAAACCCGCGGCTCCGACTGTGCACTCTGCGTGTTACGGTAGATGCATGCGCTGTGGCGGTCTGCTTCTTCTTAGCTGCCGCGACGAGATCTCGATCTAGGGCCCCTCGTCGCGGAGCTTTCTGTCGGCCCGATCTCGTCTGCAGAACCCGGAAGAAGCATCGATCATGAAGAACAACCAGAAGCCCAGCGCCATGCCGATCCACCGCTATCGGCCCTTCCACGAGCAGATCGCCGTGGACCTCCCGGACCGCACGTGGCCGGGCAAGCGCATCGAGAAGGCGCCCCGGTGGTGCGCCGTCGACCTGCGCGACGGGAACCAGGCGCTCATCGATCCCATGAGCCCTGAGCGCAAGCGCGTGATGTTCGACCTCCTCGTCAAGATGGGATACAAGGAGATCGAGGTCGGCTTCCCGTCGGCCAGCCAGACCGACTTCGACTTCGTGCGCCAGCTCATCGAAGAGGATCTCATCCCCGACGATGTGACGATCCAGGTCCTCACGCAGGCGCGCGAGCACCTCATCGCCCGCACCTACGAGGCGATCAAGGGCGCGAAGCAGGCGATCGTGCACCTCTACAACTCGACGAGCGTGCTCCAACGCGAGGTCGTGTTCCGCACCGACAAGCAGGGCATCATCGACATCGCCCTGGCCGGCGCGCGCTGGTGCAAGCAGTACGAGGAGACCGTTCCCGAGACGACGGTCTACTACGAGTACTCGCCCGAGTCGTACACCGGCACCGAGCTCGAGTTCGCCGTCGAGATCTGCAACGAGGTCATGAAGGTGCTCGTGCCGACGCCCGAGCGCAAGATCATCCTCAACCTGCCGGCGACGGTAGAGATGACGACGCCGAACGTGTACGCCGACTCGATCGAGTGGATGAGCAGCCACCTCGACAACCGCGAGAACGTCATCCTGTCGCTGCACCCGCACAACGACCGCGGGACGGCCGTCGCCGCGGCGGAGCTGGGCTACCTGGCGGGCGCCGACCGCATCGAGGGCTGCCTGTTCGGCAACGGCGAGCGCACGGGCAACGTCGACCTCGTCGCACTGGGCATCAACATGTTCACGCAGGGGATCGACCCGCAGATCGACTTCAGCGACATCGACCAGGTCAAGCGCACGGTCGAGTACTGCAACCAGCTGCCGGTTCCCGAGCGCAGCCCGTGGGCCGGCGACCTCGTGTTCACCGCCTTCAGCGGATCGCACCAGGATGCGATCAAGAAGGGCTTCGAGGCCATGGACGCGCAGGCGAAGGCCCAGGGCGTCTCGGTCGACGAGATCGAGTGGGCCGTCCCGTACCTGCCGGTGGACCCGAAGGACCTGGGGCGCTCCTACGAGGCCGTCATCCGCGTCAACTCGCAGTCCGGCAAGGGCGGCGTCGCGTACCTCCTGAAGGCCGACCACGCGCTCGACCTGCCGCGCAAGCTGCAGATCGAGTTCTCCGGCGTCGTCCAGGCGAAGACCGATCAGGAGGGCGGCGAGGTCACGAGCGACCAGATCTGGGCGATCTTCCAGGACGAGTACCTGCCGTCGCCCGTCGACGAGCAGCGCTGGGGCCGGTTCGAGCTGCTCGGAACCCGCTCGAACCGCGACGCGTCGGGTGAGGGCACGCTCTCGGTGACGCTCCGCGACGGCGACGCGACGGTCGAGGCGTCTGCCGCAGGCAACGGACCCATCGCCGCGTTCCTCGAGATCGTGCGCGAGCAGGGCATCGACGTCACGCTCTACGACTACGTCGAGCACGCAATGAGCGCCTCGGCCGACGCGCAGGCGGCCGCCTACGTCGAGCTGCAGGTCGACGGCGAGCGCCTGTGGGGCGTCGGCATCGACGGCGACATCTCGACGGCATCGCTCAAGGCGATCATCTCGGCCGTCAACCGCTCGATCCGCGCCCGCGAGGGCGAGCTCGTCGGCGCCTGATCCGGCGACATCGGAGCGGGTCGGGTCCTTCGGGGCCCGACCCGCTCCGCATGTGCGGGATCAGTCGTCCTCGCGCGGCCTCGTGATGTCGTCGGGCAGGATGATCGCGCCGGTGTGCCCGAGATCGGCCGCCGCGGGGATGTCGCCGGCGGAGATGACGGGGATCTCGCGCGTCTCGAGAGCGACCCGGCGGCGGTTGAGGCGCCGCTGCTCCGGCAGCGACAGGTCGAACACCACCGCGAGCACGCGGATGATCGTCGTGAGCACGATGCCGAGGATCGCGGCGGCGACGATCGGCAGGCCGAGCGCGTACGAGACCGCGAGCGCGGCGTTGCCGACGACCGCGGCGACCGCGTAGAGCGACCCGACGTGCATGATCGCGACCGGGAGCCCCATCGCGATGTCGCGGATCACGCTGCCGCCGACCGCGGCGCACGCGCCGATGAAGATCGCGGGGATGAGCGGGATGCCGTTCGCGATCGCCTTCGCCGTGCCGAACGCGCCGAACATCCCGATCACGACCGCGTCGAGCATGACGATCACCTTGTTCAGGCGGTCGAAGATGCCCGCGAGCAGCATGCCGACGAGCGAGGCGCCCACGGCGGTCACGAGGTACCAGTTGTTCTGGAGGGTCGCGGGGGCGAGTCCGAGCAGGATGTCGCGGATGATCCCTCCGCCCATCCCGATCATCGTGCCGATGATCGCGACGCCGAGGAGGTCCAGTCGCGCGCGCCCGCGGAAGCCCGACGCGAACAGCGCGCCCTGGATGCCGCCGAGGCCGACGGCGAGGAGGTCGGCCCAGAGCGGGATGACGAAGAGCGGCTCGGTCACGCGTCCATCCTCGCGCACAGGCTCGATAATCGAACGGTGCCCACCTATCGAGACGAAGCCGTCGTGCTCCGCACCCACAAGCTGGGCGAGGCCGACCGCATCGTCACGCTGCTGACGAAGCAGCACGGGCGGGTGCGCGCCGTCGCGAAGGGCGTGCGCCGCACCTCGTCGAAGTTCGGTGCGCGCCTCGAGCCGTTCATGGTGGTCGACGCGCAGTTCTACATCGGCCGCAGCCTCGACATCGTGCAGCAGGCCGACTCGCTGGGCGCCTACGGTGCCGACATCGTCGCCGACTACGAGCGCTACACGGCCGCGAGCGCCATGGTCGAGGCGGCCGACCGCGTGAACGAGGCGGAGTCGACGCCGCAGCAGTTCTTCCTGCTCGTGGGCGCGCTGCGCTCGCTGTCGCGCGGCGAGCACGCTCCGAACGCGATCATGGACTCGTACCTGCTGCGCACGATGGCGCTCTCCGGATGGGCCCCCTCGTTCGAGGACTGCGCGCGCTGCGGCGCCGCGGGGCCGCACGACCGGTTCGTCGCGCAGCTGGGCGGCGTCGTGTGCGAGGCATGCGCGCCGGCCGGCAGCCCCCGCGTGAGCCGGGGCACCCTGAGCCTCCTCGCGGCGCTTCTCGAGGGCGACTGGGAGCGCGTGGACGCCACGCCCGCGGGCGAGCTGTCCGCGGCCTCCGGCCTCGTCGCGGCGTACGCGCAGTTCCACCTCGAGCGCGCCATCCGCTCGTTCAGCCACGTCGAGAAGCACCGTTGACGACCCCGCGAGAGAGCACATGAGCCCCAAGCCCTACACCCACCCCGACGCCGAGCCGTACAAGCCCCTCGACTGGACGGGACTCCAGCCGCCGGCGTTCGCCGGTCCCGTGCCGCACCATGTCGCGATCGTCATGGACGGCAACGGCCGCTGGGCGAACCGGCAGGGCCTGCCGCGCGTCGAGGGTCACCGACAGGGGATCGAGCAGCTGCTCGACGTCGTCGCGGGCGCGGTGCAGGCGGGGGTGAAGCACCTGTCGGTCTACGCGTTCTCCACCGAGAACTGGAAGCGCTCGCCCGAGGAGGTGCGCTTCCTCATGAACTTCAGCCGGATCGTGCTGCACCGCTACCGCGACCAGCTCAACGAGTGGGGTGTGCGCATCCGCTGGGCCGGGCGCAAGCCGCGACTGTGGGGCTCCGTCATCAAGGATCTGCAGGAAGCCGAGAAGCTCACGGCCTCCAACAAGACGATGACCTTCACGATGTGCGTGAACTACGGCGGCCGGTACGAGATCGTCGACGCCGTGCGCGAGCTCGCGGAGGAGGTCAGGGCCGGGCGGCTGAAGCCGTCGGCGATCTCGGAGAAGTCGATCGCGAAGCGGCTCTACGTGCCCGACATGCCGGACGTCGACCTCTTCGTGCGCTCGAGCGGAGAGCAGCGCACGTCGAACTTCATGCTCTGGGAGGCCGCGTACGCCGAGATGGTCTTCCTCGACCGCCTCTGGCCGGACTTCACGCGCGAGGACCTGTGGGAGGCCATCCGCATCTTCCACAGTCGCGACCGGCGGTATGGCGGGGCGGTCGACGCGCCGAAGGCGTGAGGGGAATGCCGAGGCGTCGCGGCCCGTTGCATCCGGTGTGACGGATGCGATCAAGATCGACGTGTGGAGCGACATCGCCTGCCCCTGGTGCTACATCGGCAAGCGGAACCTGGAGACCGGGCTCGCGGAGGTGGCCGGCGACGACGACGCGCCGCGCGTCGAGGTGACGTTCCACTCGTTCGAGCTCGCGCCCGACACCCCCGTGGACTTCGACGGCTCCGAGCTCGACTTCCTCGTCGGCCACAAGGGCATGGCGCGAGAGCAGGTCGAGCAGATGCTCGAGCGTGTGACGGATGTCGCGGCGGGCGCGGGGCTCGCGTACCGGTTCGACATCCTGCAGCACACGAACACGGTCAAGGCGCATGAGCTCATCCACCACGCGAAGGCGAACGGGCGGCAGCTCGAGGTGACCGAGCGCCTCATGCAGGCCTACTTCACCGAGGGGCGCCACGTCGGGCGCATCGACGACCTCGTCGGCATTGCGGCGGAGGCGGGGCTCGATCCGGATGGCGCGCGCGAGGCCCTCGAGTCGGGTCGTCACCTGCCCGACGTCCGTCGGGACCAGGAGCAGGCCCGCGCGTACGGCATCAACGGCGTGCCGTTCTTCGTGATCGACGGGAAGTACGGCGTGAGCGGCGCTCAGCCGCCGCAGGCGTTCGCGCAGGTCGCACGCCAGGTGTGGGCCGAGCGCCGTGCGGCGGGAGAGCCCGCCGCCTGATCAGCGGGGGAGCGCGGCCTCGATCGCCTCGACGATCTCGGGCGCGTCCGGCTTGACCGGCGGCCGGAAGCGGCGCACCTCTCCCGAGGGGAGCACGAGGAACTTCTCGAAGTTCCAGGCGACCGGCCCGGCCAGGCCCACGCCGTCGCGGGTCTTCTTGAGCGCCTTGTAGAGCGCAGCGGCATGCGCGCCGTTGACGTTCACCTTCTCGTGGATCGGGAAGCTGACGCCCCACGTCGTGGCGCAGTAGTCGAGGATCTCCTCGAGCGACCCCGGCTCCTGGCCGAGGAACTGATTGCACGGGAAGCCGAGCACCGTCAGGCCCCGGTCGCCGTAGGTCCGCTGGAGCGCCTCGAGCTGCTCGTACTGCGGCGTGAGGCCGCACTTCGACGCGACGTTGACGACGAGCAGGACACCGTCGCCGTAGTCGGCGAGCGTCTTCTCGACGCCGTCGGCGTCCCGGAACGGGATACGGCGGAGATCATCGGGGGCGGTCATGGACCCAGCCTAAGACGGCTGTGCACACTCGGCTCCGCCTCGGCTGGGGTCTGGAAGAATCGAGGGGTGACCACCGTCCTCACCCCTGCGCGCACGCTGCGGATCGGCCCGCTCGATATCGGCGTGCCCGTCGTG
The DNA here is from genome assembly GCF_053903225.1 of Microbacterium sp. JZ70. Lineage (NCBI taxonomy): Bacteria > Bacillati > Actinomycetota > Actinomycetes > Micrococcales > Microbacteriaceae > Microbacterium > Microbacterium sp. JZ70. The sequence continues at coordinate 2,394,601 of NZ_CP096405.1, read as the reverse complement.
CTCGCCCCCATGGCCGGCATCACCAACACGGCGTTCCGCCGGCTGTGCCGCGAGTACGGCGGCGGCCTCTACGTCAGCGAGATGATCACGTCGCGCGCGCTCGTCGAGCGCAACGCCGCGACGATGCGCCTCATCCGGCACCACGAGTCCGAGAAGCCGCGCTCGATCCAGCTGTACGGCGTCGACCCCCAGACGATCGCGGCCGCCGCGCGGATCATCGCCGAGGAGGACAGGGCCGACCACATCGACCTGAACTTCGGCTGCCCGGTGCCCAAGGTCACGCGCAAGGGCGGCGGGTCCGCTCTGCCCTGGAAGCTCGGCCTGTTCCGCGACATCGTCGAGCAGGCGGTCGAGGCCGCCGGCCACATCCCGCTCACGGTGAAGATGCGCAAGGGCATCGACGCCGACCACCTCACGTATCTCGATGCGGGCCGCATCGCGGAGGACGCGGGCGCCGCCGCCGTGGCGCTGCACGCGCGGACGGCGTCGGAGTTCTACTCGGGCCACGCCGACTGGTCGGCGATCGCGAAGCTCAAGGAGGCCGTGACGAGCATCCCCGTGCTCGGCAACGGCGACATCTGGTCGGCCGACGACGCCGTGCGGATGATGGACGAGACCGGGTGCGACGGGGTCGTCGTCGGGCGCGGGTGCCTCGGGCGTCCGTGGCTGTTCGGCGACCTCGCGCGCGCGTTCGGGGCGCGAGGATACTCGGCGAGCGGAGCGAGCGGCCCCCGGTCGTTGAGCGAGCGCAGCGAGGCGAAGCACTCGGCGAGCGGAGCGAGCGGCCTCCGGTCGTTGAGCGAGCGCAGCGAGGCGAAACGCGAGGTCGACGCGACCCTCGGGTTCGTCGCGCAGGCCTTCCGCCGCCACGCGGAGCTGCTCGTCGAGTTCTTCGACGACGAGGATCGCGGATGCCGCGACATCCGCAAGCACGTCGCCTGGTACTTCAAGGGATACCCCGTGGGCGGCGACCTGCGTGCGCGACTGGCGACGGCGTCGAGTCTCGCCGAGATCGACGACCTGCTCGCCGAGCTCGACCACGACGCACCGTATCCGGGCGAGGCCGCGGAGGGCCAGCGCGGTCGCGCGGGCACGCCCAAGCGCCCCGTGCTGCCCGAGGGATGGCTCGACTCGCGCGAGCTGGGCGAGGCGGCGGGCTGCGAGCTGCGCGAAGCGGAGCTGGACACCAGTGGCGGCTGAGGGCACGGGCGCCGCGCCCCGCCCCGCCGGCTACACGGACGCCGATGCCGAGCGCTTCCACCGCGAGACGCATCGCTCGCAGCGCGATGACTTCGCGCGCGACCGTGCGCGCGTGCTGCACTCCGCCGCGCTGCGGCAGCTCGCCGCGAAGACGCAGGTCCTGAGCCCCGCGAGTCCCGCGGACTTCGCGCGCAACCGCCTCACCCATTCGCTCGAGGTCGCGCAGGTCGGGCGCGAGCTCGGCACCGCGCTCGGGCTCGCGGAGGACGTCGTGGACGCGGCATGCCTCAGCCACGACCTGGGTCATCCGCCCTTCGGGCACAACGGCGAGAAGGCGCTCAACGAATGGGCGTCCGAGATCGGCGGGTTCGAGGGCAATGCCCAGAGCCTGCGCATCCTCACCCGGCTCGAGTCGAAGGTGCTCGACGACGAGCGCTCGTACGGGCTCAACCTGACCCGCGCGACGCTCGACGCCGCGTGCAAGTACCCGTGGACGGTCGCCGACCCGGTGGCCGATCCGGGCGGGCGCCTGAAGTTCGGCGTGTACCCCGAGGACGAGGACGTGTTCCGCTGGCTGCGCGAGGGCGCCCCGGCCAAGGAGCGCTGCATCGAGGCGGAGGTGATGGACCTCTCCGACGACATCGCGTACTCCGTGCACGACTTCGAGGACGCGGTGGTGAACGGGTACCTCGATCTCGCCCACGTCAGCGATCCGGTCGCGCACCATCCGCTCATCGGCCAGGTGCAGCAGTGGGTCGGATACGACTACCCGCGCGACGAGCTCGCCGACGCCCTCTACCGCCTCACGCGCATCCCGATGTGGATGCGCGCCTTCGACCGCTCACGGCGCGACCTCGCCCGTCTGAAGAACCTCACGAGCGATCTCATCGGCCGGTTCGCCCGCGCCGCGGTGGACGCGACGCGTGCGGCGTACCCCGCGGCGTCGCTCACGCGATACGGCGGCCACGTCGTCGTTCCGCGCGAGATCGAGGTCGAGATCGCCGTGCTCAAGGGCCTCATGGGCGCGACGATCGTGACGATCGACGAGCGCCGGCACATCTACGCCGAGCAGCGGCGCGTGCTCAAGCGCATCGCAGACGCCCTGGTCTCGACGGACGCGCTGTGGTCGACCGGCGCCGACGCCCTCGAGCCGGCGTTCGCGGCCGACTTCCTCGCCGCCGACAGCGACGCCGCGCGCACCCGCGTGGTCGTGGACCAGGTCGCCTCCCTGACCGATCAGACCGCCGTCGCCTGGCACAACCGGCTCGTCGGCGAGGTCGACCCCGCCGAGGTCGGCATCTGGGCCCCTCGTCACGCGCGCCGCGGGGCGCCCTCGAAGGCCGCGCGCGCGTCGCAGGTGGCCTGATGCCGCGCATCCGGCAGGCCGACGTCGACGAGGTCAAGGCCCGGACGAACATCGCCGACATCATCGGGGAGCGGGTCGCGCTGAAGTCCGCGGGCGTGGGGTCGCTCAAGGGGCTCTGCCCCTTCCACGACGAGAAGAGCCCGAGCTTCCACGTGCGCCCTCAGGTGGGCTTCTACCACTGCTTCGGCTGCGGCGAGTCGGGCGACGTATACACCTTCCTGCGCGAGATGGACCACGTCTCGTTCACGGAGGCCGTGGAGAAGCTGGCCGCGCGCATCGGCTACACGCTGCACTATGAGGACGGCGGGCCCGCGCCCGAGACGAGCGGCCGCGCACGCCTGTTCGCCGCGAACGCCGCCGCTGCGGAGTTCTTCCGCGCGCAGCTCATGTCGCCCGAAGCGGATGCCGCGCGCCGCTTCCTCGGGGAGCGCGGGTTCGATGCGGGCGCGGCGGCGCACTTCGGCGTCGGATACGCACCCAAGGGCTGGGACCACATGCTCGACGCGCTCACGGCGAAGGGCTTCACGCGCGAGGAGCTGACGACGGCGGGGCTCGTCTCCACGAATCAGCGCGGAGGCGTCTACGACCGGTTCCGCGGGCGCGTGATCTGGCCCATCCGGGATGTGACCGGCCAGACCGTCGGGTTCGGCGCGCGCAAGCTCTACGACGACGACCAGGGCCCGAAGTACCTCAACACCCCCGAGACGCCCATCTACAAGAAGTCGCAGGTGCTCTACGGCCTGGACCTCGCGAAGCGCGACATCTCGCGCGGCGACCCTCGGCGGGTCGTGGTCGTCGAGGGCTACACCGACGTCATGGCGTGCCACCTCGCGGGCGTCACGACCGCGATCGCGACGTGCGGCACGGCCTTCGGGGCCGAGCACGTCACGGTGCTGCGCCGCGTCATGGGCGACTCCTCTGCCTCGGGCGAGGTGGTGTTCACCTTCGACGGCGACGCCGCTGGCCAGAAGGCCGCCATCCGCGCCTTCACCGACGCGAAGAGCTTCAACGCGCAGACCTTCGTCGCGGTCGCACCCGACGGGCTCGATCCGTGCGACCTGCGCCTGCAGAGGGGCGACGGGGCGGTGCGCAGTCTCGTTGACCACAAGGTCCCGATGTTCGAGTTCGTGATCGACCGCGCCGTCTCGCGGTTCGACCTCGGGACGGTGGAGGGGCGTGTCGGCGCCCTGCGCGCCGCAGCGCCCATCGTGGCCGAGATCCGCGACCGGCTTCTGCGCCCCGGCTACGAGCGCGTCCTCGCGCGGCGACTGGGCATGGACCCGACCGACGTCCACGGGGAGGTCGAGCGCGCCGCACGGCAGACGTCGGGCGACACGCCGCGCCGCCCGGAGCCGGCCCGGACAGAGGTGCCCGAGGGCGAGGCCGCGCCCGTGGTGCGCGTGTCGCTCGCGACGCTGCCGCGCGGCACCGACACGGCCATCGAGCGCGACGCGCTCACGGGCATCCTCCAGTACGGGCACCGTGTCGAGCCGAATCTCCTGCATCGCGCGCTCTCGCTGCCGTTCCGCACACCGGCTCTCGAGGCGGTGCGGGTGGCGGTCGAGGCCGTCGACCGCACGAAGATCGGATGGTCGGTCGCCGCGGTCGAGATGGTGCGGGAGCCCTACCGCTCGCTCGCGGCCGAGCTCATCACGCGCGACTTCCCGGCGCTCAACGAGGAGCGCGCTGTGCTCTCGGTGAACGATCTGTGCCGCCGGATCGTCCTGCGGGCGATCGATGCCGAGAAGAACGAGCTGCTCGGCGCGGTGCAGCGCGTGGCTCCCGAGTCCGATGAGGGCCGCGCCGTGCGCGTGCGGCTGCGCGATCTCGACATCGAGCGGCGCCAGCTGCTCGACGAGTCCTAGACGGCAAGGCAGGATGGAACAATGCGCGTGCCCGACGACACCGAGAACGCCGTCCGCTGTGTCGACCTGAGCGTGTCCCGCTCGGGCCGCGGCCAGGCCATCCGCGCCGTGGACGGCGTGACCGCGACGCTTCCCGTCGGCGGGACGCTGTGCGTCTCGGGCCCGACCGGATCGGGCAAGTCGAGCCTGGCGTCCGTCCTCGCCGGGACGCGCGACCGCTCGATCGCCGTGTCGGGAGGCGACGCGTTCGTCACGGGCATCTCCGTGCGCCGCCCCGGTCGCGTGCACCGCGTGCTGACGTATCGCACGGGCTACGTGCCGCAGGGCGGGGGAGCCGCCCTGCCCTCGCGCCTGACCGTCTCCGAGGTCATCACGGAGCCGATCACGTCACGCGACCGGCGCGTGAATCAGCGGGCCCTCGCGGTGCGCGTGGCGGCGCTGCTCGACGAGATGCACCTGCCGCTCGGCGCGGCGTCGAAGTTCCCGTACGAGCTGAGCGCTGGCATGCGCCAGCGCGTCGCGTTCGCGCGCGCGCTCATCCTCGATCCGCGGGTGCTCATCGCCGACGAGCCGCTCGCCAACATCGGGCTCGAGGTGCGGCACGTCATCTTCGACGCGATCATCCGCCGTCAGCAGGAGTGGGGGATGGCCGCGCTGCTCGTGACGAACGATGCGGACCTCGCGCGCGAGCTCGACGCCGATCGCCTCATCCTGCGCTCGGGGCACGTGGTGGCCGCCGGCGACGCGGAGCATCTGGACTGGACACCGGGCATGAAGAGCACCGAGACGCTGCTCATCGCGTGACGACACGCCCGCGTGCACGGCTCGGTTTCCGTGTGCGCTCGCGCGTTTGCTAAGCTAGGGGAGTTGCCCCGCGGGGCGGCGAGTGATCCTCGGTAGCTCAATTGGCAGAGCAGCCGGCTGTTAACCGGCAGGTTCTTGGTTCGAGTCCAAGCCGGGGAGCCGAGAAGGGCCCGTCCATCGGACGGGCCCTTTCCCTTTGCCCTCGGCGCTTCAGCATGTGACCCGCATCCCAGGGGAATCGGCGTCGCGGAGGCTTGCTCCGCGCGCACTGTTCGAGGCTTGCTCCCCGCGCATTGTTCCCGGTAACATCCAGGCAGGCGCCGGCGCGGTCGTGTGCACCTCGAGGAGGAGGGTGCAGAAGTGCCATCAACGAAAACGATATCGATCCGTCGCGAGGGTCACTACGGCGCCTGAACCGCTTGCGGGATCTCCGGATCCCGCTGCCTTCGTGCGCCTTCTCGGGCCATGCGCGAGGCACGACCCCCGTGACATCCACCATGGACAAAGGAGTGCAGCAAGTGAGATCACGACACATCCGTCCCCGCGGGCGGCGGCGCCGCGCAGCGGCGGCTCTCGGCATCGCGACGCTGATCGCGTCGTCGGTCACGCTGGCCGGCCAGGTCGCCTATGCGGCGCCGGAGGCCATCGCGGCGCCCGTCCCGGCGCAACTCGGCACCGCGCCGGAGCCGCCCGCCGTTCCCGGCAGCCTCCTGCCGGATGGGCGATTCGTGGAGGATGCTTCCGGCTGGACCAGCCAGCGCGGTGGCACGCTCGCCCTCAGCGACGACGCGGCGAGCGGCGCGCACTCCCTCTCGGTGACCGACCGTGAGAACACCCAGTCGGGTCCGTTCGCCGACGTCGCGGGGAAGCTCGAGCTCGGCGCGACGTACCGCATGACCGGGAAGCTCAAGTACGACGAGGGCGCCGCCGCACAGCAGTTCAACTTCACGTTCTGCCCGTCGAACTTCAACGGGTGCGTCGACTACGGGAACTCGTTCACCAAGGGCCAGTGGGGCACGTTCACGCGGGAGTTCACGGCCGAGGATCGTCACGTCGCAGCGTCGTGGTTCTTCGTCGAGACGCCGTGGGGGTCGTCGGCCCTTCAGGATTTCAAGGTCGACGAGCTCTCACTGGTGAAGATCGCCGACGCTCCTGAGGCGCCGGCGTACACGAACCTGGAGTCGGTCCAGACGAAGCCGATCGGCGACCACAACCCCCTCGTGGGGCACAAGTTCGGGGCCGATCCGCACCACCTGATCTACAACGGCCGGCTCTACATCTACTCCACGGACGACACCCAGCAGTACGAGGCGAACAGCAAGGACGCGAACGGACTCCCGACTCAGCCGAACGGCTACGGAGCGATCACCCGTCTGAACGTCATGTCGACCAGCGACATGGTCAACTGGGTCGACCACGGCAGCGTTCCGATCGCGCGCGAGGGAGGTGCGGCTCCGTGGGCGCGCAACTCGTGGGCGCCCGCCGCCATCGAGAAGGATGGCAAGGTCTACCTCTACTTCTGCGACAGCGGCACAGGGACCGCGGTCGTCGTCGGAGGGTCGCCGCTCGGCCCCTGGACGGACCCGGTGGGCAAGAAGATCATCCCCGACACGGTCTCACCGGAGTACATCGCGAACGGCGGCTTCCCCGCGGGCATGTGGCTGTTCGACCCCGAGGTGTTCATCGACGACGACGGTCAGGGGTACCTGTACTTCGGCGGCAACTCGGTCATCGGCACGAGCCCCAACCAGCAGGGGCCCCAGAACCCGAAGTCGACGCGCGTGGCCAAGCTGGAAGACGACATGGTGACGCTCGCCGGCGACCCCGTCGAGATCGATGCCCCGGGCATCTTCGAGGCCTCGAGCATGTTCAGGCACGATGGCCGGTACTACTACTCGTACTCGTCGAACTTCCAGGTGACGCCAGAGCCCGGCAAGTACCCCGAGCGCGGAGCGATCGCGTACATGATGACGGACGATCCGATGGACCTGTCTTCGGCGAAGTACGCGGGTGTGGCGTTCCAAAACCCCGCCGTGCACTTCGGCGCGGGCAACGGCGGCAACAACCACTCCGACATGTTCACGTTCAAGGGCGAGACGTACCTCACCTACCACGCCCAGACCCGCGGTGCCGCGTGGGCCGCGGCGCTCGGCACGCCGGGTGCCACCCAGGGATACCGCTCGGTTCACATCGACAAGCTCGAGTTCAACGAGGACGGCACGATCAAGCCGGTCCAGGGCACGCGCGCGGGCGTCGATCAGGTCGAGAGCTTCGATCCGTATCGCACGTTCGAGGCGGAGACGCTCGCGTGGCAGCTCGGCATCAGCACCGAGCAGGCCGACGCCCCGTCCGTGGAGTTCCCCGAGCACAACGGCGGCGGCAACATGCTGCTCGCCGACGTGAACGATGGCGACTTCGCCGCGGTCGCCGGCGTCGACTTCGGCGACGGGGCGAAGACGGTGTCCGCACGGGTCAAGCCGCTCGTCGAAGGCGCCAGCGTCCAGGTGCGTCTCGACGATGTCGACGGACAGGTCGTCGCTGAGATCCCCGTCGACGGCACGCTCGGGGAGTGGACGACGGTCGAGGCGCCGGTCACCGGCGCGACCGGCGAGCACGACGTGTTCTTCGTGTTCGCCGGGGCGGATGGCGCGGCAGCGGACGCGGATCTGCTGGAGGTGGACAACTGGGCGTTCGCGGCGGACGACGCGCTCGCCTTCTCCGTCGAGGTGCTCGACCGCTGCCTGGCCGGCAAGCAGATCATGCAGACCGTGCGGGTGGTGAACGAGGACGATGTCGCGGCGACCTTCGTCGTCGAGTCCCCGTTCGGACGGCGTGAGCTGGGCGCCGTCGATCCCGGTGCCGCGAGGTCGGCCGCGATCAACACGCGGCACTCGCACGTCGACGCGGGCTCGCTGACGGTCACGGCGACGGCGACCGTGGACGGAGAGCAGGTCGAGGTGCAGCGCGACATCCCGACCGAGGCCACCAGCTGCGGCTGACGTCGCGCGCGGATGCGGGGCCGGTCGGGAGTCTCCGGCCGGCCCCGTGCCGTCGCACCGAGCGCCGCACGCCCGCTCCATGTGCCGAACCCGCGCCGAGCGCCGCACCGCCGCCGCCCCTCCCGGCGCCAGCGAACACGCTCGGCGTCAGCCGACACGCTCGGCGTCAACGGACACGCTCGGCGTCAACCGACACGCTCATGCAACCCCTCGACGCGCGTGGCGCGCTCTCGATAGCGTCGCAGGCATGACCAAGACGAGTGCGAGCATCCTCATCCTCGGCGCAGGCGGCGATCTCACGAAGCGGCTCCTGCTGCCCGGGCTGGCGAGCCTTCTCACCCGACGCGAGTACGACGTCCAGGTGATCGGGGCGGGCCTCGACGACCGCAGCGATGTGTGGGACGAGATCGTCCGCACGAGCTTCGAGGCCGCCGACGTCGGAGCAGACCCCGACGCGCTCCTCGATTCCACCGAGTACATCCCCGCCGACGCGACGAGCGCCGAGGACCTGAAGCGGCTCCTCGATGCGTGCGCGCACACGCCCGTCATCTACTTCGCGCTGCCGCCCGCGGTGAGCGCCAAGGTCTGCGAGGCGCTGCGCGAGGTCGAGCTGCCCGAGGGCACGCGACTCGCTCTCGAGAAGCCGTTCGGCACCGACCTCGAGAGCGCGAGGCGACTCAATCGCCTGCTCACGCTGCTCGTCCCCGAGGAGCAGATCTTCCGCATCGACCACTTCCTCGGGATGTCGATGGTGCTGAACGTGCTGGGCATGCGGTTCGCGAATCGCGTGCTTGAGGGCGCATGGCGTGCCGAGCACGTCGAGCGCGTCGAAATCGTCTTCGACGAGACGCTCGCGCTCGAGGGCCGTGGCGGGTACTACGACAGCGCGGGCGCCCTCGTCGACATGCTCCAGAGCCACCTGCTCGAGGTGCTGTCGCTCGTCGCGCTGGAGCCGCTCCCGCGACTCGACCAGGCCGAGCTCCGCTCCAACATCGCGCAGGTGCTGCGCAGCACCCGCGTCTGGGACGACCCCGTCGCCGCGTCGAAGCGCGCGCGGTACACGGCCGGGCGCGTGGGGGAGAGGGACCTCCCGTCCTACGTCGACGAAGAGGGTGTCGACCCGGCTCGCGAGACCGAGACGCTCGCTCAGATCACGTGCGCCGTCGACACGCCGCGCTGGCGCGGGGTGCCCTTCGTCCTCCGGTCGGGAAAGGCCATCTCGGCCGATCGCACCACGGTGACCGTCCGCTTCAAGCCGGCGCCGGAGATCCCGGGCTTCATCGGCGAGCCGAAGAGCGACAGCATCGTGCTCGACCTGCTCTCGGGCGAGGTCGCCCTCGACCTCTCCATGAACGGGAGCGGCGATCCGTTCACCCTCGAGCAGACGCGCCTGTCCACCGACAAGGCCCCGGGCGACCTCCTCCCGTACGGGCAGGTGCTCGAGGGCATCCTCGACGGCGACCCGCTGCTCTCGGTCCGCGGAGACATCGCGGAGGAGTGCTGGCGCATCGTCGCCCCGGTTCTTGACGCGTGGCGCGAGGGTCGCGTGCCGCTCGAGGACTATGCGGCCGGCAGCGCGGGCCCTGACGGATGGGGGACCGCGGCGGGCTGACCCGTCACTCGACCGGGTCGCGAGCGGGCAGAGGCGTCCCCGAGCTCTCGCGCGCCTCGGCGGGCGTCGGCTCCTTCTCGCGCGTGCCGGTCGCCTCCGCATCGCCTTCGCTCTCGCCGCGCACGTGCGGGGCCAGGTCGTCGCGCCCGCGCCGCGCGATGTCGATCGCGTCCGCCGCGCGGACCAGCGCGAGGTGGGAGAGCGCCTGCGGGGTGTTGCCCATCTGCCGACGGCGCACGGGGTCGTACTCCTCGGCGAGCAGGCCCACGTCGTTGACGGCCTCCAGCGCTTGTGCCATGAGCGCCTCGGCGTCGTCGAGGCGCCCCGATCCCGCGTACTGCTCGACGAGCCAGAAGGAGCACGCGAGGAACGGATGCTCCTCGCCCGCGAGACCGTCGACCCCAGACGAGGTCCGATAGCGCAGCAGCAGTCCGTTAGCCATGAGGTCCTCTTCGATCGCGGCCACCGTGCCCGTCATGCGCTCGTCGTCCGGAGTGAGGAATCCGATCTGCGGCAGCTGGAGCAGCGCGGCGTCGACCTCGTCGGTGTCGTAGTGCTGGCGGAACGAGCCGCGCCGCTCGTCGAACCCCCGCGCGAGGATCTCCGCGCGGATGGTGTCGGCGAGCTCCTGCCACCGGTCCGCGTCACCGGGCAGGCCGAACTCGCGCACACCGCGCGCCCCGCGATCGAAGGCGGCCCAGACCATCGCGCGGGAGTGCGTGAAGTGCCGCTCGTCCCCGCGGATCTCCCAGATCCCGTGATCCGGCCGCTGCCAGTTGTCAGCGAGGAACGCCAGCAGTGCCCGCTGCAGCGGCCACGACGCGGCTGTCTCCTCAAGGCCTGCGACGCGGGCGCCGTGCAGCGCCACCATGACCTCGCCGAAGATGTCCCATTGACGCTGCCGGTAGGCGCCGTTGCCGATGCGCACCGGTCGAGCGCCGCCATGGCCGCGCAGTCCTTCGAGCTCGAACTCCGGCAGGCGGCGCTCGCCCCCGATCCCGTACATGATCTGGACATCCGCGGGATCCCCGGCGATGGCGCGCAGCAGCCATCCGCGCCATTCCTCCGCCTCCTCGCGGTAGCCGTGCGTCAGCAGCACGGCGATCGTGAGCGCCGCGTCGCGCAGCCAGACGTATCGGTAGTCCCAGTTGCGCACGCCGCCCTCGGTCTCGGGCAGGCTCGTCGTGGCGGCCGCCGAGATGCCGCCGGTGTCCTCGTCGGTGAGCGCCCGGAGCACGAGCAGCGAGCGTCGCACCTCCTGCGCGTACGGGGCGGGCGGCGCACTGCGTCGCGCCCACTCGCGCCACCAGTCGAGTGTCAGATCGAGCGCTGCGTCGACGTCGAGCGGCTTCGGCGGACGACGATGCGACGGGTACCACGTGAGCACGATGTCGATCGTCTGCCCCTGCGACACCGCGTGCTCACCGCGGTGCTCGAGCCCCTGAGCCCGCACACGCGGCCCGCACCGGATGATCGAGTCGGGCCCCGCTGTCGCGAGGATCGCGGGGCGGTCTCCGTACTCGATCTGACGGACCCAGGGAAGCGCGGCGCCGTAGTCGAATCGCACCGCGAACCGCTCCGAGAACGCGACCGAGCCGCGCAGCCCGCGGATGCGCCGCACGAGATTGGGCCGGCTGTCGCCGAGCGGCATGAAGTCGAGCACCTCGGCCTCGCCGTCGGGCGTCTGCCAGGTGGTCCGCAGAACGAAGGTGTCGTCGATGTACGAGCGTCTCGACGTCGCCGTCTCGTCGACAGGGCGGAGAGACCAGCGGCCCGCACGCTCGTCGTCCAGGAGCGCGGCGAACAGAGAGGAGGAGTCGAAGCGCGGCAGGCAGAGCCAGTCGATGCTGCCCGTCCGCGAGACGAGCGCCGCGGTGTGGAGGTCGCCGACGAGTGCGTAGTCCTCGATGAGGGCGGATGGTGCCGCCTGCGGTGGGCGCGGATGGTGCGAAGCCATGCGCCCCACCGTAGGCGGGCACGGGGGCGAGCGAAACGCCCTTGCGCTCAGCGGTTGGAGTCGCGCAGCGTTCCGGTGAGCTCCTCGCCGGGCATGTAGGCCATGCACTGGATGAGCCGGTCGGCGACGGAGGGGTCGCTCCACGTGTCCTCGAGCGGCGTGAGGTAGGTCACGTAGAGCTCGGACTGGTCGTAGGGGAGCCCGATGAAGGCCTCGAACGCCTCGCCCGTGCAGCCTTCCTCCGCCGCGGTGTCGACGGCGGCCTCGCCGGGCCACTCGCCGTCCTCCATCTCGAACTCGTGGTAGACCTCGGAGTCGTGCGGCTCGTCGCACGGGACGACCTCGATGTCGGTCACCTCGCCTTCGGCGGTGGCGCCGGTGCAGTCGCCGACCTCGAGCGAGAAGACGTCGACCGTGCCGCCCTCGGTGACCTCCTGCGTCTCCTCGTCGCGCGCGGCGGTCTCGCCGTTGAGCAGGTTGGCGATGCTCGAGCACCCGCCGAGCGAGAAGGCCAGGGCGACGGCGGCACCCGCGACGAGGACGCGACGGGTCGGGTTGGTGCGAATCATGGGGTCACTCTCCTGTGTGCGTAGGTCGGGGCACCAGAAGCCTCACGCCCGCACCCCACTCAGAACGCTACGCGTCGCCTCGATCCTCGCGCAAAGCGAGCGGGCTCAAAAGAGCCCTTCCGCGCGGCGGCGCTCAGGCGTCGAGGTCGTCGACGCCGGGCATCCAGCTCACGCCAGGACGGCCCCACCCGCGCTTCTTCGAGATCTTCTGCGCCGTCTTCCAGTCCCGCTCGGAGAGGCGGTCGACGTAGACGACGCCCTCGAGGTGGTCGAACTCGTGCTGCATGATGCGCGCGCGCCATCCGTCGACCTCGATGCGGACCGGAGCACCCTCGAGGTCGATCCCCGTGACGACGACCCGGTCGGAACGGCGCAGCGGGAAGCGCTCGCCGGGGAACGAGAGGCAGCCCTCCGACTCGAGGTCCTCGTCGGGGTCGCCCGGCTCGAGCGGCACCATCCAGAGCTCGGGGTTGATGATCTCGCCGCGCCAGGGGTTCCCGTCGTCGTCCTCGTACGTGTAGGTGTAGATGCGCAGGCCGACGCCGACCTGCGGCGCCGCGAGCCCGACACCAGGCGCGGCGTCCATGGTCTCGTACATATCGCGGACGAGCGTGCGGATCTCGTCGGAGATCTCGTCGACGGGCGAAGCGGGGGCGTGCAGGACGGGATCGCCCCAGATGCGAATCGGCAGAACGGCCATCCCTTCAGGGTAGTCGGCACGATCGGGCGTTAGTCTCGGTGGGTGACCTGGGGAACCTCGGAGGCCATGAGCCTGGCAGCGGCGGACATCGGCGAGCAGCTCGTCGGCGCATTCGAGAACCCCGGCCTGCTGCTCGGCATCCCGCTCGCGATCGCCGGTGCCGTCTTCATGTCGCTCGGCGCCCAGTACCAGAGCCGCGGCGTGAAGAAGGTCGAGCGGCTCGCCGGCGCCGAGGGCCGCGCAGGCCTCGGGGCCGCGCACCTCCTGCGCCTCATGTCCCGCCCGTCGTGGATCATCGGGACGATCCTGCTCGGCGTCGCGATCATCTGCCAGCTGAGTGCTCTCGCCGTCGCACCGCTCATCGTCGTGCAGCCGCTCGGAGCGATCTCCCTCGTCATCACGACCCTGCTGAACGCGCAGATCACGGGCCACATGCCGACCCGGAACTCGATCACCGCCATCGGCCTGTGCGTCGGCGGCATCCTCGTCTTCGTGCTCGTCGCGGCGCTCTTCGCGACCGAGCGCTCGATCACCGACTTCGAGCTGCTCGTGGTGCTCGCGATCCTGCTCGCCGTGATCATCCTTCTCGGCGCGGCTTGGCTCATCCTGCGCCGCCGGATCGGCGCGCTCTTCTACATCACGGCCGCCGGCGCGCTCTACGGGTTCGTCGCGACGCTCGCGAAGATCGTCATCAAGCGCTTCCAGGCGGGCGACGTGGACTGGACCGTCTGGCTCTGCATCGTCGCGCTCGTCGCGGCCGCTGCCGCGGGCGGGTACTTCGTGCAGACCGCGTACGCGTCGGGGCCGCCCGACCTCGTGATCGCCGGCCTCACGGTGATCGACCCGATCGTCGCGGTGCTCATCGGCGCGATCGTCCTCGGCGAGGCGGCGAACGCCCCGCTGTGGGCGCTCATCGTCTTCGTCGTGGTCGGAGCGGTCGCGTCGCTCGGCGTCTTCCTCCTCGCGCGGCACCATCCGCAGGTCGTCAGCGAGAGCCAGGAGCTGTCGATCCGACGCGGCTCGGATGGCGAGGACGGCGACCGAGCGGATGGCCAGAGCGGGTCGTCGGCGCTGGACGCGCTGCGCGCGGCGCGCGACCCCGAGGATCTCCTCTCGCGGCGCAACGGGCCGCGAGACGGCGACGAGGGCTCGGGCCTCGACGCGCGATAGGCTCTAGGGCTGTACGGGGCGGTGGCCAAGCTGGTTAAGGCAGTGGGCTCATAACCCAACGATCGTCGGTTCAAGTCCGACCCGCCCTACTCCCGCATGGCGTCGTGCGTGGGTCATGTGCCCCATCTCGACGGATGGCGCTCAGACTCTCCCGCGGACGATGCCGTGCCAGTACAGCTGGGGGAGCACCCACCGATCGAGTGCGAACCACCACGGGCGCGGCCGGAGCGGGTCGAGCAGCGGGATGGTCCGCATGACGCGGTGAGTGCGGCTGTCGTACTCGCCGAAGACGAGTGCGCGCCGCGACGTCGTGATGGGTGCGACGGTATAGCCGTCGTACTCGAGGAGCGGCCGACCGGAGCGGCGCCGAGGGATGTTCTCGACCACCGTCTTGACCTGGTGACGGAGTGCGCCGCCCGTGCGGGCATCGCCGAGGTCGGCCGCGTCGCCGAGTGCCCAGATGTGCGCATGGTCGCGGTGCTGCAGCGTGCGTGGGTCCACGTCGACGAATCCCTGCGTCTGCTCACCGGCGAGCCCCGATTCGCCGACGAAGGCGGGAGCGCGGTACGGCGGGAGCAGATGAATGAGGTCCGCTGCGATCCGAGCTGTTCCCTCGGGTCCGTCGACGGCCAGCGCGTCCTGTTCGATGCTCTCGACGCGCGTCGAGGCGAGGACCTCGACTCCGTAGTCGTCGATCGCCGTCCGGATGGCCGCAGCGATCTCATCGACGGGATGGAGGCGGTCGGCGTCGTGCACGAGCACGACCCGGAGGTCGCGGAGAACGCCCCGGCGTCGCCAGTGATCGCAGGCCAGGAAGAGAGGTTTCAGCGCGGTCTCCCGACCCGAGGCGGGCTGCCCGTGCAGCGTGAACACGGCCGTCCCGCGCTCGAGAGCGCGGATCCTGTCCCAGGTGCGTTCGACATGCTCGAGCTCGAACGATGTGCAAGCGATGCCGTCTCGAAGCGCCCGCCGCGCGCCCGGGAGCGACTCCCAGTCGGTCTCGGCGCCGCACGCGATGACGACATCCCCAGCGACGAGGATCGTGCCGTCCGCGAGCATGACCTCCCGGCGGCCCGCATCGACGCGCCGCGCCGCCGACGGATAGAGGCGGACGCCCTGGGGGACAAGCGAGGTCTGGGCCCGCACGAGTTCGTCACGCCGAGCGAGACCGCCCGCGACGTAGTTCTGCAGCGGTTTGTAGACATGGTGCGCCGACGGCTCGATGAGCGCGACGTCCGGGCATCCGCGCTTCCGCAGTCGCGCAGCGAGCGACATGCCCCCGTTTCCGCCGCCGATCACGATGACGTCGTGACGTCGCGGGCTCCGAGCAACCGTCTCTGCCATGTCTCGAGGGTCGAGGACACCGCGGGATGTGTCGATGGGGTTGACGTCTCCGCGCGGCGCGGCGAGCATCCGCGAACGGAGCCGCCGCGCATCCACTAGATTCGCGTCGTGAGCCGAGAGACAGTGAGTCGCATGATCCGCACGATCGTCGTCGTGTGCACGGGGAACATCTGCCGGTCGCCGATGGGGGAGGTCGTGCTGCGCGACCGCTTCGCATCCGCCGGGATCGACGTCACGCTCCGCTCAGCCGGCATCAGCGCGGAGGAGCTCGGAAACCCGATCGACCCGCGCGCGGCATCCGTCCTCGCCGAGAGCGGCTATCCGGTCCCGACCCGGACCGCGCAGGTCGTGAGCCATGACGACCTCGACGCCGACCTGCTGCTCGCGATGACGGAGCTTCACCGCGCGTCGCTTCTGCGCCAGGGCGCGGACCCCGCGCGCACCCGTCTGTGGATGGAGTTCGTCCCCGGTGCCGAGACTCGCGACGTCACGGACCCCTGGTACGGCGACCGCTCCGACTTCGAGGAGACGCTCTCGCTCATCGAAGCCGGAGCGCCGGCCATCCTGGATCTCGTCCGGGAGTCTCGCGCCGTCGCGCCGGCGGAGTGATCAGCCCGCCATCGAATCCAGGATGTCGCGCAGCGCCTCGTTGGTCGTGCGCGGGTTGATGATGGCGAAGCGGGCGTTCGTCCGCCCCTCATGCCCGCTCGGCGTGACGAAGGCCCGCTGCTCGTCGAGCAGACGAGCGGACCAGTCCTCGTAGTCATCCTTCGACCATCCGTCGCGCTCGAACACCACGACCGAGAGCTGCGGTCGGCGCAGGAGCGTGAGATACGGACGCCGCTCGATCTCGTCGGCGATCTCCTGCGCGAGCTCGAGGGACGCGGAGATCGCCGAGCGGTACGCGGCGGCGCCGTAGGAGGCGAGCGAGAACCAGAGCGGGAGCCCGCGCGGGCGGCGCGTCAGGTGGGCGGCGAAGTCCGACGGGCTCCAGTCGGCCTTCTCGGTGAGCGTGTCGAGGTACGCGGCGTGCTGAGTGTGCGCACGGCGCCCCTTCTCGGGGTCGCTGTAGATCAGCGCGCACGCGTCGAACGGCGCGAAGAGCCACTTGTGCGGGTCGACGATCACCGAATCCGCATGCTCGACGCCCGCGAAGAGGTGGCGATGGGATGGCGCGAGCATCGCCGAGAGACCGTACGCGCCATCGACGTGGAGCCAGATGCCCCGTGCGCGCGTCACCTCGGAGATCGACGCCACATCGTCGACGATGCCGAAGTTCGTCGAGCCCGTCGTGGCGACGACGGCGAACACGCTCTCGCCGTGCTCGTCGAGCGCCGCCCGCACGGCGTCGCCGCGCAGGACTCCGTCGGCATCGGGCGCGACACCCACGACGTCGACGTCCATCACCCGGGCCGCCGATGCGATCGAGGAGTGCGCCTCCTCGCTGCACACGACCTTCCAGCGGGCAACCGTGCGCCCCGCCGAGCGCGCAGACTCCCGCGCGGCGACGAGTGCCGAGAGGTTGCCGAGCGTGCCGCCCTGCACGAAGACCCCGCCGGCGGTCGCGGGCAGGCCGAACTCCGCTGCGAGCCACGACAGCACCTGGTTCTCGGCGTAGACGGCGCCGGCACCCTCGAGCCAGGACCCTCCGTAGAGCCCGCTCGCCGACACGACGACGTCGAATGCGGCGGCCGCCTTCGTCGGCGCACACGGGATGAAGGAGAGGTAGCTCGGGTCGTCTGTCGTGATGCACGCGGGCGCGAGCGTCTCCGTGAAGTGCGCGAGGGCCTGCTCGGCACCCAGGCCCTCCTCGCTGATCGTCTGTCCGACGAGGGCGTCGAGTGCCGCCTCGGTCTGCGGCTTGTCGAGGGGAGTGTCCTCCGCGAGGAGTCGCTCGCGGGAGTAGCTCAGCACGAGGTCGACGACCTTGCGGTTCTCGGCGGTGATCTCGTGCATGCGCGTCGCGGATGTCGAGGTGCTCAATGTGGCTCCTTGTCGAGGGAATGGGACTTCGGTGCAGTATGGTGCACGGTATGGATGTGACGACGACGGCCCTGTCTGCGGCGATCGGCGCGCGCGTGCGCCAGGAGCGGCAGGCCCGCCGCTGGACTCTGGACGCGCTCGCTGAGACCGCGGGCGTGAGCCGTCGCATGCTCGTGAACGTGGAGCAGGGCGCGACCAACCCCAGCGTCGGGATCCTGCTCCGGATCAGCCAGGCGCTCGGAATCGGGCTGCCCGCCCTCGTCGAGAATCCGCAGGTCGCCGCCGTGAAGGTCACGCGCAGGGGCGAGGGATCGATTCTCTGGCGCGGCGACAGGGGAGGGGTGGGTGTCCTCCTGTCGGGAACCGAGTCGCCCGACGTGCTCGAGCTCTGGGACTGGACGCTGCAGCCCGGAGAACGGCACGAGAGCGAGGAGCACGCGACCGGGACGAAGGAGCTCCTGCAGGTGCTCGACGGCGACATCGAGGTCACGGTCGGCGAGCAGACTCACCCGCTCGCCACCGGCGATGTCATCGCCTTCTCGGGCGACGCGCCGCATGCGTACGCCAACCCCGGCTCGGCCCCGGCGCGGTTCACGCTTTCCGTCTTCGAGCCGGGCGTCGGATCGCCGAAGGCCTCCGAGACGCACGGCGACTGACCTACCGGCGCGCACGGCGCTTGAGGGTGTACGTCGCCGCGGTCGCGCTCGAGGCGTACTCGTCCTGCGTGAGCAGGCCGACGCGCGAGTTCCGACGTCCGTATACGAGGTACAGCACGGCGCCGACGGCCAGCCAGGCGCCGAAGACGATCCAGGTGGTGAGCCCGAGGGTCACCATGAGCAGCAGGCAGAAGAGGAAGCCGAGGACGGGCACCACAGGGTAAAGCGGAACGCGGTACGTCCGCTGCAGGTCAGGGCGGTTGCGTCGAAGGTAGATCACCGAGAGGTTGACGAGCGCGAACGCGAAGAGCGTGCCGATGCTCGTCGCGTCCGCAAGCTGGCCGAGCGGAATGAGCGCGGCGGTCACGGCGATCGCGACGCCCACGATGAGCGTGTTCGCGACCGGTGTGCGCGTCCGCTCGGAGACGCGACCGAAGACGGATGGCACGAGGCCGTCGCGCGACATCGTCAGCAGGATGCGGGTCTGGCCATACAGGACGGTGAGCACGACGCTCATGATCGCGACGACCGCACCCACGGCGAAGAGAAGCGCGATCCACGGCTGGTGCGTGATGTCGACGAGGATGCCGACGAGCGTCGCCTCGGCATCGCTGAACTGCGTCCACGGCTTCGCGCCGATCGCGGCGATCGCGACGAGCATGTAGAGCCCGGTGACGATGACCATGGACATGATGATGGCCCGCGGAAGGTCACGCCGGGGGTCCTTCGCCTCGTCGCCCGCTGTCGAGGCCGCGTCGAACCCGATGTACGAGAAGAACAGCCGCGACGCGCCCGCCGCGATGCCGGCGGCGCCCATCGGCGCGAGGGGCTCGAAGTTGCCGCCCTGGAATGCGGTGAACGCCACGACGATGAAGAGCACGAGGATACCGATCTTGATGATGACCATGATCGTGTTGGCCCACGCGGCTTCCTTGGCGCCGCGCAGGAGGAGCACCGTCCCGAGCAGCACGACGACCGCGGCCGGCACGTTGAAGACCCCGCCCGCACCCGGAGGCTGCATCCACATGGCCGGTATCTCGATCCCGAACATCAGGAGGGTGTCGTTCACGTACTGGCCGGCTCCCACCGCGATCGCGGCGACCGACACGCCGTACTCGAGGACGAGGCACCAGCCGCAGACCCAGGCGATGCCCTCGCCCATGGTCGCGTAGGAATACGAATAGCTGGAGCCGGAAACCGGCACGGCCCCGGCCATCTCGGCGTACGACAGGGCGGAGAGGAACGCCGCGACGCCTGCGAGCAGGAAGGCGATCCACACGGCCGGCCCCGCCATGGGCACAGCCGTGCCTAGGACGACGAGGATGCCGGTGCCGAGCGTCGCTCCCACGCTGATCATCGTGAGCTGCCACACGCCGAGAGATCGGCGGAGCCTCTGACCCGGGTCGTGTCCCTCGCTGTCGGAGAGGATCGCGTCGATCGACTTCCGTCGCAGCAGCTGGGTGCCGAGCGGCAGCGCGGTCGTGGTGGTGGAGGGCGGCGTCGTCGCCTGATTCGTCATTGAACAGCTCCCTTCGAAAGCTCCGCCCACTATAGAGCACGGCAGTGCGCACTCCGCGCACAGCAGTGCATCATCGGATGCGCGTGGGGCCATCAGTGACAGCGAGGCGGGCGGATGGAACGACACGCTTGTGATTTGACGCGCGGGCGGGTCATAATGCAGGGAGAACTGAAGAGGAATCGCCGGATCGCCCGGTCAGGTCGTAGGGGAAGACGCACCTGACGAACGGAGAAGATCATGGCGACACCCATCGCGCGCGGAGTGGTCTATATCCACTCGGCGCCACGAGCGCTGTGTCCGCACCTGGAGTGGGCGGTCGGCCGATCTCTCGGCCGAGCCGTCAACTTCGAGTGGCAGGACCAGCCGGTGCTGCACGGCGCGCGTCGCACGGAGTACTACTGGGAGGGCCCCGCCGGCACCGGCGCCGCCCTCGCGACCGCCATCCGCGGATGGGAGCACCTCCGGTTCGAGGTCACGGAGGATCCCACTCCGCGCAGCGACGGCGGCCGCTGGATGCACACGCCCGATCTCGGCATCCACTACGCGCAGATGGACTCGGCGGGCAATGTCGTGATCCCCGAGGATCGCGTGCGCTACGCGATGGAGATCGCTGGCTCCGACCCGTTCGAGCTCCGTCGCGAGCTGGACGTCGCCCTCGGCAGCGCATGGGATCAGGAGCTCGAGGCCTTCCGCGCCGCCGGCGACGACTCGCCGGTCGTGTGGCTGCACCAGGTCGGCTGAGCCCGCGGCGGGAGCCGCGTCCCGCCGTCCACAGACTGCAGACGCCCCAGGAGAGAACTCCTGGGGCGTCTCGCTGTCCGCTGTGGGATCAGCCGTCGTACGAGGCGAACGCGATGACCGCGTTGTGTCCGCCGAAGCCGAACGAGTTGCTGATCGCGAGCTGGGGGCCGTCGCCGAGCGGCTGAGGCTCGCCGGACAGCCTGAACGGCACCTCGGGGTCCTGCTCGGTGATGTTGATCGTCGGCGGAGCGACGCGGTCGCGCAGCGCGAGCACCGTGTAGACCGCTTCGAGAGCGCCCGTGCCGCCGAGGAGGTGCCCGGTGGACGCCTTCGTGGCGGAGACGGGGATCTCGTCGATGCGGTCGCCGAACACGCGCTTGAGGGCGACGTACTCGTTCGGGTCGCCGACCGGCGTCGAGGTCGCGTGCGCGTTGATGTGGGTGACGTCGTCGGGCTGAGCGCCCGCGACCTCCAGAGCCTGCTGCACGGCGCGCGCCGCACCCCAGCCCTCGGGGTCGTTGCCCGTGATGTGATACGAGTCCGCGGTGACGCCGCCTCCCACGAGGTAGGCGTAGATCCGCGCAGCGCGGGCCTTCGCGTGCTCCTCGGTCTCGAGCACGAGCGCGGCCGCGCCCTCGCCCATGACGAAGCCGTCGCGGTCGATGCTGCCCGGACGCGATGCCGTTGCGGGATCGTCGTTCCGGCGCGAGAGAGCCTGCGCGGAGGCGAAGGAGGCCACCGTGATCGGGTGGATGGCCGACTCGGCGCCGCCGGCGATGACGACGTCGGCGAGCCCCTGCTGGAGGTGCTCGTAGGCGTTGTAGAGCGACTCCGTGCTCGATGCGCAGGCGCTCACGACCGTGCGCGCGTACGCCTTCGCGTTGAACTGCAGCGAGAGGTTGCCGGCAGCCGCGTTCGGCATGAGCATGGGCACCGTGAGCGGCATGACGCGGCGGGGGCCCTTCTCACGCAGGGTGTCCCATGCGTCCAGCAGCGTCCACACGCCGCCGATGCCGGTCGCGAAGTCGACGCCGAGGCGCTCGGGCGCGACCTCGGGCTCTCCGGCGTCCGCCCAGGCCTCGCGTGCCGCGATGAGCGCGAACTGCGTCGAGGGGTCGAGGCGCTTGGCCTCGTGGCGGGGGAGCACCTCCTCGGGCCGGACGATCGCCTCAGCGGCGAAAGTCACCGGGAGCTGGTACTTCTCGACCCAGTCGTGCTCGAGCGTGCGGGCGCCGGAGACGCCTGCGAGGAGATTGCGCCAGTTGTCCTCGACGTTGCCGCCGATGGCGGACGACGCGCCGAGGCCCGTGACGACGATGCGCTTGGTCATGGCTTGGTTCCCTGTGTTCCTCGGAAGTGCAGATCGGGCGTCACGCCGAGTCGGCGCGGCCGCGCGGCGTGACGCCCGGAAGCCTCACTGGTTGGCGGTGATGAAGTCGACGGCGTCCTTCACCGTCTTGAGGTTCTTGACCTCCTCGTCGGGGATGGTCACGCCGAACTTCTCCTCGGCGTTGACCACGATCGTCATCATCGAGATCGAGTCGATGTCGAGGTCGTCCGTGAACGACTTCTCGAGGGCGACCTCGGAAGCGTCGATGCCGGTCTCGTCGGTGATGAGCTCAGCCAGTCCGGCGAGGACCTCGTCGTTCGTGAATGCCATGGGTTTCTCTCTTTCAGGGTTGGGTGATCAGAATCCGGGTCGGGAACCGCCCATCAGTCTAGAGGCGGAGGCGGCCCGATCCGTGGAACGTCAGGGCAGGACGACGACCTGAGCGGCGAAGACGAGCCCCGCGCCGAAGCCGATCTGGAGCGCGAGACCGCCCGAGAGCTCGGGGTTCTCCTCGAGTAGGCGATGCGTCGCGAGCGGGATGGACGCGGCAGACGTGTTGCCCGTGTCGGCGATGTCACGAGCGATCGCGACCGTGTCGGGCAGCCCGAGCTGCTTGGCGAACTCGTCGACGATCCGCATGTTCGCCTGGTGGGGGATGAACGCCGCGAGGTCCGACGGCTCGACGCCTGCGGCCTCGAGCGTCTGCTTGGCGACCTTCGCCATCTCCCACACCGCCCAGCGGAAGACCGTCTGGCCCTCCTGGCGCAGCGTCGGCCACTCCGCCTCGCCGTCGCGGAACGCCGTGAGCGTCGCGTTCATGCGCACGGCCTCCGACTTCGACCCGTCGGAGCCCCACAGGGTCTGGGACACCCCGGGCGTCTCGCTCGGGCCGAGCAGAGCAGCACCCGCACCGTCGCCGAGGAGGAACGAGATCGAGCGATCAGTGGGATCGACGATGTCGCTGAGCTTCTCCGTGCCGATGACGAGCGCGTACCGCGCCGCGCCCGAGCGGATCAGCGCGTCGGCCTGCGCCACCGCGTAGCAGAAGCCCGCGCACGCGGCGTTGATGTCGTACGCCGCGGCCGGGTTCGCGCCGACGCGGTCGGCCACGATCGCCGAGACGGATGGCGTCTGCCGCGGGTTGCTGATCGTGGCGACGATGACGAGGTCGATCTCGGAGGGATCGACGCCCGAGCGCTGGATGGCCTCGGTCGCCGCGTCGGCCGCGAGCTCGACGGCCGTCGTCGCCTTGTCGGCGCGCACGCGCGTGATGATGCCGGTGCGCTGGCGGATCCACTCGTCGCTCGAGTCGATCGGCCCGACGAGGTCGTCGTTGGGCACGGCGTACTGGCCGCGCGCGGCGCCGTAGGCATAGATGCGCGAGTGGGCGCTGCCGGTGGCTTCCTTCAGCGTGGGGGTCGTCATCCTGCTCTTCTTCTCCTCACTCACGCGAGCAGCGCCGCTGCCGCGTCGAGATCATCCGGGGTCTTCACCGCGACCGTCGGCACGCCCTTGAGCCCGCGCTTCGCGAGCCCGACGAGAGCGCCCGCGGGCGCGAGCTCGATGAGCCCCGCGATCTCCGCGTCGGCGAACGATGTCATGCACAGGTCCCACCGCACCGGGTGGCTCACCTGGTGGACGATGAGCTCGAGCGCACGGCGCCCCGTCGCCACCGTCGTGCCGTCGCTGTTGGTCCAGAGCGGGAGCGCGGGATCGCCCACTTCGGCGATCCCCTCGACGGCCTCCTGCAGCGGGCCCGTGGCGGGAGCCATGTACGACGTGTGGAAGGCGCCGGCCACCTGAAGCGGGATGACTCGCGCTCCACGCGGAGCGGACGCGGCGAGGGCGGCGAGAGCGTCCGTCGCTCCGGCCGCGACGATCTGCCCGCCGCCGTTGTAGTTGGCGGGCTCGAGGCCCGCGTCGGCGATCGCCTGGAGCACCTGCTCCTCGACGCCGCCCACGACAGCGCTCATGCCCGTCTCCGCCTGGGCGGCCGCCTCGGCCATCGCGCGGCCGCGCAGGCCGACGAGCCGCATGCCGTCCTCGAATCCGATCACGCCGGCGGCGACGAGCGCGCCGATCTCGCCGACCGAGTGGCCGGCCACCCCGCCCGGGGCGGACGCGCGCGCCTGCAGGGCCTCGTACGAGACGAGGCTCGCTGCGACGATGAGCGGCTGAGCGACCCGCGTGTCGCGGATGCGGTCGGCGTCCCACTCCGTTCCGGCCGCGATGAGGTCGACCTGAGCGGCGTCGGAGGCGGCCTCGAGGCGCTCGCGCACCCCGTCGAGCTCGAGCCAGGGGCTGAGGAATCCGGGCGTCTGGGACCCCTGTCCGGGGAATGCGGCGACGATCACCTGACCATCATGCCAACCGGAACGGCGGCTCGCTGGCGAGATCGTCACAAGAATCCCCGGATCCGTTGTGCGTGGCGGACACCTCGGATGGTCATCGTCGCCCGTCGCGCGGACGGCGGACCGGGCGCCGGACGGCATCCTTGGGGCCGATCGAGCCGAGGATGAGCGCCGTCTGCAGGATGAGCGCCTCACGCGGGCCGGTCGCGTCCCAGCCGATCACGTCGCTCACGCGCTTGAGGCGGTAGCGCACGGTGTTCGGGTGCACGAACAGCTCCCGCGCGGTCGCCTCGAGCGAGCGCCCGTTGTCGAGGTAGCTCCACAGCGTCGTGACGAGGTCGGTCGAGTGCGCCTCGAGCGGGCGGAAGATCCGCTCGATGAGGGTCTGCTTCGCGAGCGGGTCGCCCGCGAGCGCGCGCTCCGGAAGGAGGTCATCCGCCTCGACCGGGCGCGGCGCATGACGCCACGCACGTGCGACGGCGAAGCCGGCGAGGGCTGCGCGAGCGCTGCGGCTCGCGTCGACGAGGGCCGGGACGGCCGGACCGAGGACGAGGTGCCCGGCGCCGAAGCAGGGCTCCAGCGCATCGGCGATCTCCACGAAGCTCAGCTCGCCGTTCGGCTCCGACTGCTCCTTGCCGGGGGCGTGCGCTCGGCCGAGCACGAGCACGAGGCGCGAGCCCTGCACGCCGATGAGCACGTCGACCCCGAGCTTGCGCGCGGTGCGCCGCACCTGGTCGACGTCGAACAGCGGGGGAGTGGTGCCCACGAGCACCGACACCTCGCCGTGTCCGTGCCAGCCGAGTGCCGCGATGCGGCTCGGGAGCTCCTCATCGGTCTCGCCCGTGAGGATCGAGTCCACCACGAGCGCCTCGAGTCGGGCATCCCAGAGTCCGCGCGACTCCGCGGCCCTGGCGTAGACGTCGGCCGCCGTGAACGCGACCTCCCGCGAATAGAGGAGGATCGACTCGCGCAGCTGCTCGCCGCGTCCGACGACGCGCTCTTCCATGACATCCACGGTCGCGCGGACGAGCTGCAGGGTCTGCTGAAGGCTGACGCTGCGCAGCAGCTCGCGCGGGGCCGCGTCGAAGATGTCCGCGGCGATCGAGGGTGTGCTCGTCGGATCCTCGTACCACTCGATGAACGAGCTGATCCCGGCCTGCGCGACGAGCCCGACGGCCGACCGACGGGCCGGAGGCATCTCGGTGTACCAGGGCAGCGACTCCTCGAGGCGCTGCAGCACGGCGGTGGCGACGTCGCCGGAGATGCGGCGCAGCCACGCCAGCGTCGCCGCCTTGTCCATCGTCGCCCTCTCCTCCGTCGACACAGGGGCGGGGCCCCGCCTGCTGGGGGCCCCGCCGTCTGCCGTTCCGCTCACGCGGTTCAGGAATCTCCGCCTGCGTTGCCGGACGTGCCGGCCGTCACATCGTGGATGCGGTACTTCTCGATCGCCTGCCCGATGACCGAGCGGTCGACGGCGCCCTGGTCGGCGAGCGACTGCAGCGCGCGCACGACCATCGACGGGCCGTCGATCTTGAAGAACCGGCGAGCCGCGGCGCGCGTGTCGGCGAAGCCGAAGCCGTCGGCGCCGAGCGTGTAGTACGGACCGGGGATCCACTGCCGGATCTGGTCCTGCACGGCGTGCATGTAGTCGCTCGTCGCGATGAACGGCCCCTCGGCGCCCTGCAGCTTCTGCGTGAGGTACGCCGTGCGCGGCTCCTCCTCGGGGTGGAGGAAGTTGTGCTCGTCGGCCGCGAGGCCGTCGCGGCGCAGCTCCGACCACGAGGTCACCGACCACACGTCGGCGACGACGCCCCAGTCGCTCTTGAGGAGCTCCTGAGCCTCGAGCGCCCACGGCACGCCCACGCCCGACGCGAGGAGCTGGACGCGCGGACCGTCTCCCGTGCCGACCGAGACGCGGTGGATGCCCTTGACGATGCCCTCTGCGTCGACGTCGGCCGGCTCGGCCGGCTGGCGCATCGGCTCGTTGTAGACCGTGATGTAGTACATGACGTCGGGGTCGGGGTGCGACCCGCCGTACATGCGCTCGACACCGGCCTGCACGATGTGCGACACCTCGTAGCCGAAGGCCGGGTCGTACGTGAGGGTCGCGGGGTTCGTCGACGCGAGGAGCGGCGAGTGGCCGTCCGCGTGCTGCGTGCCCTCGCCCGTGAGCGTCGTGCGGCCCGCGGTCGCGCCGATGATGAACCCGCGCGCGAGCTGGTCGCCGGCTGCCCAGAACGCGTCGCCCGTGCGCTGGTACCCGAACATCGAGTAGAAGATGTAGACCGGGATGAGCGGCTCGCCGTGCGTGGCGTAGGACGTTCCGGTCGCGGTGAAGGCCGCGGCAGCGCCGGCTTCGTTGATGCCGACGTGCATGATCTGGCCCTGCGGGCTCTCCTTGTAGGCCAGGAGCAGCTCGCGGTCGACCGAGGTGTAGTTCTGGCCGTTCGGGTTGTAGATCTTCGCCGACGGGAAGTACGAGTCCATGCCGAACGTGCGCGCCTCGTCGGGGATGATCGGCACGATGCGGTTGCCGAAGCCCTTGACCCGCATGAGGTCCTTGAGCATCCGGACGAACGCCATCGTCGTGGCGACCTCCTGGTTGCCCGACCCCTTCTTCGGGAACGCGTAGTCCTTGTCCTCGGGCATGTTGAGGGGGATGTGCGTGCTGCGGCGCTCGGGGAGGAAGCCGCCGAGCGCGCGGCGGCGCTCGAGCATGTACTGGATGGTCTCGTCCTGCGCACCCGGGTGGTAGTACGGCGGGCGGTACGGGTCGGCCTCGAGCTGAGCGTCGGACACCGGGATCTGCATCGTGTCGCGGAACAGCTTGAGGTCGTCCAGCGTCATCTTCTTCATCTGGTGCGTCGCGTTGCGCCCCTCGAAGTGCGGGCCGAGGCCGTAGCCCTTGACGGTCTTCGCGAGGATGACCGTCGGCTGGCCCTTGTGCTCCATGGCCGCCTTGTAGGCCGCGTACACCTTGCGGTAGTCGTGGCCGCCGCGGCGCAGGCGCCACACGTCGTCGTCGGAGAGGTCCTTGACGAGCTCGAGCGCGCGGGGGTCGCGGCCGAAGAAGTTCTCGCGCACGTAGGCGCCCGACTCGGCCTTGTAGGTCTGGAAGTCGCCGTCCGGCGTCACGTTCATGAGGTTCAGGAGCGCGCCGTCGGTGTCCCGCGCGAGCAGGTCGTCCCACTCGCGGCCCCACACGACCTTGATGACGTTCCAGCCGGCGCCGCGGAAGAAGCTCTCGAGCTCCTGGATGATCTTCCCGTTGCCGCGGACCGGGCCGTCGAGACGCTGGAGGTTGCAGTTGATCACGAACGTGAGGTTGTCGAGGCCCTCGTTCGCGGCGACCTGGAGCTGACCGCGCGACTCCACCTCGTCCATCTCGCCGTCGCCGAGGAAGGCCCAGACGTGCGAGTCCGAGACATCCTTGATCCCGCGGTTGGCGAGGTACTTGTTCGTCATCGCCTGGTAGATGGCGTTGATCGGGCCGAGGCCCATCGACACCGTGGGGAACTGCCAGAAGTCGCGCATCATGCGCGGGTGGGGGTACGACGGGATGCCGTTCGGCGCGCCCGACTTCTCCTGGCGGAACGCGTCGAGCTGCGCCTCGCTCATGCGGCCCTCGAGGTAGGCGCGCGCATAGGCGCCGGGCGAGGCGTGGCCCTGGTAGAAGATCTGGTCGCCGCCGGACGGGTGGTCCTGGCCGCGGAAGAAGTGGTTGAACCCGACCTCGTAGAGCGACGCCGCCGACGCGTACGTCGAGATGTGCCCGCCGACGCCGATGCCGGGGCGCTGCGCGCGGTGCACGGTGATCGCGGCGTTCCAGCGGATCCAGTGGCGGTACCGGCGCTCGAGCTCCTCGTCACCGGGGAACTCGGGCTCGTCCTCGGGCGCGATGGTGTTGACGTAGTCGGTCGTCGGCACCATGGGCACACCGAGACGCAGCTGCTTCGAGCGCTGGAGGAGGCTCAGCATGACCTCGCGGCCGCGCTGGTGGCCCTTGACGTCCACCAGCTCGTCGAGGGACTGCTGCCACTCGCTGGTCTCCTCCGGGTCGCTGTCGTGCGCACCCTGCGAGTACGGATCCTGGTCGTGAACAGCCACAGGTGACCTTTCGTCTGGCGGGCAGATCGTGCCGCGGAAACGGGACGAGGCGTGCCGGAGCCCGGTCGGGCCGATGCACGCGTATCGGGGACAGCCTAGTCCTTCCGAGGAGGGGCGGGCACGCGCGGCCAGGGTGGCGTCGACTCTCGGCAAGCGCTCTCCGGTCGCGTGCCCTCGTCCGGACGCGGCAGAATCAGGGAGTGCCCCACGTCTCCGCGCTCTACCGTCATCCCGTCAAGGGCTTCACCGCCGAGGAGCGCGACGCCCTCGTCGTCCAGGACGACGGCCGCATCGAGGGCGACCGCGTGCTGGCCTTCCGCTTCGCGGACGCGGCCACGCCCGAGGAGCATGACGGACTGGACTACTGGCCGAAGTCCAAGGGTCTCGCGCTCATGGACTTCCCCTCCCTCGCGCGCCTCCGCCTGCGCTTCGACGAGGACCTCGGCCGGCTCTCCGTCCGCCTGGATGACGAGCTCGTGCTCGAGACGACGCTGGATGCCGAGGGGCGACGCGAGGCCTCCGAGCGGATCGCGCGGTTCGTCCTGTCGACGCCCGACGGGCGGCGCCTGGAGCGCGGTGGCCGCCTGCCGCTCGCCCTCGTGGGGGATGGTCGGACGTCGCGCTTCCAGGATCGGCCGCGCGGCTTCGTGTCCCTGCACGGTCGCCCGTCGGTGCGCGCGGTCGACGAGGTCACTCCGGACGCCGTCGTCGACGACCGCCGCTTCCGCTCGAACATCGTCGTCGACGGTCTCGAGCCGTGGAGCGAGCTCGACTGGCGTGGCCGCGTGCGGATCGGGGAGGTGGTCTTCGCGGTGCAGCGCCCGATCATCCGCTGCCTCGCGATCCACGCCGACCCCGATTCGGGAGAGCGGGACGCCCCGCTCCTGAAGACCCTCACCCGCGTCTTCGGCCAGGCGGAGCCCACCCTCGGCATCCTGCTGCTGCCCGCCGAGGGAGGCGGCACCATCCGCCTCGGCGACAGCGTGGAGCTGCTCGACTGAGCTGCTCGACGTGACGGCTCAGAGCGCGGCGCGGATCGCCTGCTCGACCGTCGCGCCGCGGCCCACCTTCGCCGGGATGTCGCCGGGCTGCTCGGCGACGTGGATCGCGTACGAGCCGTCGCCCTCGGCGACGACCCAGCCCCACGGTCGCCGGTCGCGCTTCACGCGCAGGTCGGGGTACCAGATGGTGCTCTGGACCGGCGTCGGCTCGAACGAGTAGAGACTGCCGCCCACGGTCACGAGCTGCGTCGTCTGGATGGCGGCGTCGATGAAATCGCGGTCGAAGGCTCTCATATCCGCACTGTACTCAGGAGCGTCGACAGGCGGTAGACCCGGCCCCTGAGCGGGTCTGCGCGGTGCTCAGACCTCGTCGTCGACGTCGTCGTCGCCCGCCGCGAGACGGTCGGCGTCGGCGCTGTCGATGAGGTCGTCGTTCGCATCGGGGTCGAGCACCTCGTCGCCGTCGACCTCGGTCGTGGGCAGGTCGTCGCGGCTCTCGCCGTCGTCGGGCAGAGGGTACGGAGCGGGGTAGGGGTTCGACATGATCTCGTCCTTTCGCGTGAGGTGCTGCTCACGCTAGGGGCGGCGGGCGAGGCAGCCCAGGCGCTTGACCGAGAGCTCCGCTCTGGCTAGTCGCCGGCGAGCAGGGCGCGCACGACCTCCGCGTGGCGGAGCAGGAACGCGCGCTCGTCGAGCCGACGCCTCCTGAGCCATGCGGTGACCTCGGCATTGTGCTTGCTCGCGTTGCAGGACCCGCAGGCGGGCACGACGTTCTCGAGCGTGTATCGTCCGCCGCGCGAAATCGCGAGCACGCAGTCGCGCTGAAGCGGCACGTCCGCCGCTCCGCAGTAGGCGCAGCCGCCCCATGCGGCGCGCAGGTCGCTCCACTGCTGCGCGCTGAGGTCGTTGTCGACCCGCGCGAGGCGGCGCTGCCGCCGCCTCGCGTAGCGTGCCCGCGCCGCCGCGGCGCCGGGGGAGGAGATCTTGCGACCGCGGGCCATGCCGCGATGGTACCGAGCGGTCGGGGGATTCCGCGGGAGGCGCAACGGTGGGCCCTGCCGGGATCGAACCGACGACATCCACGGTGTAAACGTGGCGCTCTACCAGCTGAGCTAAAGGCCCCTCCCGACGATTCTAGGCGCACGGGATGTCGCCATCCGACCGTAGGCTGGAGAGGTGAACGCCAGCCCCGCCGACCAGCGCCTCCTCCTCGACCTCGCCGACCTCGACCGCCGACTTCGGCAGGCGGAGGCCGCGCGCCGCAACCCGCCGCAGGCAGCGCGGGTGCAGGAGCTCGTCGCACAGCGCACCGCGCAGAGCCATGAGCTCGCCGTGCGCGTCGGCGCGCGCGACGAGCTGCAGGCCGAGGTCTCGCGCATCGAGTCGGATGTCGCGCTCGCGCAGCAGCGGCGCGACCGCGACCGGGCGCGCCTCGAGGGCTCGGCGAACGCGAAGGACGCGCAGGCGCTCGAGCGCGAGATCGCCGCGCTCACCCAGCGGCTGAGCGCGCTCGAGGATGCCGAGCTCGAGCTCATGGAGCGCCTGGAGGCCGCAGAGGCGTCGGTCGCAGAGCAGCAGGCGATCCTGAACGAGACGACGGCCGAGGGCCAGCGGCTGAGCGCCGAGGGCAAGGCCCAGGTCGAGGCGGCCGGCCGCGAGATCGAGACGCTCACGCGCGACCGCGGCGCCGTCGCCGGGCGCATCCCCGACGCGCTCGTGTCCGCCTACGACCGCCTGGCGGCCCGGGGCATCGTCGCCGCCGCGCCGTTCACGCGCGGTGCGTGCGGAGGCTGCCACGTGATGCTCGCGCCGAGCGATCTGCAGGCGCTCCGCTCGGTGCCCGCCGATGCGGTGGCGAACTGCCCCGAGTGCGGGTGCATCCTCGTGCGCACCGAGGAGTCCGGGCTCTGACGCCATCCGTCGTCCTCGGCCGCGCGGGCGACGACATCGTCGCGGTCGCGCGTGACGCCGACGCGATCGCGGAGGGCGACGCCGAGCGCATCGCACGGGCGGGCGACGACGCCGCGCTCGCTCGGTGGGTCGCCGCACGCGAGGAGGCGGACGCCCCGCGCTGGGTCTGGTCGGACACCGCGGAGTGGTACCCGCGTCTGCTCGCGGAGGGCGTGCGGGTCGCGCGCTGCGACGACCTGCGCCTGCGTCACCGCATCCTCCATCACGCCGTCACCCCCGATGCTTCCGCCCACCCGTGGGACGCTGCACCGGCCGAGTCCGAAGTCGCGACGCAGCCGGCGCTGTTCGACGTCGAGCCGACGCGCGTCGCGGGGGAGTCGATGCACGACCTCGCCGCGACCGTCGCCGAGGCGCGCGCGCAGCACGGCCTCCTCGCGCGCGCGGAGGATCCGTCGCGCATGCGGCTCCTTCTCGCCGCGGAGTCGGCGGGCGCCCTCGTGGCCGCTGAGATGCGGGCGGCCGGCCTGCCCTGGGATGTCCGCCGGCACGACGCCATCCTCACGGAGGCGCTCGGCCCACGACGCGGCGGCGGCCTCCCTGCGCGCATGGAGGAGACCGCCGCGCGCGTCCGCGAGGCGCTGGGCGATCCGCGCGCGAGCCTCGACTCGCCGCCGCGTCTTCTGCGCGCGCTCCGCAATGCAGGCGTGCACGTCGACTCGACGAGCAAGTGGGAGCTGGCCGAGCACGATCATCCCGTCGTCGCACCGCTGCTCGAGTACAAGAGCATGGCGCGCCTCCTCACCGCCAACGGATGGTCCTGGCTCGACGAGTGGGTCCACGACGGCCGCTTCCGACCGGTCTATGTGCCGGGCGGCGTCGTCACCGGCCGGTGGGCGTCCTCCGGAGGAGGCGCTCTGCAGATCCCGCGCGCGCTGCGCGGCGCGGTCAGGGCCGACGCGGGGTGGCGCATCGTCTCCGCCGATGTCGCTCAGCTCGAGCCCCGCGTCCTCGCGGGGATGGCACGCGACGAGCGGATGGCCCGGGCCGCCGCGGGCGCGGACCTCTACGAGGGCATCGTGGCCAGCGGCGCGGTCGCGACCCGCGCGGAGGCCAAGATCGCCGTCCTCGGCGCGATGTACGGTGCGACGACGGGCGACGCGGGCCGCCTCGTGCCGCGGCTTCGCAAGGTGTTCCCGGCGGCGATGGCGCTCGTCGATGCCGCGGCGCGCACGGGCGAGGACGGGGGAGTGGTGCGCACGTGGCTGGGGCGCACCTCCCCGGCGCCGGATCCGGCGTGGGTGCAGCAGCAGGCCCGGGCGAGCGGTTCGGATGCCTCGGCCGCCGACGAGACGCGGGCGCGGCGCGCGGCACGCGACCGCGGGCGATTCACCCGCAACTTCGTCGTGCAGGGCACGGCGGCCGAGTGGTCGCTCGCGTGGCTCGCCGACCTGCGCCTGCGCCTCGCCGCGCTCGGAGCCGTCGGCGCCGACCGATCGGCTTCGGCGTCGGGCCCGGTGTTCTCCCGACGTCCGCACCTGGCGTTCTTCCTGCATGACGAGGTCCTCGTGCATGCGCCGGCCGATCTCGCCGACGACGTGGCGGCGGCCATCCGCTCCGCTGCGGATGCCGCGGGTCGGCTGCTGTTCGGGACGTTCCCCATCGACTTCCCGCTCGACGTGCGCATCGACGAGTCCGCCGCGAAGTGATCCCGCCCAGCCGCCGTAGAATGGAGGGGCGAATGGGTCGGCCGGACGGTCGCGTCGCGAGCGGTTCGCCGCCTCGCGCCGAGGAACGTCCGGGCTCCGCAGGGCAGGGCGGTGGGTAACACCCACCCGGAGCGATCCGCGAGACAGTGCCACAGAGAACAGACCGCCGGGATCCGTCCCGGTAAGGGTGAAACGGCGGTGTAAGAGACCACCGGGGGCCATGGCGACATGGCCCGCCAGGTAAACCTCGCCCGGAGCAAGGTCAGACAGAGGATGATGACGCGGCCCGCCGAGTCCTCGGGTAGACCGCTGGAGCGGCACGGCAACGTGTCGCCGAGAGAGATGGCCGTCGATGGGGCGCGAGCCCCGGAACAGAACCCGGCGTACAGGCCGGCCCATTCGCCTTGGACGAGAAGCGCCCCGGCTCCATGCGGAGCCGGGGCGCTGAGCGGTCGAGGGGTCAGGCGTTCGCGAGCGAGGCGGCGCCGATGATGCCCGCGTTGTTGCGGTGCACGGCAGTGACCATCTTGGCGCGCGTGGTGATGTACGGCATGAACTTCTCGGGGTTCTTCGAGACGCCGCCGCCCACGACGAGGAGGTCGGGGGAGAAGAGGAACTCGACGTGCGCGTAGAACTTCTGGAGGCGGTGGCCCCACTTCTCCCACGAGAGGCCCTCGCGCTCGCGCGCCGTCGCGGCGGCGTAGCGCTCGATCGACTCGCCCTTCCAGATGAGGTGGCCGAGCTCGGTGTTCGGGATGAGGACCCCGTCGTAGATGAACGCCGAGCCGATGCCCGTGCCGAGGGTCGTGAGGATCGTGAGGCCCTTCTGGCCCTTCGCGGCGCCGAAGCGCGCCTCCGAGAGGCCGGCGGCGTCGGCGTCGTTCACGAAGTGGATGTCGCGGCCGAGGCCGTCCTGGAAGAACTTCTCGGCCTCGAAGTCGATCCACTCGTCGGAGATGTTGGCCGCCGAGAGCGTGCGGCCGTCCTTGACGATGGCGGGGAAGCAGACGCCGAGGGGGAGCCCGGCCGCGTCCTCGCCGAGGAGCTCGAGCAGGTCGTGCGCGGTCTGGAGCACGTCCTTCGGGTGCGCGCCCTTGGGGGTGTCGATGCGCACCCGGTCACTCAGCAGCGTGCCCTCCGAGAGGTCGACGATGCCGGCCTTCATGCCGGTCCCGCCGATGTCGATTCCGACAGCACGATCCACAGTCTTCGCCATGCTGACAGCTTACTGGGAGCGCGCGGAGCCTCCGGACACGAAGAAGACGCCGGCCTCATCGAGACCGGCGTCTGCAGACGTGCGCGTTACGCGCTCTTGACCCGCGTCGGGTCCTGGCCCGCTCCGCGGCGCTCGCGGATGAACGCGAGGCGCTCGGCGAGGATCTCCTCGAGCTCCTCGATCGAACGGCGCTCCAGGAGCATGTCCCAGTGCGTGCGCGCGGCCTTGTCGCCGGAGTGGTCGACCTCGACCGTGCCCTTCTCGAGCTTGAGCAGCGCCTCGCCGCCGCACGTGCGGCACTCCCACGTCTCGGGAGCTTCGGCGTCCGCTGCGAACATGAGCGTCGTCTCGCGCCCGCAGGCAGCACAGACGTACGTCTGCTCCTTGCGCTCCATGAACACGACGCCCTCTTCGCTCTGAAGACTCTGGGCGCCGAGTCGGATACCACGAAGGCTGCGATCTGCCATGGTGAAGTCCTCTCGTCGGTCACCATTTGTAACGCGTCCGGCTGAGCGGATCATCCGAACGGACGGCGCCGGATGCGCTATTCCCAGGCGACGTTCAGGGCGTCAGAGCGGCCAGCGCCAGGTCGGCGCGATCCGTGACGATCCCGTCGACCCCGCGCCGCACGAGCGCCCTCATCCGCGCGGGATCGTCGACGGTCCAGATGTGCACCTCGACCCCCTCCTCATGCGCCCAGCGGACGAGCCGGCGGGTGAGCACGGGCACGATGCCGCGCCGCTCGGGGATCTGCAGGGCGTCGACTCCGGCGAGCAGCCGTCGTGCGCGCCGCCGTGCCCCGAGCGCGGCCGCGAGAACGAGGCGCGCGATGATCGCCGAGCTCGCGCTCGTGGCCGGCCGCGCAGGGAACGCAGCGGCCAAGGCCGCCACGCGCCGTGCCTCGTCGAAGCTCGTGAGGAGAACGCGGTCGGCGTGCTCGGCGGCGATGCGGCCGGCGTCCTCGGCGGCGGCCGCGGCCTTCACGTCGATGTTGAAGCGCGTCGACGGGAAGTCCCGGAGCACATCGGCGAGCTGCGCGAGGCCGCCGCGCGGCGCCATGATCTCGTCGAGCTCCCGCAGCGTCACGTCGGCGATCGCGCGCGGGTCTCCCGTCACGCGCTCGAGCGTGTCGTCGTGGAAGAGGACGACGACGTCATCCGCCGTGAGATGGCAGTCGGACTCGACGTACTCGATGCCCGCCGCCTGCGCGGCCGCGATCGCCGCGACCGAGTTCTCGACGATGCCGTCGGCGGCCATGTCGGCCGTCACGAGTCCGCGATGGGCGAGCACGCGCGGATGGCGCGTGCCCGCCAGGTACGGATGCGTCACGCGGGCGGCGGGGTGCGGTCGCCCAGCCCCGGGATCCGTCCGGCGAAACCGCCCGAGATGCCCTTGAGGGCCTCCGTCAGCTCGCTCGGGATGATCCAGAGCTTGCTCGCCTCGCCCTCCGCGATCTTCGGCAGGGTCTGCAGGTACTGGTAGGCGAGCAGCTTGTCGTCGGGGCGCCCCTCGTGGATCGCATGGAAGACCGTCGTGATCGCCTCCGACTCGCCCTGGGCGCGCAGGACCTGCGCCTGCTTGTCGCCCTCGGCCTTGAGGATCGCGGCCTGCCGCGCACCCTCGGCGACGAGCACCTGCGACTGCTTCTGGCCCTCGGCGGTGAGGATGGCCGCGCGACGGTCGCGCTCGGCGCGCATCTGCTTCTCCATCGCGTCCTGCAGCGTCGCGGGCGGATCGATCGCCTTGAGCTCGACGCGGCTCACCTTGATGCCCCACTGCCCGGTCGCCTCGTCGAGCACGGCGCTGAGCTTGCCGTTGATCACGTCGCGGCTCACGAGCGCCTCCTCGAGGTTGAGGCTTCCGACGACGTTCCTCAGCGTGGTGATGGTGAGCTGCTCCACCGCGCCGAGGTAGTTCGCGATCTCGTAGGTCGCCGAGCGCGGATCGGTGACGCGGAAGTAGACGACCGTGTCGACGGCCACCGAGAGGTTGTCCTCGGTGATGACCTGCTGCGGCGGGAAGGTCACGACCTGCTCGCGGAGGTCGACGCGCGTGCGTGCGCGGTCGATGAAGGGCACGATGAGGTGCGGCCCGCCGAACAGGGTGCGGTGGTACTTGCCGAGGCGCTCCACGATGACGGAGTCGCTCTGCGGCACGATCCGGATGGACCGGACCAGGATGGTGATCACGAAGATGACGACGGCGATCACCAGGATCCAGGTGAGCACCATCGCCATGACGTTGCTGTCGTCCATTTCAGCTCTCCTCGGGCGTGCGGGTCGTGACGAACGCGGTCGCGCCCTGGATGGACTCGACGGTGATCGGGGTCTGCGGGGCCAGCGACCGGTCGCCGCGCACGCGCGCGGACCACGAGTCGCCGTTGACGAGTTTGACGCGGCCGGACATCGCGGTGACCGTCTCGGTCACGACGCCGGACAGCCCCACGAGGGCGTCGACGTTGAACGCCTTCGGGTCGGCGCCGCGGCGCAGGCGCCGCAGAAGCGGCGGGCGCACGAAGACGAGCAGGGCGACGGCCGCGGCGGCCGCGACGATCACCTGGAGCCACAGCGGCGCGCCCAGAAGCCCCGATCCGAGGCCGAACACGCCGCCGAGGCCGAGCATGAGGAACGTAAGCTCGCCCGAGACCATCTCGACCGCGAGGAAGATCGCGATGAGCGCCAGCCATCCGATCCAGGCGAACTGCTCGATCGCTTCCATGGGACCTCCTCGGGGCGGGCTCTGCTCGGAACCTATCACGCACGCGCGACGTCTGATCCGCCCGGGATATCGCGTTGCGATTCCCGCGCGCAGACCGCACTTGGTAGGGTCGGACGGTTCCCGTCCCCACGCTCTCGGAGTCCTCGTGTCGCAGCCTCTCGCACCGCAGTCCCTCGCCGGCAAGACCGTCCTCGTGACGGGGTCGTCACGAGGGATCGGCGCCGACACCGTGCGCTACGCGGCGCAGGCGGGGGCGAACGTCGTCATCAACTTCCGCAACAAGGCCCCCCGCGCCGAGAAGCTCGCCGCCGAGGTGCGCGAGCTCGGCGTCAAGGCGCTCGTCGTCGGCGCGGACCTGACCGACCCGGGCTCGGTCTCGGCGATGATCGAGGCGGTCAAGGAGGAGTTCGGGTCGCTCGACGTGCTCGTGCTCAACGCCTCGGGCGGCATGGAGACGGGCGTCGGCGAGGACTACGCGCTCCGACTCAACCGCGATGCCCAGGTGAACGTCCTCGAGACCGCGCTGCCGATCATCCCCGCGGGCGGACGCGTCGTGTTCGTCACGAGCCACCAGGCGCACTTCATCCGCACGACGCCCACGATGGACGCGTACGAGCCCGTGGCCCTGTCGAAGCGCGCGGGCGAGGACGCGCTGCGCGAGCGCATCCCCGCCCTCACCGAGAAGGGCGTCGACTTCGTCGTGGTCTCGGGCGACATGATCGAGGGCACGATCACCGCGACGCTCCTGGAGCGCGTGAACCCCGGCGCGATCGCGGCGCGGCGCGAGGAGGCGGGTCGCCTCTACAACGTCTCGGAGTTCGCCGCCGAGATCGCGCAGGCGATCGTCGATCCGATCCCCGCGGACAACGAGCGCATCGTCGGCGACATCAGCGGGTTCCGCGGCACGGAGTGACCGACAGCGCGCGGGGGCTCTCGCCCGCCTGGTGGGTCGCCATCGGGTTCGCGAGCGCCGCTCTCGCGGCCGTCAGCGCGCCGTTCGAGGCCGCCGTGCACGGCGTCCCGCCGGGCTGGGCGCTCGCACTCGCCCTCCTGCAGGCCGGCGCGATCGCGGTGGCGCCGGTCGCGCCCTGGCCGGCCATCGTCGCGTTCACTGGCGCGTCCGCGGCACTCGCCCTGTGGGCGCCCCCGGTCGGCGTGCCGTGGCCCTGGTCGGTCACGGGCATCATCGGGTTCGCGCTGCTGTGCGGGCTCGTGGCTCTCCGCCGAGGCTGGCGCACGGGCGTCTGGGCGCTGGTGCTCCCCGGGGCGCTCGTGTCGTCGCACGTGCTCACGGCGCGCGGTGACGCGGTGCCGGCGAACGTGATCGTGGCGCTCTCGATCGGGGCCGGGGCACTGGGCGTCGCCGCCCTGCTCGGCGAGCGACGCGCGCTCGGCGCCGCCCTCGCCCGCGAGCGCGCGATCGCCGAGGACGAGCACGCCGCGCGCGTTCAGGTCGAGGAGCGTCAGCGGATCGCACGCGAGCTGCACGATGTCGTCGCGCACGGCCTGTCACTCATCCAGGTGCAGGCCGCGACCGCGCGCTTCCGGCTCCCCGAGCTCGACGACGCGGCCGCGGCGGAGTTCGAGGAGATCGGTGGTGCCGCACGCCGCTCCCTCGGCGAGATGCGCCGTCTGCTCGGCGTGCTGCGCTCAGGCGACGAGCAGGCGGCTCTCGCGCCCGTCGCGGGCCTCGCCGACATCCCCGCACTCGCGCGCGACGCGGTCGACGCCGGCGCGGCGGTCACGCTGCGCAGCGACGCGCACGCCGACGACCTGCCCGCCTCGCTGCAGCTCGCGGCCTACCGGATCGTGCAAGAGGCGCTGAGCAACGCGCTCCGCCACGCACCGGGGAGCGCGACCACCGTGACGGTGCGGGAGGATGGCGGCATGCTCGTGATCGAGGTCGAGAACTCGCCGCCGGCCGCCGCGGTCGAGGCGCCTCCAGGAGCCGGCCTCGGGCTCCGGGGGATGCGGGAGCGCGCCGCGCTCGTCGGCGGAACGGTCGACGCCCGCCCCACGGCAGAGGGCGGCTTCCGCGTGCACGCGGAGCTCCCGGTCGACGTCGCGGGGGAGAGGGGCGAGGCATGATCACGATCGCGGTCGTCGACGACCAGGCCATGGTGCGCGCAGGATTCGCGGCGATCCTCGCCGCTCAGCCCGACTTCCGCGTCGTCGGCCAGGCCGGGGACGGCGAGGAGGCCGTTCGGCTCGTCAACGAGACGCACCCCGACATCGTCCTCATGGACGTGCGGATGCCCGTGCAGAACGGGATCGAGGCGACGCGCGCGATCCTGCAGCCGCGGCACCCGCGGCCATCGCCGCCGCGCGTCATCATGCTCACGACGTTCGACATCGACGAGTACGTCTATGACGCGCTGAGCGCGGGGGCGAGCGGATTCCTCCTCAAGGACGCTCGGCCGGACGAGCTCGTCCAGGCGGTGCGCGTCGTCGCCGCTGGCGATGCACTGCTCGCGCCGAGCATCACGCGACGGCTCATCGAGGACGT
The DNA here is from genome assembly GCF_053903225.1 of Microbacterium sp. JZ70. NCBI lineage: Bacteria > Bacillati > Actinomycetota > Actinomycetes > Micrococcales > Microbacteriaceae > Microbacterium > Microbacterium sp. JZ70. The sequence continues at coordinate 2,355,270 of NZ_CP096405.1, read as the reverse complement.
CGTCACCCGGCGACCCGCCCCGCCCACGCGCGCACGGCTCGACCTCGCCGGGCTCACCGAGCGGGAGCGCGAGGTGCTCACGCTCATGGGCCGCGGTCTGTCGAACGGCGAGATCGCGAGCGCGCTCTTCATCGCCGAGCAGACCGTGAAGACGCACGTGCGGAGGGTCCTCCAGAAGCTCGGCGCGCGCGACCGCGTGCACGCGGTCATCTTCGCCTACGACGCGGGGCTTGTCACCCCGGCCTGACGCCCGCGCTCACCCCGAGGGAGGGCAGCGCCGCCGCGCAGATCGACCCCCGGGGTGATCCGCTGGGCGCGGTCGCCTCCGTACGGTTCCCCGACACCGACCGTCGAGGAGACCCGCATGTCCGCGCCTGCCGCCACCGCACCATCCGCCCCACCGCTTCACGGTCCCGATCGGGACCGCAGCATCGATCTCGCCCGCGCGGGCGCCCTCGTCGTCGTCGTGCTCCTGCACGCCACGATGGTCGGCATCGACGTCCAGGGCGGTCGCCCCGTGTTCTCGAACGCGCTCGACATCGACGGGTTCGCTCCCTGGAGCTGGCTCGTGCAGGTGATGCCCCTGTTCTTCGCGGCGGGGGGATTCACCGCTGCCCGCTCGTTCCGACGCTCGCGCGCTCGCGGGGCCTCCCGTGCGGCGTTCGCCGCCACCCGCGTGCGGCGTCTCCTGCGGCCCCTCCCGCTCGTCATGCTCGTCCTGGCGGCGGGCCTCTCGGCGCTGCTCGTCGCGGGGGTCCCGGGCGATCTCGTCGCGGTCGCGGGATTCCGGATGTCGCAGCCGCTGTGGTTCCTCGGGGTGTTCGTCTTCGCGCAGGCGCTCGTGCCCGCGCTGGTCGCCGCGCATGATCGCGCTCCCGTCGTCACGCTCGCCGTGCTCGCCGCGGCCGTGGTCGCCGGCGACGTCCTCCGGATGACGAGCGGCGTCGAGGCTCTCGGCCTGCTCGGTCTCGCCTCCGTGTGGCTCACGGTGCAGCAGCTCGGCTTCTGGATCGAGGATGGCCGCGCTGACGCGATCGCGGCGCGCGTGCGCTGGCGGATGGCCGCGGGCGCCGTCGGCGTCCTCCTCGTCCTCGTCGTGTCGGGCGCCTACGCGGCGGACATGTACGTGAACCTCAATCCGCCGACGGTCGCGCTCGCTCTGTTCGCCTTCGCGCAGGTGACCCTGTTCACGCTCGCGCGCCCGGCTCTGCGCCGATGGGCAGGGCAGCCGCCGATCGCACGAGCGGTGGATGCGATCGGCGGCCGCGCGATGACCGTCTACCTGTGGCACATGCCGGCGCTCGTGGCGCTCGCGGGAGCCGTCGCGGGGAGCGCCCTCGTCACCGGCGCCGACCTTCCGGCGCCCGCATCTCCCGCATGGTGGCTGGACCGCCCGGCGTGGCTCGTGCTCGGCGCAGTCGTCGTGGGCGCGGTGGCCTGGGCCGCGAGCCGCTTCGAGACGCGGCACGCGCGCTCGGGTGCGGAGCCGGTCACCGAGCAGGCAGGGCGCGCGGCCCTCGCGACCCTCACGGGGGCGGCCGCGGTGGCCGCGGTGCTCGCGCTCGGGCTCGGCCCCGCGACGGCCGTGCTCTCCGCGCTCCTCGCCGCGCTCGCCGTGCGGCTGTCGGCGGCCGGCCCGATCCTGCCCCGAGGCCTCACTCCGGCCGGCGCGCGCGGAGGTCGGCGATCTCCTCTTCGAGGGCCTCGACGCGGCGCCGGAGGGCGAGCACCTTCCGCACGCCGGGCAGGGTGACACCCTCCTCCGTCAGCGTCGCCACCTCGCGCAGTCGATCGACCTCGTTCCGCGAGTACCGGCGCTGGCCGCCCTCGGAGCGCTCGGGCGAGACGATGTCCTGGTCGTCGAGGCGACGCAGCGCAGCCTGCGGCATCCCGAGCAGCGACGAGACCTGCCCGATCGTGTAGAACGGCGCGGTCTGGTCGTCCAGGGGCGACGCAGGCTCGCCGTCGCTCGTCTCGGCGTCATCGCTCATGTCCCCATCCCTTCAGGCAGTCCGGAGACCTCGGTGCGGGTCTCATCTGCGCGGAGGTCGAGCCTCCACGGCCCGATCGGCAGGCCGGTGATCTCGACGCGGCCGATCGCGGGCGGCACGGATCGGATGTCGAGGCGGCCTTCGGGAACGTCGGCATCCAGCCCGAGGCAGATCCGGAGGATCTCGAACGGCGTCGCGGCGGCCCACGCCTGCGGGGAGCAGGACGTCGGGTAGGGGACCGGCAGGGGCTTGTCGTCGCGCGCGAAGCCGCAGAAGAGCTCGGGGAGACGCCCGTCGAACGCCTCGAGCGCATCGAGGAGACCGGTCGCGACCTCGACCGCGGCATCCCGGCGCCCGTACCGGGCCATGCCTGCGGCCGCGAGCACGGTGTCATGCGGCCAGACCGACCCGTTGTGGTAGCTCGCGGGGTTGAATCGCCGCGACCGCGACGAGAGGGTCCGGATGCCGAAGCCGGTGAAGAGATCGGGCTGCAGCAGGCGGTCGATCACCCGGTCGGCGACCTCGTCGGGCACGATGCCGGTCCAGAGGCAGTGCCCGACGTTCGAGGAGAGCACGCGCACCGGCTCCTTGCGCGCGTCGAGCGCGAGCGCGTAGAAGCCCTCGTCGGGCAGCCAGAACGCCTCGTGGAAGCGCGCCTGCAGATCAGCGGCCCGCGAGCGCTGCTCGGCCGCGTACGCCGCCTCGCCCAGCGTCTCCGCGATCTCGGCGGCCGCGAGCCGCGCCGCGTAGCAGTAGCCCTGGACCTCGGCGAGCGCGATCGGCGCCTGCGCGTCGGTGCCGTCGCGGTGGGCGATGGCATCCGAGCTGTCCTTCCATCCCTGGTTCGCGAGCCCGCGGTCGGTGCTGCGCTGGTACTCGACGAACCCATCGCCGTCGCGGTCGCCGAAGCGGTCGATCCACGCGATGGCGCGTCGCACATGCGGCCACAGCTCCTCGATGGCCTCGCGGGGAGCTCCCCAGCGCCGCGCCTGGCCGACGAGCATCGCGAAGAGCGGGGTCGAGTCGATCGATCCGTAGTAGACCCGATCGCCGCCGAGGGCGAGCGACAGGTCCGCTCCCAGCCGCACCTCATGGAGGATGCGCCCGGGCTGCTCCTCCGTCATCGCCGACTCGCGCGCGCCCTGCAGCCGAGCGAGGGCGCGCAGGGTCCCGAGTGCGAGACTCGGCGCGAAGGGCATCATCATCGCGCTGGTGAGCAGAGAGTCCCGGCCGAAGAGGGCCATGAACCACGGCGCTCCCGCCGCGACGACCTCGTCCTCGGGATGGGACGGGTCGACGATGCGGAGCGCACCGAGGTCACGCTCGCTTGTCGCGAGTGCGGCCGCCAGCACCGTGTTCGCCACCGAGATCGAGGGTGTCGCGTCGTGCCACCCACGCATGCGCAGCGCCGGCTGCGTGCCCTCCACCGGGTCGCCGAGCGGGAAGGACGCGGCCAGCTCGCTGCCGTCCACGGCCGGTCGAACCTCGATGCTGCCCCGCCACGTGCCGCCCGGCTCGACGACGATGCGGAAGGCGAGCGCTCCCGAGGCGGCCTGCGCTCCGGGCGCCGACACGCGCACGCCCCGCTGGGCCGTCCCCTCGCCCTCCAGGCGGAAGTGGAGTCCGTCCCGGTCGAACCCGCCCGTCACGCCCGCCGGCCGCTCGGCCCGGCGCTCCTTGACCTGGAAGAGGTCGGCGAAGTCCGCGTCGACGTGGAGGACGACGTCGAGACCCGCCGGCTCGCTCCCGTAGTTCGAGATCGCGAGGTCCTCGCGCATGCCGCTGCCGACGAGCCGGCGCCGCTCGACGATGATCGTCGGCTCGATGTTGCCGGGGCGGGCCGGAACGCGGCCGATGAAGCGCGTCTCGAAGGGCTCTGCCGGGATGATCCCGAGCGGCTCGACCGAATGGCCGTCGATGCGCAGCTCCCACTGAGACAGCACGCGGGTGTCCTGCACGAAGAGGCCATCGGCCTGACGAGGGACGATGTCGCCATCGGGGCGGGAGACGCAGAACGACGATCCCTCGACGAGGGTCACGGATGCCTGCGGCTGCTGCACGGTGCCGAGTCCTCGGGGCCGGGTGCGATCGTCGTCGATGGGCGGCCGGGAGGTCCGCGGCTCCACGTCGTCTGCGGTCTCGACGGGGGTCGACACGATGTCGGTCACGGTGCTCCTCTCTGACGGGCGCTCTGAAAACCTTCACTTGCAATCGTAGGTTTCCTCTCAATAACCTGACAAGCGACGGCTCAACGTCGAGCTCTTCACCCCACCTTGCGATAGCGCCGATGGAGGAGGAGGTACGCGCATGTCGCTGATCGTCGAACGAGAGGGCACACCGGAGGACGAGGTGGCCACGCGCCCGCTGCGGATCGGGATGATCGCGCCGCCGTGTTTCGAGCTCCCGCCCCGCGGCTACGGGGGAACCGAGGCCGTCGTCGCGGCCCTCGTGGACCAGCTCGTCGCCCGCGGACACGAGGTGACCCTCGTCGCCTCGGGGGAGCGCCGCACACGCGCGCAGCGCCACGTGCGGGTGTACGACGGGCCGCCCTCGCACCTGCTGGGGTCGAGCGTCATGCCCGAGGTCGTGCTCGCGGCCGAGGCGGCGCGCTCGCTCGACGAGCGCGAGCTCGACATCGTCCACGACAACTCCGCGGCGGGGCCCCTGCTCGCCCGCTCGCGCACCATCCCTACGCTCGTGACGATGCATGGGCCGGTGACGGGTGACAACGGCGACTACTACCGCCGGCTCGGGTCGAGCGTCGACCTCGTCGCGATCTCCGACGCCCAGCGCCGTCAGGCTCCTGATCTGAACTGGGTCGGGACGGTGCACAACGCGATCGACGTGCCGAGCTTTCCGTTCCGCCCGCACAAGGAGGATCACGTGCTCTGGATCGGGCGCTTCAGCCCCGACAAGGGGGCGCATCTCGCCATCGAGGCCGCGCGGCGTGCGGGGCGTCGCATCGTGCTCGCCGGCAAGCTCAACGAGACCGCCGAGCGCGAGTACTTCGCCGACGCCGTGCGCCCCCTGCTGGGCCGAGACGCCGAGTACGTGGGCGAGGCGGACGCGAGCGTGAAGCGCGAGCTGTTCGCGAGCGCCGCCTGCCTCGTCTTCCCGATCCAGTGGGAGGAGCCGTTCGGCATGGTGATGGCCGAAGCGCTCGCGTGCGGCACGCCCGTCGTCGCGACGCCGCGCGGCAGCGTGCCCGAGATCGTCCGGCACGGCGAGACCGGGTTCGTCGTCGACGGCCTCGACGCCCTCGCGCAGGCGATCCAGCGCGCGGGCGATCTCGATCCCGCGGCCTGCCGCCGCGATGCGGAGACGCGGTTCGATCTGCCGGTGATGGCCGAGGGGTACGAGCGGGTCTACCGCGTCCTCGCCGAGGGGAGCGAGACCATCCGCTCTCTCACGGCCGCCGCTGCCTGAGCCGAGCCCGTCCGGGACGGCCGCGCATCGCTCGCGCGGCCGTCCCGGACGGACACGAGTCATCCTCCAGGGGGATGGGAACGCACCCACGGGGTGACGACGCGCCACACGCCCCTCCGTAGCGTCGTAAGCGACCCGGAGGGATCCCCATGACCGCGTTCTTCGACCTCGTCGCCACGGTGCTGCTCGACACCGCGACCTCGCCCTGGATCTACCTCGTCGCGTTCGCCGTGTGCGCGGTCGACGGGCTGTTCCCGCCCGTCCCGAGCGAGACGGTGATCGCGTCGGCTGCGGCGATCGGCGCAGCGACGGGGGAGCCGGTGCCCTGGCTCATCGCGCTCCTCGCGGCGTGCGGCGCCTTCGTCGGCGACGGGCTCACCTACCTCCTGGGGCGCGCGATCGGGACGGAGCGCTTCGGATGGATGCGGATCGGGCGCGTGCGGCGGACGATCGAGTGGGCGCAGGCGGGCCTCGATCGGCGCGGCGCCTCGCTCATCCTCATCGCGCGCTACATCCCCGTGGGGCGCGTCGCCGTGAACCTGACCGCCGGCGCGACGCGCTATCCGCCCCGCCGCTTCGTGCCGCTCGCGCTCGTCGCGGCGGCCGCCTGGGCGGCGTACTCCGTCGGCATCGGCCTCATCGCCGGCACCTGGCTCCGCGAGCAGCCGCTCCTGGGCGCCGCGATCGGCGCAGGCATCGCGATCGTGCTCGGGATCGCGATCGATCGCGTGATCGCCCTGCGTCAGCGCTCGCTCAGCCCAGAAGCAGAGCGCACGCGAACAGAGCCGGCAGGCATCCCAGCGTCGTGAGGAACACGGTGTCGCGGGCGACCACCTCGCCGACCTCGTAGCGCTGCGCGTAGTTGAAGACGTTCTGCGCGCTGGGGAGCGCGGCGAGCACGACCACCGCGAGCAGCGCGTGGTCGTCGAGCTGGAAGGCGAATCGGCCGATGGCCCATGCCACGAGCGGCATGAGCGCGAGCTTGCAGACCGTCGCGAGGGCGATGTCGCGGCGCGTGCCGACCTGCGTGAGCACGCGCTGGCCGTAGAGCGACATGCCGAAGCTGATGAGGAGCACGGGCACGGCTCCGCCCGCGAGGAGCCGCAGCGGGTCCATGACGATGGGCGGGAGCTCGACGTCGAGGAGCGCCACGAGAACCCCGAGGGCCGCGCCGATGATCATGGGGTTGCGCAGCGTCCGCCGCGCGATCGCCCCGAAAGACGCTTCGCCCGACGACGAGCCGTCGAGGATGGCGAGCACGATCGGCGTGAACACGAGGAGCTGCAGGAGCAGGATGGGCGCGGCGTACGCGGCGTCGCCGAGCACGTAGGTGGCGATCGGGATGCCGATGTTGTTGCCGTTCACGTACCCGGCTCCCAGCGCGCCGACCGCCGTGACGCCCCAGCCGCGACGCCAGCCGAGCCGGGCGACGAGGCCGTAGAGGATGAAGATCGCCGCGGCCGCGAGCGCGGAGACGGGCAGCAGAGCCGAGAACAGCACGCCGAGATCGGCCTCTGCCAGCACGGTGAAGAGCAGGAACGGGTTCAGCACGAAGAAGCAGAGTCGGCTGAGCACGAATCGGCCCTGCGGCCCGAGGAGGTCGACGCGCCCGACGACGTAGCCGGTGAGGATCGCCACGCCGACGACCGCGAAGCCGGTGAGGACGTCGATCATGCGGGGGTCTCTCTCACCCCTCCAACCTACGCCCCGCGGCGATGCGCCCCGTGCGCTGGATAGGCTCGCGGGGTGAGCGGAATCGAGCGCGTGACGGTGTTCCTGGGGTCGGCGACGGGTGTGCGGCCGGACTACGCCGAGGCCGCGACCGCGTTCGGCCGTGCGCTCGCGGCGCGCGGCACGGGGCTCGTCTACGGCGGCGGGCGGGTCGGGCTCATGGGCACGGTCGCCGACGCCGCATCCGAGGCGGGCGGAGAGGCGATCGGGGTCATGCCCCAGGACCTTGTGGACGCCGAGATCTCGCACCCGGGGCTGACCGCTCTCGAGATCGTGCCCGACATGCACGCGCGCAAGCTGCGCATGGCCGAGCTCGGCGACGCCTTCGTGGCGCTGCCCGGGGGAGCGGGCACGCTCGAGGAGCTCTTCGAAGCGTGGACCTGGCTGCAGCTCGGGATCCACCGCAAGCCGGTCGCCCTCCTCGATGTCGCCGGCTTCTGGCGCCCGCTGCTCGATGCTCTCGACCACATAACGGCGGAGGGCTTCGTCCGCTCCGCGTTCCGCGACACCCTGATCGTGGCGGACGACGCGGGCACGCTGCTCGATGCCCTCGAGACCTGGGAGCCGCCGGCACCGAAGTGGGGGTCGCCCGCGCCGCGCCCCTGACCCGGCGACGTCGGCAGGGCATGGCAGGATCGCCTACGTGACGAGCCCACCCGCCCCCGCAGACCGGCTTCGGGACCTCGCCCTCCTCCGCCGGGTGCGCGACCGGATGGACCGCGAGTTCGCCCAGCCGCTCGACGTCGAGGCACTCGCGCGCGGCGTGGGCATGTCCGCTGGCCACCTCAGCCGGCAGTTCAAGCTCGCGTACGGGGAGTCTCCGTACTCCTACCTCATGACGCGGCGGATCGAGAGGGCGATGTCGCTCCTGCGACGCGGCGATCTGACCGTCACGGAGATCTGCTTCGAGGTCGGCTTCGGATCGCTCGGCACGTTCAGCACGCGCTTCGCCGAGCTCGTGGGAATGCCGCCGAGCGAGTACCGGCGGCGGTCCGAGGGCGATCTCGCGGGCGTTCCCACCCTCATCACCAAGCACGTGACGCGACCGATCAGGAATCGAGAAGCGCGACCATCCGACCCGCGGATAGCGTGAGCGACATGACCATCACGATCCACTCCAGCTTCCTGCCGCAGACCGACCCTGAAGCCGCTCTGGGCTTCTACCGCGACGCCCTCGGCTTCGAGGTGCGCAACGACGTGGGCTACGAGGGGCTGCGCTGGCTCACCGTGGGCCCGGCTGACCAGCCCGACACGAACATCGTGCTCTACCCGCCCGCCGTCGAGAGCGGGATCACCGATGACGAGCGCCGCACCATCCTCGAGATGATCGCGAAGGGCACGTATGCGAGCCTCCTGCTCGCGACGCCCGACGTCGACGCCGAGTTCGCGCGGCTCGAGGCCCTGGGCGTCGACGTCGTGCAGGAGCCCATGGACCAGCCGTACGGCGTTCGCGACGCGGCGTTCCGCGACCCGGCGGGCAATATGATCCGCCTGCAGCAGCGCCCCTGACCGCCCCGAGCCCCTTCTGCCGACCTGGAGAGACGATGACCGCAGCCTCCGACAGCCCCTCCGCTCACGTCGCCGACACGCACGACGTCATCCGCGTGCAGGGCGCGCGGGAGAACAACCTCAAGAACGTCAGCATCGAGATCTCGAAACGGCGGCTGACGGTGTTCACGGGCGTCTCTGGGTCGGGCAAGAGCTCGCTCGTGTTCGACACGATCGCCGCCGAGTCGCGCCGCCTCATCGACGAGACCTACAGCGCGTTCGTGCAGGGGTTCATGCCGTCGGTGCCGCGCCCCGACGTCGACGTCCTCGAGGGGCTCACGACGGCCATCCTCGTGGACCAGGAGCGGCTCGGAGCGAATCCGCGTTCGACTGTGGGCACCGTCACCGACGCGAACGCGATGCTGCGCATCCTCTTCAGCCGGCTGGGAGAGCCGCACATCGGCGGCCCGACCGCGTTCTCGTTCAACATCCCCACGCAGAAGGCGAGCGGCGTGATGACGTCGGCGACGGGGGAGAAGACCATCGTCAAGGACGTCGTGTACCTCGGCGGCATGTGCCCGCGGTGCGAGGGGAGGGGAGCGGTGTCCGACATCGACCTCTCGCAGGTCGTGGACGAGTCGAAGTCGCTCGATGAGGGCGCGATCATGGTGCCCGGCTACACGCCGGACGGATGGATGGTGAAGGGCTTCTCGCAGTCGGGGTTCTACCCGTCGGACAAGCCGATCGCCCAGTTCACCGAGAAGCAGCGGCACACGTTCCTCTACGGCGAGGTGACCAAGGTCAAGATCGCCGGCATCAACATGACGTACGAGGGGCTCATCCCCAAGATCACGAAGTCGATGCTCTCGAAGGACATCGACGCGCTGCAGCCGCACATCCGCGCCTTCGTGCAGCGCGTGGCGACCTTCGCGACGTGCCCGGAGTGCGACGGCACCCGTCTGACCGAGGCAGCGCGCGGTTCGAAGATCGACGGCGTGAGCATCGCCGACGCATGCCGCATGCAGGTGACGGACCTCGCCGAGTGGGTGCGCGGACTGGACAAGCCCGGCGCGGTCCCGCTCCTCGCGGCGCTCGGCGCGAACCTCGACGCGTTCGTGACCCTCGGCCTGGGCTATCTGAGCCTCGACCGGCCATCCGGCACGCTGTCGGGCGGCGAGGCGCAGCGCATCAAGATGCTGCGTCACCTCGGCTCCGCGCTGACCGATGTCACGTACGTGTTCGACGAGCCGACGATCGGCCTGCACCCGCACGACATCCAGCGCATGAACACGCTCCTGCTGCAGCTGCGCGACAAGGGGAACACGGTGCTCGTCGTGGAGCACAAGCCAGAGGCCATCGCGATCGCCGACCGCGTCGTCGATCTCGGGCCCGGCGCGGGCAGTGCCGGCGGAACGATCTGCTACGAGGGGACGGTCGACGGGCTGAAGGCCAGCGGAAGCCTGACCGGGAAGCACCTCGACGACCGCGCGCAGATCAAGCCGAGCGTTCGGGAGCCGAAGGGCGCCATCGAGGTGCGCGGTGCGAGCGAGAACAACCTGCAGGATGTCGACGTGGACGTCCCACTCGGCGTCCTCACGGTCGTCACGGGCGTCGCGGGGTCGGGCAAGAGCTCGCTGATCCACGGGTCGGTCGCGCGACGCGAGGGCGTCGTCTCGATCGACCAGGGTGCGATCCGCGGATCGCGGCGCAGCAATCCCGCCACCTACACAGGCCTCCTCGATCCCATCCGCAAGGCCTTCGCGAAGGCGAACGGCGTCAAGCCAGCGCTCTTCAGCGCGAACTCCGAGGGCGCGTGCCCGACATGCAAGGGCGCCGGCGTCATCGTCACCGAACTGGGGTTCATGGAGACCGTCGAGACGCCGTGCGAGGACTGCGGTGGCAAGCGGTTCCAGGCGGGCGTGCTCGAATACAAGCTCGGCGGGCGCGACATCACCGAGGTGCTCGACCTTCCCGTCGCGGAGGCACGCGCGTTCTTCTCCGAGGGCGAGGCGCGGATCCCCGCGGCCGCGGCCATCCTGGGCAGGCTCGAGGATGTCGGCCTCGGCTACCTGACGCTCGGCCAGCCGCTCTCGACGCTGTCGGGCGGCGAGCGTCAGCGGATCAAGCTCGCGAACGAGATGGGGGAGAAGGCCGAGGTCTACGTGCTCGACGAGCCGACGACGGGTCTCCACCTCGCCGACGTCGAGAACCTCCTCGGGCTGCTGGATCGGCTCGTCGACGCCGGCAAGACCGTGATCGTGATCGAGCACCACCAGGCGGTGATGGCTCATGCGGACTGGATCATCGATCTCGGGCCCGGGGCCGGCCACGACGGCGGGCGCATCGTCTTCGAGGGCACGCCGGCCGACCTCGTCGCCGCGAGGTCGACGCTCACCGGCGAGCATCTGGCGCAGTACGTCGGCGCGCCGGCTGTCACGGAAGCAGGCTGACGCGGTGAGTGGCTCCGCACCGCCGCGCGACCGCGCGACGCGCAAGGCCGATGCGCTCCGCCAGCTGACCGCACCTGCGGCGGACGGATGGGTGGCGACGGCGTCGCCGGACGGGCGACCCCATCTCGTGCCGCTGTCGATCGCGTGGGCGGACGATCGCATCATCGTCGCGCTCGAGGGCTCGTCTCTCACGGCGCGGAATATCGCGTCCTCGGGCGTCGCGCGGCTCGGTGTCGGCCAGACGAGAGATGTCGTCCTGATCGACGCGTCGCTCGACGCGACGCACGGCGTCGACGACGTCGAGAGCATCGGGCACGCGTATGCCGCGCAGGCGGACTGGGACCCACGCGGCCTCGCAGGCTACGTGTTCCTCGTGCTGCGCCCGACGCGCATCCAGTCCTGGCGCGAAGTGGACGAGTTCCCCGGACGGATGCTCATGTCGGATGGCGAGTGGCTGATCTGAGGGCGACGCCGCGCGATCGGGAACATCCGATAATGCACATTATGTCAGTTCGCGTTGAGGGATGGTCCGCGGCGAGATGCGCGCGGCTCCCCTCACTCGGCGGTGACCAGCCCCGCGCGATGCGCGATCACCGCGGCTTCGACACGATTGCGCGCGCCGAGCTTGCCGAGGATCGCGCTGACGTGGCCTTTGACTGTTCCCTCGACGAGATGCAGCTGCGCGCCGATCTCCGCATTCGACGCGCCCCCGCCGAGCAGCGCCAGCACCGCCTTCTCCCGCTCGGTCAATCCCGCAAGCGCCTCCCGCGCGGCCGCGTCGCGCATCCGCTCTCCTCCGCGGTAGGGCGCGATGACCCTTCGGGCGATCGTCGGCGACAGGTACGCTCCCCCGTCGGCGACGGCACGGACCCCCGCGATGAGCTCTCGCGGATCAGCGGCCTTGACGAGGAAGCCCAGCGCGCCCTCGCCCAGCGCGCGCTCGACGTACTCGTCCTCGCCGAAGGTCGTGAGGATCACGACCCTCGTGCTCGGTGCCGCCCGCGCGATCTCCGCGGCCGCGGTGAGCCCGTCCACGCCCGGCATGCGGATGTCGAGGATCGCGACGTCCGGACGATGCTGCCGCACGCCGTCGATCGCGCTCCGGCCATCCCCTGCCTCGAACACGACCTCGATTCCAGCGTCGGACTCGAGGATCGCCCGCGCCCCTGCCCGGATCATGGGCTCGTCGTCCGCAAGGAGGACGCGGATCACGACGCACCCAGGAGGGTCTTCTCGACGAGCACGCCGTCATCGAAGCAGAGGCGATACACCGCGTCGGTGAAGTGGAGCCACCCGTCGCGTGCCGCGAAGTACTCGCACCGAGCTCCGCTCGGTGGCGCGTCTTCCTCCACGACGATCGGCGGCGGCGCGGGGATGCCCGCGGGCAAGCGAGGTGCGAGCTCCGAACGGGAGACGCCCAGTTCGATCTGCTCGTAGACGCTCGACGGGATCGCCGTCTGAGTCACGGTGACCGCCTGCACGACGAGGATGCCGACGATGGCGAGCCCGAGGACGGACGCAGGAACCACAGCCGACTGCAGGATCCGTCGGCGGGTCTCCTGCGAGTTCGAGATCAGTGCCGCATCCCACACGCGGTCGTTCGTGTCCGTCCGCGGCTCAGGACGGAGGGGCGCCCGGAGCCGCAGCTCGAAGCCGTCTGCGACCGCTCCCGCCTCGACCGACGCGCCGAGCAGGGCCGCACGCCGCTGGAGACTGGGGATCCCGTGCCCACTCCCCTGCGTCCCCTGCCGGGATGGCGCGCCCGACCGCACCTTCAGGTCGAGGTGCTCAGCGCCATCCGCAACGAGCTCCACCTGGACGGCCGCTCCGGGTGCGTGGCGCGAGGCATTCGTGAGACCCTCACGCAGCGTGCGCGCCGTGAGTTCGATCATCAGGGGGTGCAGGCGGTCGAGCACGGCCGAGTCGAGGCGCGCCTCGACGGGAACGCCGGCCTGCTGCGCCCCATTCACGAGCGCCGCGATGTCGTCCTTGCCGAGCGGCTCGAGCCGACCACTGGAAGCGGGTCGCGTCATGCGGACGACGTCGTGAAGCCGGCTGCTCGCACGCACCGCCGCTTCCCGGAGCTCAGCGAATCGCTCCCGCTGCGCCTCGTCCAGTCCCCGGCCTAGCTCGAGCGCACCCGCCTGGACCGCGATGAGAGCGAGCTCATGGCCGATGGTGTCGTGCAGGTCATCCGCGATGCGAGCCCTCTCCTCGGCCTGCGCGCGCTCGGCCAGCACCCGCGCGTCGGACTCGCGCTGCTCGGCGCGCAGCCGCCGATATCGCCCGATCCACCAGGGACCGACCACGGTCAGGATGGTGATGAGCGACGCTGCCATCCAATCGCCGGCAGACCCTCCGGGCAGGATGATCGAGAGCGGCAAGAGCGCGACGAGCGTCACCGCGATGGTGAGGATGGCTGCCGCGAGCGATCGCATGCGACGACCGGCGAGGTACGCGCACACCGCGGCAGGCAGAAGGAGAAGCACGACGGCGGAATCGCCCCAGCGCGCCACCGGCAATGACGTCGCGACCGCCACGCCGAGGAGAGCGACCCCGAGTGCAGTCGGCCACGACTGTCGCACGTGATCCGTGATGCGCCGCATGCATTCATCGTAGGGAGCGGGTGTCGCGCGCAGACCTGACGAAAGTAAGGACTCCTCCTGCCGTTCGACCGATTCGCTCGCGAAAGCCGATCCATAGCGTCGCCTGCATGGACTTCATCGACCTCCTCACCACGCTGGTGACCGACCTCGCCGCATCGCCGTGGGTGTACCTCGTGGTGTTCGGCGTGTGCTTCATCGACGGCTTCTTCCCGCCCGTGCCCAGTGAGACGGTCGTCGTCGGCGCAGCGACGATCTCGGTCGCTTCCGGCGAGCCGCATCTGCTGCTTCTCATCGCGACTGCCGCACTCGGCGCGATCGCCGGCGACAACGTCGCGTATCAGCTGGGGCGAGCGATCGGCACGACACGCTTCCGATGGATGCGCACCCCTCGCGTCGCGGCCGCGATCGGATGGGCTCGCCGCGGCCTGCGGGATCGGGCGGCACTCCTCATCTTCGCGGCCCGCTACATCCCGGTCGGGCGCATCGCGGTGAACATGACCGCCGGAGCCACCGGCTATCCGGCGCGGCGCTTCGTGCCGCTCTCCGTCGCGGCCGGAACCGCGTGGGCCGCGTACTCAGCGCTCTTCGGCATCGTCGCGGGCCGATGGCTGCACGACCAGCCGCTCGTCGCCATCCTTCTGGCTGTGTGCGTCGCGACGGCGGTCGGTGCTGTCATCGATGCGATTCTCCGGCGCTTCCTCGCTCGCGACGCCGAGTCGCTGGACGAGAATCGTGCACAGCTGGAGGATCCGGTCGTCCAGGACTGATCCTGTGCGGGTCGCTCGCTCACCGGCGCACGTCGCTCCAGAGCCAGCGCAGGGCGTCGGGAAGAAGGACGCCGGCAACGCACCCCCGCCGCGATAGCCTCTCGCCATGGGCGTGCAAGCGATCGACATCCAGGTGGACGACGTCCCGGCGGCGACGAGACTGCTGTCCGAGGCATACGGATGGACCGTGCTCACGGACGGCCCGCACTTCGGCGAGCTCGACGCAGGAGGGCTCCGGGTCATGCTGTCCCGCGACGCGATGGTGCCCTGGGGCACGACGGATGGCGTCATCCTGCATCACTACGTCGAGGACGTGGCCGCAGTTACCTCGCGCGCTGTCGCCGCCGGAGCCGAGCTGCTGCGCGGCCCTCTGCTCACGGACTGGGGCACCGAGGCGGCGTACCTCCGCGGCCCCGGCGGCCTGATCGTCGATGTCTGCAGGGGCGCCTGACACGATGAGCCGTGTGCCTGCGCGGACCGGCGCATGAACGGACATCCTGCCCCGTCCCACGCGCCCGGCGGCTACGCGTGCCCGTTCTGTCGTCTCCAGCGGGGCATCGAGGACGAGCACAATCGGTCCTCCGACATCGTCGCGGTGACCGAGCGGGCCTATGCGCGCATTGCGCCCAAGTGGTGGCCGGGCAACGCGGGCTCTGCGCTCGTGATGCCGCGTGCACACGTCGAGAGCATCTACGCGCTCGCGCCAGAGGATGGCCGCGCCGTGTGGGATCTCACCCAGCAGGTGGCGACCGCGATCCGATTCGCCTACGGCGCCGAGGGCACCTCGATCCGGCAGCACAACGAACCCGCCGGCGACCAGGACGTGTGGCATCTGCATGTTCACGTCTTCCCCCGCTATGCCGGCGACGAGCTGTACCTCCGCCACCGAGATTCATCTTGGGTCGGCGACGACGCACGCGCTGCCTATGCGGCCACCCTGCGCGGGGCCCTGTCGCTCCCCGTGCGATTCGACGAGCGGCCGGGTCGGTGATCATGACGAGCGGATGGCCGCACATCGACAAGTGCGAATGGCTCTTGCCCACTCCTCGGCGCCATGGAACCCTTCAAGCATGCTGATCTACTCGATGGGCGTGTCGGTCGATGGGTTCATCGCCGACCGCTTCGGATCGTTCGACTGGTCGGTGCCGAGCGATGACCTGTTCCGATTCCACCTCGATCGGGTCAGCGAACTCGGCGCCACACTCCTCGGACGTCGCCTGTACGAGACGATGCGGGTCTGGGAGACCGATCCGTCGTTCCGCGACTCTCCTGATGCGAACGCCTTCGCCGACGTCTGGACCGCCCTTCCGAAGGTCGTGTTCAGCCACACGCTCGAGGGCGTCGAAGGGAACGCCCGACTCGCTGAGGGCACCTTGGCCGAGGAGGTCGCGGCGGTCACCGAATCCACACCCAAGGACGTGGAGATCGGCGGGGCGGATCTCGCCGCTCATGCCTTCGAACTCGACCTGATCGACGAGATCAGGATCTTCCGGTACCCCATCATCGTCGGCGGTGGTCCGCCGTTCCTTCCCCCGCTCGCCCAACCGCTCCCCCTCGACCTCATCGAGACGCGCACGTTCGACTCCCGCGTGATCTACGAGCGCTATCGCCGGACACGCTGACGCTCCCCTCCCCCAGCGCTTGCGCTCGGTCACACCAAGGCAGAGTCGTTATTGTTCTGTGACCTTTTCTGTGGCCGTCGGGATCGTAGGGGTCTTCGAATGTCCGTGGTGGGCGGGACACTGGTGTCATGAGCGATGGGGCTGTGTGGGGTGAAGGGGATGGTCCGTGCCCGACGGCTTCGGAGCGTGCGGCGGTGGAGTCGGCGATCGAGGCGATCCGGGCGGCGGACAGGGTGATCGCGCATGCGCAGGCGGCGCGTCAGATGGCGTTGGCGTCGGCGTCGCAGGTGGCGTGGGCGCAGCATGAGCGGCAGGTCGCGGCCGGGGGCTCGTCGCGGGCGTGGGCGCATCGGGCGATCGCGGAGGAGATCGCCGCGGCCACGCACACCCCGGGCCGGTCGGTGGAGCGGCAGATGAACGACGCGACGAACCTGGTGTCCCGGTTCCCGGTCGTGCGGGACCGGCTCGCGGCGGGGACGGTGTCGCTCCCGCACGCGCGCACGATCGTGCTGTGCGGGGACCGGCTCGATGACCCTGCCCTGCGGGCGACGTATGAGGTGCGGGTGCTGGAGCGGCTGGACCGGGTGCCGATGACCGCGGCGGCGTTGGCGGAGGTGGCGCGGAAGATCGCGCAGGAACTGGACCCGGTCTCGATCAGCGACCGCCACAAGGCCGCCAGGCGGAGGCGGCGGGTGGGGTTCCGTCCCGGGGAGGACGCGATGGGCGCGTTCGATGCGGAGGTCGCGAACGTGCTCGGGCTCGGGATGATGGACCGCATCGACCAGATGGCCAAGACCGTCATCACCGCCCGCGCCGCCGCCCGCCGCGCCGGCGACCCGGCCGCGCTCGCGGATGACCGCACCTTGGATGAGATCCGGGCGGACATCTTCACCGACCTCACCCTCACCGGCACCCCCACCGGCCACGACCACCTCTACGGCGCCACCTTCCCCCAGACGCCCGAGGGCGACCGTGCGGGCGAGGCGGACGCGAAGACCGGCGACGTCGGACTCGGCGCCACCGCGGACGGCACGGGCGGCGCGGCCGATGCGAAGGGCGGGGATGTCGGACTCGGCGCGCTGAGCGACACGGACACGGACACAGCCGACGGGGTGAACGAGAGCACGGCCGCGGGTTCAGCATTCGGCCCCGCCGCAGGGCCCGCACGGAAGCCGGCCATGAAGCCCGTCGGGCTCGGGGCGATTCGCGGGAGCGTGCACATCACCATCCCCGCCACGGCGCTCGCCGACCCCACGAACCGGACCGAGGGCGCCACCCTCGCCGGGGCAGGACCCATCCCGATCATCGACGCCAAGCAGATCGCCGCCGACGCCACCATCTGGAACCGCGCCTTCACCGACGCGCACACCGGGGTCCTCCTCACCGTCGACCAGAGATTCCCCACCACCGCGCAGCGGCGGTTCCTGAAGGCGCGAGATGAGCGGTGCCGGTTCCCCGGGTGCCGGCAGGCCATCCGGAAGCACTACGTCGACGTCGACCACACCCATCCCCACTCCCGGGGCGGCCCCACGAACGTGGCGAACCTCGAGTACTTGTGTGAAACGCATCACATGCTCGAGCAGATGACCGAATGGACCGTCACCCAGACAGAAGGCGGCGTGCTCGAATGGACCTCCCCCAACGGGCACGTCTACACCGACACCCCACCACCCGTCGCCCGCTTCACCCCACCCGACGACGAACCACCACCCTTCTGACCGCGGGCCGAGACGCCGACTTCAGGGGCAGGTTCGTGTGTGCCGGGACGGGTCAGATGCGACCGCGGACGGGAGTCCGCTCGACGGGGTCGCCTCCCTCGGGCATGACCATCTCAGCGCGCACGCCGAGAAGGCGCACCTCGCGCTCGTGGTCCAGCGTCTCACCGAGCGCAACCGCCGCGGCGACGACGACGTCGCGATCCAGCGTCGGCTCTGCCAGCTTCCGGCCGAACGTCTTCGTGATGAATGGCGCGTAGCGCACCTTCAGGTTCACACGGGTCACGGCGCGCCCTTCGGCCTCGCAGTCGGCGAACGCCTCGGCCGCGAGCTCGCGCAACGCCGACTCCACCTCGTCCGGCGTCGTCAGGTTGTGCTGATACGTCGTCTCCCGGCTGTGGCTGCGCGCGATCCAGGGCGTGTCATCGACCACCGCTGGACCGAGCCCCGACCCGAGCTCGTGATACCAGACGCCCATCTTCGGGCCGAACTCCGTCACGAGTTCCTGACGATCCGCATCGGCGAGCTGACGCACCGTCTCGATGCCGTGATCGGCGAGGCGCTTCTGCACCTTCGGTCCGACGCCCCAGAGGTCCCGGGTGGGCTTCTCCCCCATCACCTCGAACCAGTTCTCGGCCGTGAGGCGGAACATCCCGCGCGGTTTCCCGAACTCCGTTGCGATCTTCGCGCGCACCTTGTTGTCGCCGATACCTACCGAGCAGTGCAGCGATGTCGCCTCGAGCACCGCAGCCTGCGCCTCTCGAGCGACCCTCTCGGGGTCATCGCTCGTGACCCCGAGGAAGCACTCGTCCCATCCGATCACCTCGAGCACCACTCCCGGAAGGCCGCGAAGGGTGCTCATCACCTCCTCCGACGCCGCTTCATAGGCAGCGTGGTCGACGGGGAGGAAGACGGCGTCCTCGGGCGCCTTTCGCGCCGCGATCTTGAGCGGCATCCCCGACCCGATCCCGAACTTCCTTGCCTCGTACGAGGCCGTCGAGACGACGGCCCGCTCAGTCGGGTCGCCCCGCCCGCCGACGATGACCGGCTTTCCGGCGAGCTCCGGACGTCGCAGCACCTCGACCGCGGCGATGAACTGGTCCATGTCGACGTGCAGCACCCAGGGAACCGGAGTCATGGAACGAGTGTGTCGCGCCGCGACGAGGATGTCACCCCGTTGCGTCCCGCGACGCGCGGCGCATCCGCGCCTCGACGATCCCAGGAACGGCATCATCGGCCTGTTCCTGGCCATCGAACTCGAACCCGTTCTTGCGGTAGAACGCGATGGCTCGCGGGTTCTCCTTCGCCACCCACAGAACACACGCATCGTGGCCGACCGCGGCGTCGAAGAGCGCCTGCCCGATCCCTGCTCCGTGCCATCGAGAGCGCACGTAGAGCGTGTACAGCTGGCGTGAAGAGGAGTCGGTCCCGCTCTCGCTGCCCGGGCCGGCGGAGACGAAGCCGACGAGCTCATCCCCCAACGCGGCGGTGAGCACCGTCCATTCGGGTCGCGGGTTCGCGAGGATGCGCTCCCACATCGTCTGACGCATCTCCAGGTGCGCGTCACCGAAGAAGTCGCTTGGAAGCAGATGCCCGTACGTCTCGCGCCACGTGAGCACATGCAGTCGCGCGAGCGCGGGAGCGTCGGCAGGCAGCGGACGCCGGATCAGCATCTCCATGGCGTCATCATGGCAGTCACCGCTGAAGCATGTGCCGTCGTCGTCCCACGACGTACCACGCGATGGCTCCGAACACGGGCACGATGACGACGAGCGCACCCCACAGAAGATCCCCGTAGCCAGGGGCTCGTCGCCGCATCCGCGCGATCGACACCAGAGCGAGGATGGCCAGAACCACGGCGGCCGCGACGCATGAGGACCACGCGATGTCGGTCCAGGCCGGGATCAGCGGGTTCAGTTGTGGATCCACCTGGCCGAGCGTAGCAATGGGCGCAGCCGTACCAGTACCGGCCGATGGGATCATCAGGGGATGGGCGAGACGAGCGTTCTCATTGACGTACGCGGCATCTTCTACCGCGCGATCGACCGCCGATTCCGGGCTGCCGCGCTGGCCGGCTCTCGCGCTCCCGGTCGCTACTCACGATCCCACCAGCCGACGCTCTACCTCAGCGCTACCCGCGAAGGCGTCGAGGCCGCCATGATCGCGCACCGTGGCGCGCGGGCTGCACAACTCGACATCGTGGCCGTGGAGGTCACCGCTTCCCGCATCGCCGATCTCCGCAACACCTCTGCGATGGAATCACTCGGCATCGATCCGTCTGACGCGACAGCCCCATGGCAGGAGAAGGTCGAAGTCGGCGAGACGCCGCCGTCGTGGCACGTTCGAGACCGCCTCGTATCCGCCGGAGCGCAGGGACTCATCGACCCTTCACGAAAGCGGCCGCCTCTCTGGCACCTGGTTCTCTTCCGCTGGAATGTGCCAGACGGCCCGTCTGTTCAGCCCCTCGGTGCGGAGGACGGCTTCGATGGCCGAGGCGCTTCGCGCTCGTGAAGGCTGCCTGACGCCCGTCCTGCCTCAGGAGAACTCGAGCTCGGCGAGACTCGTCACCCTCCGGCACTCGGTCGTCGGCCGCGAGTTCTCACGATCGAGGTACACCGGGAACACCCCCGCGCCTCGTGCCCCGCAGACGTCGGCGTCCCAGTTGTCCCCCACCATCCACGCGTCACGAGCGTCGACGTCGATCGCCCCGAGCGCCGCATGGAACGCCCGTGGGTCAGGCTTGCCGGCCGGAAGCTCGCTGCTGAACACGGCCGCATCGATGGCCTCCGCGAGCCCGAACCGCTCGAGCTTCCGCATCTGCTGGGCCGCCTGGCCGTTCGACAGCACGACGATCCGCAATGAGGCCGCACGCGCTCTCTGCAGAGCGGGAAGGGCGTCCGCGTACCGCTGCCAGCCCGCTTCATACCGCTCGAGGTAGGTCGAGAACAGCTCGGACGCCTCGGCATCGGTCAGCTCCATCCCGAGGAACTCCCGGACGCGCTCGCGCCGCTGATCCTCGAACCCGATCTCACGCAGCTGGTACCGCCGGTAATGGCGCTCGGCGATGAGATGCCACCGCTCCGACACGTCCGCGGCGGTATGCCCCTGCTCCGTCGCCCAGGCGCGTGCGGCCGCGTCCTGCGCCGACCGCGTGTCGAGGAGCGTGCCGTCGAGGTCGAAGATCACGCCGCGCAAGGTCATCGCGGCATCAGCCCCTCGAGCGCGTGTCCCACCCGCTCGTCTCGCCCGTCGCTCACGCCCCGAGCCTATGCGGCACACTCCCCGCGCCGTGCATCCGCACCTAGCATGAGGAGCATGCAGCCGGAGCTCGCACGCACTTTCCTCGACATGGGCGCCGAATACGAGCGCTATCGCCCCGGGTTCCCGGACGACGCGGTCGCCGTGTTCGCCTCGGAGCGTCTCGGCGACATCCTCGACCTGGGCGCGGGGACAGGAAAGCTCACCCGCAAGCTCGTCCCGCTGGCCGATCGCGTCGTCGCCGTCGACCCCTCGGAGCCGATGCTCGACCAGCTGCGCATGATCCTGCCTGCCGTCGACGTCCGCGTC
The DNA here is from genome assembly GCF_053903225.1 of Microbacterium sp. JZ70. NCBI lineage: Bacteria > Bacillati > Actinomycetota > Actinomycetes > Micrococcales > Microbacteriaceae > Microbacterium > Microbacterium sp. JZ70. The sequence continues at coordinate 2,333,907 of NZ_CP096405.1, read as the reverse complement.
GGCACCGCCGAGGACATCCCCGCGCCCGATCGGAGTCAGGACCTCGTGACGGTCGCACAGGCGTTCCACTGGTTCGATGAGTCGCTCGCGTGCGCCGAGATCGCGCGCGTCCTCCGGCCGGGCGGTGCGCTGGCCCTCCTGTGGAACACCTACGACCCCGAGTGCGCATGGGATCGCGCCTGCGCCCGAGTGCTGCATCCAGGATGGTCCGACCAGATCTCCGAGCGGACCCTCCCGCCCGCGATGTCGCCCCTCCCCGGTTTCCGCCCCGTGACGTCCGCCTGGATCCCGTGGAGTGAGCGCATCACGCGTGACGACTACCTCGCCCGATGGATGACGGTCAGCACGGCACGCGCGGCCGATGAGGACACGCGCGCCGACATGCTCTCCCGCCTCGAGGAGATCCTCGACCACGACCCGGACACGCGCGGTCGAACGGACCTCGACCTGCACCAGGGCACCGAGGTGTACGTCTACCGGCACGACACCGGGATCGCATGACAGAGTGCACGGAGGTGCCGCTCACGGGCGGCAACGCAACCGGCGACGTCGTCCGCGTCGGAGACACGGTGCGCAAGCCCTGGACGCGGAACTCCGCACGCATCGCGACGTTCCTCTCCGCGCTCCGCGCGCAGGGTGTCGACGCGCCCCGGCCGCTCCCGCACGACGACCGGGGGCGGATGGTCCTGGAGTACATCGGAGGCACGACCGCGCTCGAAGGCGATCCGCTCACGCTCTCCGAGCTGGCTCGAGTCGGTCGCATGGTTCGCGAGATCCACGACGCGAGCGCGACCATCCCGATGGATGGCACGCACGACTGGGAAGTGCTCATCCCGGCAGCGGACGCGGATCTCCTCTGCCACAACGACCTCGCTCCCTGGAATCTCGTCATCGGCGAGCGATGGGTCTTCATCGACTGGGACGGCGCGGGTCCGAGCACGCGCCTGTGGGACCTCGCGTACTCGGCTCAGGCCTTCACGCTCAACGACGCCGCGCAGCCGCCGCTCGAGGCGGCCGCCTGCCTCCGCGCCTTCGTCGACGGGTACGGCGCCGACGCCGATCTGCGCGACGCGCTGCCCCAGGCGATGGCCGCTCGCGCTGCGGCCATGCACCGCCTCCTCGCCGAGGCGCACGCGGATGGGCGCGAGCCGTGGGCGACGATGCATGTCGAGGGCCACGGCCGGCATTGGCGAACCGTGACGTCCTTCGTCGAGGAGCACGTGGACATCTGGACGCGCGCGCTCGCCGTCTGAGCACGCCGGAGGCGCGCGGCCATCGGGCCGCGCGCCTCCGATAGGTCACCTCACTGCGCAGGCAGCACGAGCTCCTGGTCGACCTCGATGAGGTCCGGGTTCGAGAGGATGTCCTGGTTGACCGCGAAGATGCCGAGCCAGCCGCTCTCGATGCCGTTCGCCTCCGCGATCTCGAAGAGCGTGTCGCCGGCCTGAACCGTGTAGGTCTCGTCCGACGGCTCGACGTCCGGCAGATCGTACGTCGGCTCGGCGGGAGCGGCCGCTGCCGGCTCCTCCGCCGGCGCAGCAGTCTCGGCGGGGGCGGACTCCTCCGCTGGTGCAGAGTTCTCCGCCGGCGCGGTGTTCTCGGCCGGTGCCGCGGGCGCCGACTGCTCCGAGCCGCTCGCGTCGGCGCCGCCGGTCGCGCCGATCTGCGCCGAGCAGGTGGGCCAGGCGCCCCAGCCCTGCGTTGCGAGCACGTTCTCGGCGACCCGGATCTGCTCCTCGCGCGACGCAGCGGCCGGGTTGCCCGTGCCGCCGTTCGCCTGCCACGTCTCCATCGAGAACTGCAGGCCGCCGTAGTATCCGTTGCCGGTGTCGATCGCCCAGTTGCCGCCGGACTCGCACTGCGCGAGGGCGTCCCACGTGGCGCCGTCGGCCGCATTCGCGGCCGTCGGGATGAACGTCGCCGCCGCTGCCGCAGCGGCGACTCCCGCGACAGCGAAGCCACCCCGCAGGCGTCGGGTCGTGCGGGTGACGGGTCGGGTATTCCTGTTCGGGTGCACTCTGAACTCCGCGGCCCCGTCTCGCTGCGCGCACCTCGCGTGCAGCGACCGCCCGACCGGTGAATCTGTCGATTTCAGGGAACGAAGGACTCTCGGGGCGGACTCGACGGCCATCCTTCGCGGTTCAAGGTGGCCACCTTAGGCAGAGATCACGAACAGATAACAAACCGATCCAGCGTCTTGCCAGCGGGTTCTTGAGTTCCGTTCGAGTCGCGACCCTCCTCCGTCCCGGTCAGCCCAGCCGCTTTCGGAGGAAGACCTGGGCCGTCCCGTCGCCCTCGTCGATCCGCTCCGTCTCGCGGTATCCCTGCCGCTCGTAGAGCCGGATGTTCGCCTCGCTCAGCGAGCCCGTGAAGAGCTCCGCTTCACGAGCGCCGGCGGACGCTCCCCTGGCTTCGACGGCGTCGAGCAGCCGCGCCCCGATCCCATGTCCCTGCATGTCGGGCGCGATCGCGATCCGTCCGATGAGCAGGAGCTCGCCGTCGATCCGCGCGCGGAGCGCCCCGACCATCCGCCCGCCGTCCAGCGCGACGCAGCCGAGATTCTCCCGCAGCTCCCAGCGCACCTCGTCGAGGGTCTGGGTGAGCGGCGGCATGTCCGCGCTTCCGTAGATCTGCGCCTCCGAGACGAATGCCGCGCGCTGCAGGGTCATCACCTCTCCCGCGTCCTCTTCGCGGATCTCACGGATGTCCAGGTCGAGTTCGCCCATGCCGGTCACGCTATCGCGCGGGCGCGGAAGGATGGCGCGCCGACGGCGGATAGGGTCGGAGGATGAGCGCAGCGCCGACCGTCGAGGAGTTCTGGGAGCGGGCGAGAGGGGCGGTCGCGGATCTCCCCGCTGCTCCCACCGAGAGCTGGGCGTTCGGCGCGACGCCGGAGCATGCCGACGGCCTGCTCGCTCTCGTGCTGGCCGGCGTGAAGACGGGCACCGCCTCCGCGCTCTGGGACTACGAGGCGACCGGAGACCGCCTGCCGCAGGCGGGCGACCTCAGTGTCATCCTGGACGGCTCCGGGGCACCGCGCGCGGTCATCCGGACCACGAGCGTGCGCATCGTGCCCTTCGACGAGGTGGACGCGGAGCACGCGCACGCCGAGGGCGAGGGCGACCGCACCCTCGCCGCATGGCGCGCGATCCACGAGACATTCTGGTCCGAGCACGGAGAGAGCGGCCGCCCCTTCTCGCCCGACATGCCGGTGCTGTGCGAGCGCTTCGAGCTCGTGTTCGCCGCCGACGACTGAGCCTCACACGACGGCCGCGAGCAGGCGCTCGAGTGCGAGGTGGGCCTGCCGTCGGATCGCGGCGCCACCGCCCTGCTCCACGATCCACAGCGCCGCCTCGTTCATCGCACCGGAGAGCTGGCGCGCCAGCGCCTGGGCCTCCTGGCCGCGCAGCCCGCAGGCACGCAGGGCGTCGAGAAGGTGCACACCCGATGCCGCGTCGTCCTGCGCGCGCCACTGGCTCCATCCCATCGCGGCCGGCGCCTCGACGAGGAGCACCCGCGCAGCCTCACCCTCGGTGATCGCGTCGACGAAGGCGTGACTGCCGGCGACGAGCTGGGCGCGGGGGTCCTCCCCCGCGGCTTCGGCCGCCGTGATGACGGCAGCCGCGACGTCCTCCTGCAGCCGCGCCGCGGCCGCGTCGAACAGCCCGCGCTTCGAGGCGAAGTGGTGGTAGACCGCGCCGCGCGTCACGTCGGCGGAGCGGGCGATGTCGTCCACGGACGCGTCGGCGAACCCGTGCGTCGCGAAGGCCCGGGTCGCGACGGCGAGGATCCGCCGGGCGGTGGCGGCCGCGTCTGCGGCGGATGATCTCGGCATGGCCCTTCCTTTACGTACGTGGCGTATGTATCCTAGCCGCACAATACATACACACTGTACGTAAAGGACCATCATGACCGTGACGAGCTTCTATCCCGTGCTGATGACCACCGACGTCGCGACGACGATCGCGTTCTACCGGCGCATCCTCGGCTTCGAGGCGACGTTCGAATCCGACTGGTACGTCAGCCTCCGCCGCGGGGACGCAGAGCTTGCGATCCTCGATCACGCGCATGAGACGATCCCGCGTGGCTTCGGTCGTCCTCCCGCGGGCGTGATCCTGAACCTCGAGGTCACGGATGTCGACGCCGTGATGGCCGGGATGCCGTCCGACGTCCGCGTGGTGCTCCCCCTGCGCGACGAGGCGTTCGGCCAACGGCACGCCATCCTCGAGGGTCCGGACGGCGTGCTCATCGACGTCATCCAGCCGATCGAGCCCTCACCGGAGTTCGCACACGCGTACGCGGTCTGAGCGCTGTGCCGTCAACTCCAACGACGCGCAAGCCAGGCGAGCGCGGCGCGCGCTTCCCGCGCCTGAAACGAGCGGATCGTCGGCATGCCTGGCGGTGCCGGCTGACGCGCCTTGTCGAGGAACGCCCCGGCGAGACCTGCGAGCACCGCGTCGATGTCATCCGGAGCGACGTCGGCGAACAGCGGGTGGGAGCGCACGACCCCGTCGACATCGACATCGTGACGGTGCATCAGCACGTCGAGCAGGTAGGTGACGCCATCGAGCCATCCCGCACCGATGGTGGCCCAGGGCCAGTCCACGATCCACACGCCACCTGCGCCGTCGATGAGCACGTTGTCGGTGCGCAGGTCCAGGTGCACGATCTGCACTCCATCGACGGCGGCGGACAGGCGCGCCGACGCTCCCTGAAGCTCATCCAGGTGTGCCCGGGTCCAGGCGTCTATGCCCTCGAGCGCGTCGGCGTCGATCAGACGATCCCATCCGCCCTGTTCAGCCACGAGCTCGCTCGAGGTCCTCGGCAGGTCGCCTGCGAGCTGGGCCGAAGGCTCCGGAAGATCGACAAGGGCGCCGAGAACGCGATGGAGATCCTCTGACCTCGGGTGAACTCCCTCGACATCCTCGAGCAGGAGCGCGATCCATCCGCCGTCCTCGACCGCAGCCGAAAGGCGGGGCACGGGCGTCGCAGGCGGCAGCATTCGCATGATCTCCGCCTCACGGGCGTGCAGCGCATGACCGACGGCGTTCACGTCGCGATCGATCGCCTTGACGAACTGTCGCCGCCCATCGGCGAGGAGCACTCTGTCCGCACTCCCAGGCGAGAAACCCGAGGCCTGGCTCGACGCGGCCACGACCGAGGCGCCTGCAGCCTCCTCGATCGCCCGGCGCAGTGACGCCGGAAGTCTCTCCCAGGCGATTCGCGAGGTCATGCCCCGACCGTAGCCGATGCTGAGCGCCCGGCCGATGTCGGAGGTGGGCGGCAGGATGGCCTGACATCGACGCCGGGAGGACACATGACCAAGCTCGTCTACTACACAGCGACCACGCTCGACGGATTCCTCGCGGATCCGGACGACTCGCTGGACTGGCTGCTCCGGCAGCCGCTCGACAAGGGCGGGGCCAACGACTACGACGCCTTCATCGAGGGGATCGGCGCGATCGTCATGGGCTCGACGACCTACGAGTGGGTCGTGCGGCACCACCCCGGGCAATGGCTCTACACGATGCCCGCGTGGGTGATGACCTCGCGCACGCTCGCGCTGCCCGAGGTCGACGCCGCCGACATCCGGTTCCGCTCCGGCGGCGTCCGCGCGGTCTACGAGGAGATGGTCGACGCCGCGGAAGGGAAGGACCTGTGGGTCGTCGGCGGCGGCGATCTCGTCGGGCAGTTCGCCGACGAGGGTCTGCTCGACGAGATCATCCCGTCGATCGCTCCGGTGACCCTCGGCGCGGGGCGGCCGCTCCTTCCCCGCCGATACGACCTCGAACTGCTCGACGTCGCCCGCAACGGCGGCTTCATCATGGCGCGCCATCGCTTCGTCGGTCCCCTCCAGGAGGACCGAGAGCAGCGGCCCTGAGACGGACACGTCAGTGTGGGACACTCCCGAGTATGACCACCTTCGCTCGACGACTCGCGGTCGCTGTCGTCGCCACCAGCGCGGTGCTGTTCGCCGGATGCGCCACCGCGCCCACCGATCCGGTGACCTCGGAGACGCCGACGGCGACCCGACCTTCCGGGCTGCTGACGACGCGCGGTGCGGTCACGGTCATCGATCGCGGCGACGGAGCCCACCTCTGCCTCGACGGCGTCGCCGAGTCGCTGCCCCCGCAGTGCGCGGGTGTGCCGCTGGTCGAGTGGGACTGGAGCGCGCTCGACGGTGAATACGAGGAGCAGGGCGGCGTGCGGTGGGGCGACTTCGCCGTCACCGGCTCGTACGACGCCGATGCCGGGCAGTTCACGCCGGTCGAGGTCGTCCCGGCCGCGGAGATTCCCCAGCCGCCGGATTCCCCCTCGGACGAGCCCATCGGGACACCGTGCGCGGAGCCGGATGGCGGATGGCGGGTCGTCGACGAGTCGCGCGTCTCTCTCGACGACTTCCACGCCGCCACCGCGCACGCTTCCACGGTCGAGGGGTACGCGGCGACCTGGGTGGATATGTCCCGGAATCCGGCAGCGGGCGCGGATCCCCTGGACCCCGCAGTCGAGGCGCAGTTGAGCGACCCGCGTCATACGATCCTCAACGTCGCCATCGCGGGCGATCCGGCTGCCGCAGAGGCGTCCATCCGAGCCCTGTGGGGCGGGATGCTGTGCGTCACGCGTGCCGAGCGCACGGAGGCCGAGCTCGTGGCACTCCTCCAGGAGATCATCGACGGCCCCGGCGTTCTCGGCGGTGGTGTCGACGGGATCGCGGGCACGGTCGGCATCACCGTCGTCCACGACGACGGCAGCCTCCAGGAGGAGCTCGACGATCGCCACGGCGAGGGGCTGGTCATCGTGAGCTCCGCCCTCGTCCCCGCCTGACGTCAGCGACGCGGCGTCCAGCCGGATGGGAGGGGCCCATCCACGAGGGCCCGTTCGCGGTCCGCCGCGGCCGACCATCCCTGGGCAGCGTCCTCGCCGTCGTACGCGCCGCGTGCCAGGCGGAAGCCCACATCCTCGTGGTGCATGCGCGGGGCGCCGCCGCGCCGCACCGAGGCGCGCACGCTCCACGCGTCGTCGGCGAATCCGCCGCCGCGGAACACGCGGCAGTCGTCGTACCGCGCGGGGTCGAGCAGGTCCCAGCACCACTCCCAGACGTTGCCGAGCGTGTCGAACAGCCCGTTCAGGTTCGGCATCTTGCCGCCGACCTCCTGCGGGGCGGTCACCCCGTCCGCGGCGGTCCACGCGACGTCCGAGAGCTCGCCGTAGTGCGGGCCCTTCGAGCCGGCACGGCACGCGAACTCCCACTCGGCCTCCGTCGGCAGGCGATAGCCGTCGGCGCCGACGTCCCAGTGCACCTCTTCACCGTCGAATGTGTAGACGGGGTCGAGACCCTCCCACTCGGATGCCGCGTTGCAGAAGCGGACGGCGCGCTGCCAGCTCACATCCACGGCAGGCCGTCGCGGATGCGTCGCCGTCTCGCCGAGGAGCTCGGCGAGCTGCTCCTCGGTCACGGGATAGACCCCGATCCCGAACCGCTGGAGCGCGACCGTGCGGCGCTCCTTCCGGCGCGCATCGTGCAGGGAGACGGTGCCGGGCGCGATCGACGCCATCTCGAAGTCGACGGAGCTCACTCCCCCATTGTCGCCGCGTTCAGCTCGCGGCGCTCGCCCCGGCGATCATCGCGGGCATGATCGCCGCCGTCATGATCGCCGCGTTCATCGCCTGCACCGCCCGCTCGACTGCCGTGCCCGCCGGCGACGACTCCACGATCTCCCCGATGCGCGCCTTGAGCGCCCGCGGGCGCCGCCCACCCGCCTCGTCGGCGAGCACGTGCCGGGCCACGTCGAGCCCCTGGAGGATGGCGAGGATGGTCGTGTCCGCGACCCCGGGGTCCGCCGCGCCGTCGAGGACGGCCGCGAGCCGCGCCCGCAGGCTCGCCTCTGGCGCGCCGTCCCGTTCCGGCGTGCGCGGCTTGCCGAGCCCCCAGAAGGTGCGCTCGCCGACCTCGAGCACCCCGGCCTGCACGAGAGACGCGACCACCTCCCGCTCGGGATCGAGCTTCGACCAGGTGATGACCGACTCCAGCCGCGCGCCGTCCTTCGCCCGCAGGCGGATCATGGCCTCGTCGAGCACGGGATGGCCGGTGGGCGCGTCCGAGAGCACGCGGATCCGAGGCTTCTTCTCGTCCGTGAGGCTCACCCGCCCCGCGAGCACGAGATCCGTGATGAGCGCGGCCGCCTCTCCGTAGGCGCGCATCGTGCCCGGGCGCTCCTGGGTGCCGGCGGCGTTCGTGAGCAGCAGGTGGAGTTCCTCGACGATCAGCATGCTCCGACGCTACGTCGCGCCCTGTCGGCGGACATCCCTCTTCCGACGGATCTGCCCCCGCGGAGCATCCGCTGCCCAGCGGATGCTCGGACCCCGTCGATATCCTCGTTCGCGGGGCCGGCACCCGGCCCGCGGACGAGGGAGCCGTACCCGCACCACGACAAGACGGACTCAGAAGGGCCGAGAATGGCTTGGGTCATCCTCATCCTCTCGGGCGTCCTGGAGGCCGTATGGGCCTCGGCGCTCGCCGCATCGAAGGGCTTCCGGAGATGGAAGCCCACCCTGCTGTTCTTCGCGACCATGCTGCTCAGCCTCTGCGGCCTCGCGTGGGCGATGAACGAGCTGCCCACCGGCACCGCGTACGCGGTCTGGGTCGGCGTGGGCGCGACGCTGACGGTCGTCTGGGCGATCGTGACGAAGCAGGAGAAGGCGAGTGCCGCGCGCATCGCCCTGCTCGTGCTGCTCGTGGCCTGCATCGCGGGCCTCAAGGCGGTGAGCTGACATGGCGTGGCTCATCCTCATCGCGAGCGGCCTCCTCGAGGCCGTGTGGGCGACGGCGCTCGGCCTCTCCGAGGGCTTCACGCAGCCGCTCCCGACACTCGTCTTCGCCCTCGCCGCCGTCCTCAGCATGGTCGGCCTCGGCTGGGCCGTGAAGCGCATCCCGATCGGCACCGCCTACGCGGTCTGGACCGGCATCGGGGCGGCGCTCACCGTCGTGTGGGCCATGGCCACCGGGGTCGAGCCGGTGTCGCTGTGGAAGGTCGTCTTCCTCGCCGGCATCATCCTCGCGGTCGTGGGCCTCAAGCTCGTCCCGGATGGCCGTCCCGAACCCGCCGACGACTAACGTGAGAGGCGTGTCACGCCCTCTCACCCTGATCACCGGAGGCACGCGCGGGATCGGCGCCGCGGTCGCGCGACGCCTCGCATCCGACGGCCACGATCTCGTCCTCGGCTTCACGCGGGACGAGGGCGCCGCTGCGCGCACGCGCGCCGAGATGGAGGATCTCGGCGCGCAGTGCCGCGTGGTGCGGGCCGACGTGACCACCGACACCGGCATCGAGACGCTGTTCGCGGCCGCCGATCCCGCGCGCCTCACCGGCGTCGTCAACAACGCGGGCGCGACGCTCCACATCGGCCCTCTCGTCGACGCCCCGGTCGACGTCATCCGGACGGTCATCGACCTCAACCTCACCGCGGCGATCCTCGTCGCGCGCCGCGCCGTGTCCCAGCTGCCCGACGGCGGCGTCCTCGTGAACATCTCATCCGGGGCGGCGACGACCGGCTCGCCCGGCGAGTACGTCCACTACGCCGCCGCGAAGGCAGGAGTCGACGCCCTCACGAAGGGTCTCGCGATCGAGGCCGCCGCGCGAGGGATCCGCGTCATCGGCGTTGCGCCCGGAACGATCGAGACCGACATCCACGCCGATGCGGGCGACCCCGGGCGCCCGGCGCGCGTCGCGGCCGCGCATCCCCTGGGGCGCGCCGGCCGACCCGAGGAGGTCGCCGGAGTCGTCGCCTTCGCCCTCTCCCCCGACGCGTCCTACGCGGCCGGCGCGACCATCCGCGTCACCGGCGGGCGCTGATTCTCAGCCGTCGAGCCCGCGATGCCCGGCCCAGAGGCGTGCCGCCTCGCCGGCCGCGGCATCGATGAGCGCGTCGATCTCGGCGTCGCGCCGGACCGCGAAGGACACGTACGCCCCGCGGCCGCCGGCCGTGGGCCGACCGTACGCCTTCGCGGCGAGCGACCCGTCCGGCAGCAGCCGCACCGTGATGCTCTGCAGCTCGAACTCCTCGCCGCGCCGTTCGTCGCGCCAGCGCAGATGCTCGGGGATCGACACGTTGAAGGCGAGCGCATTGACCTCGGGACTCGTCATGATCCGAGACTACGGCCGCTCAGCGCCAGCCGAGGCCCGGAGCGACGTGACGGAGGATCGACTCGATCGCGTGCGCGTTGTACTCGACGCCGAGCTGGTTGGGCACCGTCAGGAGCAGCGTGTCGGCCTCGGCGATCGCCTCATCCCCCGCGAGCTCCTCGATCAGCTCGTCGGGCTCGCCCGCATACGAGCGCCCGAAGACCGAGCGCGTGCTGTCGATGTAGCCGAACTGGTCGTCGCGCTCGCCGCTGCCCAGGAAGTAGCGGCGATCTCGGTCGTCGACGATCGCGAAGATCGACCGTGAGACCGAGACGCGCGGCTCGAACCCGTGATCGTGACGCGCCCATTCCTCGCGGAACGCCCGGATCTGCGCGGCCTGCTGCACGTGGAAGGGCTCGCCGCTCTCGTCGTCCTTGAGCGTCGAGCTCATGAGGTTCATGCCGTGCTGGGCCGCCCACACCGCCGTCGCATTCGAGCCCGCACCCCACCAGATCCGCTGCCGGAGTCCCTCCGAGTGCGGCTCGAGCCGGAGCAGCCCCGGCGGGTTCGGGAACATCGGGCGCGGGTTCGGCTCGGCGAAGCCCTGGCCCTCGAGCAGCGTGAGCAGGAGCTCGGTCTTCTGGCGGGCGGCCTGCGCCCCCGACGGATCGTCCTCGGCCGCCTGGTAGCCGAAGTAGCGCCATCCGTCGACCACCTGCTCGGGTGACCCGCGCGAGATGCCGAGCTGCAGTCGGCCGCCCGAGATCAGGTCGGCGGCTCCGGCGTCCTCGACCATGTACATCGGGTTCTCGTACCGCATGTCGATCACGCCCGTGCCGAGCTCGATGCGGCTCGTCTTCGCGCCCGCGGCGGCGAGCAGCGGGAAGGGCGACGCGAGCTGCCGCGCGAAGTGGTGGACGCGGAAGTACGCGCCGTCGGCGCCGAGGTCCTCGGCCGCCTGTGCGAGCTCGATGGACTGCAGCAGCACGTCGGCCGCGCTGCGCGTCGCCGACTCGGGGTGCGGCGTCCAATGGCCGAAGGAGAGGAATCCGATGCGCTTCACGTCACCATGCAACCACGGGTGCTGCGCGTTTTATTCCATTGAATAGGTCAGGTCGCGGGGGCGATCGTCGTCCAGCTCGCGTACTTCGCCTGACGTCCGTCTCCCGACGAGCGGCGCGTCAAGCGGCGCTTCACCCACGGGAGAACGTGCTCGCGGTAGTACCGCGTGCGCTCGAGGTGCACGACGCCCTCGTGTGGGAGATCCCACCAGGTCTCGGGCGCGTCCGCGCCGAGCGCCGTGAGGACGCGCGCCGCGACACGGTGATGCCCGCGCACGTTCATGTGCAGCCGGTCGGCAGACCAGAACTCGGGCCGCGACAGCACGCGATCGGGCCAGTTGAGTGCCTGGATGACGTCGCCCCGCCCCTCGATCCGGCGGAGCACCGCCGCCGACAGCTCGTCGCCGCGTCGCTGGATAAGGCCCGACAGCGGCAGCCCGGCCGACGGATTCGCCCCCGACAGCAGGATGAGGCGCACGCCCTCCTCGTCGCAGCGCGCGAGCACGCGCGAGAAGGCGTCCGCGATGCTCTCGATCGCGACGCCCGGGCGCAGCATGTCGTTGCCGCCCCCGTTGAACGACAGGTGCGTGGGGCGCAGGGCGAGCGCCGGCTCGAGCTGCTCCTCGACGATCGGCCAGGCGAGCCGCCCGCGGATGGCCAGGTTCGCGTACTCGATCGGCTCGCCGAGGCTGTCGGCCCATCCCTGGGCGGCGATGTCGGCCCACCCGCGCGGGCGGCCATCCGGCAGCTCGTCTCCCACGCCCTCTGTGAACGAGTCGCCGATGGCGACGTAGCGGATCGTCATCCCCCCAGGCTATCGAGCGTCCGCGAGCGTGGCCTCGAGCACCTCCCCGCGCTTGTCGGCGAGCGGGATGGTCCCGAGCGCCGCGATCGCGAAGAACGCCGAGAACACCGTGAACACGAGGCCCGCGCCGCCGACGGTCAGCGCCCACGGAGTGAACAGCGGGGCGATGATGGATGCGATCCGCCCGGCGCCGGCCGCCCAGCCCGCGCCCGTCGCCCGCACGCTCGTCGGGTAGAGCTCGGGGGTCACCGCGTAGAGCGCACCCCACGCGCCGAGGTTGAAGAACGACAGCAGCGAGCCGTAGAGGAGGATCTGCCACAGCTCGCCCGACGTGCCGTAGAGGATGGCCGCGACCGCGGATCCGACGAGGAACGTCGAGAGCGTGATGCGGCGCCCCCAGACCTCGATGAGCCAGGCGGCGACCGCGTAGCCGGGCAGCTGCGCGAGGGTGATGAGCAGCGTGAACTCGAACGAGCGGACGAGGTCGTACCCCTGCTGCACGAGGATCGTCGGGATCCAGATGAACGCCCCGTAGTAGGAGAAGTTCACGCAGAACCACACGAGCCAGATCGCGCTCGTGCGCACGCGGAGCGCGGGCGACCACAGCGCGCCGACGGCCGATGCCCCCTGAAGCGGGGCCGCGGCGTACGGGGTCGGCTTCGGTGCGGGAGCAGCGCTCGGTGCCGGCCGCCGCGACGCGGCCTCGAAGCGCCGCACGATCGCATCAGCCTCGGCGTGCCGCCCCTTCGACTCGAGCCAGCGCGGGGACTCCGGCATCCCCCAGCGGATGACGAGCGCGTACGCCGCCGGGACGGCGCCGAGCAGGAACGCCCACCGCCATCCGTCGTCGGAGGCCCCGACGACGAACGTCCCGATGAGCGCCGCGAGCGTCCAGCCGACGGCCCAGAACGCCTCGAGCACGACCACGAGGCGCCCCCGGATGCGCGCGGGCGCGAACTCGGCGACGTACGTCGACGCGACGGGCAGCTCGGACCCGAGTCCGAGCCCCACGAAGAACCGCAGCACGATGAGCATCGCGACGCCGCCGACGAGCGCGCTGGCCCCGGTCGCGACGCCGTAGACGAGCAGGGTGAGCGCGAAGACCTGGCGGCGCCCCAGCTTGTCGGCGAGCAGGCCCCCGAGACTCGCGCCCACGGCCATGCCGACGAAGCCGACCGAGGTGATGAGCCCCGCCTCCGCGCCCGTGATCCCCCACTGCGCCGTGAGCGCGGCGATGATGAACGAGATGAGGCCGACGTCCATCGCGTCGAGCGCCCACCCGATGCCGGATCCCGTGAGGAGCCGCGCATGCTGCCGGTTGAACGGGAGGTCATCCAGACGCGCAGAGGGGTTCGCCATGCCTCCAGGTTAGTGTCACCTCGACATGAAGCGCGCGCGGCCAGGAGTAGCCTGAGAGGACGACTTCCCCAACACCCGGAGGACATGTGAGAGCCCGCATCGCGCCCCCGTCAGCCGCGTGGATGTGGACGATCTGGATCGTCGCGGTCCTCGCGTATGTGCTCTCGGTCGCGAACCGCACCTCGCTGTCCGCCGTCGGCGTCGATGCCGCCGAGCACTTCAGCGCCGACGCGTCGACGCTGTCGATGTTCGCGGTGCTGCAGCTCGGCGTGTACGGCCTCATGCAGATCCCGATCGGCCTCTGGCTCGACCGTTTCGGCGCGCGCCCGATCATGGCGATCGGGATGGCCGTGATGGCGGCCGGTCAGCTCATCATGGCGGTCTCCCCCAACGTGGGCGTCGCGATCTTCGCGCGCATGCTGCTGGGGGCCGGAGACGCCGCGATCTTCCCGAGCGCGCTCCGTCTCGTCGCGACGTGGTTCCCCGCCCAGCGCAACCCGATCATGGTGCAGCTCACGGGCATCGTCGGGCAGATGGGCCAGCTCGTGGCCATCCTCCCCCTCGCCGCGCTCCTGCATGCCACGTCGTGGTCGATCGCGTTCGGGAGCCTCGCCGGCCTCGCCGTGCTCTTCACGATCCTCATCGTGGCGCTCGTGCGGAACCACCCGCCCGAGCGCGAGGCCGATGTGTCCGTGGACACCGAGACGGGCGCGATCCGGGTCGTCACGAGCGCGATCGACACGCGCGTCGGCCTCCGCGCCGCCTGGGCGAACCCGGGCACGCGCCTGGCCTTCTGGTCGCACTTCACGACCCCGTTCGCGGGCACGGCGTTCGTCATGCTGTGGGGCTTCCCGTTCCTCACCTCGGGCGAGGGGCTCTCGGCCGCTCAGGCGTCGACGGTGCAGAGCGTCTTCGTGCTCATGGGCATCGTGTTCGGGCCGCTCATCGGCATCCTGTCCTCGCGCAACCCCACGCGCCGCTCGCACCTCCTCGTCCTGCCGATCGTCGCCATCCAGCTCATCGCATGGATCGCCGTGCTCGCGTGGCCCGGACCCGCCCCGTTCGCGGTGCTCCTCCTGCTCGCCGTCGCGCTCGCGCTCGGCGGCCCGGCGTCGATGATCGCGTTCGACCACGCGCGGACCTTCAACCCCTCGCACCAGCTGAGCACCGCGACGGGCATCACGAACGTCGGAGGCTTCCTCGCCGGCCTCCTCGCGATCCTGTTCATCGGCGTCGCCCTCGACCTGCAGGGCGCGAGCGACCCCTCGGCCTACTCGCTCGAGGCGTTCCGGATCGCGTTCCTCACGCAGATCCCGATCTGGCTCGTGGGCGCGGCGTTCATCATCCGCGAGCGCAAGCGCACGCGGATCCGGATGGGCCTCGACAAGCCGCGCGGGGAGCGCTGAGGGTCAGCCCGCCTCGGCCAGCAGCTCGCGCACGCGCGGGAGCACGCGGGTGCCGTAGAGCTCGATGCTCTTCATCATGAGCTCGTGAGGCATCGTGCCGGTGGCGTACTTCAGGTCGAAGCGCTGCACGCCCAGCGCGCGCACGGTGTCGGCGATCTTGCGGGCGACGGTCTCCGGCGACCCCGCGTACACGGCGCCTTCGGGCCCGACCTCGTGCTGGAACCGCATGCGGCTGTACGGCGGCCACCCGCGCTCGGCGCCGATCGTGTCGTGCATCGCCTGGAAGCCCGGGTACGCCTCCTCCCACGCCTGCTCGTCGGTCTCCGCGACATGCCCCGGGGAGTGCACGGCGACGGGCAGGTCGGGCTTCTCGAACGACGCGAGCGAACGGCGGTAGAGGTCGACGAACGGCGCGAACCGGCGCGGCGCACCGCCGATGATGGCGAGCATGAGCCGCGCGCCGTGCCGGGCCGCCCGCACGACCGACTCGGGCGACCCGCCCACGCCGACCCACAGCGGCATGCCGTGCTCGGTCTTGGGGAAGACGTCCGCGCTCTCGAGCGCGGGGCGCATCGTGCCGGTCCAGGTGACCGGCTCCTCGCGCAGCAGCCGGACGAGGAGGTCGAGCTTCTCCTCGAAGAGCGCCTCGTAGTCGCGCAGGTCGTAGCCGAACAGCGGGAACGACTCGACGAACGAGCCACGACCCGCGACGACCTCCGCCCGGCCGTTCGAGAGCGCGTCCAGCGTCGCGAACCGCTCGAACACCCGGACCGGGTCGTCGCTCGAGAGCACCGTGACGGCGCTGCCGATCCGGATCCGGGTCGTGGTCGCCGCGATCGCGGCGAGGACCGTCTCAGGACTCGAGACCGCGAAGTCGCGCCGATGGTGCTCGCCCACGCCGAAGAAGTGCAGCCCGACCTCGTCGGCGAGCTGCGCCTGCGCGACGACGTTGCGGATGGTCTGGGCGTGGGAGATCAGCTCGCCGTCGGCGCCGCGCGTGACGTCGCCGAAGGTGTCGAGCCCGAGTTCGATGTCCATGTCGGATCCTCTCTATTCATCCGCATGAACCGCGCGGACCGCGGCCGCATTCCCTCAGGCGAGCAGCGCGGTCTTGAGCGTGTCGAGGCCCACGCCGCCCATGTCGAGCGCGCGCCGGTGGAACTCCTTGATCGAGAACGCGTCGCCGCGCTGTGTGGCGTAGGCGTCGCGCACCTGCTCCCAGATGCGCTGGCCGACCTTGTACGCGGGCGCCTGGCCGGGCCAGCCGAGGTACCGGTTCACCTCGAACCGCACGAACTCGTCGGACATGTTGACGTTCTCGCGCAGGAACCCGAGCGCGAAATCGGCGTCCCACGTGCCCTCGCCGTCGGGACGCGGCTTGCCGAGGTGCACGCCGATGTCGAGCACGACCCGCGCCGCGCGCATGCGCTGGCCATCGAGCATCCCCAGGCGGTCAGCCGGATCGTCGAGGTAGCCCAGCTGCTCCATGAGCCGCTCGGCGTACAGCGCCCACCCCTCCGCGTGGCCCGAGGTGCCGGCCAGCAGTCGCCGCCAGCTGTTGAGCTCGGCGCGGTTGTGCACGGCCTGCCCGATCTGCAGGTGATGCCCCGGGACACCCTCGTGGTACACGGTCGTCAGCTCGCGCCACGTGTCGAACTCGGTGACGCCCTCCGGCACGGACCACCACATGCGCCCGGGCCGCGAGAAGTCGTCCGTCGGGCCCGTGTAGTAGATGCCGCCCTCCTGCGTGGGGGCGATCATGCACTCCAGCCGTCGGACGGGCTCGGGGATGTCGAAGTGCGAGCGGCCCAGCTCCGCGACCGCGCGATCGCTCGTCTCCTGCATCCACGCCCGCAGCGCCTCGGTCCCCACGAGCTTCCGCGACGGATCGGCCTCGAGGAATGCGACGGCCTCCGCGACGCTCGCTCCCGGCACGATCTCGCGCGCGATCGACTCCTGCTCAGCGACCATGCGGGCGAGCTCCTCGATGCCCCACTCGTACGTCTCGTCGAGGTCGATCGTCGCGCCCAGGAAGCGGCGCGAGTTGAGGGCGTAGAGCTCGCGCCCCACGGCGTCGTCCTCGCCGGCCGCTCCGGCGAGCTCCGCGGTCAGGAACCGCTCGAGGCGATCGTAGGCCTCGCGTGCGGCACGCGAGCCCCGCTCCAGGTCGGACGCGAGCGCGCCCGGCAGCTCGGCGCCGTCGGCCGTCGCGTCGGATGCGAGGCCCGCGAAGAACCCGTCGGCGGCCGTGTAGCGCGGGATCTGCGCTGCCACCTCGCGCACCTGCCGCACGGCCGGCACCACGCCCTGCGCGATGCCCTCGCGCAGCGTCGCGATGTACCCGTCGACAGCCGCGGGCACGGCGCCCAGGCGCCGCGCGATGACGGCCCACTCCTCGGCCGTGCCGGTCGGCATGAGGTCGTAGACCTGGCGGATGTCCTGGGGCGCGCTCGCGATGACATTGAGGTCGCGCAGGTGCCACCGCGCCTCGTGCAGCTCGAGGCCCAGTCGGAGCTCGCTCGAGAGGTCTGCCCGGGTGACCCGGTCGACGTCGTCGACGGGCTCGGCGGCTTCGAGAGCTGCGAGGGCCGAGCGAGCCGCTTCGGCGTGACGCTCCACGCCCTCGGGGCCGAAGTCGTCGTAGCGGTCGTTCGCCTCGTCGCGCCCGATGTACGTCGCGAGGATGGGCGACAGCTCGACGAGCGTGTCGACCCAGCCCTCCGCGATGCGGTCGATCTCGGTCTGCGGGCGCGCGTCGGGCGTCATGGCGTTCTCCTGCATGTCAGTGAGCTGCCTGGTTCCAGTCGGCGCCGAGGCCGATCTGCACGTCGAGCGGGACGGTGAGCTCGGCGGCTCCCGCCATCCGCTCGCGCACGATGCGCTCGACCTCGTCGCGCTCGCCCGGCGCGACCTCGACGACGATCTCATCGTGGATCTGCAGGAGCAGCCGCGAGCGGAGACCGAGGAGGTCCTGGTGCACGCGGAAGAGCGCGATCTTCATGATGTCGGCAGCGGAGCCCTGGATGGGGGCGTTGAGCGCGGCGCGCTCGGCGTTCTCCCGCAGCACGCGGTTCGGGCTCGTCAGGTCGGGGAACGGGCGACGACGGCCGAAGATCGTCTCGGTGTAGCCGTCGACCCGGGCCTTCTCGACCGACGAGCGGAGGTAGTCGCGGACCGCGCCGAACCGGGCGAAGTACTCGAGCATGAGGGTCTTCGCCTCGGACTGCTCGATGCGCAGCTGCTTGGACAGGCCGAATGCCGAGAGGCCGTACACGAGGCCGTACGACATTGCCTTGACCTTCGTGCGCATCTCGCTCGTGACCTCCTCGGGGGCGACGCCGAAGACGCGCGCGCCGACGAACCGGTGCAGGTCCTCCCCCGCGTTGAACGCCTCGATGAGACCGGGGTCGCCCGAGAGGTGCGCCATGATGCGCATCTCGATCTGCGAGTAGTCGGCCGTCAGCAGCGTGTCGAAGCCCTCGCCGACCTCGAAGGCCGAGCGGATGCGGCGCGACTCCTCGGTGCGCACCGGGATGTTCTGCAGGTTCGGGTCGGTGCTCGACAGGCGGCCGGTCTGCGACCCGGTCTGCACGTAGGTCGTGTGGACGCGGTGGTCGTCGCCGATCGCGAGGTCGAGTCCGTCGATGATCTGCTTGAGCTTGGTCGCCTCGCGGTGCGCGAGCAGGAGGCCGAGGAACGGGTGGTCGGCCTTCTCCTGCAGCTCCGCGAGCGCGCCGGCGTCGGTCGTGTACCCCGTCTTCGTCTTGCGGGTCTTCGGCAGGTCGAGCTCGACGAACAGCACCTCCTGCAGCTGCTTGGGCGACCCGAGATTCACCTCGTGCCCGATCGTGGCGTAGGCGTCCTGCGCGAGCTGCTGCGCGCGGGCGCCCAGCTCGCTCGAGAACGCCGACAGCTTCTCGTGCGAGACAGCCACCCCCGCGAGCTCCATGTCGGCGAGGGCGAGGAGGGTCGGCAGCTCGATGTCGGTGAGCACGGGGACGACCGACTCGGGCAGCGCCGCCCGCAGCGCCTGCGCCACGCGCACAGTGAACCACGAGCGCTGGCCGGGCGTCGCCCCCTCGTTCTCGGGCACGAGCTGCGAGGGGTCGGCTTCCGGCAGCTTCTCCTGCAGGTACGTGTCGACGAGGTTCGCGAGCGTCTTGTCGGGGAAGCTCGGCCTCAGGAGCCATCCGCCCAGCAGCACGTCGAAGGCCAGCCCCGCCACGTCGAGCCCCGCGCGCCGCAGCGCCTTGACCTGCGGCTTCGCATCGGCGAGCACCTTCGGCGCGTCGGACGCGAGCCATGGCGCGAGCGCGTCGCGCACCTCGTCGCTCCACTCGGCCTCGACGATCGAGGCCTCCGTCGCGAGGCCCACGTGCACGGGAAGGCCGCCCGCGATCACGAGCGTGACGCCGACCTCGCCGTCGGCCGCCGCGTCGACCCACGCGGCGAGCTCGGCCGCGGGGATCTCGGTCGGCGCGGGCACCTCGACAGCGGGCTCCGCCTCGACGCCGTCGGCCGGGGCGCCCGCGACCTGCAGCACGCGGCTCATGAGCGCGCGGAACTCGAGCCGCGCGAACACGTCGCGCAGGGCCTGCGCGTCGATGCCGTCGCGCTTCAGGTCGTCGAGCTCGACGGGCAGCTCGACGTCGCGCAGCAGGCGGTTGAGGCGCCGGTTGCGGCGCACGTCCTCGATGTGCTCGCGCAGATTGCCGCCGACGACGCCCTTGATCGAGTCGGCTCCCTCGAGCAGCGCGTCGAGCGAGCCGAACTGCGTGAGCCACTTGACGGCCGTCTTCTCGCCCACCTTGGGCACGCCGGGCAGGTTGTCGCTCGTCTCGCCGACGAGCGCCGCGATGTCGGGGTACATCTCTGGCGGCAGGCCGTACTTCTCGACGACCGCCGCGGGGTCGTACCGCTTGAGCTTCGACACGCCCTGCACCGAGGGGTACAGCAGGGTGATGTCGTCGTTCACGAGCTGGATGGTGTCGCGGTCTCCCGAGCAGACGAGCACGTTCCAGCCCGCCTCGGCGCCGCGCGTCGCGAGCGTCGCGAGGATGTCGTCCGCCTCGTAGTCGGGCTTCTCGAGGACGGTCACGTTCATGGCCCGCAGGCACTCCTGCAGGAGCGGGATCTGGCCCTTGAACTCGGCGGGCGTGTCGGCGCGCGTGCCCTTGTACTCCGCGTACTCCCGCGTGCGGAACGATTCGCGGGACACGTCGAAGGCGACCGCGACGTGGGTCGGATCCTCGTCGCGCAGGAGGTTGATGAACATCGACAGGAAGCCGTGGATGGCGTTCGTGTGCTGACCGTCGGATGTGGAGAAGTTCTCGACCGGGAGGGCGAAGAACGCCCGAAAGGCGAGCGAATGGCCGTCGACGACGAGCAGAGTAGGCTTCGTGGA
This sequence comes from Microbacterium sp. JZ70, assembly GCF_053903225.1. Taxonomy (NCBI): domain Bacteria; kingdom Bacillati; phylum Actinomycetota; class Actinomycetes; order Micrococcales; family Microbacteriaceae; genus Microbacterium; species Microbacterium sp. JZ70. The sequence continues at coordinate 2,313,748 of NZ_CP096405.1, read as the reverse complement.
GTCCGTCACCCGTCCAGCGTAACGAGGGGTGGCGACATCCGAACGACAGGAGCAGGATGACGGAGCTGATCGACGGGATGGCGTGGGCGAAGGCGCGCGGGATGGGCGCGCTCGCCGAGCGGATGGGGATCGAGTTCACGGAGTTCACCGTGGAGCGCGCGGTCGCGACGATGCCCGTCGAGGGCAACACCCAGCCGGTCGGCCTCCTGCACGGCGGCGCCTACGTCGTGCTCGGCGAGTCGCTCGGGTCGATGGCCGCCAACCTCTTCGCGGGCCCCGACAAGCTCGCCGTGGGCGTCGACATCAACGCGACCCACACCGCCTCGGCGACGAGCGGACGCGTGACGGGCGTGTGCACGCCGATCCACCTCGGGCGCACCCTCACCGTGCACGAGATCGTCGTCACGAACGAGGAGGGCCGGCGCTGCTCGACCGTCCGCATCACGAACATCATCAAGGACCGGTGAGCGAAGCGAACAGCCCCGGTCGTCGAGCGAGCGGAGCGAGACGAGACGTCGCGAGATGACGACGAAGCGCGCACGCGGAACGCGAACGGGCCGGACCTCCGAGGAGGTCCGGCCCGTCGTGCGTGTGCTGCTGCTCAGCTCTTCTTCGGAGCGAGCTGCTCGATGATGGCCTTCGCGACGTCCTGCATCGTGAGGCGGCGGTCCATGGAAGCCTTCTGGATCCAGCGGAACGCCTCGGGCTCGGACAGCCCCATCTTCTCGTTGAGGAGGCCCTTCGCGCGGTCGACGAGCTTGCGGGTCTCGAAGCGCTCGACCATGTCGCTCACCTCGGCCTCGAGCGTGATGATCTGGTCGTGACGGGCCAGCGCGATCTCGATCGCGGGGAGCAGGTCGTTGGGCGTGAACGGCTTCACGACGTACGCGAGGGCGCCGGCCTCGCTCGCGCGCTCGACGAGCTCCTTCTGGCTGAAGGCCGTGAGCAGGACGACGGGCGCGATGTGGTTCTTGCTGAGCTTCTCCGCGGCGCTGATGCCGTCGAGCTGGGGCATCTTGACGTCCATGATGACGAGGTCGGGCCGCAGCTCGGTCGCCAGCTGCACCGCGGTCTCGCCGTCGCCGGCCTCGCCCACGACGTCGTACCCGTTGTCGCGGAGGATCTCCACGATGTCGAGGCGGATGAGGGACTCGTCTTCGGCGACCACCACACGACGGGGCGCCGTCGCGGTGCTCTTCTCGGTCTGCTCTTCGGTCACCGTTCCATCCTAGAGGTCTCGTGGCTGGGAGTTCGTGCCGGTGGTGGGGGTCGAACCCACACGCCCTTTCGGACAGAGCATTTTGAGTGCTCCGCGTCTGCCATTCCGCCACACCGGCATGCATCCCCGACGATACGGCAAACGGGGTCCGGTGCTGAACCGGACCCCGTCGCTGGCGCGTCGCGCTAGGCGTTCTTGTAGACGGGCGCGGCGCCGTGCACCGCGTCGCCCACGCGGTGCACGCGCAGGTCGTTGGTCGAGCCCGAGATCCCGGGAGGGGATCCCGAGATGACGATGACCTTGTCGCCGACCTTCGCGAGGTCGTTCGCGAGCAGGTAGTCGTCGACCTGGAGGAACATCCGGTCGGTGTGCTCGACCTGCTCGACGAGAGCCGAGCGGATGCCCCACGTGAGCGCCATCCGGCGGCGGATGGCTTCGTCCTGCGTGAAGGCGATCATCGGCCGCGGGGAGCGCAGGCGCGACATGCGGCGCGCCGAGTCGCCCGACTGCGTGAACACGCACAGGAACTTCGCGTCGACGAAGTCGGCGACCTCGATCGCGGCCAGCGTGATGGCGCCGCCCTGCGTGCGGGGCTTGGCCGTGAGCGGCGCGATGCGCTCGAGACCGTGGTCCTCGGTCGACTCGATGATGCGCGCCATCGTCTGCACGGTGATCGCGGGGTACTCGCCCACGCTCGTCTCGCCCGAGAGCATGACCGCGTCGGCGCCGTCGAGGACCGCGTTCGCGACGTCGCTCGTCTCGGCGCGGGTCGGCACCGGGCTCGAGATCATGGACTCGAGCATCTGCGTCGCGACGATGACCGGCTTGGCCATCCGGCGCGCGAGCTCGACCGCGTGCTTCTGCACGATCGGCACGGCCTCGAGCGGCAGCTCTACGCCGAGGTCGCCGCGCGCGACCATGATGCCGTCGAACGCGTCGATGATCTCCTCGAGGTGGTCGACCGCCTGCGGCTTCTCGATCTTGGCGATGATCGGGACGCGGCGCCCCTCCTCCGCCATGATCACGTGCGCGCGCTGCACGTCCTTCGCGTTGCGCACGAACGAGAGGGCGATGATGTCGGCGCCGTTGCGGAGGCCGTAGCGGAGGTCCGCCTCGTCCTTCTCGCTGAGCGCGGGCACGTTCACCGCGACGCCGGGCAGGTTGATGCCCTTGTTGTTCGAGACCGCGCCGGCGACGACGACCTCGGTCGTCACGACCGTGCCGTCGGTCTCGAGGACCTTGACGCGGACCTTGCCGTCGTCGATGAGGAGGAAGTCGCCGGGCTTCACGTCGTTCGGGAGGCCCTTGAACGTCGTCCCGACGATCTCCTTGGTGCCGAGGATGTCCTCGGTCGTGATCTTGAAGATGTCGCCCTCGGCCAGCTCGTGCGGGCCGTTCTCGAACTTGCCGAGCCGGATCTTGGGTCCCTGCAGGTCGACGAGGATCGCGACCGGCTTGCCGAGCTCCTCGGCGGCCGCGCGCACGTTCGCGAAGTTGTTGTCGTGGACGGTGTAGTCACCGTGGCTGAGGTTGAAGCGCGCCACGTCGAGTCCGGCCTCGATGAGAGACTTCACGGTCTCCTTGGTCGAGGTGGCGGGTCCCAGCGTGGCGACGATCTTGGCACGTCTCAAAAGCTTGCCTTCCGCACTGCTTGCTTCTTCTGTTGTGGACGCATCCGCGTCCGTCGGGTCGATGGGCGCTCCGCACGAGGCCCATCGCGGTTCCACCGGATGCACACCCCACACTACGCGCACCCGGCCATCCGATTCACGCGCACACGACGGCGGCCGGGAGCATCGTGTGCTCCCGGCCGCTGTCCACGCGTGTCGGAGTCAGACGCCGATGGCGACGTCGGTCGGGCGGACCGGCGCCGGCAGCTGCGTCTCGCCCATGAGGAAGGCGTCGACCTCGGCGGCCACCGAGCGGCCCTCGGCGATCGCCCACACGATGAGCGACTGGCCGCGGCCGGCGTCGCCCGCGACGAACACGCCGGGCGCGGTCGCCTGGAACGACGCGTCGCGATCGACGTTCCCGCGCGAGGTGAACTGCGCCTGCAGCTGCGCCTCGAGGTGCTCGCGCTCGGGGCCCGTGAAGCCCATCGCGATGAGGACGAGGTCCGCGGGGATCTCGCGCTCGGTGCCGGGCTTGGGCACGCGGCGGCCGTCGACGAACTGCGTCTCCGCGACGACGAGGCCGCGGACCTCGCCCGCGTCGTTGGCCACGAACTCGACCGTCGAGGCCAGGTAGTGGCGCTCGCCGCCCTCCTCGTGCGCCGACGAGACCTCGAACACCTGCGGCATCATCGGCCACGGCTGGTGCTCCGGGCGGTCGTCGGACGGCCGCTTGCCGATCGCGAGGTTCGTCACGCTCAGGGCGCCCTGGCGGTGCGCCGTGCCGATGCAGTCCGCGCCGGTGTCGCCGCCGCCGATGACGACGACGTGCTTGCCCTCGGCCGAGATCTGGTTCGCGACCTGGTCGCCCGCGACGACCTTGTTCGACTCGACGAGGTACTCCATCGCGAAGTGCACGCCGTCGAGCTCGCGCCCCGGGATCGGCAGGTCGCGCGGCACCGTGGCACCCGTGGCGACCACGACGGCGTCGTAGCGCGCGCGGAGGTCGTCCCACGTGATGTCCACGCCGATCTCGACGCCCGCCCGGAAGCGCGTGCCCTCGTCCTGCATCTGGCGCAGGCGCGCCTCGAGGTGCCGCTTCTCCATCTTGAAGTCGGGGATGCCGTAGCGCAGGAGGCCGCCGATGCGGTCGTCGCGCTCGTACACGGCGACCGTGTGGCCCGCGCGCGTCAGCTGCTGCGCGGCCGCGAGCCCCGCGGGGCCCGAGCCGACCACCGCTACGGTCTTGCCGGTGAGGCGCGCCGGGGGCTTGGGCTCGACCCACCCGTTGGCGAACGCCTCGTCGATCGTCGAGACCTCGATCTGCTTGATCGTGACGGCCGGCTGGTTGATGCCGAGCACGCACGCGCTCTCGCAGGGCGCAGGGCACAGACGCCCGGTGAACTCCGGGAAGTTGTTCGTCGCGTGCAGGCGCTCGATCGCGGTGCGGCCCTCGCCGCGCCACATGAGGTCGTTCCACTCCGGGATGAGGTTGCCCAGCGGGCATCCCTGGTGGCAGAACGGCACGCCGCAGTCCATGCAGCGCCCGGCCTGGCGGCGGAGCACGGCCGAGTCGCCCGGCTCGTACACCTCCTTCCAGTCGAGGATGCGCACGGGCACCGGCCGGCGAGCGGGCAGCTCGCGCTCGGTGATCTTCAGAAAGCCCTTCGGGTCAGCCACCCGTCACCTCCATGATGCGGTTCCAGACGACGTCGCCGTCGGGGTCGAGTCCCTCGGCCTCGGCCGCCTGACGCGTCTCGAGCACGGCGGCGTAGTCGCGCGGGAGGACCCGCACGAACTCCTCGACGGCGTTCTCGAAGTCGTCGAGCATGCGCTGGGCCAGCTCGGACTCGGTCTCCGCGACGTGCTGCTGGAGCAGATCGCGCAGGATCTCGGCGTCGCCGGATCCGAGGGGGCCGAGCGTGAGCTCGCCCGATGCGAGAGCCTCGCGGTTCACGAGCTTCTCGTCGAGGCGGTGGACGTAGGCCGTCCCGCCCGACATGCCGGCGCCGAGGTTGCGCCCCGTGCGGCCCAGGATGACCGCGAGGCCGCCGGTCATGTACTCGAGCGCGTGGTCGCCCACGCCCTCGACGACCGCGGTCGCGCCGGAGTTCCGCACGAAGAAGCGCTCGCCGACCATGCCGCGCAGGAAGAGGGTCCCCTGCGTGGCGCCGTAGCCGATGACGTTGCCGGCGATGACGTTCTCGGAGGCGTCGAATGTCGCGCCGCGCGCGGGGCGCACGACGATCTGGCCGCCCGAGAGGCCCTTGCCGACGTAGTCGTTCGAGTCGCCCTCGAGGCGCAGCGTGATGCCGTTCGGCAGGAACGCCCCGAAGGACTGCCCGGCCGAGCCGGTCAGGTTGACGGTGATCGAGCCCGCCTTGAGACCGTGCTCCCCCTGCGCCTTCGTGACGTGGTGGCCGAGCAGCGTGCCGACCGCGCGCGCGGTGTTCCGCACCGGGAGGTCGATCGTGATCTCTCCCCCGTTCTCGATGACGTCGCGCGCGCGCTCGATGAGCTGCACATCGAAGTGCTCGTCCAGCTCGTGGTCCTGCGCGCGGGCGTGGCGGCGCGGCTCGTCGTCCGCGAACGCGGGCCCCTCGAGGACCGGCGACAGGTCGAGACCGTCGGCCTTCCAGTGGTCGATCGCGCGATCCACGTCGAGCACCTCGACGTGGCCGACCGCCTCGTCGATCGAGCGGAAGCCGAGCTCGGCGAGGTACTCGCGCACCTCCTGCGCGATGAACTGCATGAAGTTCACGACGTGCTCGGCCTTGCCCGTGAAGCGGCTGCGCAGCAGCGGGTTCTGGGTCGCGACGCCCACGGGGCACGTGTCCAGGTGGCAGACGCGCATCATGATGCAGCCGCTCACGACGAGCGGCGCCGTCGCGAACCCGAACTCCTCGGCACCCAGCAGGGCGCCGATGACGACGTCGCGGCCGGTCTTCATCTGGCCGTCGACCTGCACGACGACGCGGTCGCGCATGCCGTTGAGCATGAGCGTCTGCTGCGTCTCGGCGAGACCCAGCTCCCACGGCGTGCCGGCGTGCTTGAGCGAGTTGAGCGGGCTCGCGCCCGTCCCGCCGTCGTGGCCCGACACGAGGATGACGTCGCTGAGCGCCTTCGCGACGCCCGCGGCGACCGCGCCGATGCCCGACTGGCTCACGAGCTTCGTGTGGATGCGCGCCTCGGGGTTCGACCGCTTGAGGTCGAAGATGAGCTGCTTCAGGTCCTCGATCGAGTAGATGTCGTGGTGCGGGGGCGGCGAGATGAGGCCCACGCCCGCGGTCGCGTGCCGCGTGCGCGCGACCCACGGGTACACCTTGCCGGGCGGCAGCTGACCGCCCTCGCCGGGCTTGGCGCCCTGCGCGAGCTTGATCTGGATGTCGTCCGCGTGCGTGAGGTACATGCTCGTGACGCCGAAGCGGCCCGAGGCGACCTGCTTGATGGCGCTGCGGCGCTCGGGATCGAGGAGGCGGTCGACGTCCTCGCCGCCCTCGCCCGTGTTCGACTTCGCGCCGAGGCGGTTCATCGCGATCGCGAGGGTCTCGTGCGCCTCTCGCGAGATGGAGCCGTAGCTCATGGCGCCCGTCGAGAACCGCTTCACGATCTCGGAGACCGGCTCGACCTCGTCGATCGGCACCGGCGGGCGCACCCCCTTCTTGAACGCGAAGAGGCCGCGGAGCGTCTTGAGCTCCTCCGCCTGCTCGTCGACGAGGCGGGTGTACTCGCGGAAGATCTCGTAGCTGCCCGTGCGCGTGGAGTGCTGCAGGCGGAAGATCGTCTCGGGCGTGAAGAGGTGGGGCGATCCGTCGCGGCGCCACTGGTACTCGCCGCCGGTCCACAGGCGCTCGTGCGTGCGCACGGCCGGGTCCTCGGGGTACGCGAACGCGTGACGCTCGGCGTTCTCGCGCGCGATGTGCGAGAGCCCGATGCCTCCGATCTTCGACTCGGTCCCGGTGAAGTACTGGTCGACGAACGGCTGCGCGAGGCCCACGGCCTCGAACACCTGCGCGCCCGAGTACGACGACACGGTCGAGATGCCCATCTTGGACATGATCTTCAGCACGCCCTTGCCGAGCGCGTAGATGAGGTTCTTGACGGCCTTCTGCGGCGTGACGCCCGCGATCGCGCCAGAGCGGACGAGGTACTCCACCGTCTCCATCGCGAGGTACGGGTTCACGGCGGTCGCGCCGTAGCCGAGCAGCGTCGCGACGTGGTGCACCTCGCGCACGTCGCCCGCCTCGACCACGAGCCCGACCTTCATCCGGGTCTCGCGGCGGATGAGGTGGTGGTGCACGGCCGAGACCGCGAGCAGCGACGGGATGGGCGCGAGGTCCTGGTTCGAGTCGCGGTCGCTGATGACGATGAACTCCGCGCCGTCCTCGATCGCGCGGTCGGCCTCGGCGCACATCTGCTCGAGGCGCTTCTGCAGGCCCTTCTCGCCCGCCGACACGCGGTAGAGCGAGCGCAGCGTGACCGACGTGCGCCCGGGCAGGGCGCTGTCGATGTGCTGGATCTTCGCGAGCTCGTCGTTGTCGATGACCGGGAAGTCGAGGATGACGCTGCGCGCGTGCTCCGGCCCCCACGAGAGCAGGTTCGGCTCGGGGCCGAGGCCGAGCTTGAGGCTCGTCACGACCTCTTCGCGGATGGAGTCGAGCGGCGGGTTCGTGACCTGCGCGAACTGCTGCGTGAAGTAGTCGAACAGCAGGCGCGGGCGCTTGCTCAGCACGGCGATCGGCGTGTCCGACCCCATGGCGCCGAGGGGCTCGACGCCCGTCTGGCCCATGGGGCGCAGGAGGATCCGGACCTCCTCCTCGGTGTAGCCGAAGGTCCGCTGACGGCGCGTGATCGACGCGATCGGGTGCACGAGGTGCTCGCGCTCGGGGAGGTCGGCGAGGCGGACAGTGCCCTTGTCGAGCCACTCCTGCCAGGGCTCGAGCTTCGCGAGCTGGGCCTTGACCTCGTCGTCCGCGATGATGCGGCGCTCGGCGGTGTCGACGACGAACATCGTGCCGGGGCGCAGACGGCCGCGGCGCTCGATGCGCTCGGGGGCGAAGTCCAGGACGCCCGTCTCCGAGCCGATCACGACGAGGCCGTCCTTCGTCACGGTCCAGCGGCCGGGCCGCAGGCCGTTGCGGTCGAGCGTCGCGCACACGAGCGTGCCGTCGGTCGCGATGAGGGCGGCAGGGCCGTCCCACGGCTCCATCTGGCCCGCGTGGTACTCGTAGAACGCGCGGAGGTCGGGGTCGACGTACGCCTTCTTCTCGTAGGCCTCCGGCACCATCATGAGCATCGCGTGCGGAAGCGAGCGGCCCGTGAGCGTGAGCAGCTCGAGCACCTCGTCGAACGACGCCGAGTCGCTCTCGGTGTCGCTGCAGATCGGCAGGAGCGGGCGGATGTCGCCGAGCAGCTCGCTCTCGAGCTGCGACTGGCGCGCGCGCATCCAGTTGCGGTTGCCGCCGACGGTGTTGATCTCGCCGTTGTGCGCCATCATGCGCAGCGGCTGGGCGAGCGGCCACGACGGGAACGTGTTCGTCGAGTAGCGCGAGTGCACGACGGCGAGCTCGGTCGTGAAGCGCTCGTCCTGCAGGTCGAGGTAGAACGGCTCGAGCTGGAGCGTCGTGACCATGCCCTTGTAGCCGAGGGTGCGGCTCGAGAGCGACACGAAGTAGGCGTCGAGCTCGTGCTGGGCGCGCTTGCGGAGACGGTAGGCGCGGCGGTCGAGGTCGATCCCGGAGAGAGCGGGGCGGCCGTCGACGGGCGCGCTCGTGAGGAAGATCTGCTCGATCGCGGGGCGGGCCTCGCCGGCCAGGCGTCCGAGGTGCTCCGGGTCCACCGGCACCTCGCGCCAGCCGAGGATCGAGAGCCCCTCCTCCGCCGCGATGGCGGCGATGCCGTCCTTCTGCGCGGCGCGCGCCGCGTCGTCCGTCGGGAGGAACGAGAGGCCGGCCGCGTACTCGCCGACGACCGGGAGGTCGAAGTCGACGACCGCGCGGAGGAAGCCGTCGGGCATCTGCGTGAGGATGCCCGCGCCGTCGCCCGTGCCCGCATCGGAGCCGATGGCGCCGCGGTGCTCGAGGTTGCGCAGCGCCTCGAGAGCGAGGTCGACGATGTCGTGCCCCGCCTCGCCGCGCAGGGTCGCGACCATGGCCAGGCCGCAGGCGTCCTTCTCGAACGCCGGGTTGTACATCCCCTGCTTCGGGGGGTACGCGCCGGAGGCTCCGTAAGGGGGCTGGAAGTACATGTGTCTACCGTCCTCGGGGTCGGTTGCGTAGCGCGGGACGACGTTGGCCCAGTGGACGCCGTCTCGCGCGCTCGATCATCCTCGTGCCCTTTCCGAAAGGACAGCAGAGGGGCGGGATCATCGCTACGGTGCTTGTGGCGACGGCTTCAGAGCGGCTTCCGACGCGGGGGGTTCGCTGACATCGACGAAGTCGCCCTGCGATTGTAGCGCGTCCGCGTCGGCCCGCTCGCGGCCCGGTCGGTAGGGGCTGGGCTCGAGGCCCGTGTGCCGCGCCTGCACGACGAGGACGACGGCGCCCACGACGATCGCGGCGATCGCGCCCCAGACGTTCGTGCGCAGGCCGAGGATGATCTCGCTCGGGTCGATGCGGATGGTCTCCCAGACGACGCGGCCCGCGCCGTACCAGATGAGGTAGACCGCGAACAGCCGTCCCCACTGGAACGCGAGGCTCCGGCCGAGCCAGAAGAGCAGGACGACGCCGATGACGTTCCAGACGATCTCGTAGAGGAAGGTCGGGTGGAACAGCGTGTCGTCGGGCAGCCCCGGCGGGAAGGCGGGGTTGTCGGGCTCGATCTCGAGGCCCCAGGGGAGGTCGGTCGGCCAGCCGAACAGCTCGTGGTTGAACCAGTTGCCGAAGCGGCCGAGCGCCTGCGCGAGCAGGAGGCCGGGCGCGAGCGCGTCGGCGAACGTCCAGAACCGGATGCCGGTCCACCGGCAGCCGAGCCACGCGCCGAGCGCGCCGCCCAGCAGCGCGCCGAAGATCGCGATGCCGCCCTCCCAGATCGCCCACACCGAGCCGGGCTCGAGCGGGTTCCACGGGTTGGCGCCCTCGCCGAAGTAGAAGCCCCAGTGCGTGAGCACGTGGTAGGCGCGCGCGCCCACGATCGCGAGCGGCACCGCGAGGAGCGCGATGTCGATGACGACCCACGGCTCCGCCCCGCGCCGCGTGAGACGGCGGTTCGTGATGAGCGTCGCCACGACGATGCCCGTGATGATGCACAGGGCGTAGTAGTGGATTCGCAGCGGGCCGATCTCGAAGAACGACTCCGGGGGGCTGGGGATGCTCGCGACGACGCTCGTCAGGGCGGAGGACAGCATGATCGAGAGTCTAATTCCTCTCGGGTGCGGCTCCGTGACGCACGGTGCCCGCCGCGAGCTCGCGGGTCTTCTCGGCGAGGCCCTCGACCCCGCCGTCCCGCAGCGCGCGCACGAGGGCGGTGCCCACGATCGCGCCGTCGGCGTACTCCACGATGCTCGCGATGTGCTCGGCGCTCGAGACGCCGATGCCGACGCACGCGCGTGCGGCGCCGTGCGCGCGCAGGCGGCCCACGAGCGCCCTGGCGGCCTTGTCGAGCTCCGCGCGCTCCCCCGTGATGCCCATGGTCGAGACGGTGTAGACGAAGCCCGTCGTCGCGCCGACGATGAGATCGAGCCGGTCGTCGGTCGAGGTCGGCGCCGCGAGGAACACGCGGTCCAGTCCCGTGCGCTCGGACGCGGCGATCCAGTCGGCCGCGGCGTCCGGTGTGATGTCCGGCGTGATGAGCCCCGCGCCGCCCGCGGCGCGCACCTCGTCGGCGTAGCGGTCGACGCCGCGCTGGACGACGAGGTTCCAGTACGTCATGACGAGCACGGGCACATCGGTGCGCGCCGTGATCTCGCGCAGCGCCGTGAAGAGGTGCTCGGTGCGGAAGCCCGCCTCGAGCGCCGCGTTCGTCGCCTCCTGGATGATGGGGCCGTCCATCACGGGGTCGCTGTAGGGCGGGCCCAGCTCGATGATGTCGACGCCGTTCTCGGCGAGGGCGACGGCAGCGTCGATGCTCGTCTGCAGGTCGGGGAACCCCACAGGGAGGTAGCCGATGAAGGCTCCTCGTCCGTCGGCAGCGGCCCGGGCGATCGCGTCCTCGACACGGCTCACGCGTCGGCTCCCTCGTCGTAGAGGCCGAACCAGCGGGCGGCCGTGTCCATGTCCTTGTCGCCGCGGCCGGAGAGGCACACCGCGAGCACGGCGTCCGGCCCGAGCTCGCGCCCGATCCGCAGCGCGCCGGCGAGCGCATGGGCCGACTCGATCGCGGGGATGATGCCCTCGGTCCGGCTCAGCAGGCGCAGCGCGTCCATCGCCTCGGCGTCGGTCGCGGGGATGTACTCCGCGCGCCCGATCGAGGCGAGCCACGAGTGCTCGGGGCCGACGCCGGGATAGTCCAGACCGGCGGAGATCGAGTGCGATTCGACGGTCTGGCCGTCCTCGTCCTGCAGCACGAAGGTGCGCGCTCCGTGCAGGACGCCCGGACGACCGCGCTCGATCGACGCGGCGTGACGCGGGGTGTCGACGCCGTCGCCTGCCGCCTCGACGCCGAAGAGCCGCACGCCGGGGTCGTCGATGAACGCGTCGAACATGCCGATCGCGTTCGATCCGCCGCCGACGCACGCGAGGACGGCGTCGGGCAGGCGCCCGACGCGCTCGAGGAGCTGCGCGCGCGCCTCGTCGGAGATGATCTTCTGGAAGTCGCGGACCATCGCGGGGAACGGGTGCGGGCCCGCGGCCGTGCCGAAGATGTAGTTCGTCGTCTCGACGCTCGACACCCACTCGCGGTACGCCTCGTTGATCGCGTCCTTGAGGGTGCGCGAGCCGGTCTTGACGGCCACGACCTCGGCGCCCAGCAGGCGCATGCGCGCCACGTTGAGCGCCTGGCGCTCGGTGTCGACCTCGCCCATGTAGATGCGGCACTCGAGCCCGAAGAGCGCGGCCGCGGTCGCCGTGGCGACGCCGTGCTGGCCGGCGCCCGTCTCGGCGATCACGCGCGTCTTGCCGAGCCGCCTCGTGAGCAGCGCCTGGCCGAGGACGTTGTTGATCTTGTGGCTGCCCGTGTGGTTGAGATCCTCGCGCTTGAGGAAGATGCGGGCGCCGCCCGCATGCTCCGCGAAGCGCGGCACCTCCGTGAGGGCCGACGGGCGGCCGGCGTAGTCCGCGAGGAGCGCGTTCAGCTCTGCGTGGAAGGCGGGGTCGGCCATCGCCTCCTCGTGCGCGACCGCGAGCTCGTCGATCGCCGCGATGAGCGACTCGGGCATGTAGCGCCCGCCGAAGTCGCCGAAGAACGGGCCGGGCTGCTCGCGAAGGCTCATGCGCGCCTCTCCCCTGCTGCGAAGTCGCCGGCGGCGAGGAACGCGCCGAGCGTGGAAACCGGGTCGCCCGTGACGAGCGCTTCGCCGACGAGCACGACATCCGCGCCCGCCTCGCGGTAGTGCGCGACGTCATCGGGAGCGAGCACCGCCGACTCGGCGATGCGGATCGCGCCGGCGGGGAAGCCGTCGACGAGCCGCCCGAACAGGTCGCGGTCGAGCTCGAAGGTCGACAGGTCGCGTGCGTTCACGCCGATGAGATCGGCGCCCAGATCCGCGGCGCGCGCGACCTCCTCGGCGGAGTGGGCCTCGACGAGGGGCGTCATCCCGAGCTCGATCGTGAGCCGGTAGAGCTCCTCGAGCACGGGCTGCTCGAGCGCCGCCACGATGAGCAGCACGATGTCAGCGCCGGCCGCGCGGGCCTCGAGCACCTGGTACGGGGTCGCGATGAAGTCCTTGCGCAGCACCGGGAGCGAGACGCGGGCGCGCACCGCCGCGAGGTCGGCGAGACTGCCCTTGAACCGGCGCTGCTCGGTGAGCACCGAGATGGCCGACGCTCCGCCCTGCTCGTACAGCCCCGCCTGCAGCGCGGGGTCGGGGATCGCGGCGAGGTCGCCGCGCGAGGGGCTCGCGCGCTTCACCTCGGCGATGATCTTCACCCGGGCGTCGGGACGGAGCGCGGAGACGACGTCGAGCGCAGGCGCCTGTGCGGCGGCTGCGCTCTCGACGACGGCCGAGGGCCGCTCGGCCCTGCGCGCCTCGGCGTCCTCGACGGCCCCGGCCGTGAGCTCGGCCAGGAGCGACATCAGTGCGCCTTGGGCTGGTACTTGGATCCGCCTGCGCCGTAGCCCGCCTTCGTGAGGATGAAGCCCACGATGGGTCCGATCAGGAAGACCGCGGCCGAGGCGATGAGCAGCCACGGCACCCACAGGAACAGCGCGACCGCGGCGACGGAGAGCCCGAGGAGCATGATGAGCACAGCGCTCCAGGCGGCGGGCGAGTGTCCGTGTCCGGGGTCGTCGATCGAGTGGGTCATGTCGTGTCATCCTCCGTGCTGCTGGGAACGTCGTCCAGTCTATCGGGGCCGGGCGCTGGCCCCTGCCGCCGTCAGCGGGTGGGGTCGTCGCCGCGGGACAGGTCGTCCCACGAGTCGATCGCATCGAGCGGGGCGTCGTCGGCCGCGGCCGTGCGGGCGGAGCGCTTCTCGTAGCGGCGCCCCGCGCGCCGCCATGCGTGAGCGGTGCCGAGGGTCCACAGGCCCGCGAGCGCGATGAGCGCGCCCGCGACGATGGTCACCGCCGGCCACGGGGTGAGGGCCATCCCCTGCACGAGGTCCTCGATCGCCGACTCCCCGGCGATGCCGGTGTGCTCGGTGACGACGGCCGACGCCGCCGTCGCGCGCGGTGCCGCCACGAGCGCAGCGCTCAGCCACGCGATCCCCCCGCCGACCGCGACCGCGAGCGCCGCGAGGACGTAGCGGACGACCGGGCCCACGATCGCGAGCACGAGCGACAGCGCGAGGGCCGCGAGCGAGAGCGGCTGGAGCACCGAGACCGCCTCGGAGCCGGCGACCGGGAGCGTCGTGCCGGCGACCGAGGCGGTGAGCCACGTCTGCGTCGATCCGATCAGCGCGAGCGCCGCGCCCGAGAGCGCCGCGAGCACCGCGATCATCCGCCCGCGCCGCGCGAGCGCCCCCTCGCCGGGTGCCGCGCCCATCCGCCCGTCGGTCATCCGACCACCGGGTGGAGGTCGCGGTCGCCCACCTCGGGGCGGGAGGTGTCGCTGTCGAAGCACGTGCGCGTGTTCGTGTGGCACGCGGGCCCGATCTGGTCGATCTCGAGCAGGACGACGTCGCCGTCGCAGTCGAGCTTCGCGCCCTTCACGATCTGGATGTGCCCGGACGTGTCGCCCTTGCGCCAGTACTCGCGCCGCGACCTCGACCAGTAGGTCACCCGTCCCGAGGTCAGCGTGCGGCGCAGGGCCTCGGCGTCCATCCACGCGAGCATGAGCACCTCGCGCGTGTCCCACTGCTGCACGATCGCGGGGACGAGCCCGTCGGGGCCGAACGCCACGCGCGCGATGCGGTCGTCGACCTCGCTCATCGCGTCTCGATCCCGTCGGCGCGCAGCGCCTGCTTGACCTCGCCGATCGTCATCTGGCCCGAGTGGAAGACGCTCGCCGCGAGCACCGCGTCGGCGCCCGCGCGCACGGCGGGCGCGAAGTGCGACACGTCGCCTGCCCCGCCGGACGCGATCACGGGCACGCTCGCGAGCTCGCGCATGAGCCCCACGAGCTCGAGGTCGAAGCCGGCCTTCGTGCCGTCGGCGTCGATCGAGTTCACGAGCAGCTCGCCCGCGCCGCGCTCGATCGCCTCGCGTGCCCACGCGAGCGCGTCGAGGTCGGTCTCCTTCTTGCCGCCGTGCGTCGTCACGACGAACCCGGAGGGCGTTCGGGGCGAGCGCTTGACATCGAGCGAGAGGACGAGCGCCTGCGCGCCGAACCGGTCGGCGATCTCGTCCAGCAGGCCGGGGCGGGCGATCGCGGCCGAGTTGACGCCCACCTTGTCGGCGCCCACGCCCTGGAGCCGCGCGACGTCGCCGACCGAGCGGACGCCGCCGCCCACCGTGAGCGGGATGAAGACCTCCTCGGCCGTGCGCCGCACGACATCGTAGGTCGTGGCGCGCTCGTCGACCGTCGCCGTGACGTCGAGGAAGGTCAGCTCGTCGGCGCCCTGCTCGAAGTACCGGCGGGCGAGCTCGACGGGGTCGCCCATCTCGCGGAGGTTCTCGAAGTTGACGCCCTTGACGACGCGGCCGCCGGCCACGTCGAGGCACGGGATGACCCGGGTGACGACGCTCATCAGAGGCGCGCGTTGTGGATGGCCGTGACGAGGATCGCGCGCGCGCCGATGCCGTAGAGCTCGTCCATCACGCGGTTCACGCCGCGGCGCGGGACCATGACGCGCACGGCCACCCACTCGGGGTCGCGCAGCGGCGACACGGTGGGCGACTCGATGCCGGAGGCGATCTCCACGGCGCGGTCGACGAGCGCCGCGGGGAGGTCGTAGTCGAGCATGACGTACTGCCGGGCGACCATCACGCCGCGCAGGCGGCGCAGGAGCGTCTCGATGCCCGCGTGCTCGCGCGGGCCCTGGATGAGGACGGCCTCGGACTCGAGGATCACGGGCCCGAAGATGTCGAGTCCGGCCTGCCGGAGGGTCGTGCCGGTCTCGACGACGTCGGCGATCGCGTCGGCGACGCCGAGCTCGACGGCCGACTCCACGGCGCCGTCCAGCGGCACGAGGTCGGCGGCGACGCCGTGGCTGTCGAGGAACGAGTCGACGAGCCCGGGGTACGACGTCGCGATGCGCGCGCCGTCGAGATCGGCCACGCCCGCGAAGCGCCCGGGAGGGGCGGCGAAGCGGAACGTCGACGTCGCGAAGCCGAGCGTCTCGATCTCCCGGGCGGACATCCGCACGTCCAGGAGCAGGTCGCGGCCGGTGATGCCGACGTCGAGCGCACCGGCGGAGACGTACGTGGCGATGTCGCGCGGGCGCAGGTAGAAGAACTCGACGTCGTTGGCGGCGTCGATGAGGTGCAGCGACTTCGAGTCGCGGCGACCGGCGTAGCCGGCCTCCGCGAGCATCTCGGCGGCGGTCTCGGAGAGCGAGCCCTTGTTGGGAACGGCGATGCGGAGCATGCGAGGTCTTTCGATCGGGGTGTCAGACGGATGAGCGATGCGGCTCACAGATGTCGGTACACGTCCTCGAGGGTGAGGCCCTTCGCGAGCATGAGCACCTGGAGGTGGTACAGCAGCTGCGAGATCTCCTCCGCGGCCTCGGCGTCGGACTCGTACTCCGCGGCCATCCACACCTCGGCGGCCTCTTCCACGATCTTCTTGCCGATGAAGTGGATGCCGGCGTCGAGCTCCTTGACGGTCCCGGAGCCCTCCGGACGCGTCTGGGCCTTCTCAGCCAGCTCGGCGAACAGGTCGTCGAAGTTCTTCACCCGTCAAGGCTACCGGTTCGCGTGCACGTGCTCCGCGGCGAGGGCGCGGAGGTCGGCGATCGCGACGTCGATGTCCGCGGCGCCGAACACCGCGGAGCCCGCGACGAACGTGTCAGCGCCGGCCTCGGCGGCCTGCGCGATCGTGGACTCGGAGATGCCGCCGTCCACCTGGAACCACACCGGCGCCCCGACGCGACGCGCCTCCTCGGCGAGGGCGCGGAGCTTGGGCATCATCTCGGGCATGAAGGACTGGCCGCCGAACCCGGGCTCGACCGTCATCACGAGGATCTGGTCGAACTCGTGCAGGTGCTCGTAGAGGGCGTCGGCCGGCGTGCCGGGCTTGAGGGCGACACCGGCCCTCGCGCCGATGCCGCGCAGGCGGCGGGCGAGCGCGACCGGGTCGTGCGACGCCTCGAGGTGGAACGTCACCGACGCCGCCCCCAGCTCGGCGTAGCCCGGCGCCCACCGGTTCGCATCCGTGATCATGAGGTGGACGTCGAGCGGCACGGGGCTCGTCTCCTGGATGCGCTGCACCATCTGCGGCCCGAACGTGAGGTTCGGCACGAAGTGGTTGTCCATGACGTCCACATGCACGAAGTCGGCCGTCGCGATCCGCTCGAGGTCGGCCTGCATGTTGACGAAGTCGGCGGACAGGATGCTCGGGTTGATGCGCGGCGCGCCGGGGAGTGTCACCCCGCCATTATCGCGCGTCGCGGCGGGTCACCGCCTCCGCAGGAGCGCGAGGAACATCGCGTCGGTCCCGTGCCGATGCGGCCACAGCTGCGCGTGGCCCGACCCGTCGGCCGGGGCGGGGAGGTCGAGGGGCGTGCGGGCGACCGCCTGCAGCGCGGCGCGGGCGTCGAGCTCCTCGACGTCGGATCCGCGTCGCTCGACGATCTCGCGCACGATCGCCGACGTCTCCGCGAGATGCGGGGAGCACGTCACGTACGCGACCGTGCCGCCCGGCGCGAGCGCGGTGACCGCGGCGTCGAGCAGCTGTGCCTGGATGACGGCGAGCTCGGCGACATCGGACGGCTGCTTGCGCCACCGCGCCTCCGGCCGCCGACGGAGAGCGCCGAGCCCCGTGCACGGCGCGTCGACGAGGATCCGGTCGAACGAGCCGGGCTGGGCGGCCGCGAGCTCCCGCCCGTCCCTCTCGTGCACGACGACCTCGAGCGGCACAGGGGCGAGCGCCCTGCGCACGAGGCCGGCGCGCGCGGGCACGACCTCGTTCGCCTCGAGGCGCGCGCCGCCCGCGAGCGCCTCCGCGGCGAGGAGCGCGGTCTTGCCGCCCGGGCCCGCGCACAGGTCGAGCCACCGCTCGCCCGGCGCGACCGGTGCGAGGCGCGACAGCGCGAGCGCGACGAGCTGCGAGCCCTCGTCCTGCACGCGCAGGGCTCCGCCCGATGCGCGCACGAGGGGCTCGGGATCGCCGCCGCCGAGGCGGAAGCCCACCGGCGAGTGCGGCGTCGGCTCGCCCTGCGCCTCCGCGAGACCGGGAAGCGCCGCCATCGTCACCGACGGCGAGGCGTTGTCGGCCGCGAGCAGCGCGTCGAGCTCGCTCTCGCGCCCCTCGGCCGCGAGGGCGCGCCGCAGCGCGCGGATCACCCACACCGGGTGCGCCGACGCGATCGCGAGGCGCTCGTCGTCGGATCGGGCCGACGCGGCCGCGCGGTCGGTCCACGTGGCGAGATCGTCCTGGCCGACCCTCCGCAGCACGGCATTCGCGAAGCCCGCGGCGCGCGGCCCCGCCTCGTCGCGCACGAGCTGGACCGACTCGTTGACGGCGGCATGCGGCGCCACGCGCGTCGCGAGGAGCTGGTGCGCGCCGAGGCGCAGGGCATCGAGCACGGGCGCATCGATCGCATCCGGCTCGCGATCGGCTGCGAGCCGGATGATCGCGTCGTACGTCCCGAGACGGCGGAGCGTGCCGTACGCGAGCTCGGTCGCGAGGCCCGCGTCGGGTCCTGTGAGGCCCGCGCGCTCGATCTCGCGCGGCAGCAGGAGGTTCGCGTACGCGTCGGACGACGACACCGCGCGCAGCACGGCGAACGCGACCTGGCGGGCCGGCTGCACCCGGACGACGGTGCGGCGGTCGCCGCGGCGTGGTGCGGCGCTCATGCGCCCAGCCGCGCCGTCTCGCGCAGCCCGCGGAACCAGTCGGCCGCGGCCATCGCCCCCTTGCCCGCCGGCTGGACGCGGGTCAGCAGAAGCGGCTCGGTCCCGGTGCCGACGAGGACGCCGTCCTTCGCCGCCGCGGTCTCCCCCGGCGCGAGCGGCGCGCCCGCGCCCGCCCTCGCCATCCGCAGGACCTTGAAGCGCGCGCCGTCGAGCGTCGTGTGCGCGCCCGGCTCGGGCGTCACGCCCCGGTACCGCGCGAACACGCGGTCCGCGGGCTCGGTCCACTCGAGGAGGCCGTCGGCGAGCTCGAGCTTGGGTGCAGGGGTCGGGTCGCCCTCCTGCGGCCTCGCCTGCGCGTTCCCCGCGGCGATGGTCGACACGACGTCGACGAGCTGCGCCGCGCCGGCCTCGGCGAGGACCGCGAGGGCCTCCCCCGCCGTCGCGTCGTCGGGAAGCGGCACGGCCTCCTGCGCGTAGACGTCGCCCGCGTCGAGCTCGCGCACGAGCTGGAACACGGCGGTCCCGAGCTCGGCGTCGCCCGCGATGAGCGCGTGCTGCACGGGGGCGGCCCCGCGCCAGCGCGGCAGGAGCGAGAAGTGGAGGTTGATCCATCCGTGCCGCGGAGCCGACAGGAGGGGCTCGCGCACCAGGCCGCCGTAGGCGACGACGACGGCGAGCTCGGGGGCCAGAGCGGTGATCGCGTCGGTCGCATCGGCGTCGAGGCGCGCGGCCCTGATCACGCGCAGGCCGAGCTCGTCGGCCGCCTGCGCGACGGGCGACGGGGTGAGCACGCGCTTGCGGCCGAGCGGCGCGTCGGGGCGCGTGACGACGGCCGCGATGTCGTGACCCGCCGCGTGCAGGGCGCGCAGCGAGGGCACGGCGACGTCGGGGGTGCCGGCGAACACGAGCCGGAGCGGGCGAGGGGAGGTCATGACGGCTGGTCCTTCAGAGCTCGGGGTCGGCGATGTCGACGCGCACTGCGAGTGTATTGCGGGCCGCCTTGCGGCTTCGTGAGTCCTTCGCGCGGCCGCGGGCCTTCATGGCCGCCGCGACGACCGACGCGCGCAGCGACCGGGTCACCGCCGGTCCGCGGCCGTAGTCGAAGCGGATGAGCGCGCGCGAGCCCGGATACCCGTCGCGATCGATCGGCACCGGCCCGAGGATCGCGTCGAGCGGGAGCCCCGGCACGTCCTCCGCGAGCGAGCGGAGCGCCGCGTCGACGGCCGACGTGTCGCCCTCCAGCCGGGCCACGCGCGAGGCCGGCGGCATGCGCAGGGGCGCGCGCTCGCCGAGCTCCAGCCGGGCGTAGTGCGGCTGCGTCCAGCTCGCGAGGGCTCGGCCGACCGGCCCCGTCACTCCGACGAGATGCACGGGCGCGTCGGGCGCCGCGAGGGCCGCGGCGTTCGACCACCAGCGCAGGCAGTGCTCGCCGATCCTGAGGTCGGGCGCCTGGAGCATACGGTCGCCGTCCAGGAGGAGCACGGCGCGGTAGCCGCCCGGCGCGAGCGGCTCGGCGCCGCGCGTCGCGACGACGAGCGCCGGCCGGTCGTCGACCTCCCGGACGGGATGCGCGCCGTCGGCCACGACGACCCGCGCACCGGGGAACGCGCGACCGAGCTCGTCGGCCGTGCGCTCGCTGCCCGATGACGCGAGCCGGAGCCGCGTCGATGAGCACTGCGGGCAGGACCACGCATGAGCCGACCGCCCGCACCACGCGCACACGGGAGTCGCACCGCGCGCTCGCGCGTGGAGCGGTCCTCCGCAGTGGGCGCAGCGCGTCGGCGTGCGGCAGTCCGCGCACACGAGCGACGGCGCATAGCCCGGACGCGCGACCTGGACGAGCACGGGTCCCTCGGCGATCGCCTCGCGCACCGCGCGGAAGCTCGCCGACGGGATGCGCGCGGCGACCTGCTCGTGCTCGGGAGCCGTGCTGAGCACCACGCGCGGCGCGATCCGGCGCGGCGCCTGCACCTCCGCGACGAACCCGATCGACACGAGCCGCTCGACGTCGGTCGTCCGCGTGTGCCCGGCGAACAGGAGCGCGCAGCCGTCGATGCTCTGGCGCACGAGAGCGACGTCGCGCGCGTGGGCGTACGGCGCGAGCGGCTCCTCGAGCAGCGGGTCGCCGTCGTCCCAGATCGCGACGAGCCCCGCGTCGTTCACGGGTGCGTAGACGGCCGAGCGGTTGCCGATCACGATGCACGGCGCGGCCTCGAGCGTGCGCAGGTATCCCGCATAGCGCTCGGGGCCGGACTGACCCGCATCGTGGCGGACGATCGCCCCGTCCGGAACCAGCGGGAGGAGCTGCTCCTGCAGGAGGTCGAGATCTCGGTGGTCGGGGACCGCGACGATCGCCGAGCGTCCGGCGGCGAGCATCGTGGCGGCGGCGGCCGCGAGCAGGCGCGCCCAGGCCGGCCGGCCGTCGACGAGCCGCGGCGGCGCATCCACCGCGACGCGCTCCCCCGCGAGCAGCTGCTCGCGCAGCGTCGGGAACTCCTCGAGCACGGCCTCGGCCCGCCGTCTCTCCGCCGACAGCACCACCGGCGCCGTGCGCGCCTCTGACGCGAGCCACGCCTTCTCGGCCCTCACCATCCGCTTGGGCACGGCGAGGCGCAGGACGTCCGCGGCGGAGCCCGCCGCACGGTCGGCGACCGCGCGCGCGAGACGGTAGAGGCGCTCGGGCAGAACGGGGGCGCTCGAGACGACCTGGTCGATCTCCGACAGCGGCCGGTCGGCGTCGTCCTCGTCGTCGATCTCGACGACGAAGCCCTCGACGACCCGCCCGGCCGTCCGCAGGGGCACCTTCACCCGCACGCCCTGCGCGACGTCGTCGAGGAGCTCGCGCGGGATCGCGTAGTCGAAGAGCCGGTCGAGCTGCGGCAGCGGGGAGTCGAGCTGCACGCGCGCGATGCGGCGTGTCATCGCCCGCGTCCCGTCGTCAGAGCCCTGCGGCGCGCCGCAGCTCCTCGACGCGCGTGGTCTGCTCCCAGGTGAAGTCGGGCAGCTCGCGGCCGAAGTGGCCGTACGCGGCGGTCTGCGCGTAGATCGGGCGCAGCAGGTCGAGGTGCTCGATGATCGCCGCGGGGCGCAGGTCGAAGACCTGCTCGATCGCGCGGATGATCACGTCGTCCGAGACCTTGCCCGTCCCGAAGGACTCGACGTACAGGCCCACCGGGTTCGCCTTGCCGATCGCGTACGCGACCTGCACCTCGAGGCGATCGGCGAGTCCCGCCGCCACCGCGTTCTTCGCGACCCACCGCATGGCGTATGCGGCCGAGCGGTCGACCTTCGACGGGTCCTTGCCGCTGAAGGCGCCGCCGCCGTGGCGCGACGCGCCGCCGTACGTGTCGATGATGATCTTGCGCCCCGTGAGGCCCGCGTCGCCCTTCGGACCGCCCGTCACGAACGGCCCTGCGGGGTTGATGTAGAGCTTGACGCCCTCGGCGTCGAGCCCGGTCTGCTCGAGGACGGGGCGGATGACCGACCTCTCGACCTCGTCGCGGAGCTCCTCCTGCGTCATCTTCGGGTGGTGCTGCGTCGAGAGCACGACCGCGTCGATCGTCCGGGGGGTGAATCCCTCGTAGCCGAGCGTGACCTGGGTCTTGCCGTCGGGGCGCAGGAACGGCAGCTCGCCGCTGCGCCGCACCTCCGTGAGGCGCTCGGCGAGCCGGTGCGCCGTCCATGCCGCCATCGGCATGAGCTGCGGGGTCTCGTTCGTGGCGAAGCCGAACATGATGCCCTGGTCTCCCGCTCCGAGCACGTCGAAGCGGTCGATCGAGTCGCCCTCGCGCTGCTCGAGCGCCTTGTCGACGCCGTGCGCGATGTCGCTCGACTGCTCGCCGACCGAGACGCTCACGCCGCACGAGTCTCCGTCGAAGCCCATGTCGCTCGAGGTGTAGCCGATGCGGTTGATCACGCGCCGCACGATCGCGGGGATCTCGACGTAGCCGTCGGTGCGGATCTCGCCCGCGACGTGCACGAGCCCGGTCGTCACGAGCGTCTCGACGGCCACGCGGCTGTCGCGGTCGACCGCCAGGAGCCCGTCGAGGATGCTGTCCGAGATCTGGTCGCAGATCTTGTCGGGGTGTCCTTCGGTGACCGACTCGGACGTGAACAGACGCAGGCTCATGGCGGCTCCAGACGATCGGGCGGGCGCGGCGCCTGCGGGCACCGCGCCCTCCAGTATGACGAGGGCCCCCGACACGCGGTGACGGAGGCCCTGTCGGTGTGACGAGTTCTTACGCGGTCACTCCGCGGGGCGCAGGCGCAGCTTGTCCTGGTGGATCTCGTGCAGCGCGATCGTCAGCGGCTTGTCCTCGACCGACGAGTCGACGAGGGGCCCGACGTTGTCGAACAGGTTCCCCTCGTGGAGGTCCGTGTAGTAGTCGTTGATCTGACGCGCGCGCTTGGCGCCGTAGATCACCAGCTGGTACTTCGAGTCGACCTTGTCGAGAAGCTCGTCGATGGGCGGGTCGATGATGCCCTTGTGCTCACTGCTCATAGCAGTCCTCCTGTTCGGCGACGTCGGTCGCTCGTCGAGACCATGGCGGGATGGCGCGCGGGTGTCAGCGCGCGGACGCCTGCACCAAGTCTACGACCTGGCGCGCGGCCTCGGCGACCGACTCGTTCACGATGCGGAAATCGAACTCGTTCTGCGCGGCGAGCTCGGTGCGCGCCGTGCGCAGGCGACGGGCCCGCTCCTCCTCGTCCTCGGTGCCGCGCCCGACCAGCCGCGCGGTCAGCTCGTCCCAGCTCGGCGGGAGGAGGAAGACGAGCGTCGCCGACGGATCGGCCGCGCGCACCTGACGGGCGCCCTGCAGGTCGATCTCGAGCAGCACGGCGCGCCCCTCGGCGAGGGCCCGCTCGATCGGCTTGCGCGGCGTGCCGTAGCGGTGCCGGTTGTGCACGACCGCGTACTCGAGCAGCTCGCCGTCCGCGATGAGCCGATCGAACTCGGCGTCGTCGACGAAGTAGTAGTGCTGGCCGTCGACCTCCCCCGGCCGCGGCGCTCGCGTGGTCGCGGAGACCGAGATGAGGAGCTCCGGATGGTGCTCGCGGATGTGCGCCGCGACCGTTCCCTTGCCCACCGCGGTCGGCCCGGCGAGGACGATGAGCCGGCTCCGGCCGGGCCGCGCCTGCGGCTCGGGCATCCGACTGTCGAGCCAGCCGCGCAGAGCGTGCCGCTGCCGGCTGCCGAGGCCGCCCAGCCGCTTGACCGGCGAGATCGCCAGCTCCTCGAGCACGCGGTCGCGCTTGCCCTCGCCGATCGCGGGGAGCGCCATGAGGAACTCGGGCACGCGCATCGTGCCGGCCGCGGACTGCGGGTCGGCCTCGGCCCGGCGCAGGACCTCCTGCGGCGTGACGACGCGGGTCGCGAGGTCGCGCTTGAGACTCGCCCTCGCGCGCCGCGCGGCGACCGCCTTCCGCGATGCGGCGGCGCGGTCCACCTCGGGCGGCTTCGGACGGCCCGGTGCGGTGCTCTCAGACATCGGCTTCTCCCTCCGACGATCCCCGGTAGGCGGCCGCGGCGTCGGCGATCGCCTGGGCGAGGCCGTCCGGGCCGGCGGCGAGGATGCTGCGGCTCTCGGATGCGATGACGCACGGCGCCATCTCGCGGAAGACCTCGGGCAGCGCGGCCGCGGCGGCGCCCTGGAACCCGAACCCTGGCGCGAGGATGGGCGCGGGCGGAGCGAACGGCGCCAGCCCTGCCGCGTGCCAGTCCACCGTGGCGCCGATGACGAAGCCCGTGCTGCCCCACTCCCCCTCGCGCGCGACGCGCGCGTTGCGCGCCGACACCTCGGCCACGATCGCCGCCGCGACGCTCGAGCCGTCGGCGGTCGCACGCTGGAGGGCGGTCGCCTCGGGGTTGCTCGTGGCGGCGAGGACGAACGCGCCCTTGCCGTGCTCATCCGCGAGGGCCAGCGTGCCCTCGAGCGCGCCCACGCCCAGATACGGGCTCACCGTGAGCGCGTCGGCCTCGAGCGGCGACCCCGGCGTGAGCCATGCCGCGCCGTACGCGTCCATGGTCGATCCGATGTCGCCGCGCTTGGCGTCCGCGATCACCACGAGATCGGCCGCGCGCGCCGCCGCGAGCACGTCCTCGAGAGCGGCGATCCCCGCCGACCCGAAGCGCTCATAGAACGACACCTGCGGCTTGACGAAGCCCGCGCGCCCCGCGGCCGCCTCGACGACGCGCAGCCCGAACGCCCGCGCGCCCGCGGCATCCGCCTCGAGACCCCACTGCGCGAGCAGCGGAAGGTGCGGGTCGATCCCGACGCAGAGCGGGCCGCGCGCGTCGAGGACGGCGCGGACCCGCTCTCCGAACGACGGCACTACGCGCTCACCGCCGCCTCGCGCTGGACGCGGTCGGAGGCGTACTCCTGCAGGCTGCGCACGCCGAAGCCGCCGCCCATCGAGTCCATCGCGCTCACCGCGGCGCCGAGCACCGAGATGGTCGTGAAGAGCGCCTTGTCGGCGCCCACCGCCGCGGCGCGGATCTCGTAGCCGTCCGCGCGCGCCGACATCCCGCTGGGGGTGTTCACGATGATGTCCACGCGCCCCTCGTTGATGAGGTCGACGATGTTCGGCACGCCCGAGTCCTGCGTCTCGCTGTACTTGCGGACCACCTCGACCTCGATCCCGTTGCGCATGAGGATCTCGGCCGTGCCCTCGGTCGCGAGCAGGCGGAAGCCCAGCTGGCGCAGACGGTGCGCGGGCAGGATGACGTCGCGCTTGTCGCTGTCGGCCACCGAGATGAACACGGTGCCCGACAGCGGGATCCCGCCGTACGCGGCCGCCTGGCTCTTCGCGAACGCGGTCGGGAAGTCGCGGTCGATGCCCATGACCTCTCCCGTCGAGCGCATCTCCGGGCCGAGCACGGAGTCGACCACCGCGCCCTCGCGCGTGCGGAAGCGCTTGAACGGCAGCACGGCCTCCTTGACGGCGACGGGCGTGTCGAGCGAGACCCGCGAGCCGTCCTGCTCAGGCAGCATGCCCTCCGCCTTGAGCTCGGCGATCGTCGTGCCCGCCATGACCCGGCTCGCCGCCTTCGCGAGCGGGATGCCGAGCGCCTTCGACACGAACGGCACCGTGCGGCTCGCGCGGGGGTTCGCCTCGATCACGTAGAGCACGCCGGCGCTGATCGCGAACTGCACGTTCAGCAGCCCGCGCACGCCCACGCCCTGGGCGATCGCGAGGGTCGCCTCGCGCACGCGGTCGATCTCGGTGCGGCCGAGCGACATCGGCGGCAGCGTGCAGCTGGAGTCGCCGGAGTGGATGCCGGCCTCCTCGAGGTGCTCCATGATGCCGCCCACGTACAGCTCGTGCCCGTCGTAGAGCGCGTCGACGTCGATCTCCACGGCGTCGTCGAGGAAGCGGTCGACGAGGAGCGGCTGGCCGGGGCCGATGATGGCCTGGTCGGCGATGCGGACGAAGTAGTCGCGCAGGCTCGCCGTGTCGTACACGATCTCCATGCCGCGCCCGCCGAGCACGAAGCTCGGGCGCACGAGCACGGGGTAGCCGATCTCCTCGGCGATCGCGACGGCGCCCTCGACGTCGGTCGCGGTGCCGTTGCGGGGCGCGACGAGGGCGGCGCGCTCGAGGATCTCGGAGAACAGGCCGCGCTCCTCGGCGAGGTCGATCGCCGCGGGGCTCGTGCCGAGGATGCGGTAGCCCGCGTCCTCGATGCCCTTCGCGAGCCCGAGGGGCGTCTGCCCGCCGAGCTGGCAGATGACGCCGAAGATCTCGCCCGACTGGGCCTCGGCGTGGAGGACCTCGAGCACGTCCTCGAGCGTGAGCGGCTCGAAGTACAGGCGGTCGGAGGTGTCGTAGTCGGTCGAGACCGTCTCCGGGTTGCAGTTGACCATGACCGTCTCGAATCCGGCGTCGCTCATCGCGAACGAGGCGTGCACGCACGAGTAGTCGAACTCGACGCCCTGGCCGATGCGGTTCGGGCCCGAGCCGATGATGACGACCTTGCGGCGGTCGGACGGCGTGACCTCGGTCTCGGACTCGTAGCTCGAGTAGTGGTAGGGCGTCTGCGCGGGGAACTCGCCCGCGCACGTGTCGACCGTCTTGAACACGGGGCGGATGCCGAGGCCGTGGCGGATGCCGCGCACCTCCGCCTCGGACAGCCCGCGCAGCTGCGCGATCTGGACGTCCGAGAATCCATGGTCCTTGGCCAGGCGGATGGCCCGCTCGTCGAGCTCCGCGGCGTCGGCGACGGCCTGCGCGACCTCGTTGATGAGGACGATCTGGTCGAGGAACCACGGGTCGATGGCCGTCGACGCGAAGACCTGCTCGACCGTCGCGCCGAGGCGCAGCGCCTGCTGCACGTCGACGATGCGGCCGTCGGTGGGCGTCTTGATCGTCTCGAGGAGCTCCTCGACCGAGCGCATCTCCTCGCCCCAGTGGAAGCTCGAGCCGCGCTTCTCGACGGAGCGGAGCGCCTTCTGCAGGGCGGTCGTGTAGTTGCGGCCGATCGCCATGGCCTCGCCGACCGACTTCATGGTCGTGGTGAGCGTGGGGTCGGCGGCCGGGAACTTCTCGAACGCGAAGCGCGGGACCTTGACGACGACGTAGTCGAGCGTGGGCTCGAACGAGGCCGGCGTGACCTGCGTGATGTCGTTGGGCACCTCGTCGAGGCGGTAGCCCAGGGCCAGCTTGGCCGCGAGCTTGGCGATCGGGAAGCCCGTCGCCTTCGACGCGAGCGCCGACGAGCGGGAGACGCGCGGGTTCATCTCGATGACGATGATGCGCCCGTTCTCGGGGTTGATCGCGAACTGGATGTTGCAGCCGCCGGTGTCGACGCCCACGGCGCGGATGATGTCGATGCCGATGTCGCGCAGGCGCTGGTACTCGCGGTCGGTGAGCGTGAGCGATGGGGCGACCGTGATCGAGTCGCCCGTGTGCACGCCGACCGGGTCGACGTTCTCGATCGTGCAGACGACGACCGTGTTGTCGGCCGTGTCGCGCATGAGCTCGAGCTCGTACTCCTTCCAGCCGAGGATCGACTCCTCGAGGAGCACCTCGGTCGTGGACGACTCGTGCAGGCCCGCGCCCGCGATGCGGCGCAGGTCCGCCTCGTCGTAGGCGAAGCCCGACCCCAGGCCGCCCATCGTGAACGAGGGGCGCACGACGAGCGGGTAGCCGAGGTCCTCTGCCGCCTCGAGCACCTCCTCCATCGTGTGGGCGATGCGGCTGCGCGCGACCTCGGCGCCCGCCTCGACGACGAGCTCCTTGAACACCTGGCGGTCCTCGCCCTTGCGGATGGCGTCGACCTTGGCGCCGATGAGCTCGACGTCGTACTTCTCGAGGATGCCGCGCTCGTGCAGGGCCATCGCCGCGTTCAGCGCGGTCTGGCCGCCCAGGGTCGGCAGGATCGCGTCGGGCTTCTCCTTCGCGATGATCGTCTCGATGACCTCGGGCGTGATCGGCTCGATGTACGTCGCGTCGGCGAAGTCGGGGTCGGTCATGATCGTCGCGGGGTTCGAGTTCACGAGGATGACGCGGACGCCCTCCTCCCGGAGCACGCGGCACGCCTGGGTGCCGGAGTAGTCGAACTCGCAGGCCTGGCCGATCACGATCGGGCCCGACCCGATGACGAGCACGGACTGGATGTCGGGGCGCTTAGGCATTGTCTTCCTCGGACGTTGAGCGAGCGGAGCGAGCCGAGATGGTGTCGCGCACCATGTCGACGAAGCGGTCGAAGAGGTAGTTGGCGTCGTGCGGACCGCCCGCGGCCTCGGGGTGGTACTGCACGGAGAACGCCGGGATGTCGAGGGCGCGCAGGCCCTCCACGACGTCGTCGTTGAGGCCCACGTGGCTGACCTCGACGCGGCCGAACCCGGCGGGGCTCTCGAAGACCTCGTCGATCGGGGCGTCCACGGCGAACCCGTGGTTGTGCGCCGTGATCTCGACGCGGCCCGTGAGCTTGTCGCGCACCGGCTGGTTGATCCCGCGGTGGCCGAAGGGCAGCTTGTAGGTGCCGAGGCCGAGCGCGCGGCCGAGGAGCTGGTTGCCGAAGCAGATGCCGAAGAACGGCAGGCCGTCGCGCAGCACGCTCTGCAGGAGGGCGACGTGGGCGTCGCTCGCCGCGGGGTCGCCGGGGCCGTTCGAGTAGAACACCGCGACGGGGTCGATGGCCTTGAGCTCCTCGAAGGTCGTGCTCTGCGGCAGCACGTGCACCTCGAAGCCGCGTCGGGCGAGGTTCTCCACCGTCGCCTGCTTGATGCCGAGGTCGATGACGGCGAGGCTGCCGATGCGGTCGCCCTGCGCGGGCGTGACGGCGGCGACATCGACCGAGACCTCGGCCGAGAGGTTGCGGCCGGCCATCGCGGGCGCCTCGGTCACGATGCGCAGCTGCTCGTCGGCGGCGAGGCCGGCGGCCTCGCCCGAGAACACGCCGCCGCGCATCGAGCCGGCCGAGCGGATGTGACGGGTCACGGCGCGCGTGTCGATGCCGCTGATCCCGACGACGCCGTCGCGCTCGAGCGCCGCGTCGAGCGGCTCCTCCGCGCGCCAGTTCGACACGACCCGGCTGGGGTCGCGCACGATGTAGCCGGACACCCAGATGCGGCGGGACTCGGGGTCCTCGGTGTTGACGCCGGTGTTCCCGATGTGCGGCGCGGTCTG
Source organism: Microbacterium sp. JZ70 (assembly GCF_053903225.1). NCBI lineage: Bacteria > Bacillati > Actinomycetota > Actinomycetes > Micrococcales > Microbacteriaceae > Microbacterium > Microbacterium sp. JZ70. The sequence continues at coordinate 2,284,795 of NZ_CP096405.1, read as the reverse complement.
CAGCACGATCTGACCCGCGTACGAGGGGTCGGTGAGCGTCTCCTGGTAGCCGGTCATGCCGGTCGAGAAGACGACCTCGCCGAGGGTCGTGCCGCGCGCACCGTAGGCGTAACCGGCGAAGCGCGTGCCGTCTTCGAGGACGAGGACCGCGGGGTCGCGGTCGAGCAGAGAGGTCATGAGGTCGCTCCTGTGGGGGTCGGGGAGGTGCGCAGGTCTTCGATCGCCGCGACGAGCGCGTCGGGATCGCCGCCCTGAAGGCGCACATAGGAATCGCAGATGGTGCCGTCGGACGCGCGCCACGCGATGAGCACGAGGCCGTCCGTCTCGACGACGCGGTCGATGGTCCAGGTCGCGCGGCCCGCGCCGACGAGCTCGTCCGCGCGGAGGAAGATGCCGGGCGCCCCGGCGAGGTCGAGGGCGACGCCGCGGTCCGTCACCGTGACGCCCGCCTTCGCCCGGAACTCGAGGTGCCGCACGGCGAGCCGATCGAGCGGCTGGTCGTGGCGGGTCGTGGCCACGTAGAGGCCGTCGAAGCGGGCCGTCTCGGCGCCCTCCGCCGCGCGCACGGGCGCGGAGGTGCCGGCGTCCCGCCGGGATCGTCGGCGCCATCCCCACGCCATCGCGCCGAGGATGACCGCCGCGATCGCCGCCATCATGAGGAGGCCGGGGAGGTACGCGCTCATGCGCCCTCCCGCTCGACGAGCTCGCCGTCGGCGAGCGTGAGGGAGCCGCGGTGGATGGTCCACATCACGCGACCGGGCAGCTCGCGCCCGAGGTAGGGCGAGTTCGCGCTGCGTCCGCGCAGGTCGGCTGCGCCGAACGGAGCGGACGGCCGCGGGTCGTAGAGCGCGATCTCGGCCGGCTCGCCGGCCGCGATCGGCGTGCCGTGCCCCGCGAGCCGCCCGATCCGGGCGGGCGCCTTCGACAGGACCCGCGCGACGTCCTGCCATCCGATGAGGCCCGTCGCGACCATCGCCTCGTGCACGACGCGCAGCGCGCTCTCGAGGCCGACCATGCCGTTGGCCGCGGCCGCCCACTCGCAGCTCTTGCTCTCGGCGGGATGCGGCGCGTGGTCGGTGGCGACGATGTCGATCGTGCCGTCCGCGAGGCCCTCGCGCACGGCCAGGACGTCCTCCTCGCGCCGCAGCGGCGGATTGACCTTGAAGCGCGCGTCGTACCCGCGCACGAGCTCGTCCGTGAGGAGGAGGTGGTGCGGCGTCACCTCGGCGGTCACGTCGATGCCGCGCTTCTTCGCCCATCGGATGATGTCGACCGACCCCGCGGTCGACAGGTGGCAGACGTGAAGGCGCGAGCCCACGTGCTCGGCGAGGAGCACGTCGCGCGCGATGATCGACTCCTCGGCGACCGCCGGCCATCCCGCGAGCCCCAGCTCGGCCGAGACGACGCCCTCGTTCATCTGGGCGCCCTCCGTGAGGCGGGGGTCCTGCGCGTGCTGGGCGACGACGCCGTCGAACGCCTTCACGTACTCGAGCGCGCGGCGCATGATGAGCGGATCCCACACGCAGAACCCGTCGTCGCTGAAGACGCGCACGCGCGCACGCGAGTCGGCCATCGCGCCGAGCTCGGCGAGGCGCTCGCCCTTCTGGCCGACGGTCACGGCGCCGATCGGCTGCACGGTCGCGTAGCCCGCCGCCTCGCCGAGCGCGAGCTCCTGCTCGACGACGCCCGCGACATCCGCGACGGGAGAGGTGTTGGGCATCGCGAACACGGCCGTGAAGCCGCCGGCGGCCGCGGCACGGGTGCCGGTGAGGATGGTCTCGCTCGCCTCGTAGCCGGGCTCGCGCAGGTGGGTGTGGAGGTCGACCAGACCGGGCAGCGCGATGAGCCCTGCGGCGTCGATGATGCGGGCGCCGGCCCGGCTGAGGCCCGTGCCGACCTCCGCGATGCGGCCGTCCTCGACGAGGATGTCGGCTGTCTCGCCGCCCTCGATAGCGGCTCCTCGGATGAGAAGGGATGTCGACTCGGTCACTTCGTTCCCTCGCTCTCCCGCTCCCCCGCGAGCAGCAGGTAGAGCACGGCCATCCGCACCGACACGCCGGCTCGCACCTGCTCGAGCACGGTGGCCCGGGGCGAGTCGGCTGCGGCTGCGGAGATCTCCAGTCCCCGGTTCATGGGCCCGGGGTGCATGACAATCGTATCCTCCGGCAGCGTGGCGAAGCGCTCGGGGTCGAGGCCCCAGCGCCGCGAATACTCCCGCTCCGAGGGGAAATAGGCGGCGTTCATCCGCTCGAGCTGGATCCGCAGCATCATGAGCGCGTCGGGCCGCGCGGCGATGGCCTCGTCGAGGTCGTAGCGCACGGTCACGGGCCACTGCGACACGTCCTGCGGGAGGAGCGTCGGCGGCGCGACGAGCGTGACCTCGGCGCCGAGGGTGGCGAGGAGCCAGACGTTCGACCGCGCGACGCGCGAGTGCAGGATGTCACCGACGATCGCGACGCGGTAGCCCGCGAGGTCGCGACCGCGACTTGCCGCGCCGTACCGGCGCTTGCGCATCGTGAAGGCGTCCAGGAGCGCCTGCGTCGGGTGCTCGTGCGTCCCGTCGCCCGCGTTCACGACGCCGGCCGAGATCCAGCCGCTCGTCGCGAGCGTGCGCGGCGCTCCGGACGCGCCGTGCCGGATGACGACGGCGTCGGCGCCCATCGCCTGCAGGGTCTGCGCGGTGTCCTGGAGGCTCTCGCCCTTCGAGACGCTCGATCCCTTCGCCGAGAAGTTGATGACGTCGGCGGAGAGGCGCTTCGCGGCGGCCTCGAACGAGATGCGCGTGCGGGTCGAGTCCTCGAAGAAGAGGTTGACGACCGTTCGGCCGCGCAGGGTCGGCAGCTTCTTGACCTCGCGCTCCTGGGTGTCGGCCATGTCCTCCGCGACGTCGAGGATGCGGATGGCGTCAGCGCGGCCGAGCGTGCGGGTGTCGAGCAGGTGCCGCATCAGCCGGCCGTCTCGATCGACACGTGCTCTCCCCCGTCGACGTCGGCGAGGCGCACGTTCACGCGCTCGGCGCGCGAGGACGGGAGGTTCTTGCCGACGAAGTCGGGGCGGATCGGGAGCTCGCGGTGGCCGCGGTCGACGAGGATCGCGAGGCGCACGGCGGACGGGCGGCCGATGTCGTTGAGGGCGTCCAGCGCAGCGCGGATGCTGCGGCCCGAGAAGAGCACGTCGTCGACGAGCACGACGGTCCGGCCGTCGATGCCCCCGGGCGGGATCTCGGTCGGGCGCGGCGCGCGCGTGGGGTGCTTCGCGAGGTCGTCGCGGTACATCGTGACGTCGAGCGAGCCGACGGGCACGGGGCGGCCGCCGAAGCGCTCGACGAGCGCCCCGAGACGACGGGCGAGCGTGACGCCCCTGGTCGGGATGCCGAGGAGGACGAGGTCGTCGGGGCCCTTGTTGGACTCGAGGATCTCGTGGGCGATCCGCGTCAGGGCACGGGCGATGTCAGCGTCATGCAGCACGGTTCTCGTGCTCATCCGCCGCTCCCTTCTCCGCCTCACGGGACGGTGTTAAAGGTGCAGATGGCTCCAGTCTACCGGGTGCGCGTCAGGGCTCGAGCAGGCCACGGATGTCGTCGGCCGTGAGCGCCTGCGAGAAGAGCGCGTCGTCGTCCATGACCGCCGAGAACAGGCGCGCCTTGCGCTCCTGCAGGGCCATGACCTTCTCCTCGATCGTGTCGGCCGCGATCATCCGGTAGACCATCACCTGCTTGGTCTGCCCGATGCGATGCGCGCGGTCGACGGCCTGCGCCTCAGCCGCGGGGTTCCACCAGGGGTCGAGGAGGTACACGTAGTCGGCTTCCGTGAGCGTGAGCCCGAATCCGCCGGCCTTGAGGCTGATGAGGAAGACCGGCGCGTCGCCCGAGCGGAAGGACTCCACGACGGCGGGACGGTCACGGGTCGAGCCGTCGAGGTGCGCGTGCGCGACGCCCTCGCGATCGAGTCGCGCGGCGACGATGTCGAGGTACGACGTGAACTGGCTGAAGACGAGCGCCCTGTGCCCCTCGGCGATGACCTCGGACAGCTGCTCGACGAGCGCGTCGAGCTTGCTCGAGGGGATGTGCGCGTGCGCGGGATCGACGAGCTCGGGCGCGAGGCTCAGCAGGCGCAGGAGGGTGAGCGACCGGAACACGATGAAGCGATTGCGGTCGAGGTCGTCGAGCAGCCCGAGGACCTTCTGGCGCTCGCGCTGCAGCACGGTGTCGTACACCTCGCGGTGCGCGGCGCTCAGCTCGACGTGCAGCCTCTGCTCCTGCTTGGGCGGCAGGTCGTCCGCGACGAGCTCCTTCGTGCGCCGGAGCATGAGGGGGCGGATGCGGCGGCGCAGGCGGGCGAGGCGGCGCTCGCGGTAGTCGGCGCCCTCCTGGTTCTCGGGGACCTTCCCCTTCTCGATCGGCCCGATGTACTCCTCGCGGAACCGCCGTGCCGAGGGGAACAGCCCGGGGGCCGCGAGCGAGAGGAGCGCCCAGAGCTCGGAGAGCCCGTTCTCGAGCGGGGTGCCCGTCACGGCGAACGTCACGTCGGCTCGGAGATCGGCCGCCGCCCGGTGCACGCCCGTCTGCGGGTTCTTCGCGAACTGCGCCTCGTCGAGGATGAGGCCCGCCCACTCGACCCCCGCGTACTCCGCCGCGTCGAGCCGCAGCAGCGCATACGACGTCACGACGACGTCGGCCTCGGCCGCGGCGTCGGCGAGCGTGCCCGACCGCTTCGTGCGCGTCGCGTCGATCCGGTGGACGCGCAGCGATGGCGCGAAGCGCGCCGCCTCGTCGCGCCAGGTCGCGGTGACGGACGTGGGCGCGACGACGAGGAACGGGCGCCGCTCCCCCGCCTCGCGCGTGTGCAGGATGAGCGCGAGCATCTGGATCGTCTTGCCGAGCCCCATGTCGTCGGCGAGGATCCCGCCCAGGCGATGCCGCCACAGGAACGCGAGCCAGTCGAGACCCGCCTGCTGGTAGGGCCGCAGACGTGCTGCGAGCCCCGCGGGCGGCGGGGTCGGCTCGATCCGGTCGATGTCGCGCAGGCCCTCGGCCGTCGCGCGCCACGACGCCGCCGGCGCGGACTCGTCTGCGAGGTCCTCGAAGTCCGCCCAGAGCGCCGTCTGATAGCGGCTGATGCGCGGTCCGGCCTCCCACTCCGACAGTGTCGCGGCCTCGTCCACGAGATCGCGGAGCCGCTGCAGCGCCGGGTGCGCGAGCGAGAAGTAGTCGCCGTCGGCGAGCAGCAGCTTCTTGCGGCGCTGGCTGATCGCGGTGAAGAGCGGGGCGAACGGGATGCGGCGGCCGTCGATGGTCACGACGACGCCGAGATCGAACCAGTCGGCGTCGGTGCTCTCGACGGTCGAGACCGAGATCTCTGGCACGCCGGCGAGCTCGCGGTACCGCCGCCGCGAGCCGCTCGTCTCGACGCGGACGCCCTCCGCCTCGAGCGCGGGCAGGATGCGCTCCGAGAACTCCGCCGCGTCGACGTCGCGCAGCTCGCCCGACGGGGCGAACGGCACGTCGGCAGCGCCCTCCCACGCGCGCGCGATGCGCTCCGCGAGCGCCGCCTCGGCCGCGCCGTCCCGATCCGGGTCCGGCGAGGCCGGGCCGCCCGGCTCGCCCAGCGGATGGCGCGCGAGCCCCGCGTAGGCGCACGACAGCGCGTACGTCGTGCGGTCGCCGGGATGGAACGTCACGGCGATCACCGCCTGCGGAGCCGGCCGCTCCGGCACCTCGATGCCCTCGGGAGCGCGCACCTCGACCCGGCGCGCGATCACGGGCAGGGCGTCGCGGACGAACTCCTCCGCATCCTCGGCCGGCACGTCGAGCTCGCCCTGCGCGCCGACGAGGAGGGCGACCGGATCGGCCAGTGCGACCGGTGCGAGCGTGAGGGAGATGCGTCCGCCCTCAGAAGCGAACGCGTAGACGCCCGAGCGCGCGACAGGGCGGACCGAGGCGAGGTCGACCGGCGCGCCGTCGATCTCGATCTCCGCCCGCACGCTCAGCGCGCCATCGTCCGCCTCGTCGATGCGCACCCGCGCGGACGCCGACCGCGCGAGCCGCACGTCGAGGAGCTTCTGCGTCGGCACGAGGGGGATGCCGAGGCCGTCGGCCGCGCGCAGGTGCGTCCAGAGCAGGGCGGACGGGATCGAGTCGAGCGTGAGCCACTCCGATCCGTCGCCGAACGCGTCGAGCCGGAACACGTCGCGCGCGATGCTGTAGAGCTCGGCGAACCAGCGCGACTGCGCGTGCGGGAATCGGCTGCCGGGGCGTCGGACCGCGTCCCACGACGCGTCGCCCTTGATCCACGCGCCCGAGCGGTCGCTGCGCAGGAGCGGCCGCAGCCCCACGAACAGCTCGCCGGCCGTGCCGCGCTCGAGCTGACGCGGATGCGCGGCCTCGGCGCGCCGCGCCTGCCATCCTCCCGCCGAGCGCGCTGGCCGGTGCCGGAGCTCGACCCCGAGCGCGAGCGGGACCGTGTCGGGCGCCGCCGCGGTCTCGGCGGGCGTCACGAGGCTGCGCCACGAGGCGCCGGCTCCGTCGGGGCGCCGCCCCTGCGCGGCGTTCCGCTGCTGCGCGTTGCCCGCGAGCAGCGCCGCGACGACGTGCTTGCAGCGGCTGCGCAGGGGGCAGCTGCACTGCGATGCGACGATCGCCGACGTCCGCGCGTCGAACCGCACCCGCACGGTGTAGCTGCGCGCCGACGATCCGGCGACGCGCGCGGTCAGGGTGACGCCGTCGGTCATCCACCGCGCGTGCTCGACCGCGCCCTCCTGGAAGTACGCGAGCCCGCGCGCGTACGCTCCGTCGTCCGCCATCCTGCGGATGGCGTCGACGGGGACGTACGGCGCGGGCACGCGGAGCGGACCGAGGTCAGTTCGAGCGCGCGATGCGCGCGAGGACGCCGTGCACGAAGGCGCCGGACTCCTCGGTGGAGAGCTCCTTGGCGAGCTCCACGGCCTCGTCGATCGCGACGGCCGTCGGGACCTCGTCGTTGAAGAGGATCTCCCACGTGCCGATGCGCAGCAGCGCCCGGTCGACCGCGGGCATGCGCTCGAGTCTCCAGTCGCGGCTGTGCGTCGTGATCTGCTCGTCGATCTCGTCGCGGTGGTCGATCACGCCGTCGACGATGTCGCGCGCGTACAGCCACGACGCCTGTCGGGCGGGCTCCCCCGCCGCGCGCTTCGCCTCCGCGGCGAGCGTCACCTCGAGGGCGTCGCCGCGGACGTCCGAGGAGAAGAGGATGTCGAGGGCGCGCTTGCGCGCCTTGGTGCGTGCGCTCACTCGCGCGGCTTCAGTTCACGCGGCCGAGGTAGTCGCCCGTGCGGGTGTCGACCTTGACCTTCGTGCCGGTCTCGAGGAACAGCGGGACCTGGATCTCCGCGCCCGTCTCGACGGTCGCGGGCTTCGTGCCGGCCGACGAGCGGTCGCCCTGCAGGCCGGGCTCGGTGTACGTGATCTCGAGCACGACCGACGCCGGCATGTCGAGGTACAGCGGCTGGCCGTCGTGCAGCGCGATCGTGACGAGCTGGTTCTCGAGCAGGTAGTTCGACGCGTCGCCGACGACAGCGGCCGGCACGTTGATCTGGTCGTAGTCCGTCGCGTCCATGAAGACGAACGAGTCGCCGTCGTTGTAGAGGTACGTGAAGTCGCGGCGGTCGACGTTCTGGATGTCGACCTTGGCGCCCGCGTTGAACGTGCGGTCGACCACCTTGCCGGACACGACGTTCTTCAGCTTGGTGCGCACGAAGGCGCCGCCCTTGCCGGGCTTGACGTGCTGGAACTCCACCACGCTCCAGAGCTGTCCGTCGATGGCGAGGACGACGCCGTTCTTGATGTCTGCGGTGGATGCCATGTGCGTAAGTGATCCGTTCGTGTGGATTCGTCGAGAGAACTCAGGGCCCGCGGACGGGCCGAGAGAAGATCCTAGTTCAGATCGACGTGCGTCGGATGGATGACCCGCTTCAGGAAGTCCTGCATGCGCGGGGTCTGCGGGCTGCCGATCACCTGCGCCGCCGGGCCCTCCTCCACGACGACGCCGCCGTCCATGAAGACGACGCGGTCCGCGACGACCCGCGCGAACTCCATCTCGTGGGTGACCACGAGCATCGTCATGCCGTCGTCGGCCAGCTGCCGCATGATCGCGAGCACGTCGCCGACCGTCTCGGGATCGAGCGCCGAAGTCGGCTCGTCGAACAGCATGAGGTGGGGGTCCATCGAGAGCGACCGCGCGATCGCGACGCGCTGCTGCTGGCCGCCCGACAGCTGGTCGGGGTACCGTCCCGCGAGGGCGCCCAGCCCCACGCGGTCGAGGTTGGCCTGCGCGATGCGCTCGGCCTCCGCCTTCGGCCGCCGCAGGACCTTGAGCTGCGCGACCGTGCAGTTCTCGAGCACCGTGAGGTGCGGGAAGAGGTTGAACTGCTGGAACACCATCCCCACGTGGCGGCGCAGCTCGTCGATGTCGAGGTCGGGGTCGGTGACCTCGCGGCCGCCGACCTCGATCGCGCCGTCGGTCGGCTCCTCGAGGAGGTTGACGCAGCGCAGCAGCGTCGACTTGCCCGAGCCCGACGGCCCGATGAGGCACACGACCTCCCCGGGAGCGACCTCGAGGTCGATGCCCTTGAGCACCTCGTTCGAGCCGTACGACTTCCGCAGGCCGCGGATCACGACGCCGAACTGCGCGGCGTTCTCGGATGTGCCGGTCATGTCTCGTCCTCCGACGTCTATCGCCTGGTCCGCGCCGAGCGCGACTCGAAGCGCCGCGACAGCTGGCTGAGCGGCAGCGTGATGATGAGGTACATGGCGCCCGCGACGACGAGCGGGGTGATGCCGGCGCCGTACTGCAGGATGCCGTCGCGGCCGAGCTTGGTGAGCTCGAAGCTCTCGGCGGCGAGGCCGATCACGTAGATGAGCGACGTGTCCTTCGTGACGAGGATGAACTCGTTCGTCAGCGGGGGCAGCACCATCCGGAACGCCTGCGGGATGACGATCGTGAGCATCGCGCGCCATCCGGGCATCCCGAGCGACCGCGCGGCCTCGTACTGGCCGCGCGGGACGGCCTGCAGGCCCGCCCTGAGCGTCTCGGCGATGTACGCGGCGGCGACGATCCCGAGCGAGAGCATCACGACGAGGATCGTCGGCCAGCGCGTCCCCGGGAACGCGGCCGGCACGCCGAACCCGAAGGCGATGAACACGAGCAGCGCGGGGATGCCGCGGAAGAACTCGATGTACGCGGTCGCGATCCAGCGGTACGGCGCGAACGACGACAGCTTCATGAGCGCCAGGAGCATCCCGAGCGCGAGGCCGAGCGCGAAGGACACGATCGTGTAGACGATCGTGTTCTTGAGCCCGACGAGGATGATCCCGGGGAACATCCCCGCCACGGCCGGGAAGTCGAAGAACGAGTCGAGGATCCGCGGCCAGTCGATGACGATCGCCAGGACGACGATCAGCGCGACGAAGACCCCGGCCTGCGCGTACTGCGCCGTCCGCGCGCGCTGGCGTGCGGTGAGTGCCATCGGGCGCCCCGCCTAGGAGCCCTCGCCGAACCAGGTCGCCTTGAGCTCGTCGAGCTCGCCGGACTCGGTCAGGCGCTGCAGGGTGCCGTTCACGACCTCGAGCAGCGCCGTGTCGCCCTTCTCGACCGCGATGCCGAGCTTCTCGCCGGTCTCGAAGTCGGCCACGCGCTCGAAGCCCTCCTCGTCCTTCACGCCGTATGCGAGGACCGAGACGTTCCCGAGCACGGCGTCGACCGTCCCGGCCTTGAGCGCCTCGAGCTGGAGGCCGGCGTTCTCGAAGCCGATCGGCGAGATGCCGTTCTCCTGCGCGTACGCCTCGCCCGTCGTCCCCGACTGCACGCCGACCTGCTTGCCGACCGCCGACTCGAGGTCGGTGATGCCGGAGTCCGCGCTCGCGATGAGCGTGAGGTCGTCGTCCATGTAGGGCTCGGAGAAGTCCATGTTGCCCTTGCGCTCCTCGGTGATCGAGATCGAGGAGATCGCCGCGTCGCACTTGTCGAACGACAGGCCCGACTGGATGGACTCGAACGAGTCGACGATCACCTCGAGCTCGGCGTCCAGGTCGGCCGCGATCTCGTTGGCGATGTCGATGTCGAAGCCGACGGTGTCGCCGTTGTCGTCGATGAACTCGAACGGCTCGTAGGGGATGTCGGAGCAGACGGTGAACGTGCCGGGCTCGACGAGGGAGACGCCGCCCTCCTCGGCCGGCTCCTCGCCGGCGCCGGAGGCGCATCCTGCGAGGGCGAGGCCGGCCGTGCCGGTGACGAGCAGTGCGGTGATCGCACGGGAGCGGAGCTGCATCATCGCGACGCCTTCCTTCTGGGTGACGAGAGGGACTCTCGGGTGCTGTTGGGACATCCTAGTCACGGGGTCGGCCGGCCTGGAGGATGCGACCCGCGTCCTCCTCGCCGATCTCCTGGTATGCCGCGAAGAGGAGCGACTCGTCGGGCGCCTGCGCGACCGTCGGCTTCCCGATGTCGTCGAGGAGCACGAACCGCAGCATGCCCGCGCGCGCCTTCTTGTCGCGCTGCATGGTGGCCAGCAGCTGCGTCCACGCGCCCATCCGGTACGTCGTGGGCAGCCCGAGCGCGGTGAGGATGGCGCGGTGGCGGTCGACGGAGGCATCCGAGAGCCGGCCGGCGAGTCGCGACAGCTCGGCGGCGTACATCATGCCGATCGAGACGGCCGCGCCGTGCCGCCAGCGGTAGCGCTCCGCGTGCTCGATCGCGTGGCCCAGGGTGTGGCCGTAGTTGAGCGTCTCGCGCACGCCCGACTCGCGGAAGTCCTCCCCCACGACGTCGGCCTTCATCCGGATCGCGAGCTCGATGCAGCGGCGGAACTCGGGGGTCGACGGGTCGGTCGCACGGGCCGGATCGGCCTCGACGATGTCGAGGATCTCCGGGTACCGGATGAAGCCGGCCTTCACGACCTCGGCGAATCCCGCGACGGCCTCGTTCTGCGGCAGGGTCGCGAGGAGGTCGAGGTCGCACAGCACGGCGCGGGGCGCCCAGAACGCGCCGACGAGGTTCTTGCCCTCCGCGGTGTTGATGCCGGTCTTGCCGCCGACGGCCGCATCGACCATGCCGAGGACGGTCGTGGGGATCTGCACGACGTCGACGCCGCGCAGCCACGTGGCCGCGACGAAGCCCGCGAGGTCGGTCACGGCGCCACCGCCGAGCCCGACGACCGCGTCCGTGCGCGTGAAGTCGGCCTGGCCCATGATCTGCCAGCAGAACGCGGCGACCTCGACGCGCTTGGCCTGCTCCGCGTCGGGAACCTCGGCGAGGAGGACCTCGCGCCCCGTGTCGCCCATGAGGCTCTCGCGCAGCTCCTCCGCGCGCGCCCCGAGCGAGGGCTGGTGCACGACGAGCACCTTCTTCGCAGCCGGCGGGAGCACCTCGCCGAGGCGCGCGAGCACCCCGCTGCCGACGATGACGTCGTACCCTGGCGTGCCGGCCACGCTGATCACGGTGTCGCTCATGACTCCTCCTCCGTGCGCGCCGCGCGCGCTGTCGTCTCGTCGTCGGCCGGCTCGTCGCCGCGCAGCCACGCCACGATCCGCTCGACCGTGCGCTGGGTCGGGCCGCGCGACGTGTCGAACACGGCGTCCGCCACCTCGGCGTACAGGGGCTCGCGCTCGGCGCGGATGCGCGTCCACTCGGCCACCGGATCGACGTCGCCGTTGAGCAGCGGGCGCTTGTGCCCCCGGATGCGGTGGGCGATCGCGGTCTCGTCGACCGTCAGGAGCACGACGCGGTGCGCACGCAGGCGCTCGCGCGTCTCGGCGGAGAGGACGGCGCCTCCCCCGAGCGCGACGACGCCGCCCCCCTCGAGCGCCGTGCGCACGGCCTCGCGCTCGATCTCGCGGAACCGCGCCTCGCCCTCGCGCGCGAAGAGCTCGGCGATCGGGCCGTGCGCGCGCACGATCGCGGTGTCGGTGTCGGTGAACGGGAGACCGAGCGCGCGCGCGACGCGCTTGCCGAGGCTCGACTTGCCGGCGCCCATCGGGCCGACGAAGACGATCGCGCCTGCCGCGTGGCCGTCAGAGGACGGCGTCATGCGCGAGGGCGGCCGTGCGCTGCGTCTCGGGGATCGCGGCGAGGTAGGCCTCGAGGTTGCGGCGCGTCTCGGCGACCGAGTCGCCGCCGAACTTCTCGAGCACGGCCTCGGCCAGCACGATCGCCGTCATCGCCTCGGCGACGACGCCGGCGGCCGGCACGGCGCAGACGTCGGAGCGCTGGTGATGCGCCGACGCGGTGTCGCCGGTCGCGACGTCGATCGTCCGGAGCGCGTGCGGCACGGTCGCGATCGGCTTCATGCCGGCCCGCACGCGCAGGATCGTGCCCGTGGACATCCCGCCCTCGGTGCCGCCCGCGCGGTCGGAGCCGCGCACGATGCCGTCGTCGCCGGCGAACAGCTCGTCGTGCGCCTGCGACCCGCGGCGCCGGGTGGTCTCGAAGCCGTCGCCGACCTCGACGCCCTTGATCGCCTGGATGCTCATGAGCGCCTGCGCGAGCTTCGCGTCGAGGCGGCGGTCCCAGTGCACGTGCGAGCCGAGCCCCGGGGGCAGGCCGTACGCGAGCACCTCGACGATGCCGCCGAGCGTGTCGCCGTCCTTCTTGGCGGCATCGACCTCGGCGACCATCCGCGCGCTCGTGTCCGCGTCGAAGCAGCGCAGCGGATCCGCGTCGAGCGCGGCGACGTCGTCGGGCGCGGGGAGCGGCGCGTCCTCCGGCACGCGCACGGGGCCGATCGACAGCGTGTGGCTCACGAGGCGGATGCCCAGCTCGCCGAGGAAGCACCGCGCCACGGCGCCGAGTGCGACGCGGGCGGCGGTCTCGCGGGCGCTCGCGCGCTCGAGGATCGGCCGCGCCTCGTCGAAGCCGTACTTCTGCATGCCGACGAGGTCGGCGTGCCCGGGGCGCGGCCGGGTGAGCGGGGCACCGCGGCCGCGCGACTTCTCGGTGAGCTCGACGGGCTCCGCGCTCATCACCTCGGTCCACTTCGGCCACTCGGTGTTGCCGATGCGCAGGGCGATCGGGCTGCCCATGCTGAGGCCGTGGCGGATGCCGCCCGAGATCGACAGCTCGTCCTGCTCGAACTTCATGCGCGATCCGCGCCCGTAGCCCAGCTTGCGGCGCTGCAGGTCTTCCTGGATGGCGGAGGCCGTGACGGGGACGCCTGCGGGCAGTCCCTCCATGATGGCGATGAGTTCGGGGCCGTGCGATTCGCCGGCGGTCAGCACGCGGAGCATGGCCACTAGTCTCCCATGAGCGCGGAGCGCATCGCGGCCACGACCTCGTCCTCGCGGTCGAGGGGCGCCTCGGGGTCGCCCGTCGTGAAGATCCGCACCTGCAGAACGGCCTGGTGCAGCAGCATCCCGAGACCCGAGTGCGCATCGCCGTCCGCCCAGCGTCGGGCGAGCGCGGACGGCCACGGCGCGTACGCCACGTCGAAGAGCGGCCCTCCGGCCGCCGCGAGGCGGTCGGCCTGCGCACCGGGCAGCTCCGCCCCGCCGGGGAGCGTCGCGATCGTGAGGTCGACCGGCGCGTGCGGATGGTCGAACGACGACACCCGCACGTCGATCCCCGCGCGCTCGCCGATCGCCACGAGCGGCGCCGCGCGCTCGGCGCTGCGGGCGACGACGTCGACGCGACGCGCGCCCATCTCCCCCACCGCGACGAGCGCGGAGGACGCGGTCGCTCCCGCCCCCGCGATGCGCGCGGTCTCGAGCCGCCTGATGCCGAGCTCGTCGAGCGCGCGGACGATCCCGCCGACGTCGGTGTTGAACCCGACCGGGCCCTCGCCGTCCCACTGCGCGATGCCCGGCAGGTCGGGTGACGGCGTGCCGAAGAACAGCGTGTTGACCGCGCCCGTGAGCTCGGCGCGTCGCCCGCGCCACGCCGCCGCGCGGTGCGCCTGCTCCTTGAGCGGCATCGTCACGGCGAGACCGCGCCATGCGCGCTCCGCGAGAGCGGCGTCGAACGCGTCGCGGGAGACCCGCCGCCGCTCGAAGACCCAGTCGAGCCCGAGCACGCGGTACGCGGCCCCGTGGAGCTGCGGCGAGCGGCTGTGCGCGATCGGGTCGCCCCAGACCTCGAGACGGATCTCACTCACAGTAGGTCGAGTTCTCCTCGCTCGCCCTGCACCACTCCTGGAGGCGTGCCACGGCGGCCTCGTGCTCGGCGAGGGTGCTCGAGAACACGGTCTCGCCGGTGGCGAGGTCGACCGGCACGAAGTACAGCCAGTCCCCGTCGGCGGGCGAGATGGCCGCGGCGATCGCGGCCTCGCCGGGGAGGCCGATGGGTCCTGCGGGCAGCCCCTCGTGCACGTACGTGTTGTACGGGTTCGACGCGTCGGCGCGCTGCTCGTCGGTCGTCCACACGGTGTGGGTGCTGTCGGCGCCGTAGGCGACCGTCGCGTCGGACTGCAGGAGCATGCCCTGCTCGACGCGGTTGTAGAACACGCGCGCGATCTTGGGCATGTCGTCCTCGCCGCCGGCCTCGCGCTGCACGAGCGCGGCCATCGTGAGGATCTCGAAGCGGTTCTCGGGCGCGACGCCCTGTGCGTCGAGGCGCTCGAACATCTCGTCCACGAGCACGCGGATGACGTCGTCCGCGGTCGCGTCGGGATCGAACGTGTACGTCGCGGGGAACAGGTATCCCTCGATGCTCGGCGCCTCGTCGGGGATGCCGAACCGCGTGTAGTCCTCCGCCGCGGCCTGGAGCTCCTCGAGCGGGATGTCGGTGACCTCTGCGATGTTCTCGAGCGCGTCGGCGGCGAAGCTGCCCTCCGTGATGAGCACCGTGTTCTCGAGGCGCGTCGCGGGGTCGTTCAGAGCCTCGAGCGCGGCAGCCGAGGTCATCTTCCTCTGCAGCTGGTACACGCCGGGCTGGAAGGTCGTCTCGTCGCCGGTCTCGATGAGGTGGCGGTAGAAGGAGTCGCTCTCGAGCGTGACGCCGGCCTCGTGCAGCGTCTCCGAGATGGCCTCTCCGGTGTCGCCCTCGGAGATCGTGACGAGCGCCTCGCCGGTCGCCTGCCCCTCCTCGTAGTCGTGCGGGCCGTCCCATCCCATCACCGACGCGATGCGCTCGCCGTATGCGCTCCAGACCCACAGACCGCCCGCGACGACGCCGCCGAGCAGGAGGAGGACGATGAGCGCGGAGATGAGGCAGCCGAGCCGGCTTCCCCTGCGCTTCGCCGGGCGCTCCGCGTGCTCGGGGGCGAACAGGTCCTCGAGGCCGGCCGGACGCCGGTCCTCGGGTGCGGGCTCCGCCGCCTGCCGTTCGGGGGCCGGACCGGCGAGGGGCGCGGCAGCGCCCGCGACGTCGTGCGCCGCGGCGCTGGGCAGCTTGCGCCGCGCCTCCGCCGCGAGCTCGCGCTCACGGCGCTCGCGCCGGGTGAGGGCGCGCTCGGCGCGGGGATCGGGGGAATCGGGCATGCGGATGTCTACTCCAAACCGGTGCGGACGGCGATCCCGGGGGCGACCCCCGTCTGCTTCTCCGTGTCGACCGCGTGCTGCAGCAGCACGACCGCGGCGACCTGGTCGACAATGCTACGCGACCCCTTCTGGGATCGGCCGGACTGCCGCAGCGCCGTGTGAGCGCTCACGGTGCTGAGCCGCTCGTCGACCATGCGCACGGGCGCCGCCTGCGCGGTCGCGAGCTCGGCGGCGAAGTCCCGTGCATCCTGCGTCGAGGGCGTGTCGTCGCCGCGCATGTTGAGCGGGAGCCCGACGACGATCTCGACCGGCTCGTGCTCGGCCGCGAGCTCGACGAGCCGCGCGATCGAGCGGTCGTCGCGCGGCACGGTCTCGACCGGCACGGCGAGCATCCCGTCGGGGTCGCACCGCGCGACGCCGACGCGCGCCTTCCCCACGTCGACGCCGAGGCGGACGCCCCGGCGGAACCCGGTCATGCAGCGAGACCCGCGCGCACCGCGTCGAGCGCGGCCGGCAGGGCGGTCGCGTCGGCGCCGCCGCCCTGCGCCATGTCGTCGCGCCCGCCTCCGCCGCCGCCGAGAGCGGCGGCTGCGGCCTTCGCGAGCGCGCCGGCCTTCGCGCCGGCGCTCCGGGCAGCCTCGTTGGTCGCGACGATGACCACGGGCCGTCCCGACACCTCGGCGCCGAGGGCCACCACGGCCGCATCCGCCCCGAGCCGGTCGCGCACCTGCGTCACGAGGCCGCGCACGTCGTCGGGCGAGCCGACCGATCCGAGGGACTCCGCGACGACCCGGTAGGCGCCCGTGCGCACCGCGGCGTCCGCGAGGGCCGGCACGCGCTCGGCGAGGGCCTTCGCCTCGAACTGGGCGATCCGCTTCTCAGCCGCCTTGAGGGCGGCGGCGAGCTCGGAGACCCGCGCCGGCAGCTGCTCCTTCGGCGTCTTGAGGGCGGCCGTGAGCTCGTTCACGAGAGCGCGCTCGGCGGTCAGCTCGCGGAACGCGTCGAGCCCGACCAGAGCCTCGACCCGGCGGTTGGACGCGCCGACCGAGGACTCGCCCGTGATGCTGATGAGCCCCACCTCCGCCGACGTCGACACGTGCGTGCCGCCGCAGAGCTCGCGCGACCACGGTCCGCCGATGTCGACCATCCGGACCTTCTCGCCGTACTTCTCGCCGAACAGCGCCATCGCGCCCGCGGCCTTCGCCTCGTCCAGCGACAGCACGCGCGTGGTCACCTCGAGGTTGTCCCGCACGGCGTTGTTGGCGATCTCCTCGATCTCGCTCCGCGTGGCGGGGCTCAGCGCCTGCCCCCACGTGAAGTCGAAGCGGAGGTATCCCGCGCGATTGAGCGAGCCGGCCTGCGTCGCGCCCTTGCCGAGCGTGTCGCGCAGCGCGGCGTGCACGAGGTGCGTCGCGGAGTGCGCCTGCGTCGCGGCGCGGCGGTTCGCCGCGTCGACGACCGTCGTCGCGGGCTGGCCGACGCCGACCTCGCCGCGCGTGACCTCGACCGTGTGGCTCACGAGGCCCGCGACCGGGCGCTGGACGTCGAGCACCTCGAGCTCGAAGCCCGGGCCCACGATCGTGCCCTTGTCGGCGACCTGTCCGCCCGACTCGGCGTACAGCGAGGTCTCCGCGAGGATGACCTCGGCGATCTGCCCCTGGAGCGCCTGCGGCACGCTGAGGCCGTCGACGAGCACGCCGAGCACGGTCGACTCGGTCTCGAGATCGGTGTACCCCGTGAACTGGGTCTCACCGAGCGCGCGGAACTCGCGGTACACGCCGACGTCGGCGATCGCGCGCTTGCGGGAGCGGGCGTCGGCCTTCGCGCGCTGCTTCTGCTCCTGCATGAGCGCGTCGAAGGCGTCGCGGTCGACGCCGAGTCCGGCCTCCTCGGCGATCTCGAGGGTGAGGTCGATCGGGAAGCCGTAGGTGTCGTGCAGGAGGAACGCCTCGGGGCCCGCGAGCGTCGTGCCGCCAGCCGCCTTCGTCTTCGACACGGCCGTGTCGAGGATGGTCGAGCCCGCCGTGAGCGTGCGCAGGAAGGTCTCCTCCTCGGCGAAGGCGTACGACGAGATCCGCTGCCAGTCGGACTCGACCTCGGGGTAGCCGGCCTTCATGGCGTCGCGCGACGCCTCGAAGAGCGCGGGGAAGGTGGCCTCCTCGACGCCGAGCAGGCGCATCGAGCGGACCGTGCGCCGCATGAGCCGGCGCAGGATGTAGCCCCGGCCCTCGTTCGACGGCGTGACACCGTCGCTGAGGAGCATGAGCGACGAGCGGACGTGGTCGGCGATCACGCGGAAGCGCACGTCGTCGCCGTGGTCGACCCCGTAGCGGCGGCCGGAGAGCTCGACCGCGCGGTCGAGCACGGGACGCACCTGGTCGGTCTCGTACATGTTCTCGACGCCCTGCTTGAGGAACGCGACGCGCTCGAGACCCATGCCCGTGTCGATGTTCTTCTTCGGCAGCTCGCCGACGATGTCGAACTCGGTCTTGGACCGCACGTTCTCGATCGCGTTCTGCATGAACACGAGGTTCCAGATCTCGAGGAAGCGGCTGTCGTCGACCGCGGGCCCGCCGTCGCGGCCGTAGGCGGGGCCCCGGTCGACGTAGATCTCCGAGCACGGTCCGGCCGGTCCCGGCTGGCCGGTCGTCCAGAAGTTGTCCGCGCGCCCGAGTCGCTGGATGCGCTCCGCGGGGATGCCGGCGACCTTCCGCCACAGCGCGGCGGCCTCGTCGTCGTCCTCGTACACCGTGACCCACAGGTCGCGCTCGGCGAACCCGAGCCCGCCATCCGCCTCGCTCGTCGTGAGGAGCTCCCACGCGTACGCGATCGCGCCCTCCTTGAAGTAGTCGCCGAACGACCAGTTGCCGAGCATCTGGAAGAACGTGCCGTGGCGGGCGGTCTTGCCGACCTCCTCGATGTCGTTCGTCCGGATGCACTTCTGCACATCGGCCGCGCGCGGGTACGGTGCCGGCACCACTCCCGTCAGGTACGGGATGAACGGCACCATGCCCGCGATCGTGAACATGATCGACGGGTCGTCGCTCACGAGCGACGCCGAGGGCACGATGGTGTGGTCGTTCTTCTCGAAGTAGTCGAGGTAGCGCTGCGCGATCTCCGCGGTCTTCATGAGGTGGGGATTCGTCCTTGCTGTACGTGCGAAAGCGGCCGCCGATCGGGCGGCCGCGGGAACGTCGAGGGTCAGGCGTCGACGGCGGCGCCGCGGCGGGCTGCCTCCGCGTTGTAGGCATCCGACATGCGCTCGGTGAACTCGTCGATGCGCGCGTCGATCGCCGCGAGGAGCTCGTGGCCGCGGGGGTCCTTGTTCATGAGGTGCGCGACGACGAGGCCGCCCCCGATGCCGAGCAGGAACCACAGCAGCTTCTTCATGTCATCCGTCCTCGCGCCCGTCGCGTCCGTCGGCGCCGCGCGTGCGGCGCGGCGTCCTCCCATCCTAGTTCCGAAAGGGAGCGCGAAAGCGAGAGGGCGCCGGGGCCGAAGCCCCGACGCCCTCCCGACGCGTGTCGCGATGCGCGATCAGCGCGCCGCGTAGTACTCGACGACGAGCTGCACGTCGCAGGTGACGGGCACCTCGACGCGCTTCGGACGACGCACGAGCTTCGCCTGGAGCTTGTCGAGCTCGACCTCGATGTAGCCCGGGACCGGGGGCAGGACCTCGGCGTGACCGCCGGCCGCTGCGACCTGGAAGGGCTCCAGCGCCTCGCTCTTGGCCTTGACCTCGATGGTCTGGCCCGGCTTCACGCGGAACGAGGGACGGTCGACGATCTTGCCGTCGACGAGGATGTGGCGGTGCACCACGAACTGGCGAGCCTGCGCCGTCGTGCGGGCGAAGCCCGAACGCAGCACGAGGGCGTCGAGGCGCATCTCGAGGAGCTCGACGAGGTTCTCACCGGTCAGGCCGTCCTGGCGACGGGCCTCGTTGAACGCGATGCGCAGCTGCTTCTCGCGGATGCCGTACTGCTCGCGCAGACGCTGCTTCTCACGCAGGCGGACGGCGTAGTCGCTGTCGGCCTTGCGCTTGGTGCGGCCGTGCTGGCCGGGGCCGTAGGGGCGCTTCTCGAGGTAGCGCGCGGCCTTCGGGGTGAGCGCGACGCCGAGCGCGCGCGAGAGGCGGACCTTGCGGCGGTCCTGGGACTTGGTGACCATGGTTTCCTTTCACGTGGCCGCGACTGTCGCGGACACACGGACGTACATCGCTCTTCTCCCGTTGTGGGCGTACGCCGGACTGCCCGGAGGAATGCGAAGAGGGATGTGCCCGGATTTCGAGCCGACTCAGCTTATCAGACCGCGCCGGCGACGCCGCTCGGCGATCAGCCCTCGAGGATGCGGCGGATGCGCTCGAGCCGCGCCGACACCTCGCGCTCGCCGCCGTGGTTCGTCGGCTCGTAGTAGCGCGTGCCGACGAGCTCATCCGGCAGGTACTGCTGCGGCACGACGCCGACGTCGCTGTCGTGCGGATAGAGGTAGCCCTTGCCGTGCCCCAGGCGCTTCGCCCCCGCGTAGTGCGCGTCACGGAGGTGCTTCGGCACGGGCCCCATCCGCCCGGCCTTCACATCCGCGATCGCCGAGCTGATCGCACGGTACGCGGCGTTCGACTTCGCCGCGGTCGCGAGGTAGATCGTCGCCTCGGCGAGCGGGATGCGCCCCTCCGGCATGCCGATGAAGGCGACCGCGTCGGCCGCGGCGACCGCGATCTGGAGCGCCTGCGGGTCGGCGAGACCGATGTCCTCCGCGGCGTGGACGACGAGGCGGCGCGCGATGAAGCGCGGATCCTCCCCCGCCTCGATCATCCGCGCGAGGTAGTGCACGGCGGCGTCGGGGTCGGAGCCCCTGATCGACTTGATGAACGCGCTGATGACGTCGTAGTGCTCGTCGCCCTGGCGGTCGTACCGCAGGAGCGCGCGGTCGACGGCCTGGGACACGTGGTCGGCGGTGATCAGGGGCCGGACGTCGGCGTCTCGCTCCTCTGCCGTCGCGCGGTCGTCCGCCGCCTCCGACGCGGCGACCCCCGCGCTCGCCTCGAGCGCCGTGAGCGCCCGTCGCGCGTCGCCCGACGCGAGCTGGATGAGCGCGGCGCGCGCCTCGGGCGCCAGCACGACCGCGTCGGCGAGTCCGCGCGCATCGGACACGGCGCGGTCGATGAGCGAGCCGAGGTCGTCGTCGGTGAGCGGCTGGAGCGTGAGGAGGAGCGAGCGCGACAGCAGCGGCGAGATCACCGAGAACGACGGGTTCTCGGTGGTCGCCGCGATGAGGATGACCCAGCCGTTCTCGACGCCAGGGAGGAGCGCGTCCTGCTGCGCCTTCGTGAACCGGTGGATCTCGTCGAGGAAGAGGATGGTCGACTGCCCGTACAGGTCGCGCTGATTGAGCGCCTCCTGCATGACCTCGCGCACATCCTTCACGCCCGCGGTGATCGCCGACAGCTCGACGAAGCGGCGGCCCGACGAGCGCGCGATGGCCTGCGCGAGCGTCGTCTTCCCCGTGCCGGGAGGCCCCCAGAGGATGACCGAGACGGTGCCGGGCTTGGTCGCGTTCGGATCGGCGAGGGCGACGATCGGCGAGCCCGGCCGCAGCAGGTGCGCCTGGCCGGCGACCTCGCTCAGCGACGTCGGGCGCATGCGCACGGCGAGCGGCGTCTGCCCCTGGAAGAGCGCGGAGGCGGAGGTCATCGTTCCAGGCTAGTCCGGACCGCCGACACCGGCCTGGGCCAGGGCGACACGGCACGGGTTTGGGAGCCCGCGGGGCGGCGGCGTAGTCTCTTGCCCGGCTCAGACCGTGAACGAAGGAGAATCCGTTGGTCAACGGGAAGAACCGTGCCGAGCGCGAGGCGCGTGAGCGCGCGCGTCTGTACGAGGCCCGCAGGCGTCTCCACGAGACGCAGGTCGCCCGACGTCGACGCGACAACGTCATCGCCCTGAGCGCCGCCGCCGTCGTCATCGCGGGCGCCATCGCGGCGCAGGCGCTGTTCTACTCCGTCGGCCCCGGCGCACCGGAGCCGACCCCGACGCCGTCGCCGACCGGAACCACCGTCCCGGCGCCGCTCGAGACGCCCGCGGCCACGACGCCCGCACCCTCGGAGACGCCCGCAGCGGAATGACGTCCGCCGCAGACCGCGGCCACGGCCCGTACTAGGCTGGGGCGCGTCCTGTTCCCCTCCCGCGGATGCCCGCGCAAGGAGATTCCTGTGTCGATTCCCGAGCACACCCCCCAGACCGACTCCACGCCCGAGGAGGCGGCCGTCGCGGCCGACGTCGAAGCGACGACCGCCGACGCGGACGCGCTCACGGAGAAGGCCATCGCCGACAGCGCCGTCGTCGAGGCCGGCGAGGTCCCCGCCCCCGACGGCGATGACGCCGCGAGCCCGGCGGCTCCCGCCGACGAGACGCCCGCCGAGGACGCACCCGTTCCCGCGGACGAGACCCCGGCCGAGCCCGAGCCCGCGCCCGCCGCCGAGGCGCCCGCCCCCGTTCCGTCGCCGCGTCCGGGTCCTCCGGTTCCCGCCGCGCCCGCCGAGCCGACCGAGCCCGGCGCCGTCGTCGTCGAGGAGACCTGGGGCCGCGTGACCGAGAACGGCGTCGTGTCCGTCCGCGAGGGCGACCAGTGGCGCGTCGTCGGCGAGTTCCCCGACGGCACGCCGCAGGAGGCGCTCGACTACTTCGTGCGCAAGTTCGCCGACCTCGAGTTCAAGGTCGCGACCCTCGAGCAGCGCCACACGCGCGGCGGCGCCTCCGCGAGCGACCTGCGCGGTCAGGCCACCCGCCTTCAGAAGGACGTCGTCGGCGCGACGGCCGTGGGCGACCTCGCCGGCCTCGAGAAGCGGCTGACGACGCTCATCGAGGCGCTCGCCGAGGCGACGGCCGAGGAGGCCGCGGCCGCCCGCGCCGCCGTCGAGGCCGCGATCGTCGAGCGCACCGCGATCGTCGAGAAGGCCGAGGCCCTCGCGGCGCGCGATCCCAAGACGGTCCAGTGGAAGCAGGCGACGGCTGAGCTGTCCGACCTCTTCGCGGCCTGGCAGAACCACCAGCAGAACGGGCCGCGCCTGCCCAAGGCGCAGGCGCAGGCGCTGTGGAAGCGATTCCGCGATGCCCGCTCGACGGTCGAGCGTCAGCGTCGCGCGTTCTTCGCCGAGCTCGACGAGGTGCACAAGGCCGCGCGGGACGCGAAGAACCGCCTCATCGAGCGGGCCGAGGCGCTCGCGCCGCGCGGCGAGGAGGGCATCCCCGCCTACCGCACGCTCCTCGACGAGTGGAAGCGCTCGGGCCGCGCAGGCCGCAAGGCCGACGACGCGCTGTGGGCGCGCTTCAAGGCGGCCGGCGACGCCCTGTACCAGGCGCGCGCCGAGCGCGACGCCGCCGAGCAGGCCGAGTCGGCTCCCCGCATCGAGGCGCGCAAGGCCCTGCTCGAGGAGGCGAAGGTCGTCCCGGACACGAAGGACCTGACCGAGGCGCGCCGCATCCTGACGGGCATCCAGCGCCGCTGGGACGAGGTGGGCCGCATCTTCCCGCGCGACGTCGAGCGCGGGCTCGACGACCAGCTCCGCAAGATCGAGCAGGAGCTCAAGCAGCGCGAGGACCTCGACTGGAAGCGCAACAACCCCGAGACGAAGGCCCGCGCCAACGACCTCGGCAGCCAGCTCCGCGAGGCGATCGAGAAGCTCCAGGAGGAGCTCGCCGCCGCCGAGGCGAAGGGCGACCGCAAGGCGATCGCCGACGCCAAGGAGGCGCTCGAGGCCCGACAGGCCTGGCTGCGCGCGATCGGCGGCTGACCGCGCTCCGCAAGCGGCCCTCGTCCACCGGACGGGGGCCGCTTCGTCGTCCACAGGCATCCACGCGACCCCCGACGCGCGCGGGACACTGGCCCGCATGAGCACCGCCGTCCTCTTCCCCGGGCGGCGCTTCAGCGTCGCGGAGCTGCGCGCGGCGTGCCTCGACGGCGAGCTCGTCCCGTTCGGGGAGGGCTTCCTGCCCGCGGACGCGCCCACCCCGCCGCTCGTCCGGGCCGCGGCGCTCGCGCCGCTTCTGTCGCCGAGCTGCGCGTTCGTCGGGATGGCGGCGGCCTGGATCCACGGGGCGACCGGCGAGCCGCCGGATCCGCTCGACGTGCAGCGCGCGGTCCCCTGGCGCATCACCCGCGTCGTCGATCGGCGTCTCCGCTTCCACGACCAGGAGCTCTCCCCCGCCGACGTCGCGCTCCTCGGCGACACCGCGGTCGCCACGCCGGCGCGCACCCTCGCCGACCTGGCACGGGACGCCGCGCGTCCCGATCCGCGAGACCGCGGATCAGCCGATGCCGTGGCGCGCCTCGCCGCCGACGAGTCCACGCGGCGCGCGGCGCTCGCGTGGTTCCGCGCGCATCCTCGGCGCACCCACGCGGTCGCGGCCGTCGCCCTCCTCCACGAGCTCGGACCGGACGGCCGGGGCGCGGCCGATCAGGAGGACGTCACGCGGTAGACGTCGTAGACGCCGTCGATGCGGCGCACGGCGTTCAGCACGCGATCGAGATGCACCGTGTCGCCCATCTCGAACACATACCGCGAGATCGCGAGGCGCTCGCGCGTCGTGGACACGTTCGCCGACAGGATGTTGACGTGATGCTCGCTGAGCACGCGCGTGATGTCGGACAGGAGGCCTGCGCGGTCGAGGGCCTCGACCTGGATCTGCACGAGGAAGACGCTCTTGGTCGTCGGCGCCCACTCGACGTCGATCATCCGCTCGGGGTTGTCCTTGAGCGCACGGACGTTCGTGCAGTCCGCGCGGTGCACCGAGACGCCCTGCCCGCGCGTGATGAAGCCGACGATCTCGTCCCCGGGCACGGGCGTGCAGCACTTCGCGAGCTTCACGAGGATGTCATCGGCTCCGCGCACGAGGACCCCGGAGTCCCCGCCGTGCACCTTCCGCTGCGACGCGGTCGCCGGCAGGTCGAGCGGACCCGTGGCGGGCTCGACCGTCTGGTGCAGCGCGGTGACCTTCTCGAGCACCGACTGCGTCGAGGTGTGTCCCTCGCCGACCGCGGCATAGAGCGCGGAGACGTCCTCGAGGCGCAGCTGGTGCGCGACCTCCGCGAGCGAGTCCTTGAGGTTCTGCAGCGGCATGTTGTGGCGGCGCATCGCGCGCGCGATGGCCTCCTTGCCCTGCTCGATGGCCTCGTCGCGGCGCTCCTTCGTGAACCAGCCGCGGATCTTGTTGCGCGCGCGCGAGCTCTTGACGAACGCGAGCCAGTCCTGGCTCGGGCCCGCGTCGGGGTTCTTCGAGGTGAAGACCTCGACGATGTCGCCCGAGTTCAGCTGGGAGTCCAGCGGCACGAGACGTCCGTTGACCTTGGCGCCCATCGTGCGATGGCCGATCTCGGTGTGCACGGCGTAGGCGAAGTCGACGGGGGTCGCGCCCGCGGGCAGTCCGATCACGCGTCCCTTCGGCGTGAAGACGTAGACCTCCTTCGCGCCGATCTCGAAGCGCAGCGAGTCGAGGAACTCGCCCGGATCCTTCGTCTCCGCCTGCCAGTCGCTCAGGCGCGCGACCCAGGCCATGTCGGTGTCGGACAGCCGCTCGTCGACCTGGCCCGAGGCCATCCGCTCCTTGTACTTCCAGTGCGCGGCGACGCCGTACTCCGCCTGCTGGTGCATCTCCTGCGTGCGGATCTGGATCTCGACCGTGCGCCCGCCCGGGCCGATCACGGTCGTGTGCAGGGATCGGTAGAGATTGAACTTGGGGGTCGCGATGTAGTCCTTGAAGCGCCCGGGAAGCGGCGTCCAGCGCGCGTGGATCGCGCCGAGCACCGCATAGCAGTCGCGCACGCTGCTCACGATCACCCGGATGCCGATGAGGTCGTAGATGTCGTCGAACTCGCGTCCGCGCACGACCATCTTCTGGTACACCGAGTAGAGCTGCTTCGGACGGCCGACGACGGTTCCGCGGATCCGGAGCTCGTGCAGGTCGATGCTCACGTCGTCGATGACGCGCTGCACGTACTGCTCGCGCTGCGGCGTGCGCTGCTTCACGAGGCTGTCGATCTCGTTGTAGATCTTGGGGTACAGCACGGCGAAGGAGAGGTCCTCGAGCTCGGACTTGATCGCCTGGATGCCCAGTCGGTGCGCGAGCGGCGCGTAGATCTCGAGGGTCTCCGTCGCCTTCTTCTTCGCCTTCTCGGGGGGCACGAAGCCCCACGTGCGCGCGTTGTGCAGGCGGTCGGCGAGCTTGATGACGAGCACCCGGATGTCCTTGGACATCGCGACGATCATCTTGCGGACGGTCTCGGCCTGGGCGCTCTCGCCGTACTTGACCTTGTCGAGCTTCGTGACGCCGTCGACGAGGAGCGCCACCTCGTCGCCGAACTCGGCGCGGAGATCCTCGAGCGGGTACCCCGTGTCCTCGACGGTGTCGTGCAGCAGGGCCGCGGCGATCGCCTTCGGGCCGAGCCCGAGATCCGCGAGGATCTCGGCGACCGCGAGCGGGTGCGTGATGTACGGCTCGCCGCTCTGGCGCTTCTGGCCCCGGTGCTTCTCCGCCGCGACCTGGTACGCGCGCTCGATGATCGCGATGTCGCCGCGCGGGTGGTTCGCGCGCACCGAGGTGAGGAGCTTGGAGAGGTCGGCGTAGCGGGGTGCCCTCGAGAAGATCCGCGGCACGAGCCGGCGCAGGCTCGTCGGGCTCGAGATGCTGTCCGCCATCGCTCTCCTCCCGCGCCCGCCGGGCGTGGACATCATCCTACGCCCGGCCGGACGCGCGCCGGTGCGGGGGTCGCGGTCAAGCCCGGGCCTCGAGCACGCGCGCGTCGCGCTGCGCGATGGCGGGCTCCTTCTCGCGCATGAGCGAGTACAGCGGGGCCGACACGAACAGCGTCGAGTACGTGGCCACGATGATGCCCACGAAGATCGACAGCGAGATGTCGGAGAGGGTCTCCGCGCCCAGCCAGAACACGCCGATGAAGAGGATCGCGGCCACCGGCAGGGCGGCGACGATCGACGTGTTGATCGAGCGGATGAGGGTCTGGTTGACGCCGAGGTTCACCGACTCGCCGAACGTGCGGCCGGAGATCTCGCCGTCCTCCGCGGTGTTCTCGCGGATCTTGTCGAACACGACGGTCGTGTCGTACAGCGAGTAGCCGAGGATCGTCAGGAAGCCGATCACGGCGGCGGGCGAGATCGCGAAGCCCGCAAGCGAGTAGATCCCGATCGTGATGACGAGCACGTCGACGAGGCCGATGATCGCCGCGACGGACATCTTCCACGTGCGGAAGTAGATCGCCAGGATGACGAACGTCAGCAGGAGGAAGACGCCGAGACCCCACAGCGACTGGCGGGTCACGTCGGCGCCCCAGGTCGGGCCGATGAACGAGTCGGTCACCTCGGCCTGATCGACGCCATACCCCTCGGCGAGGGCGGCGGAGACCTCGCGCGTCTCGTCCTGCGACATCTGCGAGGTCTGCACGCGGATGTCGGCGCCGCCGACGACCGTCACCTTCGCCTCGGCGTCCGGGACGACCGAGTGGACCGCCTCGGTCGCGATCGACTGGTCGGTGCTCGACGGCGCCGACACGGTGTACTGCGACCCGCCGGTGAACTCGATCGACAGCTCGACGCCGCGCACGAACGGCGCGAGCACCGAGAGCGCGATGAGCGCGATCGCGAGGATGAACCAGGTCCTGCGGCGGCCGACGAATGGAACCGACGCCTTGCCCGTGTAGAGGTCGTTGCCCCACTGTGCCATCGAGCGCATCAGACGTTCTCCTCCTTGCCGACGCGCTCGGCTGCGAGGCGCTCGGCTTCCTTCCGTTCCGCGATGGTCTGGCGTCGCTCCGCTTCCCCTCGCGCGCGCTGCGCGCGCGGCGCGACGGCGACGGGCTCGCGGAACTGGGCGCGCCCGCGGTACACGGCGCCGAGCGCCTCGGGGTCGAGGCCGGACAGCGGATGGCCGCCGCCGAAGAAGCGCGTGCGAGCGAGCAGCTGCATGACCGGGTGCGTGAAGATCACGAAGATCAGCACGTCGAGGACGGTCGTGAGCCCCAGGGTGAACGCGAAGCCCTTCACGGTCGCGTCGGCGAGGATGTACAGCACCACGGCGGCGAGGATGTTGATCGACTTCGAGATGTAGATCGTGCGCTTCGCGCGCGCCCAGCCGTCCTCGACCGCCCCGGTGATCGTCTTCCCGTCGCGCAGCTCGTCTCGGATGCGCTCGAAGTAGACGATGAACGAGTCGGCGGTGAAGCCGATCGTCACGATGAGGCCCGCGACGCCCGCGAGCGAGAGGCGGTAGCCGAGGCGCCACGAGAGGATGCAGAGGAGGATGTAGGTGAGCACCGCCATCACGGCGAGCGACGCGATGATCACGAAGCCGAGCGCCCGGTAGCTGATGGCGACGACGTACAGCGCGACGAGCCCGAGTCCGATGAGGCCGGCGATGAGGCCGATCTGCAGCTGCTGCGAGCCGAGCGTCGCGGAGATCGTGTCGGACGAGACGACCTCGAAGCTGATCGGCAGGGCGCCGAACTTCAGCTGGTCGGCGAGGGTCTGCGCCGTCTCCTGCGTGATGCCCTGGCCCGAGATGCTCGGGCGCCCGTCGGTGATCACGGCGTCCATGGTCGGCGCCGAGATGACCTTCCCGTCCAGCACGAACGCGAACATGTTGTACGGCTGGGTCTGGCCGTAGAGCGCCTGGCTGACCTCGCCGAAGGTCTCGGTGCCCTCCGCGTCGAAGCGCAGCTGCACGGCCCACTGGCCGTTCTGCTGCTGCACGACCGCCTGCGCGTCGGTGATCGACGAGCCGTCCATCTCGAGCGGCCCGAGGAGGTACTTGGCCGTGCCCGACTCGTCGCACGCGATGAGCGGCTGATCGGGCGACGCCGCGGCCGGGTCGCTCGGCTGGGCGCAGTCGTACGCGAGGTACTCCGCCTGGAGCCGCGGCGTGATCCACGCGGGGTCGTTGCCCGCGGTCGGCTCGGCCGTGGGCGTGGCGGGAAGCGACGGGTCGGGCGTCGGGTAGGGCGTCGTCTCGCCGTCCTCGCCCACGAACGTGTTGGACGCCTGGTTGGCATACAGCACCTTGCGCAGCTGCATCTGCGCGCTCGCCTGGACGCGCTCGCGCGTCGCGTCGTCGGCGACGCCGGGGATCTGCACGACGATGTTGCTCGCGCCCTGCGTCGTCACCTCGGCCTCGGA
The DNA here is from genome assembly GCF_053903225.1 of Microbacterium sp. JZ70. Classification (NCBI taxonomy): domain Bacteria; kingdom Bacillati; phylum Actinomycetota; class Actinomycetes; order Micrococcales; family Microbacteriaceae; genus Microbacterium; species Microbacterium sp. JZ70. The sequence continues at coordinate 2,256,179 of NZ_CP096405.1, read as the reverse complement.
GACGCCGGATGCGTCCACGCGCTGGCGGATGATCGTCACCGCCTGGCGCATCTGCTCGTCGGTCGGAGTGGCGCCGTCGGTCTGCGCCTCCAGGATGATCTGCGTGCCACCCTGGAGGTCGAGCGCGAGCTCGGGGACCCACGAGCTCTTCTGGAACACGTGCACGCCGAGCGCGTTGATGCCGAAGAGCACCGCGGTCAGGGCGAGGAGGCCGGTGAGAGTGCGCAGCGCTCTGCGCGTCGGTGAGGATGTCGCCACGGGACGTCAGCTTTCCGGTCGGCCGACCGCCCCGCTCTCCGCGGGCCGGCCGGTCAGGGAGATGTCAGTTCTTGGGCTTGTCGTCGCCCGGGAGCTCGGTCGAGCCCGTGCCGTCGGCGTCCGGCGTGCGGTCGTCGGTCGTGGGCTTCTCGACGTCGGCGCCGCTGAGGTTGAGCAGCTCCTGCTCGGCGTCGGCCGGCTCCTCGTCCGCCGGAGCGTCCTCGTCGGCCGTCTCCGCGGCAGCCGTCTCGGGAGCGAGGTCGATCGCCTGGGCGTGCACCTCGATCACGACGCCGGGCGCGATCTCGACCTCGGCGGGCTTCGTGAGGTCCTCGGGGTCGAAGGCGACGATCGTGCCGAACAGGCCGCTGCGCGTCATGATGCGCGCGCCGGGCACCATCTGCAGCTGGCGGCGCTCCTGCTCCTCCTTCATCTTCTTGGTGCGGCGGCGCGAGCTGATGAACATGAACACCAGCAGCGCGGCCAGGACGACGAGGAGGAGGATATCCATGGAGGAAGCGCCTTTCAGACGTGCGTGAGCCGTCATCGGCTCGGGAGGGTGACGACGCCGGAGAGCCCGACGCGAAGTCTTCAGCGATTATAGGTCATCGAGTTTCAGCGGCGTCTGCCCGTGCGCGGCGTGGGCGACGCCGAGGTGCGCATAGGCCTCGGGGGTCGCGATCCGGCCCCGGGGCGTGCGCCCCATGAAGCCGATGCGGACGAGGTACGGCTCGACCACGCTCTCGACCGTGTCGGCCTCCTCCCCGACCGACACCGCGAGCGTGCCGAGCCCGACGGGGCCGCCGCGGAACCGCCGCACGAGCGCGTCGAGCACCGCCCGGTCGAGGCGATCGAGCCCGATGCGGTCGACGTCGTACAGCTCGAGCGCCGCGCGGACGTCCTCGAGGGAGGCCGCCCTGCCCCCTGCGCGCACGAGCGCGAAGTCTCGCACGCGCCGCAGCAGCCGGTTGGCGATGCGGGGCGTCCCGCGCGATCGGCGGGCGATCTCCTCGCGCTGCGGGCCGGCGAGGTCCATCCCGATCACCCGCGCCGAGCGCGCGATGACCTGCTCGAGCTCCTCGGGCTCGTAGTACTCGAGGTGCGCCGTGAAGCCGAACCGGTCGCGCAGCGGGTTCGGCAGCATTCCCGACCGCGTCGTCGCGCCCACGAGGGTGAACGGCGCCAGGTCGAGCGGGATGCTCGTCGCGCCCGCGCCCTTGCCGACCATGATGTCGATCCGGAAGTCCTCCATCGCGAGGTAGAGCATCTCCTCGGCCGTGCGGGCCATCCGGTGGATCTCGTCGATGAAGAGCACCTCCCCCGGCACGAGGCTCGACAGGAGCGCCGCGAGGTCGCCCGCGTGCTGGATGGCTGGGCCGCTCGACATCCGCAGCGGGCGGCCGCTCTCGTGCGCGACGATCATGGCGAGCGTCGTCTTGCCGAGGCCGGGCGGTCCGGCCAGGAGGATGTGGTCGGCGGGGCGGTCCTGGATGCGCGCGGCGTCGAGGAGGAGCTGGAGCTGGCCGCGCACCTTGTGCTGGCCGACGAACTCCTCGAGGCTCGCGGGACGCAGCGCCCCCTCGATCGCGAGCTCGGTGTCGTCTGCGGGCTCGGGCGATGCGATGTCGCGCTCAGCCACGTGCGCCTCCCGGCTGCGCGGGGCCCAGCGCCGCGAGCGTGAGGCGCAGCAGCGCCTGGACCGAGGCGCGATCCGCGTCGGACGCGGTCTCCGCGGCCGCGGCCACCGCATCGGCGGCGACGCGCTCGGGCCATCCGAGCCCCGTCACCGCCTGCGTGACCTGCGAGACGACGTCGTGCGGGGCGCCGCCGACGCGTGCCGCCGACGGCGCGGGGGCGGCGAGCTTGCCCTGGAGCTGCAGGGCGATGAGCTTGGCGGTCTTCGGCCCGATGCCGGACACCTTCCGGAACGGCTTGTCGTCCTCGTTCGCGACGGCTTCCGCGATCTGGTCGATCGTGAGGCCCGACAGCACGCCGAGCGCCGACTTCGGGCCCACGCCCGTCACGCCGAGGAGGATCGCGAACACCTCGAGCTCGTCGCGCTCGGCGAACCCGAACAGCGCGAGCTGATCCTCGCGGACGATGAGGTGCGTGTGCAGGAGGATCTGCTCCCCCGTCCGCGCGGTGCGGGCGACGTCGACGGGGACCGCCACGGACAGGCCGACGCCCCCGACCTCGACGACGACGCTGTCGGCGCCGGTGTGCAGCACGGTTCCGCGCAGAGACGAGATCATCCCTCCACCCTACGGTGCGTCGTACCTATGTTCGAGACGACACGCTCACCGCGCGACCGCGCCGCGCGTGCGCCGCTCCGCGGCCGCCCAGGCCCGCTGGGCGGGGGTGAGCGCGTCCGCCGTCGCCGCGGTCGGAGCGGGGCCGCCCCGCCATGCGTGGCAGAGCGCGAGCGCGAGCGCGTCGGCGGCGTCGGCAGGGCGCGGCAGCTCGTCGAGCCGCAGGACCCGCGCGACCATCGTCTGCACCTGGAGCTTGTCGGCCGAGCCGTAGCCCGTGATCGCCGCCTTGACCTCGCTGGGCGTGTGGGTCGCTGTCGGCAGCCCCGCCTCCGCGGCGAGGAGCAGCGCGACGCCGGCCGCCTGGGCCGTTCCCATCACGGTCGAGCGGTTCTGCTGCGCGAACACGCGCTCCACGGCCACGACGTCGGGCGCGTGCGCGGCCAGCACCTCGCGGATGCCGCGCGCGATGATCGCGAGCCGCTCGGCCACGGTCGCGTCGACGGGCGACCGGACGACGCCCACGTGCACGAGCGCGGCAGTGCGATCGCGCTGCACGTCGACGACGCCCACTCCGCAGCGGGTGAGTCCGGGGTCGATGCCGAGCACGCGCATGGCTCCACGCTACGCGCCCGTGGCATCCGCCCCGGGACCCCGCGCCGAACCCGGCGCCGACACGCCCGCCCGGCGCCGAGAGTGCGGCCCGGCGCCGAGAGTGCGGCCCGGCGCCGAGGGTGCGCGCCCGCGCCCGGAGGCGCGCCGCCGCCGCGCCCCTGGGCGCCCGGGCGCAGTCTCGGCGCTGGTTCGCGGTCTCACGGGCGCGCGCCGAGCGCAGCGGGAAGCGTCATGAGCAGAGCGTCGCGGGGTGCGCGACGCTGCGGCAGCCCCACGGTGCGGAGCGCGGCGATCAGCTCCGCGGGCGCCCGCACCTCCGACCATCCCCACCGCACGACCTCGCCGCACTCGCGAAGGAAGCGCTCTCGCCGCTTCTCGGCGAGGATGGCCTCCGCGGGAGCACCCCGCGAGCCGTCGTACTTGAGAGCGCCGTCCGCCTCCCCGGTGATGCGCTCCGCGCGCCACCGCATGTCGACGCGGAAGTCCCCGCCGCGCGTCGGCACGACGACCTGGAGCTCGGGGACGTCGAAACCGGACCACGACACGACGCACCGGCTCACGCTCTCCAGCGGGGTCTCGGCGAGTCCGTCTGCGAATCGGATGGCCTCCTCCGCCTTCGCGCGGCCGCGGGCACCCCTCCACCGCGCGTTCCGTCGGAGCAGCTCGGCGCCATCCGGTGCGTCCGCGCGTCGCAGGAGCGCGTCGAGCATCGCCGTTCCGATGACAGGGTGCCGGAGGCGAGCGACATCGAGCGCGGTGTCGGCCGGGCCGACCGCCGTGACGCCCGCGACGCTGGCGAGCTCTCGCCGCCGGGTGCTCCGGTGCGCTCGGACTCCCGCGGTCGCGCGGGAGGTCCCGTTCGCCGTCAGCACGTGCACCTCATCGGGGTGGCCGAAGACGGGTGCGCCCTGCAGGGCCGCCGCGGATTCGAGACAGAGGACGGCCTCGGGATGGAGGAGGGCGAAGGCGTGCACGCGCGCGAGGTAGCGCTCCCACGGTCTCAGTCCGCGATACGCCGCGGCCTCCGCGTACACCCCGCGGAAGAGGCGCACGAGCCTGCCCCGCTGCTGCGCGCGGTCGAGACGGACATCCGAGTCGCGCGGCAGGAGCAGCGGGGTCGGCGAGGGCAGGATCGGCGAGGGCAGGATCTGCGGAGAGACGAGCTCGGACATGACATCAGGCTCTGGTCTCGTCGACGCCGCATCCGCGCCGAGGCTCCGCTGTGGACGCGACGCGCCGGACGGCGCACGACGTGCACACGGCGACGCCCCGGGGCACAGGCCCCGTCGCACGCGCTCGCGCCGTCGAGACAGCACGCCGGCGCCCGGCGACGGTGCGCGCGCCGAGAGCCGCGGCAGGGCCTCCCCGCTCGGCGGGAAGCCCGGATGAGCCGGGGTCGGCATGCGCGTCGACGCACGGACGGGAGCCCGCGCCGAGGCGCGGACTCCCGTGTGGCGCTACTGCTGCGCGCGCTCGAGGACGAGCTCGCGCACGCGCGCGGCGTCGGCCTGGCCCTTCATGGCCTTCATGACGGCGCCGATGATGGCGCCCGCTGCCTGGACCTTGCCGTCCTTGATCTTCGCGAGCACATCCGGCTGCGCGGCGAGGGCGTCGTCGATCGCGGCCACGAGGGCGCCGTCGTCCGACACGACCGCGAGTCCGCGGGCGTCGACGATCTCCTGCGGGGTCCCCTCGCCCGCGATGACACCCTCGAGCACCTGGCGCGCGAGCTTGTCGGTGAGCGTGCCCGCCTCGACGAGCCCCTGGAGGGCGGCGACGTCGGCCGGGGCCACGAGCTCGGCCGGCTCGCGGCCCTCCGCGTTCGCGATGCGGGTGATCTCGCCCGTCCACCACTTGCGAGCGGCCGCGGGCGACGCGCCGGCGGCGACCGTGGCCTCGACCTCCGCGAGCAGCCCGCCGTTCGCGACGTCCTGGAACTCGAGGTCGGTGAAGCCCCACTCCGTCTTGAGACGACGACGGCGTGCCGCGGGCGGCTCCGGCAGCGCAGCGCGCAGCTCCTCGATGAGGGCCTCGGTCGGCTCGACCGGCAGGAGGTCGGGCTCCGGGAAGTACCGGTAGTCGTCGGCGTCCGACTTCGGACGGCCCGGCGAGGTCGTGCCGGTGTCCTCGTGCCAGTGCCGGGTCTCCTGGATGATCGTGCCGCCCTCGGCGAGGATCGCGGCCTGACGCCGGATCTCGTAGCGCACGGCGCGCTCGACCGAGCGCATCGAGTTCACGTTCTTCGTCTCGGTTCGGGTGCCGAGCCGCTCGGCGCCGCGCGGGCGGAGCGAGACGTTCGCGTCGCACCGGATGTTCCCGCGCTCCATGCGCGCCTCGGAGATCCCCAGGCCGCGCGCGATCTCGCGGATCGTCGCGAGGTACGCCTTCGCGAGCTCGGGTGCGCGATGCTCCGCTCCGAAGATCGGCTTCGTGACGATCTCGACGAGCGGCACGCCGGCCCGGTTGTAGTCGACGAGCGAGTACTCCGCTCCCTGGATGCGGCCGGTCGAGCCGCCCACGTGCGTGAGCTTGCCCGCATCCTCTTCCATGTGCGCGCGCTCGATCGGGATGCGGAAGACGTCGCCGCCCTCGAGCTCCACCTCGATCTCGCCCTCGTAGGCGATCGGCTCGTCGTACTGGCTGATCTGGTAGTTCTTCCCGAGATCGGGATAGAAGTAGTTCTTGCGCGCGAACCGGCTCGACGGCGCGATCGAGCAGCCCAGCGCGAGCCCGAGGCTGATCGACGAGCGGATGGCCTCCGCGTTCACCGTCGGCATGGAGCCGGGAAGACCCAGGTCGACGGGCGCCACGAGCGTGTTCGGCTCGGCGTCGTGGAACGCCGAGTGGGCGGGGTTGCCCGCCTCGGAGAACATCTTCGTCTTCGTGTTGAGCTCGACGTGGACCTCGAGGCCGATCACGGGCTCGAAGAGCTCGAGGGCCTTGTCGAAGTCCATCAGCTTGTCCTTGGCCATCAGCGGGCCCCTCCTTCGAGCAGCGATCCGCCCAGTCGCGGCGCGCGGTCCAGCAGCGGGCCGCCCCACGCGTCGACGAGCAGCGCCTCGAGGGCGGCGCCGACGCGGTAGAGGCGGGCGTCCTCGCGCGCCGGCGCGAGGAACTGGATGCCGGTGGGCAGCCCGTCGTCCGACGCGAGACCGGACGGGATCGAGATGCCGGGCACGCCCGCGAGGTTGGCGGGGATCGTCGTGAGGTCGTTGAGGTACATCGAGAGCGGGTCGTCGATCTTCTCGCCGATGCGGAACGCGGTCGTCGGCGCGGTCGGCGTCGCGATGACGTCGACGTCCGCGAACGCGCGCGCGAAGTCCTGCTGGATGAGCGTGCGGACCTTCTGCGCGCTGCCGTAGTAGGCGTCGTAGTACCCGGCGGACAGCGCGTAGGTGCCGAGGATGATGCGGCGCTTGACCTCGGGGCCGAAGCCCGCGTCGCGCGTGGCCGACATGACGTCCTCGACCGTCCCTCCGGGGACGTCGACGCGCATGCCGAAGCGCACGGAGTCGAACTTCGCGAGGTTGCTCGAGGCCTCGGCGGGGAGGATGAGGTAGTACGCGGCGACCGCGTACTCGAAGTGCGGGGCGCTGACCTCGACGATCTCCGCGCCCTGCGCCTCGAGCGTCTCGAGCGCCGCCCGGAACGACTCCGCGACGCCCGACTGGAAGCCGCTGTCGGGAAGCTCCTTCACGACGCCGACACGCAGGCCCTTCAGCACGTCGCCGCGCGCGCCCTCGCGGGCCGCGTCGGCGAACGAGGGCCACGCGTCCGCGAGCGACGTCGCGTCGTGCGGGTCGTGCCCGCCCACGACGTCGTGCAGGAGCGCGGAGTCGAGCACCGTCCGGGTGACCGGGCCGATCTGGTCGAGCGACGATGCGAGGGCGATCGCGCCATAGCGGCTCACCCCGCCGTAGGTCGGCTTCACGCCGACCGTGCCGGTGACGTGCGCGGGCTGACGGATCGATCCGCCCGTGTCGGAGCCGAGCGCGAGCGGCGCCTCGAAGGCCGCGACGGCGGCGGCGGACCCGCCGCCCGATCCGCCGGGGATGCGGTCGAGGTCCCACGGGTTGCGCGTGGGCCCGTAGGCCGAGTGCTCGGTCGACGAGCCCATCGCGAACTCGTCCATGTTCGTCTTGCCGAGCGGCACGAGGCCCGCCGCGCGCGCCCGGGCGACGACCGTCGCGTCGAACGGCGACATGTACCCCTCGAGGATGCGCGAGCCGGACGTCGACGGCATGTCGGTCGTCACGAGCACGTCCTTGATCGCGAGCGGGACGCCCGCGACGGCTCCGAGCTCCTCGCCCGCCGCGCGACGGCGGTCGACGGCCTCGGCGGCCTCGAGCGCGTGATCGCTCACGTGGAGGAAGGCGTGCACGTCGCCGTCCACCTCGGCGATGCGGTCGAGGTGCGCCTGCGTGGCCTCGACGCTCGAGATCTCGCCCGCGGCGAGCTTCTCGGCGAGGTCGGCGGCGGTCAGTCGGATGATGTCGCTCACTGCTGCTCCTCGCCCAGGATGGCCGTCACGCGGAACCGGGCGCCGTCGGCGTCCGGCGCGTTCTGCAGCGCCTGCTCGGTCGTGAGCATGCGGCCGACCTCGTCGGCGCGGAAGACGTTCTGCATCGGGATGGGATGGCTCGTCGCCGGGACGTCGGAGGTCGCGACCTCGCCGACCTTCGCGATGTTGTCGACGATCGCGTCGAGCTCTCCGGTGAGGCGGGTCACCTCCTCGTCGTCGAGCTGGATCCGGGCGAGCACACCGAGATGGCGCACGAGATCAGGGGTGATTTCAGACACCCGACAAGTCTAGGCGGTAGCGGTCTGCGCTCCGGCTGCGCGCCCCTAGGCTGGAGGCGTGACGCAGCCGTTCGACCCGCCCCGTCCCTGGGTTTCCTCCTACGCGGAGGGCGTGCCCCACGATCTGCCTCCGATCAGCGGATCGCTCCTCGACCTCGTCGACGCCTCGGCACGGGACTTCCCCGGCGCCCCCGCGCTGCAGTTCTTCGGGCGGGTCGTGGACTACGCCGACCTCCGTGCCCAGATCGACCGGGCCGCCGCCGGCCTCCTCGCCCGAGGCGTCCGCAAGGGCGACCCCGTCGCGATCATCCTGCCGAACTGCCCGCAGCACATCGTCGCCTTCTACGCCGTGCTCCGGATCGGGGCCGTGGTCGTCGAGCACAACCCGCTCTACACGCCGCGCGAGCTGCGCAAGCAGTTCGAGGATCACGGCGCGAAGCACGCCATCGTGTGGAGCACCCTCGTCGACACCGTGCGCGGGTTCCCCGCCGACCTCGCCGTGAAGACGCTGATCTCGGTCGACATCACGCGCGGCATGCCGCGTCTCATGCAGCTGGCGCTGCGGCTGCCCGTGCCGAAGCTGCGCGAGACGCGTGCCCAGCTCACGACGTCCGTGCGGGGCGCCGACGCGTGGGAGGACGTCGTCCGGCACGACCCGCTGCCGGCGTCTCACCCCCGGCCCGCGACCGACGACCTCGCGATCATCCAGTACACGAGCGGCACGACCGGCGATCCCAAGGGCGCGGCGCTCACGCACCGCAATCTGCTCGCCAACGCCGCGCAGGCGCGCGCGTGGACGCCGGGCGTCGCGCGCGGCGAGGGGACGGTCGTGTACGCCGTGCTCCCGATGTTCCACGCCTACGGCCTGACCCTGTGTCTCACCTTCGCCATGTCGCAGGCCGCGCGCCTCGTGCTCTTCCCGAAGTTCGATCCCGACATGGTGCTCACCGTGACGCGACGTCACCCCGCGACCGTGCTGCCCCTCGTCCCGCCGATCGCGGAGCGCCTGCTCAAGCGCGCGCGAGAGAAGGGCGTGTCGCTCGCCGGGACGCGCATCGGCGTCTCGGGCGCGATGGCGCTCGACGAGCAGCTCGTCGTGCCGTGGGAGGAGGAGACGGGCGGCTACCTCGTCGAGGGCTACGGCCTCTCCGAGTGCTCGCCCGTGCTCATCGTCAATCCCGTCTCGGAGAACCGGAAGGCCGGCGCGATCGGCCTGCCGCTCCCGGGCACCGAGGTGCGGGTCGCCGACCCGGACGACCCGTCGCGCGATGCAGCGCCGGGCGCCCCCGGCGAGCTGCTCGTACGGGGTCCGCAGGTCTTCGGCGGGTACTACGGCCGGCCGGAGGCCACCGCCGCGGTCTTCCACGAGGACTGGTTCCGCACGGGCGACGTCGTCACGATGGACGAGGACGGCTTCATCTCGATCGTCGACCGCATCAAGGAGCTCATCATCACGGGCGGCTTCAACGTGTCGCCGACCGAGGTCGAGATCGCGCTCCGCCAGCATCCGTCCGTTGCCGACGCTGCCGTGGTGGGGCTGCCGAGCGCGCACAGCGGGGAGGAGGTCGTCGCCGCGATCGTCCTCGACGAGGGAGCCGAGGTCGACGAAGAGGATGTCCGGGCGTTCGCGCGCGGGATCCTCACGCCGTACAAGGTCCCCCGTCGGGTCTTCGTCGTCGACGAGCTGCCGACCTCGATGATCGGCAAGGTGCTGCGCCGCGAGGTGCGGGAGCGGCTCCTCGCGCTCACGTCGGGCGGCTGACCGGCCTCACTCCCCCAGCGCGGCGGGCCCCTCCGTCACGAGGAGGTGGAACTGCGCGGCGTCGATGATGCGCACGCCGAGCGCCTCCGCCTTCGCGAGCTTCGACCCCGCCCCCGGCCCGGCCGCGACGAAGTCGGTCTTCTTGCTCACGCTCGACGCGGCCTTCCCCCCGGCTCGCATGATCGCCTCCTGGGCGCCCTCGCGCGTGTACCCCTCGAGGCTGCCGGTCGCGACGACCGTGAGACCCGAGAGCACACCGCCCTCCGCCTCGGCCGCCCCGGGCCCCGGATGGCCGGGCGTGTGGAAGCGCACGCCCGCCGCCGTCCACCGGTCGACGATCTCGCGATGCCAGTCCACATCGAACCAGTCCAGGAGCGAGTCGGCGATGATCCCGCCGACGCCGTCGACGGCGGCGAGCTCGTCGCGCGATGCCGCGCGGATCGCATCGAGCGAGCCGAACCAGCCGGCGAGGGCGCGCGCGGCGACGGGGCCCACGTGACGGATGTTGAGCGCGACGAGCAGGCGCCACAGCTCCTTCGTCTTGGCCTTCTCGAGCTCCTCGAGGAGCTTCTCGGCCTGAGCGGACGGGTGGAGCACGACGTGGTCCTTGCGGACGCCCGCCGCTCGCCGCTCGGACGGCGTCGCATCCTCCCAGCCCGGCGGGTAGGTCAGCTCCCGCCGCTGGAACGGGGCGCGGCGCACGAACTCGCCGGTCGCCTCATCGACGCGCTTCTCGCCGGTCTCGGCGTCGCGCACGATCACCTCGATCGGCACGAGCTGCTCCATGGTGAGCTCGAACAGACCGGCCTCGGTGCGCAGCGGCGGCTCCGCGGGAACGGACGGCTGGGTGAGCGCCGCCGCCGTGACCTCGCCGAGCGCCTCGATGTCGAGCGCGCCCCGCGAGCCGATGTGCTCGACGCGACCGCGCACCTGGGCGGGGCAGTCCTTCGCGTTGGGGCACCGGAGGTCGATGTCGCCCTCCTTCATGGGGCGCAGCGGCGTGCCGCACTCGGGGCACGTCTCGGGCATGACGAACGCCCGCTCCGAGCCGTCGCGCAGCTCGGCCACCGGGCCGAGCACCTCGGGGATGACATCTCCCGCCTTGCGCAGCACGACGGTGTCGCCGATCAGCACGCCCTTGGCCTTCACGACGTCCTGGTTGTGCAGCGTCGCCTGGCGGACGACGCTGCCCGCCACGAGGACGGGCTTCATGACGGCGTACGGCGTCGCGCGCCCTGTGCGCCCCACCGAGACCACGATGTCGAGGAGCTCGGTGTTCACCTGCTCGGGCGGGTACTTGTAGGCGATCGCCCACCGCGGTGCGCGGCTCGTCGCTCCGAGCTCGTCGTGCAGGGCGAGCTCGTCGACCTTGATGACGATGCCGTCGAGCTCGTGCTCGACCGAGTGCCGGTGCTCGCCGTAGTGCGCGACGAAATCCAGGACGCCGTCCACGTCGTCGGACGTGCGCAGATACGGGCTCGTCGGCAGACCCCACTCGGCGAGCAGGCCGTAGACCTCGCTCTGCGACGCGACCGGCGGATCGGGCCACGCGCCGATCCCGTGCACATACAGCCGCAGCGACTCGATCCGCGCGATGCCCGCTTCGAGCTCGAGACCATCCTTCTTGTCGAGCTGCTGCCGGAGGCCGCCGCTGGCGGCGTTGCGCGGGTTGGCGAACGCCGGGAAGCGCCGGTCGGCGCTGCGGCGAGCCTTCTCCTCGTCGAATCCGGGGCGCGCCGCCGCCTCGGAGACGACGCGCTCGCGCAGGCGGGCCTGCAGCGCGTTCAGCTCCTCGAACGCCGCGACCGGGATGAACACCTCGCCGCGCACCTCCACGAGCGGCGGATGGCCCGTCCCCGAGAGCCGCTCGGGGATCCCGGCGACCCGCAGCGCGTTGACGCGGACATCCTCGCCGACGCGTCCGTCGCCGCGCGTGGCCGCCGAGGTGAGGACGCCGTGCTCATAGCGCAGCGCGATCGCCAGCCCGTCGATCTTGAGCTCGGTCAGCCAGCGCACGGCGCGCCCCGCCGACGCCTGGGTCTTCGCGCACCACTCCGCGAGCTCCTCGAGGGAGAAGACGTTGTCGAGGCTCAGCATGCGCTCGGCGTGCTGGACGGGCGCGAGCATCGTGGCGTCGGCCGCGCCGACGGTCTGGGTGGGCGAGTCCTGTCCCTGCAGCTCCGGATGGCGCCGCTCGATCGCCTCGAGCCGCTGCAGCCATCCGTCGTAGGTCGCGTCGTCGACGAGGGCCGCGTCCTCGCCGTAGTACGCGTCGCGTGCGCGGAGGATCTGCTCGGTGAGGGTCGCCGCCTCGGCGCGCGCCTCGTCGAGGGTCAGGTCGGGGAGCTCGAAGTCGCCGTCGGTCACGCTCTCAGTCTAGGAACCGGGTCGGACATCCGCGGCGTGTCACGCCTCGACGGGCACGGCGCTCACGGTCCGGTCGATGGTGCACTGGCCGACGACGCGCGTGCCGTCGTAGATGACGGCGGTCTGACCGGGCGCGACGCCGTCGAGGGGCGCTTCCGGCGTGACGACGAGCTCTCCCCCGCGCACGACGGCGATGGCGGGGACCGGGTCGGCGTGCGCGCGGATCTGCACGTCGCACGCGAACGGCTCGTCGGGCGTCTCGGGCGCCGCACCGGCCCACGTGTAGCGCGCGCCCGCGATCTCGGCGGTCGCGAGCGCCTCCTTCGGGCCGACGACGACCTCGTTGGACACCGGGCGGACCTCGAGGACGAAGCGCGGCTTCCCGTCGGGTGCCGGCACGCCGAGCCGCAGCCCCCTGCGCTGCCCCACGGTGAACGCGTGCGCCCCCTCATGGCTGCCGACGACCGAGCCCGTGCGGTCGACGATGTCGCCGGGAGCCGCCCCCATGCGCTCGGCCAGGTAGCCGCGGGTGTCCCCGTCGGGGATGAAGCAGATGTCGTAGCTGTCGGGCTTGGACGCGACGGAGAAGCCGCGAGCCTCGGCCTCGGCGCGCACGAGCGCCTTCGATGGCGTGTCGCCGAGCGGGAAGTACGTGTGCGCGAGCTGCTCGGCCGTGAGCACCCCGAGGACGTAGGACTGGTCCTTCGCCTCCTCGCTCGATCGGTGCAGCTCGAGGCCGCGCGGCCCATCGCGCAGGATCGCGTAGTGGCCCGTGCAGACCGCGTCGAAGCCCAGCTCGAGCGCGCGATCGAGGAGAGCGGCGAACTTGATGCGCTCGTTGCAGCGCATGCACGGGTTCGGGGTGCGCCCCGCGCGGTACTCGCTCAGGAAGTCGTCGATGACGTCGTCGCGGAACCGCTCGGAGAAGTCCCACACGTAGAACGGGATGCCGAGGCGGTCGGCGACGCGCCGCGCGTCCATCGCGTCCTCGATGGTGCAGCAGCCCCGGCTGCCGGTGCGCAGGGTGCCCCCGGCACGCGAGAGCGCGAGGTGCACGCCGACGACGTCGTGGCCGGCCTCGACGGCGCGCGCAGCGGCGACCGCGGAGTCGACTCCGCCGCTCATGGCCGCCAGGACGCGCATGCCCTCCAGTCTACGAGCGCCCGCCTGAGGAGGGGCCAGAGCGTGCGACGAGGCGGCGGTACGCCGCGGGCAGCGCCGTCGCGATCGCCTCCGCGTCGGCCTCGACGGAGGTGCGCCCGAACGAGATGCGCAGGACCTGCCGCGCCTCCTGCTCGGTGCGGCCCGTCGCGAGCACCACGTGCGAGGGCTCGCTGACGCCCGCCTGGCACGCCGACCCCGTCGAGACGGCGATCCCCACCTGGTCGAGCAGGAAGAGCATCGACTCCCCGGCCGCGCCGGGGAGCAGGAGATGGAGGGTGGAGGGAAGTTGGTGCTCCTCATCTCCCAGCACCACCGCCTCCGGGAGCTCGGTCCGCAGGCGGCCGACGACGCGGGCGCGCAGCCTCTCCATCCGGATGGTCTCGGTCTCGCGCTCGCGCTCCGCGAGCTCCACGGCGACCGCGAGGGCCGCGGCGCCCGCGACGTCCTGGGTCCCCGAGCGCAGCGCGCGCTGCTGCCCGCCGCCGTGGAGCAGAGCGTGCGGCGCAGCCGCGCGCGAGACGACGAGCGCGCCTGTGCCGACCGGCGCTCCCACCTTGTGGCCGGAGACGCTCAGCGCGACCAGTCCGCGCGCGCCGTCGACGGAACCGCGCCACGCGCGGAAGTCGACCGGGAGGTGCCCGAGCGCGGCGACCGCGTCGAGGTGAAGGGGCACGCCCGCCTCCGCCGCGCCCGCGCTCAGGGCGGGCGCATCCTGCACGGTTCCCGTCTCGTTGTTCGCGACGAGCGCGGTCGCGAGCGCGACGCGCGGATCGGCGGCGACGCGCGCGAAGGCCGCGGGATCGATGCGCGCACGGTCGTCGATCGGGACCGGCGCGACCTCGGCGCCCTCGACGCGTCGAAGCCAGTCCACCGTGTCGAGCACGGCGTGGTGCTCTCCGTCTGGCAGCACGATCACGTCGCGCCCCTCCGCGCGCGCCCACCAGAGGCCCTTGAGGGCGAGGTTGACGGACTCGGTCCCGCCCGAGGTCAGGACGACCTCGATCGGCTCGCATCCGAGTGCGCGCGCGATGCGCTCGCGAGCGTCCTCGAGCGCGCGTCGCGCGCGCTGCCCCGCGCCGTGCACGGATGACGCGTTGCCCACGAGCGCACTCGCCTCGATCCACGCCTCGCGCGCCTCGGGACGCAGCGGCGTGGTCGCGGCGTGGTCGAGGTACGCGCTCACGGCGACCGCGCGGTCAGAACAGCAGCGAGCTCAGGCGCCCGCGCGCGCGGACGACCCGCGCGTCGGTGGCTCCGATGACGCCGAAGAGCTCCACGAGGCGCTCCTGCACGGGGGCGCGCCGATCGGACGGGAGCGCTGCGAAGAGGTCCAGCAGCCGGTCGAAGGCGTCGTCGACGTGCCCGCCCGCGACGTCGAGGTCCGCCACGAGGAGCTGGGCATCGACGTCCTCCGGCGCCGCGGCGGCGGCTGCGCGCGCCGCGTGGAGGTCGACGCCCTGGATCCGGTGCAGCAGCCGCACCTGCGCGAGGCCGGCCGAGGCCTCCGCGTCGCGCGGGTTCTCCTTGAGCGCGCGCTCGTAGGCGTCGGCGGCGCGGGTGTAGTCGCCCGCCTCGATCGCGTCGAACGCCTCCTGGTGGAGCGGCGGCAGGGCGGGCGCGGCCGCCTCGTCCGCCGGCGCATCGCCGTCGGACGGCACGGGGACCGTCCCGGTGACCCCGTTCTGCGCCGCGAGCTGCAGCAGCTGCGCGAACACCTGGCGCACCTGCTCCTCCGGGACGGCGCCGGTGAACAGCGGGACGGGCTGTCCGGCGACCAGGGCGACGACCATCGGGATCGACTGCGCGCGGAACGCCTGCGAGAGCTGCGGGTTCGCGTCGACGTCGACCTTCGCGAGGACGAGCCGGCCGCCGTGCTCGACGACGACCTTCTCGAGAACGGGGCTCAGCTGCTTGCAGGGGCCGCACCACTCGGCCCACAGGTCGACGACGACCGGCACGCGCTGGGAGAGCTCGAGGACCTCGCCGAAGGTCGCGTCGGTGACATCGAAGACGAGCGCCGGCGCCGGCGCGCCGGGCGCTCCGCCCGCCGGGGGCGACGCGGGCGCGGCCGGGCGGTTCTTCAGCGTCGACAGGTCGACAGCGCCGCGCAGCACGGCGCCGGGGGCGACGTCACTCATGGATCACCTTCCGAGACGGGGATGGGGAGACTTCGAGCCTATTCGCCTTCCGGGGCGTCGGCGTCGCCCTCCGAGGCCTCGGCGTCCTCGGGCTCGGGCAGGAGCTCGGCCGACTGGATGGCGGACGTGTAGCCGAGCAGGCGGATCCGCTCGTCCGACCCCTGCGCGGGCACGAAGAAGAAGAGCTGATCGGTGTAGCGCGTCTCGACGCCCGTGGGCGACTCGGTCTCCCCCGTGAGGAGGGAGAGGGCCGCGTCATCCTCGAAGCGGATGACGGCGTCCTCGTTCGTCGGGCGGACGGTCTCGGTCTCGTCGACGCCGACCGCGACGATCGCGCCGCTGTCGAGCGTGGCCAGCGCGATCGGAGGCGTCGGGTTCGCTCCCTGCGCGTACTCGATCGTGCCCGTCTCGGCGCCGGTCTCGTTGAAGCTGTCGATCGTCGCCTGGCGCTTCTCGGCCACGGCGGTCAGGAAGCCGTCGTTCGAGATGTCGAAGAGATCGGCGTACTCGCTCTCCTCGCCGCGGCCGATGATGTCGGCGTAGGCCGCCGCCACCTGATCGGGCGCCAGCGCGAGGAACGGCGAGTCGGGGGCGACGAGCGCGGCACCCAGCCACGCGGGCGCGAGCTGCGGCGTCTCGGCCGCCGCCTCGAGGTTGGCGAGGTAGGTGACCCGGTAGCGCGACCACGGGTCGTCCTGCGTCATCGAGAGGATCGTGGGGGCGACCGTCGTGTCGTCCTCGTCGGCGACGATGAGCAGCGCCGTCCGCGGCCATCCCTCGACGGCCTGCGGCAGGACGATGCTCGCGGGGCCGGTCGGGATCGAGACCGCCTGCGGGTAGTCCTCGATCTCGGCGCGGAGCCGGTAGTTGACCTCGCGCGTCTCGAGCGCGAGGCCCGAGAGGCGGTGCGAGGCGAGGTCGATGTCGAGGCTCTCGTCGGCCGCGGCGACGGTCTCCGAGATCTCGCCGACGATGCGGTCGGCCTGGGCCTCGGTGAGGGAGGACGGCTGCTGATCGGGCGCGAGCGTGGCGGTCGCCGTCGGGGTCGGGGTCGGCGTCGGGGCGCCGCCGAGCTCGGGCCACGAGTCTGCCGTGCACCCTGCGAGCAGGCCGACGGAGAGGCCGAGTGCGGGCACGGCGACGAGCGCCCGCCGACCGCGGCGCGACGTCGAGATGACGCCCTTCGATGCGCCGTCGTCGTCTCCCTCGGCAGGAGGAAGGGCCGGGCCCTTGCGGATGGGGCCGCGCCGGCGTCGGGTGTGGCGCAGCGCCAGGATGTACAGCACGAGGCCCGTCACCAGGAAGATGCCGCCGAGGACCATGAGCGGCCCGAACCAGGGGGTCTTCTGGTCGAGCGGCCACACGATCGACACGTCCGACGGCGCCGGCTGGCTGCCGTCGACCGCGACGAGCATGCTCATCCCCTCGGGGAGCTGATCCGTCCGGACGATCTCGTCCTCGGCGGTCTGCTCCTCGATCCAGAGGTCGGATCCCTGCGGGTTCCGCCCCTCGGTGCCGTCGGTGGGCTCGACCTCCGGCTCGACGACGCTCGTCACGAGCTCGTCGCCGTCGCCGGCGCTCACGCGGTTGTAGCGCTGGTCCGAGAGCCACGCCTCGAGATCGGCGGTGCGGCCGTAGGCCGTGTAGAGGGGGCCCTCTCCCCGGACCGTGAGGGTCTGCGCGCCGGGGCGCAGCGCGAACGCGTCGCCGTCGATCACGAGGTACGGCAGCTCCTCGTCGACCGAGACGGTCTGCTCGGCGGACTCGGGGCCCAGGAACACGGTGCGCTGCGCCAGTCCGGCGCCGAACGACGCCGCCGCGAGCACGAAGGCCAGAACCGCCCACACGAAACGCACGAAATGACTCCTCGCCGACCCGCGCGAGGGCGGCGGGTCTCGACATCCGACTGCTCAGGTTAGCGAATCGAACTGAAAGGCGCCCACGAGCAGGTCGCTCTCGGGCGCGGCGCCGACGCACCCCTATCCTGGCGAGAGGCCCGCGGCGCGCAGCCGTCGGCCGGGAGAAGGGCGCGTATGAAGATCCACAACCCGTTCCGGCTCGCGCTCGTCGCGACGCTCGGCGTCGGCCTGGGGCTGCTGCTCATCGAGGGCCTGCAGTCGCTCTCGACGATCATCCTCTACGTGGGGACGGCGCTGTTCATCTCGCTCGGCCTCGACCCCGTGGTCTCGTGGCTCGAGCGCCGCCGCCTCCCGCGCTGGCTGGCCGTCACGATCGCGATCCTCGCCGTCCTCGGGCTCTTCACCGGGATCGTCCTGATCATCCTGCCGGTGCTCGTCGATCAGATCGGGCAGCTGGTGGGCCAGATCACGCTCATCGTCAACCGCGGGACCTTCCTCGACGATCTGCGCGAGTGGTCGCTCGTGACCTTCCCGACGCTCGAGATCGACACCGTCCTCGACTTCGTGAACGACTGGCTCACGAGCAACATCGACACGATCAGCGAAGGCGTCGTGGGCGTCACGCTCAATGTCGTCCAGGGTCTCTTCGGCGCGTTCATCGTGCTCATCCTGACGATCTACCTCACGGCGTCGACCCCGTCGCTCAAGTCGGCCCTCTACCGCATGGTGCCCGCGTCGAAGCGCGAGGGCTTCACGAACATCGCCGAGCAGATCACCGACTCGGTCGGCTACTACGTCATGGGCCAGATCACGCTCGCCGCGATCAACGGCGTGCTCAGCGCGATCTTCCTCACGATCATCGACGCCCCCTACCCGACCGTCCTCGCGGTCGTCGCTTTCCTGGGCTCGATGATCCCGCTCGTCGGCACGATCTCGGGCTCGACGATCATCGCTCTCACCTGTCTGATCCCCGGACTCGGCTCCCCCACGACGGCGATCATCGCCGCCGTCTACTACCTCGTGTACATGCAGATCGAGGCGTACGTCCTGTCTCCCCGCATCATGAGCCGGGCGGTCTCCGTCCCCGGCGGCGTCGTCGTGATCGCGGCGCTCGCGGGCGGCGCGCTGCTGGGCCTCCTCGGCGCGCTCATCGCGATCCCGGTGGCCGCGAGCGTGCTGATCATCTACCGGCAGGTGCTCATCCCGCGCATGAACGCGCGCTGATCAGGCGTCGGGCCACTCCGTCGGCAGGGGGGCCGCGGCGGGATTCACGACCTCGACGATCTCGTTCAGCACGCGCGCGGTCTGCTTCTCGCCCACCCACAGGTGCTTGCCGCCCTCGACGGGCACGAGCCGGAGGTGCGGGATGAGCGCGAAGCGCTCGGCGGCCTCCGCGGGGCGGAGGTAGTCGTCGAACTCGGGGATGAGCGCGACGAGCGGCCGGGGGTCGCCCTGCCAGGCGCGCAGGTCGTCGTCCCCGGCCCGGTGCAGCGGCGGGGAGAGCAGGATGGCGCCCTCGATCGGATGCGGACGGCCGTGCTTGAGCGCGACTTCGGTCCCGAAGGACCATCCGAGAAGCCAGGGGCGGGGAAGACCGCGCTCTGCGACGAGGTCCATGGCGGCCGCGAGGTCGGCCGCCTCCGCGACGCCGTCTCCGAAGGCCCCCTCGCTCGTACCGCGCGGGGACGTCGTCCCTCGTGTGTTGAAGCGCAGGACAGCGAGGTCCGCGAGCGCGGGGAGGCGCGCTGCGGCCTTCCGGATGATGTGCGAGTCCATGAACCCGCCCGCCGTGGGCAGCGGGTGGAGCGTGACGAGGGTCGCGACCGGCTCTCGCTCGAGCGGCGTCGCGAGCTCCCCGACGAGCGTCAGCCCGTCGGACGTGCGCAGCTCGATGTCCTCGCGGCGCGCGGGCAGCAGGGCGGCTCCGCGGATCTCCATCCGGTCCTCCTCAGAACAGCTTCCAGCAGTGGGTGTGCCAGTGACGGCGCGCGGCGAGATCCGCCTGGGGGCCGAGGACGCCGTCCTCGCGCCACACCACGACGTGCGCGGCGCCGATCTCGATGAGGTTCGCGCAGCCGGGGCAGGCGTACGTCTTCTCCGAGCGGCCGGGACCGACCGGCTGCACCGACCACTCGTGTCCGCGCCGGAACTCCGTGCGACGCCAGCCGGCGATGAGGCGGTCGAGCGAGGCGTCGCCGCCGCTGTCGCGCCGGCGGCGGTTCGACCGCGGCACGGCTCAGTACCAGCCGACCGACTCGGAGTGCCCCCACGCGCCGCAGGGCGTGCCGTAGCGCCCGCCGATGTAGTCCAGCCCCCACGCGATCTGCGTCGCGGGATTCGTCTGCCAGTCGGCGCCGTGGCTCGCCATCTTGCTGCCCGGGAGCGACTGCGGGATGCCGTAGGCGCCGCTGGACGGGTTGTACGCGCTCACGTTCCACCCCGACTCGCGGTTCCAGAGCGCGACGAGGCAGGCGAACTCGCTGTCGTTCCAGCCGCGGCCGGTCACCATCTCGTAGGCGATCGCCTGCGCGGTGCCGGGGTCGGGTGCGACGAACGGCGCGGCCCAGCTCTCCTGCTGAGGGGCCTGCTGGCCGCCCTCGGGGACCTCCGCGACCTCGGGGGTGGGCGTCGGCGTGGGGGTCGGCTTGACGTACACCTCGTAGGCGCCGAAGTCGAGGCTGCCCGCGTGCGCGAGGTCCGCCGCGGCGATGTAGACCTGCGCCTCGTCGGCTGCCGTGGCGAACGACGACGTCCCCTCGGTCGCCTGCTCGGCCTGCGCCATCGAGGCGCCGGTCGTGACGATCGTGCCGCCCAGGAGGCCGAAGGCCGCGAGCCCCGCGAGCACCGACATCACGCGACGCCGGGGCGTGCGCTCGTGCGTCGACGTCTGCAGGAGCGCCGCGTGCTGGGTCGCGATGGCGCGCGCCTCGCGGCGCGTGAGGGCTCGGGTCTGCTCGGGTCCGGAAGTCACAGTTCCTCGAGTCTAGCGTGTGTTATGCGACTGTGACATACCCGGCCCCCGGGTGGTCAGCGCACGGCGAGCATGATCTCGATGACCGCGTCCAGGACCGCGTCGACCTGCTCCTCGCGGTAGCCGTCGCGCGTCATCCGGAACGCCGTCTGGCGGATCTGCTCGACCGTGAGCGGGGCGCCCTGCGCGAGGTAGGCGACGATGCGATCGGCCACGAGGTCGACCTCGGAGCGGGCGTATCCGTACCGCAGGAGGCCGACGCGCGCGAAGCGCTCCCCCTCGGGCCGCTGGAGTCGGTCCAGCACCACCTGCGCCTCGCGGCGGGTGCGCTCGACCCAGGCGTCGGCGCCCTCCGTCCTGACGGCGCGCTCGCGCTCCCGAGCGGCGAACGCGTCCTCGACTCGGGCGAGGGCCGCATCGACCGCGGAGATCCGGTATCCGCCGCGCACGAGCGGGAAGGCCGCCGAGCGCACCTGCTCGGCATCGAGTTCGTCGTCCCCCTGCTGCTCGAAGGCGGCACGGGCGCGAGCGAGGAAGGCATCCACCGCGTCGCGCTGGTACCCCTTCTCGCGGCCCGTCGCGAGGGGGAACGGCAGGGTGGTCGAGGAGTCCGTCACGATACCGCCAGAGGTGAGAGGAGGAAGTGCAGGGCGAGCGTCGCCACCGCCGACGGCAGGATGCTGTCGAGCCGGTCGAGCACTCCGCCGTGGCCGGGGAGCGCGGACGACATGTCCTTGATGCCCAGATCGCGCTTGATCATCGACTCGCCGAGATCACCCGCGGTCGCCGTGCAGAGGATGACCGCGCCGAAGACGAGACCGGCCCACCACGGGATCCCCAGCATGAACTGCGCGAGGAGCGCGCCCGCCACGAGCGCACCCAGGGCAGCGCCCGCGAATCCCTCCCAGGTCTTCTTCGGGCTGATGCGCGGGGCCATCGGATGGCGGCCGAACGCGAGTCCGGATGCGTACGCCGCGGTGTCGGCGACCACCGCGACGATGAGGAACGCGAGGATCCACCACTCGCCGCGGTCCTCGCGGAGGAGCACGAGCGCGAGGCTCGCGAGGAACGGGACGTACAGCGGCACGAATGCCCCGACGAGCACGTCGGCCAGCACGTCCTGCGGCGTGCGGCCGTCCTGCGCCGTCATCTGCGCGAGGAGGCGCCACACGACGATGAGCGCCATGGCGGCGAAGAGGGCGACCCAGTGCAGCCAGAGGTCGGCGAAGTAGCCGGCGGCGAGGATGAGAACGACCGCCGCGAGCTGCGGAGCGAGGTCGATGCGCCGGCCGCCGTCGCGCAGCGCGCGCCACAGCTCGTGCACGCCGAGCACCGACACGAGCAGCGCGACGACGGCGAAGAGCCACTTCACGACGAGCAGCGAGACGACGACCGCCGCGCCCGCTGCGACGCCGACGAGGATCGCCGCGATGAGGTCGCGCCCCGTGCGCTGCTTGATGCGCTCGTTCTTCTCCTCGAACTGCTCGCGCGCATGCGCGACCTGATGCTCGAACTCGCCGCGCGCCGCGTGCACGCGCTCGTGGAACGTGCCCTGCTCGCCGCGCGGCTCGCTCGGGGGCTCCGATCCGGGGACGTCCGTCATCGCCAGGTCAGACCTCGAGGAGCTCTGCCTCTTTGTGCTTCAGCGCCTCGTCGATCTTGTCCACGTGCGCCTTGGTGATGGCGTCGAGCTCCTTCTCGCCGCGCACGATGTCGTCCTCGCCGATCTCGTCGCGGAGCGCGTCGAGGTCGTCCTTCACCTGACGGCGGATGCCGCGCAGGCGGACCTTGGCGTCCTCGCCCTTCGTGCGCACGATCTTGACGAACTCCTTGCGGCGCTCCTGCGTGAGCTCCGGCATCGTGATGCGCACGATGTTGCCGTCGTTCGTCGGGTTGGCGCCGAGGTTCGGCATCTCGCGGATCGCGTCCTCGATCGCCTTGAGGGCCGACTTGTCGTAGGGCGTGACGATGAGCGTGCGCGCCTCGGGGTTCGCGAGCGACGCGAGCTGCTGGAGCGGCGTGGGCGTGCCGTAGTAGTCGACGAGGATGCGCTGGAAGAGCTGCGGGTTCGCGCGGCCGGTCCGCACGGTCGCGAAGTCCTCCTTCGCCGCCTCGACGGCCCGATCCATCCGGGCAGTGGCATCGGCAAGAACGTCCGCGATCACGGTGACTCCATTCGTCGGTGGTGCTGGGAAAAGTCTAGTGGGCGCCGTGCCGGCGCCCGGCGAGGTCACGCCGTGACGAGCGTGCCGATGGGCTCGCCGCGCAGGGCGGCCGTGACGTTGCCGGCGGGCTCCATGCCGAACACGCGCATGTTCATCCCGTTGTCCATGCAGAGGCTGAAGGCCGTCGCGTCGACGACCTTGAGGCCGCGCATGAGGGCGTCCGAGTAGGTGACGTGGTCGAGTCGCGTCGCCGTCGCGTCCGTGCGCGGATCGGCCGTGTAGACGCCGTCGACGCCGTTCTTCGCGACGAGCACCTCGGTCGCGCGGATCTCGAGGGCCCGCTGCGCGGCGACCGTGTCGGTCGAGAAGTAGGGCAGGCCGGCGCCCGCGCCGAAGATGACGACGCGGCCCTTCTCGAGGTGGCGCTCCGCGCGCAGCGGGATGTACGGCTCGGCGACCTGGCGCATCTCGATCGCGGACTGCACGCGCGTGGCGGCGCCCGCCTGCTCGAGGAAGTCCTGCAGGGCGAGGGCGTTCATGACCGTCCCGAGCATGCCCATGTAGTCGGCGCGCGCCCGGTCCATGCCGCTCTTGGAGAGCTCAGCGCCGCGGAAGAAGTTGCCTCCGCCGACGACGACCGCGACCTCGACGTCCTGTGACGCCTCCGCGATCTCGCGCGCGATCTGGCTGACGACATCCGGGTTGACCCCGAGCTGCCCTCCCCCGAACGCCTCGCCGGACAGCTTCAGCAGCACCCGCCGCTTGGTCACTTCGCTCACTGTGGATCCTCTCGTCGCCGATACACGCTACCGGTCGCAGGCGGCAGCTCCCTGTGGAGGCACGCGGATGTCGCGTGTCGACCTCCGCGCGCAGAGAAAGGGGGCTCGGATCCGCGGATCCGAGCCCCCTTCCGTCACGTCGTTACGCGCCCACCTTGAAACGCGCGAAGCCCGTGATCGTGATGCCGGCGTCCTGCGCGACCTTCGCGACGGACAGCTTGTTGTCCTTCGCGTAGTCCTGGTCGAGCAGCGCGACCTGCTTGAAGAACGCGTTCACGCGTCCCTCGACGATCTTCGGGAGGGCGGCCTCGGGCTTGCCCTCGTTGCGGGAGATCTCGGTGACGATCTCGCGCTCCTTCTCGACGTCGGCCGCGGGGACCTCGTCGCGCGAGAGGTAGGACGGGTTCGCGAAGGAGATGTGCTGCGCGATGCTGCGCGCCGTCTCCGCGTCGTCGCCCGTGTACGCGACGATGACGCCGACCTGCGGGGGCAGGTCCTTGCTCGTGCGGTGCAGGTAGACCTGGAACGCGTCGCCCTCGAGGGTGCGGACGCGGCGGAGCTCGACCTTCTCGCCGATGATCGCGGCCTCATCGGAGATGAGCTGCTCGACCGTCTGGTCGCCCGCGGTGGCCGCGAGGGCCTCCTCGACCGAGTCGGCGGCGGCCGCGGCGGCGGCGTCGGCGACCTTGTCGGCGAGCGCGATGAAGCGGTCGTTCTTCGCGACGAAGTCGGTCTCGCACGCGAGCTCGACGAGCGTCGCCTTGCCGCCCTGCTCGCGGGCGACCACGAGGCCCTCGCTCGTCGCGCGGTCGGCGCGCTTCGCGTTGCCCTTGGCGCCCTTGAGGCGGAGGATCTCGACGGCCTTCTCGACGTCGCCGTCAGCCTCCTCGAGCGCCTTCTTGGTGTCGACCATGCCGGTGCCGAGCTGCTCGCGCAGAGCCTTGATGTCGGCGATGCTGAAGTTGGCCATGGGTGCTGGCTCTCCTTGTTCGTGGTGGAACGGTGACCTGAGCGAGGCGGGCCCGGTGGGGCCCGCCTCGTCGAGCATTACTCCGCTGCGGGAGCCTCGGCCGGCGCGGCCTCGGCGGCGGGAGCCTCCGCGACCTCGGCGGGCGCCTCGGTCGAGCCCTGCTCGAGGAGCTCGCGCTCCCACTCGGCGAGAGGCTCGGCCTCGCCCTCGGGGTTGTGCTTCTGCTGGAGGCCCTCGGCGGCGGCGTCGGCGATGATGCGCGTCAGCAGCGAGACCGAGCGGATGGCGTCGTCGTTGCCCGGGATCGGGTACTGCAGGTCGTCGGGGTCGACGTTCGTGTCGAGGATGCCGATGACGGGGATCCCGAGCTTCTTCGCCTCGTCGATCGCGAGGTGCTCGCGCTTGGCGTCGACGACCCACAGGGCCGACGGCGTCTTGCTGAGGTTGCGGATGCCGCCGAGCGACTTGTGGAGCTTGTCGAGCTCGCGGCGCTTGAGGAGGAGCTCCTTCTTGGTGAAGCCCGTGCCGGCCGGGTCGTCGAAGTCGAGCTCCTCGAGCTCCTTCATGCGCGCGAGGCGCTTCGACACGGTCGAGAAGTTGGTGAGCAGACCGCCGAGCCAGCGCTCGTTGACGTAGGGCTGGCCCACGCGGGTCGCCTGCTCGGCGAGCACCTCCTGCGCCTGCTTCTTCGTACCGACGAAGAGGATGGTGCCGCCGCGCGCGACGGTCTCCTTGACGAAGTCGTAGGCCTTGTCGATGTAGCCGAGCGACTGCTGGAGGTCGATGATGTGGATGCCGCTGCGCTCCGTGAGGATGAAGCGCTTGACCTTCGGGTTCCAGCGACGGGTCTGGTGTCCGAAGTGGACGCCGCTGTCGAGCAGCTGGCGGATGGTGACGACGGCCATGGTCGTGCTCCTTGATCTGGGCGCTCGCGCGCCATGCGGTTGATTCCGCCGATCGGACGATCGGCGAGCCTGGTGCCCGACGCACTCCCGCCCTTCGAGAAGGGACCGAGGGGAGTCGCGCCACGACGATCGTCCGGAGACGAGGTCGCTGAGGGCACGCGTAGTCATCCCGAGACGGGATGCATCCCCCAGCATACCAGGCGCTCGTCTCCCCCACGGCGCGTGCACAGGCGCGCGACACGCGGCTCCCTCGTCCCCCGCCGCGCATTCGAGCGAAGCGGGCCGCCGCGCGCGCCGAGGCTGAGGACATGCAGCGCACAGCCCGCTCCGTCCTCGTCCTCCTGGTCGCACTCGTGTGCGCCGGCGCGGCTCCCGCGGCGGCGCATGCGCCGTCCGCGGCACCGGCCGACACCGAGGTCCGCATCGAGACCGCCGAGCAGTGGGTGTGGCCCGTGAGCCAGGACGTCCGGATCGTCCGCCCCTTCGAGGCGCCGCCGCACCGCTACGGTCCGGGGCACCGCGGCATCGACCTCGCGGCCGATGCCGCTCCCCTGCGCGCCCCGGCGTCGGGAGTGATCGCATTCGCGGGGGTCGTGGTCGACCGGCCGCTCC
Source organism: Microbacterium sp. JZ70 (assembly GCF_053903225.1). NCBI lineage: Bacteria > Bacillati > Actinomycetota > Actinomycetes > Micrococcales > Microbacteriaceae > Microbacterium > Microbacterium sp. JZ70. Next base: position 2,230,565 of record NZ_CP096405.1, on the reverse strand, counting down.
TGACGATCGACCACGGCGACGGGCTCGTCACGACGCTCGAGCCCGCGACGACGGAGCTCGCCGTGGGCGACGCGGTCTCCCGCGGGCAGGAGATCGGCGCGCTCGCGTCGGGCGGCCACGCCGCGCCCGGCGCGGTGCACTTCGGGGTGCGCCTCCACGGCGAGTACATCAACCCGCTCCTCCTGCTCGGCGGGGTTCCCCGGGCGGTGCTCCTCCCCTGCTGCTGAGCGCGGCTCGCCTCCGGGCGATCGCGCGTCAGGCGCGCGGATGCGCGAGGCGGTAGGCCGCCGCGAGGCGCTCGGAGGAGACGTGCGTGTAGATCTGGGTCGTGCCGAGACTCGCGTGACCGAGGATCTCCTGCACCGCGCGGAGGTCGGCGCCGCCATTCAGGAGGTGCGTCGCGGCGGAATGCCGCAGGGCGTGCGGCCCCACCGTCTCGACGCCCATCGCGGGCGCGACGGTGCGGGCGACGAGCTCGTAGACCGTGCGCGGCCCCACGCGCCGACCGCGGGCGCCGAGGAAGAGCGCGGCGCCTGCTCCATCTCCGCGCGCGGCCAGGGCCGGGCGCCCGCGCGTGAGGTACGCGGCGATCGCGCGCGCGGCCGGCGCTCCGAACGGCACGACACGCTCCTTAGCGCCCTTGCCGACGACGCGCGCCGTGGCGCGATCGAGATCGACGTCGTCGACGTCGAGGCCGCACAGCTCCGAGACCCGCACGCCCGCGCCGTAGAGGAGCTCGATGAGCGCGTGGTCGCGCAGCGCGAGCGGGTCGCCGTCGGCCGCAGCCGCGGCCATCCGGCGCAGGAGGTCGTCGAGGGCGGGTGCCGCGGCGACGTGCGGCAGGGTCCGGCCGCGCTTCGGCGTGACCAGGCGCAGGCTCGGGTCCACCTCGATGAGGCCCTCCTCGCGAGCCCAGCGGAAGAGCGCGCGCGCCGACGACGTGCGCCGGGCGACGGTCGAGCGCGCGTCGCCGCGCTGCGTCGCGCGCCACAGCCAGTCGCGCAGCGCGTCGAGGTCGACGTCGGCGAGCTCGCGATCGCCGACCGCATCGGCGAGATCGGCGAGGTCGGCTCGGTAGGCGCGGACGGTTGCGGGCGAGAGGCGCCGCACCGTCTCGAGATGCGCGCCGAACGCGTCGATCGCGCGGAGCAGCTGCATCCTCCGATGGTGCCCCGGCCCGCGCGGGGACCGGGCGCGCCGCGCCGGTTCGCACGCCGCCCATCCGGATCGGCGGCGGCTCCGAAGAGAGATCGACACGGATGGACCGTGCCAGAACGGAGCAAGCTCATGCGCACCTCAGTCAATCGGATCGTCGCCACCGTCTTCGGAGCCGTGTACGTCCTCGTCGGGCTGCTCGGCTTCGCCGTGACGGGCGGCGTCGGATTCCTCGCCACGGAGGGCGGGCTGCTGCTCGGGATCTTCCAGGTGAATCCGCTCCACAACATCGCGCACCTCGCGATCGGCGCCGCGCTCGTCGCGGCCGGGATGGCAGGGGTCCGTGCGGCGAGGGCCGTGAACGCGACCGTCGGCGCCGCGTACCTCCTCCTCGGGATCGCGGGCTTCTTCCTCGCCGGCACGGCGCTGAACATCCTCGCGCTCAACACCGCAGACCACGTCCTGCACCTCGCGAGCGCTCTCGTGCTCCTCGCGGTGGGGCTCGGCGCCGAGCGGTCCGTGGGGCGGGAGTCGATCGCGTGACGTTCACCGGCACCTGGCCCGCCCTCGCCGCGTGCGGGGCGGGCCTGGCCCATCTCGCCGTCGCCGCGGGGTCCCCCTGGTGGCTGCTGGCTCTCCTGTGCGCCGCCGGAGTCGCCGAGCTGGGCTGGGGCGCGGCCGCCATGCGTGCCGGGCGCATCGTCGCGTCGCGCGCGGCGCTCGGCGGCTCGCTCGCCCTCGCCCTCCTGACGACGGTGATCGGCGTCGCGGGCGGGATGGGTCCCGCTCCGATGGCCGTCGCGATCGCGCTCCTGCTCGTCGTGGCGGCGGCCGCCGCGCGCGCCGTGCGCCGCCGGGCCCGCCCCGCGCGCGGCGGCACCGCGCGCGCCGTCCTCGGCATGCTCCTGGGCGCGACGCTCGTGGCGGCCGTCACGACGCCTGCCCTGTCGCTCACCGAGCCCGGGACGCAGGCGGTGCCGCACGGCGAGATGCACGGCGGGCACGCGCACTGAGAGCGAGGAGCCGCTGTCGGGAGATCGGGGTTGCATCTCAAGCCGCTTGAGGCCTCAGGGTGAGGACATGAACACTTCCGAGAACGCTCTCTCCTCCATCGGCGAGGTGGCGCATCGCACCGGACTCAGCGTCAGCGCCATCCGCTACTACGACGACGAGGGACTCGTCGACGCGACCGACGCCACCGACGGAGGCCATCGCCTCTACGACGTGGACGCGATCGCCCGGCTCGAGCTCGTCCGCACGCTGCGCGACCTCGAGACCGGTCTGCCGCAGGTGCGCCGCGTGCTCGCCGGGACGAGCTCGCTGCGGGATGTGCTCGCCGAGCATCTCCACGTGATCGAGACGCGGGCCGCGGATCTGGACGCGAAGCGCGCCGTCCTCCGCGCGCTCGTGCGACAGGAGGGCACGGCGGAGCGCGCGAACCTCCTGCGCAGGCTCGTGACGATGCCCGATGCCGAGCGTCAGCGGCTCATCGACGACTTCCTCGACGAGGTCACCGCCGGCCTTCCGCAGGAGGCGTCCGAGCGCATCCGCGACGTGCGGCCGGTGCTGCCGCCCGACCCGGCCCCCGAGCATCTCGAAGCCTGGCTGAGCCTCGCGGAGCTCCTGCAGGATGATCGGTTCCGCGCGGCGATCCGCTCCTACCTGCACGCGACGTACGCGCAGTTCCCCGGTCCGGAGATGTCCTCGCCTCCCGTGCAGGACTTCATCCACTCGGCAGGCGCCGACCTGATGCGCCGGCTCACGGCCGCTCACCAGGCGGGTCTCGCGGCGGACGATCCCCACGTGGCCTCCCTCGCCGCACAGCTGGTCGACGAGCTCGCCGGGACGTTCGGCGTCGCGGCCGACGACGACCTCCGCGCACGGCTCGCCGAGCGCTATCGCACGGTCGACAGCCTCACCCTCGAGGCCCTTGAGGACGAGGAGTACCGCACGACCGAGGGCCGCTATCTCGAGCTGGTCGCGATCGTCAACGGCGGCCCGCACCCGGATGCCGCCCTTCTCGACGGCGCCCACCGCACGCGGGGTGACGGAGACGGCCCGAGTCTCGGAGACCTCGGCCGCTGGCTGGCTGCGGCGATCGCCGGAGGGTCGTGAGCGCAGGAACCCTCGGATCTCAGGCGAGCACCCAGCCGCCGTCCGTCCGTCGCACCGCGCCGGCCAGCTCGAGCAGGCCGAGCGCGGCCTGCACGGCCTCCACGGCCATCCCGCTGCGCCGTGCGATCTCATCGACATCGCGTGGGGAGCGGGAGGCGAGCGCATCGCGGACGCGGACCTCCTCCGCGGATGGACCGCCCAGAGCGGTCGCTTCGTCGGCTCCCTCGCCGATCAGCTCGAGGACGTCGGCGGCCGATGTGATGCAGTGCGCGTCGAACTCGCGCAGCAGGCGATGACAGCCGGCCGAGGTCGCACTCGTCACGGGTCCGGGCACGGCTCCGAGCGGTCGCCCGAGCGCCGCGGCGTGCCCTGCCGTGTTCAGCGTGCCGCTGCGCGCGCCGGCCTCGACGACGACCGTCGCGGCGCTCAGCGCGGCGATGCACCGATTCCGCTGGAGGAACCGCCACTTGGTCGGCGTCGCGCCCGGCGCCGTCTCGCTCACGATCGCGCCGACGCGCGCGATGTCGGCGAACAGGCGAGCGTGCCCGGCGGGATACACGCGGTCGGCGCCGCCGGCGACGACCGCGACCGTCAGCCCGCCGACGCCGAGCGTCGCGCGATGAGCAGCGCCGTCGATGCCGTACGCGGCGCCCGAGATCACGCCGATGCCGCGGGACGCGAGCTCGCCCGCGAGCTCGGCCGCGACGTGCTCCCCGTATGGCGTCGCCGCGCGTGCGCCCACGATCGCGACCGAGCGTGCGATGCGCGAGAGGCCCGTCACGTCGCCTCTCGTCCACAGGGCGAGCGGCGCGTGCGTGCCGAGGTCGGTCAGCTGCTCGGGCCACCCCGCGTCCTCCGGGGTCACGAGCACCAGCCCCGCGCGAGCGCCCTGCGCGAGGGCCTGCGCGACGTGCGCGGGGTCGAGCCGCGGCTGCCACCGCGACCGAGCGGCCGCGAGCGCCTGCGCGCCCAGCCCGAGCTCCGCGAGCGATCCGTCGTGCAGCCCCGCCTCGACCATCCGCAGAGCCTCATCCGGACCGTGCGCCGCGACGAGCGCGCCCGCGGTCCCATCGCCCGGCTCGACGATGGCGGTCCACACCGCGCGCGCCAGACGGGCCGGCTCCTCCCTGCTGTGCGGCGCGCCCGCTCGGCGCACGCGATCGTCGTCGAGCAGCGTCATGCCACGACTCCCTTCTTCAGGAACAGCGCCCTGCCCACATCCGCCGCGTCCGGCCGGTCCCTGCCGGCCAGATCGGCGACCGTCCAGGCGACCCGCAGCACGCGGTCGTAGCCCCTCAGGGTGATGAGCCCGCGCTGGAGCGCGGCGTCGAGCCCCCGCAGCGCCGCGGCGTCGGGCGCTCGCGGACCGCGCCGCAGCCACGTCCCGGGGACCTCGGCGTTGATGCGCCAGGGCGTTCCCGACAGCCGCTCCCGCGCCCGATCCCGCGCCGCGAGCACGCGCTGCCGCCCCTCCTCCGATGACATGGCGTCTCCCGCGCGCGTCTGCGCGATGCTCGCGATCCGCTCGACGCGCAGATCGATGTCGATGCGGTCGAGCAGCGGACCCGAGAGGCGCTGCGCGTACCGGCGGATGATGTGCGGAGAGCACGTGCACGACCCGCCGCGCACGCCGTACTCCCCGCACGGACAGGGATTCATCGCGAGGACGAGCTGGAAGCGCGCCGGGAACCGCGCGGAGAACCCCGCGCGGTGGATGTCGATCCGCCCCTGCTCGAGCGGCTGGCGCAGCGCGTCGAGCGTCGACGACGACGCCTCGGTCGCCTCGTCGATGAACAGCACCCCGCGGCTCGCGCGCGCGATCGCACCCGGCCGCACGGTGCGCGACCCGCCGCCGACGAGCGCGGCGGTCGACGCCGAGTGGTGGGGCGCCTCGAACGGCGGCCGCCGGTCGAGGCGCACGACCCGCTCCCCCGCGAGCGACCGCAGCGATGCGGCCTCGAGGGCTGCCTCGTCGTCGAGCGGCGGGAGGATGCCGGGCAGACGGCGGGCGAGCATGGTCTTGCCCGCTCCCGGCGGGCCCGACATGAGCACGTGGTGACCGCCCGCCGCGGCCACGACGAGCGCCTCGACGGCGTCGCGCTGCCCCACGACGTCAGCGAGGTCGACGTCGTCCTCGTCGGCCTCGGGCGCCGGCGGGCCGGGGATCGGCGGGAGGTCCGGCACCTCCACCTCGGAGCCGTGCCACGCCGCTACCTGAGCGAGCGAGATCGCCCCGCGCACCTCGGCGCCCGCGACGAGCTCGGCCTCCTCCCGGTTCGCCCAGGGGACCACGACCCGGGTGCGGCCAGCGGCGACCGCGGCGCGCACGGCCGGCAGGATGCCCGGCACGGGCCGCAGGCGCCCGTCCAGCCCCAGCTCGCCGAGATGCACGACCTCGGCCGCCGATGACCGGCGCAGGCGGTCGTCGGTCGCCAGCGCGGTCACCGCGATCGCGAGATCGAACGCGGTCCCGTGCTTCGGGAGCCCCGCCGGCGACAGGTTCACGGTGAGGCGCCGGTACGGGAGCATGAGCCCGCTGTTCTCGCACGCGCTCGTGACCCGGCGCGCGGCCTCGCCGAGCGCGCGGTCGGCGAGGCCGATGATCCGGATCTCCGGCTGATGCGACGTGACGTCGGCCTCCACCTCGACGAGCTCGCCCGTGAGCCCGGTGAGCGCGACCGCCCACGTCCGCGCGACCGTCATCGGAGGTCCTCGAGATGCTCGAGGGCGCCCGTCCCGGGATCGGCGCCCACGATCGCGACCGCGTCGATCCGGAGGGATCGGCCGAGCAGCGCTCCGGGGTGCGCGCGTGTCCACGCCGCCGCGAGCCGCCACAGCCGACGCAGCTTGCGCCGGTCGACGGCCTCGAGCGGATGGCCGAAGGCCGTGCCCGTGCGCGTCTTGACCTCGACGACCGCGAGCCGTGTGCCGCGGCACGCGACGATGTCGATCTCCCCGTCAGCGCACCGCCAGTTGCGGTCGAGGATCTCGTACCCGATCGATGAGAGGTACTGCGCCGCGCGCTCCTCGCCCGCTCGACCGAGGTCGTCCTTCCGTGCCATGACGGCAGACTGCCTGGACGGACGACCGGATGCGGCGGCGGACGGCCGGGTGGGGAGACGGCGCGCCGCGGGGCGCGCCTGTGCAGACGGCGTCGCCGCGCGGGGATGCTACTTGCCGTCGAGCGAGAGCTCGTCGGGCAGCTCGAAGTCGCGGCGCGACAGCTCCTCGATGTTCACGTCCTTGAACGTGAGCACGCGCACCGACTTCACGAAGCGATCCGAGCGGTAGATGTCCCAGACCCAGACGTCCTTCATCGTGATCTCGAAGTAGAAGTCGGTCTCGGTGTCGTGACGGACGACGTCGACCTCGTTCGCGAGGTAGAAGCGGCGCTCGGTCTCGATCACGAACTGGAACTGCGAGACCACGTCGCGGTACTCGCGGAACAGAGCCAGCTCGAGCTCGCGGTCGTAATCCTCGAAGACATCGTCATCCATGGTCCTCCCATCCTAGGCGTCCGGGATGCCGCGTCGCGCCGCTCGAGGACGGCTCAGAACAGGGCGGGCGCGTCGGCGATCGCCCACGACCGGCGGTGGTGCGCGCTCAGACCGTGCTCGCGGATCGCGGCACGGTGCGTCGCGCTCGCGTAGCCCTTGTTGCTGGCCCATTCGTAGACCGGGAGCTCGTCGTGGAGTCCGGTCATGAGGCCGTCGCGCGCGACCTTCGCGATGACCGATGCCGCAGCGAGCGACGCGCAGTCGCGGTCGCCCTTGACCACCGTGCGGATGTCGAGCCCCGCGCCGCGCACGGGCGAGATGTAGTCGTGGTTGCCGTCGAGGAGCACGACCCCGGCCGCGGGCGCGTAGCCCTGCTCCTCGAGCGACGCGAGCGCGCGGACGGCCGCGAGGCCCAGGGCGCGGATGATCCCGATCTCGTCGACCTCCGCGGCCGTCGCCCAGCCGAGCGCGCTGGCCCTGACCCACGCGGCCGCGCGGTCGGCGACGTCCGCGCGGCGTCCGGCGGGGACGAGCTTCGAGTCGCGCAGCCCCTCGGGAACCGTGCAGGCGACGGCCTCCGCGTCCACGACGGATGCCCCGATGGTCACGGGCCCGGCGAGGGCGCCGCGCCCGACCTCGTCGAGCGCGAAGACGAGCGGCGCCTCCGCGAGGAGCGCCCGCTCGTGCGCGATGGTCGGCGCGACGACGGTCATCCCGCGGCGCTCGCCTTCTCCTCCTCGGCCTCGTCCTCGCGGTCGGGGATGCCCCGGAACACCTCGTGGTGCCCGTCGACCGTCCCGAAGCGGTCGAGCGGCCAGGTGAGGAGGAACACCCGGCCCACGACGTTGTCGATCGGCACGAATCCGCCGCCGGGCTGGTCCGTGTGGAAGCGCGCATCGCGCGAGTTGTCGCGGTTGTCGCCGAGCACCCACAGGGCACCCTCCGGCACGACGACGTCGAACGGGTCGTTCGAGGCCTGGGTGTCGCCCTCGGGCAGCTTGAGGTATCCGAGCTCGTCGACCGGCACCCCGTTGACGGTGATCTGCCCCAGAGCGTTGCAGCACTCGACGTGATCGCCCGGCAGCCCGATGATGCGCTTCACGAGGTGGTCGTCCGAATCGCCGGCCGACAGCCCCACGAGGGTCAGGAGCCCGTCGACGGCCTCCATGAACGGCGACTGCTCGGGCGCCTTCGGCTGCGGATCGAGCCAGCCGCCCGGATCCTCGAACACGACGATGTCCCCGCGCTCGTAGCCCGTCCACAGCGGCGTGAGCTCGTCCACGAGGATGCGGTCGTCGATCTGGAGGGTGTCCTCCATCGACGCCGACGGGATGAAGAACGACCGGACGATGAACGTCTTGATGAGGAACGACACCACCAGCGCGACCACCACGATGACGGCGATGTCGCGCAGGAACATCAGGATGCCCCGTCCGCGCTGCTCCGGCTGCTCGGCGGTCGTGGTGTCGCTCGTCATGGGGTCCTTCGCGTCCGCGCCGCCGAGGTGACGGGGGCGTTCATCCAGAATCTCACATGAACGCAGACACCCCGTGCCGCGGGGCACGGGGTGTCTGCTCGGATCGCGTGAGATCAGGCGTTCTCGCGCTTCTCCTTGATCTTCGCCTTCTTGCCGCGCAGCTCGCGCAGGTAGTACAGCTTCGCGCGACGCACGTCACCGCGCGTGACGACCTCGATGTGGTCGATGACCGGCGAGTGCACGGGGAACGTGCGCTCCACGCCGACCTGGAAGCTGATCTTGCGGACCGTGAAGGTCTCGCGCACGCCCGAGCCCTGACGGCGGATGACGACGCCCTGGAACACCTGGATGCGCGAGCGGCTGCCCTCGACGATGTTCACGTGCACCTTGACGGTGTCACCGGGGCCGAACGCGGGGACGTCGGAGCGGAGCGAAGCCGCATCGACGGCGTCGAGAATGTGCATGACGGTTCTCTTCCTGCGGCCGCCTCAGGTCGACCGCCTTCGAAAATGGGGTATCGCACGTGCATGTGGGATCCCGTGGACCCTCGGCTCCCCTGCGGCAGAGCGCGAAACGGCCCGCGCCGACGGGCGCGGTCGTCACAGCACGACATCCCATTGTCTCACACCAGGACCCGCGCCACGATCCGCGGGTGCCGCCCCTCGCCGCGCATCGGGGAGAATGGAGGTTCGAGCGAGAGGACACACCCATGATCGAACTGCGCACCCCGGCCGAGATCGAGCAGATGCGGCCGGCTGGCCGGTTCGTCGCGGAGACCCTCGCGACCCTCCGCGAGGAGACGAAGGTCGGCACGAACCTCCTCGCGATCGACCGTCGCGCGCACGAGCTCATCCGCCGGGCAGGGGCCGAGTCGTGCTACATCGACTACCACCCGTCGTTCGGCGCGAGCCCGTTCGGCAAGGTCATCTGCACGTCGATCAACGACGCGGTCCTCCACGGGCTCCCGCACGACTACGCGCTGCGCGACGGCGACCTCGTCACGCTCGACTTCGCGGTCTCGATCGACGGCTGGGTCGCCGACTCCGCTGTCTCGTTCGTCGTCGGCACCCCGCGCGACGAGGACCTCGCCCTCATCGACACGACCGAGCGCGCGCTCGACGCGGCGATCGCCGCCGCGACGGTGGGCAATCGCGTGGGCGACATCTCCGCGGCCATCTCGCAGATCGCGCGTGCCGACGGCCTCTCGATCAACACCGACTTCGGCGGCCACGGCGTGGGCCGCATCATGCACGGCGACCCGCACATCCCGAACGACGGCCGCCCCGGGCGCGGCTTCCCGCTCAAGCCGGGTCTCGTCATCGCGATCGAGCCGTGGTTCCTGCAGAGCACCGACGAGCTCGTCACCGACCCGGATGGCTGGACGCTGCGCAGCGCGGACGGCTCGCGCGGCGCGCACAGCGAGCACACCATCGCGATCACGGAGGACGGCCCGATCGTCCTGACGGACCGCTCGCACCTCTGACGCCGTCCTCACATCCGCCGCTCAGGCGGTTGTGAGCGAAACGTTCGCTCGGGGAAACCCCGGGCCGCGCAGACGGGAAACACCGCGCTCCTACGTTCGTGTCACGACCTCGAAGTGACCCTCGAACGCAGGAGCCGCCATGACCGCCGTGGACCCCCTCCCCTCTCGCATCGTCGTCGTCGGCGCCGGGATGGTGGCGCATCGCTTCGTCGAGAGCCTCCTCAGCCGCACGACGGACCCCTGGCACGTGACCGTGCTCGGCGAGGAGCGCCGGCTGCCCTACGACCGGGTCGGCCTCACATCGTTCTTCTCGGGAGCCACCCCCGACGACCTGACCCTCGACCCCGGCGTCTTCGATGACGATCGGGTCGAGCTCCTCCCCGGAGAGCCGGTCATCCGCATCAACCGCGCTGAGCGCACCGTCACGACCGCCGCGCGCCGCGACATCCCCTATGACACGCTCGTCCTCGCGACGGGCTCCTACGCCGCGAAGGTCGCCGTCGACGGCTCCGACCTCCCCGGCTGCTTCGTCTACCGGACGATCGACGACGTGCAGCGCATGCGCGACTTCGTCGCCGCGCGGTCGGCGCAGCTGGGCAGGCCGCTCGTCGGCAAGGTGATCGGCGGCGGGCTCCTCGGGCTCGAGGCGGCAGGAGCGCTCCAGGGTCTCGACGTCGCGTGCACGGTCGTTCAGTCGTCCGACCGCCTCATGTCGGCCCAGCTCGATCTCGCCGGCGGCAACGCGCTGCGGCGCCTCATCGAGGCGCGCGGGATCGAGGTGCTGACCCAGGCCCGCACGACCCGCCTGGACCCCGACCGCTCGGGCAACGTCGCGGGGCTCGAGTTCCAGGACGGCTCCTACGTCGGCGCCGACATCGTCGTGTTCACGGTGGGCGTCCGCCCGCGCGACGAGCTCGCCCGTGCCGCCGGGCTCCCCGCGGACCCACGCGGCGGGGTCGTCATCGACGACCGCTGCCGCACGGCCGACCCGTCGATCCTCGCGATCGGCGAGGTCGCGAGCTTCGACGGCCAGTGCATCGGCCTCGTCGCACCCGGGTACGCCATGGCCGAGGTCGCGGCGACGCGGCTGCTGGGCGGCGACGCGACCTTCCCCGGCTTCGACGACTCCACCAAGCTCAAGCTCTCGGGCGTCGACGTCGCGAGCTTCGGCGACGCGTTCGCGCGCACGCCGGGCGCTCTCGACGTCAGCTACGCCGACCCGGTGGCCGGCGTGTACAAGAAACTCGTGCTGTCGGACGACGCCAAGACCCTGCTCGGCGGCATCCTCGTCGGCGACGCGTCGGCATACGGCTCGCTGCGCCCGCTTCTGGGCAGCGCGCTGGGCGCCGACCCCGTCGCCTACCTCATGCCCGAGGGCGGAGTCGAGGCTCCCGGCGGCGACCTCCCGGACGAGGCGATCATCTGCTCGTGCTCGAGCGTCACGGCGGGGCGCATCCGCTCGGCCGTGCACGACGACGGCTGCACCGACGCTGGCGAGGTGAAGGCGTGCACGAAGGCGGGGGCCACGTGCGGCTCGTGTCTCACCACGGTGAAGAAGATCGTCGGCCAGGAGCTCGCGAAGATGGGGCAGACCGTCTCGAACGCGCTCTGTGAGCACTTCGACATGTCCCGGCGGCAGCTCTTCGACGCCGTCCGCGTCTCGGGTCTCGACACGTTCTCCGCCGTCATCGAGCGCTTCGGGCGGGGGCGCGGCTGCGACATCTGCAAGCCCGCTCTCGCGAGCATCCTGTCCGTCCTCGTCGGCCGCCACGTGCTCGACGGCGAGAACGCGACGCTGCAGGACACGAACGACCACGTCATGGCCAATATGCAGAAGGACGGCACCTACTCGGTCGTCCCGCGGATGCCCGGCGGCGAGGTCACGCCGGAGGGCCTCATCGCGGTCGGAGAGATCGCGCGCGACTTCGGCCTGTACACGAAGATCACGGGCGGGCAGCGCGTGGACATGTTCGGCGCGCGGCTCGAGCAGCTGCCCGCCATCTGGGCACGGCTGATCGACGCCGGGTTCGAGTCGGGCCACGCCTACGGCAAGTCGCTGCGCACGGTGAAGTCGTGCGTCGGATCGACCTGGTGCCGGTACGGCGTCCTCGACTCGGTCGGCATGGCGGTGCAGCTCGAGCTGCGCTACCGCGGCCTGCGCGCCCCGCACAAGCTCAAGCTCGGCGTCTCGGGATGCGCGCGCGAGTGCGCAGAGGCCCGCGGCAAGGACGTCGGCGTGATCGCGACCGAGACGGGATGGAACATGTACGTGGGCGGCAACGGCGGCTTCACCCCGCGCCACGCGCAGCTCCTCGCCGAGGGCCTCAGCGACGCCGAGCTGCTCACGGCCATCGACCGCTTCTTCATGTACTACATCCGCACGGCCGACCGGCTGCAGCGCACGGCGCCGTGGTTCGAGGAGCTCGAGGGCGGCATCGAGGGCCTCCGGGAGGTCATCTTCGAGGACAGCCTCGGCATCTGCGCCGACCTCGACGCGGCGATGGCGGCGCACATCGACAACTACGAGGACGAGTGGGCGGCCACGCTCCGCGACCCCGAGAAGCTCAAGCGCTTCCAGTCCTTCGTGAACGCCCCCGACACCCCCGATCCCTCGATCGCGTTCGTGCCGGAACGCGGTCAGATCCGCCCCGCCAGCCCCGAGGAGCGCGCCGCCGGCGGCGTCCTCATCGCCGGCACGACCCTGGAGGTGCGTCGATGACGCTCACGCAGACCGATCCCGCGACGGCCCCCGTCGCCCGCTCCTGGGTGCGCGTGTGCGCCGTCTCCGACCTCGAGGTCGAGCGCGGCCGCGCCGCGCTCATCGGCGACACGCAGATCGCCCTGTTCCTCCTGCCCGGCGGCGCCATCCACGCCGTGTCGAACCTGGACCCGTACAGCGACGCGCACGTCATGTCTCGCGGTATCGTCGGCACAAGGCGTTTCGTCGAGACCGGACAGGACGTCGAGTCGGGGCAGGACACCCCCACCGTCGCGTCCCCGATGTACAAGCAGGTGTTCGACCTCCGGACGGGGGCGTGCCTCGACACGCAGGGCAAGGATCCCCGCTCGCTGCGGGTCTGGCCCGTGTCGCAGCAGGGCGACGACGTCTACATCCGATGGGAGTGAGCCGATGACCACGATGCTCGGCGTCTCGCTGTCCGGTCGCGACGTGCTCCTCGTCGGCGGCGGCGCGGTCACGGCGCGGCGGCTCCAGCGCTTCCTCGACGACGGCGCCCTGCCGCGTGTCGTCGCCCCCGACCTCTCGCCCGCGGTCCGCGACCTCGTGGAGGCTCACGGCGTGCCCTGGGCGCCGCGGCGGTTCCGCCGCGAGGACCTCGACGGAGCGTGGCTCGTGCACACGGCGACGGGCGACCTGCAGGTCGACCTGCGCGTGGCCGCGCTCTGCGAGGCGCAGCGCGTCCTGTGCGTCAACGCATCGGATGGCGCGCACGGCACCGCGCGGATCGCCGCCGACACGCGCTCGGGCGACGTGGTCGTCGGCGTGATGTCCGACGCCGGGGTCGACCCGGGTCGCGCGGCGCGCCTCCGCGACGCGATCGAGCGGCTCCTCGTCTCGGGACGCCTCCCGCTGCGCCGACGCCGCGGCGGCGCGGCCGGCCGCGTCGACCTCGTCGGAGGGGGCCCGGGCCCCGTCGACCTCATGACCGTGCGGGCGCGGCGGCTCCTCGCCGAGGCCGACGTCGTCGTCGCCGACCGGCTCGGCCCGGCGGATGCGCTGCTGCCCGAGCTCGACCCCGACGTGCTCGTCATCGATGTGGGGAAGCGCCCCGGCCACCATCCCGTGCCGCAGGACGAGATCAACCGGCTCCTCGTGGCGCATGCGCAGGCAGGGCGCCGCGTGGTCCGGCTGAAGGGCGGCGACCCGTTCGTCTTCGGCCGCGGCGGCGAGGAGCTCGCCGCCTGCCTCGCGGCCGGCGTGCCGGTCGAGGTGGTCCCCGGGCCGACGAGCGCCGTCTCCGTGCCGCAGGCGGCCGGCATCCCGGTCACGCACCGCGGAACCGCCGCGTCCGTGCACATCGTGAACGGCCAGGGCGAGATCGCCGACACGACGCTCGCCGCGCTCTCCGATGCCGCTGTCACGACGGTCTTCCTCATGGGCGTCGCGGCGCTCCCGCGCATCGTCGCGGCGGCGCTCGCGCACGGCGTGCCGGAGGACCGCCCGGTGGCGATCGTCGAGAGCGGGCACACCCCGCAGCAGCGCACGACACGCACGACCCTTGCCGCCGCGGTCGCCGATGCACGCGCCGCGGGGGTCCGCAACCCGGCCGTGATCGTCATCGGAGACGTCGCGCGCGCATCCCTCCTCCTCCCCGAACCCGAGCTGGCAGGTGACACCACCACGTGACCGCACGTCCTCCCCTCTCCGCAGCCCTCGACGGCTGCACCGTCGTCATCGCCGTCGACCGTCGCGCGGGCGAGCTCGCCGCCGCGCTCGAGCGCCACGGAGCGCAGGTGCGCCAGGCGCCCGCGGTGACGATCGTCTCCCACATCGACGACGAGGCGCTCGTCGACGCGACGCGCGCGCTCATCGCCAACCCGCCCGACATCGTCGTCGCCACGACCGGAGTCGGCTTCCGCGGCTGGATGGAGGCCGCCTTCGAGGCGGATCTCGCCGACGAGCTCGCGGCCGCCCTCTCACGCGCGCAGATCGTCGCGCGCGGCCCGAAGGCGCGCGGCGCGATCCAGCAGGCGGGCTTCACCGCGGACTGGGTCGCGGAGTCCGAGACGTCCGCGGAGCTCGGCGAGTACCTCGTGACGCAGGGCGTCGAGGGGCGCAGGATCGCCGTGCAGCACCATGGATCGGGCGCCGACGGCCTCGACGAGCTGTTCGAGAGCCACGGCGCCGACGTCGTCAGCCTCACCGTGTACCGATGGGGCCCGCCACCCGACCCCCAGGTCGTGCTGCGGTCGGTCATCCAGGCCGGCGACGGCGAGGTCGACGCCGTGCTCTTCACGTCCGCGCCGGGCGCGGCCGAGTGGGTGGCCGCGGCCTCCGCGGCGCACGCGCTCGAGGACATCCGCGACCGCGCAGCCCAGGGTCGGCTCCTCCTCGCCGCCGTGGGACCGATCACGGCCGGCCCCCTGCAGGACGCGCGGCTCCACCCCGTCGTCGCCGAGCGGGGTCGGCTCGGCTCCCTCGTGCGCACGGTCGTCGCCTACTTCGGCGCGGGCGGTGCCCCGCACGCGCAGACGAGCGCCGGCCGCTTCGAGCTGCGCAGCGGCGGCGCCGTGATCGAGGGGCGCTTCGTGCCGCTCTCGCGCACGGGCATCGACGTGCTCGACATGCTGTTCCGCGCGCGCGGCGCGGTCGTCACGCGCGCCGAGCTGCAGCACGCCCTCCCGCGCTCGAGCCAGAACTCGCATGCGGTCGAGATGGCCGTGGCGCGCCTGCGCGAGGCGCTCGGGGTGCCGGATGTCATCAAGACGGTGGTCAAGCGCGGCTATCGTCTCAACGTGGAGGACCAGGAATGACGACGCTCATCGCGTGCTCGCACGGCACCCGCTTCGAGGAGGGCCGCGAGGCCGTGCGGGCGCTCGTCGACGAGGTGCGCACGCTCCTGCCGGATGTGCGCGTCGAGCAGGCGTTCGTCGACGTCGAGGAGCCCGAGGTCGGCGACGTCGTCGCCCGGGTGGCAGCCGACGGGCCCGCCGTCGTCGTCCCGCTCCTCCTCTCGACCGGGTTCCACACCGAGGTCGACATCGCGCGCGCCGTGGCGCCGTTCCCGCACGTGGTCAAGGCCCCGGCGCTCGGGCCCCACGACCTGCTCGCGCTCGTCCTCGAGGCCCGACTCGACGAGGCCGACGCGCCAGAGGCCGGCCGACGCGAGGGCGATCACGTCGTGCTCGCGGCGGCGGGATCGACCAACCCGGCGTCCGTCGCCGATGTCGAGGGGGTCGCCGCGCGCCTGCGTCGCGTGCTGCCCGTCCCCGTGACGATCGGGTACGCGGCGGGGGCCGATCCGCGCATCCCCGACGCCGTCGAGGCCGCCCGCGCGGCCGGCGCCGCGCGCGTCATCGCGGCGAGCTACGTCCTCGCGCCCGGCTTCTTCGCGAACCTCGTGCGCCAGGCCGGCGCCGACGTCGTGACCGCGCCGCTCGGCGCGGACCGCCGCGTCGCGGCCATCGTGGCGGAGCGGTACCGCGACGCGCTCGCGCTCCTCCCCGCGGCATGACCGCGGCCATCCTCCTCGCGGGCGGGCGGGCGTCCCGGCTCGGCGGCGTCGACAAGCCCCTGCTCGAGGTCGATGGGCGCTCCCTCCTCGCCCGCGCGCTCGACGCCGCTGCGAGCTGCGCGCCGGTCGTCGTCGTGGGCCCTCCGCGCCCGGGAGTCGAGGGCGTCCTCTGGGTGCGCGAGGAGCCGGAGTACGGCGGCCCCGTCGCCGCGGTGGCCGCCGCGCTGCCGCATGTCGACGCCGAGAGCGTGCTCGTGCTCGCCACCGACCTCCCTCGCGTCGAGGAGGCGGTCCGAGTGCTCGACGACGCGGCGGCGCTCCTGCCCCCGGGCGACGGCGTGTGCCTCGCCGACGAGAGCGGGCGTCCGCAGTGGCTCGTGGGCCGCTACCGCACGCGCGCGCTGCGCGAGCGCGCCGAGCGCATCCCCGTCGCCGGTGCGTCGTTCCGCGAGCTCATCGCCGAGCTCTCGATCTCGGTCGTCCGCGCGCATGAGGGAGTGGTCGCCGACGTCGACACCTGGCAGGATCTGGAGCGGGCACGCGGCGAAGGGCGGCACCATGACCGAGACCACTGACCGGACCCTCCCTCCGGAGGCACTCGACACCTGGGTCGACGCCGTGTGCGAGCGGCTCGACCTGCCGCGCGAGGAGGTCTCGATCGCGCTCGTCCTCGACCTCGCGCGCGATGTGGCCCACGACGTCGCGCGGCCGGCCGCGCCCGTGAGCGCCTTCCTCGCGGGCCTCGCGGCAGGACGGCGCGGCGGATCCGCCGACGAGGCGGAGGCTGCCGTGCGCCTCGTCGCGGCTCTCGCCGCGCAGTGGCGCGACGGCGCGGCTCGGTAGGGCCGCCTCGCGGCGCTACTCGCCCGCGCGGAGCTCGTCCGGCAGGAGGTCGGGGCGGACGCGGCGCGTCCGCTCGATGCTCTGCTCCCTGCGCCAGGCGTCGACCGCACCGTGGTTCCCGCTCAGCAGCACGGGCGGCACCTCGAGGCCGCGCCAGACGGCGGGCTTCGTGTAGATCGGGTACTCGAGCAGCCCGATCTCGTGCGACTCCTCCACGAGGCTCTCCGGGTTGCCGACGACCCCCGGCACGAGCCGCGCGACGGCCTCGATCATCGCCATCGCGGCGACCTCGCCCCCGTTGAGGACGTAGTCGCCGAGGCTCACGAGCCGCACGCGACCGCGCTCGGCGTAGTGGTCGATGACCCGCTGGTCGATCCCCTCGTAGCGCCCGCACGCGAAGACGAGCTGGCGCTCGTCGGCGAGCTCGCGCGCGACGGCCTGCGTGAACCGCTCCCCCGCGGGCGACGGGACGATGAGCACCGCGTCGTCGCCGAGCACGTCGTCGAGCATCTCGCCCCACGGCTCGGGCTTCATGACCATGCCGGCCCCGCCGCCGTACGGCGTGTCGTCGACCGTGCGGTGCCGGTCGTGCGTCGCATCGCGCAGATCGTGGACGCGCAGGTCGAGCAGCCCGCGATCGCGCGCCTTGCCGATGAGGGAGACGTCGAGCACATCGAAGAACGCCGGGAAGATCGTGACGATGTCGATGCGCATCCCCCCAGTCTAGGAGCGCCGGAGCCGTGTTTCCGGCATGTCACACGACGGTCATCGCGGCCGGGCGCGGCGCGTGACGGGACGGTGATGCGTCCGTCACCGCCTCCCCCGCACGCGGAAACATGCGCCCCCTAGCGTCGGAGGCGCATCCCTTTCCGCTGTCGGACCTCTCATCAGGAGACGCCATGGCCACGCCAACGAGCACCACCCCCGAGAGCACCACCCTCCCCTCATCCGCCTCGTCTCTCGTCGTCCGCCCCGGCCGCTGGGTCGACGGCTGGGACGCCGAGGATCCGGCGTTCTGGCAGAGCACCGGCCGGCGCATCGCGCGGCGCAACCTCGGATGGTCGATCTTCGCCGAGTTCCTCGGCTTCATCGTCTGGCAGCTCTGGAGCATCGTCGTCGTGATGCTGCCGAGCGCCGGGTTCGCGCTCGCGAGCGGCGAGCAGTTCTGGCTCATCTCCCTGCCGAGCCTCGTCGGCGCGACGCTGCGCTTCCCGTACACCTTCGCGGTCGCGCGCTTCGGCGGCCGCAACTGGACGATCGTGTCGGCGGGGCTCCTGCTCGTCCCGACGATCCTGCTCGGGATCGTCGTCCAGAACCCGGACACCCCGTTCGGCGTGCTGCTCCTCGTCGCCGCGCTCGCGGGCGTCGGCGGCGGCAACTTCGCGAGCTCGATGGCGAACATCACCTACTTCTTCCCCCAGCGGGAGAAGGGCTGGGCGCTCGGCCTGAACGCCGCGGGCGGAAACATCGGCACGTCGGTCGCGCAGCTGCTCGTCCCGATCGTCGTGACGCTCGGCGCGGCCGGCACGCTGAACATCCAGCTCGCCGGATGGATGTGGGTTCCGCTCATCCTTGTCGCGATGTGGGGCGCATGGCGCTTCATGGACAACCTCTCGACGGCGAAGGCCGACGTCGCGGGCGCGGCCGCCGCGCTCCGCGAGCCGCACCTGTGGCTCATGGCACTCCTCTACATCGGCACGTTCGGCTCGTTCATCGGCTTCGCGAGCGTGTTCCCCAAGCTCATCGCCGATCAGTTCCCCGCGTTCTCGACCTTCCAGGTCGGCTCGGCGTCGCTCACGCTCGCCTTCCTCGGAGCGCTCGTCGGATCGGTCGCCCGCCCGTACGGCGGCCGGCTCGCCGACCGCATCGGCGGCGCGCGGATGACCATCGCCGCGTTCGCGCTCATGATCGCCGCCACGCTCGCGCTCATCCTCACCCTCCCCCTCGGGAGCTTCTGGATCTTCCTCGCGTGCTTCCTCGTGCTGTTCCTCGCGACGGGCATCGGCAACGGCGCGACGTACCGGATGATCCCGAGCATCTTCGCCGCGCGCGGCGCGGCCACGGCCGGAGAGGCGCACTCGGTCGGCACCCAGCGCAAGGCCTCGGCGGCGCTCGGGCTCATCTCGGCGATCGGCGCCTACGGCGGCTTCGTCATCCCTCAGGTGCTCAACGCCTCGCAGGCCGCGACGGGCGGCTACACGCTCGCCTTCTGGGGCTTCATCGCCCTCTATGCCGTGTTGCTCGCGATCACGGCGCTCGTGTACGCCGTGCCGCGCGCGTCGCTCGCGCGTCACCGCATCTGAGTTCCGCGCGGATACGACGATGGCCCGGTCTCGAGACCGGGCCATCGTCGTATCCGCGCTCAGTAGACGTCGCGCACGTACCGGCGGTCCGCCGTCAGCTCCTTCTTGAACTGCAGGGCGTCGTCCTCGCCCAGGCCGCCGTGCACCCGCGCGATCTCCAGCAGCGCGTGGTCGACGTCCTTGGCCATCCGCTCGGCGTCGCCGCAGACGAAGACGCTCGCGCCCTCCTGGAGCCAGCGCCACAGCTCGGCGCCGTGCTCGCGCATGCGGTCCTGCACGTAGATCTTCTGACGCTGATCGCGCGAGAACGCGGTGTCGAGCCGGGTGAGGAAGCCGTCCTCGTGCATGCCGACGAGCTCGTCGCGGTAGTAGAAGTCCGTCGCCTCGTGCTGCTCGCCGAAGAACAGCCAGTTGCGCCCCGTGTGCCCGTCGGCGCGTCGATCGTGGAGGAAGCCCCGGAAGGGCGCGATGCCCGTGCCAGGGCCGATCATGATCATGGGAGCGGCGGGGTCGGCCGGGGGTCGGAAGTGGGCCGAGCGCTGCAGGTAGATCGGCACGGCGCCCTCCTGCGCCCGGTCGGCGAGGAAGGTCGAGCACACGCCGCCGCGCGCGCGGTCGTCGTCCGTGCGGAAGCGGACCACCGACACCGTCAGCTCGACGCGGCCGTGCCCCTCCTTCGGGCTCGACGAGATCGAGTACTGCCGCGGCGCGAGCCGCCCGAGCACCTCGACCCACTCCTCGGGAGCGGCCATCACGGGGAACTCCCGCAGCAGGTCGGCCGCGTGCATGCCCCACAGGTGCTGCTCGAGGCGGTGCCGGCTGTCGCGGCGCAGGAGCGCGGCGAGCGTCGTGTCGCGATTGCGCTCGGACACGAAGGCGAGGAGGTCCGGCCCGATCCGGGTGATGTCGAACCGCGTGCGGAGCACGTGCTCGAAGAGCTGGTCCTGCCCGTCGATGTGCACCACGGCCGCCGGGTCGAGCCCGGCGGCGTCGAGCCAGTCGGCGACGACCTCGGGGGCGTTGTCGCACACCACGCCGAGCGCGTCGCCGGCCTCGTACGAGACGCCCGCCTCGGCGAGGTCGAACCCGATGCGCCGGACCTCCTTCTGCGAGCCGTCTCCGCTCAGCAGGACGTTGAGCGCGAGGGGCGCGCCGAGCGGGTTGCGTCGCGTGAACGGCGCCGCGGGAGCGGGTGCGGGCGCAGCGGGTGCCGCCGCCGGCGGCGCCTCGGCTCCCGCGATCGCGGAGAGCGCCCGCTCGAGCCACTGCGCCGCGGGGAGATCGTCGAACGGCTCGCAGTCCACGCGCTCGACGAGCGCGACCGCGCCCAGCTCGCGCAGGCGCTGGTCGATGCTGCG
The DNA here is from genome assembly GCF_053903225.1 of Microbacterium sp. JZ70. NCBI lineage: Bacteria > Bacillati > Actinomycetota > Actinomycetes > Micrococcales > Microbacteriaceae > Microbacterium > Microbacterium sp. JZ70. Next base: position 2,210,140 of record NZ_CP096405.1, on the reverse strand, counting down.
CCCGTGCCCGCAGAAGTCGTCGTAGGTCGAGTCGCCCATCGCGAGCACGGCGTACGGCAGGCCGTCCAGCCGGGGCGCGTCCTCTCCGCGCAGCTCATCCCAGAAGGCGGAGCCGTTGTCCGGCGGCCCCCCGGTGCCGAAGGTCGAGGTCACGACGAGGAGGCGCTCGACATCGGCCAGGTCCGCGGCGCGGAACGCGTCCATCCCGACGAGCCGCCCGCGCATGCCGCGCTCGGCGACGGCCGCGACGCACGCGTGCGCGAACTCCTCGGCGTTGCCCGTCTGCGACGCCCACAGCACGGTCACCTCGGGTCCCGTCGGCTCGGCGCGCGCCGCCGGGACGCGCGAGTAGACGCCCGCGAGCACCCCGTCGAACCATGCGCGCACGTCGTCGGAGAGCGGAGCCGTCGCGGGCAGCACCGGCACGAGCCCGGCCGGCGGCGGGGTCGAGGCCAGCCCCGAGAGGAAGCCGGCGAGGTAGACCTGCTCGGCGGGCGCTGGCTCGGGCGCCGCGACCGCGAAGGCCGGCAGGCCCGGCGCCGCGGTCGCCTCCGGCGCAGCGGGAGCGGCGGACGCGGCCGGCGCGATCCGGCGCACCGACACCGCGGCGATCTTGAACTCGGGCTGGCGGGAGTCGGCGTCGACCGCGTCGCTCGTCACGGCGTTCACGGTGCGGTCTTCACCGTGCTCGTCGTTCCAGTGGAACGGCGCGAACAGGCCGCCGGGGCGCACGCGGTCGGTGACGACCGCGGGCGCGACGAAGCGCCCGCGCCGTGACGCGACCTCGAGCTCGTCGCCGTCGCCGATCCCGAGCTCCTCGGCATCCGCGGGGTGGATCTCCACGAACGGGCCCGGATTCAGCCGGTTCAGCTTCGCGATCCGCCCGGTCTTCGTCATCGTGTGCCACTGGTGCTGGAGGCGTCCGGTGTTGAGCACGAAGGGGAACGCGTCGTCGGGCATCTCGGCGGGCGCGACATGCGGCCGCGGCAGGAACTGCGCGCGCCGCGACGGCGTCGGGAAAGCCAGACGCGGCGTGGTGCCGTCGGACGCCGTGTGCGGGCGCTGGCTCACGCCGTCGTTCAGGTAGCGGATCGGGTGTCGGTCGGCGGCGTCCTCGGGAGGGCACGGCCACTGCACGGGCCCGCCGCGGAGTCGCGCGTAGTCGATGCCGCGCACATCCCACCCCGTCTGCGGGTTCCAGAACCGCCGGATCTCGTCGAAGACCTCTTCCGCCGACGCGAACGCGAACCCCCGCTCGTACCCCATCGCGCGTGCGACGTCGCAGATCGTCTGCCAGTCGGGCCGGGCATCGCCCGGCGCGTCCGCGACCGCCTGGACGAGCGTCAGCGTCCGGTCGGAGTTCACCGTCACGCCCTCCGACTCGACCCACAGCGTCGCAGGCAGGAGGATGTCGGCGTACGCGGCGGTCGCGGTCTGCGCGAACACGTCCTGCACGATCACGAGCTCGGCGGCCCCGAGTGCGCGGATGACCGTGTCGCGGTTCGCGACGGAGGCGACCGGATTCGTGCAGATGATCCACGCGGCCTTGATCCGGCCATCCGCCATGTCGCGGTACATGTCGATCGTGCCCGTGCCCGACTCCGCGCGGATCGCGCCCGCCTCGAGCCCCCAGATCCCCTCCGCGAACGCGCGGTCCTCTGCGCTGAAGACCGCACGCTGTCCGGGGAGACCCGGCCCCATGTAGCCCATCTCGCGCCCGCCCATGGCGTTCGGCTGGCCCGTGAGGGAGAACGGGCCGCTGCCGGGACGGCAGATCGCGCCCGTGGCGAGGTGGAGGTTGCAGATGGCGTTCGTGCTCCACGTGCCGTGCGTCGACTGGTTGAGCCCCATCGTCCAGAGCGTCATCCACTCGCCCGCCTCCGCGATCCAGCGGGCGGCCGTGCGGATGTCCTCCTCGGCGAGGCCCGTGATGCGCGCCACCGCGTCGGGCGGGTAGTCGGCCAGGAGGGGCGCCATCGCGTCCCACCCCTCGGTGTGCTCGGCGATGAACCGCTCGTCGATCGCGCCCTCCGCGACGAGCAGGTGCAGCAGGCCGTTGAGCAGGGCCAGGTCGGTCCCCGGCGCGATCTGGAGGAACAGGTCGGCCCGGTCGGCGGTGGCCGTGCGGCGCGGGTCGACGACGATGAGGCGCGCGCCCGCCTTCAGGCGGTCGGCCATCCGGAGGAAGAGGATCGGATGGCAGTCGGCCGTGTTCGATCCGATCACGAGGAAGAGGTCGGCGCGGTCGATGTCCTCGTACGAGCCGGGAGGCCCGTCCGCGCCGAGGGACTGCTTGTAGCCGGTCCCGGCAGAGGCCATGCACAGCCGCGAGTTCGACTCGATGTGGATCCCGCGGATCCACCCCTTGACGAGCTTGTTGGAGAGGTACTGCGCCTCCATCGACATCTGGCCCGAGACGTAGACCGCGACGGCGTCGGGGCCGTGCTCGTCGATGATCGCGCGCAGGCGTCGTCCCGCCTCCTCGATCGCGGTGTCCCGTGGCACGGGCACCGCGTCGGCGCCGCGCGAGGGCCGCAGCAGGGCCGTCGTCATGCGCCCGGGCGCCGCCATCAGCTCGGCGTGCGTGGCGCCCTTCGTGCAGAGGCGGCCGCGGTTCGTCGGGTGCGCGCGGTCGCCCGACGCGGTCGCGACCGCCGCGCGGCCCGACGCGTCGGGCCGCGTCTCGACGACGATGCCGCAGCCCACGCCGCAGTAGGAGCAGACGGTGCGTGAGGGCATGCACCGATGATGCGCGAGGGAGGTTCCGCTCCCTTTCCCGCGCCGTTTCCCCGTCGTGACGTTCGCCGCACGGGCGGCGCAGGCCGATTGTGAGGCGCCGCGCGCGGCGCGCCTCAGGTCACTCCGACGCGGGCGCGCTCTCCGTCGAGGCGTCGTCGTCGGCGAGGTCCTCGAAGAGCCCCGCGGGCGGCGTGATCGCGATGCGCCCCGCGGCGATGTCGACCTCGGGGACGATGGCCGAGACGAACGGGACCATCACCTCGCGCTCGCCGGACTTCACGATGAGGAGATCCTGTGCGGGGAGGTGGTCGACGCGCGCCACGCGGCCGACCGAGACGCCGTCGCGGACGACGTCGAGGCCCACGAGCTGGTGGTCGTACCACGCGTCCGGCTCGGGCTGCTCGGCGTCGTCGTCCTGGTCGATCCAGAGGATGGCGCGGACGAGGCTCTCCGCCTCGTCGCGGTCGTCGACGCCCTCGAAGAACACGACGGGGGCGGAGTTCATCCAGCGGAACTCGCGGACCGTGACGGAGCGGCCGTGCCACTTCGACTGCTCGGGCACCTGGAGGGCGAACGAGGCTCCCGGGACGAATCGTCCGTCGGGGTCGTCGGTGTACAGCTCGAGCTTGAGGGCGCCCTTGAGGCCGTGGGCCTTGAGGATGCGCCCGACGCGCAGCTGGTTCTTCGCGGAGCCGGACCGGTCGGCCATCAGTCGTCCGCCACGTCGACGCGCACGCGCCGTCCGTCGGCGAGCGCCGAGATCACGGTGCGAAGAGCCTTGGCCGTGCGGCCGCCGCGCCCGATGACGCGCCCCCGGTCATCCGCGTGGACGTGCACTTCGAGCACATCCCCCCGCGACGACGACGAGGCGACGATCCTCACGTCGTCCGGGTGATCCACGATCCCCTTGACGACGTGCTCGAGCGCGGCAGCCAGCACGACGACTACTCTGCCGACTCGGCGTCGGCCTCGGCGGCGGGAGCCTCGGCGGGCTCCTCCGCCTTCTTCGGCGCCTGCGGCTTGACGACCGACTTCTTCGACGAGTCGGGCGCGTACGCGGCCTTCTCCTCGGCGGTCTTCAGCGTGCTCTTGGCGTCCTTGTCGCCCTTGAACGTGCCCCAGTCGCCCGTGATCTTGAGGATGGCGCGGACCTGCTCGGTGGGCTGAGCGCCCACGGAGAGCCAGTACTGCGCACGCTCCGAGTCGACCTCGATGAACGAGGGCTCCTCGGTCGGGTGGTACTTGCCGATCTCCTCGATCACGCGACCATCGCGCTTGGTGCGCGAGTCGGCGACGACGATGCGGTAGTAGGGCGCACGGATCTTGCCCAGGCGCTTGAGACGGATCTTGACAGCCACGATTCTCCTGTGTGGTGAAGAGGGATCGAACGTCGCCCTGCGCGTGGGGTGCACGCCGGCGGAAGCTCTGAGGGTGGTCCGGCTGCTGGATAGAGGGTCGAGCAGCTGGTCCGACCCTCCATTCTGCCAGATGACGCACCGAGGCGCGAACCATCCGCCACGCGAGTCGTCTGTGCGAGGCTGAGCGCATGACGCTGCGCTTCGCCCGCTCCGCCCGCTCGTCCGTGGGCGTCGAGTGGGAGCTCATGCTCGCCGATCGCGACAGCGGCGAGCTCGTCGGGCGCGGGCCCGAGATCGTCGACGCGCTCGCCGCGGCGACCGAGCGCGAGCGCTTCACGGTCACCGGCGAGCTCCTGACCAACACGGTCGAGGTGACCAGCGGCGTGGGCACGACGGTCGCCGAGGCCCTCGACGACATCTCCGCCGCCGTCGACGTCGTCCGCGCCCACGCCGACCCGCTCGGCGTGGCGCTGCTGTCGGCGGGGAGCCATCCGTTCGCGCAGTGGTACGACCAGACCGTCACCGACAAGACGCGATATCACTCCCTCATCGAGCGCACGCAGTGGTGGGGGCGCAACATGATGATCTGGGGCGTGCACGTGCACGTCGGCGTGGAGGACGTCGCCAAGGTCATGCCGATCGTCGGCGCGCTCACGACGTTCCTCCCGCATTTCCAGGCCCTCTCCGCGTCGAGCCCGTTCTGGGCGGGCGAGCGCACGGGGTACGCCTCGAACCGCGCCCTCGTCTTCCAGCAGCTGCCGACCGCGGGGCTCCCCTGGCAGCTGGACGCGTGGTCGGACTTCGAGGGGTACGTCGACGACATGACGCGAGCGGGGGTCATGGCCGACGAGACCGAGGTCCGCTGGGACATCCGCCCGGCGCCGCGCTGGGGCACGGTCGAGGTGAGGGTGTGCGATGGGATGTCGACGGCCGCCGAGCTCGCCGCGGTCGCCGCCTTCACCCAGACGCTCGTGGAGGCCTTCTCGCGCGCACTCGACTCCGGGCGGACCCCTCTCGTCCTGCAGCCCTGGTACGTGCGCGAGAACAAGTGGCGGGCCGCGCGGTACGGACTCGACGCCGATGTCGTCGTGGATCGGTCGGGCGCGCAGCGGCCGGTGCGGGACCATCTCGCGGAGGCGCTCGATGATCTGCTCCCCATCGCGGAGCAGCTCGGATGCGCGGCCGAGCTCGCGGGCATCGGCGACATGCTCGAGGGCGGAGCGAGCTACGCACGGCAGGCCGCGGTCGCCGATGCGACGGGCGGAGACCTGCGCGCCGTCGTCGCGCACCTCATGGCGGAGTTCGCACAGGGGCGCGCGCTCCCTCCCACCCCGCGGGGGTGATGCACGGGCGGCGGGTGCATTAGGGTAGCCTAAGCTCAGTACCCGACGCCGAGGCTCCGGCCTCACGATGAAAGGCACCCCTGTGCGTTCCACACGTGCTGTCGCGCTCGCCGCGACCCTCACCGCCGCCGCCGCCCTGACGGCCTGCGCCTCCTCCTCCGCGACCACCGACCCCGACGCGGACGCGGGTTCGCCGGCCGAGGACTCCTTCCCGGTCGAGATCGAGCACGCGCTCGGCACGACGACGATCGAGAGCGCGCCCGAGCGCGTCGCCGCGATCGGATGGGGCAACCACGACGCGGCCCTCGCCCTCGGTGTGGCCCCTGTGGGCGCCGACGACCAGACCTGGTCGTTCGACCAGAGCGACGGGCTCGGCCTCTACGAGTGGTCGCTCGACGCGTACGAGGAGCTCGGCGCCGACGAGCCGGTGATCTTCGACACGTCCGCCGGCATCGACTTCGAGGCGATCGCCGACACCGCGCCCGACGTGATCCTGGCCGCTCACTCCGGGATCACCGAGGACGACTACGCGACGCTCAGCGAGATCGCGCCGGTCGTCGCGTACCCGGACGTGCCCTGGTACACGCCGTGGCGCGAGACGATCCGCCTCGACGGCGCGGCCCTCGGGCTCGCCGACGAGGCCGAGGCCCTCATCGCCGACATCGACGAGCAGATCGCCGAGGCGACCGCGGACGCGGGCTTCGCGGGCAAGACGGCCGCATTCCTGTCGCTCAGCGCGGCCGACCTCTCCACCGGCTCCGTGTACGCCGCGGGCGACACGCGCGCCGCGTTCCTCGGCGACCTCGGCTTCGACACGCCGACCATCGTCGAGGAGGCCGGAGCCGACGGGTCGTTCTACGCCGACTTCAGCGCCGAGAACGTCGACCGGCTCTCCGACGTCGACGTGATCGTCGCGTACGGCGGCGACGACCTCCTCCCGGCCCTCCAGGCCGACCCGCTGTGGAGCACGATCCCCGCGGTCCAGAACGGCGCGGTCGTCGCCGTCGGCATGGGCGACGCCCTCTCCAGCGCGGTCTCGCCGACCGCCCTGTCCATCCCGTGGATGCTCGACGAGTACGTCGGGCTGCTGAGCGACGCGGCGGCGAAGGCCGAGTGACGCTCGCGGAGCACCGCACCGCCTCCGTCTCGAAGCCGGAGGCGGTGCGGCGCGTCGCCCTCGTCATCGGCGGCGTCCTCGCGATCGCCGTCGCCGCCGTCCTCTCGCTCGCGTTCGGCTCGCGGACGGTCGCCCTTCCGGAGATCCTCGAGGGCCTCGCGGCCTGGACGCGGGGGGAGGTCGCGCAGCAGCTCGGCGCGATCGCCGTGCAGGAGCGCATCCCCCGGACCGTGCTCGCGCTCGCCGCGGGGGCCGCTCTCGCGCTCTCCGGCGCTCTCATGCAGGCGGTCACGCGCAATCCCATCGCGGATCCGGGCATCCTCGGCGTCAACACCGGTGCCTCGCTGTTCGTGGTGTGCGGCATCGCCTTCCTCGGCATCTCGTCGACCTGGGCGTACCTCGGCCTCGCCCTCGCGGGTGCGAGCCTGGCCGCGGCGTTCGTCTACGTGATCGGCTCGATCGGCCCCGGCGGCGCGACGCCAATCAAGCTCGCGCTCGCCGGCGCGGCGACGACCGCCGCGCTGTCCTCGCTCGTGAGCGCCGTGCTGCTGCCGCGCGCGCAGGCGATGAACGAGTTCCGCTTCTGGCAGGTCGGCGGCGTGGGCGGCGCGAGCTGGGACACGATGGCCGTGATCGTGCCGCTGCTGACCGCGGCCGCGCTCGTCGCTCTCCTCGCCTCGCCCGCACTCAACGCGCTCGCCCTCGGCGACGACGTGGCGGTCGGGCTCGGCGTCCGCGTCGGGCGCACCCGGGCCATCGCCGCCGCGGCCGGCGTCGTCCTGTGCGCGGGCGTCACGGCCATCGCAGGGCCCATCGCCTTCGTGGGCCTCATGGTGCCGCACGTCGTGCGTCTCCTGTCGGGCCCCGACCAGCGGTGGCTTCTCCCCCTCTCCGCCGTCGGCGGCGCCGTCCTCCTCACCCTCGCCGACACGATCGGCCGCGTGATCGGCTCGCCGGGCGAGGTCGAGGCCGGCATCGTCACCGCCTTCCTCGGCGCCCCCGTCCTCGTCCTCATCGCGCGGCGCACGCGCATGAAGGCCCTCTGACCGAAAGCCCGCCATGACCGTCCTCGCTCCCGCGCCCACGACGCCCGACGTCGTCGAGCCGCTGCGCGCCGGCCGCCGGCGCCGCTCACGGCGCCGCGCGATCGCCGTCGCCGTGCTCGCGGTGCTGCTCGTCGCCCTGTTCGGCGCGATGCTCATGCTCGGCCGCACGATCTACCCCGTGGGCGACGTCCTCGCCGTGATCCTCGGCGCGGATGTCCCCGGCGCGTCGTTCACGGTCGGCACGCTGCGCGTCCCGCGGGCCATCGCCGGGGCGCTCGCGGGGCTCGCGTTCGGCCTGGCCGGCTCGACCTTCCAGACCATGCTGCGCAATCCGCTCGCGAGCCCCGACGTGATCGGCATCACGTCGGGAGCGAGCGCCGCCGCGGTGGTCGCCCTCGTCGTCCTGCACTGGTCGGCCGGCGCGACGATGCTCCTCTCGCTCGTCGTGGGAGTCGGCACAGCCGCCGTCATCTACGCGACGGCCAGGGGCGGGGAGTCGACCGGCGGCCGGCTGATCCTCATCGGGATCGGCATCGGCGCGATGCTCGACTCGGTCGTGGCGTTCGTCATCTCGCGCGCGGCGGAGTGGGATGTCCCGGTCGCGATGCGCTGGCTCACCGGCAGTCTCAACGGCGTCAAGATGGACGACGTCGTGCCGCTCGCCGTCGCGGTCGCGATCCTCCTGCCCCTCGTGCTGCTCCTCTCGCGGGACCTGCGCGCGCTCGAGCTCGGCGACGCCTCGGCCACCGCGCTCGGCGTGCGCGTCGACCGCGCGCGCATCCTGCTCGTGCTCGCCGCCGTCGCGCTCGCGTGCTTCGCCACCGCCACCACGGGGCCCATCGCGTTCGTCGCGTTCCTGGCCGGGCCGATCGCCGCGCGCATCGTCGGCCCCGGCGCCTCGCTCGCCGTGCCGGCGGCCCTCGTGGGCGGCTGCCTCGTCCTCGGCGCCGACCTCCTCGGCCAGTTCGCGTTCGACACGAAGTTCCCCGTCGGCGTGATCACGGGCATCCTCGGCGCCCCCTATCTGCTCTTCCTCCTCGTCCGCACGAGCCGCCTCGGAGGTTCCTCATGACGGTGCAGCACACCCTCGAAGCACAGTCCCTCGTCGCCGGCTACGGCGGCCGCACGATCGTCGACGGCGTCGACCTCGTCGTCCCCGCCGGGCGCATCAGCGTCATCGTGGGCGCCAACGCGTGCGGCAAGTCGACGCTGCTCAAGACCATCTCCCGGCTGATCCCCGCGCGCAGCGGCGGCGTCGTCCTCGACGGGCGCCGCATCGACGAGGTCCCCACCAAGCAGCTCGCGCGCACGCTGGGGCTCCTGCCCCAGCAGCCGATCGCGCCCGAGGGCATCGCCGTCGCCGACCTCGTCGGACGCGGCCGCCATCCGCACCAGAAGCTCTTCCGCTCGTGGACCGCCGAGGACGAGCGCGCGGTCGCCGAGGCGCTCGAGGCGACCGGCATCGCCGATCTCGCCGACCGGTCGGTCGACGAGCTGTCGGGCGGCCAGCGCCAGCGCGTGTGGATCGCCATGGCCCTCGCACAGGAGACGGGCATCCTCCTCCTCGACGAGCCCACGACCTTCCTCGACGTCACGCACCAGATCGAGGTGCTCGATCTGCTCACCGACCTCAACCGGCGCCGCGGGACGACCATCGTCATGGTGCTCCACGACATCAACCTCGCGGCCCGGTACGCCGACCACCTCTTCGCGCTCCGCGCCGGACGGCTCATCGCCTCGGGCGCACCCGGCGACGTCGTCACGAGCGAGCTCATCTCCGACGTGTTCGACCTCGACGCGCTCGTCATCACCGACCCGGTCTCGGGCACGCCCCTCGTGCTCCCCCGCGGCCGCCACCACGTGCTCCCCGCCGCGCTCACGGCCGAGCACTCCACCCCGACAGGAGTCTGACGTGTCCGACATGGAGTTCTTCCGCGTGTCCGTCGCGCGCATCGCCGACCTCACCCCCAGCTTCCGGCGCTTCACGTTCACGGGCGAGCAGCTGCACCGCTACGGCGACCCCGGCTTCGACCAGCGCATCAAGGTCGTCTTCCCGAGCGCGACGGCGTCGATCGACGACATGCCGACGGGCGAGGACTGGTACACGACCTGGCGAGAGCTCCCGGTCGATCGCCGTCCTCCGTTCCGGACCTACACGACGCGCGCCGTGCGCGGCGACCTCCGCGAGGTCGACGTCGACATGGTCGCGCACGACGTCTCGGGCCCTGCCTCGGCGTGGATCCAGAGCGCGCAGGTGGGCGACGAGCTGCTCATCCTCGCGCCGACGGTCGAGCGCGAGGGCGTGAGCCTCGGCGTCGACTTCGTGCCGCCGGCCGAGGTCGAGCACGTCCTGCTCGCGGGAGACGAGACGGCCGCGCCCGCGATCGCGGTGATCCTCGAGCAGCTCCCCCGCACCGCGCGGGGCACGGTCGTCCTCGAGGTGCCGGACGACCGCGACGCCGCCTACCTGCCCGACCACCCCGGGTTCGCGGTGCACGTGACAGGGCGCGGCTCCCGACAGCGCAACGAGCACCTCGTGCAGACGGTGCGGGATGTCGCGCCCGCGCTGTGCGCGCGGGGCCGCGGCTCCGAGGTGGAGGAGATCGACGTCGACAGCGAGATCCTGTGGGACGTGCCGACGAGGAGGAAGGGCGCGACGGCGCTCCGGAGCGCTCCGCTCTACGCGTGGCTCGCGGGCGAGTCGGCCGGCATCAAGACGCTGCGGCGTCACCTCGTGAGCGAGCACGGCGTCGACCGCCGCGCCGTGGCGTTCATGGGCTACTGGCGTCTCGGCCGATCCGAGATCTGACCGAGGGCGCCCTCAGCTCGCGTCGAGGAGGCGGTTCGCGAGGGCCTCGTCGAGCACGACGTCGGTGGCCAGCCCCGCGCCGAGCGCCGCGCGCAGGCTCGCGAGCTTGTGCGCGCCGGCGACCACGCACACGCGACGCGGCACGCGGCGCAGGCGGTCGAGCGTCGGACCCGTCGCGCGCGCGTTGAGCCGCACGTCGCGCCAGCTGCCGTCCGCCCGGAAGAACACCGTCGCGACGTCGCCGATGACGCGGTCCTCCGAGAGGCTCCGGTAGTCGTCCCGGTCGAGGTAGCCCCCGACGTAGACCCGGCTGGGGACCTCGGCGGACGGCGAGCCCAGGCTGAAGAGCGCGAGATCCATGCGCGCCTGCAGGTCGAGCACCCGCCGGGTGCTCCGCTCGCGCCACATCGCCTCACGCGTGGCCGGGTCGTCGAAGAACGCGGGCACCGGGAACTGCTGCACCTTCGCGCCGAACGCATGCCCGAACCGCTGCAGGATCTCGCTCGAGTACTCGACGCCGGTCGTCTGCGTGTTGCCCGCGCCGTTGAGCTGGACGACGGTCGTGTTGTGGGTCTCCTTCTGGGGGAGGTTGCGGCTCACGGCGCTCAGCGTCGATCCCCATGCGACGCCCACGATCATGTTCGAGTCGACGAACTGCGCCGTCAGACGCGCGGCCGTCATCGCGACGCGCTCGAGGCGATCGACCTCGCTCACGTTCGCGGGCACGGGCACGACGTGCGCGGCCACCCGGAACCGCTCGCTCACCCGCTGCTCGAGCATGCCCCCGCGCTCGAGCGGCGAGTTGATCCGGATGTCCACGAGCCCGATGTCCCGCGCGTGGCTCAGCAGGCGCGAGACCGACGAGCGGGACGTGCCGAGCTCGCGCGCGATCGCCTCCATCGTGCGGTCCTGCATGTAGTAGAGCTGCGCGGCCTTGAGCGCCTGCACGAGCTTCGCATCCCGGGCTCCCGGCCTCTCCGCGTCCATTCCGCCACCTCTCCGCCGCGCCCCCGCTGCACATATGTGCAGTCGAGTTGTGCACTTGTGTCCTCGGGTCCGAGGCTATACCCGAACCGACACAGAAGAGAGGTCGACGATGATCGATTCCCGTCCTTCCGCCGAGCGCCCGTCCGTCGCGGCCGTCCGCGAGACCGGCCGCACGACGGTCCTCATCATCGGCGGCGGCATCAACGGCATCTCGACCTTCCGCGACCTCGCCCTGCAGGGCGTCGATGTCGTGCTCGTCGAGCGGGGCGACTTCGCCTCGGGAGCCTCCTCGGCGTCGAGCCACATGATCCACGGCGGCATCCGCTACCTCGAGAACGGCGAGTTCCGCCTCGTCCAGGAATCGGTCCAGGAGCGCAACGGACTCCTCAAGATCGCCCCGCACTACGTCAAGCCGCTCGAGACGACGATCCCGATCTACTCGACCTTCTCGGGCATCCTCTCGGCGCCCATGCGCTTCCTCACGCACCGATCGGGCAAGCCGCAGGAGCGCGGGGCCGCGCTCATCAAGATCGGCCTGACCATCTACGACACCTTCTCGCGCGACGGCGGCATGGTGCCGCGGCACCGCTTCCTCGGCCGCCGCAGGTCGCTCGAGGAGCTTCCCGCCCTCGACCCCAGGATCACGTACACGGCGACGTACTTCGACGCGTCGATGCACGACCCCGAGCGCCTCGCGCTCGACGTCCTGCTCGACGGCATCGCGGCGCACCCGGGGGCGCAGGCGCTCAACTACGTCGAGGCCGTCGGCCGCACCGACGACGGCGTGATCGTGCGCGACCGGGAGACCGGCGAGACGTTCCCCATCGCGGCGGACGTCGTCGTGAACGCGTCGGGCCCGTGGACCGACCTCACGAACGAGGCGCTCGGCACCGAGACGCGCTTCATGGGCGGCACGAAGGGCTCGCACATCGTCCTCGATCACCCCGAGCTGCTCGCGGCGACCAAGGGGCGCGAGATCTTCTTCGAGCACTCGGACGGGCGCATCGTGCTCATCTACCCGCTCAAGGGCCGCGTGCTCGTGGGGACGACCGACATCGACGCCGACCCGAGCACGCCGGCGGTGTGCACCGAGGAGGAGGTCGACTACTTCTTCGACCTCATCCACCACGTCTTCCCCCAAATCGCCGTCGACCGCGGCCAGATCGTCTACCGCTTCGCGGGCATCCGCCCGCTCCCCCGCCACGAGGACACCGCACCCGGCTTCGTCTCGCGCGACTACCGGGTCGAGATCGACCGCTCGGGGCGCGTCCCGCTCCTCAGCCTCGTGGGCGGCAAGTGGACGACCTTCCGCGCGCTCGGCGAGTCGCTGTCGAACACGGTCCTCGACCTCCTCGGCCGCACCCGCACCGTCAAGACGGCCGGTCGCCCGATCGGCGGCGGCCGCGACTTCCCGCGCACGCCGGCCGACCGCCGGGCGTGGACCTCCGCGCACCTCGCCGGAGCGGGCGAGCGCGCCGACGCCCTTCTCACGCGGTACGGCACACGCGCCGCGGCCGTCTGGGACTTCATCGCCCAGGGCGACGACGCGCCGCTCGCGCGCGGCGACCTCTCCACGCGCGAACTGGCGTGGATGGTGCAGGACGAGCACGTCGTCCACCTCGCCGACGTCGTGCTGCGCCGCACGAGCATCGCCTTCACGGGAGGCGCGGACGCGGACATCCTCGACGAGCTGGCCGACGCGCTCGCGCCGCTGCTCGGCTGGGACGCCGCTCGGCGCGATGATGAGGTCGAGCAGGCCCGCACGATCCTCAACGACTTCCACGGACTCACGATCCCCGACCGCACGCGTCACTGACGCAGGGTCGCAGGGGCCTCCCTCCTCGGGGCCCCGACCGGAGACATCTCCGCTCACTCCCGTGCGACGGCAGAGGGGCCGCCGCACTCACGAAAGGTCGAAGAAGACATGAACGAAGTGAACCTCGGGCTCTACTTCCTGTCCGAGATGGTCGGAACGGGGATGCTGATCCTGCTCGGATGCGGCGTCGTCGCGAACGTCGTGCTCGCGAAGAACAAGGGCTTCGGCGGCGGCTTCCTGATGGTGAACTGGGGATGGGGCCTCGCGGTCTTCGCGGGCGTGCTCGCCTCCGCGTACTCCGGCGCGATCCTCAACCCCGCCGTCGGCATCGGCCTGCTCCTCGCGGGCAAGATCACCTTCACGATGTTCCTCGTGGCCACGGCCGCCGAGCTCGTCGGCGCGATCATCGGCGCTGTCCTGTGCTGGGCGGCCTACCGCCAGCACTTCGACGTCGAGGAGGACCCCGCGAACAAGCTGGGCGTGTTCTCGACGGGCCCGGCCATCCGCTCCTACGGCCACAACCTCATCACCGAGATCATCGGCACGTTCGTGCTCGTGTTCATCATCTTCGCGTTCGCCGACTACGGCGACATCGAGGTGGGCGTGCCCGGCGGCCTCGGCCCGCTCACGGCCCTGCCGGTCGCGCTGCTCGTCGTCAGCATCGGCGCCTCGCTCGGCGGCCCCACGGGCTACGCGATCAACCCGGCCCGCGACCTCGGTCCGCGCATCGCGCACGCCATCCTGCCCATCAAGGGCAAGGGCTCGAGCGACTGGGGCTACTCGTGGGTCCCCGTCGTGGGCCCGCTCATCGGCGGCGCGATCGCCGCCCTCGCCGCACCCGCGCTCCTCGGCCTCGCCGCCTGAGCACCCGCCATCCGCATCCGCGTTCAAAGGAGAATCACCATGGCCGACTACATCATCGCGATCGACCAGGGCACGACGTCGAGCCGCGCGATCATCTTCGACAAGAAGGGCAGCATCGTCGCGACCGGTCAGAAGGAGCACGAGCAGATCCTGCCGAAGGCCGGCTGGGTCGAGCACGACCCGATCGAGATCTGGCGCAACGTGCAGGAGGTCATCGGCCTCGCGCTGAGCCGCGCAGACCTCACCCGCCACGACATCGCGGCGGTCGGCATCACGAACCAGCGCGAGACGGCCGTCGTGTGGGACCGCACGACGGGCAAGCCGGTCTACAACGCGATCGTCTGGCAGGACACGCGCACGCAGGACATCGTCGACCGCCTGGCGGCCGACGGGGGCGGCGACCGGTTCAAGCAGGTCGTCGGCCTCCCGCTCGCCACCTACTTCTCCGGCACGAAGATCACCTGGATCCTCGAGAACGTCGAGGGCGCGCGCGAGAAGGCCGAGGCGGGCGACCTCGCGTTCGGCACGACCGACTCGTGGGTGCTCTGGAACCTCACCGGCGGGACGGATGGCGGCGTCCACGTCACCGACGTGACGAACGCCTCGCGCACGATGTTCATGGACCTCGAGACGCTCGAGTGGCGCGACGACATCCTCGAGGCGTTCGGCGTGCCGCGCTCGATGATGCCCGAGATCCGCTCGTCCTCCGAGGTCTACGGCGCGGCCGAGAGCTCGTCGCTCCTGCGCGAGACCCCCATCGCCGGCATCCTGGGCGACCAGCAGGCCGCGACCTTCGGCCAGGCCGCCTTCCAGAAGGGCGAGAGCAAGAACACCTACGGCACGGGCTGCTTCCTCATCTTCAACACGGGCGAGGACATCGTCCACTCGAAGAACGGGCTCCTCACGACCGTCGGCTACAAGCTCGGCGACGGCCCGACGCACTACGCCCTGGAGGGCTCGATCGCGGTCACGGGCTCGCTCATCCAGTGGCTGCGGGATCAGCTCGGGATCATCCAGACGGCGCCCGAGGTCGAGGAGCTCGCGCGCCAGGTCGAGGACAACGGCGGCGTGTACATCGTCCCCGCGTTCTCGGGCCTGTTCGCTCCGTACTGGCGGCCGGATGCGCGCGGTGCGATCGTGGGCCTGACCCGCTACGCGAACCGGAACCACATCGCGCGCGCCGCCCTCGAGGCCGTGGCGTACCAGACGCGCGACGTGCTCGACGCCGTGAACGCCGACGCGGGCGTGGACCTCACCGAGCTCAAGGTCGACGGCGGCATGGTCGCCAACGACGCGCTCATGCAGTTCCAGGCCGATGTCCTCGGCGTGCCGGTCGTCCGCCCCGTCGTCGCCGAGACGACGGCGCTCGGCGCTGCCTACGCCGCGGGCCTCGCCGTGGGCTTCTGGAACGGCCTCGACGACCTGTCCGCGAACTGGCAGGAGGACAAGCGCTGGGAGCCGACGATGGAGGAGGGCGAGCGCGACCGCCTGCTGCGGCAGTGGCGCAAGGCCGTCACGAAGTCGATGGACTGGGTCGACGACGACGTCGCGTGACCTGTGCGCACGGCGGGCCCGGAGGAGCGATCCTCCGGGCCCGCCGTCGCGTCAGGGCAGCAGGCTCTCGCCCTGGGGCGACGGGTTGACGGCGACCTCCCATCGGAAGCCGTCGGGGTCGGCGAAGTAGCCGGAGTAGCCGCCCCACTCGCGCTGCTGCGCCGCGACGACGGCCGTCGCGCCGGCGGTCCGCGCCTGCGCGAGCACGGCGTCGACCTGCGCGGGCTCGGCGACGTTGTGCGCGAGCGTGACCGGCGGCGTGCCTCCGCGGGTGACCGCGCCGATCTCCTCCTCGGCGTGAGCGCGATCCCAGAGGGAGAGGAGGAGCCGCTCCCCCACGCGGATCATGAGCACCTCGCCGGGCGCCTCGAACTCCGCGCACCATCCGAGCCCGTCGATGTAGAACCGCCGCGCGGCCGCGACGTCGTCGACCACGAGCGTGATGAGGCTGATCCGCTGGTCCATGGCGCCAGTCTCACACGATGAGCGGCAGGAGCGCACGCGCCGCCGCGCGCGGGGCGCGGGCGTCCCACGCGACGTGCTCGGCGCGCACCGGACCGTCGCTCACGGGCACCGCCGCGATCGCCCGGTCGTCCATCGGGACGACCCCCGGCGGCAGGAGCGTGACCGCGAGGCCCGCGGCCGCGAGGCCGCGCAGATGATCGGCCGTGCCCGCCTCGAACGCGACGTCGCGCGCGATGCCGGCCGACGCGAACGCATGATCGGACTGCTCCCGCCCTGAGGTTCCGGAGGGGAAGTCGGCGAAGACCGCGTCCGCGAGGTCGGCGAGCGAGAGGATCTCGCGGGACGCGAGCGGATGGCCCCCCGGCAGCACCGCGACCAGGGCCTCCCGTGCGAGCACCCGCGAGGCGACACCCTCGGGCACGAGGCCGTCCCGCAGGCCGAGGAGGGCGACATCGAGCGCGCCCGCGCGCACGGCGGGCACCATCTCGTCGCTGTTGCCCATCCGCAGCTCGACGCGCACGTGCGGATGCGCCGCGCGGAAGCGCCCGAGCACCGCCGGGACGTCGACGGCCGTGACCGTCGGGATGACGCCCATGCGCAGCGTCCCGCGCACCTCTCCGGCGGCCGACGCGGCCTCCTCCCTGGCGCGGTCGGCTGCCAGGAGCGCCTCGCGCGCGTGCGCCGCGAACGCCTCGCCCGCCTCCGTCACGCGCACCGCCCTGCTCGTCCGCGCGAACAGGCGCGTCCCGATCTCGCGCTCGAGCGCAGCGATCTGGTGACTGAGGGCCGACTGCGTCACGTGGCAGCGCGCCGCGGCGCGCGTGAACCCGCCCTCCTCGATCACGGCGACGACGTAGCGCATCTGCTGGAGCTCCATGCATCCATGATCCCGCTTCATCATTCAGATGAGAAGGATGCGTTGGACTCATCCCCATAGCGGAGCGGAGGCTGGAGCCATGAGCGCTCCCGTCACCGTCCTCCTCACCGCCCTCGCGCCGATCGCGTGGGGCACGACCTACATCGTGACGAGCGAGCTCCTGCCGCCAGGGCATCCCCTCTTCGCGGCGCTCCTGCGCGCGCTGCCCGCGGGGCTCCTCGCGCTCGCGATCGGCCGCGCGCTGCCCCGCGGCGTCTGGTGGGCTCGCGCCGCGCTCCTGGGCGCGCTGAACATCGGCGCGTTCTTCCCGCTGCTCTTCCTCGCGGCCGAGCGCCTTCCCGGCGGCGTCGCCGCGGCCGTCGGCGGCGCGCAGCCGGTCATCGTCGTGCTCCTGTCGGCCGTGGTGCTGCGCACCCCGGTGCGCCCGCGGCCGCTCGCGATCGGCGCGGCCGGCGCGGTCGGCGTGGCGCTCGTCGTCCTCGGGCCGAGCGCCGCTCTCGATCCGATCGGCGTCGCCGCGGCGATCGGCGGGACCGCCTCGATGGCGCTCGGGCTCGTCCTCACGAAGCGCTGGGGGCGCCCCGAGGGGGTGGGCGCGATCTCCTACGCCGGCTGGCAGCTGACGGCGGGCGGTCTCGTCCTGCTGCCGGCCGTGCTCGCCGTCGAGGGCGTCCCCGCGCGCATCGACGACGCTGCGGTCGCCGGGTACGTCTGGCTCGCGACGGCGGGCGGCATCGTCGCGTACACCCTGTGGTTCCGCGGGATCCAGCGGCTGCCGGCATTCGCCGCGGGGCTGCTCGGCCTGCTCTCGCCCGTGGTCGCGACGCTCATCGGCGTCGCCGTGCTCGGCGAGACCTTCACGCCCATGCAGGCGGCGGGGATCGCGCTCGCTCTCGGCGCGCTCATCATCGGCCAGGTGCCCGCGCGGCGCGCCCAGGTCGTGGGCGGGGCCTGACTCAGCCCTTGCCGAAGAGCTTCTGGATCTCGGCGAGATCGGCCTCGCTCGGCGCCGGCGCGCCCGCGCCGAGACCGAAGCCCGAGCCGCTGGGCGCGGGCGCCGCCGGCAGAGCGGCGTTCTCGGCGGCGCGCTTGGCCGGGTTGCCCGAGCGCGACCCCTGACCCTTCTTGCCCTTCTTGCCGCGCTTGGCGGAGGCACCCGGCCGGCCCATGCCGGGCATCGCGCCCATGCCGGGGATGCTCGGGGTGCCGCCGCGGGCGACGGTCTTCATCATCTTCGCCGCCTGCTCGAAGCGGTTCACGAGCTGGTTGACGTCGGTGACCGTCACGCCGGAGCCCTTCGCGATGCGCAGGCGGCGGGAGCCGTTGAGGATCTTCGTGTTCGCGCGCTCCGCGGGCGTCATCGAGCGGATGATCGCCTCGGTGCGGTCGATCTCGCGCTCGTCGAAGTCCTCGAGCTGCTGCTTCATCTGGCCCATGCCCGGGAGCATCCCGAGCATCTTCTTCATCGACCCCATCTTCTTCAGCTGCTGCATCTGCTGCAGGAAGTCGTCGAGGGTGAACTGGTCGGTCGCGAACTTCTCGGCGACCTTCCGCGCCTCCTCCTCGTCGAACGCCTGCTGGGCCTGCTCGATGAGGGTGAGGATGTCGCCGAGGTCGAGGATGCGGCTCGCCATGCGGTCGGGGTGGAAGTCCTCGAGGTCGTCGAGGCCCTCGCCGGTCGACGCGAAGATGATCGGGCGCCCGGTCACGGACGCGACCGAGAGCGCCGCGCCGCCTCGCGCGTCGCCGTCGAGCTTCGACAGCACGACGCCGGTGAAGTCCACGCCGTCCTGGAAGGCCTTCGCCGTGTTGACCGCGTCCTGTCCGATCATCGCGTCGATGACGAAGAGCACCTCGTCGGGCTGCGTCGCGCGGCGGATGTCGGAGGCCTGCTTCATGAGCTCGGCGTCGACGCCGAGACGGCCGGCGGTGTCGATGATCACGACGTCGTGCTGCTGGCGGCGCGCGTGCTCGACGCCGTCGCGCGCGACCCGCACGGGGTCGCCGACGCCGTTGCCGGGCTCGGGCGCGTAGATCGCGGCCCCCGCGCGCTCGGCGACGACCTGGAGCTGGTTCACGGCGTTGGGGCGCTGCAGGTCGGCGGCGATGAGGAGCGGCGTGTGGCCGTCCTTCTCGAGACGCTTGGCGAGCTTGCCGGCGAAGGTCGTCTTGCCCGAGCCCTGAAGGCCCGCGAGCATGATGACCGTCGGCGGGTTCTTCGCGAACGCCAGACGGCGCTGCTCGCCGCCGAGGATGCCCACGAGCTCCTCGTTGACGATCTGCACGACCTGCTGCGCGGGGTTGAGCGCCCGGTTGACGTCGTCGCCCAGCGCGCGCTCGCGCACGCGGCCCGTGAACTCCTTGACCACCTGCAGCGCGACATCCGCATCGAGGAGTGCGCGGCGGATCTCGCGCACGGTCCCGTCGACGTCCGCGGGCGAGAGCTTGCCCTTCGTGCGGAGGTTGCGGAAGGTGTCGGTGAGGCGCTCGGAGAGCGTGCCGAAAGTAGCCATGATGGGTCGATTTTACCCGGCGCCGGACGTCGACGCGCGCGGCGGGTCGACGGGGACGGAGCCGAGCGCCTCGGCGACGACGTCGCCGAGCGAGCGCGCTCCGGGCCCGACGTGCGCCCAGTGACGCAGCGCGCTCATCACGGCGCCCGCGTACGCGGCTCCGAGCACGTCGGCCGGGATGGACGCCCGACCGGCGTGCCGCAGCGCGGCGGCGACGGTCGCGGCGATCCGCGCCATCCGCACCGCCGACTCGCGCTCGAGGTCCGCTGCGATGCCCATGGCGTCGGCGTTCGCGATCGCGAGGGCGAGCGCGTCGGGCCGCAGCCCGTCGGCGAAGGCGCGCAGCGCCTCGACGATCGCGGGCCCGTCGACGCCCGAAGCGTCCAGCGCGCGCTCGAGGGCCGCGGCGCGCTCGTCGAAGCCGGCCCACAGGAGCGCCGACTTCGACGACGCGTAGTTGAAGAAGCTGGAGCGGCTCACGCCCGCGCGGTTCGCGATGTCGGCGATCGACGTCGCATCGAAGCCCTGCTCGAGGAAGAGCTCGCACGCGGCCTCGGCGAGCATCTCGAGCGAGGACGCGCGCGGTCGCCCCGCTCCCCTCGTCCTGGCCATCCGTTCCAGGCTAGCCGCCGTCAGACCGCCTGGGCGAAGCCGAGGTCGGCCGACGCCGCGATGTGCGCGAGGTGCTCGGGGATCTCCCGCCCCTTCGAGATCATCGACTGCGCCCAGAGGCGCCCGGCACGGTACGACGACCGCACGAGCGGACCCGCGAGCACGCCGAGGAACCCGATGCGCTCCGCCTCCTCCTTGAACCCGATGAACTCCTCGGGCTTGACCCAGCGGTGCACGGGGAGGTGACGCGGCGACGGCCGCAGGTACTGCGTGATCGTGATGATGTCGCAGCCCGCGTCGTGGAGGTCCTGCAGCGCCTGGACCACCTCGTGCGGCTCCTCGCCCATGCCGAGGATGAGGTTCGACTTCGTGATGAGCCCGGCGGCGCGCGCCTGCGTGAGGACGTCGAGCGAGCGCTCGTAGCGGAACGCCGGCCGGATCCGCTTGAAGATGCGCGGCACCGTCTCGACGTTGTGCGCGAACACCTCGGGACGCGCGTCGAAGATCTGCCCCAGGAGCGCGGGATCCGCATTGTGCTCGTTCGCGAGGAGCTCGACGCCCGTGTTCGGGTTGAGCTCGTGGATCTTCCGCACGGTCTCGGCGTTGAGCCACGCGCCCGTGTCGGGCAGGTCGTCGCGGGCCACGCTCGTCACCGTCGCGTAGCGCAGGCCCATCCGCTGGACGCTCTCCGCGACGCGGCGCGGCTCGTCGGTGTCGTACTCGGCCGGCTTCCCCGTGTCGATCTGGCAGAAGTCGCATCGGCGGGTGCACTGCGAGCCGCCGATGAGGAAGGTCGCCTCGCGGTCCTCCCAGCACTCGAAGATGTTGGGGCATCCCGCCTCCTGGCACACCGTGTGCAGGTCCTCGCTCTTCACGAGTGAGTGGAGCGCCTGGTACTCGGGGCCCAGCTTGGCTGTCGTCTTGATCCAGGACGGCTTGCGCTCGATCGGCGTCTGCGCGTTGCGCACCTCGAGCCGCAGCAGGCGGCGTCCGTCGGGAGCGGCGCTCACGCGGTCACCTCCGCGTCCTCGGCCGCGAAGGCCGACACGACCGAGTCGACGACGTCGGCGGGCGAGATGATGCGGCCGGCGTGCGAGCTCATCGTCGTCACCCCCGCATCGGTGATGCCGCAGGGGATGATGCCGCCGAACCCCTCGAGCGTGTTGTCGCAGTTGATCGCGAAGCCGTGCATCGACACGCCCTGCGCGACGCGCACGCCGATCGCGGCGACCTTCTCCTCGCGGAGCACGCCCTGCACCCACACGCCGCTGCGGCCGTCGACCTGGAACCCCTCCACACCGTGCTCGGCGAGCACGCCGATGAGGATCCGCTCGAGCCGCCGCACGTGGTCGACGACGGCGAACCGCTCGGGCAGGCGGAGGATCGGGTAGCCGACCAACTGGCCGGGCCCGTGCCAGGTGATCTTGCCTCCGCGGTCGACGTCGACGACGGGGGTGCCATCCTGAGGGCGCTCGTGCGGCTCGGTGCGCTTGCCCGCCGTGTACACGGCCTCGTGCTCGAGCAGGATCAGCGTGTCGGAGCGCTCGCCGGCGACCACGTCGGCGTGGATGCGGCGCTGCAGGGACCAGCCCTCCAGATAGGGAACGTAGTCGGGCGCGAGCCCCGCCAGCAGGACGTCCATCACGGCGCCTCCTCCTCGGTTTTTCTGGATCCCGTCCAACAATACCCGCCGCCGCGCCCCGGGGCTGCCGGCGCCGGTAAAGTTGGACGCTGTCCACCTTTCCCGTCGAAAGCAGCCATGTCCTCACGCGCCCTGTCCGCCGCCGCCCTCGTCCTCCCCGTCGCGCTCCTCGCGGCCTGCGCTCCCGCGGCGCCCGGCGACGGCGCGGCGTCGCCATCCGCCGGCGGAACGCTCGTCTACGCGACCGGCGATGCGGAGCCCACCTGCCTCGACCCGCACGTGGGCGGCAACTACCCGCAGGCCCTGCTCAGCTCGCAGTACCTCGAGCCGCTCTTCGGCCGCGACGCCGACGGCACGATGCGACCCTGGCTCGCGACGGACTGGGAGACGTCGGAGGACGGACTGACCTGGGACCTCACGCTGCGCGACGACGTCTCGTTCACCGACGGAACGCCCTTCGACGCCGAGGCGGTCAAGGCCAACATCGAGCACCTGCAGGACCCGGACACGGCGTCCTCGACGGGCTACCTGGCCGTCGAGCAGATCGAGCAGATCGAGGTCGTCGACGACACGCACGTGCGCTTCCGCCTCTCGACGCCGAAGTCCGCCCTGCTCGAAGCGCTGAGCCAGCCCTGGACGGCCATGGAGTCGCCGGCGGGCCTCGCACGCGGGCAGGAGGAGAACTGCCTCGCCCCGATCGGGACCGGCCCCTTCGTCGTGCAGGAGTGGACCCCTCAGCAGAGCGTCACGCTCACGCGCAACGAGGACTACGTCGCGTCGAACCCGCACGCCGACCACGACGGGCCCGCGCACCTCGACGGCATCGAGTGGCGCTTCATCCCCGACGCCGCCACGCGCCAGGCCGCACTCGCCTCGGGCGAGGTCGACGTCATCGACAACCCGCTGCCCGCCGACATCGTCGCGGCCGAGCAGCAGGGCATCGAGCACATCGACGCGCCCCGCCCCGCCTCGTCCAACCGCATCGAGCTGAACACGGCCCAGCCCCCGTTCGACGACGTGCGCGTGCGCGAGGCCTTCATCCGCGCCGCCGACCCCACCCCCGGCATCGAGTCGCTGTTCCTCGGCACGGCCGAGCGGTCGTACTCGCCGCTGTCGAGCGTCGAGCCGCTCGCCTACTCCGACGAGGAGCTCTTCGCGACCGATCCCGACGCGGCAGCGGCGCTCCTCGACGAGGCGGGCTGGACCGATGCCGACGACGACGGGACGCGGATGAAGGACGGGGCGCGCCTCACCGTGCGGTTCCCCGTCTCGACCGACCAGTCGACCGCGGCAGAGCAGTCGCTCTTCGAGCAGATCCAGGCCAACGCCGCGGCGGTCGGATTCGACGTCGTGCTCGACCCGGTCGACCTCTCCACCTGGTACGGCGCGCTCGGCGCGCACGAGTACGAGGCCGTGAGCGCGCCCTACACGATCGTCGGACCGGACGTGCTGCGCATCCTCTACCACTCGTCCGGAACGGTCCCCGCGCCGTCGGGGTACTTCGCGAACCACGCGATGCTCCAGGTGCCCGAGCTCGATGCGGCTCTCGACGCCGCGGCGTCGACGCTCGACCCCGACGAGCGCGCCGAGCGCTACACCGAGGCGCAGCGCATCGTGCTCGAGAGCTTCGCGATCCTGCCCCTCTACGACCAGCAGAACCACTTCCTCGTGGGCGGCGCGACGGGCGTCACGACCCTCGGCACGGTGGCGACGCCCACGTTCGTGAACGCGCGCCTGGCCGACTGAGCCGGATGGCCGCCCTGCGCTGGATCGCCGCGCGCCTCGCGCGCGCGGCGCTCGTGGTCTGGATCGTCGCGACGGTCGTCTTCTTCGCGCTGCGCGCGACGGGCGACCCGCTCGAGGCGATCCTGGGCGGCCCCGGATCCCAGGCCGGGCCCGAGGCGGTCGCCGCCGCGGAGCGCGCGTACGGGCTCGACCAGCCGCTCGTCGTGCAGTACGCCGTGCAGCTCGCGCGGGTCGCGACGCTGCAGCTCGGCGACTCCTATGCGCGCCGCCAGAGCGTGGCCGAGCTCATCGGGCAGCAGCTGCCCTCGACGCTGCTCCTGGCCGTGCTCGCCCTCGGTCTCGCGTGGGTGCTGGCCGTCGCCGGCGCGATCGTCGCCACGTCGGCCCGCGGCCGTGCGGGCCGCGTCGTCGGCGCCGCGCTCCGCGGCGTCGAGGTGACCGCGACGGTCATGCCGCAGTTCTGGCTGGGCGCGGTGCTCATCCTCGTCTTCGCGTCGACGCTCGGCGCCCTCCCCGCCACGAGCGCCGGCAGCTCGCCCGCCGAGCTCGTGCTCCCGGTCGTGACGCTCGCGATCCCGATCGCCGGCTTCCTCGCCCAGGTCTCCCGCGATGCGCTGCTCGAGGCCGATCGCGCCCCGTTCGCGACCACGGCGCGGGCTCGGGGCGCCGGCGAGCCGCGCGTGCTCCTGCGCCACACCCTGCGGCACGCCGCGCTGCCCGCGATCGCGCTGTCGGGATGGGCCTTCGGCAACCTCCTGAGCGGAGCGGTCGTCGTCGAGGTGCTGTTCGCGCGCCCGGGTCTCGGCCGACTGCTCCAGGAGGCCGCGCTCGCGCGGGACGTGCCCGTCGTGATCGGCGCCGTCTCGATCGTCGCGCTCCTCTACGTCGCGGTCGTCCTCCTCTCCGACGCGGCCGAGCTGCTCGTCGACCCGCGCCTGCGCGGTCCGCGGCCGGGTGCCGTCCGCATGCCCGACGTGGCGGTGGGCTCGTGAGGTCGCGCCTCGGCTGGTCGGGAGCGGCCGCGCTCGCGTGCCTCGCCCTCCTCGGCGTGGCGATCATCGCGCCGTCCGTGCTCGCGCCGCAGGATCCGCTCGCGATCGACCCGGCATCCGCGTTCCGCCCGCCCTCCCCCGGCCATCCGCTCGGCACGGACGAGTCGGGGCGCGATGTGCTCGTCCGCATCGTCCACGGAGCGGCGGCGTCGGCGGGCATCGGCGTCTGGGCGACCGCGCTCGGCATCGGCCTCGGCGTCGCGATCGGGTTCGCCGCCGGCCTCGGTCCGCGCTGGCTCGAGGCGGCCCTCGGGCGCGTTGTCGAGGTGCTGTTCGCCCTGCCCACGCTCGTCATGGCGCTCCTCCTCGTCGCGGTGCTCGGCCCCGGCACCCAGAGCTCGGTCCTCGCGATCGGGCTCGCGACCGCTCCGGGCTATGCGCGGATCCTCCGCTCGCGGGTGCGCGGCGTCGCGCGCAGCGACTACGTCGCCTACGCGCGCCTCGAGGGGACCCCTCCCCTGCGCGCCTTCACGCGCCATATCGCACCCAACACGCTCTGGCCCCTCGTCGCGACGGCGACCCTCGGCATCGGGCAGGCCATCGTGTGGGTGTCGGCCCTCAGCTTCCTCGGGCTGGGCACGCCGCCGCCGTCGCCCGAATGGGGCGCCATGCTCGATGCGGGCCGTGTCTACATCTCGTACGCCCCGTGGCTGACGATCTTCCCCGGCCTCGCGATCGTCGCCACCGCCACGGCGCTCACGGTCGTCGGCCGCCGACTGGGAGGGGCCGGCCGATGAGCGTGCTCGACGTCGCCGATCTGCGCGTGCGCCTGCGCGGGGCGGGCGAGGTGCTGAAGGGGGTCGACCTGGCGCTCGACGCGGGCGAGTGCCTCGCCGTCGTCGGGGAGTCGGGCGCGGGCAAGTCCGTGCTCGCGCGGACGCTCCTCGGCCTCACCCAGACGACGCCCGGCGCCGCGGTCACGGCATCGCGTCTCGCGTTCGCGGGGCGGGACGTGCGGCGGCTCGGCGGGCGCGGATGGCGCCGGCTGCGGGGCGCGGACATCGCACTCGTCCTGCAGGACGCGCTGCAGTCGCTCGACCCCCTGCGCACGATCGAGGACGAGGTCGGCGAGGCGCTCGCGGTGCGCCGTGTGCCGCGGCCCGAGCGCCGGCGCCGCGTGATCGCCGCCCTCGAGAGCGCGGGGCTGCCCGATGCCGCCGGCCGGCTGCGGCAGCGTCCCGGTGAGCTCTCGGGCGGCATGCGCCAGCGCGCGCTCATCGCGTCCGCCATCGTGGGCGGCGCGCGCGTCATCGTCGCCGACGAGCCGACGACGGCGCTCGACGCGACCACCGCGGTCCGCGTGCTGGATCTGCTCGCGCGCCTGCGGGACGAGGGGGCGGCTCTCCTCCTCATCAGCCACGACCTCGGCGCGGTCGCGCGTGTCGCGGACCGCGTCGCGGTCCTCGACGCCGGACGCATCGTGGAGGCCGGCGCGGCCGAGACCGTCCTCGCCGCGCCGACCCACGCGGTCACGCGCGCGCTGCTCGCGGCGCGTCCTCGCGGGCCGCGGCCCGCGCCATCCGCCGCTGCCGGCCCC
This sequence comes from Microbacterium sp. JZ70, assembly GCF_053903225.1. NCBI lineage: Bacteria > Bacillati > Actinomycetota > Actinomycetes > Micrococcales > Microbacteriaceae > Microbacterium > Microbacterium sp. JZ70. The sequence goes on along the minus strand of NZ_CP096405.1, from coordinate 2,184,063 downwards.
GTGCTGCTGCGGGGCGAGGGCCTCGTCCGGCGGTATCGCGGGCCATCCGGCGCGCCCACGGCGGTCGTGGACGGCGTGGACGTCGTCGTGCGCCGCGGCGAGACGCTCGGCATCGTCGGCGAGTCGGGCTCGGGCAAGTCGACGCTCGCGCGCCTCCTCATCGGAGCGGAGGCGCCCGATGCGGGTCGGCGGGTGCTCGCCGACCCCGCGCCGCGCGTTCGCCTCGTCCCGCAGGACCCGCTGGCCTCGTTCGACCCGCGCCATAACGTCGCGCGCATCCTGCGACACTCTCATCGGGATGGCGCACCCGCGCCCGCGCAGCTGCTCGCGCGCGTCGGCCTCGACGCGTCGATCCTCGCGCGGCGCCCGGCGGAGCTGTCCGGAGGGCAGCGCCAGCGCGTCGCCATCGCCCGGGCTCTCGCGGGCCGTCCCGACGTGCTCGTCTGCGACGAGCCGGTCTCGGCGCTCGACGTCACGACGCAGGCCGGCATCCTCCGGCTGCTCGACGGCCTCCAGCGCGACGAGGGCCTCGGCATCGTGTTCATCTCGCACGACCTCGCGGTCGTGCGCCTCGTCAGCGACCGCGTCGCCGTGATGCAGGACGGGCGGATCGTCGAGACGGGCGCCACCGAGGACGTCTACGCCTCGCCGGCGCACCCCTTCACGCGCGAGCTCATCGCGGCGTCGCGCTGAGGCGCGCTACTCGGCGCTCGTGACCGAGTGGATGCTGCCGTCGCTCGTGAGGTTCACGAGCAGCACGTCGTCGGTCGCGTCGGGGTCGAGCGCGTACTCGAGCACCGCGAACGGGTCGGATCCGCCGTGCTCGTCCGCGAGGATCGTCATGCTCATGAGATTGAGCGAGCGGATGATGTCGACCGCCGGATCGCCGGAGATGTCGACGAGGAAGTCCTCGAGGCCGTCGCCGAGCGTCTCCTGCTGCATGAGGATGTACTCGGTCACCTCGCTCGCGCGGTTGTCGACCTCGCCGAGCATGGCGATCCGGCTGCGGCGGTCGACCTCCTCGAGCGACGACACGATCGCCGCGGCGGCGTCCAGCGCCTCCTGCGACACGTCCTCCTGATCGGGCGCCGTCAGGTCGACGGACACGGTCTGGTCGCCGAGCTCGACGTTCTCCGACCAGAAGATCGAGCCGTCGGGACCGGACTCCAGCAGTCCGAAGAAGTCGTGTTCGATCGCCATGTCGCTTACTCAACCATCCGAGCCGTCAGTCGACAAGCGACGCGGCGAACACGTGCGGCGTGAAGCCCGTGAGGTCGCCGATCCCCTCGCCCTGACCGAGCAGCTTGACGGGGATGCCCGTGCGCTCCTGCACCGCGAGCACGAAGCCGCCCTTCGCCGATCCGTCGAGCTTGGTGAGGACGAGACCGGTGACCCCGGCGTGCTCGAGGAACGCCTGCGCCTGCATCACGCCGTTCTGCCCGGTCGTCGCGTCGAGCACGAGGAGCACCTCGCTGATGGGGGCCTGCTTCTCGATCACGCGGCGGATCTTCGTGAGCTCGTCCATCAGGCCGCCCTTGGTGTGCAGGCGGCCGGCGGTGTCGACGAGCACGATCTCCGTGCCCGTGCGCTTAGCGTGGTCGATCGTCTGGAAGGCGACGGACGCCGGATCCTGCCCCTCGCGCTCGGGACGGACGATCGCTGCCCCGCCGCGCTCCGCCCACGTCGCGAGCTGGTCGACGGCGGCGGCGCGGAACGTGTCGGCCGCGCCGACCACCACCGACCGGTTGTAGCGGCGCAGGAAGTGCGCGAACTTGCCGATCGTCGTGGTCTTGCCGACGCCGTTCACGCCGACGACGAGCACGACCGCGGGGCGCTCGGTGAGCTTGAGCGTGGTGTCGAATCGCGCGAAGTGCTCCTCGAGCGTCTCCTTCAGCATCCGCTGGAGGTCCTTGGGGTCGGTCGTGCGGTACCGATCGACCTTCTCGCGGAGCTCGTCGACGATGCGCTCGGTGATCTCGGGGCCGAAGTCCGCCGTGATGAGGGCCGTCTCGAGGTCCTCCCACGTGCCCTCGTCGATCGTGGGCTTGACGAACATCCCGCGCAGCGCGCGCCCGAGTGACCACTTCTCCGCCATGCTCCCAGCCTAGTTCGCGGCGCGCGGGCGGCCGACCGTCAGCGGCGGGTCGACGCGGTGACCGTGAAGCGCGTGCTGCGGCCGACCTGGCGCGTGGGGCCGACGATGCGCTCGAGCGCGGGCCGGTACGCGAGGTGCGAGTTCCACACGCACCAGAGCTCGCCGCCCGGCCGCAGCACGCGCGCGGCGTCGGCGAAGAGGCGCGGTGCGATCGCGTCGGTCACGGCGGCTCCGGAGTGGAACGGCGGGTTGAGGATGACGAGGTCGGCCGAGGCGTCTGCACGCGAGCCGAGGCCGTCGTCCTGCACGACCGCGATGCGGTCGGCGCCGTTCGCGGCCGCGGTCGCGCGGGCGGACGCGACCGCAGCCGCCGACTGGTCGCTCGCGACGACCGCGGCATCGGGATGCGCGAGCGCGTACGCGGTCGCGAGCACGCCCGTCCCGCAGCCGAGGTCGATCGCGTCGCGGACGGCGGGCATGTCGGGCAGGAAGCCGAGCAGGAACCGCGTGCCGATGTCCACGGAGGCCCCCGCGAAGGCCGCGCCGTGCGCGCACACCGTGATGCCGACGTCGTCGTGGCGGACGCAGCGCGGCCAGCCGCCCGATCGCCGCGGATCGGGGCCGGCCGCGTGCAGGACGCGGCTCTTGCTCGCCGCCCTGCTCGCCCTCACCTCGCGGAAGTGCCGCGCGAGCACGTCGTTCATGCCGAGCGTCATGTGCTTGATGCGCCCTCCCGCGACGACGCGCACGTCGGGCGCGGCGTGCGCCGCGATGAGCCCCGCGATCTCGTCGAGGGCGTCCAGGGCGCGCGGCAGCTGCACGAGGACGACCCGCGCGTCGCGCACGAGGTCGGCGTCGAGCGCGTGCATCGCGAGGGGTGCGAGGTCGATGTCGAGCGCCCGGGCGTTGCGCTCGAGCGCGCGGCGGCCCGTGATCGCGTCCTGGTGCAGGCGGATGGCCCTGGTCGGGTGCGCGCGGAGCAGCGGGAGCGACAGCCCGCCGTATCGGTCGCCGATGACGACGACGGGCGCGTCGCCCGCGTCGGCCTCGGACAGGACGAGGCGATCGCTCGCGTCTGCCGCGACGAGGTCGTGCGCCTCGATGTCGGGGGCGCGGCGCAGCCGCGGTGCGATCGCGTCGAACGCCTCGAGCGCGTTCACGAGGCCACGCGATCGCCGACGCGCTGGCCGACGACCGCCGAGACGCCGTCCTGGCGCATCGACACGCCGTAGAGCGCGTCGGCGATCTCCATGGTGCGCTTCTGGTGCGTGATGACGAGCAGCTGGCTCGAGGCGCGCAGCTGCTCGAAGACGCCGAGCAGCCGGCCCAGATTCGCGTCGTCGAGCGCGGCCTCGACCTCGTCGAGGATGTAGAACGGGCTGGGGCGCGCCTTGAAGATCGCGGTGAGGAGCGCGACGGCCGCGAGCGACCGCTCGCCGCCCGACAGCAGGGACAGCCGCTCGATCTTCTTCCCCACGGGCCGCACGGTGACCTCGATGCCGGTCGTGAGCATGTCGTCGGGGTTCGTGAGCGAGATGCTGCCGGTGCCGCCGGGGAAGAGAATCGGGAACACCTCCTGGAACGCCGCTCGGGTGTCCTCGAAGGCCGCGGCGAAGATCGTCTGCATGCGCTCGTCGAGATCGGCGATGATCGTCATGAGGTCTTTGCGGGTCTGGACGAGATCGTCGAGCTGCTCGGTGAGGAAGCGATGCCGCTGCTCGAGTGCGGCGAACTCCTCGAGCGCGAGCGGATTGACGCGCCCCAGCTGCGACAGCTTCCGCTCGGCCTCGCGGAGGCGGCGCTCCTGCATGCGCCGGTCGTAGGGGATGGTCGAGGGCTCGTCGGCGTCGTCGTCTCCCGTCGCGGCGCCGAGATCCCCGATGTCGCGCGGCACGGGCTGGTCGGGGCCGTACTCCGCGACGAGGATCTCCTCGGAGAGGCCGAGCTCGCTCGCGACGCGCTCGAGGAGGCTCGTGAGGTGGAGCTTCTTCTCGTGGATCTGGAGCTCGATGCCGTGCACGCTCTCGGTGAGTCCCGAGAGCCGCTCGCGCAGGCGCCCCTCCTGCTGGCGCAGGTCGCGCAGCTCGGCCGTGACGGCCGAGCGGGCGCTCTCGGCCTCGGCGAGGGCGAGGCGGGCCTCGGCCGCTGAGCGGTCCACGGAGTCGAGCACCCGCGGGAGCTCGGCGGTCACGCCCTCCGCGACCTCGCGCTGGGCGCGCCGGATGACCGCTCGGCGCGCGGCCTGCTCGGCGGCCGCCTGCTCGCGCTCGCGCTGCCGCTCGAGCTCGACGGCGCGCGCCTCCGCCGCGCGCACCCGCTCGCGGAGGGTCTCCACCTCGAGGCGAGCGGCCATCTCGCGCTCGCGCGCGGCCTCCACCGCGGCGAGCAGGCCGTCCCGCGCCGAGGCGTCGAGGATGGGGCGGGGCTCCTCGAGGGCGCGCTCGAGCTCCGCGGCAGCGGCTGCGGCCTTCGCCTCGGCGTCGGACACGGCCCCGGCCGCCTGCGCGAGACCCGCCTCGAGGCGCTCGCACTCCGCGATCGCGGCCTCGTGGCGGACGGTCACCCGGTTCACGTGCTCGGCGTGCTGAGCGAGCTGGGCGTCGTGCTCGCGGAGCTCCTGGAGCCGCTCGCGCGTCGCGCGCCGCGCCGCCTGGAGGCGCTCCGCCGCCTCCTCGCGTCGCGGTCCGAGGTCGTCGAGCGTGCGCTGCACCTCGGCGAGTCGTTCGGACGCGGCGTCGCGCTCGGCCTGGAGCTCGAGGCGCGAGCGGCGGCCGCCGGAGCCGGCGCGCAGGGTGCGCGCCGTGCACACCTCGCCGGCGCGTGTCACGACCGTGGTGCCGAGGTCATCCGAGCCTGCGGTCGCGAGCACCTCCCGCGCCGCGTCGAGGTCATCGACGATGACGACGCGGGCGAGCAGGCCGAGGACGCCGTCCGGCGCCGTCACGACCGCGTGCGCGGGCGTCGCGCCCCGCGGCGCGGCGACGGGGTCGCCGGCTCGGCCGCCCGCGATCACGATGTCCACGACGCCGACATCGACCGCGTCGCGCGCGGCCTGGAAGGCGGCGTCCTCGTCGTCGACGAGCATGCCCTCCGCGAGCGGTCCGAGCACAGCGGCGACGGCGGCCTCGTACCCGCCCGCGACGTGCACGCTCTCGCCGACGAGCCCGCGCACGCCGGCGCCGCCGCGGGCGATCAGCTCGGCGGCCCCGCCCTGCACGTCGAGCGCGCTGCCCAGCGCCGACACCTTCGCCGTGAGCGCGTCCGCCTCGCGCTCTGCCGCACGATGCGCCTCGCGGAGCTCCTCCACGGCGGCCTCCGCCTCGGCCGCCTCGCGCTGCGCGTCCTCGTAGCGCGCCTGCAGGTCGGCTGCGGTGCCCTCGGCGACGGCGATGTCCTCGAGCGCCTCGAACGCTTCCGCCGCCTCGCGCCGGCGCTGCTCCGCCGCGTCGAGCGCGTTCTGCTGCCGCAGCACGCCGCCGCGCACCGCCGCGAGGGTCTGCTGCGCCGCTTCGGCGGCTCCCCGCAGCGTCGTGATCCGCATGTCGTGCGCCGACACGAGCGCGCTCTGCTCGGCGATCTCGACGTCGAGCGCATCCAGCTCGGCCCGCGCGGCGGCGACCTGGCGGGTGGCCTCCTGCGCCGCGTCCTGTGCGGCGCCGACGCCGTCGGCGATCTCCACGATCTCGGCGCGGGCGTCGTCGATGTCGCCGCGGCTCACCGTGACCTTCGCGTCCGCGTCGTCGTCCCGCTCGCCCAGGAGCGCGAGACGCTGGTTCGCGAGGGTGTAGAGGCCGCGCAGACGCTCCTGCACCTGCTCGAGGCCGAAGAGGATGCGACGCGCCTCATCCACCGCCTCGGCGTTCTGCTCCCGCTCGAGCGCGGCGATCCGGGCCTTCGCGGCGTCGGCCTGCTCCTGCAGCGCGAGGCGCTCGGTGTGGCGCTCGTGCTCATCCCTGGCGTGATCGGCGAGCGCGTGCCGCAGCTGCACGACGTCGTCGGCGTACAGGCGCGCCTTCGCGTCGCGCACGACGGCCGCGATCGTCTGCGCCTCCCGGGCGATCTCGGCCTGGCGGCCGAGAGGCTTGAGCTGTCGGCGGATCTCCCCCGCGAGATCGCTCAGACGCGTGAGGTTCTGCTCCATGGCCTCGAGCTTGCGGACCGTCTTCTCCTTGCGGCGACGGTGCTTGAGGATGCCGGCCGCCTCCTCGACGAAGCCGCGGCGCTCCTCCGGCGAGGCCTGGAGCACGGTGTCGAGGCGTCCCTGTCCCACGATCACGTGCATCTCGCGGCCGAGTCCGGAGTCGCTCAGGAGCTCCTGGACGTCGAGGAGCCGACAGGACTCGCCGTTGATCGCGTACTCGCTCTGGCCGCTGCGGAACAGCGTGCGGCTGATCGTGACCTCGCTGTACTCGATCGGGAGCGCCCCGTCCGAGTTGTCGATCGTGAGCTGCACCTCGGCGCGGCCGAGAGGGCCGCGGGTCGCGGTGCCGGCGAAGATGACGTCCTCCATCTTGCCGCCGCGGAGGGTCTTGGCGCCCTGCTCGCCCATCACCCACGCGAGCGCGTCGACGACGTTCGACTTCCCGGAGCCGTTGGGCCCGACGATCGCCGTGACCCCCGGCTCAAGCGCGAACGTCGTGGGCTGAGCGAACGACTTGAAGCCCTTGAGCGTGAGGCTCTTCAAGTGCATCCGCGCGGCTCCCTTCCCTGTCGTCGCCCTGGAAAATCAGGTCTCACGGTACCGGACGGCCCCTGTGCGGGACGCGATGCGCTGCGGCTCGGCGCGACGAATCCTGGGAATCCGCTTGACGCGGCCCGCGCCGTCTGCGTAACGTGTGTGATCGCACGATCACCTCTGGGCGCTCCGCCCAGCGAACCGGCACGAGAGGAGGAAGCCGACATGGATATCACCACGAACCCAGGTGCAGCGCGCATCGCGCTCTCGGCTTCCGTCCCCGTCGGCTTCGCTCGACGTCAGGTCGCAGGGATCGTCGCAGGCGGACTCCGCCGCGCAGGCCGACTCTCCTAGCGAGAGGTCTGCCCTGAGCCCGCACGCGCGGCTCATCCGCCCCTGAGACCAGGCGACAGCCGTCTCTCCGCGCCGCCTCCGGCGTCCGCCTCCGAGCGCCACCCGGGCCGCTTCCCGCCCCGCGCTCCGCACCCGTCCCCGGCATCGCCCGGGGTCGTCTCCCCGTTCCCATCCGGAACATCTCTCTCCCACGAAGGAATCACCGTGAACACGATTCACCTGTCCCCGTCCGCCCATCCCCCGCAACCGAGCGGCATGCCGCGCGCGCTCTCGGCCATCCCCGAGCGCACGCCGCGCACCTCGGCAGCCGACCGGATCGCGATGCGCATCGGCCTGTGGCTGCTCCTGTGGAGCACCCGCCCGTCCGAGACGCCCGAGCAGACACGCGCGCGGTACGAGCGTCAGCGCCTGGCGGCCGCCGCGCGCGCCGAGCACGAGGCGCAGATCCAGCGGATCACCCTCGTGTACGGCCTGGGCGGCATGCGATGAGCGCCCGCACGACCGCTGCGCACCCGGCGCCCCGCGGAGCCTCTCACTCCGCGGGGCGCCGGCCCGCGGCCCGCTCGGCGGGTCGCTCCGCGATCGCGTTCGCGCCGATGCACCTTCCCGGATCGGTCGAGTCGCCCGACGCGGGCGAGTTCCTGGCGTTCACGAGCGCCGCGAACGCGATGTGGCGCAGCGACTCGGGCACCGATCTGTTCCGCGAGGACCCGGCGGAGTGGCTCGTCGGCCTCCGCGAGACGACCTACGTCGACAAGTCCGGCATCGTCGCGCGACGCGGCGAGGAGATCGTCGGCTTCGCGGGGCTCGCGTGCCCGCGCGCTGCGAAGCGCACGGCGCACGTCGACATCGTGATCCACCCCGATCGCAGAGACGACGACGAGGCCGACGCCCTGCTCGCCGAGATCGAGCGCCGCGCGCGCGAGCGCGGGCGCACGTCGCTGCGGGCCTTCGCGTTCGCCTCCGCCGACGCGGGCGGAGACCGGCTCCCCTCTCCCACCGGATCCGGATCCCTCCCGCGCGATGCCTGGCAGACGCGCTTCCTCGTGCGCAACGGCTACGCGCTCGGCCAGGTCGAGCGGGCGAGCGTCTTCGACCTGCAGGGCTCGTTCGAGGCCGTCGACCGGCTTCTCGAGGCCGCGGTCGCGAAGGCGGGCCCCGACTACCGGGTCGCGTGGTGGCAGACGCCGACGCCCGAGGAGCACATCGAGGGCTACGCGGCCGCCATCTCGCGGCTGGACGAGGACGCCCCGAGCGGAGAGCTGCCCGTCGAGGCCGACCCCTGGGACGCGCAGCGCATCCGCGATCGGGAGGACCTCAAGCGCCGCGCCGGGCAGACGATGGCCGTGACGGTCGTCATCCACGAGCCGACGGGGCAGGTCGCGGCGTACAACGAGCTCGTGATCGGCGCCGATCGGACCGCCCCCACCGAGAACTACGGGACGCTCGTCATGCCCGAGCACCGCGGTCGCCGCCTCGGCACGATCGTCAAGTGCGTCGGCCTGCGCCGCTGGCGCGAGCTCGTCCCGACCTCCCCCGTCGTCCGGACGTTCAACGCCGAGGAGAACCGCTACATGCTCGACGTGAACGAGGCCGTGGGCTTCCGCCCCGCCGCGTACACGGGCGAGTGGACCAAGGAGCTGACATGACGCTGCGCATCGACCGCCTGACGGCCCCCGAGAGCCTCGACGCGCCCGACGCGACCGACTTCCTCGAGTTCGTCCGCCTCGGCAACGCCGCGTGGCGGCGCGACTCGGGCACCGACCTCCACGACGACGACCCGGCCGACGTGCTGAGCCGCTGGCAGGAGCAGACCTACCACGTGATCACGCCGCTCGTCGCGCGCGAGGGCGACCGCATCGTCGCAGCGGGCGCGCTCGACGCCGAGCGCTCGAAGCAGCGCACCGCCGAGATCGACGTCGAGGTCGCCGACGGGCACGACGCGGCAGGGGACGCGCTCCTCTCGGCGCTCGAGGAGATCGCGGCGGCGCAGGGGCGCTCCGTCCTCCAGGGGTGGACCATCCACCGCGCCGGCGTCGACGGGGAGCAGCTCGTCCCGCCGACGGGTGCCGGCGCCATCCCCGCCGAGGACGCGTCCGCGCAGCGCATGCTGCGCGCGGGATTCGCGCTCAGCCAGGTCGAGCGCAACAGCGTCTTCGATCTGCAGGGGCCCTACGATGCGGTCGATCGCCTGCTCGAGGCGGCGCTCGAGAAGGCCGGGCCGGAGTACCGGGTGGTGTGGTGGACCGGCGCGACCCCCGACGAGCACGCCGAGGGCTACGCCCGCGCCATCGCGCGGATGAGCACCGACGTGCCCGCGGGCGAGATGGTCACCGAGGAGTCGGCATGGGACGCCGAGCGGGTCCGCGCGCGTGACGCGCGCCTCGCCGCGGCCGGGCAGCTTCTGGGCGTCACGCTCGTCGTGCATGCGCCCACGGGCGAGGTCGCGGCGTTCAACGAGCTGCAGATCGGCGCCGACCGCACCCGGCCGACGTCCCAGTGGGGAACACTCGTCATGCCCGAGCACCGCGGGCGTCGCCTCGGCGCCATCGTGAAGTGCGTGGGGCTGCGGCGCTGGCACGAGGCCGTTCCGGAGTCGCCGTGCGTGTCGACGTTCAACGCGGAGGAGAACCGGTTCATGCTCGACGTCAACGAGGCGGTCGGGTTCCGTCCAGCGTCCTACGCGGCGGCCTGGGAGAAGACCCTCTCGTGACGCGGATGGCCCGGGTGCGCGCCCGGGCCATCCGCTCGCGGGTAGCGTGGTCAGGTGCGCTACACGGTCATCGGAGGCGGCGTCGGGTGCGCCCGCTTCGTGAAGGGTCTCCGCGAGCACGTCCGGCGGACGGGCGGCGACGACCGGATCGACGTCGTCGTCAACACGGCCGACGACTGGTGGGTGTCGGGGCTACGGATCTCCCCCGATCACGACAGCCTGCTCTACGCGCTCGCCGGCGTGAACGACGCCGAGCGCGGCTGGGGCCGCGCCGGCGAGACCGAGCGCGTGGCCGCGGAGCTCGCCGCGTGGGGTGCCGCTCCCGAGTGGTTCACGCTGGGCGATCTCGACCTCGGCACCCACATCGCGCGGACGGCCTGGCTGCGCGAGGGCGCGAGCGTGTCCGAGGTCTTCCAGCGGCTCGCGCAGCGCTGGGATCTCGGCGTGCGGCTTCATCCCGCGACCGACAGCGAGATCGACACGCACGTGCGCACGGCGGATGGCCGCCGGATGCACTTCCAGGAGTGGTGGGTCCGGCACCGCGCCGGCCTCCCGGCGGTCGGATTCGAGCAGGCCGGGATCGCCGCGGCGGTGCCGACCGCGGGAGCGCTCGAGGCGATCGCGGAGGCGGATGCCATCCTCCTCGCGCCGTCGAACCCGGTCGTGTCGATCGGCCCCGTGCTCGCGGTCCCCGGGATGCGCGACGCGGTGCGCGCGGCGCGTGCTCCCGTCGTCGGGGTGTCCGGGATCATCGCGGGCGCCGTCGTGCGCGGCATGGCCGATGCCTGCCTCGCGGCGATCGGGGTCGACACGTCGGCCGGGGCGGTCGCTCGTCACTACGGCCCGCGCACCGACGGAGGCCTGCTCGACGGCTGGCTCGTCGACACATCCGACGCCGCTGAGGTCGCGCCGCTCGAGCGTGCGGGGATCGCCGCGCGAGCCGTGCCCCTGTGGCTGCGCGACGCCGACTCGTCGGCGCAGGTCGCCGCGGACGCCCTCGCGCTCGCGGCGGCGGTCGGACGCTGAGTCAGTAGACGCGCCGCGGTCGCACGCCGAGCTCGAGGGCCTCCGTGCCGAGGCGGAGAGCCTGCGCCGACGGCTTGTTGAGCAGCTGCGAGATCGCCGACGGCGACACCCCCTCGATGCGGGCGATCTCCTTCTGCGGGTACCCGCACCACTGCAGGAAGACGGCACGGCGTCCGCGCGGGGAGATGTCGGCGATGAGGCTGTCGCGCGCGACGAGGTAGGCGTTGATCGGCCCCTCCATCGCGCGATCATGCGCAGACGAGTCGGGGTCGACGAGGAACCACGAGCGCACCGCGGACAGCTGCGACCGCTCGATCTCGTGCGCCCGGTTGACGGCGTCGCGTGCCGCCCACCATCCGGGGCCGTCCTGGATGCGGTCGGCGAGCTTCGACTCGACGGTGACGATGCCCCCGAGCCCGATGCCGAACCGGCAGCCGACGTTGTCGGGCAGCGCGAGCTGCAGGTAGAGCGTCGACAGCAGGGCGTCGTCGATCGTGCGGAAGGCGGCCTGGAACTCGTCTCCCACGGTCGGGTACCACTTCTGCAGCGCCCAGGGGTATGTTCGATCCACCTCGACGGCCGCATTCTCGATCTCGCGCTGCACGGCGTCTCTCGACGTCGATGCGCGCGAGGAGATGATGTCCGCGATCACTGCCACCGCCATCCGTGAAGCATATCACTGAACAAGAGCCAAAATTAAGCGGATTTGCTTAATTCGGCGAGGTGTTCAGCGATATGCTTCACCGGTCAGCGTTTCCGCTGGCACCTCGGGCAGTAATGGCTCGAGCGGTTCATGAACGCCTCACGGCGGATCGCTCCACCGCAGCGCGGGCAGGCGGACCTGGCGCAGTGCCTGATGGCATGGAGTCCCGACTCCCCGAGGTCCGGACTCAGACGCACGTCGAGATCTTGGCCCGCCGGAGAACCCCGTCAGCAAACGTCTCCCTCACCGGAGACCACGGGCCCGGCGGCTGAGGTCGACCCTACTTTGTCCTGGGTCCTGGATAGCATGGCAACAGACTTGAGGAAATGAATACAGATAGCTCTACTCAGGAGAGCCCTAGTCAGGAGAAAATCAATGCCCAAGTGGCTCTTCGTTACGTTGCTGATCGCCTTACCGCTGCTTCTGGGAGCGATTCACCCGATCCTCTTCGTTCTCGCCCTAGCCGGGGTACTGATCGCGAACCCAATAATCTGGAAGTATCGGAAGAACAAGTACTTCAACAGTGAAGAATTCCAGGGTCTCCGCGCTCAGATCGCTTCGGTTGTCGCCGAGCACAACGAGGTCGTGAACTACGTCGCGGAAATTCGCGGCCAGGGCGCGTTCGAGCTGGGCGCGTCATCCACCGGTCAGTACGCACACCTCGCGAACTTCGAGAACACGTCTAACTGGAACTATCAACGCGACCGCAACGTGGCCGAGTACGCCCCGCACGTCCACAATGCATCTCTGCAGGTTGTGCGCAACGCGAGCATGGATCCGATCAAGTACCTGATGAAGTACTTCGCCATCAAGGCGAATCCGGAGACGTTGGCCGACGTGCAGCGGGTAGCCGAGGACATCTCGCGACTGGAAGAGGCCGTCGCGAACGTGCAACGTCGTGAGGCGGCGATTGTCGCGATGATTAACCCGCCCGCGTTCATCCTTCAGCGATACGCGGACGAGTTCTGGAGCCTCGTCGGTGTGCACCTCTCGCCGATCACTGTGCCCTACCCGAAATACAAGTTCCAGTACGTCTCCGCCGGCGGCAACAGCGGTCAGACTGTGACCATCGATCTGAACACCCCGACCCTCGACGCGCTTTCGGAGACGCTCGTTCAGAAGATCCGCTGGGCAAAGTCGGCTGCCGGTCAACGCGCGCTCATGACGGCCCGCCTGCGCGCATGGATCAAGGATCGCGACCGCCACACCTGCCAGAATCCCGCGTGTGGTGTCTCGGTCGCTGTCGAGCCGAACCTGCTCCTTGAGGTCGATCACATCGTGCCGGTGTCGAAGGGTGGCCTCAGCGAGCCCGACAACCTCCAGACGCTGTGCTGGCGTTGCAACCGCACCAAGGGCGCCAAGATGCCGGCGTGACATCGCATCCCGTGTCCGAGCACCTCCTGGCCAAGAGACCTCGCCCGTCAGGTGCTCGGCGTCAGCGGCCTCCGCGGACCCGGGACAAGCGTGACCTACGGGCGTTATTGCGTCCTTCTGGGTCGCGCGCCTGGGAACTGACCAACCGGTCACCCAAGCCATCAGATATTCACGCACACTGAGGGAGCGCAACCGTCCTTCGCGACGAAGCGGGTAAGACGTGAACTGGCGACCCCGCCGCTAGAAGGTCGCGCCGTTCACGGATCGCGCCACCTCGAGCAGTTCGAACAGGTCGACGTGGGTCCCGACGATCCGCTCGTCATGCAGGTGCGAGTTGTCCGGCAGGACGGCGACTCCGCTCGCAAGGAGGTGGATCTGCTCTGCCGGATCCGGCAGGTGGCGCAGCCCAGACACGATGAGGCGGGTGACGTTCGCCCGGTCTCGGCCCTCGTAGGAGTATCCCCAGGCACGCGTCCCGATGACCTCGGACGGATCGGGTCGCACGGCGAACGTGCGCTCGTACAGCTCGATGTGCGGGTACTTGTTCGGACCGTCTACAAGATGGATATGCCCGACCGCCCATCGGCCGCGCAGCCTGATTGCAAGGAGGTCTCCGCCGCGGGTGAACGTGATGGTCTCCCGCGTGGTCGGCTTCCGAGTGAGCGGGACCGGCGAGGAACGCAGCAGCGCGATCATGTCGTCCGTCCGGTGCAGGAAGTCATCCCCCAGCCACACGGCGTCGTTCAGCGCGTGGATCCCGTCGATCGCCAGCTCGGTGAGCTCGTGATCGACCAGCCCCACTTCGTGCAATGAGGTGGCGATGGCGACCGCGGCCTTGTAGGCGTTCATCCGATCGCTCTCAGGTGCGCACGACTGGCGGGCCGCGTCGAGTGCGAAGTGCCAGCGCTCCTTGATGGCCGGCACGACGTCGGCGTGCTGAGCACCTTCCAGCCCCTGGTGCCTCGCAGCGAAGAAGCTCTTCTGCGCCAGGATCCGAACCTCGTCCCGCGCCGTCGGGGCGACCGCGCCCGCCGCGAGCCTGTCGAGGATCTGCTGATGACGCACGAGGCCAGCATAGGCCCGCCGTTCTGAGGCCGCCGGGATCGTCGATCGCCCGCACAAGACAGCTAGCGTTTCCGCTGGCACCTCGGGCAGTAATGGCTCGAGCGGTTCATGAACGCCTCGCGGCGGATCGCTCCGCCGCAGCGCGGGCAGGGCTGGCCATGCCGCCCGTAGGCGTTGAGGCTGTGCGCAAAATAACCGGCCTGCCCGTTGACGTTCACGTACTGCGCGTCGAAGCTCGTGCCGCCCTCCGCGAGGGCCTTCTGCAGCACCGCGCGGATCTCGGCGAGCAGCGTGCGGACGGCCCGCGTCGAGAGCGCGGACGCGGGCGTCTCCGGATGGATGCGCGCGGCCCAGAGCGCCTCGTCCGCGTAGATGTTGCCGATGCCGCTCACGACCGTCTGATCGAGCAGCACGCGCTTGATCGCCGACGCGCGGCGGCCGAGCCCTCGCGCGAACGCGGCGTCGTCGAACGCGGGGTCCAGCGGGTCGCGCGCGATGTGCGCGGCCTGCGATGCCACGAGGGGCGCATCGCTCCCCCATCCGCCCGGCGCGCCGTCCGCCGTCGGCACGAGCGCGTCGACGGCGAGTGATCCGAACGTCCGCTGATCCGCGAACACGACGGCGAGCTCGCCGTGAGCCGGATGGTCGATCGCGAGCCGCACGCGCTCGTGGCGCTCGCGCGGGGCGCCGGGTGCGCGCAGGAGCAGCTGCCCGCTCATGCCGAGGTGCCCGATGAGCGCCTCCGCCGGCTCGATCGCCGCCGACTCGAGCAGCAGCCAGAGGAACTTGCCGCGACGCACGGCGGCCGTCACGGCGCGTCCGCTCAGGCGCGCGGTGAAGTCGTCGTGGGAGCCCACGTGGCGGGTGAGCGCACGGCCGTCGAGCACCTCGACTCCCGCGATGGTCGATCCCACGACGGCGGGCTCGAGGCCCGCTCGCACGACCTCGACCTCGGGGAGCTCAGGCACCGACGGTCCGCGCGCTGAGCGCGTGCCAGGCCGTGAGAGCCGCGGCCATCTCGGCCTGCTTCTTGCTCGTGCCCTCGCCGGTCGAGGCGTGATCGCCGACCTCGACCGTGGCGGTGAAGCGACGGTCGTGGTCGGGGCCGCGGGATGCGACCGAGTACGACGGCGCTCCCAGGCCGAGGCGCGCGGCGAGCTCCTGAAGGCTCGTCTTCGGGTCGATCGCCGCGCCGTAGCGCTCGGGGTTCTCCAGGAGCGGCTCGATGAGGCGCAGCACGAGGGCCGACGCCTCCTCGGGCCCCGCCGACAGGTACGCGGCGCCGAACACGGCTTCGGTCGCATCGGCGAGGATCGAGTCCTTGTCGCGGCCGCCCGTCTGCTCCTCGCCGCGGCCGAGACGGAGGTGCTCGCCGAGGCCGATGCCGCGCGCGACCTCTGCGAGGGCGACGGTCGAGACGACGCTGGCGCGGCGCTTCGCGAGCGCGCCCTCGTCGAGGTCGGGGAACCGGCGATACAGCATGGTGGTGACGGCCAGCCCGAGCACCGAGTCGCCGAGGAACTCGAGTCGCTCGTTATGCGGGATGCCGCCGTGCTCGTACGCGTACGAGCGGTGTGTCATGGCCAAAGCGAGAAGCTCGGCGTCGATCTCGACGCCGAGCTTCTCGGAGAGTGGCCGCATGCGCGCCACGGAGTCGTATCCGCCGCTCAGGCGTCGGCGACCTTGCGGCCCTTGTACTCGAGGAACAGCTCGGTGCCCTGCGAGTCGGTGACGACCTTGGCCTGGTGCGGGCGGCTGTAGACGACCTTGCCGTTCTCCACCGTCTTGACGAGGGCCGGAGCCTCCGCCTTCCACTGCGCGCGACGCGAGCGGGTGTTCGAACGGGAGACCTTCCGCTTCGGGGGGTTACCTGCCATGACTAGCTCTCTTCTGTGCTCGGGGCGGCGGAGTCCGCCGATCCATTCTGGTCTGTGAGTTCTCGGAGCGCGGCCCACCGAGGATCGACAGGCGCCTGCTGCGCGGTGCCGGGGCTCTGCGTCAGCCGCTCGCCCGTGACCGGGTCGAGGCCGGGGCAATCCGGCTGACACACCGGCTGAAACGGAAGCGACAAGACGACCGCATCCCTGACCAGAGTTTCAAGATCCACGTGGTCGTCTTGAACCTCGAAGTCAGCAGTTTCCTCACCAGGATACTCGAAAAGCTCCTGGAACTCGACTTCGAGCGGTTCGGCGATGTCGCGAAGGCATCGACCGCACACCCCCTCGAACTCCGTGTCGAGCTCCCCCGACACGAGGATGCCCTCGTGCACGGATTCGAGACGGACGTCGAGCTCGAGCTCCTTCCCCTCCGGGATCGAGACGATCCCCTCGCCCCACTGCTCGGGTGCGGGGATGGTCAGCGTGTGCTCGCGCATCTCGCCCGGCTTGCGGACGATGTCGCGGACGGGCAGCACGAAGGGCCCGGTTTTACGCGTTCTCACGGGGATCAATCGTAGTCGCGCCCGGGACGACGAGGGCCGTGGCGCGCGCAGGGACGCGAGGTCAGAAGTCCTTCGAGGTCGCGCTGCGGAGGTAGCGGGCGACCGCCGCCGGCACGTAGGGCGAGACGTCCCCGCCCAGGCCGGCCACCTGGCGCACGAGCGAGCTCGACACGACCGAGTGGGCGGGATCGGCGAGGAGGAACACCGTCTCGACGCCGGCGAGGTGGTTGTTGACGACCGCCATGGGCGTCTCGTACGCGACGTCGCCCTGCGAGCGGATGCCCTTCACGAGCACGCCGGCGCCCACCTCCTGCGCGTAGTCGACGAGCAGGCCCACGCTCCACGATCCGACGATGACCTTGCCGGGTATCTGCGCCTCCTCGACCGACTGCTCGAGGAGCTGCAGCCGCAGCGCGATCGGCAGCATCCCCTCCTTGTCGGGGTTGTGCACGACCAGCACGTGGAGCTCGTCGTAGAGCGAGGCGGCACGCCGGATGACGTCCAGGTGACCGAGGGTGGGCGGGTCGAAGGACCCCGGGACGACGGCGATCCGGTTGCTCATGCGATCCAGCCTAGCCAGGAGCCCCATCCGCGCCCGGGCAGCGCCGCGCCCGCGACACGCCGCGCGGGGCGCATGCTCAGCTCTTGCTCAGGGCCGCGCGCTCCTCCTGCGTGACCCGGCGGGCCAGGGCGTCGGCGAGTCCGGGATGCCGGGCGAGGTCGGGGTCCGCCGCGAGGACGCGGTCGGCCTCCTCCCGCGCCAGGGCGATGAGCGCCTGGTCCTTGACCACGCGGAGCAGCCGAAGCGATGAGCGCACGCCCGACTGCGCCTCTCCGAGCACGTCGCCTTCGCCGCGCAGCTCGAGATCGACCTCCGCGAGCGCGAACCCGTCGAGCGTCGCCGCGACCGCCTCGACGCGCTCGCGCGCCGGCGTTCCCTCTGTCGCCTCCGTCACGAGCAGGCAGAGTCCGGGCACTCCCCCGCGTCCGACGCGTCCGCGCAGCTGGTGGAGCTGGGAGACGCCGAAGCGGTCGGCATCGAGGATGACCATGGTCGACGCGTTCGGGACGTCGACGCCGACCTCGATCACGGTCGTCGCGATGAGCACGTCGACGCGGGCGGCCGCGAACTCCTGCATGATGCGGTCCTTCTCCTCGCCCGGCATGCGGCCGTGCAGCGTCGCGAGCCTGAGCCGCCCGACCACGGGGTGCCGCCCGAGCATCTCGGCGACCTGCGCGACGCCCCAGCGCGGGCCGGAGCCGCCCTCCTCCGCGGCGGCCTCCGGGGCGTCGTCCTCGGCGGCGGCCTTGCCCTTCGCCGCGACGTCGATCGCGGGGCACACGACGAAGACCTGGTGCCCCTTCTCGACCTCCTCGGCGACGCGCTCCCAGACCCGGTCGAACCAGCGCGGGCGCTCGGCGACCGGGGCGACGAAGGTCTCGATGCCGGCGCGGCCCGCGGGCATCGTGCGGATGGTCGACACGTCGAGGTCGCCGAAGACCGTCATCGCGACGGTGCGCGGGATGGGCGTGGCGGTGAGGACGAGGGCGTGCGGACTCGTTCCCTTCGCGCGCAGGGTCTCCCGCTGCTCCACGCCGAACCGGTGCTGCTCGTCGACGACGACGAGCCCGAGGTCGGCGAACGTCGTGCCCTCGCTGAGCAGGGCGTGCGTGCCGACGACGATGCGCGACTGACCCGACGCCACGCGGAGCGCGGCCTTCCGTCGCGCCGCCGCCGGCATCTGGCCGGTGAGGAGCGTGGGCATGACCTCGGGAGCCAGCTGCGGCCCGAGCATGCGCGTGATGGAGCGCAGATGCTGGCCGGCGAGCACCTCGGTCGGCGCGATCAGCGCCGCCTGGCCGCCGGACTCGGCCACCTGCAGCATGGCGCGCAGCGCGACGAGCGTCTTGCCCGACCCCACCTCGCCCTGCACGAGCCGGTTCATCGGCCATCCGGCGACGAGGTCGGCCGCGATCCGCTCGCCGGTCTCGCGCTGGTCGTCGGTCAGCGCGAACGGCAGCGCCGCGTCGAAGCGCTCGAGCAGGCCGCCCGGCTTCGCCTCGCGGCGCGTGGCTGCGAGAGCCCTGACGTCACGGCGCTGCTGAGCGAGTGCCGTCTGGAGCACGAGCGCCTCGTGCCACCGCAGCGCCTTGCGCGCGCTGTAGGCGTGCCCCTCGTTCGCGGGCCGGTGCACGCCGTCGAGCGCGTCGCGCGCGCCCATGAGCCCCTCCCGCTCCCGCAGGTCGTCGGGGAGCGGCTCGGGCACGTCGCCGAGGCGGGTCAGACACTGCTCGACGAGCTTCTGGATGGCCCAGCTCGTGAGCGCGGAGGTCGCGGGATACACGGGGATGAGCCGGCCGGCGAACTCCTGCGCGCGCGCATCGGCATCGCCCTCGTCGTCGAAGAGCTCGTACGCGGGATGCGAGAACTGACGCTCGCGACGGTACTCCCCGACCTTGCCCGAGAAGACGCCGCGCCGACCTGGCCGGAGCTCGCGCTCGCGCCAGTCCTGGTTGAAGAACGTGAGCGACATCTCGCCCTGGCCGTCGCCGATGATCACCTCGAGGAGGCGCCCGCCGCGGCTGCGCATGGGACGCGACTGCACGCGCCGCACCTCGGCGACGATCGTGACCGTCTCACCGAGCGGGAGGTCGCGGATGGGCGTGAGCTCGCCCCTGCTCATGTAGCGGCGCGGGTAGTGCGCGAGCAGGTCGCCCACGGTCGCCATCCCGAACGCCCGCGAGAGCAGGCCGGCGGACTTCGCGCCGACGGCCTCCGTGAGCGAGGAGTCGAGCGAGAGCGGCATGCGTCGAGTCTAGAAGGGGCCCCGGACGCGGACGCCGCGCCCGCCGAGGATATCGTGGCAGGGTGACGAGGATCATCGCGGGCCGCGCGGGCGGCGCCCGGCTCGACGTGCCGCGCTCGGGCACCCGCCCCACGAGCGACCGCGTGCGCGAGTCGCTGTTCGGCGCGCTCGAGGACACCGGCCTCATCGAGGGCGCCGCGGTCGTCGATCTGTACGCGGGATCGGGCGCACTCGGTCTCGAGTGCGCGAGCCGCGGCGCCGCGTCGGTCGACCTCGTCGAGCGGTCCCGGCCGGCGGCCGAGATCGTGAAGCGGAACGTCGAGGTCGTGCGGCGCGCGATGGGCTCGAGCGCGCCCCGCGTGCGCGTCCACCCCATCGCGGTGCGCGCCTTCCTCCGCGGCACGGCGCCCGGCATCGACATCGCGTTCCTCGACCCGCCCTACGACCTGCCGCCGCGCGACCTCGACGACGACCTCGCGCTGCTCGCGCCGCTGCTCGCGCCGGGCGCGCTCGTGATCGTCGAGCGCGCAACGCGCTCCGGTTCCCCCGACTGGGCCGCCGCCGGCCTCTCCGCGTGGCGCGAGAAGGCGTACGGCGACACGACCCTGTGGTGGGGCGAGCCGCTCAGCGCCTGAGCGTCGTCAGCCCGCGGCCGCATCCCAATCGCGGTACGGATCCCAGCCGCCCGCGCCGAGGTACGGCACGCCGTCCACGTGGACCGATGCCTCGTCGCGCGGGATGACGCGTCCGATCGGGCGGAATCCGGGGGGCAGGGCGCCGGCCGGGAAGGTCGCCAGCAGCGCGTGGTCCTCCCCGCCCTCGAGCGCGATCCGCGGATCGTCCCCCAGGTCGGCGCTGTCGATCGCGATCGTGACCGCCGAGGCGTCGGCCATCCGCCGCGCGTCGAGCGCGAGGCCATCCGAGACGTCCATCATGGCGGTCGCGCCGGCGCGCGCGGCGAACGGCCCGAGGCCGATCGGCGGAGCGGGCCGCAGCTGCGCCTCGAGGACGCCCGTGTCGCCGTCCCGCAGCAGGGCGGGGTCGACGGGCAGGGGTGCGCCATCGGCGTCGCGGAAGCGCGCGAAGAGCACCTGCAGGCCCCGCGCGGCTCGGCCGAGCTCCCCCGCGATCGCGACGACGTCGCCCGCGCGGGCGCCCGAGCGCAGCACGGGGGCGCGTCCCTCGAGGTCTCCGAGGGCGGTCACGGCGATCGTGAGCACGTCGCTCGCGGTGAGGTCGCCGCCCACGACGGCGCAGCCGGGCGCGAGGGCGTCGCACGCGTCGCGGAGGCCCTCGGCGAGAGCCTCCACGAACGACGCGCGGGTGTCGTTGGGCATCGCGAGCGCGACGAGGAGCGCCGTCGGCCGCGCCCCCATCGCCGCGACATCGGCGAGATTGACGGCGGCCGACTTCCAGCCGAGGTCGTAGCCGCTCGACCACGCCAGCCGGAAGTCCGGTCCGTGGATGAGCGTGTCGGTCGTCGCCACGACCGACCCGGACGGCGCGGCGACGACCGCGGCGTCGTCGCCGGGCCCGACGAGGCCCGCGCCCGCGCGGCCCGTGCGCGCCAGGATCCGTCGGAGGATCTCGCCCTCGCTCAGCTCGCCGACCGTGGGATCCTCATGCATCCCTCCAGCGTAGGCGAACGCCCAGGACGCCCGAACGTAGGCTGGTGGGGTGAACCGCCGCCTCGCCGCCGTCTCGTGCCTCGCCGCCGTCATCGCGCTCACGGGGTGCGCGCCGACCGTTCACCTCGAGGCGGCTCCGCGCGCGAACGACCCGCTGTGCGCCGAGGTCTCCGTGCGCATGCCCGACTCGGTCTCGGGCCTCGAGCGCCGCTGGACCGACGCTCAGGCGACCGCGGCGTGGGGCGAGCCGACCGCGGTCATCCTCTCGTGCGGATACGACGCTCCCGCCCCCACCACCCAGCAGTGCGTGACGATCGACGGCGTCGACTGGATCGTCGACGAGAGCGAGCGGCCGAATCTGCGCATGACGACGTACGGCCGCGAGCCGGCCGTGCAGGTCTACGTCGACACGACCGTCGTGTCGGCCGACGCGGTGCTCGCGGGCAGCGCGCTCGGCAGCGCGGTCTCCACGCTGCCGCGCGCGGCCCAGTGCACCGACCCCGACGCCGCGCCGGAGGGCGAGGACGCCCCGACGACCGGCACGCAGCCGGAGGACTGACCCGGCTCAGGCCGCGCGGGCGCGGCCCAGCTCGACGAGCTCCGTGATGAGCTCGGAGTACGTCATCCCGGACGCGATCCAGCACTTCGGGAACATCGAGATCGGCGTGAAGCCCGGCATCGTGTTGAGCTCGTTGACGACGATCTCGCCCTCGGGCGTGAGGAACACGTCGACGCGAGCGAGCCCGCGTCCGTCGACGGCCTCGAAGGCCCGGATGCCGACCGCGCGGATCGCCTCGATCTCGTCCTCCGACAGATCGGCAGGGCACACGACGTCGACGCCCTCGCCGCCGAGGTACTTCCCCTCGAAGTCGTAGAAGTCGCGCGTCGTGAGCACGATCTCGCCGGGGAGCGACGCGCGCGCCTCTCCCCCGTCGCGGCCCTCGAGCATCGCGACCTCGATCTCGCGCCCCCCGATGCCCTTCTCGACGAGCACCTTGTCGTCCTCCGCGAAGGCGATGCGCATGGCCTCGTCGAGCTCCGACGCGTCGTGCGCCTTCGAGACGCCCACGCTCGAGCCCGCGCGCGCGGGCTTCACGAACAGCGGGTACCCGAGCGCGTCGGCCTCGGCGCGGACGGCGTCGGGCGCCGTGCTCCAGCGCGACCGCCGGACGGTCGTCCACGGCGCGACGGGCACGCCCGCCGCCTGCAGCGCGATCTTCATGAAGTGCTTGTCCATGCACAGGGCGGAGTCGAGCACGCCGCCGCCCGCATACGGGAGCTCGAGGATGTCGAGGAAGCCCTGGATGGTGCCGTCCTCGCCGTGCAGGCCGTGCAGGATGGGCAGCACCGCGTCGACCGCGCCGAGCTCGCGCTCGAGGCCATCCGCGTCGCGCACGCGCAGCACGCGGTCGCCGCCGCCTGCGGGCCAGATCACCCGCGTGCCGTTGTCGACGACCTCCGGCAGCCTCTCGGCGTCGAGCCGGAACTTGCCGGGGTCGTCGTCCTCGAGCACGAAGACGCCGTCGCGGGTGATGCCGATCGGGATCACCCGGTAGCGGTCACGGTCGATCGCTCCCAGCACCCCGCCCGCCGTCGCGGAGGAGATGGAGTGCTCGCTGGAGCGCCCGCCGAAGAGCACCGCCACTGTCGCCGTCGTCATTCGTCGTCCTCTCGCCCTGGGGGGTGTCGTCGTCTGTGGTGAGGTGCGGCGCGATGTCGCGCGGATCGAGCGTGCCGTCGAGCACCATCCGCACCTGCTCGACGATGGGCATCTCGACGCCCTTCGCCTTCGCGAGCTTGAGGATGGGGGCGACCGAGCCGAGGCCCTCGGCGGTCTGCTCCATCTGCTTCACGACGTCCTGCAGCGTGTAGCCCTGCCCGAGCAGGCGTCCCGCCGTGTTGTTCCGGCTGAGGGGCGACTGGCACGTCGCGATGAGGTCGCCGAGCCCCGCGAGGCCCTGCATCGTCTCGGCCTGCGCGCCGTACGCCACCGCGAAGTCGGTCATCTCGACGAGGCCGCGCGTGATGATCGACGCCTTCGTGTTCTCGCCGTATCCGACGCCGTCGACGATGCCGATCGCGACGGCGATGAGGTTCTTCAGCACGCCGCCGAACTCGGTGCCGATGACGTCGGTGTTGACGAAGCTGCGGAAGTACCGGTTGCGCGCCGTGCGCGCGATCCGGTCGGCGGTCTCCTGGCTCGACGACGAGATGACCGCCGCGGTCGGCTGCTCGCGCGCGATCTCGAGCGCGAGGTTCGGGCCGCTCGCGACGGCGATGCGCGCGGGGTCGCAGCCGAGCGCCTGCTCGATGACCTGGCTCATCCGCAGACCCGACTTCTTCTCGACGCCCTTCATGAGGCTCACGACCGGCACGTCGGACGAGCCGATGAGCGGGCGCAGCTGCTTGAGGGTGTCGCGGGCCGACTTGCTCGGCACCGAGAGGTAGATCTGCTCTGCGCCCTCGACGGCCTTCTGGAGGACGTGGGTGGCACGGATGGACCGGGGCAGGTTGATCCCGGACAGGTACTGCGAGTTGCGCTTGGCCTGGTCGATCTCGTGCGCGAGCTCAGCGCGACGGGCCCACATCGTGACCTGGGCGCCGCCGTCGGCGAGGATCTTGCCGAACGTCGTGCCCCAGCTGCCCGCGCCGAGGACGACGACGCGCTCGGGGATCACAGCTTGCCCGTCTCGGCCTGGCCGTGCTGCGTCGGGTCCCACCGTTCGGGCGGGGCCTTCTCGCCGCGCAGCTCCTCGAGCAGTGCGGTGATCGCGGCCATGAGGCGCTCCGTGCCCTCCTGGATGGCGGCCTGGTCGGTCCGCCCGCGCAGGTCGGACACGTCGAGGGGCTCGCCGATGAGGACGGTGATCGGCTTGCGCAGCGGGAGCAGCGACAGCTTGCCGTAGCGCGGCATGACCGCCTGCGTGCCCCACTGCGCGAGCGGGATGAGCGGGATGTCGCCGGCGAGGGCGAGGCGGATCGCGCCCGACTTGCCGCGCATCGGCCACAGCCCGGGGTCGCGCGTGAGGGTGCCCTCGGGGTAGACGATCACGCCGCGCTCGCTCGAGGCGAGCTCCTTCGCCTGCGCGAGCGCCTGCGCGGCCGCGCCGCGGGATCGCGCGACCGGGACCATCCCGGAGGCCTTCAGCACCCATCCGACGACGGGGATGCGGAACAGGCTCTCCTTCGCGAGGAACCGGGGCGCGCGCCCGGCCCGCCACGTCGCGATCGCGACGATGAGCGGGTCGATCTCGCTGTGGTGGTTCGGCGCGAGGACGAACGCACCGCGACGGGGCAGGTTCTCGGAGCCGCGGAGCTCGATCCGCGCGAGCAGCCCGACGAGCGGGATGACGATCGCCGCGAGCGGCCAGAAGATGCTCGGGCGGCTCTTCTCAGGTGAGGCGGGAGCGCCCACCGTCACCCCACGACGTCGAAGTCAGCGCCGAGAGCGGTCAGCTTCTCGAAGAACTTCTCGTATCCGCGGCGGATGATGCCGACGCCCGACACGCGCGACGTGCCCTCCGCCGTGAGAGCGGCAATGACGTGGCTGTATCCGCCCCGGAGGTCGGGGACGACGATGTCGGCGCCGCGCAGCGGCGTCGGCCCTGTGATGACCGCGGCCTGCTCGAGCGCGCGACGCGGCACGCGACGGTAGGGGCCGTCGAGCCCGCGCGGGTGCACGACGATGTCCGCGCCCATCTGGTTGAGCGCCTCGATGAACCCGAAGCGGTTCTCGTAGACGGTCTCGTGCACGACGGACGTGCCGTGCGCCTGGGTGAGCGCGACGATGAGCGGCTGCTGCCAGTCGGTCATGAAGCCGGGGTGCACGTCGGTCTCGACGATGACCGGCTTGAGCGGGGCCTCGCCGCGGCGGAAGCGGATGCCCTCGTCGGTGATGTCGAAGTCGCCGCCGACCTTGCGGTAGACGTTGAGGAACGTGAGCATCTCGTACTGGCGCGCGCCCTTGACGAAGATGTCGCCGTCGGTGGCCAGCGCCGCCGAGGCCCACGACGCGGCCTCGTTGCGGTCGAACAGCGAGCGGTGGTCGTAGCCGCGGAGCTCCTGCACGCCCTCGATGAAGATGACGCGGTTGGGCTCGTAGGAGATGATCGCGCCCATCTTCTGGAGGACGCCGATCAGGTCCATGATCTCGGGCTCGATCGCCGCGTTGCGCAGCTCGGTGACGCCGTTCGCGCGCACGGCCGTGAGGAGCACCTGCTCCGTCGCGCCCACGCTCGGGTACGGCAGCTCGATGTCGGCGCCGTGGAGGCCCTCGGGCGCGGACAGGCGGATGCCGCTGGGCTGCTTGTCGACGATCGCTCCGAAGGCGCGCAGGGCGTCGAGGTGGAAGTCGATGGGGCGGTCGCCGATGCGGCAGCCGCCGAGGTCGGGGATGAACGCCTGTCCGAGGAGGTGCAGGAGCGGGCCGCAGAAGAGGATCGGGATGCGCGACGAGCCCGCGTGCGCGTCGATCTCCTCGAAGTTCGCCGACTTCGCGGCGCTCGGGTCGAGGATGAGCGAACCCGGCTCCTCGCCCTCGGAGACGGCCACGCCGTGCACCTCGAGAAGCGAGCGGACGACCTCGACGTCGCGGATGTCGGGCACGTCGCGCAGGGTGCTCGGGGTCTCACCGAGGAGGGACGCGACCATGGCCTTGGTGGCGAGGTTCTTCGCGCCTCGCACGTCGACCTGCCCGCGCAGCGGACGTCCGCCGCGGATCTCGATCACTTCGCCGCTGCGGGATGCCGAAGCGCCCGCGACCTTCGTGTCGCCCAGGAGTGTCATGTGCTGGTGGCCTCACTACCGTTCTGGCGGGTTGTCCGCCGTGCTGACGGGGCCCCGAGCCCCGGGCTCACGGAACGGGGATCGTCCGTGGCCGCCACGCCTCGCGGCGGGCCTCGAACTCCGCGATCTTGTCTTCGTTGCGGAGGGTGAGCCCGATGTCATCGAGCCCCTCGAGGAGCCGCCACCTAGTGTAATCGTCGATCTCGAACCCGGCCGTGAAGTCGCCGAGTACGGCGGTTCGCTCGACGAGGTCGACCGTCATCCGCACGCCGGGCTGCGCCTCGATGGCCGCCCAGAAGCGCTCGAGGTCGGCCTCCGAGATGATGCCCGTCAGCAGGCCCTGCTTGCCCGAGTTGCCGCGGAAGATGTCGGCGAAGCGCGGGCTCAGCACGACCTTGAACCCGAAGTCGCGCAGCGCCCAGACGGCGTGCTCGCGGCTCGATCCGGTGCCGAAGTCGGGCCCCGCCACGAGGATGGATGCGCCCTGGTAGGGCTCCTGGTTCAGGACGAACTCGGGGTCCTGGCGCCAGCCGTGGAAGAGCGCGTCGTCGAAGCCCGTCTTCGTCACGCGCTTGAGGAACACCGCGGGGATGATCTGATCGGTGTCGACGTTCGAGCGCTTCAGCGGAGCGGCGATCCCGGTGTGGGTGGTGAACTTCTCCATGACGGTCTCCTTACGCTCCCGCGCCCGACAGGGCCGGCTGGTCGGCGGATGCGAGGTCGGACGGGCTCGACAGCGTGCCGCGCACGGCCGTCGCCGCCGCGACGAGCGGCGACACGAGGTGCGTGCGCCCGCCCTTGCCCTGGCGCCCCTCGAAGTTGCGGTTCGAGGTGGACGCGCAGCGCTCGCCCGGCGCGAGCTGGTCGGGGTTCATGCCCAGGCACATCGAGCAGCCGGCGAAGCGCCACTCGCCGCCGAACTCCTTGACGATCCGGTCGATGCCCTCGGCCTCGGCCTGCAGCCGCACGCGCGCCGAGCCCGGCACGACCATGACGCGCACGCCGTCGGCCTTCTTGCGGCCCTCGATGATCGACGCGAAGGCGCGCAGGTCCTCGATGCGGCTGTTCGTGCACGAGCCCATGAAGACCGCGTCGACCGGGATCTCCTTGAGCGGGGTCCCCGGGACGAGGTCCATGTACTCGAGCGCGCGCTCGGCGGCTGCGCGCTCGTTCGGGTCCTCGAAGTCGTCGGCGGCCGGCACGACGTCGCTGAGCGAGACGCCCTGACCGGGGTTCGTGCCCCACGTGACGAACGGCTCGAGCTCGTTCGCGTCGATGAAGACCTCGGCGTCGAACACCGCGCCCTCGTCGGTGGGCAGCGTCTTCCAGTACGCGACCGCGTCGTCCCAGTCCTTGCCTCGGGGTGCGTGCGGGCGGCCCTCGAGGTAGGCGAACGTCGTCTCGTCCGGCGCGACCATGCCGGCGCGCGCCCCGGCCTCGATGGACATGTTGCAGATGGTCATGCGCCCCTCCATCGAGAGGGAGCGGATGGCGCTGCCGCGGTACTCGAGGACGTAGCCCTGGCCGCCGCCCGTGCCGATCTTCGCGATCACCGCGAGGATGATGTCCTTCGCCGTGACGCCCGGCTTCAGCTCGCCCTCGACCGTGATCGCCATCGTCTTGAAGGGCTTGAGCGGGAGGGTCTGCGTGGCCATCACGTGCTCGACCTCGCTCGTGCCGATGCCGAACGCCATCGCGCCGAACGCGCCGTGCGTCGACGTGTGGCTGTCGCCGCACACGACCGTGATGCCCGGCATCGTGAGCCCGAGCTGCGGGCCGACGACGTGCACGATGCCCTGCTCGGCGTCGCCCAGCGAGTGCAGGCGCACGCCGAACTCCTCGGCGTTGCGACGCAGCGTCTCGATCTGGGTGCGGCTCGTGAGGTCGGCGATCGGCTTGTCGATGTCGATCGTCGGGGTGTTGTGGTCCTCCGTGGCGATCGTCAGATCCAGCCGGCGGAGACCGCGTCCCTCGGCGCGCAGGCCGTCGAACGCCTGCGGGCTCGTCACCTCGTGGACGAGGTGGAGATCGATGTAGATGAGGTCGGGCTGGCCGTCCTCGCCCTTCACGACGAGGTGGTCATCCCAGACCTTCTCGGCCAGCGTGCGGGGGCGATCCGGAACCCGGATGTCGTTGGTGCTCATGCTCTTCCTGCTCCTAGCGGTCGTCGGTGTCGGCCTACGACGGACTCCGCGACGGGGAGAGGCCTAGAGCGTGATCCCGTCGCGGCGCATAAGGAGAAGTCGGGCGCACCGCACCCCTTCAGGATAGCAGGGTGCTCACCGACCCCTGTCGATCTGCGAGATCTGCACAGTGCGACGCGGCGCGCCGACCCGCCGTGTGGGCAGATCGACGCGCCGCGTCGTCAGAGTGCTCAGCCGGTCAGCGTCCGGGCTCCGTCACGGCCTTCTCGCGGCGCGCCTCGCGCGAGGACGAGATGAGGCTCGCGATGGTGGCCACGGCCATCGAGCCGACGATGACGCCGAGCGACATCCAGTTGTTGATCTCGGGCACCCAGTCGATGTGGTGGCCGCCGTTGATGAACGGCAGCTCGTTGACGTGCAGCGCGTGCAGGATGAGCTTGACGCCGATGAACGCGAGGATGAACGCGACGCCGTAGTGCAGGTACTTGAGCTTCTCGAGCAGGTCGCCGAGGAGGAAGTACAGCTGCCGCAGGCCCATGAGCGCGAAGATGTTCGCCGCGAAGACGAGGAACGGCTCCTGCGTGATGCCGTAGATCGCGGGGATCGAGTCGATCGCGAACATGAGGTCGGTCACGCCGATCGAGACGAACACGATGATCATCGGGGTGAGCATCTTCTTGCCGTTGACGACGGTGCGGAGCTTCGCGCCGTCGTACTCGTCACTGATGTCGACGAATCGGCGGAGCGTCCGGACGATGAAGCTCTCGGTCTGCTCGTCGGCCTCGTGCTTCTCCGGCAGCGCCTGGCGCACGGCGGTGAAGATGAGGAACGCGCCGAAGATGTAGAAGATCCAGCTGAGGTTCTCGATGAGGGCGGCGCCGAGCAGGATGAACGCGGCGCGCAGCACGAGCGCGATGATGATGCCCACCATCAGCACCTCCTGCTGGTAGCGGCGGGGCACCGAGAACTGCGTCATGATCAGCACGAAGACGAACAGGTTGTCGATCGACAGGCTGTACTCCGTCAGCCAGCCCGCGACGAACTCGCCCGCGTGCTGCGCGTCGCCGAGGAACCAGAGGGCGCCGGCGAAGATGAGCGCGAGAGTGACGTAGAACACGACCCACAGCGTCGACTCGCGCGTCGACGGGATGTGCGGCCGCTTGAGGATGATGAGGAGGTCGGCGATGAGGATGAGGGTCAGGATCACGAGGGATCCGACCTGGAACCAGACAGGGATGTCCAAGCTCAGGGCCTTTCGGAGGGGACGGCGGTATGCGAAAGTCTCTCCCCCGTGCTGCGCACGGTGCCTGACCGGGACCCCTCCGTCGAGGTCCGTGATGACGAGCAGGCGTTGACGGGATACTCCCCTTCGACCATCAGGATACCCAAGCGGCCAGTGCGGATGGTTGCATGTGAGACGAACGCGCTCTCGCCGGACACCTGATCGATGAGAGACGACGTATCCGCATCGGGAGGCGCGATGGACGACGCACAGCGCGACGCCGAGCTCGTCGCCGCCGCGAGGGCGGGCGACGAGGTCGCGTTCCGCGCGCTCTACCGTCGGCACGCCCGGCCGGTGTACTGGATCGCGCACCGCCTCGTCGGATCCGATGCCGACGCGGAGGACGTCACGCAGGAGACGTTCGTCACGGCGTGGCGGAAGATCGCGGGGCTCGAGCTCGTCGGCGAATCGCTGCTGCCGTGGCTCGCCGCGATCTGCCGCCTCCAGGCCGCGAACCGGATCCGCGCGCGAAGGCGCGCTGCCGCCGACGAGGTCGACGAGGCGCTTCCGAGCCTCGTGAGCGTCGAGCAGCAGGTGCTCGACGCACGGCTCGCCGAGCGCATCGTCGAGGAGGTCGGCACGCTGAGCCCCCTGGACCAGCGGATCTTCCGGCTGTGCGCGGTCGACGGGTACGCCTATGCCGCGGCCGCCGAGGAGCTCGGCGTCGGCCACGGGGTCGTCCGCAATCGTCTCTCCCGCATCCGCACGCGCCTGCGTGCCGTCGTCGGAGAGGAGTCGTGATGGACGAGAGGGAGTACGCCGTGCTGCCCGAGGTGCCTGCCGAGGTCATCGACCGCATCGAGGAGCGGGTGTTCGCGGCGATCGACGACGAGCGGCACCGCGATCGCGCGCTGCGTCCGGCACCGCGACGGCGTCGGATGTGGCCGGGGATCGTCTCGGGAGCCGCGGTGCTCGTCCTCGCGCTCGCGATCGCCCCGACCGCCGTGTCCTGGTTCGATCAGCCGCGCGGCTCGGAAGCCGCCTACGACGGCTCGGCGAGCTCGAGCGAGGGCGGCGAGTCCGCTCCCCTCCAGGGCGAGAGCGTCACCGCGCCGGTCGAGGGCGACGACGCCGCAGCCGACAGGGAGGTGATCCGCACGGGATCCGCCTCGGTCGAGGTCGACGACGTCGATGACGCGATCGACGACATCCGCGCTCTCGTCGAGCGGCACGGAGGGCACATCGAGGGGCTCCGCGTGACGGAGGCGACCGCGGAGGACGCCGCGCTCCCCGGGGCGAGCTGGGTCACGGTGCGCGTGCCGGCCGACGACCTCGACGCCGTCGTCGACGCGCTCGGCGATGTCGGCGAGGTCCACGACACGGAGCTCTCGGCGCAGGACGTCACGACGCAGGCGGTGGATCTGCGCGCGCGCATCGCGGCGGCGCAGGCGTCGGTCGAACGGCTCACCGAGCTCATGGCGCAGGCCGGGACGGTCTCGGAGCTGCTCGAGGCGGAGCAGTCGCTCTCGGAGCGCCAGGCGCAGCTCGAGTCCTACCAGCAGGAGCTCGCGCTCCTCGAGGGCCAGGTCGCGATGTCGAGCCTCACGATCACCCTCACCACGGAGCCCCCCGTGACGGCACCCGACCCGGCCGGCTTCCAGGACGGACTCGTGGCGGGCTGGAACGGCCTCGTGGCGGCCGTGAGCGGCGCAGTCGTCGCGCTCGGCTTCCTCCTCCCGTGGCTGGGGGCGGCCGCGATCGTCGCAGGAGCGTGCTGGCTCGTGGTCCGCCTGCGCAGGCGGCGGCGCGCACGCGGGGAGGCCGTTCCGGAAAACCGGCGCTGATCGGCCAGACACGCGCGGGCGACCGCAGGAGGGGGCCTCGATTTGCCCGCCCCTGTCTCTCCGTGTCATACTCTTCTGGTGCCCGGGAACGGGAAGAACACGAAGAACTGAACACAGACTACGGCCCCATCGTATAGCGGCCTAGTACGCCGCCCTCTCACGGCGGTAACGCGGGTTCGAATCCCGCTGGGGTCACCGTAGAGAAGAAGCCCGGATCCGAGGATCCGGGCTTCTTCGCGTTCCCGGTGGTTGACTGATCCTCATGCGCGTCACGAAGCACGAACATGCCGCCCTCCGCATCGAGAAGGACGGGGCGACGCTCGTCGTCGACCCGGGATCGTTCACCGCCGCCCTGCCGGACATCTCCGATCTGGCGGGCATCGTCATCACCCACGAGCATCCGGATCACTGGACCCCCGAGCACATCGCGGCGCTCCGCGCGCGCCATCCGTCGGCTCCCGTCTTCACGACGCGCGCCGTCGCCGCGCAGCTCGACGGCGACGCGGTCGTCGTCGCATCGGGAGACAGCGCGACCGCCGGCCCCTTCCGCCTCTCGTTCCACGGCGGTGTGCACAACGAGATCCACTCCTCGATCCCGCTCGTCGAGAACATCGGCGTCTTCGTCGACGACCTCCTCTACTACCCGGGGGACTCGTACGCGCTCCCCGGGCGCGAGGTGCCGCTGCTCGCCGCGCCGATCGGCGCGCCCTGGCTCAAGATCGGCGAGGCGATGGACTTCGTCCTCGCGGTCGCGCCGCGCGCCGCGTTCGGCACCCACGACGTGCCGCTGTCCGCGCAGGGCCTCGCGATGCACCGCGGGCGCCTGCGCTGGGCCACCGAGCAGGGCGGCGGCGTGTTCCACGACCTCGACGCGGGCGACGCGATCGACGTCGGCTGATCGGGGGCCGAGGGGCGGCCCGGGCAGAATGGCGTCATGCCCATCCTCAACAAGGACATGTCGGTCTGCATCTCGCTCTCGGGCCGGCCCTCGAACATCGGCACGCGGTTCCACAACTACCTCTACGAGGAGCTGGGCCTGAACTTCGTGTACAAGGCGTTCACGACCGACGACATCGAGGGCGCCATCCGCGGCGTGCGGGCCCTCGGCTTCCGCGGCTGCTCGGTGTCGATGCCGTTCAAGGAGGCTGTCATCCCGCTCGTCGACGAGATCGAGCCCTCGGCCGAGGCGATCGCCTCGGTGAACACGATCGTCAACGACGGCGGCCGCCTCATCGCCTCGAACACCGACTACGAGGCCGTCGCCGAGCTGCTCGCGGCGCATGACGTGGACCCCGCGCTGCCGGTGGTCGTGCGGGGTTCGGGTGGGATGGCCAAGGCCGTGGTCGCGGCCTTCCGGGGCGCGGGATTCGACCGCGTGACCGTGGTCGCGCGCAACCCGCAGGCCGGACCGGCCCTCGCCGACGCCTACGGGTACCGGTGGACGCCGACCGACCCCGAGCCGGGCGAGGGCGTGATCGTCAACGTGACGCCGCTCGGCATGGACGGCCCCGACGCCGACGCGCTGGCCTTCTCGCCCGCGCACGTGGAGGCCGCCGACGTCGTCTTCGACGTCGTCGCCTTCCCCTCGGAGACGCCGCTCGTGCGGGCGGGACGCGACGCCGGCAAGCGGCTCATCACGGGCGCCGAGGTCATCGCCCTGCAGGCCGCCCGTCAGTTCGCCCGGTACACGGGCGTCACGCCGACGCCCGATCAGGTGCGCCGGGCCTCCGAGTTCTCGCGCGCCGGCTGACCACGGCGGAGCGCCTTCCCCGCGACGCGCGGCCGGGGAGTACCGTGCTGTGCACGACAGGCCCGCGCGGGCGGGGCCCCTCGACAGGAAAAGGCGGGAACGACGATGTCCGACCAGGTCTACCTCTACATCGCGCTCGGCATCTACTTCGCGGGCATGCTCGCGATCGGCTTCTTCGCCGCCCGCCGCACGAAGGACCACGAGGACTACATGCTCGCGGGGCGCAACCTGCCGCCCTGGGTCGCCGCTCTCTCGGCGGGCGCGTCGGACATGTCGGGATGGCTCGTGATGGGACTCCCGGGCGCGATCTACGCGACCGGCCTCATCGAGGCCTGGATCGCGATCGGGCTCACGATCGGCGCCTACCTGAACTGGCTCATCGTCGCGCCGCGGCTGCGCGCGTACACCGAGGTCAGCAACAACTCGATCACCGTGCCGAGCTTCTTCGAGAATCGGCTGAAGGACCGGTCGCGGCTGCTCCGGATCGTCTCGGCCCTCATCATCCTCGTCTTCTTCACGCTCTACATCTCATCGGGGATGGTCGCCGGCGGCGTGTTCTTCGAGAGCTCGTTCGACGGCGACTACCTCGTGGGCATGCTCCTCGTCACGGGCGTCACGCTCGCCTACACCCTGTTCGGCGGGTTCCTCGGCGCTTCTCTCACCGACGTCGCCCAGGGCCTGCTCATGATGGTCGCGCTCATCCTCGTGCCGGTCGTCGCCATCGCGAACGTCGGCGGGCTGGGCGCCGTCGGCGAGGCGATCGCCTCGGCGTCGCCCGACGCCCTCTCGTTCACGGGCGGCGAGGCGCTGTCCGGTGCCACGGTGCTCGCGATCGTGTCGGCCCTCGCGTGGGGTCTGGGCTACTTCGGCCAGCCGCACATCATCGTGCGCTTCATGGCGCTGCCGACGCCGGCGGGGGCGAAGCCCGCCCGGCGCATCGGGATCGGCTGGATGGTGATCTCGATGGGCGGCGCGGTCATCGCGGGCCTCGCAGGCATCGCCTACTTCGACCAGCCCGGCGTCGAGGAGCTCGCGAACCCGGAGACGGTCGTGCTGCGGATGTCGCAGATCCTGCTGCACCCGCTCATCGCCGGCTTCGTGCTCGCCGCCGTCCTCGCGGCCATCATGAGCACGATCTCGAGCCAGCTCATCGTGTGCTCCTCGGCACTCGTCGAGGACCTCTACAAGGTCGTGCGCAAGGCTCCGCCGCGTGACCGCACGCTGGTGATCCTGGGGCGCTCGTGCGTCCTCGCCGTCGCGATCGTCGCGGCACTCCTCGCCATCAGCCCCAACGACACGATCCTCGGGCTCGTGGCGTTCGCCTGGGCCGGGTTCGGTGCGTCCTTCGGGCCGCTCATCCTCCTCAGCCTGTTCTGGAAGCGCCTCACGGCGTGGGGCGCCCTCGCCGGCATGGTCTCCGGCTCCGTCATCGTCTTCACATGGCCGCTGCTCGGCACCGGCGTGTACGAGCTGCTCCCGGGCTTCATCGGCGCCCTCATCATCGCCGTGCTCGTCAGCCTCGCGACGTACCGCGCGAACGCGGACATCGAGCGGGAGTTCACGGACACGGCCGCTCTGACCATCGCGCGGCCCGGGGCGCCCGCGTGAGCATCGGCATCCGCCGCTGGTGGCAGGGCCCGCTCGACGTCGAGGGCCTCGCGATCACGGCGGTCTCCGCGGCCGCGGATGGCGCGCGTGCTGTCGCGCGCGCCCGCGGACTGTCCGTCTCGGTGGACACGTCCTCCGAGCTCATCCGATCGGCGTTCGAGACGGTCGAGCACGCCCGCGTCGACGGCCGGAGCGTGTCGCCGTGGGCTGAGCTCTCGGGCTTCGTCACCTGCGCCGACGGATTCGCGCGTCTGCATGGCAACTACCCGCACCATGCCGACGCCATCCGCCGCGCGCTGGGGGTCGAGACGCGGCGCGACCTCGACGCGCGCGCTGCCGGCATGCCCGCGCAGGAGCTCGAGGACACGGTCGTCGCGGCGGGCGGCATCGCGGCCCGCGTGCGCACGGCCGATGAGTGGAAGGACCATCCGCACGGACGCGTGACGCATGACGCGGCCTGGAGCGAGGTCGTCCCGGACGGGGAGAGCCGCATCGGGCCATCCGACACCGCCCCGCTCGCGGGCGTGCGGGTCCTCGATCTCACCCGGGTGCTCGCGGGACCGACGTGCACGCAGCTCCTCGCCTGCCTCGGCGCCGACGTGCTGCGGGTGGATCCGCCCGGCCGACTGGAGATCCTCGAGCAGCACCTCCTGACCGGGATGGGCAAGCGCTCGATCGAGCTCGATCTCGCGAGCCGCGCCGCCGACGCGCGGGCTCTCGTCGCCGACGCCGACGTCGTCGTGCTGGGCTACCGCCCCGGTTCCCTCGACCGCTTCGGACTGACGCCGACCGCCCTCGCGGCCGATCACCCGGGCCTCATCGTCGCGACCCTCTCGGCGTGGGGCGAGGACGGCCCCTGGGGTGCCCGTGCGGGATTCGACTCGATCGTCCAGGCGGCGACGGGGATCGCAGACCTGTGCGCCGACGCCGACGGACGACCGGGCGCGCTGCCCGTGCAGGCGCTCGACTTCGCGACCGGATACGTGCTGGCCGCGCGCGTGCTCGAGCTCCTCGCCTCGGGGCGCGGCGGTCTCGTGCGGGCGAGCCTCCTCGGCGCGGCGCGGGCGCTCCTCGCGTCCGCGCCGCCGCCCGAGACCGACGACGAGGTGTCGATGGGGACGACGATGGTGAATGTCAGCTCCCCGCACGGCACGCTCTTCCTGCCCCCTCCCCCGGTCCTCCTCGACCGCCGCACGATCGAGCGCGACGTCGGCGGGTACGGCGCGGCCGCACCCGCCTGGCGCTGACATCCGGCTCAGCGCGCGCCGCGAGCCCTGCGCTCTCCCTCGGCGAGACGCGCGAGCGCGACCGCGCCGACGAGGAGGCCGAAGTCGCGCAGCGCCACGTCGAAGTAGCCGGGCAGGGTGAGCAGATTCACGATGATCCCGAGCAGCCACGCCGCCACGACCCACGCGCCCCAGCGCGGGAGGATCGCGACGAGCACGCCGGCGGCGATCTCGACGACCCCGACGACGCGCATGGCGAACACGTCGTCGCCGGGGAGGATCGCGTCGATCCAGGGCGCGAGGTAGATCGTCCAGTCGACGAGGAGATTCGCGAACTTGTCGAGCCCGAAGAGGATCGGCGCGGCGGTGAACACGGTGCGGAGCAGCAGGAACGCCTGGTGCGTCGGAGAGCGGAGATCGCCGACCCCGGTGAGCGTCTCTGCTCGGGAACTGCGGAGTGTCGACATGAGCGTCGTCCTTTCTATCGGAAGTTACTCCGCACGTTAGAACGGGGGTAGTCTTTCGTCAAGAGGGTTCTCCGAAAGAAGGCGGACGAGATGACCGATGCCGATTCCGAGGCCACCCGCCGGATCCGCGGGCTCGCCGATCCGCTCCGCCGCGCCATCTACGCGTTCCTCAGCCGCCAGCGCCACGCGGTCACGCGCGACGAGGCCGCGAGCGCGCTCGACATCCCGCATCACCAGGCGAAGTTCCACCTCGACCGCCTCGAGCAGGACGGCCTCGTGACAGTCGACTACGCCCGCCCGCCCGGGCGCACGGGCCCGGGAGCGGGGCGACCCGCCAAGCGGTACCGCCCTGCCGAGAGCGAGATCGCCGTCTCGGTGCCGCCGCGTGGCTACGACGTCGCGGGTGATCTGCTCGCCCGCGCGATCACGCGCAGCGCGGCCGACGGCATCCCGGTGGCGGAGGCGGTCGCCGACGTCGCGCGAGCCAGGGGCCGTGCGATCGCCGCGGCGCGGGGCGCCGAGCCGCCCGTCTCCGCGTCCGCCGCGCGGGAAGCGGCCGAGGACATCCTGCGCGGCGAGGGATACGAGCCCGAGCGCGAGGGGCCCACCACGGTGCTGCGGAACTGCCCGTTCCATCGACTCGCCCAGGATCACCGCGACCTGGTGTGCGGCATGAACTGCGCGCTCATCGACGGAGTGGGCGACGCGCTCGCGCCGCACTCGCCCGCGGTCGCCCTCGAGCCGGAGGACGGCCGCTGCTGCGTCACCCTCCGAGACGGGGCGTAGCGGCCGCGCTCAGTGCGACGAGGCGATGCGCTGCCGCGATCGTCGCCGGCCGATGCGAGATGAGAAGAACCGCGCGTTCACTCTGACGGGCCAGGAGCTCCATGATCGCCGCGTCGGCCTCGGCGTCGAGCGAGGCCGTCGCCTCGTCGAGGACGAGGACGCGAGGATCGCGCAGGAGCGCCCGAGCGATCGCGACACGCGCGCGCTGACCGCCGGAGAGACCGGCCCCGTGCTCGCCGACGTCGGTGTCGAGGCCGCGTGGAAGCCCCGACCGCGCGTCGAGGAGTCCCGCCGAACGCGCGGCCGCCGTGATCCGCTCCTCGGGCGCGTGAGGATCGCCGAGGACGATATTCGAGCGAATCGTTCCGCGCAGGAGCGGCGACCCCTGCGGGACCACGGCGATCCGCGCGCGAAGTGCATCGTCCGCGAGAGCACGCAGGTCCACGCCGTCGATCCGCACCGCTCCCCTGTCCGGATCCCACTGCCGCGAGGCAAGCGCCGCCGCCGTCGACTTGCCTGAGCCGGATGCTCCGGTCAACGCGACGATCTCGCCGGGCCGGACGTGAAGGTGGAGGTCCTGCAGGACCGGAGCTCCCGCACGATACGCAAAGCAGACACCGTCGAAGCACAGCCCTCTCGCGTCTCGGAGCCTCGGGGTCGGCGAGAGCTCGTCGGTCACCGCAGGCGGTTCCGCGAGCAGGGAGTCGATGCGCGCCGCTGCGGCGGTCAAGGTCCCCGCCCCGCGCAGGAGGTCAGCGATCTGCGCGGCCGGTGCGACGCCCGCCGCGGCGAGCGTGACCGCGAGCGGGATGTCCGCGCGTGGGATTCCCGTGTCCGCGACCACGACCAGCACCGCAGAGACAACGGCGATGGCGATGGCGAGGTCCGCGATCGCGCGCTCCGCCCCGACGCGAGACGCCTCGCGAACCTGCGTACGGGTGTGCCGGAGCGTCCGCTCCGCGAGACGATCGAGCTGACGCTCGAGTGCCGCGGCCCCTGCGAGTTCGCGAAGGCCTCGGAGCGTGTCGACGAGCTCGGCGCGCAGTGCACCCGCATCTGCGGCCAGAGCGGCACCATCCCGCCCAGCCCGCCGACGGGTCGCCATCGGCACGACGACGCCGATGAGGAGCGGCGGCGTCCAGGCCAGCAGGAGCAGAGGGCTCACCGTGATCGAGACGGCAACGGCCGTCGAGAGCACGAGGACGGCCCCGAGCGCCTGTGCGATCGTGTGCGCGAAGAGCCACTCGAGCGTCTCGATGTCCGCGACCACCGCGGTCGCGAGGTCGCCCGTGCGACGCGGACGGATGCGCGACGGCAGGGCGCGACGGAGCACCCCGAAGACGCGGGAGCGGAGCTCTCCGATCACCCGATACGCGAGATCGTGAGACACCCAGGATTCGCGCCAGGCCGCGGCCGCCGCCAGCACCGCCAGCAGCACGGCGATCACGGGGGCAGACGACGGCAGCGGCGAACCGACCGCCGCGAGCCCGGCCATGCGTGCGAGAAGGATCGCGATCCCGAGCACTGCCGCCTGACAGACGACGCTCCACAGGATCGCCTCGACGAATCGCCCTCGCCGAACAGCCACCACCGGGAGAAGGCGCAGCAGCGGCCTCATCGAAGCACTGCTCCGCGCGAGGTCGGCACGGGACCGCGGCCGCGGGCGGCGACGCGCCCGTCCTCGATGGCGACCCAGTGGTCTGCACGTGCTCCCGTGCTCGCCCGGTGGGTGATGACGACCACCGTGCGCCAACCCGCTGCCGCGGTCGCCACGGCGTCGACGATCCGCCGCTCCGACTCCGCGTCGAGCGCCGAGGTCGCCTCGTCGAGGATGAGCACGGGCGCCGGCGACAGGAGCGCACGCGCGATCGCCAGCCGCTGCCGCTGGCCGCCCGACAGCTGTCCGCCGTTCTCGGAGAGGACGGTGTCGTAGCCCTCCGGCAGTCCGGCGATCACGTCGTGCACATCGGCGACCCGCGCGGCCTGCTCCACCTCGGCGTCGGCGGCCGACGGCCGGCAGAGCCGCAGATTGTCCTGTACCGACCATGCGAAGAGCACGGGGTCCTGCGGCACGACGGCGACGCTCGCGCTGAGTGCGACGCGGTCGAAGTCCCGGATATCGACGCCGCCGATCCTGATGATGCCGGCATCGGGGTCGATGTCGCGCTCCACGAGCCGAGCGAGCGTGCTCTTGCCCGCGCCGGACGGGCCGATCACGGCCAGCGTCTCCGCCGCTTCGACGCGGAGACGGACATCGCGGACGCCGCGACCGGTAGCCGGATAGGTGAAGGACACGCCTTCGAACTCGAGGAGCCCGGTCGGCGCCGGCCGGGGCCGTCCCCCCATGCGGGGCGCTGTCGAGGAGGACCGCTGCAGCTCATCGAGGCCGTCGACCGCGCTCAGGCCCAGATACCCGGCGTGCCAGCACGCCCCGAGATCCTGGACAGGACGGAAGCACTCCCGCGCCAGCAGCAGGACCGCGACCGCGGCTGCGCCATCGCCGTCTCCGCCGGACACCGCCAGGGTCGCGAAGATCACGGCTGCCGCCGCTCCGAGGTGCATCGCGAGCGCGCTGACGGCCGTCTCGACCAGCGACAGTCGCAGCTGACCCATCGTGTCGCGCCTCAGCGCATCGCCCTCCGCCGAGAGCCGGTCCGCCGCGCGCGCCGTCGCGCCGAAGATCCTCAGGAGCGGGATGTGCTCGAGGCTCTCGACGAAGTCCGACGAAAGACGGGTGAACCGCTCCCAGCGCTCCCGTCCCGTGCGCAGCAGGCGGGCGTCCCATGCGCGCGGCGCGATAACCGCAACCGCCGCGGCGATGCCGAGAGCGACGCCCGCGGTCGGAGCACGTCCGACGGTCAGCGCCACGACCGTCGCCGGTACCACGAGCACGACGATCAGCTGAGGGAGGTAGCGCGTGAAGTAGGCCTCGAGTCCATCGACGCCGTCGATCGCGATCGCGGCGATCCGACCAGAGTCCCGGTCCGTCGCGGAGATCCCGACGGCGCGAGTGAGAAGACGCGCACGCAGTCTGACCCGGACCGAGGCGCCGAGCCGAGCTGCCGTCGTGTCCCTCACCCAGACCACGAGCGCGCGAGCCGCAGCGACCGCCCCGAGCACAGCGACCGAGCCCACCACGCCTGGCCCGCCCGACACGATCGCGGCCACGGCCGCGGCGATCGCCATCGCGAAGGCGATATGGAGCCCGGAGAGGAGAAGGCCGAGCGCGGCCACGCCCGCGATCGCACCCGAGACCGCGCCGGCGAGCTCGAGAAGCCGCCGATGGATCATCGGCTCAGAAGGCTTCGGGGTAGAGCTGCTCGGCGATCTCGCGCACGAGCGCGACGTTCCCGAGGGTGCCGGGGAAGACGCCGGCGCTCGACACCGCGATCAGGCGCCCCTCGGCGACCGCGGGCATGTCGGGGAAGGTCTCCGACAGGTATTCGCGTGTCGCAGCCTCGTGCTCATCGTCGAAGACGGAGAACACCAGGGCGTCGGGTGCCTCCGCGGCGAGCGCCTCCGGGGTGATGGCGGCGGCGAAGAAGTCGGAGAACGCCGACTGCTCGGGCGTGAAGACGCTCTGCGCACCCGCGCGCTGGAGGATGTCGTACTCGACGCCGGCACCGATGCCCTGAAGGGTCGTGCCGTCGACGAACACCTGGGCGACCCTCAGGCGGTCGACGTCGGCGACGGCCGCCGCGACCTCCTCGAGGTCGCGCTCGCTGCCTCGGATGAGTGCCGCGGCTTGCTCCTCGACGCCGAAGATCTTCCCGAGGTTCTCGAGATCGATCAGCAGGTCGGCGACCTCGCCGGTCATCCGCCGCTCAGGGCAGCCTCCCGCCGCGACATACACGTCGGCCCCCGCCTGCTCGAGTTGCTCGATGCTCGCGAAGCCCTGTTCGGCGGTGAACTCGTAGGTCGTCGGCGCGTAGACGAAGTCCGGCTGCACGGAGAGCAGGTCCTCCCGGCTCGGGGGCATCACGTCCCCGATCGCGGGAACGTCCGCGGCGAGATCCGCGATGTCCGCCGGAAGCGCCTGGGCTGCTGCCTGGGCCTGGCCGACGAGGCGATCGGCCAGACCGAGTCGAAGGAGCAGCTCGGTCTGGGCGGGGTGCATGCCCACCACCGCCTCCGGAGCCTGCTCGACGACCAGCTCCCGGCCGCAGTTCTCGATCCTCACCTCCCCGACGGCATCCTCGGGGGCCGCGTCGACCGCGACGGATGTCCCGCACCCGGCGAGGACGACGGTGCTGGCGACGAGAAGGGCATAAGCGGGGCGGAGTCTGACGGTCATGCGATGAGCGTGCTCTCTGGATCGGCGGGAAGGGAGGATGAGGCGTCCGCACGGGCGAGACGCCGGAAGGCGAAGACGGGAGCGGACGGCTCGCCGAGGACACGTGCCTCGACGCCGAAGACGGAGCGGATGACCGCCGGCTCGAGCACGTCGACCGGCGTTCCCGACGCGACAACCCGGCCCTGATCGAGCAGGACGACGCGGTCGCAGTACTGCGCCGCGAGGTTGAGGTCGTGCAGCGCGGCGAGAACCGTCTGACCGAGGTCGCGCGCGGTGCTCATGAGCTCGTGCTGGTGGGCGATATCGAGATGATTGCTCGGCTCGTCGAGAACGAGGACCGGGCTCTGCTGCGCGAGCGCGCGGGCGAGCATGACGCGCTGCCGCTGGCCGCCTGAGAGCGTGGCGACCATCCGATCGCGCAGACGCTCGGTCTCGGTCCTGCGCATCGCATCCTCTGCGATTTGCAGATCCGCGGCGCCGTCCCGTCCGAATGACGCGCGGTGTGGAGCACGACCGAGCAGGACGGTCTCCTCCACCGTGAGATCGAAGTCCGTCGCCGGGTCCTGCAGCATGACGGCCACCGCCCTCGCGGCCTCGCGACCGCGCAGAGCCCGCACATCGCGATCTCCGATGCGCACGCTTCCGCTCACGGGTCGCACGGCCCGGTAGAGCGTCCGCAGCAGCGACGACTTGCCGCTGCCGTTGGGGCCGAGGAGCCCCACGACCTCTCCCTCCTCGGCAGCGAACGATGCGGCGTGCACGACCTCCCGTCCCCCCAGGGCGACGGTGACGCGTTCGAAGACCACTCTCACCGCGCGAAGCCCGCTCGATCGGCGCCACCGCGGCGCATGAGCCAGAGGAAGAAGGGCGCCCCGACGAATGCGGTGAGGATCCCGAGCGGGATCTCGGTCGGCGCAGCGACGGTGCGTGCGAGCAGATCGGCGCCCATGAGGAACACGGCGCCCCCGAGGACCGTCACCGGAAGCGCCCTGCGGTGATCCGCGCCCACAGCGATCCGCACCAGATGGGGGACGACGAGGCCCACGAACCCGATGCCTCCGGCGACCGACACGACGACGCCCGTCAGCAGAGAGGCGATGAGGAGGAGGAGACCGCGGAGCCGCGCGACGTCCACGCCGAGCGCGGTCGCCGACTCGTCGCCGGTCATGAGCGCGTTGAGCGAGCGAGCGAGGAAGAACGACGCGAACACTGCGACGAGAAGCGCCAGCGCGGGGGCGGTGAGGCTGGACATCGTCGCCGCGGACACACTGCCGAGGAGGAAGAAGAGCAC
Source organism: Microbacterium sp. JZ70 (assembly GCF_053903225.1). Lineage (NCBI taxonomy): Bacteria > Bacillati > Actinomycetota > Actinomycetes > Micrococcales > Microbacteriaceae > Microbacterium > Microbacterium sp. JZ70. Next base: position 2,141,766 of record NZ_CP096405.1, on the reverse strand, counting down.
GCTGACGACGTTCTGTGCGTCTGTGGAGATGGTGAGGTAGCTCGTCACCGCGCTGAGCAGGGTGCCGAGCGCCACTCCGGCGAGGATCATGCGGGTAGGTGACAGCATGCCGTCTCTCCGGGCGAGCGCCCACACGCACACGCATGCGCCGAGCGCGCCGACGAAGGCCGCAGCGTTCATGGACACTCCCCCCAGCGCCGCCGAGCCCGTGACGATCACGAGCACCGCGCCCACGCTGGCTCCGGAGGACACGCCCAGGATGTACGGCTCCGCCAGCGGATTCCGCACGGTCACCTGCATGAGCGCCCCCGCGAGCGCGAGGCCGCCGCCGGCGAGCGCCGAGAGGAGCGCGCGCGGCAGTCGGAACTGCCACACCGCCTGGTCCTGCAACGGGGCGAGCGTGCCATCCGTCATCCACGGCATACCGGGCAGCACGTGGCCGAGGACGATCTTCGCGGCTTCTGCGACAGTCACCGGAACGGACCCGACGGAACCGGAGACGATGACCAGGGCGACGGCGGCAGCGCCGAGCGCGAGACAGAGGAGCGTCGTGCGGCGCGCGAGCCGTGCGCGCGCGCCAGCGTCATGCGGCGCGTACGCCGGAGTGCGCCTGCGGTCGGCGCCGAGCGTCATCATGGACGCTAACGTTAGTGATAATCATTCTCAATGCAAAATCGGCCCGAGCGCAGACCTCGGGCGGCCGCGCTCAGTGCGAGGAGGTGGAGTGCGCCTCGTCGAAGGTCGGACGGCGGCCGAACAGGCGCGCGATGAGGAGCACGACCCCCACGATGACGAGCCCCTCGAGGAAGCCGAACACCGCGGAGATCGCCGTGTCGACGACCCAGACCACCACGCCGCCGAGCGGCTCGAGCGCGTGCTCGACCGCATGGAGCGCATCCGCGAAGACGTGCAGGCCGACCTCGCCGAGGTTCACGATCACGAGGTGACCGCCGACCCACAGCATCGCGACCGTGCCGATCACGCTGATGACGCGGAACACCGCGGGCATGGACGTCACGATGCGGGCGCCCGTGAGCCGCACGCCGCCGACCGGGCTCTCGGCCATCCGCATCCCGATGTCGTCGATCTTCACGAGCAGCGCGACCGCCCCGTAGACGAGCAGCGTCATGAGCAGCGCGATCACGGCGAGCACCGCGAGGGTCTGCCAGAACCCCATTCCCGCATCGAGGCTCGCGAGCGAGATGAGCATGATCTCGGTCGAGAGGATGAGGTCGGTGCGGATCGCGCCCCACACGAGGCGCTTCTCATCGCGCGCGCCCTCGTCCGCATGGCCGTGCCCGAACCCGAACCACTCGAGCACCTTCTCGGCGCCCTCGAAGCAGAGGTACGAACCGCCCAGGATGAGCAGGAACGGGAGCACCCACGGCGCGAAGGTCGTGAGCAGCATCGCCACGGGGATGATGATGAGGAACTTGTTCGCGAGCGAGCCGAGCGCGATGCGGCCCACGACCGGCAGCTCGCGCGCGGGCGTGATGCCCTGCACGTACTGCGGAGTCACGGCGGCATCGTCGATGACCACGCCGGCGGCCTTCGACGAGGCCTTCACAGCGGCGGTCAGGATGTCGTCCACGACGGCGAGCAGGCCGACAGACATGTGTTCTCCCACGGGTCCGAGCACGAGACGGGCAACGCAACGCTACCCGACGGGGATGGCCCTCCCCGCCGGGCAGCGCCGCGTCACCGCTGCGCGACGCCGCGGAAGCCGCGCAGGCGCAGGCTGTTGCCGACGACGAACACGCTCGAGAAGGCCATCGCGGCGCCCGCGAGCATGGGGTTCAGCATGCCGAGCGCGGCGATCGGGATGGCCGCGACGTTGTACGCGAACGCCCAGAACAGGTTGGACTTGATCGTCGAGAGCGTGCGCCGGGAGAGGCGGATGGCGTCGACCGCGGCTCGCAGGTCGCCCCGGACGAGCGTAATGTCGGACGCCTCGATGGCCACGTCGGTCCCCGTGCCCATCGCGAGCCCGAGATCGGCCTGAGCGAGTGCGGGGGCGTCGTTCACGCCGTCGCCCACCATCGCGACGACGCGGCCCTCGCGCTGCAGTCGCGCGACGACCTCGACCTTGTCCTGCGGCAGGACCTCGGCGTGGACGACCTCGATGCCGACCTCGGCGGCGATCCGCTCGGCCACCGCGCGGTTGTCGCCGGTCAGAAGGACGGGGGTGAGACCCAGCTCCTTCAGCTCGGCGACCGCCTGGGCGCTGGTCGGCTTGACGGTGTCGGCGACGACGAGGAGTCCTCGTGCGCGTCCGTCCCATCCGACCGCGACGACGGTGCGGCCATCCGCCTCCTCGCGCCGCTGCGCGTCCGCGACGTCGGCGGAGAGGTGCAGAGCCCAGTCGGACAGGAGAGACGCCCGGCCGACCACGACGGCCGCGCCGTCGACGACCCCCTGGACGCCCCTTCCCTCGAGGTTCTGGAACCCCTCCACGACGGGCAGGGCGCCGAGCTCCGCCGTCGCCGCGCGTGCGATCGCCTGGGCGATCGGGTGCTCAGATGCGCTCTCGAGCGCGCCTGCGAGCCGCAGGACGTCGGCCCGCTCGACGCCCGGCTCGGTCACGACGTCGACGAGCGTCATGCGTCCGCTGGTCACCGTGCCCGTCTTGTCGAGCACGACCGTGTCGACCCGGCGCGTCGACTCGAGCACCTCGGGCCCCTTGATGAGGATGCCCATCTGCGCTCCGCGGCCGGTTCCGACGAGAAGCGCCGTCGGCGTGGCGAGTCCCAGCGCGCACGGGCAGGCGATCACGAGGACCGCCACGGCTGCCGTGAAGGCCGCCGACGCCGGGAAGCCCGCGCCGAGCCACGCGCCGAGCGCGACCACCGCGATCGCGATGACGATCGGCACGAAGACCCCCGAGATGCGGTCCGCGAGCCGCTGGACCTCGGCCTTCCCGCTCTGGGCGTCCTCGACCATCCGCGCCATCTGGGCGAGCTGCGTGTCCGCCCCGACGCGCGTCGCGCGCACGACGAGCCGCCCGCCCTCGTTGACCGTCGCGCCCGTCACCGCGTCGCCCTCGCCGACCTCGACCGGCACGGACTCGCCCGTGAGCATCGAGGCGTCGACCGCCGAGGTGCCGGAGACCACGACGCCGTCGGTCGCGATCTTCTCCCCCGGGCGGACGACGAACTCGTCGCCGACGGCGAGCTGCGACGCGGGGATCCGGGTCTCGACGCCGTCGCGCAGCACCGAGACCTCCTTGGCGCCGAGCTCGAGGAGCGCCCGCAGAGCGGCGCCGGCCTGGCGCTTCGAGCGCTTCTCGAAGTAGCGGCCCGCGAGGATGAACATCGTCACGCCCGCGCCGACCTCGAGGTAGATGTTCGCCGCGCCGTCCGAGGGCGCGATGGAGAGCTCGAAGGCATGCGTCATGCCCGGCTCGCCCGCTGTGCCCAGGAAGAGCGCGTAGAGCGACCACAGGAATGCCGCCGAGGTGCCCATCGAGATGAGCGTGTCCATGGTCGCCGCCCCGTGCCGCAGGTTGAGCCACGCGGCGCGGTGGAACGGCCACGCGGCCCACACGATGACGGGTGCGGCAAGGGCGAGCGACGCCCACTGCCAGTACGGGAACTGCAGCGCGGGGATCATCGACATCGCGATGACGGGGAGCGTGAGCACGACCGACCCGATCAGCCGCTGCCGCAGCGAGCGCAGCTCCGGATCATCCGGCTCGCCGTCATCCGACGGCTCGTCGACGGGCGGCTTCGGAAGGGCGGCCGTGTACCCGGTCTTCTCCACCTCGGCGACGAGCAGCGCCGGGTCGTACCCCTCGGGCACGGTGACGCGCGCCTTCTCGGTCGCGTAGTTCACGGTCGCCGACACGCCCTCGAGCTTGTTGAGCTTCCGCTCGATCCGGTTCGCGCACGACGCGCAGGTCATGCCTCCGATCTCGAGCTCGATGTCGGCGCCCCCGACGGACGTGCTCATCAGTGGCCTCCCGAATGCGCATGCCCGTGCCCGGGTGCGGCCGCGCCGGCGTCGAGCACGAACTCCGCGGTGTGGACCTGCCCGCCGACCTGGAAGTCCAGGTAGAGCAGGTAGCGCCCGGCGGTCGGCGCCTCCGCCGCGAACGCGATCTCCGGACCGCCGAGGTCGTCCGCGCCGGGCTCCGCCCCCTCGGGATGCACATGGAGATACGCGAGGTCGCCCTGACGCAGCGCGACGAGGTGCCCGAATGCCCCGAGATACGGCTCGAGCGCGGTGACCGGCTCGCCGTCGCGGGTGATCGAGAGCGTGAGCTCCTGTGCGGCCCCCGGAGCGAGGTCGCCCGCGAGCTCGACGGTGTACCCGGCCACCTCGTCCACGCGCGACGGCTCGGCGCTGACGGGGGTGTAGTCGCCCGCGACCTCGACCGAGCGCGCGAGGGTGAGCCCCTGCGCGCCGTCGCCTGCCGGTGTGAAGTCGGCGTACACGCGGTACGTGCCGGCCGCGTCCCACGACCACGGGATGCTCCAGATTCCGGTGTGCGCGTCGAGCTCGGGATGGACGTGGCGGAAGTGCGCGCCATCGGAGCGCACCACGATGAGATGCAGCTCCTTCTCGTGCTCGTGCGCGTACGACGTGAGCGGCTCGCCCGCGCTGTCGAGGATCTGGAAGCTCAGCTCCCCCTGCTCCCCCACCCCGCTCGGAGCGCCGACCGCGGTGAGCGTGTAGTCGTCGGCGCTGAGCGAGACGCCCTGCGGGGCGTGCGCGCCGTGCGCGCCATCGCCAGGCGCGCCGTGCGCGCTCTCGCTCTGCGCACCATCCGATGCCGTGCCATCCGTCGGCGCGGTCGTGTGACCGCCTCCGTGACCATCCACCTTGTCCTCCTCGTTCCATGCGGTGACGACCGCGTCGGGGGCGACGGCCGCCGCGACCCCGAAGGCCGCGCCGAACGCCGCCACCAGTCCGGCGCCGTACAGAGCGAGCCGCGCCCCCGCGTTCATCAGACGCGCTCCGCCGAGTAGCCGGCCTCCTCGACGGCCGCGAGGATCTTCGCGTCGTCGATCTCGGCCGTGCCGCTCACGACGAGGCGGCCCGTCTGCGCGCTCACGTCGATGCCCTCGACGCCCGGCACCTCGCCGACCTCCTCGCGCACCGACGTCTCGCAGTGCCCGCAGGTCATGCCCGTCACGCGGTATTCGATCTCCGTCATCTTCGGTCCTCTCGTCAGGTTCGGAAGGGTGTCACCTGCGCCAACCGTATACCCCCCGGGGGTATTCCCGCAACGTGCCCCCTCTTGCCGACATGGCCTCGGCGGAGCACGCTGGAAGACACGTCGGCTTCGGCGGAACCGGAGGTGAGGACGATGCAGGTGAAGCCCGGCGATCGCCTCGTCGTGGAGGGCCACACAGACAGCGAGCCGCGCCGCGAGGCGGAGGTCCTGGAGGTGCGCGGACCGGACGGCGGCCCGCCGTTCCTCGTGCGCTGGAAGGACGGGCACGAGGGGCTTGTCTTCCCGGGAGCCGACGCGCACATCGTCGCGCGCGACGGAGCCTGACGCACCGTCACGCGCGACCCGGGTTCAATGCGGGCTGTTGTGCCCGGGCAGCCACAGAATGGAGGCATGAAACCGGAGGGGTGGGCGCTGATCGTCGTCGGCACGCTCGCCGCCGGGCTCATCTCGATCGCGTTCCTCGGCGCGCTGGGTCGGCTCGCCCCGGGACAGGCCGGCGCGATGACGCTCAGCCTGCTCGCCCTGGCCCTTTCGGGGTTCATCGCCCTGCTCTTCTCGCCGGAGGCACGCGAGCGGCGTGCCCGCAGGCGAGGAGCGCCGGGTGCGTCCGCACGGGTCAGCGCACTACCCGTCGCGACGGCGGAGATCGTGCCTGAATCGCGCACGGGACCCGTGCCGCAGCTCGACGACCGGCTCGGCGCCTGACCGGGCGGAGACCGCCTCAGGAGGAAGAGGAGCCGCCGGGCGCGTCCGCGATGACGCGGTCGATCCAGTCGCGACGCGGGAGCGATGGGATCGCGTCCCGCGGGAACCACCCCAGCTCGAGGAGCTCCTCGAGGTCGGGGGTCGCCGCGGAGAGCAGCTCGCAGTCGAACGCGGTCGTCACATAGCCGACCTGGTCGCCGTTCGGATAGGTGACCATCATGGGCTCGCCGCCGTAGACGCCGACGATGCCGCGGACGCGGACTCGCGCAGCGGTCTCCTCGAGGACCTCGCGCAGCAGCGCCGCAACCGGCTCCTCCCCCGGCTCGACACCGCCGCCGATCAGGCTCCAGAGCCCAGAGTGACGATGCCGCGCCAGCAGGAAGCGGTCATCGTCGCGGATCACCGCTGTGACGCCGGGAAGCAGCAGGAGATCGTTCCCGATGCGGGAGCGGATCGAGGCGACGTAGTCCGACATCGGCATGCACGGAGTCTAGGCACGACTGGCGACGAAGTCCGGGAAGTCGGCGGGTCCGATGCCGTCTTCCGCGAAGAACGCACGCACGAAGCGGGCGGCCTCCTCCTCGATCCGATCCAGCGGCAAGCCGGACACCGTGAAGCCATAGGTGCCGTCGGCAGGCCCAGTGAGCCACCTGAAATCAACGCAGCGCTGTCCGCCCGGCTGCTCTCGCGTGTCGACTTGGAACGTCTCTCCCTCGACCTCGATCACGGTGCTCATCGCTCCACCGTACGATGCCTAGATGATCTCCCTCGTCATCCGCCAGATCGAGCCCGGTCAGCGGGAGCGTCTCGCGGACTGGCTCCGAGAGGTCGACGGCCCCCGTCGTGCAGAGGCGCTGGCGACACTCGCCGCCGAAGGCATCACCCATGAGAAGGCCGTGATCCTGGACACGTCGGACGGGCCCCTTCTCGTCTACGCGATGGAAAGCGAGGACGCCGACCGCGCCAAGGCGGTCGCCGAGCGGTCGGAGCACGCCATCGATGCGGAGCATCGCGAGGTCATGCGGTCTGCGGTCGGCGGGAGACCGCCCTTCGAAGTCGTCCTCGACCTGCGTCTGCCGTAGCCCACCGAACTCCGCGCATGGACACTCGTGACACGTCCGAGCCCGCCGGCGGAGCGCCTCGATATCGTGAAGCGCATGGAGGAGCCGACGGAACCAGACACGCCGGAGACGGAGCCGTGGTCGCCGCGGCGTCGCCGACTCACGGGAACCCTCCTCGTCCTGATCCTCGTCGGGCTCGTCGCCTTCGCTCCGGGGCCGATTCTGCGGATCATCCACACGAATAACGCCCACCAACTCGTCGACAGCCTTCCCGCCGAGCGCGACACGCTGCTCGCGAAGCGGGAAGAGTTCCGTGCCCCGCTCGAACAGCTCGGCGCTCCCGTGCGCTCCTGGACCGAGGTGGCCTGCTCGCTCGCACCGCGATACAGCGACGGCGATGGCGAACAGGACATCGTGATGTTCTATTCGCAGCAGTGCACGCTGCGGAGCATCGAGCTCTACCCTGTGCCGGATGAGCTCACAGACGGCGCATCCGTCGCCGCATGGCTCGGAGGCCACACCGCGGGCGACCCGACGTGCAGCGAGCTCATCTTCGACGCCCTCACCCCTGACGCCGGTGCCGTGGGCCCCGACGCGTACACCCCGGACTTGTGGTGGATTGACCCAGACGGCACACCGCCCGAGGATGAGCCGGATCGGTGCATACTCGCCGCTCCTGGCGGGCCGCGCACGGCGCACACGACCGTCGACGTCGATGAGCCGCTGACCGCAAGCTCCTATCTCGTCTACACGGTCTGGACGCCTGTGGCCGCGACCGACGTCGGATGCGACTACGCGATGTCGTCCTGGCTCGGCGGATGCGTGGGAGAGCCGGACGGCTTCCCCGTGGTCTGAGCGGGGCGCGAGGGAGTGAGTTCCTGCGTGGCCTGCGGCTCAGATCGACGCCGCCGCGTACGAGAAAACCCCCGCCGGAGCGGGGGTTCTTCAGAGCTGACCTACTCGACGTCTGCTCGAACCATTGCATAATCGGTTTCACCCCTGATGAGCTGCGGAAACTGGCGGTTCCGGGCGACCGCAGCGAGGGTTTGAGTGAGCAGAAAACCTATCGAAGTCATGAGTTGTCAAAGCGGCTCGGCACCGCCAAAGTCGAGGAACTCGTCCGACGGGTGCAAGCGGGCGAGAGCGTGCGGTCACTCGCTCGCGAGCTCAGCGTGGCCAACTCGGCGCTCACGCGGATGCTGCGCGAGAAGGGTGTCGAAATCTCGAAGCGGAAGGTGAGTGACGAAGCAGCAGCGGCGATGGCGCAGGAGTACGAGGGCGGCGCCACGATGGCCGAATTAGAGAAGAAGTATGGGCTGTCGCACGGCGCCGTGTACCGAACGCTTCATCGAACTAACGCCGAGACACGCGCGAGCGCGTCGAGACGCCGATAAGCGTAGTGGCTGGGAGAGAGAAGGAAGCGAGCCCACGATTGGGGAGTTGCGGGCACGACATGGCCAACAGCCCCCGAGAAACGTCCGAACGCACCGACGACCATAATGTAGGGTCCATGGACACGCCCACGGGCCCGCGGACTACTGATCTGCAGCGATACGAGCCTCGGCCTTCGCAGAGATTGTCTCGGGATACCGCTGCTTCATGAACTCGAGGAAAATGGTGGTGCCAGCCTCCTGGCTGTAACCGTTGCCGTCGACAGTCGGCAAGTCGAGCAGGGCATCGATATCGACTTTGCTCAGCACATCAGCCACGACCTCCAGGCGCATCAACACGATATTGCTGTGGTCGAAGCTCCGTGTGAAATCGGCTTCACTGAGCCACTTGTCCTTCAGCACCCTGCGAACCGACGCCGAAGATAGTTCGTTCGGCAAGGTGACGCTGCTAAGCCACCGCCCAGCCTCGAACACCCGGTAGAACCGAGTCGCAGAATATGAACGCCGCTCGGCGGTGATCAACTCCTCGACCTGCGTGATCAGCTCCTCGCTGACATAGCGCGTAATCAGGTCGTAGGACAGGCTCGCTAGCGAGATGTAGTGAAGGGCGAGGTTCCGTTCCATAGAGGTCGCGAGCGTGTGCGACTTCTCGTTCCGGAGGAACTGGATCACCATATTTAGGTACTTCACACCATCGAAAAAGTCCTTCTCTGCCTGCCCCGATGGTTCGTGGCCGAAGAGAGCCGGGAAGTTGTCGGGCTTGAAAGCATCCGTCGCCTTCTCACTCCCTGTCTTCTCGCGCAGCGCTTCCCGCACAACTTTGTATGACTCCTCGACTGCGTGGAAGTAGTCCTCCGTCTCGAGGTATCGGTTGATATGGGCGTAGATGTCCTCGTGGATCTCGATCTGGATCTTGTTGTTGGTGACCGTCGCTTCCGTAGTGAAGCTCACGCTCGACGGCGGCATATCCGCAGGACGCTTCGCGGACTCTGCCAGACGTCCGGCGATAGCGCGCACCCGGTCCATGCTCTCGTCGTTGACCTCGTAGCTCAGAAACCCGGTGAGGCGCTTCGCTTCGATGTACTCGACGAGGGCTTGGAGCGACCTGGCAACCTCGTCCTCGGTGCCGCTGCGCCAGAGCGCCCGGAGGCGATTCGCCTTCGAATCACCAAACCCTGGGAATCGCTCGGCGTCGTAAACGTCAATCCCGAGATCGTCGAAGAACGCGCCGAACGACTCGTTGCTGAAGTCGAGCACATACCCGCCGGACATACCGAAGACTGCCTCTAGCACGACCTTGTCCGACACGCTAAGGCCGCTCACTCCGAAGCCTTCTTCTCCGGCGCTTCGCCCGGTTGGACGTCCTCTATCTTCGAGGCGGACAGCGGTCGACGCGCGTCGACCGCTGAGTAGTGCAGCGATGTGCTTGTAGCGTCAGCCACCGCGGCGACTTCGGCGGGAAGTGCTTTGAGGCGCAATACTGCAGCACGGTTGCTGCGGTATTGGACGGCGATGAGCCAGCCCTCGCTTGCTCCGTCGGAGTGCATGTAACTCGGGAGCTGACGCCGAAGCCCGTTCCAGAACTTGCCGTTGTGGAGCTTCTTGACCTCAATGAGCAGGCGCACCGACGTCCCAGATGACGCCTTGAAATCGACCGGGCCGCGGCCGAGCTCCACCTCCCGATCGAGCTCGACATTGAACTGACGGAGGTAGGGCTGCGCGAGGCCGAGGAGCAATAGCTGGATCGCTTCTTCGGGCTTCTCCGACCCATCGTCGTTCCAGAGCAGGCTCCATCCGCGCTGTTCCTCAATGAAGTGTCGGAATTGGTCAACGACCTCCGCCACAAGCTCTACGAGGTCCTTCGTGGTCGCTACGACGCGCGTCTGCAAGGGATGCTCGGCGGCGAAACGCGCAGGCTCGCGGTCCCACTGGACGACACCGAGTGGGTCACCGCCGAAGTCGTAACTCATCAGATCTTCCCGGCTGGTCTGGGTACGAGCCCACTCACGAACGCGTTCTGGTCTCTGGCGGGCGAACGCCACGATGCTCGACTTCGATACGGCCTGCCCGACCTTGAGGTTGAGCGAGAGACGGATGTCGTCGTTGAAGTGCGAATCGAACCAGTCTTCAGCGTTCAGCGTTGGGAGTCCACCGAGGATGTACTCGGGCACCAGGATGATTGGCCTTCCGGTCGCGGGGTTCGTCGGCAGTTCCACCTCCTCGTCGTGCCACCGGGCGGCATCGAGCGAGACTCGGGCATGCCGGACCTTCTGCATCTCCAGAGGAACATCATGTCGGCGTGCGACTTCCTGCGTGTACGCGATCAGGCGCCCCTTGATGACGTTGGCAGTCGCATCAGAGATTCGATCAGCACCGATACCTTCGTTCAGGATGCCAATCTCTTCGATGTGCTCTGGTTGGGTGAGTCCCGCGGCGATGGCAACCGCTATGCCGTCCGCCATCCGCGCAGCGAACCGATCTCCGGCCCCAGAGCCTCGGGTTCCGACAGCGGTGTAGCCCAGCCCCAACTCGAACGGTTCAGGAAACGTGAGCAGTCTGCGCGCGGCTTGTGCGGACACCGACTTGGAGCTCGTTGCCTTCGCGACGAGGCCGTAGCAGTGCACGAAATGCGCGATCAGCTCGTCGTGTGCCGCAGACCAGATACCGCCCGCCTCAAGGAGGAGAAGCGGGTCGATGAACAGCTTCGTGTCCACCGTCAGATGCGGGTCGAACCAGTCGTCCTCCGAAACGCGCGTAATGCCGAACGCTTCCGTGAACCTCACGACCTAACTCCCGCGACCGGCACTCGCGACGCCGCGATCCCATACAGCCCGACCGGCAGCCCCGAGCCAGCGAGAAAGGACTCCTCGTCAATGCCCGCTTCGCGCAGCACCTCGCGGGCGCGAGGCAACATCGACGGCATCTCAAGCGATGAGATCCGCCCCGGCTCCGACCGGCGCCAGCCGTTCTGCGACATGCGGATAACCGCGTTGCGATACGAAACGTCACTCATAATGCCAAGCGCCCGCGCGCGATAAAGAAGCGCGGCGAAGCTGACCCCCCAGTACTCCTTCAACTCGGCGAGATGCGCCCAAGCCTTACCCGCGGTGGACGCAGGCAAGGAAGGCGCAATCTCCTCGGCTGGCATCAAGAACTCGGATGCGAACCGGTTTGCCTGTTCCTCCGCGACCTTGCCACCAGGCTCGGCGTCGTGGTGCATGATCAAGTGGCCGAGCTCGTGAGCAGCATCGAAGCGCTGCCGGTAGTAGTCGTCTTTCACCGGGTTTAGCACGATGATCGGCCGCGTCGCCGAGTGTAGGGAGTAGGCGTCAATCGAGGCCACCCCTGGCTCGCTGAACACGACGACGACACCGTTGCGCTCGGCAAGGCGCACCACGTGCTGCACGGGACCGGGTGCGACCCCGAAGAACTCGCGCGCTTGCCGCGCAGCATCCTCTGGCGTCATCGAGCGCTCGTCGGGGTCAACAGGAAGATCCGGCAGCAAGGCTTCCGGGAACTCGACTGCGTTCTCGAGCATCCCGGAGATCTCAGCCACGAACCGGCCGTAGGCTTCCGCCTCGTCCTGCGCGATCTGCGGCGTTGAGCGCAAGGACCGGAAGTGCGGCTTGTTCGTCTTCGGTGGCGCTCCTCCCCCGAAGAACTGCGGCTCGACCTGAAGCGCAAGCGCCAGCTTCGCCACCGTCGCACGGTTGGGTTGCTTGACACCGCTCTCCCATGCCGTCACCGAGGCCGGCGACATCTCAATCCGGGCCGCCAGATGGGACTTCTTGAGCCCCTTCAGCTGACGGGCCATGGTGAGTCGCTCACCGTTAAAGAACGAAGCTGCGGCGGCGAGTGTCTGGGACGGCCGACGCACCTCAACCATTCGCGGCGCCTGACCCTTCGCCCGCAGCCGTCCCCTTGATCCGTACCGGCACATCCTCAACGTCCGTCGACGCGCCACCGCTCGGCATGTGCGGTGCGACCGGCAGACCAGTCCCGCCAATCGGGGTGCCACCGGAGAGCAGCAGCTTCTTCCAGTGCCAGCAGGAGTCCCCGGGATAGTCCGGGTTCTTGCTCTGGCCGATGTAAAGCTCGAACTGCTTCGTCGTGGGGTTGAAGGCGTGCGCCGCGATGAGCGTCACGCCCGCGAAGTCGTCGTCGTCTGGGATGCCGGGAATGGACTCCAGGCCGAACTCCTCGTCGTCGAAGAGTGTGTTGTCGCCGACGAATAGCTGGTCCGCGACGCGCTTCTTCGCGTCGCTGCGCTGGACCCACTTGATCTCGTCGATCTTGCCGGAGGGGAAGGACTGCAGCAGGACACGATAGCCGTCGATCGCCCAGCCGGGAGACTGCTTGTAGTCCCGGCGAGCTACCGCGTCCGCCGGGAGCGTCGGCATCGAGTCGAAGGCCTCCGGGGTGATCCCCCGCTTCAGCACATCCTCGCCGAGGCTCTCGAGGTCCTCGGCGAGCTTGAAACGGCCGTTCGCCGTGGCCCGGTCGAGCAGATCCCGGAGGTGCTTGAAGTTGAGATAGCCGACGACACCCTGATCGTGGCCCTGATCCTCGTCGTAGAGCTGATCAGTCGCCGCGAACGCCACTGGCGCGCTCCACTTCAGGACGTCGAGAAGTCCAGAAGCCTGGAGAGCGGAGAGTGCGTCATCTTCTGCGGTCATGAGCCAAAGATACACGCAGGTCAGTACATCACGTGCTCCTTTTCACTCTCGGCGTGTCGAATCGGAGCAAGTTTTCCACCCAGCTACTCCGCGAAGGGGTCTCGGCGAAGGGTGCCCGGGCGATCACCGGTCGGCTTATAGACGTCGACTACGAACGCGCTCCGCTCGTCGCCTGGGCCTTCGAGCAGTACGCCACAGGCAGGTACTCAATCCTGCAGATGACGCGCATGCTCGAAGAACGCGGCCTCACCACCCGTCCATCGCCATCGCGACCCGCGCAGCTAGTGAGCCGAAGTCGTCTCGCCCTGATCCTCCGCAACCCGTACTACACCGGCGTCATCCGCTACAAGGGCCAACTGTACGTCGGCCGGCACGAGCCGCTGGTGTCAAAGGAGACCTTCCTGAAGGTCCAAGAAGTCCTTGATCACCGTAACCGCAAGGGCGACCGCGACATCGTCCACTTCCACTACCTGAAGGGCGTGATCTTCTGCGGGGAATGCCTCGATGCCGGGCGCACCAGCCGCATGATTTACAGCCAGAACGCGGGCAACGGTGGCACTTACGAGTACCTCGTCTGCGCCGCCAAGCAGCGCGGCGAGTGCAGGACCCCTTGGCTCCGCGTCGAGCAGGTCGAAGCCGAGATCACGCCCGTCGTAGCCGGCGAACGCCTTGACCCCGACACCATCGACAGCATCCGCGGAGACCTGCAGGCCGCGATCAACAACCTCCTCGCGTCCGACCGCGACGCCAAAGCACAGCTCGCCAAGCAGCTGCGAAAGCTTGAGGCGCAGGAGGAACGCCTCATCGAGCTCGCGGCAACCGGCACACTTCCGATCGCGAAGATCCGCGAACGTATCGAGCGCACGACCCTCCAGACGGAAGCAATCAAGGAACAACTCGATGTCACGCTCGACCGCCTTCAGTACGGTGCCGACACGGCACTCGCGTACATCGACCTTCTCCGCGAGCCCGGTAGCCTCTACCAGCGCGCCTCCGATACGGTACGTCGAGACCTCATCACCGCGTACTTCAGCCGCCTGATCGTCCGGGTCGAAGACAATCAGGTGCAGATCATTGGCGAGCGCATCAGGCCAACCGCCAGATCCGCGAATTTCAGGGCCAGCGCGCGCTCGAAGAGCGGAAAGCAAGAACTCCCCGCCCGAAGGCAGGGAGTTCAGAGAAGTCAAAAGCTAGTTCATTTGACCATGGTTCGAGTAAGAACCGTGTGGCTGGGGTACCTGGACTCGAACCAAGAACAACTGAACCAGAATCAGCCGTGTTGCCAATTACACCATACCCCAAGAGGTTTCCGGCCTGGGCCGTACCGAGGGTCTACTCTACCCGAACCGGCGAGGGCGTCCAAACCGGGGCGTTCCCCATGGCGTGTCGCTCACGCGACGCGACGTGCGACCTCGAGGAACGCGTCGACCGAGGCCGAGACGCAGGTGGCCCGCCGGCTCGCGAGGATGGGCACGGGATCGATGTCGACGATCGGCACGCACACGATCCCCGGGCGCCGATAGTGCGTCGCGACGGACGCCGCCGCGATGTTCACGCCGATCCCCGCGGCGCACAATTCCAGCAGACCCTCGACGTCGTCGGCGACAGCGGTGACGCGCGGGCGCACGCCGCTCGGCCGCGGGTCGACCAGCCACCACGAGCGCACCGGCCCCTCTGCCGCTCCGACCACGACGAACGGGAGGTCGTCGGTCTCCGCGATGCGCACGCTGTCGCGTGCCGCGAGCGGATGGTCGTCGCGCAGCACGAGCACGCGCGGCTCGGTCGCGATCTGCTCGGACGAGACCCCGTCTTCCCTCGCGCCGGACGGTGGAGCGATCACGACGTCGACGACGCCGTCGCGCAGGGCCTGCGCCCCCGCGAAGAAGCCCAGGCGCACGAGCTCGACGTCGAGGTCGGCGTCCGCTGCCACGAGCTCGGCGAGCGCACGGCTCACGATCGGGCCCGCGCCAGCCGCGACGACGCCGACGCGCAGCGTGCCACCCCCTGCCGACTCCGACGCCCACGCCTCCACCGCACGATGCGCGCGATCCGCCTCCACCGCGAGCGGGAGGAACGCCCGACCGCGCTCGGTCAGCGCTACGGACCGCGGCGTCCGGTCGAACAGCCGCGCGCCGACCACGGACTCGAGGCGCGCGATCTGCTGACTGAGCGTGGGGCCCGAGATGTGGAGGGCCGCCGCGGCACGGCCGAAGTGCAGGTGCTCGGCGACCGTCACGAAGTAGCGCAGCTGCGTCGCCGACACGTTCATGGGTCGATGTTAGCCCGCGGCTAATGCGCGTGCGCCTCTTCCACGTGGACGCACGCCCGGGCTCCGCGCGAGGCTGAACCCGTTCCTTCCCCCTCGACAAGGAGGTCGTCCGTGTCCGACACCGCCCCCGCCATCCCGAGCGCCCTGCCCGGCGCGCCCGCCCCGTACTTCCTCGACGAGGTGCAGGGCGACAAGCTCGTCATGTTCGACCAGCTCTTCACGCTCCTCACGACGGGAACGCAGAACGAGGGGCAGTTCGACGCGTTCGTGACGGAGGGACGGCCCGGGCGTCCGGTGCCCGCGCACTACCACGCGCTCACGCACGAGACCTTCTTCGTGCTCGAGGGCGCCATCCGCCTCTGGATGGATGACCGCAACGGCTTCCGCGAGACCCGCATCCTCGAGGCGGGCGGCTTCGGGTTCGTTCCGAAGGGCACGGTCCACTCGTATCGCATCGAGCGCACGGGCAGGATCTTCGGCGTCACGAGCGCGCCCTTCACCGACTTCTTCCGCGCGGTCGGCGCCCCCACCGACGTCCCCGGGATCCCCGAGCCCGACCGCTTCCACATCCCGCCGTTCGAGCGGATGGCGGCCGCGGGCGCCGAGCACGACGTCAACTTCGTCGAGGGCTATGAGCTCTTCGACTGAGCGGACGCTGCGCGACGTCGTCTACGCGACGCGCCCCGGGTTCCGGCCGCTCTCCCTCGACCTGCATCGGCCCGAGGCCGACGGCGCCCCGCTGATCGTGTTCGTGCACGGCGGCGGCTGGCGCGTCGGAAGCCGCCGGGTCATGTGCCCGACGTTCACCCCCGAGCACGGGTTCCCTCGACTCGTCGCCGACGGGTTCGCCGTCGCCTCGATCGACTACCGTCTGAGCGGCGAGGCGGTGTTCCCCGCGCCGCTCGACGACGTCGCGGCAGCGCTCGCATGGCTCCGCGAGCACCAGGGCGCGCTCGCGGTCGACGCGACGCGCATCGTCCTGTGGGGCGAGTCGGCGGGCGCGCACCTCGCGGCGCTCGCGGGGCTCTCGGATGGCGCGGTGCGCGGGGTCGTGGACTGGTACGGCCCGAGCGACCTCGTCTCGTTCCCGGCACCTGCGGCGTCGGATGAGCGCCCGACGCGCGAGGAGGCGCTGCTGGGCGGCGCCGTGGCCGACCTCCCCGAGCGCGCGCGTGCTGCGAGCCCGGCGCGTCAGGTCGCGCCCGGCGCGCCGCCGTTCCACATCGCGCACGGGCTCGCCGACACGGCCGTGCCCGCCGCGCAGAGCGAGGCGCTGCACGCCGCGCTCGTGGCCGCGGGCGCCGATGCGACGCTGCAGCTCGTGCCGGGGGCGGGCCACCTGTGGCAGGGGCTCGACGACCCCGACGACGTCCTGTCCCCCGCGCTCGCCTTCGCGCGCCGCGTCACCGGGTGACGCGGCGCGCGTCCGCTCAGCCGAGCTTCTGGACGAGGGCGCTGAGGCGCCGGATCGACTCGGCCTTGCCGAGCAGCTCCATCGACTCGAACAGCGGCGGCGAGACCCGGCGCCCGGTGATCGCGACGCGCGGCGGGCCGTAGGCCACGCGCGGCTTGAGTCCGAGATTCTCGACGAGCGCGCCGCTCAGCGCGTCCTGGATGCCCTGCGCCGTGAACTCCGCCTCCGGCACGACCTCGAGGGCCCCGACGCACGCCGTGAGCACGACGCCCGCGTTCTCGGGAAGCCCCGCGAGCGCATCGTCGTCGTACGCGACCTCGTCCGAGAAGAGGAAGCCGAGGAGGCCGGGGGCGTCGCCGAGAAGCGGAAGGCGCTCCTGGATGAGCGGTGCGGCCTTCGCGAGCAGCGCGCGCTGGTCGTCGGTCGGGTTCGCGTCGACGAGGCCCGCCTGCGCGAGATACGGCACGATCCGCTCGGCGAAGTCGTCGGGCGCGAGCATCCGGATGTGGTCGCCGTTGATCGACTCGGCCTTCTTCTGGTCGAAGCGCGCGGGGTTCGGGTTGACGTCCTCGATGTCGAACGCGGCGACGAACTCCTCGAGCGAGAACACGTCGCGGTCGGGGCCGATGGACCAGCCGAGCAGCGCGAGGTAGTTGAGCAGCCCCTCGGGGATCATGCCCTTCTCGCGCTGCAGGAACAGGTCGGCGCGGGGGTCGCGCTTCGAGAGCTTCTTCGTGCCGTCGCCCAGGACGAGCGGCATGTGCCCGAAGCGCGGGATGAAGGTCGTGACGCCCGCGTCGATGAGCGCGCGGTAGAGCGAGAGCTGACGGGCCGTCGACGGCATGAGGTCCTCGCCGCGCAGCACGTGGGTGATCCCCATCAGCGCGTCGTCGACGGGGTTCACGAACGTGTACAGCGGGACGCCGTTCGGGCGCACGATGACGAAGTCGGGGAACGAGCCGGCCGGGAAGGTCACCTCGCCGCGGATGAGGTCGACGTACGTGAGGTCCTCGTCGGGAACGCGCAGCCGCAGCGCGGGCTGGCGCCCCTCGGCGCGGAAGGCGGCCTTCTGCTCGTCCGTGAGGTCGCGGTCGTGGTTGTCGTAGCCGAGCTGCTTGGCGCGGCCGGCAGCCTCGTTGCGGGCGTCGATCTCCTCGGCGGTCGAGAAGCTCTCGTAGACGAGCCCCGCGGCGATGAGCTTGTCGAGCACCTCGCGGTAGATGTCATGCCGCTGCGACTGCCGGTACGGCGCGTGCGGCCCGCCGGTCTCGACGCCCTCGTCCCAGTCGATGCGCAGCCAGCGCAGCGCGTCGAGGAGCTGCTGGTAGCTCTCCTCGCTGTCGCGGGCCGCGTCGGTGTCCTCGATGCGGAAGACGAGCTTGCCGCCGTGGTGACGGGCGTAGGCCCAGTTGAACAGGGCCGTGCGGACGAGGCCGACGTGAGGGAGGCCGGTGGGCGACGGGCAGAAGCGCACGCGCACGTCGGCGCCGGTGGCGGTCGTGGTGCGGGGATCGGGAGCAGACATCCCGTCCAGTCTAGTTCGCGACGCCCGGTGGCCCGTGAGCGCTCAGCGCCGCGCGAGGGGCGACAGCACGGTCGTGAGCGCGACGAGAACGAGGGCGACGAGC
Organism: Microbacterium sp. JZ70; assembly: GCF_053903225.1. Lineage (NCBI taxonomy): Bacteria > Bacillati > Actinomycetota > Actinomycetes > Micrococcales > Microbacteriaceae > Microbacterium > Microbacterium sp. JZ70. The sequence goes on along the minus strand of NZ_CP096405.1, from coordinate 2,123,446 downwards.
GCGAGCGCCCCGTAGCCCCACTGCCCGAGGACGACGCCGGCGAGAACAGCGCCGACCGCCGCGGACGAGGTCATCAGCGTGTCGCCGATCCCCTGCCGCCGCGGGCGGAGGTCGACCGGCGTGCTCTCGGTGAGGAGCGCCGCGCCCGCCACCGTGGCCGCGCTCCAGCCGAGCCCGAGCAGGAACAGCGCGACGATCACGATGCCCTGCACGTCAGACCCGAAGGTCGCCAGCAGCAGCGCGCACGCGAGGACCCCCTGGCCCAGGAGGACGACGGCGACGCGGCCCCAGCGGTCGGCCAGCCAGCCGAACACGGGCGACAGCCCGTACATGCCGAGGACGTGGAGCGCGATCGTCGTGCCGACGAGGAGGGTCACGGCCTCGTTCGCGCCCACGGCCCCGCCGTGCCCGGCGTGCGCGAGATGCTGGAGGTGCACGGGCGTCATCGCCATGACCGACGCCATCACGACATGCGACGCGGCCACGGCGAACATCGCATAGCGCGCCGCGAGGGGGCGGTCCGCGTCGACCGACGGCGCCGCGCCTCCCGCGGCGTCGCGCGAGATCCGCTGGGCGAGCAGAAGCGGATCAGGGCGCAGTGCGACGAGGTAGAGGATGAGCGCGGCCGCCTGCGCGACGATGGAAAAGAGGTACGCGCCGGTGAGCGGCGGCATGCCGACCAGCCGGCCGAGCGCCTCTCCCGGCGTCAGCAGCAGCGGCCCGAGCACGCCGCCGACCGTCGTCGCCCAGACGACCGTGCCGAGGTCGCGTCCGCGGCGCTCGCCCGCGGCGAGGTCGGTCGCCGCGAACCGGGACTGCAGATTGCCCGCGTTGCCCGCGCCGATGAGCACGACCCCCGCGAGGAGGAGCGGGAAGACGCGCAGGGCCGCCGCCGTCACGACGATCGCGATGCCGACGAGGGCGAAGAGGTTGCCCAGGGTCAGCGCCGTGCGGCGGCCGCGCGCGGCGGCGAGTCGAGCGAGCGGGATGGCGCACAGCGCGGCCCCGAGGGTGACGGACGCGGTCGCGAACCCCGACAGGGACTCCTGACCGGAGATGTCGGCGGCGAGGAGAGCCCCGAGCGAGACGGTGGCGCCGAAGGCGACGCCGCCGAGGACCTGGCCGAGCGCCAGCACGCGGACGACGCGGCCCTGGATCCGCGCGACCTCCTCGGGAGCCGTGACGGCGGTCATGTCACGCGTCGCGCACGGTGTTGCGCAGCAGCCCGATGCCCGGGATCTCGACCTCGACCGTGTCGCCGGCCTGGAAGGGGCCGACTCCCGCCGGCGTGCCGGTGAGGATGACGTCGCCAGGGAGGAGCGTGAACGCCGCCGACACGTGCGCGATGATCGTCGGCACGTCGAAGATCATGTCCGACAGCGGGGCCTCCTGCACGACCTCGCCGTTGAGGCGGGTCGTGAGGGAGCCCTGCGCGAGGTCGAACTCGGTCTCGATCGCGGGACCGATCGGGCAGAACGTGTCGAAGCCCTTGGCGCGCGCCCACTGCCCGTCGCTGCGCTGCAGGTCGCGTGCCGTCACGTCGTTCGCGATGGTGTATCCGAACACGACATCGAGGGCGTCCTCCGCTCGCACGTTCTTCGCGATGCGCCCGATCACGATCGCGAGCTCGCCCTCGTACTGCGTGTCGGAGCTCTGCGGCGGCCGGACGATCGCGTCGCCGGGCCCGATCACCGAGGTGTTCGGCTTGAGGAACAGCAGCGGCTCGGCGGGGACGTCGTTGCCGAGCTCCGCGGCGTGATCGCGGTAGTTGCGCCCGACCGCGACGACCTTCGAGCGCGGGATGACCGGCGCGAGCAGCGCGACGTCCGTGACCGGAACGCGCGCTCCCGTGGTCTCGAACCCCGCGAACAGCGGGTCTCCCGCGAGCACGACGAGCTCCGACCCGTCGACGATCCCGTAGGTGATGGCGTCGTTGTGGCTGAACCGCGCGATCTTCACCCTGCCAGCCTATCCACGACCGTCCACCGCGGAGTCGATCGCCTCGGCCAGGGCGCCGCCCATCGCCTCCGCGAAGGTCGCGGTGAGGTGGTGCGAGTCGCGGTAGACGAGCAGCCCGCCGAGGATGGGCGCGCAGGCGGGCTCCTCGGAGGGGGCGCCGTCGATGGGCGCGCAGAAGTACGGCAGGAGGTCGATCTCCTCCGCGCGCGTCTCGCGGGCGACCTCCCTCACCGCGTCGCGTCCCGCCCCGCGGACGGCCTCCGACTCGGGAACCGCGCACACGGCCGCGTGCTCGAGGTTCATCGCGAGGCAGTCGAGCGGGCTCGTGCCGAGATCCGGCGTGTCGGCGAGGAGGAGCACGCGCGTCTCGGGCAGCGCGTCGACGACCTCGCGGAGCCCGTCTCGCCACGCCTGCCCCGCGTCGACGCCGTCCGGCACCTCCTCGTCGGCGTAATTGGCGAGCACGAGGACCTCCGGCGGGTCCTCCCTGAGCTCGTCGAGCACCGCGCTGCGCCAGCGGTCGCATGCACCGAACGCGCTGCCGTCGAGCACGTGGCGCGCCAGCGCCGACGAGCAGCGGCTCTTGGTGTGCGTCGTGAGCGCCATCCCCCGCTCCTCCGCGGCGCGGAGCACCCCCGGAACCCAGTGCGCGGCGTGCGAGTCGCCCCAGAGGACCATCCGCTCGTCCCCTTCGCCGAAGGAGCACGGGCGCGGGCGCTCCTCCTGATAGCCGAGGTTGCATCCGTCGTCGTACACCTCCGACTCGTCGTCGGGAGCGTCCGCGAGCCCCGGTTCGAGGTTGGCCGGGACGACGGGCGTGACCTCCGGAGGGACGGCCGGCTCGGCGTGGGCGACCCGCGTCTGCGTCGCGAGCGTGGGCTCGGGCGCCACGGCCAGCGCGGTCCCTGCGGCCAGCGCGACGGCCGCCGTCGCGCCCGCCGCTGCGAGGAGCGTCCGGCGCGGCCGTGCATCGACGAGCACCCGCGCGCGGCGCGTCGGCTGCTCCACGAGCCGGAACAGGGCCCACGCGACGGGGATGCTCGCGACGCCGAGCGCCGCGGGAAGCCAGGGAAGGCCGGGCGCCAGCAGCGCGCCGGCCACGATCAGCGGCCAGTGCACGAGATAGAGCGAGAACGAGATCTCGCCGACGAAGACGAACGGCCGGTTGCCGATCACGGCACCCGCGCTCCCCCGCGGGGACGCGTCCTGCCCGATCCCCGCGAGGATGACCGCGCCGGTCGAGAGGACAGGCAGCAGCACGAGCACGCCCGGGAACGCGGAGGACTCTCCGATGAGCGCGATCGCCGCGAGGATGCCGGCGAGGCCCGCCCAGCCGAGCGCGGCGCGCACGAGTCCGGGGATGCGCGCGACAGCGGCGGCGGGCACGAGCGCGATGAGCGCGCCGACGGCGAACTCCCACATGCGCGTCCAGAGCGCGAAGAACGCCCACGGCTGCGACACGGGCGTGAGGGCGACGACCGCGGCGGGGGATCCCGCGAGGACGATCCCGAGCGCGACGGCGACCGCCCCGCACGCACCGCGCCGGCCCCCGAGTCGGCGGCCGACGGCCCACGCGGCGAGCAGCAGAGCGGGGCACACGAGGTACCACTGCTCCTCGACGCCGAGCGACCAGTAGTGCTGGAAGAGCGACGGCGTCTCGTCGCCGAAGTAGTCCGCGTCGCGCACGGCGAACGCGTAGTTCGGCACGAACAGGGCCGAGGCGACCGCGTCGGCGAGGAGCGTCTCCCGCCGGAGGGGCGAGACGATCCCGTACGCGCCGACGACCGTGAGCACGACCACGACGAGCGCCGCGGGGAGGATGCGGCGCGCCCGGCGCGCCGTGAACGCCGGCAGGTCGATGCGGCCGGTCTCCGCCAGCTCGCGCACGAGGAGGCCGGTGATGAGGAAGCCCGACACGACGAAGAACACGTCGACGCCGATGAACCCGCCCGGCGCCCAGGTCGCGCCCGCGTGCTGCGCCACGACGGCCAGCACGGCGATGGCCCTGAGCCCCTGGATGTCTCGACGGAACCCGGCGCGGCGCATCATCCCGACAGCGTGCCGTCCGCAGGTGAACGGACGGTGATGCGCGACGCCCGCCCGGGCATCCCGGGCGGGCGTCGCGGCGAGCGGGCGCTCAGGCGTCGAGGCGGTACAGCCACCCCTTCGTGTCCTCGCGGCGCCCGTACTGGATGTCGGTGAGCTCCTCGCGCAGCGAGAGGCCGAGCTCGCCGAGCGGCTGGGCGTCCTCGAAGCCCTCGCCCTTGAGCGCGCCGATCGGCGTGACCACCGCTGCCGTGCCGCACGCGAACACCTCGGTGATGTCGCCCGACGCGACGCCGTCGCGCCACTCCGCGAGCGAGACCGCGCGGCGCTCGACCGCGAGGCCGCGATCGGCCGCGAGCTCGAGGAGCGAGTTGCGGGTGATGCCGTCGAGGATGCTGTCCGACGCCGGCGTGACGAGCGTGCCGTCCTTCTTCACGAAGACGATGTTCATGCCGCCGAGCTCCTCGACGTTCCCGTCGGCGTCGAGGAAGACCACCTGGTCGCACCCCTTCTCGTACGCCTCGGCCTGAGGAAGGAGGCTCGAGGCGTAGTTGCCGCCGGTCTTCGCGGCGCCCGTGCCGCCCTTCGCGGCGCGCGCGTAGTTCTCGCTCAGCCAGATGCTGACCGGCTTCACACCGCCCGTGAAGTACGAGCCGGCGGGGCTCGCGATGAGGCAGTACGTGTACTTGTGCGCGGGGCGGACGCCGAGGAACGCCTCCTTCGCGAACATGAACGGGCGCAGGTAGAGCGTCTGGTCGGCCTTCTCGGGCACCCAGGCGCCGTCGACCGCGATGAGCTCGCGCAGAGACTGCAGGAAGTACTCCTCCGGAAGCTCGGGCATCGCGAGGCGGCGCGCGCTGCGCTGCATGCGGCGCGCGTTCTGATCGGGCCGGAACGTGTAGATCCCGCCGTCGGCGTGGCGGTAGGCCTTGAGGCCCTCGAAGATCTCCTGCGCGTAGTGGAGCACGGCGGCGGCGGGCGACAGGCTGATCGGACCGAAGGGCTGCACGCGCGGACGGTGCCAGCCGCCCTTGACCGACCAGCAGATGTCGACCATGTGGTCGGTGAAGATCGTGCCGAAGCCCGGGTCCTCGAGCAGCTCGGCGCGCTGGGCGGGCGAGACGGCGGCGAGGTTCTTCGTGACCGCGAAGTCGAGAGACGGGAGCGTGGTGTCGGTGGTCGTCATGTGCGGATTCCTGTCTGCGCGTCGGTGGGTGTCAGGCCTTCAGGCGAGACGCGATCGCGTCGCCGATCTCGGCGGTCGAGCGCTTCTCGCCCGTGCGGGCGGCGATGTCGTCCTCGATCGCGCGCGACACGCGATCGGCCGCGTCCTGCAGGCCGAGGTGGTCGAGCAGGAGGGCGATGGAGCCGATCGCCGCGGTGGGGTCGGCCTGCTGGGTGCCCGCGATGTCGGGGGCCGAGCCGTGCACGGGCTCGAACATCGAGGGGAAGTCGCCGTCGGGGTTGATGTTGCCCGAGGCTGCGAGTCCGATGCCACCGGTGACGGCGCCGGCCAGGTCTGTGAGGATGTCGCCGAAGAGGTTGTCGGTGACGATGACGTCGAAGCGACCCGGGTTCGTGACCAGGAAGATCGTCGCGGCGTCGACGTGCAGATAGTCTACGGCCACGTCCGGGTGCTCCCGCGCGACCTCGTCGACGATGCGCTGCCACAGGCGGCCCGCGTTGACGAGCACGTTCGTCTTGTGCACGAGCGTGAGGCGCCGGCTGCGGCGCTCGGCGAGCGCGAACGCGTAGCGCACGACGCGCTCGACGCCGAACGCGGTGTTCACGCTCGTCTCGTTCGCGACCTCGTGCGGGGTCCCCTGGCGGATCGAGCCGCCGTTGCCGACGTACGGACCCTCTGTGCCCTCGCGCACGACGACGAAGTCGATGTCGCCGGGCTCGGCGAGCGGGCCGTCCTGCCCGGGGTAGAGCTTGGACGGGCGGAGGTTCACGTAGTGGTCCAGCGCGAAGCGGAGCTTCAGGAGCAGGCCGCGCTCGATGTTCGCGCCCGCGAGCCGCGGGTCGCCGGGCGTGCCGCCCACCGCGCCGAGGAGGATCGCGTCGTGCGCCTTGATGGCGTCGAGGTCGTCGTCCGTGAGCGTGTCGCCGGTCTCGAGGTAGCGGCCCGCTCCGAGCGAGAAGCGGGTCTTCTCGAAGACGACGTCGCCGCCCGCGGTGACGGCGTCGAGCACCTTCTCGGCCTCGGCGATGACCTCGGGGCCGATCCCGTCACCGGGGATGACGGCCAGTTTCACGACGCGGGGCATTGCTCTCCTTCGGATGTCTCGGCATCCGCCGGGGCTCCGGTCAGTGCGACGCGTGCTCCCGGCGTCCTCCCAGGGTAGTCGCCGCGATCGCCATCGCGAGCACGACGAGCCCCGCGCCGATGAGCGACGTGATCGTCACGCCGCCGTCGAACGCGGTCGCCGCCGCGGACCGGAGCGCCTCTCCCGCCGCTCCCCCGACCGAGTCCGCGGCGTTCATCGCTCCGGCGAGCGTCTCCTCGGCATGCAGCGCGAGCTCCGCGGGGATCCCCTCCGGCACGACGAGGGTCGAGCGGTACCACCACGTGAGGATGCCGCCGAGGATGGATGTGCCGAGCACGGCGCCGAGCTCGTACGCGGTCTCCGAGACGGCGCTCGCGGCGCCCGCCTTCTCCGCGGGAGCGTTCGCGAGGATGAGCTCCCCCGACACGGTCTCGGCCGCGCCGATGCCCGCGCCGAGGAGCGCGAACCCGAGCACGAGCATCCCGACGTCGTGTGCGCCGACGAGCGCCACAATGAGGTACGCCGCGAGCGAGAGCAGGAGCGCCGACGGGATGACGATCGACGCGCGCACACGCCGCGCGATCGGCGTGACGATGAAGCCGCCGGCGATCGAGGTGAGGGCGCCGGGCAGGAGCGCGAGGCCCGCGATCATCGGGCTCAGGCCGACGATCATCTGCAGGTGCTGTGACACGAAGTAGAGGAAGCCCACCATCGCGATGACGCTGAAGAGGTTCACGAGCATCGAGCCGCTGAACCCGGCCCGCGCGAACAGCGACATGTCGAGCATCGGCTGCGTCATCCGCAGCTGCCGGCGCACGAAGAGCCATCCGAACAGGGCGCCGATGACGACGGGAGCGCCGCCGGCGAGACCGTGCACGGCGATCTCCTTGATGCCGTAGGCGAGGGGCGCGAGCGCGAGCATCGAGAGCAGGATGCTCGGGAGGTCGATCCGGCCGGGGTTCGGATCACGGCTCTCGCTCACGAAGAGCGGGGCGAGCACGAGCATGAGGACGAGCATGGGCACCGCGAGCAGGAACACGCTCTGCCACGGGAAGTGCTCGATGAGGAAGCCGCCGACGATCGGGCCGAGCGCCCCGCCCGCGGAGAACATGCCGGCCCACACGGCCACGGCGATGCGCCGCTGGTTGCGCTCGGGGAACAGCGAGCGCAGGAGCGACATGGTCGACGGCATGAGGGTCGCGCCGAACAGGCCCATGACGGCGCGCGCCGCGATGAGCCATCCGGCTGTCGGGGCGAAGGCCGCGAGGACGGAGACGACCGTGAACCCGATCGCGCCGGTGAGGAGCAGCAGGCGGCGCCCGAACCGGTCGCCGAGCGATCCCATCGTCACGAGGAGCCCCGCCAGCACGAGCGAGTACGCGTCGATGATCCAGAGCTGCTCGGCGCTCGTGGGCTCGAGCTCCTTCGCGATGGCGGGCAGCGCGAAGTTGAGGATCGTGTTGTCGATCGACACGAGGAGCACGGGGAGCATGAGCACCGCGAGCGCGGCCCATGCCCGCCATCCGGCGCGCTGCGTCGTCGTGGGCTGGGTCGTCGTGCCGGTCGTCATCTCATCCGCCTGTCTCAATTACTGTACCGTCCAGATGGTACAGTAACTGCCATGGCTGTGCACGCCCTGGGCAGCGCGCGCCGTGTGAGAGGCTCGTCTGCATGAGCCGCCCGCCCCGCGCCAGAGAGAAGGTCCTCGACGCCTTCGAGAGCATCCTCCTCGAGGAGGGCGAGAGGGCGGCGACCCTCGAGGCGGTCGCGCGCCGAGCGGGCGTGTCGAAGGGCGGTCTGCTCTACCACTTCGGCTCGCGGGACGCGCTCGATGCGGGCCTCGTCGACCGGCTCCGGCTGCTCGCGGCCGACGACATGGCGGCCCTGCACGACGCACCCGAGGGGCCGATCTGGTACTACATCGCGACCTCCGCGCACGTCGGCGGCCCGTTCGACCGGGCCATCTCCGCCGTCGGCCGCCTCGCGCACGGCGGCAATGCGCTCGCGCGCGGCGCGCTCGCCGAGCTCCGCGACGCGTGGGCGGCCGCCATCCGCCCGCACGTGCGCGACGAGGCCGCCCTCGAGCTCGTGCTCCTGCTGAGCGACGGCCTCTACGTGAACTCCGCTCTGCTCAACGACGTTCCGAGCCCGGTCCCCACCGGCGAGGCCCTGGAGGCGCTCATCCGCCTCGTCGAGGGGGCGACGCGCGCCTGAGCACGCGCGAACGCCCCCGCCCGATGGGCGGGGGCGTTCGGTGCGCCGGGGTCAGGCCTCGGCGATCTCGATCTGCCGGATGACCGACGCCTCGATCGCCTCGCCGACCTCGGCGAGCAGGTCCTCGGGGACGCGCGAGTCGACCGTGAGCACCGACAGGGCCTGGCCGCCGGCCGAGCGGCGCGCGATCTGCATGCCCGCGATGTTGATGCCGGCCTCGCCGAACTTCTGGCCGTAGACCGCGACGATGCCGGGGCGGTCGGTATAGAGCATGACGATGTGGTGCTTCTCGATCGGCACCTCGATCTCGTGGCCGTTGATGCCGACGATCTTCTGCACCATCCGCGTGCCGGCGAGCGTCCCCGCGACCGTGAGCACCGTGCCGTCCGACAGCGCACCGCGCAGCGTCGTGAGGTTGCGGTACTCGGGGCTCTCCTTCTCCACGATGAGGCGCGTCTCGATGCCGCGCTGCTCGGCGAAGACGGGGGCGTTCACGTACGAGACGTTCTCGCTCACGACGTTCGACAGGATGCCCTTGAGCGCGGCGAGGCGGTAGACGCTCACGTCGTAGTCGGCTAGCTCGCCGCGCACCTCGATGTCGAGGCTCGTGAGCGCCGACGTGGCGAGACCGCTGAAGACCTGGCCGAGCTTCTCGACGAGCGCGATCCCGGGGCGCACGAACGGGTCGATGACGCCGCCGGCGACGTTGACGGCGTCGGGCACGAGGTCGCCCTCGAGCGCGAGCTTGACCGACTTCGCGACCGAGATGCCGGCCTTCTCCTGCGCCTCCGACGTCGACGCCCCGAGGTGCGGCGTGACGACGACGTTCGGCAGGGCCGTGAGCTTCGTGTCGGTCGGCGGCTCGCTCGTGAAGACGTCGAGGCCGGCGCCCGCGATCTCGCCGTTGACGAGCGCGTCGTGCAGCGCGTCCTCGTCGATGAGGCCGCCGCGCGCGACGTTCACGACGTACGACGTCGGCTTCATCGCCTTGAGCTGCTCGGCGCCGATCATGCCCGTCGTCTCGGGCGTCTTCGGCATGTGGATCGTCAGGAAGTCGGCCTGCGCGACGAGCTCGTCGAGGCTGAGCAGCTCGACGCCCAGCTGCTGGGCGCGCGCGCTCGTGACGTACGGGTCGTATGCGACGACGCGCATCCCGAAGCCCTGCATCCGCGCGGCGACGAGGGCGCCGATCCGGCCGAGGCCGACGACGCCCAGCGTCTTCTCGAAGAGCTCGACGCCCGTGTACTTGCTGCGCTTCCACTCCCCGGCGCCCAGCGAGGCGCGCGCCGCCGGGATGTGGCGGGCGAGACTGAGGATGTGACCGCACGTGAGCTCGGCGGCCGAGATGATGTTCGACGTCGGCGCGTTCACGACCATGACGCCGGCGGTCGTGGCGGCCTTGATGTCGACGTTGTCGAGGCCGACGCCGGCGCGGGCGACGACCTTGAGCTTCTTCGCGTAGCCCAGGGCCTCCTCGTCGACCTTCGTGGCCGAGCGGATGAGGATGGCGTCGGCGTCCGCGAGCGCGTCGAAGAGCGCGGGGCGGTCGGTGCCGTCCACATTGCGGATGTCGAAGTCGGGGCCGAGCGCCTCGATCGTTGCGGGAGAGAGTTCTTCGGCGATGAGCACGACGGGCTTCGGCACGGATGGATCCTTCGATGCGGATGGGCGCGGGCGCGCGGGAGCGGGTTCGACGCGCCACACGCCGTGGGGGCGCGACGGCGACCACTCTATCGGAGCCGCGCGCCCTGCTCTCGCCGGGCGCGTCATCCGGCGACGCGGGGGCCGGTCAGAAGAGGTTCGAGGGGTTCGACGTGAAGGCCTGCATGTCGAGCCAGAACACGGCCGTGACCGCGAGACCCGCGAGCAGCGCGACGGCCAGCCATCCGATCCCCCGTGTGCGGCCCAGGCCGAAGGCGATCGCGAACGCGGCGATCGGCACGAGAACCGCGAGCAGCAGCACGACCCAGGCGACGGCCGACAGCGAGATGCCCTGCGCCGAGGTGGTCTGCACGAGCGTCACGAGGTAGGTGATCGCGCTCCACACGGCATAGGCGTAGAGGAGGGCGAACGCCCCGGCGACGACCGCGACGAGCCATCCCGGCGTCCTGCGCTCCTGCGTCGTCGAGGTCACTGTCCGACCACCCCCACCATCACGAACGGCCACGGCACGAGCAGCACGATTCCCGCGGCGAGCCACGCGAAGCGCCGCCAGAGCGGCGCGCGGCGTGTGCCGAGCCAGGTCACCGCGAACCACAGGAGGGGCGACGCGATCGCGAGCCACATGCTGCCCTGGAACATGAAGTCCGCCACCGCGTTCGTGCTCTGCTCGATGCGCTCGCGCAGGCGCGTCGCTCCGAGGAACCATCCGATCATCCACAGGAGGTAGACGCCGCCGATCACGCCGAGCGAGACGAGCGCGACGTTCCCGAGCGGGGCGGCCTCGTCTCCGGCGTCGGCCGTCGTGACGGCGTCCCGCCCCTTCCCGACGGCGCGCCATCCCGCCGGCAGGACAGACGGGTCATCCTTCTCGCCGGGTGCGTCCGGCGCGGCCTTCTCGCCGGGCTCGGCCGCGGTCTCGGAGCGCGCGTCGAGCGTGGGGTCGTCGTCGCCCTCCCAGCGGAGGGCGTCATCGTCGCGGGACGGCATGAGCCCAGGCTATCGGCTCACGGCGCCGCGATGCGGAGGCTGCTCGTGGCGAGCCCCTTCGGGTACTGCAGGCCGACGGACACGCGGAAGTCGTCGTCGGCGACGTCATAGCGCCCCTGGACGCCGGCCTCGACGATCCGCCACGGCCGATCGGTCGCGAGCGTGGTCTCGCGGCCGTCGTCGGCCACCGCCTGCGGGTAGTCGAACGGCGCGCTCGCGTGCTCCCCGAGGGTCACCGAGATCGTGTCGACGGCGATCTCTCCGGTCGCGAGCGACACCTGGAGGAGCCGCTGGAAGCCGGTCGCGCGCATCCCCGTCTCGGTGCGGAACTCCTGGTAGTCGCCCAGGATCTCCACGACGTCGTGGCCGGGGATGCCGCCCGCGTCATCCGTCTCGATGCGGGCGAGCCCGTGATAGTGGCCCGACAGCACGAGGACGACGCTGCGGTGCGGGGCGACGATGCGCTCCCACAGCTCGTCGGCGCGCGAGACCCACCTGTTCTCGGTCGCCCGCTCGGCCGAGCCGCTCGCGTCCTCAGGGAGCAGATGCTCGTGCGTCGCGACGATGATGTTCGCGCGCGGATGCTCCGCGATCACGTGCTCCGCCCACGCGAGCTCGCGCTCGGCGTACGCGTAGGGCAGAGACAGCACGATGAACTCGGCCCCCTCGCGTGTGAAGGAGGTCCAGTTCGCGCTGCCGTCATCGGGGGCGATGGACCCTCCGTACCAGGGGGCATCGGCGTAGCGGTGCGGGCCGAAGTGCTCGTTGAAGAGATCGTTCGTCGCTCCGCGCTTGTTGTCGTGGTTTCCCGGGAGGACGCTGTTCGGGATGCCCGCCGCGTCGAGCTCGCCCTGGGCCGCCGACGCGACGGCGAACTCGCGACGCGCACGCTCCTCGCCCTGGTCGGGGTCGACCCAGTTCTGGACGAGGTCGCCCGTGTGGACGGCGAACGCGATGTCGCGCGGCCCGGCGTTCGCCGCGATCCACGCCGTCTGCTCGCGGTACACCTCCGGGTGGGCCTCGCTGAGGTACTGCGTGTCGGTGAGGTGGCTCACGGCGAAGTCGTAGGTGCCGGGAGCGGCGAGACCGTCGGCGGCGTCCGCGATGGCGGGGCCGCTCGGCACGACCTGCACGAGCAGGCCGGTGGTCCCTTCGGGCAGCGTGCCGGAGAGCGTCACCGTGCCGTCGTCAGCGGCGGCCTCCTCGTCGATCGCGTGCCAGCGCCCGGCGGCCCATGCCGAGAGCCGCGCGGGGCCCGGACCGGCGACCTCGCCCGACCAGGTGGCCGTCCCGTCGGCAGCTCGCGCGAGCTCGAACCGCACGTAGGGGTGCGCCCATCCGTCGTCGCTCGCCGCGAGCCGCGCCGTCTCGAGCGCGGCGGGCCGCTCCCCCGCCGCCGCCTCGGCCGTGAGGGCCCCGCCCTCGCTCGCTCCGGTGAAGGCGCGGGCGACGACCGGATCGATGCCGTCGACGGCCTGCGGCTCATCCGCCGCTGCCGCGACCGCGCGAGCGGCCCGTGCGCCATCGGCCGGCGTGGCCGCGGCGATCCGGAGCGCAGCCTCGGCTGTGAGCTCTCCGACGGGCGTCTCGTCGTGGAGGTCGAGCGCGCCCGGGCTCGACGGCCCGCCTCGGAAGTCGTTCGCATCGTCGCCCGTGAAGCCCACGCGCTGCCAGGTCTCGCCGGCCAGGCGGTCGACTCCGAAGGTCGACAGGGCGAGACCCTTCGTGCACGGGCTCACGACGTCGTTCGACGCGTCCTGCTCGTTGCGGTGGAAGATGCCGACGCTGTCGACGCGCTCTCCGGCAGCGTCCTCGATCCACACGCCCGATCCCTGGTAGCCGAGGGCCGTCGCATACACCGCGTCGGCGCCCTGCGCGGCGCGGGTGCCCTCGAGCGCCGCGAGCCAGGTCTGCCCGGGCGCGAGCCGGATGCCGGCCGGCACCTCGACGAGCGGCGTCCGCTCGCGGAAGCCGTCCGGCGCGCACGCGCGGATGCGCCATCCGCTCAAGTCGACGACGGCGTCGCCGTAGTTCGCGAGCTCGACGAGGTTGTGCCGCTCGGCGCGCGGCAGCTCCGGGTCGGTCGCGACCTCGCTCAGCGCGACGCCGGGGTCGCCGTACGCGAAGGCGGTCTCGAGGCGGTCGTCGGCCGTCGCGTTCTCGCGCCCCGGCGTGCGCGGGGCGATGAGGAAGTCCCCCGTCTCCTCGTGCCGCTGCCAGCTCTCGCCGCGCAGGTGGTCGAGGACCGACGGCAGCTTCGCGTCGCCCGTCTGGCAGGCCGTGTCGGCGTGGTTCGAGACGCTCACGCCGTCGACGCGTGCGCCGTCGGCATCGACGAGGAGCACGCCCGACACGGTGTCGGCGAGCGAGGTCGTCGTCCGCACGTCGACGTCGCCGCGGAATCCCGGGCCGCCCACGACCAGGCGCTCGCCCTCCCGCAGCTCCGTCCCGTCCGCGAACCGCGCCTGCAGCGTCTCCGGAGTGAGCGCGCCCGTGCGCGTGCAGCGGTAGAGCGCCCAGCCCGAGAGGTCGACGTCGGCGACGGCGCGCAGCTCGACGAGGTCGTCGTCACGGCCGCCGGGGCCCGCGCTCGCGACCTCCGAGATGAGCGCCCGCGGCTCGGCCGGCTCGACGGCGGGCGCGGCGGCCTCACGCGGCGTCGCGCGAGTGCGCACGAAGTCGGCGGCCAGGTCGCCCGTGCGCGCGACCCGCTGCCAGCTCTCGTCGAGCGCGGCCCCGAGCGCATCCGGGACGTTGCCGGCCGCGCTGCACTCGCTCTGCGTCGGCCACGGCTCGGACGGATACGCCGCGAAGGCGTCGACGGCTCGCCGCCGCGCATCCTCGAGCACGAGCCCGTACCCCTCGCTCGAGAAGGGCCCGCGCATCGCGAGGTCGGCGTCGACGCCCGTCCCGACCGTGATCCGCTCGCCGGGCTCGAGGACGACGCCCGCGAGGTCGACCTCGTGGTCGGCCTCCGCGAGGCGCGTGCCGTCGCCCGTGCAGCGGTGCACCCGCCATCCGCTCAGGTCGACCGCGTGCGGCGACAGATTGCGCAGCTCGAAGAAGCTCGCTGCGGGGTCGTCCGGCGTCCCGGCGCCCACCTCGTCGATGACGATGTCGCCGTCGGTCGGCGCGGCGACGGCCCCGGATGGCGCGGGCGTCGCGCACGCGGGAACGAGGGCCGCGGCGAGCGCGAGGAGAGCGAGGGAGCGGTTCCGGCGGAGGGCACGAGAGCGCGTCACGCGATGAGCGTCGCCGCCCGCGGTGAACGGACGGCGACCGTCGTGCGCGCGGCGTGTGAACGCGCGGAGACCACGCGGGCGCGGGCGTCAGCCCGCGGCGATCAGTCCTCGATCTTGCGCTTGCGCCAGCGGATGGCCGCGTTGATGAGGCCGTCGATGTCGCCGTCGAAGACGGTCGCGGGGTTGCCGACCTCGAAGCCCGTGCGCAGATCCTTCACGAGCTGCTGCCCGTAGAGGAAGTACGAGCGCATCTGGTCGCCCCAGCTCGCCGTGATCGTTCCGGCGAGCTCCTTCTTCTTGGCGGCCTCCTCCTCGCGCTGCTGCAGCAGCAGTCGGGTCTGGAGCACGCGCATGGCCGCCGCGCGGTTCTGGATCTGCGACTTCTCGTTCTGCATCGACACGACGATCCCCGTCGGGATGTGCGTGATGCGGACGGCGGAGTCGGTCGTGTTGACCGACTGGCCGCCGGGGCCAGACGAGCGGAAGACGTCGACGCGGATGTCGTTCTCCGGGATCTCGACCTCGACGGCCTCCTCCATGACGGGGATGACCTCGACCGCGGCGAAGCTCGTCTGGCGCTTGTCGGCGGAGCCGAACGGGCTGATGCGCGCGAGGCGGTGCGTGCCGGCCTCGACCGAGAGGATGCCGTAGGCGTACGGCGCGTCGACCTCGAACGTGGCCGACTTGATCCCGGCGCCCTCGGCGTACGACGTGTCCATCACCTTGACGGGGTACTTGTGACGCTCGGCCCAGCGCAGGTACATGCGCATGAGCATCTCGGCGAAGTCGGTGGCGTCGTCGCCGCCCGCACCCGAGCGGATGGTCACGACCGCGGCGCGCTCGTCGTACTCCCCGTCGAGCAGGGTCTTCACCTCGAGGTCGCCGATGACGCGCTCGAGGTCGGTGATCTCCTTGCGCGCCTCCTCGACGGAGTCCTCGTCGCCCATCTCGTTGGCGAGCTCGACGAGCACCTCGAGGTCGTCGAGGCGACGCTCGACCGCCTCGATGCGCGCGAGCTCGGACTGGCGGTGGCTCAGCGCGCTCGTGACGCGCTGGGCGTTCGCGGTGTCGTCCCACAGGCCGGGCTCCGACGCCTCCTTCTCGAGACGCGCGATGTCCGCGCGCACGCTGTCGACGTCGACCACCTCTCGGATGTTCGCGAACGTGGAGCGCAGCGCCTGGATCTCGGCGGAAGGATCGAACTCAAGCATGACGCTTCAGCCTATCCTGCTCGGCGTAACGTGGAAGCCGATGCCCTCGACTGCCGACGCCCCGTTCGATCCGATCCGGCGGTATGCGCCCATGATCTACGGGCCGACGGCCCTCTACTCGCTCGGCCAGGGAGCCATCCTCCCGCTCCTCCCGGCGCTGGCCGCCGACCTGGGCGCCGATCTCGCGGTCGCCGCGCTCGTGTCGGCCGCGATCGTCGTGGGTCAGCTCGCCGGCAACATCCCCGCAGGATGGCTCGTGTCGAAGGCCGGGGAGCGGCGCACGATGCTCATCGCGTCGCTCGCGTCGCTCGTGGGCATCGCGGGGATGCTCCTCGCGCCTCACATCGCCCTGCTGGGGCTCTCGGTGCTGCTCATCGGGTTCTGCGCGTCGTCGTTCGCGGTGGCCCGCCACACATTCATGACGACGCGCGTGCCGTACGCGCACCGCGCCCGCGCGCTCGCCCTCGTCGGCGGCTCGTTCCGCCTCGGCGGATTCACGGGGCCGTTCGTCTCGGCGGGCCTGCTCGCCCTGTTCGGCGACGAGATCGCCTCGGTGTGGTTCTTCGCGGTCTGCCTGCTCGGCGTCGCGGCGCTCGTCGCCTTCGGGCCCGATCCCGAGGAGAAGGCGCTCATCGCCGATCGCCTCGCCGCGCGCGAGCGGGCCGACGCGCGCGCCGATCTCGACGAGGAGGACACGGGCGAGCCGGTGACCGGCTCCATCCCGGCGACCGAGCGGATCGGCGTGCTGCGGACCATGCACCGCCATCGCGGGGTGCTCGCCCGGCTGGGAGCCGCTGCCGCGTCGCTCGCGGCCGTGCGCTCGGCTCGCCAGGCCGTGCTGCCGCTGTGGGGCGTCTCGATCGGCCTGGACTCGCAGACGCTCGCCCTCGTCGTCGGCGTCGCGGGAGCGGTCGAGTTCTCCCTCTTCTACGTGAGCGGGCAGGTCATGGACCGGTTCGGCCGCCTCTGGGCCGCGGTGCCCGCGCTCCTGCTCATGGGCGCGGGCTTCGGCGCGCTCGCGTTCACCCACGACCTCGACAGCGCGGTGCTGTGGTTCGGCGTGCTCGCGCTCGTCATCGGCGTCGGCAACGGCCTGTCGTCGGGCATCCTGCTCACGCTCGGCGCCGACGTGGCCCCCGAGCGCGACCCTGCGCCGTTCCTCGGCGCGTGGCGCACGCTGACCGACGGCGGCGCGGCCCTGACGCCGCTCATCGTGTCGGCCGTGACGGCCGCCGCGTCGCTCTCGGTCGCGACCGGTCTCGTCGGCGTGGTGGGCCTCGTCGGCGCCGCGGCGTTCGTGCGCTACGTGCCGCGCTACGCCCCGCGGCGCGACTGATTCAGCGCAGCGCCGTGCGACTCGTCGCGGTCGCCTCGAGCGCGACCCCGGCCGGGACGAACGCGCTGAGCAGCGGCGTGTGCCACGTCGTCGCGACGGTCACCCGCGCCGAGAGGCCGTCGGGCGTTCCCGCCGCCACGAGGGTCTGGTCGCCGGGTGCGGCCGCCACGATCGCCTCGGCCTGCGCGCGCACGGCGCCGTCGTCGAGTCGCGCGAGAGGAGCATCGCCCTCGAGCGACAGCGTCAAGCCGTCCGCGCCCGCGAGCGCCGCCGCATCCGCGACCGCGTCGAGGGACTTCTGCGCGAGATACAGCGACGTCGCGTTCGCGCACACGATGATGAGCGCGAGCGCGAGGACGGCGTACCCGATCGTGAGCGGGAGGATGCTCCCGCTCTCGTCGCGCAGGAGGCCCCGGGCGCTCACGTGCCGCCCCAGAAGCGCGAGACCTTCTGCACGGATGTCGACTCGACGGGGATGCTCGTGAGGCGATCGAGCCCGAGGACGGGCGGCACGAGCGGCAGCGGGACCCTCGCGCCGATCGTCACGACGACCGTGGAGCCGGCCTCGGGGCACCCGACATGGGCGGGCACGCACGTCACGGAGACCTCGAGGGCGTCGGGCGCGATGCCGTACTCGGGCGGCACCGACGAGAGCACCTCGGGCAGCGCCGCGAACGTGTCGTCGATCCCGCCGGTCCGCGCGAGCGTGTGCGCCGCATGCCGTGCCGTCGCCTCGACGCCCAGGGCGTGCTCCTGGACGACGCCGAGCGCGACGACCAGGTAGGCCAGCGGGACGAGCAGCACGATCCCGCCCACGAGGAACTCGAGCGCGGCCGACCCCCGCTCGTCGTCCGGGGCCGCGTCAGCCCATCGACTCGACCGGCGCACGCGCCGTCACCTCCAGCGTCCCTGGCACGCCGATCAGCCCGACGACGGGCGTCGCGGAGCGGACCGTGACCCGGATGTCGCCGCCCGACACCGCGGCGCTCACATCCTGCGCGTAGGCCGATCCGATCGCGCGTGCGATCACGAGCCGGGTCCGCTCGGCCCCGCCTTCGGGCCCCACGTCGGCGAGCGCGGCGTGGTACGCGCCCTCGACGGCCGCATCGTGCAGGACGTTGCGGACGTACACCGCGAGCCCCAGCTGCAGGACGGCGAGGGTGAGGGCCGTGAGCAGGGCGCCCACGAGGACGAACTCGACCGAGCTCGAGCCGCGCTCGTCGCGGAGGCTCGGGCCGAGCACGGTCAGATCCCGTCGACGCTGCTGATCGCCCGCTGGAACAGCCCCTCGAGCGCAGGCCCGGCGAGGGCCCAGATGAGCACGACCAGACCGGCGGACATCAGCGTGATGAGCACCCACCCCGGCACGTCGCCGCGTTCGTCCTCGGCGAGGTCCTGCAGGGCGTCGCCCCACGCGGTGCGGAGGCGGATGGCGAGCTCGTCGATTCTGCTCATGTCGTTTCCTTTCTCGAGGGGTCAGCCGATCCCGAGGCGGAGCATGACGATGCCCGGGAAGACGGCGAAGAGGACGCTGAGGGGCAGCAGGCCGAACACGAGCGGGAGGAGCATGAGGATCTCCTTGCGGCCGGCCTGCTCGATGAGCGCGCGCTTGGCCTCCTCGCGCGCGTCCGCCGCCTGCGCCTGGAGCGCCTGGGCGAGCGGGGAGCCGCGGTCGAGCGCCGCGACGATGTGCTCGACGGAGCGGCTGAGCGCGGGCACCTGGAGGCGCCGCGCCATCGCGAGAAGCGCATCGGGCAGGGTCGAGCCCGTGCGCACGTCGAGGACGACCGCGCGCAGCTCGGCCGTGAGCTCGCCCGACCCCAGGCGCGCGACGCGGCCGACGCTGTCGTAGATGCCCTCCCCCGCTGCGAGGCAGAGCGCGAGGAACTCGAGCACGGTGGGGAGCTCCTCGCCGATCCGCGCCATCCGCGCCTTCGCGCGCCCGGTGAGGGCGAGGTCCGCGCCGACAGCCCCGACGGCGGCGCCCGCGACCGGCAGCACCAGCGTCGGGCCGGAGAGCGTGCCGCCGACGGCGAGCACGGCGACGACGAGTCCGCCAGCGACGAGCCCGATCAGGGTCGCGGCCAGCTGGCGGCCGCGGAACGCGGCGACGTCGACCGGGCGGCCCGCTTGCGCGAGTCGGCGCGCGATCCCGTCCGCACCCCCGAGCAGGGCCGTCAGCCGACGCTGCGCCGCCGCCCACAGGGCTCTGGCCCCACCCGCGATCGCCGCACCCGGGTCGGCGACGGCCGACCACGCCGTCGTCCCCGCCGGATCGGTGATGTCGCGCAGGTACGGCGCGATGCGCCGTGCGAGGCTCGGCGCGCTCCAGCGCGGAGCGAGCATCAGGAGTGACCAGATGCCAAGACCGAGGCACCCGCCCAGGAGGAGCGAGAGCGCCGCGTCGGTCGCCCAGCTCATGCGAACCACCGCCGGGGCTCGGGCAGCCGGCCGATCCGGAGCATGACCCGGAACGCCACGATCGACACGGCCGCTCCCGCGAGCAGGAGGGCCACGCCCTCGGGGCTCGAGTACGCCTCCGCCCCCTCGGGCCGCATGGCGAGCAGGGCGACGATCACCCACGGCGCGAGGACGCCGAGGACCGCGGCCCCGCGCGTCCACGACTGCCGGGACTCCACCTCGGAGCGCAGGGCGGCGTCCGCGCGCACCGACGCGGCGAGCGCCCGCAGCACAGGGGTGAGCTCGGTGCCGCCGACCTGCCGCGCCATGCGCAGGGTCTCCACGATGCGGTCGGCCATCGGATCCGCGAGTGCGGACTTCAGCCGATCGGCGCTCGAGTCGAAGTGCCCCGACGCCGCCATATCGCGTTCGAAGCCCGCGAACGCCGCGCGGAGGGCAGCAGGCGCGGATCGCGCGAGCGATGAGACCGCGTCGGGCAGCGACATCCCCGCGCGGACCGAGGCGATGAGCAGGTCGCAGACGTCGGGCCAGAGCGCACGGCGGGCGCGGACGAGTCGCGCGGCGCGCGAGCGCAGCCACAGGAGGGGCCACGCGGCTCCCGCGAGCCCCGCGAGGAGGGCGAGCACCCCCACGGTCGTCACGAGCCACGCGACGGACGCCGCGACGAGCGCCGCGCCTGCGCACACCGCGACGACCACGCGCGGGGCGACATGGGAGAAGCCCGCGGACTCGAGCAGGGCCGCGAGGGCCGACGGGCGCTCGCGCGCTGCGCGCTCCCGCGGCGGCCAGAGCCATGGTGACAGGGCCAGCAGGAGTCCCGCGGCGAGCGCAGCTCCGAGGACGAGGATCAGCGCCATCGCTCCCCCGTCCGGTAGAGGGTGCGCGTCTCGGGAGCGTCGTCGATGACGCGCCCCGTGGGAGCGATGATCTCCTGGACGCGGCGCCGCCCGTCCTCGGCCCGCTGACAGTGCACGACGAGGTCCACGCTCGTCGCGATCGCCGGGACGACGAACTCGCGACCGATGTTGCGGCCCGCGAGCAGCGGGAGCGCAGCGAGCTTGGCGAGGGCGTCGACCGCCGAGTTCGCGTGGATCGTCGCGGCGCCAGGGATGCCCGTGTTCAGCGCGAGCAGGAGGTCCAGCGCCTCTGCGTCGCGCACCTCCCCGATGACGATCCCGTCGGGCCGCATTCGCAGGGCCTCCTTGACGAGGCGCCGGAGGGTGATCTCGCCCGTGCCCTCGAGGCTCGGCTGCCGACCCTGCAGCGCGACGAGGTCGGGCGCGTCCACGCCCAGCTCGAAGGTCTCCTCGACCGTGACGATGCGGTGCGCAGGCGGACAAGCGGCGACGAGAGCACCCAGGAGGGTCGTCTTGCCCGCGTGCGTCGCTCCGGAGACGAGCACGCTGCGCCCCTGCCTCATGGCGTCGCGCAGGAGGTCGGCCGCCTCGGCAGCGAGCGATCCGATCTCCACGAGGCGATCGAGGCTCCGCACGTGCGGGAGGAACTTGCGGATGTTCACGGCCCAGTGCCTCCGCGCGATCCCGCCGAGGACGACGTGCAGGCGCGAGCCGTCCGGGAGGGCGGCGTCGACGAACGGCTGCGAGAGGTCGATGCGCCGCCCTGTCGCGTGGAGCATCCGCTCGACGAGGTCGCGGACCGCCGCGTCGGTGAGCGCGAGCGGGAGGCGCTCGGTCACGCCGTCCCTGGCCACGAAGATCCGATCGGGGGCGTTGATCCAGAGCTCCTCGACCGTCGGGTCGTCGAGATGCTCCTGCAGGGGGCCGTATCCGGTCACGGCGGCGAGCACCTCGCGCACGGCCGCCTGCTCGTCGTCGACGATCGCGAGACCGCGGGCGAGAGCGAAGTCGTTGTGCCGGCGCACCTCCGCCTGCGCGATGCGCAGCACCGCCTCGGGTGCACGCGAGGGATCGGTCTGGTCGGCGCGCAGCCGATCCCTGACTCGCTCCGCGACTGCGCTCATGAGGGGACCCACGCGGCCATCCTGGCCGAATCGCCGAGACGGCCTCGAAAGTTATCCACAGCGCAGCCGCGGTCCGCTACCGTGCCGACGCCGTTCGCGCAATGCCCTGTGTGCGCGGCCGCGCCGATGCCTTACTGGGGAGACCACGGACGAGCTCGAAAGGACCGCATCATGAGCACTCCCGAGAACTCATCGGAATCGCGCCGCGACCGGCGCGCCCCGGAGCACGCGGACTATCTCGCCGGCGACGGCGATGCCGGCCACGGCAGCGACGAGCCCACGCGCGCCTACGACGTGCGCGACGTCCGCGACGACACGACAGCGTCCCGCGCCGACACCACGGCCGTCCGCGCCGACCGCGAGGAGGTCGTGGCGCGCGAGAAGGAGGAGTTCGGCGGCTTCAAGTTCGGCTCGGCCTTCTTCGGATGGCTGTGCGCGATGGGCATGACGGCGCTGCTGACCGCCCTCGTCGCGGGAGCAGGGGCGGCTCTCGGCCTCGGCGAGCAGGTGACCGCCGACGAGGCGGCGCAGAACGCCGACACGATCGGCATCGCGGGCGCCGTCGCGGTGCTCGTGATCCTGCTCGTGTCGTACTACGCGGGCGGGTACGTCGCGGGGCGGATGGCGCGGTTCAGCGGCGCGAAGCAGGGCCTCGCGGTCTGGCTGTGGGCCGTCGTCATCGCGATCGCCGTCGCGATCGTCACGGCGGTCGCGGGCGCGCAGTGGAACATCCTCGCCGACGTCAACACGTTCCCCCGGCTCCCCTTCAACGAGGGCGAGCTCACGACGGTGGGCATCATCACCGCGGTGGGCGCGCTGCTGGTGAGCCTCGGCGGAGCGGTGCTCGGCGGGCTCGCGGGCATGCGCTACCACCGCAAGGTCGACCGCGCGGGTTTCCGCGCCTGATCGCTCTGGCACGCTGGTGAGGTGATCTCCGAAGTCGGTCTCGCGTTCGTCTCCGAGCGCCACCTCGCCACTCTGTCCACGATCGGCCGCGATGGCCGCATCCACGCCGTCCCGGTGGGCATGACCTACCGGGACGGCGTCGTGCGGATCATCGGCACGCGCGGCACGCAGAAGTTCGTCAACGCCGCGCGTGCAGGGCGCGCGACCGTGAGCAGCGTCGACGGCGCCCGCTGGATCAGCTTCGAGGGCCCCGCGCGCGTGCGGGATGAGCCCGATGCGGTCGCGGAGGCCGTGCGCCTCTACACGGAGCGCTACCGTCAGCCACGCGAGAACCCGCGCCGGGTCGTCCTCGAGATCGCCGTCGAGCGGGTGATGGGATCTGCCGGCATGAAGGCGTGATCGGCGTTCATGGTCGCGCTCCCTCCCGCGCCGTAGACTGATCGGACTCGCGGGAGTGGTGAAACTGGCAGACACGCAGGATTTAGGTTCCTGTGCCTCCGGGCGTGTGGGTTCAAGTCCCACCTTCCGCACGAGACGCGGTCCCGCGTCGCACCCCTCCCACCGACATCCGGAGCATCGTGCACCACATCGCTCTCATCCCGTGGCTCGACCCGCAGGCGATCATCGACGCGGCAGGGCCGTGGGCGCTGCTCGTCGTCTGCCTCATCGTGTTCTCCGAGACCGGCCTGCTCGTCGGCTTCCTCCTCCCCGGCGACACGCTCCTGCTCATCTCGGGGCTCCTCACCCACACGGTCGACGTCTTCGGCGTCAACATCTGGATCGTGAGCGGCCTCATCGCGCTCGCCGCGTTCGTCGGCGGCGAGGTCGGGTACCTCATCGGGCACAAGGGCGGGCCCGCGGTGTTCGAGCGCAAGGACTCCGGCGTCTTCAGCCGCCACAACGTCGAGCGGACCAACGCCTTCTTCGAGCGCTTCGGCGGCATCACGGTGGTGCTCGCGCGCTTCGTCCCGATCGTCCGCACCTTCGCGCCGGTCGCGGCGGGCATCGGTCATATGCCGTGGAAGCGATACTCGCTCTACAACCTCATCGGCGCGCTCCTGTGGGGCTTCGGCCTCACGATGTTCGGCTACGTGATCGCGTACATCCCGTGGGTCCGCGACATCGTCACGGAGTACATCGACGTGATCCTGCTGGCTGCCGTGGGCGGCACCGCGCTCATCGTGCTCTGGCACTACCTGCAGGAGCGCCGCCGCGCGCGCAAGGCCGCCGAAGCGGCGCCGGCCGACGATCTCGTGCTCGACGCCGAGGTGTTCGAGCGCGCGCCCGACATCGACGGAGACGGCAAGCCCGACTTCTGATCCGGTCAGGAGGCCTTCTTCGACCGCTTGCGCGGCTTGGCCTCCTTCTCGGGCTCCGCCTCCTCGGCCTCCTTCTTGCCGCCGCGCGCGGCGCGCGATCGCTCGACGCTCGCCCGCAGCGCCTCCATGAGGTCGATGACCTCGCCGCCCTTCTCCTCCTCGGCGCCGAAGGTCGCCTCGGTGTCGACCGCGTCGCCCTTCTCGAGCTTCGCCTCGATGAGGGTGCGGAGCTCCTTCTGGTACTCGTCGACGTACTCCTCCGGGTCGAAGTCGGACGAGTAGCTCTCCACGAGGCTCTCGGCGAGCTCGAGCTCCTTCTCGCTGACCTTGATCGGGTCCTCGAGGGCGGGGAACGACGCCTGCCGCACCTCGTCGGCCCACAGCAGCGTCTGCAGCATGAGCACCCCGTCCCGCACGCGCAGCGCCGCGAGCCGCGTCTTCTGCCGCAGCGAGAAGCGCACGATCGCCGTCCGGTCCGTCCGCTCGAGGGTCTCGCGCAGGAGGCCGTACGACTTGGGCGACGCCGAGTCGGGCTCGAGGTAGTACGCGCGGTCGAACGTGATCGGGTCGACCTGCTCGGTGGGCACGAACTCGACCACCTCGATCTCGCGGCTGCGCTCGGAGGGAAGCGACTTCAGGTCGTCGTCGGTGAGCACGACCGTGCGCTCGCCGTCGTCGAACGCCTTGTCGATGTCGCGGTACGCGACGACCTCGCCGCACACCTCGCACTTGCGCTGGTACCGGATGCGGCCGCCATCCGCCGCGTGGACCTGGTGGAGCGACACGTCGTGGTCCTCCGTGGCCGCGTAGACCTTGACCGGCACGTTGACGAGGCCGAACGTCAGCGCGCCCTTCCAGATCGATCTCATGGCACCAGTGAAGCGCTCCCACGCCCCGCCCGCCAGGGGTTGACGCGGATCGGCCCCGCGCGCATAGCCTGAACCATGCCCGTGCCCCAGCAGCAGACCGTCGAGGTCGCCGGGCGCCGCCTGCGGGTGTCGCACCTCGAGCGCGTCATGTATCCCGAGACGGGCACGACGAAGGCCGACGTGATCGCGTACTACACGCGCATCGCGCCGCTTCTCCTGCCGCACGTCGCCGGGCGACCCGTGACGCGCAAGCGCTGGGTCGAAGGCGTCGGGACGACGGAGGCGCCCGAGGAGGCGTTCTTCGCGAAGGCGCTCGAGCCGGGCGCGCCGTCCTGGGTGCCGCGCAGGACCATCCAGCACAGCTCGGGGCCGAAGGACTACCCGCTCGTCGACGAGGTCGCGACACTCGTCTACCTCGCGCAGGTGGCGAGCCTCGAGCTCCACGTGCCGCAGTGGCGGTTCGCGCCGGATGGATCGCCGGGGCCGGCGGACCGGCTCGTGCTCGACCTCGACCCCGGGCCCGGTGCGGGGCTCGCGGAGTGCGCCGAGGTCGCGCGGCTCGCGCGCGGGATCCTGCAGGGCATGGGACTCGAGCCCCAGCCGGTCACGAGCGGCAGCAAGGGCATCCACCTCTATGCCGCGCTCCCCCGCCCGCTCCCCTCCGATGACGCGTCGGCGCTGGCCCGCGAGCTCGCGCGCGCACTCGAGGCGGACCATCCCGACCTCGCGGTCAGCGCGATGCGCAAGGACCTGCGCGCGGGCCGCGTGTTCGTCGACTGGAGCCAGAACAACGGCAAGAAGACGACCGTCGCGCCCTACTCGCTCCGCGGACGCGCGCGGCCCTGGGTCGCCGCGCCGCGCACGTGGGACGAGCTCGACGACCCCGACCTGCGGCACCTCGAGCTCGACGAGGTGCTCGCGCGCGCCGACGCGATCGGCGACCCGCTCGCCGGGATCGACCCGCCCGCGGCCGCGACCGGCCCTCTCGGCTCCTACATCGCCAAGCGCACGGCGGGGCGCACGCCGGAGCCGGTCCCCGAGACGCCCCATCCCGAGCCCGACGACGGGGATCTCCCGCGCTTCGTCGTGCACGAGCACCACGCGAGCCGGCTCCACTGGGACCTCCGGCTCGAGCGCGCCGGCGTGCTCGCCTGCTGGGCCGTGCCGAAGGGCATTCCCGACACCCCCGACCGCAACCGCCTCGCGGTGCAGACCGAGGACCATCCGCTCGCGTACATCGACTTCCACGGGACGATCCCCAAGGGAGAGTACGGCGCCGGCACGATGACCATCTGGGACGAAGGCACGTACGAGACGGAGAAGTGGCGCGACGACGAGGTCATCGTGACGCTCCGCGGACGCGAGGACGGCCCGCTCCACGAGGTGCGGATCGCGCTCATCCGCACCCAGGGATCCGGCGAGAAGTCGTCGTGGCTCCTCCACCGCACGAAGCGGCAGCTGGGGGCGGCCGCGGAGCCCGCGCGCGACGAGGCGCCGCCCGCGCGGCCGGCGCCCATGCTCGCGGTGCACGGCACGCCGGGCCTCGCCCGGACGCTCTCGTCGCCGCCGTGGGTCGAGTTCAAGTGGGACGGCGTGCGCGCGCTCGGCGAGTGGCGCTCGGGGGCCCTGCGGCTCTTCGCGCGCTCGGGCGCGGAGATCACGCAGCGCTACCCCGAGCTGTCGGGAGCTGCCCGCACGCACCTCGACGCGTGGGACGCGCTCGTCGACGGCGAGATCGTCGCGCTCGACGAGCAGGGTCGGCCGAGCTTCTCGCTCCTCCAGAACCGCATGCACCTCGAGCGCGCCGACGACGTCGCCCGCGAGAGCACGCGGGCGCCCGTGCTTCTGTACCTCTTCGACATCCTGCGGCTCGACGGCCGCGACCTCACGCCGCTGCCGCTGGAGGAGCGCCGGCACCTGCTCGAGGAGACGGCGGCGACGGCCGGTCCGTCGGTGATCGTACCGCCGGTCTTCGACGACGTCGACATCGCCCTCGACGTCGCCCGCGAGCACGCCCTCGAGGGCATCGTCGCGAAGCGGCGCTCGTCGCCCTACCGGCCCGGCACGCGCAGCGAGGACTGGCTCAAGGTCAAGCTCACGCACACGCAGGAGGTCGTCATCGGCGGGTTCCGGCGCGGCAGGGGCGGCAGGGCCGGCTCGTTCGCCTCGCTCCTCCTCGGCGTGCCCGATGCGGATGGCCTGAGGTACGTCGGCAGGGTCGGCACGGGCTTCTCCGATCGGGAGCTGCGGCGTCTGCGCGATCTGCTCGCCCCGCTCGAGACCCGGGAGTGCCCGCTGCAGGACGTCCCCCGCGAGGACACGGGTGACGCCACCTGGGTGGAGCCCCGGCTCGTGGGCGAGGTCGAGTTCGCGGAGTGGACGCGCAGCGGCAGTCTCCGGCAGGCGCGCTGGCGCGGGCTCCGCCCCGACAAGGCCCCCGACGACGTCCGCACGGAGGCGTGACGCGACGGGTGTCGAGGAACCGCTATCGTGGGCGCTTGTGTGCCAGCGAGAGGAGCAACACGATGGCAGCACTCCATGACGCCCTGACGCCCGTATTCGACGAGGTCATCCGGCGCAATCCCGGCGAAGCCGAGTTCCACCAGGCGGTCCGAGAGGTCCTCGAGAGCCTCGGACCCGTGCTCGGCAAGCGGCCCGAGTACGCGGACGCCGAGATCATCCGCCGGCTGTGCGAGCCGGAACGCCAGATCATCTTCCGCGTGCCGTGGGTCGACGACGCCGGCCGCGTGCAGCTGAACCGCGGCTTCCGCGTCGAGTTCAACTCGGCGCTGGGCCCGTACAAGGGCGGAATCCGCTTCCATCCCTCGGTCTACCTCGGGATCGTCAAGTTCCTCGGCTTCGAGCAGATCTTCAAGAACGCGCTCACCGGCATGCCGATCGGCGGCGGCAAGGGCGGCTCGGACTTCGACCCCAAGGGCCGCTCCGACGCCGAGGTCATGCGCTTCTGCCAGTCGTTCATGACCGAGCTCTACCGTCACATCGGCGAGCACACCGACGTCCCCGCGGGCGACATCGGCGTCGGCGGCCGCGAGATTGGCTACCTCTTCGGCCAGTACAAGCGCATCACGAACCGCTACGAGTCGGGCGTCCTGACCGGCAAGGGCATCACCTGGGGCGGGTCGCAGGTGCGCACGGAGTCGACCGGCTACGGCACGGTCTTCTTCGTCAAGGAGGCGCTCGCGGCGCGCGGCATGGACCTCGAGGGCCGCCGCGTCGTCGTCTCGGGCTCGGGCAACGTCGCGATCTACGCGACCGAGAAGGCGCAGGCGCTCGGCGCGAAGGTCGTCGCCACGTCGGACTCGAGCGGCTACGTCGTCGACGAGGCCGGCATCGACCTCGACCTGCTCAAGGAGATCAAGAACGGCCACCGCGGGCGGGTCTCCGACTACGCCGCGCGCCGCGACAGCGCGCACTTCGTGGCGGGCGGATCGATCTGGGATGTGCCGTGCGACATCGCGCTGCCCTGCGCGACCCAGAACGAGCTCGACGCGGATGCCGCCGCGGCGCTCGTGCGGAACGGCTGCCTCATCGTGGCCGAGGGCGCGAACATGCCGACGACCCCCGAGGCGACGCGCGTGCTGCGCGAGGGCGGCGTCGTCTTCGCCCCCGGCAAGGCCGTGAACGCGGGCGGTGTCGCGACGAGCGCCCTCGAGATGCAGCAGAACGCCTCACGCGACTCGTGGTCGTTCGAGCACACCGAGCAGCGCCTGTCCGAGATCATGAGCTCGATCCACGCGCGGTGCCTCGAGACCGCCGACGAGTACGGGGCTCCCGGCGACTACGTCGCGGGCGCGAACATCGCGGGCTTCACGCACGTCGCCGACGCGATGCTCGCCCTCGGCGTCATCTGAGCGTCAGGCACCGGCCCCGGCGGTATCGCTCGTGGGCCGGTGCCCGTGCTCGCCGCCGATGCCGAAGTAGTGGCGGAAGCTGTAGATGGTCGGCTCCCAGAGCCGTGGGTCGATGTGATCCGTGCCGGGCGCGACGATCCGCGGGTCGGCGTGCACGGCCTGCACCTCCGCCTCCACGATCGCGTAGTCGCCGAGGCCGTCGGTGATCCGCGCGACGCGCGCCTCGAGCTGCAGGGCGCACTCCTCGACGCGCGGCGGCGCGACGTGCTGCGAGGGCTGCGGGGTCAGGCCGGCGGCGGCGAACTTGTCGGCGACGTGACGGTAGCGCGCCGCCTTCGCGGGCGGCACGTCGACGCGCCCCGTCGTGTCCGCGATCGCCTCGACGGCGTTCCAGAGCCCGGGCGACGGGAAGTTCACGGTCAGCTCGGGGCGCTCGCGCACGTTCCGCTGCGTCTGGCCGTCGTTCTCGAGCCCCAGCACGAGCATCCACCCGAGCGCCCAGTACGACGACGCGGGCGCCAGATTCGGCGTGCCGTCGGGGTTGACCGTGCCGATCAGCATCACGGGCGTCCCCACGTAGAGGACGGACGGGCGGATGTCGAGATGACGGACGGTCGTCATGGAGCTCCTCGGGTGGTGCGGGTGGGAGTAGCGTCGATCCCGTGTTCGAGCGTATCGAGGCGGACGGACCGGGATGGCCCGTGTGACGCGGCTGAAGCGCGTCTATGACGCGGCGGAGGCAGACGACGGATGGCGTGTGCTCGTGGACCGGCTGTGGCCCCGCGGCGTCTCCCGCGAGCGCGCGGCGTGGCATCGCGACCCCGAGCACAACCACGCCGTCGTCCTGCGCGACCATCTGGAGGAGCATCCGTGACCCGACGCCTCGAAGACCTGCTCGACATCGACCACCCCGTCGTCCTCGCGCCGTTCGGCGGCGTCTCATCCGTGTCGCTCACCGCTGCGGTGAGCGACGCGGGCGGGCTCGGCTCGTACGGGCTGTACGGCTACGCGCCCGACCGGATCCGCGACACGATCGCCGCTCTGCGCGCGGCGACCGCGCGCCCGGTCGCGGTGAACCTGTGGCTGCCGCGCGGCGACGAGGTCGCGCCCGACGAGGTCGATCTCACGGCCGCGGTCGCCGCCGTGAGCGGATTCTTCGACGAGCTCGGGATCGAGATCCCCGAGAAGCCGTCGTCGTTCCTCCCTCCCTTCGAGGACCAGCTCGACGCGGTCGTGGATGCCCGCCCCGATGTGCTGAGCGTCGTCTTCGGGGTCCCGTCGCCCGCTCACGTCGAGCGCCTGCGCGCCGCGGGCATCCGGATCTTCGGCACCGCGACGACCGTCGACGAAGCGCGCGCCCTCGCCGACGGCGGTGTCGACGCCGTCGTCGCGACGGGCGCCGAGGCGGGCGGCCACCGGGTGTCGTGGCTGCGGCCGCCCGAGGAGTCCCTCGTGGGCGGGCTCGCCCTCATCCCCCAGGTCGTCGACGCGGTCGATGTGCCCGTCGTTGCAGCGGGCGGCATCGTCGACCGTCGCGGCGTCGCCGCCGCGCGCGCCCTCGGCGCCGACGGCGTCCAGGTCGGCACAGCCTTCCTCCGCACATCGGTCTCGGCCGCGCCCGCGTCGCACCGCGCGGCGATCGCATCGGGAGCCGACACCGTGCTCACGCGCGCGATGAGCGGGCGCCTCGCCCGCGGCATCCCGAACCGCGCCGTGCGCGAGATCGAGCACGCGGGAGCGATCGCCCCCTTCCCGGCGCAGAACTGGCTCACCGGGCGCTTCCGGGCCGAGGCCGCCGTGCAGGACCAGGGCGACCTGCTGTCGCTGTGGGCGGGTCAGAGCGCGGGGCTCACCCGCCACGACGACGTCGCCGAGCTGTTCGCCGAGCTCGTCGCGGGCTGGAGCTGACGGTCAGGAGTGCGCGTCGTCGCGGTCGACGTGGCCCGACTGCTCCAGCTGGAACGTGGAGTGCGCGACGTCGAAGTGCTCGGCCAGGCACTCCTGCAGCCCGTTCAGGACCGCGCCGCTGCGCCCCTCGTCGATGACCGACTGCTCGACGACGACGTGCGCCGTGAAGACCGGCGCGCCGCGCGTGAGCTGCCACACATGGACGTCGTGCACATCGGCGACACCGGGGGCCGCGAGGATGTGCGCGCGGATGGCGGCGACGCTCGTCCCCGCCGGCGCCGACTCCGCGAGCACGCCGACGACCTCCCGCAGGAGCGAGATCGCGCGCGGCACGATGAGCACCGCGATCGCGAGCGACGCGAGCGCGTCGGCGGGCATCCATCCGGTGAGAAGGATGACGACGGCGGCCACGATGACGAGCGCCGATCCGACGAGGTCGCCCAGCACCTCGAGGTACGCGCCGCGCACGTTCATGCTGTGCCGCTGCGCGGCACTCAGCAGCCACAGCGACACCCCGTTCGCGACGAGACCCGCGAGGGCGACGACGAGCATCCATCCGCCGGTCACCTCGTGGGCGTCGGGCGAGAGGAGACGCCGCACGCCCTCGATCGCGACCGTGACGCAGAGCACGATGAGGATGACGGCGTTCACGAGCGCCCCGAGCACCTCGGCGCGCTGATATCCGTACGTCCGCCGGTCGTCCGCGGGCCGCGCGGCCACCGCGCTCGCGATGAGCGCGACGACGAGGGCCACGGCGTCGGTGAGCATGTGCACGGCGTCGGCGAGCAGCGCGAGCGATCCCGTCATGATCGCTCCGACGACCTGCACGACGAACACCGCGCCCGTGAGGGTCAGCGAGATCGTCAGCAGCCGCCGGCTGTCGGCGCCGCGGATGCCCGGTGCGTGGTCGTGCATGACTCCAGGCTAGGCGCGTCGGACGCCCGCTCGGGGGCTCTGCGCGCTGTCGGGAACGGGGATGATTCTCGTTACGTCAGAGCGACGCGAGAAGCGGCCCCAGCTGCGCGAACGCACGGGCCCGGTGCGACGCCGCGTTCTTCTCGTCGGCCGTCCACTCCGCGACCGTGCGCTCGTCGGCGCCCTGGCCATCCGGCACGAACACGGGGTCGTACCCGAAGCCGCCCGCACCGCGCGGTTCGCGGGCGATGCGCCCGGGCCAGATGCCCTCGACGACGTGCTCGCCGCCGTCGGGGGTGACGAGGGCGATCACCGACGTGTAGTGCGCGCCACGGTGCGGGTCGGAGATGTCGGAGATCTGATCCAGCAGGAGCGCGAGGTTCGCCGCGTCGTCCTTCGCGTGCCCGGCCCAGTACGCCGAGAACACGCCGGGCGAGCCGCCCAGCACGTCGACGCACACGCCGGAGTCGTCGGCGAGCGCGGGGAGCCCCGTGTGGGCGGCCGCCGCGCGGGCCTTGATGAGCGCGTTCTCGGCGAAGGTCGTGCCGTCCTCGACCGGCTCGGGTCCGTCATAGGAGACGACCTCGAAGTCGGGTCGCGTGCTGGCGACGATGCCCTGGAACTCCGCGACCTTGTGGGCGTTGTGCGTCGCGAGGACGATGCGCCGGCTCACGCCTCCTGCCCCAGCGCGGCGAGCTGGTGGCGGCGCAGCTCAGCGCACCCGTTCACGCCCAGCTCGAGAAGCGCGTCGAGCTCGCGCTTGTCGAACGGCGCGCCCTCGGCCGTGCCCTGCACCTCGACGAACAGACCGCGCCCGGTGACGACGACGTTCATGTCGGTCTCGGCGCGCGAGTCCTCGACGTACGGGAGGTCGAGCATGGGGACGCCGTCGATGATGCCGACCGAGACCGCCGCGACCGAGTCGAGCAGGACGCGCGACTTCTGCCCGACGAACCGCTTGTCGCGCCCCCACTCGATCGCGTCCGCGAGTGCGACGTACGCACCCGTGATCGCGGCCGTCCGGGTGCCGCCGTCGGCCTGGAGCACGTCGCAGTCGATGACGATCGTGTTCTCGCCGAGCGCCTTCGTGTCGACCACGGCGCGCAGCGCGCGGCCGATGAGGCGCGAGATCTCGTGCGTGCGCCCGCCGATCTTGCCCTTCACGCTCTCGCGCTGGTTCCGCTCGTTCGTGGCGCGCGGGAGCATCGCGTACTCGGCGGTGACCCAGCCGCGCCCCTGGCCGGTGAGCCACCGGGGCACGCCGTTCGTGAAGGAGGCCGTGCACAGGACCTTGGTGTCCCCGAAGCTGATGAGAGCCGATCCCTCGGCCTGGCTGCTCCAGCCCCGCTCGATCGTGATGGGACGCAGCTGGTCGGGGGTGCGGCCGTCGGCGCGCTGGGTCATGGTGTCCTCTTCTCTCATCGGGGGAGGTCGATCGCGCCCGTGCGCACGAGGCGCACATCGCGCACCTCGCGGCCGAGCAGGCGGTTGGCGAGCGCCGTGAACGTCTCGGTGTCGGCTCCGGTCGCCTCGTAGGTGTGGACGGGCGTCGCCGACGGGTCGGCGAGGAGGTCGCCCGACACGAGCTGGCGGTAGACGTCCTTTGCGGTCTCGGAGTCGCTCGACACGAGCGAGACGCCGTCGCCCATGAGGTAGCTGATCGCGCCCTTGAGGAACGGGTAGTGCGTGCAGCCGAGCACGAGGGTGTCGACGCCCGCACGCCGCAGCGGCGCGAGGTACTCCTCGGCAGCCGCGAGCAGCTCGGGCGAATCGGTCACGCCGGCCTCCACGAACTCCACGAAGCGCGGGCAGGCGGCGGTGAACACCTCGACCCCGGGGTTCACGCCGAGCATGTCCTGATACGCGCCGGAGCCGATCGTCCCCTCCGTGCCGATCACGCCGATCCGGCCGTTGCGGGTCGCCGCGATGGCCGTGCGCACGGCCGGCCCGATGACCTCGACGACGGGCACGTCGTACCGCTCTCGGGCGTCGCGCAGCATCGCGGCGGACGCCGTGTTGCAGGCGATCACGAGCATCTTCACGCCCTGGTCGACGAGGGTGTCGAGCACCTCGAGCGCATAGCGGCGGACGTCGGCGATCGGCTTCGGCCCGTACGGCGAGTGCAGCGTGTCGCCGATGTACAGCATCGACTCGCGCGGCAGCTGGTCGCCGATCGCACGGGCCACCGTGAGGCCGCCGACGCCCGAGTCGAAGATCCCGATCGGCGCGTTGTTCACGATGTCCCAGCGTACCCGCCGGGCCGGAGCAGCTCGCGCACGCCGGTAGGCTGACCGCCATGAGCGCCTCCACGGCCCTGTTGACGGACCGCTACGAACTGACCATGCTCGACGCCGCGCTGCGCGACGGCACCGCCGACCGCCACTGCGTCTTCGAGCTCTTCGCCCGGCGCCTCTCGGGCGGGCGCCGCTTCGGCGTCGTGGCGGGCACGGGTCGCCTCCTCTCCCTCCTGCGCGAGTTCCGCTTCGGCGAGGACGAGCTGCGCTTCCTGCGGGACGAGCACGTCGTGAGCGCGGAGACCGTGCGGTACCTCGAGAGCTACCGCTTCGGCGGGACCGTCACGGGCTACCGCGAGGGCGAGCTCTACTTCCCCGGCTCCCCCATCCTCACGATCGAGGGCTCGTTCGCCGACGCCGTCATCCTCGAGACGCTCGCTCTGAGTGTGATGAATCACGACGCGGCCGTCGCGACGGCCGCTGCGCGGATGAGCATCGCCGCCGGCGACCGGCCCCTCGCCGAGATGGGCTCGCGCCGGGCGGCCGAGCAGTCGGCGGTCGCTGCCGCGCGCGCGGCCTACATCGCCGGCTTCGGCGCGACGAGCAACCTCGAGGCCGGCCGCCAGTGGGGCATCCCGACGATGGGCACCGCCGCGCACTCGTGGACGCTCCTCCACGACACCGAGGAGGACGCCTTCCGCTCGCAGATCGCGGCCCTCGGCAGCGGCACGACCCTGCTCGTCGACACCTACGACATCCGCCGCGGCGTGGAGCGCGCGGTCGCGGTCGCCGGCACCGGGCTCGGCGGCGTGCGGATCGACTCGGGCGACCTCCCGATCGTCGCCGCCGAGGTGCGCGCCCAGCTCGACGCACTCGGCGCCACCGAGACGCGGATCACCGTCACGAGCGATCTCGACGAGTACGCCATCGCCGCTCTCGCCGCATCGCCCGTCGACGCGTACGGCGTGGGCACCTCGGTCGTCACGGGGTCGGGCTATCCGACCGCGGGGATGGTCTACAAGCTCGTCGCGCGTCAGGACGCGTCGGGCGGATGGGTCGCGGTCGCGAAGAAGGCGGAGGGCAAGGGCTCCCAGGGCGGTCGGAAGCGGGCGTTCCGCCGCCTCGAGGACGGCGTGGCGCGCGACGAGTACGTCGAGATCGCCGACGGGTTCGAGGAGCTGCCGACGGCGGCCGACGTCGAGGGCGGGCGCATGCTCCAGGTCACGCTCGTCGATCACGGCGCGTTCGACGCGGCACACGAGGGCCCCGAGGGCGTCCAGGCGGCGCGTGCGCATCACCTCGCCGTCCGGGAGGAGCTGCCCGTGCGCGCCCTCGCGCTCAGCAAGTCCGATCCCGCCATCCCCACGGTGTTCGCCGACGCCGGCGACCGCTGAGACGAGAAGAGCCGCCGGCCTCTGCGCCGGCGGCTCGTCTCACTTCTGCATGGACTCGTAGATCTCCTTGCACGTGGGGCACACGGGGAACTTCTCGGGGTCGCGCCCGGGAGTCCACTTCTTCCCGCACAGCGCGCGCACCGGCTTGCCGGTGATCGCCGACTCGAGGATCTTGTCCTTCTTGACGTAGTGCGAGAAGCGCTCGTGGTCTCCGGGCTCGATGGTCTCCTCGCGGAGGAGCTCCTCGAGCTCGCGGTCGAGGAGTGCCGTGCCGCCCTGGTCGGGACTGTCAAGCGGGGTGCTCATGACCTGCAGTCTAATCGCGCGGCGGATGCCCGTGGCGGGCTCCCGCGTCAGGTGGCGCCCGCGAACTCCATGATGCGGGTGCCGCGCACGTCGAACACCGCGGCGCCGATCCCAATGCCGATGAGGAGGACGGCGACCCCGGAGCCGAGTCCCGTCCAGAGCACGGCGACCGGCTCGACCTCACGGTCCGCGATCGCGAGCCACGCGAGCCAGACGGTCGGCGCGCTCGCGGCGAGCGCGCCGAGCAGCACGAGGGCCTGCGACCAGGCGCCCGTCGAGTCGGTGCGCTGCGGCTGCTGGAACGGTCCGTCGCCGGGCCGCGCCACGGCGTACGGCGCGACGACCGACGCGATGCTCGAGAGCCCGAAGCCCGACAGGAGGAGCGCTGCGGTGACCCCGACGACCGGCATCAGGGCGTCGCCGCGTCCGCTCACGAGGAGGGAGAGGGCGGTCGCGACCGCGAGGACGGGCACCGAGATGAGCACGACCGGCGCGAGCCGGCCGGCCCGGTCGGCGACGCCGCGCACGCCGCTCGCGATGTGGAGCCACACCGCGGAGGCGTCGTACGCGATGTCGTTGTGCGGCAGCCAGCCGTAGAAGAGAGCCATGAGCGGCACCGGGACGAGCGCGGCGACCTCGATCGGGACGCCCGCCACGAGCAGCGGGATGACCGGCAGGATGCCGGCGACCGGGATGACGAGGAGATTCGCGAGGTAGCGGCTGTCGCGCAGACCGTACACGAGGCTGCGCGCCGCGATCGCGCCGGTCGCCGTCCGAGGAAGCAGCGCGAACCATCCGAGTCCCGCACCTCCGCGGGCCACCACGGGATGCTCGATCGTCGTGAGGAGGCGGCGGACGAGCGCGACCCACGCGACCGCGAGCGCGGCGACGACCACGATCCCGATCGCGACGGCCAGGCCGACCGAGCCGCTGCCCGAGGCCTCGCCGGCAGGCAGCGCCGTCCCCGGCACGAGCGCCGCGATGAGCCCCGCGACGCGGCCGAGGGCCCGTGCGGCGCCGGGCGACCAGACCGCGGCGGAGGCGATCGTCGCCGGCACGCTCGCGACGACGAGTGCCACGACGAACACGCCCGCGGCGTCGGCCGGCCGTCCCTGTCCGCCGAGAGCGGCACGCAGCGCCATCACGACGCGCGCCACGAGCACGCACCCAAGGAGATGGAGGACTGC
This sequence comes from Microbacterium sp. JZ70, assembly GCF_053903225.1. Lineage (NCBI taxonomy): Bacteria > Bacillati > Actinomycetota > Actinomycetes > Micrococcales > Microbacteriaceae > Microbacterium > Microbacterium sp. JZ70. Next base: position 2,087,207 of record NZ_CP096405.1, on the reverse strand, counting down.
GCCCGCGATCGCGCTGCCGGCGGATGCGCCGAGCTGCGTCCAGACGATCGTCGCGACGACCTCGTAGACGAGCAGCAGCCACGTCGGCACGCTCACGAGCGACGCGAGGAGCAGGACGGCCGCCAGCGGGTCGGGCGCAGCGCCCAGCGTGCGGAACCGGCGCGGATCCAGCGGGTCGACGGTCGCCGTCAGCGCGGGAGCGATCGCGAAGGAGAGCACGAGCCCTGCCGCGGAGAGCACGAGCGCGGTCGCCGCGACGCCGTCGGGAAGCGACGGCAGCGCGAGCGCGCGCGAGGCCGTGACGGCGGTGCCGATGACGAGCGCGAGGAAGCCGATCGCCCGAGGGATCGTGCGCCCCGGCTCGCGGAATGCGCCGACGAGAAGCGCGGCCCTCAGTCGGAGAACGTGTGCAGCCACTCGAGCCCCTCCACCTCGCCGAGTCCGCCGGCGAGCTCGACGAAGCGCTGCTCGAGGGTGAGGTCGCCCTTGACCTCGTCGACCGTGCCCTCCTCGAGCACCTGTCCTGCGACGAGCACCGCCACGCGCGTGCACACCTTCTCGATGAGATCCATGCCGTGACTCGAGAGGAGCACGGTGCCCCCGCTCGCGACATACGCGTCGAGGATCTCGAGCACCTTCGCCGCAGACGCCGGGTCGACGGCCTCGAAGGGCTCGTCGAGCACGAGGAGCTGCGGCGAGTGGATCATCGCGGCCGCGAGCATCACCTTCTTCGTCATGCCGGCCGAGTAGTCGGAGACCACGCGGCCGAGCGCGTCGCCGAGGTCGAGCGCGCCCGCGAGGTCGGCCGTGCGGTCCGCGACCACCCCGGGCTTCATTCCCCGGAGCATGCCCGTGTAGTACAGCAGCTGCCGGCCCGTGAGCCGATCGAACGTCCGCAGACGGTCGGGGAGCACGCCCATCCGCTTCTTCGCGTCGCGCGGGTGCGTGCGCAGATCGACGCCGCACACCCGGATCTCGCCGCGGTCGGGGCGCAGCAGGCCGGAGATCATCGACAGCGTCGTCGTCTTCCCCGCGCCGTTCGGCCCCAGGAGACCGTAGTACATGCCTGCGGGGACCTCGAGGTCGATGCCGGCGACGGCATGCGTTCCGCCGTACGACTTGGACACGCCCTGGAGCGTCAGCGCAGGGCTCCCCGGCTCGGTTTCGCGGATCTCTGCCTCGGTCACCGCCCCACGGTATCAAGTCGCATCGGGAGCCCCCGGTCATCACGATCCGGTCACGACCTCCCGGAGGAGTCCTGGCAAAGTGCCGCCGATGGGGACCGCATTGTCGCTCATCCACAGCCTCTTCGCTACCCTGAAAGAGCCAGTTCGTCGTGAATCTTCGATGAACCCGGACTGAACCGATCAAGGGGAGTCACGCATGACCATCCAGACCGTCATCCTCGCCGCAGGCATGGGATCGCGCCTCGGCCGCGTCCTGCCCAAGTCCCTCACGGTTCTCAGCGACGGACGCTCGATCATGCAGCAGCAGCACGAGAACATCCGCGCGGCCTTCGGCGACGACGCCCGCATCACGACCGTGGTCGGCTACCGCGCGGAGGACATCGTCGAGCGCTTCCCCGACGCGAACTACGTCTACAACGAGCGGTACGACCAGACCAACACCTCGAAGAGCCTCCTCCGCGCCCTCTCGGCGACCGGCCGCGGCGGCGTGCTCTGGATGAACGGCGATGTCGTCTTCGACCCGCGCATCCTCGACCGCGCGATCGGCAACATCCAGGCCGACCAGTCCTTCGTGACCGTCAACACCGCCAAGGTGAGCGACGAGGAGGTCAAGTACACGGTCACGCCCGAGGGCTGGATCGACGAGCTCTCGAAGACCGTCGTCGGCGGCATCGGCGAGGCCGTGGGCATCAACTACATCTCGCAGCGGGACAAGCGCGCCTTCATGCGCCAGCTGTCGCGCGTCGACGACCAGGACTACTTCGAGCGCGGCCTCGAGCTCGCGATCGCCGAGGACGGGCTGCGCCTCCTCCCGATGGACGTGTCCGACCTGTACGCCGTCGAGGTGGACTTCGCCGAGGACCTCGAGCGGGCCAACGCGGCACTCCTCTGACCGCCGCCAGGAGGCGGCCGGGTAGCATCGGCGTGATGGCCGACAAGGTTCACCGCATCCACTCGCTTCCGGACGACGCGCCCTGGAGCGGCGGGCTTCCGCCCGTCGGCTCGGAGGAGCATCCGTTCGCGATCCGCGCGCTCGATCGGGTGCTCGGCGTGCAGCGTCCCCTCGTGCTCGCGCACCTGCGCTCCATCCGGCTGCGGCATCCGGAGGCGTCGCCCGCTCAGGTCGTGCGGATGCTCGAGCGCCGCTATCTCCTGGGTGTCACGTCGGGCGGGGCGGCCGTCGGGGCCGCCGCCGTCGTCCCGGGTGTCGGCACCGGCGTCACGCTCGCCCTGTCGGGCGTCGAGACGGTGGGATTCGTCGAGGCGACGGCCCTCTATGCCCAGTCGCTTGCCGAGCTGCACGGATTCGCCGTCGAGGATCCGAATCGCGCCCGCGCGCTCGTGCTCACCCTGATGATGGGCGAGGAGGGCGTCGATCTCGTGCGGCACCTCGCCGCGCAGGTCGTCGGCAAGGGCACGTCGCTGTCGGCGCACTGGGGCGACCTCATCACGAAGACGCTCCCCCGTGCGGCTCTCGCGCCGATCGTCGACCGTCTCAAGACCGCGTTCATCCACCAGTTCGCGGTGCGCGGGGGCGCGAGTGTCGTCGGCAAGGCGCTGCCGTTCGGCGTCGGCGCGGCCGTGGGCGGTGTCGGCAACCACCTCCTCGGTCGACGCGTCGTCGCCGCGTCGCGCAAGGCGTTCGGCCCGGCCCCGGAGCGGCTTCCGGACTGGCTCGCCCCCAAGCCGGGAGCGGAGCGGATCGAGAGCGTGGCCCTGCGAGGGATCCAGACGGCAGGCGCTTCGCTGCGCGCGGCGGCGGGCTCGATGGGCTCGGGCGTCGGAGCCGTCGGCCGCGGCGTCGCGCGACTCGGGCGCGATACGGTCGGACGTGCCCTGCCGCGCGGACGGCGAGACGATGCGGATGTCGCGGGCACTCCGGCCGCGGACGTCGACACGAGCGACGAGCGCGACGTGAGCGACGAGCGCGACGTGAGAGACGGGCGCCCGTAGCCGACGCCGCGTGCACAGCCGTCGATATGACGGCGTGCCCGCCTCCGGGTGTGGACAGGCCGCCGTCCCTCGCGCGTGCTCGTCCGAGGCCGCTCGTAGCGTCACGGCATGCTCACGCCGCTCCCCTCACGACGGTTCGATCCCCCGTATCGCGTGCCCTGGCGCGTAGACCGAGCGGACCCCGCCCATCCGCGCGTGCTCAATGCATCGCGCGAGCCGGCCGACTTCGTGCGGGCGTTCGTGCACGACGATGTGACGCCGCCATCCAGCGAGCACTGGGGACTCGTGCTGCCGGAGGAGATCTGCGAGCTCTGCCTGTGCGAGCGCGCCCTCGCGTCGACGCTCGTGACGCTCGCCTGGTTCCGTCCGGGTGAGGACGACGAATACCTGTGGCGGTTCTGTCTCTGACGCGCGCGGTCGGTCAGCCCCACGTTCGGGGCTGACGCCGGAACTCGTCACGGCGCGAGTATCCGTAGGGCCGCCGGCCCTGAGGCAGGTCTTCCGCGTCGAGGTCGACGAGGAGCTCTCCGACCTCCACTTCGAGCGCGACGGCGATCTGGAGCAGGGTGTAGAGCGTCGGGTTGCCCGCGCCCTTCTCGATCCGCTGCAGATGGGTGAGATCGAGGTCTGCGCACTCCGCCAGCTTCTTCGCGCTCAGGGTCGCCGCGTGTCGCAGCTGGGCGATGCGGCGCCCCACCTTCAACGACGCGTCGGAGTGCGGCTCTGGCATCCTTCCAGCTTGCTGACGGTGGCACGGAAAGCGTAGGTACTCATGCCCTGGCTTCTGCACTACCGCATATATACCTTGAACGACGCGGGCCGGGTGCCTCGTCCATAGGTCGAAGTCGTGCCCGCAGCAACCTAGGGACGAAACGAGGAAAGATGCCGCTCGCAGGTCTGACGCAGGTGATGCTCAAGCGGAGTGAATCTGCCTTCACTGCCCCTCCATATGTGTTCGCCAGAGCGAAGTACAGGACGAAGCATCTGACTCGACACGGCCGTCGAAGACATCGCGCCTGGCGTGTTGTCGTCGACGTGTTCATCTTGGCGCCATCCCGCCGCCATACGTCCGCATCCGCACCGGCGGGCGGCTGGCGGGCCGGGTTCAGTGTGCTGCTGTGGCGAGTTGCGGTCGCGGTTCGATGCGTGCGGGCGTGCCGGGGCCGTGGTCTTCGGGTTCGTGGTGGGCGATGTCGTCGGCATCGAGAAGGGCTTGGGCGAGGTATTCGGGGGTTGTCCAGTAGTGGCGGAACCATTCCTGGATGTCCTGTTCGATCTCGAGGTGCAGCCGCCGCTCCCGCTCCCGCTCCTCCTCCCGCTGGTGCTGTTCGCGTTCCCGCTGGCGCTGCTCGCGCTCGCGTTCGCGCTGGTGCTGTTCCTGCTCGCGCTCGCGTTCGCGCTGGCGGGCGCGGCGGCGCTGCTCAACCTGCTCGCGGTCGCGGTGGTGGCGGGCGAGGGCGTCGGTGATGAGCGGGTTCGGGGTGGCTTCCGCGCGGACCTGCGGGGGTGGTTTCTCGGTGTAGGTGTGTCCGGCGGGGCTGGTCCATTCCAGGACGCCGTCGCCGAGCTGTCGGACCTGCCAGGGCGTGTGGTGCTTGTCCTGGTGGCATCCCTCGCACAGGCAGGCGAGATTGCCCACGTCCGTGACACCGCCCTGGGCGTACGGGATGGTGTGATCCAGATCCGCGGTGAGGGCGAGGTTGCGGCACCCGGGGGTGCGGCAGCGTTCGTCGCGGGCGAGGAGGTACCGCTTCTGCGCCGCGGTGGGGGTGTACCGGTCGACGGTGAGCAGCGCCCCGGTGTCGGGATGGCAGAACACCCGCTCCCACCCCGCCGCGTTCCCCGCGAGCTTGCGGGCGGTGTCCGCGTCGATCGGCCCGTACCCGGCCAGGAACCCCGGCTCATCATCCAACCCCGCCAGCGTCGTCGCCGCGACCGTGACCTGCACCACCGCCCGCACCCGCGACAGCACCCGATCCACATCCCCCACCAAGCCCCGCGCCGGCGGCGGAGCGCCGCGTGCGGACGCCGTGTTCGAAGGGTCAGCGTCGCCAGTGCCGGGCGGATCAGCTCCCGTGTCGGTCCGGTCGGGCGATCCCGCAGCACCCGAGACACGGGAACCCACGTCCACGCCGAGGTCGTCCGCGTCGGGCCTCGCGTCGTCGTCCTCGGTGCCCGCATCGGGGGCCGCCGAGTCCGTGTCCGCGGTCGCATCCGCGGCGTCCACGTTCACGTCGTCCACATCCGGTGTCACCGCGTCCGGCGCAGGCTCCGTCGTGCCCGTTCCGGCGTCCGTGGTGTCCGTGGCGTCCGCGCCCGCCGCGTCGGGCTCCGTCGACCCCGTCGTGTCCGTGTCGGTGGTGGACCAGGGGGCGGGGGTGTCGTCCGGGTCGCCGCACAGGGCGGACAGGACCTCCACGGCGAGGTCCGACGCGATCTGCGTCGCCGTCCGCGCCCCCTCCCCACCCTCACCGACCCGCTCCGAATCCTCGAACCGCACACCCGACCCACCAGCCGCGCCCGCATCCGCGGCGCCCTCACCCGCACCCGCACCGCTGCCGGCGCCCGCGGCGGTGGTGGTTTCGGCGGCGCGGCGTTCCTGTCGGGCCAGGTCCCGTGCGTGCTGGCGCAGGGCCCGGGCGATCGCCTGGATCCGGGTCGCCTCGCCCACGATCTCCAGCGCCTGCGTCCCATCCGGGAGCACCTTCACCCACACACCCCGCCGCGCCATCGCCGACCGATGCCGATCCGAGAACGACCGCGGATCCAGCCTCTCCGCCAGAGCCTCCGCGAACATCCGCGTATCGAACGGCGTCGCACCCTCCGCGTACCCGACGGCCGCAGCCTCGAACACCTCCCGCAGCCCGTCCGGCAGCCGCATCCCGACCTGCCGGATCACGTCCGCGTGCCGGCCCGTGATCCGCGCGCCCTCCAGCGCCGCGAACGTCTCCGGGAACGACCCCACCAACACCATCGCATCCGAGATCCGGGTCCGCATCCGCCCCTTCGACTCCCCCAGAGCCGCCGCGAACTCCCCCGCCATCGCCCGGAACGGGAAGTCATACCGCGACGAGACCGCCCCCGACCTCGCCAACTGCGCCCGCGCGACCTCCCCCGCCTCAGCCAGCGCCCGCGCCTCCAGCGCATCCGCCTCCGCCCGCAAAGCCCGCGCCCGACGCGCCCGCTCCACCGCCGAACGCGTCACCGCGACCTCCGCCGGAGTGGGCTCCCAACCCACCCCCGCATCCTCCCGCGGCATCGTCCTCGACATACCCCCACACTACCCACCCCATCGGACATTCCACCGAACATTCCCAAACTGTGGATAACTCGCGATCGAAGCTAAATACGATGCAGCACGGCGCGCATCTGGATCCGCCGACCGAGCTGGTCCAGCCCGAGCCGCTGCTCCGTGGCCACGAGACCTCGTTCGAACGCCGTCGTCGGCTGCTCCTCGATGAACCCGCACCTCGCGTAGAACGGCGCGTTCCAGGGCACCTCCGCGAAGGTCCGCAGGGTCATGGATGCGTGTCCGCGCCGCCGCGCCTCATCCTTCACGGCATCGACGAGACGACGCCCGATCCCCTGTCGACCGAAGGCGGGCACCACCGACAGCTGCTCGAGATGCGCGGCTCCGTCCACCTCGAGCACATGCGCGAACCCGACGAGCGCGTCACCCTCCGCGACCAGGAGGAACCCGGGCTGCGCAGCCCGATCCGCGCCGGCTGGCGCCGGATCCCACCGCTCCGGGGCGAGCAGGTCGACGAGCAGGCGATCCGCCTCGTTCTCGATCCGCTCGACATCGGCGAGATCCTGCGGAGCGACGGGGCGGATGCGGATGGCCATGGCGTCGAGCCTACAAACCGGCTCGTAGACTCGCAGGGTGACCGTCCTCCTCGCCGTGCTGCTCCTCGTCAACGCCGTCTTCAACGTCGTGGTGTGGCCGCGCTTCTGGAAGCGGGTGACAGCGGACCCCCGTGCACGCGATGAGCAGGGCCGCAGGACGGCCTTCTACACCGTGCACGCCGTGCTCATCGGCGCCGCCCTCGTGCTCGCGGCCGCCTCCGCGGTCGCCGGCGTCTGGGCGCTCGTCGCCTGACTCCGGCGGGTGCGCGACCTCGCCGCCGCCCGACGGACCGCCTAGGGTGAGCCCATGGACGATGATCGCCTGCGTCGCAAGTACCCCGTCTCCGCCATCGCCGGCGGGTTCGACGCCCTCTGGCGCCCCAGCGCGCACGAAGCGGATCAGGCGTGGCACGCTCTCCAGATCGTGCCCGTCCCCGCGCCTTCTCCGGACAAGGGCCCGGGCGTCATCGACTTCGACGACGGCACCGTCACGATCGAGATCGACGAGTGACCGAGACAAGGAAAGGCCCCGCCGAAGCGGGGCCTTTCCTCGTGGACGAGACGACTTACTTGGAGCCGCCGAAGCCCTTGAAGCGCTGGTTGAACTTCTCGACGCGGCCGGCCGAGTCCATGATGCGCTGCTTGCCCGTGTAGAACGGGTGCGACGCCGACGAGATCTCCACGTCGATGACGGGGTACTCGACGCCGTCGAGCTCGATCGTCTTGTCGCTCGTGGCGGTCGAACGGGTGAGGAAGGTCTCGCCCGAGCCGAGGTCACGGAAAACGACCGGCTGGTACGTCGGGTGGATGTCAGTCTTCATGGTTGTCCTTGCGGGATCGATTCGATCGGATGAGAAAGTCTGCGGGCGCAGAAGCACCAAAGCCCAAGCTTATCAGACGTCGGACGCGGACACCGCGCGAGCGGCGTACCGTCCGTCCTGCTCGGCGACCGTGATGTCGAGACCGAACGTCGCGGTGAGGTTCTCGGCCGTGAGCGTGTCGCGGATCGGGCCCGCGGCCACCGCCTTGCCGTCGCGCAGCAGGAGCACGTGCGTGAAGCCGACGGGGATCTCCTCGACGTGGTGCGTCACCATGATCATCGCCGGCGTCCCGGGAGCGGCCGCGTAGCCGCTGAGGAGCTCGAGGAGGACCTCGCGCGCTCCGAGGTCGAGGCTCGCCGTGGGCTCATCCAGGAGGAGCAGCTCGGGGTCGGTCATGATCGCGCGGGCGATCTGCACGCGCTTCTGCTCCCCGTCGCTGAGCGTGCCGAACTCGCGGTCGGCGAGGTGGTCGAGTCGCCACTCGGCGAGCACGCGCAGGGCGCGGCGCTCGTCGATCCCCTCGTACTCCTCGTTCCACCGGCCGGTGACCGAGTACGCCGCCGTGAGCACCGTGTTCAGCACGGTCTCCTCCGCGGGGATCCGCTTGGCGAGCGCGCTCGAGGCGAAGCCGATGCGCGGACGCAGCTCGAAGACATCCGTGCGCCCGAGGCGCTCGTCGAGGATGTCGACGGTGCCGGAGGTCGGGTGCAGGTACGCGTCGGCCATCTGCAGGAGGGTGGTCTTTCCGGCGCCGTTGGGGCCGAGGACGACCCAGCGTTCGTCGTCGTTGACGGTCCAGCTGATGCCGTCGACGATGTTGCGACCACTGCGGCGCACCACGACGCCGTCGAACGAGAGCACGGGGAGCATGCCTCCAGCCTACCGAGGCGCTCGGGTCGGCTCGTCCGTGGCGCGCCCGCTACCCTCGTTGATCGTGACCCGCTTTCTCGTCGTCCTCGATGCCGATTCCACGCTCATCCGCAATGAGGTGATCGAGCTGATCGCCGACGAGGCCGGTCGCGGCCCCGAGGTCGCGGCGGCCACCGAGGCCGCGATGCGGGGCGAGGTCGACTTCTCCGAGAGCCTGCGGTCGCGCGTGAAGGCGCTCGCCGGCGTGCCGGTCGCATCCTTCGCGCGCGTGCTCGCGCGCATCGAGCCGACACCGGGAGTGCGCGAGCTCGTCGCCGCCGTGCATGAGCGGGGCGGGATGGTCGGGGTCGTCTCGGGCGGGTTCCACGAGATCCTCGACACCGTCGCACCCGACCTGGGCGTCGATGTCTGGCGCGCGAACCGGCTGCGAGCCGAGGACGGCGTGCTCACGGGCGAGGTGGACGGCGCGATCGTCGACGCCGACGCGAAGGCGGCGTCGCTGCGCGCCTGGGCGGAGGAGCACGACGTGCCCCTCCGCCGCACGATCGCGATCGGCGACGGCGCGAACGACCTCCGGATGATCGCGGCCGCCGGGCTCGGCATCGCCTTCAACGCCAAGCCGGCGGTGCGTCAGGCGGCGCCCCTCGCCATCGGTCCGGTCGACCTGCGCGAGGTCATCCCGCTGCTGCCGTGACGAGCGGGCTCAGTGCCCCATGCCGAGTCCGCCGTCGACCGGGATGACGGCGCCCGAGATGTACGACGCGGCGTCCGACGCGAGCCAGGCCGTGACGCCCGCGACCTCGTCGGCGCTTCCGTAGCGGCCGAGCGGGATGGCCTTGCGGTACTCGGCCTGCGTCTCCTCGGGGAGCTCGGCGGTCATGTCGGTCTCGATGAACCCCGGGGCGACGACGTTCGAGGTGATCCCGCGGGCGCCGAGCTCGCGCGTGAGCGAGCGCGCGAAGCCGACGAGGGCGCTCTTGGACGACGCGTAGTTCACCTGGCCGGCGGAGCCGTACAGCCCGACGACGCTCGAGATGAGGATGACGCGCCCGAAGCGAGCCCGGATCATCCCCTTGAGCGCGCGCTTGACGACCCGGAACGACCCGCCGAGGTTCGTGCCCACGACCGCGTCGAAGTCCTCCTCGCTCATCCGCAGCATGAGCGTGTCCTTCGTGATGCCCGCGTTCGCGACGAGGATCTCGACGTTGCCGAGCTTCTCCTCGACCTCGGTGAACGCGGCGTCGAGCGATGCGGAGTCGGTCACGTCGGCGCGGACCGTGAGCGCGCCCTCGGGCCCCTCGCCGCTGCGCGCCGTGACGGCGACCCGGTACCCCTCCGACACGAAGCGCTCGGCGATGGCGCGGCCGATGCCGCGGTTGCCGCCGGTGACGAGGACGACGCGATCAGTGGTCACAGCTGGACTCCCGGTGTTCTGGGCCGATGGAACCGGACCAGCTTATGCGGGCCGCGCTCCCGCCGTCTCACGGCCCGCGCGCGGCGGCGCGAAGTAGGCTGAGAGCACCGTGAAGATCCGCAAGCCGCAGCCGCAGTCGGCGACCTCCCTCGATCGCGCTCCCCGCGATGACGAGTCGCACCGCATGCGCACCTACCTCCTGACGATGGGCGTGCGCACGCTCTGCCTCGTCCTCATGGTGGTCGTCGTGCCCTACGGCTGGTACACGTTCCTCTTCGCCATCGGCGCCGTCGTGCTCCCCTACATCGCGGTCGTGATCGCGAACGCCGCTCAGGCCGGCCGCGTCGCGCATGCGCAGGCGCCCGAGCAGCAGGCGCTCCCCGCGACTTCGACGCCTTCCGAGGCGCCCGGGAGCCCCGGCGTCTTCCGGATCTCCGAGAGCGGCCGAGAGGATGGCCCGGCTCGCGCCGACGAGGACGAGGACGGGCGCGCGTGATCGGATTCGGCGGCGGGTTCGACGAGCCCGTGTGCTCGCGCGCGGGGTGCCGCGAGCGCGCGACGTGGAGCATCCTCTGGCGCAATCCGAAGATCCACGCGGCCGACCGCCGGAAGACCTGGCTCGCGTGCGACGCGCACGTCGACTTCCTGCGGAACTTCCTCGCGAGCCGTGACTTCCCCCTCGAGGTCGTCGAGGGCGTCGGGACGGGAGAGCCCTCGTGATCCGCTCGCGGCTCGGCCGGTGGGGCGTGTACGTCCTCATCGCCATCCTCTTCGCGGTCGCCTGCGCGTTCCTGTCGCAGTGGCAGTTCGACCGCAACGAGCAGCGGTCCGCGGCGAACGCGCTCATCGAGCGGAACTACGACGCGCCGACGGCCCCGCTCGACGAGGTCCTCCCGCCCGGCGAGGGCTTCGACCCGGCCGACGAGTGGCGGCCGGTCGTCCTCACGGGCGAGTACCTCGCCGACGAGCAGCTCCTCGTCCGCAACCGCGCCCAGGGCGGGACGAGTGCGTTCGAGGTGCTCGTGCCGTTCGCCGTGGACGACGGGCGGATCCTCGTCGTGGACCGGGGCTGGCTCCCGCCCGGAGAGGGGGCCCTGCCCGACGCCGTCCCGGCCCCGCCCGAGGGGCAGGTCGAGGTGACCGTGCGCCTCAAGCCGGGCGAGCCGCTCCCCTCCTCCGGCCGCAGCGCGCCCGAGGGGCAGCTCCCGACCATCCACCTCCCGTCCGTCGCGGAGCTCGCGGGCGACGCCACGATCGTCGACGCCTACGGGCTCATGGTCTCGGAGGATCCGGCGCCCGCGACGCGCCCGCACGCGCTCGAGGCACCCGAGATCGACCCGGGGCCGCACCTGTCGTACGCGATCCAGTGGATCCTCTTCGCGATCATGGGGTTCGTCTTCATCGGCTACATGATCCGCACCGAGGTCCGCGCACGGCGTGAAGACGCGCTCGGTGACGAGGACCACGACGATCCGTCGCCCCCTCGCCGCGCGCGACGACGCGATCGCGACGCCGACGAGGAGGACGCCCTCATCGACGGCCGCTGAACGGCCCGCTACGCGAGCGCCACTCCGGCCCCTACGCGAGGGTGATGAGGTCGAGGTAGCTCTTGTTCCAGATGTCCTCGACGCCATCGGGCAGCAGCAGGACGCGCTCGGGGTTCAGCGCCTCGACCGCGCCCTCGTCATGCGACACGAGCACGACGGCGCCCTCGTAGTGCGCGAGCGCTCCGAGGATCTCGTCGCGCGACGCGGGGTCGAGGTTGTTGGTGGGCTCGTCGAGAAGCAGCACGTTCGCAGACGACACGACGAGCGTCGCGAGCGAGAGCCGCGTCTTCTCGCCGCCCGAGAGCACTCCGGCGGGCTTGTGCACGTCATCGCCGGTGAACAGGAACGACCCGAGCACCTTGCGCGCCTCGGTCTCGTTGAGGTTCGGTGCCGCCGAGACCATGTTCTCGAGCACCGACCGCTTGACGTCGAGGTTCTCGTGCTCCTGCGCGTAGTAGCCGATCTTCAGGCCGTGTCCGGGCTCGATGCGTCCCGTGTCGCTCTTGTCGACACCCGCGAGGATGCGCAGGAGCGTCGTCTTGCCGGCGCCGTTGAGACCGAGCACGACGACCTTCGAACCGCGGTCGATCGCGAGGTCGACGCCCGCGAAGATCTCGAGTGCGCCGTACGACTTCGACAGGCTCGACGCCATGAGCGGCGTCTTGCCGCACGGCGCGGGCTTCGGGAAGCGGAGCTTGGCGACCCGGTCCTCCTGGCGCACCTCCTCGAGACCCGCGAGGAGCTTCTCGGCCCGTGCCACCATCTGGTGCGCCGCTGCGGCCTTCGACGCCTTCGCACCGAAGCGCGCTGCCTGCTGCTGCAGCACCGACGCCTTCTTCTCGGCGTTCGCGCGCTCCTTCTTGCGGCGCTCCTCGTCGGCGACCCGCTGGCGCTGGTAGTGCTTCCAGCCCATGTTGTAGATGTCGATGACCTGGCGGTTCGCGTCGAGGTAGAAGACCCGGTTGACGGTCTCCCCGACGAGCTCGACGTCGTGGCTGATGACGATCAGCCCGCCCTTGTAGGTCTTGAGGAACTCGCGCAGCCAGATGACGCTGTCGGCGTCGAGGTGGTTCGTCGGCTCGTCGAGGATCATCGTCTCGGCGTCGGAGAACAGGATGCGCGCGAGCTCGATGCGACGCCGCTGACCGCCTGACAGCGTCTTGAGGGGCTGATCGAGGATGCGGTCGGGAAGCGACAGGTTGTGCGCGATCGACGCGGCCTCCGCCTCGGCGGCGTAGCCGCCGAGCGCCTCGAACCGCTCCATGAGGCGCGCATAGCGCTTCATCGCCTTCTCGGCGACGGCGGCGTCGTCATCCGCCATCCGCTCCGACGACTCGCGGATGCCCGCGGCCAGGTCGCCGAGGTCGCGCGCGTTGAGGATCCGCGTGCGCGCGGTCTCCTCGGGGTCGCCGGAGCGCGGGTCCTGCGGCAGGTAGCCGATCTCGCCCGACTTCGTGACCGTGCCGTCGGAGGGGATGAGATCGCCGGCGAGCACCTTCGTCAGGGTCGTCTTGCCCGCCCCGTTGCGGCCGACGAGCCCGACCTTGTCGCCGGGGCCGACGCGGAAGTCCACTCCCGACATGAGGAGTCGGGCTCCGACGCGGATCTCGAGGTCGTGCACGGCGAGCACAGCGGCACCAGTTTCTCTCCGGGGGTTCTGCGGCCGAACGGCCAGCCTCCCAGTATAGGCGGGGGCGCCGCTCGGCCTCCTGGGAGAGGCGCCTACGCGAAGTAGAGGTCGTGGTGGAGGCGGCAGCGCTCGTTGAAGGCCCCGCCGCAGCGGGCGCACGTCGAGGACGAGAGGTACTCCGCGATGGTCGACGTCTCGCCGCAGCGGCCGCACAGGAGCGCGCGCTCACCCGCGGCATCCGCTGGCCACACCTCGCCCGGATGGTCGGCCGCCTCCTCATGGCAGGAGTGGCACGGATACCAGCGGCGGCAGCACGGGAAGCGGATGGCGAGGACGTCGCGCGGCCCGTGCCAGTGCGCGCACCGTGTCTGAGCGTCGACGACCGCGCCGTGGACGAGGTGCTCCCCCACGCGCACGGGCATCACGCGACCCCGCGGGCGGTCAGCGCGTCGGCCACGCCGTCGGCATGGCGCAGCGACATCACGAGCAGCGGCAGCACGGCCCGGAATCCGAGCCTCACGCCTCGCGCGCGCTGTGCCTCGCGGATGCGCCGTGCGAAGTCGGCCACGACGGGCACGAGCGCGATCGCGAGGGAGAGCGTGAACGCGATCCGCCACGGATCCGCGCCGAACCGCGAGAGCGGTCGCAGGAGGCGCTCGAGTGCGGCGAGGAGCTCGTCCGTGCGGGTCGTGAGCGTGAGGAGCGCCGCGAGGAGCACGACCGACGCGACGCGCACGGTGTTGACGAGCGCCGGCGTCGGCCCGAGGAACACGAGCTGCGTCACCGCCATGAAGGCGACGATCCACCGCAGCGCCCAGACCTGCCGCAGCCATTCGCGCGGCCCGAAGCCGCCGAGGGCGAAGAGCCCGATGACGAGGACCAGCGCGGCGACCGCGGTGAGGGGCGTGTGCGGCCACAGCGAGATCGCCAGCGCGAGCGCGGCCATGACCGCGAGCTTCGCGCCCGCGGGCATCCGATGGATGATGCTGCCGCCGGGCCGGTACAGCGAGATCACGCGCGCTCCCCCGCGAACTCCGCTCGGTAGCGTGCGATCACGCCGTCAGGCTCGCCGACCTCGATCAGGCGGCCGTGCGCGAACCGGAGCGCGATGTCGCACCGCGCAGCGAGCTCGAGGTCGTGCGTGACGATCACGGTCTGCGCGACGACCTCGTCGATGAGGATGTCCGCGATGCGACGCGCGTTGCCGAGGTCGAGCAGGGTCGTCGGCTCGTCGGCGATGATGAGGCGCGGGCGGCGGATGAGCACCGAGACGAGCGCGAGCAGCTGCTTCTGGCCGCCGGACAGGCTGTAGGCGGGCTGGTCGGCGTGCGCGTCGAGTCCGTGCCGCTCGAGCTCGCGGGCGACGGCCGCGGCGACCTCGCCGCGCGAGAGCCCGCTCCCCTTGAGCGAGAGGGCGACGTCCTCGGCCGGAGTGGGCATGAGGATCTGCGCGTCGGGGTCGGTGAACACGAATCCCACGGCCTCGCGCAGCCGCTTCGGCTCGCGCACGACGTCGATGCCGTGGACCGAGACGACGCCCGACGTCGGCGCGACGAGGCCGTCGAGCACCCGAGCGAACGTCGACTTGCCCGAGCCGTTCGCGCCGATCACCGCGATCCGGCGCTGCGGCAGCTCGACGGAGACGTCCTGCAGGATGCGCGCGCCGCCGACCTCGACCGACACGCGATCGAGGCGGATGACCCCGCGCGCGTCACTCACCGGCGGCCTGCAGGGTGGGCTGCGGCGTGCGCCGAGGGAACGCGACGGGATAGGCGCGGTGCAACGCGACCGCGAGCACCGTCGCGACGGCGGCCTTGATGAGATCGCCCGGCAGGAACACGGCGCTCGCGACGAGAGCATCGCCGAGGGGCAGGCCCATCACGAGGGCCTGCACCGGCACGCCGATCGCGTAGATCACGCCGATCCCGCCGACGACGGCGCCGACGGCCACCCGCCACCACGCGAAGCGACGGCCCGCGTGCGCGATGAGCCCGACGACCGCAGCGCCCGGGATCCAGCCGAGCAGATACCCCGCCGTGGGGCCGACGAAGACGCCGAGCCCGCCGCGCCCGCCGGCGAGGACCGGGAGCCCCACCGCCGTCAGCACGACGACCACGAGCACCGCGGCGGCCGCGTTCCGCCATCCGAGCACCGCGCCGGCGAGCATCACGCCCAGCGTCTGCGCCGTGATCGGCACGCCGACCGGGCCCGGGATCGGGCCGACCAGGCCGAGGGCGATGATGAGAGCGGCGAACACGGCGATGCGCGCGATGTCGCGGCCCTCGAAACGGCTCGTCACGGTCATGGGGGTCTCCTGTCGGCGGGGAACGCGTCCTGAACAGCGTTCACGTGAACGGCGTTCAGTATACTCATGGGCATGGCCGACGCGACGACAGCCCGCAACGATCGCGCCGGCATCGTCGAGGCCGCCCTGCGCATCCTCGACACCCACGGACTGGGCGATCTCACCATGCGGCGGCTCGCGGCCGAGCTCGACGTGCGCGCCAGCGCGCTTTACTGGCACTTCGACAGCAAGCAGGTGCTCCTCGCCGCGCTCGCGGATCGCATCGTGCGGGCGGCGGAGGTCGACGACGACGCCTCACCGGCCGAGGTCGCGCTCGCCCTGCGCGACGCGCTTCTCGCGCATCGCGACGGCGCCGAGGTCGTGCTGAGCACGCAGGCGCTCGCGCTCGGCGAGGACGCCCCCCGCCGACGGCTCGCCGAGGCGCTCGCCCGGACGCTCCCGCAGGACGACGCCGACCGCGGGGCCGCCATCCTGCTCCCGTTCGTCCTCGGGCACGCGTCGCTCGTGCAGCAGCGGCTGCAGGCCGCGGAGCTGGGTGTCGTGCCGGGTGACGGCGCCGACGCGGCGGATGCCGACTTCCGGCACGGCGTCGCGGTGATCCTCGCGGGTCTCGGCGCCGGCTGAGCGCGCTCAGACCTCGCGCGCGTGGCCCAGGCGCAGCCCGGGGACGAGCGCGGCCAGCGCAAGCAGGAGCCCGATGCCGAAGACCGCGGCGAACGCGCCCGACGCGCCCCCGAGGGCCGTGAACGCGAGCCCCATGACCGCCATCGTCGCCGACGCCCCCACCGAATCGCTGATCTGGAGCGCCGAGGAGTTGAACCCCTGGTTCCGAGCCGATGAGTAGGCGATCGTGAGCACGGTGAGCCGAGGGTAGACGAGGCCCATGCCGAGTCCCGCGAAGCCCCAGAAGCCGATCGGCACCCAGGCCGGCAGGCCGAGCGCGGCCGTGAGCATGCACGCGGTGAGGGCGACCGCGAGCAGGGCGGCGCCCAGCAACGCGATGCGGCGGTTCCCCATCCGATCTCCGAATCGCCCCGACAGCTCCGCCGACGCAGCCCAGGTGAGCGCCGCGACGGTGAGACCGGCCCCCGCCGTCGTCGGAGAGAACCCGAAGCGGTCGATGAGCAGGTACGGCACGTAGATCTCGGCGCCGAAGAGCGCACCCGCGATGAGCCCGCGCATCACGATGACGCTCGGCAGTCCGCGAGCGAGGCGGATCGTCCGCGCCGGCAGGAGCGGCAGGATGGCCGCCGCGACGACGAGGAGCGATGCGGCCGCCGCGAGCCAGCCGAGCGCCCCCTCGATCTCGCCGGAGAGGCTGAGCGCGAGGGCCCCGACCGCGACGACGACCGCGAACAGGAGGCGTCGCGCGATGCCGCCCATGTGCGGCTCCTCCGGCGACGTGCGAAGGCCCCGCAGGCTGGGCGCGATCATCGCGAAGGCCGCGACCGTGAGGATCGCGATCCCCGCGAAGACCCACCGCCAGTGGAGATACTGGGCAACGGCGCCCGCGAGCACCGGGCCGACGAGCGAGGGGACGATCCACGCGGCCGAGAACGCCGCCATGACCCGGCCCTGCACCTGCGCGGGGAAGACGCGTGCGACGACGACGTAGAGCGCCACGACCTGGCCGCCCGAGCCGAGCCCCATGATGAGCCGCCCGACGACGAGCGTCGTCATGTCGCCCGCGAGCGCGTCGATCGCAAGGCCCGCGACGAAGAACAGCGCGGCTGTGAAGAGCGGCGCGACGGGCCCCGTCCGATCCGACCACGCGCCAGCCGCGACCATCCCGATCACCGCGGTCGCGAACGTGCCCGAGAACGCGACGGCGTACAGCGCCTCGCCGTTCAGGTCGCTCGCCACGACCGGCATCACCGTCGTGACGGCGAGGGACTGGAGCGCGGCGAGGAAGATGAGCGCCACCGCGCCGAGCGTCGTGAGGAGGTACGGCCTCCGCCAGATGCTCGGCCCTGCGGTCGCGGGCACGACCGGCACCTGCCCCGATGCGGCGGCGCGGGGATCGACCCCGCTCACGACGCGATGAGCGCGCCGATGCGCCGGATGGCCGCCTCGAGGATCTCCGGTCCGGTGCCGTAGTTGATGCGCGCGAATCCCGCGCCCTCCGCGCCGAAGGACGGTCCGGGGTTGAGCGCGACCTTCGCGTCCTTGAGGATGCGCCGCGACGGGTCGTCGCCCCATCCGAGCGCGCCGAGGTCGACCCAGGCGAGGAAGCCGGCGTCGCCCGGCAGATAGCGCGCGCCGGGCACGTGCTCCGCGAGCAGGTCCGCGAGCAGGGCGCGGTTGGCGTCGAGTCGCGCGATCAGGGCGTCCAGCCATCCGTCGCCGTCCTCGAACGCCGCGATCCCCGCGAGGATGCCGAACAGCCCCGTGCGCCACTCGACCTCCATGGGGATCCGGCTCACGACGGCGTGCGCGGCGTCGGAGGCCGTGACGAAATGCGCGCATTTGAGCCCCGCGAGGTTGAACGCCTTGCTCGCGCTCGTGAGGGCGATGCCGACCTCGGCCGCCGTCTCGCTCGCCGCGAGGAACGGCGTGTACTCCGCGCCGGGCAGCACGAGCGGCGCGTGGATCTCATCGCTGATCACCCACGCGCCGTGGCGCGCGGCGATCTCGGCCAGCTCCGCGAGCGCCTCGCGCGCGTGCACCGTGCCGGTCGGATTGTGCGGGTTGCAGAGCAGGATGGCCTTCGCGCCGGCCGCGAACGCCGCGTCGATGCCGTCGAGGTCGAGCTGCCAGCCGGCGTCGGTGCGAACCAGGGGGACGCGGATGGCCTCGGTGGCCGACTCCTCGTGCACCGCGAAGAAGGGCGGGTAGACCGGCGGCGTGACGATGACGCCCTCGCCGGGGGCGGCCACCGCGCGGATGGCCTCGGCGACGCCCATCATGACGTCGCACGTCGTGCGCACGCGCGCGGGATCGACCTCCCAGCCGTAGCGGCGGCTCGCGAAGCCCGCGAACGCCTCCGGATAGCGCGTGCGCGGGGGCACGTACCCCGTGTCGCCGCGCTCGACCGCCGCGGTGAGCGCCTGCGAGATGGCCGGGGCGAGCGGGAAGTCCGTCTCGGCCACGAAGAGCGGCAGGACGTCGGCGGGGTACGTCGCCCACTTCGTGCTCGTTCGGGTGCGCAGGGTCTCCAGGGGCAGGGCGTCGAGGGGGGTGGTCACCCTTCGAGCCTAGACGCGGAACGACCCGGAGCCGCGGCTCCGGGTCGTTCCGTGTCGGTCGGTCTCAGATCGCGAATCCGAGGGCGCGCATCATGTCGCGCCCGTCGTCGGTGATCCGCTCGGGACCCCACGGCGGCATCCACACCCAGTTAATGCGGAAGCGGTCGACCACGCCGTCGAGGGCCTGGGCAGTCTGCTCCTCGAGCACGTCGGTCAGCGGGCACCCGGCGCTCGTGAGCGTCATGTGGATGACGAGCGCGTCGTTCTCGTCGTCCCACGCGAGGTCGTAGATGAGCCCGAGGTCGACGACGTTGACGCCGAGCTCGGGGTCCATGACCTCCTTGAGGGCCTCGATGACCTCGTCGTACTTCTCCGGGGTGAGGGTCGCGGACATGTCGCGAGCCTACGCCTCGATCGGCTCGCCGGGGGCGAAGTACCGGTCGTAGCCCTCGTTCTCGAGGCGCTCGGCGAGCTCCGGCCCGCCCTCCTCGACGACCTGGCCTTTGACCATGACGTGCACGAAGTCCGGCTTGATGTAGCGGAGGATGCGCGTGTAGTGCGTGATGAGGAGGACGCCGAGGCCGGTGTTCTCCTTGGCGCGGTTCACGCCCTCCGAGACGATCTTGAGCGCGTCGACGTCGAGCCCCGAGTCGGTCTCGTCGAGGATGGCCAGCTGCGGCTTGAGGAGCTCGAGCTGGAGGATCTCGTGGCGCTTCTTCTCGCCGCCCGAGAAGCCCTCGTTGACGTTGCGCTGCGCGAACCTGTCGTCCATCCGGAGGTTCTTCATGCCCTCCTTGACCTGCTTGGTCCACGTGCGGATCGCCGGCGCCTCGCCGTCGAGCGCGGTCTTGGCGGTGCGGAGGAAGTTCGTCACCGTCACGCCGGGGATCTCGACCGGGTACTGCATCGCGAGGAACAAGCCGGCGCGGGCGCGCTCGTCGACCGACATCTCGAGGACGTCCTCGCCGTCGAGCGTGATCGAGCCGGAGGTCACGGTGTACTTCGGGTGACCGGCGATGGTCGACGCGAGGGTCGACTTGCCCGAGCCGTTGGGGCCCATGATCGCGTGGGTCTCGCCCGTCTTCACGGTGAGGTTGACGCCGTTGAGGATGGGCGTCGTACCCTCATCGGTCTCGACCGTCACGTGCAGGTCGCGGATCTCGAGGACTGCCATTTCAGATTTCCTTCTTCACATTCGGGTCGATGAGCACGTCGTCGCCGTCGATCTGGACGACGTAGACCGGGACGGGCTCGTAAGCGGGGAGGTTCAGGGGCTTGCCCGTGCGGAGCGAGAAGGCCGAGCCGTGGGCCCAGCACTCGAGCGATTCGCCCTCGACGAAGCCCTCGGACAGCGAGATGTCGCCGTGCGTGCAGACATCGCCGATCGCGTGCACCTCGTCGTTCGAGTCGCGCACGACCGCGATCGGCACGCCGTCGACGACGACCCGCAGCGCGGTGTCCGGCTCGAGCTCGCTGAACGAGCACACACGGGACGCGGTCATGCCGCCGCCCCGTCTGCGAGCTCCTTCTCGATCGCGGCGACGAGCTCGTCCTGCAGGCCCGGCACGTCGATCTTCTGCGCGATCTCGTTCAGGAAGCCGAGGACGACGAGGCGGCGCGCCTCGGCCTCGGTGATGCCGCGCGCCTGGAGGTAGAACAGCTGCTCGTCATCGAATCGACCGGTCGCGGACGCGTGGCCGGCGCCCTTGATGTCGCCGGTCTGGATCTCGAGGTTCGGGATCGAGTCCGCGCGCGCGCCGTTCGTGAGGATGAGGTTGCGGTTCGCCTCGTAGGAGTCGGTCCCGGTCGCGTCGGGGCCGATGAGCACGTCGCCGATCCAGACCGAGCGGGCCGTGAGGCCCTGCAGCGCGCCCTTGTAGAGCACGTCGCCGGTCGTCTCCGGGCCCTTGTGGAAGAGGTAGACCTGGCTCTCGAGGTGCTGCCCGTCGTCGGCGAAGGCGAGGCCGTAGACCTCGCCGTTCGCGCCCTGGCCGGCGAGCTCGACGTTCGGGTTCACCCGGACGACGCCGCCGCCGAAGCTCACGACGACGTGGCGGAGCGTCGCATCGCGGTCGACGCGCGCCTGGTGGGCAGCGGCGTGCACGGCCGAGTCGTCCCACTGCTGCACCGAGACGACCGTGAGCTGGGCGCCGTCGCGCACGAGGATCTCGACGTTCTGCGCGTACTGGGCCGTGCCCGTGTGCCGCAGCACGACGGTGGCCTTCGACAGCTCGAGCGCCTCGATCACGATGTGCGCGTCAGCGCGGCGGTCAGCGCCCTGGCCGTCGACGAGGACGACGATCGGCTCGGCGACCTCCTCCTCGCGCGGAACGCGGATGTGCAGCGCCTCGGCGGCCCCCTGCCAGGCCACGGCGGCCGGCAGGTCCTCGGGCTCGAAGAACTCGCCGCGCGGCGCCGTGCCGGCGGCGAGGGGTGCCGCGGCGTACTGCCCGCCCGAGACGAAGGTCGTGGTCACGCCGTCGTTCGCGTCGGCGACCGCGAAGAGCGGCGCGATGCGGTCGACGGGCGTGTGCTTCCAGTTGACCTCGCGGCCCGTGGGCGTGCCGAAGTCGGCCGGCTCGTAGGAGCGGAGCCGCTCCGAGCGCGTCTGGACGGGGACGACGGCGTCGTCGCGGAGAGCCGCGGCCGGGTCCACGTGAGCGTGCGTGTCCTGCGCCGTCTGCTCCGGCGCCTGCGTCGGGGTCGTCATCTAGCCGACCGATCCTTCCATGCCCATCTCGATGAGCTTGTTGAGCTCCAGTGCGTACTCCATGGGCAGCTCGCGCGCGATCGGCTCGATGAACCCGCGCACGATCATGGCCATCGCCTCGTCCTCGGGGAGGCCGCGGCTCATGAGGTAGAACAGCTGCTCCTCGCTGACCTTCGAGACGGTCGCCTCGTGGCCGAGCTGCACGTCGTCGACGCGGATGTCGATCGCCGGATAGGTGTCGCTGCGCGAGATCGTGTCGACCAGGAGCGCGTCGCAGCGCACGGTGTTCGCCGAGTGGTGCGCGTTCGCGTCGACGCGCACCTCGCCGCGGTAGCCGGCGCGGCCGCCGCCGCGGGCGATCGACTTCGAGACGATCGACGACTGCGTGTACGGCGCCATGTGGATCATCTTCGCGCCGGCGTCCTGGTGCTGGCCGGGGCCCGCGAAGGCGACCGAGAGGGTCTCGCCCTTGGCGCGCTCGCCCATGAGGAAGATCGACGGGTACTTCATCGTCACCTTGGAGCCGATGTTGCCGTCGATCCACTCCATCGTCGCGCCCTCGTGCGCGATCGCGCGCTTGGTGACGAGGTTGTAGACGTTGTTCGACCAGTTCTGGATCGTCGTGTAGCGCACGCGGGCGTTCTTCTTCACGATGATCTCGACGACCGCCGAGTGCAGCGAGTCGCTCTTGTAGATGGGAGCGGTGCAGCCCTCGATGTAGTGGACGTACGAGTCCTCGTCGGCGATGATGAGCGTCCGCTCGAACTGGCCCATGTTCTCCGTGTTGATGCGGAAGTAGGCCTGGAGCGGGATCTCGACGTGGACGCCCTTGGGCACGTAGACGAACGAGCCGCCCGACCAGACGGCCGTGTTCAGCGCGGCGAACTTGTTGTCGCCGGCCGGGATGACCGTGCCGAAGTACTCCTCGAAGAACTCGGGGTGCTCGCGCAGTGCGGTGTCGGTGTCCATGAAGATGACGCCCTGCGCCTCCAGGTCCTCGCGGATCTGGTGGTACACGACCTCCGACTCGTACTGAGCCGCGACGCCCGCGACGAGGCGCTGGCGCTCGGCCTCGGGGATGCCGAGGCGCTCGTACGTGTTCTTGATGTCCTCGGGGAGGTCCTCCCAGGACTGCGCCTGCTTCTCGGTGGAGCGGACGAAGTACTTGATGTTGTCGAAGTCGATCTCGCTGAGGTCGGCGCCCCACGTCGGCATCGGCTTGCGTCCGAAGAGCTGCAGGCCCTTGAGACGGTTCTTGAGCATCCATTCCGGCTCGCTCTTGAGGGCCGAGATGTCGCGCACGACGGCCTCGCTGAGGCCGCGCCTGGCGCTCGCGCCAGCCGCGTCGGCATCGTGCCATCCGAACTCGTACACCCCCAGTCCTTCGAGCTCGGGGCGGTCGATCAGCACATCAGACATGACGCTTCACACTCTCCTCAGGGGTCTCGCAGCGGTGTCATCCGCCCCGGTCGCTCGGAGCGGAGCGGCCGTCTGTGGGACCCGGCTTCCGGCGCGATCGCTCGCGCCTACACTGTTAGTGGATGCGCTGAGCGCACGCGCCCGCATCCTCAGTCACCCACGATTCTACAGGTTCCGCCTCGTTCGGCGCCGTTCGCGCCGGACGCTCAGGCGAACCGCAGGAGGCGCCTCGCCATGCCCGCCGACACCGCACCATCCGCCGCCGCCGACCTGCGCACGCGGTTCGTCTCCTGGCTTCCGACCGCGGTCGACGCGCGCGTGCGCGTCGCGGCCTGGCTGTCGTTCATCGCCGAGACGGTCATCATCGGCACGGGCGGCGCCGTGCGCCTCACGGGGTCGGGCCTGGGCTGCTCGGAGTGGCCGCTGTGCACGCCGGAGTCACTCGTTCCGACCCCGGAGATGGGCGTGCACGGACTCATCGAGTTCGGCAACCGCACGATGACGGGCGTCGTCGGCCTCGTCGCCCTCGCCGTGCTCGTGCTCGTGTGGCGGATGCGCACCGAGCGCCGCGACCTGTTCGCGCTCGCGGCGATCGTGCTCGGCGGCATCGTCGCGCAGGCCGTGGTCGGCGGCATCACCGTGTGGACGGGGCTGAACCCCTTCATCGTCGGCTTCCACTACGCCGCGTCGCTCACCCTCGTGTGCCTGACCGCGGCGTTCCTCGTCCGCGCATACGACGCACCGGGACCGCGCAGCCTCGCGGTCCCCCGCTGGTACCTGATCCTCACGCACGTCACGTCCCTCGTGCTCGCGGTGACGATCCTCTTCGGCGTCCTGACGACCGGCTCCGGCCCGCACTCGGGCGACGCCGAGGTGATCCGCCGCGGGTTCGACGCGACGGTCCTCGCCCACGTGCACTCCTGGCCCGGCTACATCCTGCTCGGGCTCGTCGTCGTGCTCCTCGCGGCCGCCTGGACGCTCCGCCTGCCGACGCGCCGCTGGATGGCCGTGCTGCTGCTCGCGATCGGCGTGCAGATCCTCGTGGGCGTGATCCAGGCGAGGAACGGCCTGCCCGAGCTGCTCGTCGGCATCCACATGGTGCTCGCCGCGCTGTCGGCCGCGACGTTCACGGTGGTCGTGCTGCGGATGAAGACCCCTGCTGCGCTCCCCCGCGACTAGTCGCTCGTCGCCGTCGCGACGAGGATGCCGCGGGCCAGCGAGTGGAAATGACGCTGGAAGCCGAGGATCGACGGCGTCGCGTCCGACGTGATGTCGAGGTGCTCGACGTCGAGGGCGTCCACGACGAAGAAGTAGCGGTGGACCCCCGTGCCCGGAGGCGGCCCCGCGCCGATGTAGCCGGGGACCCCCGCCTCGTTGCGCAGGGTGATGCCGGGCGTGCGCCCCGCCTCGCCCGTCGCGAACGACGTCACGTCGGCGGGCACGTCGTAGACCGCCCAGTGCCAGTAGCCGGCGCCCGTGGGCGCATCCGGGTCGAAGCACGACACGGCGTACGACCGCGTTCCCTCCGGCGCGCCCGACCAGCTGAGCTGGGGCGACGTGTCGGAGCCGCCGCCGGCGGATCCCCACTGCGCGAGAGGCAGCGGCTGCCCCTCGGCGATGTCGGTGCTCGTGAGCGCGAGCGGCGCGAAGCTGCGCAGCGTCGCGAGCTCGGCGTACGGATCGTATGAGAACACAGGACTCCTTCCGATCGGCGTGGCGTCCAGACTAGCGAGAGCGCCGCTGCTCCTCCGCGAGCATCACGAGGATGCCGCTCGGGCCGCGCAGGTAGGTCAGGCGGTAGACCCCCTGGTAGTCCGCGACACCGCGCAGCGGGCGACAGCCGTGCCGGGCGGCGATCTCGAGCGCCGCATCGAGGTCGTCGACCGAGAACGCGACGCGGTGCATCCCGATCTCGTTCGGGAGGGTCGGCTCCGTCTCGAGCGCATCGGGGTGGAGGTACTCGAAGAGCTCGAGCCGTCCGCTCCCATCCGGCGTCTCGAGCATCGCGATCCGCGCGTGGTTGCCGTCGAGTCCCACCGCCGTGTCCGCCCATTCGCCGCTCACCTCGTCGCGCCCGATGACGGCGAGGCCGAGATCGCGGAAGAACGCGATCGCCTCCTCGAGGTCGCGGACGGCGATGCCGACGTTCTCCATCCTGATGCCCATGGGCGGCACGATAGGCCCGCGAGGGCGCCACCACCAGGGCCGCGGTTCACAGAGGACGCATAGCCCGCGCATCGGCCGCGCCCTGGCCAGGTCGCGAGGGTGGACCCCGCGCCGAGATGCGGCGCACAGAGGAGGATCATGACTCACCCCGCCCGTCTCACCCGCAGCGCCGCGTACTGGACGCTCGTGCTCGCATCCGTGCTCGCGATCGCGGGCGGCCTCGCGCTGTCCCTGCCCCGCATCGGCACCATGGAGGAGATGCTCCTGAACGGCACGGCGACCGGGGTGGAGGTGTACGTCGGCCAGGCCTGGATCACCCTCGCTGCGGGGCTCGTGGGCGCGGGCGCCGTCGGGCTGATCCTCGCGCTCGCCCTCGCCGCCGCGAAGGCCCTCGTCGCGCCGCGCGCCGCCGAAGCGCAGGCCCCGGCGGTGTCCGCCGAGGACGAGCCCATCGACGACGCGCCCGCCGCGCACGTGCACACCGCGCCGGCCGTCTCGGAGCCCGCCGAGATCCGCTGAGGGCGCAGGTCGGGTGCCGGGGCGGCTCAGGCCTCTCCGGCTCCCGACCGGTCGCGGCGCAACCGCGACCCCATGTC
The DNA here is from genome assembly GCF_053903225.1 of Microbacterium sp. JZ70. Classification (NCBI taxonomy): domain Bacteria; kingdom Bacillati; phylum Actinomycetota; class Actinomycetes; order Micrococcales; family Microbacteriaceae; genus Microbacterium; species Microbacterium sp. JZ70. The sequence continues at coordinate 2,061,558 of NZ_CP096405.1, read as the reverse complement.
GATGAGGGCGACCGCGAACGCGACCGCGACGAAGAGCGCGACCGACATGAGCCCGATCGCGTAGGCGTCGTGGTACACCTCGAGCGCCGGCTTCTCGGCCGTCTCGCGGTAGATCGTCGCGTAGAAGAGCGAGAGACCGACCGCCGTGCCGATCGCGGTGCCGACGCGCTGTCCGAGCTGTCCGATCGATCCGGCGACGCCGCCCTGCACGGGCGGGATCTCGGCCAGAGTGAGCGTCTGGTTGGGCGAGATGACCATGCCGCCGCCGAGGCCGCCCACGACCATCACCGCGGCCATCGCCCAGGGCGTGGCGGCCGGCGGGATGAACAGCGCGGTCACGGCGAGCCCGACGACCGTCGCGAGCACGAGGACGAGGCCGACGACGACCACGGGGCGCCCGAAGCGCCCGACGAGCTGACCGCCGAACCACGACGAGACGGCGCTCGCGAGGGCGAACCCGATCGTGACCATGCCGGCGTGCAGCGCGGACACGCCGAGGCCGGTCTGCAGGAAGAGGGTCGTGAGCAGGAACAGGGCGGGCAGGCCCGTGAAGTACGCGGCCATGATGATCGTGCCGTTGCGGAACGACGACACGCGGAACAGGCGCAGCGTGATGAGGGGCGAGCCGCCCCTGCGCTCGTATCCGCGCTCCCACGCGACGAAGGCGGCCGCGAACAGCACGAAGACGACGAGCGTCCACCACCGCTCGGGGGCGTCGTCGGGCGAGCCCGTCGTGAAGAGGAAGGGCAGCATGAGCGCGACGACCGCGACGCCGAAGAGGAGCACGCCCACGGGGTCGAGCGAGACCGGGTCGCGGCTCGGCCTGCGCAGCTCCGGCAGCAGCCACAGGACGAGCCCGAAGGCGATCGCGAACAGGGGGACGTTCATCCAGAAGATCCATCGCCATCCGTCGGCCTCCCCGCCGACCGCGATGAGGAGGCCGCCGATCGTGGGGCCGAAGGCCGTGGCGAGGCCGATCATCGCGCCGAAGAGACCGAAGGCGGTGCCGCGCTCCCTGCCCGTGAACAGCTGCTGGATGGTGCCCATCACCTGCGGCATCTGGATGCCCGCTGCCACGCCCTGCAGGAGCCGCGCTGCCAGCAGCACCCAGATGTCGCCCGCGAGCGCGCACGCGGCGCTCGACAGCGTGAAGAGCACGAGGCCGATGAGCAGGAGCGACTTGCGGGACCGCTGGTCGCCGAGGCGACCCATCGGCACGAGCACGAGCCCGAACGCGAGGATGTATCCCGAGACGACGAGCTGGAGCTCGGTCGATCCGGCGCCGAAGGCCGTCTCGATCGCAGGGAGCGCGACGTTGACCTTCGAGATGTCGAGGATCGTGAAGCCCGACACGCTCACGCAGACCCAGAACGCCTCCCACCGGCGGCGGTCGGAGATCGGGATGGAGCGGGTCGGCGGCTGCGCGGGAGGGTTCGTCATCACTCAGAACGCTACCCCTGCGCGCGCCGGACGCGTCAGAACGGCAGCAGCGGGTCGACCGCGACGGCGACGAAGACGAGCGTGAGGTACGTGATCGACGCGTGGAAGACGCGCATCGGGCGCGGTCGGCTCTCGCCGTCCTGCTCGAGCACCGTGCGGTTGTAGAGCCGGTGCGACTCGTAGATGAACCAGCCGCCGAAGACGAGCGCCGACACCGAGTACACGAGGCCCATGCCGGCGACCGGGATCAGCAGGAGCGAGCACGCGACGGTCGCCCATGCGTAGAGGATGATCTGCAGGCCGACCTGGGATCCCGATCGCGTGGCCCCGAGCATCGGGACGTCGGTGTTCTCGTAGTCGACCGCGTACTTGATGGAGAGCGGCCAGTAGTGCGGCGGCGTCCACAGGAACACGAGCGCGAAGAGGATGAAGGGCGCCCAGTCCAGGCCGTTCGTGACGGCGGCCCAGCCGATGAGCACCGGGAAGCACCCGGCGATGCCGCCCCAGACGATGTTCTGCTCGGTGCGGCGCTTGAGGATCATCGTGTAGATCACGACGTAGAAGAAGATCGCGAACGCCGACAGCGACGCCGTCAGGAGATTCGTCGTCGCCAGGAACCAGACGGTCGAGACGATCGCGAGGGTCCACGCGAACACGAGCGCGCTGCGGGGCGAGATCTCCCCCGTCACGATCGGCCGGTTCTCGGTGCGCGCCATGTGCGCGTCGATGTCGCGGTCGATGTACATGTTGAACGCGGCCGCGGACCCGGCGCTCAGCGATCCGCCGATGACGGTCGCGAGCACGAGCCAGAGGTTCGGGACGCCGTTCGCGGCGAGGAACATGACCGGCACGGTCGACACGAGCAGCAGCTCGAGCACGCGCGGCTTCGTGAGCGCGACGTACGCGCGGATCTTCCGGCCGAGACGCTGACGCGAGGTCCGATCCGAATCGACGATCGTCGTGGACATGCGCTCACGTCTCCCCTCGGCTGGCACAGGCACATCCGATTCTAGGCCATCGGCGCGCCGCCCGGATCCTCCTCACACCCGTGCGGCCGGCGTCGTGAGATGCACGTCACCCGCGCGTCACAGCGCTCTGCCACACTCGGCGCAACCGGTCGTCACAGACCGGCACGCCCCATCCGCCGCGAGGCTATGCTGGGGCCAGAAACGCGCGCCCGAGTGCCGTCTGCTTCGCCTGTGTTACGGGATCCGCGGACCGAGAGCCGGGCGCACAAGCCCCACCACGAAAGGCGGTCCGGTGTCGGAACTGCGTTGGGATGAGATCGATCGGCGCGCTGTGGACACAGCACGCCTGCTGGCGGCAGACGCCGTGGAGAAGGTCGGCAACGGCCACCCGGGAACGGCGATGAGCCTCGCTCCCGCGGCGTACCTCCTGTACCAGCGGGTGCTGCGGCACGACCCTGCGGACACGCAGTGGCCCGGTCGCGACCGGTTCATCCTGTCCGCTGGCCACTCCTCGCTGACCCAGTACGTGCAGCTGTACCTCGGCGGCTTCGGGCTCGAGCTCGACGACCTCAAGGCGCTGCGCACGTGGGGCTCGCTGACCCCCGGCCACCCCGAGTACGGCCACACGAAGGGCGTCGAGATCACGACCGGCCCGCTCGGTCAGGGCCTGGCCTCGTCGGTCGGCTTCGCGTACGCGGCGCGCTACGAGCGCGGCCTGTTCGACCCCGAGGCGCCGGCGGGCGAGAGCCCGTTCGACCACCACATCTACGTGATCGCGGGCGACGGCGACCTGCAGGAGGGCGTCACGAGCGAGGCCGGCTCGCTCGCGGGCCACCAGCAGCTCGGCAACCTCATCGCGATCTACGACTCGAACCAGATCTCGATCGAGGACGACACGAACGTCGCCTTCACCGAGGATGTCGCCGCGCGCTACGAGGCGTACGGCTGGCAGGTGCTCACGGTCGACTGGAAGAAGTCGGGCGAGTACGTCGAGGACGTGCAGGAGCTGTTCGCGGCGATCGAGGCGGCCAAGGCCGAGACCTCGAAGCCGTCGCTCATCATCCTGAAGACGATCATCGGCTACCCCTCGCCGGGCAAGCAGAACTCCGGCAAGATCCACGGCGCGAAGCTCGGCGCCGAGGAGCTCGCCGCGACGAAGAAGGTCCTCGGGTTCGACCCCGAGGAGCACTTCGCGGTCGCCGACGACGTGATCGCGCACACGCGCCAGCTCGTCGAGCGCGGCGCCGCCGCGCACGCCGAGTGGCAGAAGGCGTTCGACGCGTGGGCCGAGGCGAACCCCGAGCGCAAGGCGCTGTGGGACCGCCTGCAGGCGGGCGAGCTGCCCGAGGGCATCGAGAGCGCGCTTCCCGTGTTCGAGGCGGGCAAGGACGTGTCCACGCGCGCCGCGTCGGGCCAGGTCATCAACGCCCTCGCGGCCGAACTGCCCGAGCTGTGGGGCGGCTCCGCCGACCTCGCCGAGTCGAACCTCACGACGATCAAGGACGCCGCGTCGTTCATCCCCGCCGAGTGGTCGACGCACGAGTGGTCGGGCAACCCCTACGGCCGCGTGCTGCACTTCGGCATCCGCGAGCACGCGATGGGCGCCATCCTCAACGGCATCGTCCTGCACGGCCCGACGCGCGCCTTCGGCGGCACGTTCCTCATCTTCAGCGACTACATGCGCCCCGCGGTCCGTCTCGCGGCGCTCATGAACGTGCCCAGCGTGTTCGTCTGGACGCACGACTCCGTCGCCCTCGGCGAGGACGGCCCGACGCACCAGCCCGTCGAGCAGCTCGCGACGCTCCGCTCGATCCCGAACCTCGCGGTCGTGCGTCCCGCGGACGCCAACGAGACGGGCGTCGTGTGGCTCGAGATCCTGCGTCGCCGTCAGGGCCCCGCGGGCATCGCGCTCACGCGTCAGAACATCCCCGTCTACGAGCGCGGCGACGGGGAGGCGCGCGGCGACGTGTTCGCCTCCGCGGCTCACGCCGTCAAGGGCGCCTACATCCTGGCCGAGGCGCCGAACGGCACGCCCGATGTCATCCTCATCGCGACGGGCTCCGAGGTGCAGCTCGCCGTCGAGGCGCGCGAGCGCCTCGCGGCCGACGGCGTGAACGCGCGCGTCGTGTCCGCGCCGTCGCTCGAGTGGTTCGCCGAGCAGAGCGAGGAGTACCGCGAGAGCGTGCTGCCCTCGTCCGTCACCGCGCGCGTCTCGGTCGAGGCGGGCGTCGCGCTCACGTGGCGCGGCATCGTCGGCGACAAGGGCCGCTCGGTCTCCATCGAGCACTTCGGCGCCTCCGCCGACTACAAGACGCTGTTCGAGAAGTTCGGCATCACCGCGGACGCCGTCGTGGCGGCCGCACGCGAGACCCTCAAGGAGAACGCATGACCTCCCCCACCGCAGACCTGTCCGCCGCCGGCGTCAGCATCTGGCTCGACGACCTGTCGCGCTCGCGCATCACGTCGGGCAACCTGCACGAGCTCATCGAGACGCGCGACGTCGTGGGCATCACGACGAACCCGACGATCTTCCAGGGCGCGATCTCGGCGCACGTGGGCTACGAGGACTCGATCGCGGCGCAGGCCGCGGCGGGCGCCTCGGCCGACGACGCGATCTTCGCGCTCACGACGACCGACGTGAGCGACGCCTGCGACATCTTCCGTCCGATCTACGACCGCACGAACGGCGTGGACGGGCGCGTGTCGATCGAGGTCTCCCCCGACCTGGCCCACGACACCGAGGGCACGATCGCGCAGGCGAAGCAGCTCCACGCGGCCGTCGACCGCGAGAACGTCCTCATCAAGATCCCCGCGACGAAGGCGGGCCTGCCCGCCATCACCGAGGTGATCGGCGCGGGCATCTCCGTCAACGTCACGCTGATCTTCAGCCTCGAGCGCTACGCCGAGGTCATCGACGCCTACCTCGCCGGCCTCGAGAAGGCGAAGGAGGCCGGGCACGACCTGTCGGGCATCCACTCCGTCGCGTCGTTCTTCGTGTCGCGCGTGGACACCGAGGTCGACAAGCGCCTCGCGGCGATCGGCACGGACGAGGCGCTCGCGCTCAAGTCGAAGGCCGGCCTCGCCAACGCGCGCCTGGCGTACGAGCTGTTCGAGCAGAAGTTCGCGGAGGACCGCGCGAAGGGCCTGCTCGCCGCCGGCGCGAACCTGCAGCGTCCGCTGTGGGCCTCGACCGGCGTCAAGGACCCGGCGCTTCCCGACACCCTCTACGTGACCGAGCTCGTCGCACCGGGCGTCGTCAACACGATGCCCGAGAAGACGCTCCAGGCCACGTTCGACCACGGCGTCGTCACGGGCGACACCGTGACGGGCGCGTACGAGGACGCGCGCGAGGTCTTCTCCGCGCTCGCGGGCGTGGGCGTCGACTTCGCCGACGTGACCCAGGTGCTCGAGGACGAGGGCGTCGAGAAGTTCATCGCGTCGTGGCACGACCTCCAGGAGACCGTGCGCACCGCGCTGGAGTCCGCCAAGTGACATTCGCCATCCGCGTGTCCGGTGCGGCGAGGACCGCCGCAGAGGAGGCCGTTCCCGGCCTCGTCGCGGACCTCGTCGCATCGGGCATCACCGCCGAGGACCCCACCCTGTGGGGCTCCTCGGCGGAGGGCGAGGCGGCGCGCCGGCTCGGCTGGGTCCAGGCCGTCGCGAACTCGCGCCCGCTCGTGGCGGAGATCGTCGCTCTGCGCGACGACCTCCGCGCGCGCGGCGTGGACCGCATCGTCCTCTCGGGGATGGGCGGCTCGTCGCTCGCCCCCGAGGTGATCGCGCGCTCGGCCGGCGTCGAGCTCGACATCCTCGACTCGACCTCCCCGGGCGACGTGCTGGCCGCTCTGGACGGCGGCCTCGAGCGCACGGCGCTCGTCGTCTCGTCGAAGTCCGGCTCGACCGTCGAGACCGACGCGCACCGCCGCGTCTTCGAGACCGCCTTCCGCGATCTCGGCATCGACCCCGCAGAGCGCATCGTCGTCGTGACCGACCCGGGCTCGCCGCTCGACACGGCTGCCCGAGAGGCCGGCTATCGCGTCTTCGCCGCCGACCCCGAGGTGGGCGGCCGCTACTCCGCCCTCACGGCGTTCGGCCTCGTGCCGAGCGGCCTCGCCGGCGCGGACATCGAGCGGCTGCTCGACGAAGCGGAGGCCGTGATGCTCGACGTCGCGATCGACTCGCCGTCGAACCCCGCTCTCGTGCTGGGAGCGGCGATCGCCGCGACCGAGCCGCGCCGCGACAAGCTCGGCCTCATCGCCGACGGCACGCGCCTCGAGGGACTCCCCGACTGGATCGAGCAGCTGCTCGCAGAGTCCACAGGCAAGGACGGCAAGGGCATCCTGCCGGTCGTCCTCCTCCCGGTCTCCCCCGAGGTCGAGCAGACGCCGTCCGACATGCAGCTCGTGCGCATCGTCGACGACGTCGACGATGCGCCGCACCACAACCCCGGCGAGGTGCTCGTGAGCGGAGCGCTCGGCGAGCAGTTCCTCGTGTGGGAGTACGCGGTCGCGGTCGCGTCGCGTCTCATCGGGGTGAACCCGTTCGATCAGCCCGACGTCGAGTCGGCGAAGGAGGCCGCGCGCGGACTTCTCGCGCAGCGTCCCGAGCCCGCCGCCCCCGCCTTCACGGAGGACGGCGTCGAGGTGCGCGTGAGCGACCCCGCACTCGCCGAGTCGGGGACGATCGCGGGCGTCCTGGACGCGCTGTGGGCGCGTCTGCCGGAGGACGGGTACGTCTCGATCCAGGCCTACGTCGCGCGCACCGAGGTGCCGCAGCTCGACGGCCTGCGCGAGATGGTCGCCGCCGACTCGGGTCGCCCCGCGACCTTCGGGTGGGGGCCGCGGTTCCTCCACTCGACCGGGCAGTATCACAAGGGCGGCCCCGCGCAGGGCGTCTTCGTGCAGATCACGGAGCGCACGCCGGTCGACCTCGAGATCCCCGGTCTCCCCTTCACGTTCGGGCAGCTCATCGAGGCGCAGGCCGACGGCGACGCGAAGGTCCTGGCCGCGCTCGGCCGGCCCGTCGTGACGCTCACTCTCACCGATCCCCAGACCGAGGTTCTCTCGCTGTTCGAAGCAGCGCAGTAAGGGCAAGAGGAGTCCCCCCTTTCATGACCGTTGACATCTCGCGCGGCGTCAATCCGCTGCGCGATCCCGATGACCGCCGCCTCAACCGCATCGCGGGGCCCAGTGCCCTCGTGATCTTCGGTGTCACCGGCGATCTCTCGCGCAAGAAGCTCATGCCCGCGGTGTACGACCTGGCCAACCGCGGCCTGCTGCCCCCCGGCTTCGCACTGGTCGGGTTCGCCCGCCGTGACTGGGAGGACGAGGACTTCGCCCAGGTGGTGCAGGAGGCCGTCAAGCAGCACGCGCGCACCGAGTACCGCGAGGAGACCTGGCAGCAGCTCGCGCAGGGCATCCGCTTCGTGCAGGGCGAGTTCGACGACCCCGCGGCATTCCGCCGTCTGCGCGAGACCGTCGACACCCTCGACGTCGAGCGCGGGACGATGGGCAACCACGCGTTCTACCTGTCGATCCCGCCGAAGTCGTTCCCCGTCGTCGCGCAGCAGCTGCTCGAGTCGGGGCTCGTCGACGACAAGCCCGACGACAACCGCTGGCGCCGCGTGGTCATCGAGAAGCCGTTCGGCCACGACCTCGAGTCCGCGCGCGAGCTCAACGACGCCCTCGAGGCCGCGTTCCCGGCCGACTCGATCTTCCGCATCGACCACTACCTCGGCAAGGAGACGGTCCAGAACATCCTGGCGCTGCGCTTCGCGAACGAGCTGTACGAGCCGATCTGGAACCGCAACTACGTCGACCACGTGCAGATCACGATGGCCGAGGACATCGGCGTGAGCGGTCGTGCGGGCTACTACGACGGCGTCGGCGCGGCGCGCGACGTCATCCAGAACCATCTGCTGCAGCTGCTCGCCCTCACCGCCATGGAGGAGCCGATCAGCCTCTCCGCCGAGCACCTGCGCGCGGAGAAGGAGAAGGTGCTCGCGGCCGTCACGCTGCCGGCCGACCTCTCCACGGCGACCGCGCGCGGGCAGTACGCGGGCGGATGGCAGGGCGGGAAGAAGGTGACCGGCTTCCTCGAGGAGGACGGGATGAGCCCGGAGTCGCGCACGGAGACGTACGCGGCCATCAAGCTCGACATCAACACCCGCCGCTGGGCCGGAGTGCCGTTCTACGTCCGCACGGGCAAGCGCCTCGGGCGTCGTGTGACCGAGATCGCGGTCGTGTTCAAGCGCGCCCCCGAGCACCTGTTCTCGCGCGGCCAGACGAGCGAGCTCGGCCAGAACGCGCTCGTCATCCGCGTGCAGCCGGACGAGGGCGTGACGCTGCGCTTCGGCTCGAAGGTCCCGGGCGCCGGCACGAACGTCCGCGACGTCACGATGGACTTCGGGTACGGCCACGCGTTCACCGAGGCCAGCCCCGAGGCGTATGAGCGGCTCATCCTCGACGTGCTGCTCGGCGACCCGCCCCTGTTCCCCCGCCACGAGGAGGTCGAGCTGTCCTGGCGCATCCTCGACCCCGTGGAGGAGTACTGGGCTTCGCTCGACGAGCCGCTCGAGCAGTACGACTCCGGGTCGTGGGGGCCGGCATCCGCCGACGCGCTCCTCGCCCGCGACGGCCGCGTTTGGAGGCGCCCGTGATCATCGACCTTCCCGACACCAGCGTCAGCGAGGTCGCCAAGCGCCTCGTCTCCGTGCGCGAGGAGGGCGGCGCGGTCGCTCTCGGCCGCGTGCTCACGCTCATCATCAAGTCGAAGCGGACGCTCGACGAGGCCGTCATCGACGCCGCGAACGACGCGTCGCGCGAGCACCCGATGCGCGTCATCGTGCTCGTGACCGACCCGCGCGGCGAGGCGAGGCTCGACGCCGAGATCCGCGTGGGCGGCGACGCGGGCGCGAGCGAGGTCATCGTGCTGCGCGCATTCGGCCCCGCGGCGAGCAACGAGGAGACCCTCATCACCGGCCTGCTGCTGCCCGACGCGCCCGTCGTCGTGTGGTGGCCCGACGAGCCGCCCGCACGCCCCGGCAAGGACGCGCTCGGCCGCATCGCCCAGCGGCGCATCACCGACACGTCCACCGCTCCGTACGCGCCAGACCGCCTGCGCCAGCTCGACCTCGTCTACACGCCCGGCGACACCGACCTCGCGTGGACCCGCCTCACGCGCTGGCGCGAGCAGCTCGCTGCGGTGCTCGACCAGCCGCCGTTCGAGCCCGTCACGGCCGTCGAGGTGCGCGGCGCCTCGACGTCTCCGTCGACCGCCCTCCTCGCCGCCTGGCTCGGGATGGCGCTCGACGTGCCCGTCGGGTGGTGCTACGAGGCGCCCGAGCGCTGGAACCACGGCATCCACTCCGTCGTGCTGCGCCGCGCGGGAGGCGACATCGTGCTCGAGCGCACGAGCGCGACGCACGCGCGCCTCACCCAGCCGGGCCAGCCCGACCACGTGCTCCTCCTCCCCCGCCGCTCGCTGCGCGAGTGCATCGCCGAGGAGCTGCGTCGCCTCGACCCCGACCTGCTGTACGGCCGCGTCCTCACGGACGGCTGGGAGCGCCTGGGGCCGCCCACGGAGGAGTTCTGATGGCCGACGCCGACACGCGGGTCGTCGTCCAGCCCGACAAGCCCGCGCTCGCGGAGCACGTCGCGAACCGCTTCGTGGGACTGCTGGCGCAGCTCACCCAGCTCTCGCGCCCCGTGCACGTGTCGCTCACGGGCGGCTCGATGGGCATCGCGGTCCTCGAGGCGACGGCCGCGCACCCCTGGCGGGACAACATCGACTGGTCGCTCGTCCACCTGTGGTGGAGCGACGAGCGGTTCGTGCCGCGCGGCGATGCCGAGCGCAACGCGGGTCAGGCCCGCGCGGCGCTCATCGACCGCATCGCCATCCCGGCCGAGAACGTCCACGCGCCGGCCGCAGCCGACGACGGGGTCACCCTCGACGAGGCGGCGACGGCCTACGCGGACGAGCTCGCGCGCTTCGCGTCGTCCGAGGAGCGCCGCTTCCCCGCGTTCGACGTGTGCTTCCTCGGCGTCGGCCCCGACGGCCACGTCGCCTCGCTCTTCCCCGATCGCGGTGAGGTCGCGGTGACCGACGCCGTGGTGCTGCCGGTGCGCGACTCCCCCAAGCCGCCGCCCGAGCGCGTCACGTTCACCCGCCCCGTCATCAACGGCTCCGCGCGGGTGTGGATGGTGCTGGCCGGCGCCGACAAGGCCTCGGCTCTCGGGCTCGTAATGGCGGGCGCGAGCTACGCCTCCGTTCCGGCGGCGGGCGCATACGGCACCGAGCAGACGATCGTGTTCACCGATGCGGCCGCGGCCGCCGAGGTGCCCGACGACCTCATCGACCCCGACTAGACATCGCGAGCGAAGCGAGCCGCCTCCGGTCGTTGAGCGAGCGCAGCGAGGCGAAACGCATCGCGAGCGCAGCGAGCCGCCTCCAGTCGTTGAGCGAGCGAAGCGAGGCGAAACGCATCGCGAGCGCAGCGAGAAGGCCCCCGATCCTCAGGATCGGGGGCCTTCTCGCGGATCGGCTACTGGCCGCGCTTCTCGCGGAGCTTCTGCAGCGCGTCGCCGAGGAGCTCTTCGGCCTCCTCGTCCGTGCGGCGCTCCTTCACGTACGCGAGGTGCGTCTTGTAGGGCTCGTTGCGCGAGGCCTCCGGCGGGTTCTCGCGGTCGCGCCCCGCAGGCAGCCCGGAGTGCGGATGGTCGATGACGTCGGGGATCTCCTCCTCGGCCACGCCCGCCGCGTAGTACCGCACGGTCTCGTTGCCGAGCGCATCCCAGTACGACACCGCCACGCGATCGGCGTGGTGGCCGTGGTCCTGCTCGCCCATAGGGCCCGATCCGACGCGCGTCCCGCGGATCGCGTTGCCGCCGACGGCCATCAGATCACCTGGAACTTGGTGATGAGGCCCAGGCCGACGATCGAGAGGAACCACACCAGCGCGAGGATGACGGTCAGGTAGTTCAGGTTGCGCTCGGCGAGGCCCGACGAGCCCACGGCCTGCGACATCCCGCCGCCGAACATGTCGGAGAGCCCGCCGCCGCGGCCCTTGTGCAGGAGGATGAGCAGCGTCAGCAGGAGGCTGGTGACGCCCAGGATGACCTGGAGGATGAACTCGAGAACTTCCACGGAGAGCCTTTCGTGAGTGCGCGCGTGCGCCGCGCACAGGAGTTCAGTATACGGCGAGGGGCATGCGGCCCGAGCGCACGCGCCCGGGCCGCATGCGCTCACACGCCGACGTGCTTCTCGAAGCGGATGATCGAGGCGAACTCGTCGACCTTGATGCTGGCTCCGCCGACGAGCGCACCGTCGACGTCGGGCTCGCGCATGAAGCTCGCGATGTTGGCCGCCTTGACCGAGCCGCCGTAGAGCACGCGCGTGCGCGCCGCGGTGTCGGCGCCGAGCCTGTCGGCGAGCACCTCGCGGAGCTTCGCGCACACCTCCTGCGCCTGCTGCGGCGTCGCGGCCTGGCCCGATCCGATCGCCCAGACCGGCTCGTAGGCGACGACGATCTCCGCGTCGGCGGGCACGCCCGCGATCGCCTTCTCGAGCTGCGCGACCGGCACGGCGCTCGCGCCGTGCTTCTCGAGGTCCTCGCTCGTCTCGCCCACGCAGATCACGGGGACGAGCTCGTGGCGCAGCGCGGCCTGGACCTTCGCGGCGACGACCTCGTCGGTCTCCGCGTGGTACTCGCGGCGCTCCGAGTGCCCGATGATGACCTGCGACACGGCGAGCTTCTTGAGGAACGCGCCCGAGATCTCGCCCGTGTAGGCGCCCTCGTCGTGCGTCGACAGGTCCTGCGCGCCCAGCGTGAACGCGATCTTGTCGGCGTCGAGGAGCGTCTGCACGCTGCGCAGGTCGGTGAACGGCGGGAAGACCGCCACCTCGACGCTGCCGTCCTCGTGCTTGGCGTCCTTGAGAGCCCAGTGCAGCTTCTGCACGAGCGCGACCGCCTGCAGGTGGTCGAGGTTCATCTTCCAGTTCCCCGCGATCAGCGGGGTCCTCTTCGTCACGCCCATCCGAGCACCTCCAGTCCGGGAAGCTTCTTGCCCTCGAGGAACTCGAGGCTGGCGCCGCCGCCGGTCGAGATGTGACCGAACGCCGAGTCGTCGAACCCGAGCTGGCGCACGGCGGCCGCGGAGTCTCCCCCGCCGACGACGCTGAGTCCGTCGACCTCGGTGAGCGCCTGCGCCACGGCCTTCGTGCCCGCCGCGAACGGCTCGAGCTCGAACACGCCCATCGGGCCGTTCCAGAACACGGTCTTCGAGCCGCGGATGGCCTCGGCGAACGCCGCCGAGGTCTCCGGTCCGATGTCGAGCCCGAGGCCCGAGGCGCCGAAGGGCGACTCCTCGATCGCGTCGGCCGCGGTCACGACGTGCTCCGCGTCGGCGCCGAACTTCGAGGCCACGACCACATCGGTCGGGAGGATCAGCTGCACGCCCTTCTCCTCCGCCGTGCGGATGTACCCCTGGGCGGTCTCGATCTGGTCGGCCTCGAGGAGGCTCGACGCGACCTTGTGGCCCTGCGCGGCGAGGAACGTGAAGAGCATGCCGCCGCCGATGAGGATGCGGTCGACACGCGGGAGCAGGTGGTCGATGACGCCGAGCTTGTCGGACACCTTCGATCCGCCGAGCACGACCGTGTACGGGCGCACCGGGCTCTCGGTCAGGGTGTCCAGCACCTCGAGCTCCTTGGCGATGAGCAGGCCGGCGGCGCTCGGGAGCTTCTGAGCGAGGTCGTAGACGCTCGCCTGCTTGCGGTGCACGACGCCGAACCCGTCGGACACCATCACGTCGGCGAGCTCGGCGAGCTGATCGGCGAAGGCGCCGCGCTCTGCGTCGTCCTTCGCGGTCTCGCCCGCGTTGAAGCGCAGGTTCTCGAGCACGGCGAGCTGGCCGTCCTCGAGTGCGCCGGCGGTCTCGCGCGCGGAGTCGCCGACCGTGTCCGTCGCGAAGGCGACAGGGCGGTCGAGCAGCTCGGCGAGACGGTCCGCGACCGGCTTGAGGCTGTACTGGGGGTCGGGCTCGCCCTTGGGGCGCCCGAGGTGCGAGACCGCCACGACGCGAGCGCCCGCGTCGAGCAGGGCGGTCAGCGTGGGCAGCGACGCGCGGAGGCGGCCGTCATCGGTGATGACGCCGTCCGCGAGCGGGACGTTGAAGTCGCATCGGATGATGACGCGCTTGCCGGCGAGATCGCCGAGGGTATCGAGTGTTCGCAGTGACATCGTTTCTCAATCTACAGGCGGGAAGCCCGCCGGCACGGGTGCACACCACATGCCGACGGGCTTCCCGGGAGCTGTCCGTCTGTCAGAACTTCGAGGCGACCAGCTCGGTGAGGTCGACGAGGCGGTTCGAGTAGCCCCACTCGTTGTCGTACCACGACGAGAGCTTGACCTGCGTGCCGAGCACGCGGAGCAGGCCGGCGTCGAAGATCGACGAGTGCGGGTCGTGCGTGATGTCGCTCGACACGATCTCGTCCTCGGTGTACTTGAGGATGCCCTTGAGCGGGCCCTCCGCGGCCTCCTTGTAGGCGGCCTTGATCTCGTCGAGGGTGAGCTCGCGCTCGGTCTCGACCGTGAGGTCGGTGATCGAGCCGGTGGGGACCGGCACGCGGAGCGCGAAGCCGTCGAGCTTGCCCTTGAGCTCGGGCAGCACGAGGCCGATGGCCTTGGCCGCACCGGTCGAGGTCGGCACGATGTTGAGCGCGGCGGCGCGGGCGCGGCGGAGGTCCGAGTGCGGACCGTCCTGGAGGTTCTGGTCCGCCGTGTACGCGTGGACCGTGGTCATGAGGCCGCGAACGATGCCGAACTTGTCGTTGAACACCTTCGCCAGGGGTGCGAGGCAGTTCGTGGTGCACGACGCGTTCGAGATGATGTGGTGGTTCTCGTGGTCGTACTGGTCCTCGTTCACGCCGAGGACGAACGTCGCGTCCTCGCCCTTCGCGGGAGCCGAGATGATGACCTTCTTCGCGCCGCCCTCGATGTGCTTGCGCGCGTCGTCGGCGTTCGTGAAGCGACCGGTCGACTCGATGACGATGTCGACGCCGAGCTCGCCCCAGGGCAGGGCCGCCGGGTCGCGCTCCGCGAGGGCGGCGATCTTGCGGCCGCCGACCGTGATCGACGTCTCGTCGTAGGTGACCTCCTGGTCGAGCACGCCCAGGATCGAGTCGTACTTGAGCAGGTGCGCGAGGGTCTTGTTGTCGGTGAGGTCGTTGACGGCGACGATCTCGAGGTCAGCCCCCTGCGCGAGAGCCGCGCGGAGGTAGTTGCGGCCGATACGACCGAAGCCGTTGATTCCGATCCGAACAGACACTGGGTCTTCTCCTGAATATCGTTGGTGCGCCCGCACAGGCGCTGTGGAGGGGAAGGCCGTCCGGGCGGGCTCGCACCCCGCGTCGGACGGCCGTGTCACTCAGGACGCTACCAGGAGACCGGCGGTCTTCTCGCGTGCGGCGGCGAGACGCTGCTGCACGTTGTCCCAGTTGACGATGTTCCAGAACGCCTTGACGTAGTCCGCCTTCACGTTCTGGTAGTCGAGGTAGAAGGCGTGCTCCCACATGTCCAGCAGCAGGACGGGGACGGTGCCCGCCGCGAACTGCGACTGCTGGTCGAAGAACTGCTGGATGATCAGCTGCTGGCCGATCGAGTCCCAGAAGACGCCGGCCCAGCCGGACCCCTGGATGCCGAGGGCGGCCGCGTTGAACTGGCCTTGGAAGCCCTCGAACCCGCCGAAGTACTCGTCGATCGCCGCGGCGATCTCGCCCTCGGGGCGCTCCTGGCCCTCGGGCGTGAGGTTCGTCCAGAAGATCGAGTGGTTGGTGTGCCCGCCCAGGTTGAACGCGAGGTCCTTCTCGAGCTTGTTGACGTTCGCGAACTCGCCCTTCGCACGAGCCTCAGCGAGCTGCTCGAGCGCGGTGTTGGCGCCGGCGACGTACGTCGCGTGGTGCTTGGAGTGGTGCAGCTCCATGATGCGGCCGCTGATGTGCGGCTCGAGGGCTGCGTAGTCGTAGGTGAGCTCCGGGAGCGTGTACTTCGCCATGCGTCGATTCTTCCCATCTCTCGGCGCCGCCGAGCGGCGCTGTCCGGTGCCTCCCCGCTGCGCGGACGGAGGGTTCCCTCACATCCTAATGACGCGGGGGGACCGGGGATGGGCCTTGACGCCGGATTACTCCGCGCCGACGGGCACCGCGGCCTGCGTGCCCGGGATGCCCTCCTGCTCGGCGCGCTTGTCGGCCATCGCGAGCAGACGGCGGATGCGACCGGCGACGGCGTCCTTCGTGAGCGGCGGGTCGGCGTGGTGTCCGAGCTCGTCGAGGCTCGCGTCGCGGTGCGCGAGTCGGAGCGTGCCGGCCTCGCGGAGGTGGTCGGGGACGTCCTCGCCGAGGATCTCGAGGGCGCGCTCGACGCGCGCGCACGCGGCGACGGCGGCCTGCGCCGAGCGGCGGAGGTTGGCGTCGTCGAAGTTCACGAGGCGGTTGACGCCAGCGCGCACCTCGCGGCGCTGCCGCATCTGGTCCCACTCGGCCGCGACCTTGACGGCGCCGATCGCCTGCAGCATGCCGCGGATGCCCTCGGCTTCGCGGATGACGACGCGCGGGACGCCGCGCACCTCGCGCGCCTTCGCGGAGATGCCGATGCGCCCGGCCGCTCCGACGATGGCCATGCCGGCCTCGCCGGTCGGGCAGGCGACCTCGAGCGACGCCGAGCGTCCCGGCTCGGACAGGCTGCCGGCGCCGAGGAAGGCGCCGCGCCAGATGGCGGCCAGGTCGTCGCGCGTGCCGGTGGTCAGCCGGTTGGGGAGACCGCGCACGGGGCGGCGGCGCTGGTCGAGCAGGCCGGTCTGCCGCGCGAGCGTCTCGCCTCCGTCGACGACTCGCACCGCGAAGTGCTCGCCGTCGCGCGACCCCGAGCCCTGGATGTGCGCGATCTCGGGGCGGACGCCGTAGATCTCGGCGATGTCGCGCGCGACGCGGCGCGCGAGGTGGGGCGAGTCGACCTCGGCCTCGACCGCGACGCGGCCGGCGATGGAGTGGAGGCCGCCCGAGAACCGCAGCAGCGCCGTCGTCTCAGCGATCCGAACCGAAGGACGCGGGTCCCTGACGGTGATCAGCTCTGCCTTGACATCGGCGGTCAGTGACACGGATTTCCCCACTCTCGAAGACGGTGATTCGGCCATTTTGGCGCAAGGGTCAAGCTTAGCCGCCATACCCCCGCAGAGACCGGGTGCGAACTCCCAGCCGACGGGGTTATGGCGCCATCGGCGCCGTCTACTCGCGCCCGAGATCGCGGTGCCGCACGCGGACCGCGACACCCGGGACATCCTTCAGCCGCTCCGCCAGCGCCAGCGCCATCGCGACGGAGCGGTGCTTGCCGCCCGTGCACCCGACGGCGACCGTGGAGTGGCTCTTGTTCTCGCGCTGGTAGCCCTCGAGCACGGGTGTCAGGGCCTCAGCGTACGCGTCGAGGAACGCGCGCGCACCCTCCTGATCGAGCACGTAGTCGCTGACCGCAGGGTCCTGCCCGGTGAGCGCGCGGAGGTCGTCGTTCCAGAACGGGTTGGGGAGGAACCGCATGTCGGCGACGAGGTCCGCGTCGGGCGGCAGACCGTACTTGAACCCGAAGCTCATGACGGTGACGCGGTGCCGCGGCGCCCCCTCCTCGCGGAGGAGGTCGGTCACGTGCGTGGCGAGCTGGTGGATGTTGTAGCTCGAGGTGTCGATGATGATGTCGGCGCTGCCGCGCACGGGAGCGAGGATCTCGCGCTCTCGGCGGATGCCGTCGAGCAGCGTGCCGTCGCCCTGCAGCGGATGGGGCCGGCGCACGGCCTCGAAGCGGCGCACGAGCACGTCGTCCGACGCGTCGAGGAAGAGCATCCGGAGGTTGTTGCGCTCACGCAGCGCCTGGGTGGCCGCCGGCAGCTCGGCGAAGAGGTCGCGGCCGCGCACGTCGACGACCGCCGCGATCCGCGGGAGCTGGTCGCCGAGGCGCCCGGAGAGGTCGAGCAGCGGGCGCAGCATCTGCGGCGGCAGGTTGTCGACGACGTACCAGTCGAGGTCCTCGAGCGCGTTCGCGACCGTCGAGCGGCCCGCACCGCTCATCCCGGTCACGATCAGGACCTCGCCCGCTGTCTCCGTCATCGACGCCAGCCTAGCGATCATCCGCTCCTGCCGCCTCGACGGCGGCCTCGCGCGCATCGTCGCGGTGCAGGTGCTCGTAGATCGTCGCCGCGAGCTTCGGTCCGATCCCCGGGAGCTCCTCGATCTGCTCGATCGTCCCCTCGCGGAGGGCGGCCACCGAGCCGAAGTGCCGGAGCAGGGAGCGGATGCGCGCGTCGCCGAGCCCCGGCACCTCGCTCAGCACCGTGCGGATGTCGCGACGCCGCCGCTTGCGCTGGTGGGTGATCGCGAACCGGTGCGCCTCGTCGCGCAGACGCTGGACGAGGTAGAGCGCCTCCGACGTGCGCGGGAGGATCACGGGGTAGTCCTCCCCCGGCAGCCAGAGCTCCTCGAGGCGCTTCGCGATCCCGCACAGCGCGATCTCCTCGTGGCCCGAGTCCGCGAGCGCGCGGGCGGCGGCCGCGACCTGCGGCTGTCCGCCGTCGACGATGAGGAGCTGCGGCGGGTACGCGAATCGCCGCCGCTTCGCGGGGGCCGTGACGACGCCGTCCTCGCCGCTCGTCGCGAGCTCCGCGGCGTCGGGCTCGACCTCCTCGGGGCGGTCGAGGTACGCGAGCCGGCGCATGAGCACCTGGTGCATCGAGTCGGTGTCGTCGGTGGTCTCGGCGATCGAGAACGACCGGTACTGGTCCTTGCGCGGCAGCCCGTCCTCGAACACGACCATCGACGCCACGACGTTCGTGCCCTGCAGGTGCGAGATGTCGTAGCACTCGATGCGCAGCGGCGCCTCGTCCATCCCGAGCGCCTCCTGCAGATCGCTGAGCGCCTGCGAGCGGGCGGCGTAGTCGCTCGTGCGCCGCGTCTTGTGCCGCATGAGGGCCTGCGTGGCGTTGAGGGTCGCATTGCGCAGCAGCTCGGCGCGCTGGCCGCGCTGCGCCACGAGCACCTCCACGCGGCGGCCGCGCTTGCCGGTGAGCCACTCCTCGATCTCCGCCGCATCGGGCGGGAGGACGGGCACGAGCACGCGACGCGGGATGTCGGCGGGCGCCGCATCGCCGTACACGCGCTGGAGGATCTGGTCGACGAGGTCAGGGCCCGAGATGTCGAGCTCCTTGTCGATCGTCGTCGAGTGGACGCCGCGCACGCGGCCGCCGCGGATCACGAAGTGGTGGACGGCCGCGGAGAGCTCGTCCTCCGCGACGCCGAACAGGTCCGCCTCGGTGTCCTCGGGCAGCACGAGCGCGCTCTTGTTGAGGACGGCGTCGATCGAGGCGAGCTTGTCGCGGTACACCGCCGCCTGCTCGTAGTCCATCGCGGCCGCCGCCGCCTTCATCCGCGCGGTCAGCTCGCGCGTGAAGCGCTCGTCGCCGCCGTTCATGAACGCGATGAAGTCGTCGACGATCGCGCGGTGCTCCTCGATCGTCACGCGCTGCGAGCAGGGGCCGCCGCACTTGCCGATCTGCCCGGGGAAGCACGGCCGCCCCGTCTGCATCGCGCGCTTGTAGGACGCGTCGCTGCACGTGCGGATCGGGAACACCTTGATCATCAGGTCGATCGTGTCGCGCACGGCCCAGATCTTCGGGTACGGCCCGAAGTACTTCGCGCCGGGGATGCGCCGGTTGCGCGTCACCATCACGCGGGGCGCCTCGTCGCCCAGAGTGATCGCGAGGAACGGGTACGACTTGTCGTCCTTGTAGCGGACGTTGTACGGCGGGTCGAACTCCTTGATCCACTGGTACTCGAGCTGCAGCGAGTCGACGTCGGTGGGCACGACGGTCCACTCCACGGACGACGCGGTCGTGACCATCCGCCGTGTGCGCTCGTGGAGCGTGTGCAGCGGCGCGAAGTAGTTCGACAGCCGCTGCCGGAGGTTCTTCGCCTTCCCGACGTAGAGCACCCGCCCGTGCGCGTCGCGGAAGCGGTACACGCCGGGGTTCACGGGGATCTCCCCCGGCTTCGGCTTGTACGGGAGGTGGTCGGCCATGTCAGCCGGCCTTGCGCTGCCGTTCGGCCATCCCGAGCACCTCGGCGAGGAACGCGCCCGTGTGGCTGCCGTCGGTCTTCGCGACCTGCTCTGGCGTGCCCGTCGCGACGATCGTTCCGCCGCCCGAGCCGCCCTCGGGGCCGAGGTCGACGATCCAGTCGGCCGACTTGATGACGTCGAGGTTGTGCTCGATCACGATGACGCTGTTGCCCTTGTCGACGAGCCCGTTCAGCACCTCGAGGAGCTTGCGGACGTCCTCGAAGTGCAGACCCGTCGTCGGCTCGTCGAGCACGTAGATCGAGCGCCCGTTGCTGCGCTTCTGCAGCTCGGTCGCGAGCTTGACGCGCTGCGCCTCGCCGCCGGAGAGGGTCGTCGCCGCCTGCCCGAGCCGGACGTAGCCCAGCCCCACATCGACGAGCGTCTTCATGTACCGGTGGATGGCCTGGATCGGCTCGAAGAACTCCTCGGCCTCGGCGATCGACATCTCGAGGACCTCGGCGATGTTCTTGCCCTTGTAGTGCACCTGCAGGGTGTCGCGGTTGTAGCGCTTGCCGTGGCACACCTCGCAGTCGACGTAGACGTCGGGGAGGAAGTTCATCTCGATCTTGAGCGTGCCGTCGCCCGAGCACGCCTCGCACCGCCCGCCCTTGACGTTGAAGCTGAAGCGGCCGGCCTTGTAGCCGCGCACCTTCGCCTCCGGCGTCTCCGCGAACAGGTTGCGGATGCGATCGAAGACGCCCGTGTAGGTCGCGGGGTTCGACCGCGGCGTGCGCCCGATGGGCGCCTGATCGACGTGCACGACCTTGTCGAGGTGCTCGAGGCCCGTGACGCGCGTGTGCTTGCCGGGCACGGTGCGGGCGCCGTTGAGGCGCTGCGCGAGCACCTCGTAGAGGATGTCGTTCACCAGGGTCGACTTGCCCGACCCGCTCACGCCGGTGACCGCCGTGAGCACGCCCAGCGGGAACTCGGCGGTCACGTTCTTGAGGTTGTTCGCACGGGCCCCGACGACCGAGAGCATGCGCTTGCGGTCGATCCGGCGGCGCTTGCGCGGGATCTCGATCATCCGCCGGCCGGCGAGGTAGTCGCCGGTGAGCGACCGATCGTCCTCGACGAGCGCCTCGAACGGACCGGAGTGGATGACCTCTCCCCCGCCGATGCCCGCGCGCGGGCCGATGTCGACGACCCAGTCGGACGCCTCGATCGTCTCCTCGTCGTGCTCGACGACGACGAGCGTGTTGCCGAGGTCGCGCAGCGTGACGAGCGTCTCGATGAGTCGCCGGTTGTCGCGCTGGTGGAGGCCGATCGACGGCTCGTCGAGCACGTAGAGCACGCCCGTCAGGCCCGTCCCGATCTGCGTCGCGAGCCGGATGCGCTGCGCCTCCCCGCCCGAGAGCGACCCGGCGGCGCGGCTCAGCGTGAGGTAGTTGAGGCCGACCTGGATGAGGAACTCGAGGCGGACGCGGATCTCGCGCAGGATCTGCGCGGCGATCTGCTTCTCGCGGTCGGTCAGCGTGACCTGGTTCATCATCGCGAGCGTGTCCTCGAGGCTGAGGTCGGCCGTCTCGGCGATCGACCGGCCGCCCACCTTTACCGCGAGCACCTCGGGCTTGAGGCGCGCGCCCTCGCACACGGGGCAGGGGACCTCGCGCAGGTACTCCGCCCACCGCGCTCGCGTGGTGTCGGTCTCGGCCTGCGCGTACTGGCGCTCGATGTAGGGCACGACGCCCTCGAAGCCGCTCGCGTACCGGACCTCGCGGCCCCAGCGGTTCTTGAACCGCACGTTGACCTTGTAGTCCTGCCCGTGCAGGACCGCGTCCTTCACGATCTGCGGGAGCGCCCGCCACGGGGTGTCGAGCGAGAAGCTCATCTCGTCGGCGAGGCCCTCGAGGAGACGCTCGTAGTACTGGAAGAGGCCCTTGCCCTGCGTCGTCCACGGCACGATGACGCCCTCGCGGATCGAGAGCTCCTCATCGCCGAGCATGAGCTCGACGTCGACGGACATCCGGGTGCCGAGACCCGAGCACGCGGGGCAGGCGCCGAACGGGGCGTTGAACGAGAACGTGCGCGGCTCGATCTCGGTGAGCTGGAGCGCGTGCCCGTTGGGGCAGGCGAGCTTCTCGGAGAACGACTGCCACGCGTCGTCGCCCTCCTCGTCGACGAAGTTGACCTGGAGGACGCCGCCCGCGAGGCCGAGCGCGGTCTCGACGGAGTCGGTCACGCGGCCGAGGATGTCGGCGCGAGCGACGAGACGGTCGACGACGACCGCGATGTCGTGCTTGTACGACTTCTTGAGCACGGGCGGCTCAGCCAGCTGCACGAGCTCGCCGTCGACGACCGCGCGCGAGTAGCCCTTGGCCGCGAGCTCCTTGAAGAGGTCGACGAACTCGCCCTTCTTCTGCGTGACGACAGGCGCGACGATCTGGTAGCGCGTGCCCTCCTCGAGGGTCATCAGCTGGTCGGCGATCTGCTGCACGGTCTGGCGCTGGATCCGCTCGCCGCACTGCGGGCAGTGCGGCACGCCGATGCGCGCCCACAGGAGGCGCAGGTAGTCGTAGATCTCGGTGATCGTGCCGACGGTCGAGCGCGGGTTCCGGTTCGTCGACTTCTGGTCGATCGACACCGCGGGGCTCAGCCCCTCGATGAGGTCGACGTCGGGGCGGTCGACCTGGCCGAGGAACTGGCGCGCGTACGCGCTCAGCGACTCGACGTAGCGCCGCTGCCCCTCCGCGAAGATCGTGTCGAACGCGAGGCTCGACTTCCCCGAGCCCGACAGGCCGGTGAACACGACGAGCGCGTCGCGCGGGATGTCGAGGTCGACGTTCTTGAGATTGTGCACGCGGGCACCGCGGACACTGATCTTTCCGGGCGAGGCGACGGGGATGATGGGCACGATCCAATCCTACGGACCCCCACGGACATCTGGACGTTTGTTCGACGTGTTCGCTCAGCGGATTCGAAGATCCGCGCGTGACGAGCGGTGCCGCGCATCCCCTGTCCTCCGCGCCCCGGGAGGCGCACACTGGAGGGAGAGGAGATGATCAGCATGGAGAGCGGCGCACCACCACCCGCATCTCCGGGAGCGCATCCGCGAGGCGGGCGGCATCTACGAGTGGGCCAACGACGTGCTCATCCGCATCGCTGGACCCGCGCAGCTCGGCGACGGACCCGGCGCGCCGTGCACGCACTGCGGTCGCACGCGCGTCGAGCACGTCGAGCGCGACGGCGTGCTCTACTGCCCGGAGGACTGAGTGCAGCCGCGTCCGCGCCGGGCCCCGCCCGACGCGGACCGCGCGCTCACGCGTGCCCGGCCTTCTCCATCTGCCGGAGCTCCTTCTTGAGGTCCTGGACCTCGTCGCGCAGCCGCGCGGCGAGCTCGAACTTGAGCTCCTCGGCGGCGACGAGCATCTGCTGCGTGAGGTCGGCGATCGCCTCCTCGAGCTGCATGGCCCCCTCCGCGGCGATGCCCTCGCGCTTGCGCACGGGCGTGGGTGCGCGCCCCTTGCCGGTCTTGGTGCGCGCGGAGTCCCGCTTCGAGAGCAGGCTCGCGGTGTCGGCCTCCTCGCGCGCGAGGGAGTCGGTGATGTCGGCGATCCTCTTGCGCAGGGGCTGCGGGTCGATCCCGTGCTCGCGGTTGTAGGCGATCTGGATCTCTCGCCGCCGCTCGGTCTCGTCGATCGCCTTGCGCATCGAGTCGGTGATGCTGTCGGCGTACATGTGCACCTCGCCGGACACGTTGCGCGCGGCGCGCCCGATCGTCTGGATGAGCGAGGTGCCCGAGCGCAGGAAGCCCTCCTTGTCGGCGTCGAGGATGGCGACCAGCGAGACCTCGGGGAGGTCGAGCCCCTCGCGCAGCAGGTTGATGCCGACGAGCACGTCGTACACGCCCTGACGCAGTTCGGTGAGCAGCTCGACGCGCCGCAGCGTGTCGACGTCGGAGTGGAGGTACCGGACGCGGACGCCGTGCTCGCCGAGGAAGTCGGTGAGCTCCTCCGCCATCTTCTTCGTGAGCGTCGTGACGAGCACGCGCTCGTCGCGGTCGACGCGCTGGCGGATCTGCTCGAGGAGGTCGTCGATCTGCCCCTTGGACGGCTTGACGACGATCCGCGGGTCGACGAGGCCCGTCGGGCGGATGATCTGCTCCACGACCGTGTCGGCCACGCCCATCTCGTACTTGCCGGGGGTCGCCGACAGGTAGACCGTCTGCCCGATGCGCTCCTTGAACTCGTCCCACCGCAGCGGCCGGTTGTCCATCGCGCTCGGCAGGCGGAAGCCGTGCTCGACGAGCGTGCGCTTGCGGGATGCGTCTCCCTCGTACATGGCGCCGATCTGCGGCACCGTGACGTGCGACTCGTCGATGACGAGGAGGAAGTCGTCGGGGAAGAAGTCGAGCAGGGTGTGCGGCGGCTCGCCCGGCGCGCGCTGGTCGAGATGGCGCGAGTAGTTCTCGATCCCGGAGCAGAAGCCGAGCTGCTGCAGCATCTCGAGGTCGAAGGTCGTGCGCATCTTCAGCCGCTGCGCCTCGAGCAGCTTGCCCTGCTTCTCGAACTCCTGCAGGCGCTCGGCGAGCTCCTCCTCGATGGTCTTGATCGCCCGCTGCACGGTGTCGGTGCCGGCCGCGTAGTGCGTCGCCGGGAAGATCGCGACCGCGTCCATGCGCTCGATGACATCGCCCGTGAGCGGGTGCAGCTTGTAGAGCGCCTCGATCTCGTCGCCGAACAGCTCGATCCGGATGGCGAACTCCTCGTACACGGGGATGATCTCGATCGTGTCGCCGCGGACGCGGAAGTTGCCGCGCGAGAAGTCGACGTCGTTGCGGTTGTACTGCATCGCCACGAACTGGCGGATGATCGCGTCGCGGTCGTAGCGCTCCCCCACCTGGAGCGCGACGAGCGCGCGGAGGTACTCCTCGGGCGAGCCGAGGCCGTAGATGCAGGACACCGTGCTCACGACGACGGCATCGCGGCGGCTCAGCAGCGTGTTCGTCGTGGAGTGCCGCAGCCGCTCGACCTCCGCGTTGATCGACGAGTCCTTCTCGATGAAGGTGTCGGTCTGCGGGACGTACGCCTCGGGCTGGTAGTAGTCGTAGTACGACACGAAGTACTCGACCGCGTTGTTCGGCAGAAGATCGCGGAACTCGTTCGCGAGCTGCGCCGCGAGGGTCTTGTTGTGCGCGAGGACGAGCGTGGGGCGCTGCACCTGCTCGATGAGCCACGCGGTCGTCGCGGACTTGCCCGTTCCGGTCGCGCCGAGCAGGACCACGTCGGTCTCACCCGCGTTGATGCGCGCGGCGAGTTCGGCGATCGCCTTGGGCTGGTCGCCGCTGGGCTGGTACTCGCTCACCACCTCGAAGGGCCGGACGCTGCGTGTGGTCTGCATGCCTCCAGCCTAGGAGGGGCGTCCGACATCGGCGCCGGAGAGCCGGAAGCGCACGCGCGCGCCGGGCGGGATCTGCCCCGCCAGGTCGAGGTCGGCGGCCACCACCGAGGCGATCACGGGATAGCCGCCGGTCAGCGGGTGGTCGGGCAGGAAGACGACCGGATGGCCGTGCGGCGGCACCTGGACGGCCCCCGTCTCCGTCCCCTCGCTCGGGAGCTCGCCCGGCACGGCGCGCGCGAGCGGCCGCGAGCCCTCGAGGCGGATCCCGACCCGGTCCGAGCGGGACGTCGCCGCCCACTCGTCGCCGAGGAGCGCGTCGAGGGCATCCGCCGCGAACCAGTCGTCGCGCGGTCCGAGCACGACCCGCAGCTCGACGGTCTCGCCAGGGGCGGGAAGAGCACACGGCGCGGGTGACCACGGTGCCACGGCCTCGCGGACCCCGGAGAGCCCGCGCAGCGGGACGACATCGCCCGCTCGGAGAGCGCGTCCGCCGAGCTCGCGCGGCCCGATGCCGGCGAGGGTGTCGGTCGCGAGGCTGCCGAGCACGGGCGTGAGAGCGAGACCGCCTCGGAACGCCACGAGGGCGCGCACACCGCGCGTCGCGAAGCCCGTCACGAGCTCGTCGCCCTCGCGGAAGGCGGTCGGCGCGCCGCGCGGCACCGGCTCGACCCCGCCGTCGGCGTGCACGAGCGCCGCGTCGACCTCCGCGCCCGCGAGCGCGAGGACGCCAGCGCCGCGGAGGCGCAGCCGCGCTCCGCCGCCGAGCAGCTCGAGGCCGGCCTCGCCGTGCCCGTTGCCGACCGCGGCGTTGGCCGCGCGCAGGGCCCCGCGGTCCGCCGCGCCCGACGCGGAGACGCCGAGGTGCGCGCGCGCCGGTCGGCCGAGATCCTGAACGAGGAGCTGCAGCCCGGGCTCGATGACCTCGACAGCAGGGGCGATGCCGCGATCGCCCGGCATGTCGACCGCGCGCGCTCCGAGCGGAGCCGGACGTCCCCTGCGTCGGTCGGCCGCGGTCGCGGGATGCGCGCGCGAGGCGTCGACGAAGCGCACGGTCGTTCCCGGGAGCAGGAGCGCGGGCGGATCCCGGTCGAGGTCCCAGAGCGCGGCGTCGGTGCGCCCGATCAGCTGCCAGCCGCCCGGGCTCTCCCGCGGGTAGACGCCCGAGTACCGGCCGGCGAGCGCGACCGCTCCCGCAGGGACGCGCGCGCGAGGCGACGCCCTCCGCGGCACGTCGAACACGGGGTCGTCGCCCACGAGATAGCCGAAGCCCGGCGCGAACCCCGTGAACGCGACGCGCCACGTGGCCGTCTGGTGGCGGGCAGCGACCTCGGCGGGCGAGAGGCCGAGGTGCTCCGCGACCTCGTCGAGGTCCTCGCCGTCGTAGTGCACGGGGATCTCGACGCAGCGGTCGGCGGCGGCCGTGCGCGCCGCGAGCGCGATCCGCTCGAGCGCGATCCGCACCTCGGGCAGGCGCCGCGGCTCGCAGCGCACGAGCACCGTGCGCTCGGCCGGGACGAGCTCGACGACCCCGACGGGCGGCGCCTCCTCGAGCGCCGCGTGGAGCCGGACCGCGCTCTCGAGGTCGTCCACCTCGACGAGGAGGGCACGGTCGGATGCCGTGAGGATGCGCCTCATGGGCGGGCGGCGAAGGGGGCGATCGCGATGCCCTCGCGCTCGAGCAGGGCGCGCACCGCGGTCGCCATGGCGACGGCCCCCTGGCTGTCGCCGTGCACGCAGACCGAGGCGGGGCGGACGCGGATGACGGTCCCATCGACGGCCTCGATCTCGCCGTCCCGCGCGAGGCGCAGGACCCGCTGGGCGACGACATCGGGGTCGTGCAGGAGCGCTCCCGTCTCGCCGCGTGGTGCGAGCGCGCCCGAGGGCAGGTAGCCGCGGTCGGCGAACGCCTCGGTGGCGGTGGCGAGGCCCGCGCGTGCTGCCGCCGCGAGGAGGGCGCTGGCGGGCAGGCCCAGGACGACGAGCCGGGAATCGACCGCGCGGACGGCCGCGGCGACGGCGGCAGCGCGCACCGGATCGGACGCGGCGGCGTTGTACAGCGCGCCGTGCGGCTTGACATAGCGGATGGCCGCGCCGTCGGCGAGAGCCTGCAGGTCGTGCAGCTGGCGCTCGATGCTCTCCTGCAGCGCGGCCGCGCCGATCTCGACGGGGCGACGTCCGAATCCCGCTCGGTCCTCGTAGCCAGGATGCGCGCCGACGAC
This sequence comes from Microbacterium sp. JZ70, assembly GCF_053903225.1. Classification (NCBI taxonomy): domain Bacteria; kingdom Bacillati; phylum Actinomycetota; class Actinomycetes; order Micrococcales; family Microbacteriaceae; genus Microbacterium; species Microbacterium sp. JZ70. The sequence continues at coordinate 2,034,442 of NZ_CP096405.1, read as the reverse complement.
GACGCCGCGCCGGGCCGCCGCGCGGAGCGTCGCGCGGATCCCGTCGGGTGTTCCCGCGTGCGCGCCGCACGAGACGTTCGCGCTCGTGACCACCGCGAGCATCGCGTCGTCGTCGCTCACGACGCGATCCGGCGCGTTCTCGCCGAGGTCGGCGTTGAGGTCGATCACGGGCCGCCCGTGAGAGATCGCCAGAGCGCGTCGGCCTGGGCGAGCGTTTCGTCGAGCGAGCCCGACGTGTCGATGACGACATCGGCGAGGGCGAGCCGCTCGTCGTCGCCGGCCTGGCTGGCGATCCGGGCGGCGGCGTCCGCCTCGCTCATGCCCCGCTCGGTCACCAGGCGACGACGGCGCACGTCGGCCGGAGCGTGCGCGACGACGATCCGATCCCACTCCCCTGCTCCGCGGGCTTCCGCGAGGAGGGGCACGTCGTAGACGACCACGGTGTCCGGATCGGCATCGAGCGCGGCGCGGAAGCGGCGCTGCGACTCGGCCTTGACGGCCGGGTGGACGATCGCGTTGAGGCGCGCGAGCCGCTCCCGGTCGCCGAACACGATCGCGCCGAGCGCCGCACGGTCGAGTGCGCCGTCCTCGGTGAGCACGTCGTCTCCGAACTCCTCGGCGATCGCCGCGAGCACGGGCTGGCCGGGCGCCTGCACCTCTCGGACGAGCGCGTCGGCGTCCACGATGACCGCGCCGTGCTCCGCGAGCCGGCGCGCGATGGTCGACTTGCCCGACGCGATCCCGCCCGTCAGTGCTACCAGTGGCATGCCGCCAGTCTAGGAGCGCGCGAGAATGGAGGGGATGCCCACCACTGCCCGACCCGTCATCGCGATCGTCGGCGGCGGACCCCGCGGGGTCTCGCTGCTCGAGCGGATCGGCGCGAACCTCCCTCGCGGCGCCGCGCTCGACGTGCACCTCATCGACGACACGCAGATCGGAGCCGGCCGGATCTGGCGCACCGACCAGCCGCGCGAGCTGTGCATGAACACGCTCGCCGACGCCGTGACCCTCTTCACGGACGACGCCGCGAGCATCGCCGGCCCGATCCGCCCCGGCCCGACCCTCTACGAGTGGTGCCAGCTCGTCCGGCACGGCGCCCACGGCGGCGCGGATGCCGTCGTCTCGCGCATCCCGGAGGCTCACGTCGCCGCCTTCGCCCGTGTGCCGGTCCGTCCCGGCCTCGCGGGTGAGTACGGCGCCGAGCTGCGCGCGCAGCGCCCGGAGTCGCATCCGTCGCGCGCCCTCTACGGCGAGTACATCGCGTGGTGCCTCGCGCATGCGAAGGCGACCCTCCCCGCTGGCGTGCGCGTCCACGAGCACCTCGCGCGCGTCGTGGGCGCCCGGCGTCACGACGGGCGCGACATCCTCGACCTCGGCGATCGGGAGATCGCAGCAGACGCGGTCGTCGCGGCGACCGGATGGCTCGAGCGCACGGTGACCGCCGAGGAGCGCAGGATCCTCGGTGCGGTCGACGCGCACCCCTCCCTCATCTGGGTCCGCCCCGACTCGCCCGCCGATCAGTCCCTCGACAGGGTGCCCGACCGCGCCGAGGCGATCGTGCGGGGGCTCGGCATGGGCTTCTTCGACGCCATGGCCCTACTGAGCGTCGGGCGCGGCGGGCGCTTCGCCGACGACGCCGGCGCTCCGGGCGGCCTCCGATACGAGCCGTCGGGGCGCGAGCCCCTGCTCCACGTGACGTCGCGGCGCGGAGTGCCGTTCCGCGCGAAGACGCTGTACGGCTCCCTCCCGCCGCGGGCTCCTCAGCACCACCTCCGCGCCGTCGACTGGACGGCCGTCCCCCGCCCCATCGACTTCGACGGACGTGTGTGGCCGCTCATCCTGCGCGACGCGTTCGCCGACTACCACACGACGCTCGCGCGCGTGAAGCCGGACGCCGTGGATCTCCGCGCGGCCCTCGACGCCATCCGCTCCGCTCCGCTCGAGGCGACGGGCGCCGCGACCCGCGAGCGGATCTCGGTGCTCGCCGACGCGGTCTCCCCGTTCGTCGCCGATCCGGAGGATCGGCTCGACCTGGCGGCGGCCATCCTGCCGGGCGAGGGCGCCACGTGGGCGTCGCCTGCGGAGTACGCGTCCTGGGTCGAGCGGTTCGTCCTCGACGACCTCGCCGAGGCCGAGCGCGGCCTCGACAGCCCGCTCAAGGCGGCGCTGTGGTCGATCGCCTCCGCCCGCGGCGTGGTGAGCCGCATCGGCGCGTTCGGCGGCTTCGACGCGGAGTCCCGCGCCGCGGGGTTCCGAGCTCTGATGACGGTCGGCGGGATGGTCGGATCGGGGCCGCCCGCGTTCCGCAGCCGGCAGCTGCTCGCCCTCATGCGCGCGGGCATCGTGCGCTTCATCGGCCCGGGCGCCGCTGTGACGTCCGCCGACGGCGCGTTCCACGCATCCTCGCCCGCGGTCTCCGGCTCCGGGGTCTCGGCCCCCGTGCTCGTGGACGCGTGGATGCACGCCCACGACGTGGCGGAGACCGCGGACCCGCTCGTCCGCTCGCTCGCGGCGGACGGCAGGGTCCGCCCGTTCGAGGCGCCGTCCCGGGCGTCGGGCGGCGTGGCGACCGGCGGATTCGACATCGAGCCCGCCACGGGGCGCCTCGTGCACGCCGACGGCACCGTCGACCCGTCGTTCCACGTGGCCGGCATCCCGATCGACGAGACCATGCACGACGCGATCATCAGCCCGATGCCGCGCACCGACCCCACCATGCTGCGCGAGACCGATCGCGTCGCACGGTCCCTCATCGCCGCGGCCGCGGCATCCGACCACGGGAGCACGACATGACCGAGAACCGACCCGTCGCGATCGTCACGGGAGCCACCGGCGGGATGGGCACCGAGATCGTGCGCGACCTCGTCCGCACGCACCGCGTCATCGCACTCGGACGCCGCGACGACGCGCTCGCGGCGCTCGCGGCCGAGACCCACGCCGAGCCCCGCCGCCTGGACGTCACCGACCGCGACGCGCTCGCCGCTCTCTCTTCCGACCTCGACCGCGTCGATGTCCTCGTGCACGCCGCCGCGGTGGGCGACCACATCTCGGTCGAGGACGCGACGGAGGACGACTGGCTGCGGATGCTGTCGACGAACGTCGTGGGGCCCGCGCTCCTCACGCGCGCTCTGCTGCCCCAGCTGCGCGCGAGCGCGGCGACCGTCGTGTTCATCGGCTCGGGAGCAGGTACGCGGCCGGTGCCCGGCAGTGCGGTGTACACGGCGTCGAAGCACGCCCTCCGAGCCGTCGCCGACGTGCTGCGCCTCGACGAGGAGAGGCACCGCATGCGCGTCGTCACGATCGCACCCGGCCAGACCGACACGCCCATGCTGCGCGCCGGGATCCCCGCCGAGAGCTACACCGCCGAGCGGTACATCCGCCCCGCGACCGTCGCGGCGTCGGTCCGCTACGTCGTCGACCTGCCCGCCGACGCGCACATCACGGATGTGGCGCTGCGCCCGCGCCAGGAGATCGCACGCCTGTGAACGCGGAATGGGAGAAGCGGGTCGCGGCCGTCTGGGCCGACGACGACGAGTCCACCCTCGTCGAGCGGATGGCCGCGGTCGCGGCCGATGCGCCGCATCCCGCGCTCGCGGCGTTCGAGCTGGGCGGCGCGCACGACAGCGTCGGCCGCGAGGAGGAGGCGCTCGAGCTCTACGAGCGGGCTGCCGCCGCGGGGATCGCGGACCTCGACCCCGATCGGGCCGCGCAGCTCGCGATCCAGCGCGCATCGACGCTGCGCAACCTCGGCCGCGCCGACGACGCGATCGCCCTCCTCGAGGCCGCGCCTGCGCACCCCGCGACAGGTACGGCGCGGGAGGTGTTCCTCGCCCTCGCGCTGCACAGCGCGGGCCGCGACGCGGAGGCGCTGCGGACGGCGATCGAGGCGCTCGTCCCGTCGCTGCCGCGCTACCGCCGCTCGGCGGCCGCGTATGCGCGGGAGCTCACGGGCGAGTGAGCGGCCTCATGCGGAGACGATCCGCCAGCGTGCGCTGATCTTCGGCGCACCGCGCGCCCGCGCGAACGAGCGCCCCGGCCGGTTGGGGGTGGTCCGGCCGGGGCGCCCCTTCTCTCTCCCACGGATTCCTCTCCCGAGAATCCGAGCACGGGCTCCTCTCCCAAAGAGCCCGAGTCCGAGGCGGCGAGTCAGAACTCGAAGCCGCCGAAATCTCCTCCGAAATCTCCGAAGCCGCCGATGTCGGCGGCGCCGCCGTCGGCAGCCGCATCGGCGCCATCCGCGCCGCCGGCGTCGGCCGACGCGTCCTCGCCGCCCGAGCCGTCCTCCCCGCCCGCGAAGGACGGCGCGAGGAAGGCGCTCACGAGCGCCGAGCCGACGACGTAGCCGGCGACCGTCCCGAGCAGGGATCCGCCGACGATCGTCCCGAGTCCCGGGCCCTGACGGCCGCCGCCCAGCGTGCGCTCCATCGTGCCCGGGTTGAGGTACTCGGCCCGCGTGGCGGCCCGTGCCATGGTCGCGGGATCCGCATTCGCAGGACGCTCCTGCGGGGGCAGGGTCTGCGACAGATCCGCCAGGACCTGCTGCCGCTGAGCCTCGGTGAGCCGGCCGAACGCCTCGGCATGCACCTGCTCGATCGTCTCGGGCGGGGCCGTGCGGAGGAGGTAGCGGTAGCGCTCGACGGCAATCTCGTCCTCGCTCCGGCCTGCGGCGCTCGGCGGAGGCGGAGTGGTGTCCGTCGTGTACGAGCGCGAGGTGGGCCGCCCGTCGGCGTCGATCGTGCCGAAGGCGGTCGTCTGCGGAGGCGGGGTCTGCGCGTAGCTGCGCGTGCGATCCTGATCGACGGAGGTCGAGGAGCGCTCGTCGCCCATGACGGCGCGCGCAGCCTGCCTGATGCGGTCGAGGAATCCCATGATCAACCTCCTGTCGGGGTTCGTGATCCGAAGATAGCGCCCCTGGCTCCGTGCCGCGTGTCCCTTCTCTATGCGTCCGCTGTGCGCGCTCGCGGGCCGTGCCCTTGTCCTCCCCCGCCGGCGGCGGTACGGTGACCGCGTCCACCGCCACCCGCTGTGAAAGGACCGCCATGCCCCACGGAGACATCACCCACATCGACATCCCGGTGTCCGACCTCGATCGCGCCGCGGCGTTCTACGGCGAGCTGTTCGGATGGGAGATCTCGGCGCCTCCGGGCTTCGAGGAGTACCCCATGTGGCAGGCGCCGAACAAGATCTCGGGCGGAGGGCTCGCGCCGCGCAGCGCGGACTTCACGCAGCCGCGCTCGTACGTCGAGGTCGACTCGATCGACGACGTGCTGGCGAAGGCGCAGGCCGCCGGCGCGACGGTCGTCATGGAGAAGACGCCGATCACCGAGACGAGCTGGTGGGCCGTCTTCCGCGATCCGGACGGCAACGACATCGGACTCTTCGAGGGCGTCGTCGGCATGTAGCCGGCGCGCACGACAAAGGGCCGGCTCCCGAAGGAGCCGGCCCTTTGCCGTGTGATCGCAGCGTCAGCGGATCAGATCCGCCGCGTCAGCGGGATTCAGCGACCGGAGAGCTTCTCGCGCAGAGCGGCGAGAGCCTCGTCGTCGGCGAGCGTGCCGGCGCCGGTCGACTCGCTCGAGAAGGTCGGCGCGCCGAACTCCTCGCCGGCCTCGGCCTCGGCCTCGAGGGCCTTGGCGACCTGGGCCTTGTGCGACTCCCAGCGAGCCTGGGCGGCAGCGTACTCCTGCTCCCACTTCTCGCGGGCCTCGTCGAAGCCCTCGAGCCACTGGCCGCTCTCGGGGTCGAAGCCCTCGGGGTACTTGTACTCGCCGTTCTCGTCGTACTCGGTGGCCATGCCGTACAGCGCCGGGTCGAACTCGGTGCCGTTGGGGTCGACGAGGTCGTTCGCCTGCTTGAGCGAGAGCGAGATGCGACGGCGGTCGAGGTCGATGTCGATGACGCGGACGAAGACCTCCTCGCCGACCGAGACGACCTGCTCGGCGAGCTCGACGTGCTTGTTCGAGAGCTCCGAGATGTGGACGAGGCCCTCGATGCCGTCCGCGACGCGGACGAACGCACCGAACGGCACGAGCTTCGTGACCTTGCCCGGCGTGATCTGGCCGATCGCGTGGGTGCGGGCGAAGACCTGCCAGGGGTCCTCCTGCGTCGCCTTGAGCGAGAGCGAGACGCGCTCGCGGTCGAGGTCGACCTCGAGGATCTCGACGGTGACCTCCTGGCCGACCTCGACGACCTCGGAGGCGTGCTCGATGTGCTTCCACGACAGCTCCGAGACGTGCACGAGGCCGTCCACGCCGCCGAGGTCGACGAACGCACCGAAGTTGACGATCGACGAGACGACGCCCTTGCGGACCTGGCCCTTGTGCAGGTTGTTGAGGAACTGCGTGCGCGTGGCCGACTGCGTCTCCTCGAGGAGCGCGCGGCGCGACAGCACGACGTTGTTGCGGTTCTTGTCGAGCTCGAGGATCTTCGCCTCGATCTCCTGGCCGAGGTACGGCGTCAGGTCGCGCACGCGGCGGAGCTCGATGAGCGACGCGGGGAGGAAGCCGCGCAGCCCGATGTCGACGATGAGACCACCCTTGACGACCTCGATGACCGTGCCGGTGACGACGCCGTCGTTCTCCTTGATCTTCTCCACGTCGCCCCACGCGCGCTCGTACTGCGCACGCTTCTTCGACAGGATCAGACGGCCTTCCTTGTCCTCCTTCTGGAGGACGAGGGCCTCGACGTGGTCGCCGACGCTGACGACCTCGTTGGGGTCGACGTCGTGCTTGATGGAAAGCTCGCGCGAGGGGATGACGCCCTCGGTCTTGTAGCCGACATCGAGGAGGACCTCGTCGCGGTCGATCTTGACGATCGTGCCGTCGATGATGTCGCCGTCGTTGAAGAACTTGAGCGTCTTCTCGACCGCGGCCAGGAAGTCCTCAGCAGAGCCGATGTCGTTGATCGCGACCTGCTTGGTGGCCGGGGCGGTCGTTGCGTTAGTCATGTAGTGGGTTGTCCTTGTTGAGGGATGATCGGGCCTCGCGACTCGGATGCCATGGGCCTGCTGGCCGACGCACGGCACCCCGGATGAGCCGAGGCAGTGGATTGGATTGTGCTGTCCCACGCTACGCGGCACTCGGCGGCACGCCAAGAGCGCGCACGCGCGCGACAGTCAAGGTTATCAGATCGCGATGTCCGCGGCCACGCGGCTACGATGACCTGCGCGGCCGAGCGGGCCGCACGCGCCGGCGCCGGGCCGGTGCGCCGCGACGGCCGATCGGGATCCCGATGACATTCCTCCGCCTCCCCCTCCTCGCCTGGATCGTCATCGCGATCGCGCTGGGCATCCTCACCGGGCCCGTCATGCCGGAGTGGCTCGGCAACGTCTTCCTCACCTACAACTCGGTCTTCTCGGGCCTGCTCGGATTCTCGGTCCCGCTCATCATCGTCGGGCTCGTGACGCCCGCGATCGCCGAGCTCGGACGCGGCGCCGGCCGGTGGCTCGGGCTGACGGCGGCGATCGCGTACGCGTCGACCATCCTCGCCGGCCTCCTCGCCTACGCCGTCAGCCGGTGGCTCCTCACCCCGGTGATGAGCGACCGGAGTCTCGAGGCGCTCACCGAGGGCGGCGGCTCCGGGCTGACCCCGTACTTCACGGTCGCGTCCGCCCCGAGCGGTTCGGCGACCGAGATCGTGCTGCCGCCCGCACTCGACGTCATGACCGCGCTCGTGCTCGCGTTCGTCGTCGGCATCGGACTCACGGCCATCCGCGGATCGGTCGTCCTCAAGGCGGCCGTCGAGTTCCGCACGATCATCGAGTCGCTCATCCGCCACGTCATCGTGCCGGCGCTCCCCCTCTACATCTTCGGCATCTTCATGGACCTCGCCAAGAGCGGCGAGGCCGCCGATGTGGTGAGCCGGTTCCTGGTGGTCGCGGCCATCTCGTTCGGGCTCACGCTCGTCGTGCTCCTTCTCCAGTACGCGGCCGCGGGCGCGATCGCGGGCGTCAACCCGCTCAAGGCCCTCTGGAACATGCGCGACGCCTACGGCACGGCGCTCGGCACCTCGTCATCGGCCGCAACCATCCCGGTCACGCTCGAGTCGGTCAAGCGCAATCGCGTGAGCGACGCGGTCGCGGGGTTCGTCGTGCCGCTGTGCGCGACCATCCACCTCTCGGGCTCGATGGTGAAGATCACCTGCTTCTCGATCGCGATCCTGCTCATCACGGGCGGGCCGGTCGAGCTCGGGTCCTACCTGCCGTTCCTCCTCATGCTCGGCGTCATGATGATCGCGGCGCCCGGCGTCCCCGGCGGCGCGATCGCCGCGGCCGCCGGTCTGCTCACGAGCATGCTCGGCTTCGGCGAGACCGAGGTCGGCCTCATGTTCGCGCTGTACATCGCACTCGACAGCTTCGGCACGGCGACGAACGTGACCGGCGACGGCGCGATCGCACTCGTCATCAACACGCTCGCGCGGGGCAGGATCGGCGAGGACTCGGAGCAGCAGGACGCCGTCCGCACCTGACCGGTGAGGGCGCGCGCTCGGCGCGCCCGAGGATGTCCGACCCCTCGCGCACAATGCCGGTATGGACATCCTCCTCGTCATCGCCATCGCCGTGATCGCCGCGGCCCTCGCCGGGGCGCTCGGCTTCGTCGTCGGCCGCCAGCGCGGGAGCGCGGCAGACGCCGAGCAGCGCGCGGAGCTCGGCGCCGCCCGCCTGCAGATCGCGAGCCTGCAGCGCGACGTCGCGTCGGCGCGCGCGGAGACCGCGGCGCGCGTCGCGGAGGAGCGCACGCGCGCAGCCGAGCGGGTCGACGAACTGCGCGCCGACCAGAAGCGCCTCGCCGACGAGTTCGACGCGCTCAGCCGGCGCGCGCTCGAGGCCAACACGCGGAGCTTCCTCGCGCAGGCCGAGGAGCGCCTCACGCGCAGCCAGAGCGAGGGCGCGGCCGAGCTGCGCCGACGGCAGGAGGCGGTCGAGCGGCTCATCGCCCCCATCCGCGAGACGCTCGACACCGTCAAGACCGAGGTGTCGACCGCCGAGAGGGCGCGGCTCGAGGCGAACGCCGCTCTCGCGGAGCAGCTCGCGCACATGCGGCGCTCGTCGGAGGCGCTCGGCTCGGAGACCCGCAACCTCGTGAACGCGCTGCGCGCTCCTCAGGTGCGCGGGCGGTGGGGCGAGCTCCAGCTGCGGCGGGTCGTGGAGGCCGCCGGCATGCTCAACCACGTCGACTTCGCCGAGCAGTCCCACCATGTCACCGACGACGGAGCGCTCCGGCCCGACCTCGTCATCCACCTCGCGGGCGACAAGCGCGTCGTCGTCGACTCCAAGGTCGCGTTCAGCGGCTACCTCGAGGCCATGGAGGCGACCGACGACGCGGTGCGCGCGCAGCGACTGCAGGCTCACGCCCGCCACCTCCGCAAGCACATCGACGACCTCGGCGCGAAGGAGTACTGGGACGCGGTGGCCGGGTCGCCCGAGTTCGTCGTGATGTTCGTCCCCGCCGAGCCCTTCCTCGCCGCCGCCCTCGACGAGGACGCGACACTGTACGAGTACGCGTTCGAGCGCAACGTCGTGATCGCGACTCCCTCGACGCTCGTCGCCCTGCTGCGCACGGTGGGTCACGCGTGGCGACAGGACCAGCTCGCACAGGAGGCGCAGCAGATCTTCCTCGTCGGCAAGGAGCTGCACAAGCGCCTCGGCACGCTCGGCGCGCACCTCGCGACGCTCGGGAAGCGCCTGAACGCCACCGTCGAGGCGTACAACCGTTTCGCCGGATCGCTCGACCGGAACGTCGTGACCCAGGCGCGCCGCTTCAGCGCCCTGCAGGGGCTCGACGAGGTCCTGACGGAGACGGCGCCTGTCGAGGCGCTCGCGATCGCCCCGCAGAAGGCCGACCTCTACGCCGACGAGCCGACGGCGTCGTTCGCGCCCGAGGCGATCGCGCAGGTGCGCGAGGAGCGCCTCTGACCGCCCCTCTTGACGACGCCCATGGGCGTCGCTAGCTTTCGAGAAACCGGTTACTGCACGATGACGTGCCCGGTGCGCCTGCACCGCCGGTCCCTCGAAGGAGAGCGAACATGCCCTGGAGACATCCTCGACGACACCCCTCCCCGATCGCCGTCGGCGTCCTCGCGACCGCCGTCGGCGCATCCCTCCTCGCGGCGCCCGCGCACGCCCAGCCGAGCGCCGCCCCCGCAGCGGAGGGCGCGCCGGCGCCTGCGGTCCCCGTGGAGCGGCAGACGCTTCCCGCGGGCGACGGATGGGCCTCCCTCGACGGCGGGACGACCGGCGGGGCCGACGCGCCGGCCGACCGCGTGATCGACGTCCGCACCCGCGACGAGCTCGTCGCGGCCGTTGCGGGCGACGAGCCCAAGATCGTCCGGGTCGTCGCGGACATCGACGCGAACACCCGCGCCGACGGCACGCGGATCGCGTGCGAGGAGTACGCACGAGACGGCTACTCGCTCGACGCGTACCTGGCGGCATACGACCCCGCGGTGTGGAGCGGCCCTGCGAAGGGGGCGCTGGAAGACGCGCGCAAGGCGTCGCAGGCAGTGCAGCGCGCGCAGATCGAGGCGCGCATCGGCTCGAACACGACGGTCATCGGCGTGGGCGACGTCGCGCTCACGGGATTCACCTTCCAGGTGTCGGGTGTCGACGACGTGATCATCCGGAACCTCCGCATCTCCGACGCCTACGACTGCTTCCCGACGTGGAACGGCGAGACCTGGAAGACCGAATGGGACAACCTCGTCGTCTCGGGATCGACGCACGTCTGGCTCGACCACCTCACCCTCGACGACGGCGACACGGTCGACGCCGATCAGCCGGTCTACTTCGGCGAGCGCTTCCTGCGGCACGACGGCCTGCTCGACGTCGTCCGCGCGGCCGACCTCGTCACGATCTCGTGGAGCCGGATGCAGGGGCACGACAAGTCGCTCCTCTGGGGCAACGGCGACGATCGCATCACCGACCGCGGCGCGCTGCGGGTCACGCTGCACCACAACGAGCTCGTCGACCTCAACCAGCGCGCTCCCCGCGTGCGCTTCGGGCAGGCGCACGTGTACGACAACACCTACCGGGTGACCGACCCCGGCCACTACATCTACTCGTGGGGCGTCGGCGTCGAATCGAGCATCATCGCGCGCGAGAACACCTTCGAGCTTGCCGAGGGAGTGACCCCCGACCGGATCATCGGCCACTTCGGCGGCACCGGCATCGACGCCGCGGGCACCTGGGTGAACGGCGCGGAGGTCGACGTGCTGGCGGCCTACAACGCGGCGAACCCGGATCTGCCCCTCGCGGGCGCCGTGACCGGGACCGCCGGCCCGCATGGCCCGATCCAGCCCGCGGAGGTCGCGGCCCGCGCGGTCGCCGAGGGGGCCGGCTCCGGCGTCCTCGAGACCTGGCGCGACCCGCTCGACCCTGCGCATGCGGGAGCGGATCTGCTCGCCGTGATCGGCGCGCCCGCCGATGCGACCGCCGACGGGCCGGTGTGGGCGCCCACGGCGACCGGCTTCGCCTCGCTCCCGTCGCCCGAGCGGCCGCAGGGCACGACGGGCGGAGCGGGCGGCGCGACCGTGACCGTGCGCACGGCCGACGAGCTCACCCGGCACGCGGCCGCGCGCCATCCGCTCGTCATCCTCGTCGAGGGCGCCATCGAGGTCCCGTTCGGCGAGATGATCGAGGTCGCCGACGACAAGACGATCGCGGGAGCCGACGCCGATGCCGCGCTCGTCGGCGGCGGCCTCCTCCTCAGGGGCTCGTCCAACGTCATCGTGCGGAACCTCTCCTTCCGCGACTCGTACGTCCCTGGCGACTGGGACGGCAAGACCCGCGAGAACGACAACGACGGCATCCGGATGGATGCCGCGACGCACGTGTGGATCGACCACAACGACTTCGCGCGCCTCGGCGACGGCCTCGTCGACGTGCGGAAGGGGTCGACAGCGGTGACGCTCTCGTGGAACACGTTCTCCGACCACAACAAGACGGTCGGGATCGGATGGTCCGAGGAGGTCGCGACGGAGATCACGCTGCACCACAACCGCTTCTCGAACACCTACCAGCGCAACGCGAGCATCGGCGGGGCATCCGCCGCGCACGCGTACAACAACCATCTCGAGGGCACGGGGAGCTACGGCATGCTCGCCCGCGAGGGATCGCAGGTGGTCGTCGAGCAGAGCTACTTCGAGAACGGCGAGGACCCCATCGTGGCCTACGGCGACGGCTCGGCCGTGGACTCCCGGGACAACGTGTTCACCGGCACCCGCGGTCGACGCGACGACACCGGCGCGACGTTCGAGCCCGCCGATCGCTACGCGTACCACCCCGACCCCGCCCGGGAGATCCCCGCGATCCTCGCCGCGCATGCGGGCTCGCTCGGCGACGAGGAGGCCGTCGGCGACTCGGTCACGGTCGCGCTCGACGGCACGAGCGACTTCGCGAGCGTGAGCGCTGCCGTCGGCGCCGCCGCACGCGCGGATCATCCCGTCGAGGTCGTCGTGCAGCCCGGGGTGTACCGCGAGGTCGTCCGGATCTGGCCGGACGCCGACGGGCTCACGATCCGCGGCGCGACGGGCATCGCCGAGGACGTCGTGATCACGTACGATCTCGCGGCCGGGCAGCAGAAGTTCTACGGCGGCACGCAGGGGCACACCGGCTCGCCCACCGTCTCCGCGATGGCCGACGATGTGACGCTCGCTGACCTCACGATCGAGAACGCCTACGACGAGGCCGCGAAGGGGCAGAGCCAGGCGCTTGCGCTGCGCACGGTCGGCGATCGCACGGTGCTCGACGGCGTGCGCTTGCTCGGCAACCAGGACACGTTCCTCGCCGACACCCCGCACATCACGCAGACCTCGCGCGTGTACGTGACCGACTCCTACATCGAGGGCGACGTGGACTTCATCTACGGACGCGCCACGGCCGTGTTCGAGGACAGCCGGATCCACTCCCTCGACCGCGGCCAGGCCGTGAACGGCTACGTCGCGGCGCCCTCGACCGCGGCGGGCGTCGCGGGCTTCCTCTTCCAGGGCAGCCGGTTCACGTCCGACGCGGCCGCCGGCACGGTGTTCCTCGGTCGGCCGTGGCACCCGAGCAGCAACCCCGACGTCGACCCGTCGATGGTCGTCCGCAACTCGCACCTCGGTGCGCACATCTCCACGCCGGCGTGGACCGACATGAGCGGATGGCGGTGGCAGGACGACCGGTTCGCCGAGTACCGGAACCGGGGCGACGGGGCCGCCGTCGCCGGCGCCGACGGACGACCGCAGCTGACGAAGGAGCAGGCTCGCGATCACACGCGGGAGGCGTACCTGCAGGGCGACGACGGCTGGAGCCCCTGGCTCTGAGCGCGGGTCGGCGGTGCGGGAGCGTCCGACGACGCTCCCGCACCGCCTGGCGCATGCACGATGATGGAGGGACACCGCGCACGGCGCCGCCGTCCGCCCAGCCATCGAGGAGGCGCTCGTGACCGACGACAGCACGCCCGACATCCCTCCGGCTCCCGCGTCGCCTCCCCCGCAGCCGCCGTCGGCAGCGCCGACACCGCCCCCGGCTCCGATCCCGCCGTACGCGGCGCCGCCCGCGCCGCCCTACGGCGCTCCGCCCTACGGCGCTCAGCCGACTCCGCCCTACGGGGCACAGCCGGCTCCGCCCTACGGCGCTCCGCCCTACGGTGCTCAGCCCGCACCGCCCTATGGCGCTCAGCCCGCACCGCCCTACGGCTCGCCTTACGCCGCCTACGGAGCGCCCCCATCCGCCCCGGGTCCCCGACCCGGCATGGCCCTCGCGATCACCGCGATCGTGCTCGCGGGCGTCGGCTTCGTCTTCGCCCTCATCCCCGTCGTGACCGGCCTGTCGTGGTTGTTCCTCATCGCCGCGATCGTCGTGGCGATCGTCGCCCTCGTCCGCAGGGCGGAGGGCAGGGGCCTCAGCATCGCCGCGATCGTCGTCGCGGTCGCGGGCGGGATCGCGTCGATCGTCGTCCTCGTCGTGTCGGTCTTCGCCGCCGTGGGCTCGTTCATCTCGTCCCCGCCGGCACTCGGCCCGACGGATCTGTACGAGCCGCCCGCCGAGTCGATCACCGTCGACATCGAGACGACCGAGACCGCCTTCGGCCGTCTGCGGGGCGACGACGACTACTGGTGGTACGTCGCGGTGCTCGAGGTGCCGCAGAGCGACGTCGCATACGAGTACGCGTTCCTCGACGTCGAGGCGCACACGGCCGACGGCGACGTGCTCGACGCCGGCTCGACGCCGCGCACGCTGCTGCCGGGCACAACCGTCGTGACGGGATACTTCGAGGCAGCCGATGAGGAGATCGACGGCATCGAGGTGATCGACCCGGTCGTCGAGGAGTACGACGAGGCGCCCATCGAGGAATACGGTCCCCTCGTCGTCGGCGAGCTGACCGACGTGTCCGACGAGTACTCGACGTCCGTGGAGGGCGTCGTGACCACGGAGGGCACGGCCGACATCGAGCTCGCCGAGGTGATCGTGCTCGCGCGGGACGCCGACGGCGTGATCTTCGAGGTCACGACGGCGTACCCGGACGCCGCCGTCACCGCGGAGGAGGGCGCTCCATTCGAGGCGCTCTTCATCGAGGTGCACCCCGAGGGCACCACCTACGAGGCGTACGCCGCCGCCTTCTGATCCGCGAAGGAGAACCCATGACCCCCACCGGCGCATCCCCCGACGTCCTCGTCGTCGGAGAGGCCCTCGTCGACATCGTGCACCGCGCCGACGGCACCGTCGACGAGAAGCCGGGAGGGAGCCCCGCGAACGTCGCGATCACCCTGGGACGCCTCGGCCGCCGCCCGCGTCTCCTCACGCATGTCGGCGACGACGACCGCGGCCGCCTCGTGCGCGCGTGGCTCGAGGACTCCGGCGTCGAGGTGACCGGGCGCGCGGCCGCACGGACGTCCACCGCGACGGCCGTCCTCGATGCGACCGGCGCCGCGCGCTACGCGTTCGCGATCGAGTGGGATGTCGACGCCGCGGGCGCGGACATCCCGGGCGCCGTCCACGTCGGATCGATCGCGACGACGCTCGCCCCCGGCGCCGACGCCGTGCTCGCCCTCGTCGAGCGCGCACGCGGCCGCGCGCTGGTGACGTTCGACCCGAACATCCGCCCGAGCCTCGTGACGGACGCAGACGACGTCCGCCGCCGCGTCCGCGCGCTCATCGAGCGCGCGGACGCGGTGAAGGCGAGCGACGAGGATGTCGCCTGGCTGCATCCCGGAGCCGACCTCGAGGAGGTCGCACGTGCCTGGGTCGCCGCGGGACGCGCGCTCGTCGTGATCACCTCCGGGGCCGAGGGAGCGCTCGCGGCGACCGCGAGCGGGGTCGTGCGGGTCCCCGCGCCGCGCGTCGACGTGGTCGACACCGTCGGAGCCGGAGACACCTTCATGGGCGCACTCGTCGACGGCCTGCTCGATGCGGACGCGTCCGGGTCGCGCGCGCGAGAGACGGTCGCCGCGCTCGACAGCGCACGGCTGACGTCCCTCCTGCGGCGCAGCGCCGACGCCGCCGCGGTGACGGTGTCGCGCCCCGGCGCCGACCCGCCGACGCGCGCCGAGCTCGACGCCCGCGGCTGATCACCCCTCGGGCAGCGCAGCGGCCTTCGCGCGCAGCACGTCGCGCTCGCGCTCGTTCGCCGTCCGCCGCGCCGCCTCCTCGAGGGCCGCGCGCGCCTCGGCGTTCCGGCCGAGGCGCGCGAGGAGCTCACCGCGGACCGACGGCAGCAGGTGCGAGCCGGCGAGAGCGCCCGACCGGTCGAGCTCGTCGACGATCCGCAGCGCGCTGGCCGGGCCGGTCGCCATCGCGACGGCGACCGCCCGATTCAGCTCGACGACGGGCGAGGGGGCGAGGCGCGCGAGCGCCTCGTAGAGGAGGACGATGCGCTCCCATTCGGTCGACTCGACCGAGGTCGCGACGTCGTGGCACTCGGCGATCGCCGCCTGGAGAGCGTATGCCCCGCGCCCTCGCCCGAGCGCATCCGCGCGGGCGAGCGCGGCCCTGCCACGGGCGATGAGCTGCCGGTCCCACCGCGTCCGGTCCTGCCGGTCGAGCAGCACCGGCTCGCCGTCGGGGCCGAGTCGCGCGGGGAACCGCGCGGCCGTGAACTCCATGAGGGCGACGAGGCCGTGCACCTCGGGCTCGCGCGGCGCGAGCTCCGCGAGCACGCGGCCGAGTCGGAGCGCCTCGTGCGCGAGATCCGCGCGCAGCCACCGCTCGCCCGAGCTGGCGACGTGCCCCTCGTTGAACACGAGGTAGAGCACGCTCAGCACCGTGCCCATCCGCTCGGCGAACTCCTCCCGCCCCGGCACCTCGAACGGCGCCTTCACCGCGGCGAGCGTCTTCTTCGCGCGGACGATGCGCTGCTGGACGGTCGCGACGGGCAGGAAGAAGGCGCGCGCGATCTCCTCGGTCGTGAGACCGCCGACGACGCGGAGGGTCAGCGCGATCTGCGCCTCGCGCGAGAGCGCGGGGTGGCAGGCGATGAACACGAGCCGCAGCACGTCGTCGTCGATCTTGTCGGGATCGTACGGCTCGCCGTCCGCGTCGGCGCTCTCGATCTCGCGCGCGATCGCCGCGTAGCGCTCGTCGAGCCGCTCGCGCCGCCGCCATCCGTCGATCGCCCGGCGCTTGGCGACCGCGACGAGCCACGCGCCCGCGTTGGCGGGGACGCCGTCGCGCGGCCACTGCTCGAGCGCTGCCGCGAGGGCGTCCTGCGCGAGGTCCTCGGCGGTCGCGAAGTCGCCCGTGAACCGCGTGAGCGTCGCGACGATGCGGGCCGACTCGATCCGCCACACGGCCTCGACGCTCCGACGCGCGGATGCCGCCGCGCGCGATGCGCGCGCGGCGGCATCCGTCGTGTCGCTCATGGAATCACTCGGTGCCGAGCTGCTCGCGCCACCCGGCCTCCTTCTGGATCCACTCGTTGTCGGCGGGGAAGTCCTCGACGCCGCTGATGCGGCGCACCTCGAGCTTGCTGCCGGGGCCGAGCGGCGCGCGCTTGGCCCACTCGACCGCCTCCTCGATCGTCGGCACGTCGAGGATCCAGAAGCCGTTGAAGAGCTCCTTCGTCTCGCCGTACGGGCCGTCGGTCGCGACCGGCGGCTGGCTCGAGAAGTCGACGACAACGCCCTCTGCGGCGTCCGTGAGCCCCTCGCCGCCGGCGAGGACGCCGGCCTTCATCATCGACTCGTTGTAGGCCCCCATCGCCGCGATGATCTGCTCGAAGGGGATGTCCTTCGACGCGGCGAGAGCCTCGTCGGTGTCTCGCATGATCAGCATGTACTTGCCCATGATGTTCTCCTCGGTCTGGTGCGAAGGCCGCCTCTCGACCCTCTCACTGACGCGTCGAACGAGCCAGACGCAGATCGACATGCGCACGGAGAAAATTCGAAAAAGATCGGCCGCCGCCCCTCGTGAGGGCGGCGGCCGGGTCGGTCGGGTCAGGAGATCAGCGCGCGGCCGAGCCCTCGACGTAGTCCGAGTCCTGCTGCTTCCATGCGAACAGGGCGCGGAGCTCCTTGCCCGTGGCCTCGATCGGGTGCTGCTGCTCCTTCTCGCGCAGCCCGAGGAACTCGGGCGCGCCCGCGTCCTGGTCGTCGATGAAGCGCTTGGCGAACGCGCCCGACTGGATGTCGGCGAGCACGGCCTTCATGTTCTCCTTGACGTGCGCGTCGACGACGCGCGGTCCCGAGACGTAGTCGCCGAACTCCGCCGTGTCCGAGATCGACCAGCGCTGCTTGGCGATGCCGCCCTCCCACATGAGGTCGACGATGAGCTTGAGCTCGTGCAGCACCTCGAAGTAGGCGATCTGCGGCTGGTAGCCGGCCTCGGTGAGCACCTCGAAGCCCGCCTGCACGAGGTGGCTCATGCCGCCGCAGAGGACGGCCTGCTCGCCGAAGAGGTCGGTCTCGGTCTCCTCGGTGAACGTGGTCTTGATGACGCCGGCGCGCGTGCCGCCGATCGCCTTCGCGTACGACAGGGCGACATCCCAGGCCTGGCCCGACGCGTCGCGCTCGACCGCGATGATGTCGGGGATGCCGCGGCCGGCCGCGAACTCACGGCGCACCGTGTGGCCGGGGGCCTTGGGCGCGACGAGGATGACGTCGACGCCCTCGGGAGCGTCGATGTAGCCGAAGCGGATGTTGAAGCCGTGCGCGAACGCGAGCGTCTTGCCCTCGGACAGGTTCGGCGCGATCGACTCGGCGTAGATCGAGCGCTGGTGCTGGTCGGGCGCGAGGATCATGATGAGGTCGGCCCACGCGGTGGCGTCCGCGACGTTCTTGACCTCGAAGCCCTCCTCCTGCGCCTTCTGCGTCGACTTCGACCCGTCCTTCAGCGCGATGACGACCTCGACGCCCGAGTCGCGGAGGTTCTGCGCGTGCGCGTGGCCCTGCGAGCCGTAGCCCACGATCGCGACCTTCTTGTTCTGGATGATCGACAGGTCGGCGTCTGCGTCGTAGAGGATCTCGGTGCTCACTGTATTTCTCTCCTTGGATGGGGTTCGTCGCGGGCGGCGCACCGCCGCCCGAGGTTCTGATCAGCCGCGCAGGACGCGCTCGGTGATGGACTTGCCGCCGCGGCCGAGGGCGAGCAGCCCCGACTGCGCGAGCTCCTTGATGCCGAAGGGCTCGATGGCCTTGAGGAAGGCGTCGACCTTGCCCTGGTCGCCCGTGATCTCGATCACGAGCGCGTCGGGCGCGTAGTCGACGACGTTGCCGCGGAAGAGGCTCACGACCTCGAGGACGTTCGACCGGGACGCGTTGTCGGCGCGCACCTTCACGAGCATGTGCTCGCGCTGCACCGACGCCGCGGGGTCGAGCTCGACGATCTTCACGACGTTGATGAGCTTGTTGAGCTGCTTCGTGACCTGCTCGAGCGGGAGGTCGTCGACGTCGACGACGACCGTGATCCGGGAGAGCCCGGGGATCTCGGTGACGCCGACGGCGAGGGAGTGGATGTTGAAGCCGCGTCGGGCGAACAGGCCCGCGACGCGGGTGAGCAGACCGGGACGGTCCTCGACGAGCAGGCTCAGCACGTGGGACGACATGTCAGTCCTCCTCGGAGAAGGCGGGCGAGTGGTCGCGCGCGTACTGGATGTAGCTGTTGCTGACGCCCTGCGGCACCATCGGCCACACCATGGCGTCGGCGCTCACGACGAAGTCGATCACGACGGGGCGGTCGTTCGTCTCGAGAGCGAGGCGGATCGCGTCGTCGATCTGGTCCTCCCGCTCGACGCGGATCGCGAGGCAGCCGTACGCCTCGGCCAGCTTGACGAAGTCGGGGATGCGGACGGTGTCGTGGCCCGTCTGGAGATCCGTGTTCGAGTAGCGGCCGTCGTAGAACAGCGTCTGCCACTGCCGCACCATCCCGAGCGACGAGTTGTTGATGATCGCGACCTTGATCGGGATGTCGTTGAGCGCGCACGTGGCGAGCTCCTGGTTCGTCATCTGGAAGCAGCCGTCGCCGTCGATCGCCCACACCACGCGGTGCGGCTCGGCGACCTTCGCGCCCATCGCGGCGGGGATCGAGTACCCCATCGTCCCGGCGCCGCCGGAGTTCAGCCACGAGTTCGGGCGCTCGTACTTGATGAACTGCGCCGCCCACATCTGGTGCTGCCCCACGCCCGCGGCGTAGACCGCCTCGGGGCCGGTGAGCTCGCCGATCCGCTGGATGACGCGCTGCGGCGAGAGCAGCCCGTCGGTCGTCGGGGCGAAGCCGAGCGGGTACTGATCCTGCAGGCCGCGCAGGTAGGCCCACCACTCGTCGTAGTCCGGTGCGCCGCCCTGCGTCGTCGAGCGGAACGCCGTGTCGAGATCGACGAGCACCTCCTTGAGGTCGCCCACGATCGGCACGTCGGCCGTGCGGATCTTGGAGATCTCGGCGGGGTCGATGTCGACGTGCACCACCTTCGCGTGCGGGGCGAAGAGCGCCGCCTTGCCGGTGACGCGGTCGTCGAAGCGCGCGCCGAGGGCGACGATGAGGTCGCTCTCCTGGAGGGCGAGCACGGCCGGCACCGCCCCGTGCATGCCGGGCATGCCGAGGTGCTGCGGGTGGGAGTCGGGGAACGCGCCGCGCGCCATGAGCGTGGTGACGACGGGCGCGCCTGTCGCCTCCGCGAAGGTCTTCAGCTCCTCCGCCGCGCGGCCGCGGATGACGCCGCCGCCGACGTAGAGGACGGGCTTGCGCGCCTCCGCGATGAGCGACACGGCGGCCTGGATCTGCTTGCCGTGCGCCTTCGTGACAGGGCGGTAGCCCGGCAGCTCGTAGCGGGGCGGCCAGACGAACGGCGCCTCGGACTGCTGCGCGTCCTTCGTGATGTCGACGAGCACGGGCCCAGGGCGGCCGGTCGAGGCGATCTCGTACGCCGCGGCGATCGCGCCGGGGATCTCGGCGGCGTCCTTCACGAGGAAGGAGTGCTTCGTGATCGGCATCGTGATCCCCACGATGTCGGCCTCCTGGAACGCGTCGGTGCCCATGAGCGTGGAGAACACCTGGCCGGTGATGGCCAGCATCGGCACCGAGTCCATGTACGCGTCGGCGATCGCGGTCACGAGGTTGGTCGCGCCGGGGCCGCTCGTCGCGATCGTCACGCCGACCTTGCCGCTGGCCGAGGCGTAGCCCTCGGCCGCGTGGCCGCCGCCCTGCTCGTGTCGGACGAGGATGTGGCGCAGGGAGGCCGCCGACATGAGCGGGTCGTAGACGGGCAGGATGGCGCCGCCCGGAAGGCCGAAGACGTCGGTGACGCCCAGCAGCTCGAGCGAGCGGACGACCGCCTCGGCGCCCGTGAGCACGGGCGCTTGCGCGGAGGTGCGAGCGGGTGGCCGCGGAACGGCCGGTGCGGTTTCGGCAGGCATGATGATGCTTCCTCGCTGTTGGTCGAGTGGGTGCTCAGCGGACGCGGCGGGGCCGGGACCGGCTCAGCCGGTCGTCGCGCCTTCCGCGGCGGAGCGCACGAGCTTGGAGTACTTGGCCAGAACGCCTCGGGTGTAGCGCGGGGGCAGGGGCTCCCAGCCTTCCCGGCGGGAGCTCAGCTCTGCTTCGTCGACGAGTAGGTCGAGAGTGCGAGCCGCGATATCGACCCTGATCAGATCACCATCGCGCACGAAGGCGATGGGACCAGCGTCCACCGCCTCTGGTGCGATATGGCCGATGCACAGCCCGGTTGTGCCGCCTGAGAATCGACCGTCTGTCAAGAGTAGTACATCCCTGCCGAGGCCAGCGCCCTTGATGGCCGCCGTGATCGCGAGCATCTCGCGCATGCCGGGGCCGCCCTTGGGGCCCTCGTAGCGGATGACCACCACGTCGCCCGCGGCGATCTCGCCGTTCGCGAGCGCGTCCATGGCGCCGCGCTCGCGCTCGAACACGCGCGCGGGGCCCTCGAACACCGACGCGTCGAAGCCGGCGGTCTTGACGACCGCCCCCTCGGGCGCGAGCGAGCCGTGCAGGATGGTGAGCCCGCCGGTCGCGTGGATCGGGTCGTCGAAGCGGTGGACGACCGTGCCGTCGATCGGGTCGGGGTCGAGCTCGCGCAGGTTCTCCGCGACGGTCTTGCCGGTGACGGTCAGCGCATCGCCGTGGATGAGGCCCTCGTCGAGCATCGCCTTCATGATGACGGGGATGCCGCCGTGGCGGTCGACGTCGTTCATGACGTACTTTCCGAACGGCTTCATGTCGGCCACGTGCGGCACGCGGTCGCCGATGCGGTTGAAGTCGTGCAGGCTCAGCTCGACCTCGGCCTCGCGTGCGATCGCGAGCAGGTGCAGCACCACGTTCGTCGAGCCGCCGAGGGCCATCGCGAGCGCGATCGCGTTCTCGAACGACTCCTTCGTCAGGATGTCCTTGGTCGTGATGCCCTGCCGCAGCAGCTCGACGACGGCCTCGCCCGACCGGTGCGCGAAGTAGTCGCGCCGACGGTCGGCCGCGGGCGGCGCGGCCGATCCGGGCAGGCTCAGGCCGAGCGCCTCGGCCACCGAGGCCATCGTGTTGGCCGTGTACATGCCGCCGCAGGCTCCCTCGCCCGGGGCGAAGGCGCACTCGATGCGCTTGAGGTCCTCCTCCGACATGAGACCCGCGCGGCACGCGCCCACGGCCTCGAAGGAGTCGATGATCGTGATGTCCTTCTCGGTGCCGTCCGAGAGCTTGACCCAGCCGGGCGCGATCGAGCCGGCGTAGAGGAAGACGCTGGACAGCCCGAGCCGCGCGCTGGCCATGAGCATGCCGGGGATCGACTTGTCGCAGCCCGCGAGCAGGACCGTGCCGTCGAGGCGCTCGGCCATGATGACGGTCTCGACGCTGTCGGCGATCACCTCGCGGCTCACGAGCGAGAAGTGCATTCCCTCGTGGCCCATGGAGATGCCGTCCGAGACCGAGACGGTGCCGAACTGGAGCGGGTAGCCCCCGCCCGAGTGCACGCCCTCCTTCGCGCCCTGCGCGAGCCGGTCGAGCGACAGGTTGCAGGGGGTGATCTCGTTCCAGCTCGAGGCGATGCCGATCTGGGGCTTGTCCCAGTCGGCGTCTCCCATGCCCACGGCGCGGAGCATGCCGCGCGACGTCGTGGCCTCGATGCCGTCCGTCACCACGCGGCTGCGGGGCTTGATGTCGATCTCAGGGGTATCGCTCACGCTGGAAGTCTATTCCCCGCGCAGGGCGCCGCCGTGCCGCTGCGCAGGTGGGTCGACCAGGGCGCGCGCGACTGGTCAGGATGCTCGACGACGCGCGATCTCGCTGAGCAGCGCGGCGAGAGCGGCGGCGTCGGGGACGCGCACGGCGGCCGCGGTCTCCCCCTCGCCGACGCGGATGCCGAGGTCGCCGTCCCCGAGCGCGCGGAGCGCATCCTCATCGGTCACGTCGTCGCCCGCGAAGAGCACGGCCGTCGCCCCCGTCGCCTCGCGCAGCGCGGCGACGGCCGAGTCCTTGCCCTCGTGCCGCCACGCGAACTCGACGACGTCCCGACCCGTCCGGCGACGCCATCCCGGTGCGCGCTCGGCCACGAGGCGGTCGACCGCGTCCTGCGCGGCCGCGGTCGTCGCGTCGTCGGCGAGCCGCGTGTGCAGGGCGAAGCCGAACGCCTTGCGCTCGATCCACGCGCCGGTCATCCCCGCGACGGCGGTCTCGGCCGCGTCGACCAGCGCGGCGGCTGCGGCCCGCTCATCGGCGTCGTCGGCGGCGGCCACGGGCGCCGCTCCCGCGGGCCGCCAGTGTTCAGCGCCGTGCGAGCCGGAGAGCCACACGAGCGAGGCGTCGTCGTGCTCGGCGATCACCCGGAGGTCGGCGAGCGTGCGCCCCGAGACGAACGCCACGATCGTGTCGGGGGCGGCCGCGAGGGCCGCCACCGCCGCCGTGGCCTCGGGGATGGCCCTCGCCGTGAGCGGGTCGTCGACGAGCGGCGCGAGGGTGCCGTCGAAGTCGAGGGCCACGAGCAGCCGCGGCGTCTGCGCGACCGACGCGATGGCCGCCTGCGCGCGCGGGTCGCCGACGGGCGCCGCGCCGGTCACCGGCGACGCTCCCGGTAGGTCTCGAGGTCGGCCAGGAAGCGGCGCCCCCAGCGCTCGACGTCGTTCTCGAGCACGCGCCGGCGCATGCTGCGCATCCGCCGCGACTGCTCGGCCGGGGGCATCTCGATCGCGCGCATGATCGCCTCCTTCATGCCGTCGATGTCGTGCGGATTGACCAGCAGCGCGCTGCTGAGCTCGTCGGCGGCCCCCGCGAACTCGCTCAGCATGAGCACGCCGCGGTTGTCCGAGTGCACGGCGACGTACTCCTTCGCGACGAGGTTCATGCCGTCGCGCAGGGCGGTGACGAGCATGACGTCGGCCGCCAGGTAGAGGGCGACCATCTCCTCGCGCGGGAATCCCTGATGGAGGTAGCGGATGGCCGTGTGGTGGATCGTGTCGTAGTCGCCGTTGATGCGGCCGACCGTGAGCTCGATCTCGTCACGGAGCTCCTGATACGCCTCGACGCCCGGCCGGCTGGGGCTCGCGACCTGCACGAGCGTGACGTCGCCGACCTGCACGCGGCCATCCTGCAGGAGCTCGCCGAACGCCTTGAGCCGGTGCCGGATGCCCTTGGTGTAGTCGAGGCGGTCGACCCCGAGGAGCACCTTGGAGGGGTTGCCGAGCTGCTCGCGGATCTCCTTCGCACGAGCGCGGATGGCCGGATCCTGGGCCAGCTCGATGAAGGACTGCGCGTCGATCGAGATCGGGTACGCCTTCGCGATCGCCGTGCGCGCGGTGCCGTCCGGCTGCGGGATGGTGATCGTGTCGCTCCTCGTCGCGTAGCGGAGGATGCGCCGCACCGAGCGCTGGAAGTTGCCGGCGTCGGCGACCCGCTGGAACCCGATGACGTCGGCGCCGAGGAGACCCTCGACGACCTGGCGGCGCCACGGGAGCTGGGCGTAGAGGCCGTAGGCGGGGAACGGGATGTGGTGGAAGTAGCCGATGATGACGTCCGGCCGCAGCTCGCGGAGCATCTGCGGGACGAGCTGGAGCTGGTAGTCCTGGACCCACACGAAGCCGCCCTCCGACGCGACCTCGGCCGCGGCCTCGGCGAAGCGGCGGTTGACGCGGACATACGCGTCCCACCAGCGGCGCTTGTAGACCGGCGTCGCGATGACGTCATGGTACAGCGGCCAGATCGTCCCGTTGGCGAAGCCCTCGTAGTAGTCCTCGAGCTCCTCGGCGCTGAGCTGGATCGGCACGAGGTGCGTGCCGTCGAAGTCGAACGGCTCGACGTCCAGGCCCGGCTTGCCCGCCCAGCCCACCCACGCGCCGTCGACCTTGTGCATGACCTGCTCGAGAGCCGTCACGAGACCGCCCGGGGAGCGACGCCAGGCCGGCTGGCCGGTCTCGTCCTCGATCCGATCCACGGGAAGGCGATTTGCTACGACGACGAGATCCGCTTCGGCCATGACGCTCCTTGAGTATCCGGTTCGCCAGTCTAGCCAGCGCCGCGCGACCGACCCCGCTCCCCCGCGGCGCCCTTGACGGCACGGCGCCGCGTCCGATACCAGCGCGCGCGAGACGCCGCAAGCCCCACGGCGCCCTCTGCGCACGCGCGGGTCGCGCGCTAGCGTGGGGGCATGCGCAAGTACCTCATGGGAACCGGACTCCTCGGCGCGATCACGAGCGGCTACTCGCTGCTGAAGGGATCGAACGACAAGCGGTTCACGTGGCGCGTCGCACTCGCCTGGCTGAGCTGGGCGATCACGCTCACCCTCGCGATCGGCGAGGCCCGCGACATCCGCACCGCCTCGCGCGGCGGCGCCGTCCCCGAGGACTCCCCCATCGCCGGCAAGGAGTACAAGTACGCCGGCACGCCGAAGCCCGGCAAGAAGGACAAGGGCACGCGCGGCCGCAAGCGCCGCTGACGCTCGCGGCGTCAGCTCGTCGCTCCATCGTCCCCATATCCATACCGACGTTATATAACTGCGGTATGCTGTTGACATGGATCGCGCACGGGACCTCGAGAGCATCATCGTCGCGGCGCACGCGCTCACCCGCGTGGCGGCGCTCGAGACCCGGAACGAGGCGCCCGCCGCGCAGTGGCGGACCCTCGCGATCCTCCGCGAACGGGGGCCGCTGCGCATCGGCGAGCTCGCTCGACTCAGCCGCATCACGCAGCCGGGCGTCACGCGCCTGATCGGCGGCATGGCCGACGCGGGTCTCGTCGCGCGCGAGCCCGACCCGGACGACTCGCGCGCGGTGCGCGTGGCCGCCACCGAGCGCGGCGAGCAGGCGTACGCCGCATGGCGCGTGCAGCTCGTCGAGGCGCTCCTCCCCCGCTTCGCGGATCTCAGCGACAGCCAATGGCAGGCGCTGCGCACCTCGGCAGAGCTGCTCACGCAGCGGATGGCCGACGCGCGGCCCGCGAACGGAGAGGAGAGCTCGGCACGATGAGCTCAGGAGAGAGGACGGCGTCGATCTGGCGCCAGCCGATGCAGGTATGGGCGGTCGCATTCGCGAGCGTCGTCGCGTTCATGGGGATCGGCCTCGTCGACCCGATCCTGCCCGCGATCGCGGAGCAGCTGCACGCGACCCCCGCCGAGAGCGAGCTGCTCTTCACGAGCTACCTCGTCATCACGGGGCTCATGATGCTCTTCACGAGCTTCGTCTCGAGCCGCATCGGCGCCAAGCGCACCCTCCTCATCGGACTCGGGTTCATCCTCGTGTTCGCGTTCCTGTGCGCTGTCAGCGGCTCGGTCGACGCCGTGATCGGCTTCCGCGCGGGCTGGGGCCTCGGCAACGCGCTCTTCATCTCGACGGCCCTCGCGACGATCGTGGGCGCGGCGGCCGGCGGCAGCGCGAACGCGATCATGCTCTACGAGGCCGCGCTCGGCCTCGGTCTCGCCGTGGGCCCGCTCGTCGGCGGTCTGCTCGGCGAGGTGACCTGGCGCGCTCCCTTCTTCGGCGTCGCGACCCTCATGGCCATCGCCATCATCGCGATCGCCGTGCTGCTCAGGGCACCGGCCGACCGCCCGGAGCCCGTGCGCCTCACGGCGGCATTCCGCGCGCTCGCGACGCCGGCACTCGGTCTGCTCGCGACGGCCGCGATCTTCTACAACATCGCGTTCTTCGTCCTGCTCGCCTACTCGCCGTTCCCGCTCGGCTTCTCGGCGCTCGGCATCGGCTTCACCTTCTTCGGCTGGGGGCTCGGCCTCGCGATCACCTCGATCTGGGGCGCGCCGCTGCTCCTGCGCGTCGTGCGCAGGACGACGGCGATCGCGATCGTCCTCCCGCTCATCGCGGTCGACCTCGTCGTCGCGGGGCTCCTCGTCCACAGCAAGCCCGCGCTCGTGACGTGCATCGTCGTGGGCGGGCTGCTGTTCGGCTTCATGAACACGATCCTCACGGAGACCGTGATGGAGGCGACCGACATCCCGCGCTCGATCGCGTCGTCGTCGTACTCGGGCGTGCGCTTCCTCGGCGGCGCCGCCGCGCCGCCCCTCGCGGCCGTGCTCGCCGAGCATTGGGGCGACACCGCTCCCTACGTCTTCGGGGCGATCGCGGCGTTCATCGCCGCCGTCATCGTCGTGAGCGGGCGCCGTCTGCTCGCGCGCGCCGATGCGGGCCACGAGACCGCGGTCGACCAGGCTCAGGCCGTCCTCGTCGGCGACGCCGACTGATGCGGCGCCCCGTGGAGTCTCGGCGCCGAGCGCGCCGCGACTCCACGGGCACCTGGGTATCGCGCTCGGAGCGCGCGCGGCCCTACACTGCGAACATGCGCGTCATATCGGTATCGCGATGAGCGACTTCACGCCCCTGCGGCCCCCGGCACCCACTCGACTGAGCGAGCTCGTCTTCGAGCGCATCGCCGCGTCGATCGTGTCGGGAGAGCTCGCGCCCGGGGCCCAGATCAAGGACGACGAGGTCGCCGCCCAGCTCGGCGTGTCCCGCATGCCGGTGCGTGAGGCCTTCCTCCATCTCGAGCGCATCGGCCTCATCGAGATGGTCGCGAGCAGATACACGCGCGTGACCGAGATGACGCCCGAGAACGCCCGGGACGCCTTCGAGTACGCGGGCAACCAGGCCGGATGGGCGGGGCGCCTCGCGGCCGAGCGGATGACCGACGAGGAGCTCGCGCACGCGCTCTCGCTCCTCGACGCGATCCTCGCCGAGACCGGCGACGCCGACGCCCATCGGAAGCGGCTCGACGACTTCTACCTCGACCTCCTCGAGCAGTCGCGCAGCCGGCAGCTCCAGCTGGCGTCGCGCGACATCAACCTCGCGCTCGCGCGAGCGGTGCACGGCGTCGAGTCGGTGCCGGACGACCTGCTCGCGGCGATGGGCGACGGGTACCGGCGGCTGCGCGAGGCGCTCTCGGAGCGCGATGCCGACGGCGTCGAGCGGATCATCCGGGAGATCCACGCGATCTACGCGCGACTCTGACCGTCTTCGAAGGGGTGCGTGCAGCCGAATGCGCGCAGCATCGCAGCCGACTTCGCGACGGTCTCGTCGGCCTCGGCCGCGGGATCGCTGTCGATCGTGATCGCGCCGCCCGTGCCGATGCGCGCGACGCCGTCGGCGACGACCGCGGTGCGGATGACGACCGACAGGTCGACGGCGCCGCAGCGCGAGAAGGCGCCGATGACCCCGGCGTAGACCCCGCGAGGCTCCGCCTCGAGCGCATCGAGCAGCTCGACCGTGCGCCGCTTCGGCGCACCCGTCATCGACCCCGGCGGGAACAGCGCCCCCGCGGCCCGCACGCCCGCAGCGGGGCGCGGCAGCAGGCGCGCCCGCACCGAGGTCACGAGCTGGTGCACCGTCGCATACGTCTCCACGGCCATGAGCTGGGGCACGTCGACGGTGCCCGGGGCGCTGATCCGGCCCAGGTCGTTGCGCAGCAGGTCGACGATCATGAGGTTCTCGCTGCGCGTCTTCGGGTCCGCGGCGAGCGCGGCCGCCGCCGCGCGGTCGGCGGCGGGATCGGCGAGGCGTCGCGCGGTGCCCTTGATCGGCTTCGTCTCGGCCCAGCCCGAGCGCGAGACCGTGAGATAGCGCTCGGGCGAGCACGACAGGATGGTCCGGCCCGGCAGCCGCAGATACGACGCGTAGGGAGCGGGGTTGGCCCGCCGCAGCCGCCGATACGCCTCGAAGGGCGCGTCGTCGACCGGGCACCGCAGCGTGTAGGTGTAGCAGGCCTCGTAGGAGTCCCCCGCGAGGAGCCAGGAGCGGACGGCATCGAGGTCGCGCCGGTAGCGAGCGCGGGTCACGGAGGCCTCAGCGGCGCCCGCGGACGGCGGCGCGAGCGGCGGCGCGAGCGGCGCGAGCTCGCCGAGCCGCTGAGTCGTCGCGGCGATCCAGGAGCGCGCGTCCGCCTCGTCGGATGCGGGGCCGGTCGCGACGACCTGCACGACGCCGTCGACGTGGTCGACGACGACGTACCGGCTGAGGTGCACGAGCTGGGCGTCGGGCTCGCGCGTCGGCCGCCGCGCGCCGATGTCCTTGACGCCGTAGCCGATCGCGCCCACGTAGCCGCCGGCGAACGGGAGATCGGACGGCGCATCGACGGGGTTCGCGTCGAGGCGCTCGGCGAGGAGCTCCCACAGGTCGATCCCGGCTCCCGCGTCGGCCCCGTCGATCCGCACCCGGCCGTCCGCCGCCCAGAACTCCACGACGTGATCGCGCGGCCCCTCCGGCGCGCCGATGATCGACCAGCGGCCCATGCCGTACGCCTGCTGGGCGCTGTCGAGCCAGACCGCCGTCCCTCCGTCCGGGCCGTGGAGCGCGGCGAAGATCGCCTCGGCGTCGCCCTCGAGCGGCAGCGTGCGCGTCCACGCGAGCCACGTGCCGGGGCGCCCCGTCGAGCCCGTCATGCGCGCTCCTGTGCGAGGAAGTTCTCGACGATCCGACCGCCCGCGCCGGTCCCGATCGACTCCGGGTGGAACTGCACGCCCCACCATCCGCGCTCGACGCACTCCCCGGCCATGATGAGGCCGTCCTCCGAGCGCGCGGTCACGCGCAGCGCAGCCGGAGCGGGCTCGGCCACGACGAGCGAGTGGTAGCGGACGGCGTCGAACCCGTCGCTCACGCCCGCGAACAGGGCGGACCCGTCGTGCGCGATGCGGTCGATCCGCCCGTGCGCGGGGCGCGGGGCCGGCACGATGCGCCCGCCCAGCGCGACCGCCATCGCCTGGAATCCGAAGCACACGCCGAGCACGGGCACCGCCGCGCGCTCGAGCACCTCGAAGCCGCGCCCGACGTCCTTCGCGCGATGGGGTGTGCCGGGCCCCGGGCCGAGCACGACGTGCGAGTACCTCGCCAGGTGGTCGACGTCGACGTCGTCGTTCTGCACGAGGTGCGGCTCCACGCCCGTCGCGCTCCAGATGAGCTGCAGCAGGTTGCCCGTGTACGAGTCGTAGTTGTCGACGAGGAGCACTCGGCGCTCGCCTGCCTGTCCCTTCGTCATCGACACCATTCTGGGGCACGCGCGGACGGGTGCGAGACTGGGCGCATGCAGCTGCTCGACGGGGCGCCCGCGTCGGCGGCCGATCTCCAGCCGCTCGCGCTCACGGGCTTCGGCCACTTCACCACGATGCGGGTCGAGCGCGGCGGCGTGCGCGGCCTCGCGCGGCACCTCGCGCGGCTCGCGCGAGACTGCCGCACGGTGTTCCGCGTCGAGCTCGACATCGCGACCGTGCGCGATCAGCTGCGCGCGGCGATCGCCGATGAGCCGGACCCCGTCGTCGTGCGGGTGACGGTGTTCGACCCGCGGCTCGGGGTCGAGAGACCCGGAGCGGAGGCTCGCCCCCGCGTGCTCATGACGCCGCGCCCTGCCGCCCCCGCGCGGCCTCCCGCCCTGCGCGTGCGCACGGTCCGCTTCGCCCGCGAGCTCCCGGCCGTCAAGCACACGGGCCTCTTCGGCGCTCTGCTCGCCCGCGCCGAGGCGCAGCGCGACGGGTGGGATGACGCCGTCTTCGCCGACGACGCCGGTCGGCTCGCGGAGGGGCCCACCTGGAGCCTCGGGTTCGTGCGCGACGGCGACGTCGTCTGGCCGGCCGCCGACGCGCTGCCCGGTGTCACGGCGGCGGTTCTCGACGACGCGCTGCGCGCGCAATCGGTGCCGAGCTCGACCGCAGCCGTGACGCCGGCGGATCTCCCCCGGATGGACGCGGCGTTCGCGACGAACGCCGGATTCGGTGTGCGGCCCATCGCGAGCATCGACGGGGTCGCGTGGGATCCCGCGCACCCGGCGCTCGAGCGGCTCGAGACGGCCTATCTCGGGATCCCCCTCGAGCAGGTGTGAGGGCGCCCGCGTAGAGTCGCGCCATGAGCGATGTCATCATCACGGTGCGCGGCGAGGATGAGGAGCGCAGGGCCCCCGAGCGGGCGACCCTCCATCTCTCCGTGCGCGCCGACGCGCCGGCGCGCGACGAGGTCGTGCGGCGCGTCCTCGCGCGGTCCGAGACGGTCCGCGAGCGGATCGCCGCGGCGAGCGCGGCCGGATCGATCCTCGACTGGTCGAGCGCGCGTCTCGCCGTGCGCGTCGAGCGCCCGTGGGGCGACGGCGGCGTCCGCCACGACCCCGTGCACACGGCCGCGGTCGAGTTCACGGCGACGTTCGCCGATGCCGGCGACCTGTCGTCGTGGGTGTCGGACGCGTCGGCGCTCGACGACGTCGAGATCGGCGAGGTGCACTGGCACCTGACCGCGCAGACGCGGGCCGCCCTCGAGCGCGACGTCGCCGCGCGGGCGGTGGGCATCGCGGTCGCGAGGGCGAAGGCGTACGCCGAGGCGCTCGGCCTGCACTCCGTCGTCCCGCTCGAGGTGGCCGACCCGGGCTTCCTCGCCCCCGAGGGCGGCCCGCGGCCGCTTCGCGCGATGCGCGCGACGGCGTTCGACGCCGCAGAGGCCGCCGTGAGCTACCGCCCCGACGACATCGTCGTGGCGGCCGCCGTCGAGGCGCGGTTCGCCGCGCGCTGAGGCGGCGGGCGCCGCACGCGCCCGCCGCCTCACGCGGTCATCGTCGTCCGGGCTTCGCGACCGAGAGCTGGGCGACGTCGCTCTGCACCCGGCCGTGGGCGTTCTCGACCGTCGCGCGCACGAGCATCCCGTCGCTCTCGGAGCGCGCCTTCTCGATGCGGTACGACGCCGAGCCGTCCGTCGCGATCTGCGCGGTCGAGCCGGCCGCGGGCTGCCACGTCGCGCCGCCATCGGCGGATGTCTCCCACGTGACGACCGGAGCGGGCGCACCCGAGACCTCGATCGCGAACTGCGCCGATCCGTTCCTGCGCGCCGTCGCGTCCTCCGGCTGCGCGGCGATCTCGGGCAGCCCGACCGTCTGATCGACCACGGGCCATCCGTCCTCCCACGCGAGTCGATGGAGACCGAGACGGGGGAAGTAGGGGATCTCCTCGTTGGCCGCGTCGTAGTAGTGGAAGGCGAGCACGCCGTCGTCGACGGACTGCCCGCCCGGGCCGACGATCGCGCCGTGGGTGTCGAGCAGCGTGCTCCCTCCCCCGCCGAGCATGTCGCGGCCGTCCTTGTCGAGGTACGGGCCTGTGACCGACCGCGAGCGCCCCACCGCGACGTGATAGGTGCTGTCCGCACCCTGGCAGCAGGCGTCGAAGGAGACGAAGAGGTAGTACCAGCCGTCGTGCTCCTCGATGAACGGCGCCTCGACGCGATTGCCGGGAGCGAAGCGGTCGACGAGGTGCACGGCGTTCTCGACCGCGCCGGGCACGGGCTTGCCGCTCGGCCACGCGATCTCGACGAGGAAGATCCCGTACCAGTGCGAGCCGATCGCCATGTAGGGCGTGCCGTCGGCGTCCTCGATGATGCCGGCGTCGATCGCGTTGAACTCCTTGCCGCCGGCGATGGGCTGGGGCGACGCGATGACGGGACCCTGGTCGACCCACGCGTAGTCGGGGTCGTCGGGGTCGAGCGTCGTGTTCGTCGCGAGCGCCGTGACGGAGGTGTTCGTGCCGAAGCGCGACGCGGAGTAGTAGAGGTAGTAGGTGCCGTCGTGCTCGTAGAGCTCGGGCGCCCACAGGTTGTCGGGCAGTGCTCCGTCGGCGAAGTGGTCGTCGATCCAGGCGGGGATCTCGTCCCACACGTTGCCGTCATACTCCCATGTGACGCCCTCGTCGTGCGACGACCACGTCTGGATCGTCCCGCCGTTCGCGCGGCCGACCTCTCCGGTCGAGTACACGTACCACGTGCCGTCGCTCTCGTCGATGAAGAGCGACGGGTCGTGGATCGGCGCGGTCTGGCCGGTGACCGAGATGCCTCCGGTCGGTGCCGGCTCCGGCTCGGTCGGCGGGGCGGCCGCGGCGGGCACGGCCGCGCTCGCGACGAGCGTGGCCGTCAGCAGCGCGGCCGGGAGAAGGGAAGAGCGGCGCGATGTCATCTGACTCCTTTTACAACGTTGTAGATCAGGACTGCACCGACCCTAGCCGGACCGGACGCGAGGGTCAACCGCACGAGAGAGGGGAACGCGCGGGCGCGTTCCCCTCGACCTCGTGCGGGACGTCGTCCCGACGGCGCTCGGAGTCAGGCGGCCATGCCGCCTCCTCCGATCACGCGTCCGCGCGTCTCGGACTCGCGCGCGAACGGGGTGTGGGCGTTCTGAGAGAAGCCGGGCGTCTCGGCGAGCATGCTGTGGCTCGTCTGACGCCGAGAGTCCCCCACCTCTGCGCACACGTCATAGCGGATGAAAGGCATTTCCGTCTCCCTGCAGATGAGGCCCCAGTCGCCCCGTGATCCCCCTGCGCGCCGATCCGTCCGGCGGGCAGCCCCTCGGTCTCCAGGACGTTCCCCATCCGCCCTCCAGTAAAGCCACCTCGACGTCCGCGAGGTGGGCGCGTCGCGGATTTAACCCTCGACTTCACCCATTGCATCCTCCGGAGGATCATGGCAGAAGGGAGGTGTCCACGGAAGGGCGGGAAGGAGCGCTGACAGGATGCGGACCGACCGCTTCGCCGACCGCGCGGAGGCGGGCCGCGCGCTCGCCGACCTGCTCGCGGATGTCCGCGCCACGCCGGATCTCCTCGTCCTGGGGCTCCCACGCGGCGGCGTGCCGGTCGCGGCGGAGGTCGCGCGTGCGCTCGGCGCCGAGCTCGACGTGCTCGTGGCGCGCAAGCTCGGCCATCCGGCGCAGCCCGAGGTCGCCATGGGCGCGATCGCCGCGGTCGGGCGCGAGGACCTCGCCGCCGTGGAGAACCCGGCCATCGCCGACCCCTCGGCGATGGCCGACGTGCGGGCCGACGAGGAGGTCGAGCTGCGGCGCCGACAGCGGGCGTACCGAGACGGCCGACCGCCCGTGCGGATCGACGGCCGCGTGGTCGTGCTCGTCGACGACGGCCTGGCGACCGGCGCCACCATGCGCGCCGCCGTCGCGGCCGTGCGCGCGGCCTCCCCCGCCCGCGTCATCGTCGCCGTCCCCGTCGCGCTCGGGACGACGGCCGACGACATCGCACGCGAGGCCGACGAGGTGGTGTGCGCGTGGACCGCCGAGGGCCTGTGGGCCGTCGGCGCCGCGTACGACCGCTTCGATCAGACGAGCGACGACGAGGTGCGCGAGCTCCTCGCACGCGCTCTGCAGGACATGTCCTAGTCTCGAACCCATGGCGGCACCCGCAGCTGGATCGCAGACGCTGAGCCGCGGCATCCGGCTGCTCGAGCTGATCGCCGCCTCCGAGCGCGATCCGACGATCGACGAGCTCGCGGCGCGCCTCGACGTGCACCGCTCGGTCGCCTACCGTCTGCTGCGCACGCTCGAGGACCACGGGCTCGTCTCCCGCGACGAATCGGGCAGGGTCGCGCTCGCCGCGGGCCTCGCCGCCCTGGCGGCCGGCGTCTCGCGCGATCTCCGCCAGGCCGCGCTCCCCGAT
Source organism: Microbacterium sp. JZ70 (assembly GCF_053903225.1). Lineage (NCBI taxonomy): Bacteria > Bacillati > Actinomycetota > Actinomycetes > Micrococcales > Microbacteriaceae > Microbacterium > Microbacterium sp. JZ70. The sequence continues at coordinate 2,000,147 of NZ_CP096405.1, read as the reverse complement.
CTCGAGGCGGTCGCCGACGAGCTCGGGATGACCTGCCTCCTCGCGATCCAGCTCGACCGCGACGAGGCCGTGACGCTGCTGAGCGCATCGCCGCGGCAGACGATCGCCGTCGTCTCCTACCGCCCCGGCCATCGCCATCCCATCACGCGGGGCGGCCCCGGCAAGGCGATCCTCCTGTCCATCCCCGAGGAGTCCTGGCCCGCCGACGTCGACGACCGGCTGCGCACGGAGATCGCGGAGAGCCGCGCGCGCGGCTACGCCGTCAGCCACGACGAGGTCGTCTCGTCGCTGCACTCCGTCGCGGTTCCGCTGACCGTGCCGGGTCAGCCGCCCGCCGCGATCGCGGTCATCCACGTGTCGCTGCCGCGCGATGCGGCGGCCATCGCCGCGCGCCTGCAGTCCGCGGCCGCGAGCGTCGTGCGCCGCTACGGGGCCTGACCGGAGCGGATCAGGCGCCGACCGCGGTGGTCGCCGCGCAGCCGGCGAAGAATGCGGCGAGCTCGTCGCGCGCCGCGAGCGGGAGGACGTGCGCGACGTACTGATCGGGCCGCACCACGACGACGGCTCCCGAGCGGTCGACGCCGCGCGCGTCGAAGATGTCGTCACCCGGATCGGCCGCGTACACCTTCTCGTGGTCGACGACCTGGAACGGCCCCGTGCGAGGCCGGAACACGTCGGGAACGCGTCCCGGATCGACGTCGAGATGCGCCTCCTGGTAGACAACCTTCACGTCGAACCACGCATCGCGGTCGGCGCCGGCGGGCGTCGCGGCGAGCGGCGACGCCGACGAGGTCGCGAGCCACTCGGCGAGCTCGACCGTCTCCGACCCGCGCGCGAGGCCATCCGCCCCCGCGAAGACGTAGATGCGCCACCGGCCGTCCGCGCGCGCATGGTGACCGAGGTGCACGGGATTGCCGTCGCACACGCGCACGACCGGGTGCGATCGGAAGCGCTTGCCGATCGGGAACCCGGCGGCGAGCGCCTGGTGGACGCCCTCCCCCACGATCATGGACGGCGCGTACTCGGTCATGAACCCCGCGGGGAACTCGGCCGTCTGCACGTAGAAGCGCTCGAGCTCGGTCGGGTCGTCCAGCTCGTCGGGCTTCGCGGCCATGAGCGACGACCACTTCCGGTCGAAGTCGATGAGGTTCTGCGCGACGACCTGCCGCTCGGCGGAGTACGTCGCGAGCAGGGTCTCGGGCGCGCGGCCCTCGAGCACGTGACCGAGCTTCCACCCGAGGTTGAAGCCGTCCTGGATCGACACGTTCATCCCCTGTCCGGCCTTGGCACTGTGCGTGTGGCACGCATCGCCCATGATGAAGACGCGCGGCGTGCGCGAGCCCGGCTCGACGACATCGTCGAAGCGATCGGTGACGCGGTGGCCCACCTCGTACACGCTGCGCCATGCGACGTGCCGCACGGTGAGCGTGTACGGGTGGAGGATCTGGTTGGCGCGGGCCTCGACCTCCTCCTGCGTCGTCAGCCGCACCCGGCCGTCGTCGTCGGGCGGCACCTCGCCGAGATCGACGTACATGCGGAAGAGGTGGTTCCCCTCGCGGGGGATGTGCAGGATGCTGCCGCCGTCGTGCGACTGGATGGCGCACTTGCGGCGGATGTCGGGGAAGTCGGTGTCGGCGAGCACGTCCATGACGCCCCACGCGTGGAACGCCTTCGCACCCTGGTGCGTCGCGCCGATCGCCTCGCGCACGCGGCTGTGCGCCCCATCGCCGCCGACGACGTACTTCGCGCGGACGACGCGCTCGGCGCCCTGGTCCGGGCCGACGGTGCGCCGCAGCGTCGCCGACACCGGATGGTCGCCCTCGCCGATCTCGAGCCCGACGAACTCCCACCCGTAGTCCGGCCGGTTCCGAGTGGGCGAGTGCGCCATGACCTCGAGGAAGTAGTCCTGCACGCGCGCCTGGTTCACGATGAGGTGCGGGAACTCGCTGATGCCGGTCGGGTCGTCGGGGGCGACCGCGGTGCGCACGATGTTCTCGGGATGCGCGGCATCCGGCTTCCAGAAGGCCATCTCGGTGATGCGGTAGGCCTCCTCGATGATGCGGTTCGCGAAGCCGAACGCCTGGAACGTCTCGACGCTGCGGGCCTGGATGCCGTCGGCCTGGCCGACCTCGAGCCGTCCGCCGCGGCGCTCGATGATGCGCGTCGTGATCCCGGGGAACTGCGACAGCTGCGCCGCGAGGGTGATGCCCGCGGGCCCGGTGCCGACGATGAGGACGTCGACGACGTCGGGGAGCTCCTCCGGGCGCTCCAGCCCGACGCCCGCGGCCGGCTGCACGCGCGGATCGCCGGAGACGTAGCCATGGTGGTGGAACTGCACGGGAGATCTCCTCACGTCGATGTGGGTGATGCAGACTGCTGCGTCGCGAGTTCGATAATCGAACGCAACGTTCTCTTATCGAATGAGCCGAGCGTACTCCGGATCCGCCGCCGAGGCAAGAGAACGTATACGATCTGCCTGCGATTCGATAGGATGGTCGCGTCCGGGCCGCGGGAGCGCCCGGTGCTCGAAAAAGGGGCACGAAGCCGCGCGGCGGCGCGAGCGAGACACATACGGAGCACCGTCGCCCGTCCTCGTCTCGAAAGGCCCTGCCATGCCCCATGTCTCCCAGCACGTCGCCGTCGCCCTCGCCCGCCACATCGACCAGGTGTTCGGACTCATGGGCAACGGCAACGCCCACTTCCTGGACGCCATCCTGCGGCACACGTCCGCGTCGTTCACCGCCGTCCGCCACGAGGCGGGCGCGGTGGTCGCGGCTGACGCGCACTATCGCGCCTGCGGACGGATCGCCGCCGCGACGACGACGTACGGAGCGGGCTTCACGAACACCCTCACCGCGCTCGCCGAGGCGGCGCAGGCGCGCGTGCCGCTCGTCCTCATCGTCGGGGACGAGCCGACATCCGGACCCCGCCCGTGGGACGTCGACCAGATCGCGCTCGCCTCGGCCGTCGGCGTCCGCACGTACACCGCCGGACGCCTGGACGCCGCCGCGAGCACCGTGATCGCGATCGAGCACGCGCTGTCGTACCGCGTGCCCGTCGTGCTCGCGATCCCCTACGACGTGCCGACCCTCGAGGCCGGCGAGGTGCCGCCGACGCCGCCGCTGCATCTGCCGCAGCCGCAGGAGCCGTCGCCGGCCACCCGCGCCGCGATCGCGCGCGTCGCCGAGGCGCTCGCCGCGGCCGAGCGGCCGCTCCTCCTCGCGGGGCGCGGTGCACACCTGGCCGGCGCGCGCACCGCGCTGGGCGCACTCGCCGACGCGACGGGGGCGATCACGGCATCGACGGCGCTCGGCCGCGGGGTCTTCCCCGACCCGCGCCACGATCTCGGCGTGACGGGAGGCTTCGGCGCTCCCGGGGCGATGGAGCTCATCCGCGAGGCCGACGTCGCCGTCGTTCTCGGCGCGTCCCTCAGCCCGTTCACGATGCGCTTCGGCGAGCTCTTCTCGCCCGGAACCCGCGTCGCGCAGGTCGACGTCGCGCCGACGGCGACCCATCCGCGCGTCGGCGAGTTCCTGCAGGGCGACGTGCGCGTGATCGCCGAGCACCTCGTGCGCGCGCTCGACGGGGCGACGCCGTCGGGGTGGCGCGAGAGCGTCGACCTCGCTCCCCTGCGCGTGCAGGACCCGGGCGAGCGCACGGCAGCCGATGGGCGGCTCGACCCGCGCAGCGCCGCCGCGCGCATCGGCGAGCTCCTGCCCGAGGACCGCATCGTCGTGAGCGACGGCGGGCACTTCATCGCGTGGGCCAACATGTACTGGCCGGTCGCGTCGCCCGAGCGGATGATCATGGTCGGCACCGCGTACCAGTCGATCGGGCTGGGGTTCCCGAGCGTCGCGGGCGCCGTGCAGGCCGCGCCGTCGGCGACGGTCGTGCTCACGACCGGCGACGGGGGCGGCCTCATGGCGCTCGCGGATCTCGAGACCGCCGTCCGGACCGCGGGCGGCCGGGGCATGTGCGTCGTCTGGAACGACGGGGCGTATGGCGCCGAGGTGAACCTCTACGGGCTCAAGGGCCTCGCCGAGGCGCCCATGCTCATCCCGGACGTCGACTTCGCCGCGCTCGGCGCGGCGGTGGGAGCCGAGGGGGTGGTGGTGCGCGACCTCGCCGACCTCGAGCACCTCGCGCGCTGGACCGCGCGACCCGTCGAGGAGCGGCCGTTCCTCCTGCTCGACCTCCGCGTGAGCCGGTCGGTCATCGCCCCGTATCAGCGCGAGGTCATCCGCGTGAACAGCTGAGGCGTCGGCGCCGAGGAGGCCGCCCGGATCACCGGGCGGCCTCCTTCCGTGCGCGGGTCAGCGCTCCCAGGCGTAGATGCCCTCCGACTGCTCGGCCTCCGCGGTCGGGCGCAGGTTGATGCCCTTGCGATCGCGCAGGAGCAGCGTCGCGACGAGGCCGACGGCCGTCATGCCGACGAGGTACCACGTGACCGAGGTCGACGAGCCCGTCGTCTGCTGCAGCCACTGCGCGATCGTCGGGGCGAACGCCCCGCCGAGGATGGCGCCGATCGCATAGGAGATGGAGACGCCCGAGAAGCGGACGGACGCCGGGAACATCTCGCTGTACCACGCCGACTGGGGGCCGTAGGTGAACCCCAGCCCGATCGTCAGCAGGATCAGGCCGAGCGCGAGGAGAGCGGCGCTGCCGGTGTTGACGAGCGGGAAGAGCGCGAAGAGCGCGGCGCCCTGCGCGACCCAGCCGATGATGTACGTCGTGCGCCGACCGAGCACGTCGCTCAGCCAGCCGGCGATGAACGTGGAGACGAGCCACGTCACCGACGAGGCCGTGACCGCCCACAGCACCGCGCCGCGATCGAGACCAACGGGCCCGTCGGGGTTCGTCGCGTAGTTCTGCACGTAGCCGCCGGTCGTCATGTAGCCCACCGCGTTGTTGCCCGCGAAGACGAGCGCCGCGAGCACCACGAGCGGCGCGAAGCGCGCGAAGAGCCTCACGACGGGCGCGCTCGTGCGCTCCTTGCGCTCGGCGATCTCGGTGAAGACCGGACTCTCCTCGACGCGGCGGCGCACCCAGTAGCCCACGACGATGAGGACGATCGAGAAGAGGAACGGGATGCGCCAGCCCCATTCGAGGAAGGCGTCGCCGGGGAACACGGCGTTCATGATCGCGAGCATGGCGCTCGCGAGGAGGAGGCCGATGGGGACGCCGATCTGCGGCATCGCCCCGTAGAGGCCGCGGCGGTCGCGCGGCGCGTGCTCGACGGCCATGAGCACGGCGCCGCCCCACTCGCCGCCCGCCGAGACGCCCTGCAGGATGCGCAGGAGGATGAGGAGGATCGGCGCGGCCGCGCCGATCTGCGCGTAGGTCGGCAGCAGCCCGATGAGGACGGTCGCGGCCCCCATGAGGATGAGCGTCACGACGAGGACGATGCGGCGGCCGAAGCGGTCGCCGAAGTGGCCCGCGAGGAACGCGCCGAGCGGGCGGAAGAGGAAGCTGATGCCGACCGTGAGGAACGACAGGATCGTGCCGAGGCCCGGGCCCGCGGGCTCGAAGTAGAGCTGCGCGAACACGAGGCCGGCGGCCGAGGCGTAGATGAAGTAGTCGTACCACTCGACGGTCGTGCCGACGACGGTCGCGATGGCGACGCGGCGGCGGTCGGCCGACGAGGCGATGGTGCCGGTGGGCGTGAGCGGCCCGCCGTTCGGGTGATGCGCGGACATCTGGCACTCCAATGTGACGAGGTCGGATGGCGCGTCTGCGCGCCGTCGATCTGGACAATATACGATTTCGAATACGTTCCGACAACACCCCTTGCGCCGGGCAACGGATCGTATATGATCTCGTACACGACATCCGTTCGACGAGCGAAGGAGCTCCCGTGGGCCTCGAAGACCGCCGCCTCCCCCGACCCGGGAAGATCATCGCGGTGCACCTGAGCTATCCCTCGCGCGCCGACCAGCGCGGGCGCCGCCCCGCCGCACCCTCGTACTTCCTCAAGCCGTCGAGCTCGCTCGCCGAGAGCGGTGCGACCGTCGAACGGCCCGCCGGGACCGAGCTGCTCGCGTTCGAGGGCGAGATCGCGCTCGTGATCGGCACGGCCGCGCGCGGGATCGGCATCGACGACGCGTGGGACCACGTCGCGTGGGTCACGGCCGCCAACGACTGGGGGCTCTACGATCTCCGCGCGAACGACAGGGGCTCGAACCTGCGGAACAAGGGCCGCGACGGGTACACGCCGATCGGCCCCGACCTCATCGACGCGCGCGCGGTCGACCCCGCGGGCCTGCGCGTGCGCACCTGGCGCAATGGCGAGCTCGTGCAGGACGACACGACCGCCGAGCTCCTCTTCCCCTTCCGGCAGCTCGTCGCCGACCTCGCGCAGCACCTCACGCTCGAGCCCGGCGACGTCATCCTGACCGGCACCCCCGCCGGCTCGTCGGTCGCCCTCCCCGGCGACGTCGTCGAGGTCGAGGTCGACGCGCCCGACGCGCCGGGTGCCCCGACGAGCGGCCGACTCGTCTCGCGCGTCGTGGAGGGCGCCGCCCGGTTCGATCCGGCGCTGGGATCCCTCCCCTCCGTCGACGACCGCCAGCGCGAGGAGGCGTGGGGCTCGCGCGCCGCCGCCGGGCTCGACGCCCCTGCTCCCGCCCTCGACCCCGCGCTGCGCGCCAAGCTCCTCGAGGCACCCGTCGCGGGGCTCTCGCAGCAGCTGCGCAAGCGCGGTCTCGACAGCGTGTCGATCGACGGCGTGCGGCCGACCCGCCCGGGCATCAAGCTCGTCGGCGTCGCGCGGACGCTGCGCTTCGTGCCCCACCGCGAAGACCTCTTCCGCAGCCACGGCGGCGGCTACAACGCGCAGAAGCGCGCCTTCGATGCCGTCGGCGAGGGGGAGGTCATCGTGATCGAGGCCCGCGGCGAGCGCGGCTCGGGCACGCTCGGCGACATCCTCGCCCTGCGCGCCATCGCGCGCGGAGCCGCCGGCGTCGTCACCGACGGAGGCGTGCGCGACTACGCGGCCGTCGCGGAGATGGACCTGCCCGTCTTCAGCCAGGGGCCGCACCCGGCGGTCCTCGGCCGACGCCACGTGCCGTGGGACGCCGACATCGCGATCGCGTGCGGCGGCGCGACCGTCGTCCCGGGCGACATCATGGTCGGCGACAACGACGGGGTGATCGTCATCCCGCCCGCTCTCGCCGAGGAGGTGGCCGACGCGGCGCTCGCGCAGGAGGCCGAGGACGCCTGGATCGCGGAGCAGGTCGCCGCGGGGCACCCGGTCGAGGGCCTCTTCCCCATGAACGCCGAGTGGCGCGCGCGCTTCGACGCCGCCCGCGGGACGGGAGGATGAGAGCATGACCGACACCCTCACCGGCCTCAGCAAGTCGCAGCGCGCGTACGAGTGGATCCGCGAGCGGATCCAGCGGCACGAGTTCGGCCCCGGCTACCGTCTCGTGCTCGGCTCGATCGCCGCCGCGCTCGACATGAGCGTCGTCCCCGTGCGCGAGGCCGTGCGCCGCCTCGAGGCCGAGGGCATCGTGGAGTTCGAGCGCAACGTGGGAGCCCGCGTGACGCTCGTCGACGAGACGGAGTACCTCCACTCCATGCAGACGCTCGGGGTGGTCGAGGGCGTCGCGACCTCGCTCTCGGCTCCGCTCCTCGACGCCGCCGACCTCGACCGCGCGAGCGCGATCAACGAGCGGCTGCGCCGGCTGCTCGACGACTTCGACCCGCACCGCTTCACGGTGATCAACCAGGAGTTCCACGCGGTGCTCTTCGAGCCCTGCCCCAACCCGCACATCCTCGACCTCGTGCACCGCGGATGGACGCGGATGGCCGGGCTGCGGGATTCGAGCTTCGCCTTCGTCCCCGGCCGTGCGCACGAGTCCGTCGCCGAGCACGACCGCATCCTCGAGCTCATCCGCTCGGGCGCCGAGCCCCTCGAGATCGAGCTCGCGGCGCGGGAGCACCGCTGGGCGACCATGAACGCCTTCCTCGCGCAGCGCCACGCCGCCGAGACGCAGACCGACCGAACGAAGCCCCTCACCGAGGAGGAGACATGACCGACATCGCCCTCGACCGCCGGCACGTGCCCGCGGACCTGCCCGAGCGCATCCAGCACTACATCGACGGGGAGTTCGTCGACTCCGTCGACGGCGGCACGTTCGACGTTCTCGAGCCCGTCTCGAACGACGTGTACCTGCAGGCGGCCGCCGGGCAGAGGGCGGATGTCGACCGCGCGGTCGCGGCCGCGCGCCACGCGTTCGCGGATGGCCCCTGGCCGCGCATGCTGCCGCGCGAGCGCTCCCGCGTGCTCCACCGCATCGCCGACATCGTCGAGTCGCGCGATGCGCGGCTCGCGGAGCTGGAGTCCTTCGACTCGGGCCTGCCGATCACGCAGGCTCTCGGCCAGGCGCGGCGCGCGGCCGAGAACTTCCGCTTCTTCGCCGACCTCGTCGTCGCGCAGGCGGACGACACCTTCAAAGTGCCCGGCCGCCAGATCAACTACGTCAACCGAAAGCCGATCGGCGTCGCGGGGCTCATCACGCCCTGGAACACGCCGTTCATGCTCGAGTCCTGGAAGCTCGCCCCCGCGCTCGCGACCGGCAACACCGTCGTGCTCAAGCCTGCGGAGTTCACGCCCCTCTCGGCGTCGCTGTGGGCGGGCATCTTCGAGGAGGCGGGCCTGCCGCGCGGCGTGTTCAACCTCGTCAACGGCCTGGGCGAGGAGGCGGGCGACGCGCTCGTGAAGCACCCCGATGTGCCGCTCATCTCGTTCACGGGCGAGAGCCGGACGGGGCAGATCATCTTCGCGAACGCGGCCCCGCATCTCAAAGGGCTCTCGATGGAGCTCGGCGGCAAGAGCCCGGCGATCGTCTTCGCCGACGCCGACCTCGACGCCGCGATCGACGCGACGATCTTCGGCGTCTTCTCGCTCAACGGCGAGCGCTGCACGGCCGGCAGCCGCATCCTCGTCCAGCGCGCGGTGTACGACGAGTTCGTCGAGCGGTACGCGGCCCAGGCGAAGCGCGTGAAGGTCGGCTACCCGCACGACCCCGCGACCGAGGTGGGCGCGCTCGTGCACCCCGAGCACTTCGCGAAGGTGATGTCGTACGTCGAGATCGGCAGGAGCGAGGGTCGGCTCGTCGCGGGCGGCGGGCAGCCCGACGGCTTCGCGTTCGGCAACTTCGTCGCGCCGACCGTGTTCGCCGACGTCCCGCGCGACGCGCGCATCTTCCAGGAGGAGATCTTCGGGCCCGTCGTCGCGATCACGCCGTTCGACACCGACGAGGAGGCGCTCGCGCTCGCGAACGACACGAAGTACGGGCTCGCGGCGTACATCTGGACGAACGACCTCAAGCGCGCCCACAACGTCGCGCAGGCGGTCGAGGCCGGCATGGTGTGGCTGAACTCGAACAACGTGCGCGACCTGCGCACGCCGTTCGGCGGCGTCAAGGCGTCGGGGCTCGGCCACGAGGGCGGCTACCGCTCCATCGACTTCTACACCGACCAGCAGGCCGTGCACATCACCCTGGGCGAGGTGCACAACCCGACCTTCGGCAGGAACTGACTCCCGGCCATCCGCTCACGCAAGGACGCATGACATGACCCGACGCGAGGACATGACCCTCACCTCCTCCGGCTACTTCGTCTCGCAGGAGGCGCCGATCGCCGCGGCGAACCCGATCCCCCGCCCCGCTGCCGCTCCCCCGGACATCCTCCGGTGCGCCTACATGGAGCTCGTGGTGACCGATCTCGCGGCATCCCGCGCGTTCTACGTCGACGTGCTCGGCCTCTACGTGACCGAGGAGGACGACACGACGATCTACCTGCGCTCGACCGAGGAGTTCATCCACCACAACCTCGTGCTCCGCGCGGGCCCGGTCGCGGCGGTCGCGGCGTTCTCGTACCGCGTGCGCTCACCCGAGGACCTCGACCGCGCCGTCGCCTTCTTCACCGAGCTCGGGTGCCGCGTCGAGCGCCGACCCGAGGGCTTCGTGAAGGGCATCGGCGACGCGGTCCGCGTCGAGGACCCGCTCGGCTTCCCGTACGAGTTCTTCCACCAGGCCGACCACGTCGAGCGGATGTCGTGGCGGTACGACCTGCATGTCCCCGGCGAGCTCGTGCGCCTGGACCACTTCAACCAGGTCACGCCCGACGTCCCGCGGGCGGTGTCGTACATGCAGAGCCTCGGATTCCGCGTCACGGAGGACATCCAGGACGAGGAGGGCACGGTGTACGCGGCGTGGATGCGCCGGAAGCCGACGGTGCACGACACTGCCATGACCGGCGGCGACGGCCCGCGCATGCACCACGTGTGCTTCGCCACGCACGAGAAGCACAACATCCTCGCGATCTGCGACAAGCTCGGGGCGCTGCGCCGCTCCGACGCGATCGAGCGCGGGCCGGGGCGACACGGCGTCTCGAACGCGTTCTACCTCTACCTCCGCGACCCCGATGGCCATCGCGTCGAGGTGTACACGCAGGACTACTACACCGGCGACCCCGACAACCCCGTCATCACGTGGGACGTGCACGACAACCAGCGCCGCGACTGGTGGGGCAATCCGGTCGTGCCGAGCTGGTACACCGATGCGTCGCTCGTGCTCGACCTCGACGGCAACCCACAGCCCGTGCGCGCCCGCACCGACGCGAGCGAGATGGCGGTGACGATCGGCGCCGACGGCTTCTCGTACACGCGACGAGACGACGACGAGGCGATGCCCGAGTGGAAGCAGGGCGAGTACAAGCTGGGGCACCAGCTGTGAGCCTCTCGGCCGAGGCGATCCGGGCGATCGCCGACGAGCTGGCCGCGGCCGACCGCGACCGGACGCTCATCCCGCGCATCACCGCGCGCCATCCGGAGGCGACCGTCGACGACGCGTACGCGATCCAGGGCATCTGGCGCGACGGGCGGATCGCCGCAGGGCGCCGCCTCGTCGGCCGGAAGATCGGGCTCACGTCGCGCGCGATGCAGCAGGCGACGGGCATCTCCGAGCCGGACTACGGGGTCATGTTCGATGACACGGTCTGGGAGAACGGCGCGCGCATCCCGCACGACCGCTTCTCGAACGTGCGCATCGAGGTCGAGCTCGCGTTCGTGCTGAGCGCGCCGCTCGAGGGTCCGCACTGCACCCTCTTCGACGTGCTGCGGGCCACCGAGTACGTCACGCCCGCACTCGAGATCCTGAACTCGCACGTCGAGCTGGAGGGGCGGACGATCGTCGACACGATCAGCGACAACGCGGCGTACGGCGGCCTCGTGCTCGGCGGCAGCCCGACCCGCCCCGACGACGTCGACCTGCGCTGGGTGTCGGCGCTGCTCTACCGCAACGAGACGATCGAGGAGACGGGCGTCGCCGCCGGAGTGCTCAATCACCCCGGCACGGGCGTCGCGTGGCTCGCGAACAAGCTGCACCAGCACGGAGCGCGCCTCGAGGCGGGCGAGATCGTCCTCGCGGGCTCGTTCACGCGGCCCGTCTGGATCGACAGGGGCGACACCGTGCTCGCCGACTACGGGCCGATGGGAGCCATCTCATGCCGCTTCGTCTGAACCCGACCCTTCGGCACCGGCTCGCGGAGGCGACGCGGCCGCTGTACGGCGGATGGGTGTGCTCGGGCTCTCCCGTCGCCGCCGAGATCATGGCGGGATCGGGACTCGACTGGGTGCTCATCGACATGGAGCACGCCCCGAACGGGCTCGAGTCGGTGCTCGCGCAGCTGCACGCCGTGTCGGCGTACCCCGTGACCGCGGGCGTGCGCATCCCGTCGGCCGACCCCGTCGTCATCAAGCAGGTGCTCGACCTCGGCGTGCAGACGCTCCTCGTGCCGATGATCTCGACCGCCGACGAGGCGCGTGCGGTCGCCGAGGCCGTCCAGTACCCGCCCGCAGGGCGACGCGGCGTCGGCAGCGCCCTCGCGCGCTCGGCGCGCTGGAACCGGGTCGACGGCTACCTCCGCGACGCGGCCGAGCATGTCGCCGTGTACGTGCAGATCGAGACCGCGGAGGGCGTCGACAACGCCGCCGACATCGCGGCGACGCCGGGCATCGACGGCGTGTTCGTCGGCCCGGCCGACCTCGCGGCGTCGATGGGGCTGCTCGGGCAGCAGACGCACCCCGAGGTCGTCGCCGCGGTGAAGCGCGTCTTCGAGGCGGCCGCGGCCGTGGGTCGGCCGTGCGGCGTGAACGCGTTCGACCCCGCGGCTGCGCGCGCCTACGCCGAGGCGGGCGCGCGCTTCCTGCTCGTGGGAGCGGATGTCGCGCTGCTCGCACGCGCGTCGGAGGCGCTCGCGGACGGCTTCATCGGAGGGGATGCGGAGCGCGGGCGCGCTGCGACCTGACCGGGGCGGTCACGCGGCGTCACGGACATCGAGCACGAGCACGGCCTCCTCCCCCGCCGATTGCACGCGCACCGTGATCCGCCCGGGCGCCCCAGGGCGGACCACAGCGAGTGCGCGCCCGTCGAACGTCCGCCATGTCGACGCATCGAAGCGCTCGACGGTCGCCGGGTTCGCGCTGCACATGCCCGCGAGCGTGCCCGGCCCCTCGACCTCGACGTGCACCTCCCTGTCCGCATCCGTCGCGAGCACGCCGCGGGCATCCCTCAGCTCGATCGCCACGAACGCGAGGTCGGCATCATCGGCGACGAGGGTGCGGCGATCCACCGTCGCGGTCAGCCGAGCCACATCGGCCGTGACGAGCTCGGTTCGGCCCACCTCCTCGCTCCGTTCGAAGACGACGGCCGTCAGCCGCCCCGGTCGGTACACGGTCTCGATGACCGCGAGGCGGGGGCGCTCGATGCCGACGTCCGCCCGACCGATCTCCTCATCGTCGAGAAACAGGACGACCCGCTCGGCGTCCGTGTAGATCTCGACCTGGACGGGATCGCCTTCCGATCCGCGCCAGCTCCACGACGACACCGCGTCGCTCCATGCCCACGGCGACGGCGCGACGATCTCCTTGCCGTGGTGCGCTGGGCGGCGCACCGCGATGTACGGCTCGCGACGGAGGCCGTAGACGATCTCGCGGTAGTAGGACACAGGGCGCCGCCAGCCGGTGATGTCGAGGTCTCCGGTCCATGCCGTCAGCCAGGGGAACTCCCGTTCAAGCGAACGGGAGGGGCGGGCGTCGTCGGCGTACTGCACGGAGCCGATCCCGACCTCGCCCAGGTAGTCCCATCCCGTCCAGGTGAAGTCGCCGATGACGTTCGGGCACGCCAACACGAGCGGCCAGAGCCTCCCGATCTGCGGCGCGAAGGTCTCGGAGCCGACGATCACGCGGTGCGGGTGCGTTTCGGCGTCGGCGGCGTATCGTGCGTCGGCGTAGTTGAGCCCGAGGACGTCGAGCACCGCGCTCGACTCCTCGATGCGCTCGCTCGCAGCGTCCCCGGCGCCCACGACGTTGAACAGGTCGATCCCCGCTGTCGCCGCGGCGTTGAGACCGCCGAGCTCGTCGACCACGTGCGGAACCTCGTCGATCGCCGCGAGGAGCGCGTTCACGCCGTTCGTGATCGGCCGGGTCGGATCCAGTGCGCGGACGTGCTCGGCCATCCGCCTCGCCCACCGGGCGCCGTGCGGCGTTCCCGTCTCGGCGATCTCATTGCCGAGGGAGTAGAGGATGACGCTGGGATGGTTCCGGTCCTTGGCGACCATCGCCTCGAGATCGGCCGCCCACCACTGCGGGAAGTCCGCGGCGTAGTCATACGGCGTCTTGAACCTCGTCCACATGTCGAAGGCCTCGTCGATCACGAGCATGCCGAGGCGGTCACACGCCTCGAGCATCGCGACCGAGACGGGATTGTGCGACGCGCGGATCGCATTGAAACCCGCTGCGCGCAGGAGCTCGACCCTGCGCTCCTCGGCCCGCCCGATCGCGGCGGCGCCCAGCGGGCCGTTGTCGTGGTGCACGCACGCCCCGCGCAGCAGCACCGGCTCGCCGTTGATGCGCAGTCCCTTGCGAGGATCGACCGTGACGGTCCTGATGCCGAACTCCTGCCCGACCGCCTCGCCCTCGCCGACCACCCGCACCGACGCACGGTAGAGCGCGGGATCCTCGGGGCCCCAGAGCCGTGGAGATGCGACGAAGAAGCGCTGGCGCACGAGGCCGGTCTCACCGGGTGCGAGGGTGAGCGGCGTCTCGTCCTGCTCCACGACGCGACCCGTGTCATCGATCACCTGCGAGTGCACGCGAACGGTCCGCGTCACGCGCTCCGTGCTGCGGACCGTCGTCGCGTACTCCACGACGGCCTGGTCGTCCTCGACGCGCACCGTCTCGATGCGCACGCCATCCGGGACGATGTGCACCGGCCCGTCGACGTGGAGGAGCACCGGGCGATGCAGGCCGGCGCCCGAGTACCAGCGCGAGTCCTCCCCCGCGCGGACCTCGATCCGCACGGTCGACGTGCCTCCGAAGCGCAGATACGGGGTGATGTCGACGAGGAACCGCGCGTAGCCGTCCGCCCTGTTGCCGGCGAGCTCATCGTCGACGAACACCTGGGCCCGGCGGAACGCCCCCTGCACCTCGAGCGCGATCACCTTGCCGCGCCATTCCCCCGGCACGTCGAACGTCTTGAGGTAGGTGTAGGCGCCGTGGGGATAGAACGCGGCCGCTCCTCTTCCGGGAGCGTCCGGCGCGCGCAGTTCGTCGCGCAGCGCGTCATGAGGGAGGCGGACCGTGCGCGTCGGCGTCTCGCCGGACGCGCCCGTGAACGGGCCCACCGGCTCGCGCACCCGCCACCCCTCGTTGAACGGGAACGCGCTCATGCACGTGCTCCGCCAGGCGCGTCGAAGTCGACGTCGACGAACCCTTCGAAGAAGCGTCGGAGATGCGCTGCCATGTCGAGGAGTCCCGGCTCGAGCAGCCACTGCACCTGCAGGCCGTCCATCATGGCGATCGTCGCGATCGCCGCGCGCTCCGGAGAGACGCCGTCGCGAAGCCGGCCCTGCCGCTCGAGCGCTCCGAACGCATTGCGCAGGTTCTCCCGCGTACGGGCGTACCGGGCGATGAAATAGCCGTGCGCCGGGTGCTCCGGCGACGTGGCCTCTGTGGAGAGGACGGCGAAGAGCTTGACGATCCCCGGGATCGTCGCGTTGTACTCTGCGAGGCGCACGAGGCCGCGCAGCGTGGTCGCGCCGTCATCCGGATCGAACGGAACGACCTCCATGGCGCGCACGTCGCGCCGGTCGAGGACATCCGCGAGCAGAGCGCTCTTCGAGGGGAAATGGTGCAGCACCCCCGCCTCGCTCATTCCGACCCGGTCTGCGACCTCGCGCAGGGATCCCGAGCGGTAGCCGGACTCCGCGAACACATCGAGTGCTGCATCGAGGATGGCGGTGCGGACGGCGGCCGTCTTCGCGTACGGTCCCCGTCGGCGCTCGCGAGGCCTGGTCTGTGCAGGTGTCTTCATCGTCTTCCCCACGCTAGCCCGCCGCGGCGCTGCGGCGGAATGGATCACAATTTGGTCAACCGGTCGACTGAACGTGATCAAAACCTAGCGACTCCTTGCGTTTCGCGCTAGCGTACTCCGCAACGGCGATCCGATGGAGGCTCGCCCCTTACCCGAAGGACCGATGATGATCCGTTGGAAGGCCGCAGCAGCCACCCTCGCCGTGTCCGCGCTCGCTCTGACCGCCTGCTCCGGCAACGGAGGCGGCGCCGGCGGCGAGACCGACACATCACTCACGCTGGGTGCGATCGCCCCGCCCGTCACGCTCGACCCCGCAGGAGCCGAATGGGGCAACCGCGCGCCCTACTACCAGGCGGTCTACGACACCCTGCTCTACGCAGACACCGAGGGCGAGATCCAGCCCTGGCTTGCGACCGAGTGGTCCTACAACGCCGACAACACCGTCCTCACGCTGACCCTGCGGGACGACGTCACGTTCACCGACGGCAGCGCCCTCACGGCGGAGGTCGTCGTCGAGAACCTCCAGCGCTTCAAGGACGGCACCTCCCCCGACGCCGGCTACTTCGCCGACGTCGCCTCCTTCGAGGCACCCGATGAGAAGACCGTCGTCATCACGATGAACGCGCCGAATCCCGCGTTCCTGGACTACCTCACGCGCGATCCCGGCCTCATCGCGTCCAGCGAGGCGATCGCGTCGGGCGACCTGACGACGGAGCCGGTCGGCTCCGGCCCCTACATGCTCGACGCCGCGGCGACCGTCACGGGCACCAGCTACGCCTACACCGCGAACCCCGACTACTGGAACAAGGACGTCCAGTACTACGACTCGCTCACGATCAATGTCTTCCAGGACCCCACGGCCGCACTGAACGCCATCAAGGCGAACGAGGCCGACGCCGTGCGCCTCTCGACCAACGACAACCTCGCCGAGGTCGAGGGCGCGGGGTGGACCATCAACTACAACGAGCTGGACTTCCAGGGCCTGCTTCTGCTGGACCGCGCAGGGGAGGTCAGCGAGCCGCTCGGAGACGTCCGCGTGCGTCAGGCCATCAACTACGCGATCGACCGCGAGGCGATGCTCGAGGCAGTGCAGAAGGGCAACGGCACCGTCACGACCCAGGTCTTCCCCGCGACCAGCGCGGCGTACGACGAGGCGCTCGACGAGTACTACACGTATGACCCCGAGAAGGCCCGCGAGCTCATGGCCGAGGCCGGCTATGCCGACGGGTTCACGATCTCGATGCCGAGCTCGGCTCTTCTCGGAGCGTCGACGTACTCTCTCATCGACCAGCAGCTCTCGGAGATCGGGATCACCATCGAGTACACCGACCCGGGCAACAACTTCATCGCAGACCTGCTCGCACCGAAGTTCCCCGCCTCGTACATGGCCCTCGAGCAGAACCCCGACTGGCAGCTCATCCAGTTCATGCTCGCGCCGAACGCGATCTTCAACCCGTACCACTACGAGGACGAGACGGCGAGCGCGCTCATGGAGCGCATCCAGTTCGGCGACGAGGCCGAACAGGAGGCCGGAGCCGCCGAGCTCAACCGGTACATCGTCGAGCAGGCATGGTTCGCCCCCTTCTACCGCGTCCATGGCGTGATGGCATCTGCTCCTGGCACCTCGGTGGAGATGGTCCCGACCAACGCGTACCCGTCGATCTTCGACATCCGCCCCGCCGAATGATCTCCGCCCGGGCCGCCTCCTGCGGCGGCCCGGGCTCCTGACAGGAGCGAAGATGCCCACCTTCATCGCCCGGCGCCTGCTCTCCGGCGCCATCATGCTCGTCGTCATCTCGGTCGTCGCGTTCACGCTGCTCTATCTCGGGGGCGGCGACATCGCGCGCCGCATCCTCGGCCAGAGTGCGACGGCCGAGACGGTCGCAGCCAAGGCCGCGCAGCTCGGCCTCGATCGCCCGCTGGTCGAGCAGTTCGCGGACTGGTTCACCCGCGCGCTCACCGGCGACCTCGGACGCTCGTGGTTCAGCAGCCAGTACGTCACCGTGAGCATGGAGACCCGTCTCCCGGTCACGCTCTCGATCGTGATCGGCTCGACGCTCATCGCCGCCGTGCTCTCGGTCGTGCTCGGCGTCCTCGCCGCGAGGAGGGGAGGCTGGGTCGACGGGCTCGTGCAGTTCCTCGCCGTCGTCGGCTTCGCCGTTCCGGGGTTCCTCATCGCGCTCGGGCTCGTCCTGCTTTTCGCGATCAACCTGGGGTGGTTCCGGGCGACGGGGTACACGCCCATCGCCACATCGCTCGGCGGCTGGCTGGCGTCCATCACGCTGCCCGTGATCGCCCTCGCCATCGGCGCGATCGCGACCGTCGCCCAGCAGATCCGCGGGTCGGTCCTCGACGCCCTCAGTCGCGACTATGTCCGGACGCTCCGCAGCCGCGGACTGCCGGAGAACCGTGTCGTGTACCGGCACGTGCTGAGGAACGCCGCGGGGCCCGCGCTCGCCGTGCTCGCGGTGCAGTTCATCGGCATGCTCGGCGGCGCGGTGATCGTGGAGCAGGTGTTCGCCCTGCCCGGCATCGGCCAGCTCGCGGTGTCGGCCACGACCCAGGGCGACATCCCCGTCGTGATGGGCATCGTCGTCATCACGGCCATCATCGTCGTCGTCGTGAATCTCGCGATCGACCTCGCGCAGGCAGCGCTCAACCCGAAGGTGCGACTCTCATGAACGCCACCCCGACCCCCGCTCTCCTCCGGCGCCTGCTCCGCCGGCCTCTCGCCGTCGTGTCGCTCGCCGTTCTCACGGTCATCGCGCTTGCCGCGGCGCTGGGGCCGACGATCGCCCCGCAGGACCCGCACTACTCCGACATCGCCGCCATCCTGCAGGCCCCGAGCGCCGCGCATCTGCTCGGCACGGACTCCGCAGGGCGCGACGTCCTGTCGCGCCTTCTCGCCGCGACGCAGATCTCGATCGCGTCGGCGCTCGTCGCACTGGTCACGGCTCTCGTCATCGGCGTGCTGTCGGGACTGGTCGCCGGCTACTATCAGGGCTGGTTCGACGCCGTCTCGTCCTGGGTGACCTCGCTCGTCATGGCGATGCCCGGCATCGTCGTGCTCCTTGCGGCCCGCGCTGTCCTCGGTCCCAGCGTGTGGATCGCGATGCTCGTGTTCGGCGTGCTCATGGCGCCCGCATTCTTCCGCCTGGTCTACGCGAGCGTCACCTCCGTGCGCGGCGAGCTCTACGTCGACGCCGCGCGCGTCTCGGGACTCGGCGACGGCCGCATCATCGGCCGGCACATCCTCAACGTCGTGCGCGCGCCCATCCTCATCCAGTCGGCGATCATCGCGGGCATCGCGATCGCCATCCAGTCGGGCCTGGAGTTCCTCGGGCTCGGCGACCTCGCCGTGCCCACGTGGGGCTCCATGCTCAATGACGCCTTCACGAAGATCTACACCCAGCCGATCCTCATGCTCTGGCCGTCGCTCGCGATCGCGCTCACGTGCATCGCACTGACGCTCCTCGCGAACGCGATGCGAGACGAGCTCGAGCGCACGGTGTCCGTCCGACGCCGGCGCCGCCGCGCCGTGTCGGGAGCGACCGGATCGGTCGCAGCGGTCACGACGTCGTTCGCCATGAGCGGCGCCGATGCGCCCGTCGACCTCGACGAGCCGCCGGTGTTCGAGACCGCGCCGGTCGTCGTGCACGAGGAGGACTCGCGATCGGCCCTCCGCACGCACGACGTGCTCCTCAGCATCCGCGACCTGCGCGTCGGATACGACCAGCCGAACGGCTCGACCATCGAGGTCGTGCACGGCGTCTCGCTCGACGTGCGGAAGGGCGAGGTGCACGGGCTCATCGGGGAATCCGGCTCGGGCAAGACCCAGACGGCGTTCTCCGTGCTCGGGCTGCTGCCGCGTGGCGGGCGCGTCACAGCGGGCACGATCGCATTCGACGGCATCGAGCTCACGCAGGTCGGCGAGCGCGCCTACACGGATGTCCGCGGGCGCCGCATCGGCTACATCCCGCAGGAGCCGATGTCGAACCTCGACCCCTCGTTCACGATCGGCTCCCAGCTCATCGAGCCGCTCCGCGTCGGACTCGGGATGTCTTCGAAAGACGCGACGGACAAGGCGCTCTCGCTGCTCGACCGCGTCGGGATCCCCGACCCGAAGCGCACGTTCGCCGCCTATCCGTTCCAGGTCTCGGGCGGGATGGCGCAGCGGGTCCTCATCGCCGGCGCGGTCTCCACCGATCCCGAGCTGATCATCGCAGACGAGCCGACGACGGCACTCGACGTCACGGTCCAGGCCGAGGTGCTCGATCTGCTGCGCGGTCTTCAGGAGGAGCGCCACATGGCGATGCTGCTCGTGACCCACAACTTCGGGGTGGTGGCCGACCTCTGCGACCGGGTCTCGGTCATGCAGGACGGCCGCTTCGTCGAGCAGGGTCCTGTGCGCGCGATCTTCCGGAACGCTCAGCATCCGTACACCAGGACACTGCTGGAGGCGATCCTCGACGAGGGTCCTGCCCGCGGTCCGCTTCAGATGGCAGGAGGTGCGCGATGAGCGCCCCGATCCACGATGCTCCCCTCCTCGAGATCACGGACCTCGTCGTCGAGTATCCGGGCAAGGGGCTGCGCGGCCAGCCGTTCCGGGCGCTCAAGGGCGTCTCCCTCGACATCCGCCCCGGGGAGTGCGTCGGACTCGTCGGGGAGTCCGGATCGGGCAAGACGACCCTCGGACGAGCCGTCCTCGGCCTCGCGCCGGTGACGGAGGGCGCGGTCGTCTACGACGGCCGTGACATCTCACACCTCTCACGCGCGGAGCGACGCGGGCTCGCGAGCGAGATCCAGGTGGTGTTCCAGGATCCGTACTCGTCGCTCAATCCCGCGATGACGATCGAGCAGATCCTCGCCGAGCCGCTGGGCGTCCAGGGTGTCAGCGCAGGCGAGGCGAAGGCACGCGTCCGCGACCTCCTCGACCAGGTCGGTCTGCCGACGGATGCCCGCACGCGGCTCCCGAGGGAGTTCTCGGGAGGTCAGCGGCAGCGCATCGCGATCGCCCGCGCCCTCGCGCTGTCGCCGCGCCTCATCGTGTGCGACGAGCCCGTCTCGGCGCTCGATCTCTCGACGCAGGCGCGCGTGCTCGATCTCTTCATCGAGATCCAGGAGCGCACGGGCGTCGCGTACCTCTTCGTCACCCACGACCTCGCCGTGGTCCGTCACATCAGTCATCGCGTCGCGGTCATGTACCGGGGTGAGATCGTCGAGCAGGGGGACGGCGAGCAGGTGACGTCGGCCCCGGTCCATCCTTACACGCAGCGCCTCTTCATGGCCGCGCCCGTTCCCGACCCGGACCGTCAGGAGGAGCGCCGCGCTCAACGGCGCGCCCTGCTGGCCGCAGGACAGGAGACCTGATGCCCTTCCACCGTTCGTCCGCCTTCGGAGACGCACTCGACAGCCCAGCCGCTCGCGCGGTGCTCGAGACGTTCCTGCCGGGGATCGCCGCGTCGCCCATGGCGACCCAGTACCGAGGCGCCCGGCTCGGGCAGCTCGTGGGGTTCGTCCCGCAGCTCGAGGACCCCGCGGAGCGGGAGCGGCTCTGGGCCGCGCTTGCATCGATCGAGGATGGCGATGACGCGAAGCGCGAGTACCTGCCCGCGGTCGCGCCCGACCCCGACTACGACTCGGCTCCCCGCTCGTCCGCGCCCGCAGCGGTCGCGTCCCCCGTTCCGCGCTGGGGAGTCGCGGAAGTCCGGCTCGAGGGCCCACGGCACGGCAACCCGTACCTCGAGGTCGAGCTCGAGGCGGTGTTCCGACACGGCGACCGCGAACTCCGCGCGGGCGGGTTCTACGACGGCGAGGGCGTCTGGATCGTCCGCCTCCTCGCTGACGAGGAGGGCGACTGGACATTCGAGACGCGCTCGACCGCGCGCTCGCTCGACGGGGTGACAGGGGGCTTCACGGTCGTCGCGTCCGGTGCGCCGGGGCCGGTGGTCGTCGACGGCTTCCACTTCCGCCACGCGAAGGGCGACCGCTACCGGCCGGTCGGCACGACCGCGTACGCCTGGACGCATCAGCCGGAGGAGCTGCAGGAGGAGACCCTGCGCACCCTCGCCGATTCCCCCTTCAACAAGGTGCGGATGTGCCTGTTCCCGAAGTCGTACCTCTACAACGAGAACGAGCCCGACGACTTCCCGTTCCTGGGATCGCTCGAGGCGGGGTTCGATCTCGAGCGCTTCGACCCCGCGCACTTCCGTCGGCTCGAGGCGCGCATCCGCCAGCTCGGCGAGCTCGGGATCGAGGCCGACCTGATCCTCTTCCACGCGTACGATCGCTGGGGCTTCGCCGATCTCGGCCCGGCCGTCGACGACCGCGTCGTGCGCTACGTCGTGCGCCGCCTCTCCGCGTTCGCGAACGTGTGGTGGTCGATGGCGAACGAGTACGACCTGCTCTGGTCGAAGAGCGAGGAGGACTGGGAGCGGCTCGCCGCGATCGTCGTCGAGGAGGACCCGCACGGACATCTCCTCTCGATCCACAACTGCCGTCCTTTCTACGACCACTCGAGGCCGTGGATCACCCATGCGAGCGTCCAGCGCCAGGACGTCTACCGGACAGCCGAGTTCACGGACGAATGGCGCATCCGCTGGGGCAAGCCCGTCGTCATCGACGAGGTCGGCTATGAGGGGGACATCGACCAGGGGTGGGGAAACCTCACCGCAGAGGAGCTGATCCGCCGGTGCTGGGAGGGTGCCGTCCGCGGCGGGTACGTCGCGCACGGCGAGACCTACCTCGCCGACGATGAGGTCCTCTGGTGGTCGAAGGGCGGGGTCCTGAAGGGCCATGCGCCCGCGCGCATGGCCTTCCTCGACCGGATCGTCGGCGAGGCTCCCGGCGGCGTCGTCGATCCGCTGCCGAGCGACTGGGACGTCCCGTGGGGCGGTGTCGCCGATCGCTACCTGGTCGGGTACTTCGGCTTCAACCGCCCGCGGTTCCGGAACCTGGTGCTCCCGGGCGATCGGCCCTGGCGCATCGACGTCATCGACACATGGAACATGACGGTCGAGCGCGTGCCCGGCGCCCATACGGGCGCGTTCCGTGTCGACCTGCCGGGCCGCCCCTTCATGGCCGTCCGTCTCGTCGCGGAGTGAGGAGACGGCTCCGCGCCGGTCAGAGCTCAGCGGAGTCGGCACTATTTTGCGCAACCAGCCAGCGCAGTGTTGGCGATGCACCTAGCCTGGTCCGGCCGGGCGCTGACGCCGCCCCGGGCTGAGTCCTACGAGGAAGTTCCGACCATGCGCCACATCACCCGCCGCACGCCGCTCGCCACTGTGCTTGATCATCCGGACACGCGCGACGTCGTCGCCCGTATCGCCCCCGACGTGCTCGATGCCCCTCTCCTGAAGGACCTCGTCGGGTTCCCGACGGGACCGATCCTCGGGCTCGTGCTGGGCGCGGAGGATCCGCGCGTCACAGCGATCCTCGAGGAGCTCGCGGCGTTCGAGGACCGCTCGGAGCGGCCCGCGGACGGACGTCAGGTCGTGCCCGCGGACGACTACGAATCCGCGACAACCGCGCGTGCGAGCGCCGGCGCGCGCGTCGCGGAGTCCGCAGCGCCGGGTGCCGTCGAGCTCGTGTTCGACGGCCCGTCGCACGGCAACCCGTTCGTCGAGGTCGAACTCGCCGTCGAGTTCCGCCGGGAGGGCACGTCGGTGCGTGTCGGTGGCTTCTACGACGGCGACGGCACCTACCGGGCGCGCTTCCTGCCCCCGGCGCCTGGCACGTGGACGTTTGCGACGCATTCGACCTCCCGCTCGCTCGACGGGATCGAGGGAGAGGTCTCCGCCGAAGCCGATGGCTCGCATGGCCCTGTGCACGTCGACGGACTGCACTTCGCGCATCGCGACGGCACGCCGTTCGCCCCCGTCGGCACGACGGCGTACGTCTGGACGCTCCAGGACGACGAGCTCCAGGAGCGCACGCTCGGCAGCCTCGCGCAAGCCCCGTTCAACAAGGTGCGGATGGGACTCTTCCCGAAGGACTTCCTCTACAACTCGAATGAGCCCGATCGATATCCCTTCGCGCGCGCGGACGGCGGATGGGATCCCGAGCGCTTCGACGTCGCGTACTTCCAGCACCTCGAGCTCCGCATCGCGCAGCTCGCCGACCTCGGGATCGAGGCCGACCTCATCCTCTTCCATCCGTATGACCGCTGGGGCTTCTCGCGCATGGGCGAGGTGATCGACGATCGCTACGTCTCCTATGTGGTTCGCCGCCTCGCCGCGTTCCGGAACGTCTGGTGGTCCCTCGCGAACGAGTACGACCTTCTCACCACCAAGGACGACGCCGACTGGAACCGCCTCGGCGAACTCGTCGCGGCGGAGGATCACGTCGGTCACCCCCGCTCCATCCACAACTGGATCGATATCTTCGACTACTCAGCCGGCTGGGCCACGCACGCGAGCATCCAGGGCGGCGGCTACCGCATGGGAGAGCTCGTTGCGAGCTGGCGAACCCGGTGGCACAAGCCCGTCATCGTCGACGAGTTCGGCTACGAAGGCGACCTCGACCAGGGCTGGGGCAATCTCACCGCCGAGGAGGTCGTGCGCCGCTTCTGGGAAGGCACCGTGCGCGGCGGCTACCTCTCGCACGGCGAGACCTTCTACGCCGACGATGAGGTGATCTTCTGGGCCAAGGGCGGCGACCTGCGCGGCGAGAGCATCCCGCGTCTCGCCTTCCTGCGCGAGATCGTCGCGCAGTCCCCGACGGGCCGCATCGATCCCCTGCCCTCCGACTGGGACGCCGCGTGGGGCGGCGTCCCCGACGAGTACATCCTGATCTCCTTCGGCGGCGCACGCCCGAGGTTCCGCGACGTCCTCATCCCCGACGGGATGACCGCGCGTATCGACGTCATCGACACCTGGAACATGACGATCGACCCCGTCCCCGGCGAGCATTCGGGCCGCACGCGCGTGCAGCTGCCCGCCAAGCCCTTCATCGCTGTCCGGCTGACCCGTGCGTGACGCGCAGAGCGACGCGCCGACGGAACTGCGCGTCGAGCACCGGCTGGACGCACTCGGTATCGGGGAGCGCGCGCCCCGTCTGTCGTGGCGCGAGATGGGTGCCGAGCCGGCCGAACGCTTCGAACTCGAGGTGAGCTCGGAGAGCGAGACGTGGACAGCGACCACCACGGGCTGCGTGCTCGAGGAGTGGCCAGCGCCTCCTCTGCGGTCGCGAGACATCCGCACGGTGCGCGTGCGCGCCATCCGGTCCTCCGGCCCCTCGGACTGGAGTGCGCCACTCGCCGTCGAGGCCGGCCTCCTCGAGCCCGAGGACTGGTCGGGCCGCTTCATCCGCGGCGCGGCATCGGCGAGCGGCGCACCCGTTCTGCGGCAGATGGTCCGCATCGACGCTCCGGCGCAGCGCGCACGTCTCTACGTCGTCTGGCGAGGAGTCGGCGAGATCCGCGTGAACGGCGCCGTCCTCGGAGAGGATGTGCTCTCACCCGGCTGGTACAGCTACGCGCACCGCGATCTGGCGTGGACGCATGATGTGACGGATCTTCTCGTCTCGGGCGACAACACGATCGAGCTTCGGCTCGGCGACGGCTGGTACGCCGGCCGCGTGGGATTCTTCCAGCAGCGCGGTCTCTACGGCGACGCCCCGGCGGTGCTCGCGCAGCTCGAGATCGCCGACGTCCACGGCGCCCAGACGCGCATCGCGACGGACAGCACCTGGGCGAGCGCGCCAGGTCCCGTCCTGCGCTCGGACATCTACGACGGCGAAGTCCACGACGCCCGACACGAGCTGCCCGCACTCACCCGCGACGAGCTCGCCACCTGGGCGCGCGCCGTGGAGACCGACGTCCCCGGCGATCGCATCGCCCCCGCGCTGCTCCCGCCCTCCCGCCGCCACGAGACGCTCGCGCCCGTGAGCATCGGGACCGCGCCGTCGGGCGAGACGGTCGTCGACTTCGGTCAGAACCTCGTCGGTCGGGCACGCATCCACGTGGATCTCCCGGCCGGAACCACGCTGCGCCTTCGCCACGCCGAGGTGCTCGAGCACGGAGAACTCGCCGTCGCAGAGCTGCGGTCGGCGCAGGCGACCGACTGGTACACGTCCGACGGCTCGCCCTCCGTCTGGGAGCCCGCCTTCACCTTCCACGGATTCCGCTACCTCGGGATCACAGGATGGTCAGGACCGATCGACCCGGATGCCGTGTGCGCCGTGGTCATCCACTCGCGCATGCGTCGCATCGGAGAGTTCCGGACATCGCACCCGGGGCTCGATCGCCTGCACGAGAACGTCGTCTGGTCGACCCGCGGCAACTTCCTCTCGCTGCCGACCGATTGCCCGCAGCGCGACGAGCGCCTCGGATGGACCGGTGACATCGCCGTGTTCGCGCCGACCGCGGCGTATCTGTTCGATGTCACGGCACTGCTGCAGTCCTGGCTGACGGATGTCGTGCTCGAGCAGACAGTGGAGGGCTCGATCCCCCATTTCGTCCCGTTCGTGCCGTTTCCCGCGAACGCCCCAGACTCGCCCCTGTTCAAGAACTCACCGACGGCTGTCTGGGGCGACGCTGCCGTGCTCGTTCCCTGGGCACTGTACGAAGCCACGGGCGACACGGCGATCCTCTCCGCCCAGTACACGTCAATGCGGCGATGGGTCGAATTCGTCGACGAGCGCGTCGGTCCGTCCCGCATCTGGGAAGGCGACTTCCAGTACGGCGACTGGCTCGACCCGACCGCGCCCGCGGACGACGCCGCCAACGGAGCGACCGACCCCGCACTCGTCGCGACCGCGTACTTCGCGAACTCCGCGCGTCTCCTCGGCGAGACGGCGCGGATCCTCGGCGAGGGCGCTGACGCCGTTCGGTTCGCGTCGCTCGCCGCGGACATCCGCGCGGCGTTCCGCACGAGGTTCCTGCGACCCGACGGTCGCCTGTCGAGTGACTCGCAGACGGCCTACGCGATCGCCCTGAGTCTCGGCCTCCTCGAGAGCCCCGATTCCGAGCGCAGCGCCGGTCGCCGCCTCGTCGAGCTCGTCCGCGCGACTGGCCACCGCATCGGCACCGGATTCGTCGGAACGCCGATCATCCTCGACGCACTCTCCCAGGTCGGCGCCGTCGACGACGCCTACGGGCTCGTGCTCCAGACCGAGCTGCCGTCGTGGCTGTATGCCGTGGAACACGGTGCGACGACCATCTGGGAGCGATGGGACTCCCTCCTTCCCGACGGCTCCGTCAACCCCAGCGGCATGACGTCGTTCAATCACTACGCCCTGGGATCGGTCGCGTCGTGGCTTCATGGCACGGTGGGCGGGCTGTCCTCACTCGCCCCGGGATGGACGCGGCTGCGGATCGCGCCTCGACCGCACCGTGACGTGCGATCGGCTGCGACGTCCCACGAGACGCCCTACGGACGCGCCGCGGTGGAATGGTCCGTCGACGACGGGGTGCTGCGGGTTCGCGCGACGGTGCCGCCGCGCACGAGCGCGGTCGTCGACCTCCCCGGGTTGGACGCCCTCATCGTCGGCGAGGGCCGGCACGACTTCGAGGTGACCTGGCACGAGTAGGTCAGCGCAGCGGGCGCCGCATCGTCATCGCGATCGCCGTGAGCGAGACCGCCGTCGCGGCGATCGCGAAGACGGGCAGGGACCCGAGTCCCCATGCGGCGATGATCCCTCCCCCGATCACGGCGCCACCGCCGATCCCGACATTGAAGGCGACGGTCTGGAGCGCGGCCGCCGTGCCACGCGCACGCTCCGACGCGATCCGCATCATTCGCGCCTGGAGGAGCGGCGACACCGCTCCGAACCCCGCGCTCCAGACCAGCCCAGCAGCGATGAGAGCGATCGTCGGCGCGTCGACCGCGAGCGCGAACAGGATCAGGCTCACGAGCACCACAGCGAGACCGCCCAGCAGCGTCGCGCGCGGATACCGGTCGCCGGCGGCACCGCTCACGGCGAGGCCGACCGCGCCCGCGAGGCCGGTCGCGAAGAGATATGCGGGGATGGCCGCGGCGGGGAATCCTGCCTCGGCTTCGAGCCATGGCGTCAGATACGTCCCGAAGGCCGTCTGCGACAGCACGGTCAGAACGATGAGCGCGCACATGCCGAGGATGAGCGGCAGCGTCGCGTCGCGATGGCGACGCGGGGCCGGATCGGCTGCGGGCGCGATCCGTGGGACCGCGCGAATCAGGACCGCGAGTGCTGCGACTCCGGCTGCCGCGAGCGCGACGAACGCCCATCTCCAGCCGACGAGCTGCCCGAGGGCGTTTCCGATCGGCACACCGAGGATCCCCGCGAGCGAGCCGCCGCCCGAGACGATGACGGTCGCTCGCGCGAGCTGCGCCGTCGGCACGAGGTGCGCGGTGTACGCGGCAGCCACCGACCAGAACGCGCCGTGGGCCACGCCCCCGAGCACCCGCGCCGCCAGCAGCCATCCGTATCCCGGCGCAAGCGCGGTCGCCAGGCTCGAGAGCGCGATGACTCCCAGCGCGATCGCAAGCAGTCGGCGACGGTCCACGCGACGAGTGAGTGCCGCGACCGGCGCCGTGAAGACGATGACGGTCGCCGCGAAGACGGAGACCAGCTGCCCGGAGGCGGCGACGGACACGTCCAGGTCGCGCGAGATCGCGGGAAGGAGCCCGCCGGGCAGGAACTCGACGGTCATCGACACGAAGATCGCTCCGGCGAGGGCGACGAGGGCGCGGACAGGAAGCGGTCGCTCGTCCGCTGGCACGTGTGCGGTGCGGTGCGGACGGCGCGAGGTGCTGGGAAGCAGGCGGAGGCGGGACATGGCAGAAGTCCAGACGGAGTACCCCGGTGTCGGCGTCCCCGCGGGCGCGCAGGAGGGGACCAGCGCGACCATTCGGGCGGGAGCACCCGCAGTAGACCGTAGTGCGGGGCGCGCCGCGTCGGCGACTCGTTGCGCAAATGCCGCGTTCAGCTCCTCCGTGCCGGAGGCCATCAGCTCACGGCCCACCCACGGGGTCGTACGAGATCGAGAGCACACGACCCTCTCGTCTGGGCGAGCCGACCGCAAGCATCCGACCGGTGAAGCCCGCAGCGACTTCGGTGGAGAAGTACCGCCCGTCGAGCCGACCGAGGTCCACCCAGCCTTCGCCCGTCTCGGCCGACAGCACGATGTCATCCGGCCCGGCATAGCCGAACGGGACCTGAGGCGTGCGCGGCGGGACCGCGCGCACCCTCAGCGTCGTGACGTCGGGCACGTCGACCGCGCCGAGCTCCTGACGTATATCGCCGATCCGCACAAGCGCACGGACGCGGCGCTCCTCCAGGACGAGGCCGCACCAGTGCCGGTCGTCGATGCGCAGACCGAAGCTCCCGGCAACCGCGACGACCGCCTCCGCGGACCATTCGAGGTCTCTCACCCGAGCACACAGGAAGGCTCCCGCGACGCCACCCTGCCGGAATATCAGGCCGCCGTCCGGGCTCCGCTCCACCACGTCGGCCGGATCGCCATCAGGGACGACCCATCGCGGATCGAGCGCCGCGTCTGAGAAGTCGTCCCGGAACGCCGTCGCAGGAGGGGGTACGTCGAATGCCCCTTCGACGAAGATCGGCCAGTCGTCGACCCACTCGATCCCCGCGAGGAAGGTCTCACGGCCGAGCACGTGGAAGCCGGGAGTCGACCCCTTCGGTCGCGCCCCCAGGTAGACCGCGGCCCAGCGTCCGTCGGGCAGCTCGACAAGGTCGGCATGCCCGGTGTTCTGAACCGGATGGGACATGCCTCGGTGGGTGAGGACGGGGTTCGACGGGCACGGCTCGAACGGCCCACGGGGGCTTCGCGAGCGGGCGACATTCACGCAGTGGCCACGCTCGGTTCCGCCTTCGGCGACGAGCTGGTACCAGTACTCGCCCCGTCTGTGGAGATGCGGTCCTTCCGCGGTCGGCTCCCCGCTTCCCTGCCAGACGGGATACGCGCGCTCCAGGAGGCGCCCCGTCTCGAGGTCGATCGGCGCCTGGAGGATGCCCTGTCCGCCGACCTCGAAGTCGAGCAGGTGCCAGGTGAGATAGGCCTGCCCCTCATCGTCCCAGCACAGATCGGGGTCGATCCCGCGCGCCTCGGGCACGAGGACCGGATCGCTCCAGGGCCCGGCGGGGTCGGCAGCATGGACGATGAGCTGCCCCGCGGCGAAATCGCTCGCGTTCGTCGTGACGAACCAGAAGCGGCCGTCGTGGTGGCGCAGGGTCGGGCCGTAGATCCCGGTCGACGGCCCCGTCGTGCCCGCTCGAAACTGGGAGCGCCGGGTGAGGATGTTGCCGATCTGCGTCCACTGCACGAGGTCTCGGCTGTGGAAGATCGGTGCGCCTGGGAAGTACTCGAAGCTCGACGTCGCGAGATAGTAGTCGTCGCCGACGCGGCAGATCGAGGGGTCGGGGTGGAAGCCCGGGAGGATGGGCTGCACCGCAGAGCTCCGCGCGTGCCGGTCGCCGACGGCCCCCTGCCCCCTCTCCGTCGCCTGCAGGGAGGGACTCGCGTCCGGCGGGGAGGTGGAAAGCGAGCTCATTCAGAGCCTCTCTTCGAGTGAGCGATCGTGGGGGAAATCGGGGACTCGAAGACCGGCAGCGCCCCCGTCTTCTCGGCGAGCACGCGCAGGCGCTCCGCACGCCGAGCTCGCTGCCGTGGCGGGTCGGCGATGGGCGCCGACATCTGGAGGCGATGCGTGTACGGGTGCTGCGGAGCGGTCGCAACCTGGTGGGCGTCGCCGAACTCGACGACGCTGCCGTCCTTCAGGACGGCGATCCGATCGCTGATGGCGTGCACGACACCCAGGTCGTGGCTGATGAAGAGGTACGCGACGCCGGTCTCCTTCTGCAGGTCGCGCAGCAGCGTGAGCACGCGCGCCTGCGTGGTCACATCGAGCGCGCTTGTCGGCTCGTCGCAGACGATCACGGCGGGGTCGAGCGCGAGGGCGCGCGCGATCGCGATGCGCTGTCGCTGCCCACCGGAGAACTCGCGCGGGTAGCGTGCGATCGCGTCCGACGGGAGGCCGACGGCGTCCAGAAGCTCGCGGACGCGAGCGGTTCCGTTCTCGACGCCGGCGGCGCGGAGCGGCTCGACGAGGATGGCGCCGACCGTCATCGAGGGGTTCAAGGAGGAGTAGGGGTCCTGGAAGATGACCTGGATGTCGCGCGCCACCTGGCGTCGTCGGCCGCGCGAGATGTGGGAGATGTCCTGTCCCCGGAAGCGGATGCGTCCCTCCGTGACCGGCGCCAGGCCGAGGATCGCGCGCCCGATGGTCGTCTTTCCTGATCCCGACTCGCCGACGAGGCTCACGGTCTCGCCCGCGTGGAGATCGAGCGTGACGCCCTTGATGACGGTCTTCCCGCCTCGCCGTCCGCCATAGCGGACGACGAGGTCTTCGACCGTCAGCAGCTGCTCGCTCATGCGCTGGCCTCCTTCAGCTCCACCTGGCGCGACGCCGCGAGCAGGTCCTGCGTGTACTCGTGCTGCGGTGCGGCGAAGAGCGCGTCTACGGCCGCGCTCTCGACGATGCGCCCGTCCTTCATCACGCTGACTCGGTCGCACAGGTCGGCGACGACCCCGAGGTTGTGGGTCACGATGATCATCGCCAGTCCGCGCTCGATGCTGAGCTCCCGCAGAAGCTCGAGCACCTCGGCCTGGACCGTGACGTCGAGCGCCGTGGTCGGCTCGTCGGCGACGATCAGATCGGGTCCCGACGCCACAGCACCGCAGATGAGCACGCGCTGCGCCATGCCGCCCGAGATCTCGTGGGGGTACAGCCGCATCACCCGTTCAGGCTCGTGGATGCCGACACGCGCCAGCAGCGACAGGAGCTGTGCCCGCGCTTCGATGCGAGATGCCCCGGTCGCGGCTCGGAGACCGTAGACGAGCTGCGCGCCGACCGTGAACGACGGATCGAGGTTCGTCATCGGCTCCTGCGGGATGTAGGCGATCCGTCGTCCCCGGGCCTTGCGCATGCGTGCCGGGTCAGCCAGGAGGTCGCGCCCCTCGAAGTGGACGCTGCCCTCGAGCACGACGGCCTCACGCGGCAGCAGCCCGAGTGTCGAGAAGGCGATCTGCGACTTCCCTGACCCCGATTCGCCCACGAGGCCGTGGATCTCGCCCCGCCGGACGTCGAGGTCGACCCCGTGCACCACCGGGCGCACCTCGTCGCTCGAGCTCGGATAGCCGACGCGGAGCCCCCGGATCGACAGGATCACGTCCTGCGGAGGGGTGAGATCGTTGACGCCGGCGACGCGCTTGTCCTGCGCGGCGCGCTCGACCGCGCGGCGCCTGGCCGGCTTCAGCACGGCGCTGCGGTTCGAGGCCTGCAGGGTGTCTCGAAGGGCGTTGCCGAGGAGGATGAACGACAGCGTCGTGATCGTGATCAACGTCGCCGGCCAGATCACGTTCGCCGGGTTCGTGTAGATGTTGTTGAACGCCTCCTGGAGCACGCGGCCCCACGAAGGCTGGGACGGGTCGCCGAGTCCCAGGAAGTCGACGCCCGCGAGGATGGAGACCGCGGTCGCGAGCACGAAGGCGCTCTGGACGATGACAGGTGCCCGCACGGCGGAGAGAACGTGTCGTCCGATGATGCGCGCGTCGGAGAGACCGACGACCTTCGCGGCGTCGACGTAGAGCTCCGAGCGCACGGAGACGACGACGGACCGAACGAGTCGGTAGAACGACGGAGCCACGATCACTCCGAAGACCGCCATCGCCGCCGGGATGTTCGGACCGGTGAGGGCATAGAGCGCGATGAGCATCACGATGCCGGGGAGCGACATGATGACGTCGGACACGAAGTTCGCGATGGCCTCCACCCGGCCGCGGTAGAACCCCGCGATGAGGCCGAACACGAGGCCGAGCACGACCGAGATCCCGAGGACGAGAAGGCACGCGACCACCGTCTGCTGTGATCCCCACATGAGGCGGGAGAGGACGTCGCGCCCGGATGCGTCAGCGCCGAAGAGATGGCCGTCGCTGAACGGCGGCGCGTTGGTCGCGCCGAGGTCGGTCGTGTTCGGCCCGTACGGCGCGATCCACGGAGTGAGGATGGCGACGAGGACGACGACCGCGAGGAACGCCGCGCTGATGGCCGCGAGCGGGTTCCGCAAGAGGGAGCGAGCCGTCGATCGGGCGGGGACGCGCCGCTCGACGGCAGCGGCTCCATCCGCAGCGGGGTCGACAGCGTGCTGATCGAGGCTCATCGTGCCCTCGCCTTCGGGTTGAGCGCCGCCGCGAGCAGGTCGGCGAGGAAGTTGACCACGAGCACGAGGGCGATCGTGAAGATCACCGTGCCCATCACCATGGGGACGTCACCCGCTTGGGCCGCCGTGTTCGCCAGCTGGCCGACGCCCGGGAGAGCGAACAGCGCCTCGACGAAGAGGGCGCCGCCCAGCAGTCCGAGCGTCGTCAGGCTGAGCACGACGAGGCCGGGGCCGGCGGCGTTGCGGAGGACGTGGCGGAAGAGGATGGCTCTCTCGGGGATTCCGCGCGAGCGCAGCGTGCGCACGTAGTCCTGAGACAGCGCATCGAGCACCGATCCGCGGAACTGCGATGCCGCATTCGCGATGGCGCCGAACAGGAGCGCGACAACCGGAAGCGTGAGAGACCAGAGCCAGCCCTGCGCACCATCCGTCAGGCGGATGTATCCGGTCGCGGGATAGAGAGGGGCAGCGATCGCGAAGGCGAACACGAGCCCGATCCCCAGGACGAAGGGCGGGACGGCTGCGCCGACGACGGCGATGAACTGCACGACGCGGTCCACCCATCCGCCGTAGAGCGCAGCCGTCACGCCGAGGACGACGCTGATGACCGCCGTGAGGATCATCGTCAGCACGATGAGCGAGAGCGTGACCGGTACGCGGTTCGACAGCGCATCGGTCACCGCCTGGCCCGTGAGGAAGGACGCGCCGAGATCGCCGCGCACGGCGCCTGCGAGCCAGTCGGCGTATTGGATGACCAGCGGCCGATCGAGCCCCAGTTCGACGGCGTACGCCGCCACCTGCTCGTCGGACGCGGTCACGCCGAGAACGGCGCGAGCGATTCCGATGCCGTCGCTGAACATCATGCAGAAGGTGAGAAGGCTCACGATCAGCAGCACGCCGACGGCGCGAGCGAGTTGGATGGCGATGGTGCGGAGCATGACTGGGGCCCGTCGGTCGATCAGTTCTTCTGGAAGTCGCGCAGCAGCGGGTGCAGCGCGGAGAAGTCGGACATCGTGGGAATCGAGATCTCCGGCGAGTGCAGATAGAACCCGTCGGGGTAGGCCATGGGCACGAACCACGCCTGGTCGATCACGTACTGGTTGATCTCCTGCTGCGCCGCGACCTTCTCGTCATCCGAGCCGGTCAGGATCTGCTGCCACAGGGCGTCGATCGTCGCGTCCGGCTGGTGGGACACATTCCAGATCCCGTCGACGAGGATGTAGTCCTTGATGTCCTGGAGCGACTCGCCGAAGTTGCCGAGCTGCCACAGCGGAACCGGGTACTCGCCGCTGAGCAGCTCGCTGATCGCATCGGGGCCCGTCAGGTTCACCTGCTCGACCGTGATGTTGAGGAGCGCGAGCTGCTCGGTCACGTACGGGAACAGCAGATCGTGGTTCTGTCCCTCCATGAACGGGATCTTCAGCGTGAAGCCGTCGCCGTACCCGGCCTCCTCCATGAGGGCCTTCGCGGCCTCCACGTCGTAGGGGTACGGATCCTCGGTCAGATCCTCGAGGTAGGCGTCGCTCCCCTCGCGGAAGATCTGGTACGCCGGGTCGGCGTAGCCGCGATAGAGGTCCTCGGCGATCGCCTCCCGGTCGAACACCATGTTCATCGCCTGCCTGACGCGCACGTCTCCGAGTGCCTCGATCTTCTCGCCGTTGTGGTCGGTGAGCAGCAGGCGTGTCGTGACGCCGCGCAGCGTCACGGCCTCCATCCCCGAGCTCTTCGCCTCGTCGACCGTGGACGCGTCGCCGAGGATGCCGTCGATCTGGCCCGTCTTCAGCGCGTTCACACCGGCCGTGCTGTCGGTGAACACCTTGATGACGAGGTTCTCGTACGGATAGGTGTCGGGGTCCCAGTAATCCGGGTTCTTCGTGAGCGTGTACGTCGATCCCTGCGTGCTCGCGCTCGCGTCGTAGATGTACGGCCCCGACCCCACGACCTCGCTGTCCAGGGTTCCCGCCTCGATCTGGTCCGCGGACGCGACAGCCACCTCGCACATGAGGATGTCGAGTGTCGGGATCGGCTGCGGGAACGTGATGGTGAGGTGGTGCGGGTCGGCGACGTCGACGGAGACACCCGCGAAGCGCGCGTTGACGTCTGCGACCTCGGCCAGCGTCGCGACGACGTCCTCTGCGTCCAGAGCGCTTCCGTCGGAGAACGTGACCCCCTCACGCAGGGTGATGGTCGCAGCCGACTGGTCGGCGTTGTACTCCCACTCCTCAGCGAGCTGGGGCGAAGCCGTCCCGGTCTCGTCGCAGACAAGCAGGGAGTCCCAGACGGCGTCGGCGAACCACCCCTGGTAGGACGGCTGGATCAGCGGGCTGAGTCCGGGGATGTCGGCGGTCATGCCGAGGACGAGGGTGTCCTTCTCCCCCGTGGAGGTCTGCGGGCTGCCGGGTGCGCATGCGGCGAGTGCCAGCACCGATGCGGCGATTGCGCCGGCGGCGACCGCTGTCCGGGAACGAGTGCGTTGCATGTCAACTCCTTTGTCGAGCTCTCTTGGCGAGAGGGCGCGGGGCCGAGAGCATCGGGCTGTGTCGGCGCACCCGCCTCTCGGAGATTAGGTGTCGACATCGAAATGCGGCAATGCGGGGGCCCATTTTTGCGCAAGAAGCGAGCGAAACAGCCCTCGTCACTGGTCCGCCATCAGCGTCGCCACTACGCTCGGCTCGTTGCGCAATTCGAAGGAGGCGACGATGACGGCTTCTCGTCCCGACGCGACCTTGCGGGACGTCGCGCTGGCCGCGGGAGTCTCGATCGCGACGGCATCCCGCGCGCTGTCCGGTCGAGGCGATCTCTCGCGCACGACACGGGCACGCGTGTTCGATGCGGCGGAGGCGCTCGGTTACCAGCGCATGGCATCGCGACGCGGTCGTCCGACCACACTCGATCCTCGGCTCATCGAGTTCGTCGTGGGCGACTTCCACGACGACTGGGAGGAGGCGATGACCTCCGGCGTCCGGGATGCCGCGTTTGCGGCGGGCTTCGATCTCGTTCTCACTCGCGAGCGGCCGGAACCCGATGACGACTGGCCAGCGCGCGTCGCGACGCGACGGCCGTCGGGCGTGATCATCGGCATCCTCCACCCGACCACACGTCAACTCGCGGAGCTGCAGGGGCTCCGGACGCCCATCGTGCTGCTCGATCCGCGCTCGGAGCCGGACGGATCCCTCCCGGCGATCGGCACGACCGACTGGCAGGGCGGCTACGACGCCGGAACCCACCTGGCCGACTGCGGCTACGAGCGCTTCGTGCTCATCAACGGTGTCCCGCAGTACCGATTCGGCCGGGCGCGCAGGGAGGGCTTCCTCGCGGCGCTCGCCGACCGACGACCGGCCGCGGACGTGACCCTCGTCAACTCGGTCTGGACCGAGGCTCCCGTCGATGAAAGCGTGGTGCGGGCCTTCACCCGTGACAGATCGTCCGTCGGGGTCTTCGCCTGCAACGACGAGATGGCACTCGTCGCCTACCGCGTGGCGGCTCTGCTGGGCCGCGACATCCCGCAGGACATCGGCGTGGTCGGATACAACGACGAACCGCGCGCTGCGACCGCGTCTCCTCCGCTCACGTCCCTGCGCCCGCCGATGGCGGCCATGGCGGCGCGCGCGGTGGAGACGATCAAGGAGCTTCGGGAGCACAGCGCCGCCGAGTTCCCGCTCATCGAACTCCCGACCGAGCTCGTCGTGCGCGGATCGACCCGGGTGCGGGGCTGACGATCGCGCTCAGCGAGCCGTGCCGGCGATCCGGGTCTGCAGACGATGCTCTCCTGCACTCAGGGCTCTCCGAAGATCGCCGACCTCCACCCGCGCGACCGCGCCCGAGGGCACGACCACCTCGATGTCGACGGCGGTGCCCGACCGCCGCCACCGCACGGCGGCCGTTCCCCGCACGGTCTCGATGCTGGTCTCCGCCCAGTCCAGTGGGCCCTCGACGTCGGGGGCGATGACGATCTCGGCATACCCCGGAGCGGCGCAGGCGATGCCGCCGATCTTTCTGATGATCCAGTCGTCAACGGAGCCGAACGCGTAATGGTTCATCGACGAGCGCGTCGGAGTTCCGTCCGGCAGGATGGCTTCCCAGCTCTCCCAGATTGTCGTCGCTCCCTGCGCAACCGCATACAGCCATGACGGGGAGGTGTCCTGGAGCAGCAGACGGCGCGCAAGGTCGCGCTCGCCCCCATCCCAGAGGACGTCGAGGAGATGCGGCGTCGAGAGGAACCCCGTGTCGAGGTGATCCGCCGCCACGTGGACGAGGCGCACGAGCTCCGCGAACGCAGCCGATCGGACGCTTTCAGGGATGAGTCCGAAAGCAAGCGCGAGGACGTAGTGACCTTGGAGCGGGATCGGCAGCGTGCCGTCCTCGGCGACATACTCGTCGGCGAATGCGGAGGCGATCCGGTCTGCCCGGACATCGAGCTCGCCCGCTCGCGTCCGGTCTCCCAGCACACGGGCCACGCGCGCAGCGGTGCGCGTCGTGTGCGCGTGGTACATGGCCGTCACGATCTCGCTGCTCAATCGCGGTTTCGCCATCTCGACCGGATCGAGACCTTCGCGCACCACGCTCGGCACCAGCCAATCGCCGAACTGCCACCCGGTATTCCACATGACCCGATGTCGCGCGAGTGACTCAGCAGACGCGCGCTCGGCATCCAGTCGTCCGGGGATCGCCGCCTCGGCCTCCCTCTGCTGGAAGTCGACCCACGCGAGCATCGCTTCATAGTTCTCCTCCAGCGCTCTGACATCGCCGTACCGCTCGTACAGCGTCCACGGCACGAGCACGATCGCATCTCCCCAGCCGGCAGCTCCGCGGACGTCGTCCTGGACGCGCTCCGAATGAGTCGGGATCTCCGGGACGACCGTGGGGATGACGCCGTCGGGCAGCTGATCGGCCCGCGCGTTCGCAAGCCAGCGCTCGAGGAAGCTGCGCACGTCCATGTTCACCGTGGCGCTCGGCGCGAAGACCTGCACGTCACCTGTCCAACCGGCCCGCTCGCGCTGCGGACAGTCGGTCGGGATCGAGAGGAAGTTGCCCCGTTGCGACCACACGATGTTCTCGTGCAGCCTCGCCAGTCGGCTGTCGGACGCGCGGAACCGGCTCGTCACCGGCAGGTCGGAGCCGATCACCACGGCCGCGGCGGATTCCACCAGGAACGGCGCGTCCCCCGTGAGTCGTGCGTAGCGGAACCCGTGGAAGGTGAATGTCGGCTCGTACTCGTCGAACACCGCTCCCGAGGTGATGAGCACGTCGCGCTGGTCCTTGTTGGGTCCGACGATGTTGTCGAAGAACACGCCGCCTGCCGACATGACCTCGGAATGCTCGATGTCGATGCGGGTGCCCTCTTCAGCCCGGACGCGGACACGGAGGCGGCCCGCGATGACCTGGCCGACGTCGACGCTCCAGCTTCCGTCGCCTTCACGCCGGATCTCGCACGGAAGCATCTGCGTGCGGCGGACGGGCTCGTCCGATCGGGGTACGAGCTGGGTCGGGTTCGCCGGAGCGAGGGTGCAGGCCGACCATCCGGCGTCGTCGAACCCGACGTCACCCCACCCCGCAGTCTTCCGGCGTGCGTCGAAGCGCTCGCCGATGAAGAGGTCCGCGTAGTCCCAGCCTCCCCGCGCGCTCCGCGCGGGGACGTCACCGCTGCTCCATCTCTCACCCGTGCCGTCGACGTATGCCGCGCTGAGATGCCACAGAACCGCGAGCTCATCTCCGTACGGCGCGCTCGACCCTGACATGCCGACTCGCCCGGCGTACCACCCGTCTGCCACGGTCAAGCCGATGACGTTGTGGCCAGGAACCAGCAGATCGGTGACGTCGAAGCACTGCACCGAGATCCGCGAGTTGTACGAGTCGAAACCGGGCGCGAGCACCTCGTCGCTCACCTCGACGCCGTTGACATGCGCCGTGTAGATCCCGCGCGCCGTCGCGTACAACCGAGCGCGGACAGGGCGATCCGCCAGGTCGACGATCTGACGGACGTGCTGGGGCGGACGAAGCCGCTCTTCGGGCGGAAGGGGCGACCCCGCCTCGCCGGCCAGGATCTGTGCGATCGTGTAGCGCTCGATGTGGGTCTTCCGCTGCGCGGGCACGACCCAGGATGCACGGGGCTCGTCCGCGTCCAGGAGGGCCGTGCCGAAGGTCGCGCGTTCTGCTGCACTCCTGCCCGACGCGAACCACACCGTCAGCTGCCAGGAGTAGTCGGCGTCAGAGCGCAGCGCGCGACCCCGATACGGAATATCCACGTTCTCGGGGCTGGCGACGCGCCCGGTCGACCACATCACACCCTGCGCGTCGCGCACCTCGATCTCGTACGCGATCTGCGTCTCCGACCCACCGATCCGCCATCCGAACAGGGGCTGCCGAGTCGCGATGGCGATCGGCGACACCGCGCGCTCGGTGGTCAGAGCTTCGAGCATGTCATCTCCTCGTCGAAGGTGGCCTTGATCCTCCCACTTCACCATCGGCAGCGGCCGCACCCCGCCCCTTTGCGCAATGCGACGAGCCCTGCCGTCCGATCGGTCAGAGTGAGGTGTGAACGCCGCGTGAATATGAGGAGCCCCGATGACTCGAGTGCCATTCGACGATGCCTGGACGGTGAAGCCGAAGGTCAGCCCGTTCGCTCAGCTGAACGGCGCGCTGACCCCCGCGACCGAGGTCGTCCTGCCTCATGACGCCATGCGCGATCTCCCGCGGTCGCCCGAACGCAGCGAGGGTTCCGCGACCGGCTACCACCCGGGGGGCGCCGTCGAGTACTCCAAGCGGTTCGCGGTGCCCGTGAGCTGGCGCGACAAGCGCGTGTCCCTGCACTTCGACGGGGTGTATCGCGATGCCGTGGTGTTCGTGAACGGCGCCTTCGCCGGCCATCGTGCGTCGGGATACGCACCGTTCGACGTCCCGCTCGATCCATACCTCCGCTACGGCGCGGAGAACGCGATCCGCGTCGAGGCCCGCGCGCATCTCGACTCGCGCTGGTACTCGGGCCTCGGGATCCACCGCGGTGTCACGCTCTCGGTCAAACCCCTCGTGCACATTGCGCCGAACTCCATCACGTCGTCCACCTTGCAGGCCGATCAGGAGCTCGCTGTCGTCGAGATCGCGGCCTGCGTGAGCAACCGATCCGCGTCGACCGCGTCCCCGCGCGTGCAGATCCGCCTTCGCGACGCGGAGGGCGCGGTCGTCGCGGAGTCGAGCGCGCCTGTGACCGTCCATCCGGGCGGCGACGAGATCGCGCGCTGTCGATTGCCGGTCGTCGAGCCGCGCCTGTGGGATGTGGACAGCCCTTCGCTTTACGAGATCGAGGTCGCGATCGCCGATGGAGGCGACGACACCGAGACCGTGTCCACGGGCATCCGCACGGTCTCGGTCGATCCGCTCCGAGGTCTGTCGATCAACGGTCGCACGCTGAAACTGCGCGGGGCCTGCATCCACCACGACAACGGCGTGCTCGGCGCAGTGTCCCTGCGTGCGGCGGAGGAGCGGCGCGTCCGCATCCTGAAGGAGGCGGGCTTCAACGCCATCCGCTCGGCGCACAATCCGGCAAGTGAAGCGCTGCTCGCCGCATGCGATCGGCTCGGGATGCTGGTGATGGACGAGACGTTCGACATGTGGACCGAGTCGAAGAACCCGTTCGACTACTCCCTCGCGTTCCCCGACTGGTGGGAGCGAGACCTCGAGTCGCTCGTAAAGCGCGACCGGAATCATCCGAGCGTCATCCTCTACTCGATCGGCAACGAGGTCCTCGATGCAGGGAACCCCCATGGCGCGCGGCAGGGCCGCCGTCTCGCCGAGAAGCTCCGAGCGCTCGACCCTACGCGGCCGCTCACCAATGGCGTGAGCGGATTCGTC
This sequence comes from Microbacterium sp. JZ70, assembly GCF_053903225.1. Taxonomy (NCBI): domain Bacteria; kingdom Bacillati; phylum Actinomycetota; class Actinomycetes; order Micrococcales; family Microbacteriaceae; genus Microbacterium; species Microbacterium sp. JZ70. Next base: position 1,959,765 of record NZ_CP096405.1, on the reverse strand, counting down.
GCGACGCTCACCACCACCATGGATGAGGTCAAGGAACGTCTTGCAGACCTCGGCGCGAACGTCGGCGCCAACGAGCTCACGGGCGAGACCGAGCACCTCTACAACCAGATCAGCCTCTCCGACGAGGTGACGGACCGGACTGAGGAGTCGCATTCCGTCGTCGATGTGGTCGGCCACAATTACGCGCACTCCCGCTATCGCGGCGACCTCGAGAGGTTTCCGCAGCGGGTCGTCGTCGGCACAGAGACCCTCGCTCGTGACATCGACGAGATCTGGGCGCTCGTCACGCGTCACGCGCACGTCATCGGGGACTTCACGTGGACGGGGTGGGACTATCTCGGTGAAGCCGGCCTCGGTGGCGTGACCTACGCCGACGACCCCGATGCAGAGACCGAGTTCGCACCGTGGCCCTGGCTTCTCGCCTGGTGCGGAGACATCGACATCACCGGACATCGGCGTCCCGCGTCCTACTACCGCGAGATCGTGTTCGGGCTCCGCACCGCACCCTTCATCGCCGTGGAGCGCCCGCATGGCCGCGGGAAGCATGCTCGCAAGCTGAACTGGGCATGGAGCGACACCGTCGACAGCTGGGACCTGGGGCTCGACAGGGGTGCGCCCGTGATGATCGAGGTGTACAGCGCCTCCGACGAGGTGGAACTTCAGCTCAACGGGCGCTCCCTCGGCGTCCGTCCCACAGGAGAGCGCAGCCGGTACCGCTGCTCCTTCGAGGTCCCCTTCGAACCCGGCGAGCTTCTCGCGGTCGGCCGCACGGACGGCGTGATGGACGGCACTCATATCCTCCGCACCCCCGTCGGAGCAGCGACATTGACCGCCACGGTCGACAGGAACGAGCTTCGGGTCGACGCCGATGACCTCGCCTATGTCGAGATCGAGCTCAGGGATCGCGCCGGCACCTTGGTCACCTCGTCCGACGACACGGTGTCGGTCTTCGTGTCCGGTCCGGCGATGCTCGCCGGTCTCGGAAGTGCGCGTCCCGCCACGGAGGAGCGATTCGACGCATCCTCCTGCACGACATTCGAAGGCAGAGCCCTCGCCGTGATCCGACCCACCGGTGCGGGCGAGGTCGAGGTGCGTGTGTCACGTGGAGACGAGCAGTCGATCGTCCGCCTGCAGGTGCGCTGAGACGCAACGGGAAGGCAACCTGACGGCGGCGGTCCTGAAGCCAGATCAGGACCGCCGCCGTCAGGACAGCCGCGTGAGCACAGCAGGCACTAGCCTCCGACAACCACCCGGATCCGATCGATATTGTGCAGCAGCGCGTACTCGGCGGCGCCATCGCCGTCGCGTTCCGCCGTGACCTTCACGCTGACGAAGTACGTTCCCGGCTCCGTGAAGGTGTGCGTCGTCTTGAGCGCCGCATTCGCTCCTGGCGTGCGCACGTCGCCGGGCACGAAGGTGCCGTCGCCTTCGAAGTCCCACGCGGCCGCGACAATCTTCCCCCCGCCGCGCGGGGTGCGGGCATGAGCCACGAGGTTCACGGGCGCGCCGGTCCTCGCCTTGACGGTCTCATCACCTCGCGAGGCGAACTCCACAACGGGCTGGAGACCGCCGCGGTCGAGCACATGGCGCGCCACCTCGACCTGCGCTTCCTCGATCGAATAGCGGGTCGAAGCCGGTGCAGGAACGCCGTCTTCGACCCACCGTGCGACATCTCGAAGGGCCTGCTCGACGACCCCGTACCAGTCGACGAGCGATGCGGCCCGTTCACCTGTGGGCGGAGCATCCTGATGATCGGCGTGATCCGTGAAGTACACGCGATAGCTCTCCGCAGCCGACGCGCCGAGGCTCTGCTCGACCTTCTTGCGGTACCAGTCGGTGTGCAACGGCAAGGCGTCGCTGTCGTACAGGTTGGAGACGACGACGACCTTGCCGTTGATCGAGCCGTCGAAGGCCGCGTTTCCGGACACGGCGCCGGAGAAGCTCGGCTCGCGCGCCGCGCGCTGAGGATACAGCGGCGCTCCGTCGGCGTCTCGGAACTGATCGAGTGCGGCCCATCCTGCATCCGCCGCCGGGAGCTGGTACCGATAGGCGAACCGCTTCGCGATATTCCATCGATGGCCGAGCGTGTCCCCCATCTCGGCGAGCTCCGCTCTCACGCGGCTACCGAGCGCGCTGGCTTCCGTTCCGAGGTAACCCGGTGCGTTCCAGAAGTCGTCGACATAGGTCGGGTCATACGCGAGGGGGCTGTCGGAGTCGAGTCCACCGCCGAAGTAAGCCGGGTCGTAGCCCAGCAGGTAGTCCGGGTTCTCCCAGGCGCTCCACGGAATGCCCAGCCTGTGCAGTTCCGTGAGCATGGCGCTCTCGGCCTCGTCGAGCGTCGCGTACGGATCGCCGCTCCCCCCGGGCATGAGCGCGTCCCGGATCTCCGAGGCCTTGTCAGCGAGGATGAGCTCCGCCGCGGCGCGCCCGTTGAAGTTGTAGCTGTTCGGGGTGGGGACAGCCTGCACCATCGGCACGAACCCCTGCCACACGTCCTCCGTGTTCTCGGCAGCGCCCACCGTCTGGAACGAACCGCCGCTCGGCCCGTAGAGATAGCCGAAGATCTCGCGGTCGCTTCCGTAGTACTCGGCCGCAACAGCTTCGGCGAACTTGGCCGCAGCCGCGGTGTGACGATAGCCGAGCGAGACCGATCCGTTCCCCGCCTGCACGGCATAGCCGCCACTGGCCAATGCGAATCCGATGGCACGGTCGGTGGCCCGAGCGGTGCTCTGTCCGGCGGAGAACGTCGTGGGGTAGGTGAACTGGAAGAACCGTCCATCCCATTCGGCCTTCTCCGATGCGGTGTGCAGATAGATGTTGAACTCGATGTCTGTCCCCTCGAAGTGCCCGGACACACGGTGATGAGGCACAGGATCAGTCTCCTCCGTCGTCGAGTCGATGACAGGGTGCGCATAGAGCGGGTCGGTGCACTCCGGCGTCACGAGCATCGGCGCGCTCGGGCCCGGCTGCGCACAGGCAGGCTGATCGGCGGCGGCCGGGACAGCTGGCACGAAGGCGCACGCGAGTGCGAACGTCGCCGAAAGCGCGAGAGTCCTCCTTCTGGCTCCGGGATACTTCTTCACGTGTTGCCTCCAACGTCTTCGGTGGGTGCCGCCCGGATTACTCCAGGCCGACTCGAGGTGCCAGCCGCATCGGCGCGGCGCGGTCAGCGACCGACACTAGAGCGGCCGTTGTCCCCGGACAACGACTCGCGCCGGTATTGCGCAAGGCGGCGAGGACGTCCACCGGATGAGGGCACCGGCGAAGGGCTCCGCGCCGGTCAGAGCTCGGCGCGGAGCCTGTCGCTCGCCGTCGCCATGTGGACGGCCATCGACGAGGCTGCGGCATCCTCATCGGCCGCGTGGATGGCCTGAAGGATCGCCTCGTGCTCGCGGAGCGCGACAGCCGCCGCCTCGCGATCGTCGACGGCGCGATCGGCGTAGACCTGCAGGAGAGATCGCACGACGTGCAGCAGGTCGACGAGGAGGGCGTTGCCCGCCGCCTCGGCGAGCGTCTGATGGAACTCGCGGTCGGCGCGAGCGAACGCGCCGAGATCGTCGAGGCTCTCGGCCATGGAGCGCACGTGCTGCGCGAGCTCCGCGTGCTGCTCCGGCTTCATGCGACCCGCGGCGAGCCGAGCCACGTAGATCTCCAGCCCGGCGCGCAGCTCGAGCAGCTGCACCGTGTTGCGCTCTCCGATGAGCAGTCCCCAGCGCAGGGTCTGCGGGAGAAGCTCGCTCGTCTCTCCGCGAAGGTATGTCCCCGACCCGGGGCGCACGTCGACGATCCCGAGGATCTCGAGTGCGGCGAGCGCCTCGCGCACGGCCGAGCGGCCGACCCCGAGCGACGCCGCGAGCTGGCGCTCGGGCGGAAGGCGCGTGCCCGGCGCGATGGAGCCGCCCGTGAAGAGGTCGAGCAGCCGTCGCGCGACCTCCGACACCGGGCTCCCGGAGGGCAGGGTGCCGAGAGCAGACGCGATGTCGTCGGGCGCGGCATCCGGGTAGGCGGGCATGTCCCCCAACCTACCGACCCTCCGGCCCGCGCTCGGATCACGGCACGGACTTGTAATTGGTCAACCGGTTGTGCACAATGAGGGAACGCCTCTCCGAAGGAGCTCGACGATGACCCGCCTCTGGAACGACCCGGCCGATTTCGCGGACGAGATGATCGACGGGTTCGTCGCGGCCAACAGCCGCTGCGTTCGCCGCGTGTCCGGCGGAGTGGTCAGGGCGAGCGCATCGCCGCGGGGCGAGGTCGCGGTCGTCGTGGGAGGCGGCTCGGGCCACTACCCCGCCTTCGGAGGCCTGGTCGGCCGAGGCCTCGCGCACGGGGCCGCGATGGGCAACCTGTTCGCATCGCCCTCGACGCAGCAGGTGCTGGCCGTGGCGAGAGCCGCCCACCGCGGCCGTGGCGTCCTCTTCTCGTACGGCAACTACGCCGGCGACGTGCTGAACTTCGACGCGGCGCAGGAACGGCTGCGCGAAGCAGGCATCCCCTGCGAGACCGTGACGGTCACCGACGACATCTCCTCCGCGCCGCCCGCCGAGAGGCATCGCCGGCGCGGCATCGCGGGCGACCTCACCGTCTTCCGGATCGCGGGCGCGGCAGCCGAAGCGGGGTACCCGCTCGCCGAGGTCGCCCGGGCGGCCCGCCTGGCGAACGAGCGCACCCGGTCGTTCGGCGTCGCGTTCACGGGCTGCACCCTCCCTGGCGCGGACGAGCCCCTGTTCGAGGTCGCCGAGAACCGGATGGCGGTCGGTCTCGGGATCCACGGCGAGCCGGGTATCGACGAGACGGACGTGCCCTCCGCCGACGCGCTCGCCGAGCTGCTCGTGACGCGTCTCCTCGCCGAGCTGCCGGAGGGCGTCGAGTCGCCCCGAGGCGCGCGCGTCATCCCCATCCTCAACGGGCTCGGCGCACTCAAGTACGAGGAGATGTTCGTCGTGTACCGCCGCATCGCGCAGCTGCTCGAGAGCGCAGGGCTCGACGTCGTGGATCCGCACGTGGGCGAGTACTGCACGTCCTTCGACATGGCCGGGACATCCCTCACGCTCTTCTGGCTCGACGACGAGCTCGCCGCCCTCTGGGAGACGCCCGTCGACACGCCCGCGTACCGCCGCGGAGCGCTCGCACCCGCGACCGTGGAGGAGGACGCAGCCCCGGCCGATCGCGGCGCCGCCCCCTCCGCACCGTCTCCCCTCGTCGCGGGTGCCGACTCCCGACGGGCCGCGCAGCGCGTGCTCTCGATCATCGAGGCCATCGCGGACACCGTGGACGCCCACGTCGACGAGCTCGGCCGGATGGACGCGGTCGCGGGCGACGGCGACCACGGCATCGGGATGCAGCGGGGCTCCCGCGCTGCGCGCGATGCCGCGCGTCAGGCATTTGCGGAGGGAGCCGGCGCCGGCACGACGCTCGCGCGCGCGGCCGATGCCTGGTCGGATCGCGCGGGAGGGACATCCGGCGCCCTGTGGGGTGTCATCCTCTCGACGGTCGCCGACCGCCTCGGCGATCGCGACCGCCCCTCCCCCGACGCCATCGCGCAGGGCGTCGTGGAGGCGGCGGACCGCGTGATGGCGTACGGCAAGGCGCAGGTCGGCGACAAGACGCTCGTCGACGCACTGGTCCCGTTCGCCGAGGCCCTGTCCGCCGCGGTGGGCCGGGACACCGCGCTCGCCGATGCCTGGCGCATCGCCGCGCAGGCCGCGACCGAGTCGGCCGCCGCGACCGCCGACCTCCTCCCCCGCATGGGCCGCTCGCGCACCCACGCCGAGAAGGCGATCGGCACCCCGGACCCGGGCGCGCACTCGCTCGCGCTCATCGTCACGGCCGTCGTCGACGTCCTCGATTCGCCGGTCCCCACCCACCATGTCTCGAATCCGGCCGGAATCGCCCCACCAGACCCGCGCGAAGCGAGACATGCAGACGTGATGAAGGAGAGCTCATGACCGACCAGCTGCGGATCGTGATCGGCTGCGATGACGCCGGCTACGACTACAAGGAGATTCTCAAGCGCGACCTCGAGCAGAACCCGGGCGTCGCGTCGGTGGTCGATGTCGGCGTGGGCGCAGACGGTCACACGCCGTACCCCCGCGTCGCGATCGAGGCGGCGCAGCGCGTCGCCGACGGCTCCGCCGACCGCGCCCTGCTCATCTGCGGAACCGGTCTGGGCGTCGCGATCGCGGCGAACAAGGTTCCCGGCATCCGCGCCGTCACCGCCCACGACAGCTTCAGCGTCGAGCGCGGCGTGCTGTCCAACAACGCCCAGGTGCTCACCATGGGCCAGCGCGTCGTGGGCATCGAGCTCGCTCGCCGCCTCGTGCGGGAGTGGCTCATCTACCGCTTCGACACCGCGAGCGCGTCCGCGGCGAAGGTCGCGGTCATCGACGAGTTCGAGCACACGGGCTCCTGCTGATGGCGCGCGTCCGGGTGGGGGTGAGCCTGAAGATGTACTTCGGCCACCGTCAGGCGACCGCGTGGTTCGCCGCGGTCGCCGAGCGCGTGCGCCGGCATGAGGCCATCCGCTCCGGGCGCGTCGAGCTCTTCGTGATCCCGACCTTCCTGCAGATCATTCCCGCCGTCACCGCGTTCGCCGGGACCCCGGTCCGCATCGGCGCCCAGGATGTCGCCGAGCACGACGCAGGGCCGTACACGGGCGAGGTCTCTCCGGTCGAACTCGCCGAGATCGGCGCGTCGATCGCGGAGGTCGGCCACGCCGAGCGGAGGCGCCTGTTCGGCGAGGACGACGGCGTCGTCGCGCGCAAGACGGCCGCCGCACTCCGGAACGGACTCACACCCGTCCTCTGCCTCGGCGAGACCGAGCCGGTCGCCCCGGGGGTCGCGGCCGAATCCACGGTCGCGCAGCTCCGTGCCGCCCTCGCGGACGCCCCGGCGGGGCCGGTCATCGCCGCCTACGAGCCCGTGTGGGCGATCGGAGCGCCCGAGCCCGCGCCCGCGGAGCACATCCGCGCGGTGGGCCGCGCACTCACGGCGGCACTCGCTGAGCTCCCCGACCGCGACGGCTCGTCGGTCGTGTACGGCGGCTCGGCGGGCCCCGGCCTCCTCGCTCGACTCGGCGACGACATCGACGGGCTCTTCCTCGGCCGCTTCGCGCACGACCCCGACGCCCTCGTCGCCGTCGTCGACGAGGCAGACGCGCTCGCGAGGTCTCGGTCGTGATCGGGCTCGGAACCTACGCCTTCTTCTGGCAGCACTCCGAGCGCGCGCGGGAGCCGCTCTCGCTGCGCGCCGCGCTCGAGGCGACGCGCGATCTCGATGTCGGCCTGTTCCAGATCTGCGACTACGCGCCCCTCGAGCGGATGTCCGACCGCGAGCTCCGCGAGACCGCCCGCGTCGCGCGCGAGCTCGGGATGGCGATCGAGCTCGGCACGAAAGGTGTCGCGCCCGATCATCTCGAGCGGTTCGCGCGCATCGCGGAGCTCTTCGAAGCGCGCCTCGTGCGCAGCATGGTGCATGCTCCCGGGAGTCGCCCGTCTCCGGCCGAGGCAGAGTCCTGGCTGAGGACGGCCCTCCCCGCCTACCGCGCGGCCGGCCTCGTCCTCGCCCTCGAGACCTACGAGCAGGTCGCCACGCGGCAGCTCGTCGCGCTGATCGAGCGGATCGACAGCCCCGCGCTCGGGATCTGCCTCGATCCGGCGAACGTCGTCGCCCGACTCGAATCGCCGACGGAGTGCGTCGAGGCGACCGCGGCTCATGTGAAGAGCGTCCATGTGAAGGACTTCGCCTTCGCGCGGCAGGAGGGCTGGGTCGGATTCACCTACTCCGGCTCCCCGCTCGGCGACGGTCTCCACGACTACGAGCATCTGCTGCGCATCGTGCGTCCGCGCGAGCGCGGCATCAACGAGATCGTCGAGCACTGGCTGCCCTGGCAGGGCGATCCCGACACCACCATCCGGGCCGAGCGGGCGTGGACCCGTCGAGCCCTCGACTATCTGAGGAGCACGTCATGACCGACACCGCGACAGCGCAGAGCACCTATCGGATCGCCGTCTTCGGCGCCGGGGGGAAGATGGGGACCCGCGTCTCGAACAATCTCGCGCAGACCGATCACGTGGTCTGGTATGTCGAGAACTCCCCCGCCGGGCAGGAGCGCGTGCGGGCCGCCGGTCGTGCGCTCTCGGACGCCGCGACCGCCGTCGCCGACGCGGAGATCGTCGTCCTCGCCGTCCCCGACCTCGCGCTCGGCCCCGTCACCGCCGAGCTCGTGCCGCAGCTCCGGCCCGGCACGATCGTCCTCACTCTCGACCCCGCCGCCGCCTATGCGGGCCTCCTCACCACGCGCGAGGATGTCGTCCAGGCGGTCGCGCACCCGTGCCATCCGTCGATCTTCCTGCAGCGCGAGACCCCCGAGCAGTGGGCCGACACGTTCGGCGGCATCGCGGCGCCGCAGGATGCCATCGCCGCCGTGGAGTCGGACGACCCCGCGAAGAAGGAGATCGTCGAGGCGACCGTCCGCGCGATCTACGCTCCTGTGATCGACGTGCACTGGGTGACGGTCAAGCAGCTCGCACAGCTCGAGCCGACCCTCGTCGAGACGGTCGCCTGCATGATCGGGGACCTGCTGAACGAGGCGCTGCAGGAGGCCGTGCACACGATGGGCGTGCCCGAGGCGGCCGCGCGCAGCATCCTCTACGGGCACACGCAGGTCGCGCTCGCCAACGGCCTGCGCGGCGACAACCCCTTCAGCGACGCGTGCCTCATCGCGATGGACTACGGACGCGAGAGCATCATCAAGGAGGACTGGAAGAAGATCTTCCGCGACGACGAGCTCGACAAGAACCTCGCGCGCATGCTGCACCTCGACGAGATCAAGCGATAGGACGACGATGACCAGGCTCCAGGGAAAGACCGCCCTCATCACCGGATCGGCGACGGGAATCGGCTTCGCCGTGGCCGCCCGCTTCGCCGCTGAGGGTGCGCGCGTCGTCATCGCCGACCGCGACGCGGAGGCCGGATCCGCCGCGGCTGCGCGGATCGGCGCGGATCGCGCACGCGCCGTCGCCGTCGACATCGCGCAGGAGCAGAGCGTCGAGGCCGCGTTCGCGGAGCTGGATGGCGCGGGCTGGTCGCCCGACGTCGTCGTCGCGAACGCGGGCGTGCAGCTCTTCGGCCAGGATGCGCCGGCGGCCGACCTCGACCTCGATGTGTGGCGGCGCACGATCGACGTCAACCTGACGGGCACCTTCCTGACGGTCAAGCACGCCGTGCGAGCGATGCTTCCCCGGGGCGGCGGGTCGATCATCCTCACCGGGAGCCCGACGGGCATCAACGGCGAGGGCAGGGACTTCACCGCCTACAGCGCGTCGAAGGCGGGCATCCACGGACTTGCGCGGACCGTCGCGGCCGCGTACGCCGACCGCAACATCCGCGTGAACACGGTCGTCCCCGCGTACACCGAGACGTCGCTCGTGACGACGATCACAAGCGACCCCGAGGCGCGCGCCGCGATCATCGGCCGGATCCCGCTCGGCCGCGCGGGAGCCCCGTCGGACGTCGAGGGGATCATGGTCTTCCTCGCGAGCGACGACGGAGCCTTCGCGACCGGCGCGCTGTTCGCGGTCGACGGCGGCATGACCACCCTCTGACCGGCTCTCGAGAGACGACGCTCCGTGACCCACGACGATTCCTGGCGCACGCCCTCCGAGACCTGGCGCAGCGGCCCCTGGTCGCTCGAACGACGCGGCGACGAGCTCGCAGACGTGCGATGGCGAGGCCGGGTCGTGCTCCGCGGCGTCCGGGCGGTGGCTCGCGACCGCGACTGGAACACGCCGGCCATGCACGTGGATGCGGTCGCAGCGTCGCCCGGCGCCCTCGAGATCTCCGTGCACGCCGATGACTTCGGCGCGGCGATCTCGGGCGCGGTCCGCGTCCGAGCGGACGGCGACCGGCTGACGATCGGATGGCGCGGCGCCTCCACCGTCGACTGGCTCACGAATCGCACGGGGCTCGTCGCGCTCCATCCGCCGCACCTCGCCGGCGCGGCCCTCGATGTCGTCCACGCGGACGGGTCCTCCGAGCGCACGGCGTTCCCGACCGCGATCAGCCCGCATCAGCCCGTCCGCGGCATCACCCGGCTCGGATGGCGCGATGCGGGGATGGATGTGGCGGTCGCGTTCTCGGGCGACGTGTTCGAGATGGAGGATCAGCGCAACTGGACGGACGCCTCCTTCAAGACCTACAGCCGACCGCTCGACCTGCCGTTCCCGTACCCGGTCGCGGCGGGACAGGAGCTGCGGCAGTCGATCGAGATCTCGGTCGCGGGCGAGCCTGAGCCGGATCACGCGGTGTCCTCGCGGATCGGGCTCTTGCCATCCGGTGCGTTCCCCGAGATTCTCACGTGCGCATCATCCGCACCAGACCCGGCACCGGCCATCCCGCCGATCGGCGACACGCTTCTCGTCGAGCTCGATCTCGCCGCCCCGAACTGGCGTGCGGCGCTTCATCGCGTGCCGAAGCGACCGCTCGACGTGCGCCTCGTGCTCCCGCAGGACGACGAGGACCTCTCCCCTGCGGCCGTCCGCGCTCTCGACGCCGCGATCGACGCGCTCGCCGATCGCGAGATCCGTCGGATCGCCGGGTTCGCGCGTCAGGCGCACACGTCCCGGTCGGTCCACGTGTCGGCGCTGCGGCACGCTCTCTCGCGTGCAGGCCTCTCGGCGCAGATTCTGGCGGGCGCTCGCTCGCACTTCACCGAGCTGAACCGCGAGCAGGCCGACCTCCCCGCGGATGCCGACGGCGTCGTGTTCGCGTCGACCCCGCTGTTCCACGCCCTCGGAACCGAGCAGCTCGTGGAGTCGGTCGCGATGCAGCGGCTCACGGCCGAGCAGGCTGTCCGCATCGCGCGCGACTTGCCCGTGCACGTCGGTCCGGTGACCTTGCGGCCCCGGTACAACAACGTCGCCACCGCCCCCGCGCCGATGCCGTCGCGCGACGACCTCGCGGAGGGGTACGGCGCCGAGTTCACAGGCGCCGTCGACGATCGTCAGGCTGCGCCAGAGCTCGCGGCGTGGGTCATCGCGAGCGCGGCGGCGTTCGCCGTTTCTGGCGTGTCGAGCGTCGCGTACTTCGAGGAGTGGGGGACGCGTGGTCTATACACCGCCGATGGTGCGGCGACTCCCGCCGCGACGGCGGTAGGTGCCCTGGCGGCACTCTCTGGCGCGGAGCTGCTGTCCGGCGCGAGCCCGGACGGTCTGCTGTGGGCGGTCGGAGGGCGACGCGACGGTCGCGAGGTGGTCCTCGCGGCGAATCTGTCTGACGCGGCACGCACGGCGGTCGTCGAGATCGATGGCCGCGAGATCGAGGTCGCGCTCGAGGCATGGGGCTGGGCCGAGCGGAGAGTGTGAGGCGGGGTCGCTGGACGGCCCGGGCCCGGGAAACCGCACCGTCAGCCACACATCTCGTTGGCGCCGCGCGGTGCACGCCCCCTGTCGGAGGCTCCGAGACCCTTCGTTTCGTTATCGTTCCGTGACCTTTTGTGCTTCGTTCTGGCTCGTAGGGGTCTTCGAATGTCCGTGGTGGGCGGGACACTGGTGTCATGAGCGATGGGGCTGTGTGGGGTGAAGGGGATGGTCCGTCCCCGACGGCTTCGGAGCGTGCGGCGGTGGAGTCGGCGATCGAGGCGATCCGGGCGGCGGACAGGGTGATCGCGCATGCGCAGGCGGCGCGTCAGATGGCGTTGGCGTCGGCGTCGCAGGTGGCGTGGGCGCAGCATGAGCGGCAGGTCGCGGCCGGGGGCTCGTCGCGGGCGTGGGCGCATCGGGCGATCGCGGAGGAGATCGCCGCGGCCACGCACACCCCGGGCCGGTCGGTGGAGCGGCAGATGAACGACGCGACGAACCTGGTGTCCCGGTTCCCGGTCGTGCGGGACCGGCTCGCGGCGGGGACGGTGTCGCTCCCGCACGCGCGCACGATCGTGCTGTGCGGGGACCGGCTCGACGACCCTGCCCTGCGGGCGACGTATGAGGTGCGGGTGCTGGAGCGGCTGGACCGGGTGCCGATGACCGCGGCGGCGTTGGCGGAGGTGGCGCGGAAGATCGCGCAGGAACTGGACCCGGTCTCGATCAGCGACCGCCACAAGGCCGCCAGGCGGAGGCGGCGGGTGGGGTTCCGTCCCGGGGAGGACGCGATGGGCGCGTTCGATGCGGAGGTCGCGAACGTGCTCGGGCTCGGGATGATGGACCGCATCGACCAGATGGCCAAGACCGTCATCACCGCCCGCGCCGCCGCCCGCCGCGCCGGCGACCCGGCCGCGCTCGCGGATGACCGCACCTTGGATGAGATCCGGGCGGACATCTTCACCGACCTCACCCTCACCGGCACCCCCACCGGCCACGACCACCTCTACGGCGCCACCTTCCCCCAGACGCCCGAGGGCGACCGTGCGGGCGAGGCGGACGCGAAGACCGGCGACGTCGGACTCGGCGCCACCGCGGACGGCACGGGCGGCGCGGCCGATGCGAAGGGCGGGGATGTCGGACTCGGCGCGCTGAGCGACACGGACACGGACACAGCCGACGGGGTGAACGAGAGCACGGCCGCGGGTTCAGCATTCGGCCCCGCCGCAGGGCCCGCACGGAAGCCGGCCATGAAGCCCGTCGGGCTCGGGGCGATTCGCGGGAGCGTGCACATCACCATCCCCGCCACGGCGCTCGCCGACCCCACGAACCGGACCGAGGGCGCCACCCTCGCCGGGGCAGGACCCATCCCGATCATCGACGCCAAGCAGATCGCCGCCGACGCCACCATCTGGAACCGCGCCTTCACCGACGCGCACACCGGGGTCCTCCTCACCGTCGACCAGAGATTCCCCACCACCGCGCAGCGGCGGTTCCTGAAGGCGCGAGATGAGCGGTGCCGGTTCCCCGGGTGCCGGCAGGCCATCCGGAAGCACTACGTCGACGTCGACCACACCCATCCCCACTCCCGGGGCGGCCCCACGAACGTGGCGAACCTCGAGTACTTGTGTGAAACGCATCACATGCTCGAGCAGATGACCGAATGGACCGTCACCCAGGGCCCTGGCGGCGTGCTCGAATGGACGTCCCCGAACGGACGCGTCTATACCGATACCCCACCACCCGTCGCCCGCTTCACCCCACCCGACGACGAACCACCACCCTTCTGACACGCACGCGGGTAGACGGCAGGCGCCGCCGCCCGTCGTGTCCGCGCCTCGGCCCGCTCGTCGCCGATAGGGTGCAGACGTGGATTCAGACGCGCCTGAGCACGAACAGCACCGACTCGATCTCGATGCGGCCTCGGCCGAGCAGATCGACGACCCGTGGTCGGCCCGACGACGCCTGGCGTGGGGGCTGGCATGGAGCATCCCGGTCGTCGCGCTCGTCGTCGGGATCGTGCTGACGAGCAGCGGAACGCTCGAGTTCACCCGGACGTACGACGGATACACCTACGAGGCCGAGCACCACACGGTGTGGCCCGCCGGCCTCGCGCTGCTCACCACCGGTGTCCTCGGTCTCACCGCGGCGGCGATCGCCACCGCCCTGATGCTGACTCCGCGGCCCGCCCTGACAGCCGCTGATGCGCGCGTGCCGTCAGCCTGACGGCGCCGGGGCCAGCCGATAGAGCACGCGCGGGCGGCCCCGCCGCCCGTAGCTGTGCGCGATGTCGATCCGCCCCTCGGCGACGAGGTGCTCGAGGTACCGGCGAGCCGTCGCGCGCGAGATCCCGCACGTGGCCGCGAGTTCCTCGGCGGAGACCGAGCGGACGGGGTCAAGCGCCGCGAGGACGCGCTCGAGTGTCTGCGCGGCGAGTCCCTTGGGAAGCTCGACACGCCCCTCGCGCCTCGGTCGTTCGGGAGCCCGCGTGGTGCCGACGGCGAGGAGGCGATCGATCTCGCCCTGGGAGAGACGCCGATCTGCAGCGTCTGCCCGTCGTCGGTCGGCGTCGGCCGCGTACGCTCGCAGCCGTTCCTGGAGCGCCTCCTGCGTGAACGGCTTCACGAGGTATCCCGAGACGCGTGCGGCGAGCGCCTGCCGGACCGTCACCTGATCGTGGGACGAGCTGATCACGAGGACATCCGCCCCGGCCTCGCCCAAGGTCCGCAGACGGTGCAGAACCTCGATCCCGCTGATGTCGGGAAGCCGCATGTCGAGGAGCACGAGATCGACGCCGCGTCCGAGCTGGGCGAGCGCCGCTCGCCCAGTGGCCGCCGTCGCCGCCACGTAGAACCCCGGCGTCTCAGCGACGAACCGGCTGTGCAGGGCGCGCGCCGCGGCATCGTCGTCCACGATGAGCACCCCGATCCGCTCGCTCATCGCTCGGCACCCAGATCGAAGTCGAAACGCGACCCGCCCAGCGCGGATCGACGCAGCTCGATGGTGCCGCCGCGCGACGTGACGGTGCGCCGGACGAGCGCCAGGCCGATCCCGCGCCCGACGCCCGACGCGTCCGGCTTCGACGAATAGCCGCGCGTGAAGACGCGATCGACGTCGGCGGGGTCAATGCCGGGCCCGTCGTCTTCGACGGCTCCGACGAACCGGCCGTCGACCTGCCGCAGCGAGCAGCGCACCGACGACGCCCCGGCCTCGGCGGCGTTGCGCGCGAGATTCGCGAAGACGAGGAGCACTCCCTCGTCGATCGGGACGTCCGGATCCATGTCGGTCTCGAGCCGCGTTCCACGCGCGCTCAGCTCGGAGCGGAGCGCCTCGATGCTCGCGCTCAGCAGCCCCGAGGGCCGCGAGACCCCCTCGCCCCCGTTCCCGGAGAGGACGGGCACGACCCCTTCGATGTACTGGAGCGCCTCTGCGCGATCGCCGTGCGAGACGAGTCCGTGGATCACGTGGAGTCGGGTGCCGAACTCATGCGCCTGCTCGCGCAGCGCCGCCGTCACATGACGCAGCTGGCGGTGCTCCGCCTCCATGGCGTCGCTCCTCCGGAACCGTCGCTCGATCGCGGCCGCGAGCAGCGAGCTCGCGAGGGTTGCGACGATGAGCGCGGCGGATGCCCAGGGCAGCAGCTTCTCGACGCCCGCGGCCGTCTGGGCGGAGATGCTCGACTCGAGGATGCCCACGGCCACCATGCCGACCACAGCCCCGTCCGAGCCGATCACGGGCACCTTCGCGCGGAGCGAGGCCCCCGACGGCCCCGTCTCGGTGCCGACGAACTCCTCCCCCGCGAGCACCGGCTCCGTGGTGGTCGACACCTGGACCCCTCGCTGAGACGGATCGGGATGCGTGATCCGCACGCCCTCGTCGTCGGTGATCACGACGTAGTACACCCCGGCCGTGCGCTGGATCACGTCCGCCAGCGGCTGCAGCGCCGCGGTCGCCGTCGCGAGGGAGGATGCGTCGGCGGGGCGCCCGGCGGTCCCGATCGGACCGGCCGCCTCCACCGCCGTGCGGACCTCGATCAGCTCGGCGAGGCCGCGCGCCACGTCGTGCACGCGCTGCGTCGTCGCCTCCCGGATGCTCCGCTCCTGCACCGTGAGCGCGACGAGCGTCGTCAGGCCGACCGCGACGAGCACGATGACGGATGGCAGGAAGAGCATCACGAGGCGCACGGCGCGCGTTCGGGTGTCGGCGGTCCTTGTCATGTCCTCGCGAGGATTCGGTGAGCATCAATGATCACAACACCTCGGGACGAGGCGCGCGCTCTCACGGCGGCTCATCCTATTACTCATCTTGCGGCGACAAAGGTGTCCGCAGAAGGAGCAGAGATGAGCACAGACGATTCCGTCACCCCTCCCCGTGGGCGCTCGCCGGTCGCCCGCACGGTCACACGCGTGATCGGCGCCTCCCTCGCGACGGCGGCGATCGCGACCGCCGTGTACGGATCCGTGACGTCGGCAGCCGCCGGCACGGACCTCCATGCATCGATGACGATCATCGCTCCCGCCGCTCCGGGCGGCGGATGGGATGGCGTCGCGCGCGAGATGCAGCAGGCGCAGCGGGCGAACGGCCTGGTGAACAACGTGCAGGTCGTGAACATGCCGGGCGCGGGCGGCACGATCGCGCTCGGCAACGTGTCGGTCCTCGCGGGGCAGCCGAACAACCTCCTCGTCGGGGGAACCGGCCTCCTCGCGGCGACGATCCAGTTCGATTCGGCCGCCACGCTCGACGACGTCACGCCGGTCGCCGTGATGGTGGAGGAATACGACGTGGTCGTCGTCCCCGCCGACTCCCCGTACGAGACCCTCGACGATCTCGTCTCCGCATGGCGGGAGGATCCGCGGGCGCTGCCCTGGACCGGCGGCGGCTCGTTCGACCAGCTCGTCGTGACCGATCTCGCTCTCGCGGCGGGCATCGATCCGGTGGAGACGACGTACATCTCCTCGGATGGCGGCGGCGAGGCCATCCAGGCCCTCCTGAACGGGACCGCGCAGGCGGCCACGGGCGGCTACCCCGACAACATCGACCAGATCGCGTCCGGGCGTCTGCGGGCGCTGGCACTGATCGCCGAGCAGCCGGTCGAGGGCATCGAGATCCCCACGGCGGCGGAGCAGGGCTACGACGTGGCGCTGACGAACTGGCGCATGGTGGCCGCGCCCTCCGCGCTGTCTGAGACAGAGCGCACGGAGCTCACCGACCTCGTCCTCGAGACGCTCGACACTCCGGAGTGGCAGGACGCGATCGAGCGCTACCACTGGACGGAGCGCGTGATCACGGGTGACGAGCTGACCGATTTCCTGGCATCCGAGCGTGCTCGGATCGCCGACCTCTACGAGGAGATGGGGCAATGATGCCTTCGAACAATCCCACCGCCCTGTCCGCGGTCGTGGGCGGTCCGGGGGCGCCCCGCACGACGGCGCCGTCGATCGCCACGCTCGCGGCGCATCTCGTGATGCCCGTGCTCCTGGCGGCCTTCGCGAGCTACCTGCTCGTGGGCATCCTCACGATGTCGGTCCCGGAGGGCGCGGCGTTCCCCGGCCCGCAGTTCTTCCCGGGACTGATCTCGGCGGGCCTCTACCTGCTGGCGGTCCTGCTCGGGCTCTCGGGCTTCCGGCAGTGGCAGAGCAGCCGGACGCAGACCGATGACGCGGCAGCCGACAGCGCAGGCGGCATCCTCTCCCGCCCGCGCTGGCGCTCGCTGCTGTGGGTCGTGGGGTCGTTCCTCGCCTTCGCGCTCCTGCTCGAGGTCCTCGGCTGGATCATCGCGGCGACGCTCCTGTTCGTCGGCGTCGTGCGCGGCTTCGCGTCGTCGCGCTGGCTGTTCAATGCGCTCGTGGGGCTCACCCTGAGCTCGGTCATCTACATCGCGTTCGACATGCTGCTCGGCCTCCCGCTGCCGTCGGGCATTCTCGGAGGGGGTCTCTGATGGACGTCCTTCCTCTTCTCGCCGACGGATTCGCCGGGGCGCTGACCTGGCAGAACCTCATCTGGGTCCTCGTCGGATGCCTGCTCGGCACCGCGGTGGGCGTGCTGCCCGGCCTCGGCTCGTCGATGGCGGTCGCGCTGCTGCTGCCGGTCACCTTCGCCCTCGAGCCGACCGCCGCGTTCATCATGTTCGCCGGGGTCTACTTCGGCGGGCTCTTCGGAGACTCGACCATGGGCATCCTGATGAACACGCCCGGTCAGGCCTCGGCCATCGCCTCGACGTTCGAGGGGCACCGGATGGCGCTCAGCGGCCGGGCGGCGCAGGCGCTCGCGACCGCGGCGATCGGCGCCTTCATCGGCGGATTCGTCGCCTCGGTGCTCGTCGTCTTCCTCGCGCCGCTCCTCGCCGACTTCTCGAGCAGCTTCGGCCCGGCAGAGTTCTTCGCGCTCGCGGTCTTCGCGTTCGCTGCGACCTCATCCGTCGTGACGGACACGCCGCTGCGCGGCATGGCGTCGCTCTTCCTCGGGCTGGGGATCGCCGTGATCGGGGTCGACAGCGTGTCCGGTGCTCCGCGCTTCACCCTGGATTCGCCGTACCTCTTCGACGGCATCTCGCTCGTCACCGTGACCGTGGCAGTCCTCGCGCTCGGCGAGGTGATCTACGTCGCGTGCCTCTCGCGGCAGTCGGGCGAGGGCTCGATGGTCAAGCCGGCCGGTCGGCCCTGGCTCTCGCGCACCGAGTTCCGCGAGGCGGCGCCCGCGTGGCTGCGCGGCACGGCGATCGGCGTGCCCTTCGGGATCGTGCCCGCGGGCGGGTCGGAGATCCCGACCTTCCTCGCGTACGGACTCGAGAAGCGGCTCGACGCCCGTCGGGACGTCCCCCGCTTCGGGAGCGGCGCCATCCGCGGCCTCGCCGCCCCAGAAGCCGCGGGCAACTCGACGACCGGCATGGCGATGGGCTCGCTGCTCGCCCTGGGCCTCCCGATCTCGGCGACCGCCGCGATCATGCTCGCGGCCTTCCGCCAGTACGGGCTTCAGCCCGGCCCGCTGCTGTTCGAGCGCGCGCCGGACCTCGTGTGGTCGCTGCTCGCGAGCTTCTTCATCGCGATGGTCGTCCTGCTGATCCTCAACCTGCCGTTCGCGACGCTGTGGGCCAAGCTGCTGCTCATCCCCCGGCCGTACCTGTTCGCCGGCATCACGGTGTTCTGCGCGCTCGGGACGTACGCGACCGGCGGCTCGACGTTCGACCTGCTCATGCTGCTCGGCATCGGCATCGTCGGCTTCATCATGCGGGCGGTCGACTATCCGCTGGCGCCGCTCATCATCGGCATGGTGCTCGGCCCACTGGCCGAGACGAGCCTCCGCGACGCCGCGATGAGCGCCAACGGCGACTTCTCGGTGCTCGTCGGCGGGCCGATCCCGATCGCGCTCTACGCGCTGCTCGCCGTCGTGCTCGCGTTCTCGATCCGCGGGCGGGTCGTCGCGCGCCGGCGGCAGAAGCTCGAGGCGGAGACGAACGAGACGTCGCTCGTGCGCTGATCCGCGCTGAGGCCCGGTGCGTCCCGAGCGGGGCGTGCCGGGCCGGTGCACTATCCTGCATCTTATGGGAACCAACACTGCGACTGATCGACTCATGGGCGCAGGCTCGTGACCGCGCGCCGGACGGTCCTTCCGCCGTGGTCGATGGCGGTTGCCGCGATGCTCGCGGTGCAGCTGGCAAACGCTCTGTCCGTGGGCGTGATCGAGCACGTCGGGTCCGCGGGGACAGCGTGGTTGCGGATGTGCTTCGGCGCGGCACTCGTGTGGATGATCGCGCGACCGTCGCTGCGGTCGGTGCGCCGACGCGACGTACCGGTCCTCATCGGGCTTGGCGTCGTGACGGGATTCATGACGACCTTCTTCCTTGCGGCGGCAGAGCTCATCCCCCTGGGCACGGCGGTAGCGATCGAGTTCCTGGGTCCGCTCGTCGTAGCCGGCATCACCAGCCGTCACCGACGGGCCCTCATCTGGCCTGCACTGGCACTCTCAGGCGTCGCGCTCATGACCGAACCCTGGTCGGGGAAGATCGACCTCGTCGGAGTCGGTTTCGCGCTCCTTGCCGGAACCTGCTGGGGCCTATACAACGTGCTCACACAGAAAGTCGGAGACCGGTTCGCCGGCATCAGCGGGCTCGCGATGACCCTGCCGATCGCCGCTGTCGCGACCGCACTCCTCGGGCTGCCTCAGGTGGTCTCCGGCACTCCGTCCTGGGGTGTGATCGCCACCGCAGCGGGCATCGCTGTGATCACACCCGTGATCGCCTTCGGCTTGGAGATGCTCGCGCTGCGCAGGATGACGCACACCGCGTTCGGCACACTCCTCTCGATCGAGCCCGCCTTCGGCATCCTGATCGGACTGCTCCTGCTCGGACAGAATCCGACACCGTTCCAGGTCGTCGGCATCATCCTCGTCGTGACCTCCGGCGCGGCCGCACAACGGGATGGCGCGCGCGTCGTCGACCGGTCTGCGGGAGAACCCGCGCCCACACGAACGGACACGCCATGACCCCTTCGGCCACCTCCGGGCACCCGGCCTCGTAAAGTCCGCACCAGCCGGCCCCACTACGTCAAGGTGGCCCGCAGACGCGAAAAAGCCCCGGTCACTGGCGAGAGTGACCGAGGCTGTTCCGTGCACCCCCAGGGACTTGAACCCTGAACCCACTGATTAAGAGTCAGTTGCTCTGCCGATTGAGCTAGAGGTGCGTTCCGTTCTCCGGGAATTCCTTCCCTGCGAACCGAGAGACTACGTTACCAGGCTCGCCAGGCCCGCGCGAATCGAGGTGCGCCCGGGCGTGCCTGTGCGTCTCCTGTGCACCGCTCACGCGTGCTCTGAACCTCAGGGCCGGTCGCGACGGCGCCGATATCCTGAGCGGGTGACCTCCCCCTCGTCGACTCCCGCCTCCCCCGCCCGCGCCGGCCTCGACGAGGATCTCGCGCTCGCCCTCCGCCTCGCCGACGCCGCCGACGCCCAGACGCTGCCGCGCTTCGACTCCGCCGACCTCGAGGTCTCGCGCAAGGCCGACCGCAGCCACGTGACCGACGCCGACCTGGCCGCCGAGCGCGCCATCCGCGACATCCTCGCGACCGAGCGCCCGGACGACGGGATCTTCGGCGAGGAGTACGGCCGCGACGACGACGCGCCTCGCCGCTGGATCATCGACCCGATCGACGGCACGGCGAACTTCCTCCGCGGCGTCCCCGCGTGGGGCACGATGATCGCGCTCGACATCGAGGGCTATCCGCGCCTCGGCGTCGTGAGCTCCCCCGCGATGCGCCGCCGCTGGTGGGCGGCCGAGGGCCTCGGCGCCTGGACGAGCGTCGACGGCGGCGAGCCGCGGCCCATCCGCGTGTCCGACGTCGCCGATCTCGACGATGCGAGCGTGAGCTTCCAGAGCATCGCGCAGTGGGACGACGCGGGCCACCTCGAGGAGCTCATCACCCTGAGCCGCCGTGTGTGGCGCGACCGCGCGTACGGCGACATCTGGTCGTACATGCTCCTCGCCGAAGGCCGTCTCGAGTTCGTCGCGGAGTTCGACGTCAAGGAGTACGACCTCGCCGCGGCCGCCGCGATCGTCACCGAGGCCGGAGGGCGCATGACCTCCTTCGACGGCGCGCCGACGATCGCGGAGGGCTCGGCTCTCGCGACCAACGGCGTCCTCCACGACGCCTTCCTCGAGCTCCTCGCCGCCCCGCCGCAGGCCACGACGTGACGACCGGGGCGGCCCGCACTCGGCGCTCCCTCGCCGCGGCGGGAGCGACCCTCCTCCTCGCCGCCGCGATGCTGGTCGGCTGCGCCTCGCCGCTCACGCCCAAGACGCCGTCCGACGGCGGCTCATCCGCGAACGGCGGCGCCTCCAGTGCGGGCGGTGGCGCGCCGACCTGCGAGACGATCATCGCGCCCGCGCTCGTCGACCAGTTCGCCGAACTCGGATGGACGGCCCGCACCGATCCGTTCTACGTCGGCCCCACCGAGGTGCCCGGCGGCGTCAGCTGCACGTGGGGCGACTTCGAGGCCGGAGCGACCGACGTCGTCCAGATGTACGGATGGGCTCCCGTCGAGGCGGATGTCTCGGCCGAGCTGCAGGGGTACCTCGCCGACCAGGGCTGGAAGCGCGAGGAGGCCGACGGCGTCGTCTACCTCACCGAGAGCATGCCCTCGGCGGAATGGGCGGATGAGCAGGGGTACGGCATGACGTACGCGTTCGGCGACGGATGGGTCGCGCTCGCGGACACGAAGAGCGGCCTCGCCGTCATCACGTGGCGCGGCTGAGCAGGCGTCACTCGATCCAGCCGTAATGGCTGCCCTCCGCCGCGGAGAAGTCAAGTGCGGACTCGGCGACGGCGACGACGCTCCACGTTCCGCCTGCGGAGTCGGTGAACTCGTACGTCGGCACGAGCAGCACAGACCCATCGGCCTGCCAGTGGCTCGCGAGCCCGAGGCGTGCCGACACGATCTCGACGTCGTTGACGCTCCACGAGACCGACGCGCCCGGCTCCGGCAGGGACGGCGCCGCGGTCGGCGGCGTCCACTCCTCACCCGCCACGCCCTCACGCAGCGCCTCGGGAAGGGTCGTCAGCTGAGCGCCGAAGCGCGGATCGGACAGGCGCTCGAACGCCTCCTGCTCGCTCACGACCTCGTACTCCCCGAACGGCACGATGTCGGCGAGGGCGCCGTATCCGCTGACGATCCCCTCGGCGGCGTAGTCGAGGTGCAGGGCGCTATCGATGCGCTGGCCATCGATGACGGTCCAGATCGCGACCGACCGGGTCGCGGACCCCTCCCAGGTCGCCGACGTGTACTCGTACGCGGCCGGGTCCTCTCCGAGCCGCGTCATCAGGTCGCGCGCGGCGGCGATGGCGGGGCCCTCCTCCGGGGCGACGCAGGCCTCGCCGCACGCCCATGGATCCCCGCCGCTCCAGAACCAGAAGCCGAGAGTGCCGTCGAGACTCGCGCTGAACGACGGCGCGCTGCCGTCCTGCGGGCCGACCACCCACATCCCGTCGCGGATCTCCGGCGCGCCCTCGACGCCGAGAGCCGCGGCGAAGGCGCCCACCTTCTCCGCCGTCGACGACGCGGCACCGTCGTAGGCATACGCAGCCGCCCGGCCGCCGCTCGACGAGAGCAGCATCGACGACCGGAACGAGCTCCGCGACGAGTACCCGTACGGATAGCTCGTGTCCGACGACTGTGCGGAGAGATCCTGCGAACCGGACTCCGCCGCGCCCCGATCGGCGAGCGCGCCTCCCTGCGCGGGGCCGCCCTCTCCGGGCAGCGAGATCGGCGGTGCCGCACCGTCGCCATCCGAGACCCCGGCGTCCGAAGAACCGGTGCCCGATCCGGCGGTGGACTGGCCCGCCGCGAGGCCGTAGCCCGCGACGCCTCCGACGACGAGCGCGAGCGCGACCGAGGCCGCGATCGCGAGCATGGCCATCCGCCTCGGTCCGCGGCGAGCGCGCTCGGCGTCCAGATCGACCGGTGCCGTGCCGTCCGCGGTCGCCGCCGCGATCACCGCGTCGGCGAAGCCCTCCCTGGGCTCGACGTCCGCTGCCGGGTCCGC
Organism: Microbacterium sp. JZ70; assembly: GCF_053903225.1. NCBI lineage: Bacteria > Bacillati > Actinomycetota > Actinomycetes > Micrococcales > Microbacteriaceae > Microbacterium > Microbacterium sp. JZ70. The sequence goes on along the minus strand of NZ_CP096405.1, from coordinate 1,936,878 downwards.
CGCGCGGAGGCGGTCGACCGGGTCCTGGTCATGCGCGTTCATGGCGTCCTCCTGGAAAGCTCGCTCTCCCTGCCTATGTGGCGGGAAGGCCGGATCTTGCGGCGGGATCAGAACCGGAGGCGCTCGCCCCACGCGGCGCGCAGCCGCGCTCGGGCCCGCGAGAGCGCGGCGTCCGCGCCCGAGCGCGAGATGTCGAGCACCGCCGCGAGCTCCTCGCCGTCGAGCCCCTCCCACGCGTGCAGCAGGAGGATCCGCCGGTCGCGCTCCCCCACCGCGGCGAGCGCACCGCGCAGCTCGGCGTCGAACAGCGCGTGCAGCTCGGGATCGTCGGCGACGCGAGACGCTCCCGACTCGGGCAGGGTCTCAACGGGGAGGTCGACGTGCTTCCGACGCGCATTCGCGAGGGTCAGCTCGGCGGTGCGATAGAGCCATGGAAGCTCCGCCCCTCGCGGCACGTCGGCACGTCGCCGCCATGCGACCGCGAAGACGTCCGACGCGAGGTCCTCGGCATCCTGCCGGGGCCCGCGCCGGGCGAAGTACTTCACCAGCGCGGTCGCATGGGCGCGCACGACCGCCGTGAACCAGGCGAGGTCGTCGGGCATCGTGCCTCCCTCGGCCGGCGGATCCTCCGCTGCGGTGCGCACGCTCATCACACCATGTCTCTGTCGCGACGCCCGCGGATCTTGCACGCGGCGCGCCGACATCCTGCGCGCGGCCTGCGGCAGAGTGGAGGCATGACGTCGCATGCGCTCATCCCCCTCTCCGACGGACGCTCGATCCCTCAGCTCGGTCTCGGCGTGTACAAGATCCCGGATGCCGATGCCGCCGAATGCGTGCGGGTCGCGATCGAGGCGGGGTACCGACACATCGACACCGCCGCCCTGTACGAGAACGAGCGCGGCGTCGGCGAGGGGATCCGCACGAGCGGCATCCCTCGCGACGAGGTCTTCGTCACGACGAAGGTGTGGAACGACGACCACGGCTTCGACGAGACCCTGCGCGCGTTCGACGCGAGTCTCGATCGCCTCGGCCTCGACACCGTCGACCTGTACCTCATCCACTGGCCGATCCCCTCGCGCGACCGCTACGTCGAGACCTACCGCGCCCTCGAGCGGATCCGCGAGGAGGGGCGGGCCCGCTCGATCGGCGTCTCCAACTTCGCGATCGCGCACCTCGATCGCCTCCGCGCGGAGACCGACGTGGCCCCCGTCGTGAACCAGGTGGAGCTGCATCCTCTCCTGCCGCAGGCCGAGCTGCGTGCGTATCACGCCGCGCACGGCATCGTGACCGAGGCGTGGTCGCCGCTCGCACGCGGGCGGCTCCTCGACGACCCCGCCCTCGCCCGCATCGCCGAGAAGCACGGCGTCGCCCCGGCGCAGGTCGTCATCCGGTGGCACCTGCAGCTCGGCAACGTCGTCATCCCGAAGTCCGTCACCCCTGCGCGGATCCGCGCGAACATCGACGTCCTCGGGTTCGAGCTCGACGCGGATGATCTCGCGGCGATCGCGGCACTCGAGTCGGGCCTCCGGACGGGCCGGGACCCCTCGCTCGACTGAGGCGGATGGGCCTGATCCGACAGAGGGGAGCGCTCAGGCCGCGCTGGGCTTGCGCCCGCCGAACGCGGCCGTGAGCGCATCGGCCGCGGTGACGACCGCGTCGACGAGCTGCTCGCAGACCTCGACGGGCATCCGGAGGGTGGGCCCCATCACCGTGAGCGCGCCGACGAGCGCCGCGTGCTGGTCGAAGACGGGAGCCGCGAGCCCCGAGGCCGCTTCCATGCGCTCGCCCACGGTGATCGCGTAACCCGCTGCGCGCGTCTGCGCGACCGCCGCGCGCAGCACGTCGGGGTCGGTGATGGTCGCCTCGGTCAGCGCGGGCAGCTCGCCCGACGCGACCTCGTCGAGCAGACCGTCGGTCCACGCGAGGAGCACGCGGCCCGAGCTGCCGACGTGCAGCGGCTGGATGCGCCCGACGTACATCTCGCGCTTGAGACCGTGGCGCGTCTCCGCAACGCCCACGCACACTCGCGCGCCCTGCTCGACGCGGAAGAAGCACGCCGTCTCCCCCGTCTCGTCGCGCAGCGCCTGCAGCTGCGGCGTCAGGAGCTCCGTGAAGTCGCGCGCGCGGGTCGCGGGGCCGGCCCAGTACGCCATCCGCACGCCGATCCGGTACCGCTCGCCCTCGCGCTCGAGGAACCCGTGGTCGACGAGGTTCGCCAGCAGCCGGTGCGCGGTCGACGCGGGCAGGCCTGTCGAGGCGCGGATCTCGCTCGCCGTCCGCAGCGGCTCGCTGAGCGTGAACGCGTCGAGGATGGCGGTGATCTTCGCGAGGACGAGGAGCGGCTGTTCGGCCATGAGGCGATCCTAGGGACCGGACGCCAGTTTGCCCACATCGTGAGACTGCTCCTACAGTGTGGGATCAGAGCAGGAGCAGGATGACGCTTCAAGGGAGAGGCCGTTTGTGAACGAGTGGTACACGCTGGGAGTCGTCGGACTCGTCATCGTCGGGGTGGTCTTCGCGATCGTGCGGTTCCGCATCAACCCCGTGATCGCGCTCGCGGTCGGTGCGGCCGCGATCGGCCTGCTCACGGGCCTCGGGCCGGTCGACACCGTGACGACCATGACCCGCGGCTTCGGCGACGTCATGATGGAAGCCGGCCTGCTCATCGCGTGGGGCGTGCTCATCGGAGCGATGCTCAACGAGATGGGCGCGATCACACGGCTCGTCGACGGCCTCCTGCGGATGTTCGGCAAGCGCGGCGTGCCCTACGCGCTGGGCCTGTCGTTCGCGACCTACCTGCAGACGATCTTCGTCGACGTCATGATCGTCATCGCCGCACCCCTCGCGCGCCGGATCGCCCCGCGCCTGGGTCGCAACGGCACCGGCATCATGGGCGTCGTCTTCGCGGTGAGCCTCGAGACGGGCATCGTGCTCATGGTGCCGGGCTTCGCGGCGGTCGCGCTCGCGGGCCTCCTCGGCGTGCCGCTCGGCGTCATGCTCATCGGGGGCCTCGTCGTGGTCGTGCCGACCGTGATCCTCACGATCATGCTCATGACGATCGCCTTCCGCCTCGGCTTCTGGAACCCCGAGAAGGACGAGAAGGCGATCGTCGAGGAGCCGACCGATGAGGACGCGGCGGATGGCTCGGCCGGCACCGCGCCATCCGCTTCGTCGCCCCGGATCGATCGCACGCGGACGGGCACGGTGCGCACCGCGCTCGGCGGCGTGCCGCACGGATACACGGCCGTCGCCGAGCGCACCGAGCGCGAGCAGCCGCTCCTGCTCCTGTTCGCCCCGATGCTCACGGCCCTCCTGCTCATCGCCGCGCAGGCGGTGCTGACGGTCCTGGCGATCGAGGTGCCGGCGATGCAGTTCATCGGCAATCCGGTCATCGCCCTGCTGTTCGCCGTCATCGCGACCGGCATGATCGGGCGCCGCGCAGTCGGCACGCAGCGCATCGAGAAGTCGCTCGTGAAGGGCTTCCAGGACGGCGGGCAGATCTTCGTGCTCACGGGCGTCGGCGGGTCGCTCGCCGCCGTCATCTCCGAGGGCGACCTCGGCGCCATCCTGCAGGGATACTTCCAGGCGACGACGTTCGCTCCCCTGCTCGTCGTCTGGGTGATGGCCGCCGTGCTCCACATCGCGGTCGGCTCCGTCACCCTGTCGGCGATCACCGCGGCGGGCGTCATCGCGCCGGTCGCGACGAGTCTCGGGCTCGACCCGCTGCTCATCGCCCTCGCGGCCGGCGCCGGAGCGCTCTTCTGCGTGCACGTCACCTCGAACACGTTCTGGCTGCTGCAGTCGTTCCTCGGGCAGTCCGTGCGCGGCGCGCTCAAGACCGTGACCGTGGGCGTCTCCCTCGCCTCCGTCATCGCGCTCGCGATGACCCTCGTCCTGGCGGTGTTCCTCTGATGTCTGACTTCCGTCCCCTCGACGGCGTCCGCGTCCTCGAGCTCGGCAACTACATCGCGGCGCCGACGGCAGGGCGCCTGCTCGCCGACTTCGGCGCCGACGTGATCAAGGTCGAACGACCGCGCACGGGCGACGAGCTGCGCCGCTGGCGTCTGCACCGCGGCGAGACCTCGATGCTCTACCGCACGATCAACCGCGGGAAGAGGTCGGTCGTGGTCGATCTGCGCAGCGACGAGGGCCGCGCGATCGTGCTCGACCTCATCCGCACATCCGACGTGCTCCTCGAGAACTTCCGCCCCGGCACCCTCGAGAAGTGGGGCCTCGACGCCGCCGCGCTCGAGGAGGCGAACCCCGACCTGATCGTCGCGCGGATCTCCGCGTTCGGCCAGAGCGGCCCCCTGTCGCACCGGCCCGGCTTCGCCGCCGTCGCCGAGGCGTACGGCGGCTTCCGCGAGCTCGTCGGCGAGCCCGGGCGACCGCCGAGCCGCACGGGGGTCTCGATCGGCGATACGATCGCGGGCATCTACGCGGCGTTCGGCATCGCGATGTCGCTCTTCGCGCGTCTGCGAGACGCGGGCCGGCTGCGCGAGACGCCGTTCGGCGATCGCGTGATCGACGTCGCGCTCAACGAGGCGATGCTGTCGGTGACCGAGTCCCTCGTCCCCGACTGGGAGGCGTACGGTGTCCGGCGCGAGCGCACGGGAGGGCGGATGGAGGGCATCGCCCCGTCGAACGCGTACCTGTGCGCAGACGGCAAGAGCATCGTCGTCGCGGGCAACGGAGATGCCATCTACCAGCGGTACATGACGGCGATCGGCCGAGCCGACCTCGCATCCGCGCCCGATCTGCAGTCGAACGAGGGCCGGTGGGCCGCGCGCGATCGCCTCGACGACGCGATCGGGGCGTGGGCGGCCACGCTCACGAGCCAGGAGGCGCTCGCCGTGCTCGACGCCGCGGGCGTGCCATCCGGCCCGATCTACACGGCGGAGGATGTCTGCGCCGATGAGCAGTACGCGGCGCGCGACATGATCCAGCGCTTCGACGTCGACGACGGGGAGGGCGTCCGCGAGGGCGTCGGATTCCCCGGCATCGTGCCCGTGTTCGGCGGGCGATCGCTTCCCATCGCGCACGTCGGGCCCGATCTCGGCGAGCACACGCGCGACGTGCTGCGCGAGCTCGGCTGGGACGACGCGCGGATCGACGCCTACGAGGAGGACCTCCGATGACCCTGCAGTACCGCGACGTCACGCTGCGCGACGGCCTCCAGCTCGTCGGCAGGCCGCTGCCGACCGAGCGGAAGGTGCAGCTCGTCCGCGAGCTCTTCGCCCTGGGCGTCGAGCACATCGAGGTGGGCTCGATGGCGCGCCCCGACCTCGTGCCCGCGCTCGCCGACACCCTCGACGTCGTCGCCGCCCTGACGCCCGAGGAGCGCGACCGCGTCTGGGTCTGGGTGGCGACCCCGCGACACGTCGAGCGCGCCGCCGCGGCGGGTGTCCGGCGATTCCAGTACTGCTTCTCGGCCTCCGACAGCCACAATCAGGCGAACATCGGCCGCGACACCGAGACCTCGCTCGCGGCGATGCCCGATGCGATCGCGGCCGCCGCGGAGGTCGGCGGGAGCGTGCAGCTCTGCATCGCGACGTCGTTCACGTGCCCCTTCGAGGGCGAGGTCCCCCTCGAGCGCTTCGCGCGCATCCTCGACGACCCGCGCACCGACGGCGCTGTCGACGTCGTCGTCTGCGACACGCTCGGGCAGGCCCATCCGTCAGAGGTGCGCACGCGCGTCGCGCTGGCCGCGTCCGCCCGCCCCGGTCTCGGCGTCGTCTTCCACGGGCACGACACGTGGGGCCTCGGCGTCGCGAACGCCGCCGCGGCCGCGGATGGCGGCGCGACCGTCGTCGACGGAGCGCTCGGCGGCGTCGGCGGATGCCCGTTCGCGCCGGGCGCCTCCGGCAACACCGCCCTGGAGGACCTCGTCTTCGCCTTCCGCCCCGACTGGCTCACTCCCGACGCCTTCGGCACCCTCGTCCGCCTCGGTGAGGAGATCACGACGACGCTCGGCGAGCCCGATCGGTCGCGAGCGCGCTCCGGCGCGCGCAGCCGGGCGAAGGCGTTCCCGTGGGTGGTCGGTGACGCGCCAGACTAAAACATAAAGCGTGTAATGTTTTCATCCACGACAACGGAGCGGAGGCGCGGATGAGGCATGCGATCGCGACAGCAGGACGGATGGTCGTCGACAACGACTGGGGCGGCGACCCGGATGGCCTCGTGGCGCTCGCGCACCACCTCCTCTCGCCATCCGACGACGTCGTCGGAGTGACGAGCTCCTTCCTCAACCCGATGTTCGGCCCATCCGAGGGCACCGCGGAGCGCGGCCGTGAGCTCGCCGCCGAGCTCCTCACGCGGATGGCGCACGCGCCTCTTCCGCTCGCAGCGGGAGCCGACACAGGGTTCGACGGCAGCCCGCGCGAGACCGCCGCGGCGCGGCTCATCGTCGATGCGGCCGCGCAGGCGACGCCCGACGCGAAGCTGACCATCGTGTGCGGCGGCCCGCTGACGAACGTCGCCGACGCCATCCGCCTCGCGCCCGACGTCGTCGAGCGGACTCGCCTCCTCTGGGTCGGCGGCCTGCTCGAGGGCGACGGGTTCGAGTACAACCGCGACACCGATGCCGGCGCGGCGACGTTCGTCTTCGCCCAGCCGGAGCTCGAGGTCATCCGCTTCCCGGCCGAGACGTACCGGCTGCTCGCGATATCGGTCGCCGAGCTCGAGGAGCGGCTGACGTCTTCCGGAGCACTCGGCGGATGGCTGTGGGAGCGCTACGAGCAGCTGCCGCTTCCCGAGGGGGTCGCGATCGACCCGGTCTGGCCGCTCGGCGACAGCGCGCCGCTCGCGTTCACGGCGCTCCGGCACGCGCGCACGCGGACCGTTCCCGGATCGCTCCCCCACGAGCTGGTGTGCGTCGATCTCGACGAGCGCCTGATCATCGAGGACCTCTTCGCACGGCTCCGTCTCGCCGCGCGCTGAGCCGGTCGCTCACTCCGCGAGCGACGCCTCGACCTGCGCGTACAGCTCCCGCGACGCCGTGAACCGCGCGTCGTCGTCGGGCTGCCCCAGCACGACCGCGTAGACGCGGGTCGTCTCGCCGTCTCCGTCCGGCACATCCTTGGCCGAGAGCAGGCTGCTGCCCTCGAGAGTGCCGGTCTTGATGCCGACGACACCCGGATCCGCGAGCAGGTCGTTCGTGTTCTCGACCAGCCCTGCGCCCGGGAGGTCCACGGACGGCGTCGCGACGATCTCCGCGATCACCGGGTTCTCGAGCGCGAGGCGGCCGAGCTCGATGAGCGCCTCGGGCGTGGCCGTGTTCCGGGTGTCGATGCCGGTCGGCTCGACCATCGTGATCCCGTCGAGGCCGTTCTCGGACACGAAGGCGGCCGCGGCTGTCGCGAACGCCGCCTCGTCGCCCCAGATGCTCGTCAGGAGGATGTCGGCGTAGTTGCACGCGGAGCCGATCAGCATCCCCTGGAGCAGCTGGTGCTGCGTGAGCATCCCGTCGACCGGGATCTTCAGGGCGGACTCACCTCGCGCGATGTAGTCCCGGTACGCGATGTCCCACTCCTCGGTGAACCAGTAGTCGCCGCCCTGCTCACCGGGTTCGAGCGGACGCTCCTCGAGCACCATGAGCGCCGTCACGACCTTCGAGATGCTCGCCATCGGCACGGGCGCGTCCGAGCTCGCGACGACGTCTCCATCGGCGATCGCGACGGCGGCCTGTCCCTGCGACGGCCAGTCGATGCCGTCGACGACCGCCGACGACGAGGCCTTCGACGCCCACGTGACGAGCCCGACGATGAGCGCCGCGGCGACCGCGAGCACCGCGACGACGATCGCGATGCGGATGGCCGCAGGCCGACGGGCAGAGGAGGTGATCACACTCCAGTGTGTCCCGCGAGGCGGACCGCGGACATCCGGGATGTCCCTGAATCCGCGGACTCAGCGCGCGCGGTCGCGGCTCGTCCAGCGGGCGACCGCGTACAGCAGGCCGCCGAGGGCGAGCAGAGCGGCCCCGAAGGCCCACACGATCGGGCGCTGCTGGGTGAGCAGCACGATGCACGACGCGATGCCGAGGACGGGGACGAACGTCCACACGCGGAAGTGCGGATGGCCGACACGGTCGCGACGCAGGACGAGCACCGAGATATTCGCGCTGAGGAACACGAAGAGGAGGAGCAGGACGACGGTCTCCGCGAGCGTCGCGAGGTCGCCGATCAGGGTGAGCGCCATCGCGACGACCGTCGTCGCGACGATCGCGACCCACGGCGTCTTCCGGTTCGGGAGAACCCGCGCGAACGCGCCCGGCAGCATCCCCTGCTCCGCCATGCCGTAGGTGAGTCGGCTGGCCATGATCATCGTGAGGAGCGCGCCGTTCGCCACCGCGACCAGGGCGATCGCGCTGAACAGCCACGAGGGGACGGCCACACCGGTCGACTCGACCACCGCGAGGAGGGGCCCGGTGGAGGAGGACAGCTCCTCCGGCGGAAGCGCGATCGCGCTCGCGAGCCCGACGAGCACGTAGACGGCACCTGCCGCGGCGAGCGCGCCGAAGAGCGCGCGCGGGTACGAGCGGGTCGGGTCCTTCACCTCCTCGATGACGTTCGCCGACGTCTCGAACCCCACGAAGGAGTAGTAGGCGATGATCGCTCCCGCGAGGATCGCGCCCGCCCCGCCCGCGTCATCCGGCAGCTGGGTGACGCGCCCGAGGTCTCCGCCGCCTCCTCCGAGGAGCACGCCCACGACGACCACGACAATCACGAGGCCGCTCACCTCGATCACGGTCATCACGACGTTCGCGCCCATGGACTCGCGGATGCCGCGCGCGTTGATCGCCGCGACGAGGGCGAGGAACGCGATCGCGACGGGAACCGCGGGTAGCTCGACGAAGGTGGCGAGGTACTCCCCCGCGAACGCCAAGGCCAGTCCGGCTGCGCTCACGACACCGGCCGCCAGCATGCTGAACCCGACGAGGAACGACACGAGCCGGTTGCGGAACGCCCGCTCGGCGAACACCGCGGCGCCGCCGGCGCGCGGGTACTTCGTCACGAGCTCGGCGTACGAGCCTGCCGTCAGCAGCGCCATGAGCAGGGCGAGCAGAAGCGGCGCCCAGAGCATGCCGCCGACCTCCTCGGCGAGCACGCCCATGAGCGCGTAGATGCCTGCGCCGAGGACGTCGCCGAGGATGAAGGCGAACAGCAGCGGGGTGGTGATGCCCCTTCGCAGCCGCGTTCCGGTGTCAGAGTCGATCGCCATCCGACCATCCTGTCCGCGACGCGGCGCCCGCGCGCGGGGTTGACGAGGCGGGGCGCACCTGCGATGGGCCGAGCCCGAGCATGACGAAGGCCCCTCTCCTCGCGGACGCGAGGAAAGGGGCCTTCCCACTGTGCGACAGCGATCGGTGGAGCTGGGGGGAATCGAACCCCCGTCCAGCGCTGAGTCTCTGGGGCTTCTCCGGGCGCAGTCTGTGAAAGCGTTCTGCTCGGCTCCGACCTTTGTCACAGACACCTAAGTCGACGAGCCCAGTCGAGAAAGAGTCCCGCACGGCGTCCCGACACCGCCGTGCAGCAAGATCCCTAGATGACGCCAGAGTCCGTGTCGGGATCAACCACGGTCTGACGGACTATCGGGCTCGCTTAGGCAGCGAGGGCGAAGTCAGTGCGCTTGGATTCGGCACTTATTGGTTCGCAGGGAGCGTTTACGAGATAACCCTGCATCCTCGGCCCGCTTCTCGCAGATTCGCAAGCACTGTCGAAACCGATCAGCCCCTGGGAATCCTTCTCGCGAAGGGAACCGCTGTCGCTCTGTGGAGTTGTCACCTCGGGTTTCCCCGAGCACTACAGACTACAACACATCCCGAGCCCCCGCATTCCCGCGCGACCCCGGCCATCCGCCCGTCGGCAGATGTCGATAGCGTGGAAGCGTGATCAGGCTCCTCATGTCCTTCATCTTCGGAGCCGGGGTCGCCGCGCTCCTCTTCTCGATCTTCGTCGGCGACCGCTTCACATGGATCTGGATCACCGCGATCATCGTCCTGTCGACCCTCTTCCCCCTCGTGCTCGTCGCGCGGTCGATGGGCTCCCTCGCCGGGCTCCATCCGAAGAAGATCGAAGCCGCCAGGGCCGCGGGGCGCTTCGCCCCCGCCCGCATCGACGCGCTCCGCCGCACCGGCACGACGATCAACGACCAGCCGGTGTGCGAGATCGACGTGTCGGTCGCGCCGGCCGACCGCCCCGCCTACCGCACGACCATCCGCCAGCTCGTCGACATCGTGCGGATCCCGCAGTACCAGCCCGGGGCATCCGTGACCGTGGCGCGCCTCGAGGCGGATGCGCCCGAGGTCGCGATCATCGAGGACGAGGTGCCGGATGCCGCGCGGCTGTCGCGCCTGCCCGCACGCGAGCACGTGGCCGAGTGGCAGGATGGCCCGGTCGTGCTGGGCGCGGAGCGCGCGCCGCGCAGGCGCAAGGGAGATCCGATCATCGGCACGGGCCCGAAGGGCCGCGGATGGCGGATCGCCGCCTACGTGGTGCTCGCCCTGGCCGGTGCGGCAGCCGTGCTCGTGCCGGTGGCCGACGACGTCCGGGCCGAGACGCTCACGATCATCACCGGCGAGGACCACGCGTCGATGTTCGCGGAGGGGCGCGTGCAGCGCGCCCTCGCCGCGATCGAGGAGGCCGCGGGAACGGATGAGACGGTGCAGGTGCTCGTGTACGAGGAGTTCGTGTCCGCCGACATGGCGACCGCACCGGGCTCCGACCGGTTCGACACCTTCTTCTACCGGGGCGGCACCGTCGAGAACCAGGGGCCGGCGTCGATCCAGCCGGAGAACCCCGATGCGGAGCGCTTCCGCTTCGACGACATCGCGTGGGCGGCGTTCCCCGAGTTGCTCGCGCAGGCGCTCGGCGAGGCCGGCCTGACGCGCGACGAGCTCGTCGACGGGCCGTACATGTTCGTCGAGCGCGGCTACGAGGAGGGCGCCCCGGTCGGCATCTCGATCTCCTTCGGCGACGGCTACGCGGACTACGCGTTCATCGGGTCGGCGGACGGCGCGTTCCTCGGCGCCCGCTGACGCGGATCTCCGAGGCGACCAGCACCCTTCTCCCCTCTCACCGTCCTCTCGACCGCGATGTCGGAGGCTGGAAATAGTGTTCGAACAACTCCTCTGGCGGAGCTAGAACATACTTTCTAGAATGGTGGGATGGGGATGGCGCTTCCGGTCGAGGTGCTGCGGCTGCAGACCGAGATCAGCAGGATGCAGCGGGCGAGCGCCCGCGTCACGGCGCTGCCCGTGCACGACGCGCTCGCGCCCCTGTTCCCCGAGGGAGGCCTGCGCCCCGGCGCCGTCTACACGCTCGATCCCGCGGCGAGTCTGCTGCTGGCCCTGCTCACCGAGCCCTCGCGAGCGGGCTCCTGGTGCGCGGTCGTGGGGATGCCCGAGCTCTCGGCGGAGGCGGCCGAGGCCGCGGGCGTCGACCTGTCGCGCTTCGCGCTCGTCCCCGAGCCCGGCGACCGCTGGCTCGCCGCGGTGTCGGCGATCGCCGAGGTCTTCCCCGTGGTCGCGGTGCGCCCCGCCGGGAGCCCGCGCGATGCCGAGGTCGCGCGCCTGACCGCGCGACTGCGCGACCGAGGCGGCGTCCTGCTCGTGACCGGGCCCTGGCCGCAGGCCGAGGCGACGCTGCACCTCGAAGATCCCGTGTGGTCCGGCCTCGGCGAGGGCCACGGTCTGCTCACGGCGCGCACCGTCACGGTGTCGTCGTCGGGGCGGCGCTCCCCCGTCCCGAAGCGCGTGCGCGTGCAGCTGCCCGGGCCGCAGGGCGCCCCTGTCGCGGTGCCCCGTCCGGCTCTCGTCCCCGCGGTGGTGCCCGTCCCGGCAGCGGAGGAGCGGATCGACGCGGCGGCGGCCGAACGCGCCGAGCGCGCTCGCGCGGTGCTCGCCCGCGCCGAGCAGAAGACGCGCGCCGCGCGACGCGGATTGGCGGCTGTCGGATGACCAGGGCCATCGTCGTGTGGCTGCCGGACTGGCCGGTCACCGCGCACCTGCGGACCGTGTCGCGCGACGCGGCACGCCGGGCCGCACGCGACCCGCGGGCCCGCCAGACGAGCGCTCCCGCGACCGCCGCGCCGGCGACCGCTGCGACGGTCGCCGCCGCTCCGCCGGTCGCGATCCTGCATGCCAACCGCGTGGTCGCCTGCTCGGCGGCGGCGCGCGCCGAGGGGGTGCGCCGCGGACAGCGCCGTCGCGACGCGCAGGCGGCCTGCCCTTCTCTGCAGCTCGCCCCGGCCGATCCGGGGCGCGACGAGCGCGCGTTCCTGCCCGTGCTCACGCGCCTCGACGAGCTCACCCCCGGCGTGCAGCCCTTGCGACCGGGCCTCGCCGCAGTGCGGGCTCGGGGCCCCGCCCGCTTCTACGGCGGGGAGGAGCCCGCCGCCCTCGCCCTCATCGAGGCGCTCACGGCGATGGGGCTCCCAGGAGCCCGCGCCGGCGTCGCCGACGGCGTCTTCACCGCCGAGCGCGCCGCCCGCCTGACGCGCGCGGACGCCCCCGTCCGCTGCGTGCCGCCTGGAGCATCCGCCGACTTCCTCGCGCCCCTCTCCATCGCAGCCATCGAAGACGACGCCCTCGTGGGGCTGCTCGCGAAGCTCGGCGTGCAGACCCTCGGCGATTTCGCCGCGCTCGACGGCGAGCAGGTCCGCGCACGACTCGGCGAGCACGGCGTGCGGCTGCACGATCTCGCACGCGGCGCGGACTCCCGTCCCGTCGAGCCGCGCACGCCGCCGCCCGAGCTCGCGCGCGAGCTCGATCTCGAGCCGCCGCTCGAGCTCGCCGATCAGATCGCCTTCGCCGTGCGCCAGACGTGCGACGACGTCTGCACCGCCCTCGGCGAAGCCGGGCTCGTCTGCACCGAGGCCCGGATCATCCTCACCGACGACCGCGGCACGCGCAGCGAGCGCGTGTGGCTGCATCCCACGCGGTTCGACCCCGCGGCCCTCGTCGACCGCGTGCGCTGGCAGCTGCAGGCTGCCGCCGACGACGGCGGCGACCTCGTCGGCGGCATCGCGCACGTCCGCATCGAGCCCGAGGCCGTCGACGACAGCGTGCATCACCAGCCGACGCTCATCGGCCAGGGCCCCGACGAGCGACTCCATCACGCGATGTCGCGCGTCCAGGCGATGCTCGGACACCGCGGCGTCGTCACCCCTGCCGTCGGCGGCGGGCGCTGGCTGCAGGAGCGCGAGGTGCGCGTGCCGTGGGGCGACGGGGAGCGGCCGGCTCAGCGACGCGACGCGCCGTGGCCGGGATCGCTGCCGCAGCCGCTGCCGAGCGAGGTGTTCCGCCATCCGAGGCGCACGCGCGTCTCCGGCCAGGGCGGCGCGGAGGTCTCCGTCGACGACCGCGGGCTGCTCACGGCGGCGCCCGCGGTCATCGACGGGCGCCCCATCACGGCATGGGCAGGGCCGTGGCCCGTGATCGAGCGCGGATGGGACGGCGAGCGGATGCGGCGAGCGCACCGCTTCCAGGTGGTCGACGCGGAGCAGACGGCCTGGCTCATCGTGCTGGAGGACGACTCCTGGTGGATCGAGGGGAGGTACGCCTGATGGGATGGCACAATCCACCCGTGCGCTGGTCGGAGCTCGAGCGCGCGCTGAGCGGGCGTCGCCCCGATCCCGTCCCGGCCGGAGCGGACGGCGGCGACAGCCCCGCGTGGAGCCGCAAGCGCGGCGCGTACACGCCGCCTCCCATCGAGCGCCCGGTCGACGCCATCCCCTATGCCGAGCTGCACGCGCACTCGTCGTACTCGTTCCTCGACGGAGCCTCGTCACCCGAGGCCCTCGTCGAGGAGGCGGAGCGCCTCGGCCTGCATGCCCTCGCCCTCACCGACCACGACGGCTTCTACGGTCTCGCCCGCTTCGCCGAGGCGGCCGAGACGACGAGCGTCAAGACCGTGTTCGGCGCCGAGCTCTCGCTCGGGCTCTCCGAGCCGCAGAAGGGTCATGCCGATCCCGAGGGCGATCATCTGCTTGTCCTCGCCCGCGGCGAGGAGGGATACCACCGGCTCTCGGCCGCGATCACGCACGCGCAGCTGCGCGGAGGGGAGAAGGGGCGCCCCCTCTACGACCTCGAGGAGCTCGGCGCGCAGGCCGGCGGCGAGTGGGTCGTCCTCACCGGGTGCCGCAAGGGCGCGGTGCGGAGGGCACTCGATGCCTCGCTGCGCGGAGGAGGAGATCTCGAGCGCACGGGGCGGGAGCTCGAGCGCCTCGTCGCGCTCTTCGGCCGCGACAACGTGAGCGTCGAGCTCACGGACCACGGCGATCCGCTCGACTCGCCCCGCAACGACGCGCTCGCGGCGCTCGCCGGCCGCCTGCACCTGCCGACCGTGGCGACCAACAACGTGCACTACGCGTCGCCGCACGACGCTCAGCTCGCGACGGCGATCGCGGCCGTGCGCGCGAACCGCAGCATGGACGATCTGGACGGCTGGCTCCCCGCGCACACGGCGGCGCACCTGCGCTCGGGCGCCGAGATGACGCGGCTCTTCGCGCGCCATCCCGGAGCGGTCGAGCGCACCGTGCCGCTCGCCGACGAGCTCGCCTTCCCGCTGCGGCTCGCGAAGCCCGCGCTGCCGAAGCTCGATCTCGACGACGGATGCACGCCGATGGAGCATCTGCGCCATCTCGTCTGGGAGGGCGTCGACCGCAAGTACCCCGGTCGCCGCGAGGAGGTGCGCAAGCGCATCGAGAAGGAGCTGCGCGTCATCGAGGAGAAGGACTTCCCCGGCTACTTCCTCATCGTCCACGGCATCGTGCAGGAGGCCCGCCGCCGCGGCATCCTCTGCCAGGGTCGGGGCTCCGCCGCCAACAGCGCCGTCTGCTACCTGCTCGACATCACCGCGGTCGACGCGATCTTCTACGACCTCCCCTTCGAGCGCTTCCTCTCCGCGCTGCGCGACGAGGAGCCCGACATCGACGTCGACTTCGACTCGGATCGGCGCGAGGAGATCATCCAGTGGGTCTACGACGAGTACGGCCGCGAGCGCGCGGCGCAGGTCGCGAACGTCATCCAGTACCGGCCGAAGAACGCCATCCGCGACATGGCCAAGGCCCTCGGCTTCTCCCCCGGCCAGCAGGACGCCTGGTCGAAGCAGGTCGAGCGCTGGGGCGCCTCGGTCGACACCGGTCCCGACCACGACATCCCCGAGCAGGTGCTCGCGTACGCGACCGAGCTGCTCAAGGCGCCTCGGCACCTCGGCATCCACTCGGGCGGGATGGTGCTCACCGAGCGCCCCGTGGGCGAGGTCGTGCCCATCGAGCACGCCCGCATGGAGAAGCGCACGGTCATCCAGTGGGACAAGGACGACGCGGCGTGGATGGGTCTGGTCAAGTTCGATCTGCTGGGTCTCGGGATGCTCGCGGCGCTGCAGCACTGCTTCGACATCATCCGCGAGGCCACAGGCGAGGAGTGGCGGCTCGAGACGCTCCCGCGCGAGGAGGCCGCGGTCTACGACATGCTGTGCCGCGCCGACTCGATCGGCGTCTTCCAGGTCGAGTCGCGCGCGCAGATGGGCCTCCTCCCCCGGCTGCAGCCGCGCTCGTTCTACGACCTCGTCGTGCAGATCGCCCTCATCCGCCCCGGTCCGATCCAGGGTGGGGCCGTCCATCCGTTCGTGAAGCGGAAGGCGGCCCTCGAGGCCTACCGCCGCGAGCACCCGGATCTGTCGTACGACGCGTGCGTCGCGGCGGTCGTCGAGTACCCCCACCCCAAGCTCGAGCCGGTGCTCAAGCGCACGCTGGGCGTGCCGATCTTCCAGGAGCAGCTCATGCAGATGGCGGTCGCCGTCGGCAACTGCGACGCGGGTGAGGCCGACATGCTCCGTCGGGCGATGGGCTCCAAGCGCGGGCAGGAGAAGATCGAGACGCTCAAGAAGAAGCTCTACGCGGGGATGGCCGAGAACGGCATCACGGGAGAGCTCGCCGACGACCTGTACGGGCGCATCCAGGCGTTCGCGAACTTCGGCTTCGCCGAGTCGCACTCGCTGTCGTTCGCGCTGCTCGTCTACGCCTCGTCGTGGATCAAGCTCCACTACCCCGCCGCGTTCCTCGCAGGGCTCCTCCGCTCGCAGCCCATGGGCTTCTATTCGCCCGCGTCGCTCACGGCAGATGCGCGTCGACACGGGGTGCGCGTGCGCCGCCCCGACATCAATCTGTCGGGTGCGACCGAGGAGCTCGAGCCCCTCGAGCGCGCCGACGAGCCTGCGCACCGTGTGCACAGCCGCGAGACCATCGGCGCGTCGCGCAGGGCGCCGACCGGACGGGAAGCGTGCCGTGAGCACGACCACCCTCCCGTCGGCGACTTCGAGCGGAGCGCACCAGACGAGTCGGAGGCGCACCGACGCGATGGCGCGCACGCCGTCCGCCTCGGCCTGGCCGGGGTCACCGGCATCGGCCTCGCCACCGCGAAGCGGATCGTCGCCGAACGCGCCGCGAACGGCCCGTTCACCGACCTCAACGGGCTCGTGCGGCGCACGGGCGTGACCGAGGCGCAGGTCGAGGCGCTCGCCACGGCGGGGGCCTTCGAGGGCCTCGGGATGACCCGTCGCGAGGCGATCTGGATGGCCGGATCGGCGGCGCTCGATCGCGCGGAGTTCCTGCCGGGAACGGTCGCGTCGGTGCAGCCGCCGCTCTTCCCCGACCCCTCGAGCTTCGAGCGCCTGGCTGCGGACCTGTGGGCCACGGGCATCTCGGTCAACGACCATCCGCTCGCGCACTACCGGGTGCAGCTCAACGGCCGGGGCGTGCTGCCGTCGACGGCGCTGCGCACGCACGAGTCCGGTCGCCGCGTCGAGATCGCGGGCCTCGTGACCCACCGGCAGCGCCCGGCGACCGCATCGGGGGTGACGTTCCTCAACCTCGAGGACGAGCACGGGCTCATGAACGTCATCTGCTCGACGGGCGTCTGGAACCGCTACCGACGCGTGCTGCGCGACAGCCCCGCGCTCATCGCACGCGGCATCCTCGAGCGCTCACCCGAGGGCGTCGTCAACCTCCTCGCCGACGCGTTCGAAGACCTCCGCGTCGGGGTTAAGCACAACTCGCGCGACTTCCAGTGACCGCATCATGACCTGTGGATAACTGCCGCGTCCGCGCCGCGAGCGCACTACCGTGACATGCATGATGCCCCGCAGCCCCCTCGCCCTCGTCGCCGCGATCGCCGGCGCGATCTCGCTCGCGGGCTGCGTACCCGAGCCCGCACCGACGCCGACGCCGACCGGCTTCGCGTCCGAGGAGGAGGCATTCGCCGCGGCGGAGGAGACATATCGGGCGTATATCGACGCGCTCAACGCGAGGAATGCAGGCGATCAGGAGGCCGATCCTCAAGAGTTTCTCGCTGGCGAAGCTCTCAAATCAGATGAGGAAACGCAGCAGCTCCTCGAAGAAAGCGGCCGCTCGTTCGCAGGAGAGTATCTGCTCATAAGCTTCACACCAGCCAAGTATCGGTCGATCGAGGACGCCGCTGAGGTGCAGGCGACCGCTTGCATTGACTCAAGCAACGTGACCGTCGTCGATCGCGACGGGAATGACGTGACCCCGGCCGACGACATACCCGTTTACTCACTCGAACTGGCCCTAACAACAGTCAACAGCGGGTTCAAGATCGCGGAAAGCGAGTACGGAGCCGCGGAATGTTGACAACCACGGTTCTCTCGACTTTCGCGCTAATTGCGGGCCTGCTCACAGCAGAGGCTGCCTTCAACGCCAGTACCGCTGCGTGCTCGATGGACGAAATCAAGCTAGGAATCTGCACCGAGACGCACAACAAGGAAGACCACGTCGAGCTCGAGGGAGAGCGGCACATTCCGCAGGCTCCTCCGCCGCAGCAGCAGAACCCGCAGCAGGAGTACGAGTACATCGACTACGGCGACAACGGCCTGCCGCAGGTGCCGGGGCAGCAGGAGGAGCGGGTGCCGTGCCGGCTCGAGAACTGGCCGGAGGCGCGGGATCAGTGCCGTGTCGAGAAGCCGCCGGCGGAGGAGGATCCCGAGCCGGAGGCGCCGGTCATCCCGCCGCTGACCGAGCGCGACGTGCTGACGTTCGCGCCGGCTCCGCCGAGCGTGACCACCGAGCCCGCCGGGATCGCGATCGTCGGCATGCCGATGAACGTCGTCGCGCCCGCTCAGGAGCACGTCGCTGGCGGTTCGCTGTTCGGGCTGCCGGTCACCGTGTCCTTCACGCCCGCGTCGTTCGCCTTCGACTTCGGCGACGGCACGGTGCAGACGGTCGGCTCGGGCGGATCGACGTGGAACGACCTCGGGCTCCCGGAGTTCTCGGCGACCGAGACGAGTCACGCCTATGCGGCCCGCGGCTCGTACGACGTCGTCGTCTCCGTGTCGTACAGCGCCGTGGTCGACTTCGGAGTGTGGGGCGTCTATCCCGTCGACGGGCTCGTCACCGCGACGTCAGCAGGATCATCCGTGCGGGTGGTCGAGGCGCACACCGCCCTCGTCGAGGGCTCATGCGTCGAGAACCCCGCGGGCCCCGGCTGCTGAGACGGCAGCGCCGAGGCGTCGTCTCATGCGCCTCGTGAAGCGCAGCACCGAGCGGATGGGCACGCCGATCGCGTACGCGACGGCTCCCGAGACCGTGCGGTCGGCGTCGCCCAGTGCGAGCCGCCGCTCCCACGCGTCGCGAGCGCGGCCGCCCCAGCGCCGGTACGGCGGGCGCGGCGCGAGCGCTCCCGCCCGCCGCTGCGCCACGAGCCCGGCGAGCTGCTGGCTCCAGTCGTCGTCCGCCGTGTCGTGGAAGTAGCTGTCGCGCAGCCATTCCGCGCGGGGCATGCGGAAGCTCCGCGCGATCACGTCGTCCTCACCGCCGAACAGGCCGCTCTCCTCGAACACGACGTTGATGAGGCGGCGCGAGACGCCGAACGTGTCGAGCACGATCACGGGCACGCCGCGCGCGATGGCCTCGATCGCCGCGGTCGAGCTGACGGTCACGAGCCCTTCGGCCCTGTCGAGCGCCTCGCCCATCGGCTCCGTCGAGAAGACGAGATTCGGCGGCACGTCGCCGAGCTCGGCGATGAGATCCGGATAGGC
Organism: Microbacterium sp. JZ70; assembly: GCF_053903225.1. Lineage (NCBI taxonomy): Bacteria > Bacillati > Actinomycetota > Actinomycetes > Micrococcales > Microbacteriaceae > Microbacterium > Microbacterium sp. JZ70. Next base: position 1,917,823 of record NZ_CP096405.1, on the reverse strand, counting down.
ATCCCGCTCGGCGTGCGTCTGCTGCTCCCCCGCGCGTCCGCGCAGCTTCACGACGACACGGCGACTCGGATCGAGCTTCGCCGCGTCGACGAGGATGCGCGCGACGAGCTCACGATCCTCACGCGCGCGCGGCACGATCGCCTGCGCCGCGAACACGAGGTCCGTGCCGCCGCGCACAGGCTGCCCGCTCGGCGTGCCTCCTGCCGCGAACGGCAGGCGAGCCAGGCCGAACCGCTGCGCGATCCCCCGCTCCTCCGCGAGCCGGGCGAACTCACGCACCTCGCGATGCGCATGCAGCACGAAGAGATCGCATTGACGCCGGAAGTGCAGCGCGAGCCACGTCGCGGGGACGGAGATGCCCGGGAGCCCCGTCACGATGACGGGCCGCGGCTCCAGCTGTGCGACCTCCCTCGCGACGACGCGCACGAGCGGACCGCGCGCGGCGACGAGCACCGCATCCGCATCCGCCACGAGCTCCGCGAGCTCGTTGAAAGCGGCGCGCCGCACGCGGCTGCGGTCGAGCCCGCTTCCCGCGAGCGCCGTCTCGAGCTGGGCGTCGCTAACGACGAGCGGCGTGTCCAGCACGATGAGCTCGCCGGCCTCATCCGGAAGGGTCCCGAGCAGGGCGGCCGCCCACTTGACGTACGAGTCCGTGTCGGCGATCCCCACGACCCGCCGCAGTGCGGCGGTGGTCATGCGTCGATCGCGTGCGCGAACCGACGCCGCGCGCCCGCGCGAACGCGCATCCGGTCGATGAGCGGCGCCATCGCCCGGGCGATCTCGAGCTGCTCCTCGGAGTCGATCTCGATGGCCGTGCGCTCGGGAACCTCGACGATCTCGATACGGCCGAAGAACCGATGGCGCGCGCGGACGAAGCCCTCGACATCCAGCACATAGAACGCGCCCGTCTCGAGGAAGTGCGGCTCGCGATCCTGCCGCCGCGGCCGGTACCCGACCTCGTGGTTGACCGCCTCGGCCCCCTGCTCGCCCCGCCGCCACAGGAAGCCGTAGGACTCGACCGCCGAGAACGCGCAGTCGGCATTCCCCTCTCGGACCCCGGCCACCGCCATCCGGAGCGCCTCGGCGTCGATGAACGGCGACGTCGCCTGCAGGAAGACGAGCACGCGCGGGCGCACGCCCTGGGCCGCGAGGGCGTCGAGCGCGTGCAGGAGCGCCGACTCCGAGCTCGCGGTCGAACCGGCGATCTCCGCCGGACGCTCGATCACCGCCGCCCCGTGGACCGTCGCGGTCGCCGCGATCTCCGCATCGTCGGTCGACACGAACACCTGGTCGATGCCCGCGTCGAGCGCCGAGCGCACCGCGCGGCCCACAAGCGGGACCCCCGAGATGCGGCGGAGGTTCTTGCCCGGCACCCCCACCGACCCGCCGCGAGCGGGGATCACCGCGACGACGTCGGCCGGCGCCGTCGCCGCGTCGTCGATCGCAGCGGTCGGCGCGCCCCCGGAGCCCCCCAGCTCCCTCGCGCCGACCGCCGCAGTCTCATCCGGGGCTGTCCGCCCCGGCAGCTCGTCCGCGAACGACTCGCCCGTGCGTCGCACGATGCCGTCCTTCTCGCGCAGCACGCTTCCCGTGCCCTCGAGCAGCAGCGACAGCGTCGTCGTCGCGCTCGTCGCGAGCGACAGGACCTCGAGCGGCCGCCCGGCCCCCGCCAGCACCAGCTCGACCGGAAGCCCGAGGCGTGCGACCGTCACACCCGGCAGCGCCGAGACGAGGTCGAGCTGCTCATCGGTCTCACGGCGGTGCGGCAGGTACGTCACCGGCTCAGCGGCCGCCTCGTCGGCGACCCACGCGATGTAGTCGGGAAGCGGCATATGCCCGTCCACCGGGCGCGCGCTGCCGAGCAGAAGGCGATCTCCATCCACGGCCCGCCTCATCCGGTCGCTGTGCGCGCTGTCGCGCAGCCATCCGAATCCGTGGGCGCCGACGCCGACCCCCATCGTGCCCAGCGCCGCGGTGCGCTCGTCGCCCAGTGCGAACGCCGTGAAGAGGTCGACGCCGCCGGCGTGTGCGCGTCGGCGCAGGTGCTCGAGGGCCGAGGGGCCGAATCGCGCCGTGAGCCCGCGCTCGGTCTGCCCCGGTCGCGCGTAGGGGCGCCGCCCCGTGAGCGCGTCGGCGAGGGCGAGCGTGTTCGCGCCGTCGTCGAGGAACGTCACGCGGTCGGGGCGCAGCACGCTCGCGGCGAGACGGAACTGCCCCGAGAAGCCGTCGCCGACGATCCAGTGCCGGTGGCGCGCAAGCAGCCGCCACGGGATGCCGAAGTACGGGAGCATGTCGCCGAGCGGCGCGCGCCGGGCCGAGAGCTCTGCCGCGGTCTCGGGAACCTGGGTCGTGAGGCGGCACGCGACATCGATCACCGTGCCGTGAGCGTGCGCCCACTCGGCCGCCCCGAGCAGCTGCAGGGGCGACTCGATCCATGCGACCGGCTCGCGCTCCACGTGACCTCCTGGCTCTGCGGGATGCCCCGCGCGGCGAGACGCGGGTGTCCCACCTTGACGACCAGGGTGAGCCGAGGGCGTGAACGGGCCCCGGTCCGCGGGTGAGCCGCGGACGACGCGCACATGAACGGATGGTGACGCGGCGGCACTGGCAGGATGGGCACGTGCCCCGCCTCATGCTGCTCGACACCGCCTCGCTCTACTTCCGCGCGTTCTACGGCGTCCCCGACACGGTGCGCGCCGCCGACGGCACGCCCGTCAACGCGGCCCGCGGCCTCCTCGACATGATCGCGAAGCTCGTCACGACCTACGAGCCGACGCACCTCGTCGCCTGCTGGGACGACGACTGGCGCCCGCAGTGGCGCGTCGACCTCATCCCGTCGTACAAGGCGCACCGCGTCGTCGAGGTCGTCGCCGCCGGCCCCGACGTGGAGGAGGTGCCCGATCCCCTCGAGGCGCAGGTGCCGGTCATCCGCGAGGAGCTCAGCGCGCTCGGCATCCCGATCGTGGGGGCGGCGGAGCACGAGGCCGACGACGTCATCGGGTCGCTCGCGACGCAGTCCGCCATGCCCGTCGACATCGTCACGGGCGATCGCGACCTCTTCCAGCTCGTCGACGACGCCCGAGACGTGCGCGTCATCTCCACCGTGAAGGGCATGAGCAAGCTCGAGGTGATGACGGAGGGCGTCATCCTCGAGCGATACGGCATCCGCGCCGACCAGTACGCGGATTTCGCGACCCTCCGCGGCGACGCCTCCGACGGGCTGCCGGGGGTCGCGGGCGTCGGCGAGAAGACGGCGGCGACGCTCCTCGCCGCGCATGGCGATCTCGCGGCCATCCGCTCTGCCGCCGCCGAGGGCGTGGGCATGACGAAGGGTCAGGCCGCGAAGGTCCTCGCCGCCGCGCCGTACCTCGACGTGGCGCCTCGGGTCGTCGCGGTCGTCAGAGACCTCGCGCTCGGCGACGTCGACGGAGAGCTGCGCCCGCTCGACGAGGCGCGCCGCACCGCCGCCCTCGAGCTCGCCGAGCGATGGAACCTCGGGACGTCGATGGCCCGCGCGATCGACGCGCTCGACCGCTGACGATCAGGCGACGCTGAACCGCTGCGTCGCCGCGATCCACTCCTCGAGCTTCGCGGTCGCCCGCCCGTCGTCGACCGCGGCCGCCGCCTCGTCGCGCGCCTCGGTGAGCCGCTGGATCATGTTGCGCTGGGCCTGCGTCGGGTCCTGCGACAGCCGGTAGGCCACGATCCCCGCCGCGGCGTTGAGCAGGACGATGTCCCGGACAGCTCCCTCCTCGCCCGCGAGGGTGCGACGCAGCACATCGGCGTTGTGCTCGGGGGTGCCGCCGAGGAGGTCCTCCATCTGCGCCGTCGGGATGCCGATGTCGCGCGGATGGATGTCGAACTCGTGCATGTCGCCGTTCGAGATCTCCCAGATGCGGCTGTACCCCGTCGTGGTGAGCTCGTCGAGCCCGTCCTCACCGCGGAACACGAGGGCCGTCGCGCCGCGCGTGCGGAACACGCCGGTGATGAGCGGAACGCTCTCGATCTGCGCGACGCCCACCGCGTTCGCCTCGGCGCGCGCCGGGTTCACGAGCGGCCCGAGGTAGTTGAAGACCGTCGGGACGCCCAGCTCGGCGCGCGTCGGGCCCGCGTGCTTGAAGCCCGGATGGAACGCGGCGGCCCAGGCGAACGTGATGCCGGCCGCGTCGAGCACCTGCGCGACGGCCTCAGCCGGGACGCGCAGATCGATGCCCAGCGCGCTCAGGACATCCGATGCGCCCGACTTGGAGCTCGCGGCCTTGTTGCCGTGCTTCACGACGGGGATGCCCGTGGCCGCCACGATGATCGATGCCGTCGAGGAGATGTTGACGGTGCCGAAGCGATCGCCACCGGTCCCGACGATGTCGAGCACGCGCGGATCGACAGGCAGCGGCACGGCGGCCTCGAGGATCGCGTCGCGGAAGCCGATGATCTCCTCGACCGACTCCCCCTTGGCGCGCAGGGCGAGCAGGAATCCGCCGAGCTGAGCGGGCGTCGCCTGACCCTGCATGACCTGCCGCATGGCCCAGGTCGCCTCCGACACGCTGAGGTCCTGACGGGACAGCACCGTGGTCAGAACGGACGGCCAGCTGAGCTCATCGATCATGCCTCGATCTTAGGGCGCATGCGGGGCGGTCTCCCAGCAGGTTGTAAGGCGAACCTAAGTCGCAGGAGGGTGCGACGCACACCCTCCGGTGCCAAAATCACTCCCCGATATCGGCCATAATGGACGGGTGACGACCTCAGCTACGTATGCCCCTGCGCCGAGAACCGTGAAGCGCCCCGATCCCGTCGCCGTCGGCACGATCGTCTGGCTCGGCAGCGAGGTCATGTTCTTCGCGGGTCTGTTCGCGATCTACTTCACCCTCCGCAGCACCTCCCCCGAGCTCTGGGAGAGCCGCACCGAGCTCCTCAACGTGCCGTTCGCGCTCGTGAACACGATCATCCTCGTGCTCTCGAGTGTCACGTGCCAGATGGGCGTGTTCGCCGCGGAGCGCATGCAGCCCTACACCGTCAAGGGCAACGGCTGGAAGAGCTGGGGCATGGTCCCGTGGTTCTGGGTGACCTTCGCGCTGGGCGCGATCTTCGTCTCCGGCCAGGTCTGGGAGTACGCGCAGCTCGTCAGCGAGGGCATGCCGTATGGCGCCGACTCGTACTCGTCGGCCTTCTACCTCACGACCGGCTTCCACGCCATGCACGTGACCGGCGGCCTCGTCGCGTTCCTGTTCACCATCGGCCGCGCGTTCGCGGTCAAGAAGTTCACGCACAAGGAAGCCACCACGGCGATCGTCGTGTCGTACTACTGGCACTTCGTCGACGTCGTCTGGATCGCCCTGTTCGCGGTCATCTACTTCCTGAAGTAAGAGCGGAGCAACAACATCCCCATGGCACGAGAGAAGAAGCGCCGCTCCCACGGCCGTCGCAGCCCCCTCGCCGCAGCAGCCCTCATCGGCATCGGCCTCGTCCTGTCCGGCGGCATCTACGCCGGTGCATCCGCGGCCGTCGCCGCGACGAGCCAGCCCACCGCGGCCGAGACGAGCCTGACCGCCGAGGACGGCGAGAAGCTGTTCCAGGCGAACTGCGCCACCTGCCACGGCCTCGACCTGCAGGGCACGGACGACGGCCCCTCGCTGTACGGCGTCGGCGCACTCGCGGTCGAGTTCCAGGTCTCCACCGGCCGCATGCCGATGGCCGCCCAGGGCCCGCAGGCCGACCAGAAGCCGGTCCAGTTCACCGAGGAGCAGATCCTCGCGATGGCCGAGTACGTGCAGTCGGTCGCCCCCGGCCCCGACTTCCCGTCGGACCACGTGCTCGACGGCGAGGGCGACCTCGCGCGCGGCGCTGAGCTGTTCCGCATCAACTGCGCCATGTGCCACAACGTCGCCGCAGCCGGCGGCGCGCTCACCCAGGGCAAGTGGGCCCCGGACATCCAGGACACGAGCGCCCTGCACATCTACGCGGCCATGGTCACCGGCCCGCAGAACATGCCCGTCTTCAACAACATGAACCTCACGCCCGAGGACAAGCGCGACATCATCTCCGCTCTCCTCTACCAGCAGGAGCAGCAGGCGCCCGGCGGCTTCACGATCGGCTCGCTCGGCCCCGTCGCGGAGGGTCTCTTCGTGTGGATCTTCGGCATCGGCGGCCTCGTGGCCATCACGGTGTGGATCACGGCGAAGTCGAACTGAGCATGGCGAACGAAGAGGACAAGAGCGACATGGCACACGAGCACGACACGCAGGCGGTCGAGAAGGCCTACCGGCCTTCTCCCGGCCTCGCCGTCGCGGTCGACGACCCCGTGAAGAACCCGGGGCTCCCCCCGCACCGGGCGCGCATCACGGACAAGGACCCGCAGGCCAACCGCCGTGCGGTCCGCACGATCTACACGCTGTTCTACGTCTCGGTGGCGGCGAGCATCTGGGCGGTCGCCGCCTACATGCTGTTCCCCATCGAGGGCGACAACGCCACGATGTCGGCCATCCGGAACAACAACCTGTTCATCGGACTCGGCATCGCGTTCGCGCTGCTCGCGATCGGCATCGGGGCCATCCACTGGTCCAAGGCGATCATGAGCGACAAGGAGTTCGTCGAGGAGCGCCACACGACCCGCGGCTCCGAGCCGACGCGCGCGGCCGCCGTCAAGGCCTTCGCCGACGCGAACGAGGAGTCCGGCTTCGGACGTCGCAAGATGATCCGGAACTCGCTGTTCGCGGCTCTCGCGGCCAGCATCATCCCGGGCATCACGCTCTTCCGCAACCTCGCCCCGAACGACGGCAAGGACCCGGTCCAGCTGCTCAACGAGACGATGTGGGAGAAGGGCGAGCGCCTCGTGCTCGACCCCGAGGGCACGCCCGTCAAGGCGTCGGATGTCACGCTCGGGTCGGCGTTCCACATCATCCCCGAGTCGCTCGCGTCGCTGTCGCACTCCGATGGCTACCTCGAGGAGAAGGCGAAGGCCATCGTGCTCCTCGTCCGCCTGCTCCCCGAGCAGCTCACCGAGAGCGAGGAGCGCAAGGACTGGTCGTACGACGGCATCGTCGCGTACTCGAAGGTGTGCACGCACGTCGGCTGCCCCGTCGCCCTGTACGAGCAGCAGACGCACCACCTCCTGTGCCCCTGCCACCAGTCGCAGTTCGACGTGTCCGACCACGCGAAGGTCGTCTTCGGCCCCGCCGCGCGTCCGCTGCCGCAGCTGCCCATCACCGTCGACGACGAGGGCTACCTCGTCGCCAAGAGCGGCTTCACCGAACCCGTCGGCCCGAGCTTCTGGGAGCGTCATTGAGCACCGCAACCGTCACTGACAAGCCGCAGGAGAAGCCCCTCGGCGGACGCTTCGTCGGCGCGACGGCGAACTACATCGACGAGCGGACGAGCATGTCCGGCTTCGTCAAGGCCCTGGGACGCAAGGTCTTCCCCGACCACTGGTCGTTCATGCTCGGCGAGATCGCGCTGTGGTCGTTCGTCGTGGTCCTGCTCTCGGGCACGTACCTCACGTTCTTCTTCCAGGCGTCGATGGTCGAGACGCACTACGACGGCGCCTGGCTGCCCATGCGCGGCATCCCGATGTCCGCGGCCATGGAGTCGACGCTGCACATCAGCTTCGACATCCGCGGCGGCCTGCTCGTCCGCCAGATCCACCACTGGGCGGCGCTCGTCTTCGTGGCGGGCATCGGCATCCACATGCTCCGCGTGTTCTTCACGGGCGCGTTCCGCAAGCCGCGCGAGCTGAACTGGGTCATCGGCTTCGTCCTCTTCATCCTCGCGATGGCCGAGGGCTTCACGGGCTACTCGCTCCCCGACGACCTCCTCTCGGGCAACGGCCTCCGCATCATCGACGGCATGATCAAGGGCATCCCGCTCATCGGCACGTGGACCTCGTACCTCCTCTTCGGCGGCGAGTTCCCCGGCACCGACATCGTGGGCCGCCTGTACACGCTGCACATCCTGATCCTGCCGCTGCTCGTCATCGGCCTGATCGCCGTGCACCTGCTGCTCATGATCGTCAACAAGCACACGCAGTTCGCCGGCCCCGGCCGCACGAACGAGAACGTCGTGGGCTACCCGATGATGCCGGTCTACATGTCCAAGATGGGCGGCTTCTTCTTCATCGTGTTCGGCGCGATCGTGCTCATCGCATCGCTCGTGCAGATCAACCCGATCTGGAACTACGGTCCGTACGACCCGTCCCCCGTCTCGGCCGGAACCCAGCCCGACTGGTACATCGGCTTCGCGGACGGCGCGCTGCGTCTCGCCCCCTCGCACCTCGACGTCGTCATCGGCAACTACACGCTGTCGTTCGGCATCCTCATCCCGCTCGTCGTCCTCGGCCTCTTCATCGTGGTCGTCATGTTCTACCCCTTCATCGAGGCGTGGATCACGGGCGACAAGCGCGAGCACCACATCGCCCAGCGCCCGCGCAACGCCGCGACGCGCACCGCGATCGGCGCCGCCGGCGTGGTCTTCTACGCGACGCTGTGGGCCGCTGCCTCGTCGGACATCATCGCGACGCACTTCCGCCTGACGATGGAGGGGGTCATCCTCTTCCTCCAGATCTCGCTGATCCTCGCCCCGGTGGTCGTGTACTTCATCACGAAGCGCGTCTGCATCGCGCTGCAGAAGAAGGACCGCGAGATCGTCCTCCACGGCTACGAGTCGGGCCGCATCGTCCGCCTCCCCGGCGGCGAGTACCGCGAGGTGCACAAGCCCGTGAACGAGTACGAGCGCTGGAAGCTCGTCGCGGAGGAGACGTACGAGCCTCTCGTCGTCCGTCCTGACGACCGTGGCCGCATCACGGCTGGCCAGAAGCTCCGCGCGGGCCTCTCGCGCTGGTTCTTCGAGGACCGCCTCGCTCCGGTCACCGAGACGGAGTACCGCGCGGCGCTCGAGCACCAGCAGCACGTGCTCCACGAGTACGGCGACGGGCACGCCCACGGCGAGCTCGAGTCGGGCCACGACAAGCACTGAGCCAACGGCTTCAGCAGAAGGGCCCCGGATCCTCGGATCCGGGGCCCTTCTGCTGTCACCGGCTCTGTCAGCCGAGCACGCGGATGGGCGCGCCATCCAGGAACGCCTGCACGTTCTCCACGATCGCCGGATAGAACACCTCGTACGACGCGCTCGTCACGTAGCCGAGGTGGGGCGTGAGGACGGTCCGCGGCGCGGACGCGAGCGGATGGTCGTGCGGAAGCGGCTCGGTGTCGAACACGTCGAGCGCGGCGCCGCCGAGCCATCCCTCCGTCAGCCCGCGGACGAGAGCGTCCGTGTCGACAAGGCCAGCGCGCGCCGTGTTCACGAGCAGTCCGTCCGGGCCGAGCGCGCGCAGCTCCCTCTCCCCCACGACGAGACGCGTGCTGTCGGACAGCCGCAGGTGGAGCGAGAGGATGTCCGCTCGTTCGGCGAGCTCGCGCAGCGTCGACGCGCGCTCGGCGCCGGCGGCAGCGGCGCGCTCCTCCGTGAGATGCGGGCTCCACGCGGCCACCGACATCCCGAACGCGTGCGCATACCGCGCGATGCGCGAGCCGATGCGTCCGATCCCGACGATGCCGAGCGTCATCCCCTCCGCCTCGCGCCCGACGGTCTGCTGCCAGGCCCCGCTGCGCGCGTTCCCGTCCTCGACGGGGAGGTCCCGGAGGGCGGCCAGCAGGAGCGCCCAGGTGAGCTCAGGAGCACCGGCCGCGGAGCCGGGCGTCCCGGCGACGACGATGCCTCGCTCGCGCGCCGCCGCGAGGTCGATGGACGCGTTGGCCATCCCTGTCGTGACGAGAAGGCGCAGAGCGGGCAGGTGCTCGAGGGCGGCCCGGTCGAATGCCGTGCGCTCGCGCATCGCCGCGATCGCGTCGAAGCCCTGCAGGGCGCGAGCCGCGTCATCCCCGAGGTGCTCGTGGAAGAAGACCACGTCGACGCCTCGCGCACGGAGCGCATCCCAGTCGGCGTAGGACGCCGCCACGCGCTGGTAGTCGTCGAGCACGGCCAGTCGGCGAAGAGATCCCATGCTCCGAACCTAGCGGCGCGCGTAGAGTGAGCGGCGTCGGGCGCCCCGGCCCGGGGCGTGCCATGCAGCAGAGAGAGCGCCGAGATGAGAACGCTTCGCTACTCGATCAACGTCACCCTCGACGGGTGCTGCCATCACGAGGCAGGACTCCCGCCCGACGACGAGTCCATGCGGTACTGGACGGAGGAGATGGAGCGGGCCGACGCGCTCGTCTTCGGCCGCGTGATGTACGAGATGATGGAGTCCGCCTGGCGACGACCGGCCTCCGGTGAATGGCCGGGATGGATGGGCGGCGCCGAGGTCGCGTTCGCCGAGGCCATCGACGGCGCTCGGAAGTACATCGCGTCCACCACCCTCGACAAGGTGGACTGGAACGCCGAGATCCTCGAAGGCGACGTCGGCACCGCGGTCCAGCGCCTGAAGGAGGAGCCGGGCGAGGACCTGTGGGTCGGCGGTGTGCGGCTTCCCCTCGCCCTTGCCGATCGGGGGCTCATCGACGAGTACGAGTTCGTCGTCCACCCAGTGCTCGCCGGGAGCGGACCGACCCTGCTCTCCGGTCTGCGCACGCGCATCGAGCTCGAGCCCGTGGCCCGACGGGAGTTCGGTTCAGGAGCCGTCGCCGTCCGGTATCGGCCTCGGGTGACACGAGCATGAACGGAAGAGGCCCCGACCTGGACGAACCGGATCGGGGCCTCTGCGGCGCGTGCGCTGCTCAGCGCGCGAAGTTGCCGCGGTAGTACTCGTAGACCCACCCGAAGAGGGCGACGATCAGCAGGCCGGCCGCGACGGGGATCAGGAAGTGCGCGGTCGCGAGCGAGACGGCGCCCACCGCCACGGCGCTGCCGAGCACGAGGGGCCACCACGACCACGGGCTGAACTCGCCCTGCTCGGTCTCGCCATCGTCGATGTCGGCGTCGAGACGATCCTCGGGGAGCTCCACACCGTGCTGGCCCTTGTGGACCAGCTGCACGTAGAAGGCGATCAGAGCGGCCATGAAGGCCGTGAAGAGGAGCGCCACGGCGCCCACCCACTCGATGTGGCCGCCGTAGTAGGCGAGCCCCCACCCGACGTAGATGACCGCGCAGAGCAGGAAGAACCCGCTGAGCAGCCACCAGATGACGACGTTGGAGCGCATTACTTCACCTTCCCATCGGCGAGGTCCACCGCGGGCGCGTCAGGCGCGTCCTTGGCCGGTCCGACACCCACGGGCACGCCGGCCTCGGGGTGGTTGAGGTCGAATGCCGGGCGCTCGCTGCGGATCCGCGGTATCGACGTGAAGTTGTGGCGCGGCGGCGGGCACGAGGTGGCCCACTCGAGGGAGGCGCCGTAGCCCCACGGGTCGTTGACCGTGATGCGCGGCGCGGTGCGCGCCGTGATCCACACGTTGAGGAGGAACGGCAGCATCGAGGCGCCGAGGATGACCGCGCCCACCGTGGAGAGCTGGTTGCCCCAGGTCCATCCGTCGGCCTCCGAGTAGTCCGCGTAGCGGCGGACCATGCCGTCGACGCCCAGCCAGTGCTGGATGAGGAACGTCATGTGGAAGCCGATGAACAGCATCCAGAAGTGCACATAGCCGAGGCGCTCGTTGAGCATCCGCCCCGTCCACTTCGGCCACCAGAAGTAGAAGCCGGCGAACATCGCGAACACGACCGTGCCGAACACGACGTAGTGGAAGTGCGCCACGACGAAGTACGAGTCGCTCAGGTGGAAGTCGAGCGGCGGCGACGAGAGGATGACGCCGGTCAGGCCGCCGAAGACGAACGACACGAGGAAGCCGAGGGCGAAGACCATGGGCGTCTCGAACGTCACCGAGCCGCGCCAGAGCGTGCCGATCCAGTTGAAGATCTTCACGCCGGTCGGGACGGCGATGAGCATCGTCATGAGGGCGAAGAACGGCAGCAGGACGGCGCCCGTGACGTACATGTGGTGCGCCCACACCGAGACGGACAGCGCGGCGATCGCGATCGTCGCGTAGACGAGCGTCTTGTAGCCGAAGATCGGCTTGCGGCTGAAGACCGGGAAGATCTCCGACACGATGCCGAAGAACGGCAGAGCGATGATGTACACCTCGGGGTGGCCGAAGAACCAGAACAGGTGCTGCCAGAGGAGCACGCCGCCGTTCGCCGGGTCGTAGATGTGCGAGCCGAAGATGCGGTCGGAGGCGGCGGCGAACATGGCGGCCGCGAGCACGGGGAACGCGATCAGGATGAGCAGGCTCGTGATGAGCGTGTTCCACGTGAAGATCGGCATGCGCCACATCGTCATGCCCGGTGCGCGCATCGTGATGATCGTCGTGATGAAGTTCACACCGCCGAAGATCGTGCCGAAGCCCGAGATGCCGAGACCGAGCATCCAGAGGTTGCCGCCGATGCCGGGCGTGAACGACGCGTTGGCGAGCGGCTGGTAGGCGAACCATCCGAACGAGGCCGCACCCTGCGGCGTGAGGAAGCCCGCGACCGCGATGAGCGATCCGAACGTGAACAGCCAGAAGGCGAAGGCGTTCAGACGCGGGAACGCGACGTCAGGCGCACCGATCTGCAGGGGCAGGAGCGCGTTCGCGAAGCCCGCGAAGAGCGGCGTCGCGAACATCAGCAGCATCACGGTGCCGTGCATCGTGAAGAGCTGGTTGTACTGCTCCTTCGTCGGGATGATCTGCATGCCCGGCGCGAAGAGCTCCGCGCGGATGACGAGGGCCATGACGCCGCCGAGCGCGAAGAACAGCAGCGACACGATCAGGTACATGTACCCGATGGTCTTGTGGTCGGTGGAGGTGATCCACTTGACCACGATGTTGCCCTTCTGCTCCACGCGCGAGCCGCTCAGGAGAGCGGCCTGGCGGGGAGGCAGCGTGGTCGGGCGCTCCGTGACGGTCGCCATGATCAGTGCTCCTCTTCCGTGGTGCTGGCAGCCCCGGTGCCGGGGTTGTTGGCGAGACGGTCGTAGGCGTCGGTGATGTCGCCCGTCTGGCCCTTGGCCTCGAGCTCGTCGAGGTACGCCTCGTACTCGGCCTCGCTGACGACCTTCACGTTGAAGAGCATCATCGAGTGGTACTCGCCGCAGAGCTCGGCGCACTTGCCCTGGTACTCGCCCTCGCGGGTCGGGATGAACGACCACGAGTTCTCGTGTCCCTGGTACATGTCCTTCTTGTAGAGGAAGTCGATGATCCAGAACGAGTGGATGACGTCGCGCGACTGCAGGTCGATCGTGACGCGCTTGTCGACCGGGAGCACGAGCGTGGGCAGCTCGTCCTGGTCGATGTCGCCGTTGGCCTCGGGCTGCGCCTGGACGCCCATCGTCCAGACGGTGTCCGAGCCGTCCTCGGCCTCGCCGTTGTACTGGAAGTCCCAGGCCCACTGCTTGGCGATCGCCGTGATCGTCACGTCGGGGTCCTCGTGCGGCGTCTCGATGATCGCCTGGTCGCGCGCCGTGAAGGCGAAGAGGCCGAGCACGAGGATGAGCGGCACCGAGGTGAAGAAGATCTCGATGGGCATGTTGTAGCGGAGCTGCACGGGCAGCCCCGTCTGGCCCTTGCGGCGGCGGTACACGACCATCGCCCAGAGCATGAGGCCCCAGGTGATGATGCCGACGACGAGCGCCGCGACCCACGAGCCCACCCAGAGCGACGCGATGATGGGCGCCTGGTCGGTGGTGGGCGTCCCGGACTCATCGAACCCGGGGAGGTATCCGTGCAGTTCCGTGGGCGTGCACCCTGCGAGAGCGACGGCTGCCGCGGCGATCGCGGGGATCGCAGCCCAGCGGAGATGGCGTTTCGACGGCACGAATTCACCTTTCGAACGTGGATAGGGCGTCTTCAAGTCTAGGGCAACCGCACATGCGATTCTGGCCAACCTTCCAGCGCGTGCCCCGGTTCGCAGGGCCCGTCTGGGCACACGAAAGCCCCGCTCCGGCGTGGCGCGGGGCTTTTCGCGGGGGCGGGCTCAGTGGAAGCTGTCGCCGCAGGCGCAGGAACCCGATGCGTTCGGGTTGTCGATCGTGAAGCCCTGCTCCGAGATCGTGTCCTTGAAGTCGATCTGAGCGCCGTCGAGGTACGGGATGCTCATGTTGTCGACGATGACCTCGACGCCGTCGAAGTCGACGGTCTCGTCGCCCTCGAGGTAGCGCTCGTCGAAGTACAGCTGGTAGATGAGGCCCGAGCAGCCGCCGGGCTGCACGGCGACGCGCAGGCGCAGGTCGTCGCGACCCTCCTGTTCGAGCAGGCTCTTGACCTTCGCGGCTGCGGCGTCGGTGAGGCTCACGCCGTGAGCGCGCGTCGCGGCATCGGCCGCAAGTGTCGTGTCTGTCATGACGCTCCTTCGGGGACGGCCGCGCAGGCGGCGGGGTCGATCCATGGTACCGCCGCCCGCCGGGTGCGGGCTCAGCGCGACGTGATCAGACGGTGCGCGCGTTCGCGCGTGCGAGGAGGAGGGTCTCGGCGAGCACGGCGTGGCGGAACGTGTCGAGATGGAGCGACTCGTTCGGGCTGTGCGCGCGCGAGTGCGGGTCTTCCACGCCGGTCACGAGGATCTGCGCGCCGGGGTACCGCTCGACGAGGTCGGCGATGAACGGGATGGACCCGCCCACCCCCAGGTCGACCGGATCCTTGCCGTAGCCGTCGCGCATCGCCCCGCGCGCGGTCTCCACGGCCCATCCGCTCGTGTCGACGAGGAAGCCGTTCCCGAGGTCGATCTCGCTGAAGGCCAGCTCGGCACCGAAGGGCGCGTGCGCGCGGAGATGCCTCTCGATCGCGTCGTACGCGTCCTGCGCGCTCTGCCCCGGTGCCACACGGGCGCTCACGACGACCGTGACCTCGGGCGACAGGGTGTTCGACGCGGCCGCGACGCTCGTGAAGTCGATGCCGGTCACGGTGATCGACGGCTTGTTCCAGATCCGCGAGAGGATGCTGCCGTTCCCGACGGGCTGGACGCCCGGCAGGAGCCCGGTCTCGCTGCGCAGCGTGTCCTCGTCGTAGGCGGGCGTCTCCGCCTCGCGTGCGGCGAGCCCGTCGACGGCGACGGAGCCGTCGTCGTTCCACAGCGTGGAGAGGAGGCGGATGGTCGCCATCATCGCGTCGGGCACGGCCCCTCCGAACATCCCGGAGTGCGACGCGTGGTCGAGGGTGCGGACGGTGAGGTGGAACTTCGCATTCCCGCGGAGGGATACCGTCACGGCCGGGGTCTCCGCGTCCCAGTTGCCCGAGTCGGCGACGACGATGACGTCCGAGCGCATCTCCTCGGCGTGATCGGTGAGGAACGACGTGAACGACCGCGAGCCGTACTCCTCCTCGCCCTCGACGAAGAGGACGATGCCGAGGTCGAGATCATCGCCGTACGTCTCGCGCAGGGCGCGCAGGGCGGCGATGTGCGCCATGACGCCGGCCTTGTCGTCCGCCGCACCGCGCCCGTAGAGGCGCCCGTCGCGCACCGTCGGCTCGAACGGCGGCGTCTCCCAGAGCGCCTCATCGCCCGGGGGCTGCACGTCGTGGTGGGCGTAGAGCATGACCGTCGGGCGGCCGTTGCGCGCCGCGCGCGTCGCGAGCACGGCCGGCTGCCCCTGCTCCCCCGTCTCCGGGATCGCCGCGGTGCGGACGCGGACCTCGTCGAACACGCCAGTGTCCTCCGCGAGCTGCGCGATCGCCTGCGCGCTGCGCTGCAGCTGCTCCTGGTCGAAAGCCGGCCATGCGATTCCGGGAATGCGCACGAGGCGCCCGAGATCGGCGAGCGCCGAGGGGATGCCGCCCTCCGCGGCGTCGATGAGCTGGGGTTCCGCAGGGAGCTGGGAGGTCATGCCGGTAATCTTAGGTACATCCCGCGACGAGACTTCCGAGGTTCCCTCATGGCCAAGACACCACCCGCCGAGAACGACGCGTCCGAGGCGACGCCCCCCGTCGGGAAGGGGCGCCCGACCCCGACCCGCGCCGAGCGCGAGGCGGCTCGCCGTCGACCCCTCGTGCCCGACACCAAGGAGGCCCGCCAGGCGGCGAAGGCCGAGCTGCGCGCGCGCCAGGAGCGTGCCCGCATCGGCATGGCGAACGGCGAGGAGAAGTACCTCCCCCTGCGCGACAAGGGCCCGCAGAAGCGGTTCGCCCGTGACTGGACCGACGCAGGCTGGCACCTCGGCGAGTTCCTCATGCCGATGATGGTGCTCGTCATCGTCGCCACGTTCATCCCGTCGCCGGCGACCCAGTACTGGTCGTTCATCGTGCTCTGGGTCTTCATCCTCTTCGCCGTGGGCGACATGATCATCCTGTCGCGGCGCGTGAAGACGAAGGCGGCAGAGAAGTTCGGCGGCAAGGACAAGCTCGAGAAGGGCCTCGGCTGGTACGCCGCGATGCGCTCGGTGCAGATGCGCTTCATGCGCCTCCCCAAGGCGCAGGTCAAGCGGGGCCAGTACCCCGCGGTCTGAGACGCATGGCAGAAGCCCCGGAGCCGTCGGCTCCGGGGCTTCTCTCGTCTCGACGCGCTGCGTCTCGACTCGCTGCGTTTCGACGCGCTGCGTTTCGACTCGCTACGCTCGCTCAACGTCCGGGCGCACAGCGCCCGGAGCTCGCAGCGCGTTCAGGTCGCGGTTGATCCTGCGGGCCCAGAGCGGGCCCTCGTAGATGAACGCGCTGTACCCCTGCACGAGCGTCGCGCCCAAGTCGAGGCGCTCCTGCACCTCTTCGGCCGTCTCGACGCCGCCGACCGAGATGACGCAGAAGCCGGGATCGGTCGCGACCGACCGGACGATCCGCAGCACCTCGAGCGAGCGCGCCTTGAGCGGAGCGCCGGAGAGGCCGCCCTCGCCCGCCGCGATGATCGTCGCGGGGTCGGCCGTGAGGCCCTCGCGCGAGATCGTCGTGTTCGTGGCGATGAGGCCCGCGAGCCCGAGCTCGAGGGCAAGACGCGTCACGCCCTCGACCTCATCGTCGGGCAGGTCGGGCGCGATCTTGACGAGCAGGGGCGTCTCCCCCGCCGCGTCCTTGACCGCGGTGAGGAGGGGGCGCAGCGTCTCGACGGCCTGCAGGCCGCGCAGGCCCGGCGTGTTGGGCGATGACACGTTCACGGCCAGGTAGTCGGCGAGCGGGCTGAGCATCCGGGCGCTCGCGACGTAGTCGGCCGTGGCGTCCTCGACGGCGACCACCCGGCTCTTGCCGATGTTCACCCCCACGACGGCGCCTCCGCGGCGCAGTCGGGCGAGTCTCCGCGCGGCCGCCTCCGCGCCCGCGTTGTTGAAGCCCATCCGGTTGATGAGCGCCCGGTCGGCCACGAGACGGAACAGGCGCGGACGGGGGTTGCCCGGCTGCGGGATCGCGGTGAGGGTGCCGACCTCGACATGGCCGAACCCGAGGGCGTCGAGACCACGCACGGCCACGGCGTTCTTGTCGAATCCCGCGGCGACGCCGAACGGCGTCGGGAACTCGTGCCCGAGCGCCTTCACGCGCAGCTCCGGAGCCGGGCGCGTGAGAGCGCGCGCCACCCAGGAGAGCGGGCGGATGCCCATGGCCCGGATCACGGGCATGGCGAGGTGGTGCGCGACCTCGGGGTCGAAGCGCGAGAGGACGTGCGTGAAGAGGAGGGGATACATCCCCGCCAGGGTATCGGGTGCCGCCGTCAGTTCGCCGACGGCGCCTCTGCGCTGCGGCGCCGCGCGTGGTCCGCGCGCAGGTCGGCGATCGACGCCTCGAAGTCCTCGAGCGAGTCGAACGCCTGGTACACGCTCGCGAACCGCAGATACGCGACCTCGTCGAGCTCGCGGAGCGGGCCGAGGATGGCCAGGCCGATGTCGTTCGCGTCGATCTGGCTCAGCCCGGTCTGCCGCAGCGACTCCTCCACACGCTGCGCGAGGATCGCGAGGTCGGCGTCCGTGACCGGGCGCCCCTGGCAGGCCTTGCGCACACCGGCGACGACCTTCTCCCGGCTGAACGGCTCAGCGGCGCCCGACCGCTTGATGACGTTGAGGCTCGCGGTCTCGATGGTCGAGAAGCGGCCACCGCACTGCGGGCACTGCCGTCGACGCCGGATCGAGAGGCCGTCGTCGCTCGTGCGCGAGTCGATGACACGGGAGTCGCCGTGGCGGCAGAACGGGCAGTGCATAGCGCGTCAGCCTACTCGGCGGTTCCTGCGAATCGGGCCGTGATCGCCTCGCCGTGCGCCGGGAGCGCTTCCGCGTTCGCGAGCGCGACGATCGCGTCGGCGACCTCGGCGAGTCCATCCCGGTCGTACTCGATGACCTGCTGCGGTCGCAGGAACGTGTGCGCGCCGAGTCCTGCGGCGTAGCGCGCCTGCCCGCCCGTCGGCAGCACGTGGTTCGACCCCGCGAGGTAGTCGCCGAGGCTCACCGGAGCGAAGCCGCCGACGAAGACGGCGCCCGCACTCGTGTACCGCGCCGCCGCGCGAGACGCGTCCTCGAGGTGCAGCTCGAGATGCTCGGGCGCATAGGCGTTGCTGAACGCCTCAGCGGTCGCCTCATCGTCGACGAGCACGATCGCCGACTGCTCCCCCGCGAGGGCGGTCGCGACGCGCTCGGCGTGGCGGGTGAGCGGCGCGATGCGCGCGAGCTCGGCCGCGACCGCGTCGGCGAGCGCAGCCGACGTCGTGACGAGCACGGCCGAGGCCTGCTCGTCGTGCTCGGCCTGGCTCACCAGGTCGTAGGCGATGAGGCGCGGATCGGCGGCGCCATCGGCCACGACGAGGATCTCGGTCGCGCCGGCCTCGGCGTCCGTGCCGACGAAGCCCGCGACGGCGCGCTTGGCCGCCGCGACGAAGTTGTTCCCCGGCCCCGACACGACGTCGACCGGATCGAGGCCGAGCGAGGGCACGCCCGCCGCGAGCGCGCCGATCGCACCGGCCCCGCCCATCGCGTAGACCTCGTCGACGCCGAGCAGGCCCGCCACAGCGAGGATCGTCGGGTGCACGCGGCCGCCCTGGTCGGCCTGCGGAGGCGACGCGAGTGCGATGCTCTCGACGCCCGCAACCTGCGCGGGCACGACGTTCATCACGACGCTCGACGGGTAGACGGCCTTCCCGCCCGGGATGTAGACGCCGGCACGGGCGACGGGCTGCCAGCGCTGGATGATGCGGGCTCCCTGCCCGATGCGCGTCTCACGCCCCTCGGGCACCTGTGCGGCGGATGCCGCGCGCACGCGGTCGATGGCCCGCTCGAGCGCCGAGCGCACCTCGGGCTCGAGCCCCGCCACCGCCTCGGCGATGTGCTCGGCCGGCACGCGGATCTCGTGCCCCGAGACGCGGTCGAACCTCTCGGCCTGCTCCCGCAGGGACGCCTCGCCACGGGCTCGGACGTCGGCGACGATCTCGACGGCGACCGACGCCGCCGTCTGCAGCGCCTCGGCGGCACGGGGGACGACGGCCAGCAGCTCGGCGGGAGTGAGCGAGCGGCCGCGGAGGTCGATGGTGCGCATGCATCGATTATCCCGCGGCGGCGACGTGCTCATGACAGACGGCCTCCCCTCGCAGCGAGGAGAGGCCGTCGGCGAGGGTGATCAGCCGCGCGTCACGCCGGACACGTCGTGCAGGTAGCCGATTCGGCCGTCGTCGTCGCGCACGACGAAGACGTCGCCGCGGTCCTCCAGGACGAGGGCCCAGGCCGTGGGCCCGATGCGGAACAGCGGTTCGCCGCTCTCGTCCACGACGTCGCGCTCGACCGGGACAAGAGCCCAGAAGGGCTGGGCGGAGGTCGGACGCTCGACGGCCTGGGTCGTCTGAGCGTCGGCCGTCGGGGAACCCTCGGAGCCCTCGACAAGTCGCGACAGCTCGTCGGCGCCGTCATGGGGCGCGGGCGCCGGCTGCTCGGCATCGGGCTCGGTGACCTGGACGTCGGAGAAGACCTCGGTCTCCTGCACACCATGCTCGGCGCCGCGCGGCTCGTCATCGCTGAGGATCGTGTCGTAGAGACCCTCATCGGCAGGCTGCGCGGCCGACGCCTGCTCGGGCGCCGACTGCTCCTCGGGCGCCGCGGCGGACTCGGTCGCCGACGCGTCCTCCGGAGCGGCTGCCGCCGGAGTCACGTAGGGATTCGCGCCCGGAGCGACCCAGGCGTCCTGCGCGGCACCGTGCTGCTGGCCGTATGCGGCCTGACCCGGCTGACCGGCCTGCTGGCCGTAGGCCTGCTGACCGGCCTGCTGGCCGTAGGGCTGCTGGCCGTAGCCGGCCTGTCCGTACGGCTGCTGGCCGTAGCCCTGCTGCCCGTAGGGCTGCTGACCGTAGCCCTGCTGCCCGTACGCCTGCTGGCCGTACGGCGTCTGCGCGTACTGCTGACCGTAGGGGTGCTGGCCCTGCTGCGCTCCCGGCGCCTGCGGCCATCCGCCCTGCCCGGCCGGCGCGTGCGGCCATCCGCCCTGCGCGGCCGGCTGCGGACGCGGCGCGCGTGCGACAGGACGCGCCTTCCGCGCCGCGGGGTGCGCGGTGCTCTCCTCACGGCCGTCGAAGTCCTCGCGGAAGGGCGGGACGAACGGGGCGACCACCGTGAAGAACACCCCGGCGAGCATGAGGAGCGCCTCGAGCCAGGGCACCCACGTGAGGAACCACTCGCCGCCCTGCGCACCCCACGCGAGGCGACTCACCCACAGCACCGCGCCCACCGAGAACGCGACCGAGGCGAACTGGTCGACGCCGAGCGACCCGACGCGGGTGATGGCCGTGGGCGCGAGACGGCGAAGCAGGATGAGGAACGCGCCGGCCGCGGGGAGGAGGGCGCCGAGGATCCAGTCGAGGCCCGATGCCCAGATCGGCACGAACGAGAACCGCACGATGGAGAAGAACGAGAACAGCAGCGCGAGGCCGCCGACGATGACGAGGATGAGCTCACGCGCCGTGAACGGCCCGACGCCCTTCTGCGGGCGCCCGCTGTTCGTCTCCCGCGGCGCGTGCGCCGCCGGTTCGGGCTGGGGCGTGTAGCCGGGGTACTGGTCGCTCACCCTGTGTCCTTCCGTCGAGGTGCGGGTCGATCCTACTTGCCGCGCTTCAGAGCGGCCGCGGGCACGACTCCCCTGCCCGCCGGGCCGTCGCTCACGCGATGCACTGCGGCCCGAGGAGCGCCTTGAGGTCGCCGAAGAGCTCGGCCGTGATCGAGACGGGCATCGGGATCTCGAAGACCTTCGCCGTGCGCCCGCGGTGCATCTTCAGGCGCACCTCGGTCTCGCCGCGGTGGCGCCGCAGGACCTCCGCGAGGTCCTGCGCGACGCGCTCGGTCGCACGTTGCTCGGGAAGGAGCAGCGTGAGCGGCCCCGACACCTCGAGCGCGCCCACGTCGGGAACGAACGCCATCTGCGCGTGGATGTTCAGCCCGTCGTCGCGTCGCGACACGCGGCCGCGCACGGCCAGCACCGAGTCCTGCTGCAGGATCGGCTGGAACTCCGTGTACGTCTTGCCCATGAACATGACCGTGACCTCGCCGTCGAAGTCCTCGACGGTGATCATGCCGTAGGGGTTTCCGCTCGACTTCGCGACGCGGTGCTGCGCGCTCGTGACGAGCCCCGCGACCGTCACCTGATCGCCATCCTGCAGGTCCTCGGAGGCGAGCAGGTCGCTGATCGTGATCGACCGGTGCTTCGCGAGCGGCACCTCGAGGCCCGCGAGCGGATGGTCGGACACGTAGAGCCCGAGCATCTCGCGCTCGAAGGCGAGCTTGTCCTTCTTCGTCCACTCGGGGCGGTCCGGCACCTTCTGCACGGCCTCTGGCTCATCCCACAGGCTGTCGAAGTCGAATCCGATCGCGCCGCCCGCCGCATTGCGCTTGTCGGTGACCGCGGACTCGACCGCCTGCTCGTGGATCTCGAGCAGCGCGCGCCGCGTCGAGCCCATCGTGTCGAAGGCGCCCGCCTTGATGAGCGACTCGACCGTGCGCTTGTTCGCGACGTGCATCGGCACCCGGCGGAGGAAGTCGTGGAAGTCGGTGTAGGGGCCCTCCTCGCGCGCGGCGATGATGCCGTCCACGACGTTCGACCCGACGTTGCGGATCGCGCCGAGGCCGAAGCGGATGTCGTCGCCGACGGCCGCGAAGAAGCCGATCGACTCGGAGACATCCGGCGGCAGCACGTGGATGCCCATCCGACGGCACTCGTTCAGGTACATCGCGAGCTTGTCGCGCGAGTCGCCGACGCTCGTGAGGACCGCCGCCATGTACTCGGCGGGATAGTGCGCCTTGAGGTACGCGGTCCAGTACGAGACGACGCCGTACGCGGCCGAGTGCGCCTTGTTGAACGCGTAGTCCGAGAAGGGCAGCAGGATGTCCCAGAGGGCCTTGATCGCGCCCTCGCCGAACCCGCGCTCCTTCATGCCGTTCGAGAAGCCCTCGTACTGCTTGTCGAGTTCGGACTTCTTCTTCTTGCCCATCGCGCGCCGGAGGATGTCGGCCTGGCCGAGGCTGAAGCCCGCGACCTTCTGGGCGATGGCCATCACCTGCTCCTGGTAGATGATGAGGCCGTAGGTCGTGTCGAGGATCTCGCGCAGCGGCTCCTCGAGCTCGGGGTGGATCGGCGTGATCTCCTGCTGCCCGTTCTTGCGGAGCGCGTAGTTCGTGTGCGAGTTCGCGCCCATGGGGCCCGGTCGGTACAGGGCGATGACGGCCGAGATGTCCTCGAAGTTGTCGGGCTTCATGAGCCGCAGAAGGGAGCGCATGGGGCCGCCGTCGAGCTGGAAGACGCCGAGCGTGTCGCCCCGGGAGAGCAGATCGTAGGCACCGCGGTCGTCGAGCGGCAGGTGCTCGAGGTCGACCTCCTCGCCGCGGTTGGTGCGGATGTTGTCGAGCGCGTCCGAGAGGATCGTGAGGTTCCGGAGCCCCAGGAAGTCCATCTTGATGAGGCCCAGAGACTCGCACGCGGGGTAGTCGAACTGCGTGACGATCTGGCCGTCCTGCTCGCGGCGCATGATCGGGATGATGTCGATGAGCGGCTCGCTCGACATGATGACGCCGGCCGCATGCACGCCCCACTGGCGCTTCAGGCCCTCGAGGCCGACCGCGCGGTCGAAGACCGTGCGCGCCTCGGGATCGGTCTCGATGACCGTCCGGAACTCGCTCGCCTCCTTGTAGCGCGGGTGCTCGGGGTTGAACATCCCGTCGAGCGGCATGTCCTTGCCCATCACGGCCGGAGGCATGGCCTTCGTGAGCTTCTCGCCCATGCTGAACGGGAAGCCGAGCACGCGGCCGGCGTCCTTCAGCGCCTGCTTGGACTTGATCGTGCCGTACGTGACGATCTGCGCGACGCGCTCGGAGCCGTACTTCTCGGTGACGTAGTCGATCACCTCGCCACGGCGGCGGTCGTCGAAGTCGACGTCGAAGTCGGGCATCGAGACGCGGTCGGGGTTGAGGAAGCGCTCGAAGATGAGTCCGTGCTCGAGCGGGTCG
This sequence comes from Microbacterium sp. JZ70, assembly GCF_053903225.1. NCBI lineage: Bacteria > Bacillati > Actinomycetota > Actinomycetes > Micrococcales > Microbacteriaceae > Microbacterium > Microbacterium sp. JZ70. The sequence goes on along the minus strand of NZ_CP096405.1, from coordinate 1,894,491 downwards.
AGGTCGGTGATGCGCATCGCGTAGGCGGCCATCGAGCCGGCGCCCGAGCCGCGGCCCGGACCGACGCGGATGCCGTTGTCCTTCGCCCAGTTGATGAAGTCGGCGACGACGAGGAAGTAGCCGGGGAACCCCATCTGGGTGATGATGCCGATCTCGTACTCGGCCTGCTTGCGAGACGCCTCCGGGACGCCGTTCGGGTACCGGTAGTGGAGGCCCTTCTCGACCTCCTTCACGAACCAGCTCTCCTCGGTCTCGCCCTCGGGCACCGGGAAGCGCGGCATGTAGTTCGCCGACGTGTTGAACTCGACGTTGCAGCGCTCGGCGATGAGCAGCGTGTTGTCGCACGCCTCCGGATGGTCGCGGAAGAGCTGGCGCATCTCCTGCGCGGTCTTGACGTAGTAGCCGTCGCCGTCGAACTTGAAGCGGTTGGGGTCGTCGAGCGTCGAGCCGGACTGCACGCAGAGGAGCGCCGCGTGCGCATCGGCCTCGTGCTGGTGCGTGTAGTGCGAGTCGTTCGTCGCGACGAGCGGGATGCCGAGGTCCTTCGCGAGACGCAGGAGGTCGCTCATGATCCGGCGCTCGATCGAGAGGCCGTGATCCATGATCTCGGCGAAGTAGTTCTCCTTGCCGAAGATGTCCTGGAACTCGGCGGCTGCCGCGCGCGCGGCGTCGTACTGCCCGAGGCGCAGGCGCGTCTGGATCTCGCCCGACGGACATCCGGTCGTGGCGATGAGCCCCTTGCCGTACGTCTGCAGCAGCTCGCGGTCCATGCGGGGCTTGAAGTAGTAGCCCTCGATGCTCGACAGCGAGCTGAGACGGAACAGGTTGTGCATGCCCTGCGTCGTCTCGCTGAACAGCGTCATGTGCGTGTACGCTCCGGAGCCCGACACGTCGTCGCTCTTCTGATCGGGCGAGCCCCACTGCACGCGCGACTTGTCGCTACGGTGCGTTCCGGGCGTGACGTAGGCCTCGAGTCCGATGATCGGCTTCACGCCCGAGGCCTTGGCGGCCTTGTAGAACTCGAACGCGGCGAACGTGTTGCCGTGGTCGGTGACCGCGATCGCCGGCATGCCGTAGTCGGCCGCCGCCTGCGTCATCGCCGAGAGCTTCGCCGCCCCGTCGAGCATCGAGTACTCGCTGTGCACGTGGAGGTGGACGAAGGAATCAGACGCCATGCCTCGAGTCTACGTTCGGCGTCCGACACGGAGCCGGGGGCGTGTCGGGCGCGCGCCGCCCGCGCCGCCCGAGGGCGGGGGACGGCGCTACTCGCCGCGGAGGACCGCGAGCGCGTGAGCGAGATCCGCGGGGTACTCCGAGGTGAACTGCACCCACTCCCCCGATCCGGGATGCGCGAACGCGAGCTCATGCGCGTGCAGCCACTGGCGCGTGAGACCGAGCCGCGCCGAGAGCGTCGGGTCCGCGCCGTAGAGGGGGTCGCCGACGCAGGGATGGCGGTGCGCCGCCATGTGCACGCGGATCTGGTGCGTGCGGCCCGTCTCGAGGTGGATCTCGAGAAGCGAGGCGCCGGGGAACGCCTCGATGGTCTCGTAGTGCGTGATGGAGTCCTTGCCGTCCGGAGTGACGGCGAACTTCCACGAATGGCTCGGATGGCGGCCGATCGGCGCTTCGATCGTCCCCGTCAGCGGGTCGGGGTGGCCCTGCACGACCGCGTGGTAGATCTTGTCGACCGTGCGCTCCTTGAACGCGCGCTTGAGCAGCGTATAGGCGCGCTCGGTCTTCGCCACGACCATGAGCCCGCTCGTGCCGACATCGAGGCGATGCACGATGCCCTGGCGCTCTGCGGCGCCCGTCGTCGCGACGCGCACGCCCGCGGCGAGAAGGGCGCCCAGCACGGTCGGCCCCTCCCAGCCGAGGGAGGGATGCGCCGCCACTCCCGATGGCTTGTCGACGACGACGATGTCGTCGTCCTGGTGGACGATGCCCAGCTCGGGCACCTCGACCGGGACAACCCGCGGCTCCTCCTTCGGCTGCCACTCGACGTCGAGCCACGAGCCGGCCGAGACGCGGTCGGACTTGCCGACCGTGACGCCGTCGACCTGCACGCCGCCGGACTCGGCGACCTCGGCGGCGAAGGTCCGCGAGAAGCCGAGCATCTTCGCGAGAGCCGCGTCCACGCGCGTCCCCTCGAGCCCGTCGGGGATCGGCAGCCGCCGGGACTGGCTCACGCGTGCCGTCCTGCGTCGGCGCCCTCGTCATCCGGATGCGCGCCCTCGGCGACGGCGCGGTCCTTCTCGCGCGAGCCGTCGAAGCGGATGCCGACGAGAGTGAGCAGCGCGACCGAGATCATCATCGACACGATGAAGATGTCGGCGACGTTGTAGATCGCGGGGGTGGTCCAGAACCACATCCAGGGCGTCAGGATGAAGTCGACCACGTGGCCCACGGCGAACCCGGGCTCCCGGAACACCCGGTCGACGAGGTTGCCGAGCACGCCGCCGAGCAGCAGGCCGAGCACGACCGCCCAGAGCCGCGAGCGGATGCGCGTGATCGCGAGCCAGACGATCGCCGACGCGACGAGCGCCATGGCGAGGGTGAAGACCCAGGTCACGCCCTCACCGAGGGAGAACGCCGCACCCGGGTTGTAGACGAGGTGCCACTGCAGAGCCTCGCCGACGACGGGAACCGTGCGCCCGGGGTCGAGGCTCTGGATGGCGAGCTGCTTGCTGAACTGGTCGGCGGCCAGCACGACGATCGCGAGGATCGCGATCGTCGTACCGGCCGCCGCCGCACGCAGAGGGGGTCGGCCCGACAAGACGGGCTTTACAGACCGATTGCCGAGACCGGGGTCGAGCTCGCGGGCGTGGCCGACGAGTCGAGGTCCTTGAGCTTGGTCTCGAAGTACGTGCGCAGCTGCTGACGGTAGTCGCGCTCGAACTGGCGGAGCTCCGTGATGCGGCCCTCGAGCGTCTTGCGCTCGCTTTCGAGCTTCGCGTGGATCTCGCGCTGCTTGGCCTCGGCCTCCGAGACGATCTGGCTCGCCTTGGTGTTCGCCTCGCTGACGATCTGCTCGGCCGTGGCCTGGCCCTCGGCGACGTGCTCGTCGTGCAGGCGCTGTGCGCGCTCGATGATGCTCGCGGCGCTCGTGGCGGTCGACGACACGGCGGGAGCAGCGGCCGGAGCCTCCTGCGCGGGGGCCGGCGCGGCGGGTGCCTCGGCGACAGGGGCCGGTGCGGCCTCGGCGGCGGGAGCCTCAGCGGCGGCAGGAGCCGGAGCGGCCTCGCCCGACTCGTACTGAGCGAGCTTCGCCTTCAGCTGCTCGTTCTCCTCGATGGTCTTGCGCCACTCGACGACGATCTCATCCAGGAAGTCGTCGACCTCGTCCGGGTCGAAGCCCTCCTTGAACCGGACGTGCTGGAACTGCTTGGTGACGACGTCATCCGGGGTCAATGCCATGGTTTTGGCTCCTCTTTCGATGAGTACTCGGTCGGCGGCCGGGAACGAACCTGGCACGTGTCCGTGTCTGACAGCATAACCGCCGCTCATGGGCGTTGCCGAGCCGCGACCCGGGGAGGGGTCAGAGATAGGTGAGGGTCCGCGTCACCGACAGCAGGATGAAGCAGAGCAGCATCGTGAGCGCGAACGCGAAGTCGATCGCGATCCCGCCGACGCGAAGCGGGGGGATGACTCGCCGGAACATCTTGATCGGAGGGTCGGTGAGCGTGTACGCGATCTCCGCGAGCACGAGCACCGCTCCCTTGGGACGCCACTCGCGGTTGAACATCGGGATGTACTCCAGGATGAGGCGCCCGAAGAGCACGAAGATGTACAGCAGCAGTGCGAAGTTCAGGATCGACGCGATGAGTCCGAGTGCGCTCACAGCGTACGATTCTGCCCGATTCGGCTGTGCGGGGCCGTCACGACTGCGCGAACGGCGCCGACTCGATGTCGGCGTGCGCGATCGCCCCGTCGCCCGAGACGGCGATGTTCTCCGGCGACAGCAGGAAGACCTTGCTCGTGACGCGCTCGATGCGGCCGTACAGGCCGAGCGAGAGACCGCTCGCGAAGTCGATGAGGCGGCGCGCGTCGGCGTCGCTCATCTGCGAGAGGTTGATGATCACGGGGATGCCGTCGCGGAAGTGCTCGGCGATCGTCTGAGCGTCGCGGTACTGCTTGGGGTGGACCGTGACGATCTCGTTGACCGCGCCGGACGCGGGCTGGCGCACCACGGCGGGGCGACGCAGCGGCGTGACGGGCGCGGGAGCTGCCTCTTCGATGAGCTTCTCCTCTCGGTGCGGACGCTCTTCGCGCGCGATGCGCTCTTCGCGCGGCGTGCGGGACTGCGCCGCGGCCTCTTCCTCGTACTCTTCCTCGTCGGCGAGGCCGAGGTAGACCATCGTCTTCTTGAGCGGGTTCGCCATGGCGTCCTCCGTTGTGTTCGCGTCTTGTCCGAGGCTAACCCCGCGCGTCGCGCGGGCCCGTGATTGCGGATCCGATCCGCAGGTGTGTCGCGCCGCAGGCGATCGCCTCGACGAGATCCGCCGACATGCCGGCGGAGATCCAGGTCGCGTGCGGCTCCACCGAGCGCACGCGCGCGGCGTAGCCCGCGAGTCGCTCGAACGCGGCAGCAGGGGCCTCTCCGAGCGGCGCGACGGCCATGACGCCCCTGAGGGCGAGTGACGGCGCCGCGGCGATCCGCTCGGCGAGCGCCTCGATGCCATCCGGCGCGACGCCCCCGCGGGCGGGGTCGTCGGTGAGGTTGATCTGCACGAGCACGTCGAGCGGGCTCTCCCCCGGCTCGGCCGCAGCCTCGAGCGCGTCGACGAGCCGATCACGGTCGACCGAGTGCACGGCCGAGGCGACCCGGCGAACCGCTCGCGCCTTCTTCGTCTGCAGCTGGCCGATGAAGTGCCAGCGCAGGCCGAGGGGCGCGAGCTCCTCCGCCTTCGCGACGAGCTCCTGCTGGCGGTTCTCGCCGACGTCGACGACCCCGAGCCCGTGCAGCTCGCGCACGAGCGCGGCGGGGTGGAACTTCGTCACGACGATCCGGGTGATCTCCCCGGCGTCGCGCCCCGCCGCGCGTGCGGCATCAGCGATCTGAGCGTCGACGGCCGCCAGACGCTCGGCGAGGCCCGACACGGCCTACTTCAGGAAGTCGGGGATGTCGAGGTCGTCGTCGCCGAACGCCGAGTCGAACCCGCTCGAGTCGGGCAGGACCGGGTTCGTCGCGCCGACGCTGACGGGCTCGCGCTCGGCACGCGACGTCTCGGCCGCGGGCTTCTCCTCGGTCTTCACGACGGTCGGGAGCGACGCGGGCTTCTGCGACTCGACGCGTCCGCCGAACGCGGGCACCTCGACGCGCGGCTGCGGCTCGCCGCTGTCGAACCCGGCCGCGATGACCGTGACGCGCACCTCGTCGCCGAGGGTGTCGTCGATGACCGTTCCGAAGATGATGTTGGCCTCGGGGTGCGCGGCCTCCTTGACGAGCTGCGCGGCGTCGTTGATCTCGAAGATGCCGAGGTTCGACCCGCCCTGGATCGACAGCAGCACGCCGTGCGCACCCTCGATCGACGCCTCGAGCAGGGGCGATTCGACGGCGAGCTCCGCCGCCTTGATCGCCCGGTCGGCTCCGCGCGCGGAGCCGATGCCCATGAGGGCGGAACCGGCCCCCTGCATGACCGACTTGACGTCGGCGAAGTCGAGGTTGATGAGACCCGGCGTCGTGATGAGGTCGGTGATGCCCTGAACACCCGCGAGGAGCACCTGGTCGGCCGTCGCGAACGCCTCGACCATGGAGATGCCGCGGTCGCTGATCTCGAGGAGACGGTCGTTCGGCACGACGATGAGCGTGTCGACCTCTTCCTTCAGGGTCGCGACGCCGAGCTCCGCCTGGTTCTGGCGGCGACGGCCCTCGAAGGAGAAGGGCTTCGTGACGACGCCGATCGTGAGCGCGCCGATCGACTTCGCGATGCGCGCGACGACGGGCGCGCCGCCCGTGCCGGTGCCGCCGCCCTCGCCTGCCGTGACGAACACCATGTCGGCGCCCGCGAGCGCCTGCTCGATCTCCTCCGCGTGGTCCTCCGCCGCGCGGCGCCCGACCTCGGGGTCGGCGCCCGCGCCGAGCCCTCGCGTCAGCTCACGGCCGACGTCGAGCTTGACGTCGGCGTCGCTCATGAGCAGCGCCTGCGCATCCGTGTTGACCGCGATGAACTCGACGCCGCGAAGCCCGAGTTCGATCATGCGGTTCACCGCGTTGACGCCACCGCCGCCGACGCCGACGACCTTGATCACGGCGAGGTAGTTCTGGTTCTGGCTCATGCCGGCCTCCGTATCGACCCCAGGCTTCACCGGGCCTCAACCTTCACGTTCAAGTAGAGGGTTAAAGTATTGCCCGGTATGTATTTCTTTCGTGCTCGACGCTACGTGCGGCGCGGGCGCCACGCGCGCAATGGATGCGGGCGTGTCGGGAGAAATTCCCGGATTGGCCCGCCCCCTGCTCGCATGTCTCACTTCGGCACGGATTTCGACGCCCAAAACCGCCCGTCGTGAGACACGGTCCAAGGTTGTCAGCGCACGATGATGGTCCCGGGTGCGGAGACGTCGTAGACGGTCGCCCCCTCGGCCAGGGCGCCCTTGAGCGCTCCCTGGAGTGTCGAGACCTTCTCGGACGTGTCGTCGACGCTCCCCCAGATGACCCGCGGGCCGCCGTCGCCGAGCGTGAGGGTCACGTCCTCGGGCGACGTCGCTCCCGCTCCCGTGACGCGTGCGCGGATGTCCTCCGGCAGGGAGCGGAGCACCTGGCCGACCGCGCGGAACGCGTCAGCACCTGTCCCGCCCTCCACCTGGATGAGGGGCAGCCCAGCCGGTCGCTCCCCCGCCGTGGCGAGCACGACGCCCGCGGCGTCGACCGTCGTGAAGCCGGCCTCCGACTCGACCACGCCGACCGGCGTGCGCTCGACGACGCGGATGACGAGATCGTGCGGTGGGTGCGCCTCGAGGGTGTAGGTCTCGATGAGCGGGAACGCCACGAGCGCGGCCTTCACCGCGCTCGCGTCGACGAGGGGCAGCGGCTTGCCGAGCTGGTCGGCCAGCACCGACTCGACCGCTGCGGCATCGAGCTGCTCGGCACCCTCGATCGAGATCTCCTCGACCGCGAAGAGCGGGCTGTACGCCGCTCCGACGCTCCCGACGACGAGGAGCAGCACCGAGCCGATCCCGATCAGCCACGCGAGTCGGCGCCGCCGCGCGCGCACCGTGAACCGGCGCACCTCCGCGCGGAGGGCCTTCCGGCGTGCGCGCGCCGCGCGCCAGACGCCGCGCCATCCGACCTGGCCGTCGTCCGCGCGGCCCGACACCCGGCCCTTCGCCTCGTCGTCGGCGCCGCGTGCGCCCGGCCGAGACCGCTCCTCCGCACGACCGCCGTCACCCGGCTCGGCTGAACCGCCCGAGCGGATCTGCACGATCGGGGCCGTGTCGACGTGATCGCCGGCCGGTGCGCTCGACGCGCGGTTCTCGGAGACGGGCTCGCCGATGCCGAGCCGCTGCATCGCCGAACGCCGTTCGGCGAGCCGGCGCTCCTCGTCGTGAGCCGACGCGTCCTCCTCCGTGCCGGAGGAGGGTGGGAGGGGTCCCGGTCGCCGCATGGCGCCTAGCCTGCTGCGCGGGCGTCCGAGCTCGCGAGGGAGTCGAGCACCTGCGGGATGATCCGGTACACGTCGCCGCAGCCGAGGGTGATGACGTAGTCGCCCTCGCGGGCCACGGACGCCGTGTAGTCGGCCGCCTGCTGCCAGTCCGCGACGAAGTGCACGCGCGACGGGTCGTCGAACGCGCCGCTCACGAGCTCGCCCGTGACGCCGGGGACCGGATCTTCGCGGGCACCGTACACGTCGAGCACGACGGTGTGATCGGCGAGCTCCTCGAGGACCCTCGCGAATTCGCCCGCCATGAGCTTCGTGCGCGAGTAGGTGTGCGGCTGGTGGAGCGCGATGATCCGCCCCTCGCCCACCACGGTGCGCGCGGCCGACAGTGCGGCGGCGACCTCGGTCGGGTGATGCGCGTAGTCGTCGTACACGCTCACGCCGCGCTCGACGCCGTGCAGCTCGAATCGGCGCACGGTGCCGCCGAACGTCTCGACCGCGCGCACCGCGGGTTCGAGGTCGTATCCGAGCGTGAGGAGGACCGCGACGGCTCCGGCCGCGTTGATCGCGTTGTGGCGGCCGGGCACGCCGAGGCGGCCCGAGACGCGCTCCTCGCCGTGGACGAGCGTGAAGCCGACGGGTCCGTCGGTCTCGATGTCGACGACGCGCACGCCGGCCGACTCGGCCTCGCCGAACGTCACGACGTTCTCGTGGCGCAGTCGCGACGCCACGCGCTGGGCGCCGGGGTCGTCGGACGAGATGACGACGGCCTCGCGCGCCTCGTCGGCGAAGCGCACGAACGCGTCGTCGAAGGCCTCGTGCGAGCCGTAGTGGTCGAGGTGGTCGGCGTCGACGTTGGTGATGAGCGCGACCGATGTGTCGTAGAGGAGGAACGTCCCATCCGACTCGTCGGCCTCGATCACGAAGAGGTCATCGGAGCCGACGCCGCTCGACGCGCCGACCTGCTGGATGACGCCGCCGTTGACGTAGCTCGGGTCGGCGTCGAGCGCGCGCAGGGCGGTCACGATCATGCCCGTCGAGGTCGTCTTGCCGTGCGCGCCCGCGACGGACACGAGGCGACGCCCGCCGATGAGGTAGTGGAGAGCCTGCGAGCGGTGGATGACGGCGAGGCCGCGCTCCTTCGCCGCGAGGAACTCGGGGTTCTCGGGCCAGATCGCGCCCGTGTAGACCACGGTGTCGACGTCGCCGAGGTTCGCGGCGTCGTGGCCGATGTGCACCGTGGCGCCGAGCTCGGCGAGATCGCGCGTGTTCTGGCTCTCCGACCGATCGGAGCCCGAGACGGGGATGCCGGCGGCGAGGAACATGCGGGCGAGGCCCGAGATGCCCGAGCCGCCGATGCCGATGAAGTGCACGGCGCCGATGCGCTCGGGGATGGGGACGGAGAGGTCGGGCTTGATCATGGCCCGTCGAGTCTAAGCCGCGCGCCTGGCATCGGGCTCACGGCGCGCTGTCATGCCCGGGGCCGCTCCGCGAGGGCCCGGTCGAGGTGCGCGATGACGTTCTCGGTCCCGCGACGCGTGCCGGCCCCGTCGGCCGCCGCGGCCATCCGCTCGAGGAGGTCCGAGCGCTGCAGGAGCGGCAGGATGTCGGTGCGCACCTTCTCGGGAGTGAAATCGGCGTCGTCGATGAGGATGGCGGCGCCCGCGTCGACCGCGGATGCCGCGTTGAGGCGCTGCTCGCCGTTGCCCACGGCATACGGCACGTAGACCGCGGGGATGCCGAGCGCGCTGACCTCGCTCACCGTGGAGGCGCCGGAGCGAGACACGATGAGGTCGGCGAGGGCGAACGCGAGGTCCATCCGGTCCACGTAGCGGCGGACCGCGTATCCGGCGACGCCGGGGTCGACCAGGTCGGACTTCTCCCCCGTGACGTGCAGCAGCTGCCATCCGGTGTCGAGGATCTCCTGCCACGACGCGCCGATCGCCTCGTTGAGGCGGCGCGCGCCGAGCGACCCGCCGAAGACGAGCAGGGTGGGCCGGTCGGGGTCGAGGCCGAAGTGCGCTGCGGCCTCCTCGCGCGCGGCAGCCCGGTCGAGGTTCACGATCTCGGGGCGCAGCGGCATGCCCACGACCTCGCCGCGCTTGAGCGGCGTGCCCTCGAATGCGACGCCGACGTGCGCGGCGCCGCGGGCTCCGAGGACGTTCGCGAGACCCGGACGGGCGTTGGCCTCGTGGACGACGTAGGGCACGCCCTCCTTCCGGGCGGCGACGTACGCGGGCGCTGCCGCATAGCCCCCGACGCCGAGGACGACGTCGACACCGCGCTCGCGGATGTGACGGCGCACGTCCGCGACGGCCTTCCGCCACTTCGCCGGGAAGCGGAGCGCGTACCCGTTCGGCCGACGCGGGAAGGGCACCTTGTCGACGACGAGCAGCTCATAGCCGCGCTCCGGCACGAGACGCGACTCGAGCCCCTCGCGCGTGCCGAGGACGAGGACCTCGTCGGACGCGCTGCGGGCGCGGAGCCCGTCGGCGACAGCGAGAAGCGGGTTCACATGGCCGGCGGTCCCGCCGCCGGCGAGGAGGTACGTCGTCACCCCTCGATCCTCCCATGTGCGCAGCGCGCGCCCGGGCACGACCGCACGGACGGGCATGTCCCGAACGTTCACGGAACCCGAACCCGGATGGCGGGCGGGTGGCACGGCGCCGGCCGGATGGCGCGGGTCAGGCACGGCGCCGGCCGGATGGCGCGGGTCAGGCGCGGCGCGCCGGCCGGTCGGGCAGGGTGCGCGCGCAGGCGAGGAGCACACCCGACGCGAGGAGCACCGCGATGAGCGAGGAGCCTCCCGATGACAGGAACGGCAGTGGCACGCCCAGCGCGGGGAAGACCCTCAGCACGACGCCGATGTTGATGAGCGCCTGGCCGATGATCCAGACGCCGAGTGCGCCCGCCACGACGCGCACGAACAGGTCATCGGCGCGGCTCACGATGCGGAACGCGCCCAGCGCGAACACCAGGAACAGCGCGAGAACGGCGATGCAGCCGAGGAGTCCGAGCTCCTCGCCGACGATCGCGAAGATGTAGTCGTCCGCGGCCGCGGGGAGCCAGTCGTACTTCTCCTTGGAGTTGCCGAGGCCGAGCCCGAGGAAGCCGCCGCTCGCGAGTCCCCAGATGCCGTGCAGCGGCTGATAGCACTCGTTGAGGTAGCGGTCGAGGCAGCTCTGGTCGAGCACGCTCATGATGCGCAGCATGCGGTTGGGGCTCGCGATCGCGAACGCCGCTACCGCGGCGACGGCGGCGAGCACGGGGGCGATGAAGAAGCGGAGCTTCACACCCGAGAAGAACAGCGCGCCGAGCACGACGAGCGCGATGACCATGACCGTGCCGAGGTCCTTGCCCGCCATGACCGTTCCCATCGCGAGCACCGCGACCGGGCCGAGCGGGATGAGGACGTGCTTCCACTTCCCGAGGACCGCCTTCTTCCGGTCGAGCATGAAGGCGCACCAGATCGCGAGGCCGAGCTTGATGAACTCCGACGGCTGCACCGACATGAAGCCGAAGTTGAGCCAGTTGCGGTTTCCGCCGTTCTCCATGCCGAGCGGCGTGAACACGAGCAGCTGCAGGAGGATCGCCCCGATGAGCGCGGGCCAAGCCAGCCGCTTGAGCCAGGCCATGGAGAACCGGCTCACGATGAACATGAGCGGGACGCCGACCGCCGCGAAGACCGCGTGCTTCGCCCCGTCGTTGTACGGGTTGTTCTGCGCCTGCATCGACGTCACGGTCGTGGCCGAGAACACCATGAGGATGCCGAAGATCGTCAGCAGCAGCGCCGCGGAGGCGATGAGGAGGAACTCGAGCGGAACCGGCTTGAAGGCCGCGCCGAGCGAGACCCGTGCCGAGAGCGCGCGGCGCTCGGACTCAGCGGCCTTCGGGATCGTCGTCGTGCGGGCCATCCTCGGTCCCCTTCCCCAGACGCTCCCTCACCGCGGCGGCGAAGCGCTCCCCGCGGTCGCCATAGCTGCGGAACTGGTCGAACGACGCCGCCGCCGGTGCCAGGAGCACCGTGTCGCCTGCGACGGCGACCCCTGCGGCGAGCTCCACGACCCGCGCCATGACGTCTTCAGTGTCCGCGTCGTCGACCTCGAAGAGCGGCACCGCCGGCGCGTGTCGCTCGAACGCGTCGCGCACCGCCGAGCGGTCGACGCCGATGACGATCGCGGCGCGCACGCGGGCGCCGTGCTGGGCGACGAGGTCGGAGATGTCGACGCCCTTGAGGAGCCCGCCGACGACCCACACGGCTCCCGGGTACGCCGCGAGCGACGAGGCGGCGGCGTGCGGGTTGGTCGCCTTCGAGTCGTCCACCCACGTCACGCCGTCGGCGACGCCGACGACCTCGATCCGGTGCGGGTCGAGGCGGAACGACGCGAGCGACGAGCGGATGGCCGCAGGCGGCACATCCAGGGAGCGCGCGAGAGCCGACGCGGCGAGGATGTTCGCCACGACGTGCGGCGCGGCGAGCCCGGCCTCCGCGAGGTCGGCCACGGTCGTGAGCTCGAGCGCCGACGTCCGCCGGTCGTCGAGGAACGCGCGGTCGACGAGGATGCCGTCCACGACGCCGAAGTCGCTCGGGCCAGGGACGCCGAGATCGAAGCCGATCGCGCGCGCTCCCTCCACGACATCCGCGTCCTCGACCATCCGCTGCGTCGCCGCGTCCGACTTGTTGTAGACGCACGCGACGCGCGTATTGCGGTACACGACCGCCTTCGCGTCGCGGTACGCCTCGAACGACCCATGCCACTCGAGGTGATCGTCGGCGAGGTTCAGGCACACCGACGCGTGCGGCACGGGAGCGCCCGCCTCCGCGCTGCGGCCGAGGTACCAGAGCTGGTGGCTCGAGAGCTCGACGACGAGCACGTCGAATCCCGCGGGGTCGCGCACGGCGTCGAGCACCGGCACCCCGATGTTGCCGCAGGGCGCGGCGCGCAGCCCGCCCTCGACCATCATCGTGGCCGCGAGTCGCGTGGTCGTCGTCTTGCCGTTCGTGCCCGTGATGAGGACCCAGGCCGCGGGGCTGCCGTCCGGCCGCACCACCTTGTCGCGCACGCGCCATGCGAGCTCGATGTCGCCCCAGAGCGGGACGCCCGCCTCGTCGGCCCACCGGATGACGGGGTGCGACGGCGGGAAGCCGGGTGAGGCGACGACGACCTCGGGAGCGAACGAGACGAGCTCATCGGGGACGACGTCGAGCGGCCCCTCCCACAGGCGCGCGCCGATCACCGGCAGCAGGCGCGCGTACTCCTCCGCCGCGCTCTCCGTGACGACGAGCACCTCGGCGCCCAGCTCGGCCAGGGTGTCGGCGACGGAGAAGCCGGTGACCGAGAGGCCGAGCACCGCGACGCGCAGCCCCTTCCAGTCCGCGTGCCAGCTCGTCAGAGCGTCGAGTCGGGTGGTCGGAGCGTCCTGCTCGTTCGTCATACCTTCGAGAGCCATTCGACGTAGAAGAGGCCGACGCCGCTCACGGCGAGCATGCCGGCGATGATCCAGAACCGCACCACGATCGTCACCTCGGGCCATCCGCGCAGCTCGAAGTGGTGGTGGAGCGGGCTCATGAGGAAGAGGCGCTTGCCCTTGGTGGCCTTGAAGTACAGGCGCTGCAGGATGACCGAGCCCGACGACAGAACGAAGAGGCCGGCGATGAGCACGCCCAGCAGCTCCGTGCGGGTGAGGATGGCGAGCGCCGCGACGACGCCGCCGATCGCCATCGACCCGACGTCGCCCATGAAGACCTTCGCCTTGGGCGCATTCCACCAGAGGAATCCGACGAGCGAGCCCACGAAGGCGGCCGAGACGATGGCGAGGTCGAGCGGATCGCGCGCCTGGTAGCAGGCCTGCAGGTACTCGTCGGCCAGCTGCGTCGTCGAGCACGACTGATTGAACTGCCAGAACGCGATGAGGCTGTACGACCCGACGACGAAGATTCCCGCCCCCGCCGCGAGGCCGTCGAGGCCGTCGGTCAGGTTGACGCTGTTCGAGAAGCCCACGCCGAGAAGCGCGAGCCAGGCGAGGTAGAGCATCCATCCGAGCACGGGGCCGAGCGCCATGAAGGAGAGCACCGAGATGTCGCGGAAGAACGACACGTAGGCGCTGCCCGGCGTGAGGTTGTACGTGTCGGCGAAGTTCAGCGACACGATGCCGAACGGGATGACGACGAGCACCTGGCCGACGATCTTCTTCCAGCCCGACAGCCCCGCGTAGTGCTGCATGCGCACCTTGAGGAAGTCGTCGATGAATCCCACGGCGCCGAAGCCGACCATCATCCAGAGCACGAGCCAGCCGGAGACGGTGGGCGGATTGTAGCCCGTGTACGCGCCGATGAGATAGCCGACGATCGTGCCGACGATGAAGACGACGCCGCCCATCGTGGGCGTGCCGCGCTTCAGCTCGTGCTTGGGCGCGTTGAAGTTCTCGCCGTCGGTGCGGATGACCTGTCCCCAGCCCCAGCGGCGGAACGCTCGGAGGAAGAGGGGCGTGAGGAAGAGCGTGAACGCCAGTGAGATCGCCGCAGCCGTCAGAAGTGATCTCACGAGAACGATTCTCCCAGACGATCGCCGAGGAACCTGAGTCCCGCCGAGTTGGACGACTTCACGAGCACCCGGTCGCCGTCGCGCAGCTCGCCCTGGAGATACGCGAACGCCGCCTCGGCGTCCTCGAAGAAGACCGCCTCGTCGTTCCACGACCCCTCGGCCACGGCCGCGAGATAGAGCGGCCGGGCGTCCTGGCCGACGACGACGATGCGCGGGATGCGCAGGCGCACGGCGAGGAGGCCGATCTTGCTGTGCTCCTCGACGGCGTACTCGCCCAGCTCGCTCATCGCGCCGAGCACCGCGACCATCCGCTCGTCCGGTCCCGTGATCTGCGCGAGCGTGCGCAGCGCGGCCTGCATCGAGTCGGGACTCGCGTTGTAGGCGTCGTTGATGATGCGCACGCGCTCCGATCCCATGACCTGCATGCGCCAGCGCTCGGCGAGCTCGACGGTCTCGAGGCGCGCGATCGCGTCGTCGAGCGAGACCCCGAGCGCGGTCGCCGCGGTCGCGGCGGCGAGGGCGTTCTTGACGTGGTGGCTGCCGAGCACCTGCAGGTGGAGCGGAAGCGCGGTCTCCCCCGCCGAGATCACGGCATCCGTGCCCGACGCCGTGACACGGAGGTCGGAGGCGCGGACGTCGGCGCCCTCGCCCTCCCCGAACCAGAGGAGGCCGAGGCCCCGCTCGCGCGCGATGCCGGCCATGCTGGCGACCCGCGCGTCGTCGATGTTCAGGACGGCCGTGCCGCCGTCGCGGATCGCCGAGACGAGCTCCGACTTGGCCTTCACCGTCGCCTCGATTCCGCCGAATCCGCCCGCGTGGGCCATCCCGACCATGAGCACGACGCCCACGTCGGGCGTCACGAGCCCCGCGAGGCGGGCGATCTGCCCCGATGCGTCGGCGCCGAACTCGCACACGAGGAAGCGGGTGTCATGCGTGACGCGGAGCATCGTGAGCGGGGCGCCGACCGCGTTGTTGAACGAGCCGACGGGCGCGACCGTCTCGCCCTCTGCGCGCAGGATCGTCGCGAGCATGTTCTTGGTCGTCGTCTTGCCGTTCGAGCCGGTGATCCCGACGACCTGGAGGCGGCCAGCGGCGCGCACGCGTGCGACGACCTCGCGAGCGAGCTCGCCGATCGCGACCACGACATCGGACACGACGATCTGCGTGATCGGCTCGTCGACGACGCGCTCGACGAGGGCGAGTGCCGCGCCCTGCTCGAGCGCCTTCCCAACGAAGAGGTGCCCGTCGGTCGCCTCGCCGGGCTTGGCGACGAAGACGCCGCCCTCGCGGATGTTCCGCGAGTCGGTGTCGACGACCCCGTCGACCGTCGTCTCGGGAGTGTCGGCGCCGTGCAGGCGCAGCTCTCCGCCGACGGCGGCAGCGATCTCGGCAAGGGACAAAGCGATCATGGAATGGAGATCCTCCGCGCGGTGCGCGTCATTCGGCGAACTTGGGAAGCGGCTCTTCTGTCGTCTCAGACGGCATCACACGGTAGTTCTTCACGACCTGCGTCATCGCCTTCTGCAGGGCGGGAGCCGTGGCCGCAGACGATGTTACCCGCGTCGGCTCGTCGAGCGTGACCATCACGATGTACTCGGGGTCGTCGGCGGGGACCACCCCGACGATGCTCGTGAAGTAGACGCCGGCCTTGTATCCGCCCTTGCCGTCGCTCTTCTGGGCGGTGCCCGTCTTGATGCCGATGCGGTAGCCGTCGACGGCCACCTGGTCGGCGAGGGTGCCCTGCGTCGCGACGTTCTCGAGCAGGCGGATGGTCGTGTCGGCCGCGTCCTCGCTCACCACGCGCTCGGGGTCGCTCAGCTCGGGCTTCTCGACCTCGCCGTCGGCCGTCGTGCACGACTCCACGATGTGGAGGGGCTCGCGCACGCCGCCGTTGGCGATGGTCTGGTAGGCGTTGACGACCTGCGGCATCGTCGTCGTGAACGCCTGCCCGAACGTCGTGGCGTAGTGGCCCTGCGGGCCCCACTGGTCGGGCGGGTAGATCAGCCCGGACTCCTCCCCGGGGAAGCCGATGTCGGTGGGGGTGCCGACGCCGAACTTCTGCAGGTACTCGTAGCGCGTCTCATCGGGGACGAGCTCGCCGAACTTCGACAGCGCGACGTTCGACGAGTCGATGAGGGCGCCGGTGAGGGTGTAGTTGAACGTGCCGTGCGAGAACGAGTCGCCGACGCGCGCGCCGTTCGGGAAGGTCTCGAACCCCGAGGCGGTCACCGAGCTGGAGGGGGTCACGGCGCCCTGGTCGAGCAGCGTCGCCGCGGTGATGGCCTTGAACGTCGATCCCGGCTCGAACGTGCGGGAGAAGATGCGCGAGTAGCGGTCATCCTCCTTGCTCGCGCCGAAGTCGTTGGGGTCGACCGTGGGGTACTCCGCTGCCGCGCGGACCGCGCCGGTCGCCACCTCGACGACCATGACCGCGCCCGACTGCGCACCCTGGTTCTGGGTCTCCTCCGCGATCATCTGCTGCATGTACCACTGGAGGTCGGCGTCGATCGTGAGCTGCAGCGTGCCGCCGTCGACGGGCGCCTTCGTCGTCTCCGTGCCGGGGATGATGAGCCCGTCCGATCCCTGCTGGTAGTTCAGCGAGCCGTTCTCGGCCTGGAGGCACGCGTTCTGCGCGGACTCGTAGCCCGCGAGGGGCTCGCCGTCGGTGCCGACGAACCCGAGGAGGTTCCCGGCCACGGCGCCGTACGGGTAGGCACGCGACTGCACCGGCTCGAAGTGGATGTACGGCAGGCCGAGAGCGAGGATCTTCCGGTACTGCTCGGTCGACAGCTTCTTGCCGAGCGGCGCGTACTCCGAGTCCGGGTTCGCCGCGATGGCGTCCGAGACGATCTTCTCGATGTCCTCGCCGCTCATCCCGACGATCTCGCCGATCGCGGCGGCGCTCTCCTCCCACGTGACGACGTGCTCCTCGCCGTCCTCGTCCTCGCGCGTGAGGTCCTTCACGTTCTGCGGGTTGAACTGCGCGGCGTACTGCATGGTGCTGCTCGCGAGCACGGCTCCGTTCGCGTCGACGATCGAGCCGCGTGTCCCGTACAGCGTCTGCGTCGAGGCGATGCCGCTGTAGGCCGCGCGGTTGTCGAGGTGCTCCTGCGCGTTGACCACCTGGATGTCGACCAGGCGCACGGCGAAGCCGGCCACGACGACCGCGACGAGGGCTCCGGCGACGGCGGTGCGGCGCCTCGCGCTTCGACGGGCCTTCGCGTGCATCTCGCCTCCTGGTGTCGCGTGCTTCGGCGGGTCGGATCAGTGGGTCGTGGGGCTCGGCAGGCCGTCGGTCACGGCGGGCGGCAGCTGCGGCTGCTCCTCCTGAGCCCTCTCGTCGCTCTTCTCCGTCTGGCTCGAGGGTGCCTCATCCGCCGACTCCTTGGCGGAGCCCGACTGCGTGTCGGCGAGGAACGCGTTGCCGACCGCTCCGCGGCCCGCCGCATCGACGGCCGAGGCGGAGCCCGCCGCGGCGCCGCCGCCGATCACGGCTCCGTCGCTGAGACGCAGGTAGCTGGGCGCCGCGTCGATGACCATGCCGAGCGACGCGGCCTGCTCGGCCAGGTGCTGCGGCGAGCTGAGACCCGCGACCTCGTCGTAGAGCGCCTGCGTCTCGAGCGTCAGCTCGCGCTGCTGCGCGTCGAGCGCCGCGATCTCGAAGGTGCTCTGCGTCGTCATGACCGACAGCGCCATCTGCGCGACCGCGATGAGCACGGCGCCGACCACCGCGACGACGGCGTAGGCCAGCTTCGGACGTCTGCGGCGGGCAGGGGCCTCGACCGGGCGCAGGTCGGGGCGGCGCTTCTCGACGGGCCGCCGGGCGGGCGGCGCGAGCACGGAGCTCTGGGTGGCAAGGCTCATGGCACATCCCTCACTCGTTCGATGGCGCGCAGGCGCACCGGCTTGGCACGGGGGTTCGACTCCGCCTCGGCGTCGCTCGCGAGCTCGGCGCCGCGGACGAGGAGGCGGAACTCGGCGGCGTGCTCGGGCATCTCCATCGGCAGACCGGCCGGCGCCTTCGACTTGACGGCCTCCGCGAACAGCCGCTTGACGAAGCGGTCCTCGAGCGACTGGTACGAGAGCACGACCATCCGTCCGCCCACCGCGAGCGACGCGAGCGCAGCCGGGATCGCCCGCTCGAGCGCTGCGAGCTCGCCGTTCACCTCGATCCGCAGCGCCTGGAAGACGCGCTTCGCGGGGTGCCCGGCGTTCTTGAGCGCCGACGGCGTGGCGTCCTGGAGGATGTCGACCAGCCGTCCCGAGCGCTCGATGGGGGCCTCCGCCCGCGCGGCGATGATCGCGCGGGCGTAGCGCCCGGCGAGCTTCTCCTCGCCGTACCGCTCGAAGATGCGGCGCAGGTCGCCCTCGCCGTACGTCGCGATGACGTCGGCTGCCGTCATGCCGCCCGTCGGATCCATCCGCATGTCGAGGGGAGCGTCCTGCGCGTAGGCGAAGCCGCGCTCGGCCTCGTCGAGCTGGAGCGACGAGACGCCGAGGTCGTAGAGGATGCCGTCGGCGCGGGGGAAGCCGGCGGAGTCGAGCGCCGCCCGGATGCCGTCGTACACCGTGTGGACGAGCGTCGTCCGGTCGGCGAAGCGCGCGAGCCGCTCCCCCGCGATGCGCAGCGCATCAGGGTCGCGGTCGAGGCCGACGAGGCGGATCCCCGGGAAGCGCTCGAGGAACGCCTCCGAGTGGCCGCCCATGCCGAGGGTGCCATCGACGTACACGGCGCCGTCGCGCTCGAGCGCGGGGCCGAGCAGCTCGACGCAGCGCTCCAGCAGCACCGGGGTGTGGATGTCGCGGATGCCCATGTCGTCTCCCTCATCCGTCCCCGGCTCTGATTCCCAACCGCTCGACCTGCCGCCGGGGAAGTGGCTTCAGGGCTGCGGGTGGGGATCACAACCGGGGTCAGAACAGTCCGGGGATCACCTCCTCCTCCAGTTCGGAGTAGCTCTCTTCATTGCTCTCGAGGTACGCGTTCCATGCGCCCGCGTCCCAGATCTCGGCGTGCGACCCGACGCCCGTGACGACGAGCTCCTTCTCCAGGCCCGCGTAGGTCCGCAGGTGGGACGGGATGGTGATCCGGTTCTGACCGTCGGGGGTCTCGGCACTCGCACCGGACAGGAACATGCGCATGAAATCGCGCGCCTGCTTGTTCGTGAGCGGAGCCTCGCGGATCCGCTCGTGCACCCGCTCGAACTCCGCCGTGCTGAACACGTACAGGCAGCGCTCCTGTCCGCGCGTCACGACGATCCCGCCGGCGAGCTCCTCGCGGAACTTCGCGGGGAGGATGACGCGGCCCTTGTCGTCGAGCTTGGGGGTATGCGTGCCCAACAGCATCGGCCATCACACCCCCCTTCGTTCCGGCCAACTCAGGTGCGCCCCACTTTACTCCACTTCCCTCCACTGTCCAGGGAGATCTGCGCATTATCAGGAATGCGGCGCGTCGGCGTGCCGCGTGATCTCAAGGGAGAACGCGGTGGAGGAGAGTGGAGGCCAAGTGGTGGGCCGGTGGAGCGGATGACGATCGCCGGGCACA
Source organism: Microbacterium sp. JZ70 (assembly GCF_053903225.1). NCBI lineage: Bacteria > Bacillati > Actinomycetota > Actinomycetes > Micrococcales > Microbacteriaceae > Microbacterium > Microbacterium sp. JZ70. The sequence continues at coordinate 1,874,809 of NZ_CP096405.1, read as the reverse complement.
GAAAAAGCGCCGACCCGAAGGTCGGCGCTTCTCGTGTGGAGGACGGTGGGGCTCAGCGGCCCTGCTGGCGGCGGTCCCATCGATCGTTCATGCGGTCCATGAAGGAGGCACCCTGCATCGGCTTGCCGGGCACGGTGCCCGTGCGCGGGAGACCCTGCGCGTCGTCGCCCTTCGCCGGCGTCGTGGCGAGCACGACCCCGCCGACCATCGCGGCGAAGCCCGCGACCCCGAGTCCTATGCCGAGAGCCAGGATGCTGTTCCACAGGGCGATGCCCGCGATCACGGCGGCGAGGCCGACGAGCACGAGGATGGCCCCGTAGATGAGATTGCGATAGCTGAGCGCACGGCTCGCCGAAGCGCTCACGACGTCGGCGTCGTTCTGCATGAGATGGCGTTCCATCTCGTCCAGCAGGCGCTGCTCCTGTTCGGAGAGTGGCATGGTGTCCCCCTCGGGTGAAACTGACGATCATTCTATCGCCGCGTGTCCTCACTAGGCTAGGCCTGTGGCGCCTCCTCTCCCCCTGATCGAGACGATCTCCCAGCGACTGGAGAGCTTCTCGACAGTGCAGCACCAGGCCGCTCGCGAGCACGGCCCCGAGGCCGAGGGATTCGTCGCCAGCGCGACGGCCGCGCTCGTCGGCGGGAAGCGCCTCCGCGGGCGGTTCTGCGCGACGGGATGGCGCGCGGTGCGCGGGGCGGACGCCGCCCTCCCGAGCAGCGTCGTCGATGCGTGCGCGGCGCTCGAGGTGTTCCAGGCCGCCGCGCTCGTGCACGACGACCTCATCGACAACTCCGACACGCGCCGGGGGCGGCCCTCCGCCCACCGCGCCCTCGAGTCGTGGCACCGCGACGCCGGCTGGGCCGGCGATGCGGCCGCCTTCGGGCGATCCGGCTCGGTCCTGCTGGGAGACCTGCTCCTGTCATGGAGCGCCGATCTCTTCGACGCCGCGCTGGAGGGGCTCGACACGACCCCTGGCCGCGCACGATCCGAGTACGCGCGGATGCGCCGAGAGGTGATGATCGGGCAGTTCCTCGATGTCGCCGAGGAATCGGCCTGGCCGCGCACACCCGACGCGCAGCACGCCGATCGCGCCCTCCGCATCGCCTCCCTGAAGTCGGCCCGATACAGCGTGCAGCAGCCCCTCGTCATCGGTGCGGCCCTCGCGGGCGGCTCGGACGCGCAGCTCGCGGCGCTCGCGGCCTTCGGCCATCCGCTCGGGCTCGCGTTCCAGCTGCGCGATGACGTGCTCGGCGTGTTCGGCGACGCGGACGAGACCGGCAAGCCCGCCGGCGACGACCTCCGCGAGGGGAAGCGCACCCTGCTCATCGCGTACGCGCGCGAGCGCGCGACCGCGGACATCCGCGCGCGGATCGACGCGCTCGTCGGCGACCCCGATCTCGGCGACGCCGAGATCGCCTTCCTCCGCGAGCAGATCGTCGGCAGCGGAGCCCTCGAGCGCGTCGAGGAGCGCATCGCCGCGTACGCCGACGACGCCGTCGCCGCCCTGGCATCCGCGCCCATCGACGCCGATGCGGTCGTCGAGCTGCGTCAGCTGCTCGACGCGGCCACCCAGCGCACCGCGTGAGTCACGCGAGCGTCTGAGCGACCCGGCGCACCTCGCTCTTGCGCCCCGCGAGCAGCGCCGTGATCGGCGCGACGCCGATCGTGTCATCCGTCGTGAGCAGCCAGTCGATCGCCTCGTCGTCGCTGAAGCCGGCGTCCGCGAGGACGATCACGGTGCCCCGGAGCGAGGACAGCGGATGGCCGTCCACGATGAAGACGGAGGGCACCTTGAGCGGCCCCTCGCGCCGCGAGCCGATGAGCGCGCGCTCATCGAGCAGCCGGCGGATGCGCCCCTGCGGCTCGCCGAGGATCTCGACGAGCTCGGGAATGGTCAGCCAGTCGGTGGGAACGGTCGAGGAGGTCTCCGCAGTCACGTCATCAGTTTCTCATCCCTCGACGGGGGACGCCGCTCGGGCGGCACCGCGGCACAAATCACATCAGTCACATCCGTCCCGTTGACACCCCGGGCACCAGGGGTCACTTCCGGTGACACCAATTGACTTCGTAACACTTCCGTGACAACGTTTCTCGAGTCCGATCGTTGGGGGTTCAACGTGCATCGACCGACTCCGCGCCGCAGGCGCGACCTGTTCACCACCGTTCCCATGGCTGTCACCGGCGCCATCGCCGTGACCCTGGGAGCTCCTGCCGCTGCCGTCGCCGCGGAGCCGAAGCCGCGGGACGGCATGCGCCATCTGCCGTCGGCGTTCGGCCACGTGCAGGGCAGCCTCGCGGTCGCCGCCGGCACGGCGCCGAAGCAGCCGATGGCCGCCGCCGCGCAGATCACGGTGCGCGCTGCCGCCGCTGTCGCGACGAGCTACACGGTCGAGTCGGGAGACACGATCACCGGGATCGCCATCCGCCACGGCCTGCGCACCGTCGACCTGCTGACGTGGAACGGCCTCAGCTGGTCGAGCACGATCTACCCGGGCCAGAAGCTCACGCTGGCCGCGCGCGCCGCGGCGCCTGCGCAGACCGAGGCGAAGCCCTCGATCGAGGCGTCCGCCACGACGAAGAGCCACACGGTCGCGGCGGGCGACACGGTCTGGTCGATCGCGCAGAAGCACGGCACGTCGGTCGACCGCATCATCTCGCTCAACAAGCTCGGCGCGGACGCGATGATCTTCCCCGGGCAGAAGCTCCTTGTCGCGAGCAACGCCGTCGCGCCCCAGGCCGAGGCGAAGCAGCAGGAGTCGGCGCCCGAGGCACCCCAGGCGCCCGCCGTCCCCGAATCCCCCGCCGACGAGACCTACATCGTCCAGGCCGGCGACACCCTCTGGAGCATCGCGCAGGAGCACGGTGTGAGCGTGAGCGAGCTCCTCGCGGAGAACGGTCTCAACGGGTCGAGCATCATCTACCCCGGGCAGAAGATCGTCATCCCGCGCGCCGACGCGAAGCCGGCGCCGCAGGGCGAGGAGAAGAAGGAGGAGTCCGCTCCCCCGTCGATCTACGACTCGCCGCAGGATCAGCTCACCTCGTCGCTCAACGCGCCGCAGACAGAGAACGCGCAGATGATCATCCGCATCGGACGCGAGCTCGGCATCCCGGACAAGGGCATCGCGATCGCGCTGGCGACCGCGATGGTCGAGTCCTCGCTGCGCAACGTCAGCTGGGGCGACCGCGACTCGCTGGGCCTGTTCCAGCAGCGCCCGAGCACGGGCTGGGGCACCGAGGAGCAGATCCTCGACCGCGACTACTCCATCCGGGTCTTCTACGGCGGCGCGGGCGACCCGAACGGGCACACGACGCGCGGCCTGCGCGACATCCCCGGCTGGGAGAGCATGGAGTTCGGCGAGGCGGCCCAGACCGTCCAGATCTCGGCGTTCCCCGACCGGTACCGCCGCTGGGAGCAGCAGGCCTACACCTGGCTGGCCCAGCTCGGCTGATCCGCGCGGAGGCGCGGGATCGTCATCGACCTGTGACCGGCGCCGGGCGCGCCGGTCACAGGCGTCTCAGGGGCCCTTTCGTAGAATTCAACGGTGTCCATGAGTCAGCAGGTCGATCCCCTCATCGGGCGGCTTGTCGACGACAGATACCGGGTCCGCGCCCGCATCGCGCGCGGTGGGATGGCCACGGTCTACGTGGCCACGGACCTCCGCCTTGAGCGCCGCGTCGCGCTCAAGGTGATGCACAGCCACCTGAGCGACGACAGCGTCTTCCAGAGCCGCTTCATCCAGGAGGCGCGCACCGCGGCCCGCCTGTCCGACCCGCACGTGGTCAACGTCTTCGACCAGGGCCAGGACGGCGAGCTCGCGTACCTCGTGATGGAGTACCTCCCGGGGATCACGCTGCGCGAGCTGCTCAAGGAGCAGCGCCGGCTCACGGTGACGCAGACGATCACGATCATGGACGCCGTGCTCGCCGGGCTGTCCGCCGCGCATCGCGCGGGGCTCATCCACCGCGACGTCAAGCCCGAGAACGTGCTCCTCGCGGAGGACGGCCGCATCAAGATCGGCGACTTCGGCCTGGCGCGCGCGACGTCCGCGAACACCGCGACCGGCCAGCAGCTTCTGGGCACGATCGCCTATCTCGCTCCCGAGCTCGTGACGCGCGGGACCGCCGACACCCGCAGCGACATCTACGCCCTCGGCATCATGCTGTACGAGATGCTCGCAGGCGAGCAGCCGTACAAGGGCGAGCAGCCCATGCAGATCGCGTACCAGCACGCGACGGAGTCGGTGCCGCGACCGAGCGTGAAGAACCCCGGCGTGCCCGAGCAGCTCGACGAGCTCGTGCTGTGGGCGACCGAGAAGGAGCCGGACGAGCGTCCGTCCGACGCGCAGCAGATGCTCGAACGGCTGCGCGAGATCGAGCGCGAGCTCGGCGTCACTCCCCTGCCGACGCGCACGGCCGCGGCCAGCAGGTTCCCCGAGGAGCTTCCCGACGAGGGCGAGCAGACGGGCGGCCAGACGAAGGTCATGCCCGAGGCGGCGACCTCGGTGCTCCCGCCGTCGCTGACGAGCACGGGCCCGCAGGAAGACGCCGACAACGCCGCGGTCCTCCGCCGACGGGCGAAGCGCCGACGCGCGCGCGGCGTGTGGCTGATCGTGCTGACGCTCCTGCTCGCGGGAGGCGCGGCGGGCGCCGGATGGTGGTGGGGCTCGGGTCCGGGATCGTACGTCGCCGTTCCGGATCTCGACGGGCTCACCTACGCCGAGGCGGAGAGCACGCTCGCGGGGCTCGAGCTCGACGCGCAGGAGCGCACGGAGAACACGCTCGACGTGCCCGCCGGCGAGGTCATCCGCACCGACCCCTCGGAGGGCGCGCGCGTCGACAGGGACACGGTCGTCACGGTGGTGACGTCGGCGGGCCCCGCCAGCGCCGAGCTGGGCCAGCTCGCGGGTCTCAGCGCCGACGAGGTGCGCGGACTGCTCGAGGACAGTCGGATCTCGGTGGCCGAGGACGACGTGCCGCTCTTCGCCGAGGAGGCGGAGGGGACGGTCCTCGGGGTGAGCATCACTCCGGCGGCCGGGGGCGACCCGGTCGACTGCGCCGCCGGCTGCTCGGTGCACCAGGGCGACGCGGCGCAGCTGACCGTCTCCCTCGGAGACCTGCCCAACGTCGTCGGGATGAGCTCAGAGGAGGCCGCGGCGACCCTCGACGCCGTCGGCGTGAAGACCGAGGTCGTGTCACAGGAGTACCACGACACGGTGCCCGAAGGGCACGTGATCTACTTCCTCGAGCGGTCCGAGCCGGGCAGCTGGCGCCCCGGCGACACGGTGCGTCTCGTCACCTCGCTCGGCCCGCAGCTGTTCGAGGTTCCTGACGTCGTCGGCATGACGCGCGACGAGGCGAAGGCCGAGCTCGAGGCCGCCGGCTTCGCCTACTCGTACAACGGACTGTGGGATGCCGTGGTCGACGAGTTCACCGAGGTCGTGTCGATGAGCCCCGAGGGCGGCTCGCAGCAGCGTGCCGGCACGACGATCACGCTGACGATCACCGGCTCGTTCTAGCCCCGCGCGTTCGTTCCCCCGCGCCATCCGCCGTCACCGGAATCGGATGCACGCGCCTGGTGTGCGCGTGTCGACCCCACCCGCACACACCCGCCCCACCGATCCGATTCCCGGAACCGGTGCGGCACCATCCGCCGTCACTCGAATGGGGGCCGATGCCGCGCAGGTCAGCGCTTCTCGAGCTCCTCGGCCACGAGGAAGGCGAGCTCGAGCGACTGCATGTGGTTGAGGCGCGGGTCGCACAGGGACTCGTAGCGGGTCGCGAGGGTCGCCTCGTCGATCTGCTCGGATCCGCCGAGGCACTCGGTGACGTCGTCGCCCGTGAGCTCGACGTGGATGCCGCCCGGGAACGTGCCCGCCGCGCGGTGCGCCTCGAAGAAGCCGCGGACCTCGTCGACGACGTCGTCGAAGCGACGCGTCTTGTAGCCGGTCGGGGTCGTGATGCCGTTGCCGTGCATCGGGTCGGTGACCCAGAGCGGCTGCGCGCCGGAGGCCTTGACGGCCTCGAGCAGCGGGGGCAGCGCGTCGCGGATCTTGCCGGCGCCCATCCGGGTGATGAAGGTGAGGCGACCGGGCTCCCGCTCGGGGTCGAGCTTGTCGATGAGCGCGAGCGCGGTGTCGGTCGACGTCGTCGGACCGAGCTTGACGCCGATGGGGTTGCGGATGTGCGAGAAGTACTCGACGTGCGCGCCGTCGAGCTCGCGCGTGCGCTCGCCGATCCACTGGAAGTGGCTCGACGTGTTGTAGATCTCCCCCGTGCGCGAGTCGATGCGCGTGAGCGGACGCTCGTAGTCCATGAGCAGGCCCTCGTGCCCCGTGTAGAACTCGACGCGGCGCAGCTCGTCGAAGTCCGCGCCGCACGCGTCCATGAAGCGGATGGCGCGGTCGATCTCGGCGGCGAGACGCTCGTATCGCTTGTTGGCGGGGTTCTCCGCGAAGCCCTTGTTCCACGAGTGCACCTCGCGGAGGTCGGCGAAGCCGCCCTGCGTGAACGCGCGGATGAGGTTCAGCGTCGAAGCCGACGTGTGGTACGCCTGCAGGAGGCGCTGGGGGTCGGCCTCACGCGACGCCGCGGTGAAGTCGTAGCCGTTGACGATCTCGCCGCGGAACGCGGGGAGGGTGATGTCGCCGCGCGTCTCGGTGTCGCTCGAGCGGGGCTTGGCGAACTGGCCGGCCATCCGCCCCATCTTGACGACGGGCATCGAGGCGCCGTACGTGAGGACGACGGCCATCTGCAGCACGGTCTTGACCCGGTTGCGGATCTTGTCGGCCGTGGCACCCGCGAACGTCTCGGCGCAGTCGCCGCCCTGGAGGAGGAACGCGCGGCCCGCGGCCGCGTCGGCCAGCCGCGCCTTGAGGGTGTCGACCTCGCCGGCGAAGACGAGCGGCGGGAGGGTGCTGAGCTCGGCGGCGACCTCGGCGACCGCCGCCGCGTCGGGATACACCGGCTGCTGCTTGATCGGCAGGGACTTCCAGGCGTCGAGTGCATCCAGCGTTCGGGGCATTGTCCGATGTTATCGCGGGACGGCGGCCCCTCCGTTCACGGCGGATGGCCGGCGGATGTCAGCTGGCGGCGAGGCGGTTCTTGACCGTCGACGCGTACTCATCGCTGTACTCCTGGCCGCCGAGCCGCTGAAGCGCGACCATGATCTCGTCGGTCACGGAGCGCAGCACGTAGCGGTCGCCCTCCATGCCCGCGTAGCGGGAGAAGTCGAGCGGCTCGCCGATCACGACGCCCACGCGCATGACGCGCGGCAGGGTCTGCCCGATCGGCATCATCGTGCCGGTGTCGACCATGATGACGGGGATGACCGGCACCTTCGCCTCGAGCGCCATCCGCGCGATGCCCGTGCGGCCCCGGTAGAGCTTGCCGTCGGGGCTGCGCGTGCCCTCGGGGTAGATGCCGAGCAGGTCGCCTCGGCCGATGACCTGGAGAGCCGTGTTGAGCGCCGCCTCCGAGGCGGGCCCGCCCGAGCGGTCGAGGGCGATCTGCCCTGTGCCCTTCATGAACCACTTCGTGGCCCAGCCCTTGAGGCCGCGCCCCGTGAAGTACTCCGCCTTCGCGAGGAAGGACACGGGACGGTCGAGCATGAGGGGAAGGAAGACCGAGTCGATGACCGACAGGTGGTTGCTCGCGAGGATGGCCGCGCCCGTCGTCGGGACGTTCTCGCGTCCGGTGACCCACGGGCGGTAGATGGCCTTCACGATCGGACCGACGAAGACGTACTTCATGAGCCAGTAGAACAAGGTCAACTCCCACTGTCGGAATCGGTCGCCTGGAAGTCTAGCCTTGTAGGAACCGTGCACGCGCGAGGGTCGGGCGCATGCCCCGGCATATACTCGCAGCATCCGCAGCCGGTACCGAAGGAGATGCCGTGATCGAGACATCGACGCCCGCAATCGTCCCCGCCGATCCGTCGGCGAACGTCGCCGACCTCCTCGTCGAGCGGGTGTCGGAGACCCCCGATCGGGCGCTGTTCGCGATCCCTGACGGCTCAGGCGGATGGCGCGACGTCTCGGCCCGCACGTTCCACGAGCAGGTGGTCGCCCTCGCGAAGGGCTTCGTCGCCGCGGGCGTGCAGCCCGGCGACAAGGTCGCCTTCCTCGCGCGCACGACCTACGAGTGGTCGGTCGTGGACTTCGCTCTCTTCTTCGCGGGCGCCGTCATGGTGCCGGTCTACGAGACGAGCTCGCCCGCCCAGATCCAATGGATCCTCTCCGACTCGGGTGCGACCGCCCTCATGGTCGAGAGCGCCGACCATGCAGCGCGCTTCGAGGAGGTCCGCGGCGAGCTCCCGCTCGTGCGCGAGCTGTGGCGGATGGATCAGGACGCCATCGCGACGCTCACCGTCGCGGGCGCGTCCGTCGAGGATGCCGAGATCGAGCGGCGACGTCAGCTCGCGAACGGCGACGACATCGCCACCCTCATCTACACGTCAGGGTCGACCGGGCGCCCCAAGGGATGCGTGATCACGCACGCGAACTTCGTCGAGCTCTGCCGCAACTCGGCGAAGGCGATGACCGAGATCGTGCACCAGCCCGGCGCCTCGACGGTGCTCTTCATCACGACCGCGCACGTGTTCGCCCGGTTCATCTCGCTGCTGTGCGTCCACTCGGGTGTCAAGACCGGACACCAGCCCGACACGAAGCAGCTCGTCGCGGCGCTCGGCTCCTTCAAGCCGACGTTCCTCCTCGCGGTGCCCCGCGTCTTCGAGAAGGTCTACAACTCGGCCGAGCAGAAGACCGAGTCCGAGGGCAAGGGCCGGATCTTCCGCGCCGCGGCGAAGGTCGCCGTCGAGCACTCCCGTCGCGTGCAGGACGGCGAGAAGATCGGGCTCGGGCTGCGCGTGCAGTTCGCGCTCTTCGACCGCCTCGTCTACGCGAAGCTCCGCGCGCTCATGGGCGGGAACGTCCGCTACGCGATCTCCGGCTCGGCGCCCCTCGGCGCCCGACTCGGGCACTTCTTCCACAGCCTCGGCATCACCATCCTCGAGGGGTACGGCCTCACCGAGACGACCGCTCCGGCGACCGTGAACCTCCCGTCCAAGTCGAAGATCGGCTCGGTCGGCCCTGCGCTCCCCGGCGTCGGCGTGCGCATCGCGGACGACGGCGAGGTGCAGGTGCGCGGGATCAACGTCTTCCGCGAGTACTGGCGGAACCCCGAGGCGACCGAGGCCGCCTTCGACGGCGAGTGGTTCCGCACCGGCGACATCGGCGCGCTCGACGACGACGGCTACCTCACGATCACGGGGCGCAAGAAGGAGATCATCGTGACCGCGGGCGGCAAGAACGTCGCCCCGGCCGCACTCGAGGACCCGATCCGCGCGAACCCGATCGTCAGCCAGGTCGTCGTGGTGGGCGACCAGAAGCCGTTCATCGCGGCGCTCGTCACGCTCGACCCCGAGATGCTGCCGGCCTGGCTCGCGACGCACGGCGAGTCGTCCGACCTCACGCTCGAGCAGGCGGCGCAGAATGCGACGGTGCGCGCCGAGATCCAGCGGGCGATCGACGAGGCGAACACGCGCGTCTCTCGCGCCGAGTCCATCCGCAAGTTCACCGTGCTCGGCACGGAGTGGACGGAGGCGACCGGCCATCTGACGCCCAAGATGTCGATCAAGCGCGCGGAGATCCTGCGCGACTTCGCGAAGGACATCGAGGCGATCTACGAGGCGCCCATCCAGACGACGAACATCCCGATGGGGTGAGCAGGCATGAGTGAGGGGGACGGCCGGCGGCCGTCCCCCTCACTCATGCCCTGCCTAGGTGAGCCAGATCTTCTCCCGCACCTCGCGCATGGCGGCCTTGCGGTCGTCCGCCGAGAGGCGCTTGAGGTAGAGCATGCCATCGAGGTGGTCCGTCTCGTGCTGCAGCATCTGCGCGAAGAGGCCCTCCCCCTCAAGCACGACGCGCGCGCCGTCGAGGTCGATGCCCTCCGCCCGTGCGTACGGGTGGCGCAGGGCGTCGTGCCAGAGGCCCGGCACCGACAGGCATCCCTCTCCGGTCGGGACGGGCTCGCCGCGCACCTCGACGATCCGCGGGTTGAGGATGTACCCGATGTCGCCGTCGATGTTGTAGCTGAACGCACGGAGCCCGACGCCGATCTGCGGCGCCGCGACCCCGGCCCTGCCCGGCAGCTTCACCGTCTCGATGAGGTCGTCGACGAGCGCGCGGACGCCGTCGTCGATGTGCTCGATCTCGGCGCACCGCTGAGCGAGGACCGGGTCGCCGATGATCCGGATGTCGCGGACGGTCACTTCTCCTCCTGCGCCGGCTGCCGCAGTCCCTCGACGACGCGCGCGGCGAGCTCGCGCGCGGCGTCGCGCGTGGCAGGAGCGAGCTCGCCGTACGCGATGGCGCTGCCCGTCGCGAGCTGCGGGTCGTACGGGATGCGGACGACGGCGCGCACACGGCTGCGGAAATGCGCGTCGAGCTCGTCGAGGCGCACGAGCGGAGCACCCGGAGTCGACTGGTTCAGCACGACGACCGCAGAGCGCACCTGATCGGCGAAGCCGTTCGACTCGAGCCACGTGAGCGTCTCGCTCGCGAGGCGCGCCTCGTCGACACTGAGCCCCGCGACCACGACGACCTGGTCGGCGAGGTCGAGCGTCGCGCCCATGACGGAGTGCACGATGCCCGTGCCCGTGTCGGTGAGCACGATCGAGTAGTAGTGCGCGGCGACGTCGGCGACGTCGCGGTAGTCCTGATCGCTGAACGCCTCTGACACGTGCGGATCGGTGTCCGACGCGAGCACGTCGAGGCGGGTCTCGTCCCGGACGACGTGATCGGACATGTCGGCGTAGCCGTGCACGGCGTCGCGGTTGCGGACGAGGTCGCGGACGGTCTTCCCGGTCGTCCGCGCGATGCGCTCGGCGAGCGTGCCGCGGTCGGGGTTCGCGTCGACGGCGATCACGCGGTCGTCGCGGGCATCGGCGAGTGCCATGCCGAGGAGTGCCGTGACGGTCGTCTTGCCGACGCCGCCCTTCCGGCTGAGCACGGGGACGAAGCGCGCCGCGCCGCTCAGCGGAGCGGCGATGCGCCGCGAGAGCTCCTTGCGCTCGCGCGTCCGCCGGCTGTCGCCGAGGTTGATGAGGTGTCCCGACAGGCGGTAGACGAGCTGCCGCCACGGCCCCTCCGGCTCGGGACGGTGGATGGCGCCCGTATCGAGGAGCCGGTCGGCCGTGAGCACATCCGCGCTCTCCCGTGCGGCGTTCTCGCTCACCTCCCCCGCCCGACGAGAGAAAGTCTCACGCGGCTTGCGGACGGACTCGGGCGACGACTCGGGCGCGGCCTTCGCCTGCTCGATGAACGACGGACGCGTGATCGGCGGCGCGGGCTTCGCGTTCTCGGTGGATTCGGACATGTCCTCTTCTCTCGCATCGGCGACGGCGCCATCGGGCGCGGTCTCTCCGACGTGCTCGGCCGGCTCTTCCTGGTCGCGGGCGGAAGCGGCCGCGGGGCGCAGGAAGGAGTCGTAGCCCGGCGGGAGCGTCTCCTCTCGCGCGAGGGGACGGCGCTCGCGCGGCTCGGTGTCCGGGGCGCTCTGCGCGTCGGTCGACGCCGCGGCGGTGTCGGCCTCGGCCTCGTCCGCCTCGATGGCGATGTCGGATTCGACCTCGGTCGGCTCGTCGGGCTCGTCGTCCGGCTGGTCGTCGGGCTCGATGTCGTCCGCCGCGGCGGGCTGGTCGTCAGGCTCGACGTCTTCCGCGTCGAGGCCCGTTTCCTCTGCCGCGGCTGCAGCAACGGTGAGGTCGTCGTCCGGCGCGAGCTCGTCCACCTGGGCGTCGGGCTCCTGGGCTTCAGGCTCGTGGACCTCGGGCTCCTGCGCGTCGGGCTCCTCGGCCTCGGGCTCGAGCGCCTCGACGTCGTCCGCTTCGGCACCGTCCGGGTCGAGCGCAGCCGCGCCATCCGCGTCGAGCTCCTCCGCGCCATCCGCCTCGTCGGCGTGCGCGCCGTCCGGCTCCGCGCCATCCGCCTCGGCGTCGTCCTCGACGGTCTCTGCGGGCGTGGACTCACGGGCGGCGGCGACGGTCTCCTCGTCGAGCTCGCCCGTGATGACCTCGAGGTCGTCGTCGGGCTCGTCGGCCGGGAGCTCGATGACGATCCCGCCGCGGCGCACGTCGCCGCCCGGGATGTCATCGTCGACGACGTCGTCATCCGGGTCTTCGATGGTCTGCGGCAGCACGACGCGCACCTGTGCCGTGTGCGTGCCGAGGATGCCGATCGCCGTCGTGTCGATGCCGGTGTCCTCGAGGACTCCGTGGTCCTCGGGCTCTTCCTCTGGCTGTCCGCTGCGATCCGAACTCACTGTCATGTCTCCCCAAGCGGGGCGCGACACACGTCGCGCCCCGCTCAAGGTTACTGGGCGGGCGTGACGACGACCAAAAGGTCGCCCGCCTCCACCTGCTGGGTGGCCGCGATCGCGATCCGCTCGACGATGCCGTCGACGGGCGCCGTGATGGCGGCCTCCATCTTCATCGCCTCGATCGAGGCGACCGGCTGCCCCGCGGCCACGCGGTCGCCCGGCTCCACCTTGACTGTGACCACGCCGGAGAACGGCGCGGCCACCTGCCCCGGCCTGCTCGTGTCGGCCTTCTCGGCCTCATGCGCCTCGACCTGGATGCTGCGGTCGCGCGCCGAGACCGGGCGGAGCTGGCCGTTCAGGGTCGTCATGACCGACCGGATGCCCTTGTCGTCGGCCGCGCCGATCGACTCGAGCCCCGCGTAGAGCTGCACGCCCTTCTCGAGCGTGATGACGTGCTCGCGACCCGGGGTCAGCCCGTAGAGGTAGTCGGCCGTGTCGAGGACGGACAGGTCGCCGTAGGTCTCGCGCATCTCCTGGAAGACCTTCGTCGGCTGCGGGAAGAGCAGGCGGTTCAGCGTCGCGCGTCGCGTGGCCGAGTCGCCGTCCAGAGCCGCCTGGTCATCGGCGCTGATCGGCGTGACGCCGGTCTTCACCTCGCGCCCGGCGAGCACCTTCGTGCGGAACGGCTCGGGCCATCCGCCCGGCAGGTCGCCGAGCTCACCGGCCATGAACCCGACGACCGAGTCGGGCACGTCGTACTTGCCGGGGTTCTCGGCGAAGTCGGCAGGATCGGCGCGGACCGCCGCGAGGTGGAGCGCGAGGTCGCCCACGACCTTCGACGACGGGGTGACCTTGGGAACGCGCCCGAGGATCTCGTTCGCCGCGGCGTACATGTCCTCGATGAGCTCGAAGTCGTCGGCGAGACCGAGCGCGATCGCCTGCTGACGCAGGTTCGACAGCTGTCCGCCCGGGATCTCGTGCGCGTAGACGCGCCCGGTCGGCCCGGCGAGGCCCGACTCGAACGGCTTGTACAGGTGACGGACGGCCTCCCAGTACGGCTCGAGGTCGGACACGGCCTGCAGGTCGAGCCCCGTGTCGCGCTCGGTGTGCGCGAGGGCGGCGACGAGCGACGACAGCGACGGCTGGCTCGTCGTGCCCGCCATGGTCGCCGCCGCGGCGTCGACCGCATCGGCGCCCGCCGCACTCGCCGCGAGCAGCGTCGCGAGCTGGCCGCCGGGGGTGTCGTGCGTGTGCACGTGCACGGGCAGGTCGAAGCGCTCGCGGAAGGCCGAGACGAGCTTCGCCGCGGCGGCGGGTCGCAGGAGGCCCGCCATGTCCTTGATCGCGAGCACATGAGCGCCCGCGTCCGCGATCTGCTCGGCGAGGCGGAGGTAGTAGTCGAGCGTGTAGAGATCCTCAGCAGGGTTCAGCAGGTCGCCCGTGTAGCAGACGGCGACCTCGGCGACCGTCGTGCCGGTCTCGAGCACCGCATCGATCGCGGGGCGCATCTGGGACACGTCGTTGAGCGCGTCGAAGATGCGGAAGATGTCGATCCCGGTCGCCGCGGCCTCGCGCACGAAGGCATCGGTCACCTCGGTCGGGTACGGCGTGTACCCGACCGTGTTGCGACCGCGCAGCAGCATCTGGATGGCGACGTTCGGCAGCGCCTCGCGCAGCCGTGCGAGACGCTCCCACGGGTCCTCGGCGAGGAAGCGCAGCGCGACATCGTAGGTCGCACCGCCCCACGCCTCGACGGAGAGCAGCTGCGGAGTCAGACGCGCGACGTGCGGCGCCACGTTGAGGAGGTCCTTCGTGCGGACGCGCGTCGCGAGCAGCGACTGGTGCGCGTCGCGGAAGGTCGTCTCCGTGACGGCCAGGGCCTTCTGCTCGCGCAGCGCCTGGGCGAAGCCCGCAGGGCCGAGCTCGCGGAGCCGCTGGCGCGAGCCCGCGGCCGGCGCGGCCGACAGGTCGACGGCCGGCAGCTTCGAGCGCGGGTCGATCGAGAGCGGGTTCTCCCCGTGGGGCTTGTTGACGGTGACGTCGACCAGCCAGTTGAGGATCTTCGAGCCGCGGTCCTTCGACGGCCGCCCCCGCACGAGCTCCGGGCGCTCGTCGATGAACGACGTCGAGAGGTCGCCCTCGATGAACGACGGGTCGTCGAGGACGGCCTGAAGGAACGGGATGTTCGTCGAGACGCCGCGGATGCGGAACTCCGCGAGGGCGCGGCGCGCGCGGCGGACGGCCGCGGTGTAGTCGCGTCCGCGGCACGTGAGCTTCGCGAGCATCGAGTCGAAGTGCGGGCTCACCTGGGCGCCGGCGGCCGTCGTGCCGCCGTCGAGGCGGATGCCCGCGCCGCCCGGCGACCGGTAGGTCGTGATCTTGCCGGTGTCGGGCCGGAATCCCTGTGCCGGGTCCTCGGTCGTGATGCGGCACTGGAGAGCCGCCCCGTGCAGGCGGATGTCGTCCTGCAGGAGCCCGATGTCGGCGAGCGTCTCGCCCGACGCGATGCGCATCTGCGCCTGGACGAGGTCGACATCCGTCACCTCCTCGGTCACGGTGTGCTCGACCTGGATGCGCGGGTTCATCTCGATGAAGACGACCTCGCCCGCGCGCGGCCCCGCGGTCTCGAGGAGGAACTCGACGGTCCCGGCGTTGACGTAGCCGATCGACCGCGCGAACGCGACCGCGTGGCGGTGGAGGTCGGCGCGCACGGCGTCGTCGAGGTTCGGCGCTGGCGCGATCTCGATCACCTTCTGATGGCGGCGCTGCACCGAGCAGTCCCGCTCGAACAGGTGGACGGTCTCTCCCGATGCGTCGGCGAGGACCTGCACCTCGACGTGACGCGGCCGGAGCACGGCCTGCTCGAGGAACATGCGCGGATCGCCGAAGGCGCTGTCGGCCTCGCGCATCGCCTCGGCGAGCGCGGGGGCGAGCTCCTCCTTCGACTCCACGCGGCGCATGCCGCGGCCGCCGCCGCCCGCGACGGCCTTCGCGAAGAGGGGGAATCCGATCTCGTCGGACTGGGCGACGAGCTCGTCCACGTCGTCGGACGCGGGCGTCGACCGGAGCACGGGAACGCCCGCCCGGATCGCGTGCTCCTTGGCGGTGACCTTGTTGCCGGCCATCTCGAGCACCTCGGCCGGCGGGCCGATGAATGCGATGCCGTGCGCGGCGGCCTTCGCCGCGAGGTCGGGGTTCTCGGAGAGGAACCCGTAGCCGGGGTAGATCGCGTCGGCGCCCGACTCGACCGCCACGCGGACGATCTCGTCGACGTCGAGGTAGGCGCGGACCGGATGGCCCTCCACGCCGATCTGGTACGCCTCATCCGCCTTCAGGCGATGGAGCGAGTTGCGATCCTCGTACGGGAAGACCGCGACCGTGCGCGCCCCCAGCTCGTACGCCGCGCGAAACGCGCGGATGGCGATCTCGCCACGGTTGGCCACGAGAACCTTCGAGAACATACGCCTCCTCGGCGACAGCTGGCACGGCGGAGCCCGGCACACCGACATCGCTGAGCTCGCCCCCAGCTTAGGGGAGGGTAGGTTAGACCACGTGCACGTACTCAGCGTCAGCTCTCTCAAGGGAGGCGTCGGCAAGACGACCGTGACCCTCGGGCTCGCCTCAGCGGCATTCTCGCGGGGCATCCGGACGCTCGTCGTCGACCTCGACCCCCAGTCCGACGTGTCGACGGGACTCGACATCCAGATCGCCGGCCACCTGAACGTGGCCGATGTTCTCGAGAACCCGAAGGAGAAGGTCGTCCGCCAGGCCATCACGGCGAGCGGATGGACGAAGGTGCACCCCGGCGTCATCGACGTGCTCATCGGGAGCCCGTCGGCGATCAACTACGACGGACCGCACCCGACGGTGCGCGACGTGTGGAAGCTCGAGGAGGCGCTCGCCTCGGTCGAGGCCGACTACGACCTCGTGCTCATCGACTGCGCTCCGTCGCTCAACGCCCTCACGCGCACGGCGTGGGCCGCGAGCGATCGCGTCGCCGTCATCACCGAGCCGGGACTCTTCTCCGTCGCGGCCGCCGACCGCGCGCTGCGTGCGATCGAGGAGATCCGCCGTGGCCTCTCGCCGCGTCTCCAGCCGCTCGGCATCGTCGTGAACCGCGTGCGCCCCCAGTCGATCGAGCACCAGTTCCGCATCAAGGAGCTCCGCGACATGTTCGGCCCCCTTGTGCTGTCGCCGCAGCTGCCCGAGCGCACCTCGCTCCAGCAGGCGCAGGGCGCCGCGAAGCCGCTGCATGTGTGGCCCGGCGAATCGGCGCAGGAGCTGGCGCAGGACTTCGACCAGCTGCTCGACCGCATCGTGCGCGCCGGCCGCATCCCCGTCCCCGAGACGGGCCCCACCGCCGCGGAGTGAGCCCCGGGCCATCCGGCCCCGCCGCGCGAAGCGAGACACGCACCGCCCCACCCCGACGCGTGTCTCACCCGGCGCGGGAAAGCACCCGCCATACCCACCCGTAGCGAGACACGCACCGCCCCACCTCGACCCGTGTCTCACCCGACGCGGGAAAGCACCCGCCATACCCACGCGAAGCGAGACACGCACCGCCCCACCTCGACGCGTGTCTCACCCGGCGCGGGAAAGGACCCGCCATACCCACTCGAAACGAGACACGGCGTGCGAAAGCCCCGTCACTGCCGACGGATGTGTCGACGCGACCCGGGGAGGAGCGTCAGGCGGTGCGCTTCGAGCGGCGTGCAGCCAGCTCGTCGACCGGGTCCGGAGCGGTCGGGTCGAAGTCGACGAGCGTCGACTCGACCTCGCGCAGCACGCGCCCGACGGCGATGCCGAACACGCCCTGGCCGCGGCTCACGAGGTCGATGACCTCGTCGTTCGAGGTGCAGAGGTAGACCGAGGCGCCATCGCTCATGAGCGTGGTCCCGGCGAGATCGCGAATGCCCGACGCGCGCAGCTGGTCGACGGCGACCCGGATCTGCTGAAGCGAGATGCCCGTGTCGAGCAGGCGCTTCACGAGCTTGAGGACGAGGATGTCGCGGAAGCCGTACAGCCGCTGCGAGCCCGATCCCGAGGCGCTGCGGATGGTCGGCACGACGAGCTCGGTGCGCGCCCAGTAGTCGAGCTGCCGGTACGTGATGCCCGCCGCGCGCGCCGCGACCGCACCGCGGTAGCCGGCTTCGGGGTCGAGCTGCGGCAGGCCGTCGGTGAAGAGAAAGTCGGCGGTGAAGCCGTCCGCTGCGGGATCCTCAGCCATCGTGATCCTTACTCCTCACGTTCGATTCCTGTCCACCGTATGGCAGGGATGGGGCCCCGGCAACGACATCCGCGTCGAGGCGGCGGCGTGTCGAGCGAAGCGTTATGAACGTTATAGAACGACGCCGCAGGTCACGGGAGGACGCGCTCGAGCGCCTGCCGCACGAAGATGCCGCGCACCTCGTCGAGACGCCGCGCGAGCTCGGGGCCGAGCTCACCGGCCCGCGCGCGCGAGCGCGCGTCCGTGCGCCGCAGGAGCGGGGTGAGCGCCTGATCGACGAGGTCGGCGTCCTTGTCTGCGCTCTGCTTCACGGCGCGGAGGTGACGCGGCTCGATGCCGTGCCGGTCGAGCGCGACGAACGCACGCAGCAGCGCGACCGCGTGCTCGTCGTAGACGTCAGATGCCTGGATGAGCCCGATGCTGATCGCGTCGTTGAGCAGCTGCGGGGCCGCTCCCGCTTCGGCGAGCAGGTCGGCTCGCGTGTAGGTGCGGGTCGTCGGATGGATCGAGGTCGGCAGCGCGAGCCTCTCGCCTCCGCTCGCATCGACCTCGTCGAGGTGATCGCGGATCACGCTGAGCGGGAGGTAGTGATCGCGCTGCAGCACGAGGCCGAGACGCAGCCGCTCGACGTCCTGCGGGGAGAACTTGCGGTACCCCGACGGCGTCCGCTGCGGCGAGACGATCCCCTGCTCCTCGAGGTAGCGGAGCTTGCTCGAGGTGAGGTTGGGGAACTCGGGAGTGAGCTTGGCGAGCACCTGTCCGATGCTCAGCAGCGCCGCTGACGCGCTTCGCTCTGCGGCAGCGGCTGCCATCAGGCGCCCGCCCCCGCGATGTCTCGGGGGGAGGCGAAGAAGTTGAAGCGGAACTTGCCGATGCGCACCTCGGCGCCGTTGCGGAGCACCGCGCGATCGACGCGCTCTCCGTCGACATAGGTTCCGTTGAGCGAGCGCTGGTCGATGATCTCGAACACCGTCCGGTCGCGGGTGATCTCGGCGTGACGGCGCGAGACCGTGACGTCGTCGAGGAAGATGTCGGCCTCGGGATGCCGACCCGCGGTCGTCACGTCGGCGTCGAGGAGGTAGCGCGCGCCCGCGGTCGGGCCGGAGCGCACGAGGAGCAGCGCGGCTCCCGACGGGAGCGCCCCCACCGCCTCGAGCTCGGCGGTCGACAGCTCACCCGCGAACGGCACGAACGACAGGTCGGCGTCATGCCCGAACGTCTGGGTGACGTCACCTGCTCCGTCGTGGCCGCCCGCCGGCCGGTACTGCGCTTCTGTCACGCTCGACCTCCCTTTCGCTCCACCCTATCCGATCGCCGTCGATCGGATCGGCCCCTCCCAGGGGCCTGTGAGGGCACTCGCGAAAGTCTGCCCTGTGCACGACGCGAGCGGAAGATCCGTTCAGAATCGGCCGATAGCGTCGAGATGCCATGACTGCTCTCCACGCCTCCGCACGCACCCGCCGTCCGTCCCGCCGTCTTGCCGCCGCAGCGCTCGTCGCGGCCGCGATCCTCGCGCCGCAGCTGATGCCATCCGCCGCGTCGGCGCACGACGCGCTCGTCAGCACGTCGCCCGCCGACGGCGAGACGGTGCAGACCCTCCCCGACGCGATCACCCTCACCTTCAGCGGCGCTCTCCTCGAGGGCGCGCCGCAGGCGGTGTTCGTCACGGACGCGTCCTGCCCCGGGATCGCCGAGGCCGAGCCGGGCAGCATCGCGATCGACCGCGCGTCGTGCCGGGACTACGCGGCCGGCGACGCCGTGGCGGACGGCCCGCTCCTCACGCAGCAGCTCGACGTCGCCGGGGCACCCGCCGGCGAGTACACGGTCATCGCGAGCGTCACCTACGGCGACTCGCACAGCGAGGACAAGATCTTCCGGTTCACGACGACCGAGGCCGCGCCGGGCGGGGCGTCCGAGGCGCCGAGCGCCGAAGCGGCGGAAACGCCCGCGGCGGAGGACACGGCCGCCCCGACCGAGACGTCGGAGGATGCCGCGTCTCCCCTCCCCTGGATCCTCGGGGGCATCGGCGCGGTGGTCGCCCTGTCGCTCGTCGCCGTCCTCGTCGGCCGCGCACGCCGGTCCTCCTGAGCCGCCCCGGGCATCCGCCCGCCCGCGCGCTCAGGTCCCCTCCCGCACAGATAGGCTTGATCCCATGGCTCACTACGACGTCGTCATCCTCGGCGCGGGCCCCGGCGGCTACGTCGCCGCCGTCCGCAGCGCCCAGCTCGGTCTCACGACCGCCATCATCGAAGAGAAGTACTGGGGCGGTGTCTGCCTCAACGTCGGCTGCATCCCCTCGAAGGCGCTCCTGAAGAACGCCGAGATCGCCCACACCTTCACCCACAAGGCCGACCTGTTCGGCATCTCGGGCGACGTGCACTTCGACTTCGGCGCGGCGTTCGACCGCAGCCGCAAGGTCGCGGAGACGCACGTCAAGGGCATCCACTTCCTCATGAAGAAGAACAAGGTCACCGAGTACGAGGGCCGCGGCACCTTCACGGGACCCAAGGCGATCTCGGTCGCCAAGTCGGATGGCTCGACCGAGGAGGTCACGTTCGACAACGTGATCATCGCCACCGGCTCGACCGTGCGCCTCCTCCCCGGCGTCCAGCTGAGCGACAACGTCGTGACGTACGAGGAGCAGATCCTCACGCGCGAGCTGCCCGAGTCGATCGTCATCGTCGGCGCCGGCGCCATCGGCATGGAGTTCGCCTACGTCCTGTCGAACTACGGCGTCAAGGTCACGATCATCGAGTTCCTCGACCGCGCGCTCCCGAACGAGGACGCGGAGGTCTCGAAGGAGATCCAGAAGCAGTACAAGAAGTACGGCATCGACATCCTCACCTCGACCGCCGTCAAGACCGTCACCGACAACGGCTCGTCCGTGCACGTCACGTACGAGTCGCGTGACGGCGTGGCCGGCGAGATCACGGCCGGCAAGGTGCTCATGTCGGTCGGCTTCGCGCCGAACGTCTCGGGCTTCGGCCTCGAGAACACGGGCGTCCAGCTCACCGACCGCGGCGCGATCGAGATCGACGAGTTCATGCGCACGAACGTCGAGGGCATCTACGCGATCGGCGACGTCACCGCCAAGCTCCAGCTCGCGCACGTCGCCGAGGCTCAGGCCGTCGTCGCGGCCGAGACGATCGGCAAGGCCGAGACGATGCCGCTCGGCGACTACCGCATGATGCCGCGCGCCACCTTCTGCTCGCCGCAGGTCGCCAGCTTCGGCCTCACGGAGGAGCAGGCGCGCGCCGAGGGCCGGGAGATCAAGGTCGCGAAGTTCCCGTTCAGCGCGAACGGCAAGGCGAACGGCCTCGGCGAGCCCGTCGGCTTCGTCAAGCTCATCGCGGATGCCGAGCACCTCGAGCTCATCGGCGCCCACCTCATCGGCCCCGACGTCTCGGAGCTCCTTCCCGAGCTCACGCTCGCGCAGAAGTGGGACATCACGGCGCTCGAGGCGGCCCGCAACGTGCACACGCACCCGACCCTCTCGGAGACGCTGCAGGAGGGCTTCCACGGCCTCCTCGGTCACTTCATCAACATGTAGGACTGAGCGCGCGCAGCGCGCCGCCTCCGGTCGTTGAGCGACGAGCGCCAGCGCGGAGACGAAACGACGTGAGCCGGCCCCGGGACGATCCCGGGGCCGGCTCACGTCATTTCGACTCGCTCCGCTCGCTCAATGACCGGGGTGGGTGGCGCCGCCCTCAGTTCCCGAGGGCGCGAGCGAGCTTGGACGCACTCGAGGCCGAGCGTGCGCCCGCTGCGGTCGCCGCGCGTGCCACCGCGTCGAAGAACGCGTCGCGGTCGGCCGGGGCGGCCGGTCCGAGCTCGATCTCCCACTCGTGCCATTCGCGGTCGACCCCCGCGCGGAGGTCCGCCGTGCGCACGTGGTCGTCCACGAACTCCGCGACGACGCCGCCGTCGGCGTCGAGCAGCTCGTACGCCGTGCGGTCGTTGACGATGCGCGCGAGCGGGCGCAGGGGCTCGGTCGTCCAGGCGGCGATCTCCGCGGCGACCGCATCCGGGATCTCCTCGGTGTCGCCCAGCGGCCATCCGAGCTCCGTGCGCGCGCCGTCGACGAGCGGGCCCTTGATGTGCCAGCCCGCGTCGGGGCCGCCGGTGCGGCGCCGCAGCGCGACGCCGGCGCGCGCGAGCGCGAGGTCGTCGGTGTCGAGGTAGAGGGCGTCGAGATGCCGCTCCTCGCCCTCCGTGGCCGACGCGACGCCGGGGACGGCCGTCCAGTCGGGCAGGGGCGTTCCGGGGTCGACGTCGAACTTCCGCTCGACCTCGACGAAGCGCGTGGGCTCGGTCATGTCAGCGCGAACCGCCCTCGTCCTCGTCGTCCTCGCCGTCCTGGACGAGGCTGTCCTCCTCCTCGACGAAGAGGAACGCGACCTCGGTCGGGCCGTCGCCCTCCCCCGTGTGCTGAGCCGCGCCCGAGCGGTGGTAGACGACCTGCGTCTCCGAATACGGGACGATCAGCTGCTCGAGATCGGGGCTGTCCAGGGGCAGGACCTGTCCGTCGAGGGGTCCTCCGTGCAGTCGTGCGATGGCCATGCCCTCACGATAGCCGCGCCGCGACGTGCTCGCGCTCTTCGCGCTCGGCCTTGCGCGCGAGCTCGAGAGCGTCTACGGCGAGCCGGACGTCGCGCTCGGCCATCCGCACGCGCCGCTGGGCGAACGTCTCGGCGCCGAACCGGGCGCTCACCCGCGCCTCCTGCTCCTCGACGCGGACGACGATGTACGTGCACGCGATGAGGATCACCTGCGCCGAGAGGTTGAACCACAGCAGCAGGGCGATGAGAGACCCGAACGACGCCAGGAACGGATTGCGGTCCGCCCCGCCGGCGAACAGACCGGACAGCTGCTGCAGGACGGTGAGGCCCGCGCCGCCCAGGAGCGCGCCCGTCCACAGCGCACGCGCCGGAGCGCGGACGCCGGACAGCAGGCGGAAGAGCCAGGCGATGATCACCGCGTCCAGCGCGAACGTCGTGGCGACCGTCGCGACGCGCGTGAGGATCTCGGCCCACCCGCCGCCGGAGAGCCCCAGCCATCCGAGCACCGTCTCGATGAACGTCGAGCCGAGGAACGTGAGCACGGCCGCTGCGAGGAACAGCACGCCCACCGACACCGCGAAGAGCAGGTCGCGCAGCAGCAGCCACACGACGAGGACCTCCTCGTGGGCGGTGCCCGCGATCATCCGGATGGCCGTGCGCATGTTGCCGATCGCGCCGATCGCCGCCCAGACGAGGGCGAGCGCCGAGACGACACTCAGCCAGACGCTGCCGCCGAGCGCGGCGCCGAGGCTGTCGGCGTCGATGATGCCGTCGCCGCTGCCGTTGTGCACGAGACCGGGGATGGCCGCGCTCACGGCGTCGATGAGAGCCTGCCAGAGGTCGCTGCGCGCGTTGAGCCAGAGCGCCGCGACCGCGAAGCCGAGCGCGACGGCCGCGAACACCGAGAACAGCGCCCGGAAGGTCACGGCCGCTGCGAGCAGCCCGCCCTGGTGCTCGGTGAAGAGGAGCACGGCGCGCACGATGCGCACGCGCAGCATCCGGGCGATGGCCGAGCGCACCCATCTCTCGATCGACGACATGCCTGCCACGTTACCGAGCGCCGCGCAGCCCGAGCGCCCCGCCGCGCTCAGGCGACGAGCAGCCCCGCCCAGGCGCCGAGGATCATCCACGGGCCGAACGGGATGCGCGCGTCGCGGTCGGCGCGCCGCGCGGCCAGGAGCGCGAGCGCCCAGGCGGCCCCGCCGACGAAGGCCGCGGCCGCGCCGACCGCGAGCACGGCCCATCCGTGCCAGGCGAGGAAGACGCCCACGAGCGCCGCGAGCTTGACGTCGCCGCCGCCCATCCCCTCGGGGTTCGCGACCCGCAGAGCGAGGTAGAAGGCACCGAGCGCGAGTCCGCCGAGGAGGGCACGGGCCAGGGGCGCCGCATCTCCGAGCGATACGGCGTGCGCGGCGACGACGGCGAGGAGAGCGGCCGTCGAGGGCAGGACGATCCGATCGGGGAGCCGATGCTCATGGATGTCGACGCGCATGAGGATCACGCCGACGACGAGGAAGCCGCCGTACGCGACGGCGGCGAGAACCTCGGGAAGCGGCATCCCGTCAGGCTAGGGACGCCTGCGGGGGTGGCGCGGATGCCTGTGGAGAGTCACTCCCCCATGCGGTTGCGCATGCGCATCGCGCGCTCGGCCTCGCGCTTGTCCTGCCGCTCGCGGAGGGTCTGGCGCTTGTCGAACTCGCGCTTGCCCTTCGCGACGCCGATCTCGACCTTCGCGCGGCCGTCGAGGAAGTAGAGGCGCAGCGGAACGAGCGTGTACCCGCCCGCCGAGACCTGGTGGCTGAGCTTCACGATCTCGTCGCGGTGCAGGAGCAGCTTGCGGGTGCGCTTGGACGCGTGGTTCGTCCACGTGCCCTGCGAGTACTCCGGGATGTGCACGGCGTCGAGCCAGGCCTCGCCGCGATCGATGTACGCGTAGCCGTCGCTGAGGTTCGCGCGCCCCTGGCGCAGCGACTTCACCTCGGTTCCGGTGAGCACGAGGCCCGCCTCATAGGTCTTCTCGATGGTGTACTCGTGGCGGGCGCGACGATTCGTCGCCACCACCTTCTCACCCTGTTCCCGGGGCATGCGCTCACCTCCTCGCTCTCACAGCGCAGCCTTCCACCCTAGCAAGGGTCGGGCTATGCCCGGAGCCAGCGCCGGATCGCGAAGCCCGCCGACAGCGCCGCGAGCACGACGCCGACCACGACGAGCACCGGCACGACGGCCCACGCCTCGGCCATCCCCACCCACGGGATGGCGTACATCTCGTTCACGAGGTACCGCTCGACGCCGAAGTGCACGCCCGCGAGCACGGCCGCGCCGGCGAGGGCCGCGCCGATGAACGCCGCGAACACGCCCTCGAGGACGAACGGCGTCTGGATGAACCGGTTGGACGCGCCCACGAGGCGCATGATGCCGACCTCGCGGCGGCGGGCATAGGCCGAGAGGCGGATGGTCGTGGCGATGAGGAGCACGGCCGACACGAGCATGAGGGCCGCGATGCCGATCGCGATGTACGTCGCGATCGTGAGGGTCGCGAAGAGCGGATCGAGGTACTCGAGCTGGTCGGTGATCTCCTCGACGCCCTGGATGCCCGTGAACGCCTCGACGATGACGTCGGACTGGCTCGGGTCGACGAGGTTGACGTGGAACTCCGCGCTCGTCTGCTCGGCGGTGAGAAGGCTCGCGTAGTCCTCGCCGAGGTTCTCGACGATCGAGTCGAACGCCTCCTCGGGGCTGAGGTAGGTGTAGTCCTGGATGAGCGGCGAGAGCGTCGGGCCCTCGAGCTCCTCCTGCACGGCGGCGATCTGCTCCTCCGACGCGGCGCCATCGACGCACGTGTCGCCGGTCGACAGGGGCGAGCACATGTAGATGTCGACGAGCGCGCGGTCCTGGAAGTACGCGTTGGTCTTGGCGATCTGGGCCTGCATGAGCACGGCCGCGCCCACGAAGGTGAGCGAGACGAAGGTCACGAGGATGACCGAGACGACCATCGAGGCATTGCGGCGCAGGCCCTGCAGCGCCTCGCCGAGGACGAGTCCGAATCTCATGAGGTCGGCCCCACTTCGTCGTCGCGGGAGGTGAGCCCCAGGCGGTCGGCCATGCCGAGCGCGTCCACATCGACGTCGACGCGCGGGATGGACGAGGTGCGGTTCGCGGCGTCCTCCGGCTCCGGATCGACGCCGGGCGCGGCGGATGTCTCGGCGGCGCGCTCGACGGGCGGGATGGCCGCGTCGGCGGGCTCGGACGGCTGCGCGGCGGGCGCCGACGTCGGCCGCACGGCGGGCGCCGACGTCGGCTCGGCGGTGGTCTCCACGACCTCCTCGACGGCGTCGACCGCGCGCTGCGTGGCGCTCTCGGCCGTCTCGCCCGGGGTCTCGGACACCTCGCGCTGGACCTCGAGGACGGCGGTCAGGGCCGCGATCGCGGCCGCACCGCGCTCGGTCTCCGGCTGCAGCGTGCGGATGACCGAGGTGTCTCCGTAGCCGCCGTGGCGGTCGTCGCGGACGAGCTCGCCCTCGCGGAGCTCGATGACGCGGCGCCGCATCTGGTCGACGAAGGTCGCCTCGTGGGTCGCCATCACGACCGTCGTCCCTGTCGCGTTGACCTGCGCGAGGATGCGCATGATGTCGACGGACGTCGTCGGGTCGAGGTTGCCGGTGGGCTCGTCGGCGAGGAGCAGCTGCGGCCGGTTGACGAGCGCCCGCGCGATCGCGACGCGCTGCTGCTCGCCGCCGGACAGCTCGTGCGGCATGCGGCGGCCCATGTCCGCAAGGCCCACGCGCTCGAGCGCCTCGGGCACGGCCTCCTTGATGAAGGCGCGCGACCGGCCGATCACCTGGAGCGTGAACGCGACGTTCTGCGCGACGGTCTTCGACTGCAGGAGGCGGAAGTCCTGGAACACCGCCCCGATGTTGCGGCGGAAGTACGGCGTGCGCCGTGAGGTGAGGGTCTTCGTGTCGCGACCGAGCGCGACGACGCGGCCCGAGGACGGAAGGTCCTCGCGGAGGATGAGGCGAAGGCAGGACGACTTCCCCGAGCCGGAGGCTCCGACGAGGAAGACGAACTCGCCGCGCTGCACCTCGAAGTCGATGTCGCTGAGGGCCGGCTTCGCCGTGCCCTTGAAGCGCTTGGTGACGTGTTCGAACCGGATCATGGCGTACCGAGCCTAAGTCGCGACGCCCCGGGTACCCCGAGCGACACCCCCGCCCGACGCGTTGCCAGGCGGTTCGGAGGTGAGGGCGCTCCGAGGCGCGTGTGGTGTCATGGTGCTCTCCGACGAAAGGCCTCGCCGTGCCCCGCACCTCTCCCCTGCCGTCCGCCTCCGCGGCGACGGACCTGCCCGCTCCCCGACTCGTCGTGAGCGACATGGACGGCACGCTCCTCGACGCGGCCGGCGAGGTTCCTGAGGCGTTCTGGCCGCTGCTCGACCTCATGCGCGAGCGCGGCATCGTCTTCGCGCCGGCGAGCGGGCGGCAGTACGCCACGCTCGCCCGGCTCTTCGCGCGCGCCTCCGACGGCATGCCCTTCATCGCCGAGAACGGCGCCTATGTCGTGCGCGACGGCGTGGAGATCTCGTCGCTCGTCCTCGATCGGGCGTTCGTCCTCGAGGCGGTCCGGCTCCTGCGCTCCCTCGCGGGCGCCGGGCGCGACATCGGCGTCGTCCTCTGCGGCAAGCGCTCGGCGTACATCGAGCGCGTCGACGCGCCCTTCGTCGCCGAGGCGAGCCGGTACTACGCCGCGCTCGAGCGGGTGGACGACATCCTCGCCGCCGATGACGACGTCCTAAAGATCGCGGTGTACGACTTCGTCGACGCCGCCACCGGGACGGGCGCCGAACTCGACCGGCTGCGCGAGACGCACCAGGTCGTCGTCTCGGGACGGCACTGGATCGACGTCATGCCGCCCGCCGCGAACAAGGGCGCTGCGGTCGCGAGCCTGCAGCGCGAGCTCGGCGTGACGCGGGACGAGACGGTCGCCTTCGGCGACTACCTCAACGACCTCGAGATGCTCGACGCGTCGGGGCAGTCGTACGCGATGGCGAACGCCCACCCGGACATCCTCGCGCGCGCTCGCTTCACGGCGCCCGCGAGCGAGGACGAGGGCGTCGTGGCCGTGCTGCGCGGGCTCCTCGACGCGGAGCCCGCGCAGCAGGGCTGAGCGGAGGTCAGCCCTCCATGTCCTCGAGCTCTCGGCCCTTCGTCTCGCGCACCTTCCAGAGCACGAAGAAGAACGACAGCAGCGAGAAGAACGCGTAGAACCCGTACGCGAAGGTCAGGCTGATGTCGCTGAACACCGGGAAGGTCGTCGAGATGAAGAAGTTCGCGACCCACTGAGCGGCCGCGGCGACCGCCAGCGCGCTCGCGCGGATCCGGTTGGGGAACATCTCCCCGAGGAGCACCCACACGACGGGGCCCCAGGTCGCGCCGAAGCCGACGACGAACAGGTTCGCGGCGATGAGGGCGATGATCGACCACGGTGCCGCGAGCTCGGCGCTCGTCGTGCCGTCGGCCGCCGTGACGAGCTCGGCGAACGAGAACGCGAGGGCCATCGTCCCGAGCGAGAGGGTCATCAGCACCGAGCCGGACAGGAGAAGCGCGCGGCGGCCGACGCGGTCGACGAGGATGATCGCGACGATCGTGACCGCGATGTTCGTGATCGACGTGATGACCGACGTCGTGAGGGCGCTCGACTCGTCGAAGCCGACCGATCGCCACAGCGTCGTCGAGTAGTAGAAGATGACGTTGATCCCGACGAACTGCTGGAACACCGACAGCAGCAGCCCGACCCACACGATGGGCTTGAGGCCGAGCACGGGCCCGGCGAGGTCGCGGAGCGATTCGCGCTTCTCGCTGTCGAGCGAGTCCCGGATCTGCTGGATCTTGAGGTTGACGTCGGGCTCGCCCGTGAAGTCGAGCAGCACCTGCGACGCGCGGTCGTAGTCGCCCTTGCGGACGAGGAAGCGCGGCGACTCAGGCAGCCGCAGCGACATGACGCCGTACACGATGGCCGGGATCGCCTCGGCCATGAACATCCACCGCCACGCGTCGATGCCCCACCAGAGCACGGCGTTCGAGCCGCCCGCGATGCCGGCAAGCAGCGCGTTCGAGAGCAGAGCCGCGAAGATGCCGAGCACGATCGCGAGCTGCTGCAGCGAGCCGAGCCGTCCGCGGATCCGCGCGGGCGACACCTCCGCGATGTATGCGGGCGCGATGACCGAGGCGGCGCCGACGCCGAGACCGCCCACGACGCGCCACACGATGAGGTCGATCACGCCGAACGCGAGACCCGACCCGATCGCGGAGACGAGGAAGAGGATGGCCGCGACGAGCATGACGGGGACGCGCCCCCAGCGGTTGGCGATCGACCCGGCGAACCACGCGCCGGCTACGCAGCCGAGCAGCGCGGACGACACCGCGAAGCCCTTGAGCGCGGCCTCGAGCTCGAAGTCCGCCGCGAGCGCGTCGACGGCGCCGTTGATGACGGCGGTGTCGAATCCGAAGAGGAATCCTCCGAGCGCCGCGGCGATCGCGATGCCGATCACCCGGCCGCTGGTCCTCGTGTGCTGTCTCTCCATCAGAGTCCTCCTCGTTCTGCCTGCGGACGTTCGAGGCCTCGTGAGCCTCCCGTGCGTGCTCGCTTCGTGTCAAGGGCTCCCGCGTCGGAGGCCTCGAGGGCGAGGATCTCGGAGATGCCGGCCACGGCGTCCGCACGGTGCGCGATGACGATCGTCGTGAGCTCGGGGCGCGCCGCGACGCTGCGGCGGATGGCCTCCTGGGTGATCGGGTCCTGATGGGATGTCGCCTCGTCGAGGATGAGGAGGCGCGGGCGCCGCGCGAGAGCGCGCGCGAGGCTCAGCCGCTGGCGCTGGCCGCCCGAGAGCGCGAGACCGTCCTCGCCGACGCGCGCGGCGAGACCGTCGGGGTGCGCGCGCACGTCGTCGGCGAGTGCCGCCTGCTCGAGCGCTCGCCACGCGTCATCCTCCGAGAGCCGCGGATGTCCGAGGCGCAGGTTCTCGAGGACCGTGCCGCTCACGAGCACGGCCCGCTGCTCGACGAGCGCGACCGCGGCACGCAGCTCGGAGAGCGCGATGTCGCGGAGATCCACGCCGCCCAGCAGGATGCGCCCCGACCGGGGATCCCGTGCCCGGACGAGGAGCGACGCGAGCGTCGACTTGCCGCTTCCGCTCGGCCCCACGACGGCGAGGCTCCCGCCCGCCGGCACCGCGAACGACAGTGCATCGAGGACCGGAAGAGCGGCCTCCGAATACGCCGCGGTCACGTTCTCGCCCCGGACGTCGAGCGGGCCGTCCGGCAGCCTCACGGGTCGCTCGGGGTCGGCGACGCGCGGGCTGCGATCGAGCACGTCGAGGTAGCGCCGGGCCGCCGCGAGCGCGAGCGGGAGGCTGCGCGCGAACGCCTCGACCGCGGTGACGGCGGGCGCCGCGCCCACGACCGCGGCCGCGAGCACGACGTGCGCCGCCGGGTCGCCGCCCGCGAGCGCGAGCAGGGCGATGACGGCCGCGAACGGCCAGGCGGCGCCGATCGCCGTCCGTGCGCCGAGCGCGCGCCCCTCCGCTCGCAGGTGCGCCCCGACTCGCGCCCCGAGCGCATCGAGTGCGGCGAGGCGCCGCTCCTCGGCGCCGAGGGTCCGGATCTCGACCGCGGCGGCCGCGTCCTCCGCGACGTGCTGGGCGATCGCGGCGCGTTCGACGAGGAGCCCGCGCGCTGCGGAGGCTCCGCGCGCGCGGCCCACGAGCGGCGCGAGCACTCCCCCGATGATGAAGGCCGCGAGGACGACAGCTCCCTCGGCCGGTCCGACCGCGAAGCCCGCCGCGACCAGACCGCCGGGCACGATGACCGCCGCGAGCGCCGGAACGAGGGTGTGCGCGAAGAAGACCTCGACGCGGTCGATGTCGCGTGCGGCGATCGAGGTGAGCTCGCCCGACCCCTCCGCGATCTCGGCGGGCGCGAGCGGGACGACCGCGTCGTAGAACCGCAGCCGCATGTCGGCGATGAGATCGAACGCGGCACGATGGCCGAGGAACTGCTCGAGATACCGCAGCCCGCCCTTCGCGACGGCGAGGGCCACGAGCAGGACGACCAGCGGCAGGATGTCGACGGAGGCGCCTGCGGCGACGGACACGATGGCCCCTGCCGGCACGGCGAGCAGCGCGACGCCCGCGGCGAGCCCCGCGAGCCGCGCGAGCAGGGACGCGAGCAGCCAGGGCCAGGCCGGTGCGGCGATGCGAGCGAGCCGTGCGATCACGATGCCTCCTCCGCCGAGGTGGCGGCCGCGAGGTAGCCGCTCGACAGCGCGAGCTCGGCAGGAGCGCCCGCGGCGGTGGCTCTTCCGCCCTCGATCACCACGACGCGATCGGCGGCGTGCGCCTCGGCCAGACGGTGTGTGACGAGGAGGACGGCGCGTGTGCGCGCGAGGTCTCGGAGCGTCGCGAGGACCCGGTCGGCCGTGGCGCGGTCGAGGCTCGCCGTCGGCTCGTCGGCGACGAGCGCACCCCGCCCGCCGAGCAGGGCACGCGCGATCGCGATGCGCTGCGCCTGACCGCCCGAGACGCCTCGCGCGCCCTCGCCGACCCTCGTCTCGAGTCCGGCCGGCAGCTCGGCCTCCGGTGTCGCGAGACCTGCGGCGCGGAGCGCCGCGACCAGGTCGTCGTCGGACGCGCCGGGCGCGGCCAGAAGGAGGTTGTCGCGCACCGTGCCGGTCAGCAGCACGCTGCGCTGCGGGACGTAGGCGACCGCCGCGCGGAGGGCCTCGGCGGACGCCTCGCGCCCGTCGATGCGCAGACCCGTCGCGGGCAGGAGCCCGGCGACCGCGAGCGCCAGCGACGACTTGCCGGATCCCGAGGGTCCGACGATCGCGGTGAGCCCGGGGGCGAGCTCGAGATCGACGTCGTCGACGACACGGACGCCGCCTCGATCGACGCGGATGCCGTCTCCGCGGATGCGGCCGCCCGGCGCGACGGCCGGCGCTGCGGATGCGGGCGACGGAGCGGACGCGATGGCGGCGCGCACGCGCTCGGCCGCGGCGCGTCCGGCGAGCCCGACGTAGAACGAGCGGCCGAGGCGGTCGACCGGCTCGCGCAGAGGCACGGTCAGGAGGAGCAGGGCGAATGCGGCCCCCGGCGAGACGGAGCCGTCCGCGACGCCGGACACCGCGAGCGCGCCGACGAGCGACAGCATCACGACCCCGAAGATCGCATCGGTGACGAGCAGCACGACCTGATTGCGCCGGAGAAGGCGCATGGCCTCCACGCGCGTCCTCTCGGCCTGGGCGGCGAGCTGCGCGCGGCGCTGCCCCTCGGCACCCAGCAGGCGGATCGTGCCGAGAGCGCGCAGCGTCTCGAGGAAGGACGCGGCCAGACGCGCGGAGATCATCCGGAAGCGGCCGGACCCCGCGCGGAAGCGCGACAGGAACCAGGCGATCACGGGCGGGATCGCCGCCGCGCAGACCGCGATCGGCAGCGCGATGCCGGTCGAGACGAGCACCGCGATCGCGACGATCACGACCACGGGCACGGTGAACGCGGCGATGAGCGGCCCCAGGAAGACGCTGCGGTAGTGCGCGGCCCGCTCGACGTCGTCGGTCGCGCGCGCGACGCGGTCGCCCGACGGCGTGCCGTCATCGAGCGGCGCCGTCAGCTGCGCCGCGACGACGGCGCGACGCCAGGCGCGCTCCTCACCGGCCTGCGCGAGCGGAGGAAGGAGCGCCTCGGCTCCCGCGAGAAGCGCCGCGGCCGCCGTGGCGGCGAGCGCGATGCCGAGTGCCGGGGCGGCGCTCGCGCCCTGGAGGAGCGCGTCGACGCCCGCGCCCGCGGCGAGCGCGGCCCCCGTGAGGGCGCCCGCCCGCAGGACCCCGAGCGCGACCACTGCCCAGCCGGCGGGCGGGACGTCCGCGAGCACGCCGAGCGGGCGCCGAGGGGTGGTGCGCATGGGAGATGAGGCCTTCGGGGTCGAGGGACTCGATCCATCCTAGGAAACGCGGGAGAGGAGGGGCGCATCGCGCCCCTCCTCTCCCGCGTGGTCCGAGCTCAGTCGACGAGCACCGCGACCGTCCGCGCCGGGATCTCGATGGTCGCCGTGTCCGCGCTCCAGGAGGTCTCCTGGACGACCGGGTCGGAGCCGTCGGCCTGCGCGGGCGTGAGCGCGAGGGCGCGTCCCTCGAGCCCCGCGAGCGATTGCGTGACCGGCTCATCCGAGGCGTTGAAGAACACGAGCGCGCCGTCGAGCTCGGGGTCGGCGTCGGCGCCGCGCAGATCGTCGATCCACATCGCGATCGTGCCCGGCGCGTCGGTCGCGGGGAACGACACCTTCTCGTGGATGAGCTCCGACGAGCCGAGCGTGAGCAGGCCCACCTCCGAGCGCACCTCGAGCAGGTCGAGCGCCGCGGCCTCGGCCGTCGCGATGTCGTCGGCCGTCGGCTTCAGCGCAGGGTCCTCGAGGAGGGGCGCCATGATGCTCCACTTGCCGCCGTTGTCGGCCTCGGGAGGCAGACCCGATCCGAAGGTGGACTCCTGCCCCGACCAGTCGATCCGGTTGAACCAGTCGCCCGAGTCGTAGCTGTTGCGGTCGAGCGACTTCGAGCGGAGCAGCTCGGTGCCCGCGTGCCAGAACGACACCGACTGCGACAGCGTGGCGGTCGCGAGGGACAGCGTGTTCATGCGCACGCGCTCGGCCATCGGGGTGTCGGCCGGGAGCTTGAACACGGAGAGGTCGTAGAGCGTCTCGTTGTCGTGCGCATCGACGTAGTTCACGACCTCGGATGGCTCGTCGGCGTAGCCGGCGGGCGCGCCGCGATAGTCGATCTCATCGCCCCGGCGGATCTCGCCGTCCGACGTGAGCAGCTCGTAGTCGCGGAGGTTGCCCGCGAGGCCGAGCTTCACGAGGTCGGTCTCGTGGCCGAGGTCTGCGAGCGCCTGCTCGTCGGTGCCGTTGATCGGGTCGCCGTTCGGGTCGGTGCCGAGGCCCGTGCCGAAGCCCTGGCGGAACGTCGACGATCCGTCGACCGGGCTGCCGCCGTGCACGGCGTCGCGGAGCCGGTCGTTGAACGTGCCGATCCCGGTGCCGCCGAGCTGGCCCTGCTTCGCCTGGGTGAAGAGCCGGTTCCCCGCGACCTCGCCGAAGTCCCAGCCCTCGCCGTAGAGGTAGATGGACGATCCGTCGACGCCGTCGCGGCGCAGGGTGAGCTCGTCGAGCGCCGCGCGGATGGCGGTCATGTTCTCGACGGAGTGGTGGCCCATGAGGTCGAAGCGGAATCCGTCGACGTGATAGTCCCGCGCCCAGGTCACCACCGAGTCGACCATGAGCTTCTGCGCCGCGGCGTGCTCGGTCGCGACGTTCTGGCAGCACGTCGACGTCTCCACATCTCCCGCGGCGTCGAGGCGGTGGTAGTAGCCCGGCACGACGCGGTCGAGCACCGAGCGCTCCCCCTGACCGGACTCCGCGGTGTGGTTGAACACCTCGTCGAGCACCACCTCGAGCCCCATGCCGTGCAGCGCTCCCACCATCGAGCGGAACTCCGCGACGCGCGCCCCTCCGTGGGCGTCGACCGCGTAGGAGCCCTCGGGCACCGAGTAGTGGTACGGGTCGTACCCCCAGTTGAAGCCGTCCTGAGCGGCGACCGCCGACACGCACTCCTGCTGGTCGGGCGACGCCGGCTCCATGGAGGCGAGGTCGCAGTCGGGCTCGAGCTGCGCGGCCCGGTCCTCCTCGATCGTGGCGATGTCGAAGGACGGCAGGAGGTGCACGGTCGTGATGCCGGCGTCGGCGAGCTGACGCAGCTGCCGCGTGCCGTCGCTGTCCCGCGTGAACGCGCGGTACGTGCCCCGCTCCTCCGCGGGCACGGACTCATCCGTGATCGAGAAGTCGCGGATGTGCAGCTCGTAGATCGCGCGGTCCACGTCCTGCTCGACCTCGGGCGCCTTCGCCTTCGTCCACTGCTTCGGCTGCCAGGCCCTGTCGTCGAGGTCGATCGCGACCGAGCGCTCGGAGTTCGACGTGAGCGCGACGGAGTACGGGTCCGTGACGACGTTCGTCTCGATGGCGCCCGTCGTCGGCGCGAAGACGGTGACCTCCCAGGCGAACTCATCGCCCTTGAGATCCTTCTTCCCGCGGACCTCCCACACTCCGGAGGCCTCGTCGTAGCGCGCCTCGTGGCGGAGCGGATCGCCGTCGGCGCCCTCGTCCCACGTCAGCAGGGTCGCCGACTGCGCCGTGGGGGCCCACAGGCGGAAGGTCGGCTTGCTCCCCTGGAACGTGACGCCGAGCTCGACCCGCTCGAGCGCGTCCGCGTAGAGCGCGTCGAGCAGCCCGGGGATCTGGACGCCGGTGTAGCCCGTGATGACGCCGTCTCCGCCGCGCTGTGCGACGGCCAGCTCGCCGCGAGCGAGCTCCGCGGCGTCCTGCCCTTCGACCCGCAGCGCGATCCCGTCCGCGAGCGCCGGGAAGCGCTCGCGCTGCTCCTCGGTGAGGCCCCCGTCGACGACCGTCAGGGCGATGGGGTCGGCGCCTTCGACGGCGCCGTCGACGAGCTCGAGGCTCGCGTCCGGCGAGGCGTAGAGCTCGTACGACGCCCCGTCGGGCTGCCCGAGGTCGGCGGGCCAGACGAGCGTCTCCTCATCGATCCAGTGCGCGCGCTGCTCCCCCGTCCCGGCGAGCGGCGGCTCGGCGGCGGCGATCTCGAGCCGGTGGTCGGCGATCGAGTAGCGGAAGGTCACGGGCGTGCCGTCGGCCACGCTGAAGGAGTAGTTCGCTCCGTCGCGCACGCCGTCGACGCCGTAGTTCTCGTCCCAGCTGCGCCCGTGCGCGACCTTGGCCTCGTAGCCGCCGTCGGGGATGGCGTCGGTCGTGAGCTCGTAGACGCCGTCGCGATCGCCGTCGGAGAGCAGTGAGCCGAGGCAGTCGGGAGCCCAGTCGCCCGCGCACCCGAGCTCGCTCTGGAAGCTCCCCGGCACCGTCACGATGGGGCCCTCCGCCGTCGACTGCACCACGTTCGAGCGCGGGTCGAAGAGGAACGTGATCGGGCCGCCGTCGTGCGAGAACGAGAAGTTCGCGCCGTCCTGGACGCCGCCCTGGCCGTAGTTCACGGTCCAGCTGCCGTTCAGCGCCACCTTGTACTCGTAGTCGCCCGCGGGCAGGTCGAACGTGCCGGCGTAGACACCGCCCGCCTGCAGCTCGAGCTTCGCCGCCTCGCACGCCGGGTCCCAGTCCCCCGCGCAGCCGAGCTCGGAGTTGTGGCTTCCGGGCACCGTGACGAGCTCGATCGGCGTCTCCGGCTCCTCCCTCTCGACGAGATCGACCGCATTGCCGACCGATGCGTAGGTCGAGGCCGCCGAGCGGTTGCCCGCGGCATCGGTCACCACGGCGCGGTACTCGACGAGCGTTCCCGCTGGCAGCTCCGAGACGTCGTGGAACACGCGCGGCTCGGTGTCCTCGGCGGTGCCGAGCGCGTGCCAGGCATCCTCTCCGACCGTGCGCCACGAGAAGCTCGTCTCGATCCATCCGTCGCCCTCGACCTCCGCCGAGATCGGTGCGAGGCCCTCGAGGCCTGCGCCGGGTGTCGGGGCCGCGATCTGCACGGCGGGCGCGGCGTCGCCCGCCGACACCGTGGCGTCGGCGCGGTAGACGACCGCGCCGAGTCCGGGGACGGTGACCGATGCGGTGCCGGACGCGTCGCTCGCGATGGGCGCGTCCGCGCCGTACACGGGAGCGTAGGACGCATCCGAGGTGAGCGTGGTGAGCTCGACCGTGCGCGCCTCCTCGGCGTTGTTGAGGGCGACGACGTACTCGACCTTCTCATCGCGATCGACGCGCGAGAAGGCGTACACGCCCGCGCCGTTCTCGGCGTAGAGCTCGACCTGGGCGCCGGTCGACAGCGCGGGGTGCGCCTCGCGCAGCGCAGCGAGCTCGGCGATGTGCGTGTAGAGCGGCGCCGACGTGTCGTAGCGGTCGACCGATCCCGCGGTCTCCCCCGTCACGAGGGGCTGCTCGACGTACTCCGCGACCTGCGAGGCGAAGAGCGTCTGGCGTGCGCCCTTGTCGCCGCCCGTGCCCGCGAAGCCCTGCTCGTCGCCGTAGTAGACGACCGGCTGCCCGCGCGTGAGGAACAGCAGCTCGTGTGCGAGCTCATCCCGCTCGAGGGCCTCGCCCGTGTTCTGGAGGAGGTAGCCGATGCGCCCCATGTCGTGGTTCCCGAGGAACGTCGGCAGCGCCGTCGCCGACGAGTCGGGCGTCGTGTAGCGGTCGTCGCCGTCGAAGAGGCCCTGGAGGCCCTTCGCGGAGTTGCCCGCCGCGAAGCCCGCCGCCGAGGACTGGAAGGCGAAGTCGAGGACCGAGTTCATGTCGGTGTCGCGCACATACGGCGCGAGCTTGACCGGGTCGGCGTCGTAGACCTCGCCGAACATGAAGAAGTCGTCCTTGCCCTGCGCGTGCGCGTAGTCGAGGACCTCCTTCGTCCAGGTCTCCCAGAACGGGAAGTCGACGTGCTTGACGGTGTCGATGCGGAAGCCGTCGATGCCGAGGTCGACCCAGTCGCGGTACACCTCGACGAAGCCGTTCACGACGGTCGGGTGCTCGGTCATGAGGTCGTCGAGACCGTCGAAGTCGCCGTAGGTCACCGACTCCCCCGACCAGGTCGAGTTGCCGCGGTTGTGGTACAGCGTCGGGTCGTTGAGCCACGCGGGGGTCTTGGCCTCGGGGTCGCTCGTCACGGGCGTGTACGGGAACGAGGTCTCCGCGTCGAGAGCCGGGAACGATCCCGTTCCGGAGTAGTCCGCCGGGTCGAAGGCGCTGCCGTCCGCGTCGCGATACGGGCTCGTCGCCTGGTCGATGTACCCGTACTGGCCCTCGGCGTAGTCGATGACGTCGGCGGTGTGGTTCGTGATGATGTCGAAGTACACCTTGATGCCGCGCGCGTGGGCGTCGGCGATGAGCGCCTCGAGCTCGGCGTTGGTGCCGAGGTGCGGATCGATGCGGGTGAAGTCGGTGACCCAGTACCCGTGGTAGCCGGCGCTCGCATTCGCGCCCTCGCCCTGCACGGGCTTGTTGGCGAAGCTCGGCGTCAGCCAGATCGCCGTCGTGCCCAGACCCTCGATGTAGTCGAGGCTGTCGCGCAGGCCCGCGATGTCGCCGCCCTGGTAGAACCCGCGGTCGGTCGGATCGAAGCCGTGCGCGAGCCGGTCGCCCTCGATGCCGCCCGTGTCGTTCGCGGGGTCGCCGTTGGCGAACCGGTCGGTCATCACGAAGTAGAACCGCTCGTCGGAGCCGGGCTGCCGCACGGGCGCCGCGACGAGCGCGTCGTCCTCCGCCGTGTACCCGCCCGTGAGATCCACGACCTCGACGCCGACGCGCTTGAGGTTGTCGTCGAAGACGAACCGCAGGGTCGCAGGCCCCGCGACGGCGAGCGGGATGTCGTCGGCTCCCCCGTCGAGCCCGTACGCTTCGTCCCATGTGTCGTTCAGCGCGACCTTGTAGTGGTAGCTGCCCGCCGGCACCTCGAATTCGGCGGCGTACACGCCCTCGACGTCGGTCGGCGCGAGCTCGGTCTCCGAGCAGTCCGGCAGCCAGTCGTCGGCGCAGCCGAGCTCGCTCTGCAGGCTGCCCACGAGCGCAGGCGACCGATCGGCGGCGCTCGCGGACACGGCGGAGCCGACCGCGCCCGAGAGCGCGAGGGCGGGGATGGTCATGAGGGCAAGCGCGCGACGTCGCGCAGCGGTCGTCTTCGACACGTCTTCTCCGGGGGTGCTCGGGTGATGACGCCAGGCGTCCCGCCGAAGGTAGCAACCTCGGCGGCGATTCTGCAAGCGCTTGCAGCGAGAAACATGAAGCGTCACCGCCGACTTGGCCCCTTCCGCGCAAGCGCTTGCAGGGCGGGATGTGCGGGATGCCGCGATCGGGCACACTGGAGGGATGGCGGAGGACCCCCGAGCGCTGCGCAGCCGCAGGCGGCTGCAGGAGGCGCTGCACGACCTGCTCACGCGCGAGGCGCTGACCGACATCGGCGTCGCCGAGCTGTGCCGCGCGGCCGGTGTGCACCGGACGACGTTCTACGGGCACTACACGAACGTGGGGGACGTCGCGTCCGACATGCACGCGAGCTGGCTCGACGCAGCCGCCGAGATCTCCGTGCAGCCGGGAGACTCGCTCGACGACCTCGCGGCGCGGTACGAGGAGGCGACCACGGCCGTCCTGCGCGGCATCACCGCGGAGCGCCCCGCCCTGCGCGCGCTCCTCGCCTCGGAGTTCTCCCTCGACTTCCGGCGACGGCTGCAGGCCCTCTTCGACGAGCGGTGCGCCACGGCGCTGTCGCGGTTCCGCGAACGCGGCTTCGATGTGGTCTTCGACGACGCGGTCGCTGCCGCGTACGTCGCAGGCGGGTTCGTGGGCGCCGCCCTGCGCTGGGCGACGAGCGACGACGCCGACGAGGAGTCGTACACGCGCGCGATCTTCCAGCACCTTCCCGCATGGTGGCCGCGCCCGGCCTGACGCGGCGCGGCACCGCGCTAACCTCGGACGGATGAGGCACAGGCGCGGGCGGATCGTCGTGGTGGAGTCCTTGGCCGAGTTCGACGCACGACTCGCGCAAGGCGCGCGGAGCCTGCGCGGATGGCGCCTGCTCGGCCTCGACCTCCGCGAGCGGTCCGGGCAGCTCGCGGAGGTCGACACGTCGCGCGCGACCTTCGCGGGATGTACGCTCGCCACGGGGGACGCCGAGCTCCACGCCGGTCGGGGCGCGCTCGTGCTCCCCGACGTCGCCTTCGCCCCCGTCGACCCTCATCGCGACGCGCTCTACACGGCCGACGAGCTCTACGACGCGCCGGCGTGGGGCGCATCCCTCGACGGACGCGCGTACGCCTGGTCGCAGGAAGCGCGCGACCCCGACGCCGTCCTCGCCCGCGTGCTGCACGACGCGGGGGTCGACGCGGCGCTCGAGCGCTGGGTCGCGGGGCGGCACCTCGTCGGCGTGATGGGCGGCCACGCCCTCCGGCGCGGCGAGCCCGACTACCGTGAGGCCGCGCGCCTGGGGCGCCTCCTCGCGGCGCAGCGCCCCGACGGGCGCCTCGTCGTCGCGACCGGAGGGGGTCCCGGCGCGATGGAGGCCGCGAATCTGGGCGCGCGCTTCGCCGATCTCCCCGAGGACGCGCTCGATGCGGCGCTCGCCACCCTCGCCGTGCATCCGTCCTTCCATCCGTCGGTCGACAGATGGGCCTCATCGGCGCGCGCCGTCCTCGCCGGCCTCGCGTCGCCCGTCGACACGCTCGGCGTGCCCACCTGGCACTACGGGCACGAGCCGCCGAACCTCTTCGCGACGGCCATCGCGAAGTACTTCCGGAACGCGCTGCGAGAGTCGATCCTCCTGCAGCTCTGCGACCGCGGCATCGTCTTCCTGCCCGGCGCCGGCGGAACCGTGCAGGAGATCTTCCAGGACGCGTGCGAGAACTACTACGCGACGCCGGAGACCGTGGGCGAGATGGTGCTCGTCGGCCGGCGGCACTGGACGGAGACGTACCCCGCCTGGCCGCTCCTGCGCGCTCTCGCGGAGGGGCGGTCCATGGCGGGGCACGTGCACCTCGTGGACGACGTCGACGAGGCGGCAGCGCTCATCGCGGCGCGCGGCTGACGGCTACTCGGTCCGCTCGGGGTCCCGCAGCACGCGGGTGAGCACGGGGCGCGTCGCCCGCAGGGCGAGCCACACGAGCAGGATGCCGAGCGCGAAGCACGCGACCATGACGAGGATCGAGATGGGCGCGAGGATGAGCGACATGCCGAGGAGCGGGAAGACGAGCGCGCCCCCGGCGAGCGCCGAGACGATGACCGTGAAGAGAAGCGGCCCCATCGTCGCGCGCGTGCGGGCAGCCTCCATCGTCGCCCGCGGCATGCCGATGCGATCGAGCGCGACGTAGAGCCCGCGCCGGTCGAGGATGGCCGCCGCCTGATTGACGCCCACCGAGCACGCGACCATGAGGAACGAGACGACGAGCGTGATGAGGATGCCCGTGCGCACGTCGACCATGAGGTAGGCCTCCGCTCCCTCGCCGGCCGGGGTCGCCTCGGCGAAGGCCATGCCCGAGCCGCCGACCACCGCGACGAACGTCGTCATGGCCATCCCGCCGACCTGCCGCCATGCGGCCTTGGGGGATTCGAGGACGGCGCGCGCCGCGATGAGCCGCTCGGGGGTCGTCGCGCGCTTCACGCGGAGCCGCGCGTGCACGCCGATCGCCCACGGCCCGATGAGCCCGAGCACCCCCACGCCCGCGGCGAAGCAGCCGCCGACCGCGATGACGACGGCGGCGTATCCCGGCAGCGCGCCCAGGGCGCTGAGCACCGCATACGCACCCGCGACGACCGCGACGGCGATGACCGCCCGCAGCCAGTGCAGCCGCGGCGCCTCCTGCCTCGTCCGCACACCCAGCGGCGAGATGTTGACGCGGCGCAGCCCGAGCCCCGCGCTGAGGGCGGCGACCGCGCCGACCGCGGCGACGACGCCGAGAAGCGGCCCGGGTCCGACCCAGAGCGATGCCGCGCCGATCGGCCGTCCGAGGAACGGGATGAGGCCGACGAACGGCATGAGCCCGAGGTAGAGCACGATGCCGACGAGCGCCCCGGCCACGGCGACCGCCGTCGACTCGAGCACGGTCATGATCGTGACGAGGCGGGGCGTCGCCCCGAGGAGGCGGAGCGTCGCGAGCCGGTCGTCGCGACGGCGCGCCGAGAGCCGGGCCGCAGCGCCGCCGAGTGCCATGAGAGGCACCGCGAGGATCGCGAGCGCCACGATGCTCAGCACCTGGTAGAGCGGGATGATGCCGGCGTCGTCGACCGGCCAGGCCCAGAACATGAGCACGCCCCCGAGCACGGTGAGGAGGAGAGCGGTCGTCACGGCGAACGCGACGGCGGGCAGCGCGAGCGCGGCCGCGCTCTGCGCGCTCGGTCGCGAGAGGTGCCAGGTCAGGCGCAGCACCGGGGCGCGGCCGCTCCCCTGCCCGAGCGGCGCGGGAGGCGCCGTGCGCTCGGCCGCCAGCGCGGTCATCGCGCCACCGCCGTCGTCCGCTCGCCCTGGACGATCCGTCCGTCGCTCAGGCGGATGGTCCGCGTGCAGCGCGCCGCGACCTGCGGATCGTGCGTGACCACGACGAGCGCGTGCCCCTGACGCAGGGTCGCGTCGAGCAGGGCGGTCATCACGTCGGCCGACGTGGCCGAGTCGAGCGCGCCGGTCGGCTCGTCGGCGAACACGACGCGCGCTCCGGTCGCCTGGGCGCGCGCGATCGCGACGCGCTGCGCCTGACCGCCGGAGAGCTGGCCGATGCGACGGTCCTCCATGCCGGCGAGGCCCAGCGCCGCGAGCCACTGCGCGGCGTGCGCCTGCGCCGCCTCCCGCGGATGGCCGGCGAGCATGAGCGGGAGCGCGACGTTCTCGACGGCCGTGAGCTCAGGCAGGAGGAGGCCCTGCTGGAACACGAAGCCGAGCTCCTCTCGACGCAGCTTCGAGCGCTCGGACTCGCGCAGGTCGTTCACGAGCCTGGCGCCCGTGCGCGTCTGGAGGGTCACCGTCCCGGCATCGGGGGTGATGATGCCCGCGAGCACGTGCAGCAGGGTGGTCTTGCCCGACCCCGAGGCGCCCATGATCGCGACGGCCTCGCCGGGGCGCACGTCGATGTCGACGCCCGCGAGCGCGTAGGTCGGCCCGTAGGCCTTCGTCAGGCCGCGTCCGCTGAGCAGCGGGGCGGACGGGGCATGGGCGGAGGCATCGGGTCGAGGGTCTGGAGTGTGCATGCCTCCATGACATCGGATGGCCTCCCGCGGCGGCGTCCGCCGGGCGGCCCCATCCGGTCATCCTCGCGATGTATCCCGTCTCGGTCGCGGAGGGGAGCCGCCCCGCCGGCGGCTCCCCTCCGACCCGTCACCGGCGTGCGACGTCGAGGTCGAGGCCGCTGCGCTCCGCGACGTCCTCCCAGGCGAGGAACTTGAAGTTCGTGCTCGCCTCGTCCGAGCCCTCCGGCGTGTTGTCGCCGTCCTGCACGACGAGCAGTCCCCCGTCGAAGCCGGGCAGGCTCGCGCTCACTGCGTCCGCGCCGTCGCTGTGCTGCGTGCCGTCGACCGCGCCGTCGCCGATCGCGAACGAGCCGACGTAGTCGTTCCCGCCCTGCAGCTCGTAGACGGCGAAGGTGTCGTCGCCCTGGCTCGAGGCCAGGAGGTAGCCCTTCTTCCCCTTCGTGCGGTAGATCGTGAGCCCCTCGATGTCGGTGCGCAGGGCATCGCCGCCGAAGCCGGGGTTCTCCCCCGCGACGCACTCGTCGGTCTCCGGGTCGTACACGGCGGGCTGGCCGAACTCGACCGCGGTGTCGACGAGCTCGGGCTCTCCGGTGAGGTCGGCATCGACCTTCCAGATGCCCACCAGCTCCTGGCCGAGGTAGGCCGTCCCTGTCCGCTCATCCACGACCATCCCCTCGACCTGCGGGTACTCGCCGGGGTCGTCGCACGTCGTCCAGGTGGAGCCGTCGGGCAGCGTGAACGCGGCCGGCAGGGCGAGCTCGCGGATGCGCTCCCAGCCGACCGTGCCGTCCTCGTGCGCCTGCAGCTCGAGGAGGGCCACCTCCGTCTCGGAGTTGCGGCTGACGAGCGCGTACGCGCCGTCGTCGTCCTGCCACGTCGTGAGGCCGTACGCGGTGTGCTCGCCGTCGATCTCGTCCTGAGAGGCGCTGAAGATCCAGCCGGCGTCGGGGTCGGTGACCTCGGTCAGCTCGCCGTCGTCGATGACGAAGATACCCAGGTCGTCCATGCCCTTGTCGGACGCGACGGCGAGGTCGACCTCGTCGCCGTCGAGCTCGAAGTCCTCGACGATGTCGACGTTGTTGTAGCGGCCGGGCGCGTGGTCGTCGCCGGGTGCCGGCTTCGGGGCGATGTGCTGGAGCTCCTCGCCGTCGAGGTCGTACACGTAGATGCCGGCCTCCTTCGCGGTCGCGATGACCACGCTGTCCTCGGGGTCGTCCTCGTCGATCCAGATCGCGGGGTCGTCGGCGTCGGCGTCGTCCTCGTCCCACAGCGCGGGGGTCTCGAGCACGGCCGTGAGCTCATCGGGCTCGTCGTGGTGAGGGCGCGCCTGCGCGGCGGAGGCGCCGACGAGCACGGCGGCCGTGCCGATCGCGGTGACGGTGAGCAGTCGGGGCAGCAAGGTCTCTCCTCGGTTCGGGGAACGGTGACGCTCGATCGTTCTCCCCGGCCGTGAACGCGACATGAACCGGCGCTGACGCGACGACCGGCGTTGACGGCGCCGCCGCGGGTGCCTAGCGTCAGTCGCAGGCGGCCCCGAGGAGGCAGGCGCATGGGAGTGGTGTTCTCGAGCTTCACGACGTCTCTCGACGGATTCATCGCCGACGAGCACGGCCGGGTCGGCGCGCTCTTCGACTGGTACGAGAACGGCGACGTCGAGGTGCCGCTGCGCGGCTACGGCCTGGTGTTCCACATGTCGCAGGCGAGCGCCGACTACTGGCGGCAGAACGACACCGAGGGCGCGTTCGTGGCCGGACGCGGGATCTTCGACGACGCGCGGGGCTGGGGCGGGAGGCCGCCCGGCGACTCGCCGACCGTCGTGGTCACGCATCGACCGCCTCCGGAAGGCTGGCCGCCCGTGCCGGACGCGCCCTTCACCTTCGTCGGCGACCTCGAGGAGGGACTGCGGATCGCGCGCGAGCTCGCCGGCGACGGCGACATCAACGTCGCGGGCGCCGACATCGTGCGCCAGTGCCTCGACCGCGGCGTCCTCGAGGAGATCCGCGTCGACCTCGCGCCCGTGCTGCTGCACGCCGGCACGCGGTACCTCGACGGGATCGCCCGCCGGGACATCGAGCTCACGCAGCTCCAGGTCGTCGAGGGCACGGGCGTGACCCACATCCGGTACGCCGTCGCGTACCGCGACGCGGCGGACGCGCGCTGATCCCGCGGAGCTCAGCCCTCCAGCAGGTCGACCGCGGTGTCGAGCGTGCGCGCCGCCGCCTGCGCGTCGACCCGCACGGTGGCGAGCGCCGCGACGACGAGCCCCGTGAGCGCTTCCGCGAGTCGCAGCCGCTCGCCCTCCGACCGCTCCGGATGCCGTGCCGCGACGCCTGCGGCGAGCGCGTCGCGCAACTCGGCACGGTAGGCCGCGACCGTCTCGGCGACCGCGTGGTCGTCGCCGATCGGCGCCGACGCGGCGTTGATGAGGAGGCACCCGCTCGTGGCCGGGAGCGTGCGCGCCCGCGCGAGCGCATCGCGCAGGCCCACGAGGTAGTCGCGTGCCGCGGTCACCGCCACGTCCGCGCCCTGCAGCGGCCTCAGGCGCGGGCGCACGACCTCGTCGAGGTAGCTCTCGACGGCGGCGTCGAAGAGACCGCGCTTGGATCCGAACGCGTGATAGAGGCTCGACCGCCGCAGCCCCGTCGCCTCCTCGAGCGCGGGCACCGACGCGCCCTCATAGCCCTCGTGCCAGAACACGCCGCGCGCCGCGCGCACGACCTCCGCGCGGTCGAAGCTCGGAATCCGCCCCATGTCCGCTCCCGTCACCCGTTCCCCGGACTATATTGTAACGGTCATTACAGAAA
This sequence comes from Microbacterium sp. JZ70, assembly GCF_053903225.1. Classification (NCBI taxonomy): domain Bacteria; kingdom Bacillati; phylum Actinomycetota; class Actinomycetes; order Micrococcales; family Microbacteriaceae; genus Microbacterium; species Microbacterium sp. JZ70. Next base: position 1,830,116 of record NZ_CP096405.1, on the reverse strand, counting down.
GGTCGATCATGATCGTCGCAGGTCTCGTGCTCGCCGCCGTCGCGGCACTCGTCCACGTCTACATCTTCTTCCTCGAGTCGATCGCCTGGACGAGCCCGCGCGCCCTCAGGACGTTCGGCCAGACGCGCGAGGGGGCCGAGGCGCAGAAGGAGCTCGCCTTCAACCAGGGCTTCTACAACCTGTTCCTCGCGATCGTCTCGGCCCTCGGCGTCGTGCTGTTCGCCACGGGCGCGGCCGTCGTCGGGGCGACCCTCGTCTTCACCGGAGTGGGCTCGATGCTGGCCGCGAGCCTCGTGCTCCTGATCTCGAGCCCCGACAAGGCCAGCGCCGCGCTGAAGCAGGGCCTGGTCCCTGCTCTGTCCGTGATCGCGCTCGCGATCGGCCTCGCCCTGTGATCGACGCACCCCGCGAAACCGCAGCGAAGGAGAGAACCCGGCCCATGCCATCCGCCGTCAGCACTCAGATCCAGCTCGTGTCCCGCCCTCAGGGCTGGCCGACCCACGAGGACTTCCGCACGGTCCAGGTGACCTACGGCGACCTCGCTCCCGGGGAGGTCCGTGTGGAGAACGCGTTCGTCTCCGTGGACCCGTACATGCGCGGGCGCATGAACGACGCGCGCAGCTACGTCGCGCCATACGCGCTCGGCGAGACCATGGAGGGCGGAGCGGTCGGACGGGTCGTGGCGTCGGCGTCGGACGACGTGCCGGTGGGCAGCGTCGTCGTCCACCAGCTCGGATGGCGCGATATCGCGCAGGCTGACGCGTCGGCGTTCCGAGTCGTCCCCGACCTGCCCGGCGTGCCCCTCTCGCTGCGGCTCCACATCCTCGGGATGACCGGGCTCACGGCGTACGTCGGGCTCACCCGCATCGCGGAGATGAAGGAGGGCGACACGGTCTTCATCTCGGGCGCGGCCGGAGCCGTGGGCACGGCCGCGGGCCAGATCGCGCGGCTCCTCGGCGCGAAGCGCGTGATCGGCTCGGCGGGCTCGCCCGAGAAGGTCGCCCTGCTCACCGAGAAGTACGGCTACGACGCGGCGGTGGACTACAAGGCCGCCCCCATCCGTCAGCAGCTGGCGGACGTCGCGCCCGATGGCATCGACGTCTACTTCGACAACGTGGGCGGCGACCACCTCGAGGCCGCCCTCGACGCCTTCAACGACGGCGGCCGCGCGGCCCTGTGCGGGGCGATCGCCACGTACAACGCCGACGGCCCCGTGCCGGGCCCCGACAACCTGTCGAACCTCGTCACGCGCGGTCTGCGCCTCGAGGGCTTCACGGTCGGCAATCATCTGTCGGCGGCGCCGGAGTTCCAGGAGCGGATGGGCGGATGGCTCGCGGAGGGACGCATCGCCTACGACGAGACGATCGTCGACGGCATCGACCACGCGGTCGACGCGTTCCTCGACATGATGCGCGGCGCGAACACCGGGAAGATGCTCGTCGGGATCTGAGGCCAGGGCCGCGCTATCGTCGCGGCATGAGCACCACCCTGAGCGACACCGATCTGGCGCACCTGCGCCGCTGCGTCGACCTCGCGCGCGAGGCCCTCGACGACGGGGATGAGCCGTTCGGCTCCGTCCTCGTCGACGCCGAGGGCCTCGTGCGCTTCGAGGACCGCAACCGCGTGAAGGACGGCGACGCCACCCGACACCCGGAGTTCGAGATCGCACGCTGGGCAGCCGCGCACCTGTCGCCCGCCGAGCGGCGGACGTGCACCGTGTACACCTCGGGCGAGCACTGCCCGATGTGCGCCGCTGCGCACGCCTGGGTCGGACTCGGGCGCATCGTGTACGCGTCGAGCACCGAGCAGCTGGGCGCGTGGCATCGCGCGTGGGGCGTCGCCCCTGGCCCCGTCGCCGCGCTGCCCATCACGGCGGTCGCGCCCGGCGTCCGCGTCGCCGGCCCCGCGCCCGAGCTCGCGGACGAGATCCGCGCCCTGCACGCGCGCATGCTCGGCCGCGAGGCGGACGACGGCGATCAGGCCGGCTGAGCCGCGCGGACTCGCAGGGCGCGCGCGAGGTGGTCGCGCTCCTCGATGACGATCCGGCGCAGTGCGGCCGGGGCGTCGCCGTTCGCGGCGAGCCACGCGTCGACGCGATCGAGCGAATCGGCCTCGGGGAACAGCCCGCGCACGAGGCGCCCCGCGATCTCGATGCTGCGCTCCTCCCACGCGGCGCGGATCCGCGCGAAGTAGGCGTCGTCGAACTCGGCCACGAGGTCGCGCCGGCCGCCGGCGCGGAAGCCCGAGATGGTCGCCGAGAGGTGGTCGTTCGTGAGCGTCCGATCCTCCCACGCGGCGTTCCACGCGTCCCGGCGGACCACGGCGTCAGGGCGCGACGCGAGCACCCGGAGGTGCTCCGTCCGGCCGCTCGCGGTGTCGTCGCGCGCGAGCTCGGCGTCGGCGTCGGCAGACGTCGCATGCCCGGTTGCGGCGAGCGCCGCGAGCCACGCCCAGCGGAGGTCGGGGTCGAGAGCGAGGCCATCCGGCGCCGGCCGGTCGCCCGCGAGGATCGCACGGAGGTCGGCGGCGCGCCCGTCGTGGAAGGCCGCCGCCGACGCGACCGCACGCGCCCAGGCGAGCTGGCCGTCCGACCCCGGTGCCGCCGCGGTCATCCCCTGCCACGTCGTCTCGAGCCATGCCGCGCGCTCGGCCGTGCGCGACGACTCCGGCGTGTAGTGCCCGACCGCGTAGGCGGAGTTCGCGAGCACGCCGCCGAGCAGCGCGACGTTCGACTCGGCCGGTGCGTGACGCCGGACGATCTCGAGGTACCGCCCCGTGGGGAGCTCCCCGTCGCGGGCCGCGTTCCAGAGCGCCGACCACACGAGCCCGCGCGCGAGCGCATCGTCGATGGTCGAGAGCGCCTCGTGCACGGCGTCGAGCGAGCGCGCGTCGAGGCGGACCTTGGCGTACGTGCGGTCGCCGTCGTTCGGGAGGATCAGATCGACGTCGGGGGCGACCGGGAGATCCACGGTCGTGCGCTCCGCGCGGATGTCGAGGTCGAGCGATGCGCGGCGGACGAGGCGGCCCGCGTCGATCGCGTACAGGCCGAGCGAGAGCCGGTGCGGACGCGGATCGGTCTGCACGACGGTGAGGCCCTGCCCGCGCTCGACCGAGATCGTCGACATGCCGGTCGTCTCGAGCCACGCGCGCGACCACGCGCGGACGTCGCGGCCGGACACGGCCTCGAGCTGCGCGAGCAGATCCTCGAGCGTCGTGTTCCCGTACGCGTGCGCGGCGAAGTAGCGTCGGGCCCCCTCGAAGAACGCCTCCTCGCCGACGAACGCGACGAGCTGCTTGAGGACCGACGCGCCCTTCGCGTAGGTGATCCCGTCGAAGTTGAGCTTGGCTGCCTCGAGATCGGGGATGTCGGCGACGATCGGATGGGTCGTCGGCAGCTGGTCCTGCTGATACGCCCACGCCTTGCGTCGATTCGCGAACGTCACCCAGGCGTCTGTGAACCGGGTCGCCGCGGCGGCCGCGTGCGAGCCCATGTAGTCGGCGAAGGACTCCTTGAGCCAGAGGTCGTCCCACCAGCGCATCGTGACGAGATCGCCGAACCACATGTGCGCCATCTCGTGGAGGATCGTGTTGGCGCGCGCCTCGTGCTGCGCCGTCGTCGACGCGCCGCGGTACACGTAGGCCTCCGTGAAGGTCACGAGACCGGGATTCTCCATCGCCCCGAGGTTGTACTCGGGAACGAACACCTGGTCGTACTTGCCCCACGGGTACGGGAACGCGAACGCGTCCGTGAAGAAGTCGAGGCCCTGGCGCGTGATCTCGAGCACCTCGTCCGCGTCGAGGTGCTCTGCGAGCGACGCGCGGCAGAGGACGCCGAGCGCGACCTCCTGCTCGTCGCGGCGCCAGACGCCGTCGACGCGGTGGTAGGGGCCCGCGGCGACCGACGTGATGTAGCTCGAGATCGGCAGAGTCGGCGCGAACTCGACGTGCTGCGCGCCATCCGCCTCCTCCGACGCGACCGCGCTCTGATTCGAGAGCACGTGCCATCCGCTCGGCGCGGAGACGCGGAACGTGTACCGCGCCTTCATGTCGGGCTGCTCGAAGCAGGCCATCACCCGGCGGGAATCGGCGGGCTCGTACTGCGTGTACAGATAGGTCTCGCCGTCGACGGGGTCGACGAACCGGTGCAGGCCCTCGCCCGATCGGCTGTATGCGCCGCGTGCCGCGATGCGCACGGTGTTGCGGTCGGCGAGGCCCGAGACGCGGATGCGCGCGCCGTCCCACTCGACATCGTGCGCGACGCCGTTCACCTCGACGGACTCGACGGCCTCTCCGATGAAGTCGATCCACGTCTCCTCGGCCGTCGCGTCGAACTCGAGGACGCTCGTCGTCGGGAAGCCGCTGCGCTGCGGATCGGGTGCTCCCGTGAGATCGAGCTCGACGCGGATGGCGTGGACGGTGATGGCCGCGGATCGCGCGGCCGCTGCTTCACGGCTGAGGTTGGCGCTGTTCACCGGTCCATGCTTTCACGGCGCGGAGCCGTCGCCGCGGAGCGGCCCCGCGCGTAGGCTGGCCGCGATGAGCACTTCCGCAGACGACGGCCGCATGAACTTCCACACGCGCAAGTGGGTCCGCCCCGAGGACCTCAACGCGAACGGCACCCTGTTCGGCGGGAGCCTGCTCAAGTGGATCGACGAGGAAGCCGCGATCTACGCGATCATCCAGCTCGGCAACTACCGCGTCGTGACGAAGTTCATCTCGGAGATCAACTTCGAGGCGTCGGCTGTGCAGGGCGATCTCATCGAGATGGGCCTCATCGCGACGCACTTCGGCCGCACGTCGCTCACGATGCGCGCTGTGGTGCGCAACATGATCACGCGGCGGACGATCCTCACGATCGAGAAGATCGTCTTCGTGAACCTCGGCGAGGACGGCAACCCCGCCCCGCACGGCTACGACTCGATCACCTACCAGCGCGATCGCATGCCGACCGAGCACTCCGCGACCGGGACCATCCGCCTGCCGCAGGCATAGCCGCCGACGCGGCGGGCCCGGCTCGGATGCTCAGAGCAGGCGAGCCGCCGACGAAGCTGCAGAGGACGCGCACCGCGCGCCGTCAGCGCACGCGCAGCGCGCCGGGCTGGATCTCGACCGTGAACTGCGTCACCTCGCCGAGGTCGTCGCCGTCGACCTCGAGCACGCGCGGCTCCGGCAGCTCGACCGCGACCGACGTCGCCCGCGCGTGGGCCGCCGTGTCGCCGCTCTCGGCGCGGTCGGTCGCACCCATGAGACGGCGGATGCCGTTGTCCCACACGAACGAGCGCAGGGTGTCCAGCCATCCGGCGATGCCCTCCGCGCTCAGCAGCAGCAGGTCGAGCTCGCCGTCCGACGGATCCGCGTCGGGCAGAAGCGTGATGCCGCCCTGCAGCATGCCGCAGTTGCCGACCATCAGGGTGTGGCCCGCCGCCGTCACGGCCTCTCCCCCGTCGACCGCGATCCGCAGCTCGATGACCTCGCTCGCGTTGACCGCGCGCCCGAGGGACTCCACGTAGGCGAGCCATCCGACCTTGCTCTTGAGGTCGTCGTCGGTCTCCACGATCATGTGCGCGTCGATGCCGAATCCGGCCATGACGGCGAAGGCCTGCCGCGTGGGCGCCCCGTCGACGGCCGTCTCGATCCATCCGATGTCGATCACGCGCGCTTCGTCGGCGAGCGCGCGAGCGAACGCCGCCTGCGGGTTGTTGAGCGGGATGTCGAGGTTGCGCGCGAGCAGGTTGCCGGTTCCCAGGGGCACGATCGCGAGCTCCGCCCCCGCGCCCGGCTCCGCGAGGCGCTCAGCGACCGCGCGCACCGTGCCGTCGCCGCCCGCCGCGACGATCACGTCGGCACCCCACTCGAGCGCATCCTCCGTCGCCTTCTGACCGGGATCCTCGACCGTGGTCTCCCACCACGAGATCTCCCGCTCGTCATCGCCGAGCGCGGCGGCGAGCCCGGTCTCGAGCACCTCGCGCTCGGTCTTCGACGGGTTCCAGACGATCGCGATCCGCTCGAGTGCCATGCTTCCCCCTGTGTCCTGCGGCCCGACTCGCCTCCTCAGCCCTCGGGGAGTGCGAGCTTGGCCTTCTTCGCCTGCTTGCGGTTGCGGTCCTTCGCGAAGATCTTCTTCGCGTCCGCTGGGTCCAGTCTGCCCTCGGCGAGCAGGCGGATAGGGCACCGCTTGCAGCGTGGCTTCGACTTGCAGCAGGACTTCTTCGGCTTGACCCGCTTGCTCTTCTTCTTCCCGGAGGACATCCCGACATGGTAGGCCGCCCGGCTCCCCGCGCGAAGAGGGGAGCCGGGCGGATGACGCCGCGTGTCACGCGGCGGCCGAGCGGATGGCGCCGGCCGGTCAGCGCGCGTCGGCCACGGCCTCGACGGCGACGTCGGGATGGTCGCTGAAGACGCCGTCGAGGCCGGCATCGACGAACGCGCGCAGCTCCCCGGCGAGATCGCCGGCCGCATTCGGGTCGGCGCTCGACCGGAACTCGGCGGGCAGGAACTGGTTCTCGAGCCGGAACGTCCACCCGTGCACCTCGAGTCCGGCGGCGTGCGCGTCGGCGACGACCGCGGTCGGCTCGGCGAGCGTGCCATCGGCCGCGCGCGGGATGACGACCGACTTCTCGGCGCCGAGGATGTCGGCGTACGTCGCGATCTCCGCGAGCCCCTCGGGCGTGACGAGGTCGGCGTACGTGCGCGGGTCGCCCGCGGCGTGCAGGTCGAACGGTGCGCCCGACGAGTTCGCGAGCTGGGCGATCCGGACATCCGTCATCGCGTCGAGATCGCGCAGGTTGCCGGTCTCGAAGCTCTGGATGACGACGGGCGCGTCCGCGTGATTCATCCCATCGGCCTCGAGCGCCGCGACGAGCGGCTCCTCGAGCGGGAGGCCGATCCCGTCGAAGTAGGTGGGGTGCTTCGTCTCGGGCGCGATCCCGACGGGCTCCCCGTCGCACGTCGTGGAGTGGCGGGCGAGGTCGATCACCTCGTCGAGGGTGGGGATCAGGTACAGCCCGTCATAGGCCGCGCTGCCGGGGCGGACGTGCGGAACGCGCTCCTTGGCGCGCAGCGTGCGCAGCTCGGCGAGCGTGAAGTCCTCCGTGAACCAGCCCGTCACGCTCACGCCGTCGATGACCTTCGTCGTCCGGCGATCGGCGAACTCCGGATGGGCGGCGACGTCGGTCGTCCCGCCGATCTCGTTCTCATGCCGGGCCACGAGGACGCCGTCCTTCGTCGACACGACGTCCGGCTCGATGTAGTCGGCGCACTGCAGGATGGCCGTCTCGTACGCCGCGAGCGTGTGCTCGGGACGGTACCCGCTCGCGCCGCGGTGGCCGATGACGTCGACCGCCGAGACCTGCGGTCGCGTCTTCTCGAACGACACGACCGCGAACTCGGTGTCGTCGGGCGTGCCCGGCACGCGCGCGTCGTTGCCGGGGTAGTTGTTGTCGTTCCCGATGAGAAGGTCGCCGCCGCGCAGCTGCACGACCGTCTCGAACGACTGGACGGGGAGGGAGAAGACCTCGCCCGTCCCGTAGCCGTCGCCCGCGCCGATCCCGCTCGGGTTCGCGATGCGCAGCGCGTCGAGCGCGAGGGTCTTCTCGACGTATCCGTCGTCGTCCACGCTGTCCAGGGCGACGCGGTACACGCGCTTGGTCACGGCCTGCTCGCCCTCGAAGTCGTCGCGCTCGACGAGCAGCAGATCGCCGCCGCGGACGGCGAAGGCGTCGCCGATGACGTTGGCCTCCTGGTCGGCCTGGTAGCTCCAGGTGCGCCCGGTGTACGCGCCGGCGCGGATGTCGAACTCCAGGATCTCCCGGCGACGCTGGTCGGCGTCGTCGGCGTACGCGCCCTCGACCACCGGGTACAGGTAGTGGCCGTTCGTCGAGATCGCGAGCGCCTCGAACCCGCGGCTCGAGCGCACGCGCGGCGTCTCTCCGGCCGAGAGGTAGGGGTTCTGCGGCGACTTCGCGCCCTCGAGCGCGTAGGGCTTCTCGAGGAGCGTGCCCTCGGCGTCGAAGTGGAGCAGGAACGGCCCGAACTCCTCGCCGACCCAGAACGTGCCGTCCTTCGCGCGCACGACCGACTCGATGTCGAAGTCGGCGCCCGTGAGCAGCCGCTCCTCCGTGCCCTCGTTCACGATCGGGAAGTCCAGGATGTTGTCGCGGTCGTTGTACGAGATGAACCGCTCGACGGCGATCTCGCCGGAGCCGCCCTCCGCCGTCTCCCAGTCGGGACGGACGAGGTAGCTGCGCAGGAGGAAGTCGGCGGAGTTCTCCTTGGAGCCGAACCCGTTGTCGGGCTGAGCCCAGAACGTGCCGTCGCCGTTGTCGATCATGGCGGAGAACCCGGGGATGACCTGGCCCTCCCACGGGCCCGTGCGGCCGTTCGCGGGGGTCGCGAGGGCGCCCGACGGCGGCCCCTCCTCGAGGTGGTCGGCGGAGAGGGTCGCGCGCGCGACGAGCGTGGGCTCGTCGACGGGCGCGCCGCCCTTCTCGTTCGCGGCCAGGGCGGGAGCGGGGACGAGGGAGACGGCCACGGCGGCCGCCGCGGCGGCCGCGGCCAGGCGCTGGGGCCTCCGGGAGAGGATTCGCTTCATGCCGCCAGCGAACCGAACCGCGCGAGCACGACGGTGTCGCGCATGCGGCTGCGCGGCGACGCCGAGGTGAACGGCCGGAAGCACCCGGGGACGCTCCCCGGCCATCCGCCTCAGAACGCGATCGGAAGCGAGGGCGCGAGCCGCCGAAGCCGCGTGTACGTCGGCAGGAGGGCGTCGTACAGCTCGTCGAAGACGGGCAGGAGCGCTCCGTAGACGGCGGCGTCGCCGGGATGCGGGCGGATGGTCTCGTGCACGGGCAGGCGCTCGGCCGCGACGTCGATCGACTCGATGAGCCCGAGCGCCTGCATGCCGAGGAGGGCCGCGCCGTAGCTGGAGCCCTCCTGCCCCTCGAGCAGGCCGACCGGAGCGCCGAACGCATCCGCGAGGGTCTGCTGCCACAGCGGGTGCTTCATGACGCCGCCCGTCGCGCGGATCTCCTCGACCTCGAGGTCGGCCGCGCGCATCGACTGCAGGACGAGGGCCAGCTGCAGGGCGACGCCCTCGACCGCCGCGCGCACGAGGTGCTCCGTGCGATGTGCGCGGGTGAGCCCGATGTAGGCGCCGCGCGCGATGCTGCTCCAGTGCGGTGCGCGCTCGCTGAGGAGGTAGGGCAGCATGATCAGGCCGCCCGAGCCGGCCGGCACGGTCGCCGCCGCATCGAGCAGCTCGGCGGTCGACAGCTCGTGACCGCCGGCGATCTCGGACCGCACCCACTCGAGGGTCACGCCGCCGTTGTTGATCGCCCCGCCGATGACCCAGCGGTCCTCCGTGAGGGCGTAGCAGAAGACGCCGCCGCGAGGATCGACCGCGGGACGGCGGACGGCGACGCGCAGCGCCCCGCTCGTGCCGATCGAGCAGGCGGCGACCCCGGGCCGCACGGCGCCCACGCCGAGATTGGCGAGGGGGCCGTCTCCTGCGCCGACGACCACGGGGGTCGCGAGCGGGAGGCCCGTGGCGGACGCCCCCTCCTCCGTGAGCGTGTCGAGCACCGTGGTCGTCGGGACGAGCTCGGGGAGCTGCTCGGCGCGGATGCCCGCGAGCGAGAGCGCCTCCTCGTCCCAGTCGAGGCGGTGGATGTCCATGAGCCCCGAGCACGACGCGAGCGAGTGGTCGATGACGAGCGCACCGCACATCCGCAGCAGCACCCAGTCCTTGATCCCCGCCCAGATGGCCGCCTGCTGGCGGATCCGCGGCTCCTGCTCGCGGAACCAGATGAGCTTGGTGAGCGGCGACATGGGGTGGATGGGCGTTCCCGTGCGCCGATGGAGCGCGAGCCCGCTCGCGGACGCGCGCAGCCGCTCCGCCTGCACCGCCGCGCGCGTGTCGGCCCACGTGACGACGGGCGTGATCGGCTGCAGCTGCGCGTCGAGCGCCAGCAGCGAGTGCATCGCCGACGAGAACGACAGCCCCGCGACGCGCTCCGCGCCGACCTCGGCGACGACCTCGCGCACCGATGCGTAGACCGCGCCCAGGATGAGCTCGGGATCCTGGACGGCGTGACCGGGATGCGGCTCCTCGAGCGGGTAGCCCTGCGAGGCCGAGGCGACGAGCTCGCCGTCGACCGTGTAGGCGACCGCCTTCGTGGCGGTCGTCCCCATGTCGACGCCGATCACGATGTCGCGCGGGTTCGTCATGCTCCGACCTCCTCGTCAGCCAGCGTCGCTCTGCAGCGTCACGACCACCTTGCCGGAAACCTGCGCATCGCGCGCGATCCGGAAGGCCTCGGCGACCTCGGCGAGCGGAAGCGCGTGCGTGACGACCCTCTCGATGCCGGGGTCGGCCGCCAGCAGCGCGACGGCCTCGTCGATCTCGTCATGGAACCGGAAGGTGCCCACGAGGTGCACCTCCTTCGAGATGTACGGCGCGAGGTTCACCGGCCGCGGCTCGTTCGGGACCATCCCGACCTGCACGACGACGCCCTTGCGGCGCACCGCCGTGCCGGCCGACGAGATCGCGACGGGCGCCCCCGAGCACTCGAAGACGACGTCGAACGCGCTCTGCGGGAGCTCCTCGGCGCCCACGCGAACGAGCGCGTCGGCGCCGAGCTCCGCGGCCCGCGCGAGCGGGGCCTCGAGCACGTCGCTCACCGTGATGTGCGCGGCGCCGCGTGCGCGGGCCGCGGCGACCGCGAGCAGGCCGATCGGCCCGGCACCCGACACGAGCACCCGGGCGCCGGCGAGATCGCCGGCCCGCGTGGCGGCGTGCAGGGCGACGCCCAGCGGCTCGGCGAGCACGGCGCGCCGCACGGGCAGCGTGTCGGGCAGGACGCGGATCATGTCGGCCCGCACGACGAGCTGCTCGCTCATGCCGCCCTGGGTGTGCGGCCACGTCGACGCGCTGCCGAGGTACGACCCGCCCGGCCACAGGTGCGGGTCGTCCTCGATGCCGTGCTCCGGGGTCCCGAAGCGCGCGGGATGGACCGTCACCGGCGTCCCGGGGGCGAGCCGGCCCGACGGGTCGAGATCGACCCGTCCCGACAGCTCGTGGCCGGGGACGAGGGGCTCCCGCACCACGTACTCGCCGTTCGCGCCCTCGAAGTAGTAGTGCAGGTCGGAGCCGCAGATGCCGACGCTGTCGACGCGGATCCGCACCTCGCCCTCCCCCGGCTCGGGCGTCGGGGCCTCGCGGACCTCGATCCGCTCCTTGCCGTCGATGAATGCGGCGCGCATGCTCTTCTCCCTCTCGCTCACACGACGGCGGTCATGCCGCCGTCGACGAAGATGTTCTGCCCCGAGACGAAGCTCGACGCATCGGACGCGAGGTAGAGCAGCGTGCCCCACAGCTCGCGGAAGTCCCCCCAGCGCTGCGCGGGCGTCCGGTTCACGAGCCAGGAGTTGAACGCCTCGTCCTCGACGAGGGCCCGGTTCATCTCGGTCGCGAAGTACCCGGGCGAGATCGCGTTGACCTGCACGTCGTAGCGCGCGAGGTCGGCGGCCATCCCCTTCGTGAGCATCGCGACGCCGCCCTTCGACGCCGAGTACGGCGCGATCGTCTGCCGTGCCAGCTGCGACTGCACCGATCCGATGTTGATCACCTTGCCGGAGCGGCGCTCGGCCATCCCGGGGGTGACGAACCGCGACACGTAGAACACGCTCGAGAGGTTCGCGCTCACGACGGCATCCCAGTCCGCGACCGGGAACTCGGTGAACGGAGCGCGCCGCTGCACGCCCGCGTTGTTCACGAGGATGTCGGGCACGCCGTGCGCGGCGACGATGTCGGCCACGCCGCGCTCGACGGCCTCGGCGTCGGTGACGTCGAACGTCGCCGCGTGCGGTCGGCGGCCGGTCGCCTCGGCGATCGCGTCCTGCGCGGACGCGAGCGCCGCGGCGTCGCGCCCGTGCAGGACGACCTCGGCGCCCGCCTCCGCGAGCGCGAGGGCGAGAGAGGCGCCGAGCCCGCGAGAGGAGCCGGTGACGAGCGCGAGCCGGCCCGTGATGTCGAAGATCCCCGCCATGCTCAGAAGATCGCGAAGACGATGAGCACGATCGCGAAGCCGACGACCGACTCGATCGCCTGCTGCACGGTCCAGGTCTTGAGGGTGGTCTTGACGTCCATGCCCATGAGCCGGCCGACCAGCCAGAAGCCCGAGTCGTTCACGTGGCTGGCGAACACCGAGCCCGCCGCCGCGGCGAGCGTGATGGCGGCCGTGTCGATGACGCTGTACCCGCCCGACGTGACGGCCGGCGCGAGAAGGCCTGCGGTCGTGACGAGGGCGACCGTCGCCGAGCCCTGCGCGACGCGCAGCGCGACGGCGATGACGTACGCGGCGAAGATCACGGGCATGCCGAGGTCGGCGAGGGTGCCGGAGAGGGCGTCGCCGATGCCGGATGCGCGCAGGACGCCGCCGAACATGCCGCCGGCACCCGTGATGAGGATCACCGAGGCCACCGTGCCGAGCGTGCCCTCGACGAGCTTCTCGAGCGCCGACCCGTTCTCGCCGCGGAACTTGCCGAGGACGAGCAGGGCGACGAGCGCCGTGATGAGGAGGGCGACCGGCGACGTGCCGATGAGGATGAGCGCCTGGACCCACACGGCGTCGCCGTCGACGACGCCCGCGGTCGACAGGGTGCTGAGGCCGGTGTTGAGGAAGATGAGCACGAGCGGGAGCAGGAGGATCATGATGACCGTGCTCGCCTTCGGCGGGTTCGCCGGCTGGTCGTCGTCCTGCGCGCCGAAGAGCTCGGGGACGATCATCGGGTAGCGCGAGTTGACGAACTTGCCCCACAGGTAGCCCGAGAGGTACCAGGCCGGGAACGCGATGACCAGGCCGAGCAGCATGACGACGCCGAGGTTCGCGCCGAAGAAGTCCGATGCGGCGACAGGCCCCGGGTGCGGGGGCAGGAAGACGTGCATGACCGAGAAGGCCGCGGCTCCGCTGAAGCCGTAGAGCAGGAGGTTCCGGCCGCCGATGCGGCGCGCGACCGCGAAGATGATCGGCAGCATGACGATGAGGCCCGCGTCGAAGAAGATCGGGAAGCCGAGGATGAGCGAGGTGAGGCCGAGGGCGAAGGCGGCGCGCTTCTCGCCGAAGATGGCGACCATCTTCTCCGCGATGACGCGGGCTCCGCCGGACGACTCGATGAGGCGGCCGATGATCGCGCCGAGCCCGATGAGGAGGGCGACGGAGCCGAGCGTCCCGCCGAAGCTCGACACGAGCACCTCGTTGACGAGCGCGTTCAGTGGCAGGCCGGTCGCGATCGCGGTGAGCAGCGAGACGACGATGAGGACGAGGAAGGCGTGCAGCCTCACCTTGATCACGAGGAAGAGGATGAGCGCGACGGCGACGGCCGCGATGCCGAGCAGAGGCCCGGTGCCCATCGTCTGGGTCCAGTCTTCCATGGTTTCTCCATTGAAATCGAGGGCGCGCACTGTCGCGTGCCGTGCATCAAAGGTACTACTTAAACAACCGATAAGATACTACGTAACCGCGAGCAAGGGAGCGACATGGCCATCGGAGTCCACGGCGATGTGCTCGACGATCTCGGGAGCCGGATCGCGTCGGGCGACCCCCAGCCGGGAGCCGTCTTCACGCTCGCCCAGCTGGAGCGCGACTACGGCGCCTCCCGCACGGTCGTCCGCGAGGCGGTGCGCGTGCTCGAGAGCATCCGCATGGTCGCGTCGCGCCGCAAGGTCGGCATCACCGTCCTCCCCCGCGAGCAGTGGGACGCCTTCGATCCGCACCTCATCCAGTGGAACCTGCGCGGCCGCTTCCGCCAGCAGCAGCTCGAGGCCCTCATGGAGCTGCGCGTCACGGTCGAGCCCATGGCCGCGCGCCTCGCCGCCGCCCGCGCGACCTCGGCTCAGCGCGCCGAGCTCCTGCGTCTCGCCGAGCGGCTCAACGCACTCGGGCAGGCGGGCGACGGCGACTCGGAGGAGTACCTCGCTGCCGACCTCGCCTTCCACGGCACGCTCCTCGCCGCCTCCGGGAACCCGCTTCTCACAGCGCTCGAGACGCCGGTCCACGAGGTGCTGAGCGGACGCGCGAAGCTCGGCCTCACTCCGGGCATCCCCGCTGAGGGCACGCTCGAGGATCATCTGCTCACGGCCCGGGCCATCGCCGAGGGCGACCGCGACGCCGCCGAACGGCACTCGCGGTCGCACATGATGACGGTGTGGAGCGAGATCGCCTCCGACGACGTGATCAGCTGACGCCGAGGTCGGCTCGGTAGAGTCAGCCTGTCGGACGCTCGTCGTCCGAGAGCAGTGCATCTACCGGCCGCCGGAGACCCCGGCGGACAGCGGCGGCACCCGAACCCCGCAGACCGGAGGTGCCCATGACGATCAGCGACGTCCGAGAGAGCCGCAGCCTCCTGCGCATCGCAGGACTCCCCTACTTCCTCATCGCGCTCGTGGCGCGGCTGCCGTTCGCCATGATGGTGGTCGGCGTGCTCACGGCGGTCGTGTCCGTCCGGGGCTCGCTCGCGCTCGGCGGGCTCACGTCCGCGACCGTCGGACTCGGCACGGCGTGCTTCGGCGCGCTGCTCGGCGCCGCCGCCGATGCCTTCGGGCAGCGCCGCGTGCTGCTCGTGCTCGCGGCGGCGAACGCGGCGGCGCTCGCGCTGTTCGCCGCGGTCGTCTACGGCGACACCCCCGACGGACTCGTGCTCGCGGCGGCCTTCGGGATCGGCGCGACGGCTCCCCAGGTCGCGCCGTTCTCGCGCGCCCGGCTCGTGACGCTCATCCGACGCCGGGTCGCCCCCGAGCGCGCACCGCGCACCCTCTCGTCGACGATGGCGTACGAGTCCGCGGCCGACGAGACCGTCTTCGTGATCGGCCCCTTCATCGTGGGCCTGCTCGCTGCGGCGATCGCGCCGTGGGCGCCGCTCGTCGGCGCCGCCGTGCTGACCGCGGTCTTCGTCGGCGCCTTCGCACTGCATCCCACGGGACGCCTGGTCGCGCCCGGTCGCGAGGACGGCGCGGCGCCCTCCTCCGACGTGCGCGATCTCTTCCGGCCGCGCGTGCTCGTGGTCGTGGGAGGCACGCTCGGCGTGGGCCTCTTCTTCGGCTCGATGCTCACCTCCCTGACCTCGTTCATGGCCGACCGCGGCCGCGCCGACGAGGCGGGGCTCATGTACGGCGTGATGGGCATCGGCTCGGCCCTGTTCGCGCTCGGCATCGCGTATCTTCCGGCCCGGTTCTCGCTCGCCGCACGATGGATCGCGTTCGCCTCGGTGCTGCTCGCGGGCTCCCTCTCGCTCCTGCTCGCCGCGAGCCCTGGCGCCATGGCGTGCTCGCTCGCGGTCATCGGCATCGGCATCGGGCCGACCCTCGTGACGCAGTACAGCCTCGCCGCGGCCCGCAGCCCGGAGGGCCGCTCTGCCACGGTCATGACGATGGTCGGCTCGGCCGTCGTCGTCGGGCAGGCGATGGGCTCGGCCCTCACCGGGTCCGTGTCCGAGACGTTCGGCACGTCGGCTGCGCTCCTGCTGCCGATCGCGGCGGCCGCCCTCGTCCTCATCGCGGCGGTCGCGAACGCCGTCCTGTCGCGCCCACGCGCCTGATCGGCGTACCGGCCGGCGGGGCCGATGTCAACGCCGACCGCGCGGATCCACCGCGGCCATAGGATGGCGCGGATGGGCACGAGCGACGACGGGATGGTCCGCAGATGAGCGCGCGCTTCGCAGCGATCCGCATCCTCGCCGTCCTGTCGGTGATCCTCGGCGTGAACTACGTCGCCTGGCGCTGGCTCGAGTCCGTCAACTGGTCGGCGTGGTGGATCGCCGTGCCGCTCGTGCTCGCGGAGACGTACAGCCTCATCGACACGATCCTCTTCTGCCTCACGATGTGGCGCGCACGGGACCGCCCCGGCCCGCGCTCGGAGCCGCAGGGCACGGTCGACGTGCTCATCACGACGTACGACGAGCCGCTCGACCTCGTGATGGGCACCGCACGGGCCGCGAAGCGGATCGCCTATCCGCACTCGACCTGGATCCTCGACGACGGTGCACGCGCGGATCTCGAGCTCGCCGCCGCCGAGGCCGGGATCGGCTACATCCGGCGCTCGGACGACTGGGACGGCAAACCGCGCCACGCCAAGGCGGGGAACCTCAACAACGCCCTGTTCCAGACCGACGGCGAGTTCCTGCTCATCCTCGACGCCGACCAGGTGCCGGATCCCCTGATCCTCCACCGCACGCTCGGCTACTTCGCCGACGACCCGGAGGTCGCGCTCGTCCAGACGCCGCAGTGGTTCTCGAACGTCGACGAGGCCGACCCGCTCGGGAGCCAGGCGCCGCTGTTCTACGGCCCGATCCAGCAGGGCAAGGACGGCTGGAACGCCGCGTTCTTCTGCGGGTCGAACGCGGTGCTGCGCCGCGAGGCGCTCATGCAGCTCGGCATCGTCGGCTACGTGCGCGACCTCGCCGAATCGACCCAGCGCGCGCTCCGCGCGTCGGAATCGCTGCTCGGGCGCGAGGCGAAGCGCGCCGACGGAGCGCTCCGCGAGGAGCTGATGGCCCTGCGCGCCGAGGTCGCCGCCGCACGCGCCGAGATCGCCGCGGGCGAGCCGGTGGCCGACACGACGTACCGCGTGCGTGCGCGCGTCGACGACGCAGGTCGGCGTCTCGTCGAGAACGACCTGGCCGCCATCCGCGCCGACCTCGAGGAGATCGGCGAGCTGCCGATCGCGCACGACGCGCAGCTCGACGTCATGGTCGTCGACGAGGTCGCGCTCGACGAGCTGGCGACCCGCGACCTCTCCCCGCTCGGCGCGATCGAGGCCGTCCGATCGCTGCTCGACGCGCTGCGCGTGGACCGGCCGGGTGAGGCCCAGCCGCTCCTGCCGCTCGCGACGATCTCGGTCACCGAGGACATGGCCACCGCGATGCAGCTGCACGCCCTCGGGTGGCGCAGCGTCTACCACCACGAGATCCTCGCCCGCGGACTCGCCCCGGAGGATCTCCGCACGATGCTCACGCAGCGCCTGCGGTGGGCGCAGGGCACGCTGCAGGTCATGCTGCGCGACAACCCGCTCGTGAAGCGCGGGCTCTCCGCCGGCCAGCGGCTCATGTACTTCGCGACGATGTGGACGTACCTGTCGGGCTTCGCCGCGATCGTGTACCTCGCCGCTCCCGTGTTCTACCTCGTCTTCGGCGTCATGCCGGTCACAGCGTGGTCCGTGGACTTCTTCGCGCGCTTCCTCCCCGCCTTCGCGGTGAACCAGCTGCTCTTCCTCGTCGTCGCCAAGGGCGTGCGCACGTGGCGCGGGCAGCAGTACTCGCTCGCGCTCTTCCCGGTCTGGATCCGGGCGTGCTGGACGGCCTTCGCCAATGTGGTGCTGGGCCGCCCCCTCGGCTTCGCGGTGACCAGGAAGGACGGGCGAGCACCCGGAGGAGTGGCCTGGCGCGAGATCTGGCCGCAGCTCACCGCGATGGCGGTGCTCGTCGCGTCGCTCGCGATCGGCGTCGTCCGCGTCGCGGTCGGAACGGCGGACGGCACGGGGACCCTCGTGAACACCCTGTGGGTCGCCTACGACGTCGTCGTCCTCAGCGTGATCATCCAGGCCGCCCGCTATCGAGGGCCGGCGGCCGCCGACAGAGAGGCAACCGCATGAACCTCACGAGCGCTCACCGCGACGGGTTCTCCGTCATCACGATCGACGGACGCCTCACCGCTTCGGGCGCACCGCGTCTGCGGGACGCCGTGAAGGAGCTCGTCGAGGCCGGCCGCACGCGGATCGTCGTGGACCTCGGCGGCACCGAGTTCGTGGACTCGTCGGGCCTCGGCGCCCTCATCGGCGGTCTCAAGGCCGCGCGGGTCGCGGGTGGGGACCTGCGCATCGCCGCCGTCCCGGATGCTGTGCGGACGGTGATGCGCCTGACGAACCTCGATCGCGTGCTGCGCGAGCACGCGTCGCCGGAGACCGCGTTCGATGAACGGTGACGAGCCCGTCCTTCGTGCCCGTGTCGAGGGACGCGCGGAGATCGCCTTCGTCGACGCCGTGCTCGACGCGCTGGAGAGGATCTGGTTGCGGGCCGACGTCGCCGACGCGGACCGGATGCTCTTCGGGCTCGCCGTATCCGAGATCGCCACGAACGTGGTGACGCATTCCCCCGGCGACGCGGAGGTCCGTGTCACAGCCGAGCTCGAGGTGGGGCGGACCGCGCTCACGGCGATCATCCGCGACACCGCGTGGCCGGTCGACATCGCGTGGGCGGACGTGTCGATGCCCGGCCCCGAAGCGGAATCGGGGCGCGGTCTCGCGCTCGCCCGAGAAGCGCTCGACGTGCTCGATCACCATGTCGACCACGGGAACGTCTGGACCCTCGTCCGTCGTCTCGCCTGATCGGGAATGCCCGGGGCGCCCCGCGACTTGGGTTGTGAGGTGAGCACCACGAGCAGTCGCAGCAGGACCGTCGGCCTTCGATCCGAGCGCGGGCCCGTGCTCGGAGCGCTCATGCTGGCGACCGGGCTCATCGCGATCGACGCGACCATCCTCGCGACGGCCGTCCCGAGCGTCGTGGCCGATCTCGGGCAGTTCGACCAGTTCCCGTGGCTGTTCTCGGTCTACCTGCTCGCGCAGGCCGTGAGCGTCCCGATCTACTCGAAGCTCTCGGACACGATCGGGCGCAAGCCCATCATCCTCATCGGCATCGGGCTGTTCCTCGTCGGCTCCCTTCTGTGCGGCGTCGCCTGGAGCATGACGTCGCTCATCCTCTTCCGCCTCGTCCAGGGTCTCGGCGCCGGCGCGGCGACGCCCATGGCCATGACGATCGTCGGCGACATCTACACGGTCGAGGAGCGCGCGAAGGTGCAGGGCTACATCGCGAGCGTCTGGGCGGTCTCATCGGTCCTCGGCCCTGCCCTCGGCGGGGTCTTCTCTCAGTTCGCGTCGTGGCGCGGCATCTTCCTCATCAACATCCCGCTCTGCATCGCCGCGGGCTGGATGCTCGTGCGCGCGTATCACGAGCAGGTCGAGCGGCGCCGTCACCGCATCGACTACGCGGGAGCCGCGCTCCTGACGGTCGGGATGTCCGCCCTCATCCTCGCGGTCCTCGAGGGCGGGAGCGCCTGGGCATGGACGGCTCCGCCGAGCATCGCGGCCTTCTCGATCGCCGGGGTCGCCCTCGTCGCGTTCGCCCTCGTCGAGCGGCGCGCAGCCGAGCCGATCATCGACCTGTCGCTGCTCCGGCGCCGGCTCATCCTCACGACCACCCTCGTGGCGCTCGCAGTCGGTGCGCTGCTGACGGGCATCACGAGCTTCGCGCCCACCTACCTCGAGAACTCGATCGGCACCGTGCCGCTCCTCTCGGGGCTCGCGGTGGCCGCGCTCACGCTCGGATGGCCGCTCGCGGCGTCGAACTCGGGGCGCCTGTACCTGCGCTGGGGCTTCCGCACGACGACCGTGATCGGCGCGGCGATCTCGCTCGCGGGCGCTGCCGGGCTCGTGGCCGTCGCGCCCTGGCCCAACCCGTTCCTCGTCGCCCTCACCGCGTTCGTCGTCGGCTTCGGCCTCGGCTGGACGGCCGCGCCGACCCTGATCGCCGCGCAGGCGTCGGTCGGGTGGGGCGAGCGCGGGGTCGTCACGGGACTCAACGCCTTCTCGCGCTCGGTGGGCTCTGCCGTCGGCGTCGCGATCTTCGGCGCCGTCGCGAACGGCATCATCGCCGCTGGCGAGGGCGAGCACGACTACGACACGATCATCGCGGCCTCCACCTGGGTCTTCGTCGGCGTCGCCGTCACGGCGGCGCTCATGCTCGCGGCCGCGATCGCGATGCCGCGCGAGCGCATCGCCTCGGGCGAGCCGACGGACTGACGCTCAGGAGCCCGCCGCACGGTCGCGGGCCGCGTGTCCCTCGGCGAGGAACGCCAGACGCCGCAGCGTCTCGGCATTGCGCGCATGCAGCGGCGGATCGACGAGGAACCGGGGAACGAGCGACCCGGGACCCTCGACGGCCGCCTCCGAGATCCGCACGAGCGATCCGGCGCCGCGCGGCTTGACCTCGATCGTCACGCGCGCCTCGCCGATCGGCCATCCGCGCGCCTGCAGCACCATCCGGCGCGGCGGATCCCACTCGACGCACTCGGTCGTGTCGTCGAGGAGCAGCGGCCAGCTGCCCACCGAGTGGTGGAGCTCGGCGCCGGGGCGCGGCCAGTCGTCATCGACCTCGCGCATGCGCGACGCCCCCACGACCCAGACCGGGTAGAGCCATCCGTCGCCGAGGACGCGGAAGATCTCCTCGGGGGTGCAGCGGATCTCGCGGACGTTGATCGACATGGTCGCCTCCGGCTCTCGGTGCCTGGTGCTCACGCTAGACGCAGCCCCTGACCGCGGCACGGGCTTGACATGCGGAGCCTGCCCTCACATGACGCCCGGTGGGCGCGTGAGGGCGGCACTCGGTACGGTTGCAGCATGACCGCTCCCGTCGACCCCACGTCCACCTCGGCCTGGGCGGAGCTCGAGGCGCACCGCGCGAGCTTCTCCCCCGACCTGCGCGGCTGGTTCGCAGCCGACCCCGATCGGGCCGAGCGTCTCAGCCTTCCGCTCGCCGACCTCCACGTGGACCTCTCGAAGAACCTCGTGACCGACGACATCCTCGCCTCGCTCGTGCGACTCGCCGAGCAGACCGGCGTCGCCGAGCGCTTCGCGGCGATGCTCGAGGGCACGCACATCAACACGACCGAGGACCGCGCGGTCCTGCACACCGCGCTGCGTCGCCCGGCCGGCGCGACGCCCGCGCTCACGGTCGACGGGCAGGATGTCGACGCCGACGTGCACGCCGTGCTCGACAAGGTCTCCGCCTTCGCGGAGCGCGTGCGCGGCGGCGACTGGCGGGGCGTCACCGGCAAGCGCGTGACGCACGTCGTGAACATCGGCATCGGCGGATCCGACCTCGGGCCGGTGATGGTCTACGAGGCGCTCAAGCCCTACGCTGACGCGGGAATCGAGGCGCGCTTCATCTCGAACATCGACCCCACGGACCTCGCGCAGAAGGTCGCCGACCTCGACGCCGAGACGACCCTGTTCATCGTCGCGTCGAAGACGTTCACGACGCTCGAGACGCTCACGAACGCACGTCTCGCACGCGACTGGCTGTGGTCGCAGCTCGCCGGCAAGGGCGCGATCGCCGACGACGACGCGGCGCGCACCGACGCCGTCGCGCACCACTTCGTCGCCGTGTCGACCGCCCTCGACAAGGTCGCCGACTTCGGCATCGACCCCGAGAACGCCTTCGGGTTCTGGGACTGGGTCGGCGGCCGCTACTCGGTGGACTCGGCGATCGGCACGTCGCTCGCGATCGTGCTCGGACCGGCGGTCTTCCGCGAGCTGCTCGAGGGATTCCACGCGGTGGACGAGCACGTGCGCACGACGCCGCTCACGCGCAACGTGCCCGTGCTCATGGGGCTCCTCAACGTCTGGTACACGAACTTCCTCGGCGCCCAGTCGCACGCGGTGCTCCCCTACGCGCAGCAGCTGCACCGCTTCGCGGCCTACCTCCAGCAGCTCACCATGGAGTCCAACGGCAAGTCGGTGCGCTGGGACGGCACGCCGGTGACGACCGACACGGGCGAGGTGTTCTGGGGCGAGCCGGGCACGAACGGCCAGCATGCGTTCTACCAGCTGATCCACCAGGGCACGCGGCTCATCCCGGCCGACTTCATCGCGTTCGCGAACCCCGCATACCCCCTCCAGGACGGCGGCCGGGACGTGCACGGGCTGTTCCTCGCGAACTTCCTCGCGCAGACGAAGGCGCTCGCGTTCGGCAAGACCGCGGATGAGGTGGAGGCCGAGGGCACGACGGGTCCGCTCGTCGCGGCCCGCACGTTCGCGGGCAACCGCCCGACGACGTCGATCTTCGCTCCCGCCCTCACGCCGGCGGTGCTCGGCCAGCTGATCGCGCTGTACGAGCACATCGTCTTCACGCAGGGCGTCGTGTGGGGCATCAACTCCTTCGACCAGTGGGGCGTCGAGCTCGGCAAGCAGCTCGCCCTCCAGATCGCGCCCGCCATCGAGGGCGACGAGGCCGCGCTCGAGGCCCAGGACCCGTCGACGAAGGCGCTGCTCGCGTACTACCGCGCGCACCGCTCGAGCTGACGCGAGGTCCCCGACGGCCCGGCTGCGTTCGCGCGGCCGGGCCGTTCGGCGTCGTCAGACGCGGACGAGCGGCACGAGCGCGACGTCGCCGAGCACGTCGCCGTCGATGGAACAGGTCATGAGCGTGCACGCGGGCTGGCGTCGACGGTCGGTGGGCGAGCCCGGATTCAGCCTCGAGAGCGTCGCCCCGCCGCCGTCATCGCGGCAGGCGCCCCTCGTGCAGGACGGCGTCGGGATCGACCCGCTCGCGGATGGCGCGGAGTCGATCGAGATCGGCGCGGGTCCCCGCGCGCTCGAGCGTCTCCTCGGGCGCGAGGAACGTCGGCACGAGCGGCGCCTCGTCCGCGCGACCGAGGATCTCGCGCAGGCCAGCGAGGCTCGCGTCACCCGGCTCGCGCGGCGCACCGGGCGCGGCCGGGGCGAGTCCGTGCACGAGCCATGCGGCGTCGGACAGGGACGCGAACCCCTCGCGGCGTGGCGAGTCGAGTGCGCCGCCGAGCATGCGGAGCCCGAGTCCGACGAGGGGCGCCTGCTCGGGAAGCGCGCGGAACGTGAGGAGGTCGTCGAGCAGGGCGTCGTCGAGAGACCGCAGTGCGGAGGACACACCGCGTGTGGGCGTGGGATCGGTGGGCTCCGCCGATCGAGAGGCCATGAGCGCCGGTGTCGTGTGACCGAAGTCCTCGCGCTCGACGGGGGCCGCCGCGCGAATCGGCTCGAGGAACTCCGCCGCGGCCTCGTCGATCGCGAGCACATCGACCGTGAGGAAGCTGCGCGCCCTGATCGCCTCGGGCAGCTGAGGGACGTCGGGCATGCGCATCGACGTCGCGAAGAGATTGAGCGACGGCGGGGCGACAGCGGCGAGGTCGCGCACGGCCCGCAGCGCGTCGGCCGAGTGCGCCGAGTCGAAGACGATGCTGCCGCCCACGAGCACGGGGGCCGCGACGAGGTCGATCTCGATCTCGGTCACGATCCCCGCGATGCCGCCCGCGCCGCGCAGCGCCCACATGGTCTCGGGGTCGCTCGCGTCATCCACACGCTCGTGCGTCCCGTCTGGCCGGACGATCCAGGCCGCGCGCAGCGCGTCAGACCCGAGGCCCGCCGATCGGCTGAACCACGAGTGTCCCCCGCCGAGGGTGTAGCCCGTCGCGCTCACGACGCGGCTCGTGCCGGCGGGCGCGACCAGTCCCGTGCCGTCGAGGGCGTCGATGACCGCGCCCCACGCCACGCCGGCGCCGATACGCGCGATGCGGGCCTCCTGGTCGATCTCGAGCGCATCGAAGGCACGGGGCCGAACGAGCACTGCTCCCTCGAGAGCCGAGGCCGCGCCATGCCCGCACGGCTGGACGGCGAGCGCGACGCCCTCCTCGCGCGCGAAGGCGACGAGGGCGACGAGGTCGTCGACTCCGGCCGGCTCAGCGACCGCCGCGGGCCGCTGCTCGACGGAGAGGTTCCACGGTCGGCGCGCCTCGTCGAAGGCGGCGTCGTCGGGCAGGCGGAGGAGGCCGGAGAGGCGGCCGCGGAGCGCATCGAGAGCGGACATGACCCACACGCTAGCGAGGTCGTCGGACATCCGTCTCCCCCGGCTCCGCATCGAGGAGGACGAGCTCGCGCGTCGCACGCGTCATCGCGACGTAGCGGTCGACCGCGGCCTCGATCCCCTCGCCCGGCGCATCGGCGCCGGCGAGGAGCACGAGGTCGAACTCGAGTCCCTTCGCGTCCTCCGGCGTCGCCGAGCGGACGCGCCCGTGCGGGCGGAAGTCCGGGTCACCGATCACGCATGCCGTGCCCTCGACGTGCCCGGCGAGCCACCGCTCGAGAATCGCGTCGCGCTCACCCGCCCGCGCCCTCCGCACGGGGATGCCCGAGCTGCGTACGGACACCGGGACGTTCGCGTCGGGCAGGGCGGCGCGGATGACCGGCTCGGCGACCGCCATGATCTCCGACGGCGTCCGGTAGTTGACCGTGAGCGAGGCGACGCGCACGTCGCGCAGACCCGCGCGCGCGAGCCGCTCCTCCCACGAGCCGAGGAAGCCGTGCCGTGCCTGCGCTCGGTCGCCGACGACCGTCAGGCTGCGGGAGGGACAGCGGCGCAGCAGCATCTGCCACTGCGCGTCGGTGAGCTCCTGCGCCTCGTCGACGACGATGTGGGCGAAGGGCCCGATCAGCGCGTCGGGTTCGTGCGCCGGAACGCCCGCCTCGTCGACGAGGCTCTCCCGCGCGTCGTCCCCGCGCAGGATCATCGCGACGCCCATCTCGCTGTCGTCGTTCGCGATGAGGTAGTCGGCGATGTCCTCCCGGTAGGCCCGCTGCGCGGACAGCGCCGCCTCGCGCTCCCGCGCGCGGCGCGCCGTCCCGGGATCGCCCAGTCGCATCCGGGCTGCATCGAGAAGCGGGAGATCCGCGCTCGTCCAGGCCGCGCCATTCGCCCGCGTCAGCAGCCGCACCTCGTCGTCCGCGAGCCACGGCGCGCAGCGCCGCAGGTACGCCGGCACGGTCCACAGGTCGCTCACGAGATCCGCTGCCTCGAGCCGCGGCCACGCGCGCGTGAAGGCCGTCGCGAGGTCCCTGTCCTGCGCGAGCGCGCGGCGCAGGAGGTCCGCCGGCACCTCCTCGTCGTCGTGCCGGTCGGCGATGAGCTCGAGCAGCGTCTCCCAGACCTGGTCGCGCGCCTCGTTGTGCGGCGTCCCCGGCTCGGGAGACGCGAACGCGTCGGCCCAGTCATCCGCCGTCACGACGACGTCCGTCCATGGCGTCTCCACGAGCACCTCGTCGACGGGCGGCTCCTCGTAGAGGCGCACGGCCGGCTCGATCGCCTGCACCATCCGCCCGTCCGCCTTGAGAGACGCGACCCGGGGGTCGGGTTCCGCGCGGGCGACGGCGCCCTCGACCACGAGGTCGTCGACCGTGCACACGCGCACGCCCTCCTCTCCGAGACTCGGCAGCACATCCGACACGTAGTCGAGATATGCGCGCGACGGCCCGACGACGAGCACGCCGCCGCCACCGCGCGCCATCCGCGGCTCGGCGTGCAGCAGGTAGGCCGCGCGATGGAGCGCGACGACCGTCTTGCCCGTTCCCGGGCCGCCGTCGACGACGAGCGCGCCGGCCGAGGGTGCGCGGATGATCGCGTCCTGATCGGCCTGGATGGTCGCGAGCACATCGCGCATGTGCGGAGAGCGGCTCGCGCCGAGACTCGCGATGAAGGCGGACTGGTCGTCGAGCGCCGCGCCGCTCTCGAGGGCGTCGGCCGTGAACACCTCGTCCCAGTAGTCGACGATGCGGCCGCCGCTCCACCGGTAGCGCCGTCGGCTGCTCAGCCCCATCGGATCGGCGTGCGTCGCGCCGAAGAAGGGCTCGGCCGCCCGCGCCCTCCAGTCGACGAGGAGCGGCTCGCCATCGGCATCGGAGAGGCCGATGCGGCCGATGTAGACAGGGTCGCCGCCCTCGGCGGGCACCATGCGGCCGAGGCAGAGATCGAGGCCGAAGCGCCGCAGCAGGCGCAGGCGGGCCGTCAGGCGGTGGATCTCGAGGTCGCGGTCGAGGGCCTTCTGCCCCTGGCCGGCCGGCGCGCGGCGCTGCGCCTCGAGGCGGTCGGATGCGTCGGCGATCTGGCGAGCGAGGCTCGCGGCGATCGCGGCGAACTGCGCCTCGTCGCGTGCGATGAGCGCGGCGTCGGCCTTGGCGGCGCGGCTGTCGGGAAGGGCGAACGGGCTGAGGGCGGTGGTCATGCGGGCGGCTCCGACGATCGCGACGGCACGGCGGACACCCGCTGCGCGCGGGTGCCGGCCGGAGGGAAGGAGACGATTCTGCCCCGTACCGGGGGCCTTGCGGCAAGCCCCCACCCCGGCCGTACACTGGAACCGCGGGGAGATCAGAGGGCGACGACGCGCGCCGGCGCTCCATCCGCATCGATCGCGAGCGGGAAGACGCCGATCCGCGGATGCCGCTCGAGGCCCGCCAGGCCGCGCAGGTTCTCGACGATGAGCGCGTCGGCGCCGAGCACGATCTCGTGCACGGGGAAGCCCTCCCCGCCCGTCGGGTCGGGGCTCAGCAGGTCGACCGCGAGCACGCGCATCCCGTGCGCGACGAGCCAGGCGGCCGCCACCGGGTCGAGGTGCGGATGCGCGGTCGCGTCCGCCGACCCGAAGCGCTCCGCCCATCCGGTGTCCAGCACGACGATCGGCCGCAGATCGGCTTCGAGGTCGGCCGACGCCCTACGCAGGTCGTCGAGCGTGATGACCGCGCCGGCGGCGACCTCGCCGAGGTGCAGGACGATTGCCTCGCCCACGAGCTCGTCGAGCGGGATCGCGCCGGTCGTGCGCCCGCCCGCGATGACGTGGGACGGCGCGTCGAGGTGCGTTCCCGTGTGCGAGCCGAGGTGCAGGGCGGCGACCTCGACGCCGTCGCGCGCGATCTCGAGAGCCGACTCGATGCGCACCGCGGGGTCGCCGGGGTACACGGTCATGCCGGTGCGGATGGGACGGCTGAGATCGCGCATGCGCCGACGGTACACCGCGCCGAAGATTTTCCTTGACATGAATATTCGTCGCAGTGAATACTTCAGTCATGGACCCGCTGCTCGCCGCTCTCGCCGATCCCGCCCGATGGCGGATGATCGAGCTGCTCGCCCTCCGCCCCCGAGCCGTGGGCGAGCTGGCGGAGCTTCTCGGCCTGCGCCAGCCGCAGACCACCAAGCACCTGCAGACGCTCGCGCGCGTGGGCGTGGTCAGCGTGCATCCCCTCGGCCAGCGGAGGGTGTACGCCCTCGAGACGTCGCCCCTCCGGGCTGCGGCGAACCGCCTCGCGAACCTCCTGCAGCAGGCCGACGCGCACGCCGACGAGCGCGAGGTGCTCGATCGCTATCGCGCCGCCATCAGTGCGGAGCGTGCCGCCGCGGACTCCCCTGGATGGGCGGATGGCCGCTCGTTCGCCTTCGAGCGCCACCTCGCCGCCCCGCGCGAGACGGTGTGGCGTCACTGGACCGACGCCGCACTCCTCGCCACGTGGTGGGCGCCGCCGTCTTTCGAGGTCGTCGAGAGCACGATCGCACCGCACCCGGAGGGGGCGGTCGTGCTCGCCTACCGCGATCCGGACGGCGCTCACTACCGGTCGGACGGGCGGGTCCGGGTCGCCGAGGCTCCGGAGCGCCTCGAGTTCGACCTGTCGGTGCGCGACAGCGAGGGCGGTGTGGCCTTCACGGCCCACTACGCGGTCTCGCTCGACGAGGCTCCCCGGGGAACCCGTCTCGCGGCGGAGCTGCACCTCGACGCCACCGCCGTCGCCTCCGCTCCCTTCATCGCCGGCATCGAGACCGGCTGGAACCAGGTGCTCGACAACCTCGTCGCACGCGTCGCCGCGGATCCGCGGCCTGATCGGAAGGAACCCCTCTCATGAACGCTCACGCACCTCGCAGGGTCACGGCGAACCTCAGCCTCACCCTCGATGGACGCTTCAACGGCCCCGGCGGGCCCGGCGACCTCGCTGCGATCGTCCCGTATGCGGTGACCGATGTCGCACGCGACCAGATGCACCGCATGCACGAGAACGCGACGACGGCCGTGCTCGGTCGCGGCAACGCGCAGGGGTTCCTCGGCTTCTGGCCTTCCGTCGCCGACGACCCCTCCGCAGACCCGCGCGACCGCGGCTACGCCGCCTGGCTCCGCGATGTCGAGAAGGTGGTCCTCTCGTCCTCGCTCTCGGAGGCGCCGTGGGAGCGCACGCGCATCGTCTCGGCCCCCGTCGCCGACGTCGTGACGCAGCTGCGCGCGTCCGGCGAGGGCGACATCCTCGTCAACACCAGCCCGAGCCTCATCCGCCCGCTCCTGGCCGCGGACCTCATCGACCGGCTCTACCTCATCGTCTGCCCCGAGATCTCCGGCGGCGGCGAGCGGCTGCTCGAGGACGGGCTCCCGTCGTCGTCCTGGCGCCTGGTGCTGCACGAGGCCGGCGACCGCGGGGAGCTCGCGCTCGTCTACGACCGAGCGCGCTGAGGACTCATCCGTCGACGAGTGCGCCCTGCGGGATGTGGACGAGCCGGACGCCTCCGGCCTCGACCGCCTCGCCGATCGCGGTGCCGATGTCGGCCCGTCGCTCGACGCGCATGCCCCGCGCGCCGAAGGCATCTGCGAGCGCAGCCCAGTCCGGCTGGACGAGATCGACGCCGATCGGCGCGATGCCCCGGTCGATCTCGTTCTGCCGGATCTCCTCGTAGCCGCCGTTGTCGACGCACACGACGACGAGGTCGAGCCGCTGCTCGACCGCGGTCATGAGCTCGTTGACGCAGAACATGAGCGCGCCGTCGCCCAGGACGGCGACGACGGGCCGCTCGGTCTGGGCGACCCGGGCGCCGATCGCGGCCGGGAGTCCGTATCCGAGCGTCGCGTAGGTCGGCGTGTAGAGCAGCGAATGCGGGCGCGCCTGGCGGAGCACGTTCGCGAGCGCCATGTAGACGATCTGCGACGAGTCGCCTGCGACGACCGCGTCGTGGGGCAGGGCTCGCGCGATGGCCTCGGCGAGCGCGACGGTCTCCGGGAGGGCCTCACGGGTCTCCGCGAGGATGGCCGCTCGCGCGTCGGCGAGGTTCGGCGCGGGGCGCGTCCGGATCGCGAGCTCGGCGAGCAGCGCATCGAGGACGGCCCCGCAGTCGCCCACGATCCCGACCGTCGCCTCGAGGTTCTTGTGCACCTGCGCGGCCGAGATGTCGATGCGGATGACCCGGCCGCGTGCGGCGAGTGCGGGAGCCCACAGCTCGGCCTCGCCGAGCTTCGAGCCGAGCACGACGAGCACGTCTGCGTCCTCCGCGACCCCGCGCGCCGACGCGAGTCGCAGGTTCGAGCCGAGCGACAGGGGGTGGTGCTCGTCGACCGTCCCCTTGCCGTTGAGGGTCGTCAGCACCGGAGCGCCGAGGCGCTCGGCGAGCGCCGTCACCTGCGTGGCGGCGCGCGTGGCGCCCCCGCCGGCGACGATCACGGGGCGCCGGGCGCCCTCGAGAAGCGCGACAGCACGGGCGACGGCGGTCGCGTCCGGCCGTGCCGCCGGGCGGAGCTCGCGCGGCGCCCGTGCGGCGACCGGCACCTCGGCCGGCGCCTCGAGCACGTCGAGCGGGATCTCGATGTGCACGGGGCGCGGCCGCCCCGTGCGGAAGAGCGCGAAGGCGTCGTGCACGGCGTCCACGGCCTCAGCCGCGCTCTCGACGCGGCGCGACCACTCCGCGATCGCACCGACCATGGCGCTCGCGTCCTTGGTCTCGTGGAGCGTGCCGACGTCGCGGAACTCGTCTCCGCGCGCGACCCCGGGCGACAGCACGAGCAGCGGGCGGGACTCGCAGAACGCCGTGCCGATCGCGCTCATGGCGTTCTGCAGACCGGGCCCCGAGGTCGTGATGACGACGCCCGGCATCCCCGTCAGCTGCGTCCAGCCGTCCGCCCCGTAGCCGGAGCCCTGCTCATGGCGATTCGTGACCGCGCGGATGCCGAGATCGGTCAGCGGCCGGTAGAGCTCGAGGTTGTGCGTGCCGGGGATGCCGAAGACGGCCGTGACGCCATAGGCGCGGATCGTCTCGAGCACCGCACGCCCCGCGGTGTCCGCGTCGCGCGCCCCGGTCACGAGCCGACCTCCGCGCGGTGGCGGCGCTCGCCGCCGATCCACGTCTCCCTGACCCGGATGGCGGCGATGCGCTCGGGCTCGACCGCGAGCGGGTCGTCGCTCAGCACGGCGAAGTCCGCGCACTTCCCGACCTCGAGCGAGCCGAGATCGTCCTCCCGCCCGAGCGACACCGCGCCTTCGTAGGTGTGGGCGCGCAGCGCCGCGCGCGCGGACACGCGCAGGTCGTCGGGGCCGAGACGGCGCCCGCGCCGCGTCACCCGCGTCACGGCCGTCTGGATCGCCTCGAGCGGGATGGGCTCGGCGACCGGCGCATCCGACGAGATCGTGATCGGCACGCCGGCGGCCTCGAACTCGCCCAGCGGGTTGAACCGCTCCCCCGGGGTTCCGATGGCCTCCTCGACGCCCTCGCCCCAGTTGTAGTAGTGCTGCGTCTGGTTCACCGGCCGGATGCCCGCTGCAGCCATCCGGCGGATCTGGTCGGCCGTCGGCAGGCCGCAGTGCTCGATCCGATGGCGGGCGTCGGGATCGGGGCGCTCGGCGAGCGCCGCCTCGATCGCCGACACGACCATCTCGATCGCGGTCGGCGACTGCGCATGCGTGGCGGTCTGCAGGCCCGCGGCGTGTGCGCGGCGGATGAGCTCTGCGTACTCTGCGGGCTCGTGGTAGAGCTGGCCCGTGCGGCACGGGTCGCCCACGTACCCGTCGGGGAAGTACGCCGTCCATCCGCCGAGCGTGCCGTCGGCGTAGAGCTTGATGCCGGCGAAGCTCAGGTGCGCGTTGCCGAAGGCGCCCACGAGCCCCATCTCGAGTGCCTCGTCGAGGAGGTGCGAGAGCAGGTACATCGACACGCGCAGCTCGAGCCGCCCGGCCTCGGCGAGGCGCAGGTACATGTCGAACTCGCGACGCGAGACCTGAGCGTCGCCGATCGCGGTCACACCGCCCTCGAGGAACCGGCGGGTCGCGACATCGAGCTGGCGCAGGTGCTCCTCCGGCTCGTCGGCGAGGTGGAAGTTCGGTCCGTGATGGCCGATCTTCACGCCGTGCACCCCGGTGAGGATGTTGCAGGCCGCGTCGGACAGCTCGCCCGTGAGCTCGCCGTCTGCGTCGCGGAAGAACACGCCGCCCTCGGGGTCGGGCGTGCCGCGGTCGACGCCCGCGCGCTCGAGCGTCACGCTGTTGACGACGCCGCCGTGGCCCGAGGCGTTCATGAGGTAGACCTCGCGCTCGGTCGACACCTCGTCGAGCTCGAAGCGGGTCGGGTGACGGCGCTCGGCGAGGTTGCGGTGCTCGTACCCGTAGCCGCGGACGGGACGCCCCTCGGGGAGGCCCTCCGCCGCGGCGCGGAGCAGCGCGACGATCTCGGGGATGCTGCCCGCCTTCTCGGGCCCGCAGTCCACCCACGTCATCATCTGCCCGTACATGAGCGGATGCGCGTGCGCGTCGACGAAGCCCGGCACGACGACGCCGTCGCCGAGGTCGACGGTCTCCGGATCGAGGCCGAGCGCGTGCGCGGCCGCCGCGCAAGTCTCGCGGTCGCCGACGGCGAGGATCCGGCCGCGATCGATGAGCATCGCCGTCGCGGTCGTGTCGCGGGCGTCGACCGTGTGGATCGCACGCGCGACGATCATCCGCGGCGCGGTCTGAGCGGGTCGGTCGAAGGGGGTCAGCTTCCTCATGGGAGTCGGTTCGTCCTCGTGTCGGTGCGGGGCGTGAAGGACGCCGTGACCGGCGCCTCGTCGGAGTGCTGGGGAGCGAGCCGCGTGCAGATGCCCGCGAGCACGGCCATCCCGATGAACATCGCGATCACCGACCAGACGCTGCCGGTCCACGCGATGAGCTGCGTCGCGAACCAGGGCGAGAACCCTGCCCAGACCGCCGCGCCCACGCCATAGGCGAGCGCGATCGACGTGTAGCGCGCCTGAGGGCGGAACATCTGCGCGAGGATCGCGGCGATCGGAGCGTACGTCGCGCTCATCGCGACGCGCACGAGCGAGGCCAGGAGGAAGACGGCCGGCTCGATCCGCCCCGGCATGACGAGCAGGAAGGGCGCGAACGTGAGCACGGAGGTGACCAGGCCGATGTACATGATGTTCTTGCGCCCCCAGCGGTCGCCCAGCCACGCGATGGGGAGCGTCACGAGGAACTCGACGAACGACGCCACGGTCATCGCGTCGAGGATCAGCTGCTCGCTGAGCGCGACCGTCTCGCCGGTCGCGTATGCCGTGGCGAACGTCGTCGCGAGGTAGTAGCCGCCGGTCGAGATCGGCAGCAGGCCGATGCCGAGGAGGATCGGCAGCCAGTTGGCACGCAGCGCGAACGCGAGCGGCATGGACTGCTTGCGCCCCTCGACCTTCGAGGCGAAGACCGGCGACTCCTCGACGCGGTAGCGGACCCACAGCCCCACCCCGATGAGCACGATCGACGCGATGAACGGGATGCGCCATCCGCCGTCGATGATGAAGGTCTCGCCGCCGCGCGACATGATCGCGAAGACGCCGGACGCGAGCAGCGCACCGGCGGGGTTGCCGAGCTGCGTGAAGCCCCCGTAGAAGGTCTTCGACTTCTCGGGCGCGTGCTCGACGCTCATCAGGACGGCGCCGCCCCACTCGCCGCCGACGGCCAGCCCCTGCAGCGCGCGCAGGGCGATGAGGAGGATCGGCGCGGCGATGCCGATGTCGGCGTACGTCGGCAGGCAGCCGACGAGCACGGTCGCGACGCCCATGAGGAGGAGGGTGATCACGAGGGAGACACGGCGGCCCAGCTTGTCTCCGATGTGGCCGAAGACGATGCCGCCCAGCGGACGGACGAGGAAGGCGACGGCGAACGTCGCGAAGGCGGCCGCTGTCTCGGCGAGCGGGTCGTCGCTCGGGAAGAACAGCGGTCCGAAGACGAGGGCGGCGGCGGTCGCGTAGACGTAGAAGTCGTACCACTCGATCGTGGTGCCGACGAACGCGGCGAAGCCGGCGCGCCGCGCTCTGCTGTGCGTGGAAGTCATGGTGGCCGCTCCTTTGCGGGGGTATCGGGTTGCATCGGATGCTACGAGCGGCCGGAAGGCGGAGCAAGGCCAGAACTCCAGGAGAATCTCGCTGTCGCCGATGTTCCGATTCGAAGAACGCGCAGATCCGCTCGCGGTGTCTCCTTGAATCGCGAGTAGACTTCACTTCTGCGCGCGTCGACGCGCGTTCCACGGAATCTCGCGGATCGGAGACGGGATGGACTTCGAAGCCGACCTCGTTCGGGCGCTGCAGGAGGACGGGCGTGCGAGCATCCACTCCCTCGCGCTGAGGCTCGGGCAGTCCCGCGCGGCCGTCTCGACACGGCTCCGCGCGATGCTCGCCGACGGCACCGTGCGCGTCGTCGCCGCGGTCGATCCCGCCTTCCTCGGTCAGCACGTGCTCGCGCACGTCTCGGTGCGGGCCGACGGCTCCGTGCAGCCCATCGCCGAGCATCTGCGCGGGCTCCCCGAGACCGTGCTCGTCTCGGCCGTGGGCGGCTCGCACGATCTCGTCACCGAGGTGCGGGTCGGCTCCATGGCGACCCTCCACGAGCTGCTCGCGCGCATCCGCGGGCTCAGCGGCGTCGTGGACATCAGCACCCTGATCTACTCCACGGTCGTGAAGGGCTTCTTCGTCTCGGACTATCAGGGCGACCTCGTGATCGACGACATCGACATGTCCCTGATCGAGATGCTGCAGCGCGACGGCCGCATGAGCTATCGCGCACTCGGCGAGGCGGTCCGCCTCTCCCCCTCCGCGGTCACGACGCGCGTGCAGCGCCTCATCGCGGGCGGTGTCATCAAGATCAGCGCCGTCGAGGCGCGGGGCCTTGCGCACCGGCAGCTGTCGATGGGGGTCGGGCTCAACCTCTCCGGGGAGGACGACGCCGTGATCGACGCGCTGCGCGAGTGGCGCGGCGTCGACTTCGCCGCTCGCACGCTGGGCCGCTTCGACGCGGTCGCGACGCTCGTGGAGCCGACGGCGGGCGCGCTGTACGCGAGCCTCGAACGACTCCGCACGCTCCCTGGCGTCGCGCGGATGGAGTCGTGGCTGCACCTCGCGGTGCTCAAGGAGGACTACGCGCGGACGCTGCGGCCCGCCGCGCGCTGAGGCCTCAGCCCTCCAGCGACTGCTCGGCGAGGTGCACGCTGCGCTCGGCACGCGCGCGACGCCGGACGGGGAGCATCGGGACGAGGTACACCGCGAATGTCACGGCGAACGCGGCGGCGGTCGCGCCGATCGGACTCGGCCAGACATAGGTGAGGAGATAGGACACGAGCGCGCCGACGACCCAGGCGATGATCGCGATCGGGTTCACCCCCTTCGCGAACCAGTAGCGGCCGCCCGAGCTGCGGAGGATGTCGGCGTTGTACGACCCGCGCCGGATGACGTAGTAGTCCACGATCATGATCGCGAACACCGGCACGAAGAACGCGCCGATGACCGTGAGGAACGTCGTGAACTGGTCGAGCAGCGCGAGCCACGTCGAGCCCGCGATCGAGATCGCGCCGAGGATGAGCGCGGTGGGGAGGAAGCGCGGCTGCCAGCCGGGCAGGGAGTTCATGACCGACGTCGTCATCCCGTACACGACCATCGTGTTCGTCGCCATGACCGAGACGAAGATCACCACCGCGATCGGCGCCCCGAACGCCGTCACGAGCGCGGTCGGGTCGAACGGCGCCCCGTCGCCACCCGACTGGAGGATGTACGCGAATGCGGTCGCTCCGAGCGACATCGACACGATCGTCGAGGTCGCGTAGCCCGCGACCGAGCCGACGACGCCCGCACGCGAGGTCCGCGCGAGCCGGTTCACATCGGCCGACAGCACGGTCCACGAGATCGCCGTCGCGATGACCATGTCGAGCACGAACACGTGGGTGAGCTCGCCGGTCGGCTCGAGCGCGAAGTAGTCCGCCGGAGGGAACGCCGTGAACGCCTGCGCGAACATCCACCCGATGACGATGAGCATGAGCACCGCGAGCCACGGCTCGACCCGGGCGATGCCCTCGTGGCCGAAGATCGCGAGGACGACGACGATCGCCTGGCACAGCACCGAGAACAGGACCGGGTTCGAGAAGCCCGTGAGCTGCGCGACGAGTGCGTCGACCGTCACCCCCGCGAGCATGGCCTGCACCCAGCTCCATCCCATGAGCACGAACACGTTCGCCGCGAGCGGCAGCAGGCTGCCGCGGGTGCCGAACGCGCCGCGTGTCAGCGCCATCGTCGGCAGGCCGGTGCGTGTGCCGATGTTGCCGACGGCCGCGAGCACGGCCACGCCCGCGAGCGTGCCGATCACGATCATGAGAAGCGCGCCGCCGTAGTCGATCCCGGGCACGAACAGCGTGCCCGTCAGAAGAGTCGTCACGACGAGGTTGGCGGCGAGCCAGATCATCCCGACACGCCGGACCGCGAGCGTGCCCGTGACGGGGCCGGTCGCGTCGGCGGGGGTCTCTCGACGGCGTTCGGATGACATCGGCGTCTCCTCGGGGTGCGGCTCAGTCGCCGGCGGGAAGGGGTGACAGGTGCTCGTGGATCGCGACGAGGCGACCGCCGTCGACGCGGAAGACGATGCTCTCGCGCTCGCGGTACGCCTCCTCGCCGACGCCGGTGGCGACCCGGGTCGCCACCGTGTGGCTGAAGACCGCACCTCCGGGGTAGGTCTGCACGAGCGCGTCCGACGACGTGCACGACAGCACGCGCCATCCCGATTCGGTCCACGACCTCCACAGGATCTCGTACGACGCCCGGTCGTCGAGCCGCGCGGCCTCGGTGTGGAACACGAACGAGGCGTCGGGTGCGAAGCGCGCGAAGTAGCGCCGGGTGTCGGTCGCGGCGAACGCGTCGACGATGGCGGCGGCCGCCGCCGCGACCTCGTCCTCGCCGGGCGTGCGGACGCTCATCGCTCGGCCCGGGGCGCCATCGCGCTGATGAGCTCGTACGCGACGTGCGACGCCGCGACGGCCGTGAGCTGCGCGTGGTCGTAGGCCGGCGCGACCTCGACGACGTCGGCTCCGACGATGCGCTTGTCGGCGAGGGCGCGCAGG
Source organism: Microbacterium sp. JZ70 (assembly GCF_053903225.1). NCBI lineage: Bacteria > Bacillati > Actinomycetota > Actinomycetes > Micrococcales > Microbacteriaceae > Microbacterium > Microbacterium sp. JZ70. The sequence goes on along the minus strand of NZ_CP096405.1, from coordinate 1,794,347 downwards.
ATGCGCAGGAGCTCGCGCGAGGTGAGGCCGCCGGCCTCGGGCGTCCCCGTGCCCGGGGCATGCGCGGGATCGAGCACGTCGATGTCGATCGAGATGTAGAGCGGCGCGTCGCCGATCCGGGTGCGGATCCGCTCGATCGCGCGCTCGACGCCGTCCTCCTCGATCTGCTCGCTCGTTACGATCGCGAAGCCGAGGCGCTCGTCGTCGACGAGGTCGGACTGCCCGTACAGGGGGCCGCGCGTTCCGACGTGCATGCTCGCGGTCTGGTCGATGAGCCCCTCCTCGCTCGCGCGACGGAAGGGCGTGCCGTGCGTGACGGGCGCGCCGAAGTAGGTGTCCCACGTGTCGAGGTGGGCGTCGAAGTGCAGCACCGCGACCGGTCCGTGGTCGCGCGCGACGGAGCGCAGAAGCGGAAGCGCGATCGTGTGGTCGCCGCCGATCGTCACGAGGCGCGTTCCTCCTGCGCGCAGCGCCGTCGCTGCTTCGTCGATCGCGCGGACCGCGTCGTCGATGTCGAACGGGTTCGCCGCGATGTCGCCCGCGTCGGCGACCTGCTGAGCGGCGAACGGCGAGACGCCCTGCGCGGGATTGAACGGCCGCAGCAGACGGGACGCCTCGCGGACGTGAGCGGGACCGAACCGGGCGCCGGGGCGGTAGCTCACACCGCTGTCGAACGGAACGCCCACGACGGCGATGTCGGCTCGGTCCACCTCGTCGATGCGCGGGAGGCGCGCGAAGGTCGCGATGCCCGCGAAGCGGGGGACGACGGATGCGTCGACGGGTCCGATGGGTTCGGTCATGGCGGGTCCTCCTGTGCGGGATCGCCTGGATCCTACGCACGCAGAGGAGGGGCCCGCAAGCGCGGAAATCCAGCGCTTGCGGGCCTCAGGAGAAGGAATATCGGGCAGCTCCGGCGATATCCGCACGAGTGTCATGTTCAGCGCACGGGACGCTGGAGTTCTGCACCCGCCGATCGCCATTCCCCCGATTCTCGGGAGCGGAGACGGCGCGCCGATTCAGAGGTCTTCGGGGGCGAGGTCGCCCTCCCCGTCCTCGCCGAGCTCGGCGACGACCGGATCCTCGTCCTGCGTCTCGGGCTGCACGTCGCTCACGGGGAGGTCGGCCGCCGGGATCTCGTCGTCGTCCGCCGGGATCTCGTCGGGGTCACGGCCGGTCGCCGTCTCCTCGCTCGCGCCCTCCCCCGCATCGCGCGCCTCGGTCTGCTCCCACTCCGCCTGCGCAGGATCGGCGGACGGGTCCGCGTACGCGGTCGCCTCCGCATCCCGGACAGGGCGGATGGCGTCGGGGTCGTCGGTCAGGCGGCTGTCGTTCGCGTCCATGGGGTCCTCCTGTCGGAGCCGGGTGTCGGTACCCGTCCACTCTGCGCGACGGCGCGGTCCGCGCCGAGGGGCTTGATCCGCGACCGCGCGCGCGTTATCGCCGGCCCTCGTCAGACCTTCGCCGGCGGGAGCCGCTTGGCGTCCTGCGACGGGAAGATCACCTTCTGCACGATGATGATGATGCTCGCCGCCACCGGGATCGCGACGAGCGCGCCCAGCACGCCGCCGAGGGCACCGCCCGCGACGGCGGCGATGACGACGATCGCGCCCGGCACGGCGACAGCCTTGCTCATGATGCGCGGGCTCAGCACGTACGCCTCGATCTGCATGTAGACGAGGTAGTACCCGAACGCGATGAGCGCCGTCACCGGCGAGGCGATCAGGCAGATGAGCGAGTTGATGATCGACGCGCTGAGCGTTCCGACGAGCGGGATGAGCGAGCCGATGAACGCGATGAGCGCGAGGAGCGCCGGCATGGGCGCCCCGATGATGCTCAGCACGATGAGGCTGAGCACGCCGTTGATGAGCGCGAGGCTCGCCTGGCCGATCACGTAGCGGCCGACCGCACTCGAGATCTCCTCGAGCACCTCGGTGAAGCGCGCCCGCTGGTAGGCGGGAACGAAGCGCGCCGCGAGGCGCTTCATGCCGCGCAGCGATGCCATGAAGTAGAGCGTGAGGATGAGCACGATCGTCATGCCCGTGACGCCGCCCGCGATGCCGGCTCCGACCGCGACGATGCCTCCGCCGATCTGGGTGAGGTTGGCCGGATCCTGGAGGAAGCTCAGCGCCTGCCCTGCCGCGTCCTCGAACGACGACCCGAACTGCGCGCTCAGCTGCCGGTACCAGTCGCTGGCCATGACGTCGCTCACCATCTGCGGCCCGTTGTCGATGAGGTTCGTCACCTGCTGCACGAGCACGGGGACGATCGCGAGCACGATGCCGGCGAACGCGAGCAGCACGCCGGCCACGACGATCGCGACCGCGGCAGGGCGCGGGAGCCGCCGCTCGATCGCGCGGACGACCGGATCGAGACCGAGCGCGAGGAACAGCGCGATCCCGATGTACACGAGGACCGTGGCGAGCTTGCCCACGAGCGACCCGATGAGCAGCGCGACGAGCACGCCGAGCGCCCCGAAGAGGCCGAAGGTGAACGGGCGGATGCGCCAGCCCACGAGCCTCGCCTCGATCGGCCCACGGGGCTCGCTCTCGACCGTCGTCCGCCGCATGGCTGTCTCCCCCGCGCTCGATGCCGTTCCTCTGCCGATCATAGGCGCGCGTGATGCTCAGTCGTCGTCGAGGAGCGCGGCCGCGTACATGGGCCGCGCGACATCCGCGCTCGGCGGATGGAACAGGCCCGCCGTCGCGTCGCGGTACAGGCGGCTGAGCTCGCTGCCGTTGTCGAAGCCGCTGCCGCCCGCGCACAGGAGGGCGGTCTCCGCGGCTCTGCGCGCCGCGTGCGACGCGTTGAGCCGCGCGCTCACGAGCCGCAGCGGCCATCCGGCGCCGTGCTCGACGAGCTCGTCGAAGTCGCGCGTGTAGGCCTCGAGCTGCGCGGGCACCGCGAGGTACGCCATGTGCGCATCGGCGAGGCGCACGCGCGCCTCGGGCACCTCGGCGAACGTCGTGCCGGTCTTCGCCGACCGCCGCCGCTTCAGCGCTTCGGCCCCCAGCTCGAGCGCGCGGCGTGCGATGCCCGCGTAGACCGACCCGACGAGCAGCTGGAACGTGCTCGTGATCGCGAACACGAGGAGGTCGGGATGGCGTCCCGCCGGGATCCGGCGAGCGACCCGGTCGGCGCGGAGCGGCACGCCGTCGAGGATGGTCGCACGGCTCTGCGACGCGCGCATGCCGAGCACGTCCCACTGGTCGGAGACCGTGATGCCGGGCGCGTCCCGGTCGACGAAGCCGTACACGAGCACGGGGTTGTCGGGAACGGAGCCGTCGCGTCCGTGCACGATGAGGCGCGTCCACACGGGCGAGAGCGACGTGAAGATCTTGACGCCCGTGAGGCGGTACCCGCCGTCGCCGTCGGGCTCCGCGACGGTGTTCGACCCCTGAAGCACCCAGTCGTTCGACGGCTCGCTGATGCCGAACGCGAAGATCTCGCCCGCCATGGCCTCCTCGAGCACCCACGCCAGCGACCGGTCGCCGCGCGCGAGCATCGCCTGGACGACGCCCGTGCACATGAGGTGCATGTTGATCGCGAGCGCCGTGGCCGGAGCCGCCCCGGCGAGACGCTGCTGCAGCCGGGAGACGTCGCCGAGGCCGAGGCCTGCCCCGCCGAGCTCCTCGGGGACGAACAGCGTCAGATAGCCGACTGCGCGCAGCTCCTCGAGGTCCTCGTCGAAGAAGCGGTTCTCCCGGTCGTACACGGCGGCGCGCTCCCGGAACCGCTCGAGCAGATCGTCGGGGAGGTACCGCTCGGCGAGCTCAGCATGCCTGCGTTCCCGGTCCATGTGTCTCCTCTCCGCGCGCGATGAGCAGCGCGCCGTTGTGCCCGCCGAAGCCGAACGACGTCGACAGCACGGCGGCGACGTCAGCGCGCCGCGCCGTGCCGGCGACCACGTCCCATCCGGGCTCGGGGTCGTCGAGATTGAGCGTGGGCGGCAGGATGCCGTCGCGGATGCTCAGCGCCGCGATGATCGCCTCCACGACGCCCGCCGCGCCGAGCAGATGCCCGGTCGACGACTTCGTCGCGCTGATGGGGATGGCGCGGGCGCGGGCGCCGAGGGCGGCCTCGAGCGCCGCGAGCTCGGCCGCGTCGCCCGCGGGCGTGCCCGTGCCGTGCGCGTTCACGTGCTGCACCCGCTCGGCTGTCGCGCCTGCGTCATCGAGGCAGGCGCGGATCGCGGCCGCCGCGCCTGCGCCGTCGGGGCGCGGGGCGGTGGGATGGTGCGCATCGCTCGATGCGCCGAACCCCGCGACCTCGGCGATCGCACGGGCACCGCGAGCCCGCGCGCTGTCGACCGACTCGAGCAGCACGGCCGCGGCACCCTGCGACATGACGAAGCCCGTTCGCCCGCGGTCGAACGGCCGCGATGCCGCCGACGGGTCGTCCTCGTATCCCGTCGCGAGCGCGCGCAGGTTGGCGTTCGAGGCGAGGTTCACGGGTCCGAGGCAGTCCTCCATCCCCACGACGAGCACGGCGTCGGCGTACCCGTGCCGGATGCGGCGCATGCCCTCGCCGATCGCGACGGCGCCGCTCGCGCATGTGGCTGAGACCGCCGAGGCGGCTCCCGTGAGGCCATGCCTCTGGCTGAGCAGAGCGGCCGCCGCGTCGGGCGCGCCGTGCATCGCGAGAGCGAGCGGGACCGCCCGCGGCCCGCGGGCATCCAGCGCTCTCGTCGCGCGCTGCATGGCGTCGACCGGCCCCGAGCCGGTCGCGGCGATGACATCGACGCGGCCGCCGAGCATGCCGCGCGCATCCGCGTCGTCGATCGCCTCGTCTCCTGCGGCGACAGCCCACTGGAGCACGGCGCTGAGGCGCCGCGCGAGGCCGGGCTCGAGGAGGTCGGATGCATCGAAGTCGCGCACCTGGCCCCCGATGCGGACGGGGAGCTCGGCGAACTCCGGCCCGTCGAGCTCGCGGATGGCGCTGCGGCCGTCGGCGACGGCCTGCCACATCGCGGGGACGCCGATGCCGCTCGGCGTGACCGCGCCGGCTCCCGTGATCACGACGCGGCGGCTCACAGGCGCTCCGCCTCTCCGCGCACGACGAGCTCCTTCGCCTCGGCACGCCGGATCTTGCCGCCGACGGTCCGCGGCAGGCGAGCGACCCGGTACCAGCGGCGCGGCACGAACTGGGGGGCGAGGTGCGAGCGCGCGTGCGCCAGGAGCGCCGCCTTGTCGGGTGCGTCGCCCTCGAGGATGAGGGCGACGGCCGTCCCGAGGCGCCCGTCGGGCAGGGCGACCGCACAGGTCGCCACGACCCCGGCCATCCCGTCGAACGCCCGCTCGACGTCGGGCAGCGCGACCTTGTGGCCCCGGTCACCGCGATGTCCCCGGCGCGCCCGATGAGCTCGAGACGGCCGCCGATGATCCGCGCCTGATCGTGGACCGTGGCCCACCCCGACGCATCGCGCAGCACGGCGTCGGTCGTGCCCGAGACGTAGCCGTCGGAGCACGCGGCGGCGCGCACCCACAGGGTGCCGGGCTCGCCGTCGGGCAGGTCGACGCCGTCGGCGTCGCGGACACGCACGGCGATCCCGTCGTAGACGTCGATGAGCGTGCCGTCGCCGCCGCGGCTGTCGCCGATGAAGCCGATCTCCGCCGCGCCGTAGTAGCTGATCAGGCGCACGTGCGGGAGCACCGAGGCGAGGCCCGCGCGGATGCGCGCCGGCAGGTTCGCGCCCCCGGTCACGACGAGCTCGAGCGACGCGAGCCGGTCGGGATCCCGCCGAGCCGCGGCGGTGAGCGCCTCGACGACCGCAGGGACCGCGACGACACGCGTGATGTGCTCGTCGCGGATGCGCCGGGTCGCGTCGAGGGGGTCGAACGCGTCGGCGAGGTGCACGCTGCCGCCCGTCGCCAGGCACTCGATCACGGCGTAGAGCGTGAGGCTGTACGAGACGGGGCCCGGCGCGAGCGTCGCGACACCGGGCAGCGGCTCGAGATGGGCGCTCGACACGGCGACGTTCTCGCGATACTGCCGGCGGGTCTTGAGGAACGCCTTCGGGTCGCTCGTCGTGCCCGAGGAGAAGAGCATGAGGAACGGCTCGTCCGCGTCGCGCACGGCCGGCGGCGCGGCCGGCCGCGTCTCGGCCTCTCGGCGCCGGACGTCGTCGAGCGAGAGGACGACGCCTCTCCAGCCGGCCTCCGCGAGCGCGGCGGCGAGCGCGGGATCGTCGCTCACGACGACGCCGATCCCGGTCGCGACGACGACGCGCACGCGATGCGCGAGCGGCCAGCGCGGGTCGATGACGGCGGAGACGGATCGGTGCCCCGCGAGCCCCGCGACGAGGCGCGCCGTGTGGAAGGCCGAGGTGACGCTGACGGCCGTGATCGGGATGCCCTCCGTCTCGCGCGCCGGGGCGGGCGGATGGTCCTGGGCGCCGTGGAGCGCGTCGACGACCGCGAACACGCGCCGCGAGTCCTCGACGAGGTCGGCGTACGAGAGCCGCTCGCCCTCCCCCGCGATCGCCGTCCGCTCGGGATGCCGCGACGCGACATCGAGGATCGTCGAGGTGATCGGCACGGACCCAGTCTAGGAACCCGTCTGGATGCCGACTCAGCGCCCGCGCGCGAACACGGCGTGCAGGAGCGGGAGCGCGGAGGCCGCCATGAGCCAGCCGCCGAGCGCCGCGTCGCCCGCGTGCAGGACCGCCCCGGCGATGAGAAGCGCGCTGAACACGATCGCGGAGCCCAGCCGCCGCGCGAGGTTCTCGAGCCGTGACAGGCGCCGATCGAGCCGCGGGGTCGACACCTCGACGGAGCCGTCCTCGATCCTCCCGATGAGGCCGTCGAGCCGCTTCGGCAGGCGCAGCGCGAGGCCTGCGGCGTCGAGTGCCTCCTTGGCGACGTCCTGCACGACGTTGCCGCCCTCGTCGCGCAGCAGCTGCGCGGCGTACGGCTCGACCGAGTCCCACAGGTTGAAGCGCGGGTCGAGCGCGCTGCACACCCCGGAGGTCAGCGACATGGCGCGCACGACGAGCAGGAAGTTCTCGGGCAGCTGGAACGGCATCGCACGGGCGAGATCGCCGAACTCCGCCGCGAAGTCCCGGAACTCACGCGGATCCACCTCGCGCAGCTCGGCGAACCCCATCCCGCCGAAGCGGGCGAAGAGCGCAGCGAGCGCGCGCTCGAGCTCGGCGACATCCGCGGAGGGCAGGAGGGCACCGACCGACCGGATCGCGTCGACGAGACCGCGGCCGTCGCGAGCCGCCGCGGCGATGAGCGCCTTGCGCAGCCCCGCGCGGGTGCTCGGCGGGACCTCGCCCATCATCCCGAAGTCGATGAAGGTGAGCCGCCACGAGCCGCCGCCCGTCGGCGTCACGAAGATGTTGCCGGGGTGCGGATCGGCGTGGAAGTACCCGTGCACGAAGAGCTGGTCGAACATGACCGAGGCGAACACGGGCGCGACCTCGGCCGGGTCGATGCCCGCCGCGCGCAGTCCGTCGGCGTCGGTGATCTTGATCGCGGTGACGTCCTCAAGGGCGAGGACGCGGCGCGTCGTGCGCTCCCAGAGCACCGCCGGCACCGCGACGCGGGCGTCGCCCGCGAAGTCCTCGGCGAAGCGCTCGGAGGCGGCGGCCTCGTGGAGATAGTCGATCTCCTCGCGGCACGTCTGGGCGAACTCCTCGATGAGCGCGGGCATGTCGACCCGCTCGCGGACGACGCGGACGCGGCGCAGCCATCCCGCGACCCGCCGGAGCGCCGCGAGGTCGGTGTCGACGACAGCGTCGATGCCGGGGCGCTGCACCTTGAGGACGACGCCGTGGATGCCCGTCTGGGCCGCGTCGGCCGCGGCAGGGCGCGCGCGGTGCGCCTGTCCGAGCGACGCGGCCGCGATCGGGGTCTCGTCCACAGCCGCGAACGCACGGTCGAGCGGGATGCCCAGCTCGGCTTCCGCGAGCGCGCGGACGTCGGCGAAGGCCACGGGCGGCACCTCGTCCTGCAGGCCCTCGAGCTCGGAGGTGATCTCGGGCGGGAGCACATCGAGGCGCGACGACATGAACTGCCCCGCCTTGATCATGAGCCCGCCGAGCTCGACGGCGAGCGCGTGGAAGCGCCGCGCGAAGCGCGTCAGACGCTGCGTCCTCGTGCGCTCGGCAACGCCCGCGAGGCCGATGCGCGGCAGCACGAGCTCGTACCACCACTCGATCGCGAGGTTCCGCGCCGCGAAGCGGAGGATGCGACGGTAGCGCGCGCGGGAGACGTCGTCGACGGGCGCGCCCGACGCGCCGGCGGCCGCCACCCCGCTCAGTCCTGCGCCAGGATCGCGTACAGCCGGCGCCGTGCCTCGTCGAGCACGTCCACCGCCTGCTGCACCTGCTCGGGCGTGCCGGTGCGGCCGACCTGGGCCGCTGCCTGCGCGAGCTCGAGACCCGCCTTCGGCAGCGCCGTGAACGCCGGGCGCTCAGCGCCCTCGGACGGCGACCCCCACGGGACGGAGGCGCGCGCGGCCTCCTCGCGGCCGGCGTCGGTCATCACGTACGTCTTGCGGCCGCCCGACTCCTCGGCGCGCACGAGTCCCTCGTCGGCGAGCAGCTGCAGGGTGGGATACACCGAGCCGGCGCTGGGCTTCCAGCTGCCGCCCGTGCGCTCCTCGATCTCACGGATGATCTGGTAGCCGTGCATCGGCTGCTCGGCGAGGAGCACGAGCACGGCCGCGCGCACGTCGCCGCGCCCCATCCGCGTGCCGCCGCGCTTGTCGAACGACGAGCGCAGCTGCTCCATCATCTGCCACATGCCCTCGAGGGGGGTGCCGCCGCCGAAGCCGCCGGCCGGGAACGAACCGCTCATGATCGTCTCCTTTATCTCGAACGATACTCAACGATATGTCGTCGAGAGCGATCGGGGAAGGGTCATCCGTGAGCGATCCGGGCAGCGGTCCGCAGATCGTCGACGAGGTGATCGAAGGCCGTCTGCCGATCCGTCGCCTCGCGGATGCGCAGCAGGCTCGACGGGTGCGCGGTCACGATCGTCGGCGTCACCGAGGCGTCCGCCGACTCGAGCAACGTGCCGCGTGCCTCGCCGATCTTCACCGGGGCGCCGAGAACCGACCGCGCGGCGGTCGCGCCGAGCGCCACGATGGCGGATGGCCGCACGAGGGCGATCTCGGCCTCGAGCCACGGTCGGCAGGCGGTGAGATGGCCGACGGCGGGCTTCTCGTGGATGCGCCGCTTGCCGCGCCGCTCGAAGCGGAAGTGCTTGACCGCGTTCGTGCGGTAGACATCCTCATCCGGCACGCTGGCGGCATCGAGGGCGTCCGCGAGGACCCGGCCCGCCGGGCCGACGAAGGGCTCCCCCTCGAGGTCCTCGCGGTCGCCCGGCTGCTCCCCCACGAGCATGAGACGCGCCGCGGCCGAGCCGCGCGAGAACACGACCTGCGTCGCGTCCTCCCACAGCTCGCAGCCGCGGCACGTCTCGGCAGCCTGCCGAAGGCCGTCCAGATCCGCTCCCTCGGGAACCCACTCCCCGGCGCCGGGGCGATCGATGTCGGCCACCGCCATCCGTCCGATCAGGCCGCGCGCACGAGCACGCGGCCGTCGTCGACCCGCACCTCCCAGCGCGGCTGCGGCACGCTCGCGGGGCCGCGATCGACGCTGCCGTCGTCGAGGCGGAAGCGGCTTCCGTGCCAGGGGCACGTGACGCAGCCGCTCGGGTCGAGCTCGCCCTCGTCGAGCGGCCCGCCCGCGTGCGTGCAGGTGGCCGAGAGCGCGTGGAGCTCGCCGCGCTGGCGCACGAGCAGAAGCGGCGTGTCGCCGACCGTCACCCTGTTGAGCTCGCCCTCGCGGATCTCGTCGTCGGCCGCGACGTCGTTCCACTTCCGGGTCGTCTTCTGGAACGCGGTGTGGTTGACGCCGATGCCCTTGACGTAGGACAGGTGCCCGCCGAGGTAGGCCGACGCCAGCGTGACGCTCACCGCGACGAGACTCAGCGCGACGCCGACCCCCCGGTGGCCGCGTCGGCGCGCCAACCACGATGCCGCCTGCAGCACGGAGGCCGTGCCGTTCGTCGCCGCGTGCACGAGGCCGACCCGCTTGTCGGGTCCGTACGTGTCGGACCAGTCTGCCGCGCCGGCGAGCGCCGTCGGCGCCGAGGCGACCAGGCCGAGTCCGACGAGCTTGCGCGAGGCCTCCGCGCTGTCCTCGCCCCCGACGAGGTCGAGGGCCGTCGCCGCGCCCCATGCGCCGATCGGCAGGTCGGTCAGGACGGGATGCAGCTGGTGGCCGAGCCACGAGCCCGACAGCGCGTTCTTGACGGGAGCGGCCTTCGTGACGGCCGCGACCCATCCGCTCACCTTCTCGACGATGCCGTCGAGCTCCTTCGTCTTCCCGATGCGCTCGACGAGGTCGTTCACGATCTTCGGTGCCTGCATGTCGTTCCCTCCTTCGTCTCGCGCGCGTCAGTGCATCGTGTCGGGGTCGGAGTCGCCCATGTGGCCCGGCAGCGTCACCGAGAGCACGCGCTCGACGAACGCCGCGTACTCGTCCATGTAGTGGCGGAGGAACTTCTCCGTGCCCTCGTCGGCGACCTCGCCGTCGTCACCGTAGACCTCGGGCTTGAACGTGATGTAGGCCTCGGGCGCGTTCAGCTGCGGTGCGTCGAGGAAGCTCAGCACGCTGCGCATCGACGACTGCATGACGGCGGTGCCGATCGCTCCGACCGATGCGCCGATGATGCCGGTGGGCTTGCGGGCGAAGGAGTTCTGACCCCACGGCCGCGATCCCCAGTCGATCGCGTTCTTCAGCGGCGCGGGGATCGAGCGGTTGTACTCGGGCGACACGAACAGCAGCCCATCCGACCCCTCGATGGCGGCCTTGAACTCGGTCACCGCGGGCACCGGGTCCATCTCGTCGTCGCGGTTGTACAGCGGGAGGTCTCGGATGGGGATCTCGGTGAGCTCGAGGCTGTCGGGCGCGAGGCGGATGAGCGCCTTCGCGAGCACGCGGTTGATGGAATCCTGCGAGAGGCTGCCGACGAGGTAGCCGATCCGATGGGTCATGACACGCTCCTTCTCGTTGCGGGTCACTTCGGTATAGCGCGTCGGCCCCCGGCATGTCACGGGGTTGCGCGTTCTCGCCGATGTCGGCATGCGGCCGCGGATGGTCGATGTCGGTGCTGCGTGGAAGGCTGTTGGGAACGACGGGAGGAGAGGGCATGGCAGGTCCCGAGGAGGCGGCCGCGCTCACGCCGGGCGACCTCGCTGAGCTCCGCGAGCTGCTCGTCGACGAGAGCCGGCGCGCCCGCGCGCAGATCGCGTCCCTCACGGGCGCGTTCGACGACATCGTGGGCGCCGTCGACCACACGGCGACCGACGACGAGCACGAGCCCGAGGGATCGACGATCGCGCTCGAGCGCTCGCAGACGAGCGCGCTGCTCGTCTCGACGCGCGCTCACCTCGCCGACGTCGACCTCGCCCTCACGCGCATGGACGAAGGAGCGTACGGCGTCTGCGAGAGCTGCGGTCAGCCGATCGCCCGCGAGCGGCTGCTCGCCCGGCCCGCTTCACGCACGTGCGTCGCGTGCGCGGCCCGCGCGCAGCGGCGGCGCTGACCACCGGATCGCCGGCGACCGTGCCCTCGTCAGGACGCGTCGGCCGGCGGATTGTGCATGAACTCGAGACGGATGCCGCTGTCATCCTCGACGAACGACGCGTAGTACCGGTCGGTGTAGCGCGGGTACTCCTTGGGGTCGCGCACGGGGGTCCACCCTGCGGCGAGCGCGATCGCGTGCATCCGGTCCACCTCCTCGCGCGAGTCGACCGCGAACGCGAGGTGCTGCCATCCGACCCGCCCGTGACGGTGGGGCCCGCTGTCGGGCTCGCGGGGCGGATAGATGATGAACTCCGTGTCGTCGCCGCGCTGCCAGGAGACGGAGCTGCCGTCGTCGAATCCGCACGTGTAGCCGAGCGCCTCGAGGATGGGGTGGTACTGCTCCTTGGCCCGCGCGAGGTCTTCCACGGTGATTCCGAGATGGTCGAGAAGTGCCATGCCCCCAGTGTCGCGGACGACCGCGTTACGCTGTGCACGACGCGAGCGAAGGAGCCGCCATGTCTCGACAGGAAGAGCATCACGTCCCCGCACCGGGCGAGCCGAGCGTGCCCGAGCTGGAGGACGACGAGACCGTCGCGCCGCGACCCGAGGAGGAGATCGCCGACGTGCTGCGGGCCGAGCCCGACGTCGAGGAACACACCCGCAGCGCGTAGGCGCGCAAGGGGTTGCCGACCGGCGGGGGCCGCTCGCTAGCCTCGGACGATGGCACTCCAGCGGCTCATCCTCATCCGCCACGGCGAGAGCGTCGGCAACGAGGCGGCGAGCGCCGCCGAGCGTGCGGGCGAGGAGGTCATCGACCTTCCGTACCGCGACGCGGACACACCGCTCTCCCCGACCGGCGAGGCGCAGGCGGCCGCGCTCCGCTCGGCGCTGCGCGCGCTCGGCGCGGGGGATGCGATCGCCTGGACGTCTCCGTATCGACGCGCGGCGCAGACGGCCGAGCGCGCCCTCGCGGAACTCGGCGCGCCCGCGGTCGCCGACGAGCGCCTCCGCGACCGCGAGCTGGGCGTGCTCGATCACCTGACCTCGCACGGCGTCGTCGCGCGGTATCCGTCGGAGGCCGAGCGACGCGACCATCTGGGCAAGTTCTTCTATCGTCCGCCGGGCGGCGAGTCGTGGGCGGACGTCGCGCTGCGACTGCGCTCGTTCCTCTCCGACGCAGCCGGGGCGGCAGCCGCGACCGGCGTCGTGTTCGTGCACGAGGCGGTCGTCCACCTGATCCGGTACGTGCTCGAGGGGTGGGATGAGCGCCGCGTCCTCGCCGCGGCGATCGAGGAGCCCGTGCCGAACGCATCGGCGACGGTGCTCGAGCGGGCGGACGGACGCTGGCGCGCTGCACGCGTCGGCGACGTCGGCCACCTGATCGAGGCGGGCGTCGAGGCGACGCTGCACACCGGGCGCCGGGACGCGCTGCCCAGCGGCGGCGAGATCGACCCCGGGCATCCCGACGACGCGGAGGCGGAATCGCGTGTCTCTGCGGAGTGAGCGGGTCACGCCCCGGCTGCTGCGCGGCTGGGGGCTTCCCGACCCTGGCGACTCGAAGTACTCGCGCGGCACCGTGCTCGTGGTCGGCGGGGCGCTGCGCAGCCCAGGCGCCGCCATCCTGGCCGGAACGGCCGCCCTCCGGGTCGGCGCCGGTCGGATCACGCTCGCCGTGGCGCGCTCCGTCGCACCGTCCGTGGGCGCAGCGGTTCCCGAGTCGGGCATCGTCGCGCTGCCGGAGACCGACCAGGGTTCCGTCCGCGCGGAGGCGAGCGCCCTTCTCGTTCCGGAGCTCGACCGCGTGCAGGCCGTGCTCGTCGGGTCGGGACTCGACGACATCGAGGTCGCGGGGCGCCTGCTCGCGTCGCTCGCGACCGAGGCGCCGGAGTCGGTCGTGTTCGTTGTCGACGCGTTCGCTCTCGGTGCGCTCGCAGCCGATCCCGACCTCGCCTCCGCCGTTCGCGGGCGCCTCATCCTCACGCCGAGCCCGACCGAGCTCGGCGTGCTGCTCGACGAGGACGAGGTGGATGCCTCTGATGCGCGCGAGATCCGGCGAGCGGCCCGCGAGACGGCCCGCCGGTACGGAGCGGCGGTCGCGACGCAGTCGCTCGTGGCCGATGCGGATGGCAGCGCCTGGGCCATCCGCGCGGGCGGAGCGGGCCTGGGCACCTCAGGAAGCGGCGACGTCCTCGCGGGCGCCGTCGCGGGGTTCGCCGCCCGCGGGGTCTCCCCCGCTCGGGCCGCCGTGTGGGCGACCTACGTGCACGCGAGCGCGGGCGACGAGCTCGCACGCGGCACGGATGGCGTGGGCTTCCTCGCCGGAGAGCTCGCGCCACGGTTCCCCGGGGTCATCGCGGACGTGAGGTGACAGCGACATGAGCACTTCGATCGATCTGAGATATCCCTTCGCAGGTCGTTGGCTCGCGCGGAACAGTCCGGCGAACCGGGTTCCCAGCCACGGGACGCGGCTGTTCGCGACGGACTACGCCATCGACTTCGTTCCCGTCGACGAGACCGGGCGCACCGCCCCGATCACCCTCGGCTCTCTCGTGAAGCCGGAACCCGTCGACAGGTTCCCCGGATTCGGGCGCCCCGTCCTGGCTCCTGTCGATGGCGTCGTCCTGGCGGTGCACGACGGCGAGCCGGATCACCCTGCCTATCGCGGGCTGCCCTCGCTCCGCTACGCGCTGACCCAGCGGCGTCGCGCCAGGGCCGGCTGGATCGCCTTGGCCGGAAACCACGTCCTGATCGAGAAGCGCGGCGTCATCGTCGCGCTGTGCCACCTGCGTCAGGGCAGTGTCGCCGTGCGCCCGCGGCAGGAGCTGCGGATCGGCGACGTGCTCGGCGAATGCGGGAACTCGGGAAACAGCACCGAGCCCCACGTCCATGTGCAGGCGCTCGACAGCCGCGACATCGAGCGAGCCGGTGCCGTCGGCATCACCTTCAACGGCACGCTCCCCGCGAACGGCGAGGTCATCGACGCAGACGCGCATCCCCGAGCGCTCGTTCCCCCGTCGGGCTCGTGAAGCTCCGAAGACCCTGCGCGAATCCCGGCGAGCCGGATGCGCTGTCGCGTGCGCCGTTAGCGTGGCGGTGTGGAGCGTGCGCAGAGGATCCCTGACGGCCCATCCGCCCGGCCGCGAACCTTCGTGTTCGACATCGTCGGGACGCTGACCGACGAAGTGGGCACGGTGCAGAGGGTCGTCGCGGAGGTGCTCCGCCTCTCCGACGCCGAGTCGCTCGCCTTCGCACGCGAATGGCAGGCGGGGCTCGAGTCCGAGGTCGACGCCGTCGTTCGCGGCGAGCGCGACTGGGCCGACTACGAGTCGCTGAGGTCGGAGGCCCTGAGCGGCGTGCTGCAGGAGCGGCAGGATCGGCCGGGGCGCGCACAGCTCAAGGCGCTGCGGCGGGTCGGGTGCTCTCTGGCCGCTTTCCCGGGTGCCGCCGACGAGCTCACCGCGCTCGCGGAGTCCGCACGCGTCGTCGGGCTGACGAACAGCACGCTCCCGGCGGCATCCGCGTTCTCGGCAGCGGCAGGGCTGCGGTGGCACGCTCTGCTCTCGGCCGACCTCGTCCGGGCCTTCAAGCCGCAGCCCGAGGCGTATCGCTTCGCGATCGACGCCCTCGGGCTCATCCCCGAGGAGTGCGTCTTCGTGGCTGCGCATCCGTGGGATCTCGACGCTGCGAAGGGGTTCGGGTTCCAGACGGCGTACTACCCACGGCCACATGCCGACGCGCCCGCGGCGTCGGACGCGTACGACTACACGATCTCTTCGCTGCGGGAGCTCGTGAGCTGAGCCGCACTGCGGCCACGAGGTCGCTGCGCACGCCGCCTCGCGCCGCGCGTCAGTCCCGCGACGACGCGTTGACGCTTCCCGAGCGCTCCTGTCCGCTGAGTGCGGCGATGGCAGCCATCATGCGCTTGGTGATCTCACGGCGCGCCTTGCCGTCAGGCATGCCTTCGAGGTCGGTGAGGTCGAGCGGCTCGCCGAAGCGCACCTCGAGTCGCGGCCGCCCGGGGAGGAGATGGCTGAACGGCGCGACGGTCCCGGTTCCGATGAGGCCGACGGGCACGACGGCGGCGCCGGTGTCGCGGGCCATCCATGCCGCGCCGCCGTGGCCGTCGTGCAGCTTGCCGTCACGCGAGCGGCTGCCCTCGGGGAAGACGGCGAAGACGCTGCCTGCCCGGAGGATGCTGCTTCCCGCGTCGAGCGCGGCACGGGCGTCGCGTCCGGTGGCGCGCTGGACGGGAACCCCGCCGATCGAGGTGAAGAACCAGCGCTTGGCGCGGCCGAGAGCCCCGGGGCCGGTGAAGTACGCCGACTTGATGAGGAACTGCACGGGCCGCGTCGCGGAGGTCGGGATGATGACCGTGTCGAGCGACGCGAGGTGGTTGCTCGCGAGGAGCACGGGGCCGCTCGCCGGCACATTCTCTCGCCCGGTGACGCGCGGGCGGTAGAGCAGCCAGAACAGGGGACGAAGGATGACGCGGCCGATGAAGTACACGGCGCCGGGGCGGGGAACCGGCGCCGCGGCGGGAGTCGGCGAGACGGGGGCTGGCACGTCGTCACCCTATCCGGGCCGGGCGCCGATGGCGGTGAGGAGAGCCCCGTTGACGCCCGACCTCTCGCGGCGTAGCGTCGAATTCATACGAAGCATGTTCGTACGAATAGGGAGCGCGCCATGGACACCGACGTCCTCATCATCGGCGCGGGGCAGTGCGGCCTCGCCCTCAGTCGCGAGTTGATGCGACGACATGTGGCTCACGAGGTCGTCGATGCCCGCGAGGCACCCGGCGACGTATGGCGCGACCGCTGGGACTCCCTGCGGCTGTTCACTCCCGCGCGATTCGATGCCCTTCCCGACCGCCCGTTCCCGGCCGACTCGGCATCGTACTGCCCTCGCGGACGCGAGTTCGCCGACTACCTCGACGACTATGCCGAGGCCATCCGCTCTCCCCTGCGGATGGGCGTGCGCGCGACGCGCGTCGTCGCCGCGCCGGCCGGCGGATTCATCGTGGGCCTCGAGACCGCTCGCGGCGCGGCCGAGATCGGCGCGCGGCGCGTCGTGATCGCGACCGGCGGTCATGCCGAGCCTCGGGTTCCCGCCGAGGCGGCCGGCCTCGACGCCGGGATCATGCAGGTGCATTCCGGTGACTACCGCCGTCCGGAGGATCTGCCCGGCGAGCGCGTGCTTGTCGTGGGGTGCGGAGCGTCGGGCGTGCAGCTCGGCATCGAGCTCGCGCGCAGCGGGCGTGAGGTGACGGTCGCCGGGCGCCCGACCCCCGCCATCCCGAAGCCTCTGCTCAACGTCGCGGGCGCGCTCTGGTTCGCGTTCCTTCACCACGTCCTGACGCGTGCGACGCCGATCGGGCGCAAGGCGGCGCCGCGTGCGCTCCGGGCGGGCGCGCCGCTCATCGGCCTCAGCGCGCGGGCGCTTGATGAGGCCGGCGCCACTCGAGCGCCCCGGTTCGTCGCCGCGGTGGACGGTCAGCCGGCGCTCGCCGACGGACGCGTCGTCGCGGTGGACACGGTGCTCTGGGCGACCGGGTACCGCCCAGCACTGGACTGGATCGAGGGCCTGCCCCTCGACGAGCTCGGGCTGCCGGAGCATCGTCGGGGCATCTCGACGGTCATCCCCGGCCTCGCGTTCCTCGGGCTGCCCTTCCAGTTCGGGCTCACGTCGACGCTCATCGGCGGAGCCGCTCGGGACGCCGCGCACGTCGCCGCGGAGATCGCGAGATGACCGGCGGGATGAGCACGACGTGACGCCGCGCGCATACCGCTCCCCCGTCCGGGCCGAGCGCGCCGGCCGCACCCGCGCGGCGGTGATCGACGCGGCACGCCATCTCCTCGTGACCGAGGGATTCGACCGGACGACGGTGCACAAGATCGCCGCGCGCGCCGGCGTGAACGTCGACACGATGTATCGGGCGGTAGGACGGAAGCCCGACGTGATCCGCGCCGTCGTGGAGTCCGCCCTGTCCGGCACGGCGGAGACGGTGCCGGCTCATGAGCGCGACTACGTCCTGCGGATCAGGGCCGCGGCGACGGCGGGCGAGAAGCTCGACCTCTACGCCGGAGCCGTCACCGCCATCCAGCAGCGACTCGCACCCGTCTTCGCCGCGCTCAGCGACGCCGCTCGCACCGACGACTCGTGTCGGCGGCTGTGGGACGAGATCTCGGAGCGCCGCGCGCTGAACATGCGGGACTTCGCCGCCGACCTGCGCGCAACGGGCGAGCTGCGGGACGACCTCGACGACGAGGCGGTAGCGGATGTCGTCTGGAGCATGAACGCCCCCGAGTACTGGAATCTGCTGGTGGGGGCACGCGGATGGCCCCCCGAGCGCTTCCGCGCCTGGCTCGCGGATAGCTGGAGGCGCCTGCTGCTGGTGTGAGCGGTGCAGCGCGCGTGCCCCGCAGCTCAGTCCGCGTGGGCGCTCAGGAACGGGATGACCGCGTCGATGACGGCGGCGGGATTCTGCTCGGCCGGATAGTGGCCCGCTCCCGGGCGGACACGGCCCGTGACGTCGCTCGCGAGGCCCCTCATCCCCTCCTCGACGGCGCTGCCCATGCCGAACTCCCCGCCGAGCGCGAGCACCGGCGTGCGGATCGGGTCGTCGGCGATTCGACGAACGGCACGCGCGTCCACTTCCGCAGTGCGGTAATAGGAGCAGAAGCAGGCACGAATCGCCAGCATCGAGGATCTCGGTTTCGCCCGGTTCGTGAAGTTCTATGACCCTAGCAACAACTTTCTCGGTGCGATCGAGTTCTCCGAGGAAGCCAGCACCCCGAGTTAGTGTGCTGCGCGGCTCTCCGTCGCGACTATTCGCTCCAACTCCGCACCAGAGGCAGGAACGGTGGCACGGAGGACCCACCCATCCGCGGTGGCTTCTGATTGCAGCTGCCCTCCGTGGTGGATGAGGCGCTGGCGGGCGCGCACGAGGCCACGGCCTCCCCCGCTGCCGCCGACCGCTCCGCTCGCCAACGGCGTCGAGACGTTCTTCACGGCGAGCTCGACGGTTTCGGGCTGACGAAGGATCTCCACGCTCGCGGAGCGTGAGTTCGGGGCGTGCTTGAGGATGTTGGTGACGGCCTCTATCGCGGTCTCCGTGAGCGCCCGATCCGCAGCCGGCGTCGCACCGAGCGGAGTGCGAGGCGTGGAGACACGCGTGGGGATGTGGGCATCTTTCAACAAGGCTCCGAGGGATGTCACGACGTCGACGACGTCGCCCTCATACCGTGTCGGGCATGAACCCGCGCCGCCAGCACTGGTGTCGCGGATCAGAGACAGCAGGGACTGGATTCTCTCAAGCGCCTTCTCGGCGGAGTCTTCGATCGTCGAGAGGGACACCTGCCGTGCTGCCTCGTCTGGCTGGCGCGGCAGTGCGCGGGCGTGGAACAGCACGAGCGTGAGATCGTGCGCGATCCCGTCGTGCAGCTCATCGGCGATCCGCTCCTGCTCCTCCCGCGCCAGCGTCTCGAGATCTCTCACAACGCGGGCACGTTCGGAGGCGAAGATCGCCTCCCGTGCTGAGACGAGCCGAAAGGTGAGACCCGCTAGGAACGAGATCACTGCGATACCCGCGATCCCGAAGACCCCGCCGTCGGTGAGGGACGAGCCGTTCAGAGCGATGTCCGCGGTGATCACGCCGAGCACCACGACGTGGATCACGATCACCCAGGGTGCGCACGTCGCTGCCACCAGTCCCAGCGCGATTGCCAGCTCGAGAAGGTCGCCGGCGCTGCCGGCCAGCACCGCGCCGAGGCCGCAGATCACCATGACCATGAACGCCGCAGTCAGGGGGTGCCATGCGAAGGCTGCGATGGCGGCATAGAGCATCAGCGCAAGCAAATCTGCTCGGGCGAAGCGCCCGGTGGCGACGATGAAGCCCAGAGCGATACACACCAGGACGCTAACGACGACGATGAGCAGGATGCGGGCGATCGGATGCAGGGATCGCTGCTGCCGGAACTGTCTGGAAACGAGCATTCGGCGCAGAGACGTCCGTCCCGGGTCGGAGAGCGTCAGCTCGCCGCCGGCGCGAGGACGATCGCGCGGTTCAGGCACAGATCCCCAGCACCTTGCACAGCCAGTCGCCGAGGTCGGCATTCGCCCCACTGGCCAGGCGAACCAACGATGCGAGGCTGAACATGGTCGGGGTGTGCATGGTGACTCCTCACGGTCAAGACACGACCTCTGCCCGAGCGGGCGACGGCGTCCCGGTACATGGATGTTCCTCCACACTACGTCGCACCTCCCCAGGGCTGGAGAACCATAGCCCTGGGGCTACAGATTCGCCCTCGCAAGAGCGATAGCGTGAAGAGGTGAGTGAAGTCGTGCGCGTTCTCGTCGTGGACGATGAAGCCCTGGTGCGCCACGCCCTTCGGGCCTTCATCGCTGACGATGCACGAGTCACCCTCGTGGGAGAAGCCCAAGACGGCTCGGAGGTCGTCAAGGCATGCAAGCAGGCTCAGCCGGACGTGGTGCTGATGGACATCAAGATGCCCGAGGTCAGCGGCGTCGAAGCCACCCGTCGTGTCCTGGAGTGGAACCCGCGCTGTCGCGTGGTCGCGCTGACGACGTTCACCACCGAGTGGCGCGCCCTCGAGGTGCTTCATGCCGGTGCTTGCGGATACCTGGTGAAGAACTCCACCCCTGGGCAGATCATCGACGCCATTGTCGCCGCCCACGCCGGCGACCGCGTCGTCTCACCCGAAGTGCAAGAGCGATTCGTGCGCGCCGCGATCGCGTCCGGCGACGGACGCTTCACCGATGGTCCCGCGCTCAGTGACCGAGAGCGGCAGATCATCGAGCTGATCGCGAGGGGCATGTCCAACTCTGAGATCGCCGACGAGCTCCACTACGCCGAGAGCACGGTGAAGGCCGACATCAGGCACATCAACCAGCTGTGGGGTGTCGAGAACCGCCTGCAGATCGTTCTCCGTGCCACCGAGCTCGGCATCATCAACCTCTGACGCGTACGTGCAGCGCGCGAGCAGTCCTCGCCCCGTTCCGGACCCCTTCTTCTGAGTCCCATTTCCCTCGCCTGACCTCGCTCCCGGGGGGCAAAACTCGCATAGTCCCTTGAGAATGCACCACCCTTCTGGAATTCATAGCCCCAGGGCTAGGAAGCCCCGCCAGCCTTGCTGAACCGCCGCGACTCGCCTCAAACTGCGGTGAAGGCACAGCGCTAGCGAACCAGAGGGATCGTCCCCCGGTGATGGACGCACAAAGCCAGAGTCCGCAGACATGGTTTCCGCGCACGAAGGATGGTTTCACAGTGAATGGGACGAAAGACGCGGAGATGGTCCACTCAGCAAGAGGCTCCGTCAAGGACCGGGAGAACACAATGAAGGTGCTCTGGTGGAGAAGAGCGGGCGACTTCCTTGTGGGGACGCTGATCCCCTGGTCGCTTCTCTCCCAGCTCCTCGGCACCGTCTTCTTCCGCCGGTCCTGGCCGGGCGGATGGGGAGGGGCGCTGGTCGCGACCCTCGCTTTCGCCGCAATCGTCGTGATCGGCTCCGCCTTGTCGAAGGACGGCCAGACACCGTCCCAACGACTCTGTGGATTGCGCGTCCTGACTCTCGATGATCGTGTGGCTGGGCGGGGACGACAGGCGGCCCGAGCGGCCGGCCATCTCCTCGACATGCTGAGTCTCGGGGTCGGATTCCTCTGGCCGCTCTGGGACAGCCGGGCGCAGAGCTTCGCTGACAAGCTCGCGGCCACTGTCGTGGTTCGGGCTGGCACGAAAAACCACTGAGAAGGGAAATCATGAAGAGTGCAAAGATCGCCAACGTCATGCTGGCATGCGTCGTAGCTGTCGGCGTCCTGGCGGGAGCAGCACCCGCCCAGGCTGCGGACACTGAAGGTGCGGTGTCTCAGTTCAACACCGAGGCTGAGCAGTCGCTGAAGACTCAGCTTGACGCAGCCGTGGACACCAACGGCCTCGAGGCTTCGTTCGGGGACATCAGCATCGACGCTGGTCCGGACGTCGTCGCCCTCTACGACGGAGACGCGGACGCGTACGCCGCCGACATCATGGAGGCGTTCAAGAGCGACGCTCCGACACAGGAGCCGAACCGCGTGACTCCGTTCGCGAACTACACCTCCAGTGTCTTCGCCGGTGTCCCCGCGGGCGGTGCCTGCTGGATCAAGCAGGACTTCTCCGCCACCGTGAGCAACTACAAGGTGACGTCGAAGAGCCTGCGTGGCAGCTCCTACCAGGAGGGCGTCTGCGTCTTCCAGTGGTCCCCGAACTACTCGTGGTTCGAAGGATCATTCAACGTCCTGAGCAAGGGCACGTTCCACGCCATCATCAAGGGCGGCCCCGTGAGCTTCGCGGCGACGTTCAAGGCGATCTACACCGTCAACAAGTCCTCACTGACACAGCACGTTCAGTAGTCCGATTACACCAGCGAAGGAGGCTCGGGACAATGATGCCGTCATCCGATGCAGCCGCCAACGCCACCGTGCGTCGCGCGGCAGCAGCATTCGCACTGCTGTCGGCCCTCCGCTCGTAACGGAAGACGGCGGCCTCGAGGGGCTGTGCCTCTCTACCCAGTTGACGGCACCCGTGCCGTGGCGCTCACCTGAGACCGAGCGGCACCCGGTACGTGATCACTTACTCGAAGGTAGGTCGCCGAGACGGCTCGGGTATGCGGCGACATCTCCACGACCGCGGTGACGCCGTAGGCGTCTTCGATCAGTGGTGCCGTGATGACATCCTCTGGTGCTCCTGCTGCCGTTATCCTCCCGTGCTGCAACACGATGACTGTGTCGCAGAAGCGGGCGGGGAGGTAGAGGTCATGCAACGCGGTCACGACTGTGAGGACCTCACTGCGGAGCAGCTCGAGGAGCTCCAGCCGGTAGCGGATGTCGAGATGGTTGGTCGGCTCGTCCAGGACGACGATCTCGGGGTGCTGAGCGAGGGCTCTGGCCAATTGAGCCCGCTGCTGTTCGTCGCGATAGCCCTGCTACAGGACATCTTGCCTATCCCTGGGGCATGCGCGGGGTGCAAGAACGGTCGAGGAACCAGAAACGAAACAGTGGGCCCTGATAAGAATCACTTCTCATCAGGGCTCTCTGTCGGGATGACAGGATTTGAACCTGCGACCCCCTGACCCCCAGTCAGGTGCGCTACCAAGCTGCGCCACATCCCGTAGCCCGCGCGGACGCGGACAACTCGAACAGTCTACCGGGTCGAACGAGGTGCCGCGAACCCACACGACCGCCGCGTGTGTCGGCGGTCGGGGGTAGCGTCGGGGCATGGCTGAGATCACGACGGCGCCGGCCACCACAGCGCAGTGGCACGACGTGCAGAGCGCCCTCACGGGCGGCGGCGACGGCCGCAGCTGCCAGTGCATGTGGCCCGTGCTTCCGAACAAGGAGTGGCAGACCACGTCCGTTGACGAGCGCGAGCGCATGCTGCGCGACGAGATCGACGCCGGTCAACCCCCGGGCCTCGTCGCCTACGCAGATGGCCGGGCCGCCGGCTGGGTGCGCGTGGGCCCGCGACCGGCGCAGCGGCGCGTTCTGCGGTCGCGCATCGTGAAGTCGGGAACACAGGAGCCTCTGGAGGACGACGGAGTCTGGGCCATCACGTGCTTCTCCATCCGCCGCGAGCACCGCGGCCAGGGCATCACGCGCGCGCTGCTCGACGCGGCCGTGGACTATGCACGAAGCAACGGGGCGCGCGTGCTCGAGGCGTACCCCATCGACACGGACTCCGGGCGCGAGACGCGGTCCAACGACCTCTACGTCGGCGCCCTCTCAACGTTCGCGAATGCGGGGTTCGAGGTCATCGCGCACCCGACCCCGTCGCGAGCCGTGGTCGCTCTGCGCCTCTGACCGCCCTGCGGCGAGCGCGCCGTACGATGGACGGATCATGAGCGAGTCCGTTCGAATCGACGTCTGGCTGTGGGCGGTGCGCGTCTACAAGACCCGGTCCGCGGCGACCACGGCGATCCGCGGCGGACACGTGCGGGTCAACGGCGACCACGTGAAGGCGGCCTATGCCGTGAAGGTCGGCGACGAGGTGCGCGTGCGCATTAACGGCTTCGACCGGATTCTCGGCGTCCGCGGGATGCTCCAGAAGCGCGTGTCGGCGCCACTCGCAGCAGAGGCGTATGAGGACCGCACTCCCCCGCCACCGCCTCGTGAGTTCGTCGCGCCGATCGTCACGCGTGACCGTGGCGCAGGCCGACCGACGAAGCGCGAGCGACGAGAGATCGACAAGCTGCTCGGGCGCAGCTGAGCACCGAGATCAGTCCAGCTGCTCGAGGAGCCAGCGCGTCCCCTCGACCGCCGCGCCGACCTCGTCCAGCCGCCGACGCAGCTCCCGATCGCTCGTGACCACAGTGAGCCGCAGCCCCGACGCGACCATCGCCTGGGCACGACGGACGATCTCGTCATCACCCGAGCCATCCGCGGAGAACACGCGCACGCCATCCGCGTCCTCGACGCCGCGCGCAGCGCCTTCGACCACCATCGCGAACAGCGGAAACCACCGCATGCCCTCGAGCCCCAGCGTCGGTGCCTCGATACCGCGCTCGGCCAGGCGGGCGATGCGGTCGCGCAGCCGTGTGGCGGCGCCCTGGCGGTCGCGCCACCATCCGTCGGGCACCGCGCCGACGACGTTCGCCGCGTCGACGAGCACAGCCGGACGGATGTCCAGACGAGCACGCAGATCGGGCCACGCGGCAGCGAACCCCGGATGAAGCGGCAGCGCGTCGACGATCGCGGGCGGCACCCACGCGAGCTCGAGGCTCTCGGGGTCGCTGATCACGGGCTCGAACGGATCGGCGACATCGGCCACGACGGTCGTGTACCGCCAGATGCGGGCATCGAACACGTGCGTGAAGCGCGGGACGATCGCACCGTCCGGCACGCCCGCCTCCTCCTGAGCCTCGCGGACCGCGCCTCGCAGCGGGCTCTCGCCCTGGTGCAGCGCGCCGCCCGGGAGAGCCCAGGTTCCGCCGAAGTGGCTCCACCCGACGCGGTGCTGCAGGAGAACACCGCGCGCGGGATCGACGGCGAGGAGCCCGGCAGCGCCGAAGCGGCCCCAGTAGCGCGTGCCGTCCTCCGCGACCACCCACGCGTCACCCGGGTCGCGCGGGCCGTCAGGCCGTCGCGGCTCACCGGGCGCGGGAGGTTCGATCGTCACCCTTCCAGCCTCGCATATGCCCGCGCGAGCCGGATCACGCGCGGGCGCCGCCATCCGCCGTCACCTGCCAGAGCCGCAGCCATCCGCCGTTCCTGAAATCGGACCGGCGGTGCACAAGTCGCCCGCTGAGCACGACACGCGCACACCAGCCCCACCGATCCGAATCCGGACACGCACGCTGCCAGCGCCGCGGCCATCCGCCGTTCCTGAAATCGGACCGGCGGTGCATAAGTCACGCCCTGAGCACGACACGCGCACACCAGCCCCACCGATCCGAATCCGGACACGCACGCTGCCAGCACCCCGCCCTGGCCGTCCACCCCGCCCCAGCGACCCACCCCGCCCCGGCGGACCGCCCCGCAGACGCACGGAGGGCGCCCTTCCGAAGAGGGGCGCCCTTGCGACGGTCGCGGCCTATCGGCGCTGGCGCTTCTCGCGCACGCGCATGTTGATGACGATCGGCGTGCCCTCGAAGCCGTACAGCTCGCGCAGGCGTCGCTGCACGAAGCGGCGGTAGCCCGGGTCGAGGAAGCCGGTCGTGAAGAGCACGAAGGTCGGCGGACGCGTGCCCGCCTGCGTGCCGAACAGGATGCGCGGCTGCTTGCCGCCCCGAAGCGGGTGCGGGTGCTCCGCGACGAGCTCCGTGATGAACGCGTTGAACTTGCCGGTCGGGATGCGCTGGTCCCACGACTCGAGCGCCTGCTCGAGGGCGGGCACGAGCTTGTCGAGACGACGGCCGGTCTTCGCCGAGATGTTCACGCGCGGCGCCCACGCGACGTGCGCGAGATCCTGCTCGATCTCGCGCTCGAGGTAGCGGCGGCGATCCTGGTTGATCATCTCGGGGCTGTCCAGCATGTCCCACTTGTTGAACGCGAGCACGAGCGCGCGCCCCGACTCGAGCACGAGGTCGATGATCCGCACGTCCTGCTCGCTGATCGGCTGGGTCACGTCGAGCACGACGACCGCGACCTCCGCCTTCTCGAGCGCGGCCGAGGTGCGCAGCGAGGCGTAGAAGTCCGCGCCCTGCTGCATGTGCACCCGGCGGCGGATGCCCGCGGTGTCGACGAGACGCCACAGCTTGCCGCCGAGCTCCACGACCTCGTCGACGGGGTCGCGCGTCGTGCCCGCCAGGTCGTTGACGACCACGCGCTCCTCGCCGGCCGCCTTGTTGAGCAGCGACGACTTGCCGACGTTGGGGCGGCCGAGGATGGCCACACGACGCGGCCCGCCGATCTCGTGCTTGGCGACGGCCGACACGTCGGGCGTCTTCGCGAGCACGGCGTCGAGCAGGTCCGCGACGCCGCGGCCGTGGATGGCCGAGACCGGGTGCGGCTCGCCGAGGCCCAGGTTCCACAGGGCGGCGGCCTCGGGCTCGTGACGCGCGTCGTCGACCTTGTTCGCGACGAGGAAGACGGGCTTCGACGTCTTGCGCAGCAGGCGGACGACGTGCTCGTCGGTCGAGGTCGCGCCCACCGTCGCGTCCACGACGAAGAGGATGACGTCGGCCAGCTCGATCGCGACCTCCGACTGCAGGGCGACCGACCGGTCGATGCCCTTCGCGTCGGGCTCCCATCCGCCCGTGTCGACGAGCGAGAACCGACGGCCGAGCCACTCGGCCTTGTAGGTCACGCGGTCGCGCGTGACGCCCGGCGTGTCCTCGACGACGGCCTCGCGGCGGCCGAGGATCCGGTTGACGAGCGCCGACTTGCCGACGTTCGGGCGGCCGACGATCGCGATGACCGGCAGGGCCGGAAGGTACTCGATCCCGTCGCCCTCGTCGTGCAGGCCGGCGAGCAGCGCCGCATCCTCGTCGTCGAGCTCGTAGTCCTCGAGGCTCGCGCGCAGGGTCTCCGCGCGGCGCTCGACGAGCTCCTCGTCGAGCTCCGCGAGCTTCTCGGCGAGCCGGTCCGGCTCGCCCTCGTACTCGTTCTCAGCGGCCATCCCGGCCTCCCGTCTTCTCGTCGATCACCGCGAGCACGGCGGCGACGCTCTGGTCGAAATCCAAGTCGGTCGTGTCGACGACGTCCACTCCGGGCGCGGCGTGGAGGAAGTCGACGACCTTGCTGTCTGACGCGTCGCGCTTGCGCATCGCCTCCGCCACGGCAGCGGTGTCGGGGTCGCCGAGCTCGGCCGACCTCCGTGCCGCGCGCACGTCGGGGTGGGCCGTGAGCAGGATGCGCACGGGCGCGTCAGGCGCGACGACGGTCGTGATATCGCGCCCCTCGACGACGACGCCCGGGAGCCCCGACTCCGCCACGAGCACGCGGAAGAGCGCGTTGATCTTCTCCCGCACCGGCAGCACGCGCGCGACGCCGCTCACGGCGGCGGAGGTCTCGGGCGTGCGGATGGCCTGGGTCACGTCCGTCTCGCCCACGCGGATGGTCCGCACATCGGGATCGAGGGAGACCACGGGCTCGAAGGTCTCGAACGCCGCGAGGACCGCGTCGGCGTCGTCGGTCGAGGCGCCGGCGGCGAGCACGTGCCATGCGAGGGCGCGGTACACCGACCCGGTGTCGAGGTAGCCGTAGCCGAGACGCCGGGCGCTCTCCTTGGAGACGCTCGACTTGCCCGCGCCCGCGGGGCCGTCGATGCCGATGAAGAAGGGTTCAGTCACTGGTGCTCGCAATCCGCCAGCCGCGGGACTCGAGGCCCTCCACGGCGGCGCTCAGGATGGCCGGGTCGACCGCGATCTCCGCGAGGCCGAGCGGGGCCCCCGGAGAGTGCTCGAGTCGGAAGTCCTCGACGTTCACGCCGATTTCGCCGAGGTCGCCGAACAGCCGGCCGAGCTGGCCCGCCACGTCGTCGACCATGACGACGAGCGACTCGAAGCGTCGGCGCTGGCCGTGCTTGCCCGGCAGGCGCTCCACGCCGACATTGCCGCGGCGGATGGTCTCGGCGATCGCGCGACGGGCGCCCGGGGCGTCAGGGGCGCGAAGGGCCTCCGCGGCCGCGGCGAGATCCGCGGCGAGCGCGTCGAGCGCCTCGACGACGGGCTCGGCGTTCGCGCTGAGGATCTGCACCCACAGCTCGGGCGCCGAGTGCGCGATGCGCGTGGTGTCGCGCACTCCCTGCCCGGCGAGGCTCAGAGAGAGGTCGGGGGCATCCGCGAAGCGCGCCGCGAGCAGGGACGCGACGACCTGGGGCACGTGTGACACGAGCGCCACCGAGCGGTCGTGCTCCTCGGGCGTCATCTCGACCGGCACGGCGCCGAGGTCGAGCGCGAGGGCCTCGATGCGCGCGAGGTCGGCCGCGGGCGTCTCGCCGTCGCGGCAGATCACCCACGGGCGCCCGGTGAAGATGTCGGCGCGCGCGGAGATCGCCCCGCCGCGCTCGCGACCGGCCATGGGATGCGAGCCGATGTAGTGCGTGAGGTCGACGCCGCGGGCGCGCAGGGCCCGCAGCGGCTCGAGCTTGACCGATGCGACATCCGTGACGACCGCGCGCGGGAAGCGCGCGAGCTCCGACGCGACGACGTCGGCGACGACGTCCGGCGGAACGCACACGACGACGATCTCGGGGTCGTCGCCATCCGCAGCGGGGCGGCCCGCCCCGTAGTCCACCGCGAGCCGCAGCTGCGACGGCGACGTGTCGGCGAGCGCGACGTCGACGCCCTGCTGGGTGAGCGCGTGCCCGATGCTCGCGCCGAGGAGGCCGGATCCGACGACGCGGACGGTGCCCGTGACGCGTGCGGCGCGGCCGCTCACGGTCGTCGGAGCGGCGTCGGACACGACGCCGCTCGGCATGCCACTCTCGCTCACGAGGTCTCCTGCTCCTCCGATGCCGGAGTCTCGACGCCATCGGCGGGCGGAGCATCCGTCTCACGGCGCGACAGGGTCAGCAGCGCGCCACGCTCCACTTTAGTCAGCTCGCGGGTCTGGCCCACTGGGAGGGTTCCCAGGTGCAGGGGCCCGAACTGGCGGCGCACGAGCTCGAGAACCGGATGGCCGACCGCCGCCATCATGCGGCGCACGATCCGGTTGCGCCCCGAGTGCAGGGTGAGCTCGACGAGGCTCGAGTCGCCCGAGGTGTCGAGCAGGCGGGCCTTGTCGGCGGCGATCGGGCCATCCTCGAGCTCGATGCCGCGCGTGAGCTTCGCGATCGTCTGCGGCGTCACCCGCCCCTCGACCTTCGCGATGTAGACCTTCGTGACGCCGAAGCTCGGGTGGGCGAGCACGTGGGCGAGCTCGCCGTCGTTGGTCAGGACGAGCAGGCCGCTCGTGTCGGCGTCGAGCCGGCCGACGTTGTAGAGGCGCTCCTCCCACTCGCGCGTGAAGCGGCGCAGGTCGGGGCGGCCGCGGTCGTCCTTCATGGTGCTCACGACGCCCGTGGGCTTGTTGAGCATGACGTACCGCTTCGTCGTGTCGAGTTGAACGGCTGTCCCGTCGACGTCGACGAGGTCCTTCTCGGGGTCGATGCGCGTGCCGAGCTCGGTGACGACGGTGCCGTTGACGCGCACGCGCCCTTCGACGATGAGCTGCTCCGAGACACGGCGGGATGCCACACCGGCGTTCGCGAGCACCTTCTGCAGGCGGATGCCCTCTGCCTCTGTCATGCGCTGTTCCTCTTCTTCCTCTTCGCATGTCTCACGCGCGGCGGCAATACCCCGGCCTTTCCCGCGACGCGTGAGACATCAGTGCGTCGTGCGCTGCCCCGTGTCTCGCTTCCCGCTGGAATCATGCCGCGTTTCCGGCGGGAAGTGAGACATGTGTCGTCTCCGGCCGGAGAAGAGACAGGCGTCGGAACGGCCCGTTCGTCCTCATGCGGTGAGCTCGTCGAACCCGTCGGCGCCGTCATCGAGCAGCGGCGAGATCGGCGGGAGCTCGTCGAGCGAGTTGATCCCGAGCTGCTGCAGCAGCAGGTCGGTCGTGCCGTAGTTGACCGCGCCCGTCTCCGGGTCGGCATAGAGCTCGGTGATGAGCCCGCGCGCGAGCAGCGTCCGCACGACGGAGTCGACGTTCACCGCACGGATGGACGCCACCTGCGAGCGCGTCACGGGCTGCTTGTAGGCGATCACCGCGAGCGTCTCGAGCGCGGCCTGGGAGAGTCGCGCCGGCGCCTGGCCCCCGACGAAGTCCGCGACGAGGTCGTCGAACTGCTCGCGCACGTAGAACCGCCATCCGCCGCCGACCTCGCGCAGCTCGAATCCGCGCACAGGGCCGCCCGCTGCGCCGTCGTAGTCCGCGACGAGCGTCTCGATCGCCTGGCGCACGGCGGGCACAGGTGCCCCGACGGCCGTCGCGAGGCTCACGACGCTGAGCGGCTCGTCGGCGATCATGAGCACGGCCTCGAGACGCTGCGTCACGGTGCCGCCCGCCGGCGCGTCGACGCGCTCCGCCGTCTCCGTCTGCTCGTCGCTCATCCTCGCCCTCCTGCCTCGGCCATCCGCTTCCGTCCTGCTCCGCGCTCAGCGGTCATAGTCGGCCCCCAGACTCGCCAGCATCTCATCCGACCACTGCTCGGATGTCCAGGTGAGGGTGAGCTCGCCGAGCGGCTCGAGCTGCTCGAAGCTGATGGCCGCATGCCGGTAGAGCTCGAGGACCGCGAGGAACCGCGCGACGACGACGCCGATCTGATCGACCCCCGCGACGAGCTCCCGGAAGCTCATCCTCTCGCGGGAGCGCAGCTGCGTGACGACGATCGCGGCCTGCTCGCGGATGGACACGAGCGGCGCGTGCAGGTGGTCCAGCCCGACGTGGGGAAGGGCCTTCGGGGCGAACGCGAGCATCGCGAGCGCCGCGAACTCCTCCTTCGTGAGCGTCCAGATGAGCTCCGGGGTCTTCGCGCGATGCTTCTCCTCGAGCGGCACGGCGCGTGCGTGGCGCCCGTCCTCGGCCTGCAGGCGCGCCCGGAACCACCCGGACGCCTCCTTGAACGCGCGGTACTGCAGCAGACGGGCGAAGAGCAGATCGCGCGCCTCGAGCAGCGCGACCGACTCGGCGTCGACGAGCTCGCCCTGCGGAAGGAGCCCCGCGACCTTCATGTCGAGCAGCGTCGCGGCGACGACGAGGAACTCGCTGGCCTGGTCGAGGTCCTCCTCGGGCCCGAGATCGCGCAGATACGCGATGAACTCGTCGGTGACCCTGCTCAGCGCGATCTCGGTGATGTCGAGCTCGTGCTTCGAGATGAGGGTCAGCAGGAGGTCGAACGGCCCGTCGAAGTTCCCGAGCGAGACGCGGAAGCCGCCGCTTCCGTCCTGCTCCGCGGCCCCGGCCGGGTCTGCCTCCTCCGCGCGCGGGGCGAGCGGAGTCTCGTCGTGCGCCGCGTCAGGCGACGGCGCCACGGGCCACCAGCTCCCGTGCCAGCCGGAGGTAGGCCTGAGCCGCCGGGTGCTCGGGTGCGAACTCCGTGATGGGCACGCCCGACACCGACGCGTCGGGGAACTTCACGGTGCGGCCGATGACCGTCTCGAGCACCTTGTCGCCGAACGCCTCGACGATGCGGTCGAGCACCTCGCGCGAGTGCAGCGTGCGGGAGTCGTACATGGTCGCGAGAAGCCCGTCGAGCTCGATCGCCGGGTTCAGGCGGTCGCGCACCTTGTCGATCGTCTCGATGAGGAGCGCGACGCCGCGCAGGGCGAAGAACTCGCACTCGAGCGGGATGAGCACGCCATGCGCCGCGGTGAGCGCGTTCACGGTGAGGATGCCGAGCGAGGGCTGGCAGTCGATGAGGATGACGTCGTACTCGTTCGCGATGCCGCGGAGCACGCGCGCGAGGATCATCTCGCGGGCGACCTCGTTCACGAGGTGCACCTCGGCCGCCGACAGGTCGATGTTCGCGGGGATGATGTCGAGCCCCTCGACCGCGGTGTGGACGATCGCCTCGTGCGCGTCGCGCTTGGGCTCGAGAAGCAGGTCGTAGATGGTCGTCACGTCGTGCGTCTGCACGCCGAGGCCCGCCGACAGGGCGCCCTGCGGATCGAAGTCCACGGCGAGCACCTTGCGCCCGTACTCTGCGAGCGAGGCCGCGAGGTTGATCGTCGTGGTCGTCTTGCCGACGCCGCCCTTCTGGTTGCAGAGCGCGATGATCCGGGCAGGGCCGTGGCTGTCGAGCTTCGGCGGCGTCGGGAACCCCTGGTACGGACGACCGGTCGGGCCGATCGGTCTCTCGTCCTGCTGGGCCTTGCGCGCCACCGAATCCCCTGCTCTCACTGTCCTGGTTGGTCTCGATACGACCTGTCCGAGTCTAATCGCCCTCTCTCCCGACCCGGTGAGCCGACGCCGCGGGTCGGGGTCGCCGGTGCCCGGGCCCCTTCCCGCGGCGTGTGTCAGGCGCCGCGGAGCGCGTTGACCGGCTCGACCCGCGCGGCACGACGCGCCGGGTACCAGCCCGAGAGCCATCCGACGACCGCGCCGAGCACGACGCCGGCGCAGGCGACGAGCGGGTCGACCACGGCCGTCCACTGCTGTGTCGCGGCCACGACGACGACGGACAGGACCCCGAGCGCGGCCCCGATGAGCCCGCCGAGCAGGCCGATGACGATGGACTCGACCGTGAACTGCGCGGCGATCTGCCGGCGGGTGGCGCCGAGCGCGCGCCGCAGGCCGATCTCGCCGACCCGCTCCATGACCGACAGGAGCGTGACGTTCGCGATCCCGAGTCCGCCGGCGAGCAGCGACACCGCGCCGACGATGACGAACACGATGTTGACGTCGGACTGCACCGCATCGCCCAGATCCGATCCGGCGGATGGCGCGCGCACGTCGAGCGTGTCGGGAGCGTCGGGTGCCAGGGCGAGCGGCGCCTGATCGGCGATCTGGGGCCCCGCGCCCACGGCGATCCGGACGACGGCCTCGGCGGGCGCGGGCAGCGAGAAGTCGGCGCGCGCGGCGCCGTCGGGGATGATCACGGCATCCCGGAGCTCGCCGCGCGTCTGCGTCTCGCCCACGATGCCGATCACGGCGTACGCCAGGCCGTCGATGAAGATCGAGGGCTGTCGGTCGACGCGCGCGATGCTGAGACGCTCGGCGGCACGCGCGCCGAGCACGGCCACGCGGTCGCCGCGGACGTCATGCCCCTCGTCGAACATGCGCCCCGTGAGCATCTCGCCGCGGACCACGTCGAGCAGCCCGGCCGACGTCGCCATGAGCGGCGGCGGCGCGGTCGCCGGCGCCGACGGGTCGTTGAGCGGCACGGCCGTGATGGCGGCCTCCTCGAGCGGCACCTCCGAGATGAGAGCCGCCGCCTCGGCACCGGCGAGCAGCTCGAGCCGGTCGGGGGCATCCCACGGGATCGTGCCGAGCGCCCCCGTCCGGCCGTCGGGCCCGCTCGACGCCTCGGCAGGAGCGATGGAGACCTGCGTCGCGGCGACCGCGTCGAACTGGCTCGCGATCTGCGCGGCCGCCGTCTGCGCGAACCCCCAGGTGGCGACGAGGG
The DNA here is from genome assembly GCF_053903225.1 of Microbacterium sp. JZ70. Taxonomy (NCBI): domain Bacteria; kingdom Bacillati; phylum Actinomycetota; class Actinomycetes; order Micrococcales; family Microbacteriaceae; genus Microbacterium; species Microbacterium sp. JZ70. Next base: position 1,761,270 of record NZ_CP096405.1, on the reverse strand, counting down.
ACCCGATCCCGAGCACGGTGCCGAGGATGGTCATGATGAGTCGGCCGGGGCGCGACCCGATGTCCGTGGTCGCCTCGAGGAACAGATCGCTCGCCGTGAACCGGTCGGCGCGGGCGACGGGGCGCACGAGGTCCACCGCGCGCGAGGGTGCGGGGCCGTCGGCAGAGGGCCGCCGCCGGCGCCAGGTCAGCCGACGGCGGCGCGACGGCGACTCCTCGGCCGGCGCCTCGGTCTCGACGGCGGTCATGCGACCTCGCTCAGCCGGCCGTCGGAGATCCGGATGCTCCGGCGCGCGCGCTCGGCCACGCCCTGGTCATGCGTGATCACGACGAGCGTGAGACCGTCGGCGTTGAGCTCCTCGAAGAGCTCCATGACCTCCCGCGAGGTCTTCTGGTCGAGGCTGCCGGTCGGCTCGTCCGCGAGGAGCAGCCGGGGACCGCTCACGACCGCGCGCGCGACGGCGACGCGCTGCCGCTCGCCGCCCGAGAGCGTGCCGGGGAAGAACGACTTGCGGTGCCCCAGCCCGACGCGGTCGAGGGCGGCCTCGGCGCGCGCCTCGCGCTCGGCGCGCGGCACGCCGCTGTAGAGCATGGGCATGAGCACGTTGTCGAGCACGGTGCGACGCGGCATGAGGTGGAACGCCTGGAAGACGAAGCCGATGAACTGCGCGCGCACGGCGGCGCGCTCGTCCTCGGTCAGATCGCCGGTGAGGGCGCCCGCGAGCCGGTACTCCCCCACGGTCGGACGATCGAGGAGACCGAGGATGTTCAGCATGGTCGACTTGCCCGAGCCGCTCGGCCCGACGATCGACGCGTACTCGCCCTGCTCGAGCCGGAGCGATGCGGCCTTGAGCGCCTGCACCTCCGGCGGCCCGGGGAACGAGCGGGTCACGTCGCGCAGCTCGACGATGGGGTCGGTCACGAGCCGACCACCACGAGGTCGCCCTCCTCGAGCTCGCCCTCGACCGGGGTCACCTCGACGTAGCCGCCCGCGGCGAGGCCGGTCTCGACCGTCACGAGGCGCGTCTCGGCGCTCTCGCCGTCACGCGGGTCGCCCGTGACGACCTCGACGCGCGAGTCGCCGCCGGGGCCGGCCGTGAGGGCCGCGTACGGCACCGAGAGCACCTCGCCCTCGGTCGCGCCGACCGGCACGTTGATGCGGACGTTCGTGCCCTGCACCTGCTCCATCTGCTCGGGAGTGAGCGGGTCGGGCTCGAAGGAGATCTTCGTCCGGCCGCCGTCCTCCGCGGGCTCGATCGCGGCGATGACCGCGCGGTGCTCGGCGCCGTCCGGCAGCTCGAAGGTCGCCTCGGCGCCGACCTCGAGCAGCTCGACGTCGGCGGCAGCGGCGGTGCCCGTGAGCTCGACCGACGCGCCGGACACCGTCATGGCGGCACCCTCGAGCGCGGCGCCGCGCTCGACGTTCACGGCGTCGACGCGGCGCGGCAGCTCCTGCAGGTAGAGCACCTCGCTCGCCGGGAGGAACGGCAGGGCCGACTCGCGCGCCTCGGCGAGCGAGGCGTTCGCCGTCTCGACTCCGGCGATCGCGCTGTCGACCATCGCCTGCTCGGCGCTCGTGTCGCGGGGAGCGTCGAGGGCCTGTCGCTGCAGCTCCGCGACCGCGAGCTGATCGCGCAGGTCGCTCGCATCCTCACCCGCCCCCTCGGCCGCGGCGATCTGGCGGTGCAGGCTCGCGATCTGGTTGTCCGCCTCGCGGATCTCGATGTCCGACGGGCCCTGGCCCGCCGTCGCGAGGGCCTTGCGCGCGTCCGCGAGCGACTGCTCGGCCATCCGCACGCCCTCCTCGGCCGCGATCACCGCCTCCGCGACGCCCTCCTCGGGCTCGGGAGCCGGGTACCCTGCCTGGTTGTAGAGCTCGCCCACCGCGAGCGCCGTCGCCTCGTCGAAGACATCGGACGCGACGTCGCCGACACCGATCCCGACGGCCGTGAGGGCTTCCTTGAGCTGGATGACGTCGGGGCCGGAGACCCCCACGCGCAGCGTGCGGTAGGCCGGCAGCTCCCCCGGCAGCACGATGACCGGCCGCCCGGTCACCTCGAGCGCGATCGAGAGGCTGTCGAGTTCTGCGCCCGCCTCGGGCACCTGCCCGGTCACGATGGCGGCCCCCGTGAACGACGACGTGTCGATCTTGAGCTCGACCGCGTCGGTGTAGCCGACGTCGCCGCGCAGCGTGACGTCGTTGCTCAGCGCGCCGAACTCGACGGGCACCGTGACGAGGCCCGGGTCCGGCGCCCCCGCCCCTGCCGCCGCATCGAGCGGCGAGATCACGAAGCGCCCGAGCGCGAGGCCCCCGGCGAGCGCGACGACCGCGACCGCCGCCGTGATCCACAGCCCCTTGTTGCCGCGGATGACGCGCCCCCACCCGGCGGCGCGTCCCTGCGTGCTCTCGGCCGGCGCCTCCTCGACGGCCGCCTGCTCGACGACCTCGTCGAACGTCGCGTCCGTCGAGGCGGCGTCGGATGTTGCGGGGACGAGCTCTGTCTCTCGGTCCTGCTCGTCCCCGCCGCTCTTCTCGCGCCCCTCCATGCGAAGATCCCGTGCGCGCACCGCTCAGCTCGCCTGCTCGGCAGCGGCCTTGTACGCCTCGAGCTCGGCCTTGTTGTCGGCGATGAACTGCTCCTCGAGCTCGAACTGGATGCGCAGGCTCGCGTCGCGGTAGTCGGTCTTCTCGCGGCAGTCGAGGTCGACGAGCGCGATCTCGATCTCCTTCTCGGCGAGCTCCTTCCACTCGGGCGTCTGCGTGGGGTCGCTCTGCTCCTCGAGAGCCGCGAGCTCCTCCTCGCTCGCGTTCTCGAAGTCGAAGTCCTCGTACGCGGCGTTCTGCTCCTCGTAGAAGGCGTTCTGCTTCTCCGAGAGCTCGTTCATCGGGTCCGCCTGCTTCGTGTAGCCCGCGTGGCCCGCGTCGGCCATGCACGACGCCCACTCCGCGTCGAGCTCGACCATCTCGGGCGACTCCTGGACCGTCGTGTAGAGCTCGTCCATCTTCGTCATGAGCGGCTCGAACTCCTCGTACAGCTTGTCCCAGAGGTTCGTGCCGTACACCTCGTCCGACGCCTCCCCGTTGCAGCCGCGATCGGCGGTCTCGTAGAACGCGTTCCAGTCGAACTCGGGGTCGCTCATCTCCTCCTCGGACGGCTGCTCGCCCCAGAGCGTCTCGTTGTAGGCCAGCTGCTCCGACTCCGACAGCGACTCGATGTACTCCTGGTTCGGGTCGACGTACTCCTCCGGCTCGGGCTGCGGCTGGTCCTGCCAAGGGTCGTTGAACATGCCGTACCCGTACTGCGCGACCCACTCGCGCGACTCGGGGTCCCAGACCCCGTCGTCCTCGAAGACCACGCCGCCGTTCTGCAGGTTGGGCACGTACTCGAAGCCCTCGGCCTGCATGCACTCCGCGGTGCGCTCCTCGATCTCGCGCGTCTGCTCGTCCATCTGCTTCTGCTGCTCCTCGGGCGAGAGGTCGCTGCCGTACACGGCCGCCGTGTACTCGTTGAGGGGCGAGTCCTCCCACGAGAGCTCGGGCTCACCGCCGCCCTGCTGCGAGCATCCCGCGAGGGTCGCGGTGAGGATGGCCGCCGAGGCGACGAGCGTGAGAGGGCGTGTGGTTCGCATCATGGTCCCTGCGTCGAGGCGCGGCGAGCGCGCGGTGCTGTGTCCTGCCATCGTTCCAAGAGCGCAACCCGCGGGGCATCCGTCTGGAGGATGATCTGCGGAGGCGCTCTCACTGAGGATGTGTCGCCGCGGCGCCGATTCCTCTTATCGCGGAGGACTTCGTTACCGACCCGTGATATTCCGGTCAGAGCGCTCGGGGATGGCTCGTCGCGTACACATCGCGGAGCGTGTCGACCGTGACGTGGGTGTAGATCTGCGTGGTCGCGACCGACGAGTGGCCGAGGAGCTCCTGCACGACGCGCACGTCGGCGCCGCCCTGCAGGAGGTGCGTCGCGAACGAGTGGCGGAGGGTGTGCGGGGACACGTGCGCCTCGAGGTGCGCGCGCTCCGCGGCCGCCTGGATCACGAGCCACGCGCTCTGCCGCGAGAGCGGGGCGCCGCGGGCGCCGAGGAAGAGCTTCGCGGTGGCCCTCCCCTTCGCCGCGAGCTCGGGGCGCACGCGGGTGAGGTACGCATCCACCGCGGCGCGCGCGAACGACCCCACCGGCACGATGCGCTCCTTCGAGCCCTTGCCGCGCAGACGCAGCACATCGCCGCTCGCGAGGTCGTCGACATCGAGAGAGATCGCCTCCGACACGCGGGCGCCGGTCGCGTAGAGCAGCTCCAGCAGGGCGCGATCGCGGATGCCCAGGGGCTCGTCGGGCGAGGGCGCGGCCAGCAGGCGCTCGACCTGCTCGATCGTCAGGGCCTTCGGGAGCCGCTGCGGCTGCTTCGGAGGACGCAGCCGCTGGGCGGGATCGTCGGCCGCGAGGCCCTCGCGCACGAGGAAGCGGTGCAGACCGCGCACGGATGACTGGAGGCGAGCGAGTGAGGAGGCAGCGGGCGGCGGGTCCTCCCCGGCCCGTGCCGCCGCGAACTCCGCGGCGATCGCGGGGGTCACGGCGTCGGCATCGTCGACCCCGTTCGCGCGCAGCCACGCGGCATAGCCCTCCAGATCGCGGCGGTACGCCGCGATCGTGTGCTCCGACAGGCCGCGCTCGATCGTGAGGTGCCGCAGATACGCGTCGACGGCGCGCTCGAGACGCACGTCGCGTCCTAGGCGCCGCGCAGCCGCGCCGCGGTCAGCAGCAGTCCCATGCCCGTGGTCGCGTTCCGGAACCGCCCCTCGACGACCGCGCGCACGGCCTCCTCGAGGGGGAGCCACTCCACGCGCATGTCGGCCTCCTCGCCCTCGCGCTCGAACGCGCCTTCCGTCGGCGTGAGGTCGCGTGCGAGGAACAGGTGGATGAGCTCCGACGTGCCACCCGGCGACAGATGCACGGCGCTCAGCTCCTGCCAGTCCGCGGCCTCGAGGTCGGCCTCCTCGGCGAGCTCCCGCTGCGCGGCCTCGAGCGGGCTCTCGCCCGCGACGTCGAGGAGCCCGGCGGGGAGCTCCCAGTCGCGCTCGCCGATCGGATGGCGGTACTGCTGGATGAGCAGGACGCGCTCGTCCGCGTCGAGTGCGACGACCGCCGCCGCCCCGGGATGGGCCAGGTACTGACGCGTCAGCTGGTCGTCGCCGTAGACGAAGCGCTCCGAGACGATGTCCCACACGATGCCGCGGAACGCGACCTCGCTCTCGACGATCTCGACCTCGTGGGCCTCGTCTCGGAGCTCCTCGGTCATCAGGCGTTCTCGACGTCGAACAGCTCGCTAGCCCGGCTGCGCTCGACGGCCGCGCCGACGAGCCCGCGGAACAGCGGGTGCGGGTCGGTCGGGCGCGAGCGGAGCTCGGGGTGCGCCTGGGTCGCGATGTAGTACGGGTGCACGTCGCGCGGCAGCTCGACGAACTCGACGAGGTCGAGGTCGGGGTTCAGGCCGGAGAACACGAGCCCCGCCTCGGCGAGCTGCGCCCGGTAGGCGTTGTTGACCTCGTAGCGGTGGCGGTGGCGCTCCTGGACCTCGGCGGCGCCGTAGAGGTCGGCGGCGAGCGAGCCGTCCGCGAGGCGCGCGGGGTACAGACCGAGGCGCATCGTGCCGCCGAGGTCGCCGCGGTCGAGGATGTCGACCTGCTCGGCCATCGTCGCGATGACGGGAGCGGTCGTCTCGGGGTCGAACTCGGTCGACGATGCGTCGGCGATGCCGGCCACGTCGCGGGCGTACTCGATCACCATGCACTGCAGGCCGAGGCACAGGCCGAGCGTCGGGATGCCCTGCTCGCGCGCGAAGCGGAGCGCTCCGAGCTTGCCCTCGATGCCGCGGATGCCGAATCCGCCGGGCACGCAGATGCCGTCGAGCGACGACAGCTGCTCCTTGGCGCCCTCGGGCGTCTCGCAGGTGTCCGACGGGATCCAGCGGATGTTGACCTTGGTCTCCTGCGCGAATCCGCCGGCTTTGAGCGCCTCGGTCACCGAGAGGTAGGCGTCGGGCAGGTCGATGTACTTGCCGACGAGGCCGATCGTCACCTCGTGCTTCGGGTTGTGGACCGCGTGCAGGACGCGGCCCCAGCGCGTCCAGTCGACGTCGCCGGCCTTCTCGGCGAGGCCGAGGCGGCGCGCGATGTAGGCGTCGAGACCCTGCTCGTTGAGCGTCGAGGGGATGTCGTAGATGCTCGGGAGGTCGACCGTGTTCACGACGCCCTCGATGTCGACGTCGCACATGAGGGCGATCTTGTTGCGGTTGCTCTCGCTCACAGGGCGATCGCTGCGGAGCACGAGCGCGTCGGGCTGGATGCCGACCTGGCGCAGCGCGGCCACCGAGTGCTGCGTGGGCTTCGTCTTCTGCTCGCCGGATGCGCCCATGAACGGCACGAGCGACACGTGCACGAAGAACACGTTGTCGCGACCGAGCTCGTGGCGCAGCTGCCGGGCCGCCTCGAGGAACGGCTGCGACTCGATGTCGCCGACCGTGCCGCCGACCTCCGTGATGATGACGTCGGGACGCGGCTCGTCCTCGGCCTGCAGGCGCATGCGCCGCTTGATCTCGTCGGTGATGTGCGGGATGACCTGCACCGTGTCGCCCAGGTACTCGCCGCGGCGCTCGCGCGCGATGACCTGCGAGTAGATCTGGCCCGTCGTGACGTTCGCGGCCTGCGACAGGTTGATGTCGAGGAAGCGCTCGTAGTGCCCGATGTCGAGGTCGGTCTCGGCGCCGTCGTCCGTGACGAAGACCTCGCCGTGCTGGAACGGGTTCATCGTGCCGGGGTCGACGTTGAGGTACGGGTCGAGCTTCTGCATGACCACGTGCAGCCCGCGTGCGGTGAGGAGGTTCCCGAGACTCGCGGCCGTGAGCCCCTTGCCGAGCGAGGAGACGACACCGCCCGTCACGAAGATCTGCTTGGTGGTGTCGTCGCGCCGTGCCTCAGGAGTCTGCATCACGGGCTTCGATCCTAACAGTCGGGGGTGGGAGGAGGGCGTGCCGCTCGCAGTGTGCTCCCAGCGGCGGATGCTTGTCGCGGCCGACGGGAGGCGCCGCGCCCGGCATCCTTCGGGCTATCGTGCCACGTTCCCGGCGCGCGGGCGAGAGCGACCTCGCGGGCGGTGTCAGACGGCGGTGTGGGCGAGCGCGAGAAGCTCGCGCGCGTGGGTCAGCGCAGCGTCCGAGTCGGCCAGTCCCGAGAGCAGCCGTGCCATCTCGGCCTCCCGCTCTGCGCCCTCCAGACGCTGCACGCTCGAGCGGGTGACCGACCCGTCGTTGGCCTTGACCACGCTCAGGTGGTTGCTCGCGAACGCCGCCACCTGCGCGAGGTGGGTCACCGCGATCACCTGCGACGACTGCGCGAGGCGCGCGAGGCGCTTGCCGACCTCGATCGCCGCGGCGCCGCCGATGCCCGCGTCGACCTCGTCGAACACGAACGTCGGCACGGGGTCGGTCTCGGCGATCACGACCTCGATCGCGAGCATCACGCGGCTCAGCTCGCCGCCCGACGCGCCGCGCGCGACCGAGCGCGGCTCGGCCCCGGGGTGCGGGGAGAGCAGGAAGGCGACGTCGTCGCGCCCGGTCGCCGATTCCTGGCCCGGCGAGACCTCCACGACGAGGCGCGCGTCGGGCATCGCGAGGGCGTGCAGCTCCTCCGTGACAGCGTCGCCGAGGCGCGTCGCCGCCTCCCGGCGCGCGGCGGTGAGCGTCGCTGCCGCGGCGTCGAGCGCGGCGCGCGACTCCTCGCGCTGGGCGGACAGCCGCTCGATCCGGTCTCCGTCGTCGTCGAGCTCCGCGAGCCGCGCGGAGCCCGTCTCGAGGAGGGCGATCGCGGCGTCGAGCGACCCGTGAGCGCGGACGAGAGAGCCGACCGCGGCCCGGCGCTCCTCGACCGCCGCCAGCTCCTGCGGCCCGGTCTCGTCGAGATCGGCGAGGAAGCCCGAGAGCTCGACGGCGAGGTCCGCCGCCCGGTATCCGAGGTCGGCGATCTGCTCCGCCAGGGTCGTGAGCGCCGGGTCGCCCGCGCGCTCGAGCGCGCGACGCGCCTCGCTCACGAGCCCCGAGACATCCGGAGCTCCCTCCTCGCTCGAGAGGGCCTCGCGGGCGAGCGCCGCCGCAGACCGCAGCTCCTCGGCGTTCGCGAGCCGCTCGGCGCGCTCGGCGAGCTGCACGTCCTCGCCCTCGACAGGGGCGATCTGCTCGATCTCCGCGAGGGTCGCGCGCAGGGACTCCGCCTCGGCTTCGCGCGCGGTGCGCTCGGTCGTGAGGGTCTCCAGCTCGCGCTCGAGCTCGCGGTGCGCATGCCATGCGACCCGGTAGGCCTCGAGGGCCTCGCGCACGGGCGCTCCCGCGAAGCGGTCGAGCGCGTCGCGCTGAGCGGCCGCCGAGCGGAGACGCAGCTGATCGGTCTGGCCGTGCACGACGACGAGCGCATCAGCGAGGTCGGCGAGCACCCCGGCCGGGGCGGCGCGGCCGCCCACGCTCGCACGACTGCGACCCTCGGCGGCGAGCGTGCGCGAGAGATACAGCTCGGCGCTGCCGTCGCCGATCGGCTCCAGGTCGCCGCCGGCGTCGCGCACGCGCTCGGCGACGGCGCCGGTCTCCGGAACGATCCACACGCCCTCGACGACAGCCTGCGCCGCCCCCGCGCGCACGGCGCCCGAGTCGGCGCGCTGGCCGAGCAGCAGCCCGAGGCCGGTCACCACCATGGTCTTGCCCGCACCGGTCTCGCCCGTGATCGCCGTGAACCCGGCGCCCATGGGCAGGGTCGCCTCGGCGATCACGCCGAGGTCGCGCAGTCGCATCTCCTCGATCACTCGTGGGCCTCCAGGCTCGGCAGCGTGAGGGTCTCGGTGGGCGTGTGCTCGCTCGGGCCGCGCCATCCCTCGGTCGGCAGCTTGAACTTGCGGACGAGCCGGTCGGTGAACGCGGCGGGGTGCAGGCGGGCGAGCAGCACGGGCTTCGGCGAGCGCCGCACGACGACGCGCGCGCCGGGCGGGAGCGGGTGCGAGCGGCGCCCGTCGCACCAGAGGACGCCGGTGCCCGCCGAGTCGTCCTTGAGCTCGACCGCGACGGCGTGATCGGGCCCGACGACGAGGGGCTTCGAGAACAGCGTGTGCGCCGAGAGCGGCACGACGGCGATCGCCTGCACGGTCGGCCAGATGACGGGCCCGCCCGCGGAGAAGTTGTACGCCGTGGATCCCGTCGGAGTCGCGACGACGACGCCATCCGCACCGTACGCCGTGAGCGGCCGACGGTCGACCTCGATGATGACCTCGATCATCCGCTCGCGCTGGTCCTTCTCGATCGCCGCCTCGTTCAGGGCCCACGTCTCGTAGACCACGCGGTCGTCGTCGTCCTTCACGATGACGGCGAGGGCCAAGCGCTCCTCGACCGCGTAGTCGCCGATGATCGCGCGGTGGACGGCCTCGTCCATGTCGTCGCGCTCGATCTCGGCGAGGAAGCCGACGTGCCCCATGTTGACGCCGAGGACAGGCGCCGTGCCTCCGCGCACCAGCTCGGCCGCGCGCAGGATGGTGCCGTCTCCCCCGAGCACGATCGCGATGTCGATCTCGGTCAGGGCCACGTCGATGCCGAGAGCGGGGACGTCGGCGAGCTCGGCGACGATCGCGGACAGCTCGGCACGGTCGTCGGGGGCGAGCACCGGGACGGCGCCCTCGGCGCGCACGGCGTTCACGACCCGCACCGCGGCGCGCACCGTGTCCTCGCGATACGCGTGGGCGACGATCAGGATCCTGCGCTGCGTCATCGTCCTCCCGCCTCCGTCACGATCGTGTCCTCCCATTCTGTCGGATCCGCTCCGCGGCCCGGCGAGATGTGCACAAGCACCTCGACATTGCCGTGCGCGCCCTCGATCGGCGAACGGCGCACCGCGCGGGTGCCGAGGCCGAGATCCCAGGCAGCACGCAGGACGCCGCGCACGGCGTCGATGCGGAGGGCGGGGTCGATCACGACACCGCCGCGGATGCCGGTGCGCCCCACCTCGAACTGCGGCTTGACGAGCAGGACGACGTCGGCGCCGTCTGCCGCCACCGCCGCGACGGATGGCAGGACGAGCGTGAGCGAGATGAACGACAGGTCGCCCGTGACGACGGAGGGCGGTGTCGCGATGCCGCTGGCCTCCGCGAGCCTCTCCGGGGTCATGAACCGCACGTTGAAGCCCTCGACCGCACGCACCTCGGGATCGCTCGCGACCGCTGGCGCGAGCTGTCCGTGGCCCACGTCGACGGCGATGACCGGGGACGCCCCGCGGGCTCGGAGCACCTGGGTGAAGCCGCCGGTCGACGCTCCCATGTCGAGCGCGGCCCGGCCGGCGACCTCGATCGAGAACGCGTCGAGCGCGTGAATGAGCTTGTGGGCGCCGCGGCTGACCCACTGATCGGCGGCGTCCACCTCGATGCGCGTCGTGTCGTCGACCCTCGCCGACGCCTTCGTGACGATCTCGCCCTCGACCCGCACCGCGCCATCCGCGATGAGGCCCGCCGCGTGCGTGCGCGAGCGCGCGAGGCCGCGCTCGGCGAGCGCCGCGTCGAGCCGCTGCGTCATCGGGGCGCGGTGCCGTCGCGAGGAGCGGACTCGAGCCGCGCGGCCAGCTCGTCGTGCAGGGCCGCGTAAGCGCTCGCCCGCTCGGCGAGAGGCTGATCCTCGATCACCCTGAGCCGGCTGACGAGCTCTGCGCCGTGGTCCTGATCCGTCACCCGTTCAGACTAGCCGCGGCGGAAGCGGTCCTCGTAGAGGCGCTCGGGCACGCGGAAGCCGAAGATCTGGCGGCCGGTGTCCCAGATCGCCTTCGACGCCGCACGCAGCAGGTCGATGTCGCGCGTTCCCTCGCTCACGATGTGCACGTCGGGCCCGTCGATGCGCACGGCAGCGTCGCGGACCCAGACCGTGTCGCCCTTCACGCGGGCGACGGGATACGGCTCGAAGAGCTCGCGCAGGTCGCTGAGGATGTAGGTCGGGCGCGAGTGAGACGGCGCGGCGAGGATGTGCTTGGGCCGGTCGATCCCCGTCAGCACGATCGCCGACGCCATCCCGGCCGCCTGCGCGCCCATGATGTCGGTGTCGAGCCGGTCGCCCAGGAACAGCGGGTTCTGCGCCGAGAATCGTGCGACGGCCGCGTGGAAGATCGGGGCCTCGGGCTTGCCGGCGACCGTCGCGAGACGCCCGACGGCCGTGTGCACGGCCGACACGAGCGTGCCGTTTCCCGGCGCGACGCCCCGCGCCTGCGGGATCGTCCAGTCGGTGTTCGTCGCGATCCAGGGGATGCCGCCCTCCTCCTCGGGAAGAGCGAGGGCGAACGCGGCCTCCGCGAGCTGGGTCCAGCCCACCTCGGGTGCGAAGCCCTGGACCACGGCCGCCGGCGCATCCTCGGCACTGCGGGTGACGACATAGCCGGCCTTCTCGGCCTCGACGACGAGGCCCTCCCCGCCCACGACGAGGATGGTCGAGCCTGCCGGCACGCGCTCCGCGAGCAGGCGCATGGCGGCCTGCGGGCTCGTCACGACGTCGTCGGGCGCGGTGGGGATGCCGAGCTCGCTCAGGTGAGCGGCGACGGACGCGTCCGTCCGCGAGGCGTTGTTCGTGATGAACCCGAGCCGGCGGCCCTCGCTCGTCGCACGGTTCAGGCTCTCGACCGCGTGCGGCAGCGGCCCGGGGCCGGCGTAGACGACGCCGTCGAGGTCGGCGAGGAGGACGTCGACCCCCTCGATCGGTGCGGGGCCATCCGTCCGCTTAGAAAAGAGCGCCATCGGGGCGGTCATCCTCCGTCGTCGATTCCTCAGGTGCAGGCTGCTGCTCTCCGCGCGCCTCGGACTCGGCGTCCTCGGTGTCGACCGGTGTCGCGTCGGGCGCGGCGGCAGCGGCAGCGTCCGGCGTCGTGTCGGCGGCGCCCTCGATCCCGGCGGCGATCAGGATCTCGGACACCTCGTCCTCGATCGTGAACTCCTGCTCGGGCTCGGGCTCGGGCTCCTCTGCTGGCTCGGGCTCGGGCTCCTCTGCCGGCTCGGGCTCGGGCTCCTCTGCCGGCTCGGGAGCGGCTGCGGGCTCCTGCTCGCTTGCGGGCTCCTGCTCGCTTGCGGGCTCCTGCTCGGAGGCGACGTCGTCGGCCGCGTGCTCCTCCTCGGCCGGGAGCGCCTCGGTGTCGGTGTCGTCGACGAAGATGAAGTCGTCCTCGTCTGCGCCGCGGTGCGCGAGGAGCGCCTCCTCGGCCACCTCCGCCCGGCGGCGCCACGACGCCGCCTCATCGGTGCGGCCGAGGTCCTCGAGCACGTTCGCGCGCGCCGCGAAGAGACCCGGGCTCCACTCGAACGCCCGATCGGGATCGAGCTCCGGGATGTCGAGCTCGTGCAGGGCCAGCTCGGTCTGACCGAGATCCAGACGCGCACCCGACATCGCGATCGCGAGCTCGACGCGCGCCGCGACGTCAAGGGCCTCGCGGTCGGCGGCGCGGCCCTCCTCGAGCGCCTTCTCGGGGCGTCCGACGCCGCGCTCGCTGTCGACGATGAGCGCGACGTTGTCGTTGCGCCCCGTGATCCTCCGCTGCGTGCGCAGCTCGCGCAGGGCGAGCGCGAAGTCGCCGTTCGCGTACGCCGTGATCGCCAGCGTCTCCCGGGCGACGCCGATGCGGCCTGCGTGTCGCACCGCGGCGAGGGCGTGCTCGTGGGCGAGCTGCGGGTCCTCGTCGATCAGGCGCGACGCCATCGCGAGATGACGTGCGACGCGCTCCGCGTTCTCCTTGCTGAGGGTCTTCAGCTCGTTGCGGGCTGCCGGCGCGAGATCGCGCGCCGTGATGTCCTCAGGAAGGAACGGATCGGGCACGCGAGCGTGCTCGGGCGGACGCGACGCGCCGCCATCGTCGTGACGCGGACGCGCGGGTCGGCTGTCGCGGTCGTAGGGACGGCGCGGTCCCGCCTGACCGTCGCGGCTCTGCGGACGGCGCTGCGGGCGGTCGTCCCGCTGGTAGGGGCGACGGTCGCCGGACCTGCGGTCGTCCCGCTGGTACGGACGACGCTCACCCGAGTTCCGATCGTCCCGCTGGTACGGACGACGCTCACCCGAGTTCCGATCGTCCCGCTGGTACGGACGACGCTCACCGGAGTTGCGGTCGTCCCGCTGGTACGGGCGACGCTCACCCGAGTTCCGGTCATCACGGGAGTACGGGCGACGCTCACCCGAGTTCCGGTCATCACGGGAGTACGGGCGACGCTCCCCCGAGTTCCGGTCGTCGCGCTGGTACGGACGACGCTCTCCGGAATTCCGGTCGTCCCGCTGGTAGGGGCGACGGTCACCGGAGTTCCGGTCGTCCCGCTGGTACGGGCGACGCTCACCGGAGTTCCGGTCGTCCCGCTGGTACGGACGACGGTCCCCCGAGTTCCGGTCATCCCGCTGGTACGGACGACGCTCCCCCGAGTTCCGGTCATCCCGCTGGTACGGACGACGGTCCCCCGAGTTCCGGTCATCCCGCTGGTACGGACGACGGTCACCATCGCGCTGCGGACGCCCATCACGGGGACGCCGGTCGCGGGAGGCGCTGTCGGAGTATCGGGGACGCGCCCCATCACGCCCACGAGCCCTGTCGTCGCCGCCGCGCGGTCGTGACCCGCCCTCGGGGCGGTCGTTGTCTCCGTCGTTCGGCATGTCTACTCCTCGGTGATGCCCGTGTAACGCACGAAAGGGTCATCCGTCGTCGGATGACCCTTTCGTCTACGTGAAGTCCGGCGGTGTCCTACTCTCCCACAAGGTCCCCCTTGCAGTACCATCGGCGCTGAGAGGCTTAGCTTCCGGGTTCGGAATGTGGCCGGGCGTTTCCCTCTCGCTATGACCGCCGAAACATCTGGTGATGTGTTCGACATCAAGCTTTCTCTATGAAAGTTTTCTGGTGCCCGTACATCGGGAACCACAAAGTGGACGCGAGCACCGCAGAAGACGGTGTGTTATCAAGTCATCGGCTTATTAGTACCAGTCAGCTGCACCCATTGCTGGGCTTCCACGTCTGGCCTATCAACCCAGTAGTCTGCTGGGAGCCTCTCCACCCGAAGGTGATGGAAGTCTCATCTTGAGGCCGGCTTCCCGCTTAGATGCTTTCAGCGGTTATCCATCCCGAACGTAGCCAACCAGCGGTGCCCTTGGCAGGACAACTGGCACACCAGAGGTTCGTCCAACCCGGTCCTCTCGTACTAGGGTCAGATCCTCTCAAACTTCCTACGCGCGCAGCGGATAGGGACCGAACTGTCTCACGACGTTCTAAACCCAGCTCGCGTACCGCTTTAATGGGCGAACAGCCCAACCCTTGGGACCTACTCCAGCCCCAGGATGCGACGAGCCGACATCGAGGTGCCAAACCATGCCGTCGATATGGACTCTTGGGCAAGATCAGCCTGTTATCCCCGAGGTACCTTTTATCCGTTGAGCGACAGCGCTTCCACAAGCCACTGCCGGATCACTAGTCCCGACTTTCGTCCCTGCTCGACCTGTCAGTCTCACAGTCAAGCTCCCTTGTGCACTTACACTCGCCACCTGATTGCCAACCAGGTTGAGGGAACCTTTGGGCGCCTCCGTTACTCTTTGGGAGGCAACCGCCCCAGTTAAACTACCCACCAGGCACTGTCCCTGAACCGGATCACGGTCCGAAGTTAGATATCCAGAGTGACCAGAGTGGTATTTCAACAACGACTCCACAATGACTGGCGTCACTGCTTCACAGTCTCCCACCTATCCTACACAAGCCACACCGAACACCAATACCAAGCTGTAGTAAAGGTCACGGGGTCTTTCCGTCCTGCTGCGCGTAACGAGCATCTTTACTCGTAATGCAATTTCGCCGAGTTCGTGGTTGAGACAGTTGGGAAGTCGTTACGCCATTCGTGCAGGTCGGAACTTACCCGACAAGGAATTTCGCTACCTTAGGATGGTTATAGTTACCACCGCCGTTTACCGGGGCTTAAATTCTCAGCTTCGCCTTGCGGCTGACCGGTCCTCTTAACCTTCCGGCACCGGGCAGGCGTCAGTCCGTATACATCGTCTTGCGACTTCGCACGGACCTGTGTTTTTAATAAACAGTCGCTACCCACTGGTCTCTGCGGCCCACACACGCTTTCGAAGCAAGTTCTAATACGCGCTGGGCCCCCCTTCTCCCGAAGTTACGGGGGCATTTTGCCGAGTTCCTTAACCACGATTATCTCGATCTCCTCGGTATTCTCTACCTGACCACCTGAGTCGGTTTGGGGTACGGGCGGCTAGAACCTCGCGTCGATGCTTTTCTCGGCAGCATAGGATCACCCACTTTTCATCCCCATCACATCTCAGCCACATGAGCCACGGATTTGCCTATGGCTCGGCCTACATGCTTGGACCAGGACAACCATCGCCTGGCTTGGGCTACCTTCCTGCGTCACACCTGTTAATACGCTAACCGCACCAGCATGGGGTCGCGCGCTCCACCAGACGGTGCCACCCGAAGGCGGCGATGTCTGGCTTTGGGCGCTTAGCACCACTGGATTGATTGGGGCGGTTCTTCGCCGGTACGGGAATATCAACCCGTTGTCCATCGACTACGCCTGTCGGCCTCGCCTTAGGTCCCGACTTACCCAGGGAAGATTAGCTTGACCCTGGAACCCTTGGTCTTCCGGAGGACGTGTTTCTCACACGTCTTTCGCTACTCATGCCTGCATTCTCACTCGTGTGGCCTCCACGGCTGGATCACTCCGCCGCTTCACCGCCCACACGACGCTCTCCTACCCATCAACACGGCTGGACCACGAAGGCCTACCAAAAATGTCAATGCCACAACTTCGGTGGCGTGCTTGAGCCCCGTTACATTGTCGGCGCGGAATCACTTGACCAGTGAGCTATTACGCACTCTTTCAAGGGTGGCTGCTTCTAAGCCAACCTCCTGGTTGTCTGAGCAACTCCACATCCTTTCCCACTTAGCACGCGCTTAGGGACCTTAGATGGTGGTCTGGGTTGTTTCCCTCTCGACGATGAAGCTTATCCCCCACCGTCTCACTGCTGCGCTCTCACTTACCGGCATTCGGAGTTTGGCTGACGTCAGTAACCTTGTAGGGCCCATCGGCCATCCAGTAGCTCTACCTCCGGCAAGAAACACGCAACGCTGCACCTAAATGCATTTCGGAGAGAACCAGCTATCACGAAGTTTGATTGGCCTTTCACCCCTATCCACAGCTCATCCCCTCAGTTTTCAACCTAAGTGGGTTCGGCCCTCCACGACGTCTTACCGTCGCTTCAGCCTGGCCATGGATAGATCACTTCGCTTCGGGTCTAGGACACGCGACTAAACTCGCCCTATTCAGACTCGCTTTCGCTACGGCTGCCCCACACGGGTTAACCTCGCCACGTATCACTAACTCGCAGGCTCATTCTTCAAAAGGCACGCCGTCACCCCAACAAGGAGGCTCCGACGGTTTGTAAGCAAACGGTTTCAGGTACTATTTCACTCCCCTCCCGGGGTACTTTTCACCTTTCCCTCACGGTACTTGTCCGCTATCGGTCATCTGGGAGTATTTAGGCTTACCAGGTGGTCCTGGCAGATTCACACGGGATTTCACGGGCCCCGTGCTACTTGGGATACCACTCGCGGCAGGAAACGCATGTCGACTACGGGGCTACCACCCGCTCTGGCCGGCCATTCAAAACCGTTCGTCTATACGCACCTGTACCACCGAGACCTGCGGCAGCGGTCTCAGAATGGTCCCACAACCCCGAACGTGCAACACCTGCCGGCTATCACACACGATCCGGTTTAGCCTCATCCGCTTTCGCTCGCCACTACTCACGGAATCACTGTTGTTTTCTCTTCCTGTGGGTACTGAGATGTTTCACTTCCCCACGTTCCCTCTACCCGCCCTATATATTCAGACGGGAGTCACCAGGTCAGCACGCCGCCTGGCGGGGTTTCCCCATTCGGAAATCCTCGGATCACAGCCCGCTTATCGGCTCCCCAAGGCTTATCGCAGATTGCTACGTCCTTCTTCGGCTCCAGATGCCAAGGCATCCACCGTTTGCTCTTAAAGACTTGAAATCACATGAGCCACAGAACCCCCGAAAGGATCCTGTGTTCGCTTCTTTAAGATGCTCGCGTCCACTGTGTAGTTCTCAAAGTACGGGCGGCACCCCCCCTCCCCGACCAGACAGCCGGCTCAGACGAGGCCCACAAGGAAACAGACACCCGAAAGCGCCTGGTCCCTCAGGACCCAACAGCGTGCAGGCGCCCCGCTCACCGAACCCCCCGTTCCCACCCGACCCGAAGGCCAGACGTACTAGAAGGACTCAGCTGCGCTGACGCCTTGTCAAATGTTCCACCCATGAGCAACCCGTCGAGAACATTCGCCTCGAAACGGGCCTCTGCGAACCCCGAAGGGTTCGAGATGCTCCTTAGAAAGGAGGTGATCCAGCCGCACCTTCCGGTACGGCTACCTTGTTACGACTTAGTCCTAATTACCGATCCCACCTTCGACAGCTCCCTCCCACAAGGGGTTAGGCCACCGGCTTCAGGTGTTACCGACTTTCATGACTTGACGGGCGGTGTGTACAAGACCCGGGAACGTATTCACCGCAGCGTTGCTGATCTGCGATTACTAGCGACTCCGACTTCATGAGGTCGAGTTGCAGACCTCAATCCGAACTGGGACCGGCTTTTTGGGATTCGCTCCACCTCACGGTATTGCAGCCCTTTGTACCGGCCATTGTAGCATGCGTGAAGCCCAAGACATAAGGGGCATGATGATTTGACGTCATCCCCACCTTCCTCCGAGTTGACCCCGGCAGTATCCCATGAGTTCCCACCATAACGTGCTGGCAACATAGAACGAGGGTTGCGCTCGTTGCGGGACTTAACCCAACATCTCACGACACGAGCTGACGACAACCATGCACCACCTGTACACCGACCAAAAAGGGGCGACTGTTTCCAGACGTTTCCGGTGTATGTCAAGCCTTGGTAAGGTTCTTCGCGTTGCATCGAATTAATCCGCATGCTCCGCCGCTTGTGCGGGTCCCCGTCAATTCCTTTGAGTTTTAGCCTTGCGGCCGTACTCCCCAGGCGGGGAACTTAATGCGTTAGCTGCGTCACGGAGACCGTGGAAAGGCCCCCACAACTAGTTCCCAACGTTTACGGGGTGGACTACCAGGGTATCTAAGCCTGTTTGCTCCCCACCCTTTCGCTCCTCAGCGTCAGTAACGGCCCAGAGATCTGCCTTCGCCATCGGTGTTCCTCCTGATATCTGCGCATTCCACCGCTACACCAGGAATTCCAATCTCCCCTACCGCACTCTAGTCTGCCCGTACCCACTGCAGGCCCGAGGTTGAGCCTCGGGTTTTCACAGCAGACGCGACAAACCGCCTACGAGCTCTTTACGCCCAATAATTCCGGATAACGCTTGCGCCCTACGTATTACCGCGGCTGCTGGCACGTAGTTAGCCGGCGCTTTTTCTGCAGGTACCGTCACTTTCGCTTCTTCCCTGCTAAAAGAGGTTTACAACCCGAAGGCCGTCATCCCTCACGCGGCGTTGCTGCATCAGGCTTCCGCCCATTGTGCAATATTCCCCACTGCTGCCTCCCGTAGGAGTCTGGGCCGTGTCTCAGTCCCAGTGTGGCCGGTCACCCTCTCAGGCCGGCTACCCGTCGACGCCTTGGTGAGCCACTACCTCACCAACAAGCTGATAGGCCGCGAGCCCATCCCCAACCGAAAAATCTTTCCCACCACAGACCATGCGGCCATGATGCATATCCGGTATTAGCAACCGTTTCCGGCTGTTATCCCAGAGTCAGGGGCAGGTTGCTCACGTGTTACTCACCCGTTCGCCACTAATCCACCCAGCAAGCTGGGCTTCATCGTTCGACTTGCATGTGTTAAGCACGCCGCCAGCGTTCATCCTGAGCCAGGATCAAACTCTCCGTAAAAAACGAAAGCAGACACCCACCCGGGAAAACGGACAGGCACCTGCGAGTTCAATCATGACCAAAAAGGATGCCAAAAACTGACAACCATAAAATTTGATCCAAAGGAATTCTCAACCAGCCGAAGCTGGACGAGGATAATTTGGCATTTGACAAGTGCACGCTGTTGAGTTCTCAAGGATCAGACGCACCCAGCCCCACGACTCCCGCCGCGGCCCTCCGGGGCAACCATCCACCCCCAGCACCAGCAAGACCACAGCCTCACCAGAACCAGGGATTGTGTTGTACGTCGCAGACCTGGGGCGGGGAACCTTCCGGCTCAACCTCACCGCTTGGCGGCGACAAGGGAATACATTACGCCGAACCCCCACCCCCAGCAAACCCACCCACCACTCGGGCGTGTCGCAACCCGGAAACAGGGCCAACCGGTCCCTGTTGCGCCGAAGGGCGCGCCTCCTCACGGAGACGCGCCCTTCGGCGGAACGCTGGATGTCAGGCGTCGATGAAGACGCCGGCGAGCGCCTTCTTGCCGCGCCGCAGCACCGAGACGCCGCCCGGGAGCGTTCCGTTCACCGTCGCCTCATCGGAGTCGACCTTCGCGCCGTCCACGGAGACGCCGCCCTGTGAGATCGCGCGACGCGCCTCCGATACCGACGAAACGAGCCCCGTCTCCACGAGCGCCTGGGTGACGGGCGTGCCCGCGGCGAGCGTCGCGTGGGGCAGTTCACGGAGCGCGGAGGCGAGGGTGCCCGCGTCGAGAGCACCGAGATCTCCCTTTCCGAACAGAGCCTCCGACGCGTCGATGGCCGCAGCGGTCGCCTCTGCCCCGTGCACGGCGGTCGTCACCTCGAGCGCGAGCCTCTTCTGCGCCGCACGGCGGAACGGCTCGCTCTCCACGAGAGCTGCGTACTCCTCGATCTCGGCCCGCGTGAGGAACGTGAAGACCTTCAGGCGCTCGACCACGTCGGCGTCATGGGTGTTGAGCCAGAACTGGTAGAACGCGTACGGACTGCACATCTCCGGATCGAGCCAGATCGCGTTGCCCTCGCTCTTGCCGAACTTCGAGCCGTCGCTGTTCGTGATCAGCGGGGTGCCGAAGGCGTGGACCGACCGTCCCTCGACGCGGTGGATGAGGTCCGTGCCGCTCGTGAGATTGCCCCACTGGTCGCTGCCGCCCGTCTGCAGGACGCAGTCGTAGCGGCGGTAGAGCTCGAGGAAGTCCATCCCCTGGAGGATCTGGTAGCTGAACTCCGTGTAGCTGATGCCGGCTTCGGAGTTCAGGCGCGCGGTCACCGCGTCCTTCTTGATCATCGTGCCGACGCGGTAGTGCTTGCCGATGTCGCGGAGGAAGTCGATCGCCGACATCGGCGCCGTCCAGTCGAGGTTGTTCACCATCCGAGCGGCGTTGTCGCCGTCGAAGCTGAGGAACCGCTCGATCTGGGCGCGCAGCTGCGCGACCCACTCGGCGACCGTCTCCTTCGTCTGCATGACGCGCTCGGCGGTCGGGCGGGGGTCCCCGATGAGGCCGGTCGCCCCGCCCACGAGACCGAGCGGCCGGTGGCCGGCGAGCTGCATGCGACGCATCGTGAGAAGCTGCACGAGGTGCCCGAGGTGAAGGCTCGGCGCGGTCGGGTCGAACCCGCAGTAATACACGATCGACTCGCCCGCGAGCAGCTCGCGAAGAGCGTCCTGGTCGGTCGACACGTGCACGAGGCCGCGCCAGACGAGCTCATCCCAGATGGTCTCGAAAGAGGGATCGTTCGCCTGCACGGCAACGGAGGTTGCGGGTACAGTCATGCGCTCCAGCCTAGGGCTTCCCGGGACCCGTCCTCACAAGCCGAGCGCGTGCGCGACGGCCTGCGTCCGTGCGACGAGCTCCGCGCGCTGCTCGGCCACCCGCTCGGGAGCGGTGCCGCCGACACCGGCGCGCGATGCAACCGATCCCTCGATCGACAGCACCTCCCGCACGGCGGGCGTGAGGTGCTCGGACACCTCGGCGAGGAGCTCGTCCGTCGCGTCCTCCAGGCCGATCCCCCGCTCCTCGCAGGCGCGGACGAGCGCACCGGAGATCTCGTGGGCGTCGCGGAACGGGACCCGCTGCGTGACGAGCCACTCGGCGACATCCGTCGCAAGCGAGAATCCCTGCGGCGCGAGCGAGGCCATCCGCTCGGTGTCGAAGCGCAGTGTGGCGACCATCCCCGTGAAGGCGGGAAGAAGCACCTCGAGAGTCGCGACGGAGTCGAACACCGGCTCCTTGTCCTCCTGCAGATCGCGGTTGTACGCGAGCGGGAGCGCCTTGAGCGTCGCGAGCAGGCCGGAGAGGTTGCCGATCAGGCGTCCCGACTTGCCGCGCGCGAGCTCGGCGATGTCGGGGTTCTTCTTCTGCGGCATGATGCTCGAGCCCGTCGAGTACCCGTCGTCGAGGGTCACGAAGCCGAACTCGCGGGTGTTCCAGAGGATGATCTCCTCTGACATGCGCGACAGGTCGATGCCGATCTGCGCCGCGATGTAGGCGAACTCGGCGACGACGTCGCGCGCGGCCGTGCCGTCCATGGAGTTCTCGGCCGGCCGATCGAGGCCGAGTTCACGGGCGACGAGCGCGGGATCGAGACCGAGGGTCGACCCGGCGAGCGCCCCTCCCCCGTACGGCGACACGCCCGCGCGGGCGCGCCAGTCGCGGAGCCGCTCGAGGTCGCGCACGAGCGGCCATCCGTGTGCCTGGAGGTGATGCGCGAGGAGCACGGGCTGGGCGTGCTGGAGGTGCGTGCGGCCCGGCAGGATGGCCGACGGGTGCGCGTCGGCCTGCGCCACGAGCGCGTCGATGAGCTGGACGAGCTCGCGCGCGATCACACCCGCGTGGTCGATGAGGAACAGGCGGATGAGCGTCGCGATCTGGTCGTTGCGGCTCCGGCCTGCGCGCAGTCGGCCGCCGAGCTCGGCGCCCACCTCCTCGAGGAGCGCCGTCTCGAGGGCGCCGTGCACATCCTCATCCGCATCGCGCGGACGCAGACGACCGCTTCGCACGCCCTCGGCGAGCGCGTCGAGCCCGGCGTGCATGCGCGCCGCCTCGTCGGCGGTGAGGTAGCCGGCGGCCTCGAGGGCCGCTGCGTGCGCGTGCGATCCGCGGATGTCGTAGAGCGCGAGCTGCCAGTCGAAGTGCGTCGATCGGCTCAGCGCCTGCAGCTCGGGGCTCGGCCCCCCTGCGAAGCGTCCGCCCCAGAGGGCTCCCTCGTTCGTCCCACGCGTCTCGCCTGTGCTCACCCGTCCAGCGTACTGAAGCGCCAGGACCCGCTCCGACCACCATCCATGTCTCGCCCGCCGCGGGAAAGCCCGTCGCTATCCCGCCGGGAGTGAGACACCTCGACGGGACGTCGGCACGATCGTGCGGGCGAGCCAGGCGATGCCGGCCTCGAGCGGGCCGCGCCCGACGAGCAGCGACCACAGGCTGCAGCCGACGATCGTCGCGACGGTCAGGGGCCAGAACGGCTCGGTCGCGCGGAACGCCACGAGATCCGACCCGAACTGCAGCACGGTGGGCTCGGGCTGCAGCAGCGCCCACGCGACGAGCTGCGCCGCGTATGCCGTGAGCGGCATCGAACCCATCGCCCGCAGGGGCCACGCGAGCCAGCGGAGCGGTGTCCGGCACGCGAGGAGGCATACGCCGATGACCGCGACCGCGAACCCGCCGGAGCCGACCGCCTCGGCGACTCCGCTCGAGTGCGCCGCGTCATCGAGCACGTGCGCCCACACGCTCTCGGGCTCGGCGAGCGACCTCCACCGGCCCAGCACCCCGTACCCGATGACGGCCGCGGCCGCGCCGCCGAGGACGAGCGCCAACGCCGTCCGCGGCCGACCGAGGCGGAGGCGTCCGATGGCGAGCCCCGCCGCGACGAAGGCGAACCAGAGCGCGAACGGATAGTGCCATCCGGTCAGCTGCGCGATGAGCTCGCCGGAGAGCGATTCCCACCCTGCCCATCCGTCGATCGCCCACACCGCGAACGGCGCGATCAGCGCGACCGCGACGGCGATCGCGAGCAGCAACGCGGGGCGCATCCGCAGCACCGGGAGCGCGAGGAGGAACAGGATGCCGTATGCCGGCAGGATCACGAGCACGGGCGTGTCGAGTGCGACCAGGAGCAGGCCGATCACCCAGATCGCGATCGCCCGCACGACGATCCGGCCGCGCGCGACCGCCATCCGCTCGCCGTCGACTGGGGTCGACCCGCCCGTGACGAGCGCGAGCGAGACGCCGGCGAGCGTCGCGAAGAGGATGGACGAGCGGCCGTTGACGACGTCGATCCAGGTCGCGGGGTCACCCCAGGCGAAGGGCGACGTGTCGAGCAGGTGGGCGGCGAACATGCCGATCACCGCGAGGCCGCGCGCGAGGTCGATGCCGGGCGCGCGGCCGGACCCGTCCAGCCGAGCCAGACGGGTCCGGATCCAGCCGGTCAGTCCGCCTGGCGCAGCAGCCACACGAGGAGGGCCTTCTGCGCGTGCAGGCGGTTCTCCGCCTCGTCCCAGATGACGCTCTGCGGGCCGTCGATGACCTCGGCGTCGACCTCGTAGCCGCGATCGGCGGGGAGGCAGTGGATGAAGATCGCCTTGTCGTCGGCGAGCCCCATGAGCTCGGGCGTCACCTTGTACGCGCCGAGGTCGCGCAGGCGGGCGAGCTTCTCCTCCTCCTTGCCCATCGAGACCCAGGTGTCGGTCACGACGACGTCGGCACCGGCGGCCGCCTCGAGCGGATCGGTGAAGAGGGTGAGCGAGCCGCCGGTCTCGATGCCGATGCGGTCGGCGTCCATCACGATGTCCTCGCGGGGCGCGTAGTCGATCGGCGATGCGATCCGCACGTGCATGCCGGCCATCACGCCCGCGAGCGCATACGAGTGCGCCATGTTGCTGCGGCCGTCTCCGAAGAACGACAGCGTGAGCCCGCGCAGCTCGCCCTTGTGCTCGCGCACGGTGAGCAGGTCGGCCAGCAGCTGGCACGGATGGAAGTCGTCGCTGAGAGCGTTGACGACGGGCACCCGCGTGCCCTTCGCCATCTCCTCGAGGCCCTGCTGCGCGTACGTGCGCCACACGATCGCGGCGACCTGGCGCTCCAGCACGCGCGCCGTGTCGGCGGGCGTCTCCTTGCCGCCGAGCTGGCTGTTCGCGGTCGAGATGATGAGCGGCGTGCCGCCGAGGTCGGCGATGCCGACGGCGAACGAGACGCGCGTGCGAGTCGACGACTTGTCGAAGATGACCGCCACGGTCTTCGGGCCGGCCAGGGACTTGTCGGCCCAGCGGTCCTTCTTGAGCTCGGCCGCGAGCTCGAGGATCTCGGCCTGCTCGGCCGGCGTGATGTCGTCGTCGCGCAGGAAGTGGCGGGTCATGCGTGGGTCTCCGTCGGGGTCGGGATGGTCGCGGCGACGGCCGAGAGAGCCTCGCCGAACAGGGTGAGGAACTCCTCGATCTCCGCATCGCCGATCGTGTAGGCGGGAGCGATGCGGATGACGTCCGCATCGGGGGCGTTGACGATGAGGCCGCGCTCATGGGCGGCCGCGCGCACCTCCGCCGCAACCGGCGCGGTCAGCGTGATGCCGATGAGGAGGCCCTCGCCGCGCGTGCCCGAGACGAGCGGGAGCTCGGCGACGGCCGTGCGCAGCTGAGCGCCGCGCGCGGTCACGTTCTCGAGCAGCCCTTCGCTCTCGATGTAGCCGAGCACGGCGTTCGCGACCGCGCTGGCGAGCGGGTTGCCGCCGAACGTCGAGTTGTGGGTGCCGGGATAGAACAGGTCGCTCGCTGCGCCGAACGTGATGAGGGCGCCGAGGGGGAATCCCGCGCCGATGCTCTTCGCGAGCGTCACGGCATCGGGGACGATCCCCTCGCGCTGGAAGGCGAACCACTCCCCCGTGCGGCCCGAGCCGGTCTGCACCTCGTCGAGGACGAGGAGCGCGCCGCGCTCGGTCGCGAGCTCGCGAGCCCTCGCGAGGAAGCCGTCCGGCATCGGGACGACGCCGGCCTCGCCCTGGATCGGCTCGACGAAGAGCGCCGCGATCGAGTCGTCGAAAGCCGCATCGAGCGCCTCGAGCGTGGCGTCGATCGAGCGCACACCCGGCAGGACGGGCTCGAACGGATCGCGGTACGCGGCCTTGGGGGTGATCGAGAGCGCCCCCATGGTGCGGCCGTGGAACGCGCCGTTGAGCACGAGGATGGTCGACTTGCCGGTCTTCCCGCCGTGCAGGCGGGCGAGCTTGATCGCCATCTCGTTCGCCTCGGTGCCCGAGTTCGAGAGGAACACCCGTCCGTCGTCGCCGGTGCCGGCCAGACGCTTCAGGCGGGCGGCGAGCTCGAGCTGCGCGGGGCTCGCGAAGTAGTTCGAGATGTGCGCGAGCGTCGCCGCCTGCTTCGACACGGCCTCCACGAACACGGGATGCGCGTGGCCGAGGCAGTTGACGGCGATCCCGCCCAGGAAGTCGAGGTAGCGGCGGTCGTCCGCGTCCCAGACATGCGAGCCCTCACCCCGAGTGAGGAGCGCGAGGCGCCCGCCCAGGCTCATGAGATCCCGCGATGCGTCGTCCTGCCAGGTGCTCATCCGACCACCACCTCCGTTCCGATTCCCTTGCTGGTGAAGAGCTCGACGAGCACCGAGTGCGGCACGCGCCCGTCGATGATGGCTGCCGTCGGCACGCCGCCGTCGACCGCGTCGAGGCACGCCTGCATCTTCGGGATCATTCCCGACTCGAGCTTCGGCAGCATCTCGCGCAGCTCGTCGGCCTTGATGTGCGACACGAGCGAGTCGCGGTTCGGCCAGTCGGCGTACAAGCCGGGCACATCGGTGAGGACCACGAGCTTCCGCGCGCCGAGCGCCACCGCGAGCGCGGATGCCGCGGCATCCGCGTTGATGTTGAGCGTGTGACCGGGGTGGTCGAGGTCGGGCGCGACACCCGCGACGACCGGGATGCGGTCGGCCTCGAGCTGGTCGATCACGGGAGTCGGGTCGACGCGGACGACGTCGCCCACCCGGCCGAGGCTCTCCTCGACGCCGTCGATGACGACGCCGCGGCGCCGGCCGCCGAAGAGCCCGGCGTCCTCGCCCGAGACTCCCACCGCGAACGGGCCGTGCGAGTTGATCTTGGCGACGAGCTGGGGGTTGATCTGGCCGGTGAGCACCATCCGGACGACCGAGATCGCCTCGGTGCTCGTCACGCGGTAGCCGCCCTTGAACTCGCTCGGGATCGCGAGGCGATCGAGCATGCTCGAGATCTGCGGCCCGCCGCCGTGCACGACGACGGGCTTGATGCCCACGTAGCGGAGATACGCGATGTCGGCCGCGAACGCGTCCTGGAGCTCCTCCGAGATCATCGCATTGCCGCCGTACTTCACGACGACGATCTGATCGCGGTACTCCTTGAGCCACGGAAGCGACTCGATGAGGGTGGCCGCCTTGAACTCGGCTTCCTCGGGGCTGGTGTCCTGCAGGTCGATCGGTGTCATGAGGAGTACGCGCTGTTCTCGTGGACGTAGTCGTGCGTGAGGTCGTTCGTGAGGATGGTCGCGGTCGCCTCTCCCGCGTGCAGGTCGATGAGCACGTGCGTGTCGCGCGGTGCGAGATCGACCTCCTCGCGGGGGCGGTCCGGGCCGCCCGCGCTGCACACGCGGACGCCGTTCATCGAGACGTCGACCTGGTAGGGGTCGAACTCCGCGGAGGTCGTGCCGATCGCCGCCAGCACGCGGCCCCAGTTCGGATCGTTGCCGAAGATGGCGGCCTTGAAGAGGTTGTTGCGCGCGACCGAGCGGCCCACCTCGACCGCGTCCTGCTCGCTCGCGGCCCCGACGACCTCGATCGCGATCGCATGGCTGGCCCCCTCGGCGTCAGCCTGCAGCTGCCGCGCGAGGTCGGAGCAGACCGCGGCGAGCGCGCTCGCGAACTCGTCCGGGTCGGGGGTCACGCCCGAGGCCCCGCTCACGAGGAGCGTGACCTGGTCGTTCGTCGACATGCATCCGTCGGAGTCGAGCCGATCGAAGCTGACGTTCGTCGCGGAGCGGAGGTGCGCGTCGGCGGCCGCCGCGTCGAGCACGGCGTCGGTCGTGAGCACGACGAGCATCGTCGCGAGCCCGGGAGCGAGCATCCCCGCGCCCTTCGCCATCCCTCCGATCGACCATCCGCCGCCGCGATGCACCGCGGTCTTGGGAACCGTGTCGGTCGTCATGATCGCGCGTGCCGCGTCGTCTCCGCCGTCGGCGCTGAGGGAGGCGATCGCCTTCGCGGTGCCGTCGAGCACCTTCGCGCGGAACACCTCGTCGCCCGTGCCGATGAGGCCGGTCGAGCAGACCTGGATGCCGACGGCTCCGACGCCGAGGAGCTCCGCCGCGCGCTCCGCGGTCTGGTGCGTCGTCTGGAAGCCGAACGCGCCCGTGAAGCAGTTGGCGCCGCCCGAGTTCAGCACGACCGCCTCGATCACGCCGCCCTTGATCGCCTCCTGCGACCACAGGATCGGGTTCGCCTTCGCCCGGTTCGAGGTGAACACGGCGGCGCCGGCCTTGAGCGGCCCGCGGTTGACGACGACCGCGACGTCGGGCTTGCCCGTCGACTTGAGCCCTGCGGCGACTCCGGCCGCCTCGAATCCTGCGGGTGCGGTCACGCTCACGGCGCCACTCCGTTCACGGTGAGAGCGCGGCCCTCCGGAAGGCCGAGCGCGATGTTCATGGACTGGATCGCGGCGCCCGCCGTCCCCTTCGCGAGGTTGTCGACGGCGGTCACGACGACGACCCGGCCGGCCGCGCGGTCGATCGCGAGGCCGATGAGGGCCGTGTTCGCGCCGAGGACGTCGGCCGTGCGCGGCACCTGTCCCTCGGGCAGGAGCTGCACGAAGGTCTCGCCCGCGTACGCCTGCTCCCACGCGTCGCGGATCTGCGCGTCGGTCACGCCGTCCGCGATGCGCGCCGTCGAGGTCGCGAGGATGCCGCGGGCCATCGGCACGATCACGGGGGTGAAGGAGATCCGGATGTCGCCGGTCGCGCCCGCGGCACGGAGCGCCTGCCGGATCTCGGGGATGTGGCGGTGCGTTCCCCCCACCGCGTACGGGTTCGCCGTTCCGAGGAGCTCAGCGCCGAGAAGATGCGTCTTGAGGCTCTTGCCCGCGCCCGAGGGGCCGACCGCCAGGACGCTCACGATGTCGGACGGGTCGATAACGCCCGCGGCGACGCCGGGCGCGAGGCTGAGGCTCACGGTCGACGCGTTGCACCCGGGCGCCGCGATCCGAGTGGCCCCGACGAGACGCTCGCGCTGCTTCGCGCCGCCGACCGGAAGCTCGGGGACGCCGTACGCCCAGGGCTCGTGGAAGGCACCGCCGTAGAACGCGTCCCAGTCCCCCTCGTCGACGAGACGGTGATCGGCACCGCAGTCGATGACGAGCGCGGCGTCGCCGAGCGCGTCGGTGTACTGGCCGGATTGGCCGTGCGGGAGCGCGAGGAAGACGACATCGTGACCGGCGAGGATCTCCGGCGTCGTGTCCTGCAGGGTGAGGTGCGCGAGCGAGCGGAGATGCGGCTGATGCTGGATGAGCGGCTGGCCGGCGTTCGAGTGCGCGGTGACCGTGCGGATCTCGACGTCCGGATGTTCGGCGAGCAGACGGAGGAGCTCTCCGCCGGCGTAGCCCGAAGCGCCGGAGACGGCGACCGAATACGACATGACTTCTACCTTATTGTCCGTGGGCGGGGGCCGGAGACGGCGACACCGGCCGACGGACCGCGCGCAGGCGCAGTGTCTCGCGGTGTCGCCTAGATTCGGCGGCCGCTGCGACGTCGGGGCGCGACGAGCGCGCTCGGAGCGAGCGTGCGCGAGGTCGCGGGCGAGGTCATGCCGACGACAGTACCACGGAGCGGATGGCCGGCTCGTCAGTCAGGCAGGTCGGCGAGGGTGGGCGTCGTCCATGAGGGATCGGGGCGCCAGTCGCGCCACGCGGGGTCGAACGGCCAGTCCCCGGCCGCGAACGACGCCATCGCCGCGTTTCGCGGCGATCGAGGCAGAGTTCGCCGCGTTCTGCGGGAACCTCGTCCGGCATCCGCCCCGTTCTGAGGCAATCGGTCGGGCGTTCGCCGCGTTTCGCGGCTGGTCTGGCGATGAACGCCGAATCGCCCGACCGACTCGTGAGGCCACGCGC
The DNA here is from genome assembly GCF_053903225.1 of Microbacterium sp. JZ70. Classification (NCBI taxonomy): domain Bacteria; kingdom Bacillati; phylum Actinomycetota; class Actinomycetes; order Micrococcales; family Microbacteriaceae; genus Microbacterium; species Microbacterium sp. JZ70. The sequence continues at coordinate 1,732,162 of NZ_CP096405.1, read as the reverse complement.
ACGCGCACGCGCACGTCTCGCGACCCGGGCCATCCGCGCCCGCGTGCAGATCGCAGCATCGGCGCGCCGCGGCATCCCGGATGCGGCGAGACCCCGCCAGGAGCGGGGTCTCGCCGTGCACGCGCCGTCTCAGTCGCGCAGCTGCGCGCCGAAGCGCTCGCTCGCGACGGCCACTCCGGCGAGCTTCGCGTCCGATGCCTCGGCGGCGGTGAGCGTGCGGTCCGGTGCGCGGAAGCGCAGCGCGAACGTGAGGCTCTTCGATCCCTCGGGCACACCCTGACCGCGGTAGTCGTCCACGAGGCGCAGCGACTCGAGCAGGGAGCCGGCCCCCTCGGCGAGCGCGGCGCGGAGCGAGGCCGCCGGCAGATCGGCCGGGACGATGAGCGAGACGTCCTGCGTCGCGGCGGGGAACGTCGACAGCGACTCGGCGACGACGCGATCGCCCGCGCGATCGAGCACGGCGTCGAGGTCGATCTCGCCGACGGTGACCCGCCCGACGAGGTCGGCCTCGTCGGCGACCTGCGGGAGCAGCTCGCCCACGTACCCCACGACGTCGCCGCGCACGGAGAGCAGGCCGGTGCGGCCCGGGTGCAGCGCGGCGCGCTCGCCCTGGACGACGTCGATCTCGACGCCCGCGGCCGCGGCGATCAGCCGGACCGCGTCGAGGGCGACCTCGAGTCCGGCGGCCTCGGCCGCGCGACCGGGCTGCTTCGGCGCGATGCTGCCCGCGAGCAGGAACGCGATCCGGCGCGGCTGCTCCGGGATGGAGGCGTCGATCGCGGCGAGCGTGGTCGCGTCCGGTCGCACGGCGAGCGGCGGGATGGTGTCGGTCCCGTAGGTCATGCCGGGCTCGGGGAGGAAGACGGTGCCGACCTCGAAGAGCGCCAGATCGGTCAGACCGCGCGCGAGGTTCCGGTGCGCGGTCTGCAGCAGGCCCGGGATGAGCGATCGGCGCAGGTACGGGGCCTGGCCGTCGAGCGCGTTCGCGAGCCGGACGCTCGGCAGGCGCTCTCCCGACGCCGAGCCGTGCAGGTCGTTCTGCTCCTGCGTCGTGAACGGGAAGGCGGGGGTCTCCACGAAGCCCGCGGCCGCGAGCGCGTTCGCGACGCGGCGGCGCCCCTGCTGCAGGGGCGTGTAGCCGCGTCCCGACGGCGGAGTCGGGAGGATCGACGGGATGCGGTCGAGCCCGTGGATGCGCGCGACCTCCTCCGCGAGCGTCCACTTGTCGGTGAGGTCCGGACGCCAGGACGGCGGGATGACCTGCCATCCGCCATCGACGGCGGCCACCTGGGCGCCGATCATCTCGAGGGCGCCCACGATCTCGTCGTCCGTGTAGTCGACGCCCACGATGCCGGGCACGAAGGCCGCGGGGAGCTCGATCCCCTCGGACACCTGCTCGGCGTACAGCGCGCTGCCCAGCTCGTCCGCCGTTCCGCCTGCGAGCTCGACCATGAGGTCGACCGCGCGCTGCGCCGCCGCGTACGGGATGGCCGGGTCGACCCCGCGCTCGAACCGACGCGACGCATCGCTCGACAGCTTGTGCCGGCGCGCCGTGCGCGCGATCGAGACCGCGTCGAACGTCGCGGCCTCGATGAGGACGTTCCTGGTGTCGTCGCCCATCTCGGTCGTCGCACCGCCCATCACGCCGGCGAGGCCGATCGGGCCCGACTCATCGGCGATGAGGAGGTCCTCCGGGTCGAGCGTGCGCACCTGGCCGTCGAGCGTCTCGAGCTTCTCGCCCGGCTCCGCTCGGCGGACCGTGATGCCGCCCGAGAGCTTGTCGAGGTCGTAGCCGTGGATCGGGTTGCCGAGCTCGAGCATGACGTAGTTGGTGATGTCCACGAGGATGCCGAGCGAGCGCACACCTGCGAGCGAGAGCCGCGCGATCATCCACGGCGGCGTCGGCTTCGATGTGTCGACGTCGCGGACGACCCGCGTGACGAACTCCGTCGCGCCCACGCGCCCCCGGATGGGCCGCGTGTCGACGACCGACACCGGGAAGCCCTCGCCCGACGCGACGTCGGCGAGCTCGGCGGGGTCGCGGAACGCCGCGCCGGTGGCGTGCGCGTACTCGCGTGCGATGCCTCGGATCGACAGCGCGTAGCCGCGGTCGGGCGTGACGTTGACGTCGACCGCCGCGTCATCGAGGCCGAGGAGGGCGATCGCGTCGGCGCCGACCTCCGGGTCGAGGCCGAGCTCGACGAGACGGAGGATGCCGTTGTGCTCGTCGCCCAGGCCGAGCTCGCGCGCGGAGGCGATCATGCCATCCGACAGGTGACCGTACGTCTTGCGGGCCGCGATCGGGAACGGTCCGGGCAGGACGGCGCCGGGGAGCGTCGCGACGATCTTGTCGCCGGGGAAGAAGTTGCTCGCGCCGCAGACGATGCCGCGGGGCTCCGCCTCTCCGACGTCGACCTGGCACCAGCGGATCGTCTTGCCGTTCTTCTGCGGCTCCTCCTCGAAGGAGAGCACCCGGCCCACGACGATCGGGCCGGTCAGGTCGAAGCGGACGACATCCTCCTCCTCGAACCCGACGCGCACGAGCGCAGCGAGGACGTCCTCGGGGGTCGCCTCCTGCGGAAGATCGACGTACTCACGCAGCCACGAAAGCGGGACGCGCATCACACCACCATCCCGAACTGCTCGCTGAAGCGCACATCGCCCTCTGCCATGTCGCGCATGTCCTTCACGTCGCTGCGGAACATGAGCGTGCGCTCGATGCCCATGCCGAACGCGAACCCGCTGTAGACCTCCGGATCGATCCCCGCCGCGCGGAGCACGTTGGGGTTGATCATGCCGCAGCCGCCCCACTCGATCCAGCGCGCGCCGCCCTTGAAGGTCGGGTGCCAGAGGTCGAGCTCGGCCGACGGCTCGGTGAACGGGAAGTAGTTGGTGCGCAGGCGGGTCTTCGCCTCCGCGCCGAACAGCTGCCGTGCGACGTGGTCGAGGGTGCCCTTGAGGTGGGCCATCGTGATGCCCTTGTCGACGACCAGGCCCTCGAACTGCGTGAAGACAGGCAGATGCGTCGCGTCGAACTCGTCGGTGCGGTACACGCGGCCGGGGCAGATGACGTAGACCGGCAGGTCCCGCTCGAGCATCGAGCGCACCTGGACGGGGCTCGTGTGCGTGCGCATGACGAGATGGCGCTCGACCGGGTCCACGAAGAACGTGTCCTGCATCTGGCGCGCGGGGTGGTCCTCGTCGAAGTTCAGGGCGTCGAAGTTGAACCACTCGTGCTCGAGCTCGGGTCCCTCCGCGATCTCCCATCCCATGCCGACGAAGATGTCGCCGATCTGCTCCTGCAGGAGCGAGAGCGGATGGCGCGCGCCGGTGCGCGTGCGGCTCGCGACGGCGGTGATGTCGACCCGCTCGGCCTCGAGCCGGGCGGCCAGCTCGGCCTGCGCGAGCTCCTCCTCGCGCGCGGCCAGGGCCTGCGTCACTCGTCCGCGTGCCTGCCCGACGAGCTTGCCGAACTCGGCCTTCTGCTCCTTCGGCACGCTGCGCATCTGCGCGTTGAAGGCGGCCAGGGGCGATCCCTCCCCCGCATGCGCGGCGCGGGCGGCTTTCAGGGCCGCGGTGTCGGGGGCCGCGGCGATCGCGGCGAGCGCGGCCGCGACGGCTGCTTCGACCCCTTCGGGCGTGATCTCGGGAGCATCAGACACGAGAGTCGAGTCTAGTCGGCCGGTCGCCGTGCTCCGCCGCGCTCAGAGCGCGGGCGAGGGAGCGGGATGTGCTCGGCGATCGGCGCATCCGCACCGCGAGCTCCTCGTCCTCCACGCTGTCGAAGGCCGCTCGAGCGGCCTCGACCGCAGGCAGCGCCGCGGTGGTCCAGCGGTAGAGCGCGTCGATGAGGTCCTGCAGCGTTCGGCCCAGGGCGCTGATGCGGTACTCCACCGCGACCGGCCGCGTGCTCAGCACGACACGGTCGACCATGCCGTTGCGCTCCATGCGGCGCAGGGCCGTCGTGAGCGGCTTCTGGGTGATCGCGGGGATCGCCTGGCGCAGCTCGCTGAAGCGCCGCGGTCGCTCGCAGAGCGTGTCGAGAATCCGCAGCGACCACTTGTCGAGGAGCTGGTCGAGGAGATCGCGGTGCTCTTCGGCGAGTCGGAGCGGGTCGGTATCCGGCATGAAACCTCGTCCATGTCGCCGGCCAGATCGCGCGTGACGAGGCCGGCCGCGCCGTGGCGCCGGGCGACCTGGCCGGGCAGCTCGCCCATGCCCTCCGCAACACCGCGCGAGGTCTCGCCGGCGCACGTGCCACCTTCGGTGACGTCGTGCGCCTGCGCTTCTTCGTGACGCGGTGGACCCCGGAGTCGTATCCGGCATTCATAGAGGGCATCGAGCGGGTCGCCGATGAGCTCGGGATCCCGCGGCCGCTGCCGCCGCTGTCGGCCATCGGGGTGGACTACCTGTTCGAGCCGGACGTCCTCGTCGAGGTCGAGGCCGAGGCGATCCTGGACTGAGCCCCGCGGAGCACGGCGCATCCGGTCGCCGTGCTCCGTCGCGCTCAGAGCGCGGGCGGCTGCGGGCCCCACGACGGCGCGTACATCGCCACGCCCTCGTAGGTCCAGTTCCGGTCGCCCTCGCGCAGCTGCCGCGCCTCCGCGGCGTTCGCGGTGTAGAAGTGCTTGCGGAACTTCGCGCTCCAGAAGCGGTGCACCGGCACCGTGTCGCGGTTGGCGGAGGCGGCGGTGCAGAACCCGATGCCCTCGTACGTCCAGTTCCGGTCGGTGGTGCGGACCTTCTGCGCCTCCTGGGCGTTGGTCGTGTAGAAGTGCGATGCGAACGACGACGACCAGAAGCGGTGGACGGCGACCGTTCCGGCGCGGCAGCTTCCGTTGGACACCGGCCACACGCGGAAGTCGGTGCCCTCGTACGTCCAGTTCCGATCGGTCCGGTGGAGGGTCTGGGCCTCGGATCGGTTCACGGTGTAGAAGTGCGCGTTGTCGAACTTCTGACTCCAGAAGCGGTACACCGCGACGCTGTCGCGGGGGTCGGCCTTGCCGCCCGACCCGCCGCCCGTGGGCCCGAACCAGTCGGTGTAGTAGTTGTAGAAGTTCCGGTTGCCGTACGACGCGCAGGGGTCGGACGAGGCTCCATAGCCTGCCGCGAGCGACGCCGCGTTCGGCTGATACGGCGTGTAGTAGTACAGCGCGGCGGTCGCCTTGTTGGCGATCTGGACCGGGCCGGATCCGCAGCTCGCATTCGGGTGCCAGCGCACCTGCGAGGTCTTCCCGACGGGGTACCAGTTGAAGTACGGGTCCTTGGCGTACCGCTGCAGCTGGTACGCCGCCATGTACACCTGGTTCTGGAAGCCGAAGTACCGCTCGTCGCACGCCGCGCCGTCAGGGCAGGCGTAGCCCATCGCGATGTCGTAGCGCCAGTCGCTCGGCCAGGTGTGCGTGACGAGGCCCTGCTCCTTCTGGAGCATGACGAGGAGCACCTTCTCGCTCACGCCGCACGCGCGGGAGACCTTGGAGATGATGGTCGCCGCCGACTCGCGCGATGCTCCCTGATACGTCCCGGCGCAGTACGCGTTCGCCTGCTTCGTCGTCGTCCGCTGCGCGAACTCCTTGAGGCACGTGTAGTCCGGATGGCAGTTCGGCACCTTGCCGTTGAGGAAAGACTGGATCTGCGCGGCCGACATCGTGCCCGAGGTGTACATCTTCGCGTCGCTGATGAGGTTGCCCGCGTTGAAGCCGGCGAGCGTCGCCGCGTCGACCGCGTCGTCCTGCGCGGAGTACTCTCCCGGGTCGGCCTCGTCCTCCGTGGGCGATCCGAGGTAGTCGCCGTCCTCGGGCGTCGGGATGTCGGCGACATCCGTCTCGGCGGCCGCCGAGAGCGCCGCGGAACGCGGATCGGCGACGGGAGCGGCGACAGAGCCGGCGGCGGGAAGCAGGGCGATCGCGAGGGCGGCCGCGATTCCGAGCGCGACGCGACGCAGAGGGCTCCGGTGGGAGCGCGATGTGGGGAGAGGCACGCGGCCAGTATTCCAGAAGCGGGCCGCGTGCCCGGCGCGACGCCGGCCGACGGGCGCCGTGCTCAGGCCGAGCGGCCGCTCGTGCCCTCGCCGAAGGGGTCAGCGCCCTGCTGCGCGATGACCGACGTGACCGTCGCGTCCTCGTGCTGACGCGGATCGGGCGCGCCGCCGCGGACCTTGGGCGAGCTGCTCATCCGCTTCTCGGTGTACCTCGCGATGCCCGAGAGGATGAGGCAGAGGCCGATGTAGATGGCCGCGACGATGATGGTCGCCGGGACGATCGGCGAGTCGAGCGGCGCTCGCGAGCCGATGAAGCGCGCGAAGAACAGCAGCTCCTCGTACGTGATGATGAAGCCGAGGGCCGTGTCCTTGAGGGTGACGACGAGCTGGGCGATGATCACCGGCATCATCGCGCGGATCGCCTGCGGCAGCAGGATGAGGCGCATCACGCCCGACTTGCCGAGTCCGATCGCGTATCCCGCCTCGCTCTGCCCCTTCGGCAGGGCGAGGACGCCGGCCCGGATGACCTCCGCGAGCACGGAGCCGTTGTACGCGATGAGCGAGATGACGACGACCCAGTAGTTCTCCATCCGGATGCCGACGACCGGCAGCCCGTAGTAGAGGAGGAACATCATGACGAGCACGGGGACCGCGCGCAGGAACTCGGTCACGGTCGCGATGGGCCAGCGGATCCAGGCGTGGTCCGACAGGCGGCCGATCGCGAGGAGGAAGCCGAGGATGAGCGCGCCGACCGCCGCGAGGCCGAACGCGGCGAGCGTCCGCCCCGTGGCCGCTGCGATCTGCGCCCACACCGCGGTGTAGGTGAACGCCTCCCACTTGGACGCCGTGAACTGGCCCGTCGCCGCGAGCCGCCACACGAGCCATCCGATCACGGCCGCGACGAGCACGATCGTGAGGGCGCCGATGATCCGGTTCCGGACGATCGCGCGCGGCCCGGGGACGTCGTAGAGAACGCTTCCGCTCATCGCGACACCGTCCAACGCTTCTCGAGCGCCCGCTGCAGCCACGACAGCAGCATGACGAGCGCGACGAACACCACCATCACCCAGATGATCACGACGAGCTGGTTCTCGCCGCGCTCGCTCATCCAGTCGCGCAGCGACCCGAGGTTGAGCACGGAGAAGCCGGCGGCCACCGTCGTGTTCTTGAGGAGCGCGATGAACACGCTCATCATGGGCGGGATCACCGACCGGAACGCCTGCGGCATCACGACCAGCGTCATGACCTGCCCGAAGCTCAGGCCGATCGCACGGGCCGCCTCGGCCTGCCCCACGGGCACCGTGTTGATGCCCGAGCGGATGGTCTCGGCCACGTAGGTCGCCGTGTAGATCCCGAGGGCGCAGATACCGAGCAGCGTGTAGTCCATCCGCACCCCGAGCAGGGGCGGCAGCGCGAACGAGAACCCGAAGAACACGAGAGTGAGCGGCGTGTTGCGGATCGTGTTCACGTACAGCGTGCCGACCGCCCGGGCGATGGGCACGGGCGAGACGCGCATGGCCCCGACGATGATGCCGAGGACGAGCGCGAGCAGCCCGCCGCCGAAGAAGAGCTTGAGGGTGCCGAGCAGCGCCTCGCCCCACAGGTCGAGGTTGTCGGTGATGACGCCCACGGTTCTCCTTCCAGACGATCAGCGGTCAAGGGTGCGGGCCGGGGACGCCGCCCCCGGCCCGCACGGGATCAGTCGACCTCGGGCTGCTCGGCGACGACGCCGGCCGGCTCGAGGTACTGCTCGTACAGGGCGGTCCACACGTCGTTGCCCTCGGTGAAGAGGGTGTTGATGTGCTCCTGGAGCGCCGTGTCGCCGTCGGCGATGCCGACGCCGTAGCGCTCCTCGCTGAAGGGCTCGCCGGCGAGCTTCAGCTCGTCGGGGCGCTCCTGGACGTAGCCCGCGAGGATCGCCTCGTCGGTCGTGATCGCGTCGACCTGGCCCTGGAGCAGGTTCTCGACGCACTCCGAGTAGGTGCCGCGCTCGACGACCTCGCCGCCGTACTCCTCGCGGATGCGCTGCAGCGGCGTCGAGCCCGTGACCGAGCAGGTGACCTTGTCGACGAGGTCGTCGGGCCCGTTGATCGAGTCGTCGTCGGCTGCCACGAGCAGGCCCTGGCCGGTGATGAAGTACGGCCCGGCGAAGTCGATGAGCTCGTCGCGCGCGTCGGTCATCGAGTAGGTGCCGACGTAGTAGTCGATGTTGCCGTTGATGATCTCCTGCTCGCGGTTCGCGGAGGGGATCGTCTGGAAGTCGATCTGGTCCTCGCTGAATCCGAGCGACGCGGCGATCCAGCGTGCGATGTCGACGTCGAAGCCCGTGCGCTCGCCGCTCACCGGGTCCTCGTAGCCGAGCCCCGGCTGGTCGTTCTTGACGCCGATGACGACCTCGCCGGCCTCCGTCATGCGATCGAAGGTCGGGCTGCCCTCGAGCTGGACGTCGCTCGCGACCTCCCAGAGCGCCTCGTCGCCGCCGTCGCCACCCGCGTCCCCGCCGGTGCCGCCATCACCCGTGGGCGACCCGCTGTTGCAGCCGGCGAGGGCCAGCAGCGCGACGGCCGCGATGCCGACGCCCGCGATGTTCCGGAACTTTCGCATGTGATTTCCTCTCTCGTGGATCAGATCGAGTCGCGTGCGCGTGGCCGCGCGACCCCGGTACGTCACTGGGTGATGAGCTTCGACAGGAAGTCCTTGGCACGGTCCGACCGGGGATTCGTGAAGAACTCCTCGGGCGTCGCCTGCTCGACGATCTGCCCATCCGCCATGAACACGACGCGATTCGCGGCCTTGCGCGCGAATCCCATCTCGTGCGTCACGACGATCATCGTCATGCCCTCGCGTGCGAGGCCGACCATGACGTCGAGCACCTCGTTGATCATCTCGGGGTCGAGCGCGCTCGTCGGCTCGTCGAAGAGCATGACCTTCGGATGCATCGCGAGAGCGCGTGCGATCGCGACGCGCTGCTGCTGGCCGCCCGAGAGCTGGGCGGGAAGCTTCGACGCCTGCTGGCCCACGCCGACGCGGTCGAGCAGCGCCCTGGCCTCCTTCTCGGCGTCGGCCTTCTTCATGCCGCGGACCCGGATCGGGCCGAGGGTCACGTTCTCGAGGATCGTGAGGTGCGAGAAGAGGTTGAACGACTGGAACACCATGCCGACCTCGGCGCGGAGATTCGCGAGCGCCTTGCCCTCCTTGGGCAGCTCCTTGCCGTCGATCGTGATCGTGCCGCTCGTGATCGTCTCGAGGCGGTTGATCGTGCGGCACAGCGTCGACTTGCCCGAGCCGGACGGCCCGATGACGACGACGACCTCGCCCTTGTCGACGGTGAGGTCGATGTCCTTCAGGGCGTGGAAATCTCCGTAGTGCTTCTGCACGTCCTTGATGACGACGAGGGGCTCAGCCATGGGCCCACCCTAGGCGCACTCTGAGCATCGGCTGAACACCGACGCGGGAGCCTTTACCGAGTTGTAACGGGTCGACGGCGGCTCAGCCGGCCGCGCGCTGCGCGAACGCGGTCTCGTAGAGGCACACGCTCGCGGCGGTCGCGAGGTTGAGCGACTCGGCCTTCCCGTAGATCGGGAGGCGCAGCGCGCCGTCGGCGAGGGCGAGCGCCTCGTCGGCGAGCCCGCGCGCCTCGTTCCCGAACAGCCATCCCATCGGGCGAGCGAGCGCGCCGCTCTCCCGCGCCGCGAGGAGGTCGTCGCCCTTCACGTCGGCCGCGAGGACAGCGAGTCCCGCGCCCTTCGCGCGCGTGATGACGTCCTCGAGCTCCGCGCCGACCGCGACCGGCACGTGGAAGAGCGACCCGGTGGTCGAGCGGACGACCTTGGGGTTGTACGGGTCGACCGTGCGGCCCGTGAGGATCACGGCGTCCGCGCCCGCGGCATCGGCCGCCCGGATGATCGTGCCCAGGTTGCCCGGATCGCGCACCTCCTCGCAGATCGCGATGAGGCGCGGCTCTGCCGCGAACACGTCCTTCAGCGCCGTGGGGTTCTGCTTCGCCACCGCGACGAACCCCTGCGGCGTGACCGTGTCGGCCATCGACTCGAGGACGGGCTCGGTGACGAACTCGATGTCGACGCCCTCGTCGATCAGCTGAGCACGGAGGTCGGCGTGCTTCTCGAGCGCCGTCGGCGTCGCGAAGAGCTCGACGATCACGTCGGGGCGGTAGGTCACCGCCTCGCGCACGGCCTGCGGCCCCTCCAGGAGGAACAGCCCCGTCTCCTTGCGCGCGACGCGCCTCGCCAGCTTCGCTACGGCCCGCACACGCGGCGACCGGGGATTCTCCAGCACATGTCAAGTCTAGGGACATGACAAGAGGGCGCCCCTCACGGGACGCCCTCTTGCGGAGATCGTGTCAGATCACGCAGCCGACTTCGGCGCGTTCACGTCGCCCGGCAGCGCCTTCTTGGCGACGTCGACGAGCGCGGCGAACGTGGCGGGCTCGTTCACGGCGAGCTCGGCCAGCATGCGGCGGTCCACCTCGACACCCGCGAGGCCGAGGCCCTGGATGAGGCGGTTGTAGGTGAGGCCGTTGGCGCGGCTCGCAGCGTTGATGCGCTGGATCCACAGGCGACGGAAGTCGCCCTTGCGCTGGCGGCGGTCACGGTACGCGTAGACGAGCGAGTGGGTGACCTGCTCCTTCGCCTTCCGGTACAGACGCGAACGCTGTCCGCGGTAGCCCGAGGCGCGCTCGAGGATGACGCGACGCTTCTTCTGCGCATTGACTGCGCGCTTGACTCTAGCCATTCTTCATACTTCCTAACGAACGTGCGTCGCGGTCAGCGACCGAGGAGCTTCTTGACGACCTTGAGGTCGTTGCCAGAGATGACCTGGTCCTGGTTCAGGCGGCGGGTGCGGCGGCTCGACTTGTGCTCGAGGTTGTGACGCATGTTCGCCTGCTGCTTCTTGATCTTGCCGCTGCCGGTGATCTTGAAGCGCTTCTTGCTGCCCGAGTGGGTCTTCTGCTTCGGCATCTTCTTCTTTTCCTTACGTCTGCGCCCCACGGGGCGACGTTGTGTGCAACCCGCCGCGGCGGGAAGTTCTCGGGACTACTCCCCGGCGGGAGCGGCCTTGGCCTCGCGCTGCGCCTGCTTGTTGGCTGCGCGGGCGGCGTTCTGCTCGGCCTTCGCCTCCGACTTGTTCTTGTGCGGAGCGATCACCATCACCATGTTGCGGCCGTCGATCGTCGGGCGCGACTCCACGGAGCCGAACTCCGAGACGTCCTCGGCGAACTTCTGCAGCAGGCGCACGCCCTGATCGGGACGCGACTGCTCGCGTCCGCGGAACAGGATCATCGCCTTGACCTTGTCGCCGGCCTGCAGGAAGCCCTCGGCACGCTTGCGCTTGGTGTCGTAGTCGTGCTGGTCGATCTTCAGGCGGAAGCGGACCTCCTTGAGGACCGTGTTCGCCTGGTTGCGGCGTGCTTCCTTGGCCTTCTGGGCGGCCTCGTACTTGAACTTCCCGTAGTCCATGATCTTGACCACGGGAGGACGAGAGTTGGGGGCCACCTCGACGAGGTCGAGGTCTGCCTCCTGCGCCAGGCGCAGAGCCACCTCGATACGGACGACGCCGATCTGCTCGCCTGCCGGGCCGACGAGTCGGACCTCTGGCACGCGGATGCGCTCGTTGGTGCGGGGATCGCTGATGCGGAACTCCTTGGGTGCGAGATTCGAGCCTCCGCAGCTGCGAGGGTCGCGGCTGCGGGCGGGAGAGTCTTCAGCATCCACCCGAGCACGACGACACGCATCGGCTCGACACCCTGATCGACTCGCGCAGACGCGAGCGGAGTGTGCATGACCCGGTAGCCTGGAACGGCAAGCGCGGGTGGGAACTGAATCCTCTTTCGTCCGGAGAGCACTCCGGAGCCCGCAGAAGTCTAACAGAGAGCGGACCATGAGCGCCATTCCCGCGGACAACTCCCCCTTCGACCCCGAGCGCCACGCGCGATGGGAGGAGCAGGAGCAGGCGTCGGCGGCGACAGACGCCGTCCGCGACATCGCCGACGTCGCGGCCGTCGAGGTCATCGCCTCCGGCTGCGTGCACCTCATGAGCGCCGCCGCCGTCAAGCTCGGTCTCGCCGACTCGCCGGACGCCGACGACCTCGTCGATCTCGACGAGGCGCGCAAGCTCATCAACGCCCTCGCCGGACTCGTCACGGCCGCGGCGCCCGAGATCAGCGACATGCACGCGCGGCCGATCCGGGATGGCCTGCGCTCGCTTCAGCTGCGCTTCCGCGAGCTGTCGACGATCCCCGACGCCCCCGGCAAGGGGCCGGGCGAGAAGTGGACGGGGCCGGTCGTCTGACGCCCGACGCGGCGGCCCCACGTCTCAGGCGGCGTCGAGTTTGACCTGGAGCGAGTCGACGAGCACGGCGATCCGGTCGTCGGCGGCCCAGCGGCGCGCGAGACGCTGGAGGACGGCGTCGAGCTCGGACCGGTCGAGGCCCGCGATGAGCTTCAGGCGCACGATGAGCTCCGGGCCGGCGAGCCGCGCGCCCGGATCCCCTGCCTCCACGCCGACATCGACGACGGCGAGCTCCCCCGCCACGCTGTCCTGCAGTCCGAGGAAGACGTCGGGATTGGCCGGCGCGGGCTCCCACCCCTGATCCTGCGCGATCGCCCACACGGCAGGGCGGCGCACGACGAACTCGGTCGGGCTCGTCGGGTCGAGCACGATGAGGTCGGTGTCCTCGCCCGCCGCCGAGAGCGCAGCGCGCGTGCCCGCAACCGGGATCGGCCGCGCCTTCGGGTCCCACGCGGACATGGTGTCGACGCAGGAGAAGAGCGGAAGCACCTTGCGCCCGTCTGGCGCGGCCACCGTCACGATCGAGAGCTCCTGGGTCTTGTCGACCGTGAGGCCGTTCGGCCCGACGCCCTCGTCGCCCTTCTCCGCGACGAGCGGCACGAGCACGCGCGCCGTCCGCAGGGCGTCGACGACCGCGCGCTGAGAGCCGGACCCGGCACGGAACGACGTCAGCGCCTCCCACAGGGCGGGGTCGGCTGAGCCGTCGTCGCCTGCGGCCGGGTTCGGCTGGAACCGGCGGCCCTCCCAGGGGACGCCGGCGGAGTCGGCGGAGTTGTCAGTACCCCGCGACATCCAGTGCCTCGGCGAGCGTGAACGCACCGGCGTAGAGCGCCTTGCCCACGATCGCCCCTTCGACGCCGAGCGGCACGAGCTCGCGCAGCGCGACGATGTCGTCGAGGCTCGACACGCCACCCGAGGCGACGATCGGCTTGGGCGTGCGCTGCGCCATCTCGCGGAGCAGCTCGATGTTGGGGCCGCGCAGCGTGCCGTCCTTGGTGACGTCCGTGACGACGTAGCGGCTGCAGCCGGCCTCCTCGAGGCGGTCGAGCACCTCCCAGAGGTCGCCGCCGTCCTGGGTCCAGCCGCGCGCGGCCAGCGTCGTCCCGCGCACGTCGAGGCCGACCGCGATCGCCTCGCCGTAGCGGCTGATCACGGAGGCCGTCCACTCGGGGTTCTCGAGGGCCGCCGTGCCGAGGTTGATGCGCTGGGCGCCGCTCTCGAGCGCAGCCTCGAGCGAGGCGTCGTCCCGGATGCCACCGGACAGCTCGACGTTGACGCCGCGCATGTGCTTGATCACCTTGCGCAGGATGCCGGCGTTGCTGCCGCGGCCGAACGCGGCGTCGAGGTCGACGAGGTGGATCCAGTCCGCCCCCTGGCTCTTCCAGTTCTCCGCGGCCTCGATGGGGTCGCCGTAGCTCGTCTCCGAACCGGCCTCGCCCTGCGTCAGGCGGACGGCCTTGCCGTCCGCGACGTCGACGGCAGGGAGGAGGGTGAGAGCGGGAGTGGATGCGAAATCGTTCATGTCACCTCGTGCTCGCAGGCATCTCCTGCCGACGCACGAGTCAAGAGACTAGACCCGTGCCGCCCCCGACTCCAAGTCGACGCGGCTCAGCCTGCGCGACGCAGCCCGTCGACCCAGTTGCGGAGCAGGCGGATGCCCGCCTCGCCCGACTTCTCGGGGTGGAACTGCGTCGCGCTGAGCGGTCCGTTCTCGACCGCGGCGAGGAACCGGCCGCCATGCGTCGCCCACGTCAGGACGGGCTGCGGGAAGGGCGGATCGACCTCGAGCTCCCACTGCTGCGCGGCGTAGGAGTGCACGAAGTAGAACCGCTCGGACTCGAGCCCCTGGAAGAGGCGCGAGCGCTCCCCCGCCTCGACGGTGTTCCAGCCCATGTGCGGCACGACCGGGGCGTCGAGCTCGGTCACGGTCCCCGGCCACTCCGCGAGGCCCTCCGTCTCGACCCCGCGCTCGATGCCGCGGGCGAAGAGCACCTGCATGCCGACGCAGATCCCGAGGACGGGGCGCCCTCCCGCGAGGCGGCGCTCGATGAGCTCGCCGCCACGGATCGCGTTCAGCTGCTCCATGACCGCCTGGAACGCGCCGACGCCGGGCACGAGCAGCCCGTCGGCCGCGAGCACCGCCTCGCGGTCGCGCGTCAGCTCGACGTCGGCGCCTGCGGCCTCGAGCGCCTTGACGGCGGAGTGCACGTTGCCCGACCCGTAGTCGAGCACCGCGACGGTCGGTCGCTCGCCGCTCACAGCGCGCCCTTGGTCGAGGGGATGCCCTCGACGAGCGGATCGAGGGCCTTGGCCTGACGGAACGCGCGCGCGAAGGCCTTGTACTCCGCTTCGGCGATGTGGTGCGGGTCGCGGCCGTTCAGCACGCGGACGTGCACGGTCAGGCCCGCGTTGAACGCGAGGGCCTCGAACGTGTGGCGCACGAGCGAGCCCGTGAAGTGGCCGCCGATGAGGTGCTGCTCGAAGCCCGCCGGCTCCCCCGTGTGCACGAGGTAGGGACGCCCCGAGATGTCGACGACGGCCTGAGCCAGCGCCTCGTCGAGCGGGACGAGGGCGTCGCCGTAGCGCGAGATCCCGGCCTTGTCGCCCAGCGCCTCGCGGATGGCCTGCCCGAGCACGATCGCCGTGTCCTCGACCGTGTGGTGCGCGTCGATGTGGGTGTCGCCGGTCGCCTTCACGGTGAGATCGGTGAGCGAGTGCTTCGCGAACGCCGTGAGCATGTGGTCGAAGAACGGCACGCTCGTGTCGATGCTGCTCCTGCCCGTTCCGTCGAGGTCGAGCTCGAGCTCGATGCTCGACTCGCTCGTGGAACGGGTGCGGCGCGCGGTACGGGTCATGCTCCGATTCTACCGGCGCGACCCGACCGGGCTCCTCGCGCGCTCAGCGGCCGATCTCGGCGAGCGCGTCGAGGAAGGCGCTCGTCTCGTCCTCGGTCCCCGCGGTCACCCGGAGGTGTCCGGGGATGCCGATGTCGCGGATGAGCACGCCGCGGTCGTAGAGCGCCTGCCAGGTCGCGTGCGGATCCTCCACGCCGCCGAACAGGACGAAGTTCGACCACGTCGGGTACACGGTGTAGCCGAGCGCCTCGAGCGTGGCCGAGATCCGGTCGCGCTGCTCGACGATCTCGTCGACCATCGCGAGCATCGTGTCGGCGTGACGCAGGGCCGCGGAGGCCGCCGCCTGCGTGAGCGCGCTGAGGTGGTACGGGAGGCGGACGAGGCGGAGGGCGTCGACGACCGCGGGGTCCGCGGCGAGGTAGCCGACGCGCGCGCCCGCGAACGCGAACGCCTTGCTCATGGTGCGCGAGACGACGAGCCGGGGCCGCCCGGGCAGCAGCTGGAGCGCCGAGGGCACGTCGCGCGGCGCGAACTCGCGGTACGCCTCGTCGACGATGACGATGCCGTCGGTCGCGTCGTAGACGGCTTCCACGACGTCATTCTCGAGCGGCGTCCCCGTCGGGTTGTTCGGTGCGCACAGGAACACGACGTCGGGCCGGGCCTCCGCGACCTGCGCGGCCGCGCTCTCGGGCGTGAGGGAGAAGTTCGCCCCCCGCTCCCCCGAGACGAACGTCGCGCCGACGCCGCGCGTCAGCAGCGTGTACATCGAGTAGGTGGGGGCGAAGCCGAACGCCGTCCGCCCCGGTCCGGCGAACGCCTGGAGGAGGTGCTGCAGCACTTCGTTCGAGCCGTTCGCGGCCCAGATCTGCTCGGGCTCGAGCCCGTGCCCGAGGTACTCCGCGAACCCCTCGCGGAGCGCCGTGAACTCGCGATCCGGGTAGCGGTTCACATCCCGCAGCGCGAGGGCCACCGAATCCGCGATGTCGTCGGCGACCTCGTCGGGGATCGGGTGCGTGTTCTCGTTGACGTTCAGCGCGACGGGCAGCGGCGCCTGCGGAGCGCCGTAGGGCTGCTGTCCGCGGAGGTCGTCGCGCAGGGGGAGGTCATCGAGAGAGACGGTCACCCGTCCATGCTAGAGCGCGCGACGGACTCACTCGCCCGTCGAGTAGGCGGCGGGGATGGCGATCTCCTGCCCCGCGGCGATGTCGCTCCCCGGGAGCTGGTTGAGGTGCAGGATCTCGTCGACGACGTCGCGCGGGTCCGCCTCGGGGGCGACCGCCTGCGCGATGTCCCACAGGGTGTCGCCCGCCATGACCGTGACGGTGTCGAAGGTGCCGGCAGGCGCACTGTCCTCGCGTGAGGCGAGGGCCGCGCCGCCGCTGAGCACCCCGAATCCGATCGCCGCGACGAGCGGAGCCGCGGCGAGCGCGGCGAGGACCCGGCGGCCGCGCACCGTGAGGCGGAGGCGGGTCGAGCGTGCCGGAGCGGAGCTGGTCGTGCGCATGGCGGTTCCTTCCTGTAGATCACTTCGAGTCCGTCTGCTCGGCCGGGAGAGACGGACCCGAAGTGATGTTCCGAACCTATCTTCGATGTGGTCGCGGTGTCAAGAACTCTCTTCGAACGGGTTTCGCGACTTCTGCGAGACACGCTCGAACAAATCTCCCGGAATCCCGTCGAGATCCGCTAGCGTCGTCCTGACGGGACCACCACATCACGCACCTCCGACATTCGAGCGGGGCAGCGAAGGAGCACGACATGACGGATGCGGGCACGCGCGAGGAGAAGCCGCGCACGCGGCGGCGCAAGAACCTGAGCGACAAGCAGCTGGCCATCCTCGAGGTCATCCAGCGCTCCATCCAGCACAACGGCTATCCGCCGAGCATGCGCGAGATCGGCGACGCGGTCGGACTGAAGTCGCTCTCGAGCGTGACGCATCAGCTCGGGCAGCTCGAGCTGAGCGGCTACCTGCGTCGCGACCCCGGGAAGACCCGCGCGATGGAGGTGCTCATCGATCTCCCGGGCTCGGCGGCCGAGAACCCGGCCGACTCGGGCCCCGCGGTCGGCGACGCCGCTCTCGTGCCGCTGGTCGGCCGCATCGCCGCCGGCGTCCCGATCACGGCCGAGCAGCAGGTCGAGGAGATCTTCCCCCTCCCCCGACAGCTCGTCGGCAAGGGCGAGCTCTTCATGCTCAAGGTCAGCGGCGAGTCGATGATCGACGCGGCGATCTGCGACGGCGACTGGGTCGTCATCCGGTCGCAGGGCACGGCGGAGAACGGAGACATCGTCGCGGCCATGGTCGACGGCGAGGCGACCGTCAAGACGTTCCGTCAGCGCGACGGCCACACCTGGCTCCTCCCGCGCAACTCGGCGTTCGAGCCGATCCTCGCCGACGACGCTGTGGTCCTCGGCAAGGTCGTCGCCATCCTGCGCGCGGTCTGACGGCGCACATGAGGAGGGCGGGAGCCGGTCGGCTCCCGCCCTCCTCGTGTGCCGGGAGCGAACCGGCGGTCAGGAAGCCGCGGTCTCGCGCAGCGCGACCCCGGCTTCGCGCAGCACCGCGAGCACGGTCTCGTGCTCGTTGAAGGCGTAGAGGTGGATACCCGGGGCCCCGCCGGCGAGCACCTCGCGCGCGAGGTCCGCCGCGTAGGCGATGCCGATCTCCCTGCGGCCCTCGGGGGTCGGCTCGACCTCGAGCGCGATCGACAGCTCCGACGGCAGGGGCTCGCCCGTGAGCTCGAGCATGCGCGCGAGCTTGGCGGGAGAGGTCACGGGCATGATGCCGGGGAGGATCGGGATGGTCACGCCCGCGGCCCGGGCGCGATCGACGAAGCGCAGGTAGTCGTCGGCATGGAAGAAGAGCTGGGTGATCGCCGCCTCGGCGCCGGCCGCCTGCTTCGCGAGGAGCGCATCGAGGTGCTCGAGCGGATGGCGCGAGCGCGGATGCCCGTTGGGGAAGGCCGCGACGAGCGTGCGCGCACGCGGGGCGCGGTCCACCCGCACCGCCTCGGGAACGCCCGGGATCGTCGTCTCGCCGTAGGGAGCGCGCTCGGCCTGCACGCGGTGGATGAGCTGGACCAGCTCGGCCGAGGTCCGCAGGTCGCCCAGGAACGCGTCGTCCTCGTCCTTCCCGGCGGGCGGGTCTCCGCGGATGGCGAGGAAGCTGAGGATGCCTGCGTCGAGGAACTCGCGGATGAGGGCGCTCGCCGTCGCGTAGTCGTTGCCGACGCACGTGAGGTGAGCGAGCGGCTCGACGTCCGTGTTCTCGCGGATCCACCGCAGCACGCGCAGCGACGCACCGCCCGTGGAGCCGCCCGCGCCGTACGTGACGGAGAGAAAGTCCGGGCCTGCTGCGGCCAGGCGGCGGATGGTCTCCTCGAGAGCCGCGGTGCGCGCGGGCGTGCGCGGCGGGTACAGCTCGAACGAGAACGGCGTGGCCGACGTCGCCATGTCCCTCCTCCGTGCTCTCCGGTCGCCGCGGCGATCCCCTGCCGCCGCATCCGGCCTCTCCTCTCCCGACCGTAGTCGCCCGCGCGCGGGCGCGGGAGCATCTGTGACGCTCCGTGTCGGAACGTCGCCGGTTACCGTGGAGGACATGACGCAGATGCTCCCGTTCGGCTCGTGGCCGTCGCCCATCGCGGCGTCCGACATCGCGGGGAACTCCCCGCGCCTCGGCGACGCGCGGTTCGTAGGCGGCGACGTCTGGTGGGCCGAGGGCGTCGCGGCCGAGCGGGGGCGCACAGCGGTGCTGCGGGCGAGCGACGGCGCGAGCGTTCTTCCCGCGCCCTGGAGCGCGCGGTCTCGCGTCCACGAGTACGGAGGCGGCGCGTGGACCGCGGCCGACGACGGCGCGCTCCTCTTCGTCGAGCAGTCGGATCAGCGCGTGTACCTGCGCACGGCCGATGCGGAGCCCATCCCGCTCACGCCCGCGGGCACCGGCATGGCGTTCGGCGACCTCGTCCTCGCGGAGGGCCGGCTGTGGGCGGTCCGCGAGACGCAGGGCGCCACGGGGGCTCCCCGTCGCGACATCGTCGTCATCCCGCTCGACGGCAGCGCGGCGGAGGACGCGTCCGGGATCGTGAGCGTCGTCGCAGGGAGCGACTTCGTCGCCTACCCCGCACCGCGCGCTGGCCGGCTCGCGTGGATCGCGTGGGACCATCCGGACATGCCGTGGGATGCCGCGGAGCTGCGCGTCGGGCGCATCGAATCGGATGGGCGCGTGCGCCGCTGGACAACACTCGCCGGCGGGCGCGGCGTCGCGGACGGGCAGGATGTGTCGGCGCTGCAGCCCGAATGGGCGGCGGACGATGAGCTCCTCTTCGTCGCGGACCCTCCTGCCGCGCCCGGCGGCCCTGCCCGATGGAACCTCCGCCGCGCCCGGCTCGACGCGGCCGGAGGCGCCGTCGTGGAGCCGCTCCTGCCTGCCGACGCCGACACGGGCGGGCCGCTCTGGAATCTCGGCACCCGCTGGTACGCGCGGCTCGAGGACGGTCGGATCGCCGCGGTGCAGACGAACGGACGCGACCGGCTCGTGCTCGTCGATCCCGGAACGCGGGCGGTGACGGAGCTCGAGACGCCGCTCGGGCAGATGCTCGTCAAGGACGTCGCCGGCGCGCGGCTGCTGCTGTCGGGCGCCGGTCCGCGGACGCCGGGCGGCATCTGGCTCCTCGACGTCGACGGGCGGACGTTCGCGCCGGTGCGCGGCGGGGAGACCGACCTCGACCCGGCGTGGATGCCCGAGGCGCTGCCGCTGTCGTTCCCCGGACCGCGAGGGGATGTGCACGCCTTCGCGTATCCGCCGACGAACCCGCTCGCGACGGGCCCCGAGGGCGACCTGCCGCCGTATCTCGTGCTCGTGCACGGCGGCCCGACCGCGCACGTCTCGGGCGACCTCTCCCTCGCGGTCGCGTACTTCACGAGCCGGGGCATCGGCGTGCTCGATGTCAACTACGGCGGATCGACCGGCTACGGGCGCGCGTACCGCGAGCGCCTCAAGGGCGGATGGGGCGTGGTCGACGTCGAGGACGTCGCGGCCGCCGCGCGCGGCATCGCCGAAGCCGGCATCGCCGACCCCGCGCGCCTCGCGGTGCGCGGAGGATCCGCGGGCGGATGGACCGTGCTGTGCGCGATCGCCGACACCGACGTGTTCTCGGCCGGGATCAGCCGCTACGGCGTCGCCGACCTGCGGATGCTCGTCGCCGAGACGCACGATTTCGAGGCGCGCTACATCGACGGCCTCGTCGGCCCGCTCCCCGAGGCGGAGGAGCTGTACGCGAGGCGATCGCCGCTGTCTCGCCCCGAAGCGCTCCGCACGCCCCTCCTCATCCTCCAGGGCGCGGACGACCCGGTCGTGCCGCCCTCGCAGTCCGAGGCGCTGCGCGACGCGCTCGCGGCGAACGGGGTCCCGCACGCCTACCTGCTGTTCGAGGGCGAGGCGCACGGGTTCCGCGGGCGCGAGGCGATCATCCGCTCGTTCGAGGCCGAGGTCGCGTTCCTCGGCGCCGTCCTCGGGTTCGAGACGCCCGGCGTGCCGCCCCTCGAGATCGAGGGCCTGTCCGACCCGCGGGGTACGGTCTGACGCGATGGAACTGACAGCGCTCGTGCTCGCCGCGACCGGCGGCGCCGACCTCATCCGCGCGGCAGCGCCGGGCGCGCGCCTGCGCACGGCGGGCGTGTCTGCCGTGCTCGTCGTCTGCGCGCTCGCCGGCGCGGCGCTCGGCGCCGATCCGCTCGCTTCGCTCGTCCTGGCGCTGGGCCCGGTCGTCGCCGCGCTCGGCTGGCTCGCGACCATGCGCGCCGACGACTCTCCGCTCGGCTTCCTCCCGGTCGTGCTCCTGGGCGGCATCGCCCTGACGGCGATCGTCGTCCCGCCGCCCGCGGTCGCCATCCGCGTCGAGTGGGGGCAGGGCGAGGGCCTTCCCCTGTCGCTCGTCCTCCTCGCGGCCGGCGGCGCCCTGTTCCTGCTCGAGTCGGCGAACCGGGTCGTCCGCACCGCGCTGCGCACGGAGGACGTCCCCGCGGACGGCGACGTCGCCCCGTCGCGGCGGCGGCGCCTCTTCGGCCAGCGCGGCGAGCGCGACGCGGCGGCGCCCGACCCGCAGGACGTGCACACGCTCCGCGGCGGACGCCTCATCGGACCGCTCGAGCGGATCGTCGTCGGCGGCCTCCTGCTCGCGCACGCCTACCCGGTCGTCGCCGCGCTCATCGCGGCCAAGGGAATCGTGCGCTTCCCCGAGATCTCCCGCGACCGCGAGCGCGGCACGCAGGCGGAGTACTTCCTCGTCGGGAGCATGGTGAGCTGGGCGCAGGCGCTCGCGATCACCGCCCTCGTGTGGCTGGGGTCCGCCGCGCTCGGCTGAGCGAGGCGGACCCCGCGCTCACCCCGCGCTCGAGAAGCGCTCGAGCTCGGCGGCGAGACGCGGCGACACGCGCGCATGGACTCGCGTGCCCCCGGACTCGTGCTCCTGCTCGAGGAAGAGGCCGGTCTCGTGGATGGCCGAGATGAGATCGCCGCGGTCGTAGGGAACGAGGGCGCGCACCTCCACGGCGGGAACGGGGAGCGCCGCCTCCACGACGGCGCGGAGCTCCTCGATGCCCTCGCCCGTGCGGGACGAGACGAACACGGCGTCGGGCTCGAGGCCGCGCAGCACGAGCCGCGCGTCCTCATCGATGAGATCGGCCTTGTTGAACACGATGATCTCGCGGATGTCGCGCGCGCCGACATCCGCCATCACGTCGCGGACGGTCGCGATCTGGCCGGCCGGATCCGGGTGGTGCGCGTCGACGACGTGCACGATGACGTCGGCGTCGGCGACCTCCTCGAGCGTCGAGCGGAACGCCTCGACGAGCTGGTGCGGCAGGTTGCGCACGAACCCGACCGTGTCGGCGAACGTGAACACGCGCCCGTCGGATGTCTCGGTGCGCCGCACGGTCGCGTCGAGCGTCGCGAAGAGCGCGTTCTCGACGAGCACCCCCGCGCTCGTGAGGCGGTTCAGCAGCGACGACTTGCCCGCGTTGGTGTAGCCGGCGATCGCGACCGACGGGACGGTGTGCCGCTTGCGCTCGGAGCGCTTGGCGTCGCGCGCGGGCGCGAAATCCCTGATCTGCTTGCGCAGCTGCGCCATGCGGGTGCGGATGCGGCGGCGATCGAGCTCGATCTTCGTCTCACCCGGTCCGCGCGAGCCCATGCCCGCTCCGCCCGCGCCGACCTGTCCGCCCGCCTGGCGGCTCATCGACTCGCCCCAGCCGCGCAGACGCGGCAGGAGGTACTCGAGCTGAGCGAGCTCGACCTGGGCCTTGCCCTCTCGGGTCTTCGCGTGCTGGGCGAAGATGTCGAGGATGACGGCGGTCC
This sequence comes from Microbacterium sp. JZ70, assembly GCF_053903225.1. Lineage (NCBI taxonomy): Bacteria > Bacillati > Actinomycetota > Actinomycetes > Micrococcales > Microbacteriaceae > Microbacterium > Microbacterium sp. JZ70. Next base: position 1,709,670 of record NZ_CP096405.1, on the reverse strand, counting down.
GGTCGATCACCTTGACCTTGATGACGTCCTCGAGCGCGCGGCGCTGGCTCGGGGCGAGCTCGGCGTCGGCGATCACGGTGTCGGCGCCGGCGGACATCACGATGTCCTTGAGCTCCTCCGCCTTGCCGCGCCCGATGTAGGTCGCGGGGTCGGGATGCGGGCGGCGCTGCAGGACGCCGTCGAGCACGGTCGAGCCCGCCGTCTCGGCGAGCGCGGCGAGCTCCCGCAGGGAGTTCTCGGCGTCGACGAGCGAGCCCTGCGCGTACACGCCCACGAGGACGACGTTCTCGAGACGCAGCTGGCGGTACTCGACCTCCGTGACGTCCTCGAGCTCGGTGGACAGACCGGCGACGCGTCGGAGCGCGTGGCGCGCCTCGAGGTCCCACTGGTCGCCGTCGGTCGTCGACCCGGCCGCGGTTCCCGCATCCTGCAGCGCCTGCGCTGCTCCGAAGATGCGGACGCCCGAGCGCGCCTCCGCGTGCGAGAGCACGCGATCGACCGGGTCCGTCGTCGGATCGGTCTGCACGTCGGGATGGAAGGTGTCGGTCAAAGGGTGCCTTTCGTGGTGGTGTGCGCTCCGCGGGCCCGGGCCGGCGTGCGTCCGGGTGCGATGAGCCCTACAGGATACCGCGCGCGGGGATCGCGGGACAGGCGGTTGCGGGAACGAGGGTGTTGCGTGCGACCCGGATGCCTCCGGTAATCTCGAGGATCATGGGGGACCACTACTTCAGCGCGCATCCCTCCGCCCCCGAGCAGCTCCGTCGCATCCGCGTGTCCCTCGCCGACCGCGACGTCGAGGTGACGACCGCGGGCGGGGTCTTCAGCCCGGATCACGTCGACAGCGGCACCCGCGTGCTGCTGTCGAACACCCCTGAGCCTCCCGCCGGTGGCGACTTCCTCGACCTCGGCGCCGGCTGGGGCCCGATCTCCCTGTCGCTGGCCATGCTCTCTCCGCGCGCTCGGATCTGGGCGGTCGACGTCAACGAGCGCGCGCTCGATCTCGTCCGTCGCAATGCCGATGAGCTCGGCCTCGACAATGTCAACGCGGTGCTGCCCGAGGATGTTCCCGACGGGATCTCGTTCCGCACGATCTGGTCGAACCCGCCCATCCGGGTCGGCAAGGCCGTGCTGCACGAGCTCATGGAGACGTGGCTCCCCCGACTCGCCGAGCGCAGCGATGCCTACCTCGTCGTGCAGCGCAACCTGGGCTCCGACTCCCTGCACCGCTGGCTCGACGCCGCTCTCGACGACCGCTTCAGCGTCCACCGCCACGCGACGGCCAAGGGCTTCCGCGTGCTCAAGGTGCGCCGACACGGCAGCCCGGCGACCGGAGCCGTCGAGATCGCCTAGCCGCGCTCAGGCGGCAGCGCGGCGCGCGCGGCCGTGACGACCGCCTCGCGGATGGCCGTGAGCAGCGGCGACCGCAGGTTCCACTGCTGCCAGTAGAGCGGGACGCGCAGGCGCGGCTCGCCCAGCTTCACGAGCAGTCCCGTCTCGATGCCCGGCTTCGCCTGCAGCGGAGGGAGCATCCCCCATCCGAAGCCCAGCCGCACGGCGGCGGCGTAGTCCTCGGATGCCGGGACGTAGTGGCGGGGCGGCCGCGACGGGTCGACGCCGCGCTCGCGCAGCCAGGCCGACTGCACGTCGTCGGCGCGGTCGAAGTCGATCAGCGGCGCGCCCGCGAGTGCGCTCGCCGTGACGCCGTCGGGGAGCCACCGAGCGACGTAGCCCGGCGTCGCGACGGCGTCGTAGATCGTGTCGCCCAGGGCGGTGACCGTGCACCCCGCGATCGGCTCGCGCTGCGACGTGACCGCGGCCATGACGGTTCCGGCCTCGAGCAGCGCGGCCGTGCGGTCCTCGTCCTCGCGGCGCAGCTCGAAGGCGACGTCGTGCGTGCGCGTCACCGGCTCCAGCCCCGGCAGCAGCCACGTCGCGAGCGAGTCGGCGTTCACCGCGATCGGCACGCTCATCCGTCCGGGCCCCTCGAGCCCGAGCGCGACGCTCGCATCGTGCGCAAGCAGCCCGTACTGCCGCGCGAGGCGCACGACGACCGCGCCCGCCTCCGTGGCGCGGGCGGGCTTGGAGCGGACGATGAGCACGCGTCCGAGCTGCGCCTCGAGCGACCGCAGCCGCTGGCTGACCGCCGACGGAGTGATCCGCAGCGCGCGAGCGGCGCCCTCGAGGCTCCCCTCATCGACGATCGCGGAGACAGTGCCGGCGAGTTCGGGCGAGATCTGCATAAGCAGAGCTTAACGAGCGTGAGAATCGTTAGATCCGCTTTTCACTTCTCACGGCGGGCGCGTAGCGTCGAGAGCATGTTCAGCGCCCTGCTCGCCGGCTTCGGCCTCTGCCTCTCGCTCATCGTGGCACCCGGTGCGCAGAACGTCTTCCTCCTCAAGATGGGCATCCGCCGCCAGCATGCGGTCGCGCTCGCGGTGACCTGCTTCCTCAGCGACGTCGCGCTCGTCGCGGCGGGCGTCGCCGGATTCGGCGTGGTCGTGGAGCACCTGCCCTGGCTCTTCGACGCCGTCAAGTGGGCGGGCGTCGTGTTCCTCGCGGGATACGCTCTCGCGGCGGGGTGGCGCGCCCTCCGGCCGACGGGCGAGACCCTCGCGGTCGCCGAGGAGCCGGGCGTCGACCGCGAGCCGGAGTCCTCGGCGGGACCGCGCACGAGCACGGCGACGATCACCCGTCCGCGCACGGCGACCACGGCGCTCCTGCCGGCCGTCCTCGCGTGCCTCGCGATCACGTGGCTCAACCCGCACACGTATCTCGACACCGTGCTGCTGCTGGGCTCGATCTCCGCGAGCTACGGCGACGCCCGTTGGCTCTTCGGCCTCGGCGCGGTGCTGGGCAGCGCCGTCTGGTTCGCCTTCCTCACGGCGATGGCGCGCGTCGCGGCGCGCTGGCTGCGCTCTCCGCGCTCGTGGCGCATCCTCGACGGAGCGATCGCGGTGATCATGGCGGCGCTCGCGACGACGCTCGCCTTCGCCTGATCAGGCGAGCGCGACGGTCCCCGAGAACACGAGGGTCGCCGGTCCCGAGAGCGCGACGTGCTCGCCCTCCTCGGTCGGGAACATCCGCACCCCGAGCGTTCCGCCGGGCACGTCGACCCGCCAGAAGTCAGGGGCGTCGGCGCCCGCCCAGTCGCGGACCGCGAGGGCCGCGGCCGCCGTCCCCGTTCCGCAGGAGAGGGTCTCCCCCACGCCGCGCTCGAACACGCGCATGCGGATGCGTCCGATGCCGTCCTTCACGCCCTGCGGGACGACGAACTCGATGTTCGCTCCGTGGGGCGGCACCGGGTCGATGATCGGCTGCACCGTGAGATCCAGGCCGGCGAGCTCCTCCTCGGAGGCGAGCGCCACCACGACGTGGGGGTTGCCGACGTCGATCCCGAGGCCCGGCCGTGCGACGCTGAGGCCCCGCGCGCGCACGAGCGGGTCGCCCGGCTCGGCGCGCCATCGCCCGAGGTCGACCTGGAAGCCCGTCTCGCTGCGTGTGATGTCCTTGACGCCCGCGCGAGTGCCGATCGGCAGCGTCGAGCCCGCCGGCAGGTCGGCGAGGCCGGCGTCGAGCAGATAGCGCGCGAACACGCGCGTGCCGTTGCCGCACATCTCGGCCTTCGAGCCGTCGGCGTTGCGGTAGTCCATGAACCACTCGGCGGCCGGTTCCTCCGCGAGCGACGCGGCGCCTTCCGGGAGCGCCGCCGAGCGCACCACGCGCAGCAGGCCGTCCGCGCCGATGCCGAAGCGCCGGTCGCACAGCGCCGCGATCTGGTCGTCGGTGAGGTCCAGCTCGCCTTCCGGGTCGGCGACGATGACGAAGTCGTTGCCCGTGCCGTGTCCCTTGGTGAACTGGATCTCCGTCATCCCCCCAGTCTATGGCCGCGGGATGGCGGCGGCCGGGGCACGGGGACGTCGGGCGGGCTCAGCGCAGGGCGTCGACGAGCGGGACAGCGCCCGCTTCGAACCAGCGCACCTCGGGGTACCGCCGGAACCACGAGACCTGCCGTCGTGCGTAGCGGCGCGTGAGCGCCTGCGTCTCGGCGATCGCGTCCTCCTCGGAGAGGGCGCCGTCCAGCTGCGCGAGCGCCTGGGCGTAGCCGATCGCGCGCCGCGCCGTCGCCCCCTGCTCGAGCCCCTGCGTGCGGAGGTGCTCGACCTCCCCCACGAGACCCTCGTCCCACATCCGCTCGACGCGCCGGTCGAGACGCTCGACGAGAGCCGCCCGCTCGAGGTGGAGACCGAGGATCGTCGCAGGACGCCACAGCTCGGGCGCCTCCGGGAGAGCGGCGCCGTGCGTGGACGCGCCCTGCGCGAGGACCTCGAGGGCGCGCACGATGCGGCGGCCGTTGCGCGGGTCGACGCGGGCGGCGGTCTGCGGGTCCTCGTGCTGCAGACGCGCGTAGAGCGCGCCGGGCCCCGAGGTCTCGAGCTCGGCCTCGAGGCGCGCGCGCAGAGCCGGGTCGCGCGGCGGGAAGCGGAAGTCGAAGAGCACGCTCGAGACGTAGAGCCCCGATCCGCCGACGACGATCGCATCGTGCCCGCGGGCGAGCGCGGCGTCGATCGCCGCGCGCGCGTCGACCTGGTAGCGCGCGACGGCGGCCTCCTCGGTCACCTCCAGGACGTCGAGGAGGTGATGCGGGATGCCGCGGCGCTCGGCCACGGGGACCTTGGCCGTGCCGATGTCCATGCCGCGGTAGAGCTGCATGGCGTCGGCGTTCACGATCTCGGCGTGCCGACCCGCCGCGGCGACGGCCTCGGCGATGTCGAGCGAGAGGTCGCTCTTGCCCGTTCCCGTCGCTCCGACGACGGCCCAGAGCCGCGGCGAATCCGCGAGCGTCACACGCCGACGCGGATGGTGGGCAGGCCGAGCCGCACGGCGCCCGAGGCGCTCGCGCCGGGTGCCGCGGGCACCGCGCACGACTCCGCCTGCGAGCGATCCCATGCGTCGCCCGCGCGCGTGCGCCGGATGCGCAGCGGCGCGCCGTCGGGGCTGTCCGCGAGGAGATGGAAGGGCGCGGCGTGCGTGATCTCGACGGTCACGACGTCGCCGGGGCGCGGGCGCTCCGAACCGTCCGGCAGCTCGAAGTGCACGAGCCGGTTGTCCTCCGCGCGGCCCGTGAGGCGGTGGGTCGCGGCGTCCTTCTTCCCCTCGCCGGTCGACACGAGCACCTCGACCGACCGGCCGAGCTGCTTGTGGTTCTCCTCGAGCGAGATGCGCTCCTGAAGGGCGATGAGGCGGTCGTAGCGCTCCTGCACGACCTCCTTCGGAACCTGGTTCGGCATGGTCGCCGCCGGCGTGCCCTCGCGGATCGAGTACTGGAACGTGAACGCGTTCGCGAACCGCGCCTGCTCGACGACGCGCAGCGTGTCCTCGAAGTCGGCGTCCGTCTCACCCGGGAAGCCGACGATGATGTCGGTCGAGATCGCGGCGTGCGGGATGCGCTCGCGGACACGATCGAGGATCCCGAGGAACTTGGCGCTGCGGTAGGACCGGCGCATCGCCTTGAGGATGCTGTCGCTGCCCGACTGCAGCGGCATGTGCAGCTGCGGCATGACCGCGGGGGTCTCGGCCATCGCCGCGATGACGTCGTCGGTGAAGGCCGCAGGGTGCGGGCTCGTGAAGCGGATGCGCTCGAGGCCCTCGATCTCGCCGGCGGCGCGGAGCAGCTTCCCGAATGCCTCGCGATCGCCGAACTCGACGCCGTAGGTGTTCACGTTCTGGCCGAGCAGGGTGACCTCGATCGCGCCGTCATCGACGAGCAGGCGGATCTCGCTGAGGATGTCGCCGGGCCGACGGTCCTTCTCCTTGCCGCGCAGGCTGGGCACGATGCAGAACGTGCAGGTGTTGTTGCACCCGACGGAGATCGAGACCCATCCCGAGTAGGTCGAGTCGCGCTTGGTCGGGAGGGTCGACGGGAACACCTCGAGGGACTCGAGGATCTCGACCTCGGCCTCGCCGTTGTGGCGCGACCGCTCGAGGAGCTCAGGCAGCGAGCCCATGTTGTGGGTTCCGAAGACGACGTCCACCCAGGGCGCGCGCTCGAGAACGGCTTCCTTGTCCATCTGGGCGAGGCAGCCGCCGACGGCGATCTGCATGCCCGCGTGGGCGTCCTTGCGGGACTTGAGATGACCGAGCGTGCCGTAGAGCTTGCCCGACGCGTTCTCGCGGACCGCGCACGTGTTGATGACGACGAGATCGGCCTCCTCGCCGGGCGCCACCTTGACGTAGCCGGCGCTCTCGAGCGAGCCGGAGAGGCGCTCGGAGTCGTGCACGTTCATCTGGCACCCGAAGGTGCGGACCTCATACGAGCGAGCGCGTCCCTGTGCGTCGAAGGCTGCGGGCGAGGGCTCGATGAGCGTGGGGGCGCTGGATGGCGTAGTCATGACCAGGACATTCTACGTTCCGCTCCCCGCGGGCGCGCCGAGGGATCGCTCAGCGGAACCGCACGCTGTGACCGCCGCCGCGTGCCTCGTCGAGTGCGCGACGCGCCGCGGTCATCGCGAGCGAGCCGCCGAACCCCCGCCGCGCGAGCTGGCCGACGAGCCGCCGGAGAGCGGTGTCGTCGTCATAGCGCACGAGGCTCCGCGCCTTCCCGCGTGCGAACTCGAGGGCGCGCTCCTCGTCGTCGTCGGGCAGGTCGTCGAGCGCGGCGTCGATCACGTCGCGCGGGATGCCGCGGGACGACAGCGCCTGCGCGATCGCGCGGCGCCCCTGGTTCTTGCGCGTCGTGCCGGCGTGGACGAGCTGCTCCGCGAGGGCGGCGTCATCGAGTGCGCCGAGCCGCTCCAGCCGGTCGATGATCTCGTCGACCAGGCCCGCGTCGACCTCGTCCTTCCGCAGCCGCATGCGCGCCTCGCTCACGGAGAGCGAGCGCGAACGCAGCGCCTTCAGCAGCCGAGCCTCCGCAGCGTCGGCGACCTCCGATGGCCCCCGCTCGTCCTCGGAACCAGCGGGGTCGACGGCAGGCGCGACCTCCACGAACCGCACGCCGTCGCGCACGGTCGTCGTGACGGCCGGGACGGGAGCGATGCGCCGCTCGCCGGCCCCGAGATCCCGCCAGGTCGTGTGCCAGCGTTCGCCGGACGCCTCTTCGGACGCTCGGGCGTCATCCGCGTCGTCGCCGCTCGTCGACGCGACGCCGCTCGGGATGGCGTCGCCGGGGATGGCGCCGTCCGCCGCGTGCCGGCTCGCCCTCCCGGCCGGATGCGCCGACCTCGCGGGATCGGCGACGCCGGCCGCCCCGCGGTCGGCGTCATCGGATGGGCGCGTGCGGCGCGTGGGGTGAGAGGGTGCCACCGGCCCCCTCCCACCGAAGAGCGGGATCACGGGGGCGAGGTCGCCCTCGCCCCCGTCGGCCACGTCGCTCATGCGCGCCTCACGCCGTGCGGCGGACCGGCTCGACCGCCGCGGGCGCGGACTCTGCCGAGGCCGCGACGCCGCGCTGGCCGATGCCGAGCTTGTCCTTGATCTTGTTCTCGATCTCGAGTGCGATGTCGGTGTTCTGGATGAGGAAGTTGCGCGCGTTCTCCTTGCCCTGCCCGAGCTGGTCGCCGTCGTAGGTGTACCAGGAGCCGGACTTCTTCACGATCCCGTGCTCGACGCCGAAGTCGATGAGGCTGCCCTCGCGCGAGATGCCGACGCCGTAGAGGATGTCGAACTCGGCCTGCTTGAACGGCGGAGCCATCTTGTTCTTGACGACCTTGACGCGCGTCCGGTTGCCGACCGCCTCGGCGCCGTCCTTGAGGGTCTCGATGCGGCGGATGTCCATGCGGACGGACGCGTAGAACTTGAGCGCCTTTCCACCCGCGGTGGTCTCGGGAGACCCGAAGAACACGCCGATCTTCTCGCGCAGCTGGTTGATGAAGATCGCCGTGGTCTTCGTCTGGTTCAGGCCGCCCGTGAGCTTGCGGAGCGCCTGCGACATGAGGCGGGCCTGGAGGCCAACGTGCGAGTCGCCCATCTCGCCCTCGATCTCGGCGCGCGGAACGAGCGCGGCGACCGAGTCGATGACGACGAGGTCGATCGCGCCCGACCGGATGAGCATGTCGGCGATCTCGAGCGCCTGCTCTCCGGTGTCGGGCTGCGACACGAGGAGCTGGTCGATGTCGACGCCGAGCTTCTGCGCGTACTCGGGGTCGAGCGCGTGCTCGGCGTCGATGAACGCGGCGATGCCGCCCGCGCGCTGCACGTTGGCGATCGCGTGGAGCGTGAGCGTCGTCTTTCCCGAGGACTCGGGGCCGTAGATCTCGATGATGCGGCCACGCGGGATCCCGCCCACGCCGAGCGCGACATCGAGCGCGATCGACCCCGTGGGGATGACCTCGACGGGCGCGCGCTCGTCGCTGCCCAGTCGCATGACCGAGCCCTTGCCGAACTGCTTGTCGATCTGTGCGAGGGCCGACTCGAGGGCCTTCTCGCGGTCTGCTGGTGCGGGCATTTCCTGTTCCTTCTCCACTCGTGAACCGCCGCCTGTAGGCTGTCGCGCTCCGACCGGATGGCCGAGGACTGCGACAAGGCGCGTGGCGCTGATGCCGACTCCCACGCTACGGAGGACCACCGACATCGCCGCCGGACCGCCGCATCTGTGGAGGGATATCGTCCCGGAACCACGTTGTGCACGAGACTACGCTCTCTTCGAACGCACCTTCGATGACACGCCGATGAACGCGATCCGAGAATCGAACGGCGGGCGCGGGTTCAGCGTCGCGGTTCGAGCCGGCCGGCTCCGTGCCGGCGTGCGGGAGGGACGTCCGTCTCGATGCACAGCGCCTCCCAGATGTCGCGCGGAGGCACGCCGGCCTCGAGCGCCTCCTGGGCGGTGCGCCCGATGCCCGTGAGCACCAGGTCGTGCACGAGCGAGGCCGCGCGACCGCCGAACTCGGCGTCGACGGCGCGCAGGAACTCGCTGCGGCGCATGCGCGGTCAGCGGAAGGACAGCTCGGGCTCGACCTCGGCGATGAGGTCGTCGGGCACGACGTCGGGGAACGCCTGCACGTCGAGTCCCTCGAGCACCGCGATGCGGTCGCCCACCGTCCGGTAGATCGTGGAGATGGGCACGTCGAGCGCCTCGGCGACCGAGGCGAGGATCTCGCTCGAGGCCTCCTTCTGGCCCCGCTCGACCTCGCTCAGGTATCCGAGCGCGACGCTCGCCTTGCTCGCGACCTGACGGAGGGTCTGGCCCTTCTGCTGGCGGAAGCCGCGCAGAACGTCGCCGATCTCTTGACGAACCAGGATCATGACTATCCCCTCCTCACTCCACCATCCGACGGATGCATCAGAGTACAACACCGATGAGACCAATTTAATCCCGCTTGACACGGGGCGGGGCGCCGCTCACGCCGAGAATCCGCCCAGTGCCCGCCCTCAGATCTCTGCGACCGCGAGATCGAGGGCCGCGAGCACGGCGCTCGCCCGGATCTCCGCCCGGTCGCCGTCGAACAGGTGCGAGGCCACGACGACGTGCTCGGGCGTGGCGACCGCGACGTGCACGGTCCCGACCGGCTGCCCGTCCGGCGACGCCGGGCCGGCGATCCCCGTCGTCGACAGCCCCACCATGGTGTCCTCGTCGGCCAGCGCGAGCGTGCGCCGCGCTCCGGCCGCCATCTCGCGCGCGACGTCCGGGTGCACCGCGCCATGCTCCTCGAGGAGGGCCGCGTCGACGCCCAGCACGCTGTGCTTGATCGCGGTGTCGTAGGCCACCACGCCGCCGCGCATCCGCTGCGACGAGCCGGGCACCTCGATGATCGCCGACGACAGCAGGCCCCCCGTGAGCGACTCCGCGGTCGCGATGCTCCAGTTGCGCGCCGACAGCCGGCGCAGGAGCTCGTTCGCGACCGCGAACGTCTCGCGCTTCACGTCACTCACCGGCGTCCGCCCGCGCTCCGCGGATCTGCGCGAGCACGTAGTCGACGCCGCTCGCCACGGTGAGCACGACGACGATCCACATGAGGATGAGGGTGATGACCGCGAACGCCGGCTCGCCGATGAGAAGCCAAAACGGCAGGAGCGCCCACCCGAGCGCCACGCCCTGGAACGCGGTCTTGACCTTGCCCATCCAGGCGGCGGCCACGACGTGCTGCCGGACGACCACGAAGCGGTGGATCGTGATCCCCCACTCCCGGACGAGGATGACCACGACCATCCACCACGCCATCTCGCCGAGGATCGCGAGCCCGACGAAGGCCGCGCCCGTGAGCAGCTTGTCGGCGATCGGATCCCAGAGCTTGCCGAAGTCGCTCACGATGTCGTAGCGGCGCGCGAGGTAGCCGTCGACCCAGTCGGTCGAGATCGCGACGATGAAGAGAATGGCCGCGGTCCACCGCAGGGGAAGGCTTCCCTCGCCGAGATGCCCCCCGATGAGCAGGAGCACGAAGAACACGATCGCGAGCGGGATGCGCACGACCGTGATCGCGTTGGGAAGCTGGCGGGGGATGCTCATGGCCTCAGTCTGTCAGGCGCGGGCGTCAGTAGCGCGGCTCGTCGCGCCCGGTCAGACCCCAGGCGTCCTCGGACTCGCTCTCGTCGACGACCTCGCGGCCGGCGAACTGCGCCTCGATGGGGTCGTCGGCATAGCGGTCGTCGGCGTCGGGCACCGAGGGCGCCTCGGGCGAGGGAGCCGCCGGAGCGGCAGCGGGCGGCTCCTCGCCGCGCAGCTTCGCGAGCACGCCGGGCAGCTGCTCGGGCGTGACGAGCACGTCGCGGGCCTTCGAGCCCTCGGACGGTCCGACGATCTCTCGCGACTCGAGCAGGTCCATGAGGCGGCCGGCCTTCGCGAAGCCCACGCGCAGCTTGCGCTGGAGCATCGACGTCGAGCCGAACTGGCTCGTGACGATGAGCTCGGCCGCGGCGAGGAGCAGCTCGAGGTCGTCTCCGATGTCCTCGTCGACCTCCTTCTTCTTCGGCTCGAGCGCCTCCGCGACATCCGCGCGGTACTCGGGCCGCGCCTGCCCCGTGACGTGCGCGACGACCTTCTCGATCTCCTCCTCGGTCACCCACGCGCCCTGCACACGGAGCGCCTTCGACGACCCCATGGGCGAGAACAGCGCGTCGCCCTGCCCGATGAGCTTGTCGGCGCCCGGCTGGTCGAGGATGACGCGACTGTCGGTGACGCTCGTCACGGCGAACGCGAGGCGCGAGGGCACATTGGCCTTGATGAGGCCGGTGACGACGTCGACCGACGGCCGCTGCGTGGCGAGGACGAGATGGATGCCGGACGCGCGTGCGAGCTGCGTGATGCGGACGATCGAGTCCTCGACGTCGCGGGGAGCCACCATCATCAGGTCGGCGAGCTCGTCGACGACGACGAGGAGGTAGGGGTACGGCTTCAGCACGCGCTCGCTGCCGGCCGGCACGTCGACCTCGCCCGCGACGACCGCGCGGTTGAAGTCGTCGATGTGGCGGAATCCGAACGACGCGAGGTCGTCGTACCGCATGTCCATCTCCTTCACGACCCACTGGAGAGCCTCGGCGGCCTTCTTCGCGTTCGTGATGATCGGGGTGATGAGGTGCGGCACGCCCGCGTAGTTCGTGAGCTCGACCCGCTTCGGGTCGATCAGCACCATGCGCACCTCGCTCGGCTTGGCGCGCATGAGGAGGCTCGTGATCATCGAGTTCACGAAGCTCGACTTTCCGGAGCCCGTCGAACCCGCGACCAGGAGGTGGGGCATCTTCGCGAGGTTCGCCACGACGAAGCCGCCGCCGACGTCCTTGCCGACGCCGATCGTGAGCGGATGCGTCGACTTCTGGGCCGCGGCGGAGCGGAGCACGTCGCCGAGCGCGACCGTCTCGCGGTCGGCGTTCGGGATCTCCACGCCGATCGCGCTCTTGCCCGGGATCGGGGCGAGGATGCGCACGTCGTTCGACGCGACGGCGTAGGCGATGTTGTTCGAGAGCTGGGTGATCTTCTCGACCTTGACGCCGGGCCCGAGCTCGATCTCGTACTGCGTCACGGTCGGGCCGCGCGAGAACCCGGTGACCTCCGCATCGACCTTGAACTGCTCGAAGACGCTCGTGATCTGGGCGACCACGCGGTCGTTGGCCTCGGAGCGCGCGACGGCCGGAGGGCCCGACGCGAGTGCGGTCGGCGACGGCAGCACGTACGGCTGGGAGGGCGGCTGCGGCCCGCGGCCGCCGGGGCCGTCGGTCCCGAAGCCGGTGAATCCCGGCAGGTCGTCGGTCTCGTCGTCGAGGTCGTCTCCGTCGCCCACGAGGCCCGTGCGTCGCTCGGCGCCGTCGCCGCGCAGCCCGGCGAGCACCGAGGAGGTGAGCACCTCCGTCACCGCGTCGTCCGGGTCGTCCGTGCGGATGTCGTCGGCCGCCGGCGCCGACGTCACGATCGCCTGGTCGTAGCCGCGATCGGTCTGGTCGGTGAGCAGCTCGGTGAGGTCCTGCGGCTCCGAGACGACCTCGGGGTCCTCCTCGCGGCCGGACTTGTTCCGCCGCCACCACGGCACGCCCGCGTCCTTGCCGTCGTCGGCCTCGTCGCCCTCGAGCACCTTCGTCGGGGCCGTCGCGCCCTTGGCGGGCTTCTCGCGGCTCTCCGGCGCGGTGCGCTCGGCGTCGAACATCCACAGGTACAGGTCGCCGAGCCGCTGGCCGATGCGGTTCGGCGGCGTCTTGGTGAGGATGAGCACGCTGAGCACGGCGAGCAGGGACAGCACGACGTATGCGCCGACGTCCGTGATGAGGAAGGCCATGGCCTCGGCGACGAGCCACCCGAAGACGCCGCCCGCCTCGCTCAGGGCGAGCACGCCCTCGACCGGCTTGGGGCGCCCGCCTGCCACGTGCAGGAAGCCCGCGATCGTCACGGTGAGCATGCCGAAGCCGATCCCCACGCGCCCGTTGTCGTTCACCGAGGACGGATGGCGGAAGAACCAGCCGGCCAGCAGGAGCAGGAGGATCGGGAAGATGAAGGCCGCGCGGCCGATCAGCAGGCCGAACGAGTAGGCGCTGATCTGAACGGCGATCTCGTTGCCGATGAAGAACCACTCGTTGACGGCACCCGCGATCGCGAGCAGCACGAGCAGGAGCGGGAAGCCGTCGCGGCGCTGGTCCTTCTCGAGGACCTCGGGCCCGAACGCGCGGAAGAGGCCGCCCACCGCGCGAGCGAGGCCGTTCCATCCCCGGACGAGCAGGGGCTGCCGCTCGGCCTCGTCGACATAGCGCTTGGGAGCCGGATCGGCCTTCTTGCGCGGGCGCGGAGCGGCCACGGCCTCATCCTTCGAGGCCCCGCGGGTGCTTCTGGTTCCCGGGCTCTTCGACGCGGCGGACGTACGTGGCATTGCTCCACGGTACGTCGCCGGGCCGACATCCGGCCGGAACGACGCGGATCGGCGCGGAATCCCGCGCCGATCCGGCGTCCACGACGGCGCTCGCGCCCTCAGGCCTCGATGACGAGCGGCACGATCATCGGCCGGCGGCGCAGCGACTGGTTCACCCAGCGGCCGATCGTCCGACGCACCGTCTGCGAGAGCGCGTGATTGTCGCGCACGCCCTTCTGGGCGGCCTCCTCGAGGGCCGCGACGATCTTCGGCTTGACCTTGTCGAAGACCCGGTCCTCCTCCGCGATGCCTCGCGCGTGGATCTCGGGGCCCGTGATGATCCTGCCGGTCTGCGAGTCGACCACGACGATCACCGACACGAAGCCCTCCTCGCCGAGCGTCCGGCGGTCCTTGAGGTCGGCATCCGTGATGGCGCCGACGCTCGAGCCGTCCACGTAGACGAAGCCCAGGTCGAGCTGGCCCACGACGCGCGCCTCGCCGTCCTTGAGGTCGACGACCGTGCCGTTCGAGCCGATGATGGTGCGCTCGGCGTCGATGCCCGTGTCCTGCGCGAGCCGGGCGTTCGCCATCAGGTGCCGGTACTCGCCGTGGACGGGCAGCACGTTGCGCGGCTTGAGGATGTTGTAGCAGTAGATGAGCTCGCCGGCCGCGGCGTGGCCCGACACGTGCACCTTCGCGTTGGCCTTGTGCACGACGTTGGCGCCGAGCTTCGTGAGCCCGTCGATGACGCGGTAGACGGCGTTCTCGTTGCCCGGGATGAGGCTCGAGGCGAGGATGACGGTGTCGCCCTCCCCCGGCTCGATCTCGTGGTCGAGGTTCGCCATGCGGCTGAGCACGGCCATCGGCTCGCCCTGCGACCCCGTCGACATGTAGACGATCTGGTGGTCGGGCACATCGCGTGCCTTCTTGTAGTCGATGAGCACGCCGTCGGGCACGTTGAGATATCCCAGGTCGGCGGCGATCGTCATGTTGCGCACCATGCTGCGGCCGAGCAGCGCGACGCGCCGCCCGTTCGCGGCCGCGGCATCGAGCACCTGCTGCACGCGGTGCACGTGACTCGAGAAGCTCGCGACGATGACGCGCCCCGGCGTCTTCGAGATGACCTGGTCGAGCACGGGCCCGATCGACCGCTCGGTCGGCGTGAAGCCGGGCACGTCGGCATTGGTCGAGTCGGGCAGGAAGAGATCGACGCCCTCCTCGCCGAGCCGCGCGAAGGCGCGCAGATCGGTGATGCGGCCGTCGAGCGGCAGCTGGTCCATCTTGAAGTCGCCCGTGTGGAGCACGAGGCCGGCGTCCGTGCGCACGGCGACCGCGAGCGCGTCCGGGATCGAGTGGTTCACCGCGACGAACTCGAGCTCGAACGGCCCGGCCTCCCACGTCTCGCCCTCCTTCACGACGTGCGCGACGGGGGTGATCCGGTGCTCCTTGAGCTTCGCTGCGGTGAGCGCGAGCGTGAGCGCGGAGCCGATGATCGGGATGTCGGGGCGCTGCTTGAGGAGGTACGGGACGGCGCCGATGTGGTCCTCGTGCCCGTGGGTGAGCACCACGCCCACGACGTCGTCGAGACGTCCGCGCAGCGGCTCCATGTCGGGCAGGATCAGGTCGACGCCCGGCTGGTGCTCCTCGGGGAAGAGCACGCCGCAGTCGATGATGAGGATCTCGCCGTCGATCTCGTACGTGGTCATGTTGCGGCCGACCTCGCCGAGACCGCCCAGGGGCGTCACCCGAAGGGTCCCCGGGGTGAGATCTGCGGGCTCGAGAACCTGTGTGGACATCGTCCGCCTTCCGGGATGCCCTGCGGCATCCGGTTCGTCGTATTCGGTGTTGTCGCGACGACCGGTGCCGCCGCGGGAGATCAGCGGGTGGTGCCGGGCACCTTCGGCAGCGCGCCGCCCGCGGCCGCGTTGCGGTCGGGGCGGAAGTTCGAGAAGTCGACCCCGTCGACGTCCTTGACGAGCGCGAGCTCGTCCTCGATGAGCGCGGCCTCCCATTCCTCGGGACCGACGAGCGGCAGGCGCACGCGCGGGCTCGAGATCCGACCGAGGCCGTGCAGCACGTACTTCGTCGCGACCGTGCCGGGCACGTGCGTCATGAGCGCGCGCACGAGCGGCTCGAGGCGCTTGTGCTGGTCGGTCGCCGTGGCGAGGTCGCCGCGGTTCACCGCGTCGACGATCGTGCGGTACGGGCCCGAGGCCACGTTGGCGGTCACGCCGATGAGGCCCGTGGCGCCGATCGCGAGCTCGGGGAGCACGTTGGCGTCGTCACCCGAGAAGTACATGAGGTCGGTCTGGTTGAGCACGCGGCTCACCTCGCTGAGGTCGCCCTTGGCGTCCTTGACCGCGAGGATGTTCGGGTGCTTCGCGAGGCGCAGGATCGTCTCGTAGCGGATCGGGATGCCCGTGCGCCCGGGGATGTCGTAGAGGATCACCGGGAGGTCGGTCGAGTCGGCGATGAGCCGGAAGTGCGTGAGGACGCCCGCCTGCGTCGGCTTGTTGTAGTACGGCGTGACGATCATGATGCCGTCGGCGCCGGCCTTCTCGCTCTTCTGATAGAGGTCGATCGCGTGCGCGGTCTCGTTCGAGCCGCCGCCCGTGATGATCTTCGCGCGCCCGGCCGAGACGTCCTTGCCGACCTCGACGAGGCGCAGCTTCTCGGCGTCGGTCAGGGTCGAGGTCTCCCCCGTCGTGCCCGTGACGACGATCCCGTCGGCGCCCTGGGCGATGCACGCGTCGATGTGCTTCTCGACGCCGGGCCAGTCCACTTCGCCGTCCGCCGTCATCGGCGTGACGAGCGCGACGAGAACCTGTCCGAAGGGATTGCCCGTGTGCGTCATGGCATCAAGGCTATCGCCTCGACGACGGCGCCGCCTTCGACGTGGCCCTCAGCACGAGGCGTGCGGGGCTCACGAGGTGCCGCGGCGCGAAGTCCGCGCGCGCCATCCGCGCCTCGAGCGTCTCGACCGCCTGCTCGACGATCCAGCGGGAGCCGGGATCGACCGTCGACAGCCCGCCGGCGACATGGCGGCTGATCCCGACGTCGTCGAACCCGATCACCTGCACGTCCCCCGGCACCGCGACGCCCGCGTCGGCGAGCCCCGCGAGCACGCCGAAGGCGATCTGGTCGGTGACCGCGAAGACGGCGTCGACGCCGAGGCCGTCCCGCACTGCGCGCGCGATGGCGTCGCGCGCGCCGTCGACGGCCGGCTCGCGCACCTCCAAGACCAGCTCGGGATCCGCGGCGAGCCCCGCGTCCGCGTGCGCCGCGCGCCATCCGTCCGTGCGCTGGCTCGACATCGTCACGCCGCGCGACGCGCGCGCACCGCCGACGATCGCGACGCGCCGCGCACCGCTCCCGATGAGGTGGGCGACCGCCATCCGCGCGCCCTCGGCGTTCGCCATGGTGACGTGGTCGAAGCGCTCGGGCACCTGCTGCTCGCCGAGCATGACGATGGGCGTGGGGATGGCGATGCGGTCGAGGTCGGGCGCGCCGAGCCCCACTGGGCTCAGGATCACGCCGTCGTACATGCGCAGGCGCGCGAGCGACAGCGCGGACAGCTCGCCCTCGACGCTCGCACCGCTCTGCTCGACGACGAGGTGGCGCCCCCGAAGGGCGAACGCCTCGGCGAACGCGGCCGCGAGGTCGCCGAAGTACGCGTGGTCGAAGCGCGGCACGATGAGCGCGACCGTGTCGGTGCGTCCCGCGCGCAGGCGCCGCGCCGTGAGGTCGATCTCGTACCCGATCTCCCGCACCTTCTCGAGCACCCGCAGCCGTGTCTCGGCGCTCACCCGCCCGCGGTCGTTGAGCACGTTCGACACCGTCATGACCGACACCCCGGCCGCGCGCGCCACGTCGCTCATCGTCGCCATGGCCGCCTCCTTCGCGCTCGCGCTGCTCGGATCGACCCTATGCGAATCCGCTCTTCCCCCGGAGCCCGTCCGGATGTATCGTTACATCACTTCTCTCACCCGGAAAGGCTCCCATGTCCTCCACCCGCGTCGTCATCGACCTCGACCTCCCCGGCCCCACGATCAGCCGCCACCTCTACGGGCACTTCGCCGAGCACCTGGGGCGGTGCATCTACGGCGGCTTCTTCGTCGGCGAGGACTCCGACATCCCGAACGAGGGCGGCATCCGCCTCGACGTCGTCGAGGCGCTCCGCGAGCTCGCGATCCCGAACCTGCGCTGGCCGGGCGGCTGCTTCGCCGACGACTACCACTGGCGCGACGGCATCGGCCCGCGCGAGAGCCGCCCGCGCATGGTCAACTCCCACTGGGGCGACGTCGTCGAGGACAACTCCTTCGGAACGCACGAGTTCATGCAGCTCTGCGAGATGCTCGGCGCCGACGCCTATGTGAACGGCAACGTCGGCTCGGGCACCGTGCGCGAGATGAGCGAGTGGATCGAGTACCTCACACGGGCCGACGACTCCCCCATGGCCGCGCTGCGCCGCGAGAACGGCCGCGACGAGCCCTGGAAGGTGCCGTTCTTCGGCATCGGCAACGAGGCCTGGGGCTGCGGCGGCAACATGCGCGCCGAGGCGTACGCGGACCTCGCCCGCCAGTACGCGACGTACGTGCGCGACCACGGCGGCAACACGGTGTACCGGATCGCGGCGGGCGCGAACGCCGACGACCTCGAGTGGACCGAGACCCTCATGAAGGCGCTCGGATGCCTCGGCTGCGACGGCCAGGGATCCTCGCCCTATCAGGCGGTCTCGCTGCACTACTACACGATGTCGGGCTCGTGGCAGAGCAAGGGCTCGGCGACCGAGTTCGACGAGGACGAGTGGTACCTCGCGCTCTCCCGCGCCTTCCACATCGAGCAGCTCCTCACGCGGCACAGCACCGTGATGGACCGGCACGATCCGCGCCGCCGCGTGGGCCTCGTCCTCGACGAGTGGGGCACGTGGTGGGATGTCGAGCCCGGCACGAACCCCGGGTTCCTCTACCAGCAGAACACCCTGCGCGACGCGCTCGTCGCGAGCGTGCACTTCGACGCGTTCCACCGCCACGCCGACCGCCTCGTCATGGCGAACATCGCGCAGACCGTCAACGTGCTTCAGGCGATGCTCCTCACCGACCCCGAGACCGGAGCGCTCGTGAAGACCCCCACGTTCCACGTGTTCGCGATGAACGTCGGCCACCACGACGCGCAGGCGCTCGAGGCGCATGTCGTCGACGGCGAGACCCGCGCGGTCGACGGGCGCGACCTGCCGATGATCTCGGCGTCGGCGTCGACCAAGGACGGCGCGGCGCTCGTGTCCCTATCGAACCTCGACGCCGACCAGCCGCGCACGGTCGTCCTCGACCTGCGCGGCAGGGCGGTCGAGGGCTGGTCGGCCCGCCTGCTCACGGCCGACAGCACGGCCGCGCACAACGTGCCCGGTCAGCCGGAGAACGTCGCGCCGGTCGACTTCGACGGCGTCCGCACGCACGCGCGCGGCCTCGAGGTCGAGCTCCCGCCGCACTCGTACGCCACGGTCAGCCTCCGGCTGGGCGCGTGAGCCGAGCCGCTGGGCCCCCGCAGCGGGGGCTCAGCGGCGCCGGTACACGACGAAGCGGTAGCGGGTGCCCGTCCGGCTCGTGAGCCACTCCGCGGGGCCCTCGGGCTCCGACCGGATGGCCTGCCACTCGTCGCCGATCTCGGGCGCGTAGGCGTCGCCATCCGCGTCGACGTCGACCTCGGTGACCCACAGCTCGTCGACGACGTCCATGGCCTGCGCGTAGATCTGCGCGCCGCCGATCACCCAGACCTCGTCGTCGATCCGCCCCGCGGCCTCGAGGGCGTCCTCGAGCGAGTGCACGACCTGCGCGCCCTCCGCCGCGAAGCCCTCGTCGCGCGTGACGACGATGTTGGGACGGTCGGGAAGCGGGCGGAAGCGCTCGGGGAACGACAGCCACGTCTTCCGCCCCATCACGACCGGCGTTCCCGTCGTGGCGCGCTTGAAGAAGGCCATGTCCTCGGGCAGCTGCCACAGCATGCCCCCGTCGGACCCGATCGCGCGGGTGCGCGACTGCGCCCAGATCGAGCGGATGGTCACGGCTCAGACCGCCACGGCCGCGCGGATCGCGGGATGGTGGCGGTACTCCTCCACGACGAAGTCGTCGTACGCGTAGTCGAAGAGCGACTCCGGCTTCCGGGCGAATCGCAGCCTGGGGTACGGGTAGGGCTCGCGCGAGAGCTGCTCGACGACCTGCTCCCGATGGTTGTCGTAGATGTGGCAGTCGCCGCCGGTCCACACGAAGTCGCCCGGCTCGAGACCGGTCTGCTGGGCGACCATGAGCGTGAGGAGCGCGTACGACGCGATGTTGAAGGGCACGCCGAGGAAGAGGTCGGCGCTGCGCTGGTAGAGCTGGCAGCTGAGGCGGCCGTCCGCGACGTAGAACTGGAAGAGGGCGTGGCACGGCGGCAGCGCCATGTCGTCGACCTCGGCCGGGTTCCACGCCGTCACGATGTGCCGACGGCTGTCGGGGTTCGCCTTCAGCTGCGCGACGACCTTCGCGATCTGGTCGATGCTCTCGCCGCTCGGCGTCGGCCACGAGCGCCACTGCACGCCATAGACCGGCCCGAGCTCGCCGTCCTCGTCAGCCCACTCGTCCCAGATCGACACGCCGTGCTCCTGGAGCCAGCGCACGTTCGAGTCGCCGCGCAGGAACCACAGCAGCTCGTAGGCGACCGACTTGAAGTGCACGCGCTTCGTCGTGATGAGCGGGAAGCCCGCGCTGAGGTCGTATCGGATCTGCCGCCCGAACACGCTCGTCGTCCCGGTGCCCGTGCGGTCGTCCTTGTGCGTGCCGTTCGCGAGCACGTCGCGAAGGAGATCCTCGTACGGGGTGGGGATGGCGCCGCTCATGACGTCAAGGCTAGTCGGGATGGCGCGCGCCGGCTCAGGCGGCGCGCTCGCGTCCGACGATGCCCGCGCGCTGCAGGAGGAGGTAGATCCGGCAGCCGAGGCAGAATCCGAATGCCGCGTTGAGGAAGGCGGCGACGAACGCCGCGGCCGCCGCGATCGGCAGCACCCAGGGCACGGCCGCGAGATGCAGGACGAGGCCGAGCCCCGTGACGAACAGGCCGACGCCCTGCGCGAAGCGCGGCGGGCGCGGGTCCTCGAGCTCCGCAGGAGGCCCGAGTCGAGGGCGGACCACGCGGCGGAAGAGCACGCCCCACGGCGCGGTGCGCGGCGAGACGACGCTCCAGAGGAAGAGCAGCGCGACGACGAGCACCGCGAGGAAGCCGGGATCCGCCGCGCGCTCGAAGACGGAGGCGGCGCCGATCCCCGGCGTGAAGACCGCACCGCTCGCGGGCTGATGGGCGAACCAGCCGAACGACGCCGCCGTCCGCGTCGAGACCCCCGTGAAGGCGAGGAACGTCGCGGCGAGCAGCAGCGCGCTCGTGATGGCGGCGGCGAAGCGGGGGCCGCGCGGATCGATCCCTGCGGGGGCGTCAGGCATGGGTCTTCCCTTCGATGGCGTCGAGCTCGGCCATCACCGTGTCGCGGGTCGGAGCTCCGGCGATGCGGGCGCGCGGGATGCCGCGCGCGTCGAGGACGAGGGTCGTGGGCGTCTGGAGCACGTGGAAGCGCCGGGCGATCTCGACGCGGTGCGTGACGTCGACGTCGACGTGCGCGACGCCATCCCTCTCCCCCGCCACGTCGGAGAGCAGCCGCCGCACCGCGGGGCACCGGGCGCACAGCTCGGTGCTGAACTGCACGAGCGTCGCGCGCTCTCCGAAGGCGCCCGGGGCGAGCCCGAGCGCCGTCGGGGCGACGGCATCCGCCCGGACCGCCCGAGCGCGGCCCTCGCGTCGCCGCAGGAGCACGCCGAGGGCCGTCGCGACGAGGACGATCGCGACGAGAGCGGCGAGAGCGGCGGCGGGGGTCATCGGAACCACGGTAGATCCGTCGCCGTGCCGACGGACCCGAGGTGGCGGAATATGACATGAGGGGCGCCGGCGCAAGGCGTTCCCCGTGTCGGGCCGCGCCGTTAGGCTGGCCGCGGACCATCCGCCCCCGATCAGGAGGAACGACAATGACCGTCACCAGCGAAGCCAGCACCTCGTGGCAGGGATCCCTCTTCGAGGGCTCCGGCACCGTCTCGTTCTCGACCGGCGTCGGGACGTTCCCCGTGAACTGGAAGGCCCGCAGCGAGGGCTCCGACACGACGACCACCCCCGAGGAGCTCATCGCGGCAGCGCACTCGTCGTGCTTCAGCATGGCGCTCTCGAACGCGCTCGCCGAGAACGGCACGCCGCCGGAGAAGATCGACACGACCGCGTCGGTCACCTTCAAGCCCGGCACCGGCATCACGGGGAGCCACCTCAACGTCAACGCCGTCGTCCCCGGCATCGACGCCGAGCGCTTCCAGCAGATCGCCGAGGAGGCCAAGGCGGGCTGCCCCGTCTCGCAGGCGCTCGCCGGCATCGAGATCTCGCTCGAGGCGACGCTCGCGTAACCCAGGATGACCGCCTCCTCGCTCACGCGCGTCATCGTCGCCGGCTCGTCGGGCCTCCTCGGCCAGGGCGTCGTCGACGACCTCCGCGCGGCGGGCGTGGAGGTGACGCGTCTCGTCCGCCGCGCCCCGAGCGCCGCGGACGAGACGCGCTGGCTCGACGCTCCCCATCTCGATCCCGCTGTCCTCCGAGGCGCGGACGCCGTCGTGAACCTCTGCGGCGCGAGCGTGGGGCGCATCCCCTGGACGCCCGCGTACCGGCGGCGCCTGCACTCCTCGCGGCTCACGCCCACGCGCGTCCTCGCCCGCGCGATCTCCCAGCTCGACGAGCCGCCCCTCCTCGTCTCGGCGAGCGCCGCGGGCTGGTACGGGTCCTCACCCGATGGCCCCGTCACCGAGGACGCACCTCGTGGGAGCGGATTCCTCGCCGATCTCTGCGGCGCGTGGGAGCAGGCCGCGCACGGCGCCGGGCCCCGCGTCGCGCTCCTCCGCACCGCGCCGGTCGTGCATCCCGACGGCGTCCTGCGTCCGCTCATCCCCCTGACGCGAGCGGGTCTCGCCGGCCCGCTCGGCTCGGGGCGCCAGGTGTGGGCCTGGATCTCCTTCGAGGACGCGATCGCGGCCATCCGCCACGTCCTCGAGCACCGGCTGACCGGGCCGGTCAACCTGGCTGCCCCGGTCGCGACGACCGCGAACGACTTCGGGCGGGCGCTCGCACGTCGGCTGCGTCGCCCTTTCGCCCTGCCTGCGCCCGCGTGGGCTCTCCGCGCCGCGCTCGGTCGCGACTTCGCCGACGACATGCTCCTCGTCGACGCCGATATCGTGCCGCGAGCGCTGCAGTCCACCGGCTTCTCGTTCGCCCACCCGGCCCTCGAGGACGCGATCGCCGCGGTCGTCCCCGAGCGCTGAACGGCTGCGGCAGGCGTCCGCGTCGCGTGCTAGACGGGGCTGTGCGCGGCCCGTTCGCGGCGGATGGCCTCGCGCACCGCGGATCGCGCGCGCTTCGTATCGCCCGCAGCGGCGTACGCGAGGCTCAGCCGGTACCACGCGCGCCAGTCGGTCTCGTCGGCCTCGACCTCGGCGCGGTACGTCGGGAAGAGCGCCTCGCCATCCGCTCGCGCCGGGCGCCCGCTCGGCGACGTGCTGACCTCCTCGGTCGGCAGCCCGCCCTCGCTCTCGAGACGGCGCGCGAGGCGCTCGGCGCGCCATCCGAACAGGAGCTCGCGGCCGAGCCCCCACAGCGCGATGAGCGGAAGCACGATCATCGCGCCGCCCATGACAGCGAGGATCGGCTCGCCGGTCGAGATGCCGATCGACAGAGCCGACACGGCCTTCTGCCCCACGACGAGGATGTAGAGCAGCAGGAGCGCCGTCATGACGGCGACGCCGACGCGCAGTCTCATGCGCCCGTGGCCCGCGCGGCCTGGCCCGCGACCGTCGCACCGTCGTCGACGGGCTCGGCCGCAGCGGGGCGCGGCGTGCCGATGCCGATGTCGATGAAGTTCTCTAGGCCCACGACGACGCCGCGCACGCCGGTCGCGGCCTCGACGGCGATGCGGATGCCCGGCGCGTACGCGGCGGCCGGGTCGATCGTGTCGTGCACGAGGGAGAGCGACTCGCCGGGCCCGGAGAGGATCGTCTCCTGTCGGGCGACCACCCCGGGGCGGCGCAGCGAGTGCACGGGCACGCTCGCGACCTGCTGCCCGCGGGCGCGCTGGTCGACGAACGGCGCGTCGACGGGCGTCTCACGGGCCGCCGCGATGAGCTCGGCCGTGCGGACGGCCGTGCCCGACGGGGAGTCGATCTTCGTGTCGCGATGGGTCTCGACGATCTCGACCGACGGGAAGAACCGCGCGGCTGCCGCGGCGAGCGCCGTGCCGAGCACGGATCCGAGCGAGAAGTTCGGGATGAAGACGGCGCCGGTCCCGGCCGCCTCGACGAGCGGGCGCACGAGCGCGACGCGCTCCGCGGACCATCCGCTCGTGCCGACGAGAACCTGGGCGCCGCGTTCGATCGCCGCGCGCACGACGTCGATGCTCACGGCCGGAGTCGAGGCGTCGATGACGAGATCCGCGCCGTCGAGCTCGGCGAGGTCGCTGCTCGACCCGAGCACCGCGACGATCTCGAACCCGTCCATTCCGTCGACGACCTCGCGGATGATGCTGCCGAGCTTGCCGCTGCCGCCGACCAGTGCCACGCGTGTCGTCATGCCACCATCCTAGGCGGGACGGCCAGGACGTCCGCCGGAGTGCGGCGTGCTCGGGGCGCCCGCGGCACGGCGCTCGCCGGCCCGGCACGCCCCGGCCCGTCCGGCACGCCAGCGGTCCCGGTGCGACACCCGTCGCGACACCCGTCGCGACACCCGTCCCCCGAATCGGACCCGTGGTGCTGAAGTCGACTCCTGCGGCCGACACGCGCACACCCGCCCCAGCCATCCGAATCCCGACACCCCGCACGCCGCCCCGCCCTCGGAGCGCCGTACCCCGAATCGGACCCCCACCCTGGGCGTCTTGCGCCGACGCCTCGTGCACAGGCGGTCGACACGCGCGCACCGGCACGAGCACACGCGCTGTGCCGGTGGCAGGGCCCGCGGGTCGACGAGGCTGGCGGGATGTATCCGACGGAGATCGCGGCTCGCATCGATGCACGTCACGGAGTGGCCCGCGCATCGACGCTGCGGATGGCGGGCGCGTCTGCGCGCGACCTCCGGCGTGCGCTTGTGACCGGATCGATCTGGAAGGTGCGCGCCGGGGTCTATGCGACTCCGGATGTGAGCGCGGACATCGTCACGGCGGCGCGGCACGGCGGCGCACTCTGCTGCGCATCTGCGCTCGCCCAGCTCGGCGTATGGGTTCTCGACGCCGACGCGATTCACGTCGCGATGGGACCGCACGGGCGCCAGCGCGAGCACGCAGGGTGCGCGTGCATCCCGCACTGGGATGAAGGCGCGTCGGGCTTCGGGCGCGTCGACATCGTCCGCGCTCTCGTCCAGCTCGCGCGCTGCCAGGGCGATGAGGCGTTCTTCGCCGCGTTCGAATCCGCGTGGCACCGGGGGCTGCTGTCTCGACGTGATCGCCTCGCGGTGCGCGCACGTCTGGATGCGCGGCAGCGGCGACTCGTCGACGCAGCGCGATCGGACTCGGAGAGCGGGCTCGAGTCGCTCCTCAGGATCCGGCTGCTCCGCTTGGGCATCGTGCTCCGCTGCCAGGTGCGCATCCGCACGGTCGGACGCGTCGACTTCGTCGTCGGCGACCGGATCATCCTCGAAGTGGACGGGCGCGAGAACCACGACGGGGAGAGCCACCGGCACCGCGACCTCGTCCGAGACGCGAATGCTGCCGCGCTCGGCTACCGAACCCTCCGGTTCGACTACGCGCTCGTCATCCACGACTGGCCGCGCGTGGAGCGCGCGATCGTCGGCGCCCTCCGCCGGACGGCGTGACCGCAGGCGCCCCGGGGCCCGAATGCACGGCCGTCTGTCACCGTGCGTGTGCGCGGAATCGGATCCGTGGGGCGTGTGTCGCTCCCTGAGGTCGACACGCGCACATCCGCGCCGGCGATCCGAATCCCGGCACATCCCGGGACGGCCCGGCCCAGCTCGGCCCGGGATGGCCCGGCACGGCGCCCGGCGTACCGGCACCTCCCGGCGGTCCCAACGCGGCTCAGACCGGCGGGGTCTCCGGCAGCCCGGTGCGCAGCTCAAACGGCAGGTGCGCGAGGTCGTTGTGGGCGATGAGGGTCCACGGGCGGCCCTGCTTCTGCGAGATGATCGTGAGCCCGCAGTTCGCCTGGTTCAGCGTCATCCAGCGCCAGTCGGGGGCGCCCAGCACCTCGCGCACGAACCACGCGATCACGAAGTTGTGCGTGATGAGCAGCTCGTGGACGTCGCCATTCTTGCGCACGAGGAACTCGTTCATCGCGTCGGCCATCTGGGCCCTGCCCGCCTCGACCTCCTCCTCGGTGATCCCGCCGAAGAAGGGCTCGAACACGCTCGGCGTCTCGTCGGTCATGCCCGTCGGGACGCAGTCGAACAGGAGCGCGTGCGGCTGCGGATCGATCGCGGGCATCCGCTCGGCCACGATGCGCGCGGTCTCCGCGGCGCGTGCGAGGGGCGAGTGCCACACGTTGTCGAACGGCACGCCAGAGAGCCGGTCGGCGAGCAGCGCCGCCTGGCGCTCTCCGCGCGCGGAGAGCGGGCCGTCCTCGAGCCCGTGCTCGGCGTGCTGGTGCTCTCCGTGGCGGACGAGGTAGATGTAGTGCGTCATCCGAACCCCCTCATCGTCCGCACCTGGAGCCCGCAGGGCGGGCGTCCTCCAGCCTAGGTCACGCCTCGGCGGACGCGCCGTGCGGTTACGCCATCGGCGGAATAATGGTCAGTCCGCGGCCTTCGCGAGGTCGGCGCGATGCCCGCGTCCGAGCTGCACGCCCACCCCCTGCACGAGCTCGTCGACGTGCGCCGGCGTGAAGGCGTTGACGATCGGGGCGACCACGCTCCGCTGCGCGAGGAGCCACGCGACGGCGACCGCCGCGTGCGGGAGCTGCAGCTCCGCGGCGACGGCGTCGAGCGCCTTGAGCGCCCGCGCTCCTCGGCGGTTGAGGAGCTTCGACAGCTGCTCAGACCTCGTGCCCTGGCCGATCGTCTGACGCGAGCGATGCAGTCCGGAGAGGAACCCGTGCTCGAGGGCGTGCGACGGCGTCACGGCGAGGCCCTGGGCGTCGGACACGAGCCGCAGGTCGCCCTCGTACTCCCCGCGGCGCATGAGGTTGTACGGCACGTCGAGCGCCTCGATCCGCGGGTACCCGGCCGACGACAGGATCCGCGCCTCGACGAGCTGGTCCGCGGTGAACCCGTAGGCCCCGACCGCGCGCGCCTTGCCCGCCTCGACGAGCCACTCGGCCGTCGCGAGCGCGTCTTCGAGGGACGTCAGCGGGTAGCTCGCCGCATCGAGGTAGAGGATGTCGATGCGATCGGTTCCGAGGCGCTCGAGCGACGACTCCACGGCGCGGACGAGGTTGACCGAGCCGAGGCCCGGGTTGTCGGGATGGCCGCCGACGCGCACCGCGAGGACGATGTCGTCGCGCACGCCGCGCGAGGCGACCCACTGGCCGAGGATGAACTCGCTGCGCCCCGCGCCGAAGCGGTCGGAGGTGTGCAGCGCGTTGCCGCCGAGCTCGGCGTAGCGGTCGAGCACGGCGAATCCCGCGGCGCGGTCGAGGTTCCACCCGAACTCGGCCCCGCCGAGCATGAGCGGGAACACCTCGACGCCCGACGTCCCGATCGGCGAGCGCAGGCCCGCGCCGATCCCGGGCCCGAGCTCGGGGACGAGCGCCGACGGATGACCGGGGAGCCGGATGGGCTGAGTCGGCACGTCCGCGGACGCATCGGATGTGCGGATGGCTGCGCCGTCGCGCCGCTCCGGCGGTGACGCTGCATCCATGTCGCTCCCTCACGGAGGGTGCGACGAACCGCGGTCCTCCCGTGCCTCCATTGAACCGGAACCCGCGGCGCGCGCCGCGCCGCGGGTCGTAACTGTTTCATCACGGACGCGGAACGGCCCGGCCGCACCGTGTGCGACCGGGCCGTTCCGTGAGCCGATCAGGCCTCGGCGGGAGCCTCGGCCGGGGCCTCCGACGCGTCGGACGCGCCCTCGCCGGCCTCGTCGACGATCTCGAGCGAGAGCTTGCCGCGGTCGTCGATCTTCGAGATGCGGACGAGGATCTTCTGACCCACGCTCACGACGTCCTCGATGTTCTCGACGCGCTTGCCGCCGTTGAGCTTGCGCAGCTCGGTGACGTGCAGCAGGCCGTCCTTGCCCGGCAGGAGCGAGACGAACACGCCGAACTTGGCGATGTTCACGGCCGTGCCGAGGAACTGGTCGCCGATCTCGGGGTTCGTCGGGTTCGCGATCGCGTTGACCGCGGCCCGCGCCGCCTCGGCCGAGGGGCCGTCGGTCGCGCCGATGTAGACGGTGCCGTCGTCCTCGATCGAGATCTGGGCGCCGGTGTCATCCTGGATCGAGTTGATCGTCTTGCCCTTGGGGCCGATGAGCTCGCCGATCTTGTCGACCGGGATCTGCACGCTGATGACGCGCGGCGCGGTCGGCGCCATCTCGTCCGGAGCGTCGATCGCCGCGTTCAGGACCTCGAGGATGCGCAGACGCGCGTCCTTCGCCTGCGTGAGCGCGCCGGCGAGCACCTCGGAGGGGATGCCGTCGAGCTTCGTGTCGAGCTGGATCGCCGTGACGAACTCGCTCGTGCCGGCCACCTTGAAGTCCATGTCGCCGAGGGCGTCCTCCGCGCCGAGGATGTCGGTCAGCGCGGCGTACCGCGTCTGGCCGTCGACCTCGTCGGAGACGAGGCCCATCGCGATGCCGGCAACGGGGGCGCGCAGCGGCACACCCGCGTTGAGCAGCGACAGGGTCGAGGCGCACACGGAGCCCATCGAGGTCGAGCCGTTCGACCCGAGCGCCTCGGACACCTGGCGGATGGCGTACGGGAACTCCTCGCGGCTGGGCAGCACGGGAGCGAGCGCGCGCTCGGCCAGGAAGCCGTGGCCGATCTCACGCCGCTTCGGGCTGCCCACACGGCCGGTCTCGCCGGTCGAGTAGGGCGGGAAGTTGTAGTGGTGCATGTAGCGCTTGCTCGTCGTGGGCGACAGCGAGTCGATCTGCTGCTCCATCTTGAGCATGTTGAGCGTCGTGACCCCCAGGATCTGCGTCTCGCCGCGCTGGAAGATGGCCGAGCCGTGAACGCGCGGGATGACCTGCACCTCGGCGTCGAGCGGGCGGATGTCGGCGAGGCCGCGGCCGTCCATGCGGACGCCCTCCGTGAGGATGCGGCCGCGCACGATCTTCTTCGTGACGGACTTGTAGGCGGCGCCGAACTCGAGCGGAGCGGCCGCGGGCAGCTCGCCCGCCTCCACCTTCTCGATGAGGGCGGCCTTGACGCGGGCCTTGACCTCGTCATCCGCGGCCTGGCGCTGCTGCTTGTCGGCGATGACGTAGACCTTCTCGAGGTCCGCGTGCGCCTCGGCGGCGACGAAGTCGTACGTCTCCTGGCTGTATGCCGGGAACACGGGGAACTCGAGCGGCTCCTTCGACGACTTCGCGGCCATCTCGGCCTGCGCCGCGACGAGCTGCTTGATGAAGGGCTTGGCGGCCTCGAGACCCTGCGCGACGATCTCCTCGCTGGGCTTCGTGGCGCCGGCCTTGATGAGGTTCCAGCTCGCCTCGGTCGCCTCGGCCTCGACCATCATGATCGCGACATCCTCGGAGCCGTCGGCTCCCGTGACGACGCGACCGGCCACGACGAGGTCGAACACGGCGGACTCGAGGAGCTCGGCGTTCGGGAACGCGACCCACTGGTCGTCGTTGCCCGCCTGGCCGGGGATGAGCGCGAGGCGCACGCCGGCGATCGGGCCCGAGAACGGCAGGCCGGAGATCTGGGTCGACGCCGACGCCGCGTTGATCGCGAGCGCGTCGTAGAACTCGCCCGGCGCGATGGAGAGCACCGTGACGACGATCTGGATCTCGTTGCGCAGGCCGTCGACGAACGACGGGCGCAGCGGACGGTCGATGAGGCGGCACACGAGGATGGCCTCGGTCGAGGGGCGGCCCTCGCGGCGGAAGAACGAGCCGGGGATCTTGCCCGCGGCGTACGAGCGCTCCTCGACGTCGACCGTCAGCGGGAAGAAGTCGAAGCCCTCGCGAGGGCTCTTCGACGCGCTCGTGGCCGAGAGGAGCATCGTCTCCTCGTCGAGGTACGCGGCCACGGCGCCCTGCGCCTGCTGCGCGAGACGGCCGGTCTCGAACCGGATGGTGCGGGTGCCGAAGCGGCCGTTGTCGAGAACGGCCTCGGCGGCGGTGATTTCAGGACCTTCCAAGAGGTCTCTCCTTCTTTGTTTAACCTCGCCGGTCCATGTGACGGACGAGTCATGCGAAGGAGCAGGAACAGGCAGATATAGGCCGCACGGCCAGAACCGAAGCTTCACGCTCGCCTGCGCTGGCCACCAGGAGAAATCCACCGGATGCGCGGCACCCGGGAGACCACTTCAGGGGACCAGCTTCCTGCCAGCCTGCTCCATGTCGTGTTCAGTTGTGCGGACGCGCACGGGCGCGTCCACGGCCACCCTACCAGCGCGGGCCGTGGACGCACCCCTGCGACTCCTACTTCACCGCGCCCTCGGTGAGGCCGCCGCGCCAGAATCGCTGCAGCACGATCATCGCGATCGCGAGCGGGATGACCGAGAGCAGCACTCCCCCGGTCGTCAGCTCGTAGAACTCGGGCAGGCGATCCACCTGCGCGCGCCAGTTGTTGAGGCCGAGGGTGATCGGGTACAGGCTCTGGTCGGCGAGCATCACGAGGGGCAGGAAGTAGTTGTTCCAGATGCCCACGAGCTGGAAGAGGAAGACCGTGACGAGCGCGGGCGTCAGGATCCGCAGCCCGACCGTGTGGAAGATCCGCAGCTCCCCCGCGCCGTCGAGCCGCGCGGCCTCCATGAGCGAGTCGTCGACCGTCGCATCGGCGTAGATGCGGCAGAGGAACAGCCCGAACGGCGACACGAGCGACGGGATCAGCACGCTCCAGTAGGTGTTCGCGAGCCCCAGCTGGCTGAACAGGAGGAAGAGGGGCAGCGCCGTGGCGGTGGCCGGCACGAGAACGCCCCCGAGGATGGTGCCGAAGACGAGGTCGCGCCCGCGGAAGCGGTACTTCGCCAGCGCGTAGCCGCCCGCCGCGGCGAAGTAGGTCGCCAGGACGGCGCCGACTCCCGCGTAGAGGATCGAGTTGAGGAACCACCGCACGAAGATGCCGCCGTCGTACGCGAGGACCTGGCCGAGGTTCTCGAGGAGGTGGAGGTCCGACCCGAACCAGAAGCCGAAGGTGGAGAAGAGGTCCTCCGTGGACTTCGTGGCCGCGACGACCACCCAGTAGACGGGGATGAGGAAGTACAGGGCGGCGACGACGAGGATGCCCGTCACGATGATCTTCGACGCCCGCGACCGGCGATGGGCGGCCGACGAACCCGTCGGGTTGACCGCGGCGAGCGTCTGCGTGCGCACGGGATCCGTGCGCGGCTGGGTGAGGGTCATCGGCCGCTCCTGTTCGTGACGCGGAGGAAGAGGAAGGACAGCACGAACGCCGCGAGGGCGATGAGCACGGCCTGCGCCGCGGCGACGTTGTAGTCGTTGTAGGCGAAGGCCGTCGTGTACGCCGACAGGTTCGGCGTGTACTGGGTGTCGATCGCCGGCGCGACGGTCTTCAGGACCTCCGCCTCGGCGAACAGCTGCAGCGTCCCGATGATGCTGAACACGGTCGTCAGGACGAGGGCCGGCGCGATGAGGGGCAGCTGGATGCTCGTCGCGATGCGGAACGCGGAGGCGCCGTCGATGCGCGCCGCCTCGTACAGCTCCCCCGGGATGGCCTTGAGCTGGGCGACGATGATGAGCATGTTGTAGCCGACGTACGTCCAGGTCACGATGTTCGCGATCGACCACAGCACGGATCCCGCTCCGAGGAAGTCGATCTCGATGCCCATCCAGGACGCCACGTCCACGACCGGGCTCAGCCCGGGCACGTAGAGGAACGACCAGAGGATGGTCGCGATGACGCCCGGGATGCCGTAGGGCATGAAGTACACCGCGCGGAAGAAGCCCGGCCACATCGCCGAGGCCGACTCGAGCAGGAGCGCGAGGAGGGTCGCCGCGACGATCATGACGGGCACCTGGACCACGCCGAACAGGAGCATCCGCCCGATGGAGGCGATGAAGTTGCCGTCGGCGAGCGCGAGCGCGTAGTTCTCGAACCACGCGAACGAGCTCGTCACGCCCTCCTCGCCGAACAGCCCGCCGCGCTGGACGCGCGTGAAGCTCGACCCGATCGCGACGAGGATCGGGAGGATGAAGGTGAGGACGAAGAGCGCCAGGAACGGCGCGAGGAGGATCCACGGCGCCCGGCTGACGGCGGCCTGACGCACGCCGGGGCGCCGTCGCACCCGGGCGTCGCCCGTGACGATCGTGCGCGTCTCGCTCATGATGTCGCCTTCCGGATGCGCAGGCCCTTGTTCCGGAAGACCCGCGTGATCTGCTCCTCCGCCTGCCGGACCGATTCGACGAGGCTCTGGCCGGACGCCTTCCGCCGGAAGCCGTCGGAGAGGATGTTGAAGGACTGCTGCGTGATCGGCCACCAGACCCAGTCCGGGTTCTGCGCCTTCGAGGCGGGCACGAACACCTCCTCGTTGTAGTTCTGGCCGCTGAAGAAGTCGGATGGCCGCTGCCGCTGCGATCCGATGTAGTCGGCTGCCGGCGACCATCCGATCCCGCTGTGCTCGATCATCGCGTCGATGCCCTCGGGCGAGGTCGTCATCCAGACGGCGAAGTCCATCGCCTCCTTGGGGTGGCGGCTGTTCGCGAGCACGGCGGCCGTCGATCCGCCCTGGTAGCTCGACCCGTACCCCATGTCCGGCCAGACCGGCATGGGCGCCACGCGCCATCTGCCCTCGCCTCCGGCGACGCCCTGGATGAGCGCGTCGGCCCAGCTCGCGCCGGTGACCGCGGCGATCCCGCCGTCGGCGGCGGCCGCGAACCACGCGGGCGTGAAGTTGCCGTAGGCGGTCGTGACGAGCTCGTCATCGACGACGCGGTCCCAGAAGTCCGCGACCTCGAGGGTCGCGTCGTCGGTCATGTCGATCTCCCAGCCGTCCTCGCCCACCCGCAGCCACGACGCACCCGCCTGCGTGGCGTACATCGCGAACACGGATGCGTCGCCGATCGGGAAGGTGTCGAGGTACGCGCCCGCAGCGCGCGCCTCGACCGCCAGCTCGCGCCACTCGGACCAGGTCGCGGGCGGCGGCGATCCGATCTGCTCGAGGATGGGGTGCTGGTAGTACCAGGCCATGGGGCCGGAGTCCTGCGGGATGGCGTACACGCCGCCGTCGAAGCTGACCTGACCCCACAGGGTCGGGTCGAACTTCGCCGCGTGGTCGGCGGCCCCGTAGCGCGACAGGTCGACGAGGCCGTTCACGAGCATGAACTCGGGGATCGAGCGCATCTCGACCTGGGCGATGTCCGGCCCGCCACCCGCCGCGAGGGCGGAGTAGATCTTCTGGTATCCGCCCGCGTTGCCGCCGGGGATCCAGACGGCCTCGACCTGGACATCCGGGTTCTGCGCGTTCCAGACGTCGGCGACCTTCTGCAGGTCCTTGAGCCAGGCCCAGTAGGTGAGGGTGATCCTCTTGCCCGTCGCCGGCGGGATGGTCGGCTCGGCGTTGACCGAGGTCGTCCCCGGTGTCGAGCAGCCGGCGAGCATGCCCGCCGCCACCGCGCCGAGCCCTGCGCCCAGCAGCTGTCTGCGCGTGATCGCGCCCATCTGACCTCCACGTCTCTGTGAAAGCGGCCACGTCGGCGTGGTCCGTGCGAGCCGTGCGCCCGCGTGGCGACGAAGCTACCACAGGATTCGAGTACGTACTCGAAATTCGTGGCGCCGGTCTAGCATTCCGACATGGACGAGGATGTTCCGCGCAAGCGCGGCCCGTATGCGCGATCGGCCGAGCGACGGCGCGCGATCGTCGACGCCGCGCTCGAGGTCTTCGCCGCCAAGGGCTATCTCGCCGGGTCGCTCCAGGACATCGCCGACCGCATCGGCGTGTCGCAGACGAGCCTGCTCCACTACTTCCCCCGGAAGCGCGATCTCCTCCTCGCGGTCCTCGACCAGCGGGACGCGGTGGACAAGCCCCCGGCCGGGCTGTCCTTCCCCGACGACGTCCTCGCGCAGGCGGATCTCAACGCCCGGCACCACGGGCTCCCCGAGCTCTACACCGTGCTGTGCGGCGAGTCCGTCACCGAGGGCCACCCCGCGCGCGAGCACTTCGCCCGCCGGTTCGCGTCGCTGCGCGACCAGTACGCCGACGAGCTGCGTGCGCTCGCCGCGGAGGGCCGACTCCGCCCGGGGATCGAGCCGTCGATCGCGGCGACCGGGCTCATCGCGATCTGGGACGGGCTGCAGACGCAGTGGCTGCTCGACCCCGACGTCGACGTGACGGCCGGCCTCCGGGCCTACCTCGCGCTGATCCTCGTCGACGCACCGGAGTCGGAGGCATCGGTGACGCCGCGCTGAACGGCCGCCCGGCTCAGGTGAACAGCCGGCGAAGGTCGGGAGAAGTCGGCCCCGCGCGCGTCCCGCGCCCGGGACCCTGGACACGTGAGAGTCGCACTCTTCGCGGAATCCTTCCTCCCCCACATGAACGGGGTCACGAACTCCGTTCTGCAGGTCGTGCGCCATCTCGAGGAGCAGGGCCACGAGACCCTCGTCATCGCTCCGCGCGCGGCGGGGCAGAAGGCCGACTCGCTGGGCTCGCGCACCGCGCTCGTCGCGTCGATGCCCCTCCCCTCGTACCCCGACGTGCGGGTCGCCCTCGCGCCGACCTGGCGGATCCGCCGCCTCCTCGAGGAGTTCCGGCCCGACGTCGTGCACCTCGCGTCCCCGTTCGTGCTCGGATGGCAGGCGCTCGTCGCCGCGGACGCCCTGCGGATCCCGGTCGTCGCGATCTATCAGACCGACGTCGTCTCCTACACCGAGCGCTACGGGGTCGCCGGCGCGGCCGCCGCCGCCGCCAATCACGTCGCCCGGCTGCACCGGCGCTCGACGCTCACGCTCGCGCCGTCGTCGGCCGCTCAGGCGCAGCTCGAGCAGCTCGGCGTGGACCGCATCTGGCGATGGGGCCGCGGCGTCGACGCCGACCGGTTCTCCCCGGCCCGACGCTCCGAGTCCTGGCGGGCACGGATCGCCCCCGGCGAGCGCATCATCGGCTACGTGGGCCGTCTCGCGGCGGAGAAGCAGGTCGAGGACCTGCACGTGCTCTCGGACCTGCCCGGAGCGCGGCTCGTGATCGTGGGCGACGGCCCCGAGCGCGCACGGCTCGAAGCGCGGCTGCCGGAGGCCGTGTTCACCGGCTTCCTCGGCGGAGACGAGCTCGCGGAGGCGCTCGCGAGCTTCGACGTCTTCGTGCACCCCGGCGAGAGCGAGACCTTCTGCCAGACGGTGCAGGAGGCCCTCGCGAGCGGCGTGCCCGTCGTCGCAACGGGGCGCGGCGGGCCGCTCGACCTCGTCCGCAGCAGCGTCGACGGCTGGCTCTACCGGCCCGGCGACCTGGACGACCTGCGGGCCCGCGTCGCGGACCTCCTCGGCGACGACGCCAAGCGACGGTCGTTCGGCCAGGCGGCGCTCGAGAGCGTCCGCGCGCGCACCTGGAGCGCGCTCACGGAGCAGCTCGTGAGCCACTACGCCGAGGCCGCGCGACTGCGGCGCTTCGACGACGCGCTCCTCGCCCGCGGTGCCACCCGGCCGCTGCCGCCGACGTCGGCGCCCGCGACGCGGCGCTGGTCGAGCTTCGTCGCCCTGGGCGACTCGCTCACCGAGGGCCTGTGCGACACGTCGCGCATGCGCGAGGGCGAGTACCGGGGATGGGCCGACCGACTCGCCTCCCTGCTCGCCCAGCGCAGCGGCGCGGACACGCCGTTCCGCTACGCGAACCTCGCCGTGCGCAGTCGGCGGGTGCGCGACCTGGTGAGCGAGCAGGGCCCCCGCGCGATCGCGATGCGCCCCGACCTCGTGTCCATCCTCATGGGCGCGAACGACCTCGTCGGGCACGGGGCCGACCCCGTCGCCCTCGCGCGCGATCTCGAGCGGGTGGTCCGCGACATCCGCGCGACGGGAGCCGACGTGCTCCTCGTCACCCCGTTCCTCCCCCGTCGCCGCGCCGCGATGATCTTCGCGCGCCGCTTCGCGGCCTTCGCGCACGAGATCCGGCGGATCGCAGCCGAGACCGGGGCCATCCTGCTCGACGTGGAGGCCCTTCCGGAGCTCGGGGACCTGTCGATGTACGCCGAGGACCGCGTGCACCTCGGGTCGCGAGGCCACCGGCTCCTCGCGTACCGTGCGGCCGAGGTGCTCGGGATCCCCGACGCGGGAGCACTCGGCGACCTCGACGACGCGCTGCACGCCGACGCGCCGCCCGCGAGCGGATGGCTGCGCCGTCACGCGCTCCCCTGGGTCTGGCGCCGCATGCGCGGGCGGACCGCGGGCGACGGCCTCGTCGCGAAGCACGACGCACTCGTCGAGCTCGCGGGGCGCCGCGCCGAGACCGGCGATGGCAGCGAGCTGTCGAGTCCGCCGCTTCCCTGATGTTCGCGCGGCGTTCACTCCGACGGAGCAGACTGCCGGGATGATCGACGAGTTCGTCTCCGCCCTCGCCGCGAACCCGTGGGCGCTCGCGGCGCTGTTCGGGCTCGTGCTCGCCGACGCGTTCCTCGTGGTCGTCCCGGGCGAGATCGCCGTGACGGTTCTCGCCTCGGTGTCGTTCACGCCGTCGGGGCCGCCGCTGTGGGGCGTGATCCTCGTCGCGGCGGCGGCCGCGTTCGCGGGCGACGCCGCCTGCTACGCGCTCGGGCGCGCGTTCCACCCCCAGCGCTGGCGCGTCATGCGGCATCCGCGCTTCCAGCGCGTCTTCGCGTGGGCCCAGACGCGTCTGCGCTCGCATGTGGCGGCCGCGATCTTCACGGTCCGGTTCATCCCGTTCGCGCGGCTCGCCGTGAACCTCACCGCAGGAGCGACGCGCATCCCCGCCCTGCGCTACCTGCCGGTGGCGGCGGGCGCCGCGACCGCATGGGCGGCCTACCAGGCCCTCGTCGGGGCCGCCGTCGGCGCGATCGTGCCCGGTGGGCCCGTCGTCGCCGTGCTCGTGTCGATCGCGGTCGCGCTCGTCCTCGGCTGGATCACCGACGCGCTCATCGCCCGCTTCGCGCCGCGCGGCGCGACCGGGCGCTGAGAGGGGCCGGCGCGCGGCCGGCCCCCTCGTCAGCGCCCGAGGCCCTCGAGAAGGCTCTCGAACGATCCGCCCTCGCCGAGGTAGCTCTCGGGCGAGAAGGGATCGACCCTCTCGACCGCGGTGCGGCCGGCGACCGCATCGGCGAGCTCGCGCGCGGCGCGGTCGACGCGCTTCTGGAGCGGCGCGACGCTGTCGGCGCCCTGGCCCCAGTCGTCGGCGGCGGCGAACACCCCGGTCGAGACCGGCTCGGCGTGCAGATACGTGAACAGCGGTCGGATGGCGTAGTCGATCGCGAGCGAGTGCCGCGGCGTGCCGGCCGTCGCGCCCAGCAGGACCGGGGTGCCCTCGATCGCCTCGCGGTCGAGCACGTCGATGAACGACTTGAAGAGACCCGAGTACGAGGTCGAGAAGATCGGCGTCACCGCGATGAGGGCGTCGGCCGCCGCGACCCGCTCCATCACCTCCGCGAGGCCCTTCGGCGGGAAGCCGGTGAGCATCGCGTTCATGATGTCGTGCGCATGGTCGCGCAGCTCGACGACGGAGACGTCGGTCTCCACGCCGCGCGAGCCGAGATCGTCGATCACGGCCCGCGTGAGCCGGTCCGCGAGGAGCCGCGTGGAGGACGGCTCCGAGATGCCGGCCGAGAGGACGACGATGCGGGTGGCGCTCATGGCGGTCACGCTCCCTTCCGGGCTGCCGCGCCGAAGGCCGCTCCGGGCTTCGACGCCGTGTCGGTGTCCTGATACGGCGAACCGCCCGTGACGTTGTCGCCGCGGTTCGGGTTGGGGCGCGGCTGGCGCGGCTCGGCGTCGCCGTACCGGGCCTTCACCCGCGCGGCGTGCGTCGGGGCGTCGGGCACGTTCGCCGGACGGTTCTGCGCGAGCTCCTTCCGGAGCACGGGCACGACGTCCTCGCCGAGGAAGTCGATCTGCTCGAGCACGGTCTTGAGCGGGAGCCCGGCGTGGTCGGTCAGGAACAGCTGGCGCTGGTAGTCGCCGAACGTGTCGCGCATCGCCGCGTAGCGGTCGATGACCTGCTGCGGAGAGCCGACCGTGAGCGGCGTCATCTCGGTGAAGTCCTCCATCGACGGCCCGTTGCCGTACACCGGCGCCGAGTCGAAGTACGGCCGGAACTGCCGGACGGCGTCCTGCGAGTTCCTCGCGATGAACACCTGGCCGCCGAGCCCCACGATCGCCTGCTCGGGCGCGCCGTGACCGTAGTGCGCATAGCGCTGGCGGTACAGCGAGATGAGGCGCTGGTAGTGCTCCTTGGGCCAGAAGATGTTGTTCGCGAAGAAGCCGTCGCCGTAGTAGGCCGCCTGCTCGGCGATCTCGGGCGTGCGGATCGAGCCGTGCCACACGAAGGGCTTGACGTCGTCGAGCGGACGCGGTGTGGACGTGAAGCCCTGCAGCGGCGTGCGGAACGCGCCCTCCCAGTCGACGACGTCCTCGGTCCAGAGACGGTGCAGGAGGTTGTAGTTCTCGATCGCGAGCTGGAGCCCCTGGCGGATGTCCTTGCCGAACCACGGGTAGACGGGGCCCGTGTTGCCGCGCCCCATCATGAGGTCCATGCGACCGCCCGACACGTGCTGGAGCATCGCGTAGTCCTCGGCGATGCGCACCGGGTCGTTCGTCGTGATCAGCGTCGTCGAGGTCGAGACGATGAGCCGCTCGGTCTGCGCCGCGATGTACGCGAGCGTGGTCGTCGGCGACGACGAGAAGAACGGCGGGTTGTGGTGCTCGCCCAGTGCGAACACGTCGAGCCCCGCCTCCTCGGCGTGCTTCGCGATCGCGATGACGTCGCGGATGCGCTCGGCCTCGCTCGGCGTGTATCCGGTCGTGGGGTCGCGCGTGATGTCGCTCACGGACATG
The DNA here is from genome assembly GCF_053903225.1 of Microbacterium sp. JZ70. Taxonomy (NCBI): domain Bacteria; kingdom Bacillati; phylum Actinomycetota; class Actinomycetes; order Micrococcales; family Microbacteriaceae; genus Microbacterium; species Microbacterium sp. JZ70. The sequence continues at coordinate 1,671,245 of NZ_CP096405.1, read as the reverse complement.
AGCCCGAACTGCATCCCGCTCCACGAGGTCGTGTCGCTCACCAGATCCTCCGATTCCGCGCGCGGATTCCCGCCCGCCGATTGCATGCAAGTGAATATACCTGGTTCAACGGCTCCCGAGCGAATCTATTCCCCGCGGCGCGGATCCTCGAGGGGGCCTCGCGCATCGGTAGCGTAGAGCGCGATGACGAGCGAGGCAGTGCCGCCGGTCACGGCGTCGACGGGGACCATCCGGCAGAAGCGGCGCGTGCCGTTCTGGGACAACGCGCGCTTCGCGTGCATCGTGCTCGTCGTGCTCGGCCACGCGATCCAGCGCCTCATCTACGACTCGGACGTCGCGTACGCCTTCTACCTCGCGTTCTACGCCTTCCACATGCCGGCGTTCGCGATCATCTCGGGCTACTTCTCGAAGTCCGACCCGCCGTCCCGTCGGCAGATGGTGCGCCTCATCACCGACGTGCTCCTGCCGTACCTCGTCTTCGAGGCCCTGTGGTGGTTCACGAAGTGGCTCGTCGAGGGCCAGGTCGACCCCAACCTCACCAAGCCGTCGTGGACCCTGTGGTTCCTGCTCGCGCTCGGCATCTTCCGGCTCGTGCTGCCCTACCTCGCCCTGCTGCGCTGGCCGCTCCTGTGGTCGGTGCTCATCTCGGTGGGCGTCGGATACCTGCCGAACGTCGACAGCACCTTCTCGCTGTCGCGCACCCTCGGCTTCCTGCCCTTCTTCGTGCTCGGATGGTGGCTGCGCGAGCACGACATCGTCGAGCGGCTCGGCCTCCTGCGCCACCGCCCCTGGTGGGCGTACGCGGGCGCGCTCGCCCTGTTCGCGATCGACGGATGGCTCGCCTGGACCGGAATCGAGACATGGCGCGAGATGGAGCTGCGCTACTGGTTCTTCTACGACGACGCGTACGTGGATCTGCTCTCGCACAGCGTCTGGTGGGCGGGCGCCATGCGTCTCGCGACGCTCGCGATCGGGCTCGTCCTCTCGGCGGCGTTCTTCGTGCTCATCCCCCGTCGGCAGACCCCCTGGACGCGCCTCGGGCAGTACACGATGTACGTCTACCTGCTCCACTCGTTCGTGCTGTACCCGTTCCGCGAGTCCGGCGTGCTGCGCGATCTCGAGCCGACCTGGATCTGGCTGCCGACGGTCGCCATCCTCTCGGTCGCGGTCACGGTGCTCCTCTCGACCCGGCCGGTGCGCTGGCTGACGGGGCCGCTCGTCGAGCCGCGCGCCCGCTGGCTCTTCCAGGACCCTGCCCTGCTCCCCGGCCGACGGAACGACCCGACCGGCTCACGCCGGCCGAAGCCCTGATCCGCCGCGCACGACCCCGGGTACAGCGAAGGCCCGTCCCACCGGGGACGGGCCTTCGAGAAGACGATTGAACGCTGGTCGCGCTCTGCCTTATCGGCGCAGACCGAGACGCTCGATCAGCGCACGGTAGCGTGCGATGTCGATGTCCTGGAGGTAGCCGAGCAGGCGGCGGCGCTGACCGACGAGCAGGAACAGGCCACGACGCGAGTGGTGGTCGTGCTTGTGCTCCTTGAGGTGCTCGGTGAGGTCCTTGATGCGCTGCGTCAGCAGCGCGACCTGCACCTCGGGGGATCCGGTGTCACCGGGGTGCGTCGCGTACTCTTCGATGATCGCCTTCTTGACGTCTGCTTCCAGAGCCATAGATTCGATCCCCTCTCTCTCCTCGTTGCGCGGCGCCCGTCGCCTGATGCGCGAGCTCTCTTCATCCGCGGCCGATCGAACGGCAACCACCAGAGTCTACCCCATCCGCGGGGCACGGAAGAGCAGATAGCCTCTCCCCGATGTCCTCGCGCGTGCTCCTCGACCTGCGTCCCCTGACGCAGAGCCCCGCGTTCGCGCGCCTGTGGGTCGGATCCACGCTGGGCGGGCTCGGCGGGCAGCTCACGATCACCGCGGTCATGCTGCACATGTACGAGCTGACCGGGTCGACGTTCGCCGTGTCGATGATCGCGGTCGCAGGCCTCGCGCCGATGATCGTAGCGGGCCTCTACGGAGGCATGCTCGCCGACTGGTTCGACCGGCGGACGGTCGCCCTCGCGGCAGCCACGGCCACGTGGCTCACGACGGCCCTTCTCGCGGTGCTCGCGTGGACAGGGCACATCGACGCGGGATGGCTCTACGCGCTCTCGATCGTGAACTCGGCCGCGAACTCAATCGTGTCGGCGACGAAGATGGCGATCACGCCGCGCCTCGTCGGCGCTGAGCTGATCCCCGCCGCCGCCGCGCTCAACGGCATCACCGTGGGGATCATGGTCATGGTCGGGCCGGCGCTCGGCGGCGTCCTCGTCGCGCTCTTCGGCTACCCCCTGACCTACACGCTCGACGTCGTCCTCATGCTGTCGCTGTTCCTCGGTCTGTGGACGCTCCCCCGTCTGCGCCCCGAGGGCGCGACGGCGCGCCCGGGGCTCGCCTCCCTCGCAGACGGATGGCGCTTCCTGCGTCGCGCCCCGAACATCCGGATCCAGTTCCTCCTCGACATCGTCGCGATGACCTTCGGGAACCCCCTCGCGCTGTTCCCCGCGATCGGCGCGATCGTCCTCGGCGGCGGAGAGATCACGACGGGCCTGCTCGTCGCGGCGAACGCAGTCGGCGCGTTCGCGTCGAGCCTCTTCTCCGGGCGCATCTCGGCGTACCGCTTCCACGGCCTGGGGATCACGCGCGCGATCCAGGTGTTCGGCGTCGTGACCGCGGTGTTCGGCCTCGTGCTCGCGGCGGCCGCGGCCGGATGGCTCGGCCCCGGCGACGTCGGGCCGAGCAGCCCGAACGTGCCGCTCATCGCGATCGCGATGCTCTGTCTCGCGTGCACCGGCGCCGCCGACAACGTCAGCTCGATCTACCGGCAGACGATGCTGCAGTCCGCCGTGCCCGATGCCATCCGCGGTCGCCTGCAGGGCGTGTTCATCGTCGTGGTGACGGGCGGCCCGCGCATCGGCGCACTCTACGCGGGCGGTCTCGCGACCGCCGCCTCGGGGTGGCTCGGCGAGGCAGGGAGCGCGTGGCTCCCGCCGCTGCTCGGCGGGCTGCTCGTCGTCGCGATCACGACCGCGATCGTCCGCGCGCACCCTCGATTCCGGGCCTACGACGCCGAGGCTCCCGAGCTCTGACACAGCAGGAGGGCCGACCCCGCGGGGCCGGCCCTCCTGCTGCATACGACGTCAGGCCGCGAGCGCGCCCTGGAGGTCGAGGGTGATCTTGACGTCCTTGCCGACGAGGACGCCGCCGGTCTCGAGCGCGGCGTTCCAGGTGAGGCCGAAGTCCTCGCGGTTGATCGTGGCCTTGGCCGTCGCGCCGGCCTTGTAGTTGCCCCACGGGTCCGTGCCGAACCCGCCGAGCTCGAGCTCGAAGGTGACCGGGCGGGTGACGCCCTTGATCGTGAGGTCGCCGTCGACGTAGAACTCGCCGTTCTCGTGACGCACGCCCGTGCTCGCGAACGTGAGCGCCGGGTGGTTCTCGACGTCGAAGAAGTCCGCCGAGCGGAGGTGCTGATCGCGGCCCTCGTCGTTCGTGTCGAGCGACGCGGCGTCGGCGCTCGCGGTGACGGAGGCCTCGAGCACGTTCTCGGGGAGGACGATCGTGGCCGACTTGACCGTGAAGGCGCCGCGCACCTTCGAGATCATCATGTGGCGCACCTCGAAGCCGACCTCGCTGTGCGCGGGGTCGAGGTTGTAGGTGCCGGGACGGTAGCCGGGGATGTCGATGGTCATGGATGCTCCTCAGATGGTCGGGCCGCTCCGAGCGGCGTCACAGAGGAACAATACGCATTCACCTGAATATATTCCACCCGAGGCGCTGAACATCGCGTGAGCGTCGCCTGAACGCGCGGAGCGCCCTGCGGATTCCTCCGCAGGGCGCTCCCGGATCGGATCGCGTCAGGCGACGTCGATGAGGTCGATGATGAAGATGAGGGTCTTGCCGCTCAGGAAGTGCCCCGAGCCCGCGGGACCGTAGGCGAGGTGCGGGGGGATCACGAGCTCGCGGCGTCCGCCGACCTTCATGCCGGGGATGCCGTCCTGCCACCCCTGGATGAGACCGCGCAGCGGGAACTGGATGCTCTCGCCGCGGTTCCACGACGAGTCGAACTCGTCGCCGGTCTCGTACTCGACACCGGCGTAGTGGACGGTGACGGTGTCGCCCGCCTTCGCCTCTGCGCCGTCGCCGACGATGATGTCGCGGATGGCGAGCTCGGAGGGAGCGGGGCCCTCGGGCGCGTCGAATTCGGGCTTGGTGCGTTCTGCGCTCATGCCTCCATCTTGCCCGCTCTGGCCGAGATCCGCTCCCGGCGTGCGCGATCATCGCCCCGGGGACGCCGCGAAGGGCCGATGCAGCGCGGAGGGGGACTCGGCTGCATCGGCCCGCGGCCCGTGTCAGCGCACGCTCTCCCTGCGGGCGCGGGACACGAGAGCCCAGCCGGCGAGGAGGAGGCCGCCGCCGACGGCCAGACCGGCCCATCCGAGCTCCCCGCCGGTCGGGGCGAGCGGGCGGGGCTTGGGCTTCGGCTCGGGCTTCGGCTTCTCGGGCTTCGGCGGGGCGGCCGGCGCCTCCTCGTCGCGGGCGGTCACGGTGACCTCGTTGGTCGGCGCCTCCGGCTGGTTGCGCGTGGCGAAGGTCGCGACGTTGTCGAAGGACGTCTCGACCCGCTCGCCCGGCGCCAGCGGGGGCGCCGACGGGATGGCGGCCTCGAACGTCACCGTGACGACGGCACCGGGGTCGATCGCCGCGAACTCGACGCGGTGCGTGGCGGACTCCGCATCGTATGCCGCGTCGCAGGGGACCGAGCACGTCGCCTCCGCGGCGCTCTCGAGCCCGTCCTGCAGCGCGTCGACGACGACCACGTCGCGGCTCGGGGCATCGCCCGATGCCGTCAGCGTGATGCGGTACTGCACGGTGTCGCCGAAGTCGACCCGGCCGTCCGACTCGACCCAGTCGCCGCCGTCCTGCTCCCAGACCGACTTCTCGGCCTCGAGCGCGCCCGCCACGAGCGGCGTCGGCTCGCAGTCGACGTTGTTGCCGGGCATCGCGGCCACGGCGCCGACGGGCTCCGGGCAGACCGGCTGCTCGGGCGCGGGATCGTCCTCGGTCGTGACCCAGGCGATGTTCTCGTACTCGCCTGCGGGTGCGTCATCCGCGAACCGCACCGTGAGCACGAGCTCGACGCTCTCCCCTGCCCCGAGCAGGGCGGGGTCGACCGCGCAGGTCACGGTCTGGCCGTCGGCGGAGCATCCGTCGGGCCCGGAGACGAAGACCATCCCATCGGGGAGGCGATCGGTCACCGTGACCGGCTCGTCGGCGTCGGCGTCGCGCGAGCCGATGTTCGCCACCGTGATGGTGTAGTCGAACTCCTGCCCGGCCTCCGCCGTGACGCCGCCGTCGTCCTTCGTCAGGAGGAGGTCGACGGGGTGATCGGCGTTGACGATCGTGCACACGACGTCGACGATCCCGACGATGGTCACGACGTCGTCCTCGAGCGCGCCGCCCACGCACGTCCACATGCCCGCCTCGTAGCCGCCGGGCCCGCTCTCCGACAGGGAGTAGGCGCCCGCGGGGACATCCGCCCTCGTCACGGCCTCCTCGCCGGTCGTGCCCTCGATCGCCACGGGCCCCTCGGCCCGGAGGACGAAGTCCGACACCTCGGCGTCGCCGCCGTCGTCGTTGTGGACGACCTTGACGAGGGTGAGGGTGGGGTGCTGCAGCGGCGTCGGCTCGCAGTCGACGTTGTTCGACGGGCTGGGGCACTCCGGCTCCTCAGGAGCCGGGTCGTCCTCGGTCGTCACCCACGCGAGGTTCTCGTACTCGCCGGCAGGTGCGTCGGCCTCGAACGCGACCGTGAGCACGAGCTGCACCGACTCGCCCGCGCCGAGCAGGGCGGGATCGATCTCGCAGGTGACGACGCGGCCGTCGGCCGAGCACTCGGCAGGGCCGGACACGAAGCGCATGCCCTCGGGCAGCTCGTCCACGACCGTCACCGGCTCGTCCAGGTCGGCATCGCGCGCACCCTCGTTCACCACCGTGATCGTGTAGTCGAAGCTGTCGCCGTTGGCCCCGGTGGCTCCCCCGTCGTCCTTCGTGAGGGCGAGGTCGACGGGATCGTCGTCGTTCACGATCGTGCACACCGCGACGTCGCCGACGCCGAGGGCGAGCGCCGATCCGTCGAGGGCTCCGCCCTCGCACGACCATGCCGAGGCCGTGTAGCCGGGCTGCGTCTGCTCCGACAGCTCGTACACGCCGGCGGTGACGGGCGCGTCGGTCACGGCATCGTCGCCCGAGACTCCCGAGAGAGCGTCCGGCCCCTCGGCCATCAGCGGGAAGTCCGCGACGCCGAGGTCGCCGCCGTCGTCGTTCACGACCTCCTTCACGAGGGTGAGGCGCGGCGCGATGTCGTCGTTCACGATCGTGCAGACCGCATCCTCGCCGACGTCGAGCGTCAGCGTCGAGCCGTCGAGCGCTCCGCCCTCGCAGCTCCACTCCCCTGCGAGGTAGCCGCCGGGTCCGGTCTCGGCGAGGGAGTACTCGCCGGCGAGAACCGTCGCCGTCGTGACCGACGGGTCGCCGGTCGCCCCTGAGATGTCGGCGGGGCCATCGGCGCTGAGGGTCCAGTCCGTCGGCAGCGCGGTGCCGCCGTCGTCGTTCACGACCTCCTTGACGAGCGTCAGATGCGGTGCGATGTCGTCGTTGACGATGGTGCACGTGACATCCCCGCCGTTCGGGACGGTGACCACGCCGTCGGGCGTGACCGCACCCCCGTCGCAGACCCAGACGCCCGCCTCGTAGCCGTCCGGCCCGTCCTCGCTGAGGACGTAGCCGCCGCCGGGGACCACGGCGTCGGTGACGGCAGGATCTCCCGTCACACCCGAGATGGTGACCGGCCCCTCGGCGGTCAGCGTCCACTCGGCGCGGTCGAGCGTCCCGCCGTCATCGTTGCGGACGTCCTTGATGAGCGTGAGCTCGCCGGGCTGGTCGTCGTTCACGATCGTGCAGACCGCGACGTCGCCCACGTGGAGGACGAGGTCCGCACCCGTCAGGGATCCGCCGTCGCAGCTCCACGCGCCGGCTGCGTAGCCGCCCGGGCCCGACTCCGACAGCGCGTACTCTCCCGCCGAGACGGGCGCCTCGGTGACGGCCGGGTCGTCGGTCACGCCCGAGATGGGCGTCGGCCCGTCGGCCATGAGGGTCCAGTCGATGTCGACGGCCGTGCCGCCGTCGTCGTTCACGACCTCCTTGATGAGGGTGAGCAGCGGCGCGATGTCGTCGTTCGTCAGCTCGCAGTAGGCGCTGCCGCCGTTCGCGACGGTCACCTGGCCCTGTGCGAGGTCGACCTCGGTCTCCCGCGTCTCGTCGGTCCAGCAGGACACCCCGGTCAGCTCGTAGCCCGCGAGCGCCTCCTCGCCGATCGCGTACGAGCCGGCAGACACCTCGGCGTCCGTGACCTCAGGCGACCCCTCGGTCCCCGAGATCGGAGTGGGGCCATCCGCCGTGAGCGTGAAGTCCGTGTCCACCGCCGTCCCGCCGTCGTCGTTCACCACGCTCTTCACGAGCGTGAGGTGCGCGGGCAGATCGTCGTTCGTCACCTCGCACAGAGCCGTCGCCCCGTTCGCGAGAACCAGCTGCCCCTCCTCGAGATCGATCGGCGTCTCCCGCGTCTCGTCGGTCCAGCAGGACACCCCGGTCAGCTCGTAGCCCGCGAGCGCCTCCTCGCCGATCGCGTACGAGCCGGCAGACACCTCGGCGTCCGTGACCTCAGGCGACCCCTCGGTCCCCGAGATCGGAGTGGGGCCATCCGCCGTGAGCGTGAAGTCCGTGTCCACCGCCGTCCCGCCGTCGTCGTTCACCACGCTCTTCACGAGCGTGAGGTGCGCGGGCAGATCGTCGTTCGTCACCTCGCACAGAGCCGTCGCCCCGTTCGCGAGAACCAGCTGCCCCTCCTCGAGATCGATCGGCGTCTCCCGCGTCTCGTCGGTCCAGCAGGACACCCCGGTCAGCTCGTAGCCCGCGAGCGCCTCCTCGCCGATCGCGTACGAGCCGGCAGACACCTCGGCGTCCGTGACCTCAGGCGACCCCTCGGTCCCCGAGATCGGAGTGGGGCCATCCGCCGTGAGCGTGAAGTCCGTGTCCACCGCCGTCCCGCCGTCGTCGTTCACCACGCTCTTCACGAGCGTCAGCTGCGCGGGGGCGTCGTCGTTCACGATCGTGCAGACGGCGTCGACGTCGAGCGGCAGCGTGAGCTGGTCGCCCTCGAGGACGCCCTCCGTGCAGCTCCAGGCGCCGGCCGCGTATCCGGAGGGTCCGACCTCGGCGAGCGTGTAGTCGCCGGCCGAGACGGTCTCCGGCCCGACGCCGCCCGATCCCGAGATCGGGGTCGGGCCCTCGGCGCTCAGCGTCCAGTCCGTGGCGAGCGCCGTGCCGCCGTCGTCGTTCACGACGTCCTTCACGAGGGTCAGCGTCGGCGCGATGTCGTCGTTCACGATTGTGCACGTGACGTTCTCGGCCAGGTCGAGCGTGACCGTCGACCCCTGCAGCGATCCGCCGCCCGTGCAGGTCCAGTCGCTCGCCGCGTATCCGCCGGGGCCGGCCTCGGACAGATCGTAGGAGCCCGCCGGCACCGCGACATCCGTGACCGCTCCCGACTCCGTGGCGCCGGAGATCTCGACCGGGCCAGACGCCGTGAGCGTCCACTCCGTCGCCGCGGCCGTGCCGCCGTCGTCGTTGACGACCTGCTTCCGCAGCGTGAGCCGCGGGGCCACGTCGTCGTTCACGATCGTGCAGACGACGTCGCCGCCGTTCGGGACGAAGACCGTGTCGCCGTTCGCCTCCGCGCCCGAGCAGGTCCATGCGCCGGGCGTGTACCCCGCGGGGCCGCCGGTCTCCGAGAGCGTGTACTCGCCCGCCGAGACCTCCTCGACATCCGTGCCTCCCGGGCCCGAGATCGGGGTGGGCCCGTCGGCCGAGAGCGTCCAGTCCGTCGGCTCCGCCGTGCCGCCGTCGCCGTTGTCGACGCTCTTCACGAGCTGGAGCGTGCCCGGCAGGTCGTCGTTCGTCAGCTCGCAGAGCGCCGTGCCGCCGTTGGCCAGCGTGAGCTGACCCTGCTCGAGCGCGATCTCCGTCTGGCGCGTGTCGTCGGTCCAGCAGGACACCCCCGTGAGCTCGTAGCCGGCGAGAGGCTGCTCGCCGATCGCGTACGCGCCAGCCGGCACCTCGGCGTCCGTCACCTCGGGCGAGCCCTCCGTGCCCGAGATCGACGCGGGGCCGTCCGCGGTGAGCGTGAAGTCGGTCTCGAGCGCGGTGCCCCCGTCGTCGTTCACGACGTCCTTCACGAGCGTGAGATGCGCGGGCTGGTCGTCGTTGACGATCGTGCAGACAGCCGATTCGCCCGGCGCGATCGTCACGACGTCGCCGACGAGGGCCGCCCCCGCGCACGACCAGGCGCTCGCGGTGTAGCCGGGCAGCTCCTCCTCCGACAGGGTGTAGGCGCCGGGGGTGACGAGCGACGTGAAGTCGCTGCCCTCGCCGTCGACCGTGTCGGCGCCGGTGATCACGGTGTCGCCGTTCACCGCCGTGAGCGGGAAGTCGGCGGCCCCCGCGGTGCCGCCGTCGTCGTTGACGACCACCTTGTCGAGGGTCAGCGAGGTCACCTCGTTCGTGATGACGCATCGCGGGGTCATGAGCCCGAGCGTCGCCGACGACAGCACGAAGTCCTGCCCCGTGTACGCCCCGCCCTGCCACACCGTGGTCTCCACGGTGGGCGAGCCGACCTGGAAGGGATCCTGGTAGGTGCAGACGACGGACAGGCCGGTGACGCCGGCGGGAAGCCCATCGACGAGCTCCCCGACGCGGTAGTCGGGCTGCGCGATGAGTCCGCTCCAGGTGTGCGAGGTGTTCGCCGCGATCTCTGCCGTCACCGACGCGGTCGAGCCGTCCTGATCGGCGACCGGGCCCGTGGCTCCCCCCGCCCCGTGCGACGGCATGCCGTCGGCCTGGTCGATCACGTAGTCGAACAGGAGCCCGTCGGGCACCGCGCCGTCGACGACCTTCTCGACGATGAGGTCGCCGCACGTGCCGATCGTGAGGGGGTCGCTCGCGACCATGAAGTCCTGGAGCTGGCCCTGCGTCCCCGCGTTGCCGGTCTTGGTGACGATGTCGCCGGTGGTGAACGTGACGCACCCGTCGGCCGGGAGGATGCCGGCCGCCGTGAGGTCGATGGCGAACTCGCCGAACGTGTCGCCGATGGCTCCGCCGAAGTCGGGGTTCGGGCCGAGGGCGGCCTGGAACACGATCGAGCCGGTCGGCGCCCAGGAGTCGCCGTCCCACGCCATCCCGAGCGCGTCGGTGGATCCATTGGGGTTCACGTTGAACTGCACGAGCACGTCTCCGTCGCGCCCGGCCGGTCCCCCCTGGAAGGAGTAGTTGATCGACAGGTCGCCCGTGCCCTCGGGCGCGCGCGACCAGTACTGGTACAGGATGACGTGCTGCTGCCCGTCGATGTCGACGATCTCGTACGCGGCGCCGGCCTTGCACAGGTCGCTCTTCTTGTTCGGGAACGGGCCGGGGCTCATCGCCCAGGGGTCGTCGTTGATGTTCTGGCTGTTCGTGCCGCTGACCGTCGGGTCGCTCGCGCTCGTGCCGTCGCCCTCGCAGGCCTCGGCGAGGTCGTAGCTGTCCAGGATGCCCGTCGTCGGGCGCCCATCCGGCGTGAGGCCGGGGCCGTAGAAGGCTCCCCAGTCCGTCGGCCCCGCCTTGTCCCCGTCGATCGCGAACGAGGTGTTCACGATGCCCACGGTCGCGGCCTGCGCGGGGACGGCGACGAAGGCGCCGAACGACGCGAGCACCACAGCGGTCGCGCCCGCGAGGAGCGCCCTCACGCGGCGGCGCACGGTGCCCCTCGAAGCCGGGCGTCCGACCATCCGGATCCTGGACATGGTTCACTCCTGTCCGGGCACTTCTGCCCCGTACCTGCGCCCACGCACGGGAAAGAGCCGCCGAGTCACGGCTGCGCGGGTGCAGCGGTCGCGAGACCGCTGAGGACAACTTCGCGACCTGGGAGGTTGCCGAGAGCTGTCACCGTCGCAATTCACCCGGCCCGTCACCCGGCCCGCACGAGGCGACGGGGAGCGCGGAATTCCGCGGGTTCACCCGGCTCGTCACCCGTCCGCAGAAGCGTCGTCGAGAACACGACCCCCGCGGAGGGCGCGAGAGGAGCACAATGTGGCTCGTGAGGGGTAGTTCGGATGCTTCCGTACCCGGGGAGGCTCCGCGAGCACCGAGCGTTTCAGCGCGCATCTATCGAGCTCTCGGCACCAGGTCCTGGGATACAGCGCTGCGCCTGGTCGAGGAGAACTGGACGCGGCTCATCGCCGAGGACGTGTCGGCGATCCGCGCGGTCGTCGAGACCGTGCCGGTCGAGCGGCTCGAAGCCGACCCGCGGTGGCCTCGTGCACGGGCCTACCTCCTGACCATCCCGACGAAGAGCGCTCCCCCGCGCGTCGGCCCCGGTGGCGAGCGCGTCGACGAGGTGCTGCGGCTCACGTCGGCCGCGCGCGGCGCCCGGACCGCCGAGGACCACGCCGAGGCCCTGCGCCTGGTCCGCGCGGCCCGCGACGCGTACGAGTCCGCCTCTGCGCACCGCAGGGGGGCACTCGCGGACGACCTGCCGCAGCTCCTCCTCACGTGGGGGCTCACCGAGGCCCTTGGCGGCGACGGCGGCGCAGCGGTCGACCATCTCGTCCGCGCCTACTCGACCGCTCGATCCACCGGTGCGCCGCGCATCGCGCTGGCCGCGGCTTCCGAGCTCGCGTGGCAGCACGCGATGGAGGGCCGGTCGGATGCGCGCGACGACTGGATGGCGGCGGCGCGCCTGCTCCTCCCGGCGGGCGAGATGCAGCCGCACGCGCCCGTCGCGCTCCTGCTCGCGCACGCGATCGCGGCATACGACGCGAACGACCTCCCCGCCGCGCACCGCCTGCTCGAGGCGGCGTGGGACGACCGCGGCGAGCGCGCGGTGGAGATCTCGACGCTCCAGGCGTTCGTCGACGCGAAGGACCCGGCAGCGGATCCGTTCGCGCATGTGGCCCGTCTCGAGTCCGCATCGCTCGCGCACCTCATCGACGACCGGCGGGGCCGCCTCGACGCGGCGAGAGCGTGCGCGCTTCTGCACACGGGTCACGGCGAGCAGGCCCGACGGCTGCTCGAGGAGGTGGCCGTGCCCGTCCTGCCCTCCATCCGCGCCCTGCGCGCATCCGCGCATCTCGTGCAGGGAGACCTCGATCGCGCGCTCCGCGACGCGCACGCGTCGCTGCATGAGCTGGGTCGGCCGCGCGGGGTCGTCGAGGCTGCCGCGGTGATCGCGGCCGTGCACCTGCGCCGCCGCGACGGCGAGACGGCGGCCGCCTTCCGGCGCGCCGTCACGCTCGCCGACACGCATCGCCTGCCGCTCGCGCTCGCCAACCTGCCGGCGGGCGACTTCGCCGCGCTCGCGCCGTTCGCGCCATCGGGGAGCCCGAGCATGAGCGTCCTCGAGCGCGCGCCCGTCCGGCGTCCGAGCGTGCCCCCGCTGAGCGGCGTGCGCGCGACCGAGCAGGAGCTCGCGGTGCTCCGCCTCCTCGCCGGCGACCGGAGCATCGCGCAGGCGGCCGCCGTGCTCGGGGTGAGCCCGAACACGGTCAAGACGCTCGCGCGGCGGATCTACGCGAAGCTCGGCGTCTCGGATCGCCGGCAGATGCTGCTCGCGGCGCAGGAGCACGGCCTGCTCTGACCGACACCCTGGGGAGGGACGATGGAAGAGGATGACGAGAGGGACGGGCTCCGCTCGGCCGTGTTCGAGGCACTCGCCGACGAGCGGTGGCGCGATGCCATGCTGCTCGTCGAGCGCGGGTTCGGCGCGCTGCTCGCGTTCGAGCCGGCGATCATCCGGACGGTCGCGGATGCGCTCCCGGAGGCGGAGCTGCACCGTCGTCCGCGCTGGATCGGCCTGCGGCAGTACGTCCACCATCTGCTCACGTCGCCCTCGAAGCCGCCCGTGTTCCCCGAGGCGGACCCGCGCGCGCTCGATCATCTCGAGGCGGGCGACCGCGTCGGGCTGCTCACCGGCCGTGCGGCAGCGCTGCGCACGCGCGGGATGTTCGCGGAGGCCGCCGCGGCCGCGGAGGATGCGCGCGACGCGCTGCAGCGTCTCGACGATGCGGACCGCGCCGAGCTCGAGCCGTTCCTGCCGACGCTCATGACCCAGTGGGGAGCGACCTTCGCGGCGGCGGGCGAGCTGCCCGCCGCGATCGACGTTCTCCTCGGGGCCGCGTCCCTCGCGGAGCGCACCGGCTCGCTCCGCGCCGAGATGGAGGCGCTGGGCGAGCTCGCGTGGATCAACGCGGCCGCCGGGGAGGGGGCGCATGCCGACCGGTGCATCGCCCGCGCGGACGCGCTGCGGCGCCGGCACCCGGACGTGCAGCGCATCCGCGGAGGACTCGCGCTCGCGAAGGCCTACCGCGCGAGCGACGCGCTCGACGTCGAGCGCGCGATCGCGCTGCTGGATGGCCATGAGGAGTCGTTCGAGGAGCTGGGGATCATCGCGGCGTCGCTGCGCAGCATCCTCGGGGCGAGGGCGCGTTCCGCCGACCCGGTCGACATGCTGAGCCGGCTCGAGGTCGAGGTCGAGAACAGCCCCGCGCCACGGACGGCGAGCGGCCTCAACGCCGCGTTCGTCGCGATCGGCCGCGCGACGCTGCTGTCGTACCAGGGCCTCCATGAAGCGGCGATCCTCGCACTGGACGCCTGCCCCGCGCTCCCCCGCCCGGCGACGGGGGTGCTGCGCACCCGGCGGGCCGTCGCGCTCCTCGGCCTCGGCGAGCTCGACGCGGCCGTGCGCGAGGCGTCCCGCGAGACGTCGAGCGTCGCCCCGCGCGCCCGCACGGAGGCTCTCGTCGTCCGCGCGGCGGCCCTGCTGCGCCTCGGGAACCACGCGTCGGCTGTCACGTCGTTCCGCCTCGCGTGCGAGCTGAGCGAGGAGCACGGGCTGCGGGCATCGCTCTCGGTCGTGCCCGCGACCGACCTCGGCGCTCTGGGAGCGGCGGCAGGGCTGCCGCCCGCAGCAGAGCTCGTCGCCGCACGCGACGTCCTCACGCCGTCGCCCTCCTACCGATACGAGCGGCTCTCGCCCCAGCAGCTGGCGGTCGTCCGCGCTCTCGTCGACCACGAGCAGGTCGCCCAGGCGGCCTCCGCCCTGGGCCTCAGCCCGAACACCGTCAAGACGCATCTCCAGGCCGCGTACCGGCGGCTCGGGGCGACCGACCGCACGTCGGCGCTTGAGGAGGCAGGGCGGCGGGGGCTGCTGTGAGGACCCGGAACAGAACTCAGCGCCCGGGCCGCGGCGATGCCTGCGAGACTTCCGAGCGCTGAGTGGATCTGACTCAAGGATGCTCCGGGCGCTCCGGCCATGTCAAGAGCCGAGTCCCGATCAGTACGACAGCAGCTCCCTGCGGGCGTGCGCGGCCCGCGCGAGGAGCGCCCGCTCATCCGACGCCGCGTGCGGGTCGCGCCCCGACACCGCACGCTGGCGGGTCGCGGCGAGCGCGGTCGCGTCCCGGATGAACGCGCGCATGAGATCGGATCGGTCGCCGCGCAGGGTCCGCGCCCACGCCATCCCCGCGCGCCGGCCAGCCGGGGTCGCGAGCATCTCGACCTCCTGCGGCGTGAACCATCCGGCCGCCGCGTACTCGCCCAGCCGCCGCTTCGTGAGGCGCTCCTCCTCGCGTCGGAGTCGCACCAGCACGAGCGTGAAGATGACAAACAGCGGCACCTGCAGGACGACGTAGAGGTGGAGGAAGCCCTCGAGGTCGGTGAACGTGGCCGAGCCGTTCCAGAGCGCGTGCAGGGCCATCGCGCCGAGCAGTCCGCCGAGCCACGGGCCGAGCGCGGCCCCGAACGACGCACCGCGGCGCACCGCGCGCCCGAGCGCGTAGCCGGTGACCGCGGTGAACATCGCGTGCGCGAAGGGCGAGAGGAGCCCGCGCAGCACGAACGTCCAGGTGAGCGACGCGGCGCCGCCCTCGATCACCGACACCGCGAAGTACTGGATGTTCTCGGTGAATGCGAACCCCGCCCCCACGAGCGCGCCGTACACCACGCCGTCCACAGGGCCGTCGAACGCGCGGCGCCCCATGACGAGGATGAGGAGCAGCCCCGCCCCCTTCGCGAGCTCCTCGACGATCGGCGCCTGCACGACCGTGCCGAGGAGGTCGAGCGCGGGCGATCGCGGGAGCGTCATCTGCACCCCCAGGTCGAAGAGCAGAGCGAAGCCCACGGACGCGATCGCTCCCCACGCGAGCGCGAACACGACGAGGCTCCGCGGCTCGGGCTCCCAGCGGTCGACCCACAGCATCGCCGACACGACGAGCGCGAACGGCACGAGGGCGAGCACGAGGCCCACGATCGACGCGGCCGTCCCGAGCGCGCTCGTGAAGTACGACGCGAGGCCGAACAGCAGGACCGCGAGGACGGCCCACAGCCAGATCCACGCACCGCGCCCTCGGCGCGTGGGCACGGGGAGGCGAGGAAGGTGCGGCTGCGTGTGGCCGCCGACCGGGATGGCCGCGCCCGGCGCGCGCTCCGGCTGATCGAAGGGCGTCGAGAACGGCTGCTGCGACGGCGGCGTGAGCCCGGTGCCGTAGGTCATGTCACACAGCCTATGGCTCCGCTTTTGTGCAGATCCGTCCCAGGATCGTGCACGGGCGGCGGATAGCCTGGATTCCATGCGCTTCGCCCACGTGACCTTCCCCGGGGGCGTCGCCCCTTCCCTCGCGCTCGTCGACGACGACGGCGCCGTCGCGGTCGCCGAGCTCGTCGAGGGCGGGCCCGACACGATCGAGCAGCTCATCGCGGGCGGACCGGAGCTCCTGGAGCGGGTCAGGGCCGCGGCGGGCGCGGGGCAGCGGACCCCGGTGTCGGAGCTCCACTTCGCACCGGCCCTGCTCACCCCGCCGACCATGCTCGCCGTCGGGCTCAACTACGCCGCGCACTCGGGCGAGCTCAACCTCAAGACCGACGACACCCCGACGGTGTTCACGTTCTGGCCCAACTCGCTCCAGGGCCACGGGCAGACCACCACGTGGTCGCGTCGCATGAGCGAGGCCGTGGACTACGAGGCCGAGCTCGGCGTCGTGATCGGCCGCCCGGCGAAGGACGTCTCCGAGGAGGACGCCCTCGACTACGTGTTCGGGTACACGGTCGTCAACGACATCTCGGCGCGGAACATCCAGTACTCCGAGGCGCAGTGGTGCCGCTGCAAGTCGCTCGACGGCTTCACGCCCGTCGGGCCGTACATCGTCACGGCCGACGAGATCGCCGACCCGCAGGACCTGCACATCTGGACGCGCGTGGACGGGCACATGATGCAGGACGCCTCGACCGGGCAGATGGTGCGCACGGTCGCGAAGCTCATCTCGCACCTGTCGCAGGGGATCACGCTCCTGCCGGGCACGCTCATCTCGACCGGCAGCCCCGGCGGCTCGGGGTTCTCGCGGACGCCGCAGGTGCTCCTGCGCGACCGCTCGACCGTGACCGTGGGGATCGACGGCATCGGCGAGCTCACGACGCACTGCCGCATGACGGACTGATCGCTTGATGCGAAGGCCCCCGCTCCGGTTCCGGAGCGGGGGCCTTTCGCATGCGGCGCGCTACGCCTGGGTCGGCACGTCCTCCGGCGCGATCACGGGCATGACCGACGTCACCGGCTCGAGGCCGGACAGGCGCGACGGGCTGAGCTGCTTCTCGACCTCATCGCGGTCCATGAGACCGGCCTCGACGACGAGGTCGGCGACGTTGCGGTTCGTCAGCAGCGCGGTCTTCGCGAGGGCCGCAGCGGCCGAGTAGCCGATGAACGGCGTGAGCGCCGTGATGACGCCCACGCTCGAGCCCACCATCGCACCCAGTCGGGCGCGGTTCGCCGTGATCCCGTCGACGCAGTTGACGCGCAGCGTGCGCATCGCCTGGCGCATCCAGATGATCGACTGGAAGATCGAGTGCGCGATCACCGGCTCGAACGCGTTGAGCTGCAGCTGACCGGCCTCGACCGCCATCGTGACCGTGACATCCGCTCCCGCGACCGCGAACGCGACCTGGTTCACGACCTCGGGGATCACGGGGTTCACCTTGCCGGGCATGATGCTGGATCCCGCCTGGCGCGCCGGAAGGTTGATCTCGCCGAACCCGGCCTGCGGACCCGAGGAGAGCAGGCGCAGGTCGTTGCAGATCTTCGACAGCTTGATCGCGTTGCGCTTGAGCGACGCGGAGAACGACATGAACGAGCCGGTGTCGCTCGTGGACTCGACGAGGTCGCTCGCCGTCTCGAGGTCGAGCCCCGTGATGTCGCGGAGATGCCGCTCGACGGCCTTCGCGTACCCGGGGTGCGTCGTGATGCCGGTGCCGATCGCCGTCGCGCCCATGTTGATCTCGTGCAGGAGCACGGCGTTCTCGTTGAGCCGCTGGTAGTCGGCCTCGAGCGTCGTCGCGAAGCCGTGGAACTCCTGCCCGAGCGTCATGGGGACGGCGTCCTGCAGCTGCGTGCGTCCGACCTTGAGCACATCGTGGAACTCGACGGCCTTGCCGAGGAACGACCGCCGCAGGAGGTCGAGCTCCTCGAGGAGGGAGCGCAGCGACAGCGAGAGCCCGATCTTGATCGACGTCGGGTACACGTCGTTCGTCGACTGGCTGCGGTTGGTGTGGTCGATCGGCGAGAGGTACGCGTAGTCGCCGCGCTCGCGTCCCGCGAGCTCGAGGGCGATGTTGGTGATGACCTCGTTCGCGTTCATGTTCGTCGAGGTCCCCGCGCCGCCCTGGATGACGCCGACGCGGAACTCGTCGTGGAACTGCCCGTCGATCACCAGCTGCGCGGCGCGATCGATGAGGTCGGCCCGGTGCGCGTCGAGCACGCCGATCTCGGCGTTCGCGCGGGCAGCCGCCTGCTTCACCATGGCCAGCGCGACGACGAGCTCGGGGTAGACCGAGATCGGGCGCTTCGTGATGTCGAAGTTCTCCATCGCCCGCGCGGTGTGGATGCCCCAGTACGCCTCGCGGGGGATCTCCATGGACCCCAGGGAGTCGGTCTCGGTGCGGGTGGGGGTTGCGTCCTGAACCATGTGCGTCTTCCTCGTGGGTCTTCACGTCGATGTGAGCGGGATGTGCACGATCCTACTCAGGGCAGGTGCTCTCGGTTCTCGACATCGCGTACAGGGCATTCGCGTCCGATGTACAGAGCGTACAAGTGCCATGTCCTCCCCCCGCGAGAGCGCTCGTCCGCATTAGCGTGGACCCGTGACCCCCGATGCGCAGACCGCGCCCCCCATCGCCCCGACCGCCCCGCGACGCCCTGTCGTCCGCACGCATCACGGCGACGTGGTCGAGGACGGCTACGAGTGGCTGCGCGCGAAGGACGACGCCGAGGTGAGGGCGCACCTCGAGGCGGAGAACGCGTACACCGACGCCCGTCTCGCCCACCTCGAGCCGCTGCGCGAGACGATCTTCCAGGAGATCAAGGACCGCGTGCGCGAGACGGACCTGACGGTCCCCGTGCGCCAGGGCGGATGGTGGTACTACGGCCGCTCGCTCGAGGGTCGGCAGTACGGCCTCCAGTGCCGCGCGCCGCTCGCGAGCGAGGACGACTGGACTCCCCCGAAGCTCGACGTCGACGTCGAGGTGCCGGGCGAGCAGGTGCTGCTCGACGGCAACGTCGAGGCGGAGGGACACGAGTACTTCGCACTCGGGGCGTTCAGTGTGACGACCGACGGCTCGCGCATGCTGTGGGGCGTCGACACGCAGGGCGACGAGCGATACACCGTCCGCGTGAAGGACATCGCGACCGGCGAGCTCCTGCCCGACGTGCTCGAGGGACTCGGCGGCGGGGCGCGCTTCACCCCGGACGGGCGCTTCATCCTCTACTCGACCGTGGACGATGCATGGCGCCCCGACGGCGTCTGGCTCCACCGCGTGGGCGAGCCGACCCGCGAGCACGACGTCGAGATCGCGCACGAGGACGACGACGCGTTCTGGATCGGAGCGGGCTTCACCCGCAGCCGGCAGTACCTCGTGATCGAGTCGGCGTCGAACACGACGAGCGAGATCCAGGTGCTGCCCGTCGCCGACCTGCCCCGCCTCGCCGAGGATCCGGCAGCCGTCCCCCGCACGACCATCTGGAGCCGCTCGGAGCGCATCGAGTACTCCGTCGACCACGCCGTCGTCGACGGTGCGGACTGGCTCTACGTGCTCCACAACCGCGGCGCGCTCGACTTCGAGCTCGTGCGCGTGCCCGCCGACGCCCCCGACGCTGAGCCCGAGGTCGTCATCCCCCACTCCCCCGGCACGCGCCTCGAGAGCGTCGACTGCCTGCGCGACTTCGCGATCGTGGAGTACCGGTCCGGCGGCATCCCGCGGGTCGGCATCCTCGACTACGGGACCCACGCCGTGCGCGAGATCGCGTTCGACGAGCCGCTGTACAACGCGGGGTCCGGAGGCAACCCCGAGTGGGCGCAGCCCGTCGTCCGACTGAGCTACGGCTCGTTCACGACGCCTGGCACGGTGTTCGACTACGTGGTCGAGACCGGCGAGCTGCGCGAGCTCAAGCACGTCGAGGTGCTCGGCGGCTACGACCCCGCCGACTACGGCCAGGAGCGACTGTGGGCGCCGGCGGCCGACGGCACGCTCATCCCCGTCTCCGTCGTGTGGAAGCGCTCCTTCGGCGACCCGGGCGCCGCACCCCGCCCGCTGCACCTGTACGGCTACGGCTCGTACGAGCACTCGATCGACCCCGGCTTCTCGTACGCGCGCCTGTCGGAGCTCGACCGGGGCGTCGTCTTCGCGGTGGCCCACGTGCGCGGCGGCGGCGAGATGGGCCGCGCGTGGTACGAGGACGGCAAGCTCGCGAACAAGCGCAACTCGTTCACCGACTTCGTCGACGTCGCGCGCTTCCTCGTGGACGGCGGGTACACCTCGCCGGACCGGATGGTCGCCGAGGGCGGGTCCGCCGGCGGTCTGCTCATGGGCGCGGTCGCGAATCTCGCTCCCGAGCTGTTCGCGGGCATCCTCGCCGATGTCCCCTTCGTGGACGCGCTCACGACCATCCTCGATCCGTCCCTCCCGCTCACCGTGATCGAGTGGGAGGAGTGGGGCGACCCGCTGCACGACCCCGAGGTCTACGCGTACATGAAGTCGTACACGCCGTACGAGAACGTCCGCGAGGGCGTGCGCTACCCGCGCATCCTCGCGATGACGTCGCTCAACGACACGCGCGTGCTGTACGTCGAGCCGGCGAAGTGGGTCGCGCGCCTGCGCGAGGTCGACGCGGACGCGCTCCTGCGGTGCGAGATGACCGCAGGGCACGGCGGCGTGAGCGGCCGCTACAACGCGTGGCGCGAGCGCGCGTTCCAGCTCGCGTGGATGTTCGACGTCCTGGGGATCGCCGACGAGGCCTCAGACCGGCTTGCGTGAGAAGCGCTCGAGCCGCTCCTGCGGGGTGAGCGCGGCCATCTCGGCGTACCACGCGGGCGTGAAGTAGTCGCCCGGGTCGGCTGACGCGACCGGCACGACCGAGTGGGTGATCGTGTCGTCGTAGACGTGCACGAGGTGGAACGCCTGGCCCGCGTCCATCCCGTTCACGCTCTGCGCCGGGAGCGCGATGTCCATCGTGTAGCAGGACGCCGATGCGACGCTCACGGGGACGCCCGCGAAGGTGCCGCTCGTCGAGTAGTGCAGATGCCCCGCGAGGATGGCGCGGACGTCCGACCCGCGCAGGACGCGCGCGAGCTCATCCTGGCGGCGCAGCTCGAGGATGTCGAACAGCGGGATGTGGCTGGGCAGCGGCGGATGGTGGAGCGCGAGGACGGTGCCGAGCGGCGCGGGTGTCGCGAGCTGCTCCGCGAGCCACTCGAGCTGGCCGTCGTCGAGATCGCCGTGGTGCCATCCGGGGACCGATGAGTCGAGCGCGATGAGGCGCAGCCCGCCGACATCCCACGCGCCGGTCACCGCCTCCTGCGTCGCGGGCAGGCCGAGCAGGTCGCGACGCAGCTCCGGGCGCTCGTCGTGGTTGCCCGCGACCCAGACGACGGGAGCGCCCAGACGCTCGGCCACGGGGTCGACGAGGGCGCGCAGGCGGGTGTAGGCCTCGGGCTCGCCGAGGTCGGCGAGGTCGCCGGTGAAGACGAGCGCGTCGACGCCGCCCGCGAGGCGCTCGACGCGCTCCAGGGTCTGCACGAGGTTGGCGTCGGTGTCGATCGCGCCGTTGAGCAGGCGCCCGCCCGCGAGCAGGTGGGTGTCGCTCAGGTGGACGATCGTGCGCCGCGCGGGCGCATGCCTGCCGAACTGCTCCATGCCGCCAGCCTAGGGGCCGCCCCGGACGGCGGCGCAACGAGCCCGTCTCCTGACGCGAGGACCCCATCGCCTGACGCGAGGGCCGCATGTCTCACTTCGCGCGGGAATTCGCCTCCCATGACCGCAGCAATCGAGACATGCACGGCCCGGTCCCGCACCCGTGTCTCACTTCGCGCGGGAATTCGCCTCCCATGACCGCAGCAATCGAGACATGCACGGCCCGCTATCGCACCCTTGTCTCACTTCGCGCGGGAATTCGCCTCCCATGACCGCAGCAATCGAGACATGCACGGCCCGGTCCCGCCCCGTGTCTCACTTCGCGCGGGAATCGCACGGCGAAAGCCGCAAGAGATGAGACATGGGATGGCGCGCCGGACGGCCCCGGGCGAGCGCCGGATGACCCCGGACACCCGCGCAACGACGGCGACACCGCGTGCACAGGGCGGGGGCGCGCCGGATCGGCGCCGATCCGCGCGCGCAGGCGCCGCTCCGGTCGGCTCCGTCGGGCCATCCTGCCGCTATGTCGCGTCGTCCTGAGCCTCTCCCCCTCGACCTGGCCACTGCGCCGTTCCACGTGCGTGACGCGCTCGATCGCGGCATCTCGACCGCACGGCTCCGGGCCCTCGACCTCGACCGCCCCTATCCCGGGGTGCGGACGCCGCGCGCCCTCGCCCCCGAGAGCCTCCGCGAGAGATGCCTCGAGTATGCGCCGCGGCTGAAGCCCGGCGAGTTCTACAGCCACGACACCGCCCTCGGCCTCATCGGAGTGCCGGTGCCGGCTCGGGCGAACGCGCAGCTGCACGTGTCGGTGCACCGGCCATCCCATCCGCCCCGCGTCGCGGGGATCCGCGGCCATCGACTGCAGCGACGCGAGGCTCTCCTGTACCCAGATGCCGAGCTCCCGCTGGAGTCGCCCGCCCGCGCCTGGCGCCAGGTCGGCGGGCTCTGGACGCTGGACGAGCTCGTCGTCGCGGCCGATCACCTCGCCGGTCGCCGCCACGGGGTGCTCACCCTCGCGGATCTCGCGGCGGAGGTCGAGATCATGGGCGACGTGCGCGGCCGCCGCCTGGCGAAGGCGCTCGCCCTCACCCGGCCGGGAGCAGAGTCCCCCGGCGAGACGCGGACGAGGCTCGCGATCTGGCGGGGCGGCCTGCCCGAGCCGGAGCTGAACTGGGATCTCCACGACGCCGACGGCACGCACGTCGCGCGGTTCGACATGGCCTACCTGCGGCGACGGGTGTGCGTCGAGTACGACGGACGCGTGCACGCGCAGGACGCACGGCAGTTCGAGCGCGACGCGGACCGCTGGGAGGCCGTGCGCAGACGCGGTTGGCTCATGGTGCGGATCCTGCGGCATCACCTCGCCGGACCGAGCCCGGCTGCGGCCGGGCTCGTCGCGGCCGCGCTGCGGGAACGCGGATGGCGCCCCGGTGCCCCCGCGTGACGCGTGTCTCATTCTCGGCGGGAACGCGGCAGCGATTCCCGCCGAGAATGAGACACGGGAGGAGGGAGGATCAGCCGAAGAGGGCTGCGGCCTCCTCGTAGCGGGCGAGCGGCACGGTGTGCAGCTCGCCGAGCGCCTCCGTGAACGGAACGCGCACGATGTCGGTGCCCTGCATCGCGACCATCTGGCCCCACGCGCCATCCACGACCGCGTCGGCGGCGTGCAGCCCGAGGCGCGTCGCGAGCACGCGGTCGAAGCCCGAGGGGGCGCCGCCGCGCTGGATGTGGCCGAGCACGGTCGAGCGGGTCTCGATCCCGGTCGCCTGCTCGATGAGCGGTGCCAGCACCTCGCTGATGCCGCCGAGGCGGGGGCGGTTGAACGCGTCGAGGCCCTTGTCGCTGTAGGCCTCGTCCTGGCCCTTCAGCTTGAAGCCCTCGGCGACCACGACCAGCGGGGCGCGACCGCGCTCCGCGGCGGCGAGCACGTGCTCGGTGATCTCCTCGAGCGACAGCGGCACCTCGGGGATGCAGATGATGTGCGCGCCGGCGGCCATGCCCGAGTGCAGGGCGATCCAGCCCACGTGACGGCCCATGACCTCGGCCACCATGCAGCGCTGGTGCGAGTCGCCCGTCGTGCGGAGGCGGTCCATCGCGTCCGTCGCGATGTTCACGGCCGTGTCGAAGCCGAACGAGTAGTCGGTCGCGCGCAGGTCGTTGTCGATGGTCTTGGGGACGCCGAGGACGGGGATCCCGTCGTTGTTGAGGCGCTGCGCGGCCGCGAGAGTGCCCTCGCCGCCGATCGCGATGATGCCGTCGAGCTTGTGCCCGTAGAGCGTCTTCGCGATGTTCTCGGCACCGCCGCGGTCGCCCTCGTAGGGGTTCGTGCGGCTCGTCCCGAGGATCGTCCCGCCGACCTTCGAGAGGCCCTTGACGTCGCGCCGCGTGAGGGGGAAGAAGTCCGCCTCCACGAGCCCCTTCCAGCCGTCGCGGATGCCGACGAACTCCATGTCGTACGCCTCGGTGCCCTTGAGCACCGCACCACGGATGACTGCATTGAGGCCGGGGCAGTCGCCACCACTCGTCAGAACGCCGATCTTCATGACAACAACGCTAGGGCATCCGGGAGGGTGTCCTTTCCCCTCCCGGGCGCCGCATGCGGTGGGAGCCTAGTCGTCGCCCAGAGCCTGGCGGAGCAGGTGCATGAGCGCGGCCAGCTGGACCGAGTCGCTCGACGTCTCGTCGAAGGCCTCGCCGTCGAGCGCGCGGCCCGCCAGACCCTGCTTGCGGTCGATGAGCTCGGCGATCTTCGTGTCGATCGTGTGCGCGGCGATGATCCGCCACGCGGTGACCGGCTCGTCCTGCCCGATGCGGTGGACGCGGTCGATCGCCTGCGTCTGCTCGGCGGCCGTCCAGCTCAGCTCCGCGAGCACGACGTTCGACGAGACCTGCATGTTCACGCCCACGCCCGCAGCCGTCAGCGAGCAGACCGCGATGCCGACCTCGGGATCGTTGTTGAACGCGTCGATCGCCGCCTGGCGCACGGCGCCGGTCTGCTCTCCGCGCACCGAGACCGCCTTGATGCCTGCCGCGGCGAAGTGCGCCTCCGCCTGGTCCATGACGTCGATGTGCTTGGCGAAGAAGACGACCTTGCCGACCGAGCGCTGCAGCTGCGCGGCATAGTCCGCCGCGAGCAGGGCCTTCGCCTGGCCGATCCGCCGCACCATCGCGAACACGTTGTCGCCGCTTGTGCCCGCGGCCTTCGACTCGTCGAGCTCGCCCTGCGCGACGAGGCGCACGATGTCGTCGTCGATCTCGCCCGCCTCGAGCCCGCGCTCGCCGCGCGCCTCGATGATCCGGCGGTAGCGAGCGGCGAGGCGCTCCCCGAGCTCGCGCTCGGCGGCGCGGATGCTGCGCCCGAACTCGTCGTCGAGCTGCACCGGCAGATCGGCGATGAGCTTGTCGGGCAGGTCGGCCGCGACATCCTTCTTGCGACGTCGCACGATGCCCATCGAGATGACGGCCTCGCGCGCCTCGGGGTAGAACGCCTTGTCGGCCGGAGTGAGCCCCGTCGCGTCGAGCTTCTCCATGAGCTCCGGACCGGGCTTCTCGCCGTTCGTCCACCCGAGGAAGCGCCAGATCGCGTCGAAGTCCTCGACGTCGTTGATGAGCGGCGTGCCGGTGAGGGCGAGGAGGAGCGGCTTGCCGCCGGGCGTCGACTCGCGGATGCTCTGCGACAGCGCGAGCACGTTCTGCGAGCGCTGCGACGACAGGTTCTTGATGAAGTGGGCCTCGTCGACGACCATCCCCCGCAGCCCGAGCGTCGCGAGCCATCCGATGTGCCGGTCGAGGATCTCGTAGTTCACGATGAAGACGTCGGCGAAGGCGTCGACGTCCTGCCCGTCGCCGTTGATGACCGTCGCGCGGCGCTGCGGCGTCCAGCGCTCCACCTCGCGCGCCCAGTTCATCTTGACGACGTTGGGCACGACCACCACGAGCGGGTACGCCTCGGCGACCGACGCCGCGAGCACCGACTCGGCCGTCTTCCCGAGACCGGGCTCGTCGGCGAGGAGGAACTCGCGGTGACCCGCGCGCACCGCCTCGAGGAACCGGGACTGATGCGGCATGATCTCGAGCCCCTTGGGCGAGAGCCGGTCGAACTCGGGCACGGGCGGGAGGGGCATCGTGGCGGCCCCGCCGCCGGCGCCCAGCTCGAACGCCTTGTAGAGCGGCCCCATGAGCTCCCAGCCGTCGAGCCGTCGACGCGGCGTCGGGCCGGCGGGCACGCGCGAGAGGTCGGGTGCGAGGAAGGGGTTCGCCTCGCGGCGCGCCTCGATCTGCGGCGGCGTCACGGCGCGCTCGGAGACGACGGGCGCGACGACGGTCGCGGGCAGCGCGGGCTTCTCGTCGGTGATGACGAGCTCCTCGGGCGGCAGCTCCGCACCCGACTCGAGCAGCCAGTCGCGGCGCATCCGGCGCGCGACGGGCGACGTCGCGTGGTCGGCCTCGAGGAGCTGGATGAGGGAGGTGTCGCGTGCCGCGGTCTTCGCGAGGATGGTCGCGACGCCGTCGAGCCGCTTGAGCAGCTCGGCGCGCGCGGCGTCGGAGAGCGCGTCGTCGGCCTTGACGCGGGCGCGCTCCTCGCGCACGAGGAACGCGATGACCTGGAACTTGACCCGGTTGGTCGGGCCGAGCTTGTTGCGCTGCGCCTTGGCCTCGATCTCGCGCACCTTGCGCGCGAGGATCGGGATGATCGGGGCCTCGTCGTCGCGTCGTGCGGACGAGGACTTCTTGCGCTGTCGCGCGGGTGCCGTGGTCGGCATGCTCCTCCTGAGCGTCGCTGCCGGCGGCCGCTGGTGCCTGGCCGGTCGAAGTCGTGCGTGCGTCACGCCCTGCCGGACTGCGGCGGCGCCGGCCGCCTGGATCGACGGACGGCGACCGAACAGCGCGCGCACTCCGGCGTCCGGTGACGCGGCCCGCTCCTCCGGCGCTGTCGCGTCGAACGGATGAGCGGAAGCCTCACGGGCATTCTACGCCATCGCGCGCCGGATCCCACCAGGCGCGGTCACATCCAGAGCGTCGCGATGAGGTCGTCGGTGTACTGGGGCTCGAAGTCGGCGTTCAGCCAGTGCGTCGCGGCCCACCCGCCTCCGCCGAGCACGTGCACCTCGCCGGTCGCACCGGGCACCTCCCCGGTCAGCTCCGTCTCGAGCTCGCAGCGAGTGACGACCTCGCGCTCCTCGCAGGTGAAGCCCTCGGCGAGCAGCGCGGTGCGGATGGTCTCGGTCTGGGCCTCGTCGACGGCGGCGAGGGTCGTCGCGATGCCGACCTCGCTCGCGAGCCCCCACGTGCAGCGCAGCGACTCGACGGCGTCGAGCACCTCGAGGGCGGGGACCACCTCGGTCGAGAGCATCGTGAGACCCGGGTCGTTCAGGGCACCGGCCTCCTCGCTGAGGATCGAGAGCGCCTCGGTCGACCAGGCCTGCTCGCACGAGGCGGGCATCGTGAACACGCCGGGCGCGGTCGTGGGCACGGATGTCGTCGGCGCGGTCGTCGGAGTGGAGGTCGCGGAGGGCGTGGGATCGGGCTCCGCACCCTGGCCCGTGCCGACGCTGCTCGCGCATCCTGCGAGAGAGAGGAGGACGCCCGCTGCGAGGAGGGGGGCGAGTGCACGGCGCATCATGCTCTCGACGCTATCCGAGCGGATGGCGCGCGGGCGACGACGCACGCCGATCGTGATGCAATCGCGCCGCACAGGCCTCGGGCGGCGGCCCGGCAGGCGAAGGTAGGCTGGGCGCATGGCCATCGAGCTCACCGAGGCGGCTGTCGCCGCCGCCATCGACCACGCGATCCTCAAGCCCGACTTCACGCGCGCCGACGTCGATCGCGAACTCGACATCGCGGCCGAGTGGAAGGTGTTCAGTGTGTGCGTGCGCCCGTCCGACGTCGCGTACGCCGTGCGCCGGCTCGAGGGCTCTGGCGTCGCCGTCGGCACCGTGATCGGCTTCCCGCACGGCACGACGTCGACCGCCGCCAAGGTCGCCGAGCTGCGTCAGGCGCGCGAGGACGGGGCCACCGAGTTCGACATGGTCGTGCACATCGGCGCCCTGCGCGGCGGCGAGGACGACCGGGTCGAGGCGGACATCCGCGCCGTCGTCGACGCCGCAGACGGCCTCGTCACGAAGGTCATTCTCGAGACGAGCCTCCTCGACGAGGAGCAGATCGCGCGCGGCAGCCGGCTCACGGAGGCCGGCGGCGCGACGTTCGTCAAGACCTCGACGGGCTTCGCCGGCGGCGGCGCCACGGTGCCGCACGTCGAGCTCATGCGCCGCAGCGTCTCCTCCGCCGTCCAGGTGAAGGCGTCGGGCGGCGTCCGCGGGCTGGACGCCGCGATCGCGATGCTCGAGGCCGGCGCGACCCGCCTCGGGACGAGCGCGAGCGCGACGATCCTCGGCGAGCTGCGGGCGCGCGCCGCGGGAGGCGTCGCCACGGGCGCCGAGGACTCCACCTCGTACTGAGCGTCAGCCGCCCGCGAGGACCTCGCGCACGCGCGCGACGTCGTCGGTCATCTGGATGATGAGCTTCTCGATGCCCTCGAACGCGACCATCCCTCGGATGCGCGCCGCGAACTGCACCTCGACCCTCAGCCCGTAGAGGTCGAGGTCGTCCTCGTCGAGCACGTACGCCTCGACCTGGCGCTGCGCGACGTCGTCGAAGGTCGGGTTCGTGCCGACCGAGATCGCCGCGGGGTACCGCACGACCGAGCCGAGCTCTCCGCGCGGGACGACGAGCCATCCCGCGTACACGCCGTCGGCGGGAATGAACCCCTCGGCGTCCTGCGCGAGGTTCGCCGTCGGGAAGCCCAGCTCGCGCCCGCGCTTCAGCCCGTGCACGATCTCGCCGCGCACGGCGTGCCGGCGACCGAGCAGCTTCGCGGCGCGCTCGACGTCGCCCGCGTCGAGGAGCTCGCGGATCCACGACGACGACACGCGGCGCCCGTCGCCCGAGCTGGCGATGTCGGGCATGATCTCGACCGAGAACCCGTGCTCGGCGCCCATCCGCTCGAGCAGCGCGGCGTCGCCCGCTCCCCCGCGCCCGAAGCGGAAGTCGCTCCCCACGAGGACCCGCTGCGCGCGCAGCGCGCCGACGAGCACGCGCTCGACGAAGCTCTCCGCGGGCTCCGCCGCGAGCTGCTCGTCGAACGCGAGCAGCAGCGTCGCGTCGACGCCCGTGCGCTCGAGGAGGTCGACCTTCTGCTGCACGCTCACGAGCGGCTGCGGGCAGCGGGCAGGCGCGATGAGCGCGAGCGGGTTCCGATCGAACGTGACAGCCACCGTGCGGGCGTCCGTGCCCGCGGCATCGACGAGCATCCGCTCGATGAGCGCGCGGTGCCCCGCGTGCACGCCGTCGAACTTGCCGATCGCGACGACGGAGGGCCCGAACCCCTCCGGCACCTCGCCGGCGTCGCGGAAGAGCATCATCGGGCGACCTCCGCGGCCTGCCGCGAGCGGGCGGGGCGGTGCGTCGCGAGCCACCAGATGCCGAAGAACGGCAGCACGAGCGGGATCCAGACGTATCCGCTTCCGTAGAGCGACCACACGGTCGGGTGCTGGAACAGGGCGGGGAGCGCGATGCTCAGGGAGCCCACGATGATGACGCCCGCGAGCTCGAAGATCACCGACACCCACGCGACGCGGTACCACGCGTCGCTCTTCGAGAACATCAGCGCGAGAGTCGCGAGGATGTACACGACGGCCGACGCCGCCGACAGGGTGTAGGCCACGGGCGCCTCGTCGAACGCGCGCACGATCTGCACGAACGACCGCCCGGTGGCGGCCAGCGCCATCACGCCGTACACGAACACGAGGACGATGCCCACGCCGGTCATCCGGCGGGTGCGCGCTGGCTCTGTCATAACGGCTCCATTTTAGGCGGCGCACCTGCGCGCGGGCCGCGCGAGAGCGCGGTCAGGCCACCTGGATCGTCCAGATCACGTGCATGCGGTACACCATCACGGCGACGGCGAGCCCGAGCACCCCCATGACGACGACGCTCCAACGACTGCGGTCGATGAAGGCCCACACGACGCCCGCGACGGGAAGGAGCGCGGCCGACACGAGGTAGGTCCAGAACTCGAGCAGGTCGCCCGTGGGCGGGTTGCCTGCGAGCGGCGCGATGATCGCGATGACGATCTGCACGACGAGGAGCACCTGCACGAGAGCCATGGCGCCCACGGAGAGGTCGCTCGGGCGCCGTCCGGCGAGTCCGAGGATGACGCACAGCGCGCCCGCGAGGCTCGCGACGGCGACCTGCGCGATCGTGAACCACGCGATCATGCGGCGCCTCCCTGAGGCTCCGGCATGTTCATGGCGCTCTTGAGGGCGGATCCGCGCTTCTCGACGATCCCGATGAGCGCGCCATCCGGACCGATGGCGGCAGCGAGAGCGCCGGGGACGCGTGCGGCCGCGCCGGCGAGCCGCTTGCCGTGGCGCAGGTCTCGCGCCTCGTCGACGGTCGCGTCGAAGCGGCCGAGGACGCTGGCGGCCACGTCGGCGGGCGGAAGGAGGGGCGCGTCGGCGAGCCGGTCGTCGACCGCGGCCGCGTCCGCGACGTCGAACGGCCCGACGTGCGTGCGACGCAGCGCGGTGAGGTGCCCGCCAACTCCGAGCGCGACGCCGAGGTCGCGCGCGAGGGCGCGGATGTACGTTCCCGACGAGCAGTCCACGGCGACGTCGAGATCGATCGCCCCCTCGGATCGGCGCACGGCGTCGATCTCGAAGCGCGAGATCGTGACCTCGCGCGCCGCGAGCTCGACCTCCTCGCCCGCCCGCACCCGGTCGTACGCCCGGCGTCCGTCGACCTTGATCGCGGACACCGCGCTCGGCACCTGCGAGATCGGGCCGGTCAGCGCGGCGACGCCGCGTGCGATGTCCGCGTCCGCGACGGCAGCGAGGGTCTCCGGCGAGACGGATGCGGTGACGTCGCCCTCGGCGTCGTCCGTCGTCGTGGACTGCCCGAGCCGGATGGTCGCGGTATAGGTCTTGTCGAGGCCCACGAGATACGTCAGCAGGCGCGTCGACCCCTCGATCCCGAGGACGAGGAGCCCCGTCGCCATCGGGTCGAGCGTTCCGGCGTGGCCGATCCTCCGGGTTCCGAAGGCGCGCCGTGAGCGCGCGACCACGTCATGGCTCGTCAGGCCTCCCGGTTTGTCGACGAGCAGGATGCCTCCGGCCTGGGGAACGCGTGACGCCATCCCTCCAGCGTATTGCGTCTGCCGAGTGCCCCGCGGACGGGTCAGGCGCAGGCCTCGTACGCAGGGGTCTCGAGCGTCGTGACCGCCACCCGGGTCGCCCCGTCCTGTCCGTCCGCGTACTGGAAGAACACGGATCCGTCCGACGCGTCGTCGTCGTCGATCCGCAGGAACGAGATGCCCTCGATCGGCGAGTCGACCTCGACGGCGTCGGGGTGCACCGCGAGGACGTCCTCGCGCGTCGCGCCCACACCGAGGCCGTCCTCGGTCCGCGGGCCGATCCCCGACCGGTCGCTCAGCGACTCGACGGTCGCGGCGATGACGGGGCCGGCGCCCTCGGCGTCGCGCTGGAACGACACGAGGTACGTGCCGTCGGGTGCGCTCCAGTACGCGACCCACGCGCAGCTGTCGTCGTTCACCCAGTCGCCGGGGAGCGACGCCACGACCTCGTCGAAGTCGTCGCCGAGCTCGATCGGGCCGAGCTCGCCGTCCTCGATCTCCCACGTGGCGGGGTCAGCCGGGTCCTCGGCGTCCTGCCCGGGCGTCGTGGGGGTGGGCGGCGGCGTGCTCGGCGTCTGCGAGGGCGACGCGCTCTCGCTCGGCGAGGGCGACGTCGGCTCCGCGGTGTCGGCCGGATCTCCCTCCGAAGCGCAGCCGGCCATCGCGAGCGCCAGCACCCCGGTCAGAGCGATTCCCGCTCGGATGCGCATCATGATGATCTCCTCTCAGCTGCCCCTCTTCGACGGTAGTGCCCGGATCGGCGGGGTCGGTAACGGTTAGGACGCCGTCCGATAACGCTTCGGTCGCGCCCCGATGCGAAGCACCTGAACGGGTGCGCACGGAGCGCGGATGAGCGCGTCATAGGCTGAGACGATGCCCACCCTCGACCTCGCCGACAGGCTCGTGCCGTGGTTCCGCGCGCACGCGCGCGATCTGCCGTGGCGCCGCCCGGGATACGGGGCCTGGGGCACGCTCGTGAGCGAGTTCATGCTCCAGCAGACCCCGGTCGCGCGCGTGATCCCGCACCTCGAGGCATGGCTCGAGCGCTGGCCGACGCCGACCGCGCTCGCCGACGACGCTCCGGCCGAGGCGGTGCGGCAGTGGGCGAACCTCGGCTACCCGCGCCGCGCACTCTGGCTGCACCGCGCCGCGGTCGAGATCCGCGACCGCCACGAGGGCGTCGTCCCGCGTGACGTGGACGCGCTCCTCGCGCTCACGGGCATCGGGGACTACACGGCGCGGGCCGTCGCGGTCTTCGCGTACGGCGACCGCCATCCCGTCGTCGACACGAACACCCGGCGCGTCATCGCGCGCGCCGTGGACGGCCGCGCGCAGCCGGGTCCTCCCCACCGCCGCGACCTCGAGGCGATGACCGCGCTCCTGCCGGAGACCCCGGCCGAGGCAGCGGCGATGAACGCCGCGGCGATGGAGCTCGGTCAGGTCGTGTGCACGGCGCGCGCCCCGCGATGCGACGAGTGCCCGGTCCGCGCGTCGTGCGCGTGGCTGGCGGCGGGGCGGCCCGAGACGCCGGACACGCGGCGACGGCAGGCCCGGTACGAGGGCAGCGACCGTCAGGCCCGCGGCGCCGTGCTGCGCCGGCTCCGCGAGGCCGGCCCGGATGGCGCCCCGCAGGACGCCGTGATCGCGGAATGGCCCGACCGCGCTCAGCGCGACCGGGCCATCCTCTCGCTGCTGTCCGACGGACTCGTCGAGACCGACGGAGAGCTGCTGCGCCTGCCTCGGTGAGGCTCAGGCGTCGTCTTCGTCCGCCGTCTCACGCGGCTTGACGTAGGGGTCCTCCCCCGCCGCCCACTGCGCGCCAGCGGCGAGCCCGGCGACCGCCTCGTCGCGCTCGCGCGCCTCGCGCAGGAGCGCGGTGAGGTGGTCGGCCGTCTCCGGCAGCGCGTCGGGGATGAACTCGAGCGACGGCGTGAGCCGCGTGTTGAGCTGCTTCCCGACCTCGCGGCGGAGCATGCCGGTGGCGGCTTTGAGGGCCGCGCCGCTCGCGACGCGCTCCTCGTCGGAGCCGTACACCGTGTAGAAGACCGACGCGTGCTGCAGGTCACCCGACACGCGCACGTCCGTGATCGTCACGAAGCCGAGCCGCGGATCGCGCAGGCCCTTCTCGAGGCGCTCGGCGAGGATGACGCGGATGCGATCCGCGAGCCGCGCCTGACGTTCCTGTCCGGCCATGTTGTCCTCCTTGGATGAGACGGCCCTGCCGAGCGGCCAAAGCCGCCCGACAGGGCCGGTGGGTGAGATCCGCGTCAGCCGCGCGGCTTCTCGACCATCTCGGTCGTCTCGATCTCGTCGCCGACCTGGATGTCGTTGTACTTGCCGAGGCCGATGCCCGCCTCGAAGTCCGTGCGGACCTCGGTGACGTCGTCCTTGAAGCGGCGCAGCGACTCGATCGCCAGGCCGTCCGCGATGACCACGCCCTCGCGGATGACGCGCGCCTTGGCGTTGCGCGTGATCGTGCCGGAGCGGACGATGACACCCGCGATGTTGCCGAACTTGGAGGAGCGGAAGACCTCGCGGATCTCCGCGACGCCCGACTGGACCTCCTCGTACTCCGGCTTGAGCATGCCCTTGAGCGACTGCTCGACATCGTCGATCGCGTTGTAGATGACCGAGTAGAACCGGACGTCCACGCCCTCGCGAGCCGCGGCCTCGCGGGCCTTGGCGTCGGGGCGGACGTTGAAGCCGATCACGATCGCGTTGTCGATCGTGGCCAGGTTGACGTCGGACTCCGTGATCGCGCCGACACCGCGGTGGATGATCCGCAGCTGGACGCTCTCGTCGACCTCGATCTTGAGCAGCGACTCCTCCAGCGCCTCGACGGCACCGGCGACGTCGCCCTTGATGATGAGGTTGAGCGACTCGACCTTGCCCTCTTCGAGCGCACGCGTGAACTCCTCGAGCGACATGCGCTTGCGGGCCTTGGCCAGCTGGGCGTTGCGCTCGACGGCCTCGCGCTTCTCGGCGATCTGACGCGCCGTGCGGTCGTCGTCCGTGACGATGAAGGTGTCGCCGGCCCGGGGAACCGAGCTGAGACCCTGCACCTGCACGGGCCGCGAGGGAGCGGCCTCGGTGACGGCGTCGCCGTTCTCGTCGATCATCGCGCGGACGCGGCCGTACGCCGTGCCGGCGACGATCGGGTCGCCGACGCGCAGCGTCCCCGCCTGGACGAGCACGGTCGCCACCGAGCCGCGGCCCTTGTCGAGCTTCGCCTCGATCGCGACACCGCGCGCCGCCTTGTTCGGGTTCGCACGCAGGTCGAGACCCGCGTCCGCCGTGAGGAGGACGGCGTCCAGGAGGTCCTGGATGCCGATGTTCTGACGCGCGGAGACGTCGACGAACATGACGTCGCCGCCGTACTCCTCAGCCACGAGGCCGTACTCGGTCAGCTGCTGGCGCACCTTGGCCGGGTTCGCCTCGGGCTTGTCGACCTTGTTGACCGCGACGACGATCGGCACGCCGGCCGCCTGCGCGTGGTTCAGGGCCTCGACCGTCTGCGGCATGATGCCGTCGTCGGCCGCGACCACGAGGATCGCGATGTCGGTCACCTCGGCACCGCGGGCGCGCATGGCCGTGAAGGCCTCGTGACCCGGGGTGTCGATGAAGGTGATCGCGCGCTCGAAGCCCTCGTGCTCGGTCCACACCTGGTACGCGCCGATGTGCTGCGTGATGCCGCCGGCCTCGCCCGCGACGACGTTCGTCTTGCGGATGGCGTCGAGCAGTCGCGTCTTTCCGTGGTCGACGTGACCCATGACCGTGACCACCGGGGGACGGATCTCGAGGTCGGCGTCGTCTTCCTCGAGCTCCTCCTTCTCGAGGTCGAGGCCGAAGCCCTCGAGGAGCTCCTTGTCCTCGTCCTCGGGCGAGACGATCTGGATCTTGTAGCCGAGCTCGGAGCCCAGCACCTCGAACGTGGCCTCGTCGAGCGACTCGGTCGCGGTCGCCATCTCACCGAGGTGGAACAGCACCGTGACGAGGTTGCCCGGCTGGACGCTCATGCCGGTGATCGACTCGATCTTGTCGGCGAAGTCGGAGATCGATGCGCCGCGGCGCATCCGGATGACGGTGTTGCCGTCGCCGCGCGGGACCTTGACGCCGCCGACGATCGGCGCCTCCCGCATCTCGAACTCTTGACGCTTCGCCCGACGCGACTTGCGCTGCTTGGACTTGCCGCCGCCCTTGCCGAATGCGCCGGCCGTGCCGCCGCGACCGCGGCCGCCGGGGCCGGGGCGGCCGGCGAAGCCGCCGCCGGGTGCGCCGCCGGGACGGAAGCCGCCGCCGGCACCGGGGCCGCCGGGACGACCCGCGCCGCCCGGACGCTGCTGGAACGGAGCACCGGGACGACCGGCGCCGCCACCGGGACGACCGGGGCGCGGCGCGCCGGGGCGCGGTGCACCCGGGCGCGGAGCCTGCGGCTTCGGCGGGCGGGGGATGTTGCCGGGCGTCGGGCGCTGGCCCATGCCCTGCGCCGATGCGAACGGGTTGTTGCCGGGACGCGGACCGCCCGGGCGCTTGCCCATGCCCTGCTGCGACGCGAACGGGTTGTTGCCGGGACGCGGGCCGCCGGGACGGGGCCCGGGGGTCGGTGCGCCGGGCGCCGCGGGAGCGGCGGCCTCGGGCTTCGGCGCGGCGGGCGCCTCGGCAGCGGCCGGCTTCTCGGCCTGCGGGGCCGCGGGAGCCGGCTTGGCAGCGGGCTTCGCGGGTGCGGGCTTCGGTGCAGCGGGCGCCTCGGCGGCCGGCTTCTCGGCCGGACGCGCGGGACCGGGCTTGGGTGCGCCGGGGCGCGGCGCGCCGGGGCGCGCGGGTGCGGGCTTGCGGGCCGCGGGCTTCGCGTCGGCGGGGGCGTCCGCGGGCTTCGCGGCGGCCTCCGACTCGAGCGCGGCGCGCAGCTTGCGCGCGACGGGCGGTTCGACCGTCGACGACGGGCTCTTCACGAACTCGCCGAGCTCCTTGAGCTTCGCGAGCGCGACCTTGCTGTCGACGCCCAGCTCCGCGGCGATCTCATGTACGCGTGGTTTTGCCACAATTCTCCTGTCTGGGGCGGCCTGCCCCGGACAGGGCAGACCTCTAAAGGCGGACGGGTCTCATTTCGAGCCGTTCACTTGATTTCCATAGCTGCTCAGCCATTTCTCGAAGGTCTGCGTGTCGAGCGGGCCCGGCACGCGCAGTGCTCGTACGAAGGCGCGGCGTGTGAGTGCGGTTCCGATGCACTCGGGCGTCGGATGGACCCACGCCCCCCGGCCCGGCATGACAGCGCGCTCATCGGGGACGAGCTCGGAATCGATGACGACCACCCTGAGAAGGGCGGCTCGGGGAGCGCGCATGCGACAGGCGACGCACGTCCGTACGGGTTCCATCCTACACCTCGGCATCGCGGATGGCCGTCGCGCGTGTCGCGACGGCCCTTTCGATCGGGCCGGCTCAGCCCTGCTCGAGGATGCTGTCGGGCTGGATGTCGATCTTGGCGCCCGTGAGCTTGGCGGCGAGACGGGCGTTCTGCCCCTCCTTGCCGATCGCGAGCGACAGCTGGTAGTCGGGCACGAGCGCGCGAACGGCCTTCGTCGTCGCGTCGAGCACGAAGCTGCTCGTCACCTTGGCGGGAGACAGCGCGTTCGCGACGAACTTCGGGAGGTCGTCATCGTGGTCGACGATGTCGATCTTCTCCCCGCTGAGCTCCTCCGTGACGGCGCGGACGCGGCGGCCCAGCTCGCCGATGCAGGCGCCCTTCGCGTTGATCGACGGGTCGTTCGCGCGCACGGCGATCTTCGTGCGGTGCCCCGCCTCGCGGGCGAGCGAGGTGATCTCGACGAGCCCGTTCGCGATCTCGGGGACCTCGAGCGCGAAGAGCTTGCGGACGAGACCGGGGTGCGTGCGCGACACGGTGATCTGCGGGCCCTTGAGGCCCTTCGCGACGCTCGTGACGTAGACGCGCAGGCGGGATCCGTGCGAGTACTCCTCGCCGGGCACCTGCTCCTCGGGCGGCAGGATGGCCTCGACCGTGCCGAGGTCGACGTGGATCATGCGCGGGTTGGGCCCCTGCTGCACGACGCCCGCGACGATGTCGCCCTCCTTGCCGCGGAACTCGCCGAGCACGGCGTCGTCGGCCAGGTCGCGCAGGCGCTGGCTGATGACCTGCTTGGCCGCGTAGGCGGCGATGCGGCCGAAGTCCTCGGGAGTCGTCTCCTCCTCGCCGATGATCGCGCCCTCCTCATCCCGCACGGGGACGAGGATCGCGACGTGGCCGGTCTTGCGGTCGAGGTGCGCGCGTGCGCCCTCGGGGATCTCGCCGCTCTGGGAGACGTGCTTGCCGTATGCCGTGAGGACGGCCTGCTCGATGATCCGAACGAGTTCGTCGAACGGGATCTCCTTCTCGCGCTCGACCGTTCGCAGCAATCCGAGATCGATATCCACAGCGTCCTCCGTATTCAGCTCTCATCGGCACACGTCTCGCCGACATCTCCGCAACGATACCGGATCGAGCCGCGCCCACGCTGGGAGCGGGCCGCGGGCGCGCGCCTCAGCGCCTGCGGCCGACCACCCGGATCGGGCCGGTCACGCTCTCCGCGTTCTCCCAGCACTCGATGCCCTGCACGTCGGGCATGAGGTCGCGCGTGAACACCGGATCGGCACCTGCTCGGCGCTGCTGCGAGTAGTCCTTGAGCAGTCGGAAGACGAGACCCGACAGCAGCGCGACCGCGACGAGGTTGATCACGGCCATGACGCCCATGATCGCGTCCGCGAGCGTCCAGACGAAGCTCGCGGCGGCGACCGACCCCGCGAGCACCGCGAGCACGACGAGCGCCCGGAACGTCGTGAGCACCGCGGGCTTCGTCGAGATGAACTCCATGCTCGCCTCGCCGTAGTAGTAGTTCCCGATGATCGAGCTGAACGCGAGCATGAACACGACGACCGCCAGGGCGATCGTGGCCCAACCCCCGAGCGACGAGGTCAGCGCGTGCTCGGTGAGCTCGATGCCCGACATCCCGCCCTTCTCGATCGGGACCGCGACGAGGACCGTGAACGCGGTGATCGAGCACACGATCATGGTGTCGAAGTAGACGCCGAGCGACTGCACGAAGCCCTGCTTCGCGGGGTGCGTGACGGCGGCGGCGGCGCCCGCGTTGGGCGCCGAGCCGAGGCCGGCCTCGTTCGAGAACATGCCGCGCTTGACGCCGGTGAGGATGATCTGGCCCAGCGTCGCGCCGAGAATCTGGTTGAACCCGAACGCCTGCGTGAAGATCGACGCGAACGCGGCGGGGAGCTGGTCGATGTGCACGATGACGACCGCGAGGCCCAGGAGCAGGTAGGCGAGCGCCATGACGGGGACGAGCCCCTGCGTCACGCTCGCGATCCGGCGCACGCCGCCGAACACGATGACGCCCGTGAGCGCCGCCGTGAGGATGCCGACGACCCAGAGCAGCCAGGTGCCCTCGGCCCCGGAGAGCTGCGTGATGGCGGACGACATCGTGAGCGCGATCGTGTTCGCCTGCAGAGCCGAGAAGGCGAACGGGAAGCAGAAGATGAGGATGACCGCGAACGCGACGCCCATCCAGCGGGCACGCAGTCCCTTGGCCATGTAGTACGCGGGGCCGCCGCGGAAGCCGTCCTTGTCGCGCACCTTGAACAGCTGCGCGAGCGTCGACTCGGCGAAGGCGGAGGCGGCGCCGATCGTCGCCATGAGCCACATCCAGAAGACCGCGCCGGGCCCGCCGACCGCGATCGCGGTCGCGACGCCCGCGATGTTTCCCGTGCCGACGCGCGAGGCCGCCGAGATGGTGAACGCCTGGAACGAGGACACCGACTGCGGGCGGCCGTCGTCGTCGAGCGGGGTCTTGTCCGCAAGGGTCCGGATCATCTCCGGCAGCATGCGGATCTGCACCGCGCCCGAGCGCACCGTGATGTACACGCCGAGGAGCGCCACGATCGGCAGCACGATCCAGGTCCAGAACTGGTCGCCGACAGATGCGATGAGCGCTTCGAGGTCTTCCATGCGCGTCAGTATGTCGTCTCGCCCGCCCGCGGGCCAAACGCCGTGCGGCGCGTCAGGCGGTCAGGCGCGCCACGGCGTCGGCGAACGCGACCACCTCGCGGTCGCCCGTCCGACGGTCCCACAGCTCGACCATCCCGTCGGCCGCACCGCGCCCGACGACGACGAGCTTCGGCACGCCGATGAGCTCGGCGTCGCCGAACTTGACCCCCGGCGACACCTTCGGACGGTCGTCGTAGAGCACGTCGAGGCGGGCCGACTCGAGGTCGGCGACGAGCCGCTCGGCGAGCGCGAACGCCTCGTCTCCCTTGCCCGTGGCCACGATGTGCACGTCGAACGGCGCGACCGACTCGGGCCAGATGAGGCCCCTGTCGTCGTGCGAGAGCTCGGCGATGATCGCGAGGATGCGCGTGACGCCGATGCCGTACGAGCCCATCGTGACGGTCACGAGCTTGCCGTTCTCGTCGAGCACCTTGAGGCCGAGCGCCTCCGCGTACTTCCGGCCGAGCTGGAAGACGTGGCCGATCTCCATGCCGCGCGCGAGCGTCACGGGGCCCGAGCCATCCGGAGCGGGGTCTCCGTCGCGCACGGTCGCCGCCTCGACGAAGCCGTCGGCCGTGAAGTCGCGCCCGGCGACGAGCCCGTGCACGTGGCGGTCGGCCTGGTTCGCGCCCGTGATCCAGCGCGTGCCGTCGACGACGCGGGGGTCGAGGAGATAGCGGATGCCCGTGGCCGACTCCTCGCCGAGGATGGGCCCGGTCGCGCTCCAGGGTCCGATGAACCCGCGGACGAGAAGCGGGTTCGCCTCGAAGTCGGCGTCCGTCGCTGGCTCGACCTCGGCGGGCGCGAAGGCGACCTCGACGCGCTTGTCGTCGATGTCGCGGTCGCCGGGGATGCCCACCACGACGAGCTCGCGCGTGCCGTCCAGATGGGTGAGCGCGAGCACGACGTTCTTGAGCGTGTCGGCCGCGGTCCACTCCCCCTCGAGCACGTCGTTCGCGTGCGCGACGAGGGTCTGGATAGTCGTCGTGCCGGGCGAGTCGAAGACGACGGGCTCGGGGAGGCCGTCGAACGGGACGGGCTCGGGCGCCGTCGTCGTGTACGCCTCGACGTTGGCCGCGTAGCCGCCCTCGCTGCGGACGAAGGTGTCCTCGCCGACGGGCGTCGGGTGGAGGAACTCCTCGGAGCGCGAGCCGCCCATCGCCCCGGCGTCGGCCTGCACGATCGCGTACTCGAGTCCGAGGCGCTGGAAGATGCGCTCGTACGCGTCGCGCTGCGCCTGGTACGAGCGGTCGAGGCCCTCGTCGGTGTGGTCGAACGAGTACGCGTCCTTCATCGTGAACTCGCGTCCGCGCAGGAGGCCGGCGCGCGGCCGAGCCTCGTCGCGGTACTTGTCCTGGATCTGGTAGATCGTGAGCGGAAGGTCCTTGTACGACGAGTAGAGGTCCTTGACGAGGAGCGTGAACGCCTCCTCGTGCGTCGGCGCGAGGAGGTAGTCGCCGCCCTTGCGGTCCTGCAGACGGAAGAGGAGGTCGCCGTACTCGTCCCAGCGGCCCGTGGCCTGATAGGGCTCACGCGGCATGAGCGCCGGGAAGTGCACCTCCTGCGCGCCAGCCGCCGTCATCTCCTCGCGGATGATCTGCTCGATCCGCGCCTTCACCCGCAGGCCGAGCGGGAGCCACGCGAAGATGCCGGCCGCCTGACGGCGGATGTAGCCGGCCCTGACGAGCAGGCGGTGGCTCGCGACCTCTGCCTCGGCAGGGTCTTCTCGGAGCGTGCGGACGAAGAGTTGCGACAGACGGGTGACCACGAGCGACAAGTCTAGGCCCGCGTCCTCGCCGCTCCGACACGCCGGCGGCGCCCCTGTCACACTTCGCGCACGCGCTCCGACGGTATGGATGGACGGCCATCCGCCGTCGACAACGACCGGAGGAGGACGCCCATGACGCGCATCGCGATCGCGAAGACCAACAAGCTCGGCTATGCCGCGGTGATCGGCCTCGAGGGCTATGTGCGCTCGACCGTGGACGCCGAGCTCTACGAGCTCATCAAGCTGCGGGCATCCGTCCTGAACGGATGCGGATTCTGCGTGGACATGCACGCGACCGACGGCGCCCGGCGCGGGATCTCGCAGCGCAGGCTGCACGCGGTCGCCGCATGGCGTCATGCGCGCTCCCTGTTCGACGAGCGCGAGACGGCGGTGCTCGCCCTCACCGACGCCGTCACCCGCCTCGGACCCGACGGGGTCGACGACGAGGTCTGGGATGCCGCGGCGCGGCACTTCGACGACGGGCAGCTCGGTGCCATCGTGCTGGCGATCGCGACGATCAACGTCTGGAACCGGATCGCGATCGCGACCGAGATGGAGCCGCCGGTGGACGCCGCCCACCCCGTAGCCTGAGCATCGTGGAGGCCTTGTCGTCGCGCTCGGCGGCCGCTCTCGCCTGGCGCGAGGAGCGCGACCGCCTCATCGGCATCGCGTATCGGATGCTCGGGGACTTCGGCCACGCGGAGGACGTGGTCTCCGAGGTGGCGCTCGAGGCCGTCCGCGCCGAGCGGGGCGCGCCCGTACGGTCGTGGCCCGCATGGCTCACCACGACGTGCGTGCGGCGTTCGATCGACCGACTGCGGCAGCTGGCGGCGGAGCGGGAGGAGTACCCCGGCCCGTGGCTCCCCGAGCCGGTCGCGGTCGACCGGCTTCCCGAGGACGTCGTCGCCGATCGCGAGATGCTCTCGCTCACGGTGCTGCACCTCGCCGAGCAGCTCTCGCCCGAGGCGCGCGCGGCCGTCGTGCTCCACCGGGCGTTCGGGATGAGCGCGGTCGAGATCGGACGCGTGCTCGAGCGCTCGCCGGCGGCCGTGCGTCAGCTCATCTCCCGCGGCGAGCGCCGGCTCCAGCTCGACGGAGATCGCGCCGCGTCGCCGCCCCCTCCCTCGCGTGAGGCGCTCGCCCGCGTCGTCGAGGCCATCGAGGGCGGCGACGTCGCGGCCGTGGTGGCGTCGCTCGCCGACGACGCCATCCTGTGGGCGGACGGCGGAGGACGCGTCCGCAGCGCTCTCAACCCCGTCTTCGGCCCGCGTCGCATCGCCCGCTTCCTGGCGGGCATCCTCGGCAAGGCGATCGCAGCGGGCGTGCGGCCCCGCGTCGCGCACACGGAGGTCAACGGAGAGCCCGGGCTGTCGCTCGCGATCGGGGCGGAGGTCGACGTCATCGCGTTCGAGTTCGACGCGAGCGGCGCCATCCGCGGCATCCGCCGGGTGTCGAACCCCGAGAAGCTCACGCGCGTGCTCGCCTGACTCGCGCGCGGCGGGCGCACCCCTAGGCTGACGGCATGCCGGCACGTCACACCCGCCTGTCGCCGTCCGCCGTCCAGAGCGCGCTCGGAGAGGCGCTCGCCGAGCTGCGGCGATCCCTCGAGCTGCCCGATTCGTTCCCGCCCGAGGTCGTCGCCGAGTCGGAGGAGGTCGCCGCGAGCGATGCCGCCGTCGACGGCTCGGACGCCGAGCGCGCGGATCTGCGCGACCTCGTGTTCCTGACCATCGATCCCGAGGGATCGCGCGATCTCGATCAGGCGATGCACATCGCCCGCGCGGGTGACGGCTTCGTCGTCCACTACGCGATCGCCGACCTCGCGGCGTTCGTGCGCCCCGGCGGGGCGATCGACGCGGAGGCACGGCGCCGCGGGCAGACCCTCTACGCACCGGACGGCTCCATCCCACTCCATCCCGAGGCCCTGTCGCACGGGGCCGCGTCGCTCCTGCCCGACGAGGACCGCCGCGCCTATGTGTGGCGCTTCGCGCTCGATGCCGAGGGAGCGCACGGCCCCGAGGACGTGACGCTCGAGCGCGCGTGGGTGCGATCGCGGCGCCAGTGGACGTACGAGGATGCCCAGCAGGCGATCGACGACGGCTCGGCTCCGGAGACGCTCCGGCTTCTTGCAGAGGTCGGCCCCCTGCGGATCGCGCAGGAGGCCGCGCGCGGCGGAGCGAGCCTCAACGCCCCCGAGGAGGAGATCGTCGACGGGCCGGACGGCTACACGCTGCGGATGCGCAGGCCCCTTTCCGTCGAGGACTGGAACGCGCAGATCTCCCTCATGACGGGGATGGCCGCGGCCGCGATCATGCAGCGGGAGGGCCGCGGCATCCTGCGGACGATGCCGCCGGCCGACGAGGAGTCGCTCGCGGAGTTCCGGCGGCGCGTCGCGCTCCTCGGTCGCCCCTGGGACGACGCCGTGGACTACGGCGAGTACCTGCGCCGGCTCGACCCCGCCGACCCCGCGACGCCCGCGGTCCTGCAGGCCGCGAGCGCGCTCTTCCGCGGTGCGGACTACGCGGCGTTCACGTCTCCCGACGAGATCCCGGCGGATGCCGGCCAGGCCGCGATCGGCGCGCCCTACGCGCATGCGACCGCTCCCCTGCGGCGGCTCGTCGATCGCTTCGTGCTGCTCGCCTGCACGGGGCGTGCCGATGTCGACACCCTGCCGCTGCTGCCCGACATCATGCGCCGGTCGTCGGCCCTCGCGTCTCGTCTCGAGTCCGGCGCCGTCGACCGCGTCGAGGCGGCCGTCCTGCACGCGCGCATCGGCGACGTCCTGGACGCGGTCGTCCTCGCCGAGACGAAGGGCGGCCGCCGCGTGCAGATCGCCGACCCCTTCGTGACGGCGACGGTGCGGGAGGCTGTCGAGCCGGGCACGCGCATCCGCGTGCGCGTCGAGTCGACCGACATCGCGACGGGAGAGGTCGTCCTCTCCGTCGCGTGACGCATGGCGCTCAGGCGGATGCGCTCGCGAGGGCGATGACGCCGTCGATGCCCGCGTCGACCTGCCCCGCGTCGATGTGCCCCGCGACGACGAGCGTCGCGAGCCCGTGGGCGAGGCCCCAGACACCGGCCACGGCCGCCTCTCGGGTCGGATCGTCGAGCTCGGGCGCGGCCTGTGCGACGACCTCGGCGATCAGCTCCTCGTTCGCGCGGATGAGCGGTGCCATCGCCTCCGACGGATGGCCGGGCACGCACACCTCGGGGTCGAAGACGATGCCGAAGCCGTGCGGATGCTCCCGCGCGTACCCGACGTAGGCCGACGCGATCGCGCGGAGCCGTGCGCGCGGATCGCGCTCCCCCTCCGCCGCGCGGCGCTGCGCGTCGAGGAGGGCGTCCATGTGCCGCTCGGAGAGGCGCTTGAGGAGCGCGAGGCGGTCGGCGAAGTGGTGATACGGCGCGTTGTGGCTCACACCCGCCCGGCGTGCGACCTCACGGAGGCTCAGCACCGCCGCACCGCGCTCGGCCAGGAGCGCGTCCGCCGCCTCGAGCAGCGCGGGACCGAGGTCGCCATGGTGGTACCTGCTGACGGATGTTGACACGCGCAAGATCCTAGCTATCCTGACAGTGTCCACATTCTGGACAGTGCCCACATCTCAGGAGGAGCCGTGCCCGCTCTCGTCATCGACGGCCATCCGTCGCCCGATTCCCTCGTGTCCGCCCTGGCCCGCCGCTACGCGGAGGCGCACGGCGACGCTGTCGTGCTCGCGGTGCGCGATCTCGACTTCGATCCCGTGCTGCGCGCGGGCTACCGGGCCGAGCAGCCGCTCGAGCCCGACCTCGAGGACGCGCT
The DNA here is from genome assembly GCF_053903225.1 of Microbacterium sp. JZ70. Taxonomy (NCBI): domain Bacteria; kingdom Bacillati; phylum Actinomycetota; class Actinomycetes; order Micrococcales; family Microbacteriaceae; genus Microbacterium; species Microbacterium sp. JZ70. Next base: position 1,627,072 of record NZ_CP096405.1, on the reverse strand, counting down.
CGAGGCGATCTTCGCCGCCGACCACGTCGTCGTCGCGACCCCGGTCTGGTGGGCATCGACGCCCGCACTCCTCAAGGGCTTCCTGGATCGCGTGCTCCTGCCCCGCGTCGCCTACCGATATCGGGCGAACGGGTTCCCCGAGGGGCTCCTCCGCGGGCGCACGGGCCGGGTCATCATGACGAGCGACTCACCGCGATGGTTCCTGTGGGCGACGGGCGACCCCGCGATGCGCCAGCTGCGCGCACAGACCCTGCGCTTCTGCGGCATCCGCCGGGTGCGCGCCTCTCGCTTCACCGACGTCCGCCATGCCGACGCGCAGCGGCGGAGCGGATGGCTCGAGCGGGTCGCCGAGGACGCGCGGCGAGACGCCGCGCGCGTCTCGCGAGAGGCGCCCGGCGCCCTGATCGCCCGCCCCGTATCCGCCTGAAGCAGAACGCGGCGCCGCCCCTTCCGCCATGTCGGAGGCCGCCGCTAGCGTCGAGGGCATGGACGTCCTCCTCATTCCCGGTCTCTGGCTCGACGCACGGTCCTGGGGGCCGATCGTCGACGCGCTCACGGCCGCCGGCCATCGCCCTCGCCCCCTCACCATGCCCGGCGTCGGGGACCCCGATCCCGGCGACATCGGCCTCGCCGACTGGATCGACGCGGTCGTCGCGGAGATCGACGCCGCCGCCGAGCCGGTGGTCCTCGTGGGCCACTCGGGCGGCGGCAACGTGGCCTGGGGCGCGGTCGATGCGCGGCCCGATCGCGTGGCACGCGCGGTCTTCGTGGACACGGTGCCGCCTGCGCCCGGCTTCGGCATCTCGGAGTTCCCCGTCGAGGGCGGCGTCGTGCCGTTCCCGGGGTGGGACTTCTTCGACGCGCCCGAGACCGCCGACCTCGACGCGGAGACGCGCGAGCGGACGGCCGCGCTCGCCGGAAGCGTGCCGGCCCGGGTCCCGACCGACGAGATCGCGCTCTCGGATCCGCGACGGCACGACGTGCCGGTCACGCTCCTGATGGGGTCGATGGACGAGGACGCCCTCCGCGCCGAGCTCGCGCAGTGGGGGCCGTTCGCGGACGAGTTCGGCGCCATCGCCGACGTCGAGGTCGTGCGCATCGGCTCGGGGCACTGGCCGCAGTTCACGCAGCCGGTGCGGCTCGCCGAGCTCGTCGTCGCCGCCGTGCGCTGAGGCCGCTCAGGCGGTCTGGCGACCGCGGTAGACGGCGGTGCGCAGCTCGATCTCCCACACGTCCGCCGTGGGCATCGCGCGCTCCCGGGCTACCGCGATCTCGGCTTCGACGTCGTACGGCACGCGCACGAACTGGACGCCGAAGGGGGCGCCGCGCTCCCCGTCGAGCTCGCCCTCGAGGATGACGTACGACGGCGTGGGCTCGTCGAGCGGGTTGCCCACGCTGCCGACGTTGAAGAGCGTGCGCCCGTCGGCCGACTCGATGTACGCGTCGTGGATGTCGCCGTAGCCGACGACGTCGGGAGCCGCGCCCGGTCCGGTCATCTCGGTGGCGCGGAACATCCCGTCGAACTGCTCGGCCGTGTGGTGGAAGTGCACGCGCACGTGCGGGCTCTCCGCCGACGCGTGGAAGAGACGGATGCGGCGCCCGCTCAGCGCGAGATCGTGGCAGAGCGGCAGCGTGCGCAGCCAGAGGCGCTGCGCGGCCGTGAGCTCGTCGCGCCACCAGACCATCTCGGCGGGGCCCTCGTCCGGGATGGTGTCGAGGAAGTCGTCCCAGTTGCCCCGCACGTTGACCGCGCAGGCCTCCTGCACGCGCGCCACGGCGGCGCTTCCGCGCGGGCCCTTGCCCGCCGTGTCGCCGAGGTTGACGATGTGCACGATGCCGCGCGCGGCGATGTCGGCGAGCACGGCCTCGAGCGCCGTGAGATTGCCGTGGACGTCGGAGATCAGGGCGATGCGGTCGAGGGGCACGGACGCCATCCTGGCACGGCGCCGCGCGGCGCTACGCCGTGACGACCTGCGCGGTGCCGAGCGGGGCGTCCGGGCCCATCGCGTCGGCGATGCGGTTCGCCTCCTCGATGAGCGTCTGCACGATCTCGGCCTCCGGCACGGTCTTGATGACCTCGCCCTTGACGAAGATCTGGCCCTTGCCGTTGCCCGATGCGACGCCGAGGTCGGCCTCGCGCGCCTCGCCGGGCCCGTTCACGACACACCCCATGACCGCCACGCGCAGCGGCACCGTCATGTCCTTGAGCCCCTCCGTGACGCTGTCGGCGAGCGAGTAGACGTCGACCTGGGCGCGTCCGCACGACGGGCAGGACACGATCTCGAGCTTGCGCTCGCGCAGGTTGAGCGACTGCAGGATCTGGTGGCCGACCTTGACCTCCTCTGCGGGCGGCGCCGAGAGCGAGACGCGGATGGTGTCGCCGATGCCCTCCGCGAGGAGGATGCCGAACGCCGTGGCCGACTTGATCGTGCCCTGGAAGGCGGGGCCCGCCTCGGTCACACCGAGGTGCAGCGGCCAGTCGCCGCGCTCGGCGAGCAGGCGGTACGCCTTCACCATGACGATCGGGTCGTTGTGCTTGACCGAGATCTTGAAGTCGTGGAAGTCGTGCTCCTCGAACAGGCTCGCCTCCCACACCGCCGACTCGACGAGGGCCTCGGGCGTCGCCTTGCCGTACTTCTCGAGCAGGCGGCGGTCGAGCGAGCCCGCGTTCACGCCGATGCGGAGCGAGACGCCGGCGGCCTGCGCGGCCTTCGCGATCGCGCCGACCTGGTCGTCGAACTTGCGGATGTTGCCGGGGTTCACGCGGACAGCCGCGCAGCCGGCATCGATCGCCTGGAACACGTACTTCGGCTGGAAGTGGATGTCCGCGATGACCGGGATCTGGCTCTTCTTCGCGATGATGTGGAGGACATCCGCATCGTCCTGGCTCGGCACCGCGACGCGGACGATCTCGCAGCCCGACGCCGTGAGCTCGGCGATCTGCTGCAGCGTCGCGTTGATGTCGGTGGTCGGCGTCGTCGTCATGGACTGCACGCTGACGGGGGCGTCGCCGCCGACGAGGACCTTCCCGACCCGGATCTGACGCGACTTGCGGCGCGGGGCGAGGGTCTCGGGCACGCGGGGCATACCGATGTTCACTGCAGGCACGGGTCCAGGTTACGCCGCACGGGTGGAAGCGGGCTGGATGGCGGGCGAGCGGAGCGGCGGGAGCGACGCACCGCGCGGCAGGCTCCGCGCGCCTGTGGTAGTTTCAGGCGCATGTTCGCGAACCGCACCTGGTGGCCCGCCCGATAGGCGGTGCTTCGCGAACCTCGAATTCGACCGCCCAGTTCAACCGGATGGGGCGGTCTTTTCTGTCTGAGGGCAGCCTCGCCCAGGAGGAGTTTCACGCATGACCGGGACCGCTGCCCCCGCCACGGCCGACCTCATCGCCCGCCTCGCCGCCGACCCCGGCGCCTCGTTCGCGCTCATCGTCCGAGAGGGCGGCGACGCGGTCGAGGTGCTCGAGGGCGAGGTCGTCGACGTCGAGCTGCTCGCGGACATCCCGCTGACCGGGCCCGACGGCACCCCGCGCGAGGTGCTCGCGCTCGTGCCGTTCCGCCAGGTGCGCGAGCGCGGCTTCGAGGCGCACGACGACGACGCGCCGCTGCGCTGCCTCACCGTCGACGCGCACTCGGCCATCCCGCTCGACGCCGCCGTCGCCGCGCTGCCGGCCGAGCACATCCCGCTCGCGGCCGCGGGATTCGACCTCGACGACGCGGAGTACGCGGCGATCGTCCGCCGTGTCATATCCGAGGAGATCGGGCGCGGAGAGGGCGCCAACTTCGTCATCCGCCGCGACTACGTGGCCGGCGTCGACGCCGACCCGCGCGTGGCCGCGCTGACCTGGTTCCGTGCGCTGCTCGAGCACGAGCGCGGCGCGTACTGGACCTTCGCGATCATCACCCCCGGGCACGTGGCCGTCGGGGCGAGCCCCGAGGCGCACGTCAGCGCGCGCGACGGGGTGGTCACGATGAACCCGATCTCGGGCACCTTCCGCCATCCGGCCGGCGGCGCGACGGTCGAGACGCTGACGGAGTTCCTCTCGTCGACGAAGGAGACCGAGGAGCTCTTCATGGTCGTCGACGAGGAGCTCAAGATGATGAGCGCCGTCTGCAGCGACGGCGGCCGGATCACGGGCCCGCATCTCAAGGAGATGTCGCGCCTCACGCACACGGAGTACGTGCTGCGCGGGCGCTCGCGCCTGGACCCGCGCGAGATCCTCCGGGAGACGATGTTCGCCCCGACGGTCACGGGCTCCCCCATGCAGAACGCGTGCGCGGTCATCCGCCGCCACGAGGCGTCGCCGCGCGGGTACTACTCGGGCGTCGCCGCGCTGTTCACGCCGAACGCCGAGGGCGGGCACGACCTCGACGCCCCGATCCTCATCCGCACCGCGTATCTCGAGGACGGCCGCCTCCGCGTGCCGGTCGGCGCGACCCTCGTGCGGCACTCGGATCCGTACGGGGAGGTCAGCGAGACGCACGGCAAGGCGGCCGGCGTGCTCGGCGCGATCGGCGCCATCCCGCGCGCGATCACGATCGTGCCCGACGACGACGAGCCGGCCGCCGCCCGTCGCCTCGCCGACGACCCCGACATCGCGACGCTCCTGGCCTCCCGCAACGCGCGCCTCGCGCCGTTCTGGATGCAGGAGCAGGAGCCGGGTGCCCGGCAGGCGCCGTTCACGGGCCGACGCGCGGTCGTCGTCGATGCCGAGGATCGCTTCACGACGATGCTCGCCCACCAGCTGCGCCACCTGGGCCTCGACGTGGAGATCGTGCACTGGAGCGAGGCCGAGCCCGCCCGCCTCGACGCGGCGGAGCTCGTGGTCTCGGGCCCCGGCCCCGGCGATCCGCGCGACGACGAGAGCCCGCGCGTCGCCCGCATGCGCGAGGTCGTCGTGCGCCGACTCGAGCAGCACCGACCCCTTCTCGCCGTGTGCCTGAGCCACCAGATCCTCGCGGACCGCATCGGCGTCGGCCTCGGGACGCTCGCGAGCCCCCACCAGGGCCTCCAGCTCGATGTCGACCTGTTCGGCGAGCGCGCATCGATCGGCTTCTACAACACCTTCACGGCCCGCGTGACGCCCGGCGTCACGCGGCTCACGCCGAGCGAGACGCGGTGCGGCGCGGTCGGCGAGGTCGAGGTCGCGGCGGACCCGTCGACGGGCGACGTCTACGCCCTCCGCGGTGCGGGCTTCGCGTCGGTGCAGGGGCACCTCGAGTCCATCCTGTCGCGCGACGGCATGCGGACCCTCGAGCGCCTCGTCGCGCACGCGCTCGCCTGAGACCGCCTGGCGCGCGTTCAGCCGCCGAGCAGCTGCACGGGGTTGAAGATGTCGGCCGCGAACAGCAGCGCGCCCATGCCGATGAGGAGCACCACCACGACGAGCGTGAGGGGCACGAGGCGCGTGGCGTCGGTGGGCGCCGGCTCGGGGCGGCCGAGGAGCTTGGCGACCGCCCGGCGCGCGCCGTCCCACAGGGCGACGAGGATGTGACCGCCGTCGAGCGGCAGCAGCGGCACGAGGTTGAAGACGAACAGCGCGACGTTGAGCGACGCCAGGAGGCTCGTCATCACGGCGACGCGGTCGAGGATCGGCGCGTCGGTCGCGGCCACCTCACCCGCGAGACGCCCCACGCCGACGACGCTCATCGGGCCGTCCGCGTCGCGCTCCCCGCCGGTGAAGAGGTCGTAGGCGGTGTCGTACAGCCGAGCGGGAAGGTCGACGACGATCCCCACGACCGCCGCGACGTTGTCTGCTGCCGCCTGCGGACCCGCCCAGATCGGCTCGCGCACGCGCTCGACCGACGAGCTGATGCCGGCGTAGCCGACGGTCTCGACCGACGTCGTGCCGTCGTCCGCGGTGACCTCGACCTCGTTCTCGACGGGCGTGAGCGTCAGCGGGACACGGGCGCCGTCGCGCTCCACGACGACGGGGATGGCCGTGCCAGGGTGCGCGCGGATGATCTCGGATGCCTCGGCGAACGTCTCCACGGGCGTTCCGTCGAGCTCGACGAGACGGTCGCCGGGGAGGATGCCGGCCGCGTGCGCCGGCGCCTCGGGGTCGTCGGCCGCGCATTCGGTGGCCGTCGAACCGGGAGGAAGGACGCACTCGGACACGGCGGCGACCGTCGTCGTCGCCTGCTGCATGCCGATGCCGCTGAAGAGCACCGCGAACAGGACGACCGCGAGCACGAGGTTCATGATCGGGCCGCCGAGCATGATGACGACGCGCTTCCACACCGGCAGCCGATGGAAGGTGCGCGCGTCGTCGACGCCCTCGAGCGTCTCGGCGTTCGCCGCCTGCGCGTCCTGCACGAGCGTCGCGTAGATGCCGCGGCGACGGGCGGCGCGCGCGGAGGCCGCGGCCGAGTCGGCCGCGGTCGTCGGCTCGTCCTTCGCCGGCGGGTACATGCCCGCCATCGAGATGTAGCCGCCGATCGGGAACGCCTTGACGCCGTACTCGGTCTCGCCGCGGCGCGTCGACCACAGCGTCGGGCCCATGCCGATCATGTACTGCCCGACCCGCACGCCGAAGCGCTTGGCGGGCACGAGATGCCCGATCTCGTGCAGCGCGATCGAGACCGCGAGGCCGACCACCATGACCAGCACACCGATCACGAACGCGAGGACATCCACGCCGCCACGCTAGCGGCCACGCCTCGGAGTTCCCCGCACGGCGCGGGCGCCCGCGGCGAGCGCCTATCCTGGGGGGCGTGACCGACCGGCAGCTGCGCGCCCTCCGCGGGGCGTCCGCGTCGACGGTCGCGACCGTGCTCGCCGCCGTCTCGCACACGGTCGGCGGCGGAGCCGCTCCCGCTCCGCTCCTCGTCGTCGCGATGGCCGCGGTGCTCGCTCTGCCGGCCATCCTCGTCGTCGGCCGGCGTCCGCGTCTGTCCCGCGTGCTCGCCGCCGTCGTCACGACCCAGGCGGCGTTCCACCTCGCATTCCTCGCGCTCGGGTCGCCGGTCGCGACGCGCATCTCCGAGAGCGCGCACGCGGGGCATCTGCACGCCGAGGCGCACGCGCATCCGGCCCTCGTCGAGACGGCCGTCCTCGCGACGGCGGCCGATGCCCCCATGCTCGCGGCGCACGCGGTCGCCGCGCTCGTCACGACGGCGCTCCTCTGGCGCGGCGAGCAGCTCGTCCGCGCGATCGCCGCGTGGGCGATCGCGCGCCTCGTGCGCGCGGCCGCGCTCCCGCTCGTGCGCATCCGTCGTCGGCTTCCCCTGCGTGCAGACCGCCGCAGCGAGCGGGCGAGCCGGCGCTTCCACGACATCCGCCTGCAGCGCGGACCGCCTTCGGCTTCCTTCGCCTGACATTGCCCGTCCCGGGCACCCGTCGCGCTCCGCGATCGCCGCGCGCGACGTCCGGCGCATCCGCGCCATCCGGCACCCCCGCGCGCCCTCCGGCCTGCCTCGCAGCCGGGCCGCGCTGCGCCGGAGCGAATCGAAGACCCCGAAGGAACAGCCATGACTCCCATCGCCCCTGCCCGTCGTCCCGCCATCCGCCGTCGCGGCATCCGCCTCGCCGCGTCCGGCGCGCTCGCCGCCGCCCTCGTGGCCGCACCGCTCGCGGCGCACGCGCACGTCACCGTGACGCCCGATGCTCCCGTCGCGGGCGGGTACGACGTGCTGACGTTCGCGTTCTCGCACGGATGCGACGACTCCCCCACGACCGCCCTCGTGATCACGCCGCCCGCCGACGGCATCGACTCGGTCGTCCCGACCGTCCAGGCCGGATGGTCGATCGACGTCGAGCGCGACGCGTCGACCGGCCTCGTGCAGTCGATCACCTACACGGCGGACGAGCCCGTCCCGAACGCGATGCGCGCCGCTGTGGAGCTCTCGGTCGCCTACGCCGCCGACGCTCCCGACACGCTCGCATTCCCCGTCGAGCAGCTGTGCGTCGACGGCTCGACCTCGTGGTCCGAGATCGCCGAGGACGGCGAGGACCCGCACGACCTCGAGGCTCCGGCGCCGGTCGTGACGCTCGCGCCGGCGGCGGAAGAGGACGGCCACGCTGCGGACGACGCGACGACGGAGACGGACGCGGGCGAGGCCGACAGCGGCGCAGTGCCGGTCGCGCTCGGTGCGGGCGGGCTCGCTGCCGGGGTCGCCGCTCTCGTCGTGAGCGTCCTCGCGTATCGCCGCACCGCGCGTCGCTGAGACGATGCGAGGCGCCGACACCCCGTCGGCGCCTCGCATGCTCTCCTCGGATCGCGCGTGAGACGATGGAGAGGATGTCCGCGACACCGTCGAACCTGCCCCCCGTCCTGCGACCGGAGAACCCGCCGCGACGCTCCCTGACCGAGCTCGCCGAGCGCTTCGGCGGCGAGCTGCGCGGGGAGGCGACGGGCGTCGAGCTCACCGGCGTCACGCTCGCGACCGCCGACCTGCGCGCGGGCGAGGCGTTCGTCGCGATCCGCGGCGTCAACCGCCACGGTGCGGAGTTCGCGGCGGCCGCGGCCGAGAAGGGCGCCGTCGCGGTCGTGACGGACACGGAGGGCGCCGAGATCGCGGCGTCGGCCGGTCTGCCGATCGTCGTCGTCTCCGACCCGCGCGCCGTGCTCGGCGATCTGTCGGCGTGGGTCTATGGCACCGACCGCGACCTGCCGCTGCTCCTCGGGACGACCGGCACGAACGGCAAGACCTCGATCACGCACCTTCTCGACGGCATCCTCACCCAGATGGGCGTGGTGACGGGGCTCTCGTCGACCGCCGAGCGCCACATCGCGGGCGAGGTCATCGTGTCGCGTCTGACGACCCCCGAGGCGAGCGAGTTCCACGCGCTGCTCGCCCTCATGCGCGAGCGGGGCGTCGAGGCCGTCGCGGTCGAGGTCAGCGCGCAGGCGCTGACCCGCCATCGCGTCGACGGCCTGGTCTTCGACGTCGCGGCGTTCACGAATCTCACGCACGACCACCTCGACGACTACGCCGACATGCGCGAGTACTTCGAGGCGAAGGCGTCGTTCTTCACGCCCGAGCGCTCGCGCCGCGCGGTCATCTCCCTCGACTCGGCTCCCGGTGCGGAGTACGTCGCGCGCGCGACCGTGCCCGTGGTCACCGTCGCCACCCCGTCGATCGCGGCCGACCCCGATGCGGCTGCCCAGGCGGACTGGATCGTCACGATCGACGACGAGCGCCAGGAGGGCACGCGGTTCACGCTGACCGGACCGGATGGCCGCGCGCTCACGTCGGTCGTGCCGGTCATCGGCCCGCACATGGCGTCGAACGCCGGCACCGCCATCGTCATGCTGCTCGAGGCCGGCTTCGCGTGGGAGCGCATCGTCGAGGCGCTCGAGCGCGACGGCGGCATCCGCGCGTACCTGCCGGGGCGCACGCAGCTCGTCTCGGGACCGGAGGGCCCCGCGGTCTACGTCGACTTCGGCCACACGCCCGATGCGTTCGAGAAGACCCTCGCGGCCGTCCGCCGCGTGACTCCCGGCAAGGTGCTCATGCTCTTCGGCGCCGACGGAGACCGCGACAAGACGAAGCGCCGCGACATGGGCCGCACGGCGGTCGAGGGCAGCGACATCGTCGTCATCACCGACCACCACCCGCGTCACGAGGACCCCGCGGCCATCCGCGCGACCCTCCTCGAGGGCGCACGCGCGGCGAACCCGGACCACCCGATCTACGAGTTCTCGCCGCCCGAGACCGCGATCGTCGAGGCGGTCAAGCTCGTCGGACCGGGCGACGCGATCCTCTGGGCGGGCCCGGGTCACCAGGACTACCGCGACATCAAGGGCGTCCGCACGCCGTACTCGGCGCGCGAGCTCGCACGGCGCGCGCTGCGCGACGCCGGCTGGCCCGTGCCGGACCCGGCCTGGCCCGTCCCCTACGAGGACTGAGCCGCGCACGCCCTGGCGCTTGCCCCGAGTCCTGGCGCTTGCCCCGAGTCCTGGCGCTTGCCCCGTGCGGCCGGTCAGATCCGCGGATGGCGGCCGCACGCGGCAAGTGCACCCGCGGGCGGGCGCGCCGTCAGCCGCGTGCGGCGATGAGCTCGTCAGCGCTGCGGCGCGCCCAGGCCTCCGCGTCGGCGAGGGTCTCGAGCGTGAGCTCGGCCGGAGCCTCGTGTCGGTCGAGCACGGCGGCGATCGTGTCGACGATGCCGGGGAACGACAGCCGCCCGTCGTGGAACGCCTCGACCGCCTGCTCGTTGGCGGCGTTGTAGACCGCGGGATGCGTGCCACCCGCCTCACCCGCACGTCGCGCGAGCCGCACCGACGGGAATGCGTCGTCGTCGAGCGGCGAGAACTCCCACGTCTGCGCCGCGGTCCAGTCGATCGGCACGTCGACGTCGACGAGACGCTCGGGCCAGGAGAGGCCGAGCGCGATCGGGACGAGCATGCGCGGCGGTCCGGCCTGCGCGATCGTCGAGCCGTCGTGGAACTCCACCATCGAGTGGATGAGCTGCTGCGGGTGCACGACCACCTCGATCCGGTCGTACGGCACGTCGAACAGCAGGTGCGCCTCGATCACCTCGAGGCCCTTGTTCACGAGCGTCGCCGAGTTCGTCGTGATGACGCGCCCCATCGAGAAGTTCGGGTGCTTGAGCGCCTGGGCGGGCGTGACGTCCTCGAGCGCGGAGCGCGACCATCCGCGGAACGGCCCGCCCGACGCGGTCACGACGAGGCGACGCACCTCCCCGCGCTCCCCGGCCCGCAGGGCCTGGGCGATCGCGGAGTGCTCCGAGTCGACCGGGACGATCTGCCCCGGGCGGGCGAGCCGCTTGACGAGCTCGCCGCCGACGATGAGCGACTCCTTGTTCGCGAGGGCGAGCGTGCGCCCGGCCTCGAGCGCCGCGAGCGTGGGACCGAGGCCGACGGAGCCCGTGATGCCGTTGAGCACGATGTCGGCGTCCACGTCCCGCACGAGCTGGGCCGAGCCCTCCGCGCCGAGGGCCGTGTGCTCGACGCCGAACTCGGCCGCCTGCGCGCGGAGCAGGTCCGCGTTGGATCCCGTCGAGAGGCCGACCGGCTCGAACCGGTCGCGGTGCGCGCGGATGACCTCGAGCGCCTGCGTGCCGATGGACCCGCTCGACCCGAGAACGATGACGCGACGCACGCGGGTCACTCCGCCGGAGCCTCTTCTGCGGCGGGCGCCGGGTGCTGGGTCGCGAGGATGTCGACGACGAAGACGAGCGTCTCCTCCTGGAGCTCGTTGCCCTCGCTCGCGCCGTAGCCCTCGGCGGGCGGGATGACCGCGAGCACCTGCGAGCCGACCTTCTGGCCCTCGAGGGCCTTCTTGAAGCCCGTCACCACGCCCGTGGTCTCGAACTGCGCGGGCGTGCCGCGGTCCCAGCTCGAGTCGAACACGGAGCCGTCGGAGAGCTTCACGCCCGTGTACTGGACGAGGACCATGTCGCCCGCCTCGACCGTGGCGCCGTCGCCGGCCTTGAGGGTCGACAGCTCGGTCGTCTCCGGCGCCTCGGCGCCCTCGGGGATCGTGACGGTCGGAGCGCCATCCTCGGCGAGCTCGACCGTGGGCATGCCCTCGGTCGGCTCCTGCTCCTCACCCCACGCCGCGGTCGGCGTCACGCTCAGGAGGTCGAAGACGTAGATCTGCGCGTTCGTCGCGGTGCCGGCCTGGTCGGTGCCCGACGGAAGCGCGAGCACGAGACGCGAGCCGACGTTCTCGCACCCCGTGAACTGACCGAGCGACTCGGGCGACACGAGCGCGGGGAGCAGCTCGCCCTCGTTGTAGCCGAGCTCCCCGACCTTCTCGCCGCTCACGGCGTCGTAGGCGGTGAGCGCGTAGTTGAGGTAGTCGCCGCTCTGGACCGGCTCGCCATCGCCCTCCTCGAGGACGAGGCGCTGGGCCTCGGGGACCTCGATCGGCTTCTCGAAGGTGGCCGTCGACGGCTCGCCGAGCTCGCCGTCCACCGTCACCGACTCCACGGCCTCACCCGTGGGGGCGGCGGCCGCGCAGAGGTCGGCGGGCGTGCCCGTGGGCGACGCCTCCGGCTCCGCCTCTCCCGAGGGCGCGCAGCCCGCGAGGGCGAGAGCCGCGACGACGGCGGTGGACATCAGGCCAAGGGAGCGAGCACGCACGGAAACCTCATTCATCGGGGGATCGCGTCCCATCCTCCCCGATTTCCGCTCCGCATGCGCTGAACGCCGCGGTCGCACCGGCGATCCGCAGGATTCCGGCGACGGCATACGTCGGCAGTACCCTGGAGGGATGACCGACGACGTGCAGAACCCGGCCGAGTCCGACGGCTCACCCGTCCGCCCCAGCTGGGTCTACACGCTGGGGCGCGTCGTCCTCGCTCCTCTCGCGCGCGCCGTCTACCGCCCTCGAGTCGAGGGCAGGGAGAACATCCCCGCCGAAGGGGCGGTCATCCTCGCGAGCAACCACCTGTCGTTCATCGACTCGATCGTCATCCCGATCGCGGCGGCACCGCGCCCTGTCCACTTCCTCGCGAAGTCGGATTACTTCACCGGCACCGGCTTCAAGGGCTGGTTCTCGCGGACGTTCTTCACGGCCGTCGGCGCGATCCCTGTCGACCGCGCCGCCGGGCAGGCCGCGCTCGACGCGCTCGACCGGCAGAAGGACATCCTCGCGACGGGCGCGGCCGTGGCGCTCCACCCGGAGGGCACGCGCTCGCGCGACGGGCGCCTGTACAAGGGCCGGACGGGCGTCGCGTACCTCGCGCTCGAGAGCGGCGCCCCGGTCGTGCCGATCGGGCTCATCGGCACGGACAAGGTGATGCCGGTGGGCGCTCGGATGCCGTCGCTCCGCGACCGGGTGACGGTGCGCTTCGGCGCGCCGATCGATGTGTCCGTGCACGGACCGGCGTCCTCGGGCAAGGCGCGCCGCGCGGCCACGGATCAGATCATGGCGGCCATCCACGAGCTGTCCGGCCAGGAGCTCGCCGGGGTCTACAACGAGCTTCCGGCGAGCAGCACGCTCGAGAAGATCAAGCGCGCCCTGCCCCACGAGCGCCTGTAGCCGTCAGCCGACGGAGACCTCCGCCTCGTGGTGCACGGGGAAGTTCACCGAGTTGGCGATGAAGCACCACTCGTGGGCGTCGTCGTGCGCCGCGCGCGCGTCCTCGACCATCGACGCGTCGGCGACCGTGACCCGCGGGCGCAGCGTCACGCTCTCATACCGCCCGCCGTTGCCCTGCTGGCGCATGGTTCCGACCGCCTCGTCGACGTACGACGTGACGACGACGCCGCGGACGACGCACGCGTGCAGGTAGGAGAGCAGATGACACTCCGACAGCGCCGCGAGGAGCAGGTCCTCGGGGTTCCAGCGCGCACCGTCTCCGCGGAACGGCACGTCGGCGGATGCGAGCACCTCGGGCTTGCCCTCGATCCTCAGCGACACGGACCTGTCGTAGTCGCGGTATCCGGATGTCCCGGTGCCCCGGTTGCCGGTCCAGGTGGCGGTGAGCGCGTAGTGGTGTTCGCCGAGCATGCCCCCAGTGTCGCACCGCGGACGCCGGCGGAGGGCCCGCGGCGCTTCGTTAGGGTTGTGAGGTGACCCCAGAGACCTTCACCGCCCCGGATGCCGTCGAGCTCGCCGTCGTCGATCGAGGAGGGTTCGTGGAGTCCCGCCACGTCGGCGCCGCGCTCGTGCTGTCGCCCGACGGCGAGGTGGTCACGGCGCTCGGCCGCACCGACGCGCTCGTGCTCCCCCGCTCGGCGCTCAAGCCGCTGCAGGCCATCGGATCGGTCACCGCGGGCGCGCCCCTCGAGGGCGAGCGACTCGCGCTCGCCACCGCGAGCCATGCGGGCACCGACCGTCACGCCTCGGTGGTGCGTGACATGCTCGGATCGGTCGGCCTCAGCGAGGACGCCCTCGGATGCCCCGCACAGTGGCCGAGCGACTCGACGACCCGCGACGCGATGGTGCGCGACCACTTCGAGCCGTCCCGCCTCCGGATGAACTGCTCGGGCAAGCACGCCGCGATGCTCATGGCGTGCGTCGCGAGCGGCTGGGACACCGCGACGTATCTCGACCCCGCGCATCCGCTGCAGCTGCACATCCGCGAGGTCGTCGAGCGACTGTCGGGCGAGCGCGTCGGCGCCACGGTCGTGGACGGCTGCGGCGCGCCCGTGCACGCGATCACGCTCGCGGGGCTCGCGCGCGCCGTGCACCGCGCGGGCAACTCGTCGGAGCGGTCGCCGTTCGCGATGCACCGCGTCGCAGGCGCGCTCGTCCGGGCGGTGCGCGAGCACCCCTGGACGGTCGACGGGCCGGGCCGCCCGGATACGGTCGCGATCGAGACGTTCGGGGTCTACTCGAAGTTCGGCGCGGAGGGCGTGCAGACGATGATCGCTCCCGACGGGACGACCGTGGCACTCAAGATGCTCGACGGCTCGACGCGCGCGGGGGTCGTCGTCGCGCTCACCCTGCTCGCGCGGGCGGGCGCTCTCTCGGCGGAGGCGGTCGACTCCTTCGCGCGCAGCCACCCGCTGCTGTCGATCCGCGGCGGCGGCGTCGAGGTGGGTCGCATCCGCGCGACCGTGTGACGCCGAGCCCGACCGAGCCGCGTCGGATCATGGCAGGACGATCCGTCGCGGCGGGAGCCCGTCGGCGCACAGCCACGCCCGCGAAGCGCGCGTGCGCGCGAACGGCGGCAGCTCCCGCTCCCCGGTGAGCGCGCGCAGCTCGGTCGCGCACTCGGCGCCCACGACCAGCGGATGGCCGCCGCGCGCCTCCTGAAGGAGCACCCACTGGCGCTGCCACGACTCAGGCTCCCCCGCGACGACGACCGGCGCGTCCGCGAGAGCGAGGCTCTCGAGAGAGGATCCCGGCGGGAGCTCGTCCACGGCGAGGATCCGCACGCCGTCGCCCCATCCGTCGGCGAGTGCGGCGCAGCGTCGACGTGCCGCTCTCACGACCAGCGCGGTGACGGGAGCGACCGGGCGCCAGGCGACGGGCGTGGCCGGCCCAGCCTCGTCGCGAGCTGCGCCGGGAGCGAGAGCGAACTGCACCTCCTGCCCGTCGAGGACCCCGCGCCCGGGCGGCCGCCGCGGGTCGAACGTCGTCGCGTCGCCGCCCGCCGCGGCGTGGTCGGCGCGCGACGCGAGCGCCAGGAGCGCCCGCCGCGGAAGGAGATCGATGATCCGCGCGACCGCGCCGGTGACGCGCGCGGTCGTCGCGACGACGGTCATCCGCCTCTCCCCCGCATCGCGGACGACGTTCTCGATGCGCTCGGCGATGGCGTGCGCGTAGTCGTGGGGGAATCGCGCGAGCAGAGCGTCGAGATCGTCGATCAGGAGCAGCCCGTCGACGGCGTGCTCGGCGCGCTCGACGGCATCCCAGGCTCCCTCCGCGTCGCGGGGGACGACGATGGCATCGGGGCGCTGCGCACGGACGAGACGCACGACGTTCGAGGTGCCGCTCCCCGATCCGCCGACGACGACGAGCCCGCGCTCGACACCGGGGCGGAGGGTCACCACCGGCTGGCGCTGCCGCTCCGGATCGTCGGCGATGCCGAGCACGACAGCGGAGGCATCCGGCTCGCGGCCGCGCACCGCGGCGAGGGGCAGCTCGGACGGCAGCGGCGGCAGCCACGGTCCCTGTGCGCGCGGCGCCCCCTCGGCGCCGATCGGCGCGAGCTCGCGCGGGGTGGTGAGCGCGATGCGCGTGAGCCGTGGCGCCGCGTCGGCCGCTCGGCGGATGTACGCGAGGCCGCGCCCGTCGGCGCCGCCCGGCAGCGTCGCGGCGAGATCGACGCCGATCACGCCGCGGCTCTCGGACGGCTCGGCGACGCGCAGGGCGATGCGCAGGGGGCAGTTGGCGACCAGGGCATCGCGGAGCACGCCCGTCGAGCGCTGCGTGCCCAGGATGAGATGCATGCCCAGCGCCCGGCCGCGTGCGGCGACGTCGGCGAAGACGGCGTGGAGATCCGGGTGCTCCTGCAGCATGGCCGCGAACTCGTCGACGACGATGACGAGGCGAGGCAGCTCGACGCCGGGCGCGCCGACATCGCGCACCCCGCACGCAGCGAGCCGTCCCTCGCGCCGGCGCACCTCGGCGCGCAGGCTCTCGACCGCCCGCCGCGATGCCGCCCCATCGAGGTCGGTGATGACCCCGGTCACGTGCGCCAGCTCGGAGAGCGCATCGAACGCGGTTCCGCCTTTGAAGTCCGCGAGAAGGAACACCACGCGGTCGGCGGTATAGGTCCTCGCAAGCGAGGCGACCCACGTGACGAGCAGCTCGCTCTTGCCCGCTCCCGTCGTCCCCACGACGACCGCGTGCGGGCCGTCGGCGACGATGTCGATCACGGCCGGCTCGCCGTCCGCCCGCCCCACGACCGCCGGCAGACCCGCGCGATCCCCCGATGCGACGGGCTCGAGCTCGCCGAGGGTCAGCGCGGCATCGGGCCCGCCGCGGCCGCCGCGCTCGGCTCCGCGGCCCGCGAGCCCCTCGGCCACGGCCTGCGCCTGCGCGCGGGAGACGGCCTCGACGGCGACGTCCTCCTCGTGCGTGCCGCGGATGAGCCGCCCCTGCAGGCCCTCGCCGACGTCGAGGACCGCCCCGCAGGCCTCGGGCGGAGCGGCATCCGGCGCGCGGACCGCGATCACGATGTCCGCGTCCGGCGGCGGTCCCTCGCCGGAGAGCGCCAGACGCCGCGACGGCGCCGAGGTCTGCCGATGCGGCAGCGCCTCCATCCACTCCTCCCCGGGAGGAGCCGCCGCGACGCCGAGAGCCTCGGGAGCCATCCGCAGGCAGACCTGGAGCGCGAGGGCGCGCGCCACCGCCTGGGCCACGACCGGCGCTCCCCGCACGCACACGCCTTCGCCCGGTGCGATGGAGATCGGGGCATCGGGAAGGACGCCCGCGCGCCGGCGCAGGGCGTCTGCGCGCTCGCCCTCGCCGCCTGACACGCGGACGCGACTCGATGCCTCCCCGCGGCCGACCACGAGCTCGTCGGAGGGAGCGCGCCACACCGCGCGCTCGTCGGCGAGCAGCGCGCCGAGATCGACGAGCCGACGGTTCAGCTCGACCCGCTCGCGATCGTGGCGCTGCTCGATCTCGAACTCGATGCGCGCACACGCCTCGGTGTAGGCGGCATCAGCGCGCCGACGCTCCCGTCGGGAGCTGCGTCGCGCGTCGACCGCGGCGGCGACGGCCATGAGCGGGCCGAGGGCGGCGAAGCAGAGAGACAGCAGCGACCCCGTGACGAACCACATGGCGACGCCGCCGACGACGGGCACGAGCGCCGCGAACAGCGGCCAGCGTGCGGGCCGCGGCGGCGGGGCGGGCGACGGCAGAGAGAGCGGCTCGTCGATGCGCGCCGCGAGGGGACTCGTCATGCTCCCATGTCATCGCGGATGACGAGTCGGATGGCCGGCGACTGCGCCCCTGTGGACAGGCGCGCCGGGCGCGCAGCCCTGTGCACGCGGCGCGGGCCGCGCTGTGGTGCCCGGAATCGGATGGCCGGGGATCCTGTGCGCGTGTCTGTCCCAGGAGCGCTCACCCGCCCCGCCGATCCGAATCCGGTGACGCTCGCATCCCCAGGCCGATCCGGCGTGGGCCGACCCGGCGTCGGCCGATCCGGCGCGAGGGCCTGTGCCCGCGGCGCGTGCCGGCCCGCGCCGACGTCAGGACGCGCTACGCGGCCGGGCCCGCCGTCTCGGACGGGTCCGGGTCCTCATCCGTGCCCGAGGCCGCTGCCGTCTCGGCGGCGTCGACGGTCGGCAGCTGCGCGGTCGCGGCGTCATCGGCGGACGCAGGGGCCGGAGCGCCGGGCTCGGTGACGTCGACGACGATGATCGAGATGTTGTCGCGCCCGCCGTTCTCGAGCGCCGCGGCGAGCATGGCCTCGATCGCGGCGGCGGGGTCGGGGTTCTGCCGGAGGAAATGGAGGATGCCGTAGTCGGTGAGCTCCTTGGTGAGCCCGTCCGAGCAGATCACGAAGCGGTCGCCCGCGCGCACGTCGAGCCGCACGTAGTCGGGGATCACGCTCTCGCTCGGCCCCACGGCGCGCGTGATGACGTTGCCGTACGGGTGGTTCTCGGCCTCCTCGGGGCTGAGCCGACCCGAGGCGACGAGCTCCTGCACGAGCGAGTGGTCGACCGTGATCTGGGCGATCGCGTCGTCGCGGTCGAGATAGACGCGCGAGTCGCCGATGTTCAGGACGATCCAGGCGTCCTCCTCGCCGTCCGCGTGGAGGTAGATGCCGGTGACCGTCGTGCCGGTGCCCTCGTCGGTCGTCTCGGGGTGATCGCCGATGTCGCCGACGGCGCGCTGGAGAGCCTCCTCGATCGCCTCGGGCGTGATGTCGCCGTGCTCGACCACGCGCTGCAGCTGCGCGATCGTGCTGGCGCTCGCGATCTCGCCGCCGATGTGGCCGCCCATGCCGTCGGCCACGACGAAGAGCGGGAACTGCGCGAGCACCGCGTCCTGGTTGATCTCGCGCTTGCGACCGCGGTCCGTCACGGCCGCCCACGAGACGGTGACGTCGCCTCCGGATCGTCGCACGATCGTCGACTGCGTCGTCACGGGTGCGTCTGGCACGGATCGGCCTCCGGGTGTCGTGGAGCGCTCGTGCGAGCGAGCGCGGGTCATCACATCTTAGTCGAGCCGTGCGACCCGGCTGCGTCGGCCGCACGGCGGAGGGCCCGCACCGGTGCCGGTGCGGGCCCTCCGCGAGGTCGTCAGCGCGTCACGGCTGCGCGGGAGGCGCGGGCGGGGCCGGCGGACGGTCGTCTCCCGCCGGCGGGGCGGGCGGCGTGGTTCCGCCGGGAGGCGGCGGGTACGCTCCGGGCGCGTCGCCCGCGGGCGGGAAGGCGCCGGTCGCGTCGGCCGGCGGCGGGTATGCACCCGGGGCGGGCGGCGGCGGGTACGCGCCGGGCTGACCGGCCGCGGGCTGGCCGTAGGCCGGCGCGGCCTGGCCGTAGCCGGGCGCGGCAGCGGGCTGGGTCGGCACGCCGTCCCACACGGTGCGGTCGCCGAGGAATCCGTTGCCGGCCCACGAGGCGGGCGCGACGTTGGGGTTCCAGCGCGACTTGTCGAAGGCGTTGATGCCGAGCCACACGAGCGACAGGAACACGTAGAGGACGACCCACGCGCCCTCCTTCTGGAGCTTGAGCCCGACGCGGTAGGCCGCCATCGCGGACAGGACCGCGATGGCGAGGCTGAAGACATACCCGATGCCGATCCAGCTCAGCAGCAGCGCGCCGCCGAGGCCGTACAGGACGAGCCAGGGGCTGAGGTCGCCGAGCTTGAAGAACACCATCATGTTGTAGACCGGCACCCAGGCGCGCCAGCGCCCCTGCACGCCCGCCTTGTCGAAGATCTTCATCAGGAACCACGAGCCCAGGACGTAGAAGACAACGCCGATCAGGAGTCCGAAGAAGGCGAAGAGTCCCGCGAGCGCGAGAATCGCGCTGCTGTCGGGACCGTACACGTCGTCATACATGGAAGTTCCCCTCTGTCTGCAGCTGCCGTCAGCCGCAGCTCACACGATGCCAGAAGCGCGGTATCCCCCGCTACTCCCGCGCGAAGAGCAGCACCTCGCGCGAGCTCTCCCCCGGCCGCAGGTCCAGACCGGCATCCGCCGCCCACGCGAGGAGCCCATCCGCCGTCCGCCACGTCGGACGCGACTCCGCGAGGGCGCGCACGAACAGGCCCTTCGCCTTCTTGTTGAAGTGGTTGAGGGCGCGCACCGCTCCGTCCGCGCCCTCGGCGACGACGGACACGTAGACCGATGCGACGTCGTCGGGCACCGGGCCGAGGTCGACATACGCCTTCGAGCGCAGGTCGACGACGAGCCCGTCGGCCGCCTCCCGCAGCGCCTCCCCCGTCGGACCCGCCCAGTGGCGGCGGAGCGCGGGAACGCCCGGCAGCGAGGTGCCCGCGGCCAGCCGATACGCCGGCACGAGGTCGCCCGCGCCGATCGGGCCGAACGGCGCCGTCTGGATGAGCGCGTGCCGTGCGAGCCAGCCGCGTGCGGCACCCGACAGCGACGCCGCGTCGAGCGCGTCGAACAGCACGCCCGTGTAGCGGTCCATGGCGGGCATCGTCGGCGCCGTCAGCAGCGCGGCGTTGTGCGCGATCTCGCCGCGCTGGCGCTCGCTGAGCTTCAGCACGCGCGCCGCGCGGTCGGCGTCGGCCGAGAGCGCGACGAGGGCCTCGGCGACGTCCTCGCGGTGGCGCCGCAGCGAGGGCAGACGCAGGCCGCCGAGGTCGATCGGGGGCCGGTCGCCACCGGGCCGCTTGGTCTCGGACGGGGGAAGGAGGAGGAGCACGGATGGTCCCTTCCGCACGGATGGTGCGCAGACGAAAGCGCCAGGGCGGAGGATCCGAGGATCCTCCGCCCTGGCGGGAAGGTGAGCTGCGTCAGTCGACGAGCTGGGCGTGGCCGGCGACGATGGTGAGCACGTCGCCCTCCATCGACACGAACCCGTCGCGGGCGTCCGCGACGATCTTCGTGCCATCCGCCTGCGTGATGCGGACCTGCCCCTGAGAGAGGATCGACAGCACGGGCTCGTGCCCCTGCATGAAGCCGATCTCACCCTCGGTGGTCTTGGCGACCACGAGGCTCGCCTCGCCCGTCCAGACCTCCGCCTCAGCGGAGACGAGGGTGACGTTGAGCGCCATGATCAGGCGTTCTCCTTCTGGATCTTCGCCCACTGCGCCTCGACGTCGCTGATGCCGCCGACGTTGAAGAACGCCTGCTCAGCGACGTGGTCGAACTCGCCCTTGACGATCGCGTCGAACGACTCGATCGTCTCCTTGAGCGGAACGGTCGAGCCCTCGACACCGGTGAACTTCTTCGCCATGTAGGTGTTCTGCGAGAGGAACTGCTGGATGCGGCGCGCGCGCGACACGACGATCTTGTCCTCTTCCGAGAGCTCGTCGACACCGAGGATCGCGATGATCTCCTGCAGCTCCTTGTTCTTCTGGAGGATCTGCTTGACCGACGTCGCGACGCGGTAGTGGTCCGCGCCGAGGTAGCGCGGGTCCATGATGCGGCTCGTCGAGGTCAGCGGGTCGATCGCGGGGTACAGACCCTTCGACGCGATCTCACGCGAGAGCTCGGTCGTCGCGTCGAGGTGCGCGAACGTCGTGGCGGGAGCCGGGTCGGTGTAGTCGTCGGCCGGCACGTAGATCGCCTGCATCGAGGTGATCGAGTGACCGCGCGTCGAGGTGATGCGCTCCTGGAGCACACCCATCTCGTCGGCGAGGTTGGGCTGGTAGCCCACGGCCGAGGGCATGCGGCCCAGAAGGGTCGACACCTCGGAGCCCGCCTGCGTGAAGCGGAAGATGTTGTCGATGAAGAGGAGCACGTCCTGCTTCTGCACGTCGCGGAAGTACTCCGCCATCGTCAGAGCCGACAGGGCGACGCGCAGACGCGTCCCCGGCGGCTCGTCCATCTGGCCGAAGACGAGCGCGGTCTTGTCGAAGACGCCCGCGTCCTCCATCTCGTGGATGAGGTCGTTGCCCTCACGCGTGCGCTCGCCGACGCCCGCGAACACCGACACACCGCCGTGGTCCTGCGCGACGCGCTGGATCATCTCCTGGATGAGGACGGTCTTGCCGACGCCCGCACCGCCGAAGAGGCCGATCTTCCCACCCTGCACGTAGGGGGTGAGGAGGTCGATCGACTTGATGCCGGTCTCGAACATCTGCGTCTTCGACTCGAGCTGGTCGAAGTTCGGCGCCTTGCGGTGGATCGGCCAGCGCTCCGTGACCTCGAACGTCTCGCCCTCGCCGAGGTTGAGGACGTCGCCGGTCACGTTGAAGACCTTGCCCTTGGTGATGTCGCCGACGGGCACCGAGATGGCCTCGCCGGTGTCGCGCACCTCCTGGCCGCGGACCATGCCGTCCGTCGGCTTCAGCGAGATGGCGCGGATCATGTCGTCGCCGAGGTGCTGCGCGACCTCGAGCGTGATCTCGGTCGACTCCTCGCCGATCGTGATCGTCGTCTTCAGCGCGTTGTAGACGTCGGGGATGGCGTCGTGCGGGAACTCGATGTCGACGACGGGGCCCGTGACGCGTGCGACGCGCCCGACCACCGCAGTGGTCTCAGCCGTGGCGTTGGCAGTCATACTTTCGTCTCTTTCCTGGTGGGTCTGCAGCTCAGGACGCCAGCGCGTCGGCGCCGCCGACGATCTCGGCGATCTGCTGAGTGATCTCTGCCTGTCGCGCGTTGTTGCGCAGGCGCGTGTAGTCGGTGATCAGCTTGTCGGCGTTGTCGCTCGCCGACTTCATCGCCTTCTGCGTCGCGGCCTGCTTGGCGGCCGCCGACTGCAGGAGCGCGTTGAAGATGCGGCTCTGGATGTACACCGGCAGCAGGCGGTCGAGCACCTGCGTGGGCTCCGGCTCGAACTCGTAGAGCGGGTAGACGTCGGCCGGGGCCGTGTCATCCGCGTCGACGACCTCGAGCGGGAGCAGGCGCACCGACTCCGGCGTCTGCGTCATCATGCTGACGAAGCGGTTGTACACGACGTGGATCTCGTCCACGCCGCCCTCGCTCGCGTCGAGCTCGTACGCCTCGATGAGTGCCTGGGCGATCTCCTCGGCCGTGTCGAAGTGGGGCGTGTCGGCGTCGCCGACCCACTCCGCCTTCGCCGCGACACGACGGAACTGGAAGTAGCCCACCGCCTTGCGTCCGAAGAGGTAGAAGTCGATCTCCTTGCCCTCGGACTTCAGCAGCTCCGCCAGCTCCAGACCCTCGCGGATCACCTGCGAGTTGAACGCGCCCGCGAGGCCGCGGTCCGCGCTGATGATGACGACCGCCGAACGCCGCACCGTCTCCGGCTCGCGCGTGAGCGGGTGGTCGATCGACGTGTGCGTGGCCACGGCCGAGACCGCTCGCGTCACCGCGCGGGCGAAGGGCGATGACGCGCGCACGCGCGCCATCGCCTTCTGGATGCGCGAAGCCGCGATGAGCTCCATCGCCTTCGTGATCTTCTTGGTCGTCTGAGCAGAAGAGATCTTCTGCTTGTACTCCCTGAGTTGTGCGCCCATGATGCGTCTTCTCCGGAAGGCGTTACGCCTTGCGGCCCTTGACGATCCGCTCCTGGTTCACGTCCTCGGCGGCGGCCGGCGCGAACTCCTCGCGTCCTGCGTCCGTGAGGTGCTTGCCGTCGCCCTGCTTGAACTCGAGCACGAACTTGTCGACCTGCTTCTCGAGCTCGGCCACCGTGTCGTCCTCGAGCTTGCCCGAGTCGCGCAGCGTGTCGAGGATCGACGTGTTGCGGCGGAGGTAGTCGAGCAGCTCGCGCTCGAAGCGGAGGACGTCCTCCACCTCGATCGTGTCGAGCTTGCCGTTCGTTCCGGCCCAGATCGAGACGACCTGCTCCTCGACGGGGTACGGGGTGTACTGCGGCTGCTTGAGCAGCTCGGTCAGACGCGCACCACGCGCGAGCTGACGGCGCGACGCCGCGTCGAGGTCGCTCGCGAACATCGCGAAGGCCTCGAGCGAGCGGTACTGCGCGAGCTCGAGCTTGAGCGTGCCGGAGACCTTCTTGATGTGCTTCAGCTGCGCGTCGCCGCCGACTCGCGAGACCGAGATACCCACGTCGACCGCAGGACGCTGGTTGGCGTTGAAGAGGTCGGACTGGAGGAAGATCTGGCCGTCGGTGATCGAGATCACGTTGGTCGGGATGTACGCCGAGACGTCGTTCGCCTTCGTCTCGATGATCGGCAGACCCGTCATCGAGCCGGCGCCGAGCTCGTCGGAGAGCTTCGCGCAGCGCTCGAGCAGACGCGAGTGCAGGTAGAAGACGTCACCGGGGTACGCCTCGCGCCCCGGCGGACGACGCAGCAGGAGCGACACGGCGCGGTAGGCCTCGGCCTGCTTCGACAGGTCGTCGAACACGATGAGGACGTGCTTGCCCTGGTACATCCAGTGCTGGCCGATGGCCGAGCCGGTGTAGGGGGCGAGGTACTTGAAGCCCGCCGGGTCCGAGGCGGGAGCCGCGACGATCGTCGTGTACTCCATGGCGCCGGCGTCCTCGAGGGCGCCCTTCACCGAGGCGATGGTCGAGCCCTTCTGGCCGATCGCGACGTAGATGCAGCGGACCTGCTTGGTCGGGTCGCCCGACTCCCAGTTCGCCTTCTGGTTGATGATCGTGTCGATCGCGATCGCGGTCTTGCCCGTCTGGCGGTCGCCGATGATGAGCTGACGCTGGCCGCGGCCGACGGGGATCATGGCGTCGATGGCCTTGATGCCCGTCTGCATCGGCTCGTGGACGCTCTTGCGCTGCATGACGCCGGCGGCCTGGAGCTCGAGCGCGCGGCGTCCCTCGACGCCGGTGATCTCGCCGAGGCCGTCGATCGGGTTGCCGAGCGGGTCGACGACGCGGCCGAGGTAGCCCTCGCCGACGGGGACCGAGAGGACCTCGCCCGTGCGGGTGACCGTCTGGCCCTCTTCAATGCCGGTGAACTCGCCGAGGACGACGACGCCGATCTCGTGCTCGTCGAGGTTCTGGGCCAGGCCCAGCGTGCCGTCCGCGAAGCGGACGAGCTCGTTCGCCATGACGCCCGGGAGGCCCTCGACGTGGGCGATGCCGTCTGCCGCGTCGGTGACCGTGCCGACCTCGTTCGCCGCGGAACCGGTGGGCTCGTAGGCGGCGACGAAGTCCTTCAGCGCGTCACGGATGACGTCGGGGCTGATGGTGATGTCTGCCATTGTCTTCCTTAGTGTTGTGGGGCCGATGGCGACCCCTGAGCCGTCCGCCGGGGCGGGAGAGCTTTCAGCCTGCGAGCCTCTGCCGGAGATCGGCGAGGCGGGACGAGATGCTGCCGTCGATGACGTCGTCGGCGACCTGGATGCGGATGCCGCCGACGACCGTCGGGTCGATCACCGGGTTCAGCGCGACCGCGCCTCCGTACTGCTTCGACAGCGCGGCGGCAAGGCGCTCGCTCTGCGCGGCCGAGAGCGGCACGGCGGTGTAGACGGTCGCGACCGTCCGGCCGCGCTGGGCGGCGGCGATCTTCATGGCGCGCGAGAGGATCGCGCGCACGCGACGGTTCCGCGGCTGCTGCACGAGCGACGAGACGATGAGCGTCGTGCCCTCGCTGGCGCGTCCCTGGAGGAGGGAGGCGATGAGCTCCCCCTTCTTGGCGTCGTCGCCGAGCCGGCTGCCGAGCGCGAGCTCGAGCTCCGGGTTCGCCGAGACGATGCGGGCGACCTGGAAGAGCTCGGCCTCGACGTCGCTCTGCTCGGCCTTGGCGGCCGCGCGGATGGCGAGCTCCTCGAGACCGAGGACGAGGTCGTCGCCCGACGACCAGCGCTGCGCGACGGTCTGCTGGAGCAGACCCTGGGCGGCCGGCGACAGCGACCCGAAGGCCCTGGCGACGAGCGCGCCGCGCGCCTCGGGGGTCGCCGCGCGATCTGCGAGCGCGCCGCTCAGCGCGGACGAGCCGGCGACGGCACGCGACGCGGCGAACAGCTCGCGCGCCGTGTCGAGGTCGACCTGCGCCGCGTCGAGCGCTTCCGCGCCGACCGCGAGCGCCTGAGTGGTCGCGCTGCCCATTACTTCGCCGCCTTCTCGGATGCCTCGAGGTCGGCGAGGAAGCGGTCGACCACGGCCTGGGCCTTCTGGTCCTCCGTGAGGGTCTCGCCGATGACGCCCGAAGCGAGGTCGAGGGCGAGCGTGCCCACCTCGCCGCGGAGCGACACGAGCGCCGCCTGGCGCTCGGCTTCGATCTGCGCGTGCGCGGTCGCCTGGATGCGCTCGGCCTCGGCCACCGCGGTGTCCTTGGCCTCGGCGACGATCTTCTTGCCGTCCTCGCGGGCGGCCTCGCGGATGTCGCCGGCTTCCTTGCGGGCCTCGGCGAGCTGCTTGGTGTACTCCTCGAGGGCGGCCTCGGCCTGCTTCTGGGCCTCGTCCGCCTTCGCGATGTTGCCCTCGATGGCGGCAGAGCGCTCGTCGAGCATCTTCGTCAGGCGCGGGATGGCGACGAAGATCACCACCGCGAGGATGATGATGAAGCACACCGCGGACCAGACGATGTCGTACATCGCCGGGAGGAGCGGGTTGTGCTCGGCTTCCTCGGCGGCGACAGTGACAAGAGCGTTCAGCATCCTGCCTCCTTAAATGTCTGGCGAGGGATCAGTTGTAGCCGAAGATGAAGCCGGTGGCGATGCCGATGAAGGCGAGGGCCTCGGTGAAGGCGATACCGATCCACATCAGCGTCTGGAGGCGGCCGGCGAGCTCGGGCTGGCGGGCGGTCGACTCGATCGTCTTGCCGACGACGATGCCCACGCCGATCGCGGGGCCGATGGCGGCGAGGCCGTAGCCGACCGTCGCGATCGAACCGTTGACCTCGGCCAGAATCGTGGTAGCGTCCACGGGTTTTTCCTTTCGGTAAGGCGGATGACCGTGTGGTCGTCCGTCAGTGCTCTTCCGCAACCGCGAGCTGGATGTAGACCGCGGTGAGGATCGTGAAGACGTAGGCCTGGAGCACGGCGACCAGGACCTCGAACAGGGTGAAGGCGAAGCCGAACGCGAGCGTTCCCACGCTCAGCAGCGACCACCATCCGCCCATCGAGATGAGGAAGAACTGCGTCGCCGAGAAGAACAGCACGAGCATGAGGTGCCCGACGATCATGTTCATCAGAAGTCGCAGCGTCAGCGTGACGGGGCGGATGATGAACGTCGAGAGGAACTCGAGCGGCGTGACGATGATGTAGAGGAACGGCGGGACCCCGGGCGGGAAGAGCGCGTTCCGGAAGAACCCGGCCGGGCTCTTCTTGATGCCCGCGTAGATGAAGGCCACGTACGCGACCACCGCGAGCAGCAGCGGGACCGCGATGACGCTCGTGCCGGCGATGTTGATGCCGGGGATGATGCCCGTCAGGTTCATGAACAGGATCATGAAGAACATCGTCATGAGCAGCGGCAGGAAGCGGTCGCCGTCCTTGCGCCCGAGGATGTTGTGCGCGAAGGTGTCGCGCACGAACAGCATGCCCATCTCGACGATGCTCTGGAAGCGGCCGGGGACCACGGTCATCCGGCGCGTGCCGAGCACGAGGATGAGGACGAGGACCGCGGTGGCGAGGAACTGCGCGAGGTTGATGCGCGTGATCTCGAACGGCGTGCCGACGAAGAGCAGCCCCTCGGGGAAGAAGTCCGCGATCGACGGCGGGTGGAATTCCTCGCCGTCAGCGATCTTGGCGATGAGGTTCGCTGCCTGAGTCAACCTGTGGCTCCAGCTTCTCGCGCGGAGCAGTGCCCAGCACGGTGAATTGTCATGAGAGAGCGGGTCTGCGGGGCCTCGTCGCGTTCATCGCGCCGCACACCGGCCGCAGGTGAGTCCAGCCTATCAAAGGTCGAACCCAGGTTTTGACGCTCTGTAGAAATCCGGGCGGGCGCCCGTCAGCGCGCGTCGGCGTCGGGGGCGTCCTCCCCCGGCAGCGCGACGTCGGACACGTGCGGGATGCGCATGGTCCGCACGACGATGACGTCGACGACGAGCGACGCGACGACGCTCGCGACGATCGCGACGAAGAACACGACCGGCTCGAGCCACGGCTGCCCGCGCAGGAGGAAGAGCGCGCCGATGAAGACGATGAGCTTGAGGAACCATCCGCCCAGGACGATGCCGAAGAAGATCTGCACGTAGAGGGGGTCGCCGAACCAGCGGTTCGCCACGAGCACGCTCACGCTCGTCAGGATGAGGAACACCGCGGCCACGAGGGCGCCCGCGAGCGCCGACCACAGCCCGTCCGCCCCCGCGACGAGGAAGCCGATCGCTCCTCCGACGATCGCGATGACGAGCGTCGCGATGACGCTCCACCGGATGGCCGCGCGCAGGACGGGCGTGCTCGAGACGGGAGAGGGCGACATCAGGCCTCCTGTGGGGTCGGTGCGCCGGCGGGGGTGTCCGCGCCGTCGCCGCGCGGCGCGCGGCGCGAGGGGGTGAGCGTGACGACGAGGCACGCGATGATGCCGACGCCGCCGAACGCGATGCCGATCCACCAGTCGCCGGGCCATCCGTTCTGCGTCGCGATGTACATGAGCAGCACCGCGAGCGAGCAGATCGAGGTCCACGCGTAGAAGATGAGGGTCGAGTCGCGGTCGCTGTGGCCCATGTCGAGCATCCGGTGGTGCAGGTGCTTGCGATCGGGCGAGAACGGCGACTTGCCCGCGCCCATGCGGCGGATGACGGCGAGGCCGAAGTCGGCCAGCGGGAGCGCGACGACGATGATCGGCAGGATGATCGGGATGAACGCTCCGAGCAGCTGCGAGTCGAAGTCCTCGCGCCCGACGATCGACGGAGGCAGCTGACCCGTGATCGCGACCGCGCTCGTGGCCATGAGCAGGCCCAGCACGAGCGCGCCGGAGTCGCCCATGAAGAGCTTCGCGGGGCTCCAGTTCAGCGGCAGGAAGCCGATGCAGGCGCCGATGAGGACCGCCGCGATGAAGGTCGCGAAGTTGAAGTAGCTCGTCGCGCCGATGTCGCGGATGAGCAGGTACGAGTACACGAAGAACACGGCGTTCGAGATGAGGCAGACGCCGGCGACGAGCCCGTCGAGGCCGTCGATGAAGTTCACGGCGTTCATGGCGATGACGATCGAGAGGATCGTGACGCCGATGCTGAACCAGCTCCCCCACACCGTGATGCCGCCGAACGGGAGGAAGAAGATCTGCAGCTGGCCGCCCACGGCGATGATGCCCGCCGCGAGGAACTGCGCCGCGAGCTTGATCATCCAGTCGAGGTCCCACAGGTCGTCGGCGACGCCGACGAGCATGATGAGCGTCACGGCGGCGAGGATCGACCACACGCGCTGCGGCTCGTCCCAGAAGATCCCGAAGTACGGGTTCGCCGCCGAGACCGCGAACGCGGTCGCGATGCCGAGGAACATCGCCACGCCGCCCAGCCGGGGAGTCGGCGTCTTGTGCACGTCGCGCTCGCGGATGCCGGGGTACAGCTTGTACCGCATCGCGAGCTTCCACACCGTCCACGAGAGGCCGTAGGTGACCGCGGCCGTCAGGACGATGATGAAGACGTACTGTCTCACGGGCCGCTCGCTGCCTCGGGCTCGGCCTCGGTCTCGGGGTCGGGCTCGAGGAGGTCGCCGAGCACGTCGCGCAGCTCCGCGCGCGTGACGGCGCCGTCGCGCAGCACGCGGACGACCGGGTCGGCGACTCCGCCCACGAGCGACGTCGCGTCGATGATCGTCGACGCGATGCCCGTCGCGGAGGCGCCCGCGTCGAGGTAGACCGCGACGCTCTCGCCGAGCATGCCGATCGCGGAGTCGATCGTCACGGCGGCGGGGCGTCCCGTGAGGTTCGCGCTCGAGACGGCGAGCGGACCGGTCTCGGTCAGCAGCTCCAGGGTGAGCCGGTGGTCGGGCATGCGCACCGCCACGGTGCCGTGCGTCTCGCCGAGGTCCCAGCTGAGGGACGGCTGGGCGGGGAGCACGATCGTGAGGCCGCCGGGCCAGAAGTGCGAGACGAGGCGCTGGACGGCCTCGGGAACCTCCTCGACGAGAGCGCGCATCGCGTCCTCGCCCGCCACGAGCACGGGCGGCGGCTGCTGGCGCCCCCTCCCCTTCGCGTCGAGCAGACGCTGCACGGCCTCGGGGCTGAACGCGTCGGCCGCGACGCCGTACACGGTGTCGGTCGGGAGGACGACGAGCTCGCCTCGGGCGATCGCCTGACGGGCCTGGCGCATGCCGGGGAGGAGCTGCGTCTCGTCGCGCAGATCGAAGAGGGGGGACATAGCGGGTCAAGTCTACGGCGACGCCGCTGGGAACGCCGGTCGCGACGCCGCGGCGGCGCCCGAACCGGTGCGGCAGGCGGTCAGGCGCGGATGGCCGTGGTCGCGCGGTCGCGCATCGTGAGATCCGGATGGGTCGCGGCTCCGCGCCATCCGTCGGCCGTGAGGAGATCGCGGATGGGCGCGCCCTGCCACTCGCCGTGCTCGATGACGAGGACGCCGCCGGGACGCAGGAGGCGCGCGGCCGTCCGGCTCAGGACCCGCACGACGTCGAGGCCGTCCGGCCCGCCGTAGAGCGCCGCGGCAGGGTCGTGCAGGCGCACCTCCGGGTCGCGCGGGATGGCGTCGTCGGGGACGTACGGCGGATTGGAGGCGACGACCGCGACCGTGCCGTCGAGCTCGGGGAGCGCGTCGGCGAGGTCGCCGAGGACGATGCGGAGGTTCTCGGCGCCGATCCGCTCGGCGTTGCGCAGGGTCCACGCGTGCGCGTCGGGCGACTTCTCCACGGCGTGCACGCGCGCGTGCGGCACCTCGGTCGCGAGCGCGAGCGCGATGGCGCCGCTGCCCGTGCCGAGGTCGACGGCGACGGGCTCGGGCGACGGGTCGGCGCGGAGCGCGTCGATCGCCAGCTGGGCCACCATCTCGGTCTCGG
The DNA here is from genome assembly GCF_053903225.1 of Microbacterium sp. JZ70. Classification (NCBI taxonomy): domain Bacteria; kingdom Bacillati; phylum Actinomycetota; class Actinomycetes; order Micrococcales; family Microbacteriaceae; genus Microbacterium; species Microbacterium sp. JZ70. Next base: position 1,596,775 of record NZ_CP096405.1, on the reverse strand, counting down.
GACGGGGGACGAACACCCCGGGGCCGACCGCGAGGTCGAGGTGCCGGAAGTGCGCGACGCCCGTGATGTGCTGCAGCGGCACGCGCGCGGCGCGGCGCTCGACGAGGGCGTCGAACGCCGCCGCGTGCTCGGGGGCGAGCGCATCGCCGCGGATGACCGCGGCCTGCACTCCCCCGCGGCTCTCGCCGCGCACGTGCGCGAGCAGGAGCTCGGCGTCGACGTCGGGGTCGGGCACCCCCGCGTCTGCGAGGATCCGGGCGGCCTCCGACAGAGCGGAGCGGACGGAGGCGGCGGCGGGCCGAGGGGCAGGGTGCGTCATGGCCCGTTCAGTCTACGGACGGCGTAACTCGGTTACGCCGTCGCGCGGCGCCCCGGGCGTTGTGCCCTAATGTGAAGCCGATCGCAGGATCTCCTCCGCAGAAAGGCCGTCATGACCGGTATCCACGCAGACGTCACCACCGCGTTCGGCAACACCCCGCTCGTCCGCCTCAACCGCGTCGTCGAGGGCGCGGGCGCCGAGGTGTACGCCAAGCTCGAGTACTTCAACCCCGGTTCGAGCGTCAAGGACCGCCTCGGCATCGCCATCATCAACGCGGCGGAGGAGTCGGGCGAGCTCAAGCCCGGCGGCACGATCGTCGAGGCGACGAGCGGCAACACGGGCATCGCCCTCTCGCTCGTCGGCGCCGCCCGCGGCTACAAGGTCATCCTGACGATGCCGGCCTCGATGTCGAAGGAGCGCCGCGTGCTCCTCAAGGCGTTCGGTGCCGAGCTCGTGCTCACCGACCCCGCCGGCGGCATGAAGGCCGCCGTCGCGGAGGCCGAGCGCATCGCGTCCGAGACGCCCGGCGCCATCCTCGCGAAGCAGTTCGCGAACGAGGCGAACCCCGCCATCCACCGCAAGACCACGGCCGAGGAGATCTGGCGCGACACCGACGGCCAGGTCGACATCTTCGTCGCCGGCATCGGCACGGGCGGCACGATCACGGGCGTCGGGCAGGTGCTCAAGGAGCGCAACCCCGACCTGAAGGTCGTCGCGGTCGAGCCGAGCGCCTCGCCGCTGCTGTCGCAGGGCACCCCCGGCCCGGCGAAGATCCAGGGCATCGGCCCGAACTTCGTGCCCCCGATCCTCGACACCGAGGTGTTCGACGAGGTCGTCACGGTCGAGTTCGACGACGCGATCGCCACCTCGCGCGCGCTCGCCGCGAACGAGGGCCTGCTCGTCGGCATCTCGTCGGGCGCGGCCGCCTGGGCCGCGATCGAGGTCGCCAAGCGCCCCGAGAACGCCGGCAAGAAGATCGTCGTGATCATCCCCGACACGGGCGAGCGCTACCTCTCGACGGCCCTGTTCGAGGACCTGCGCGAGGACTGACCGCCCGATGTCGTTCTGGAGTCGCGTCCGCGAGGATCTCGATGCCGCACGGCGTCGGGATCCCGCGGCGCGTTCCGCGCTCGAGATCGCCCTCCTCTACCCCGGCCTCCACGCCATCTGGGCGCATCGACTGTGGCATGCCATGTGGATCCGGGGCCTCCGGTTCGTCGCGCGCGCGGGCTCGCAGCTCACGCGCTGGCTGACCGGCATCGAGATCCATCCCGGCGCCGTGATCGGCCGCCGGTTCTTCATCGACCACGGCATGGGCGTCGTGATCGGCGAGACCGCCGAGATCGGCGACGACGTCATGCTCTACCACGGCGTCACGCTCGGCGGCCGCACCCACGACGGCGGAAAGCGCCACCCCACGCTGGGCGACGGCGTCGCCGTCGGCGCGGGAGCCAAGGTCCTCGGCCCCGTCGTGATCGGCGACCGCTCGATGATCGGCGCGAACGCCGTGGTCACCCGCAGCGCTCCGGCCGACACGGTGCTCGTCGGCATCCCCGCGAAGGCGCGGGCCCGCCGGTCCGGCGAGGACGCGCGCCTCATCCTCATGGCGCCCGAGTACAGCATCTGACCGCTGCTCGACGCCGGTCTCCGCGAGGCGCCGCTGGCTCGCCGCGTTTCGCGGAACCAGCGGATGGCCGTCAGGCCGCGACTGGCGGGCGCGGCAGGGGCCCGCGCGCGGCCTCGAGCTGCGCTGCAACGGCGATGATCGTGCCCTCGCCTCCTGGGCGTCCGATGAGCTGCACACTCACGGGGCGCCCTGACGCGTCGGGCAGCAGCGGCACCGTGAGCGCGGGCAGCCCGCTCACGTTCACGAAGCTGGTATGCGGCGCGTAGGAGCACTGCTGCGCGAAGTTCCGCTCGGGATCGTCCTGGTCGTACCACCCCACGAGGCGCGGCGACTGCGCGAGCGCGGGCGTCAGGACGACGTCGAACGGCGCGAACGCCGCGATCGTCTCCCGCTCGAACACGGTCGCGGCGGCATATGCGGCCAGCACGCGCTCAGCCGCGAGCGCCCTCCCCTCGCGCACGAGCCACGCCGTGAGGGGCTCGAGGTCGAGGTCCAGGCGATCGTCGGCCACGGGGATCCGCGCAGCGGAGGCGCGCCAGATCGTCGTGAAGAGCTCGGGGTACCCGAGCGGCTGCCAGTTCGCATCCGAGACATCGTGCCCCGCGGCTCCGAGGAGCGCGATCCCGCGGTCGAACGCCGCGCGCGCGGCGGGATCGAGCGCCGTGTCGGTCCATCCGTCCCACGGCGTGACGGTCGTGACGCCCACGCGGAGTCGGCCAGGGTCGCACCGGGCGGCCGCGGCGAACGGGCCGCGTCCGGGTGCGCGCGTCGCGTAGGTGTAGGGAGCGGATGCCGCGAGCGCGTCGAGCAGGAACGCCGCGTCCTCGACGGTGCGGGCGATCGGGCCGGCGACCGACAGCCCGCCCGGCGCATCGAGCCCCGAGCCGATCGGCAGGCGGCCGCGCGACGGCTTGATCCCGACGACCCCCACGGTCGCGGCGGGGATGCGGATGGATCCGCCGCCGTCCGAGGCGGGAGCTGCGGGCAGCAGGCCGGCCGAGACCGCGACGGCCGCCCCGCCGCTCGATCCGCCGGCGCCCGTCGCCGGGTCCCACGGGTTCCGCGTGGGCGGGGCGACGCGCGACTCGGTGTAGCCGGTCATGCCGAACTCGGGGGTGCTGGTCTTCCCGAGGCTCACGGCGCCGAGCTCGTCGAGCGCGAGCGCGAGCGGGTCGGATGCCACGGGCACGTACGCGGCGAACGCTCGCGATCCGTAGCGGGTCGGCACTCCGGCGCGCGCCGTGAGGTCCTTGTCGGCGAGAGGCAGGCCCCACAGGGGGCGCGTCGGGTCGGGCCGTCCGAGCCGATCCGCGGCCGCGAGGGCCCGCGCGGCCGTCACCTCGGTGAAGGCGCCGAGGCCGTCGTCGAGTCGGGCGATCCGGTCGAGGAAGTGCGTCGCGACCTCGCGCGGCGCGACCTCTCCGCGCTGGAGTGCCGCCGCGAGCTCGACGGCGCTCAGCTCGTGGATGTCCATCCGACCATCCTCCCGCACGATCGCCGCACCGCCTTCGTCCACGACGGTGATCGCCCAGGTCGCACTTGGCGGCCTCAACCCGACCAATACGGCCGGAAACCGCGACCCCGACAGGGCGACACCCGCCCAGGTCGCACTTCGCGGCCTCAACCCGACCAATACGGACGGAAACCGCGACCCTAACAGGGCGACACCCGCCCAGGTCGCACTTCGCGGCCCCCAACCGACGAATACGGCCGGAAACCGCGACCCGAACGGGTGACGGATGGCCCAACGGGGCGACGGATGGCGTCAGCCGGCCGAGATCACTCCCCGAGCGACGCGAGGCGCTCGGCCTCGTCGGCCTCGATGCAGGATTGCACGACGGGCTCGAGCGCGCCGTCCATCACCTGGTCGAGGTTGTACGCCTTGTATCCCGTGCGGTGGTCCGCGATGCGGTTCTCGGGGAAGTTGTACGTGCGGATGCGCTCCGAGCGGTCCATGCCGCGGATCTGCGACTTGCGCGCATCGGCCGCGACGGCCGCGAGCTCCTCCTGCTGCTTCGCGAGCAGACGCGCGCGGAGGACGCGCATGCCCGCCTCGCGGTTCTGCAGCTGCGACTTCTCGTTCTGCATCGACACGACGATGCCGGTCGGCACGTGCGTGATGCGCACCGCCGAGTCGGTCGTGTTGACCGACTGGCCGCCGGGTCCGGACGACCGGAAGACATCGATCTTCAGGTCGTTCGGGTCGATGTGGATCTCCTCGGGCTCGTCCACCTCGGGGAAGACGAGCACGCCGGTGGTCGAGGTGTGGATGCGCCCCTGCGACTCGGTCGCGGGAACGCGCTGCACGCGGTGCACGCCGCCCTCGTACTTGAGATGCGCCCACACGCCCTGCGCGGGGTCGTTCGAGGATCCCTTGATGGCGACCTGCACGTTCTTGTAGCCGCCGAGGTCGGACTCGTCGCGCTCGAGGAGCTCGGTCTTCCACCCCTTCGACGCCGCGTACTGCATGTACATGCGCAGGAGATCGGCCGCGAAGAGGGCGCTCTCGGCGCCGCCCTCGCCGGCCTTGATCTCCATGATCACGTCGCGCGCGTCATCCGGGTCGCGCGGGATGAGGAGACGCCGCAGCCGCTCCTGCGCCTGCGCGAGGTGCTCCTCGAGTGCCGGCACCTCCTCGGCGAAGGCGTCGTCCTCCTTCGCGAGCTCGCGAGCGGCCTCGAGGTCCTCCCCCGCGGCGATCCACTCCTCGTGCGCGCGCACGATGCGGCTGAGCTCGGCGTAGCGCCGGTTGACCCGCTTGGCGCGCGCCGCGTCGGCGTGCACGGCGGGGTCGGAGAGCTCCTCCTGCACCCGCCGGTGCTCGTCGATCAGCGCCTGGACGGACTCGAACACGCGTGCTCCCCCGCCCGCGTCAGCGGATGTCGTTCTCGTGGCCCGAGCCGCGGCCGCCCGTCGCCGGGATCGACTTCTGCATCTGCACGAGGAACTCGACGTTCGACTGCGTCTCCTTGAGCTTGTCGAGGATGACGCCGAGCGCGTGCTGCTGGTCGAGGCCCGCGAGGGCGCGACGCAGCTTCCACGTGATCTTCACCTCGTCGGGCGACAGGAGCATCTCCTCACGGCGAGTGGACGACGCGTTGACGTCGACCGCCGGGAAGATCCGCTTGTCGGCGAGCTGACGCGAGAGGCGCAGCTCCATGTTGCCGGTGCCCTTGAACTCCTCGAAGATCACCTCGTCCATCTTCGATCCGGTCTCGACGAGCGCCGTGGCGAGGATGGTCAGCGAGCCGCCGTTCTCGATGTTGCGCGCGGCGCCGAAGAAGCGCTTGGGCGGGTAGAGCGCCGACGCGTCGACGCCGCCCGTGAGCACGCGGCCCGAGGTCGGGGCCGAGATGTTGTACGCGCGTCCGAGGCGCGTGATCGAGTCGAGCAGCACGACGACGTCGCGGCCCAGCTCGACGAGGCGCTTCGCCCGCTCGATCGCGAGCTCGGCGACCGTCGTGTGGTCCTCCGCGGGACGGTCGAACGTCGAGGCGATGACCTCGCCCTTGACCGACCGCTGCATGTCGGTGACCTCCTCGGGCCGCTCGTCGACGAGCACGACCATGAGGTGGGCCTCGGGGTTGTTCTGCGAGATCGCGTTCGCGATCTGCTGCAGGACGATCGTCTTGCCGGCCTTGGGCGGCGCGACGATGAGGCCGCGCTGGCCCTTCCCGATCGGCGCGACGAGGTCGATGATGCGCTGCGTGAGCTTCTCGGGCGCGGTCTCGAGGCGGAGGCGCTCCTGCGGGTAGAGCGGCGTGAGGTCGCCGAACTCGATGCGGTTCGCGGCGTCCTCGACGGACAGGCCGTTGATCGAGTCGACCTTGACGAGCGCGTTGTACTTCTGCCGGCCCGTCGACTCGCCCTCGCGCGGCTGCTTGATCGCGCCGACGATCGCGTCGCCCTTGCGGAGGTGGTACTTCTTCACCTGGCCGAGCGAGACGTAGACGTCCTGGTGCCCCGGGAGGTAGCCCGTGGTGCGGACGAACGCGTAGTTGTCGAGCACATCCAGAACGCCCGCGATCGGGATGAGGACGTCGTCCTCGCCGATCTCGGTGTCGAACTCGTCGTCGGCGCCGCCGCGGCGCTTGTTGCGCGCGCGACCACGGCCCTCGTTCTGCGCCTGGGCCTGTGCCTGGCCGCGCCCCTGGCGCTGACCGCCGCGGTCCCCGCGGTCGCCCTCGTCGTTGGCGTCGTCCTGCGTCGCGCGGGCGTCGTCGCCCTGTGCCTCGCCGTTGCCCTTGTTGCGGCCTCGGCGGTTGCGGTTGCGGCCTCGGCGGCCGGTGCCCTCCTCCGAGCGCTCGCCCTCGCGGCTGCCCTCGGCGCGTGCGGCGTCGGACGCCTCGTCGGCGTCGCCCTGCGCGTCGGCGGGTGCCTCCTCGGCGGCCGGCTCGGCCTTGCGGACCGGACGGCGGTTGCGGCCACGGCCGCGGCCGCCCTCGGCCTGCTCGCCCTCGGCCTGCTCCGCCGGGGCGGCGTCGGCCTGCTCGGCGGGCTTCTCGGCGTCCTCCGCGGGCGCCTCGACGGCGTCCTCGTCAGCGGCCGTCTCATCAGCGGCCGTCTCGTCGGCGGCAGGCGTCCCCTCAGCGGACGCCGCCTCCTCGGCGGGGGTCTCCTCCGCGGTCGGCGCCTCGTCCATGGCCTCGGGCGAGGGAGCGGTCTCGACCGCCTGCTCGGCGACCTCGACGACCTCCGCGGCGTCGGCGGATGCCGCCGCGTCGGCCTGCGGGGCCTCCTCTGCCGGCGTCTCGACGACGGGGTCGGCCTTCTTCGTGCGGCGCGGCGCGCGCTTGCGCACCGGCTTCGCGGGCGCCTCCTCAGCCGCGGGCGCCGCGTCGGCGGCGGGTGCCTCCTCGGCCGCGGGGGTCTCCTCGGCGGGCGCCTCGACGGCCGCGTCGGCCGTGCCGGCCGACTTCACGCGGCGCGGCGCGCGCTTGCGCACGGGCTTGGCGGGCGCCTCCTCGGCGGGTGCCGCATCTGCGGCGGGCTGGGCGTCGGCCTGCGCGCTCTCGGCGGGCGACGTCTCGGTCGCCTGCGCCTCGGGCTGCGCGTCGAAGAGGGTCTCTTCTCCGCCGACGGCGTCGTTCTGGATCTCGGAGATCGGCTCCACGAGTACTCCTGTCGGTATTGCGTGGCATGACCCGAACCGCACTGGCGGGATTCGCGTGACGCGCGCCACGACGCGCGTGGATCTCGGCCGGTCTCGGAGACGGCGGGGATCGTGCGGGGGCTTCGCAGAATTGCGACGGTGGCTTCGAACGTGCTATTCAGCACCCACCGGGATGTCCCTCACTGTACCACCTTTGAAATCGACGGCGAGCATGAGGGCGTCCCACGGGGTGTCCGCGACCCGGGCGACGAGCTCGGCTGCCTCGACGCGGCGGCCGGGGCCGTCGGCGAGGACGAGGACGCTCGGGCCCGCGCCCGAGACGACGGCCGCGAAGCCCGCCGCGCGCAGCGCCTGGACGAGCCGGTGCGTCTCGGGCATCGCCTCGGCGCGGTAGTTCTGGTGGAGCTTGTCCTCGGTCGCGGCGAGCAGCAGCTCGGGGCTCTGCGTGAGCGCCGCGATGAGGAGCGCCGAGCGCGAGACGTTGAACACGGCGTCCTCGCGCGGCACCTGCAGGGGCTGCAGGCTGCGTGCGAGGGAGGTCGACATGGTCGTCTCCGGGACGAAGACGACGGGCGCAACGCCGCGATGCACGAGGAGCTTCTTGTGCTGCGGGCCCCGCTCGTCGACCCACGCGATCGTGAGCCCGCCGAAGAGCGCGGGTGCGACGTTGTCGGGATGTCCTTCGAGCTCGGTCGCGAGGCGGAGGAGGTCGTTCTCGGAGAGCTCGACGTCGCCCTCGAGGAGCCCCTTCGCGGCGAGCACGCCGGCCGAGACGGCGGCGCCCGAGGAGCCGAGGCCGCGCCCGTGCGGGACGCCGTTGTGCGCGACGAGCCGCAGGCCTGGCGCGGGGCGCCCCGCATCGGCGAAGACGTGGCGGATGGCGCGCACGATGAGGTGCGACTCGTCGCGGGGGATCTCCTCCGCGCCCGACCCGGTCACCTCGATCTCGAGCTCGCCCTCCGGCAGGGCCGTCACGGTGAGCTCGTCGTACGCCGACAGCGCGAGGCCGAGGGTGTCGAACCCGGGGCCCAGGTTGGCGCTCGTGGCCGGCACGCGGACGTGCACCGAGCGCCGGGCTGGCGTCACGCGGGCGCTCCGACGGGAGCGAGCCCGAGCACGTCGGCGACGTCGGACGTCGAGGCGTCGACGACCGTCGGGGTCACCTCGGAGCCGTCCTCCTGCTTGAGCGCCCACTGCGGGTCCTTGAGCCCGTGGCCCGTGACGGTGATCGCGACGCGCGAGCCCGCGGGGATCGCGCCCGCCTCGGCGCGCTCGAGGAGACCGGCGACGCCGATCGCGGACGCCGGCTCGACGAACACGCCGGCCGTGCTCGCGAGGAGCCGCTGCGCGGCGAGGATGGCCGAGTCGGAGATCGCGCCGAAGTACCCGTCGGTCTTCTCGCGCGCCGCGAGGGCGAGCTCCCACGAGGCGGGGTTGCCGATGCGGATGGCCGTGGCGATCGTCTCCGGGTTCTTCACGACCTCGCCGCGGACGATGGGCGCCGAGCCCTCGGCCTGGAAGCCGAACATGCGCGGCACGCGCGTCGACGTGCCGGCCTCTGCGTCCTCGACGTACCCGCGCGAGTAGGCGGTGTAGTTGCCGGCGTTGCCGATCGGGATGAAGTGGAAGTCGGGGGCGTCGCCGAGCTGCGAGACGATCTCGTACGCCGCGGTCTTCTGGCCCTCGATGCGGTCGGGGTTGACCGAGTTCACGAGGTGCACGGGGTAGCTCTCGCTGAGCTCGCGCGCGATCTCGAGGCAGTCGTCGAAGTTGCCGCGGATCTGGATGAGCTGACCGCCGTGGATGACGGCCTGGCTGAGCTTGCCCATGGCGATCTTGCCCTCGGGCACGAGGACCGCCGCGGTGATCCCCGCGTGCGCGGCGTACGCCGCGGCCGAGGCCGACGTGTTGCCGGTCGACGCGCAGATGACGGCCTTCGCGCCGTGCTCGACCGCGCGCGAGAGCGCGACGGTCATGCCGCGGTCCTTGAACGAGCCGGTCGGGTTCATGCCCTCGAACTTGATCCAGACATCCGCGCCCGTGCGCTGCGACAGGGCGGGTGCCGGGATGAGCGGCGTGCCGCCCTCGCCGAGGGTCACGACGGTCGAGGCGTCGGTGACGCCCAGACGGTCGGCGTACTCGCGCATCACTCCGCGCCAGACGTGGGCCATGGTCATTCTCCTTCCACGCGCAGCACCGAGGCCACGCGCTCGACGACATCGCTCTGAGCGAGGCGGGCGACGGTGTCGCTGAGCGCCTGCTCCCGAGCCCTGTGGGTTCCGATCACGATGCGGGCGGTGCCCTCGTCATCGACGGTCTGCTCGACGGTCGCCGCGGAGACGCCGCCGTCGTTGAGGATGCCCGCGATCGTCGCGAGCACGCCCTGCTCGTCCGACACCTCGAGGGTGATCTGGTAGCGCGTCGTGATGCGCCCGATCTCGGCGGTCGGCAGGCTCTGGCGCGCCGACTCCCCCACGCCCACGCCGCCGGCGATGTGACGGCGGGCGGCCGACACGACGTCGCCGAGCACGGCCGACGCGGTCTGCACGCCGCCCGCTCCCGCGCCGTAGAACATGAGGGGGCCCGCCGCCTCCGCCTCGACGAACACGGCGTTGTTGCCGCCGTGCACCGTCGCGAGAGGATGGTCGCGGCTGATGAGCGCGGGATACACGCGCACCGAGATCGACTCGTCCTCCCCGTCGGCGCCGGGCAGGCGCTCGCACACGGCGAGGAGCTTGATGACGAAGCCCGCGCGGCGCGCGCCCTCGATCATGTCGGCCGTGATCGACTCGATGCCCTCGCGGTGCACGTGCTCCATCGCGACCTCGGTGTGGAAAGCGAGGCTCGCGAGGATGGCCGCCTTCTGGGCCGCGTCGTATCCCTCGAGGTCGAGGGTCGGGTCGGCCTCGAGGTAGCCGAGATCCGTCGCGATGCGCTGCGCCTCCTCGGCGGAGAGCCCCTCGCGGTCCATCTTGTCGAGGATGAAGTTCGTCGAGCCGTTGACGATGCCGAAGATGCGGACGATCCGGTCGCCTGCGAGCGAGTCCTTCAGGGGGCGGATGATCGGGATCGCGCCCGCGACGGCGGCCTCGTACGAGACGGACGCGCCGACCTGGTCGGCCGCGTCGAAGATCTCGGCGCCGTGAGCGGCGAGGAGGGCCTTGTTGCCCGTCACGACGTCGGCGCCCGAGTTCAGGGCGGTGAGGATGTGGGTGCGGGCGGGCTCGATGCCGCCCATGAGCTCGATGACGATGTCGGCGCCGACGATGAGGCTCTCGGCGTCGGTCGTGAGCAGCTCGCGCGGGAGCTCGACGTCGCGAGGGGCGTCGAGGTCGCGGACGAGGATGCCCGAGAGCTCGAGGCTCGCGCCGCTGCGCTCGGCGAGGTCGTCGCCGTGCTCGAGAAGCAGGCGCGCGACCTGCGAGCCGACGGAACCGGCGCCCAGCAGGGCGACCCTCAGCGTGCGGTGGTCGATCATCCTTCTCCCTCTCCGGCCGCGAGGCCGGTCTCGGTGTCGAGCCCGGCGTCGCGGGCGAGCAGATCGTCGATCGTCTCGCCGCGCACGATCACGCGGGCGCTCCCCCCGCGGACCGCCACGACGGGCGGCCGCGGGACGTGGTTGTAGTTGCTCGCGAGCGGCACGGTGTACGCGCCCGTGGCGGGGACGGCGAGCAGGTCGCCGGGCGTGACGTCGCCCGGAAGGTACTCGTGGTCGACGACGATGTCGCCCGACTCGCAGTGCATGCCGACGACGCGCACGAGCGCGGGAGCGTCCATCCCCTCGCGCGATGCGAGCCGCGCCGAGTACTGCGCGCCGTACAGCGCGCCGCGCGCGTTGTCGCTCATGCCGCCGTCGACGCTCACATAGACGCGGTCGCGCTCTCCGTCGGGCGTCTGCACGCGGACCGGCTTCACGGTGCCGACCTCGTAGAGCGTGACGCCCGCAGTGCCGATGATGCTGCGGCCCGGCTCGAAGGCGAGGGTCGGCAGCGGGATGCCGCGCGCGTCGCACTCGTCTGCGACGGCCCCGACGATGCCCTCCGCGAGCTCCTCGATGGGCGAGGGATCGTCGGCTCGCGTGTAGGCGATCCCGAAGCCCCCGCCGAGGTTGAGCAGCGGGATGTCGCCGCCCGCGAGGAGGCGCTCGTGCAGCTCGACGAGCCGCGAGGCCGACTCGCGGAAGCCGGCGACGCCGAAGATCTGCGAGCCGATGTGGCAGTGGAGGCCGGCGAAGCGCACGTGCGGCAGCTCGCGGATGCGGGCCACCGCCTCCTCGGCCGCGCTGAGCGGGAACCCGAACTTCTGGTCCTCGTGCGCCGTCGCGAGGAAGCTGTGGGTCTCGGCGTGGACGCCGCTGTTCACCCGCACGAGCACGCTCTGCATGACGTCGAGGCGCTCCGTGATCGCCGCGAGGCGCTCGATCTCGATGAGCGAGTCGACGATGATCGTGCCGACGCCGGCGGTGACGGCGCGCTCGAGCTCCCACACCTGCTTGTTGTTGCCGTGGAAGCCGATGTGCGAGGGCGCCACGCCGGCGGCGAGGGCGACCGCGAGCTCGCCGCCCGAGCAGACGTCGATCCGCAGGCCCGCGTCGACCATCCACCGCGCGATCTCGGCGCTCAGGAACGCCTTGCCCGCGTAGTAGACGCGCGCGTCGCCGCCGCGGCGAGCCGCAGCGGACGCGAACCCGTCGCGCGTGCGCACGGCGCGCGAGCGCGCCTCGTCCTCGTCGATCACGACGACCGGGGTCCCGTACTCGCGCGCGAGCGCCGTGGCGGGCACCCCGCCGATGACGAGCACCCCGTTCGCATCGCGCGACGCCGATGCCGGCCAGACACCGGGCGCGAGGTCGTTCGGGTCAGCGGGAGACGTGAGCCATTCGGGCGCGAGGGCGGACGAGGACACGGGGCACCAATCAGTGGATGGGGGTTCGCCGCGGCGCGGGATGGTCACGTCGCCGCGGTGACTGAGAGTCTATGGCACGCCGCGCGCGACCCGTGCCGCGGGACGACGCACGACGACGCATCAGCCGCAGCTCGCCGCGGCGAGGGCGTCGGCGTCGGAGAGGACGCCGTCGGCGAACGCGAGGCGGACGACGAGATGCTCGTCGACGATGTCGGCCGCGGTCACCTCGAGGCCGTCGGGGAGCGCATCGGCGCGGCACAGTGTGAACGGCCGCGCGAGGGCGCTGAGGTCGACCGGCGCCTGCGCGAGCGTGTCCGCGGTCAGCTCGAGGTCGCCGATCGAGATCGCCTCGGGGGTGAGCACGACGTCGCCGTCCGACACGCTCGGCACGGCGGTGAACGACAGCGGGATGTCCGCGCCCAGCAGGCTCACGTGCGTCGACAGGCGCGCGGCGGGCCCGGGGAGCAGCACGGCGACATCCCCCCACGTCGCCCAGCTGCCGCCGACCGCGGCGAGCAGCGCGTCGACATCCGCCGCGTCCATCCGGATGGCGGCGGTGCCGCCGAGCGCGCTCAGGTCGTCTCCCCGCACAGGCACCCCGTGCGCGCGCACCGCGACGTCGCCGGACAGCCCGCCGACTGCGACGTCGTCGCTCGCGACGGCGAGGTCGTCGAGCCGGCCCGCGATGAGCTGCGGGATGACGAGCCCGCCGACCCCGACCTCGATGGGCTGGTCGGCCGGCAGCGCGAGCTCCGACACGATCACGTCGCGCACCTGCTGCTTCACGAGCTCGCGCGCGACCGCCTCGCCGACGAGGAACGCCGCGACCGCGACGGCGACGATCGCGCCGACGGCGACGAGCGCCCGCAGCGGACGACGGCGGCGCGCCACGTCACATCCGCTCGGGCGCGCTCACACCGAGGAGGTCGAGCCCGTTGCGGAGCACCTGGCCGGTCGCGTCGTTGAGCCACAGGCGCGTGCCGTGCACGGGCTCGACGGGCTCGTCGCCCTTGGGCGTGACGCGGCAGCTGTCGTACCAGCGGTGGTACAGGCCGGCGAGCTCCTCGAGGTAGCGCGCGATGCGGTGCGGCTCGCGCAGCTCGGCGGCGAACGCCACGACGCGGGGGAACTCCTGGAGGGCGCCGAGCAGCGCGCTCTCGGTCTCGTGGTCGAGCAGCTCGGGCGCGAACGTCGAGCGGTCGACTCCCGCGTCCACGGCGTTGCGCGCGACGTTCACCGTGCGCGCGTGCGCGTACTGCACGTAGAAGACCGGGTTGTCGTTCGTGCGCCTGCGCAGCTGCTCGGGGTCGAGCGCGAGCGGCGAGTCGGCGGGATACCGCGCGAGCGAGTACCGCAGCGCGTCCGTCCCGATCCACGAGATGAGGTCGTCCATCTCGATGATGTTGCCCGCGCGCTTGGACAGGCGCGCCCCGTTCACCGAGACGAGCTGCCCGATGAGCACCTCGATGTCCTTCTGGGGGTCGTCGCCCGCCGCGCCCGCGAGGGCCTTGAGACGGTGGACGTAGCCGTGGTGGTCGGCGCCCAGCAGGTAGATCTTGTGCTGATAGCCGCGGTCGGACTTCGAGAGGTAGTACGCCGCGTCGGCAGCGAAGTACGTGTAGATCTCGCTGTCGGAGCGGCGGACGACGCGGTCCTTGTCGTCGCCGAACGCGGTCGTGCGCACCCAGACGGCACCGCCGTCCTCGAACACGTGTCCCTGCTCGGCCAGGCGGTCGATGGCCTGGTCGATCGCGCTGGCACCCTCGGCGCCCTTCTCGTGCAGTGTGCGCTCGCTGAAGAAGACGTCGAAGTGCACGTTGAACGTCTCGAGGGACTGCTTGATCTCCTCGAGCTGGCGCGCATAGCCGAGCTCGCGGGCGACGGCGAGCTGCGCGTCGTCGTCGAGCTCGAGCAGATCGGGGCGCTGCTCGAGGACGTGCGCAGCGAGATCGGCGATGTACTGGCCCGGGTAGCCGCCCTCCGGCGTCGGCTCCCCCTTGGCCGCCGCGAGCACGCTCGCGCCGAACTTGTCCATCTGCGCGCCCGCGTCGTTGATGTAGTACTCGCTGACGAGGTCGGCGCCGCTCGCCTTGAGCACGCGCGCGATCGAGTCGCCGAGCGCGGCCCAGCGCGTGTGGCCGATGTGGAGCGGGCCCGTGGGGTTCGCGCTCACGAACTCGAGGTTGATCGTGTTGCCGACCTGCGTCTCGTTGCGCCCGTATGCGGCGCCCGCGTCGACGATCGTCTTCGCGAGGGCCCCAGCCGCGGCGGCGTCGAGGCGGATGTTGATGAAGCCGGGGCCCGCGACCTCGACCGACGCGATGCCGTCGACCGAGCCGAGGGCGTCGGCGATCTCCTGCGCGAGCTCGCGCGGGTTCGCGCCGAGGCGCTTGGCGAGCTTCATGGCGATGTTCGTGGCCCAGTCGCCGTGATCGCGGTTCTTCGGGCGCTCGAAGACGACGTCGGCGGCGGCCAGGTCGAGGGACTCCTCGGGGCGGCGACGCTCGGCGATCGGAGAGAGGACGGCGAGCAGGGCGGCGGCGAGGGAATCCGGGTTCATAGCGTCACAAGTTTATGACGACGCACGGTGTGGCCACGCCGAGTGCTTATCCTCGTTCGCATGACCGCGGCGCACCCGACCCGCCGGCCCGTCGTGCTCGCCGCGGCGATCGGCTTCCTCCTGCTCGCCGCCGCCCTCGTGCTCGGGGTCTGGCGGCCCTGGGCGCCGCTCCCCGTGCCCGACGCGGCGGTCGCCTCCGACCGAGAGGCGGCTTCCGCCGAGAGCACCGCGACGATCGCGCTGCCCGACGACCCGACGGTGCTCGTCTTCGGCGATTCGTGGACCTACGGCTCGGCGGCGACGACCCCGACGGGCGGGTACGCGTACCGCTTCGGGGAGCTCGAGGGCTGGGAGACCGTCGTCGACGGCGTGCGGGGCAGCGGGTACCTCAAGCCGGGGATCGACGGCCCGGCCTTCGGCGAGCGCATCGCCGCGCTCGATCCCGCGCTCGATCCGGATCTCGTCATCGTCCAGGGCTCGATCAACGACCGCCGACAGGACCTGTCGCGCTACGCGGGCGCGGTGAATGCGGCATGGGACGCGCTCGCGGACCTCTACCCCGACGCCGCGATCGTCATCCTCGGCCCCGCGCCGCACATCCTTCCGGTCGAGGACACGACGGCGGAGCTCGACCGCAGGCTCTCGGCGCTCGCGGCGGACCGCGGATGGCCGTACATCTCGCCCGTGCAGGACGAGTGGATCACGGCCGCCGACTACCTGCGGCTCATCGACACGTCGGAGCGCGGCGCGCGGCACCCCTCCGACGCCGGACACGCCCATCTCGCGGAGCGCCTCGTCGCGGCGATCGCGGAGATCACGGCCCCCGTGCAGGTCGAGGCCGCGGAGAACCAGCCCGAGCCGGCGCTCCCGGCGGCGCCCGACGTGTACGAGGCACCCTCGCCGCGCTGATAAGCTCGATCAGCACGCCTCCGTAGCTCAGGGGATAGAGCGCCGGTTTCCGGTACCGAAGGTCGGGGGTTCGAATCCCTCCGGGGGCACCCGGTGCGAAGGCCCCGCTCGTCTGCGAGCGGGGCCTTCGCCGTTCCCGCCCCCTGAGAGAATCGGACGATGGCCGACCCGCACCGCTTCGACCTCGCCGCGCTCGGCGCGGGGCTCACGGTGTCGACGGCGCGCGACGCGCTGCTTTCGGCCGCCCGGCACGGCGCGTTCGTCGTGACGGCGCCGCCCGGCACGGGCAAGACCACCTTCGTCCCTCCCGTCCTCGCGAACGCCGTGCGCGGGCGGGTTCTCGTGACGCAGCCGCGCAGGGTCGCCGTGCGCGCGGCCGCCCGCCGCATCGCGCAGCTGGACGGGTCGGAGCTCGGCGGCCCGGTCGGCTTCAGCGTCCGCGGCGAGCATGAGGTCGGCCCGCGCACGCGCATCGAGCTCCTCACCCCCGGCGTGCTGCTGCGCCGACTGCTGGCCGATCCCGGTCTCGACGGCGTCGACGCGGTCATCCTCGACGAGGTGCACGAGCGCTCGCTCGACGGCGACCTCCTCCTCGGGATGCTCGCCGAGGCACGCGCGCTCCGCGACGACCTCGTCGTGACGGCCATGTCGGCGACCCTCGATGCGGACGCCGTCGCCCGCCTGCTCGGCGGCGCCGATCATCCCGCGCCCGTCGTCGACGTGCCGTCGCCCCTCCATCCGCTCGCGATCGAGTACGCGCCGGGAGATGCACCGCGCCTCGACGAGCGCGGCGTCACGCGCGCGCACCTCGCGCACCTCGCCCGCGTCGCGACGGCCGCACAGCGCGAGGACGGCTGCGATGCCCTCGTCTTCGTGCCCTCGGCGCGCGATGTCGACGAGCTCGTGCGGCTCATCCGCGACCGCGCGGCGGACATCGAGGTCCTCCCCCTGCACGGCCGGCTGCCCGCCCGCGAGCAGGATCGCGCCACGCAGGGGCGCCGCGCCGGGGAGCCGCCCCGCATCGTCGTGAGCACGGCGCTCGCCGAGAGCTCGCTCACGGTGCCCGGTGTGCGGCTCGTCGTCGACGCGGGCCTCTCGCGCGAGGTGCGCCGCGACCGCGGCCGCGACATGACCGGCCTCGTGACGGTCAGCGCGTCGCGAGCGAGCGCGGACCAGCGAGCCGGGCGCGCGGCACGCCAGGGCCCCGGCCGAGCGGTGCGCGCCTACGCGGAGGTGGACTTCGCACGGATGCCGGCTGCCGCCGCACCCGAGATCGCCTCGGCCGACCTCGTCGACGCCATGCTCCTCGCGGGCGCGTGGGGCACGCCGGGCGGCGAGGGCCTCGCCCTCCTCACCCCTCCCCCGCACGCCGCGGTCGCTCAGGCGCTCTCCGTGCTGCACGCGCTCGAGCTGACCGACGCGAGCGGACGGCCGACGGCTCTCGGGCGCCGCATCGCACCGCTTCCCGTCGGCGCTCGCGAGGCGCGGGCCCTCCTCGAGGGCGCGGCGATGCTCGGCGATGCGCGTGCGGCCGCCGAGGTCGTCGCGGCGATCTCCGACGACCACCGCGATGCCGATGCCGACCTCGGGCGGATGCTCCGCGAGCTGAGGGATGGCCGCGGCCCGGGCGCCGCGCGCTGGCGGCGCGAGACGGCCCGGCTCGCCCGGATCGCGGCATCCGACGCGGCGCCCCGCGGGTCCGATTCCGGGCCATCCGCGCCCGGGCCATCCGCGCCGGGAGCCGTCGTCGCCCTCGCGCGGCCCGACTGGATCGCCCGGCGCACGGGCCCGCACGACCGGACGTACCTCCTCGCGAGCGGCACGCGCGCCGCGCTTCCCCCGGGCAGTGCGCTGAGCGCGTCGGAGTGGCTGGCCGTCTGGGAAGTCCAGCGCGCGGAGGGCCGCGCTGCCGAGGGCACCGGCGCCGTCATCCGGATGGCCGCCGCGCTCGCCGAGGAGGACGCGCTCGCGATCGGGGCGGGGCTCACGAGCGACGAGCGCGCCGCACGCATCGAGGGCGGTCGCGTGCGCGTCCGCCGCACCCGCCGCCTCGGCGCCATCCTGCTCGCCGAGACGCCCGTCGCGGCGACCCCCGAGGACGTCGGCCCCGCCTTCGCCGCGCACGTCCGCGAGAGGGGCCTCGACGCGCTCGCGTGGCGTCCCGAGGCGCTCGCCCTGCGCGCGCGCCTCGCGCTCGTGCACCGGGAGATCGGCCGCCCGTGGCCCGAGGTCGACGACGCCTCCCTGCTCGCGCGCATCGACGACTGGCTGGGGCCCGATCTCTCCCGCCTGCGCGCCGACGTGTCCCTGCACGGGATCGACGTCGAGGCAGCGCTGCGGCGCCTGCTCCCCTGGCCGGAGGCCGCGCGCCTCGACGAGCTCGTGCCCGAGCGGCTCGCCGTGCCGTCCGGGTCCCGCGTGCGCATCGACTACGCGGGCGATGTGGATGCACGGCCCGTCGTCGCCGTGAAGCTGCAGGAGGTCTTCGGCCTCGCGCAGACGCCGCGCCTGGTCGACGGGCGCGTGCCCGTGCTCTTCCATCTGCTCTCCCCCGCGCGGCGTCCTCTCGCCGTGACCGACGACCTCGCGTCCTTTTGGAACGGCCCGTACCAGCAGGTGCGCAGGGAGATGCGCGGGCGCTACCCGCGCCATCCGTGGCCGGAGGATCCGTGGACGGCGCCCGCGACCGCGAAGACGAACCGCGCGGCCGGGCGCTGAGCCCGCTGTCGGCGCCGTGAGCCGGCTCGCGGCGCCGGGCGCGGAGTCTGCTCGGCGCCGCTCAGCTCCGGAGAGCGAGGGCGAACGGCAGGACGGCCGTGGCGCCGGCCCTGCGGAGCTCGCGCGCGGCGAGCGTGAGCGTCCACCGGCTGTCGGCGAGGTCGTCGACGAGCAGGATCGGCCCCGTCGGCACCGCGAGCGGGGACGCGTCGAGGCGACCGTGCAGGTCGGCGACGCGGAACGCGCTGTTGCCGCCGGGGCGGCCGACCGGCGCGGCGGGATCGAGGGCCAGCTCGCCGAGGTACGGCAGGCGCCCGACCCGTGCGAGCCCCTGCGCGGTCGAGGCGACGAGCTGCGGGTGGGAGCGCGAGGGCACGGAGGCGACAGCGACGGGGCGCTCGTCCCAGCCCCAGTCGGCGAGCACGCGCACGCAGGCATCGAGCAGGCGCGGGGGCACGGGCTGGTCGGGCGCGCCCGCGGCGAAGAGCTCGCGCAGGGCACCGCCCCAGCCGAGATCGGTCAGGCGGGCGAGCGCGCGGCCCTCGGCCGCCTGCTCCTCGGCCGGGATGCGGCCCTTGAGCGGCACGCCGAGCCGATCGAGACCGGATGGCCACTGGCGCCGCGGCTCGATCGGCACGCCGACGCGGTCGAGGGCGGAGGCGGCGGACGCCGAGACGCCCTGACCGATCTCGGCGGAGAGCCACGGTCCCGCGCAGTTGTCGCAGCGCCCGCACGGCGCCGCGGTGTCGTCGTCGAGACGGCGCTGCAGGAACTCCATGCGGCACGCGGTGGTCGTCTCGTACTCGAGCATGTGCTCCTGCTCGATGCGGCGCTCGGCGGCGATGCGGCTGTACCGCTCGGCGTCGTACGTCCACGGGATGCCGGTCGCGGCCCATCCGCCCTTCTCGCGCCGCACCGCGCCGTCGACGTCGAGCACCTTGAGGAGCAGCTCGAGGGGCGTGCGCCGGATGTCGACGACCGCCTCGAGCGCAGCCGTCGACAGCGGACGATCGGCCGCTCCGAGGGCCGACAGCACGCGCTCGGCGCGCTCCTGGTCGGGCATCGACGCGGTCGCGAAGTAGTGCCAGATGTCGCGGTCCTCGGGGCCCGGAAGCAGAACGACATCCGCGGACGCCGTCGCGCGGCCCGCACGGCCGACCTGCTGGTAGTACGCCACGGGCGACGAAGGGGCACCCAGATGGAGCACGAAGCCGAGGTCGGGCTTGTCGAAGCCCATGCCGAGCGCACTCGTCGCGACGAGCGCCTTGACCTCGTTGCGCTTGAGCATCGCCTCCGACTCCGCGCGCTCGTCGGCGTCGCTCTGCCCGGTGTACGCGCGCACGGCGTGGCCGTGATCGCGCAGGAGCCGGGCGGTGTCGTTCGCGGCGGCGACCGTGAGCGTGTAGATGATGCCCGACCCCGGCAGCTCATCGAGGTGGCTGAGCAGCCACGCGAGACGCGCCGTCGCGTCGGGGAGCCGCAGCACGCCGAGGCGCAGAGACGCGCGTGCGAGCGGGCCGCGGATGGTCGTCACGCCCTCCGCACCCAGCTGCTCGACGACGTCGGCGACCACGCGGCTGTTCGCGGTGGCCGTCGTCGCGAGCACAGGGACGGACGGCGGCATCTGCGCGATGAGGTCGCGCAGGCGCCGGTAGTCGGGGCGGAAGTCGTGGCCCCAGTCGCTGATGCAGTGGGCCTCGTCGACGACGAGCATGCCGATCCGCCGCACGAGGGCGGGCAGCTGCTCATCGCGGAACGTCGGGTTGTTGAGCCGCTCAGGAGACACGAGCAGCACGTCGACCTCGTCGGCGTCGAGCTGCGCGAGGACGTCGGTCCACTCGTGCGCGTTCGTCGAGTTGATCGCCACGGCGCGGACGCCGGCCCGCTGCGCGGCCGCGATCTGGTCGCGCATGAGGGCGATGAGGGGCGACACGAGCACCGTCGGCCCGGCTCCCGCGTCTCGGAGCAGCCTCGTCGCGACGAAGTACACGGCCGACTTGCCCCACCCGGTCCGCTGCACGACGAGCGCGCGGCGGCGTCCGCCCACGAGCGCCTCGATCGCCTCGAACTGCCCCTCGTGGAAGTCGGCGTCGTCCCGCCCCACGAGCTTCCGGAGGGCCGCGAGCGCGGAGGTCCGCAGGGTGTCGTCGCTCATGCTCCCAGCCTCGCACGGGCATCCGACAGCCGGCCTGGTCCTCCCGCGCCGACCCGGCAGGTCGGACGCCCCGCATGTCTCACCGGTCCCGCATGTCTCACCGGTCCCGCATGTCTCACCGGGCCCGCATGTCTCACCACGCGCGGCTAACCGGCACCCATACCCACCCGCACCGAGACACGCACACGAGGACACCCCACCCACCCCGCTCACGTCGCGGGATCGGCGCGCGGATCACCGTCGCAGGGCGAAGAACGGATCCGGATGGCCCGCGCCGGTCGCGAGGGAGGCCAGGTGCTCGCCGAGCGCGGGGGCGAACTTGAACCCGTGCCCCGCGAAGCCCGCGGCGACGATGATCGGCCCCGCCGCGTCGAGGATGAAGTCCTCGCCCGTGCGCGACGTGTACGTGCAGCTGATCGGCTCCAGCCGATCGGGGTCCGCGCCGGGCATCCACTCGCGCACGTACGCGCGCAGGGCGGCGACGACGTGCTCCTCGGGCGCGAACGTGCGCGTGGCGGGTGTGACCTCGGGGCCCGCGCCGTGCCATCCGACCTTGAGGCCCTCGCCGGGCGAGACGAGCCCGTAGATCGGCCCGAGCCATCCGAACCCGGACGGCTCGGCGAAGTGGTTGAAGCTCGGCCAGCCCGCGCCGTCGTCGCCCGCGGCGAGCGCGAAGTGGGCGGGATGCTCCTCCGTGACCCGCAGGCGCGGCAGGTCGACGACGCCCGCGAGCAGCTCCGACGACCACGCGCCCGCTGCGACGACCGCACGGCGCGCGCGGACGACGAGATCGCCGGCGCGCACCTCGGCCGCCCCGTCGCCGAGGACACGGACGCCGTCGACGCGCACGCCGTGTCGGATGTCTCCGCCGAAGCGCGCAGCGAGCGCGTGGAGCGCGCGGACGGCGCGCTCGGCCCAGATCCGCCCGCCGTCCGGCAGGAAGAGCGCGTCGCTCGCGAACCGCATCCCCGGCCAGCGGCGCGCGGCCTCGCCCGCGGGAACCGTCTCCACGGCGAGCCCGGCGCGCGGCGCGTTCTCGCGCAGGCGCTCGGCCTCGGGAACGGGCCCGCGGTTCACGATGCCGGTCTGCTCGAGGATGGTCTCGCCCGACTCCGCCTCGAGCTCGCGCCAGAGGGGCAGCGCACGCGTGAGCAGCCGCAGGTACGCGGGCTCCGCGTACGACGGGTTGAAGTTGCGGGTCGACGCGTGCGAGGCGCCGAGCGCGTGGGCGGGCTCGTGCGCCTCGAGCAGCACGACCTCGCACCCTTCGCGGGCGAGCGCCCACGCGGTCGCGGCGCCGACGACGCCGCCTCCGACGACGACGGTCTCGACGTCCATCCGGTCGGTCATGCGGGTCTCCTCACACCAGGAAGAACGGGACGGCGCCGGGGTTGTGCGCGTGCACGAGCACGAGGAACACGACGGCGTCGAAGAGCAGGTGCACGGTCACGACGTAGGCCAGCGAGTGCGTGCGCAGGAAGATCCACCCCTGCAGCAGCGCGAACGGGATCGTCAGCACGGGACCCCAGGCGCGGTAGCCGAGCTCCCACAGGAACGACACGAACACGATCGCCTGGAGCACGTTGGCGACCGTCGTCGGGAAGTGCCGCAGCAGCAGCGCGAACACCGTGCACACGAAGAAGAGCTCGTCCCAGATGCCCACGGCGCCCACGCCCACGAAGAGCCGCGCGATGAGGTCGGCGGTGTCGACGACCGGCCAGTTGCGGTACACGCCCGACGTGATGAAGTAGAACGGCAGGATCAGCCATCCGAGCGCGAGCACCGCGACGAGCCACCCCCACTGCAGGCGCGTCCAGCGCCGGCCCGTCCGCCACGGGAACGCGATCGCGCGGTCGCGGTAGACGAACCGCGAGACCGCGTACGGCACGGCGACCGCGCCGCCGAGCGCGACCGTGAAGCGGATCATCGCGGCGTCGTCGAGCTCGGCCGCGAGCGGGATGGCGCTCACGATGAGCAACCCGACCGCGATGAGCGACAGATCCCGCGCGAGGGAGGGCATGGGCGCGGATGGCCCGGGCGCGGATGGCGCGGATGGCGCGAGGGCCCAGGGCGCGACACCGCGCGACCGGTCGGCCGCGATCGCGAGGGCGATGCCGGCCGCGAGCAGCAGCCATCCGAGCCACGGCACGAGCAGCACGAAGAACGCCGGAGCCGCGAGGCACGTGAGAAGCGCGGCGGCGAGCGGGAGCGGCGCGACGGCGCGCGCACCGGGCACGGCCACCCGTCAGCTCCGCGCGACGCGGCGGTAGACGAGATCGCGGATCTCGCGCCCCTTCTCGATGCCCTTGCGCTCGAAGGCCGTCATCACCCGTCCATCGAAGCGGTCGGCCCAGTCCCCGTCGAACGCGCGCTCGAACTCGGGCGCAATGTCGAGCACCTCGCGCATCTGCAGGGCGTAGTCCTCCCAGTCCGTCGCGAGGCGCAGGAGGCCGCCGTCGCGCAGGGCGCGGCCCGCCGTGGCGCCGAACCCGGGGCGGATCATCCGGCGCTTCGTGTGCCGCTTCTTGTGCCACGGGTCGGAGAAGAAGATCCAGACCTCGTCGGCGCCGCCCTCCGGCAGGAGCGTCTCGAGCACCTCGGGCGCGTTCGCCTCGATGAGACGGAGGTTGCGCACGCCGGCGGCGTCGGCGTCGAGCATCGTCCGCGCGAGCCCCGCGCGGAACACCTCGACGGCGAGGAAGTCGACGTCGGGCCGGGTCGACGCGGCGTGCACGATCGCGTGCCCCTGCCCCGACCCGATCTCGACGATGAGCGGCGCCACGCGGCCGTACTCCTCCGCGGGGACGAACCGCGCGTCGGGGTGGACCGATGTCGACGCGATGGCCCGCGGCACGTCGAAGAAGTACGTCGGCGCGAGCTCGGCCCACGCGCGCTCCTGCGCCTCCGACATGCGCCCGCTGCGGCGGACGAACGAGACGGGATGGTCGCGGAAGGTGCGGGGCTCGGGCATGCCTCCAGGGTACTTTCCGCCGCCGTGCCCTCCCCGTGGGTCAGGCGCCGTGGGTCACGGGGCCGTGACGAAGTCGATGAGCTCCTCGACCCTGCCGAGCAGCTCGGGCTCGAGGTCGCGGTACGTCGTCACGCGCGAGAGGATGCGCTGCCACGCGAGGCCGAGGTCCTCCTTGGTCTCGGCGGGCCAGCCGAGGCCGCGGCAGATGCCGGTCTTCCAGTCGGTGCCGCGCGGCACGACGGGCCAGCGCGCGATGCCGACCGCCTGCGGCTTGACGCACTGCCACACGTCGACGAACGGATGGCCGACGATGCGGACGTGCGCACCGTGGCGCCCGCGCGCGATCTGCTCGGCGATGCGCGACTCCTTGGACCCCGGGACGAGGTGGTCGACGAGCACGCCGTAGCGGCGCTTCGCCGACGGCGGCTCCTCCTCGAGGAGCTCGTGCAGGAGGTCGATGCCCTGGAGGAACTCGACCGCCACGCCCTCGACGCGCAGATCGGCGCCCCAGACCTTCTCCACGAGCTCGGCGTCGTGCTTCCCCTCCACGAGGATGCGACTCGGCAGCGCGACCCGCGCCCGCTGATCCTCGACCGCGAACGATCCGGATGCCGTGCGGCGGCGG
This sequence comes from Microbacterium sp. JZ70, assembly GCF_053903225.1. Classification (NCBI taxonomy): domain Bacteria; kingdom Bacillati; phylum Actinomycetota; class Actinomycetes; order Micrococcales; family Microbacteriaceae; genus Microbacterium; species Microbacterium sp. JZ70. Next base: position 1,572,873 of record NZ_CP096405.1, on the reverse strand, counting down.
CCCTGCGGTGCCGCCTTCGGCGGGACGAGGGCGACCGGCTCGCCGTCGATGAGGAAGCCCGCGCCGAGCGGGAAGACGCGCGTGCGCCCCTTCCAGTCCTCGAGCTCGACGCTGCCGTTCTCGACGCGCGTGATCGCGCCGCAGTACCCGTCTCCCGCGACCTCGACGACGAGGTCGAGCTCCGCGGGGACCGGCTTCGACGTCTTCCTGCCCTTCTCGCGCCATCCCGCCGCGAGCACGTCGGTGCCGTATCTGTCGTCCATGAGGGTCCTCCCGCCCTCCATCCCACCACGGGCCGCCGACCCGTCGCGGAGCGGCGCGCGCTCGACGCGGTCGATGAATCTCCTGTGCGCGGCGACCTCGTCTTCCGCCGCATGCCGCCGCGTGCATAGGATCGGTCTCGCGGGCCCATGGCGCCCGCGGAGGGGAAGTCGCCATGCGGGCAAGGTGGACCGTGGCGCTGTGCGCCGGCCTGACGCTGTTCCTCGGGGGCGCCCCGATGGCGGCGTCGGCGGAGAGCCCGGTCGAGCTCGGCGACGCGTACGTCTACGACGGCTCGGATGTGCTGACCCCGAGCGAGGAGCGCGCCGCCGACGAGCGCCTCGCTCAGCTCGTCGCCGACACCGACGTCTCGCTCTGGGTCGTCTACGTCGACGATTTCGAGAACCCCTCCGACGCCATCGAGTGGGCCGACGCGACGGCGGACCGGAACCGCCTCGGCAGCACGCAGTACCTCCTCGCGATCGCGACCGAGGGCCGTCAGCTCTACATCTCCTCCGCCGCGGACGGCCCCGTGAGCGAGGACCGTCTCGCGGCGATCGAGCAGGACCTCTTCGACGCCCTCGCGGACGACGACTGGGCGAGCGCGGTCGACGTCGCCGCCGACGGGTTCGAGGGCGGCGGACAGGGCGGCGCCAGCGCATGGCCGTGGATCATCGGCCTCGTCGTGATCGCGGGCATCGTGATCGTCGTCGTGCTGCTCTCGCGCAAGCGCAGCCCCGCGGAGAGGGCAGGGGCCGGTGACACCCCCGCCGAGCCCGAGGTCCCGACCGCCGAGCTGCAGCGCCGGGCGGCCTCCGCCCTCATCGCGACCGACGACGCCATCCGCTCGAGCGAGCAGGAGCTCGGGTTCGCGGTCGCGCAGTTCGGCGAGGAGGCGACCGGCGAGTTCCGCACCGCGCTGTCGGATGCGCGCGCGTCGCTCGCGCGCGCGTTCGAGCTCAAGCAGCGGCTCGACGACGCCACGGAGGACACCGAGGCCGACGTGCGCGCGTGGAACACCGAGATCGTCGCCCTCTGCGAGCAGGCGGCGGCGTCGCTCGAGGAGAAGGCGCAGGGATTCGCGCAGCTGCGCCAGCTCGAGCAGAACGCGCCGGAGGCGCTCACGCAGGTGCAGGAGAAGCGCGCGCAGGCGGCGTCCGTGTCCGACGAGGCCCGCCGCGCGCTCGAGGCGCTGGGCGCCCGGTACGCGCCCGAGGCGCTCACGACCGTGGCCGACAACCCCGAGCAGGCTCAGGCACGGCTGGCGTTCGCCGACGAGCAGCTCGCCGTCGCGCAGCGCGCGATCGGCTCGGGCGAGGGCGGCGAGGCCGCCGTCGCCATCCGCGATGCCGAGCAGGCGATCGCCCAGGCGCGGCGCCTCGGCACCGCGATCGACGAGCTCGGCGCGGCGCTCGCTGAGGGCGAGAAGCAGGCGGCCGATCTCATCCTCGAGCTCGAGGGCGACGTGGCCGCGGCCCGGCAGCTGCCCGACGAGGACGGGGCCGTCGCGGCCGCCGTCGCGCGCACCGAGCAGCAGATGCAGACCGCGAAGCAGAACCTCGCCGGCTCCGGGCGCCGCCCGCTCGCGATGCTCGAGGCCCTCCAGAAGGCCGACGAGGAGATCGACCGCGCCCTCGCCGGCGGTCGCGACGCGGTCGAGCGGCGACGGCGGTCCGAGCAGATGCTCGAGCAGACCATCCTCCAGGCGCGCAGCCAGGTCTCGGCGGCCGAGGAGTACGTGTCGGCGCGGCGCGGCGGAGTGGGCTCGGACGCCCGCACGCGGCTCGCGCAGGCCGGCGCCGAGCTCGCGCGCGCGGAGGGCCTGCGCCAGAGCGACCCCGCGGCCGCGCTCGGCCACGCGCAGTCCGCGCTCCGTCTCGCGAACGACGCGATCTCCCTCACGCAGAGCGACCTCAGCATGTTCGAGTCGTCGTACCGCTCGCAGGGCCGCTCCTCAGGCGGGGACGACTTCCTCGGCGGGCTCCTGGGCGGCCTCATCGGCAGCTCCCTCGGCGGCGGGCGCTCCTCGAGCTCCGGATGGGGCGGCGGCCTCCTCGGCGGAGCCGGGGGCGGGCTCTTCGGCGGCGGAGGCGGCTCGTCGCGCTCCGGGCGCCGCGGAGGCGGGTCGTTCGGCGGAGGACGATCCGGCCGCCGGAGCTTCGGCGGAGGCGGCCGCTCGGGCCGCCGCGGAGGTGGTCGCTTCTGATCCGCCCCTCCCTGCCCTGAGACAGCCATCCGCTCCTGACCCCAACCGAAAGGGAAACACCGATGACCAAGCAGTCGATCTTCGGACGCATCTCGACCCTCATCCGGGCGAACATCAACGCCCTCATCGACGAGGCCGAGGACCCCCAGAAGATGCTCGACCAGCTCGTCCGCGACTACACGAACAACATCGCCGACGCCGAGGCCGCCATCGCCGAGACGATCGGGAACCTGCGCCTGCTCGAGCGCGACACCGCAGAGGACCGCCAGACCGCGGCCGAGTGGGGCAACAAGGCGCTCGCCGCGAGCCGCAAGGCCGACGAGCTGCGCGCATCGGGCAACACCGCCGACGCCGACAAGTTCGACAACCTCGCGAAGGTCGCCCTGCAGCGTCAGATCTCGACCGAGAACGAGATCAAGGCCGTCGAGCCGCAGCTGCAGCAGCAGACCGAGGTCGTGAACAAGCTCAAGGACGGGCTCAACGGCATGAAGGTCAAGCTCGAGCAGCTCAAGGGCAAGCGCGCCGAGCTCCTCGCGCGCGCCAAGACGGCCGAGGCGCAGAACAAGGTGCACGACGCCGTCAAGTCGATCGACGTGCTCGACCCGACGAGCGAGCTCGGCCGCTTCGAGGACAAGGTCCGCCGCCAGGAGGCCCTCGCCGCGGGCAAGGCGGAGATCGCCGCATCGAGCCTCGACGCGCAGTTCGAGTCGCTCGAGGACGTGGGCGAGCTGACCGAGGTCGAAGCGCGCCTCGCGGCGCTCAAGACCGGCGGCCAGCCGCAGGGCCAGCTCGGCGCCTGACCGCCTTCCGACGCCGCCCTCTCCCCGGGGAGGGCGGCGTCGTCGTGTCCGCGGGCGCACTCGCGCGCGCCCTCCGGCAGGGGCAGGATGGGAGGATGGCACGATTCCTCGTGGTCCCGCAGTGGCAGGGCTCCCCCTCGTCGAGGGCGATGGCGCTCATCGACGGCGCCGAGGCCATCGCCGGCGACCTGCCACGCTCCGCGTGCACCGGCATCGACGTCCCGCTCGAGGCGGGCGACGCCCTGGGCACCGGGGTCCTCAGAGCGAGCGCCCTCCAGCGCGTGCGCGACGGCATCGGCGCCGCGCTCGACGAGCACGACGATGAGCCGGTCATCGTCGTCGGCGGCGACTGCGGCGTCGCGGTGCCCGCGATCGGCCGCGTCGCGGCCGACGACCTCGCGGTCGTGTGGCTCGACGCGCACGCCGACCTGCACGAGCCGTCCTCGTCTCCGTCCGGCGCGTTCTCGGGGATGTCGCTGCGCGGCGTCCTCGGCGGCGGCGAGCCCACGCTCGCGCTCCCCCGCGGCGCCGTGACGCCCGACCGCGTCGTCCTCGCGGGCGCCCGGATCCTCGAGGACGAGGAGGCCGACTTCCTGGAGACGAGTGCGATCCGGCGCGTGCCCGCCGCGGATTTCACCCCCGACGCCCTCGCCGAGGCCGCGACTGCCACGGGCGCGGCGCGCGTCTACGTGCACATCGATCTCGACGTCCTCGACCCCGCGCACATGTCGGGGGTCACGGCCCCCACGCCATTCGGCCTCGAGCCCTCCCAGGTGGTCGCGGCGATCGCGGCTCTGCGCTCGGCGCTGCCGCTCGCGGGCGCATCGGTCGCGGGCTTCGCGCCGTCGTCGCCCGCTGCCGCCGTCGACGACATGGGCACGATCCTGCGCCTCATCGGCGCCCTCGCGCGCTGAGCCCGGGTCAGCGCTCCTCGACGAGGCGGCGCGTCACGACGAGATCGTCGTCCCCGAGGCCGCGTTCGACGAGCTCGTCGAACGCGGCGCGCAGCGCCGGAAGCAGCACGGGGTGCGTGCGCGTCTCCGCTGCCACGTCATCTGCGAACGCGAGGTCCTTCACCATGTACTTCGCGACTCCGGAGGGGCTGTAGTCGCGGGCCACGAGCTTGTCGCGCCGGCTGCGGAGCAGGTTCGATCCCGCGTAGCCGCCGCCGAGCAGCTCCCACAGCTGCCCGGGGTCGATCCCGCTGCGCTCGGCGAGCACGGTGGCCTCGGCGAGCGCGAGCATCGTCGCCGACACGACGAGCTGATTGCACGACTTGGCGACCTCCCCCGCTCCGAGCGGACCGAGGCGCACGGGCGTCCCGCAGGGACCGAGCACGCGCGCCGCGAGCGCGGCGTCGGCCTCGTCGCCGCCCATCATGATCGAGAGCGTCCCCGCCCTCGCGCCGTCCTCCCCGCCCGACACGGGGCAGTCGACCACCCGCACCCGGCCATCCGTCCGCTCCGCGAGGTCCGCAGCCAGAGCGCGAACGCGCGTGGCCGACGACGTCGAGCCGATGAGCAGGAGGAGGGGATGCGCGACGCCCGCGAGCAGGCCGTCGTCGCCCTCGAGCAGGCCCTCGAGCTCGGGAAGGTCGGGCACCATCGCGAGCACGGCGTCGCTGCGCTCGGCGAGGGCGCGCGGCGTCTCGCACCAGGTCGCGCCGGCGCTCTCGAGAGACGGATGGCGGCGCGTGCGGCCCGTGATCGCGAGCGCGCCGTGCGCCTCCACGAGGTGCTCGGCCATCGGCAGGCCCATCGCGCCGAGGCCCACGACGCCGACGCGGAGAGGAGGATGAGCGTCATCGGTCATGCTCCGACTCTACGGGTTTTGGCCAGAATATGGAACGTCGTACAGAACTTTGGCCGAGCCGGTATGCTGGCACCACCCCACATCGAAGAGGATGGTCATGACCGAAAGCACCGGACGGCTGCGCGCCGTCATCGCCACCGACCTGTCGGAGCAGCTGTGCCGCGAGCTCGAGCGGCGCGAGCCGCGACTCGAGATCGTCCGCGATCCGAGCCTGTGCCGCCCCATGCGGTGGCCCGCGGACTGGGGCGGGGACCCCGCCCACGTCCGCTCGCCCGCCGAGCAGGAGGCGTTCGACGCGCTCGTCGACTCGGCCGACATCCTCTTCTCGATCCCCGACACCGACCCGGCGGCCCTCGCCCGCACGGTGCGCGCGAATCCGCGCCTCCGCTGGGTGCACGTCATGGCGGCCGGCGGCGGCGCCCAGGTCAAGGCCGCGGGCCTCACCGAGGAGGAGCTCGGCCGGGTCGTCTTCACGACGAGCGCGGGCGTGCACGGCTCGACCCTCGCGGAGTTCGCCGTCTTCGGCGTGCTCGCGGGCGCCAAGGAGCTTCCCCGCCTGCAGCAGGCGCAGCGCGAGCACGCGTGGGACGACCGCTGGACGATGCGCCACCTCGACGAGATGACCGTGCTCGTCGTGGGCCTGGGCGGCATCGGCAAGGCCGTCGTCTCGCGGTTCGCGGCCTTCGGCGCGCGGGTGTGGGGAACGAGCCGATCGGGCCGCCCTGTCGACGGCGTCGAGCGCATCGTCCCCGTGGACGAGCTCGCATCCGCGGTCGGCGAGGTCGACGCGATCGTCGTCACCCTGCCCGGCACCGCGCAGACCGAGCACCTCATCGGCGAGGAGGTGCTCCGCGCGGTCAAGCCGGGCGTCATCGTGACCAACGTCGGGCGCGGCAGCGTCATCGACGAGGCGGCGCTTCTCGCCGCCCTCGACGACGGCCGGGTATCGTACGCGGCGCTCGACGTGTTCGAGGTGGAGCCGCTTCCCGACCGGAGCCCGCTGTGGGACCATCCGCGCGTTCTCGTGAGCCCGCACACCGCGGCGCTGTCGACGCAGGAGGACGCGCGCATCATGCGCCTCTTCGCGGACAACGCGCGTCGCCTGCTCGACGGCGAGCCCCTGCGTAACGTGGTGGACACCGTCGAGTTCTACTAGGCCGGTCGCGCGAGCGCCGGCATCGCGAAGGAGCGCCATGTCCACTGCCCCCGATCGAGACCCGGCGCCGGCCGTCACGCGCGCCCTGCGCATCCTCACGGCGCTGGCCGACTCCGGCGGAGCGCCGATGACGCTCAGCGAGCTGGCCAGAGCGGTCGGCATCGCGAAGTCCTCCGCCGCGAACCTCTGCGCGGCGCTCGAGGAGGGCGGCATGATCGAGCGCGACGCGCGCGGCTTCCGGCTCGGTCGGCGCACCGCCGAGCTCGGCGGGGCGTTCGCACTGCAGTTCAACCAGGTGCGCGAGTTCTTCGCGATCTGCGCGGCCTCCGAGGTGCTGCACCGGGAGGTCGTGCAGATCGCCATGCTCGACGGAGCCGACGTGCTCTACCTCGCACGCCACGAGGGGCGCGCTCCGCACCGCCTCGGCACGCCCCTCGGCTCGCGCCTGCCGGCCGCGCAGAGCGCGACCGGCAGGGCCATCCTCATGACCCTCGACGACGAGGACGTCGCCCGCCAGCTGCCGCCGTCGGCGTTCGCGGCCGTGACCGAGCGCAGCGTCACGAGCCTCGACGCCCTCCTCGCGCTCCTCGCGGAGGCGCGGGAGCGCGGCTATGCGCTCGACGAGAGCGGGTCGTTCGCGGGCATCACGGGCGTCGCCGTGCCCCTGTCGCCATGGAATCCGAGCGACCCGCCGCTCGCCATGGGCGCGGCGCTGCCCGCCGATGCGACGACTCCCGAGCGAGTCGCCGAGGTCGGCGAGGCGCTGCTCGCGGCGGCGTCGCTCCTGACGAACCCGCTCGCCGTGCGAGGCTCCAGCTCGGACTGAGCGTTCAACATGTTGCACACCGTTCCATCTATGGTACGGTGGTCACGTCTCGCGCTCCCGCGAGCGCCCTCATCGAAGGAGATGACGTGAGCACAGCAGCCCCGACTGCCCCCAAGACCCAGTACGACGATCCCGAGTACGCCGCGAACCTCCGGCGCGCCACCCTCGCCTCGAGCGTCGGCAGCGCGCTGGAGTACTTCGACTTCGCGTTGTACGGCCTGATGACGGCCCTCGTCTTCAACCGCCTGTTCTTCGACCCCGCCGATCCCGCGATGGGCGTGATCGGCGCGTTCGCGGTCTACGGCGTGGGCTTCGTCGCGCGCCCGTTCGGCGGGTTCTTCTTCGGGACGATCGGCGACCGGCTCGGCCGCAAGTGGGTCCTCGTCGTGACGATCCTCCTCATGGGCGGCGCATCGACGGCCATCGGCCTCCTGCCGACCTACGAGGTCGTGGGCGTGTGGGCAGCCGTGCTGCTCGTGATCATGCGCCTCCTGCAGGGCTTCGGCGCGGGAGCCGAGCAGGCCGGCGCCACGGTGCTCATGGCGGAGTACGCGCCGGTGCGCCAGCGCGGGTTCTTCGCGGCGCTGCCGTTCATCGGCATCCAGGCGGGAACGCTCCTCGCGGCCCTCGTCTTCTCCGGGCTGTCGCTCATGCCCGAGGACGCGTTCCTCGCCTGGGGATGGCGCGTGCCGTTCCTCGCCTCGTTCCTGCTCATCCTCATCGCGCTGTTCATCCGCATGCGGCTGCGCGAGACGCCGACCTTCGTCGAGCTCGAGAAGCACGAGCAGGTCGCCGCGCACCCCTTCCGCGACATCTTCACGACCGGCATGCCGGGCGTCATCACGGGCATCGGCCTGCGGATGGCCGAGAACGGCGGCTCGTACATCTTCCAGAACGTCGCGCTCGCGTTCGTCGCCGGCACGTTCATCGCGAACCCCGTCGACCGCGGCATCGCGACGTGGGGCGTGACGATCGGCTCGCTCATCGGCATCTTCTCGGTCCCGCTCACCGGCTGGCTGTCCGACCGGTTCGGCCGTCGCCCGGTGTACCGCTTCGGCGCCGTCTTCATGCTGCTCTTCGCGTTCCCTGCGTGGTGGATGCTCTCGCTCGGCGACCCGGTTCTCACGGTGGCCGTCATCGCGATCGGCATCGGCGTCGCCGTCGCCTCGATGCTCGGCCCGCAGTGCGCGCTCCTGCCCGAGATGTTCGGCAACCGCCACCGCTACCTCGGCGTCGCGATGGCGCGCGAGATCTCCGCGGTGCTCGCGGGCGGCCTCGCGGGAGTGCTCGGCACGTGGCTGCTCACGCTGACCGGCGGCAACTGGGTCGTCATGGGCCTCTACCTCGCCACGCTCGCCGCGATCACGACGGCATCGACCTTCCTCATCCCGGAGACCCGCAGCCGCGACCTCCTGCGCATCCAGGACGCGGTCCGCGTCTCGACCGACGAGAAGGACACCGGCCTCGTGTCGGTGGTCATCGCCGACGCGCGATGAGGATCGCCCGCATCGCCTCCCCGTCCGGCGCCGTGCACGCGGTGCCGGACGGGGAGCGCTGGCAGCCCGTGTCCGACCCGTTCGCGGCCTTCGCCTCGGGCGCGGCGCCGGTTCCGCTCGGCGCTCCCGTCGACTCCCCCGTGTTCCTGGCGCCCGTCGACCCCCGCGTCGTCGTGGGGATCGCCCAGCCCGCGCACCCGGGCGGGCCCGTCGGCGCGTGGCTCAAGAGCCCGCGCACGGTCGTCGCGAGCGGCGCCGAGGTCGCCCTGCGGCGCGACGCCGGGCGCCCCGTGATCGAGGGCGAGGTCGCCGTCGTGATCGGGCGGAGCACGGCCGGTCTCACGCCCGAGAACGCGGCGTCGTACGTGCTCGGCGTGACCGCCGTGAACGACGTCTCGAGCCCCGACCGCTCCGATCCGCGCAACTTCGAGGTCAAGGGCGGAGCAGGCTACACCCCGCTCGGCCCGTGGATCGAGACCGCGATCGACCTCGACGAGGTCGACCTCGCCGTCCGCATCGATGGGGTGGAGCGCGTCCGGACCGGCACCCACGAGCTCCCGGCGCCCGTGGCGGACTGCCTTGCGTACGTCGCGCACTGGATCGAGCTCGGGCCGGGCGACGTCGTGATGACGGGAGCGCCGCGCTCGGCGTTCCCGGTCGAGCAGGGAGCGCTCGTCGAGATCGAGGTCGCCGGCGCCTTGCTGCGCACGCGCTTCCGCTGACCCGCGTGCGCCATCCGCCCCTCGCCCGCCCGGACTGCGGCAGGATGGCGTCATGCGCATCAGCTTCCCGGCCGATCCGGCTCCCGCCCACTGGCGCGAGATCGCCGCGCTGCGGGTCGAGCACGGGCGGCGCATCGACGCCCGCATCCCGCGATGGCTGCTCGACTCCCCCGTGAGCGCGGTCGGCTGCGCCGCCGCGACGGCGCTCGGATGGCTGTGGGGGACGCTGTGGAGCCGCGGGCGCGTCGAGCGCCGCGAGGGCCTGCTCGTCTTCCGCGGGATGCCCGCGTGGACCTTCGCCCGCGGCGGCGTGTGCGTGGGCGGGTGCTTCCTGACCGGCGACCGGAGCGTGTCGACCCGGCTCCTGCGGCACGAGGCCGTGCACCTGCGGCAGTGGCGCCGCTACGGCGTGCTCATGCCCGTGCTGTACCTGCTCGCGGGACGGAACCCGCTGCGCAATCGCTTCGAGATCGAGGCCGGACTGGAAGCGGGCGGCTACGTCAGCGGATGAGGCTCGCGAAGGCGTCGGGCACGTGGATGGCCTCCGCCGGGGTCCCGAGGGATCCCGTCAGGTGGTCGACGATGTCGGCCGTGCCGAGGAAGCCGCCGAGCAGCACGACGCGCGTCGAGTCGTCGCCGGCGCACATCATCTCGTCGGCCCACGCGGTGACCGCACGGGACAGCGCCTGGCCGGGCGCGCAGGCACGTCCGGTGCCGGGTGCGCCCGAACGCCGGGAGCGGTCGAGCCACGTCACGACCATCCGGGCGGGTGCGGCGATCTCGCCGATCCACGACCCGTCGGGAACCTCGATGAAGATGCGGCCCGTCGAGCAGATCGGCAGCGTCGCGACGAGCGTCTCGAGGTCGACGAGCGAGCGCTCGTCGGCCGTGATGAGGTGCTGCACGCGCGCGTGACGCGACGCACGGCAGACCTTGTCGCCGTGCTCCTGGGTCGTCTCGATGCTCTCCATGACGACGCCAGTCTACACCGCGCGAAGGGTTGCCTTACCTCAGCACGGTCAGCTCTCCGCGGGGCGGGGCGGCACGGGGTAGCGGCCGGCGACGGTGATGCGGTTGAACGCGTTGATCGAGACGCTGAGCCAGCTGACGGCGACGTACTCCTGCTCGCTGAGCACCGCGCCGACCCGGTCGTACAGGTCATCGGGGATGCCGGCACGGTGGATGAACGTGTGCGCCTCGGCGAGCTCGAGGGCCGCGCGCTCGCGCTCGGAGAAGACGCCCGACTCGCGCCACACCGCGATCTGCGCGATCTCGTCGACCGTGAGCCCCGCGGCGACGGCCCGATCCACGTGCACGCGGACGCAGTAGGCGCAGCCGTTGAGCTGCGAGCAGTGCAGGAGCACGAGCTCCTTGAGCCGGTCGTCGACGCCGTACTCGCGCGCGATGCGGCCGACGGTCTGCGAGAACGCGTCGAGCGCCTTGTAGGCCTCGATCGCCGACTTGGACAGATGCACGCGCTGCTCGGTCATGCTTCGACCCTAGTGCGCGGAGGCGGACCCGGCTCGGCGGCAGATCGCGCAGCGCCACCCACCCGCTCCGTACCTTATGCTCAGATCTGCCGCTGCGCGACGAGCAGTTCGATCCGCGATTTCCCGGGCGGGCCTCGACCTCGCCAGAATGGAGGCGTCGGGAGCCCTCCCGTGCGTCCCGCTCGGCGTCCCCATCGAGGAGTCCTGTGAGCATCGCCCCCGCGAACGCGGCATCCCCCGCCGACGACGCGTTCGACGAGTTCTCGTTCCTGCCGGAGCAGGCCGCCGCTCAGGGGCGCCCCGCTCCGATCGGCCGACGCGAGCGTCTCCTCCTTCCCGACGGACGCGCTCTCAGCGCTCTCGCGTACGGCGAGGGGCGCCCGAGGATCGTGCTCCTCCACGGGGCCGGCCTCAACGCCCACACGTGGGACCAGACCGTGATCGCGCTCGGCCTCCCCGCGCTCGCGATCGACCTTCCCGGCCACGGGCACTCGTCGTGGCGTGCCGACGCGGACTACCGCTCCCGCACGATCGCCGACGACGTCGTGCGCGGCATCGAGGCGTGGGCGGACGCTCCCGTCGTCCTCGTCGGGCAGTCCCTCGGCGGGCTCACTGCGGCCGCCGTGGCATCGCGACGGCCCGACCTCATCGCGCGCCTCGCCATCGTCGACATCACGCCGGGCGTCGACACCTCGGCCGGACCGGCGATGCTCCGCCGCTTCTACGAGGAGACGGTCTTCGCGTCTCGCGACGAGCTCGTCGAGCGCGCGCTCGCGTTCGGCCTCGGCGGCTCGCGCGCGCAGGCCGAGCGGGGCGTCCTCCTCAACTCCCGCGTGCGCGAGGACGGCCGGGTGGAGTGGCGCCACCACTTCGCCCAGCTTATGTCCTCGGGGACGCCCTCCCCCGCCGCTGCGCCCGAGAGCGGGTGGGAGGATCTCGCCGGCGTGACCGCCCCGATCGCCCTCGTGCGCGGCACCACCGGGTTCGTCACGTCAGGTGACGCCGACGAGTTCGCCCGGCGCACGGGCGCCGACGTCGTCGCGCTCGACGCCCCTCACAACGTGCAGGAGGTCGCCTTCGCCGACCTCGCATCCCTCATCGCGCGTCTCGCCGCCTCGGCGGGCGCCGCACCGGAAGGACGGCAGACAGCATGATCCGCATCCCCGCGCGCCCGGCGTCCGCCGCAGCGCTCCTCGTGCCCGCCGTGCTCCTCGCCGGCTGCGCCGGCGGCGGGCAGACGTCGCCCTCCGACGCTCCCGCGGGCGAGCCCAACCCCGACGCGAGTCTGCGCGTGGGCCTCGTCCTCGAGCCGACGAACCTCGACATCCGCCGCACCTCGGGCGCCGCGCTCGAGCAGATCCTCGTCGACAACGTGTACGAGGGCCTCGTGACCCGCACGCAGGAGAACGAGATCGTGCCCGCGCTCGCGAGCTCCTGGGAGATGTCGGAGGACGGCCTCGTCTACACCTTCACGCTCGAGGAGGGGGTCGTCTTCCACGACGGCGGCGAGCTCACCGCGCAGGATGCCGTCGCGTCGCTCGAGGAGGTCGTCTCCGACGAGTCCGTCGTCGGCCACGACGACCTCGCGAACGTCAAGTCCGTGACCGCTCCCGACGACCGCACCGTCGTCGTCGAGCTGACGGAGCCGAACCAGAACCTCCTCTTCACGCTCACGGGCCCCGCCGGCCTCGTGTTCGACGAGGGCGACGAGACCGACCTCCAGAGCGACGCGAACGGCACCGGCCCGTTCACCCTCGCGGAGTGGAACCAGGGCGAGAGCATCGTGCTGGAGCGCTTCGACGAGTACTGGGGCGAGGCCGCGGGCGTGGCCGAGGTCGTCGCGAGCTACATCCCGGACTTCACCGCGGGCGTGAACGCGGCGCTCGACGGCTCGCTCGACGTGCTCACGGCCGTCGACCCCCAGCTCGCGCCGCAGCTCGACGGCGCGAACGGCTTCACGCTCACGACCGGTCGGACCACGGACAAGTACGTGCTCGCGTTCAACAGCGCCGAGGCGCCGCTCGACGACGCGCGCGTGCGGGAGGCCCTGCGCCTCGCGATCGACCACGACGCCCTCGTCGAAGCCGTGGGCGCCGGCGTGACCCAGTACGGCCCGATCCCCGAGCTCGACCCGGGCTACGAGGACCTGTCCGACGTGGCGCCCTTCGACCCCGACCGCGCACGGCAGCTCCTCGCGGAGGCCGGTCAGGAGGATCTCGAGCTCGAGCTCACGATCCCCGCGTTCTACGGCACGACGGCGTCGACGTTCCTCGTCTCGGCGTTCCACGACGTCGGGGTCGAGCTGACCGTGAACCCCGTCGAGTTCTCGACGTGGCTGCAGGACGTCTACACGAACGGCGACTACCAGCTGAGCTTCGTGAACCACGTCGAGCCGCGCGACTTCGGAGCGTGGGCGAACCCCGACTACTACTTCCACTACGACAGCGCCGAGGTCCAGGAGCTCTACGCGCAGGCGATCGCCGCGATCGATCCGGACGAGTCCGCCGATCTGCTCGCGCAGGCCGCGCGGATCGTCGCCGAGGACCACGCCGCCGACTGGCTCTACACGGGCGAGACGATCGTCGCGGTGGGGCCGGGCGTCGCGGGCTTCCCCGTCGACTCGATCAACTCCCGCCTCGACCTCGCGTCCGTGACGCTGGCCGACTGAGGCCCCTCCGCCGGTGCTCCGGTACACGCTGACGAGGCTCGCGCTGCTGGCGCTCGGGCTGCTCGTCGCGAGCGCACTCGTCTTCGCGACGCTGCGCGTGCTGCCGGGCGACGTGGCGCAGCTCGTCGCGGGCACCGAGGGCAGCCCCGGCCAGGTGGCGGCGATCCGCGAGCGCCTCGGCCTCGACCGGCCCGTCCTCGTGCAGTACGCCGACTGGATCGGCGGGATCCTGCGCGGCGACCTGGGCCGGTCGCTCCTGACCGGCACCCCGGTCGCCGACGAGCTCGCGTCGAAGGCGCAGGTGACGGTGCCGCTCGGCGTGCTCTCGCTCGCCATCGCCCTCGCGATCGCCGTCCCGTTCGGCGTCCTGTCGGCCATCCGCCGCGGGCGCCCCGTCGGCACCTCGATCAGCGTCGTCGCGCAGCTGCTCGCCGCGGTTCCCGTCGTCTGGGCCGGGATGATGCTCGTCGTCGTGTTCGCGATCACCCTGGGCTGGCTGCCCGCGCAGGGATTCCCGCGCGCGGGCTGGTCCGACCCGGCCGCCGCGCTGCGAGCGCTCACGCTGCCCGCCCTCACGGTGGGCGTCGTCGAGGGCGCGCTCCTCCTCCGCTTCGTGCGCAGCGCGACGCTGCAGGCACTCGGCGAGGATCACGTGCGCACGGCGGCGGCGAAGGGGCTCACGCGCACCCAGGCGCTCGTCCGGCACGGCCTGCCGTCGGTCGGCCTGTCGATCATCACGGTGCTCGGCCTGCAGATCGCCGGCATCGTCGTCGGCGCTGTCGTCATCGAGCAGGTGTTCAACCTCCCCGGCATCGGGCGGATGCTCGTGGCGGATGTCGGCGCGCGCGACCTCGTGAAGGTGCAGGGCGAGCTGCTCGTCCTCACGGGCTTCGTGCTCGCGATCGGGTTCGCGGTCGACATCGTGCACCGTGTGATCGACCCCCGGCAGAGGGAGGCCGCATGACACCCGCGCGCGTGCTCTCGCGCCTGTGGCGCACGGGGACGGGGCGATTCGGCCTCGTCGCGGTCGCCGTGATCGGCATCGTCGCCCTCGTGTCGCTGCTCTGGACCCCGTTCGATCCGCGCACGGTCGACCTCGCGGCGCGCTGGACGGGCCCCGGATGGCCGCACCTGCTCGGCGGCGACGCGAACGGGCGCGACATCCTCAGCCTGCTCATGGTCGGCGCGCGCACGACCGTGCTCGTCGCGGCGGGCGCGGGCGCGGTGGCGACGGCCGTCGGCGTGCTGCTCGCCGCGCTCGGCGCCCTCACCGCGCGGCCCGTGCGCGAGGCCGTGGCGGTGCTCGTCGACATCCTCATCGCCTTCCCCGTGCTCCTCATCGCCATGATGCTGTCGGCCGTGTGGGGTGCGTCGCTGTGGATCGTCGTGTGGTCGGTCGGCATCGGGTTCGGCGTGAACATCGCGCGGGTCGCCCGCGCCGAGCTGCGCCGCGTGCAGCGCAGCGACTTCGTGCTCGCGGCGCGCGCGTCGGGGCTCACGACCGTGCAGACGCTCACGCGCCACCTCCTCCCGAACGTGCTGCCGGTGTTCATCGTGCAGCTGTCGTGGTCCATGGCGGCTGCCGTGCTGGCGGAGGCGGGGCTGTCGTACCTCGGCTTCGGCGCCCCGGTCACCGAGCCGAGCTGGGGCCTGCTCCTCGGCGACATGCAGCGCTACATCTCGCTGCACCCGCTCTCGGTGCTGTGGCCGGGACTCGCGATCACGGTCACCGTGCTCGCGCTGAACCTCCTCGGCGACGCCCTGCGCGAGGCGACCGACCCGACCCTGCGCCGCGGCGAGGCCAAGCCGCAGGCGCATCAGCCGGTGGTGGTCTCATGAGCCTCGAGGTCTCGGGTCTCACGATCGAGATCGGCGGTCGCCGCGTCGTCGACGACGTCTCGTTCGCCGTGCCCGACGGCGCGCGGCTCGGGCTCATCGGCGAGTCCGGATCGGGCAAGTCGCTCACGGCGCTCGCGATCCTGGGCCTCCTGCCCGCGGCCGCCACCGCGAGCGGCAGCGTCCGCTGGCAGGGCGCCGAGATCCTCGGCATCCCCGACCGCGAGATGGCGCGGCTGCGGGGTGACGAGATCGGCATGGTCTTCCAGGAGCCGCAGACCGCGCTCAACCCGATCCGCACCGTGGGGCGCCAGATCTCGGAGGCCGTGCGCATCCACCGCGACGTCTCCCGGCGCGAGGCCGCGGAGATCGCCGTCGCCGAGGCCCGTCGCGTCGCGCTGCCCGACCCCGAGCGCATCGTCGCCCGCTACCCGCATCAGCTCTCGGGCGGGCAGCGCCAGCGGGTCGCGCTCGCCATGGCGCTCGCATGCCGCCCGCGGCTGCTCATCGCCGACGAGCCCACGACGGCCCTCGACGTCACGATCCAGGCCGAGGTGCTGCGCCTGCTCCTGTCGCTCGTCGCGGACGACGGGATGTCGCTCGTGTTCATCACGCACGATCTCGCGGTGCTGTCGCAGGTCGCGACCCACGGCGTCGTGCTCGAGGACGGCCGCGTCGTCGAGGATGCGCCCGTGTCCCGGCTGCTCACCGCGCCGCAGCACCCCGTCACGCAGGGACTCCTGCGCGACGCGACCGCGACGCTCTGGCGACCCGCGGGCGCGGAGAACGCCCCGCGAGATGACGGCTCGGCGAAGGGGGCGGATGGCCATGGCTGACATCCTCCTGCGAGCGCGCGCGCTCGAGCGGCGGCACCTCCATCCGCGCACGACGCTCTTCGAGCGGCGGCGCGAGACCGTCGCGCTGCACCCGACCGACCTCGACATCCGCCGCGGCGAGGCCGTCGGGATCATCGGCGAGTCCGGGTCGGGCAAATCCACGCTCGTGCGCCTCCTGCTCGGGCTCGACGTCCCGACGGCGGGCACCGTGGAGTACGACGGCCGGCCGGTCGACGCCCGCGCCCCGGCGCGGGCGCTGCACGGGCTGCGGCGCGCGACGGGCATCGTCTTCCAGGACCCGTACGCCTCGCTCGACCCCCGCATGACCGTCGCGCGCATCGTCGAGGAGCCGCTGTGGGCGCTCGGCATCCCGGGAGACCGCGCGGCGCGCGTCCGAGAGGTGCTCGCGCAGGTCGGCCTCGAGCCCGACATGGCCGACCGCTACCCGCACGAGTTCTCCGGAGGCCAGCGTCAGCGCATCGCCCTGGCCAGGGCCATCGTCCACCGCCCGGAGACGCTCGTAGGCGACGAGCCGCTGTCGGCGCTCGACGTCACGGTGCGGGCGCAGATCCTCGCGCTCCTCGCCGACCTGCGCGCCCGCGAGCGGATGACCCTCGTGCTCGTCTCGCACGACATCGGCGTCGTGCAGAACCTCTGCGACACGGTCGTCGTCATGAAGGACGGCCGCGTCGTCGAGCACGGGCCGACCCCGCAGGTGCTCCTCTTCCCGCGCGAGGACTACACGCGGCGGCTGCTCGCGGCCATCCCGACGATCGACCAGCCGCGCGCCTGACCCGGCACGGGGCATCCGCACGCGCCCGCGGCACGGGGCGGTCGCCATCCGTTTGCCGTCCGTTCACGCGCGCGCGTCAGGCTCGCCCCATGTCGATCGAGCGCGCCGCAGCCGGACCGCACCGCAGCCCCGCGACGACCGCCGCGGCCACGCTGTGAGCGCCGCGCCCACGACCCTCGCCGCCGTGTGGCGGGGCGCCGACGGCATCCGGATCGAGGAGCTGCCGGTGCCCGCGCCGCGGCCCGGCGAGCTCGTCGTCGAGATCGACCTCGCGACCGTCAGCGGCGACGACCGCCGCACCGCATCGGACGCGCACCGCGCACCCGCTGCCGTGCTCGGCCACGAGGCGGTCGGACGCGTCGTCGCCGCGGGAGTCGGCGCACCGGCGACCGAGGGCGATCGGGTCGTCTGGGCCCCATCCGTCGGATGCGGGATGTGCGACCGCTGCCGACACGGACGGGTCGCGCGCTGCCGCAAGCTGCGCGAGATCGGGCGCGAGCCCATCGACGGCCCGTGGCCGCTCTCGGGCGCCTACGCCCGGCACATCCTCCTCCCGTCCGGAGCGACCGTGGAGCGGGTGCCGGACGAGCTGTGCGATGCCGTCGCGGCGCCCGCGGGCGGCGCCACGGCGACCGCGATGGCCGTGCGCGAGGCGTCGGGCGACCTCACGGGCCTGCGCGTCCTCGTCTGCGGCGCGGGGATGCTCGGCCTCACGGCGACGGCGGTCGCCCGCGAGAGCGGGGCGTCCGAGGTGGTCGTCCTCGATACCGACGCGTCGCGCCGCTCGCTCGCGCTCGCCTTCGGCGCGACGACGGTCGTGGGGCCGCGGGATCGCCCGGGCGAGGCGGATCTCGCGTGGGAGCTCTCGGGAGCGGCCGAGGCGGCCTCGGGCGCGCTCGCGGCGCTCGCGATCGGCGGCCGGCTCGTCCTCGCGCGCGCAGCCGCGACATCCGCCGCGGTGCCTGTCGACCTGGACCGCGTCGTCCGCCGCGGGCTCGCGATCACCGGCGTGCTCGGCTCCGAGCCCCGCCACCTGCGCGAGGCGGTCGCGTTCCTCGCGTCCACGCGCACGCGGTACCCGTGGGAGCGGCTCGTCGCGCCCGCGATGGGCCTCGAGCACCTGGCGCTCCTCCTCGCGCAGCCCGCGAGCGTCGCGCCGCGGACCGCGATCGCGCCCTGACGACGGTCAGTCGTCCGAGCCGAAGACCCGTGAGAGCACGCCGCGCTTCCGCTTCGGCGTGAGCGACTTCTGGAGGTACACCGTGCCGAGCCAGCGGTCGAACTTGAAGCCGACCTTGCCCATCCGCCCGACCTCCTCGAAGCCGAAGCGCTCGTGCAGCGCGAGCGACCCCTCGGCGCCCTTGTCGCTGATCACCGCGACGATCTGACGGAGCCCCTTCTCCTCGCACGCCTCGATGAGGGCGGCCAGGAGCGCGGTGCCGAGGCCCTTGCCCGTCGCGGCGTGCCCGAGGTAGATCGAGTTCTCGACCGTGTACCGGTACGACGACTTGCCCGACCACGGCGACACGAGCGCGTAGCCCAGCACCTGCCCGGTCGGCGCGACGGCGACGAGGAAGGGCAGGTCGAGCTTCTGCAGGTGGAGGAACTTCTCCTTCCACTGCCGATGCGTCCACTTCTTCTCGTCGAAGGTCACGACCGAGTTCGTCACGTAGTAGTTGTAGATCTCGCGGATGTCCTCGATGTCGCGCATCTCGGCGGGGCGGATCTCGTACGAGAACGGGCGCTCGGGGGCGGGCCGACGCTGCAGGTGCAGCGGCAGGCGTCGGCGCTTCTGGTATTCCTCCTCGAGCATGCGTCCAGCCTACGCGGGGATCGTCCAGTCGACAGGGCCGGCGCCCTGCTGCGCGAGCAGCGCGTTCGCTCGTGAGAACGGCCGCGATCCGAAGAAGCCGCGGCTCGCCGAGAGCGGCGAGGGGTGGGGCGACTCGATCGACGGCACGCCGCCCAGCAGCGGCTTGAGGTTCGCGGCGTCACGCCCCCACAGGATCGCCACGAGCGGCCCGCCGCGCTCTGCGAGGGCGCGGATCGCGGTCTCGGTCACCCGCTCCCACCCCCATCCGCGGTGCGACGCGGGCGCACCGGGGCTCACCGTGAGCACGCGGTTGAGGAGCATGACGCCCTGGTCGCTCCACGCCGAGAGGTCGCCGTGGGGCGCGGGCGCGACGCCGAGGTCGCTCTGCAGCTCGCGGTAGATGTTCTGCAGGCTGCGCGGGATGGGCCGGACGTGCCGCTCGACCGCGAACGACAGGCCGATCGGATGGCCCGGGGTCGGGTACGGGTCCTGCCCGACGATGAGCACGCGGACGTCGGCGAGCGGGCGCTGGAACGCCCGCAGCACGCGGTCCCCCGCGGGCAGATACGGCCGCCCGGCCGCGACCTCGGCGCGGAGCCGGTCGCCGAGCGCGGCGATGTCGGCGGCCAC
Organism: Microbacterium sp. JZ70; assembly: GCF_053903225.1. NCBI lineage: Bacteria > Bacillati > Actinomycetota > Actinomycetes > Micrococcales > Microbacteriaceae > Microbacterium > Microbacterium sp. JZ70. Next base: position 1,553,528 of record NZ_CP096405.1, on the reverse strand, counting down.
GGGTGCGAGGGCGTGCGCCCAGCCGGCGTCGATGAGGCCCGCCTCGGCGAGCTCGGGAAGGGAGCGCCCTGCCATGTCGAGCGCGCTCACGCGGTCGGGGCGAGGCCGAGGTCCTCCTCGCGCACGGTGCCCCTGGCCGACCAGGGGAAGTCGATCCAGAGGTCGGTGTCCTTCCACGCGTAGTCGGGCTGGATGATCGTCGACGGCTTCGTGAAGATCGTGACCGACCGCACGTCGGCGCCCTTGTCGGAGAGCAGCTGGACGGCGAGTGCGAGCGTGCGCCCCGAGTCGGCGACGTCGTCGACGAGGAGCACGCGTCGCCCGTCGAGGTACTCCATGTCGAGTGCCGGCGGGAGCACCTCCGGCGCATCGAGGACGGTCCCGATGCCCGTGTAGAACTCGACGTTGATGGCGCCGCAGTTCTTCGCACCGAGGCCGTAGGCGATGGCGCCGGCGGGGAGGAGTCCGCCGCGCGCGATCGCGACGACGACCTCGGGCTCGAAGCCGCTGTCGAGGATCGTGCGGGCGAGATCGCGCGTCGCGGCGCCGAAGCCGTCCCAGGTGAGGACTTGGCGCTCGGTCGGAGTGTCGGTCACGGGCGTTCCTTTCGATCGTGTCTCAGTCGTCGCGCCTTCCCGGGCCGGAAAACCAAGGAAAACGAGACATGCGGATGGTGCGGATCAGCTCTCGCGGACGGCGAGAGGGCCGCGGTGCAGGAGATGGGCGGCCGCCTGGGCCACGGGCCGCACGGTCACGAGGTCGAGGTTCACATGCCCGGGCGCCTCGAGGGCGTACGCGATCACGTCGGCCACGTCCTCGGCGGAGAGCGGGCTGTCGACGCCCGCGTACACGGCCTCCGCCGCCTCCCGGTCGCCGCCGAGGCGCGTGAGCGAGAACTCCTCGGTGCGCACCATCCCCGGCGCGATCTCGATCACGCGCAGCGGCTCGCCGTTGAGCTCGAGCCGGAGGGCGTCGACGATCATCGACTCCCCGGCCTTCGCGGCGTTGTAGCCGGCACCACCGGGATACGCGCGCTGAGCAGCCGTCGACGTGACGAAGAGCAGGTCGGCGTGGCCCGCTCCCCCGCGCACCGCGTCGCGCAGCTGCGGCAGGAGAGCCCGCACGAGCCGCTGCGCGGACAGGACGTTCGCCTCGAACATCCACGTCCACTCGTCGGCGTCGCCGTCCTCGACGCGGTCGGTGCCGCGAGCGCCGCCCGCGACGTGCGCGAGCGCCTGCACGCCGCCGCTCGCGGCGAGATGCGCGGCCAGGGCGTCGACGTCGGCCTGCCGGGTGAGGTCGGCGGCGAACACGTCGGCGCCCGTCTCCGCGGCGAGCGCCTCGAGGCGCTCGGCCCGCCGGGCCACGCCCGTGACGTCCCATCCGCGCGAGCGCAGCAGGCGCACCGTCGCCGCGCCGATCCCCGAGCTCGCTCCCGTCACGACCGCACGCCTGTTCGCCATCCGTCCAGTATGCCGTCCCCGGCCGAGGGCGCACCGTGACGGCCTGTGACGAGCCGTGACGGCATGCGACGCGCGATATGACGCCGCGTGTCCCGTGCGTTGCCCGGGCACCGCGGGTTCCGTACTGTCGCAGTCATGCCCGAAGGCGGGCATCCCCGAGCAGATCCGACGACCATCCTTCGAGCAGGAGACACGCATGAGCGAGAACTGGCGCTTCGAGACCACGCAGATCCACGCCGGCGCGCAGCCCGACCCCGTGACCGGGGCCCGCGCGACGCCGATCTACAACACGACCTCGTACGTGTTCCGCGACGCGGACCACGCGAAGAACCTCTTCGCGCTCGCCGAGTTCGGCAACATCTACACGCGCCTGCAGAACCCGACGCAGGATGTCGTCGAGCAGCGCATCGCGGCGCTCGAGGGCGGCACGGGCGCGCTCCTCGTGGCGAGCGGCCAGGCCGCCGAGACCTTCGCCGTGCTCAACATCGCGCAGGCTGGCGACCACATCGTGTCCTCGAGCTCGATCTACGGCGGCACCTACAACCTCTTCAAGTACACGCTCGGCAAGCTGGGCATCGAGGTCACCTTCGTCGAGAACCAGGACGACCCCGAGCAGTGGCGCGCGGCGGTCCGCCCGAACACGAAGCTGTTCTTCGCGGAGACGATCGGCAACCCCGCCATCAACGTCCTCGACATCCGCACGGTCGCCGACATCGCCCACGAGAACGGCGTGCCGCTCATCGTGGACAACACGATCGCGACGCCGTACCTCATCCGCCCGTTCGAGCACGGCGCCGACATCGTCGTGCACTCCGCGACGAAGTTCCTCGGCGGACACGGCACGGTCCTCGGCGGTGCGATCGTCGACGGCGGCCGCTTCGCGTGGTCGCAGAACGTCGAGAGGTTCCCGGGTCTCACCGAGCCCGACCCGTCGTACCACGGCGCGAGCTACACGACCGCCGTGGGCGACGAGCTCGCGTACATCATCAAGGCGCGCGTGCAGCTGCTGCGCGACCTCGGCTCGGCCATCGCCCCGCAGAGCGCGTGGCAGCTCATCCAGGGCATCGAGACGCTGTCGCTGCGCATCGAGCGCCACGTGCAGAACGCCCAGGAGATCGCGGAGTGGCTCGAGAACCACCCCGACGTCGCGACGGTCAACTACGCGGGTCTCCCGTCGTCGCCCTGGTACGCGAACGCGAACCGCTACGCGCCGAAGGGCGTCGGCGCCGTGCTGTCGTTCGAGCTCAAGGGCGGCGTCGACGCGGGCCGCGCGTTCGTCAACTCGCTGGGCCTGTTCAGCCACCTCGCCAACATCGGCGACGTGCGCTCGCTCGTCATCCACCCCGCATCGACGACGCACTCGCAGCTCACCCCCGAGCAGCAGCTCACGAGCGGCGTGACGCCGGGACTCGTGCGCCTGTCGATCGGCCTCGAGAACGTCGACGACCTCAAGGCCGACCTCGAGCAGGCGCTCGTCGCGGCCCGCGAGACGGCGGCGGCCGCTCGGGCCTGACCCGCGAACACGATGGATGCCCCGGGCGCGCGCCCGGGGCATCCGCCGTATCCGGCGACGCGTAACAGTGGCGGGGGCGCCCCGCAGAGCACGGGAGAATGGACGGATGGACTGGCAGATCTCCGAGGACACGGTGCCGTCTGCTCCCGTCACGGAGGCCGACGCCCGCTCGATGGCCGGCCGTCCGCCCGCGACGGGAGCGTGGCTCGACGGCGATCCCGTGGGGGATCGCCGGTTCGCCGCGTTCGGACCGCTCACGACCGAGAGCGGCGCGGAGCTGCCCGGGTTCCGCCTCGCGTACGAGACGTGGGGCGAGCTGAGCCCCGCCCGCGACAACGCGGTGCTCATCCTGCACGCGCTGACCGGCGACAGCCATGTCCGCGGCCCCGCCGGCCCCGGGCATCCGACCGCGGGATGGTGGGACGCGCTCGTCGGGCCGGGTCTCGCGATCGACACCGACCGGTGGTTCGTCATCGCCCCGAACGTCCTCGGCGGATGTCAGGGCTCGACCGGGCCGGCGAGCATCCACCCCGACGGCGAGGCCTGGGGCTCGCGCTTCCCGTATCTCACCATCCGCGACCAGGTCGCCGCGCAGGTCCGACTCGCCGACGCCCTGGGCATCGACCGCTGGGCCGCCGTGATCGGCGGCTCGATGGGCGGCATGCACGCGCTCGAATGGGCCGTCGGGCTGCCCGACCGCGTCGAGCGGCTGGCCATCCTCTCCTCGCCCCCGATCAACACGGCCGACCAGATCGCCCTGAACTCCGTTCAGCTCGAGGCGATCGAGATCGATCCCCGGTTCGCGGGCGGCGACTACTACGACGCGGCACCCGGTGAGGGGCCGCACCGCGGTCTCGCGCTCGCCCGTCGGATGGCCCTGCTGAACTACCGCAGCCCCACCGAGCTCAATCAGCGGTTCCAGCGGTCGTGGCAGTCCGACGTCAGCCCCCTCGGCTTCGGCGGCCGCTTCGCGGTGGAGTCGTACCTCGACTTCCACGGCAACAAGTTCACGCGCCGCTTCGACGCGAACACGTACATCCGGCTCGTGGAGGCGATGGACTCGCACGACGTCGGCCGCGGCCGCGGCGGTGTCGAGGAGGCCCTGTCGGAGGTCACCGCGACGACGCTCGTGCTGGGGATCGACAGCGACCGGCTCTTCCCCGTCGACGGGCAGCACCGCATCGCGCGCAGCATCCCGAACACGCTCGACGGGCAGGAGTCGGTGGTGCTGCACAGCGACTTCGGCCACGACGGGTTCCTCATCGAGACCGAGGCCGTCGCCCACCACCTCGGCCGCCTGTTCGCGGCGTAGCGCGGGTCAGTCCCAGACGCCGGTCGCGAGGAAGCGGTCCATCCGCTCGCGGTGCGGCGCGAGGTCGTGCCCCTGCGCGGCGACCCACGCGTCGTCGTGGTACGTGTGGGCGTAGCGCGCGCCGCCGTCGCAGATGAGGGTGACGACGCTGCCCCGCTCCCCCGCCGCGATCATCCGCGCGATGATCTGGAACGCGCCGACGAGGTTGGTGCCGGTCGAGCCGCCCGCCCAGTGCAGCGTGCGCTCCCTGAGGAGGCGGATGGCCGCGAGCGACGCCGCGTCGGGGATCGGGAGCACCTCGTCGATCACTCCGGGGACGAACGACGGCTCGACGCGCGGGCGCCCGATGCCCTCGATGCGGCTCGGCATGCCCGTCGTGTGGTCGGAGCGCCCGGTGCGCCATCCGCCGTAGTACGCGGAGTTCTCCGGGTCGACGACCGCGATCCGGGTCGGATGGCGGCGGTAGCGCACATAGCGGCCGAACGTCGCGCTCGTGCCGCCGGTTCCCGCGCCCACGACGATCCACGCGGGGACGGGATAGCGCTCGGCGGCGAGCTGCTCGAACACGCTCTCGGCGATGTTGTTGTTGCCGCGCCAGTCGGTCGCGCGCTCGGCGTACGTGAACTGGTCGAGGTAGTACCCGCCGCTCTCCGCCGCGAGGCGCTCGGCCTCGGCGTACATGTCGCCGGGGACGTCGACGAAGTGACAGCGCCCTCCGTAGAACTCGATGAGCTCGATCTTCTCGGGGCTCGTCGCCCGCGGCACGACCGTCACGAAGTCGAGCCCGAGCATGCGCGCGAAGTACGCCTCCGACACGGCGGTCGATCCGCTCGACGCCTCGACGAGCGTCGTCCCCTCGTCGATGCGCCCGTTCACGAGCCCGTAGAGGATGAGCGACCGCGCGAGGCGGTGCTTGAGCGAGCCGGTCGGGTGCACGGACTCGTCCTTGAGGTACAGGTCGATGCCCCACTCCGGCGGAAGCGGGAAGACGTGCAGGTGCGTGTCGGCGCTGCGGTTCGCGCCGGCCTCGAGCAGGCGGATGGCGTCGCGCACCCAGGTGCATCGGTCGGTCACGCCTTCGACCCTACGCGGCGTCCTGCGCCGCGAGCGGATGGCCCGGGCTCAGACCGTGGGGATGGGCGAGGTGCCGGTGTCCTCCGAGGAGAAGGATGCGAGCATCCGCGCGTCGGAGCGCCGTTCGGCCGCGAAGGCGACGAGCGCGATCGCCATCCCAACGAGTGACAGGACGACGCCGACCCACACCGGGGCGACGTATCCCCATCCGGCGGCGATCACGGCGCCGCCGAGCGCCGCTCCGAGGCTGTTGCCGACATTGAGCGCCGAGTGGTTGAGGGCGGCGCCGATCGCCTGGTGATCGCGCGCGACATCGAGCAGGCGCAGCTGCACGGTCGGCGTGGCGGTCGCCGAGACGGTCGCGAAGACGAACAGGCCGATGACGAGCGCGACGGTGAGGTGGGCGACGACGCCGACGAGGGCCGACGCGCCGGCGAGCGCGAGCAGACCGTAGACGAGGGTGCGGCGCACGCTGATGTCGGCGAGCAGGCCGCCGAGCAGGTTGCCGATCGTCATGCCGAGCCCGATGGCGACGAGCGCGATCGACACGACCCACTCCTCCGCCCCGGCGACCTCGGTCACGAGGGTCGCGACGTAGCTGTACACCGCGAAGAACGCGCCGAAGCCGATCGACCCGATCGCGACCGTGAGCCAGACCTGGGGGATGCGGAAGATGCCGAGCTCGTGGCGGACCGTGCGACCCGCGTCGCCGGGCTGCGCAGGCACGAAGAAGGCGATCATGAGCAGGGCGAGCAGGAAGACCGCCCCGACGACGACGTAGGCGGCGCGCCATCCGAGCTGCTGACCGAGGAGCGTGCCGCCGGGCACGCCGACCACGTTGGCGATCATGAGGCCGCTCATGACGATCGAGATCGCGCGGCCGCGCTTCTCGGGGCCGAACAGGTCGGCCGCGACGACGGCGGCCATGCCGAAGTAGGCGCCGTGCGGCAGACCCGACAGGAAGCGCGAGAGGCCGACGAGCTCGAACGTCGGCATGATGACGGTGAGCGCGTTGAAGACGAGGAGCGCGAGGGCGAGGGCGATGAGCACGCGGTGCCGCGGGAACCGCGACACGAACGCCGCGATCGTCGGCGCTCCGATGACGACGCCGAGCGCGTAGAGGCTGATCAGCACGCCCGCCTGCGCGACGGCGTCCTCGGGGCTCGCGGCGTGGACGGCCGGCAGGAGGTCGCCCGCGATGCGCGGGAGGAGGCCCATCGAGACGAACTCGGTCATGCCGATGCCGAAGGCGCCGATGGCGAGCGAGAGGAGCGCCCACATCGCCGCACCCCTCGACGTGGTGGTCGAGGTGGTCACCAGGAGAGTCTACGGGCCGTGCGCGGCGCCGTTCTCACGGAAGCCTCAGTCCAGGTCGCCGATCGCACGTTTGAGGCGCTCGATCTTGCCGTCGATCTCGCCGTGGTAGCCCGGGCGGATGTCGGCCTTCAACACGAGGGAGACGCGGGAGCCGAACGGCATGACGGCCTCGGTCGCGCGGCGCACGACATCCATCACCTCGTCCCAGGTCTCGCCCTCGATCTCGGTGAACATCGACGTCGTGCGGTGCGCGAGGCCCGATTCGCGGACGACCTTGACGGCCGCGGCGACCGCGTCGTGCACGGAGCCGTCGGCGCTGCCGTCTCCCGAGGGAGCGACGGAGAAGGCGACGAGCATGGGATTCCCCTTTCGAAGGATGGTCAGGACTCCGCGAGCGCGACGGCGCGCGAGCGGACGCGGACGGGCACGCGCGCCACGCGCGCGACCGCCCAGACGAGGAGGACGACGAGCAGTGCGTTGCGCGCCGTCAGGACCGACACGGCGAACGGCTCGGCGAGCATGACCCCCATGTAGAGGAGGGGGTACACGAGCTGGGTGAGGAGCGCGCAGGCCAGCGCGAGGAGAGCCGGCCCCCGAGCACGTCGCCGATCGACGACGAGCCACAGCGCGATCGGCGCGATGAGCCAGTCGTGGAACTGAGGGGAGCCGACCTTGTTGAACACCATGAACGCGAGAACGAGCGCCAGCGCGAGCGGCGGCACGAGCGAGCGGTACGCGGCGCCCCGGCGCGCCTGGACGACGCCGAGCACCGCGATCGCGGCGACCGCGGCACCGAGCAGCGGGGTCATCGCGGCGATGACGGCATCGACCTGCGGTCCCGTCACCTGGAACGTGAGGATGTCGCGGTCGTAGAAGATCCACCAGTCCGGGATGTGCAGCGCGGCGCCCCAGAGGTAGAACGTGCTCACGGGCGCCTCGAGCTGCAGGCCGCGCCCCGTCTGCATCGTGACGAATCCGAGCAGGTGGGCCGCTCCCCCGCTCACCACGACGACCGCGACGACGAGGGCGGAGGCGACGGCGGCGCCGACGAGCACGGCCCCTCGGCGGCGCATCGCGACCACGGCCGTGGCCACGAGCGCAACCGGCCACACCTTGATCCAGGCGGCGGCCGTGAGGAGGGCGGAGGCGACGGTCGGCCGCGTCGCGAGGAGGAGCAGCCCGACGATCGCGATCGGCACCGTGATCGCGTCGAGCCGGAACATCCCGACCGGCCCGAGGAGGAGCGCGAAGCCGAGCCAGAACCACGCGGCCGTGCGGCGACCGCGTGATCGTCCGTCTCCGACGAGGAGCCAGAAGGCGACCGCGTCGCACAGCGTGACGAGGATCGCCCACGCGAGGTCGTATCCGCCGATCCCGGCGAGCGCGTGTGCGAGCAGCATCGGCGCGAGGGCCAGCTGCGGGTAGACCCACGCCTCGGTGACGCCGACGATGCCGTCGCCCGCGAGGGCGCGTGCCGACCACGGCTCGTACACGAGGTGGACGTCGCCCATCGGCTGGTTGGGCATCCACCACCCGGCCGCCGCGACCCAGACGTGCACGAGCGTGAAAGCGATCCACAGCAGCATCCGCCTCGGCACGCCCCCATCCTACGGACCGCCCCTCCGGCCATCCGCCCCCGTGCATGTCTCGAAAAGGCACGGTTTCGGCGCGCCAATCCCTACCCGGGTGAGACATGCCTGCCCGGGCCCGGTCGCATGTCTCGAAAAGGCACGGTTTCGGCGTGCCAATCCCCACCCGGGTGAGACATGCCGACCCGGGCCCGGCCGCATGTCTCGAAAAGGCACCGTTTCGGCGTGCCAATCCCTACCCGGGTGAGACATGCCGACCCGGGCCCGGCCGCATGTCTCGAAAAGGCACCCTTTCGGCGCGCCAATCCCTACCCGGGTGAGACATGCCGGCCCGGGCCCGACCGCATGTCTCGAAAAGACACCCTTTCGGCGTGCCAATCCCTGCACCGGTGAGACATGCCACGTCGGGCCCTGGGCGCACCCCGACCGCATGTCTCGAAAAGACACCCTTTCGGCATCCCTATCCCCACCCTGGTGAGACATGCCGGCTCCGCCCGGTCGCCGCCCGGCCGCCACCCCGGCGCCCGCCCCGCCCCGGCCGCCGCCCGGCCGCCACCCCGCCGCAACCCCCGCACCAGCCCCAGCACCAGCCCCCGAACACGCCCGCGCCGACTCAGGCGGCGAGCGCGGCGGCGAAGGCGGCCGGAAGCGCCTCGGCCACGTCGATCGCGGCGATCGGATGGCCGCGGCCGGAGGCGATGCGTCCGGCGGTCCCATGGAGCCAGGCAGCGGTCGCGGCGATCGGGCCGAGCTCCTCGACGTCGAGCTCGCGCCCCGCGACGCGGGCGGCCGCCGCTGCTCCCGCGAGCAGAGCGCCCGCCGCTCCGGCCAGGACGTCGCCCGTGCCCGCCGACGCGAGCCAGGGCGTGCCGGAGCGGACGACCGTCCACCAGCCTCCCGGCGTCGCCACGATCGTCGCGGCGCCCTTGAGGAGCACGACGCCGCCGAGCGCGACCGCGGTCTCGCGGACGACGAGCACGCGCTCTCGGAACGGGCCGCTCAGGCGCGGGGCGAGCGGATCCTCCTCGACGTCGTCGATGCCGAAGCCGAGCGGAATGCGCACCTCGCGCAGCTCCCCCTCGTGCGGCGTCACGATGAGCGGGCCCGTGGCCTCCGCCGCGAGGTCGAGCGCCCCCGCGTCGACGACGACGGGCAGCGGCCGGTCGCGCAGGATGCCGCGCAGCAGCCGCGTCTCATCCTCGCCGCGTCCGCGCGCGTCCACACCGGAGCCGATGACCCAGGCGTCGGCGCGCCCCGCGCCGAGCACGGTCTCGGGTCGGCGCTGCAGCACGAGGCCCGCGACGTCCTCGGGTCCGTCCCACCGGACCATCCCGACGCCCGCGCGCCACGCGCCCTCCGTCGAGAGCACCGCCGCGCCCGGGTACGCGAGCGACCCCGTGCGCAGGGCGACGACGCCTCGGGAATACTTGTGGTCGTCTGCGGTTGGCACTCGCAGGACGCGGACCGCGTCCTGGGCGGTCCACTCATCCGAGTGCCATGCGTGTCCTCCCGGCATGCCGCCACCCTACTCGCGCTGTGCGCGGCGCCGACGAGCGCCGCCGGATCGGAGCACTGTGAGCCAGCTGTTCAGCCCCCTGACCGTCCGCGAGACGACGTTCCGCAACCGCCTGTGGGTGTCGCCGATGTGCATGTACAGCGCCGAGGACGGCGTCGTGAACGACTGGCACCACGTGCACCTCGCGCAGTTCGCATCGGGCGGCGCGGGCCTGGTCATGAGCGAGGCCGCGGCCGTCTCGCCCGAGGGCCGGATCTCGCCGCGCGACGCGGGCATCTGGAACGACGCCCAGCGCGACGCGTGGGCCGAGGTCGTCGCCGCGATCCACGCGCGCGGCGCGCTCGCGGCCGTGCAGCTCGCGCACGCGGGTCGCATGGGCTCGACCTGGTGGCCGTTCGCCGACGCGGAGGGCAGCGTTCCGATCGAGGAGGGCGGATGGCCCACGGTCGCCCCGTCTCCGGTCGCGTTCGACGGCTACGCGGTCCCGCAGGAGCTCGACGAGGCGGGCATCGCACAGGTGATCTCGGACTTCCGCGCCGCCGCCCGGCGCGCCCTCGATGCCGGCTTCGACGTCGTCGAGGTGCACGCGGCGCACGGCTACCTCCTGCACGAGTTCCTCTCGCCGCTGTCGAATCAGCGCACGGACGGATGGGGCGGCTCGCCGGAGGGCCGGGCACGGCTCCTGCTCGAGGTCGTCCGCGCCGTGCGCGCCGAGGTGGGCGACGGCGTGCCCGTCCTCGTGCGCTTCTCCGCGACGGACTGGGCCCCGGGCGGGCTCGAGGTCGAGGACGTCGCGACCGCGGCGACCTGGGCGCACGAGGCCGGCGCCGACCTCTTCGACATCTCCACCGGGGGTCTCGTGCGCCACCAGCGCATCGAGCCGGGACCGGGCTACCAGGTTCCGCACGCCGCCCGCATCCGCGAGCTCACGGGCTTCCCCACGGCGGCCGTGGGGATCATCACGTCGGGAGAGCAGGCCGAGGAGGTGCTCGCCGAAGGCGCAGCCGACGCCGTCTTCGCGGGCCGCGAGTTCCTGCGGGATCCGCACTTCGCGCTCCGTGCGGCGGCCGAGCTCGGCGAGCCGGCCGACGCGCTGTGGCCGCCGCAGTACCTGCGCGCGCACCGCGAGCGCGTGGCGGCACGACGCTGAGCGAGACGCGCGTCCAGAGGCGTGCCGTATCATGAGCGGCACGATGGACGACCCTCCGAGTTACAGACGATCGCCCCACTGCCCGCCCTCCGAGCCCCTCGGAGGTGACGAATGATGGATTACGTCTTCCTGGGCGTGGGGCTCATCCTGACGATCGGAACCGGTCTGTTCGTCGCGAGCGAGTTCGCGCTCGTGAACCTCGACCGCGCCGAGCTCGAGGCGCGCCAGTCGCGCGGCGAGAGCCGCCTGTCGCTCACGATCCGCGCGCTGCGGCACACCTCGACGCACCTGTCGAGCGCCCAGCTCGGCATCACGCTGACGACCCTGCTCACGGGCTACACGCTCGAGCCCGCGTTCTCGAACCTCCTGCGGCCGGTCCTCCTCGGCTGGGGCGTCGCCGAGCCGGCCGTCGCGCCCATCGCGACCGTCGTGGCGATGGCCGTCGCGACCATCCTCTCGATGATCCTGGGCGAGCTCGTGCCGAAGAACTTCGCGCTCGCGCTGCCGCTGGCCACGGCCAAGGTGGTCGCGCCGTTCCAGATCGCGTTCACCGCCGTGTTCCGGCCCGTGATCGCCCTGCTGAACGGCAGCGCCAACGCCGTGCTGCGGGCGATGGGCATCGAGCCCAAGGAGGAGCTCTCGGGCGCCCGCTCGGCCGAGGAGCTCTCGAGCCTCGTGCGGCGCTCCGCTCTCGCGGGCGTCCTCGAGGAGGACACCGCGACCCTGCTCGACCGGAGCCTCACGTTCGCGCGACTCAGCGCAGGCGACGTCATGACGCCGCGGCCGCGCGTCCACGCGGTCGCGGCCGGCGACTCCGCCGACGAGGTGATCCAGCTCGCGCGGCAGACCGGGCACAGCCGGTTCCCCGTGTACGACGAGTCGATGGACGACATCGTCGGCATCGTGCACCTCAAGGCCGCGGTCAGCGTTCCGCGCGAGCGGCGAGGCGACGTGCCGGCGGCCGCCCTCGCGAACGAGCCGCTGCGCGTTCCCGAGACCGTGCACCTCGACGCCCTCATCGCCGAGCTCCGGGTCGGCGGCTACCAGATGGCCGTCGTCGTCGACGAGTACGGCGGCACGGCGGGCGTCGTGACCCTCGAGGACCTCGTCGAGGAGATCGTCGGCGAGGTGTCCGACGAGCACGACCGCCGCCCCGCGGGGGTCGTGCGCCACCGCGACTCGGTGACCTTCCCCGGTCAGCTCCGCCCCGACGAGCTGCGCGACCGCGCAGCCGTCGAGGTGCCGGAGGACGACGCGTACGACACGGTCGGCGGATTCATCATGAGCGTGCTCGAGCGCGTGCCCGTCGTCGGAGACGCCGTCCGCGTCGACGACGGCACGCTCACGGTGGAGCGGATGGACGGGCGCCGCGTCGACCGCGTGCGCTTCACCCCCGACCCGCTCCCCGAGGGCGCTGAGGACGAGGAGGGCCGGCGATGAGCGACTGGGCCGGACTGGCATGGCTCGTGGTGCTGCTGCTCGCGAACGCCTTCTTCGTCGGCGCCGAGTTCGCCGTCATCTCGGCGCGGCGCTCGCAGATCGAGCCGCTCGCCGAGAAGGGCTCGCGCGCGGCGCGCACCGCGCTGTTCGCGATGGAGCACGCGACGCTCATGCTCGCGACCTCGCAGCTGGGCATCACGATCTGCTCGCTGCTCATCCTGAACGTCTCGGAGCCGGCGCTGCACCACCTCCTCGCGGTGCCGCTCGGACTCACCGGGATGGCCGAGGCGGCCGTCGACACGATCGCGTTCGTGATCGCGCTCGTGTTCGTCTCCTACCTGCACGTCGTGTTCGGCGAGATGGTCGCCAAGAACATCGCGTTCTCGGTTCCCGACCGCGCCGTGCTCCTGCTCGCGCCCCCGCTCGTGTGGGTGTCGAAGGTCTTCCACCCCGTGATCTGGGCCCTGAACTGGCTCGCGAACGCGGTGCTGCGCCTCTTCGGCGTCGAGCCGAAGAACGAGGCCGCATCGACCTTCACCCTCGACGAGGTCGCCACGATCGTCGCGCAGTCGCGCCGTGAGGGCGTCCTCGACGACAGCGCCGGCACGGTCGCGGCCGCGGTGGAGTTCACCGACAAGAAGGCGAAGGATGTCGCGGTGCCGCTCGCGCGGATCGTGACGCTTCCCGAGCAGGTCACGCCCGACGAGGTCGAGCGCGCGGTCGCGAAGCACGGCTACTCGCGGTACGTGATCGTCGACGACGCGGGCGATCCGGTCGGATACGTCCACCTCAAGGACATCCTCCGCGCCGCGAACGGCGACGACCCGGATGAGAAGGCCGCGCGGCCCATCCCGCCCAAGCGGATCCACGCGATGGTGCCGGTGCAGGAGACGACCGACCTCGAGGACGCGCTGGCGATCATGCGCCGCGCCGGGCGCCACCTGGCCCGGGTGCGCGACGCCGAGGGCACGACGACAGCCGTGCTCTTCCTCGAGGACATCATCGAGGAGCTCGTGGGCGAGGTCCACGACGCGACCGAGCGCTCCCGCCGGCGCTGACGCGACGCCCCGGCGCTCCCCGTCACCAGCTGACGGGGAGCGCCTTCCCCTCCTCGTAGCCCGCCGCGGACTGCAGGCCGACGCGGGCGCGGTCGTGGAACTCCGCCACGGTCGCGGCGCCCGCATACGTGAACGACGAGCGCACGCCCGAGGTGATCATGTCGACGAGGTCCTCGACGCTCGGGCGGAGCGGGTCGAGGTAGATGCGCGACGACGAGATCCCCTCGGCGAACAGCTCCTTGCGTGCACGCTCGTAAGCGTCGAGTCGGCCGAAGCGCTCCTGCACGGCCTTCGTCGAGGCCATCCCCCATGACTCCTTGAAGATGCGGCCGTCGGCGTCCGTCTGCAGCGAGCCCGGCGCCTCGATGGTGCCGGCGAACCACGAGCCGATCATGACGCTCGCAGCGCCCGCCGCGAGCGCGAGCGCGACGTCGCGCGGGTAGCGGACGCCGCCATCCGCCCACACGTGCGCGCCGAGGTCGCGTGCGGCCTCGGCCGTCTCGAGCACGGCCGAGAACTGGGGCCGCCCGACGGCGGTCATCATGCGGGTCGTGCACATCGCGCCGGGGCCCACGCCGACCTTGAGGATCGACGCGCCGGCAGCCACGAGGTCGCGGACGCCGTCGGCCGTGACGATGTTGCCGGCCACGACCGGGATGCCGAGGCCCAGGCCCGCGACGACGCCGAGCGCGCGCAGCATCCCCTCCTGATGCCCGTGCGCGGTGTCGACCACGAGCACGTCGACGCCCGCCGCCGCGAGCGCCCGGGCCTTCGCCTCGACGTCGCCGTTGATGCCGATCGCCGCGGCGACGACGAGGCGGCCGCCGGCGTCGACCGCGGGGCGGTAGAGCGTCGACCGGAGGGCGCTGCGGCGCGTCGCGGTGCCCACGAGCCGGCCCTTGCGCACGACCGTCATCATCTCGACATCGGCGTCCACGAGCAGGTCGAACGCATGCCGTGCGTCGGTGACGTCGTCGGCGTCGATCGACGGCACGGGGCCGCGCACGAGGTCGCCGAGCGCGGCGTCGGGAAGCGCGGTCGCGAGCCGAGACGCCGGCAGCATGCCGCGGATGTCGGACACGTGCGGGAGTTCGCCATCCGCTCCCTCGCCGCGACCGACGACGATGCCGTGCCCCTCGAGCGGCGGCAGCACGCGACGCGCCTCCTCGACCGTCGTCTCCGCCGCGAGGATGAGCGGCGTGTCCCAGTGCACCGGCTGCCGCTTCACCCAGCGGATGGCCGCATCGAGGGCCTGAAGGGGCATGTCCTGCGGGAGCACGCCGAGCCCGCCGCGGCGCGCGAGGGCCGCCGCGAGCCGCGGGCCCGTCACGGAGTTCATGTTGCTCGACACGAGCGGGATGGTCGCGGTCGTGCCGTCACCCGGCGCGAGGTCGACCTGGAGGCGGCTCGTGATCGCCGATCTGCGCGGCGCGAGGAAGACGTCCGAGTAGGTGAGATCGACCGTCGGGGGCTCGCCGATGAATTCCATGTCGCCCACGGTAGCGCCGCCCTCTCGGAACGCGGCGGCGCGCGACTGTGCGTGCCATCAGAGCGCGTCGCCTCAGGGCGTTCCGCGCGGCGAGTGGGCTAGGCTGGATGCCTGAACGCACGCGCATCGTCCCGGTGCGAAGAGACCGCCTCGGGAGGTCCGGTTCGGGGGTTTTCCGCATCGGAGCATGCGTGCCATCGATTCAGGGACGAAAGTGGGCGATCCTGCCGTGTCAAGCCGTGTGACGGGCGTCGGTACCTCGAGCGAAGACGAGTTCGGTGCCAACGAGTGGCTCGTCGAAGAGCTCTATGAGCAGTTCAAGGTCGACCGCAACGCGGTCGACAGGGAATGGTGGCCGATCCTCGAGGCGTACGGCGCAGGCGCCGGCGCGCCCGCGGCTCCGGCCGCTCCGACCGCGACGCCCTCGGGCGGCCCCGCGCATCCGCCGACGGCGCCGATCCCCGTCGTCGGGCAGCAGCCGGTCGCGCGCACGACGGCGCGCCCCGCGGCGCCCGCGCCCATCCCGGCCGACCAGCCCGTCTCGAAGCCCGCGAACGGCGACGACCAGCGCGAGGCCGAGGAGGACAGGGTCACCGTCCTCAAGGGAATGACCAAGACGCTCGCGAAGAACATGGACGAGTCGCTGACCGTCCCGACCGCGACGAGCGTGCGGACCATCCCCGCGAAGCTGATGATCGACAACCGGATCGTCATCAACAACCACATGGCGCGTGCACGCGGCGGCAAGGTGAGCTTCACGCACCTCATCGGGTGGGCGCTCATCCGCGCGCTCAAGGAGTTCCCGAGCCAGAACGTCTTCTACGCCGAGATCGACGGCAAGCCGTCGGTCGTCGCCCCCGCGCACATCAACCTGGGCATCGCGATCGACCTGCCCAAGCCCGACGGCTCCCGCGCCCTCATGGTGCCGAGCATCAAGAAGGCCGACACGCTGACCTTCAACGAGTACCTCGCCGCCTACGAGGACCTCGTCAAGCGCGCTCGCGCGACCAAGCTCACCGCGGCCGACTTCGCGGGCACGACGATCTCGCTCACGAACCCCGGCGGCATCGGCACCGTCCACTCGGTGCCCCGCCTCATGAAGGGCCAGGGCTGCATCATCGGCGCGGGCGCCCTCGAGTACCCGGCCGAGTTCCAGGGCGCGAGCCCGAAGACGCTCAACGAGCTCGCGATCGGCAAGACGATCACCCTCACGAGCACCTACGACCACCGGGTCATCCAGGGCGCCGGGTCGGGCGAGTTCCTCAAGAAGGTGCACGAGCTGCTGCTCGGCGAGCGCGACTTCTACGAGGAGATCTTCGCGGCCCTGCGCATCCCCTACGCGCCGATCCACTGGAACCCCGACGTCGCCGTCGACCTCTCCGAGCGCATCGACAAGACCGCGCGCGTGCAGGAGATCATCAACTCCTACCGGGTGCGCGGCCACCTCATGGCCGACGTCGACCCGCTCGAGTACGTCCAGCGCGAGCACCACGACCTCGACATCGAGTCGCACGGGCTGTCGTTCTGGGATCTCGACCGCGAGTTCGTCACGAACGGCTTCGGCGGCAAGCGCCAGATGAAGCTGCGCGACGTGCTCGGCGTGCTGCGCGACACGTACTGCCGCACCGTCGGCATCGAGTACATGCACATCGCCGACCACGAGCAGCGCGAGTGGTTCCAGCAGAAGCTCGAGGTCAAGTACGTCAAGCCGGACCACGACGAGCAGCTGCGCATCCTCCGCAAGCTCAACGAGGCCGAGGCGTTCGAGACCTTCCTCCAGACGAAGTACGTCGGCCAGAAGCGCTTCTCGCTCGAGGGCGGCGAGTCGCTCATCCCGCTCCTCGACCGCATCCTGCAGGGCGCGGCCGACGGCGGGCTCGAGGGCGCCGCGATCGGCATGCCGCACCGCGGCCGCCTCAACGTGCTGACGAACATCGCCGGCAAGGCGTACGGCGAGGTCTTCCAGGAGTTCGAGGGCGCCCTGCCCGGCAACAAGCGCGGCTCGGGCGACGTCAAGTACCACCTCGGCACCCAGGGCACCTTCACGTCGGACGGCGGCTCCTCGCTCGAGGTGCTCCTCGCCGCGAACCCGTCGCACCTCGAGACCGTCGACGGCGTGCTCGAGGGCATCGCGCGCGCCAAGCAGGACCGCGGCCCGATCGCGTCGTTCTCGTGGCTGCCCGTCCTCATCCACGGCGACGCGGCCTTCGCGGGCCAGGGCGTCGTCGTCGAGACCCTTCAGATGTCGCAGCTGCGCGGCTACCGGACCGGCGGCACGGTGCACATCATCGTGAACAACCAGGTCGGCTTCACCACGCTGCCGCAGGACTCGCGGACCTCGTACTACGCGAGCGACGCGGCCAAGACCATCCAGGCGCCGATCCTCCACGTGAACGGCGACGACCCGGAAGCGGTCGTGCGCGCCGCGGAGCTCGCCTTCGAGTACCGCGAGCGCTTCCACCGCGACATCGTCATCGACCTCGTCTGCTACCGCCGCCGCGGGCACAACGAGGGCGACGACCCGTCGATGACGCAGCCGCTCATGACCGACCTCATCGAGGCGAAGCGCTCCGTGCGCCGCCTGTACACCGAAGCCCTCGTCGGCCGCGGCGACATCACCGAGGAGGAGTACGAGCAGGCGAAGGCCGACTTCCAGAACCGCCTCGAGGTCGCGTTCGCCGAGACGCACGCGGTCGAGACGGGGGCGAACCCCGTCGTCACGCCCGAGGTCGAGCAGGACCCGGTCGTCGGGGAGCCCGACGTCACCGGCGTCCCGGTCGAGGTGATCCACCAGATCGGCGATGCGCACGCGAACAAGCCCGAGGGCTTCACGGTGCATCAGAAGCTGCAGCAGCTGCTCGACAAGCGCGTGCAGATGAGCCGCGAGGGCAAGATCGACTGGGCGTTCGGCGAGCTCCTCGCGTTCGGATCGCTCCTGCTCGAGGGCACGAACGTCCGCCTCGCGGGCCAGGACTCGCGTCGCGGCACGTTCGTGCAGCGCCACGCGGCGTTCCACGACCGCGTGAACGGCCAGGAGTGGCTGCCGCTCGTCAACCTCTCGGAGAGCCAGGGCCGCTTCTGGGTGTACGACTCGCTCCTGAGCGAGTACGCGGCGCTCGCGTACGAGTACGGCTACTCGGTCGAGGCCGAGGAGGCGCTCGTTCTCTGGGAGGCGCAGTTCGGCGACTTCGTCAACGGCGCGCAGTCGGTGATCGACGAGTACGTCTCGTCGGCCGAGCAGAAGTGGGGCCAGGAGTCGGGTGTCGTGCTCCTCCTCCCCCACGGGTACGAGGGCCAGGGCCCCGACCACTCGTCGGCGCGCATCGAGCGCTTCCTGCAGCTGTGCGCGCAGGACAACATGACGGTCGCGCGTCCGTCGACGCCCGCGTCGTACTTCCACCTCCTCCGCCGCCAGGCGTACGCGCGGCCGCGCAAGCCGCTCATCGTCTTCACGCCGAAGGCCATGCTGCGTCTGCGCGGGGCGACGAGCGAGATCCAGGACTTCACGCAGGGCCGCTTCCAGCCGGTTCTCGCCGACGACCGCCCGATCGACAAGGCGGGCGTCACGAAGGTGCTCCTGCACTCGGGCAAGATCCACTGGGATCTCCGCGGCGAGCTCGAGAAGAACCCCAACCCGTCGATCGCGCTCGTGCGCCTCGAGCAGTTCTACCCGGCGCCCGTCGAGGCGCTGCAGGCCGTGCTCGCGGAGTACCCGAACGCGGAGATCGTCTGGGTCCAGGACGAGCCCGAGAACCAGGGCGCGTGGCCGTTCATCTCGCTCGAGGTCGCCGGCCGTCTCGGCCGCACGATCTCGGTCGTCTCGCGCCCGGCAGCCGCCGCGCCGTCGACCGGGTCCTCGAAGATCCACGCGGTCGAGCAGGCCGAGCTGATGGGCCGCGCGCTGGCCTGATCCGCACGACGAAGCGGCCGGTCATCCCTCGGGATGGCCGGCCGCTTCGTCGTGCGGTGCGGATGCCGCGGGCTCAGTACCAGATGCTGAGCGACGGCGGCTGGGCGGGCCGGAACGCGACGTCGAGCGCCGCCGCGACCGCGCGGTCGCCCGCCATGCGACGTGCCGCGAGGAGACCGAGGGCGGGCACGCCCCCGAGGAAGATCGAGGACAGCTGCGCGATCCCGAGCCGGAGGTCGGGCGCCGCGTCCGTCGGCGCGACGTGCGCACGGCCATCCGCGCCGATCTCGAGGCGCCACGTGCCCGTCGTGAGGTCGAGCGGGTCGGTCACCTCGAGCGTCGCCGTCGCCGGTGCGGAGTACGTGCGCGCCTCGAGCGCGCGCGGAACGTCGAGGATGCGCAGCCAGCCGTGGTCGCGGATGGTCTGCACGGCGCCGCGCTCGTCGCTCACGAGCCAGCGGAGCGGGTCGTCGACGGGTCGCAGGTCGGTGCGGACCTCGGCCACGAGATCGTGCTGGAGGGCGAAGCGCAGGAGGGCGGCCGTCGCGTCGTCGGTCTCGGCCGCGAGATGGCGGATGTCCAGGCGCGCGAGCGCGAAGTCGCTCTCGCCCTCGGCGATCCGGTAGGCCATCGCGCCCCGCACGGCGCCGTCGGCGTCGACGTACCGCACGCCGCGGACGCTGTCGCCGTCCTTCACCGAGGAGGACAGGCCGGCGTGCTGCCGCCAGCGGCGCGGCCATCCGGCGATCTCGCCCGCGCGCAGCGTGCGCTGACGATCGTGCACCTCCCCGAGGTCGCGCGCGAGCTGCTCGCGGCTCACGAACTCGACGCGGCCGTCGGGATCGCCGCCGGACCATCCCGCCCGCCGCACATCGATCGTCCATCGGCTCATGGGGATCGCCGATCCGAAGCCGTACCGGCCGTAGATGGTGGTCTCGGTCACGGTCAGCCCCGCCATCGCGAGGCCGGCCTCGGCCGCGGCGCGCACCTCGCCCTCGAGCATGGCCCGCGCGATGCCGCGCCGCCGGTGGGTCGGCGACACGGTCACACCGCTGATCGCCCACATGTCGAGCTCGCCGCCGGGGATCGTCAGCGGCGTGACCCACGAATCGACCGTCGCGACCGGGATCTCCGGCTCGGCGATCGACGCGTCGAACACCGCCGTGTACCGGCGGTCGGCGAGCTGGGTGTGCTGCTCGGTGAGCGACTCGTCGTTCACCTCCGGGCCGAGGAATCCGCGCGACACGGCTTGGAGCGTGCGGCCCAGCGCGTCGCGGTCCGTCCCGTCGACGAGCCGGTAGTCGAGGCCGGCGGCGGCGAGGCGCGCGTGAGAGGTCGGGTCGGCGGGAACAGTGCGTGCGTCGATGGGGCTCACCGCACCAGCCTACGGGCGGGCGCGGACGCCGGGTCCGAGCCGCCGCCCGCGGCGGCAGGCGCGGAGCGGCGCAGGATGGCCCGAGGTGCGTCGCCCGAAGAGGGTCAGGCCCCGCGCGGGCGCACCTGCTCCCCCGGGCGTCTCCCGAATCGGATCGGTGGGGCGGATGTCGTCGTCTGCGCACGACACGCGCACACCAGCCCCGCGGCTCCGACAGGAGTGACGCCGGAGCCGTCCCGGGAATCGGACCGGCGGGACGGGTGTCGTCCCCTGAGCACGACACGCGCACACCCGCCCCGCGACTCCGACAAGCGTGACGCCGCGCGGGCCCAGCGGGATGGCTGCCGAGGGCCTCAGGCCCCGAACATCTGCTTCCCGAAGACGATGACGACGATCCCGAACAGGGCGGCGGCGATGCAGAGCCCGAAGCACGCCCACGCGCCGACGCGGGCGCCCGAGAAGCCGCCGGCTCCGGGTTCGGGGGCCGTGGCGAGGAGGCGGACCCCGAGCGCGAACAGCGCGGGGAGGCCGGCGCCGAGCAGGAGCCCGGCGACGAGCACCTGGCCGACGGAGCCGAGAATCGCGGAGACGTCGATGGCCATCAGCGCACCACCTTCACGACGCTCGTCACGTTCGACGTGTCGACCGTGACGCCGTCGTCCTTCCAGTCGTCGTTGACGTTGTGGTGCGACACCTCATTGTGCGTGGAGCGCCAGTACATGTAGCCGGACAGCCCGATGAGCAGGGCGAAGACGATGAGGACGCCGATGACGCCGGGGAACGCGGAGCCGATCCACCAGCACACGCCGCCGACAGCGGCCGCGGCCGGCAGCGTGATGATCCACGCGATGCCCATCCGCCCCGCGAGCTTCCAGCGGACCTCGGCGCCCTTCCGCCCCAGACCGGTGCCGAGGATGGATCCGGTCGCGACGTGCGTCGTCGACAGCGGGAGGCCGAGGTGGCTCGAGGTGAGGATGATCGCCGCGCTCGACGTCTCCGCGGCCATCCCCTGCGGCGCCGACAGCTCGACGAGGCCCTTTCCGAGCGTGCGGATGATGCGCCATCCGCCCAGGTAGGTTCCGAGCGCGATCGCGAGGGCGCACGTCAGCTTCACCCAGAACGGAACGTCGTCCTCGGGGTTCACCGCCCCGTATGCGATGAGCGCGAGGAAGATGACGCCCATCGTCTTCTGGGCGTCGTTGGTGCCGTGCGCGAGCGAGACGAGCGACGCCGAGCCGAGCTGGCCCCAGCGGAAGCCGCGCTCGGACTTCTCCGCCGGCACGCGGGCGGTGATGCGGTAGACGAGCACGGTGCCGACGCCCGCGATGAGGGCCGCGATGAGCGGCGACAGCACGGCGGGGATGAGCACCTTGCCGACGATGCCGGCCCACACGACGCCGTTCGCGCCGTTCACGATGCCCCAGACGAACGCCGAGCCGACGAGCCCGCCGAAGAGCGCGTGGCTCGACGACGACGGGAGGCCGAAGAGCCAGGTCACGAGATTCCAGATGATCGCGCCGACGAGGCCGCAGAAGACGATGAGCATCAGCTCCTCGCCCTGCGCCTGGTTCAGGTCGACGACGTCTCCGCCGACCGTCTTCGCGACCTCGATCGAGAGGAACGCGCCGACGAGGTTGAGCACGGCCGAGAGGGCGACGGCCGCCTTCGGTCTCAGAGCCCCGGTCGCGATGGACGTGGCCATCGCGTTGCCCGTGTCGTGGAACCCGTTGGTGAAGTCGAATGCCAGGGCGGTGACGACCACCAGCAGGAGGACGAAGAGCTCTTCCACGTCGTCTATTGTCCACCCCGAGACTGTGTGCTCGACGCCACGGTCTCAGGGGCGGTCTCAGACCGCTGTGTGGGCGGCCTGCGCCGCGCGCAGCTGGGCGAGGACGTGGTCGCGGAGCTCCTCGGGGGCGACCTCCTCGCGGCAGGAGCGCTGGATGGCCTCGGTGAGCGTGCGCTCGACGAGGACCTCGCCCTGGCAGCTCGGGCAGCTGTCGATGTGCTCCTTGATGTCGGAGTGCTCGGTCCGGCACAGCTCGATCGCGCCTCGGAGGTACGCCTCGAGGTCGCGCCGTGCTTTCTCGCAGCCGCAGTCGGTCATTTCTTCGCTCCTGTCTCGGCGGCCGAGATCCCGCGCTCGGCCGCATACTCGGTCAGCATCCCGCGCAGGAGCCGCCGGCCACGGTGCAGGCGGCTCATGACGGTGCCGATGGGGGTCTTCATGATGTCGGCGATCTCCTGGTAGGCGAAGCCCTCGACGTCGGCGAGGTACACCGCCATCCGGAAGTCGTCGGGGATGGACTGCAGAGCGTCCTTCACCACCGAGGCGGGCATGCGGTCGATCGCCTCGGCCTCGGCCGAGCGGCTGCTCATCGCGGTCGTCGACTCGGCGCCGCCGAGCTGCCAGTCCTCGAGGTCGTCGATCGTGCCCTGGTAGGGCTCGCGCTGCTTCTTCCGGTACGTGTTGATGTAGGTGTTCGTGAGGATGCGGTACAGCCACGCCTTGAGGTTGGTCCCCTGCGTGAACGACGACCACGACGCGAACGCCTTGACGAACGTCTCCTGGACGAGGTCCGCCGCATCCGGCGGGTTCCGGGTCATCCGCATCGCTGCGCCGTAGAGCTGGTCCATGAAGGGGAGCGCCTGCTCTTCGAACTGCGCGCGCGCGTCTGCCGGGGAGGGCTGTGCGTCGCTCATGATCGGCAAGTCTAGGCGCGCCGCGTCGGCGCCGCCGCAGGGCCCCGCGTCGACGTCCTCACGCGGATTCGCAAGGGTGGCGAACATCCGGCTCCTCTCGTGCATTCAGTAGGGTGGAACGCGATGACTGCCCGTGGGTATTCCCCCGACGGCCATGGCGCCGTGAACAGACCGCAGGGCGCGTACGAGGCGCCCGTCGCCGAGCGTGCGCTGGACGCGACCCTGGCCGTGCCCGGGTCGAAGTCGCTCACGAACCGCGAGCTCGTGCTCGCGGCCATCGCAGACGGGCCGAGCACCCTGCACCGGCCGCTGCACTCGGACGACTCACGCCGGATGATCGAGGCGCTCACCCAGCTGGGTGTCGGGATCGAGGAGGTCGAGGGCGACAGCCCGTTCGGGCCCGACCTGCACGTGACCCCTGCCGCTCCCCTGCGCGGCGGCGGCACGGTCGACTCGGGCCAGGCCGGCACGGTGATGCGGTTCGTCGCCCCGCTCGCGGGCCTCGCCGACGGCGACGTGCTCGTGACCGCTCACGAGAGCGCGCTGCACCGGCCGATGGGCGAGATGATCAAGGCGCTGCGCGACCTCGGCGTCGACATCGACGACGAGGGGCGCTGGTCGCTCCCGTTCCGCGTGCACGGACACGGCCATCTGCGCGGCGGGGAGATCGACATCGACGCCTCGGCGTCGAGCCAGTTCGTCTCGGGCCTCCTGCTCGCCGCCCCGCGCTTCGACGTCGGCCTGCGCCTGCGACACGTCGGCGCCCGCCTGCCCAGCGTCCCGCACATCGACATGACGATCGAGTCGCTCGCGCGACGCGGCGTGCTCGTCGAGCGGTCGGGCCACGGCGAGTGGATCGTGCCGGCCGGCCCCGTGCGCGCCAAGGACATCGCGATCGAGCCCGATCTGTCGAACGCCGCACCGTTCCTCGCGGCCGCCATGATCGCGGGCGGCCACGTGACGGTGACCGGATGGCCCGTGCACTCGACCCAGCCGGGAGCGCACCTCACCGAGATCCTCGCGCACATGGGCGCGCGCGTGACGCGGCGCTCGGGTGCGCTCACGGTCTCCGCGGGCAAGGGCCTGCACGGCGTCGACCTCGACCTCTCGGCGGTGAGCGAGCTCACGCCGACGCTCGTCGGGCTCGCGGCGTATGCGGACGGACCGTCGACCTTCCGCGGGATCGCGCACATCCGCGGGCACGAGACCGATCGCCTGGCCGCGCTCGCCCAGAACCTCCGCGCGGTCGGCGGCGAGGCCGAGGAGCTTCCGGACGGCATCCGCGTGTTCCCGCGGCCCCTCCGCGCGGGCACGTGGCGCGCGTTCCACGACCACCGCATCGCGACCACGGGCGCGCTCATCGGGCTGCGCACCCCGGGTGTCGTCGTCGACGACATCGGCACGACGGCGAAGACGCTGCCGGAGTTCGCCCAGCTGTGGGAGGGCCTCGTCGGCACGAGGTCGAGGAGCACCTCGGCGTGAGCTGGCTCGGCGACTCCGACGACCTCGACGACGAGTTCGACGAGTCGGATGTCCGTGTGCGGCCGAACCCGAAGGCCAACCGGCCGCGCACGAAGCGGCGCCCCGCACACGAGGACGCCCGCATCGCGCGGGTGCTCGGCGTCGACCGCGGGCGCTACACCCTGCTCATCGACGAGGACGGCCCCGACGAGCACGAGGCGACGGCCGCCCGCGCGCGCGAGCTGCGCCGCACGCCGATCGTCACGGGCGACCGCGCGCGCGTCGTGGGCGACACGTCGGGCCGTGAGGGCACGCTCGGGCGCATCGTCGGCATCGAGGAGCGCACGTCGCTCCTGCGTCGCAGCGCCGACGACACCGACCAGGTCGAGCGGGTCGTCGTCGCGAACGCCGACCAGATGCTCGTCGTCGTCGCCGCGGCCGATCCCGAGCCGCGCCCGCGCCTCGTCGACCGCTACCTCGTGGCGGCCCTCGACGCCGGCATCCGGCCGCTCCTCGTCGTCACGAAGACCGACCTCGCCGACCCCGAGGGGTTCCTCGCGCACTTCGAGGGCCTTCCCGACCTGCGCGTCTTCCGCAGCGCGCGCGGCGAGACGCCAGTCGCCGAGATCGGAGCGGCGCTCGTGGGCCATTCGACGGTCTTCGTCGGGCACTCCGGCGTCGGCAAGTCGACGCTCGTGAACGCCCTCGTGCCCGGCGCCGGCCGCGCGACGGGGCATGTGAACGAGGTGACCGGCCGCGGCCGGCACACGTCGTCCTCCACGGTGTCGCTGCGATACGAGGGCCGACGGGGCAAGGGATGGGTGATCGACACCCCGGGCGTGCGCTCGTTCGGGCTCGGCCATGTCGACCCCGCGAACATCCTCCGGGCGTACCCCGATCTCGACGCCGTCGCCGAGGAGTGCCCGCGCGGGTGCACGCACCTGCCCGACGCGCCGGACTGCGCGCTCAACGAGGCGGTCGCGGAGCACCGGCTGCCCGCGCCGCGCCTGGACTCGCTGCAGCGCCTGCTCGAGACGTTCGCGGCGCGCGCGGAGTACTGAGCCCGCCCCTACTCCTCCTCGAGGGCGAGCACCGGGGCGAGCTCGTCGCGCGTGAGCGTGATGAGCGGCCCCGCCGGGTCGATGAGCACGCCGCCCAGCTCCTCGTGGTCGCGGAGCATCTTCGCGAGCTTGACGACCTTGATCGGGAGCGCCTTCTCGCCGCGGCCCTGCGCGACGACCTCGAGGGGGTGCGAGTGCAACTGCACGAGGCGCGTGCCGTCGGCCAGGCGCGCCTCGGCGATCCCCATCTTCGTCTGGTCCTCCGCGAGCGAGCCGACCGCGACCCAGAGCGGCGGGGCCTCCGCGAGCAGCGCGGCGACCTTGTGCGGGGTGTCGGCCTCGCGCGGCGCCGTGAGCAGCGCCTTGAGGCGGAACTCCGGGTCGGCCTGGTTCATCGCCTGCTCGATGATGTCGCGCGGCAGCACCACGCGGTGCGGTGCGGAGTTGTTGTCGATGATGATGCCGCCGAAGTCGCCCTTGAGCAGCTGCGTGAGCAGCGCCGCGACGGGCTGCGCAACAGCCGACGTCTCCGTGTCGCCATCGCTCTGGACGGCGTCGCGCAGGGCCTTGCCCGAGCTGAACGCGACCATGAAGTTCTGGTCGCCCACGCGCGCGATGCCGAAGGTGACGGGCTTCCCCTCCGCGATCTGCTGGCGCGCATCGCCCTTCACCCGCAGGAAGACGTGGCCCTGCAGCATCTGCCGCAGCACGCCCATGACCTGCGGGCCGGTCGGCTTCTCCGGGAGAGCCGCGAGCGCGTCGCGCAGCAGCGCGTTGTCGCGCAGGCCCGGCACGGTCTCGAGCTGGGTGGGCGGAGCGGCGGGCGCCTTGGGCAGTTCGGGGCGCGCGGGCGGGGTCGGCTCGGGCGCCGGGCGGCGCGTGACGGACGGCCCGGGCTGAGCGGGCGCAGACGGCGCGGCCGGGGCGGGCGCGGGCTCGTCGGACGGCGGGGCGATCTCGGGCCCCGAGGGCGCTCCCACGCCGCGGAACGCGGAGAACGAGATGCCGACCTCGGGTGTCTGCTCGGCGGGAGCCTCCGGCTCGGCGGGAGCGTCGGCCGCCGCAGCGGCCCCCTCGCCTTCGACCGGGGTCGAAGCGGCCTCCTCCGTCGCGGGGTCGGTCTTCTTCTTCCTCGAGAACAGGCCCATGCGCCCAGCCTACGGGTCGCCGACGGGCCCTCCGGCCGCTTCGCACGCCCTGCCCAGGTTGCGCGGCGCATCCGCCCTCGCTCACGGAAGCGGGTACCGCCTGCGCAGCAGCGCGCGCTGCCCGAGCGTCCATGACATGGTCGTGAGCAGGTAGATGCCTGCCGCGAGCGGCAGAAACGGCGCGATGAGGGCGGTCGTGTGCACGAGCAGTCCGACCTGACGGAGAATCGCAGGCCCTTCGAGCGAAGCAGGCGGACGGAAGGCGCGGCGGGTGATCTCTGCGATCAGCGCGAGCAGTCCGACGAGCACCGCGAACACGATGGCGCCCTCGGCGCCTGCGCTGAGCGCGTTCGCGCCGAGCGACACACCCGCGAGCTGCTCCTCGAGGAGCCCGTTCGGGCGCCCTGCGACCACGGGGTGGAGGAATACGGCAGAGAGCACGCCGATGACGGGCGCCTGCGCGAGCATGGGGAGGATGCCGGCGAGAGGAGACACGCTCTCTTCCGCGTAGGCCCGCGCAGTCTCGCGCTGGAGGCGCTGCGGGTCGCGTCGGTGCCGGTCCGCGATGGCCTTCAGCCGCGGAGCGATACGCGCTCTCGCCTGCTCGGCCTTCGCCTGCGCGACGCCGGCCGGGAGCAGAAGAGCACGCACGAGGAGTGTGGCGACGACCACGGCGAGCGCGCCGGAAGCCGTACCGGCGAGCGGCCGGAGAACGTCGGCGATGCCGACGAGGAGGGTCGCCGCGGCGTCGAGCACGGCGGCGAGCGGGGGCAGAGCGAAGGGGTCCATGAGTGTCCTGACGTCGAGGCGGATGCGGCTGATGGCCGCATGCGCGTCGACGGCGCGCCTGGGCGCGCGGACGCCGCTACGCGGCCGGAGCCGCGCCGCCCGGCGCGCGCGGGCGCGGATGCCCCGCGGCACCCGGGTCGCACTGCGCGGGCGCGCCGCGCTCGCGTCGCTCGGCGCGCAGGCGCCGGCGGATGGCAGGCCGCGCGTCTCCTGCCGCTGTCGGCTTCGTGGCGATGGCGAGGATGGCCAGCGCGGCCGCCGCGAGAGCGAGCGCGCCGAGGGCGACCGGCTCCTGAACAGCGGCGGAGCCGAGCGCCACCAGGAGCAGACGCACGAGGGTGCCGATCCACTCGATCATGCCGTCGCCTCCCCTCATCCGAAGAGTATCGCGCTCCGCCGCCTCGCAGGGCCCGCTCGTCGCTCAGGCGGCGTGCTCGTCGTGCCGCGGGATGAGCGGATAGGCCGCGAGCGGCACGAGCGCCGTGAGCGCGAAGGCGAGCGGGAAGCCGACGGCCGTGATGAGCGCGCCCATCACGGGGCCGACGGCGGATGCCGCGACGAACTGCCCCGTGTTCTGGATGCCGAGCGCCTTGCCCGACCACGCCGATCCGGCCGCCTCCGCGACCGAGGTGAACGCGAGGCCGTTGTCGGCGACCGTGACGCTCGTGGCGATGACGAAGACGACCGCCGCGGCGGCGCCCGCCTCGAGCGCCGCCACGAGGGCGAGCGCGGCCATGACGACGACGCCGCTCACCGCAACCCAGCGCAGGACGCGCATGCGGCTGCCGACCCGATCGCTCAGCGCGCCGACCGCGATCCGCCCGAACGCGCCGACGAACTGCGACGCGGCGATGAGCGCGCCCGCCGCCGCGGCGTCCCACCCGAGTCCCGCGATCAGCCACACCATCCCGAACGTCGACAGGAGGAACTGCGGGAAGACGAGAAGCAGCGACACCGCGTGCACGCGGGCCAGGAAGCCGCTGCGGCGATACGGGTTCGCGCCCGCGGGCGCTCCTGGCACGGCCGGGGTCCGGGGCGGGTTCTCGACGCCCAGGGCGCACAGCACGGCGAGGAGGCCGGTCGCGGCCGCCGACACGAGAAGCGGCGCCGCGATGCCGCCGGCGTCGGCGAGCCCGGGCACGACGAGCGCGGCGACCGCGACGCCCAGCGGCTGCGACATCTGGCGGATGCCCATGGCGGTGCCCCGACGACGGCGCGGGAACCAGCCGACGACGATCCGGCCACTCGCCGAGTTCACGCTCGCCGAGGCGGCCCCGCCGAGGAGGAGCAGGGCCCCGAAGCCGAGGACGTCGGAGACGGCCGACGCCGCGAGCGCGAAGACCGCCGTCAGGGCGAGCCCGCCGGCGATGACCCACCGCTCGCCGTGGCGATCCGCGAGGTGCCCCCACAGCACGAGCGTCGTCACCATGCCGAGGGTGGGCGCGGCGGCGAGCGCGCCGGCCTCGGCCAGCGACATGCCGCGCTCGAGGTGCAGCAGCGGGATGAGGTACGCGGGCGTGCTGACGAGCATGGTCCCGGCCGCCTGCGCGAGCACGCCGAGCACGAGCATCCGCCAGGCCTTGACGGGGGCGCGGGTGATGATGTCGGTCATGGCTCCTCCTCGGTGTACCGTACTGGTATACCACTGGAGGATGCCATGCCGCACACCGACGACCGCGCCCCCTATGCGACCCTGCGCGCGGCCATCCTGTCGTTCGATCTGCTCCCCGGCGAGTCCCTCAGCGAGCGCGGGCTGGAGCCGCTGACCGGCGCATCGCGCACCCCGATCCGCGCCGCCCTCCTCCGCCTCGAGGGCGAGGGGCTCACGCGGCGGGATGGTCGCGGGTGGCGGGTCGCGCCGATCGACCTCAGCGAGGTGCGCGCGGCCATGGAGTTCCGCGAGGCCGTGGAGACCGGGGCCGTGGCCCTCGTCGTCGACCGGGCGTCGGACGACGACCTCGCGGCGCTCCGCGCGCTCGCCGAGGAACCCGAGCACGACGACGAGGAGGCGGGCGTCCGCGACGGCGGCGACTTCCACGTCGCCCTCGCGCGCCTGTCGGGCAACGCGTTCTTCGCCGACGCGCTGGCCGACGTGATGACGCGTCTGAGCCGCACGCGATGGCTCGAGGTGCGCACGCCGCAGGCGCGCGCCCACGCGCGCGACGAGCATGCGGCCATCCTCGATGCGATCCTCGCGCGCGAGGCCGAGACGGCGGCGGCGCTCGTCGCAGCGCACGCACGCGGCACACGCGAGCGCCTCGTCGGCTTCCTCGAGGGCGAGCGGCGCCGCCTCCGGGGCCGCGGGATGGCGATCGTCGACGGCGGCGCGGAGCCGAGCGCGGGCTAGAGCTTGGCGATCGGCGCGACCTTGATGAGGAGCTTCTTGGCTCCGGCCTCGTCGAAGCGCACGTGCGCGATGCGCTTGGCGCCCTCCCCCGTGATCGCGTCGACGGTCCCCTCGCCGAAGTCGTCGTGGCGGATGCGGTCGCCCGCGGCGAGCTCGAGGTCTCCGTTGTCGCGCACCTTGTTCGTGACGAGCCCGGGGAAGCGGTCCATCGCGGTCGACTTCGGCTTGAGGCCCCCGCCGGCCGGCAGCGGCTTCACACCCCAGCGGTCGCTCGATCCGCCGGGTCGGCGCGCGTTGAGGGCGCGCGACTGGGTTCCGCCGCGGGAGTTCACGTCGCCGGGAGACTGCTTCCAGTCGATGAGGGCCGCCGGGATCTCCTGCAGGAACCGGCTCGGCATCGCGACCGTGACCTCGCCGAACTGCGCACGGGTCATCGCGAGCGACAGGTAGAGGCGTTTGCGGGCCCGCGTGATCCCGACGTAGAACAGGCGCCGCTCCTCCTGCGGGCCGCCCGGCTCGCCCGCCGAGATGCGGTGCGGGATGAGGTCCTCCTCGACGCCCGTGACGAACACGGCGTCGAACTCGAGCCCCTTCGCCGTGTGCAGCGTCATGAGCGAGACGGCACCCGACTCGTCGTCGAGGTCGTCGGTGTCGGCGACGAGCGCGACCTCGGTGAGGAAGTCGACGATCGTGCCCTCGGGGTTGTTCCGCGCGAACTCGCGCGTGACCGCGACGAGCTCGTCGAGGTTCTCGACGCGCGCCTCGTCCTGCGGATCGCGGCTCATGCGCAGCGCGTCGAGGTAGCCGCTCTTGTTGAGGAGCACCTGCAGGCCCTCCGTGACCGCGGATGGCGGCGCCTGCTCCCCCGAGGCGGGGAAGAGGATCCCGCTCGCCTCGCGGAGCACCTCGTCGAGCTGGGCGATCGCCTTCTGCAGCTTGGGGCCGAGCCCCATCTCCGCCGGGTGCGCGAGCGCGTCGCGGAACGACAGGCCGTTGTCGGCCGCGAATCGCGCGATCGTCGTCTCGGTGACGTCGCCGATGCCGCGCTTGGGCTTGTTCAGGATGCGCCGCACGGCCATCTCGTCGGCGGGGTTCGCCACGGCGACGAGGTAGGCCAGGGCGTCCTTGATCTCCGCGCGGTCGTAGAACTTCGTGCCGCCCATGATCTTGTAGGGCACCGCGGCGCGGATGAAGATCTCCTCGAGCGCACGGGACTGCGAGTTCGTGCGGTAGAACACGGCCATCTGCTGGTAGTCGATGCCCGAGCGCCGCAGCTTCTCGATCTCGTCGGCGACGAACTGCGCCTCGTCGTGCTGCGAGTAGCCCGTGAAGCCGACGATCTTCTCGCCCTCGCCCTGGTCGCTCCAGAGGCGCTTGTCCTTGCGGTCGAAGTTGTTGCGGATCACCGCGTTCGCCGCGTCGAGGATGTTCTGGCTCGACCGGTAGTTCTGCTCGAGGAGGACGACCTTCGCGCCAGGGAAGTCGCGCTCGAACTCGGTGATGTTGCGGATGTCCGCCCCGCGGAACGCGTAGATCGACTGGTCCGAGTCGCCGACGACCGTGAGGGAGGCCGCCGGCTCGTCCTCGAACACCATGCCGCCGGCCGCTTCCGCCTGCACGGGCCGCGTCAGCTCGCGGATGAGCTGGTACTGCGCGTGGTTCGTGTCCTGGTACTCGTCGACGAGGATGTGGCGGAACCGCTTGCGGTAGACGTCGGCGACGTGCGGGAACGCCCGGAAGAGGAAGACGGTCTGCGCGATGAGGTCGTCGAAGTCGAAGGCGTTCGCCTTCTGCAGCTCGCGCTGGTAGTCGCCGAAGATCTCGACGAACTTCCGCTCGGCGGGGTCGTTCATGTTGGCGTCGCGCGCGTACGACTCGGCGTCGGCGAGCTCGTTCTTGAGCTTGGAGATGCGCGACTGCACGCCGGCCGGGGTCAGCCCGAGCGCGTCGGCCTCGCGCTCGCGCACGAGGCGCTTGAGGAGCGCGCGCGAGTCGCCGGAGTCGTAGATCGTGAACGCCTTCGTGAAGCCGAACTGCTCGGCCTCGCGGCGCAGGATGCGCACGCACGCCGAGTGGAACGTCGAGATCCACATGCCGCGCGCGCTGTCGCCCACGATCTGCTCGACGCGCTCGCGCATCTCGCCCGCGGCCTTGTTCGTGAAGGTGATCGCGAGGATCTGGCTCGGCCACGCCTCTCGACTGCGCAGGAGCGAGGCGATGCGGTGCGTGAGGACCCGCGTCTTGCCCGACCCGGCACCCGCCACGATGAGCAGAGCGGGGCCGCGGTACTCGACGGCCTCGCGCTGCGGCGGATTGAGCCCCTTCAGCAGATCGTCGTCGGCGGCGGCGGAGAGGGGGAAGAGCGCGTCTGTCATGTCCCTTCGAGTGTAGGGCGGGCCCCTGACAAGGGCAGATGTACCCGTATTCCGGAGGAACAACACAGCTGGTGAGAGCGACATATCGCAGGTGCGAGGAGTAGTGTTCATCCGTTCGCATCGACTGGGGAGGTTACGATGCCGAATTTCACTGGGAAACTCGACCTATCGCCGGCACGACTGGGCGACGCCGTGTACGACAGGATCGCGGCGGCCATCGTCGACGGCTCCTTCGCGCCCGGAGAGCGCATCCGCGACCTCGACATCGCCGAGAGCCTGGGGGTCTCGCGCATGCCGGTCCGCGAGGCTCTGCAGCGCCTCGAGCGGGAGGGGCTCATCGAGATGTCGGCGAGCCGCTTCACGCGCGTGACCGAGATCACGCCCGAGATGGTGACCGCGAGCATCGAGTTCGCGCGCTACCAGACCGGCGTGGCCGCGCGGATGGCCGTGGAGCGGATGGACGACGCCGCGCGCAGGCGCAGCCTCGAGCTGCTCGAGGACCTGCGGACGGCACTCGCCGCCGGCGATCGCGACCGCGCGCGCGAGAGCTACTTCGCGTGCTTCCTGTTCCTCGTCGACCAGACGGAGAACCCGGTCTTCCGCTCCGTCACGATGGACGCGCGGTTCGCGCTCGAGCGCAACATCCGCAGCGGCAGCTTCGCGATCGCCGTGGACGACGCGGTGTCGGCGCTCTTCGACGAGCTGCGCGACGCGATCGAGAGCGCGGACGCGCTGCGGGCCGAGCAGAGCATCCTCGAGCTGTTCGACGCCACGACCTCGCGCGACTGACCCCACGACACCCTGTTGCACGAAGCGCCGGTGGCGCTACCGTGTGTCCAAGGGGGTCTGCCATGCAGCGATACAGGGGGCAGGTGCGTGTCGTCGAGCACGCCGGGGAGATGAAGCGCACGTCGGAGCACGTACGCGAGGCGATCAGGACAGGAGCGCTGCCGCCGGGAGCGCGGATCCGCGACGCGGTGATCGCCGACGAGCTCGGGATCCCTCGCGCGATCGTGCGCGTCGCGCTGCGCGAGCTGGAGCGCGTGGGGCTCGTCCGCGAGACCCGCAGCCGGTTCTACCGCGTCGCCGAGCACGCCCCCGACCGCTTCCACATCGCGATGGAGTGCCTGGGGATCGAGGTCGGCATCGGCCTCCATCTCGCGCTCGCGCGGGTCGACAGCGCCGCGCGGGTGCGCCTGGCGCAGCTGTTCCGCGCGCTCGCCGCGCTGTGCGACGAGGGCCAGCACACGCCGGAGGTGCTCTACGGGGCCGCGCGGGTGGCCTTCGATGCGACCATCGAGGCCGCGGGCAACCCGTTCCTCCGCGTGTCCTTCGACCGCGCGTGGGGCGAGCTCATGCGCAGCACGCGGGGCGGCCATCCGCTGCTGAACCCTCCGGAGTTCATCGCGGCACGCGCGCGCGAGGTCGCCACGGCCATCCAGGCGTCCGACGCCCGCACCGCAGAGCGTTGCCTCGGTCGGATCTTCCGGGCCGACATGAGCTCCTCCGTCAGCTGACGACGCGGACGCGGAACACGTCCGCCCCCAGATCGGGATGGTCGACGAACACGCCGTCCACCCCGCTCGCGCGCACGAGCTCCCACTCGGCCGCGTAGTCGCCGAACGCCGCGCGCCCACCCGCGCCGCGGAACTCGGGAACGAGGAACGCGTTCTCGGGGCGGCAGGTCCAGGTGAACACCTGCAGCCCGCGGTCGTGCGCGTCGGCGACGAGCCGACCCGGCCCGGTCGCGCGCCCCGCGCCGTCGGGGCGGAGGATCATGCGCTTGTCGACGCTGATGCCGTCGACCACGCCGACGAGCTCGTCGAGACCGGCCGGCGTCGCGGTCTGCGCGTAGCTGCGCGCCGCGGCGCCATCGCGCACGAGGAGGTCGAAGGCCGTCCCCCGGGCTTCGAGCAGGTGGATGTAGGTCCCGGGCACGCCGCGCGCACGCAGCCGCCGCAGCACCGTCTCCTCGAACGCCTCGACGATGAGAGGGAGCGACCCGTCCAGCCAGCCCGCGGTGGCGAGGTCGCGCTCGATGAGGGGCACGAGATCGAGGCCGACGCGCTCGAAGTACGTCGCATGCTTGATCTCGAGCACGACGCCGATCTCGCGCCCGTGCTCGGCGGACGCTGCGCGAACGAGCTCGAGCAGCTCGTCCAGCCGCAGGATGGGCTCGGCCCCGTCGAATGTCGCGCTCGCGGGCCGCAGGTCGGGGATCCGCTCGCGCGTGCGCAGGGTCGCGAGCTCGTCCCACGTGAAGTCCTCCGTGAACCAGCCGTCGAGCCGCTCGCCGTCGACGGTCTTCGCCGTCCGACGATCGGCGAACTCGGGATGGTCGGCGATATCGGTCGTGCCGGAGATCTCGTTCTCGTGCCGGACCACGAGCACGCCGTCGCGCGTGGCGACGACATCGGGCTCGACGGCGTCGACGCCCATCGCGAAGGCGAGGGCGTAGGACGAGCGCGAGTGCTCGGGCCGATACCCCGGTGCTCCGCGGTGGCCGATGACGAGCGGATGGCGACGGGGCATACGAGAAGGCTAGCCAGCGCGCGGGAAGCGGGATTTCGCCGCGCGTGAACGCTTTCCGAATCACAGCCCTCCCATAGCATCGCGTGACTACTCTGGAGGGACAGCATCATCGTGGGGCTTCCGCGAAGCTCGACGATGAGACCGCGCCGTCAGCAGACCATAGGAGTGACCGCATCATGGCCAGCCCCGGTTTCAACAATCCCGTCTTCTCCCCCGATCCGCGCGCGGTTCAGAGCTACCCCGGTGGCCCGCAGGCCGCGCAGTACGGAACGCCCACCACCCCGCCGCCTGCCGGCGTCCAGGCCGGGCAGTTCGCCCACATGGGCGTCGACGCCGCGGCGAACGCCCAGATGGAGGGCATGCTCGCCGCGCCGCCGGCCGGCGCACGCGAGACCGGCCGCATGACGGTCGAGGACACGATCTGGAAGACCGTGGGCCTCTTCGCGGTCATGCTCGTGCTCGCGACGGTCGGCTACTTCTGGACCTTCGCGCCGGCGATCGCGACCAACAACCTCGCCAACGCGTCGATGATGCCGTGGATCATCGGCATGATCGGCGGCGGCATCCTCGGCCTCGTGAACGCGTTCAAGAAGACGCCGAGCGTTCCGCTGATCTTCGCCTACGCGGCGTTCGAGGGGCTCTTCGTCGGCGGCATCTCCGCCTACTTCGAGCTCATCTGGCCCGGCATCATCATGCAGGCCACGCTGGCGACCGTCTCGGTCATCGGCGTGACGCTCGCCCTCTTCGCCAGCGGCAAGATCCGCGCCTCGGCCCGTGCGACCAAGATCTTCATGATCGCGATGATCGGGTATCTCGTCTTCTCGCTCCTCAACCTCGTGCTCTCGTTCACGGGGATCGTGGACGGCTGGGGTCTCCGCTCGGGATGGCTCGGTGTCGCGATCGGCGTGCTCGTCGTCATCATGGCGGCGTACTCGCTCGTGCTCGACTTCGACATGGTGCAGCAGGGCGTCCGCAACGGCGCCCCGCGCAAGTTCGGCTGGCAGGCCGCCTTCGGCATCATGGTCACGGTCGTCTGGCTGTACGTCGAGATCCTGCGCATCATCGCCATCCTCCGCGGCAGCGAGTAAGCAGCCGCAGACGATCGAAGGCCGTCCCGCTCCGCGGGGCGGCCTTCGTCGTCTCTGCCGGCGTCTCCAGAGGAAGCCGGAGCCCCGTCATCCCGGTGCCATAGCGACCGCATAGCCGCGCGCTCGAGCATCGGGCCATGAGCGAACGACGGATCCTCTCACGCAGAGCCTTTCTCATCGGCGGGGCGACGGCTGTCGCCGGCGCCGGCACGGCCGCCTGGTGGGCGGCCGACCGATTCCTCGTCCCGCATGTCGAGGTCGCGAGCGTCGCGGCGGCCGAGGAGGCGTCCGGCACCGCGGTCTCCGAGACGGCTTCGACCTCGAGTGCGAGCACCGTCTCGATCGAGACCGTCACGACGGGCACGGGCGCCGACACCCTCACCTTCTTCGTCGCGCACGTGACGCTGGGCGACCCGACCGACCTCCGCACGGCGTTCGCGCACGACCAGTTCGGCGAGAACGTGACGCAGCTCGTGTCGGAGATGGCCGAGGCGCACGGCGCCCGGTTCGCCGTCAACGGCGACTACTACGGCTTCCGCGACACGGGCATCCAGGTGCGCAACGGGGTCGCGTACCGCGATGCGGGGGCGCGCGAGGGCCTCGCCCTCTACGCCGACGGGCGCGCCGAGATCTACGACGAGACCGCGACCACGGCGCAGGCCCTCGTCGACGCGGGTGTCTGGACGACGCTCTCGTTCGGCCCGGCGCTCGTGCGCGACGGCGCCGTCGTCGAGGGCGTCGACGAGGTGGAGGTCGACACGAACTTCGGCAACCACTCGATCCAGGGCGAGCAGCCGCGCACCGCGATCGGCGTGATCGATGCGACGCACCTCCTCTTCGTCGTCGTCGACGGACGCGAGGAGGGGTACAGCCGCGGCGCGACCCTGCCCGAGCTCGCCGAGATCATGCAGGGCCTCGGCGTGCAGACCGCGTACAACCTCGACGGCGGCGGCTCGAGCGAGATGTGGTTCGATGGCGAGGTCGTCAACCGGCCCTCCAACGGCGGCGAGCGGGCGACGAGCGACATCCTCTACATCGGCGGCGCGGCGTGACCGTCGTCGCGATCCCGGCCTACGAGCCGGACCACCGGCTCGTCGACCTCGCCACGGCCCTGCACGAGCGCGATCCCTCGCTCGACATCGTCGTCGTGGACGACGGCAGCGGCGTGGCGTCGGCGCCCGTCTTCGCCTCGCTCGAGGCCGCAGGCATCGAGGTGCTGAGCCACGGCGCGAACCGCGGCAAGGGGGCCGCGCTGCGCACGCTCTTCCGGCACGCACGCACGGCGCACCCCGACGCTCCCGTCGTCACCGCAGACGCGGACGGGCAGCATGCCGCCGACGACATCGTGCGGGTCGCGCGTGAGGTGGAGGGGAGCCCTGACGCGATCGTGCTCGGGGTGCGCGACTTCCGGGGCGACGACGTGCCGCTGCGCAGCCGTTTCGGCAACGCGGTGTCTGCGCGGATGTTCGCGGTCGCCACGGGCGTCCGGGTCGTCGACACGCAGACGGGGCTGCGGGGGCTGCCTGCTGCCGCGCTCCCGTGGGCGTCGCGCCTGCCGGGCGACCGCTTCGAGTACGAGGCGATCATGCTCCTCCGCTCGGCGCGGGCCGGCTTCCGGATCCTGCAGACGCCCATCCGGACGGTCTACCTCGACGAGAACCGCAGCTCGCATTTCCGCCCGCTGCGCGACTCGCTGCGCGTCGTGGCTCCGCTGGCTGCGTTCCTCGCGTCGTCGGTGCTCGCGGCAGCGGTCGACGCGCTCCTGCTCTGGCTGCTCCTCCTCGCGAGCGGATGGCTGCAGGGATCGATCGCGGGCGCCCGCGTCGTGAGCGCGAGCCTGAACTTCGCCGTGAACCGCATCTGGGTCTTCGGACGCCGTCGACAGCGCGCTCCCCTGCGCGTCGAGCTCGCGCGCTACGCCGCCCTCGCGGCGGTCGTGCTCGTCGCGAACGTGACCCTCATGACCATCCTCGACGCGCTCGGCGTGGGCCTCGTCATCGCCAAGGTCGCCACCGAGGCGGCGCTCTGGCTCGCCGGGTTCCTGGTTCAGCGCGCGTGGGTGTTCGCGCACGCGCGCGCAGCCGACCGAGCGCCGGTGAAACCCCTGGTCCTCGCTTGATCGGGGCATAGGAGGCCCATAGACAGCGCCGCTTCACTGAAGTGAACGAAAGGTGAACGACATGCCCGATCTCACGATGCTCGCCGTCGACCTGGCCGCCATCACGCTGCTCACGGTCGCCGTCTACTTCCACCGCCACCGGCGGCGCGACCTCGTCGTCGCGTTCTTCGGCGTCAACATCGGCGTCTTCGCGGTCTCGAATGTGCTCGCTTCGGCCGAGGTGGCCGTCGGCCTGGGGCTGGGTCTGTTCGGCGTCCTGTCGATCATCCGCCTCCGCTCGAGCGAGATCTCTCAGCGCGAGGTCGCCTACTACTTCGCGGCGCTCGCCATCGGGCTGCTGACGGGCCTCGCGCCGACGTTCGACGTGCTCCCGACCGTGCTCGTCGCGGTCGTCGTGCTCGCACTCGCCGTCGTCGACCATCCCGCTCTGTTCGCCTCCTACCGGCACCGCACGGTCGAGCTCGACGAGGCCATCGGCGACGACGACCAGCTGCGGTGCGCCCTCGAGGAGCGGCTCGGGGGCGAGGTGCGGGCGTTCTCCGTCCAGCACATCGACTTCGTCAACGACACCACGCTCGTGGACGTGCGCTATCGCGTGCGCCCGGCCGCGGCCATCCGCATCTCCGCCGTCCGCGAGGAGGTGGCCGCGTGAGCCTCTCGGAGCGGTTCGCGGGCCGCTTCACCCCGCTGTCCCTCGACGAGCTCGTCGAGGAGGCCGAGCTGCTCACCCGCGTCGACCGCAAGTACCTCATGACGGCCGACGACGCCGTGCGGATCCTCGATCAGGTCGATCGCCGCACCCGGGTCCTGGAGATCGACGGCGACCGCGCGTCGCAGTACGGCACGATGTACTTCGACACCCCCGATCTCCTGAGCTACCGCCTCGCGGCGCTCGGCCGGCGGCGCCGCTTCAAGCTGCGCGCGCGGCACTACGTCGACACCGACGCGGCCTTCCTCGAGATGAAGACGCGTGGCAGCCGCGGCACGACCGTGAAGGAGCGGATCGCGCACCCCGCCGACGCGGTCGACCGCCTCACCGACGAGGGCCGCGGCTACGCCGCCGAGGCCGTCGCGTCGCTCGGTCTCGACGCCGGCATCGCCGACACGCTCACGCCGACGCTGCACACGGCCTATCGGCGCACGACGCTGCTCCTGCCCGAGGGCGCCCGCGCGACGGTCGACACCGAGCTCGCGTGGGCCGATGCCTGGGGCGGACGGATGCACCGCCCCGACCTCGTGATCGTCGAGACGAAGTCCGCCGCTCGCGCGTCGTCACTCGACCGGCTGCTCTGGCGCGGAGGTGTCCGCCCGGTCGGCATCAGCAAGTTCGCCACGGGCCTTGCCGCCCTGCACCCCGATCTGCCCTCCAACAAGTGGAGCCGCGTGCTCCGCACCCACTTCGCACCCGCCGCCTGACCCGACAGGAGCCCTCATGAACACCGAACCCCGCCGCTCCGCCCGCACCGCGCGTGTGGGCCTCGGCCTCGCCTTCGCCCTCGCCGTCGCGGCCGTCACCGGCTGCTCCGCCATCGCGAGCGCGGCCACCGACACCGCAGCCGGCTCCACGTCGGACTCCTCGTCCGCTTCGTCGTCCACGCGAGCTCGGCCTCCACCGCCGAGGTCGCGAGCGTCACCGCGGTGAGCGACGCCAACGCCGACCAGACCGTCGTGAACGACGACGAGTGGTCGGCCGACGACGCCGTCGACATCGCCCTGTCGGGAACCGAAGCCACGACGGATGCCCCGGGCGTGACGGTCGCGGACGGCACGGTGACCATCTCGGAGGCCGGCGTGTACCGTCTGTCGGGCGACTACACGGGATCGATCGTCGTGGCCGCGCCCGACGACGCGCAGGTCGTGCTCATCCTCGACGGCGCGACGATCGCGGCAGCCGACGCCCCGGCCATCCAGGTGACGACTGCCGACGACGTCGCGCTCTTCCTCGCCGAGGGCTCGACCAACGCCGTCGCGTCGACGGGCGCGTATTCCGCCGATGCCGACGCGAACGCCGCGATCTGGGCCGACGCGGATCTGACGATCTCCGGCACAGGAGCGCTCACCGTCGAGGGGGAAGCGGAGGACGGCATCGCGAGCAAGGACGACCTCGTCATCTTCTCCGGCGAGATCACCGTGACCGCCGCCGACGACGGGCTGAAGGGCAACGACTCGCTGACGGTCCGCGACGGCACGATCACCGTGGACGCCGGCGGCGACGGACTCGCCTCCGATCAGGATGCGGACGAGACCCAGGGCTACGTCAAGATCGAGGGCGGCACGCTCGACATCATCGCAGGCAGCGACGGGATCGACGGCTACACCGACATCGTCATCACGGGCGGAGACATCGCGATCTCGGCGGAGGAGGGCATCGAGGCCGGCACGATCGCGATCGGCGGCGGCGTCATCGACATCACGGCGACCGACGACGGCATCAACGGATCGGCGGGCTCGAGCTCCGACACGGCGTCGGGTGAGGAGATGCAGGGCGGCATGGGAGGAGGCGGCATGCAGGACTCCGGCGAGCTCGTGCTCATCGCGGGCGGCGAGGTCACGATCGACTCCGACGGCGACGGGCTCGACTCGAACGGCTCGATGGAGATCACGGGCGGCACGACGGTCGTCTACGGCCCGACGAGCTCGGGCAACGGCGCGCTCGACACGAACGGTTCGCTCACGATCTCGGGAGGCACGGTGCTCGCGCTCGACTCGGGCGGCATGAGCGGCTCCCCCGCGACGGAATCGGCTCAGGCCTGGGTCGCGGCTTCCGCGTCGGGCGCTGCAGGGTCGACCATCGAGATCGTCGCGGAGGACGGCACGGTGCTGTTCTCGACGACCGCCGAGAAGGACTTCGGGGCCGTCGTGTTCTCGAGCGCCGACGTCGTATCGGGTGCGTCGTATGACATCTCGGTCGACGGCGCCTCCGTCGCGACCGCGACGACCGGCCAGGCCCTCGCGGGCGGGATGGGCGGCGGAGGGATGGGCGGCCCGGGCGGCGGGCGCGGCTGAGCCGCCTCCCCGCACCAGGCCGTGCCCGCCGTACCCGGAATCGGACCCGTGGGGCACACGTCGCCCACTGAGGCCGACACGCGCACACCAGCCCCAGCCATCCGAATCCGGACACCGGAACGACGCGACGCTCCCTCACCCACCGTCCCCGGAATCGGACCCGTGGGGCACACGTCGCCCGCTGAGGCCGACACGCGCACACCAGCCCCAGCCATCCGAATCCCGGTACGCCCGAAGGAGCGAGCCCGAACGGCACACCCGAACAGGATGCCCGGACATGCGGGAGCCCGGACGCGCGAGGCGTCCCGGCTCCCGTCGGTCTCAGAGCTGGTCCGCGAGCTCGGCCGGCACCCGGGTCGGGGCGGCCGCGAAGCGCTTGCCGTTCGGCTTCACGAGCGCGACGCGCTTCGGGGCCGTCCGGCCGTGCGTGGCGTAGATCGTGAGACCCACGAACGAGAGGCCGCCCACGAGGTTGCCGACGACGGTGGGGATCTCGTTCCACACGAGGTAGTCCACGAGCGTGAAGTCGGCGCCGAGGAGCAGACCCGACGGGAACAGGAACATGTTCACGATCGAGTGCTCGAAGCCCATGTAGAAGAAGAGCATGATGGGCAGCCACATCGCGATGACCTTGCTCGCGACGCTGTCCGACATCATGGCCGCGACGACGCCGGTCGACACCATCCAGTTGCAGAGGACGCCGCGCACGAAGAGCGTCAGCATGCCCGAGGCGCCGTACTCCGCATAGCCGACCGTGCGGCCGTGGCCGATCTCTCCGATGGCCTGGCCGATCGCGTTCGGCTCGGCCGCGAAGCCGTAGGTGAACACGATCGCCATGAGCACCGCGACCGTGAACGCGCCGAGGAAGTTGCCGAGGAACACGAGCCCCCAGTTGCGCAGCACGCCGCCGCCCGAGACGCCAGGCCGCTTGTCGAGCCAGGCCAGGGGCGCGAGCGTGAAGACGCCGGTGAGGAGGTCGAACCCGAGCAGGTACAGCAGCACGAATCCCGCCGGGAAGAGCAGGGCGCCCAGAAGCGGCTGACCCGTGTTCGTCGACACGGTCACGGCGAACGCGGCGCCCAGGGCGAGGATGGCCCCGCCCATGAACGCGCGGATGATCGTGTCACGGGTGGACATGAGGATCTTCGACTCGCCGGCATCGATCATGCGCGTGACGAGGTCGGCGGGCTTCACGTAGGACATGGCGACTCCGTGGATCTCGAGGGGTGCCTCCAGGATGGCGGCACGACGTTTCGCGGGACGCGTCGCGGTGTTACGGGCGATGTCCGTTCCGGTCACGACCGACGACACCGGTCTGTGACTCCGCGCGGATGCGTACGCTGGCGGAGGACCGACGACGAGGAGAGTGCGGATGGACGGCGACGACCTGCAGCGCCACGCGGCCGAGCGCGCGGAGGAGCTTCCGGGCATGACGCTCGAGTACCCCTTCGGACCCGAATGGGAGGTCTTCAAGGTGCGCGGCAAGGTCTTCATGCTGCAGACCGTGCGCGGCGGAGAGGCGATGGTGAACCTCAAGGCGCGCCCCGAGGACGGGGAGGCGCTGCGCGCGACGTTCGCCGAGATCGCCCCCGGCTATCACATGAACAAGCGGCACTGGATCACCCTCACGCCCGGCCCGGGGCTCACGCCCGAGCTCGTCGACGAACTCGTGACCGAGTCGTACCTCCTTGTCGTGCAGGGGCTCCCGCGGCGCGCTCGGCCCGTCGACCCGGAGACGTTCGGGCGCGCCTGAGCGCCGGGCGCGTCCTCGCGGCGCGGCCATCCGCTCTCCATCGGCGCGGCCATCCGCTCTCTCGCGTCGCGGCCATCCGCTCGGGGCAGATCCGCCATCCGCTCGGGGCAGATCCGCCTTGAGCCGATTCCCGCCCGGCGAGCGGATGGCGCGCGCACGCTGGGTGCATGGCAGACGAACCGAAGATCCCGCAGTTCACGGCGGAGGCCCGCCGTGAGCTCTACCACCGCCGCGTGCTCGTGCTCGACGGCGTGCTCGACGACGACAACGGCATGCTCCTCACGACGCAGATGCTCGCGCTCGCCGCCGAGGATCCGCAGGGCGAGATCGCGCTGTGGATCCACTCCCCCGGCGGCTCCGTGCCGTCGATGCTCGCGATCCGCGACGTGATGCGGCTCGTCCCGTGCGACGTCTCGACGCTCGCGATCGGCCTGGCCTGCAGCGCGGGGCAGTTCCTGCTCTCGGCGGGGACGCCCGGCAAGCGCCGCGCCCTCCCCCACGCCCGGATCCTGCTGCATCAGGGCTCCTCGGGCATCGGAGGCACGGCCGTCGACGTCGAGCTGCAGGCCGACGACCTCCGCCGG
This sequence comes from Microbacterium sp. JZ70, assembly GCF_053903225.1. Classification (NCBI taxonomy): domain Bacteria; kingdom Bacillati; phylum Actinomycetota; class Actinomycetes; order Micrococcales; family Microbacteriaceae; genus Microbacterium; species Microbacterium sp. JZ70. Next base: position 1,510,356 of record NZ_CP096405.1, on the reverse strand, counting down.
CTGCGCGACACGGTGCTCGGCCTCATCAGCGAGGACACAGGCCAGCCGCTCGCGCGCGTCTTCGAGGACTCGCTGCACGACAACTGGTTCACGGCGGAAGACGCCAGGGACTACGGCTTCATCGACGCGATCGTGAGCGGATTCCACGAGGTCATGCCCGAGCGGCGCGTCCGCATCGGGCTCGGAGCGGAGGCGGCATGAGCACCTACACGATCCCCAACGTCATCACCCGCGACGGCCGCGGCGAGCGCATCATGGACGTGTACTCGCACCTGCTCGCCGAGCGGGTCGTGTACCTCGGCACGCCCATCGACGCGGGCGTCGCGAACGCGCTCATCGCGCAGCTCCTGCATCTCGAGTCGTTCGCGCCCGACCGCGACGTGCAGCTCTACATCAACTGCGAGGGCGGCGACCCCGCGGCCATGCTCGGCGTCTACGACACGCTGCAGTACATCCGACCCGACGTCGCGACGACGTGCGTCGGCCAGGCCATCGGCGTCGGCGCCGTGCTGCTCGCGGCGGGGGCGCCCGGCAAGCGAGCCGTGCTCCCGCACGCGCGCGTCGTGCTCAACCAGCCGGCGGCGCAGGGGCGCGGGGCCATCCCCGACCTCATCCTGCACGCCGACGAGCTCGTGCGCGTGCGCGGCGACATGGAGGGAGTCCTGTCGCACCACACCGGGCACGACGTCGAGACCCTGCGCCGCGACACGGACCGCGACCGCGTCTTCACCGCACGCGCCGCCGTCGAGTACGGGCTCGCCGACGTCGTCCTGGAGCGGCACTGACGGACGGACGGCAGGATGGCCGGGGCGCGGCGGTCGCGCCCCGGTCGGCCGTCAGGCGGCGAGGGCGAGCACCGCGCCCGGCGCCTGCAGCGTCGCGGGGGCCAGCGCCGTCGCGCGCAGGTCGTCCGCCACGCCGGCGGTCAGGTCGAGGAGCGTGCCGCCGAGAGCGCCGAGGATGGCCGCGACGATCTCGCTCGAGGGCTCCTTGCGCCCGCGCTCGACCTCGGAGAGGTACTGCACCGACACACCCGCGCGCCGCGCGACCTCGGCGAGCGTCTCCCCGCGCTCGTGGCGCATGCGCCGCAGCCGGTCGCCGACGAGATGTCGCCAGAGCGGATCCGGCTCGACGGGGCGCGACGGGAGCGGAAGCAGTTCGGCCATGCCCTCACGGTAGGCATCGCGGCTCGCGCGCGCACCCCTTTCCGCCCAGAGCAGAACGGCTACGCGCGCCGGCGCTCGAGGAAGCCCGAGAGCGCGATCACGAGCAGACCCGCCACCGGCACGATGACGAGGCTCACCCTCAGCTCGGTCGCGTCGGAGATCGTGCCGATGACGAGCGGTGAGATGAGGAACCCGAGGCGCATGAGCCACGTCACGACGGTGAGCCCGGTGCCGGGGCGCAGGCCCGGCAGCTCGTCGGCGGCGTGCATGGCGGCCGGCACGAGCGTCGCGACGCCGAATCCCGCCGCGGCGAACCCGACGAGGGTGAGCGGGACCGAGGGCCATGCGAGAGCCGACCCCATGCCGAGCGTGACGAGCGCGCCGCCCGCGACCGCGACCATCCGCTGCCCGAACCGGTCGACGAGGCGGTCGCCGACGAGGCGCCCGATGAACTGGAACCCGATGAGCGCGATGAAGCCCATCGCGGCGAGCGCCGCGGGCGCGCCGAGCGATTCGCGCATGTAGAGGGTCGCCCAGGAGCTGCCGACCTCCTCGACGATCGTCCCGGCGATCGCGATGACCGCCAGCCCGGCCATGACGAGCGCGATGCGCGGCGTCCGGCGCGCGGTCGGTGCCGCTGCGGCGGTGGTAGTCGGCGTCTCGGCGTCGCCCGACTCCTCCTCGGGACCGGGCAGGCAGAAGCGCAGCGCGACGATCGCCGTCGCGGCGAAGAGCGCCCCGGTGATCGCTAGGTGCACGCCGAGCGGGAGGCCGATCGCGATCGCTCCGGCCGACATGAAGCCGCCGACGACCGCGCCGAGCGACCAGATGGCGTGGAAGCCGTTGATGATCGAGCGCCCATACCGCTTCTGCACGCGCAGGCCATGGGCGTTCTGCCCCACGTCGGTCACCGAATCGAGGACGCCCGCGAGGAAGAGGCCGAGGGCGAAGAGGATCGGCACCGGCGCGAGGCCGACCCCGAGCATGGTGGCGGCGAGGAGCACGGAGCCGATGACCGCGACGCGGCCGGATCCGAGACGGCGGATGATCGCGGCGGCGGCGAGCCCCGACAGGAGCGCGCCGACCGGCATCGCGGCGATCGAGGCGCCATAGAGGGTATCGCTGAGGCCCAGCGCGTCCTTGATCTCGGGGAAGCGTGGGATGACGTTGGCGTAGATCGCGCCGTTCGTGAAGAAGAGCGCGGACACCGCGCCGCGGGCCCTGCGCGCCTCGCGCGAGGGCGGGGAGGACATGCTCACCGGGTCTCCTGATCCATCCGCGATCTGCGGATGTGTGTACAAGCGTACACGGGGCGGGCGGGGCGGGGTTGGGGGCTGGGTTGGGGGCCGGGTGCGGGGTTGGGGGGTCGGCGGGACCGTCCAGGTCGCAGTTCGCGTCCCCAACAGCCCGAATACGGACGGCAACCGCGACCCGAACATCGGCGGGACCGTCCAGGTCGCACTTCGCGTCCCCAACAGCCCCAATACGGACGGCAACCGCGACCCGAACACCGGCGGCCGCCGCCCAGGTCGCAGTTCGCGTCCCCAACGGCCCGAAGACAGACGGCAACCGCGACCCGAACACCGGCGGCCCCACCCAGGTCGCACTTCGCGTCCCCAACGGCCCCAATACAGACGGAAACCGCGACCCGGACATCCGGCGGCGCCACCCGGGCGACCCGGACAGGCGCCACAGCCGGTTCAGGCGAGCGGTCCGCCCTCGGCGACGACGCGGTCGATGAGGGCGCGCACGATGCGCGGGTCCTGACGGAGCCCGTCGTGCTCGTACTCGTTCGTCACCCAGAGGTGCGTGTGCGGCACGAAGCGCGCGGTCTCCTCGGCCTGCGGGAAGTCGACGTACATGTCGTCGTAGTACATCGCGGCGGCGACCGGCACCTCGTTGCGCGCGAGCCGCGTCCGGTCGTACAGGCTCGGATGGTCGACGCGATCCGCGAGCGCATGCGCGGCATCGCGGAAGGGCCGCAGCGACGCGATCTCGTCGAACATCCACGGGAAGAACATCTCCCCCGTGAACGGCATCGGCCCGTCGGTCGCGGGCAGTCCGCCCCGCTCGTCGCGCACACGCTGAGCGGCCCACGCGGTCGCGCCGTCGCCTTCCGCGTAGATCTCCTCCTGCAGGAGCGCGTACAGCGGTCCGCGCCAGTACTGCGTGGCGGCGTCGACTTCGGCGAGGAAGTGATCGCTCGGCACGCCAGGGCGCGAGAAGGCCTCGTCGAGGAGCCAGTGCATCCGCTCGAAACCCGGCTTCATGCCGAACTCGATGCCGAGCGTCTGCAGCCGGCGCGCGGAGAGCCGGTCGCCGCTGGGCAGGCGCACGTCGGAGCCCTCGAGGATGTCGACGATGCGCGCGAGCGTGTCGGCGTCCTCCGGATAGCGACGGTAGAACTCGGCGGTCTTCGCCTCGACGCGCGGGATCGTGCGGCGGTAGACCTCGGCGGGATCGGGATCGACCGAGGTGAGCCCTCCTGTGACGTACGACGCGGCAAGGGCTTCGGGATGGAAGGACAGATACGTGAGCGTGAGGAACCCTCCGTAGCTCTGCCCGAGCGTCTGCCAGCGCAGGCCGCCGAACACCGTGCGGCGGAGGTGCTCGAGGTCGGCGACGATCTGCTCGGCACGGAAGAGCCGGATGTAGGCGGCCGCGTCGTCCGCGGTCATGCCCGCGATCGAGGCGCGTTCGACACGCGTGGAGCGCCCCGTGCCGCGCTGGTCGAGGAGCAGCAGCCGGTGCGTCTTCAGCACCTCGTCGATCCAGTCTCCGCCGCCGGGCATCGGGCGCGGCCCGGTGCCGCCCGGACCGCCCTGGAGGAAGACGAGCAGCGGTGCGTCGACGCGGTCGACGTGGGCGACCTCGCGGGCGAACACATCGATGGTGCGGCCGTCGTCGGGTGCGGTCCAGTCGAGGGGCACGGTGACGGTGTGATCGCGGATGAGCCGGTCGCGCATGCGGTAGGACGTCATCGTCCCATTCTCGCGGGCGCGAGTCGCGCGAGGCAGGATGGTGTCAGGCGCGCCGGACGGGCGCACAGGAGCAGGGGGATGCTCATGGATTGGCCGAACTGGTTGGGTGATCTGCCCACGTGGCTCACAACGCTGGCGATCGCGATCGCAGCGTTTCAGTACATCGGCGAGCGTCGTCGCCGCCTTGCTGAGGAAGATCGTGAGCGGAAGGCGCAGGCGACAGAGCTCACGGCCTGGGCTGTGACAGACGTCGAGCGCGACCCGCGCGTCTACGGCGTCGTCGTGTCCAACACATCAGGCTCGACCTTCCACGACATCGTCATCGACGTGACGATGCACGGCGAGCGCGTCGAGCATCCGATCGAGATGAACGTGCTCCCTCCCGGTGAGTACTTCGTCATGCTCAACCCGAAGGGCAGCCCGTTCGCGTGGGACTTCGCGAAGCACACCTCGGAGTACGACGGGAATCTGCGCCCCTACACGAAGAGCGACCGTTATCGGGTGCTGGGCTACGCGTTCTCGGACAATCGCATGCAGCGATGGACGGTCGACGAGCGGGCGGTGCTGAACAGCCTCTGAACGGCGAAGGCCGCCGCTGCGGGTGCAGCGGCGGCCTTCAGCGGGGGCGGGATCACTCCCACTCGATCGTCCCCGGGGGCTTCGAGGTGACGTCGAGCACGACGCGGTTCACCTCGCGCACCTCGTTCGTGATGCGGTTGGAGATCTTCGACAGCACGTCGTACGGCAGACGCGTCCAGTCGGCGGTCATCGCGTCCTCGCTCGAGACCGGACGCAGCACGATCGGATGGCCGTACGTGCGGCCGTCGCCCTGCACACCCACCGAGCGGACGTCGGCGAGCAGCACGACGGGGCACTGCCAGATCTCGCTGTCGAGACCGGCCGCGCTCAGCTCCTCGCGCGCGATGGCGTCGGCGTCACGCAGGATCTCGAGACGGTCAGCGGTGACCTCGCCCACGATGCGGATGCCAAGGCCGGGCCCCGGAAAGGGCTGGCGGCCGACGATCGCCTCGGGGAGGCCGAGCTCGCGGCCGATCGCGCGCACCTCGTCCTTGAACAGGGTGCGCAGCGGCTCGATGAGCTCGAAGTCGAGGTCATCGGGCAGACCGCCGACGTTGTGGTGGCTCTTGATGTTCGCCGTGCCGGCGCCGCCGCCGGACTCCACCACGTCGGGGTAGAGGGTGCCCTGGACGAGGAAGCGGATGGGCTCGCCCTCGGCCTTGGCCTCCTCGACGAGCTCGCGCTGCACCTTCTCGAAGGCGCGGATGAACTCGCGGCCGATGATCTTGCGCTTCTCCTCGGGGTCGGTGACGCCCGCGAGGTGGCCGAGGAAGGTGTCGGCCGCGTCGACCGTGATGAGGCGGACGCCCGTCGAGGCGACGTAGTCCTTCTCGACCTGCTCGCGCTCTCCCTTGCGGAGGAGCCCGTGGTCGACGAAGACGGCGGTCAGCTGGTCGCCGATCGCGCGGTGCACGAGGGCCGTCGAGACCGCCGAGTCCACGCCGCCGGAGAGGGCCGAGATGACGCGCGCCGAGCCGACCTGCTCCCGGATGCGCTGCACCTGCTCCTCGATGACGTTGCCGCTGTTCCAGTCTGCGGGGAGGCCCGCGGCCTTGTGCAGGAAGTTCTCCAGCACGTTCTGGCCGAAGTCGGAGTGCTTCACCTCGGGGTGCCACTGCACGCCGTAGAGGCAGCGCTCGTCGTTCCCGAAGGCGGCGACGGGCGTGACGGCCGTGGAGGCCAGCACCTGGAAGCCCTCTGGCGCCTGGGCGACCTGGTCGCCGTGGCTCATCCACACGTTCTGCTCGCTGGGCTGGCCGCCCAGCAGGACGCCGCCGTCTCCGACGACGGCCGCATCGGTCGCGCCGTACTCGCGCAGACCGGTGTGGGCGACCTCGCCGCCGAGCGCCTGTGCCATGACCTGGAAGCCGTAGCAGATGCCGAGCGTGGGGATCCCGAGCTCGAAGACGCCGGGATCGAGGGAGGGTGCGCCGGGCTCGTACACCGACGACGGCCCACCCGAGAGGATGATCGCGACGGGGTTCTTCTCGGCGACCTCTGCGGCCGTGATCGTGTGCGGCACCAGCTCGCTGTAGACGCCCGCCTCGCGCACGCGACGTGCGATGAGCTGGGCGTACTGCGCGCCGAAGTCGACGACGAGGACGGGGCGCGCAGCGGTGTCTGCGCTCATCGGGGGACCTCCTGGGTCGGTGCGGACGGAGTCGAGGGGCCGGAGGCGGCCTTGGCGGCCCGCTTCTCGGCGGCGGTCTCCTCGCGCTGGGCGAGGTAGCGCTTGACGTCGCGGGCGACGAAGTACTCCATGAAGAAGGAGAGGAACGGCACGACGCCGCCGCCGGCGAGCAGCAGGAAGCGCCAGAACGGCCAGCGCATGAGGCTCCACACGCGGAAGCACGCGAAGAGGTACACGACGTAGAACCAGCCGTGGACGATGAGGATGCCGAGCGACAGGTTGATGCCGTCACCGGTCGAGATGAGCTCCCCCGTCGGGCTCGGGACGACCTCGCGGAACGCGAAGAGGCCGTGGGAGTCGAGGAAGAACAGCTCGACGGCCAGCTGCGGCGTGTACTTCAGCACCATCTCGGCGCACAGGAGAAGCAGTCCGACGCCCGTGATGACCGAGCAGACCTGGTAGAAGCGGAGCGCCCGGCGGATCTGGGGGAAGGATGAGACCCGCGGCTGTGGCATACCTCGATTCTAGTGGGGGCGCACCTGGCGGTTCGCCGATGGGCGGATGGCCGCGGCCGCTGCGCGGGCAGGGCACCGTCCGCCGTCGACGTCAGCCCGTCGGCGGCCCCAGCGACTCGCCGGTGATCCCCGAGACGACGAGGTCGGCGCGGACGCGCGATCCCTCGATCAGCACGGCGTTCGCGCCGTCGACGTCGCGTGCCCACGCTGCGGCCGCCTCGGGCGTCCGCCCGTGCCGTGTGTGCCGCGCGACAAGCCGTGACTCGCGCTCGGCAGGGGGCGTCGCGCAGAACCAGACCTCATCCATCCGCTCCCGGACGCCGAGCCACGGCTCCCGGTCGATGAGCAGGTAGTTGCCCTCGACGATGACGACCCGAGCCGTCGGCTCGATCGCGATCGCCCCGGCCACGCCCTCGTCGACGTCGCGCTCGAACGCGGGCGCGTAGACCGTGTGACCCGTCTCGCGGCGGACCCTGTCGAGGAGCGCGACGAATCCCCAGCCGTCGAACGTGTCGATCGCTCCCTTGCGGTCGCGCAGGCCCAGGCGCTCGAGCGTCGCGTTCGCGAGATGGAACCCGTCCATCGGCAGCGCGACCGCACTGCCCTCGCGGCGCGCGTTGAGCGCCGCCACCAGGGCCGCCGCGAGGGTGGTCTTCCCTCCGGGGCTGCCCGCGACCCCGAGCAGGAACCGCCGCCGGGTGCGCGCGGCGAGCTCGATCCGCCGGGCGAGCTCCTCGACCCGCTCCGCGGGCGGGCCCGCGCGCCGATCAGCTTCGGAGGCCACGGCTACTCGTCGTCGGGGTCGCCGCCCGCGAGCTCCTCGAGCTCGCGCTCCCACGCGTCCTTCGCGAGGCGATACCAGAGGTAGAACGAGAACGCCGCGAACACCGCCCACTCGACCGCGTAGAAGAGATTCAGCCAGTTCACCGGCCCCGCCACCTCGGGAGCCGGCGACGAGATCGCCGTCAGCTCCGTCTCGACGAGGCCCGCGACCGGGTCATCCGAGGTGAGGTACGGGCGGTAGACGTCGATCCGCTCGCCGTCGATCTCGGTGTCGTGCCATCGGCTGAGCAGCGCGGCAGGCGACATCCGCGTCATCTCGTCGACGTCGTCACCCGGCGGCAGCTGCGGCCCCTCGTCGGAGATGACCCGCCCGGTGAGCGGCGTCGGCTGCCAGTCGACGACGTGCCGCAGCTCGGGGGCGACGTACTTCTCCTCCGCGCGCTCCTCGAGTGCGGCCACGGCGGCGTCGGCGTCCTCGCGGGAGGCGGTCCAGCCGAGCGCGACCGCGATCGACCGGCTCTCGGGGTAGACCGCGAGGGCGAACTGCCCCGTGACCCAGTAGCCCTCGACGCCGTCGTCGAAGCGCGACGAGACGACGATGAAGTCGCCGGGCACCCACTGGCCTTCGAGGGAGACCTTCTGGCCGACGAGCGCGTCGTCGAGGTACTGCCCCGGCCGCACGACCTCGTCGATCGGGCGGATGATCTCGGTCGCGCCGTCCTCGGGGGGATCGGTGTCGATCGCGCGCGCGAGCTGCCACTGCAGGAGCCACGAGAACACGCCGGCCACGACGAGGCACAGCAGCAGCATCGCGATCCAGCGCGGCCGCAGCATGACCTCGCGCAGCGTCGGCGGGAAGACCTGCGTCTCGCTCGCAGCGGGTGGCGCGGGATCGGCCATCAGTGCACGGGGTTCACGACGACGTCGACGCGCTGGAACTCCTTCAGGTCGGAGTATCCCGTCGTCGCCATCGACTTGCGCAGCGCCCCGATGAGGTTCGCCGTGCCATCCGCCACGAGGGCGGGCCCGTAGAGGACCTCCTCGAGCGTGCCGACCTGGTCGACCTTGACGCGGTGGCCGCGCGGGAGCTTCGGATGGTGCGCCTCGGGCCCCCAGTGGTAGCCGTTGCCGGGCGCATCGGTCGCGCGGGCGAGCGCGACGCCGAGCATCACCGCGTCCGCGCCCATGGCGAGCGCCTTCACGATGTCGCCCGAGGTTCCGACGCCGCCGTCGGCGATCACGTGCACGTAGCGGCCGCCCGACTCATCGAGGTAGTCGCGGCGCGCACCGGCCACGTCGGCGACCGCGGTCGCCATGGGCGTGGTGACGCCGAGGGTCGCGCGGGTCGTCGACGCGGCTCCCCCGCCGAAGCCGACGAGCACGCCGGCCGCGCCCGTGCGCATGAGATGGAGGGCGGCCGTGTACGTGCCGACGCCGCCGACGATGACCGGCACGTCGAGCTCGTAGATGAACTCCTTGAGGTTCAGCGGCTCGGCCGCGCTCGAGACGTGCTCGGCGGACACCGTGGTGCCCCGGATCACGAACAGGTCGACGCCCGCGGCGACGACCGTCTCGTAGAGCTCCTTCGTGCGCTGCGGCGACAGCGCGCCGGCCACCGTGACGCCGGCGTCGCGGATCTCGGCGAGACGCGCCGTGATGAGCTCGGGCTTGATCGGCTCGGAGTAAAGCGCCTGCATGCGGGCGGTCGCGGAGCGCTCGGGCAGCGACGCGATCTCCGCGAGCAGCGGCTCCGGGTCCTCATAGCGCGTCCACAGACCCTCGAGGTCGAGGACGCCGAGGCCGCCGAGCTTGCCCAGCATGATCGCGGTCTGCGGGCTCACGACCGAGTCCATCGGCGCGCCGACGACCGGCACGTCGAACGTGTACGCGTCGATCGCCCACGTCGTGGACACGTCCTCGGGGTTGCGCGTGCGCCGCGAGGGCACGACCGCGATGTCGTCGAACGTGTACGCGGGTCGACCCCGCTTGCCGCGGCCCAGCTCGATGTCACTGCTCACCCGCCCAGCCTACCTGGCCGGGTGACGGCCATCCGGATCCGCGCCGCGTCGCGCGATCAGGCCGCGTAGCGGCCGGAGGCGATGGCCTTCGCGCGCTTCTTCTCGGCCTCCTCCTCGCGGTTCTTGGGAGGTGTCGTCGCGACGAGGTCGGCGAGCAGGTGCTGGGTGGCGTGGGCGATCTCCGCGACCGCGCGGTCGAACGCCTCACGGTTCGCCTTCGACGGCTTCGTCGTGCCGGCGATCTTGCGGACGTACTGCAGCGCCGCCGCGTGCACCTCCTCGGAGGTCGCGGCGGGCTCGAAGTTGTGGAGGGTGTGGATGCTTCGGCACATACCCGCACGGTACGCCCGGGGCTCGGAGGGGTCCAGGGGTGCCGACGACGAAGGCCCCCGCCGGAGCAGGGGCCTTCTGTCGAGCGGCTCAGCGCTTGTAGTTCGGCGCCTCGACGACGATCTGCACGTCGTGCGGGTGCGACTCCTTGAGACCCGCCGAGGTGATGCGGACGAACTTGCCGCGGGTCTTGAGCTCGTCGATCGTGCGCGCGCCGACGTAGAACATCGACTGGCGCAGCCCGCCGACGAGCTGGTACACGACCGCCGAGAGGGGCCCGCGGTAGGGCACCTGACCCTCGATGCCCTCGGGGATGAGCTTGTCGTCGCTCGGGACGTCGGCCTGGAAGTAGCGGTCCTTCGAGTACGAGGTCTGCTTGCCGCGCGTCTGCATGGCGCCCAGCGAGCCCATGCCGCGGTACTGCTTGAACTGCTTGCCGGCCTGGAACACGATCTCGCCCGGCGACTCCTCCGTGCCCGCGAGCAGCGACCCGAGCATGACCGTGTCGGCGCCGGCGACGAGCGCCTTCGCGATGTCGCCCGAGTACTGGAGGCCGCCATCCGCGATCACGGGCACGTCGGCGGCGCGCGCCGCGAGCGACGCCTCGTAGATCGCGGTCACCTGCGGCACGCCGACACCGGCGACGACGCGCGTCGTGCAGATCGAGCCGGGGCCGACGCCGACCTTGACCGCGTCGACGCCCGCCTCGATGAGCGCCTGCGCGCCTTCGCGTGTGGCGATGTTGCCGCCGACCACGTCGATGTGCGCGAACGACTCGTCCGACTTGAGACGGCGGACGATGTCGATGACGCCCTGCGACTGCCCGTTGGCCGTGTCGACGACGATGACGTCGACACCCGCGTCGCGCAGCGCCTCAGCGCGCTCCCACGCGTCGCCGAAGAAGCCGATCGCGGCGCCCACGCGGAGGCGCCCCTGGTCGTCCTTCGTGGCGAGGGGGTACTTCTCGCTCTTGTCGAAGTCCTTGATGGTGATGAGGCCGGCGAGCTTGCCCTCGTCGTCGATGAGCGGCAGCTTCTCGACGCGGTGCTCGGCGAACAGGGCGATGACCTGCTCGGCGGCGATGCCGACGGGGCCGGTGATGAGGCCCTCGCTCGTCATGACGTCCTTCACGCGCGTCACGGGGCGCTGGATGTCGGAGACGAACCGCATGTCGCGGTTCGTGATGATGCCGATGAGGCGGTTGTCCTCGTCGACGACGGGCAGACCCGAGATGCGGTACTTCGCGCACATCGCGTCGACCTCGGCGATCGTCGCGTCGGGCGAGGTCGTGATCGGGTCGGTGATCATGCCCGACTCGCTGCGCTTGACGCGGTCGACGGCCGCGGCCTGGTCGGCGATCGAGAGGTTGCGGTGGAGGATGCCGATGCCGCCCTGGCGGGCGAGCGCGATCGCCATCCGCGCTTCGGTGACGGTGTCCATCGCGCTCGAGAGGAGCGGGATGGCGACCCGGATGCGGCGGGTGAGCCGCGACGACGTGTCCGCTTCGCTGGGGATGACGTCGGTGTGCCCCGGGAGGAGCAGCACGTCGTCGTAGGTGAGGCCGACGAAGCCGAACGGGTCGTGTTCTGTCATTGGGGGTGTCTCCTGCCGACGCGATGAGGGCTGCTCCGGTACGGGAGGGATCGCCGTCCCGTGCGCCGATTCTATCGGCGCGCCCGGAGAGCGGCGCCGTCTCGCTCACACCCCGCGCACAGGAAAGCCTCAGGCGGCGCGCACCCGCGCCATCCGCCGTCCGACCACCCCGTGCCGTGGGCTGAAGAGGTAGACGAGAGTGAAGACGACGCCCTGGACGAGGATGACGAGCGCCCCCGACGCGGCATCCAGCCAGTAGCTGAGGTAGATGCCGATCACCGAGCAGGCCGCCGACAGGATCGGCGCGATGACGAGCATCCGCCCGAATCGGTCGGTGAGGAGGTGCGCGGTCGCGCCCGGGATGATGAGCATCGCGACGACGAGGATGACGCCGACCACCTGGAGCGCGACCACCGCGGTGAGCGCGAGGACGCCGAGCAGGATGGCGCCGAGCAGACGGGGCGAGAGCCCGATCGCGAACGCATGGGTCGGGTCGAACGCGTAGAGCGTGAGATCGCGTCGCTTCACGAGCAGCACGACGAGGGCGACCGCGGCGAGCGCGCCGATCTGGATGAGGTCGCCGTCGGAGACGCCGAGGATGTTCCCGAAGATGATGTGGTTGAGATCGGTCTGACTCGGCGTCACGGAGATGAGGGCGAGCCCGAGCGCGAAGAGGGTCGTGAAGACGATGCCGATCGCGGCGTCCTCCTTGACGCGGCTCGTGTCGCGGAGCACGCCGATGAGCGCGACCGCGAGCAGCCCGAAGGCGAGCGCGCCGAGCGCGAACGGCGCGCCGAGGATGTACGCGATGACGACGCCTGGCAGCACCGCGTGCGAGACGGCGTCGCCCATGAGCGACCATCCGACGAGCACGAGCCAGCACGACAGCAGGGCGCAGACGACCGCGGCGACGACGGTCGCGGCGAGCGCGCGGAGCATGAAGTCGTACTGAAGCGGCTCGAGGAGGAGGTCGAGGGGGTTCATGCGGCCTCCCCGAGCCCGAAGGCGCGTGCGAGGTGCTCCGGCCGCAGCGCCTCGCCGACCGGGCCGTGGAAGAGGGGCCTGCGCAGGAGGAGGATGGCCTCGTCGGCCAGCTCGGGAAGCGCGTGCAGGTCATGGGTCGAGACGAGCACCGCACAGCCGTCGGCCGCGAGCTCGCGGAGGAGCCGCACGATCGTCGCCTCGGAGCGCTTGTCGACCCCGGCGAAGGGCTCATCGAGCAGGAGGATCCGCGCCTCCTGCGCGATGCCGCGCGCGACGAACGCGCGCTTGCGCTGACCTCCCGACAGCTGGCCGATCTGGCGGTCTGCGAGATCGACGAGGTCGACCCGCTCGAGGGCCTCCTCGACGGCCGCGCGATCATCGGGGCGGGCCCGCCGCGTCAGGCCCTGGCGCCCGTAGCGCCCCATCATGACGACGTCGCGCACGGAGACCGGGAACGCCCAGTCGACGTCCTCGCTCTGCGGCACGTAGCCGACGATGCCGCGCCGACGGGCGACAGCGGGCGACCCGCCCTCGATGCGGACGCTGCCGGCGTCGGGGCGGATGAGCCCGAGCGCGGTCTTGAAGAGCGTGGACTTGCCCGACCCGTTCATCCCGATGAGGGCCGTCACCTTCCCGGCCTCGAGGGTCGCGGACGCGGCGTCGAGAGCGAGGATGTCGCGGTAGCGGACTGTGATGTCGGCGAGCTCGATCGCGGGACTCATCCGGTCAGCCCCTCGACGATGAGCGACGCGTCATGCCGGATGAGGTGGAGGTAGGTGGGAACGGGCCCCTCCGGCTCGGAGAGGGAGTCGACGTAGAGCGTGCCGCCGAACGCCGCGCCCGTCGCCTCGACGACCTGCTGCATGGGCTTGTCCGACACCGTCGACTCGCAGAACACGGCTCGGACGCCGTTCTCCTCGACGAACTCGATGGCGGCGGCGATCTGCTGAGGCGTCGCCTGCTGCTCGGCGTTGACGGGCCAGATGTACGCCTCGGTGAGCCCCGCGTCACGCGCGAGGTACGAGAACGCCCCCTCGCATGTGACGAGCGCCCGCTCGTTCTCCGGCAGCGGCGCGAGCGCGTCGACGAGCTCGTCCTGCACGGCCTGCAGCTGCTGCGCGTAGGCCTCTCCGTTCGCCGCGAAGTCGTCGGCGTGCTCGGGGTCGAGCTCGCTGAACGCCTCGACCATGTTGTCGACGTACACCTGCACGTTGACGGGGCTCATCCAGGCGTGCGGGTTCGGCTTGCCGGCGTACGCGTCGCCGGCGATGTCGATAGGCTCGACGCCCTCCGACACGACGACGTGCGGCACGTCGACGGAGTCGACGAACTGCGCGAACCACGCCTCGAGGTTGAGGCCGTTGTCGAGGATGAGGTCGGCGTCGGCGGCGCGCCGGATGTCTCCTGGCGTCGGCTCGTAGCCGTGGATCTCGGCCCCGACCTTCGTGATCGACTCGACCGAGAGGTGCTCGCCCGCGACATTGCGGGCGATGTCGGCGAGCACGGTGAAGGTGGTGAGGACGACCGGGCGGTCGTCATCCTGGGGCGCGGCGCCCCCGGCGCACCCCGAGAGCAGGGCGACCGCCGCAAGGACGGCACCTCCCCGGACGAGATTTTTCGGCATACCGAAAAAGTAGCTTTTCGGTGAACCGAAAACAAGGCGCTTGCGGATGGGCGCCGAGGCGCGGTAGGCGGATGGCCGACAGGGCCTGCGCGGAGTCGCGGCTGGCGGCGCCCGGCGCGGCACACCGTCACCGGAATCGGCCCCGTGGTGCTGGAGTCGCCTCCTGCGCATGACACGCGCACACCATCCCCAGCCATCCGAATCCGTGACCCGCAGCGGGTGACGACCGCGGTCACAACCGTCGCCGGAATCGGACCTGTGGGGCACGAGTCTCCTCCTGCGCACGACACGCGCACACCAGCCCCAGCCATCCGAATCCGTGACGTGCCGCACCTCGCTACTGCCGGGCGGCGGAGAAGGCTCGCGCTGAGCTCCTTCCGGAGACCCGCGCGAGCCCCTCCCGTCAGGAGCAGCGCACGATCGGCCCGGTCACGTTCGAGATGACCAGGTTGTCCGCACACGGGTTCTCGACGATGCGCGCGCCGTTGATGAGCGTGAGGTTGCGCAGCGTGATGTCGCGGTTGCCGGGGAACTCCGTCCGCTCGGCGAGGCGCACGTCACCGCGCGAGATCGTGCCGCTCGTCGTGGCGAGGCTCACATTCGCGCAGTTCTCGATGAGCACGGGGTTGTTGCCGGTGTCCGTGAGCTCGACGCGGTCGATGATGAGTCCGCCGCTCTCCGACACGCAGAAGACGCCCCGGCCGCCCCCGGTCGCCTTGACGGTGCCGACGCGGATGTTCGTCGGATACGCGTCGCCGATGCGACCGGCCCTGTTGGCGATGCGGAACGCGGCATAGCCCGTCCCCGTGCCCGCGCCGACGGCGTCGACCGTGCCGACCGTCGCGTTCACCGTGTTGTTGAGGAGGAGTCCGGAGTGCGCCACGTCGCGAGCGGTCACGGTGCCGACCGTGAGGCCGTCGACGCCGTATGTCTCGACGGCGTGCGAACCCGCGCCCGAGACGTAGACGCTGTCGATGACGATGTTCTTCGCGTAGACGCTCGTGTCGCCGAGGTTGTCGATGCGCACGCCGAGGCCGCCGCTCAGTCGCATGTCGATGTCGCGCAGGCGGAGGTTGTCGACGTTCCGCGCGAAGATCCCGTACACCGGGGTTCCCGTCAGGTGCAGCCGCGCGATCTCGATGTCGTGCGCGCCGCGCATGTAGACGCCCGCGACATTCCCGGATCCGGTGCCGGTGACGTTGATCGTGCCGCAGGACTCGAGCGTGGTGTAGCTCGGCATCGTGATCCGGGCGTTCGCGCTCATCGTCCCCGATCCGTTGACGACCACGCGCTGCTTGCTCGTCCTCCCCGCGTCGAGGCCGGAGATGGCCGTGTTGATGGCCGTGAGCATGTCAGCGCCCTCCCACAGGAGGGTCGAGCCGCGATACGCGCGCCAGGTGCTGCCGTCTTGCACAGCGGCCCCGTGCACGGTCGAGCCGGTGCAGCTCGTGCCGGCGGCATGGGCCGGGGCGGCGAGAGCCAGTCCCGCGATGCAGAGGATGGTCGTCGCGAGCGCGGACAGGATGGCGCGGCTGCGCCGCCGCGCGTGAGCATGTCTCAAGATGGGTCCCCTTCGACACGCCGCCCGCGATCCGCGTCCTCTTTGACGCGGCGGACGGCGACTGACTCGCAGAGTAGCGACGCGTCAGTCAGGAGAGGAAGCGTTTTCCCGAAATGCACGACCCGCAGCGACGGTCACCGGAATCGGACCGGTGGTGCTGGAGTCGCCTCCTGCGCACGACACGCGCACACACGCCCCAGCCATCCGAATCCGTGCCCCTCAGCAGGCGAAGACCGCGGTCACAACCGTCGAGTCACCCCGCCCACTCGCCCCAAAACGCGGCGACCCGCCGCCGCGCTTCGACCCAGAACGCCGCCCCAGAACGCCGCCCCAGAACGCCGCCCCAGAACGCCGACCTCAGGCGACGGGCTCGGGCTCCAGGGCCGGTCGGGGGCGACGGGCGTGCCGGATCATGTCCACGCTCAGCACGACGAGCGCGACCCAGACGATGCCGAAGCCGATCCACCTCTCGAGCGGCATGGGCTCGTGGAGCACGACGACGCCGACGAGGAACTGCAGGATCGGCGCGATGAACTGCAGGAGCCCCACCGCCGTCAGCGAGATGCGCCGGGCGCCTGCCGCGAAGAGCAGCAGCGGCACGGCCGTGGCGACGCCCGCGAGCGACAGCATCACGGTGTGCAGCGTGCTGACGGTTCCGTAGGTCAGCCCCGCCGTCGCCGCGACGACGACGAGCTGCACGACCGCGACCGGCGCGAGCCACATCGTCTCGAGCGCGAGGCCACTGACCGCGTCGACCGCGCCGCCGATCCGGTTCTTGACGAGCCCGTAGAGGCCGAACGACGTGCTGAGGATGAGCGCGATCCACGGCACGGAGCCGTATCCGACGACGATCACGACCACCGCCGCGGCCGCGATGCCGACCGCGGCCCACTGCGCGGGGCGCAGCCGCTCGTGCAGCACGAGCACCGCGAGGACGACCGTCGTGATCGGGTTGATGAAGTACCCGAGGCTCGACTCCACGACGTGCCCGGTGAGGGTCGCGATGAGGAAGGTCTGCCAGTTGACGTAGATGAGGACGCCGGCGATCGCCGTCCACAGCGCGAGACGGGGGTTCCGCAGCACCGCGATCATCCGGCCCCATCCGCGCGCGACGGTGAGCAGGATGGCGCAGAAGACGAGCGAGAGGAGGACGCGCCAGGCGACGACCTCCCAGGGGCCGGTCGGCGCGAGGAAGACGAAGTAGAGCGGGAGCACACCCCACAGCAGGTAGGCGCTGAAGCCGTACCCCGTGCCGAGCGCCCGCTCGCGTTCCGAGGATCCAGTGGCGGAGAGCGTGGTCACCGATCCAGCCTAGGTCGGCAGGTGGTCCGCGAGGGCGGCCGGGACGGTGCCGCGGCGGTCATCCTCCGGCGCATTCCTGCCACGCGGTCATCCCCGCGCATGCAGAAGGGCCCGACGCCGAAGCGCCGGGCCCTCCAGGAAAGGCGTGTCGTCAGCGGACGACGACCGCGAGCACGTCGCGGGCCGAGAGCACCAGGTACTCGTCGGCGCCGAACTTGACCTCGGTCCCGCCGTACTTGCTGTACAGGACGCGGTCGCCGACGGCGACGTCGAGCGGAACGCGGTTGCCGTTGTCGTCGATGCGGCCGGGGCCCACGGCCACGACCTCGCCCTCCTGGGGCTTCTCCTTGGCGGTGTCGGGGATGACCAGACCGCTGGCGGTGGTCTGCTCGGCCTCGACCTGCTTGATGACGATGCGGTCCTCGAGCGGCTTGATGGAAACCGACACGGTGTACCTCTTCTTTCGTTGCTTCGACGGAAGACTCAGTTCGCACTCTCATGACGAGAGTGCTAACGCCAGTGTAGGGCGGGACCTGGCACTCCCGCAACGCGAGTGCCAATTCGAGGACACGGGATGACACGCGAGAATGGACGCATGGAGCAGGGAGAACTCGACGCGCTGCTGACCGCCGAGGGCCTGGCCCTGCTCGACGCGCTGGACCCCGTGGAGACGACGGCGGATGTCGCCCGCACGGTATCGCGCCTCCGGGCCGCGGGCCACTCCCCCGACCTCGTCTCGGCGGTCGTCGGCCAGGTGCGTCTGCGGTCGCGGGCCGAGACGAAGTTCGGCCCCTTCGCGGCGCGCATGCTCTTCACCCGCGCGGGGGTCGAGCAGGCGACGCGGATGGCCGTGGCCGCGCACCATGCAGGGCGCATGCGCGCGGCGGGGATCGAGCGCGTCGTCGACCTCGGCTGCGGCATCGGCGGCGACGCGCTCGCGTTCGCCGGCGTCGGGATGGACGTGCTCGCAGTCGACGCGGACCCCGTGACGGCGGCCCTCGCGGCCTACAACCTGCGGCCGTTCGGGGATGCCGTGGAGGTGCGCTCCGAGCGCGCAGAGGAGGTCGACCTCTCCGGCTGGAACGCGGTCTGGCTCGACCCCGCGCGTCGCACGAGCGGTCACTCCGAGACCCGCCGGGTCGCGCCATCCGACTACTCCCCCGCACTCGACTGGGCGCACGCGCTCGGCGAGCGGATGCCCGTGGGCATGAAGCTCGGGCCGGCTCACGATCGCGAGGCGATCCCCGACGAGGTCGAGGCGCAGTGGGTGAGCGTCGACGGGTCGACCGTCGAGCTCGTGCTCTGGTCGGGGGCGCTCGCGCGCGACGGCGTGCGGCGGGCCGCGCTCGTCATCCGCGGCGACGCGTCGCACGAGCTCACCGCTCCCGCCGACACCGAGGACGAGCCGGTGCACGAGCTCGGGGCGTTCCTGCACGAGCCCGAGGGCGCCGTCATCCGCGCGCGCCTCGTCGGCGAGGTCGCCCGGTCGCTCGAGGCCGGCCCGATCGCTCCCGGCATCGCCTATCTCACGGGCGACGCCGCGCTGACGACGCCGTTCGTCTCGTCGTTCCGCGTCCGCGAGACGCTCCCCGCCGACGTCAAGGCGCTCGCGAAGGCGCTCCGCGCCCGCGGGATCGGCACCCTCGAGATCAAGAAGCGCGGCGTCGACGTCGATCCGGCGCTCCTCCGGAAGAAGCTCAATCTGCGCGGCGACGGATCGGCCACGCTTTTCGTGACGCGCATCGGCGGCCGGCGCGCCGCCATCCTCGCCGACCGCGTGTAGCGGCTACGCGGCCGGCAGCTCGATGACGGGCGCCTCGCCGAGCTGGCCGAGGATCCAGAGCGCCCAGACGCCGCAGTAGGCGATCGCCACGACGCCGAACCCGAATCCCCACCAAGCGAGGGCCCGGTCGGCATGTCGGCGGACGAGCGCGATGACCGCGAGCACGACGGCGATGAGCGCGAGCGGCGCGACCCACGGCGTGAACCACGACATCGTGAGCGCGAACATCCCGAGCACGAGCGACGGGCTCGAGAGCGAGACGCGGCGGCGCGGCCGGTCGGAGCGGGAGGGCACCGCGTTCAGCAGCTCGTCGTCGTCGAGCTGCGCCGCGTCCTCCGGCTCGGTCATGGTCTGCGCGCGACCTGGATGTCGGTGACGGGCAGGGTCGAGTCCGCTCCGAACGCGAGCGTCGAGGGCTCGTGGCCCGACTGGATGAGCTCGGAGGCGAGCGCGGCGATCATCGCGCCGTTGTCGGTGCAGAGCCGCAGCGGCGGGATCCGGACGGTCACGCCCGCGGCCTCGGCGCGCGCGAGAGCGACCTCGCGGAGACGGCGGTTCGCGATCACGCCCCCGCCGAGAAGCAGTCGCGGCACGTCGTGCTCCGCGCAGGCATCCAGTGCCTTCGTCACGAGCACGTCGACGACGGCCTCGCGGAAGCTCGCCGCGACATCCGCCATCGGGATGTCCTCGCCCTCGGCCTCGCGCTGCTCGGTCCACCGCGCGACGGCGGTCTTGAGGCCCGAGAACGAGAAGTCCCAGCGGTGCTTCTCGCGGTCGCTCGCGCGCGAGAGGCCCCGGGGGAAGCGGATGGCATCGGGATCGCCGCCGACGGCAGCGCGGTCGATCTCCGGCCCGCCGGGGTACGGCAGTCCGAGAATGCGCGCGACCTTGTCGAAGGCCTCCCCCGCCGCGTCGTCGACGGTCTCGCCGAGCAGCTCGACGTCGCTCGTGAGGTCGCGGACGAGCAGCAGCGAGGTGTGCCCGCCCGAGACGAGCAGGGCGACGGTCGGGTACTCGAGCGGCTCGCTGTCGTCGGCGAGGATGTCGGCCGCGATGTGCCCGACGAGGTGGTTCACGGCGTAGAGCGGCTTGCCGAGCGACACGGCGAGGGCCTTGGCGGCGCCGACTCCCACCATGAGCGCACCCGCGAGGCCCGGCCCGCTCGTGACCGCGACGGCGTCGAGATCCGCGAGCCGGATGCCCGCCTCGGCGACGGCCTGCTCGATCGCCGGCTGCAGCGCCTCGAGGTGCGCGCGGGCGGCCACCTCCGGCACGACGCCGCCGAAACGCGCGTGCTCGTCCATGCTGCTCGCGATCGTGTTGGACAGGAGGGTGCGGCCGCGGACGATCCCGATGCCGGTCTCGTCGCAGCTCGTCTCGATGCCGAGCACGAGGGGTTCGGCGCGGTTCATGAGCAGGCTCCTGCGTCGGTCGGGTCGGGGATGCGCGCGGCGCGCCACGCGGGGACGTCGAGCTTCATGACGATCGCGTCGACGTCGTCGGGCTGGTAGTAGCGCGGCCGCCGGCCGAGCTCGGCGAACCCCTCGCTGACATAGAGCGCCTGGGCGACCGGGTTGTCGGCGCGGACCTCGAGGAACACCTCGCGCACGCGGCGGCGATCGGCCTCCTCGAGGAGGAGCCGCAGCAGCGCCCTGCCCTGCCCGCGGCCGCGCGCGCTCTCGGCGATCGCGATCGTCTGGACATCCGCGTCCTTCGCCCCAGGGAGCGATCGCAGACCGGCGTAGCCCGCGACCTGACCCGCCTGCTCGAGCACGAGGTAGTGCGCGTGCTCCGACGCGAGCTCCTCGCGCATCATGCCCTCGCTCCAGGCGTCGGTCGGGAACGCGCTGCGCTCGAGCGCCATGATCGCGTCGAGGTCGGCGACGGTCGCCGCGCGGATGCTCACGAGCCCACCCGCTTCCGCGGCGCGGGCGCCGTGACGTCGGGCGAGCGCAGGTACAGCGGCTCGGTCACGCCGCGCGTCTCGCCCGCGCGGAGGCGGATGGCCGCGAGCCGGCCCAGCGCGCCGATCGGGATGCGCGTGGCGAGAACGAACCGGTCGCCGTCGAGGTCGCGCAGCGGCGCGAGCAGCGGGTCCGCGGAGAGGTCTGCGTCGCGCGGGCGCAGCTCGGGTCCGGCGATGCGGCGCGGCAGACCCCATCCGTCGAGGTCGCCGTAGATCGAGATGGCGTTCTCCCTGCGGCGCGCGTCGGTCGCGACGGCGAATCCGCCGGTCGGGAAGGCGATCGTCAGCTCCGCGGCGACCGCGTCGTGGCTCGCGATGCCGAGCACGGGAACATCGCGGCCGAGGGCGAACGCGCGCGCGGCGGCGATGCCGATGCGGAGGCCCGTGAAGGGCCCCGGCCCCATTCCCGCGGCGACATGCGTGATGCGGTCCGGCCCGACGCCCGCGTCGGCGAGCGCGCGCTCGAGGAGCGTGCCGATCACCTCGGCGTGACCGAGGGCGTTCTCGCTCTCGGCCTCCGAGAGGATCTCGCCGTCGGGCGCGACGACGGCCGCGCCCGAGCCGATGGAGGTGTCGACGGCCAGGATCATGCTCTCCAGCGTAGTTTCCCGCCGGTCACGGAATGCCGGGAACGCGCGCCCTCAGTCGAGGGTCTTGTGCATCCGGATGGCGCTGATCTCGAACCCGAGCGACGTGTACAGACGCCGGGCGGCGGTGTTCGAGCCGAACACGTTGAGCCCGATCGACCGCGCTCCCTGCGAGCGGGCGTGCTCCTCCCCGAGCTGCATGGCGGCCCGGCCCAGCCCGCGACCGCGGTGCGCCTCGTGGATCTGGATGTCCCACACCCACCAGGCGGTGTCATCCGGGCTCGGATCGGGCCCGATCCACAGCCACCCGACGACCTCGTCGCCCTCGACGACGTCGAACACGCGGTGGCCGGCGACGAGCTGCCCGTCGGGGAAGGCGCGCTCGACGCTCTTCTGCGCGTTCTCGCGTGCGACGTCGGGCGCCTCCCCTGCCGCCATGAGCTCATCGGCATACGCGCCGCGGCTGCGGTCGATCCAGGCGGGCAGCCGGGAGGGGTCCATATCGCGAAGGGTGAGCGTCATCCCGGAAGTCTGCCAGCGCGGGGCGCGGCGCGGAAGCCGCTCGCCTCGCCCGCGATCGCCGCACGGTAGGCGCGCTCGTCGAGCGCCCCGATCCGCGAGTGCCTCCGGCCGTAGGCGAGGTAGATCGCGATGCCGACGGCCATCCAGCAGCCGAACGCGATCCAGGTGCCGCCCGAGAGCTGCGTCATGAGCGCGAGGCACGTCACGGCGCCGAGGACGGGCACGACGGGGAAGAGCGGCACGCGGTACGTGCGCGGCAGGTCGGGGCGGCGGTATCGCAGGACGATGACGGCGACGTTGACGACCGTGAAGGCCGCGAACGTCCCGATGCTCGTCGCGTTCGCGAGCTCGCCGAGGGGCACGATGCCCGCAGCGACGGCGATCACGGCGCCCGTGATGAGGGTGCCGGCCACGGGGGTGCGGGTCGTCGGCGAGATGCGCCCGAAGACGCGCGGCACGAGCCCGTCGCGCGACATCGTGAGGAGGATGCGCGTCTGCCCGTACAGCACGGTCAGCACGATGCTCGCGAACGCGATGAGCGCGCCGATCGAGAACACGACGCCGAACCAGGGCTGGCCGGTCACCTCGGCGAGCACCGTCACGAGTCCGTGGTCGCGGAACCACGGCGCCTCGCGCGCGCCGACCGCCGCGATCGCGACGACGACGTAGATGGCCGTCACGAGGCCCATCCCGAGCAGGATGGCGCGCGGCAGGTCGCGCGCGGGGTCTCGCGCCTCCTCGCCCGCAGTCGAGGCCGCGTCGAACCCGATGTACGAGAAGAACAGCACGGCCGCGGCGCCTGTCACGCCCGGGAAGAACGCGTCGAACATGCCGTCGAAGTGATCAACGCGGAATGCGGTGAACGCGACCGCGGAGAAGAAGAGGAGGACGCCGACCTTGAGCGCGACGAGCACGGTGTTGATCCAGGCGGCCTCGCGCACGCCGCGCAGGAGCAGCACCATCGCGAGGATGACGAGCAGGAACGCGCTGAGGTTGAACACGCCGCCCTCGGCCGACGGATCCGAGGCGATCGCGGCCGGCAGCGAGAGCCCGAAGATCGCGAGGGTCTCGTCGACGTACTGCCCCGCGCCCGATGCGACCGCGGCGACCGAGACGCCGTACTCGAGGACGAGGCACCAGCCCACGACCCAGGCGACGCCCTCGCCGAGCGTGACGTACGCGTACGAGTAGCTCGAGCCCGACACCGGCACGGCGCCCGCCATCTCGGCGTACGACAGGGCGGAGAGCAGAGCGGGGACGGCCGCGAGCAGCACGCTCATCCAGATGCCGGGACCGGCATGCGGGATCTGCTCGGCCAGCAGGGCGAGGATGCCCGTGCCGAGCGTCGCGCCGACGGAGATCATGGCGAGCTGGATCATCGAGAGGTGGCGTCCCAGCGTCGCAGAGCCCTCGCTCGACTGCCCGGCCTCGGCGACGAGCATGCCGATCGTGCGGCGGCGCAGGAGCTGGCCGCCGAGAGACGCGCGGGTCATGCGGCGGTGCGCTTCTCGATCACGACGATGCGCGGCGCGTCGGCGTCGAGCTCCGCGGAGGCGCGCGAGAGATCGCCGCACATCGTGTCGGAGCCGCGTCCGCCCACGGGGCGGGTGATCTCGACGTCCCACCACACCTCGCGCAGGCCCTCGATCTTGTCGCGCCCCCACTCCATGACGACGACCGATCCGTCGACGTCGATGTCGAGGTCGTCGAGCTCGAGCGCCGACGAGAGGCGGTACGCATCTGCGTGGACGAGCGGCGCCCCGCCGACGAGGGAGGGGTGCGTGCGCGCGATGACGAAGGTCGGGCTCTGGATGGGCCCGCGCACGCCGAGCGCATCGGCGAGGCCGCGCGTGAGCGTCGTCTTGCCGGCGCCGAGCGGCCCGGTCAGGACGACGAGGTCGCCCGCCTCGAGGTGCGCGCCGATGCGGCGGCCGAGGTTCTCCATGTCGGTCGCTGTGGGCACGTCGTGCGTGCCGAGCAGCTCGTCGGGGATCATCCCTTCACCCTCCGTGCCACGCGCGGTCCGATGCGCGTGACGATCTCGTAGTTGATCGTGCCCGCCGCGTCCGCCCACTCCTCGACCGCGGGAGCCCCCGCAGCGGGGTCGCCGAAGAGGATCGCCTCGTCGTCGACGGCGACCGGATGGTCGCCCGCATCGACGACGAACTGGTCCATCGCGATCCGCCCGACCACGGGCATCCGGCGCCCGCCGATCACGACCGGCGCGCGGTTCGAGGCCTGGCGCGGGATGCCGTCGGCGTAGCCGAGCGGCACGAGGGCGAGCGTCGTCTCCCCCGTCGTGCGATGGACGTACCCGTATGAGACGCCCTGGCCGGCTGGCACGCGGCGCACGGCCGCCACCCGGCCGCGCAGGGTCATCGCGGGCCGCAGCCCGAGGTCGGCCGACGTCGCGTCGTCGAACGGCGAGAGCCCGTAGATGCCGACGCCGACGCGGACGGCGTCGAAGCGGGCGGCGGGCAGGCGGATGGCGGCGGCGGTCGCCGCGATGTGGCGGATGCGCGGCGAGAGTCCCGCCGCCTCGGCCTGCGCGAGCGCGCCCTCGAAGACGCGCACCTGCGCGAGATCGTCGGCCTCGCTCGTGCCGGAGAGGTGGCTGAAGACCCCCTCGACGACGATGCGGCCGGCCTGCGCGAGGCGCGCCGCCTCCGCGAACGCGGCGGGCCAGTCGGCGGGGGCGAGCCCGTTGCGCCCGAGGCCGGTCTCGAGCTTGAGGTGCACGCGCGGCACCTCGTCGCCGATCGCTGCGGCGGCGATCGCCGCGAGCTGCGGGATGCGCGAGACGCCGAGCTCGACCCGCGCGGCCACCGCGGTGGCGAAGTCCTCGACCGGGTCGTGCAGCCACGCGAGCACGGGCGCGTCGATGCCCGCGGCGCGCAGCGCGAGCGCCTCGGGGATCTCGGCGACCCCGAGCCGCGTCGCCCCTCCCTCGAGCGCCGCGCGCGCCGCGGTCTCGGCGCCATGGCCGTAGCCGTCGGCCTTCACGACCGCGATGAACTCGCGCGTCCCCGTCACCTCGCGCAGATGCCGCACGTTGTGCACGATCGCCGCGCGATCGATGACGGCCTCGCGCAGAGCGCGCCCCTCGCCGCTCACGGGGTCGTCTCGCCTGCGGTCGACGTACCCGCGCCACCCGCGACATCCGAGCCATCCGCCTCGTCGCCGTCCGCCTCGTCGAGGGGCGATTCGACGCCCGCGCTCACGACGTCGACCGCGGCAGGGCCCGCCTCCCCTTCGGCCGTGACGTAGGCGATCGCGAGCCCCGCATCGTGCGACAGCGAGAGGTGCAGCGCCGTGATCCCGAGTGCGGCGACGGTCTGCGCGGTGGCGCCGGTGAGCTCGAAGCG
Source organism: Microbacterium sp. JZ70 (assembly GCF_053903225.1). Lineage (NCBI taxonomy): Bacteria > Bacillati > Actinomycetota > Actinomycetes > Micrococcales > Microbacteriaceae > Microbacterium > Microbacterium sp. JZ70. The sequence continues at coordinate 1,485,067 of NZ_CP096405.1, read as the reverse complement.
CGGCGCCTCGCGCTCGCCGAGCCGGGCGACCTCGATCTCGGTCCACGTCACGCCGTCCGAGCCGCCGAGGGCCTTGATGAGCGCTTCCTTCGCGGCGTAGCGCGCGGCGAGCGAGCGCAGCGGCAGGCCGCGCTCGTGCTCCGTGAACAGGCGGTCGCGCAGGCGCGGCGTGCGCATGATCGTGCTCTCGAACCGCGGGATGTCGACGAGGTCGACGCCGATGCCGACGATCATCCTTCTCCCTTCCGCCGTGCCCGTGCTGCGCGCTCCGACGCGCCTACTCGACTGTGACCGACTTCGCGAGGTTGCGGGGCTGGTCGACGTCGAGGCCCTTCGCGGTCGCGAGGCCCATCGCGAAGATGTGCAGCGGCACGACGGCGAGGATGGGCTCGAACAGCGGCGCCGCGAGCGGCACCCGGAGCACCTCGTCGGCGAAGGGCAGCACGGCCGCGTCGCCCTCCTCCGCGACCGCGATCACGCGGGCGCCGCGGGCGCGGATCTCCTCGATGTTCGAGATGACCTTCGCGTGCAGCGTCGCGCCCTGACGCGGCGACGGCACCATCACGAACACCGGCTGACCCGGCTCGATCAGCGCGATCGGGCCGTGCTTGAGCTCGCCCGCGGCGAACCCCTCCGCGTGGATGTACGACAGCTCCTTGAGCTTGAGCGCACCCTCCAGCGCGATCGGGTACCCCACGTGACGGCCCAGGAACAGGACTGACCGCGTGTCGGACATCCACCGCGAGAGCTGCTCGATGCGCTCCTGCTCGTTCTCCAGGATCCACCGGATCTTCTCCGGCAGCGTCTCCAGCTCCGCGATCGCCGCACCCGCGACCTCCGCCGACAGCGCGCCCCGCACCCGCCCCACGTGCAGCGCGAGCAGGTACAGCGCCGTGATCTGCGCCACGAACGCCTTCGTCGACGCCACCGCGACCTCCGGCCCCGCGTGCGTGTACACGATCGCGTCCGACTCCCGCGGGATCGTCGCGCCCTGCGTGTTGCAGATCGACAGGGTCTTCGCGCCCAGGCGCGCGGCCTCCTTCACCGCCATCAGCGTGTCCATCGTCTCGCCGGACTGGCTGATCGACACCACGAGCGTCTCCGGCCCCACGATCGGGTCGCGGTACCGGAACTCGTGGGCGAGCTCCACATCCACCGGGATCCGCGCCCACTGCTCGATCGCGTACTTCCCGACCAGACCCGCGTAGTACGCCGTCCCGCACGCCAGCACGATCACCCGGCTCACGCCCTGGAACAGCCCGTCCAGGCCATCCAGCTCGGGGATCACGATCTGCCCGTCCTGCACCCGACCCAGCACCGTGTTCGCGACCGCCTCGGGCTCCTCCGAGACCTCCTTGGCCATGAAGCTCGACCAGCCGCCCTTGTCCGCAGCCGCCGCATCCCACGACACCTCGAACGGCTCGACCTCCACGACCGCCCCGTCGAAGTCCGTCACCGACACGCCCTCCGGCGTGATCGACACGATCTGATCCTGCCCGATCGCCAGCGCACGACGCGTGTGCTCCACGAACGCCGCCACATCCGACCCGAGGAAGTTCTCCCCCTCGCCCAGACCGATCACCAGCGGCGAGTTCCGCCGCGCGCCCACGACCAAGCCCGGGTGATCCTCATGCATCGCCAGCAGCGTGAACGCGCCCTCCAGCCGCGACACCACCGCCCGGAACGCCGCAGCCAGATCCCCGCCCGCAGCCCGGTACTCCCGGCCCAGCAGCACCGCCGCGACCTCGGTGTCCGTCTGGCTGCGGAACGAGAACCCCTCCGCCTCCAGCTCCGCCTTCAGCGCAGAGAAGTTCTCGATGATGCCGTTGTGGATCACCGCCAGCCGGTCATCATCCGCCAGATGCGGATGCGCGTTCAGATCCGTCGGACCCCCGTGCGTGGCCCACCGCGTGTGCCCGATCCCCGTCGTGCCGGCACCCAGCGGAGCCTCATCCAGCGCCTCCCGCAGACGCGCCAGCTTGCCCGCCTTCTTCCGCATCCCCAGCGACCCCTCGCGGTCGATCACGGCGATGCCCGCGGAGTCGTACCCCCGGTACTCGAGCCGAGCAAGACCCGCGAGAAGGATGTCCTGGCTTTCCCGAGGACCGACGTATCCGACGATTCCGCACATGCGCTCAATCCTAGGGACGCCATCCTGGGAACCCCGGCAGGCCGCCGCCCCGGGCGCGGCTACGGGCGCACGACGAGCACGGGAGCGTCGACCGCGAGCACGGCGCGCATGGCGGGCGTCGCGACGAGCAGACGGCCGGCTCCCTCGCGTCGGCGCATGCCCACGACGACGAGGTCGACCCCCTCGTCCGACACGATCGAGGCGAGCGCGTCGCCGTCCGCCGGCGCCTCCACCTCGACCGTGCGGGCATCGCGCAGGCTCTCCGACGAGCCGCGCTCATCGGCGAGGGTGCGCAGCAGCGCCTCCTCGCCCGCCACGACGAGTCGGGAGCCGCGCCGGTCCGCCTCGGCCGCGGCTGCGGCGAGCGCCGAGCGGCCTTCCGCGCCCGGCACGAGCAGGGCGAGCACCGCGCTCATCGGCGGCCGATCCCGATCGCGGACCCCCGCCGGGCGCGCATCGCCGACTGGATGACCGGCAGCACGATGACGACGACGGCGACGGCGATGAGCACGCCCGAGATCGGCCGGGTGAGGAAGCCGGTCGGGTCGCCGTCGAACAGGAGGAGCGCCCGCCGGATGCTCGACTCGAGCAGCGAGCCGAGCACGAACGCGAGCACGAGCGGGCCCGGCTCGAAGCCGAACTTCTTCATGAGGTACCCGAGGGCGCCGAAGCCGACGACGAGCGCCACGTCGAAGACGGAGTTGTTGATCGTGTAGGCGCCGATCAGGGTGATGAGCGCCGTGATGGGGGCGAGGATGGCCGCGCGCACGCGGAGGATGCGCACGAACAGTCCCACGAGCGGCAGCGACATGATGAGCAGCAGCACGTTGCCGATGTACATCGAGTTCACGACGCCCCAGAAGAGGTCGGGGTGCTGGTCGACGAGCTGCGGGCCGGGCGTCACGCCCTGGATGAGGAGCGCGCCGAACATGAGCGCCATCGTCGCGTTGGCCGGGATGCCGAGGGTGAGGAGAGGGATGAAGGAGCTCGTCGCCGCCGCGTTGTTCGCAGTCTCCGGGCCGGCGATGCCCTCGACCGCGCCGTGGCCGAACCGCGAAGGGTCCTTCGCGCGCTTCTTCTCGACGGCGTACCCCGCCATCGACGCGATGGTCGCTCCGCCCCCGGGCAGGAGACCGAGGAGGAAGCCCAGAACGGAGCCGCGCGCGAACGCGCCCGACGACTGCCGCAGCTCGGTGCGGCTGGGCCAGACGTTCGCGACGTGCGCAGGGGCGAGCGTCTCCGCGCGATGCCGCTCCTCGAGGCTGTAGAGGATCTCGCCGAGCCCGAACAGGCCCATCGCGATCGGCACGAAGTCGAGGCCGTCGGCGAGCTGCAGGCTCTCGAAGGTGAATCGCTCGGCCCCCGTGAAGGGGTCGCGCCCCACCGTGGCGAGGAGCAGGCCGATGCCCGCTGCGATGATCGCCTTGAGCTTCGAGCCGCTCGAGATCGTGGCGACGAGGAGGATGCCGAGCAGAGCGAGCGCCGCGTACTCGGCGGGCCCGAAGCTCAGCGCCCACCCCGCCACGATCGGCGCGAACACCGTGAGGCCGATGATCGCGACGGTGCCCCCGATGAACGAGCCGATCGCGGCGATGCCGAGCGCCGTGCCCGCCTTGCCGCGCTTCGCGAGCGCGTAGCCGTCGAAGACCGTCACGACCGAGCTCGCCTCGCCCGGCAGCCGCAGGAGGACCGAGGTGATCGTGCCGCCGTACTGCGCGCCGTAGAAGATGCCCGCGAGCATGATGATCGCCGTGACCGGCTCGATGCCGTAGGTCAGCGGCAGGAGGATGGCGATGGTCGCGGCGGGCCCGAGGCCCGGGAGCACGCCCACGAGCATGCCGACGACCACGCCGATGAGGCAGTAGAGGAGGTTGAGGGGCTCGAAGACGGTCGCGAAGCCGTCGAGCACGGGCTGGAAGTCCATGGTGTCTCCGCGGGTCAGAGCAGGTGGGGGATCGACGTCTTGAGGGCGACGACGAAGACGAGGTAGAACCCGACGACGATCAGCACGGATCCGACGATGGAGAGGATCCAGCGCTCGTGGCCGAGGACGCGCAGCCAGAGGAAGGCCAGCAGGAGGGTCGGGGTCTCGAAGCCGATCACCGGCAGCAGCGCCACGTACGCGACGAGACTCGCGAAGCCCGCGGCGGCCATCCACGACGCCCGCATGAACTTCTCTCCGTCGCCGCCGTGACGGCCCGCGACGAGCTGCGCGAGCGCGAGGATGACGACGACCGCGCTCACGGCGAGCGGCCAGAGCCCTGGCCCGGGCTTCGCGAGCGTCCCGATTCCGAGGGAGGTCGCGAGCACGGCGCCGAGCGCTCCGACCGCGGCCGCGACGAGGGAGCCGGCGAGGTTGGCGATCGGCCCGGCCGCGGGCGGCGAGTCGTCGATCGGAACGGGCGTGGTGTCGCCCGGCGGCGGCGCGGGTTGCGCGAACAGTCCGGCCATGCGGCGTCCTCTTCCTGGAGTCGTGCGGGCGGGCGCGCGGCCGGGGGTGCTCCCGGCCGCGCGCGCTCTCAGCCCTCGGTGAGCGAGATGCCGTTGTCCTCGACGAGCGCGCGGTAGGTGTCGGCGAGCTCGGTCCACTCGCTGACGACCTCGTCGCCCGAGATCTCGTGCGGCGTGAGGAGATTGGTCTCGTTGAGCTGCCGGTACGCGTCGGTCTCGAGCGCCGCGTCGATCGCGCTCACGAGCGCCTCCTGCACGTTCTCGGGGAGGTCCTTCGGCCCGGCGACCGCGCGGTACTGGGCAACGGGGATGTCGTAGCCCTCCTCCGCCGCGGTCGGGACGTCGGGCAGGTACTCGTTGCGCTCCTGGGAGAACGTCAGAAGCGGGGTGACCGTGCCCGCGTCGATCTGCGGCTTGGCCTCGCCGAGCTGGATCGTGGCGACCTGGACCTGGTCGCCCATGACCGCGGTGAGCGCGGGCGACCCCGAGTCGAACGGCACGGCCGTGCCGTCGATGCCGGCCTCCGCGAAGAGGATCGCCTGCGCGAGCTGCGATCCGGTGCCGACGCCCGTCGTGCCGTACGAGAGGTCCTCGGCCCCGGAGAGGTCGTCGAGGCTGTCGAAGCCCGACGCGGTGCTCGCGACGAGCACGTAGTCGTCCTGCGAGAGGCCCTTGAGGACGGTGAGGTCGTCGAGGCTCACCGCCTCCTCCTCGCTGACGGCGAGCGGGGTGATCGTGATGAGCGACGCGTTGAGCAGCACGAGGTTGTACCCGTCGGCCTCGGAGGCGGCGACCTCCTCGGTGGCCAGCGCGCCGTTGGCGCCCGGCTTGTTCACGACGGGCACGGCGACGCCCAGCTCCTCCGCCATGCCCTCGGCGACAGCGCGGGCGATGAGGTCGGTCGATCCGCCCGCCGCCTGACCGACGGTGAGGGTGATCGGGCCGGTGGGGAACTCCTCGGCGTCACCGCCCGAGGCGATGTTGCCGCCGCACGCGGTCAGGGCGAGCGCGCCGGCGGCCAGGAGGCCGAGTCCTGCGAATCGGGTGGCGGTCATGTCGGTCCTTTCGGGTCGGGCGTCCTCGCCCGCTTTCGTTCGCGGCGTCCACACCGATGTGGGACGGGTACTCAGGTTAGGAAGGCGGATGGATGCACGTCCAAGCCAGATTCCGAATAGCGCGATACCCTCAGGGCATCATGTTCACGCTCGACCAGCTCCGCTGCTTCATCGCCGTCGCCGAGGAGCTCCACTTCGGACGGGCCGCCGAGCGCCTCCGCATGACCCAGCCGCCGCTGAGCCGTCAGATCCAGCGGCTCGAGGCGCACCTCGGCGTGACGCTGCTCGACCGGGACAACCGCAGCGTCGCGCTCACGGAGGCCGGCCAGGCCTTCCTCCGCGAGAGCCGGGAGATCCTCGCGGCCGTGCAGCGCGCGCCGTCCACGGCCCGCGAGGTCGCAGCCGGCCGCAGCGGGGTCGTGCGGATCGGCTTCACCGCCGCCTCCGGCTACAGCGTGCTCGGCCCGCTCCTGACCGCGATCTCGGAGGCGCTCCCGAACGTCCGGCTCGAGCTCGAGGAGCTCGTCACGAACGAGCAGCGCGACGCCCTCGCGGATGGCTCCCTCGACCTCGGTCTCGCGAGGCCGCCGTTCGACCCCGAGCGGTTCGACTCGCGCCTGCTGCTCGCCGAGGATCTCGTCCTGGCTGTGCCCGCCGGCCATCCGCTCGCCTCGGCCGCGGACATCCCGAGCCGCGAACGGCTGCAGACGGAGCCGCTCATCATGCACTCCCCCACGAAGGCGCGCTACTTCTACGACCTCGCGGTGCGGATGCTGCCGGTCGACCACGCCCGCGTGGTGCACGTCGTGAGCCAGATCGCGACGATGGTCGCGCTCGTGGCCGCCGGACGCGGCATCGCGTTCGTCCCGGAGTCGGCACGCCTGCTCGGCATCGACGGGGTGTCCTACGTCGACCTCGGCCCGGACGCGCACGACATCGTGCAGCTGCACGCGCTCTGGAGCAGTGCGAGCCGGAATCCCGCACTCGCGCGCGTCGTCCGCCTCCTGGACGACCTGCCCGCCTGATACCTCGAGAGCATCGAACTATCCACTCTTTGGCTTGGACAGGTATGGCGGGCCCCGCCTAGCGTGACGGGTATCCCGTTCGTCGCCGGGTCGCCGGCACTGGCTCCAGGAGCACTCGTGGCACGTCTCACCCCCGCCGAACTGGCGGCTCACCTGAAGGATGGACTTCTCTCCTTCCCCGTCACCGCGTTCACCCGCGAGCTCGCCTTCGATGAGCGCGCCTACCGCGAGCACGTCGAGTGGCAGGCGAGCTACGACGTCGCGGGGCTGTTCGCCGCGGGCGGCACCGGCGAGGGCTTCAGCCTGAGCCCGGCGGAATCCGCTGCCGTGGTGCGCGCGGCGGTCGAATCCTCCCGCCCTGAGGTGCCTGTGCTCGCCTCGTCCGGCGGGGCCACCTGGCAGGCGGTCGAGAACGCCCGCGCAGCCGAGGAGGCGGGCGCGGAGGGGCTCCTCGTGCTGCCGCCCTACCTCACCGAGTGCGATCAGCGCGGACTCGAGGCGCACGTCGACGCGATCGCCTCCGCGACGCGGATCGGCATCATCGTCTACAACAGGGCGAACGCGGTGTACTCCGCGGAGACGGTCGAGCGCCTCGCGGACCGCCACGAGAACTTCATCGGGTTCAAGGACGCGATCGGCGACATCGAGCACCTCGCCAAGGTCTACGCGCGCAACGGCGAGCGTCTCTTCTACCTCGGGGGCCTGCCGACCGCCGAGACCTACGCCCTTCCGCTCCTGCAGATGGGCATGAGCACCTACTCGTCCGCGCTGTTCAACTTCCTCCCCGAGTTCGCGCTCGAGTTCTACCGCGATGTGCGCGCGCAGGACCGCGCCGCCGTGACCGAGAAGCTCTCGCGCTTCGTGCTGCCGTACCTCGACATCCGCGATCGAGGCCGCGGCTACGGCGTCTCGATCGTCAAGGCAGGGCTGCGCGCCGTCGGCCGCGACGCCGGGCCCGTCCGCCCTCCTCTGCAGGACCTCTCCGAGCAGGACCTCGCCGACCTCGCCGCGCTCATCGAGCGCGCGGGCGTCCGCGCCCCCGCCGCCGTCTGATCGAAAGGAACCGCATGACCACCCTCACGGGCCACTCGCTCATCGCCGGCGCACGCGTGCCGGGAACCGCGGGAACGACACACGGCGTCTCGCCGCTCACCGGCGAGCGCCTCGAGCCTGCCTACACCCTGCTCGACGTCGACCAGGTCGGAGAGGCGACGGCCGCAGCCGAGGCCGCATTCCCGTCGTTCTCGTCGCTCGACCCGTCGGCGCACGCCGCTTTCCTCGACGACGTCGCCGACCGCATCGATGCGCTCGGCGACGCCCTCATCGAGCGCGCCGCCCTCGAGACCGGGCTCACGTCGGGCCGCCTCGCCGGAGAGCGGACGCGCACGACGAACCAGCTGCGGCTGTTCGCGCGCGTCGTGCGGCAGGGCGACTTCCGCGGCGTCCGCGTCGATCCCGCCCTCCCCGACCGCTCGCCGCTCCCGCGCCCGGACATCCGCCAGCGCAAGGTCGCCCTCGGGCCCGTGACGGTGTTCGGCGCGTCGAACTTCCCGCTCGCCTTCTCCACCGCAGGCGGAGACACCGCCTCCGCCCTCGCCGCCGGCTGCCCCGTCGTCTTCAAGGCGCACAACGCGCACCCCGGCACGAGCGAGCTCGTCGCGTCGGCGATCGTCGACGCCATCACCGCGGCAGGCCTGCACCCCGGCGTCTTCTCGCTCGTGTACGGGCCCGGCGCCGCGGTGGGGCAGGCGCTCGTCGCCGACCCGGCCATCCAGGCCGTCGGCTTCACCGGCTCGCGCGCGGGCGGCCTCGCGATCGTCCGGACGGCGCAGAGCCGCGCCGTGCCGATCCCCGTGTACGCCGAGATGAGCTCGGTGAACCCGGTCTTCATCCTGCCCGGGGCGCTGGATGGCGACATCGAGGCGCTCGCGACGGGGTACGTCGCGAGCGTGACGGGCTCGAGCGGACAGCTCTGCACGCAGCCCGGCATCGTGTTCGTGCCGCGCGGAGAGGCCGGCGACCGGTTCGTCGCGGCGACGTCGCGCCTCGTCGACGAGGCCGCGGGGCAGGTCATGCTCACGGCAGGGATGGCACGGGCCTGGCGCGAGGGAGTCGACGCGCGCGAGCAACTGGGCGTCGAGGTGCTCGCCCGCGGCGCGGAAGGTGCGGGCGAGAACGCGCCGGCACCCGTCATCCACGGTGTCGACGCCGCGTCGTTCATCGCCGACGACGCCCTGCAGGCCGAGATCTTCGGCGCCGCATCCCTGGTCGTCCGATACGACGCGGCCGATGACCTCAGCGCGGCCGCGGGCCGGCTCGAGGGCCAGCTGACCGCCACCATCCAGCTCGCCGAGCGGGACCACGCGCTCGCGGCGGCGCTCCTTCCCGTGCTCGAGCGGAAGGCCGGGCGGATCCTCGCGAACGGCTGGCCGACCGGCGTCGAGGTCGGGCATGCGATGGTGCACGGCGGCCCGTTCCCCGCGACATCGGATGGCCGCACGACGAGCGTCGGGACACTCGCGATCGAGCGCTTCCTCCGACCGGTGGCGTACCAGGGGCTCCCTGACGCGCTCCTTCCCGCGCCGCTGCGCGACGCGAACCCGTGGAACCTCACGCGCCTCGTCGACGGCGTGCTCCAGCCCGGAGGTGCCGCATGAGCGCCGTCGTCTCCCGCGTCGAGGTCGTGCCCGTCGCGGGCCACGACTCGATGCTCCTCAACCTGTCCGGCGCGCACGGGCCGTTCTTCACGCGCAACATCGCGATCGTCACCGACTCCGACGGCCGCGAGGGGCTCGGCGAGGTGCCCGGAGGCGAGGCCATCCGCGCCACGATCGCCGAGGCCGGCGAGCTGCTCGTCGGGCAGCCCGTGGCGCGATTCCGCTCCCTCCTGCGCGAGGTCGCCCGACGGTTCGCCGACCGCGACGCGGGCGGGCGCGGCCTGCAGACATTCGACCTCCGGACGACCGTCCACGCCGTGACGGCGCTCGAGTCGGCCCTCCTCGACCTGCACGGGCAGGAGCTCGGCGTGCCCGTGGCCGAGATCCTCGGATCCGGGCAGCAGCGCGACAGCGTGCCGATGCTCGGATACCTGTTCTTCGTCGGCGACGCCGATCGCACCGACCTGCCCTACCTCCGCGAGCCCGACGGGGCGGACGAGTGGGAGCGCCTTCGCCGAGAGGAGGCCATGACCGCCGACGCGGTCGTGCGCCTCGCGGAGGCCGCCCAGGCGAGGTACGGATTCACCGACTTCAAGCTCAAGGGCGGCGTGCTCGACGGCGACGCCGAGGTGGATGTCGTCACGGCGCTGGCGCGGCGCTTCCCCGAGGCCCGCATCACGCTCGATCCGAACGGCGGGTGGCTGCTGGCCGACGCCGTGCGCCTCGGCGAGCGCCTTCGCGGTGTCGTCGCCTACGCGGAGGATCCCTGCGGCGCGGAGGGGCCGTTCTCGGGCCGCGAGGTGATGGCCGAGTTCCGGCGGCGCACGGGGCTGCGCACGGCGACGAACATGATCGCGACCGACTGGCGCGAGATGGCGCACGCCGTGCGCGAGAACGCCGTCGACATCCCGCTCGCCGACCCGCACTTCTGGACGATGGCCGGGTCGGTGCGAGTCGCCGAGCTGTGCGCCGACTTCGATCTCACGTGGGGATCGCACTCGAACAACCACTTCGACGTGTCGCTCGCGATGTTCACGCACGTCGGGGCGGCCGCGCCCGGCGCGATCACGGCGCTCGACACCCACTGGATCTGGCAGGACGGCCAGGGTCTCACGACGGCGCCCCTGCAGATCCGGGATGGCGCGGTGCGGGTTCCCGACGCGCCGGGTCTCGGCGTGACGCTCGACCGCGATCGGCTCGCCGCCGCGCACGAGCTCTACCTCGAGCACGGCCTCGGCGCCCGTGACGACGCCGTGGCGATGCAGTACCTCCTCCGCGAGTGGGTGTTCGACCCCAAGCGGCCCTGCCTCGTCCGCTGATCCGGAGGCCGCCTCCCCCATCCCCGCCTCCTACACCCCTCCTCCCCTTCCTTTCCGCCCTCTCCTCCTCTCCACCTCCCGTGTCTCGTTTCGGGTGGGAATGCCGAGGGCATTCCCACCCGAAACGAGACACGGGAGGGATTTCGTTGGACAGATTATGAATCTGTACGATAGATTCGGGTCATCCGCTCGATGAGGAGAACCCCGTGACGTACACACCCGACGCCATCCGCACCATCCGCCTGTCGACGCTCCGCCTGCCGCTGCAGACCGCGATCTCCGACGCCAAGGTCTTCACCGGCCGCCAGAAGCCCATGACCGAGGTCGCCTTCCTCATCGCCGAGATCGAGACCGAGCAGGGCTTCTCCGGGCACGGCTTCAGCTACTCCAAGCGAGCCGGCGGCCCGGCGCAGTACGCGCATGCGAAGGAGGTCGCCGAGGCGGCCATCGGCGAGGACCCGAACGACATCCAGAAGCTCTACACGAAGCTCCTCTGGGCCGGGGCGTCCGTCGGCCGCTCAGGCGTCGCGACGCAGGCGCTCGCTGCGATCGACATCGCCCTCTACGACCTCAAGGCCAAGCGCGCCAGCCTCCCCCTCTCGAAGCTGCTCGGCGCTCACCGCGACTCTGTCCGCACCTACAACACGTCGGGCGGATTCCTCAACGCGTCCATCGACGACGTCCGCGAGCGGGCGTCGCGGTCGATCGAGGAGGGGATCGGCGGCATCAAGATCAAGGTCGGGCTCCCCGACACGGCAGAGGACCTCCGCCGCGTGCGCGCCGTCCGCGAGCACATCGGCGACGCCGTGCCGCTCATGGTCGACGCCAACCAACAGTGGGATCGTGCGACCGCGCTGCGGATGGGCCGTCGGCTCGAGGAGTACGACCTCGTCTGGATCGAGGAGCCCCTCGACGCCTATGACGCGGAAGGGCACGCCGATCTCGCGCGCGCCCTCGACACGCCGATCGCGACGGGCGAGATGCTCGCGTCCGTCGCGGAGCACGAGCGGCTGATCGCGGCACGATCGTGCGACATCATCCAGCCCGATGCCCCGCGCGTCGGCGGCATCACGCAGTTCCTGCGGCTCATGACGCTCGCCGACCAGGCGGGGCTCGACCTCGCACCGCACTTCGCCATGGAGATCCACCTGCACCTCGCCGCCTGCTACCCGCGCGAGCCGTGGGTCGAGCACTTCGACTGGCTCGACCCGCTCTTCGAGGAGCGCCTCGAGACGCGCGACGGCCGTATGATCGTGCCCGACCGCCCCGGCCTCGGCATCACCTTCAGCGACCAGGCGCGCGCCTGGACGACCGATTCGGTCGCGATCGGGCGATGACGGATGGACGCGGGCGCGGCATGCGCGCGGATGGCCGCGGGAGCCGCCCGCGGAATGGGACGATGAGCGGATGAGCACATCGCGCTCCGAGGAGATCGCCCGCGTCCTCGCCGCCCGGATCGTCGAGGGCGTCATCGCACCCGGCGAGCGCCTGCCGAGCGAGGGGCGCCTCGTCGACGAGTTCGGCGCGAGCCGGACCGTCGTGCGCGAGGCGCTCCAGCGGCTCCAGTCCCGCGGCCTCGTGCGCACGAGGGTCGGGTCGGGGAGCTACGCGCTCACTCCCCCCGCGCCCGTCACGGGCGACGACTGGCTCGCCGCTCGCGACGCCTCGGAGCGGAACGAGCTCCACGCCTTCCGTACCGCGATCGAGACCGAGGCCGCCGCGCTCGCCGCGCGCCGGCCATCCGCTGCCGACCTCGCGGCGGTCGACGCGGCCCTGGCCGACCTGGAGAGCGCGACGCTGCCGGCCGCGTCGGCCGAGGCCGACTTCGCCTTCCATCGCGCGGTCGCGGCGGCTTCAGGCAACCGCTACCTGCTGGCCGCGCTCGATCGGATGGGTGCGCGCGCCATCGTCCTCCCGCCTGCACGGATCTCCGATTCCGAGCGGGCGAGCGCTGAGGCCGCGGCGGTCGTCTCCGAGCACCGCGCGATCGCGGCGGCCATCCGCTCGGGAGACCCGCTCGCCGCTGCGGCGGCGATGCGCGCCCATCTCGCGGCCTCCGCCGCGCGCCGCGCAGGCTGAACGACCCGCGCCCCGCTCGCTTCTACAGCTTGCGCAGGAGCACGCTCTCGACGTTGTGGTCGGCGCCCTTGTTGAGCACGAGCGTCGCGCGGTGCTTCGTCGGCGCGACGTTCTCGAGCAGGTTCGGCAGGTTGATGTCGTTCCAGATGCCGCGGGCCGTGCTGATGGCCTCCTCGTCGCTGAGGTGCTGGAAGACGTTGAAGTACGACGACGGGTTCGAGAACGCACCCTCGCGCAGCGCGAGGAAGCGGTTGACGAACCACTCCTCGATGTGCGCGGCGTCGGCGTCGACGTAGATCGAGAAGTCGAACAGGTCGCTGACCGCGACGTCGTTCGGCGTGGGCGGCGGCTGCAGGACGTTGAGCCCCTCGATGATGAGCACGTCGGGCCGCCGCACGACGACCTGCGCGTCGGGCATGATGTCGTACTTCATGTGCGAGTAGAACGGGGCGCGCACCTCGTCGGCACCGCTCTTGACGCGCGTGACGAAGTCGACGAGCGCACGGCGGTCGTACGACTCGGGGAAGCCCTTGCGGCTCATGATCCCGCGCCGCTCGAGCTCGGCGTTCGGATAGAGGAAGCCGTCCGTCGTGACGAGCTCGACGCGCGGGGTGTCCGGCCAGCGGCTGATCAGCTCGCGGAGCAGGCGCGCGACCGTCGACTTGCCGACCGCGACCGACCCCGCGACACCGATGACGAACGGGGTCGTCGGATCCTCCTCCTGGAGGAACGTCGACACCTCCGCGCCGATTCGGCGCACCCCGCTCGCCCAGATGCTGAGCGTGCGGCTCAGCGGCAGGTGGACGTCTCGCACCTCGGCGATGTCGAGCCGGTCGCCGAGCCCGCGCAGCTGAACGACCTCGGTCTCGGTGAGCGGCTGATCCATGCCCGCCGCCATCCGCGCCCACTCGGCGCGGGGGATCTCGCGGTACAGCGAGAGGGAGGCGGGAACGGCTGTCGGACTCATCCGCAACATCGTACCGGGGCGGATGACCGGGGCCCGGCGGCAGGACGGCCGGGGCACAGCGGCAGGATGGCCGGGGCACAGCGGCAGCACGGCCGGGCGAGGCCCGACCCGCGCGCGCTGGCGCGGGTCGGGCCGGGCGTCACACGAGCCGCTCGAGCTCGGCCGGCGTCCCGGTCATGATCACGGCGGCATGCTCGGTGATGCGCTCGATCGGCCAGTCCCACCAGCGCACCGCGAGGAGCCGGCGGACATCCTCTTCGTCGAACCGCATGCGAATGCGCCGCGCGGGGTTCCCCCCCACGACCTCGTACGGCGCGACGTCCTTCGTGACGACGCTGTGCGCGCCGATCACCGCGCCGTCGCCGATGGCCACGCCGGGGAGGATCGTCGCCTCGCGACCGATCCACACGTCGTTGCCGACGACCGTGTCGCCGCGCTGCTCGATCGCGAGGAAGGCGTCGAGAGTGTTCTCCATCCACGCCCCGCCGAACATCGTGAACGGATAGGTCGATGGCCCGACCATCGGATGGCTGCCGCCCGGCATGAGGAACGTCGCACCCGGGGCGATCGCCGTGAAGCGGCCGATGACGAGGCGCTGGGGGCCGTAGAGGTACCGGACGTTGGCCTCCTCGAACGGCGGACGGGTTCCCTCGTCGTCGTAGTACGTGTACTCGCCGACCTCGATGAGCTCGGACGTCACGACGCTCCGCAGGAACACGACGTTCGACAGCTCCGGTCGCGTCGTCGGCGTGGGCTGGGAGGGGTCGGGGATGCGGGGATCGGTCACTGCTGCTCCTCCTCGGGGGTCATCCACTGCACGAGCTGGTACACGACGCCGTTCGGGTCGGCCATCTGGAAGTAGCGCTCGCCCCACGGCTCGGTCTCGATCGGCGTGACGATCTCGACACCCCCGGCGCGCAGGCGCTCGTACTGCGCGTCGATGTCGGGAACGACGAACACCACGAGCAGTCCCCCGGCATCGTGTGCCTGCGTGGCGGGTCTGAAGGTCCCGAGCCCGGTGCGCAGGTAGATGAGCGCGAACCCCGCCTCGGGGTGCGCGAGCGAGCAGAACCCGTCGGCGGACATGGTCTCGGAGAAGCCGAGATGCCGCTTCACCCAGGCGGCGGACGCCTCGACGTCGCGGACATTGAGCGAGAGGGCGGATTCGGTGATGTGCATGGAACGGCCTCCTGTCGGTCGGATGGTCTCGGCTGCGGATGCGGTCGTGCGGGTCATCGCGTCCTCCTTCTCCTCAACGTAACGTCGTACACTGTACGGTATACGACGCACAGAGCACAACCCCATCCATGGCAGGATCATTCCCATGTCCTCGAACCGCACCGGATCCGGCGAACCCAGCGCCACGCTCGCCCTGCTGTGGGGCGAGCCCGCTCGCACGCAGCGGAAGGGGCCCGCGCGCTCGCACACCGCGGTCCAGCTCGTCGATGCCGCGCTCGAGCTCGCCGACGAGAGCGGCCTGGCCGCTGTGACCATCCGCGCCGTGGCCGAGCGGGTGGGAGTGTCGGCGATGTCGGTCTACACGTATGTCCCCGGCAAGCCGGAGCTGCTGGACCTCATGGTCGACGCGCTCTACGGCCGGATGCCCCGGCGCCCCTGGGCGGATGAGACGTGGCGGGCGCGGCTCGGGATGGTCGCCGAGGCGAATCGCGAGCTGCTGACGGAGCACGCATGGCTGACCGAGGTCGCCGCTCTGAGCCGGCCGCCCCTCGGGCCCGGACTGATGGCGAAGTACGAGCACGAGCTCGCAGCGTTCGACGCGACGGGACTCGCGGATGCCGACGTCGACGCGGCACTGACGTATCTGCTCGGCTTCGTGCAGGCGCACTGCCGCGCGGCGCACGACGCGCAGCGCGCCACAACGGATTCGGCGATGAGCGACGGCGAATGGTGGGCGGCCAATCAGCCGATCCTCGCGCGCGCGTTCGACCCGGCGCGCTATCCCCGCGCCGTCCGGATCGGAGCCGCGGCCGGAGAGGCGCAAGGGTCTGCCTGGGCGGCGGATCGGGCGTGGGAGTTCGGCCTTGCTCGCACACTGGACGGCCTCGCCGCGCTCATCGACTCGGCCTGAGCCCCGCAGACGGGAGCGGGCGAGGCGAGCCCCGGCGACCCGCAGGTCGCCCTCTCGCCTCGCCCGCTCCTCAGTGACCGGCGACGATCCGGATCAGCCGCAGGGGTTCTGCGTCGTCACCGCGCCGTTCGCGACCGCAGCGGTCGTGCCCGACAGGACGTAGTCGGACCCGCCGTTGTTGTCCCACGTGCCCGCGCCGTTGTTGAACGCGGCGGTCACCGACGCGCCGTTGGAGTCGATCGTCCGCGACACCCATCCCGAGCACGCCGCCGTCATCGACTGCCCCGGCGCCGTCGTCCACGCGCCCGAGCCGACCTTGTAGTGGATGTTGTACGCCGACCATCCCTTCGACGTCGAGTAGTACACCGTGAGGTCGTCGGTCAGCGTCGTCGCGCAGGGGTTCTGCGTCGTCACGGCGCCGTTCGCGACCGCAGCGGTCGTGCCCGACAGGACGTAGTCGGACCCGCCGTTGTTGTCCCACGTGCCCGCGCCGTTGTTGAACGCGGCGGTCACCGACGCGCCGTTGGAGTCGATCGTCCGCGACACCCATCCCGAGCACGCCGCCGTCATCGACTGCCCCGGCGCCGTCGTCCACGCGCCCGAGCCGACCTTGTAGTGGATGTTGTACGCCGACCATCCCTTCGACGTCGAGTAGTACACCGTGAGGTCGTCGCCGGTGACGGGGCCCGTCGTCGCCTTCGCGTCCTTGTGGAGCGCGATGGCGTCGTCGGCGCCCACCGTCGCGGTGAACTGGCCGCCCGAGACGGTGATCGTGGGGCCCGACCACACGCCGTTCGTCTTCACCGCGTCGATGACGTTGTAGTAGGTGCCGTCGGGCAGGCTCGTCGTGAACGTCCGGGTGAGGTCCCCGCCGCGGTTGATCGCGACGAAGCCGGCGTCTCCGCGGCCGAACGCGATCGCGCTGCTGCCGTTGGTCCACTTGTCCGTGATCGGCTTGCCGTACGTGGCGGTGCGGAAGCCGACCATGTTGAGGATGTCGTTCTGCTTGTGCGTGAAGGTCCATCCGCCCTGAGGGCTCGCGTCGACGACCGCGCCCGCGCCATCCGTCGCCGGGCCGGCGTCCTTGTTGCTGAACGCGTAGCCGGAGTGGATCGACGGCGAGCCGTAGTTCCAGGCGAGCGTGAAGATCTGCGCGAGGTCGTAGGCGGCGCCGTCCTTGTACGAGAGGGTCTCGCCGTTGCGCTCGGTGTCGTGGTTGTCGACGAACACCGCGGCGTTGGCCTGCGGGAGGAAGCCGCTCCAGGTCGGTCCGATGCCGTTGCCCTCGATGAGCCAGTTGAGCGTGCGGCCGCCGAACGCCTCCTTGAGCTTGCGCGCGAACGCGAACTCGTGGATGTCGCCGATCGAGGTGTACTCCTCCGGCTGGATGGGCTCGTTGGCGCGGATGACCTCCTGCACGACGTAGAGCGAATCGCGGTTCTTCACCTTGCTCCAGATGCCCTGCATGTCGGTCGCGGCGATGTGCTTCACGGCGTCGATGCGGAAGCCGGCGACGCCCATGTCGACGAGCTTGTTGAGGTAGCCGGCGATCGTGTTCTGCACGTACGTCGAGCTCGTGTTGAGGTCAGCGAGGTTGACGAGATTGCACTCCTGCACCTCCCAGCGGTCCTGGTAGTTGACGATGTCGCGCTTGCAGCCGTGGAAGTCCCAGCTCTGGTAGAGCCCGGGGTACGTGTAGTGCTGGTACTGGGTTCCGGCCCATCCGGTGCCGCCCGCGGACTGCCCCGACATGTGGTTGATCACGGCGTCGACGATGACGCCCACCCCCGCCGCGTTGCACGTGTCGATCATGTTCTGGAACTCGGCCTCGGTGCCGAGGCGCGAGTCGAGCTTGTACGAGACCGGCTGGTAGTGCGTCCACCAGGCCGACCCGAGCACGTGCTCCTGCGGGGGCGACGTCTGCACGTACCCGTAGCCGGCGGGGCCGAGGGTCTCGGTGCACTCGCGGGCGATCGCGTCCCACGTGTACTCGAACAGGACGGCCGTGGTGTCCTTCGGCCCGGGAGCGGCGGCTTCGGCGGGCTCGGCGGGAGCGGCGATCGCGAGGAGCGGGGCCGCGAGGGCGAGGGCTCCGGCGAGGGCGATCGCGCGGAGCGGGCGCCTTCTGCGGCGCGGGCGGTCGACGGTCGGGGCAGGGTTCATCGGGGCATGCTCCTTCGCTTGTCGTCGATGCGCGCTTCGTCTTCGAGTGCACACCGGGGCACATCCGCGTGCCCGCTGTGACGCTAGCGGCGCGGATGGGTCTGCTGCAAGCGTTTGCAGAAAATACGTCGAGGGCGGATGGTGATGACACGGGTCTCGCGCAATCTCGGGGGTTCTCATCGACACAAGTCGGCAAGCGCTTGCATCCACGGCGCGACCACTACGCTGTCGACGTGCGCCTCGGAGTCCTCGACATCGGTTCGAACACCGTCCACCTGCTCGTCGCGGATGCCCACCCCGGCGGCAGACCGCTCGCGCAGACGAGCGAGAAGTCCGTCCTGCGGCTCATGCGCTATCTCGAGGACGACGGGCGCATCTCCGACGAGGGCGTGAAGGCGATCATCGACGCCGTGCATCGCGCGCGCGAGGTCGCCGAGAAGGAGGGCGTCGACGAGCTGCTCGCCACGGCGACCTCCGCCGTGCGCGAGGCCGCGAACGGCACCGACGTCATCCTGCAGATCGAGGCCGCGCTCGGCCAGCCGCTCCAGGTGCTGGGCGGCGAGCAGGAGGCGCGCTTCACGTTCCTCGCCGTCCGGCGCTGGTTCGGCTGGTCGGCGGGGCAGATCCTCCTCTTCGACATCGGCGGCGGGTCGCTCGAGATCGCGGGCGGCAGCGAGGAGCTGCCCGATCTCGCCGAGTCGGTCCCGCTGGGCGCCGGCCGGATGACGATCGGGTTCCTGCCCGACGACCCGCCCGGCGACCGGCAGGTCGACCGGCTCCGCGCGCACGCGGCGTCGGCACTCGCTCCGCTCGCCGAGCGCTTCGCATCGCTCCCCCGCCCCGACCACGTCGTGGGCTCGTCGAAGACGATCCGCTCCCTCGCGCGGCTCGCGGGCCATCCGCTCGAGGGCTGGGCCGGCAACGACCGGATGGTGCTGCGCCGCGACGCGCTCGGCTCCTGGATCCCGGTGCTCGCGCGGATCCCCGCGCAGGCGCGGCAGGAGCTGCCCGGCATCACGGCGGATCGCACGTTCCAGATCACGGCGGGTGCGGTCGTCCTGCACGAGGCGATGGCCGCACTCGAGGTCGACGAGCTCGAGGTGTCGCCGTGGGCGCTCCGCGAGGGCGTGCTGCTGCGCTACATCGAGGACCTGGGCTGGTAAGGGGCGGGAGGCCCGCCCCTCCCGCCGTCAGCTCGTCGCGTTGATATTCGCGACGTACTCCTGGACCATCGCGAAGACCTCGGCATCGTACGGCCCCCACTCGGGCCGTGGCGTGTCGGGGCCGCGGTAGGGCTCGTCCGCGTAGCGCTCCTGATACTGCGTGAGCTTCGCCTCGAGCTCTCGGCGCACCTCGCCGTAGGCAGGGTCGTCGACGACGTTGTTCAGCTCCGAGGGGTCGGCGACCAGGTCGTAGAGCTCCCACTCGGCGTCGAAGACCTCATCGGAGGCACCGGGCACGCCCAGACCCGCGCCGTAGTAGTGGATGAGCTTGTGCGTCTTCGTGCGGATGCCGTAGTGCGCGGGCGCGTGGTGGATCGGGTCGTCGTGCTCCCAGTAGCGGTAGTAGGCGGCATCCGGCCAGTCCTCGACATCCTCGCCGCGCAGGAGCGGACGGAAGCTGCGGCCCTGGGAGGTCGGGAGCGCCTCGGCGGTATCGACTCCGCAGACGTCGAGGAACGTGGCCGCGAAGTCGACGTTCGTCACGATCGCCTCGCACTCGGATCCTGCGGGGATCTCAGCCGGCCAGCGCACGAGCATGGGCATCTGCAGGGAGGGGTCGTACATCAGGCGCTTGTCGAACCATCCGTAATCGCCGAGGAAGAAGCCCTGGTCGGAGGTGTAGACGATGAGGGTGTTCTCAGCGAGGCCCCTCTCCTCGAGCGTGTCCAGGAGGCGCCCGACGTTGTCGTCGATCGACTGGATGCACTGGAGGTAGTCCCGCATGTAGATCTGGTACTTCCAGCTCATCCGCGCCTCGCGGTTCTCCGGACCGCGGAGGTGCGCGGGGACATCCGCCTTGAGGTCGTCGGCGCCCATGTCGTCGGCGATCGTCATGTGCACGCCGCGGACCGCCTTGCTGCGGGTGGCTCCGTCGTCGAAGAACGTCTCCGGCTCGGGGATGTCTCCGCCGGTGTAGAGGTGCTTGTGCTTCTCATCCGGAACCCACGGACGGTGCGGCGCCTTGTGGTGCACGAGGAGGCAGAAGGGCTCGTCGTCTCGCAGTCCGTCGATCCAGTCGATGGCCATGTCGGTGACGATGTCGGTCGCGTAGCCGGGAACGACGTGCGTGCCCGTCTCGTCGATCATCTGCGGATCGACGTAATCGCCCTGCCCCGGGAAGACCTTCCAGGTGTCGAAGCCTCGCGGCGCGGAGACGCCG
This sequence comes from Microbacterium sp. JZ70, assembly GCF_053903225.1. Taxonomy (NCBI): domain Bacteria; kingdom Bacillati; phylum Actinomycetota; class Actinomycetes; order Micrococcales; family Microbacteriaceae; genus Microbacterium; species Microbacterium sp. JZ70. The sequence continues at coordinate 1,464,749 of NZ_CP096405.1, read as the reverse complement.
TGCTCCCCGAGGTGCCACTTTCCGAAGAGCGCCGTGCGGTAGCCCTCGCCCTTGAGCACGTCGACGAACGTCGGGACCCGGTAGTCCATCTCCGTCCAGATCGACGAGACGCCGTTGATGTGGCTGTAAGTGCCGGTGAGGATGGACGCCCGCGACGGACTGCAGATCGAGTTCGTGCAGAAGACGGCGTCCATCCGGACGCCTTCGTGCGCGATGCGGTCGATGTGCGGCGTGTGGTTGACGCGGCTGCCGTACGCCGAGATGGCGTGCGCGGCGTGGTCGTCCGACATGATGAAGACGATGTTCGTCCGGGTCATGGTTCCTGCTTTCCGGTTTCGGATGGCGGTGAGCCGTGGTCAGTAATGGTCGAGGTGGGGCGCGGTGGGATGGTGAGATCGTCACTGCCGCGCCAGCCAAGGCGCCATGCGCGAGCCCAGCGGGGCCTGGTGGATGGGAGGAGCGGTCCGACCGCGATCCTCCATCGCCGTCCGTCTCGCTCCGGATCCCCGGCGATGCGCTCTTCGAGCGTCTGCGGCGCGACCGGCCTCGGCGGATCCTCCGTCCAGGCGACGAGCGCGCCAGTCGTCGGACATGAGAGGCGCAGCCCATCCTCGGCGGGCTGAAGCACGGGGCGAGATGTCACCGGCAGCTCACCCTCGGGACGCCACGTCCGGATCAACTCGTCCTCATCGACTGCCCCGAGATCTCCGAAGCGCTCGACCCAGCTGTCCAGCGCTTCAGAGAGACGTCGCCGCGCGTCCTCGTGAGCGGGGTCACCCACGAGACAGGTCGTCTCGTGGGGGTCGGCTTCGATGTCATAGAGCTCTTCCGCCGGCTTCACCGGGGCAGTCATCCGGCGCTGTACCGGTGTGAGCCGGTCTTCCGGGAGACCCGCGGCTCGTTGCCGCGCCTCATCGTTCACGCGTGTCCGGAGGTCGCGCCATGTGGTGAAGCGCTCGGCGAAATGCTGAAGCTGGAAGGGCGAGCGATCCGGGTGGCTGTGGCGCACGTAGCGGTAGCGTCGGTCGCGCACGGTGCGCGACCTGTCCCGTTGCTCGTCCATCCGGTCGCGTCCCCCGAATGCGTAGTCTCCCTGTGCAAGCGCCCGCCCCTCCGCGTCGAACAGCGGCCGCATCTGGATGTGCTCCGGAATGTCCAGGCCCGCCATCGCGAGCATCGTCGGCGCGATGTCGGAGACGTGCACGACATCGTCTCGGGCGGCTCCAGCTGCAACGCGTCCTGGCCATCGCACGATGAGCGGCACGCGGAGTCCGGCTTCCGTCGCCCATCGCTTGGCCCGAGGGAAGCCGGCCCCGTGGTCGCTCCAGAACACGACGATCGTGTCCTCCTCGAGGCCGTCTTCGGCGAGCTGATGCAGAAGTCGGCCTACCCAGCGGTCCATCACGGAGACGAGGTCGTGGTAGCGCGCCCATGCGGTGCGGAAGACGTCGTCGTCGGGATGGTAGGGCGGCACCGGCACATCGGCGGGGTCATGCCGATCGGATTGTCCGAGCTCCTCCGTGACGCGAGCGAACGTGTCGTCGTCCACGTAGATCTGCGACTCATGCGTCGTCATTCCGTGGAAGATTGCGAAGAAGGGCTGAGCCGGGTCGGATCGTCCCCGCCAGTGCGCCGACGGAGAGCACTCGTCGAACGCCGTGCCCGGCAGCGGGACCTGGAAGTCGGTGAAGGCGTTGTTCGTCACGTGGTACCCGGCGATCCGGAAGTACTCGCTCAGGAGACGGACTTCCGGCGGCGGCACGGCCTTCGACCGCATGTTGTGCGTTCCGATGGACGTCGGGAAGCACCCTGTCATGATCGACGATCGGGATGGCGCGCACACCGGCGCGGTGGCGAACGCCTGGTCGAATCTCGTCCCCTCTGCCGCGAGGGCGTCGAGGTGGGGAGTGACAGCCACGTCGGCACCCGGCCATACGCCGCGATAGCAGCCCAGGTCGGGATTGATGTCATGGGTCGAGATCCAGACGATGTTGGGTCGCTGCGTGCCCTGCATCATGCGACACGCCCTGAGGCGAGCAGTTGCGCGCGGAGCTCACGTCGACGGCGCTGCTCGTGAGGATCGGACACGGGAGAGGCGGCAAGCAGGCGCTGCGTATACGCATGCGCCGGCCGCTCAGTGACCTGCTCCCCGCTCCCGAACTCGACGATCTCGCCGTGGTACATCACGGCGACGCGATGGCTGATGTGGCGCACCACCATGAGGTCGTGCGAGACGAACAGGTAGGCGACGCCGGTCTGACGCTGGATGTCGATGAACAGATCGAGCACGCGCGCCTGCGTGGAGAGGTCGAGCGCCGACACGGGTTCATCGCACACGATCAGCTTCGGACGCAGCGCGAGTGCTCGCGCGATCGCGACCCGTTGGCGCTGACCTCCGGAGAACTCGTTGGGGCGCCGCCTCGCCGCATCCGAGGGGAGTCCCACCGCATCGAGCAGCTCGACCACACGCGCGCGTGCGTCGCGGCCGGATACGCCCTGCACGGTCAGCGGCTCGGCGAGGATGTCCTCGATCAGCATCGCGGGATTCAACGACGTGTACGGGTCCTGGAACACCGCCTGGATGTCGCGGCTCACGGCGCGCCGAGCGGACCGGTGGAGCCCCACGAGCGACGTGCCCTCGAATCTGATCTCGCCGCTCGCGACGGGAGCCAATCCGAGGATCGCTCGCCCAAGCGTCGTCTTGCCCGAGCCGGACTCTCCGACCAGCCCGACCGTCTCGCCGGCTGCGATGTCGAGTGACACGCCCTTGAGTGCCCGAAAGCGCTCACCGCGCTTCCGGCCCGGGAATTCGACGACGAGGTCCTCGACCTCGAGAAGAGAATCGGTCATCGCGTGGTCTCCAGTTCTGCGTGCTTCGCGTCGCTCTCGCTGCGCGTTGCTGTTCCGTCAAGCGTCGACGCGAGAAGTGACTGCGTGTAGGAGTGCTGGGGTGCGAGAAGGACCTCCTCGGCCGAACCGTGCTCCACGACCTCGCCGCCACGCATGACCACGACCGCGTCGCACAGATCGGCTACGACCCCGAAGTTGTGCGTCACGAGCAGCATCGAGAGCCCCCGCTCGTTGCGCAGGCTGCGGAGCAACTCGAGGATCTCGGCTTGAACCGTCACGTCGAGCGCCGTCGTCGGTTCGTCGGCGACGATGAGATCGGGGTCGCACGAGACCGCACCGGCGATGAGCACTCGCTGCGCCATCCCTCCCGAGACCTCGTGCGGGTATGCGCGCATCGTGCGTTCAGGATCCTTGATGCCCACCCGCGCAAGCAGTTCGATTGCGCGCTTTCTTGCCTCGGCCTTCGTGATCCCGAGGTGCTTGCGCATCGGAGCAATGAGCTGGTGCCCGATCGTGAACAGCGGATCGAGGTTCGACATCGGCTCCTGTGGCACGTAGGCGATGCGCTTCCCCAGCAGGGCTCGCTGCGCTCGGCCGCCGTCGCCGAGCATCTCGACGCCGTCGTGCATGATCGATCCGGCTTCGACGACCGCTCCGCGCGGCAGAAGGCCGAGAATCGACCACGCAGTCTGAGTCTTCCCCGACCCCGATTCGCCGACGAGTCCGACGATCTCGCCGCGCCGGACGTCGAACGTCACGTCTTGGATCACGGTCTTCAGGCGATCGCTGCCTTCCGGGTAGCCGACCGTGAGACCGCGCACGCTCAGGACGATGTCCTCACCGGGGAGGTCCTCGGGCGACCGCTTTGCACCCTTTGTGGCCCCGCGCCACCGCGGTGCGGTGGGTCGGTCCTCGAGTGCGTCGCGGAGAGCGTTGCCGAACAGCACGAGCGAGCCGATGGTCAGCGCGATCGCCAATCCAGGCCACAGGATCAGAAGCGGCGAGATGTACAGGTTGCGGAAGGCCTCGCTCAGCATCACGCCCCAGGTCGGCACGGTCTGGTCGCCGAGACCGAGGAACTCGAGCCCCGACTGGATGGCGATGGCGATGCCGGCGATGATGGCCGACTGGATGATGATCGGCGCGCGCACGACGAAGAGGATGTGCCGGGCGATGATGCGCGAATCTGAGAGTCCGCTGACGCGAGCCGCGTCGACGTAGAGCTCGTTGCGCACCTGGCGCACACCGCTTCGCACGAGGCGGTAGATGCTGGGAGAGATGAGCACGCCGAAGATCGCCATCGTCGTCCAGAGGGAGGGACCGACCACGACGCGCACGGCGAGCAGGATCATCATGTTCGGCAGCGCCATCACCAGACTCGTGGTGAGATCGCTCGCTGTGTCGAACCAGCCCCCGTAGAAGCCGGCGATGAGGCCGCTCGTGAGACCGACGACGACCGCGACGATCAGCGTGATTCCTGCCCCGAGGATCGTCAGGCGGCCGCCGGAGAGCAGTCGCGACAGGACGTCGCGGCCCGCCGAGTCGGCGCCCAGCCAGTGCGCGGCATTCGGCGAGTCGAACGCACTGCCGAGATCGACGAGATTCGGATCGTGGGGCGCCAGCCACGGGGAGAGCACGCTGAGCAGCACGATCGCGCCGAGAAGCACGAGCGAGGCGAGGCCGAGCGGGTTGCGGATCAGGCGACGGGTGAGCGAGCGATTCGTTCCGTTCTCGGATGCCTGGAGTGCGACGGAGGCGAGTGTTCCTGTGCTCATGAGATGCGAGCCTTCGGGTTGATCCATCCGGTCAGGATGTCGATGAAGAGGTTGACGACGACGACGAGAGCGACGCTTACGACCACCACGCCCATCACGAGTGGGACATCGCCCGTTGTGGTGGCGTTCGCAATGGTCTCGCCGAGGCCCGGGAGGGCGAAGACGCGTTCGACGACGACGGCGCCGCCGAGGAGCCCCACGAACTGCAGGGCGAGGACCGTGAGCGCGGGTGTCGCGGCGCCCCGGAGGACGTGCCCGAGGAGGATGCTGCGGTCGCCGAGACCGCGGCTCCGGAGTGTGCGCACATAGTCGCGCCCTTCCACCTCGATGAACGCGCTCCGCACCTGCTGGGTGACGGCGGCGACCGCCCCGAGGGAGAGCGCCGCAATGGGCAGTGTGATGGACGCGGCCCATCCGGCCAGTGAGTCCGAAGGCGCGACGAAGCCCGTTGCCGGGAACCACCCGAGCGCCAACGCGAACACGACGACGAGCATGAGGCCGATCCAGAAGTTCGGGGCCGCGGCCCCGATGACGGACACGACCTGAACCAACCGGTCCACCCAGCCGCGACGCATCGCCGCGAGAACGCCGAGGGCCGTGGCGATGATCGCCGTGACGAGCACCGTTCCGACGACCAGAGAGAGGGTGACGGGCAGTCTCGAGGTGACCGTGTGCCACACGCCCTCGCTCGTGAACCAGGAGACGCCGAGATCACCGCGGACAGCACCGAGAAGCCACTCGCCGAAGCGGGTGATGAGCGGTCGGTCGAGCCCGAGTTCGGCTTCCTTCGCGGCAACCTGCTCGGCGGTCGCCTGATCCCCGAGGATGCGGATGGCGATGCCGCTGCTGTTCGCGTTCATGAGGAGGTATGTCAGCGAGGACGCGACGACGAGCAGGACGAGGCCGCCGACGAGGCGCCTCATGATGAAGTTCAGCATGGAGTTCGCCCTTCTGGTCAGTTCTCGACCGAGTAGTTGTAGATCGAGGGCGCTGCTTGGCCGGCCTGTCCCTCCACGCGGAGCCCGGCTCGCGTCACGACGCCTTGTTCGACGCGATAGAAGACGACGTTCCACGCATCTTCGACTGTCACGCGATTGATCTCCTGAAGTGCTTCGGCGTACGACTGCGGGTCGTCGAGGCTGCTCAGAGCCGTCGAGACCGCAGCATCGATCCGGTCATCCTGGGTCTTGAACACATTCCACGCGGAGGTCGGGAGGAGGAATCGGCTCACCGTCCCCCACGCGGTGGGCGGTTGCGCGAACGACATCCAGCTCAGGGCGAACTCTCCTTGCCGCAACGACGGCACGAAATCGGCGGGAGCGACCTCCTGCCAGTGCACCGTGACACCCACCGCGGCCAGATCCTGCGCGATAGCCGCCAGCATCGCGGGGTCCATCGACGAGCTGCTCGGCATCGTCAGCGAGAAGCCGTCGCCGTATCCGGCTTCCGCGAGAAGATCCCGCGCCCGCTCGGGGTCGTACTCGTAGTAGTCGTCGTACCCCTCGATATACGCCTCGGACGCGACATTGAACGTCTGGTCGGTCGGGTCGCCGTAGCCGAGTTCCACCGCATCGAGGATGTCCTCGCTCTTGATGGCGTAGTTCAGCGCTTGCCGTACGCGAACGTCGGCAAGCTCCGGAGCGATCGCTCCGTCACGATCGAAGATCGCCAGACCGTACCAGTTCACCTGGAACGTGGTGACGCCGAGTCCCGCTGACTTCGCCTCGGGGATCGATTTCGGTTCGATGATCGCGGTATCGACTTCGCCGGACTTGAGCGCATTCATCCGCGCCGAGGGGTCCGTCATCGGCTTGATGACGAGCCGCTCGAAGAAATCCCAGTCGGCCGCGTCGTCCCAATAGTCGTCCCGCTTGACATAGGTGTACTTCGATCCCGTGACCGTTTCGTCGCGCACCAGCTCATACGGGCCTGACCCGACCGGCACCGTCGCGACGGTGTCGCTCTCGAACTGAGCAGGACTGGCCATGTACCCCGCGCTGTTGCCGAGATACTGGAAGATATCGGGGTCAGGAGTTGAGAAGTGGAGCTCGATCGTGTCGTCGTCCAGGACGACGGCGTCCGTCATCGTCGCGAGGTTCGCGGAGAATGGCCCGCCGGCATCGCGGAAGCGCTCGAGGTTCAGCTCAGCGACGGATGCATCGAACCGGGTGCCGTCCGCGAAGGTCACATCGTCTCGCAGCTCGAGCGTCGCGACGAGACCGTCGGCCGAAAGCTCCCAGTCTGTCGCGAGCATCGGCGCGAGCTCGCCGTCCGGCATACGACGGATGAGTGTGTCGAAGACGGGCTGGAAGTACTGCGCGTAGTTGGCCTCGGCCGCCTGCGCGGGATCGAAGCTCGTCGGCTCCACGACAGCCGCGATCGTGAGCGTGGCCCAGTCATCCTTGGGAACGGCACCACCGGTTGCCCCGCAGCCGACGATTCCACCTCCTGCCACGATCCCCACCACCGCAATCGCGGCCGTTCTTCGGAACGCACTCATCACAGGAACCCCTTCGTTACGTGAAAGCGTCGACGGCCCTGTCGACGCGAGTCACATTAGCACTTCTCACATAGTGCAACAAGGTAGGGCTCCTGAGGGCGGACCTCAGAGCGAATTGATTTGTGTGCTACCCATCGCCGTCGATGATCGCACTCCACTCCGCGGACGGCCACACTGCGCCGGTCCGCTCGATGTAGCGAAGGAGCCTGCGGCGTGTCGTATGCAGCCAGGAGATGTGCGCACTTGCGAGGAAGTTCCCGCGAACGTCGCCCAGATAGGCGGCTTCGTCGAGCCAGTCCTGATCGAAGAGGGCGTTGGACACCGGCGGGAACAGGTGATCCGGCTCCCAGCTCGATTCCTGGGCCACACGGTACTCGAGCTCGATCTCGACGAAGCGGAGGGCGAGCACCGGCGAGAGCGCGCCAGCGAGCGCGAAATGGAGCTGGAAGTGCGCGTCAAGTGGCCGCTCAGCCGGCACGAAGGGCTCGTCAGCCCATCGAGCGAAACGCCTCAGCCCGGCGGGCGTGAGCGAGTAGACCTTGGCGTCCGGGCCATTGCGGGTGGTGTCGATCTCGAACTCGAGCAGACCACGCTGCACGAGAGAGGCCAGCTGTCGATAGATCTGGGAGGGCTGCGGAACATACCCGTAGACGCGCCCGGTCTTCTCCAGATGGCGACGGATGTCGAAGCCGGCGCTCGGAGTTCGAGCGATGAGCCCGAGCAGAACGGAGTCAAGAAGATTGAGCTTGCTCACGGGTACCCCTTACTGTGTAACAAATCACATAGCTCTAGTCGACGGCCGGGACCTAATCCCTACCGCTGGACTATAGAACTATCGCCTGACTCAACGAGGAGAACACGTGCGCGGAACCAACATCCTGTTCATCACCGCCGACGACATGGAGGGCACCACCCCCGGCGCATTCGGGGGGCCCGCCGACATCACGCCTGCTCTCGATGCACTGGCAGCCCAGGGCGCGACCTTCGAGCGCGCACATGTCCCGATCGCGGTATGCCAGCCGAGCCGTTCAGCCATGATGACAGGCCTCTGGCCGCACCGGAACGGCGCTGAGGGTTTCGAACCCGTCAACGACGGCGTCCCCTTGCTCACCGAGGTGCTGGGAGACGCTGGATATGCGCTCGGCATTCTGGGCAAGGTCTCGCACCTTCAGCCCGTCGACCGTTTCGGCTGGGATCACGCGGTGGAGATGGGCGCGCTTGGCATGGGCCGAGATCCGCAGCGTTACGCGCAGGAGATGGCGGCGTTCCTGCACATGGCGGGTGACCGCCCGTGGTTTCTTATGCTCAACGCTCACGACCCTCATCGCCCGTTCCACGGCGGCGAGGACGTGGACCGCTTCTTCAGCGCGCAAGAGCAGCAGAGCATCCCAGCGCCGAGCCGGATTGTGAGCGCCGACGAGGCGGTTCCCGTACCGGGGTACCTCCCCGACCTGCCCGCGGTCCGGAGGGAGTACGCGCAGTATCTCAGCTCGTCACGACGCTGTGACGACGTGGTGGCGGCCGCTCTGGAGGTGCTCGACGAAGCGGGAGCGAGCGACGAGACCCTGGTTGTCTTCCTCTCGGACAACGGGATGGCGTTCCCCTTCTCGAAGGCGAACTGCTATCTGCAGTCCACTCGCACACCGCTCATCGTCCGATGGCCGGGCAAGGTCGACGCTGGACGCCGAGTTGTGCACCCGTTTGTCAGCATGCTCGACATCTTCGCCACGTTCTGCGACGTGGCCGGCGCCGAGGCTCCCTCCAACGACGGCATCTCGCTCGTGCCGTTGCTCGTCGGCGACGTGTCCGAGCACCGCGATGACGTCGTAACGGTCTTCCATGAGACCGCCATGAAGGGCCGATACGAGATGAGGTGCGTCCAGAACGGAGAATACGGCTACATCTGGAATGGGTGGGTTGCCGCGGGAGTGTCCTATCGAGCGGAGAACATGCTCGGTCTCACCTGGAGCGCGATGATCGAGGCGTCTGAAACGGATCCGGGCATCGCGGGGCGGGTCGCGTTCTACGAGGCACGGCAGGCCGAAGAGCTCTACGACCTCCGGAGCGACCCCCATGCTCTCGCAGATCTGAGCGAGGATTCCGGCCATGCGCCCGCACTGCGGCGCATGCGCTCCGCCCTCCACGCCTGGATGGTCGAGAACGGCGATCCTCAGCTCGAGGCCTTCGAGGAGCGTCTCCGCGCAGTCGGGTCGCCCGTTCCCGCCGGCTCATGACTGCCCCGTTCCCCACTCCCCCACTCGGGATTCCGCGCCGCGCCGAGGGCTACCGTGGAAGGGTGAGCGACGAAGTCACCGGCTGCGGCTGCGGGTGCGGAACCCCAGGGCGCGGCGCTTTCCTCTCCCTGAGCACACGGCCGCCCTCGACCGCGCTGGCCCGCACAGGCCGCCACGCGATCGAGCAGGCGCGCATCCCGGCGGGCGCGTTCACGATGGGCGACTCGTCGGGCGATCGCAATCCGCAGGATGGCGAGACGCCGCTGCACCGCGTGACGCTCGATGCGTTCGAGATCGACGCGACGGCCGTGACCAACGCCGACTTCGCGCGCTTTGTCGACGACACCGGGTACCGCACCGAGGCCGAGACGTTCGGCTTCTCGGCGGTGTTCCACCTCGCTGTCGCAGCCCCCGAGGAGGACATCGTCGGTCAGCCGCCGGCGACTCCCTGGTGGTTCGGCGTCAGGGGCGCCGACTGGCGTCATCCGGGAGGATCCCGCTCCGACCTCGACGGACTCGACGACCATCCGGTTGTGCACGTCAGCTGGAACGACGCCGTCGCGTACTGCGCGTGGGCCGGTCGCCGCCTGCCCACCGAGGCCGAGTGGGAGTACGCAGCGCGCGGCGGAATCGACGGCGCGAAGTACCCGTGGGGCGACGCTGAGGTCGACGAGGGCGGATGGCGCGCCAACATCTGGCAGGGCGTGTTCCCGCGCGAGAACACTCTGGACGACGGATGGCTCACCACGGCTCCCGTGCGCACCTTCCAGCCGAACGGCTTCGGGCTCTGGCAGACCGTCGGGAACGTGTGGGAGTGGTGTCAGGACTGGTTCGATCCGCGCACCTACGAGCGCGGCGACGTCGAGAACCCGAGAGGGCCCGCCACCGGGGCCGCGCGCATCCTGCGCGGCGGCAGCTATCTCTGCCACATCTCGTACTGCAACCGCTACCGCAACTCCGCCCGGTCGCAGAACACCCCGGACTCGTCGATGGGCAACGCCGGGTTCCGCACCGTCGCGCTCCGCGAGGAGCGCTCGTGAGCCGCTTCCCGCAGCGCGTCTACCGCGAGGGCGACGAACCCGACCCCCGTTTCAGCCTCGCGAACGAGCGCACGTTCCTCGCGTGGCTCCGCACCGCGCTCGCGATGTACGCCGGCGCGTTCGCTCTCGAGGCGCTCGACATCCCGACGGCCGCCGGGTGGCGCCTCGCGGCCGCGGCCGTCTTCCTCGTGCTGGGCACCCTCGCCGCCGTCCAGGCCTGGCTCGGGTGGGCGCGCACCGAGAAGGCGCTCCGTCTGGGCCGACCGCTTCCCGGGCTCGGCGTCGGAGGGGTCATCGTCGTCGGCGTGGTCGTCGCCGTGGCGCTCGTCACCATCGGGATGTTCGTGTGACGGACGCGGTCTTCGACCCGGGGCTGCAGCCCGAGCGCACGCTGCTCGCATGGCGCCGCACGTGCCTCTCCTTCGGGCTCGCGAGTCTCGTCGCCATGCGCTTCACGGCGGAATCGCTCGGGCTCGCGGCCGTGATCGTGGGCCTCGTGGGGGCAGGGCTCGCCGTGGGGGCGTACTTCGCGGCGGCCATCGGATACCGCCGTGCGCACGCGTCGCTCCACCGCTCCGGCGCCCTGGAGCGGGGAGCGTGGCCGCTCGCTCTCGCGACCGCCGCCGCGCTCATGCTCGGCGCCGCGTGCGCCGGCTACCTCTTGATGGGCGCCCTCGGGAGCTGAGGCCGCGGCCCCTCGCCTGTGAAACCATGTGAGGATGCCTGCACCGAAACGCGTACGCATCGACGCAGAAGAGCGCAAGCGCCAGATCCTCGACGCCGCCATCCGAACGTTCGGGCGCCAGGGATACCGCCAGGGCGCCCTGAAGGACATCGCCGCAGAGGTCGGGATCAGCCTGCAGGGCGTGCTTCATCATTTCGGCACGAAGGAGGCGCTGCTCGCTGCCACACTGCGCCATCGCAACGAGATCCGAGCGGCCTCGTTCGACACGATCCGGAACGAGCAGGGAGTCGTGGCTCTGTTCGAGAGCTTCCTGACCCAGAATGTGGCCGAGCCTGAGCTGATGCGGCTGTACGTCACGCTCGCAGCAGAGGCAACGGATGAGCAGCATCCGGCACACGCGTACTTCGTCGAGCGCTACGCGGAGACATGGCGGATGGCGAGGAGCGCTGTTCAAACGGACCAGGAGCGGGGTCGCGTCGCCCCGGGCGATCCGGATCAGCGCGCGCACGAACTCATCGCCCTCTCTGACGGGTTGCAGCTGCAGTATCTTCTCGGCGTCCCGATGGACCTGGTAACGACCTTCAGACGTGCCGCTCTCGCACTACTTACTTGATACCAAGTAAGTATGCAATACTGACCTGACCCTCAACGTCGAGAGAAAGGTCTCTTCATCGTGGAAACGCCCTCCTCCGCTCGCCCGACCGCCAGCGTCGACCCGGCGCTCGAGTCCCCAGACGGCACGCACGCGCCGATCGCGCTCGCGCCGGTGCGCTGGCCATTCCAGGCCACACTCTTCCTGAGCTTCTTCGGGACATGGCTGGCCCTCCTCCCCGCGACGCAGGTCACGCTCGCGCTCAAGGTCGCCCAGATCGCACCCGACTCGCGTGCCGGAACCCTGTCGCTCGTTCTCGGCGTGGGGGCCTTCATCGCGCTCGTCGCGCAGAACATCTTCGGCGCGCTCAGCGACCGCACCACCGGTCGGTTCGGCATGCGGCGGCCCTGGCTGCTCGCGGGCCTCATGACCGGTATCGCGAGCCTCTTCCTGCTCGCCTACGCCGGTTCGGTGCCGATGCTCGTCCTCGCCTGGGGCGCGACCCAGCTCACCTTCAATGTGCTGCTCGCAGGTCTCAACCCGGTCCTGCCCGACCATGTCCCTTCGAAGCAGCTGGGGCGGGTGTCCGGCCTCATCGGGATCACGCAGAGCCTGGCCGCCGTCGGCGGCGCCTACTTCGCTCAGCTGTTCCTGCCGGACCTCACCCTCGCCATCCTCATCCCGGGGGCGATCATGCTGCTCACCGTGCTCCCGCTGATCATCCTTCTCAAGGACCGGGTTCTGGACCGGGCGGACCGCCCTCGTTTCTCGCTTCTCCTCTTCATCAAGGCGTTCTGGACTGACCCCCGCAAGGCCCCCGACTTCGCCCTCGCGTGGTGGTCGCGACTTCTCGTGTTCTTCGGCAACATGACACTCGCGAGCTACCAGGTGTACTTCCTCATCGACCGATTCGGGTACGACGAGGTCTCCATCGGCGGGGCCGTGCTTCAGAACACGATCGTGATGACCGTCGCGACGATCATCATGAGCCTCCTCATCGGCCAGATCTCGGATCGTCTCCAGCGCCGCAAGCTCTTCGTCCTGATCTCCGCGATCATCCTCGCGCTCGCCCATGTCCTCGCCGCCATCGCGCCGTCGTTTTCCGTCTTCCTCATCGCCACCGCGATCGCCGGACTCGCGATGGGAACGTACCTGGCTGTCGACGCCGCCCTCATCGCCGAGGTTCTGCCATCACGCGCCGACGTCGGCAAGGACATGGGCGTGCTCCACCTCGCCAATGTCCTCCCTCAGACCCTCGTTCCGGTCTGCGCTCCGCTCTTCCTGGCGATCGGCGGAGGGAAGGAGAACTACCCCGCTCTGTTCATCGGCGGCGCGATCATCGGGATCATCGGTGCCGTCATCAACCAGTTCATCAAGGGCGTGAAATGAGCAGACCCAACATCGTCTTCATCTCGACACACGACATCAATCCGCACCTGGGCGCCTATGCCGGCGTCTGGCCGGGAGCCGAGCAGGCTGTGACGCCCAACCTCGATCGGCTCGCCGCCGAGGGCGCGCGGTTCGACCGCGCGTTCGCGGCCGCACCGGTCTGCGCACCCTCTCGGTCGGCGATCATGACGGGCAGATACCCGATCGCGATCGGGACCATGCACATGCGGACGAGTGCCGTCCCGCCCGAGGACGTCGTGCTCTTCCCGCAGCTGCTGCGCGAGGCCGGCTACTACACGACGAACAACTGGTTCACGGACTTCCAGATGGAGCTGCCTCCCACGGTGTTCGATGCTGTCGGGCCGGAAGCGCATTGGCGGGGGCGCCCATCGCCAGAGACGCCGTTCTTCGCCGCATTCCACGGGATGACGACGCACGAGTCGCAGATCTACCTCGACGACGAGGCTTTCGCCGCCGCGACGACGAACGTGCGCGATGACCAGCGGCACGATCCAGCGCGCGTCGCGCTCCCCCCGTACTATCCCGATACGGCTGTCTTCCGACGTTCCTGGGCGCGATACCTCGATCTGATCACCGAGATGGATCACTGGGTCGGGACGATCCTCGACGACCTGGAGTCGGATGGCCTCGCTGACGACACGATCGTCGTCTTCTGGAGCGATCACGGACTCGGGATGCCCCGTGCCAAGCGCTGGGCGAACGAGAGCGGTGTGCGGGAGCCGCTCCTCATCAGGTGGCCGGGAGTGGTCGAACCGCGGACCGAACGGTCCGACGTCGTCCAGCTGCTCGATCTCGCTCCGACGTTGATCGCGGCTGCAGGGATCGATGTGCCGGACACCCTGGACGGTCGGGTGCTCGTCGCGCGGGATGGCACGGTGCCCGCACGCCCTCGCTATGCGTTCGCTGCCCGGGACCGCATGGATGAGCAGGTCGACGCCTCGCGCACGGTCCGCGACGAACGGTTCCGATACATCCGCCACCTTCATCCTGACCGGTCCCCGATGCAGCACGCCGCGTATCCGGATGCGCTGGAGACGTGGGCCGAGTTGCGCCGCCTCGCGTTCGACGAAGCCGGCCAACTGGCAGAAGGGCGGCAGCCCGACATCCTCACGCCTCTGCAGCGCGCCATACTCGCCTCCTGCAAACCCGCTGAGGAGCTCTATGACGTCGAGGCCGACCCGTTCGAGACGCGAGACCTCATCGATGACCCCGCTTACGTCGGAGATCTGGAGCGCCTTCGAGGCGCGCTCGACGACTGGCTCGCGAGAACGGGCGACCTCGGTGCCGTTCCCGAGGAGTCTCTGTTGGAGCGGTGGCGCCCTCACGGCTGCGCTCCCCGCGTCGCCACCCCGGAAGCGTCGATCGTGAATGGCATGCTGGTCGCCTTCTGCGAGACACCGGGCGCGGTCGTCGCCTGGACCGACGAACTCGAGGAGCCGTCAGGCTCACCCGCCTTCCCTCGCGCGATCGGCGGGGTGACGGATTCCCGTCACTGGCGTCTCAGCTCCGCACCCGTTCCTCCGGGCAGGCCGATCCGCGTCCGCGCGTGGCGCCTCGGGTGGGAGCCGAGCGTCGAGATCGGCGTCCCCGCTGAGGTCGACTCCGTCGCGGTCGGCTGACCACGGCGTCACGCCTCCACCTTCGGTCGGTCGAGCCATCCGGGCCGTACCGCCTTTACCCAGATCAGGCGATCGTCGGGGACGGGCGTCATCCTCGTCAGACTAGCTTTCGTCGTCGAAACCGGTGCTCCCGGCACTGGTCCCGACGACCAGGGCTAGTCTCGACGGCGGTGGGCTGATCCCGGCCCGCGCTCAGGCGAAGAGGGAGTACGTGACGAGCGCGCCGCCGCGTCCCCGAGACCGTTCGACGACGACCTCGGGCAGGCGCTCGGCCTTGCACTGGCCTGCGACCGCTGCCGGCGGCAGTCCGCCGGTGAACGGACGCGCCTTGCCCTTCGATCGGTCGCGGACATGCTCGGCGACGCCATCCGGAACCCTCATGACCGGGCCGCAGCGCGAGCCGTCGATCACGACGTGCACCGAGACATCCGCCGGCGCCGAGGTCTCATCCGGCTGGGCGTCCGCGTGCGCGGCGCCGCCGAACGCGAGCGCGCCGCAGATGGCGAGCACTCCGCCCCATCGCGCCGTCCGCCGCTTCACCCCCGAAGCATATCGGGGCGCTTCGCAACGCGATACACGGATGGCGCCACGCGTGCGGGCGCGGCGCCATCCGTGCTCAGGCTGCGGGCAGATCGATCGTGTGCGCGGTGTGATCGCGCTTCGTGCGCAGGTAGTTCGCGTTCGCGGCCGAGAGGTGCACGGCCGTGGGAACGCGTTCCTCGACCCCGACGCCGAGGGCGCCGAGCTGGGCGGCCTTGTCGGGGTTGTTGCTCAGCAGGCGGATGCGGTCGACGCCGACCGCGCGCAGCATCTGCGCCGCCGCGGTGTAGTCGCGCTCATCCTCACCGTGGCCGAGCGCGAGGTTCGCCTCGTAGGTGTCGAGTCCCGCGTCCTGCAGCGCATAGGCATCGAGCTTCGCGTAGAGTCCGATGCCGCGTCCCTCCTGGCGGAGGTACAGCAGGAATCCGCCCTCGTCGGCGATGCGCTCGACGGCCTCGCGCAGCTGCGGACCGCAGTCGCAGCGCTCCGAGCCGAAGACGTCGCCCGTGAGGCACTCGCTGTGCGGGCGGACGAGCGGCGCGACACCGTCGCGCTCGAGTGCCCCGCGCCAGTCGCCCAGGGCGAGAAGAAGGTGCTCCCGGCCGTCGACGAGTCCGTCGAACGTGATGACCTCGGCCTCCGTCGCGTATCCGTCGGGGAACCGGAGAGGGATGCGCACGCGCACCCGCTCACGGGCGGCGGGGACATCCAGCGTCGCAGCGGGGCGCGAATCCGAGAACTCGATCACAGCAGGTGAAACAGCCCTCTCCGGCGTCTATTCCCGCGAATCGAGAATATGACGAGGGGGCCTTTGGCGCGTGTCTCGGTACGGGCGGGAATCCGCCCCGGATGACCGCGGGAAGCGAGACACGGTGCGTCCGCCGGACGAGCGTGTCTCGGTGCCAGCGGGAATCGGGCTCGGATAACGGCGGGGCGTGAGACACGGGGTGTCAGCCGGACGAGCGTGTCTCGGTACCGGCGGGAATCGAGCCCGGATAACCGCGGAAACCGAGACACGCGCCGTGCGCCGCACCGGCATGTCTCAACACCGGCGGGAATCGAGCCCGGATAACCGCGGAAACCGAGACACGGAAGCACCGCCCCCACGGAAGGCCGAACAAGCATGTCTCGCCACCGGCGGGATTCCGCCCCGAATTACCGCGCGAAGTGAGACACGTGAGGTCTCGGCCCGAACGAGCGGCTACGACGCGTCGGGAGCAGGGGTCTCGGGAGTCGGGTCGTCGGGAGCGGGCGTCTCGGGAGCGGGCGTCTCCGGAGTCGGATCTTCGGGCGTCGGCGTCGGCTCCTCGGGCTCGGGCGTCGGCTCCGGGCTCGTCTCGGGCGTCGGCTCGGGCGACGGGTCCGGCGTCGGCACGGGAGCGGGCACGACCGGCGTCTGCTGCCGCTCGCGCTCCTCCGCCTCCCGCTGCTCCTGCTCGAGGCGCTCCTGCTCGATCGCGATCGCCGCCCGATGCTGGTCCGCACGCAGCGCATCGACCGCAGAGGCGAACTCCTTCAGCCGCTGCTCCAACTGGACGGGGTCGCTCGCGTCAGCCGCGCTCTGCGCGGCCGACGCGACCGCCGCGCGGAAGTCCTCGACGGCGTCGGGGTTCTCCCCCAGGATGACCTCGGCGCGAGGCAGCAGGGATCCGCGGAATGCCTCAAGCGCTGCGGAGAACTCGGCGTCGAGCTCCGTCATCCGATTGCGCGCCTCGCCGACAGCGGCAATGGTCGCGTCGGCTTCGGCCTCGGCCCCGTCGAGGGCCGTGAGGGCACGGTCGAGATCCTCATCCGTCTCGACCGTCGCGGTCTCGGGCACGGCTGCCGGCTCGGACGGCAACTCTAGTCGGCCGAGCCCGTCCGCATAGGCGGCCACCGCCTGCGCGGCGGTCGACCGCGCGGCCTCGTCGGCGTACCCCTCCGCGCCTGCAAGGGCCGTGGACATCCGCTCGGCCGTCTCCGTGCGGGTCGCGATCGCGGCGGCGACATCGGACCGCGCGGAAGACGCCTCATCTCGAGCCGAGACAGCCTCCGCACGAGCGCTCGCGTACTGCTCGGTCCGGTCCGACTCCCCCGCCCGCGCGAGCATCGGCCCCGCCACGAGCGCGACGACGACGATCGCCAGGACGACGGCCGCCGCCGACCCGATGAGCAGCGGGCGCAGGCTCCGGCCCGGGGCCTGCGCGCGAAGCGAACGACGCGTGGGCGCGAGGTCGGGGTGAACCGGCACCCAGGTGGTGCGCATCGGGCGTTCGGGCGTCTCGGAGCGGGGCATCGTCTCCAGGATAGAGAGCCGACCGTACGTCCGACGATTCGGCGGCCGCGGCCATCCGCCCAGAGAGCGCGCAGAGCGCGCGCGGCAAGCGCCCCCGGCAAGCCGCGCGCGTCAAGTCGCGCCGGCGGATGCCCCCGGCAGGCCCGCGCGCCGGGAGCGGCCGCGCGTCAGAGCGCGAGCCGCTCCCGGACGACGTCGGCGATCGCGTCGGCGTGCCGCTGGGCCGAGGCGCCGTCGGCGGCCTCGACCATCACGCGGACGAGCGACTCCGTACCCGATGCGCGCAGGAGCACGCGGCCGGTGTCGCCGAGCTCGGCCTCGACCGTGCGGACGACGTCCTGCACGACCTCGTCGTCGACGCGCGTCTTGTCGACGCCCTTCACGTTGACGAGCACCTGCGGGTAGACCGTCATGATCGACGCGAGCTCGGCCAGGCTCTTGCCCTGACGTGCCATCTCGGCCACGATGTGCAGGCCCGTGAGCACGCCATCGCCCGTCGTCGCGAAGTCGCTCATGATGACGTGGCCCGACTGCTCGCCGCCGAGGGAGTATCCGCCGGCGTTCATCTCCTCGAGCACATAGCGGTCGCCGACGGCGGTCGTCTTGACTGTGATCCCCCGCTCGCGCATCGCGACGTGCAGGCCGAGGTTGCTCATCACGGTCGCGACGAGCGTGTCCTGCGCGAGCATGCCGCGCTCCTGCATCGAGGCGGCGAGGATGGCCATGATCTGGTCTCCGTCGACGGGCGTGCCGTCGGCGGTCACGGCGAGGCAGCGGTCGGCGTCGCCGTCGTGCGCGATGCCGACGTCGGCACCGTGCGCGACGACGGCCTCGGCGAGCTTGTCGATGTGCGTCGATCCGACGCCGTCGTTGATGTTGAGCCCGTCGGGGTCGGCGCCGATGACGGTGACCTGGGCGCCTGCGTCGCGGAACACCTCGGGCGAGACGCCGGCGGCCGCGCCGTGGGCGCAGTCGAGCACGACGTGGATGCCGTCGAGGCGCGCGGGAAGAGAGCCGAGCAGGTGCAGGAGGTAGCGGTCCTCGGCGTCGGAGAAGCGCCGGATGCGGCCGACCTCGCCGCCGGTCGGCAGCAGCTTGTCGCGCGTGAGGTAGCTCTCGATCCGCTGCTCGACGACGTCGGGCAGCTTCACGCCGCCGCGCGCGAAGATCTTGATGCCGTTGTCGGGCGCGGGGTTGTGCGATGCCGAGACCATGACGCCGAAGTCGGCGTCGCGATCGGCGATGAGGAAGGCGAGCGCGGGCGTCGGGATGACGCCGGCGTCGTAGACGTCGACGCCCGATGCCGCGAGACCCGCCGCGACGGCGGCGCTGAGGAACTCGCCCGAGATGCGGGGGTCGCGGCCGATGACGGCCGTGGTGCGCTTGCCCGCGGCGCGGCGCGCCTCCGCGGAACGCCCCTGGCCCAGGACGACCGCGGTCGCCTGGGCCAGGGAGAGAGCCAGGTCGGCGGTGAGGGTGCCGTTGGCAAGCCCTCGCACGCCGTCCGTGCCGAAAAGCGGCATGGAGTGTGTCTGCCTCAGCGCTTCGAGAACTGCGAAGCCTTGCGGGCCTTCTTGAGACCGGCCTTCTTGCGCTCGATGACGCGAGCGTCGCGCGTGAGGAAGCCGGCCTTCTTGAGGGTCGGGCGGTTGTTCTCGCGGTCGACCTCGTTGAGGGCACGGGCGATCGCGAGGCGCAGCGCGCCGGCCTGGCCCGAGGGGCCGCCGCCGTTGATGCGGGCGATCACGTCGTAGGCGCCGTTGAGGTTGAGCACCGTGAAGGGGTCCGTGATGAGCTGCTGGTGCAGCTTGTTCGGGAAGTAGTCCTCGAGGGTGCGGCCGTTGACCGTGAAGGAGCCCGAGCCGGGGATGATGCGCACGCGGGCGATGGCCTGCTTGCGACGGCCCACGGCAGCACCGGGGACGCTCACGACGGGGCGCTCGGCCACGACGACGTCGTTCGCCGGCGTCTCGGTCGAGTAGTTCTGGATGTCGTTTTCGATTTCGTTCGCCACGATGAAGTCCTTAAACGCCGCTTACTGGGCGACCTGGTCGAGGGTGTACGTCTTGGGCTGCTGAGCGGCGTGCGGGTGCTCGGCACCGGCGTACACCTTCAGCTTGGCGAGCTGCTCGCGACCAAGGGTGTTCTTGGGGAGCATGCCGCGGACTGCCTTCTCGACAGCGCGAACCGGGTTCTTCTCGAGGAGCTCGGCGTAGGTGACCGACTTGAGGCCGCCCGGGAAGCCCGAGTGACGGTAGGCCTTCTTCTGCTGGAGCTTCTGACCGGTGAGCGCGACCTTGTCGGCGTTCACGATGATGACGAAGTCGCCCATGTCCATGTGGGGAGCGAAGGTCGCCTTGTGCTTGCCGCGGAGGAGGGCGGCGGCGTGCGAGGCCAGGCGGCCGAGAACGACGTCGGTGGCGTCGATCACGAGCCACTCGCGCTGGGCTTCACC
This sequence comes from Microbacterium sp. JZ70, assembly GCF_053903225.1. Classification (NCBI taxonomy): domain Bacteria; kingdom Bacillati; phylum Actinomycetota; class Actinomycetes; order Micrococcales; family Microbacteriaceae; genus Microbacterium; species Microbacterium sp. JZ70. Next base: position 1,444,774 of record NZ_CP096405.1, on the reverse strand, counting down.
GGCCTTCGGGCTGTAAGTGCGCGTCACAGTAGTGCTGCTTTCTGTTCGAACGGAGACGTTCGTGAATCCCGCTCCGGGCGGTTTGACCGGTCGATGCCGGCCATCACCTGCGGTGGAGGGCTCACGTTCGCGGCGCCCGAGACGGGCACCAAAGAGCAATCCTAACCGATGAGGGTGCGGATGGCCAAAAGCGGTCGTCAGCGATAGCTCGCGCTGACGAGGATGGGCAGGTGATCGCTCGCGCCCTGCGGCAGCGTCGTGATGTCGTCGATCGTCAGCCCGGCGGACGTCGCGAAGTCGTAGTGCCCCCGGAAGAACCGATACCGCGTGTAGGTGCGGGCGTCGCTCAGGGTCAGGTCGTAGCCGTGGCCCTTGATCCGCTCGTGCAGCCGCTCCTTGAAGACGGGGTAGTTGTAGTCGCCAACCATGAGCGTCGGGAGGCCCGGACCAAGGCGCTGGAGCGCACCCAGCGCCGAGCGGATCTGGTGACGCCGGAGCGAGTTGAGTGCGGTGAGCGGAGCCGCATGGAACGACGCGAAGATCACCTCACGCCCGGCGTCGATGTCGAACATCCGCGCTCCGAGGAGTCGCTCGTGGGCGGGCTTCAGGAGGATGTCGTGCAGCGAGCGCTTGAGCGAGAGCACGACGACGTCCTCGAGGCGGAACATGTTCTCGCGGTAGTAGAGCGCGAGGCCGAGCCGGTTCCGCTCGGTCGCCTTCGCGAGTCGGAGGCCCGCGACGTGCTCGGGGAGGTCGGTCGTGTCGGCCTCCTGCAGGCAGAGGACGTTCGCCTCCCACCGATCGACCAGGTGCTCGAGCTCCGCGGCCGCGGCGTGCTTGCGGAGGTTGTACGAGATGACTCTCATGCCGCCCACGGTATGCCCGCCGAACGTGCGGATGCTATGGGTTGCGCGCGCGTGTCCTGGACGCGAGCCGGCCGCCATCCGCTCGGCCGCCATCCGCTCGCGCGTCAGCCGCCGACCTCGTCGGCGTCGCGCCGGTTGCGCGTCTGCTCCGCCCGCTGCGCGAGCTGGTCGTCGGCCGGATAGCCGACCTCGGTGAGCGTGAGGCCGCGCGCGGCGAGCACCTTGAACTCGTTCGTGCGCTCGAGTCCGTCGCGGATGATGCGGAGGTGCTCGGCGGTGAGCTTGCCCTCCCCCACAGCGACGCACGCGCCGACGAGCGCGCGCACCATCGAGTGGCAGAACGCGTCGGCGCGGACGTTCGCGACGAGCACGCCGTCGTCGTCACGACGCCAGTCGAACTCGAGGAGCGTGCGGATGGTCGTGGCCTCGGGTCGCGGCTTGCAGTACGCGGCGAAGTCCCAGAGTCCGACGAGTCCGCGCGCGGCCTCGTCCATCGCGGCGACGTCGAGCTCCGCGCGGACGGTCGTCGTGCGGTGGCGCTCCATGGGGTCGTAGCCGACGACCTGGTCGGCGATGCGATACGCGTAGCGGCGCCACGTCGCGGAGAAGCGCGCGTCGAATCCCTCGGGCGCGGTCGACACGCGGTTCACGGCGACATCGGAGTACTGGCCGAGCACGCCCATGAGGCGACGCGCGACCGGCTCCATCGGGTCGTCGACCTCGGGGGCGTTGCGTCGACGCTGCGTCATCCGCTCCCACTGGACGTCGTCGATGTCGGCGTGCGCGACCTGCCCGGTCGCGTGCACGCCGGCGTCGGTGCGCCCTGCGACCACGAGCTGCACGGGCGAGCTCGCGATCCGCGTGAGCGCCGCCTCGAGCGTGCCCTGGACGGTGCGCAGGCCCGGCTGCCGGGCCCATCCTCGGAAGTTCGTGCCGTCGTACGCGATGTCGAGCCGGATGCGCCGCATCGGTTCAGGATATCGGGGAGCGGCGGGCGCTCTTTCGCGGCCGGGAGCCGGCGACGTCCATCCAGGGCCGCGGCACCGCCAGGGACACGCACCACCCGGCCGCCCAGGTCGCGAAAACCGTCCCTAAAGCCCTCGATAGGGACGACAACTGCGACCCGAACAGATGGCGCCCAGCTGTTGGCGCCCAGGTCGCGAAAACCGTCCCCAAAACCCTCGATAGGGACGACAACTGCGACCCAGACGGATGGCGCCACGCTGTTAGCGCCCAGGTCGCGAAAATCGGCCCAGAAACCGCCGATACGGACGACAACTGCGACCCGAACAGATGGCGCCTCGCCCAGGTCGCGAAAACCGTCCCAGAAACCGCCAATAGGGACGACAACTGCGACCTAGACGGATGGCGCCTAACCGACGAGCTGCGGCAGCGCCGCGAGCACCGCCTTCGCCGACCGCTCCGCGGCGTCATCGACGTGCGTGAGGAACTCGGTGCCGTCGGGGGCGCAGAGGTCGCTGATCGCACGCACCGACACGAAGCGGACGCCGTGGTTGAAGGCCGTCTGCGCGATGGCCGCGGTCTCCATGTCCACGACGTGGATGCCCGGGAAGACCTCGCGGAGACGATGGGCGATCTCGACCGTGACGAACTTCTCCCCCGAGCCGATGCCGCCGCCGCGCACGCGCACGCCGTCCGGTGCCGATGCGGTGAGAGCCGCGACGGCGAGCGGGTCAGGTGCGTAGCTCGCGGGCATCCCCGGAACCTGGCCCGCCTCGTAGCCGAATGCACGGGCATCCGCTTCGACGTTGACGTAGTCCATCCCGACGAACACGTCCCCGACCTCGACGTCGGCGGCGAGGCCACCGGCCGACCCGGCCGAGACGAGGAGCACGTCGTCGCCGTACCGATGCAGGGCGCCGACCGCGGCATCCGCCGCGTTGACCATGCCGATGCCCGAGCGCACGAGCACGAACGTGCGGCCGTCGACGACGACGCCGCGGTGCTCGGCGCGCGCGATGCGGACCGGCTCGCTCACCTCGCTGGCCGCGTCGAGGAAGGGCTGTGCCTCCTCGTCCATCGCGACCTGGACGACGACGGTCGTCATGCGCTCGCGCCCGGCGCGAAGACGGTCGCCCACGCGTCGCGCTGCGCGAGGAAGTCGCGGACGGCGCTCTGGGCGCCCTCGAGGGTGTGGTTCGCGCCCCATCCGCACTGCGTCTCGTTCGCGGCGGGCACCTCGGTCGCCTCGAGGATGTCTCGGAGGGTCGCCTCGACGAGCGCGAGGACCTCCTCGTACGCGGGCTCGCCCTGAAGGATGAGGTAGAAGCCGGTCTGGCACCCCATCGGCGAGAAGTCGATCACGCGATCCGAGTGATTGCGGCTCTTCTCGGCGAAGAGGTGCTCGATCGAGTGGATGGTCGGCATCTCGAGATGCGCGACGTTCGGCTGCGCGAAGCGGACGTCGTACTTCACGATGACGTCGCCCGCCGGCAGCTGCTTGCGGTCGGCGAGGCGCACGTACGGCGCGGACACGATGCGGTGGTCGAGGTTGAACGACTCGACGTTCATGCGGGGCGCTTCAGTCACCCTCCGAGCCTACGCGCACCGGCCCGGGCCATCCCCCGCCCGAGCACAGCGAAGCGCCCCGCACCATCCGGTGCGGGGCGCTGCGCGGGCACGAAGTGCTTACTTCGACTCGGCCTCGGGAGCGTCGGCCTCCTCGGCCGCCTCCTCGTCCGATGCCTCGTTGTCGACGAGAGCCTCGCCGGCGGTGTCCTCCGCGGCGACGCCGGCCTCTTCGACCTCGGCGGGCTCGGCGGCCTCGTCCTCGTTCGCGTTGGCGACGGGAGCGGCGGGCTCAGCCGGCGCGGCGGGCTTCGACGCGGATGTCTTCGCCTTCGGCGTGACGGGCTCGAGGACGAGCTCGATCACGGCCATGGGAGCGTTGTCGCCCTTGCGGTTGCCGACCTTGGTGATGCGCGTGTAGCCACCCTCGCGGTCCGCGACGAGCGGAGCGATCTCGTTGAACAGGACGTGCACGACTTCCTTGTCACCGATCACGGAGAGCACGGTGCGGCGCGCGTGGAGGTCGCCGCGCTTGGCCTTGGTGATGAGGCGCTCAGCCAGGGGGCGGAGGCGCTTCGCCTTCGTCTCCGTGGTCTTGATCGACTTGTGGGTGAACAGAGCCGCTGCGAGGTTCGCGAGAAGCAGGCGCTCGTGGGCCGGGCCGCCGCCGAGGCGGGCACCCTTCGTGGGCTTGGGCATTTCTTGTTACTCCAGTATCAGGACAGGAAGTCGGGTCAGAGGGACTCTTCGTCGTAGCCGCTGTAGAAGCCGGTGCCGTCGAAGCCGGGCACCGAGTCCTTCAGCGACAGACCGAGCGAGACGAGCTTGTCGCGCACCTCGTCGACCGACTTCTGACCGAAGTTGCGGATGTTCATGAGCTGCGTCTCCGAGAGGGCGACGAGCTCGCTGACCGTGTTGATCCCCTCGCGCTTGAGGCAGTTGTACGAGCGGACCGACAGGTCGAGGTCCTCGATGGGCATCGACAGCTCGTTCGAGAGGACGGTCTCGACCGGCGCGGGGCCGATCTCGATGCCCTCGGCCTCGACGTTCAGCTCGCGAGCGAGGCCGAACAGCTCGACCAGCGTGCGGCCGGCCGACGCGACGGCGTCGCGGGGCGCGATCGACGCCTTCGTCTCGACGTCCAGGATCAGCTTGTCGAAGTCGGTGCGCTCACCGGCACGGGTGGCGTCGACGCGGTAGCTGACCTTGTAGACGGGCGAGTAGATCGAGTCGACGGGGATCTGACCCGCCTCTGCGTACTCGTTGCGGTTCTGCGTCGCCGACACGTAGCCGCGGCCGCGCTCGATCGTGAGCTCGAGCTCGAACTTCGCGTCCGAGTTGAGCGTCGCGATGACGAGCTCGGGGTTGTGGACCTCGACGCCGGCCGGGGCCGAGATGTCTGCGGCCGTGACCTCGCCGGCACCCGTCTTGCGCAGGTACGCGGTGATGGGCTCGTCGCGCTCGCTCGAGACGACCAGCTGCTTGATGTTGAGGATGATCTCGGTGACATCCTCCTTCACGCCGGGGATCGTGCTGAACTCGTGCAGCACGCCGTCGATGCGGATGCTCGTGACAGCCGCGCCGGGGATCGACGAGAGGAGGCTGCGACGGAGCGCGTTGCCGATCGTGTAGCCGAAGCCGGGCTCCAGGGGCTCGATGACGAACCGGCTGCGGAACTCGGAGATCTTCTCCTCGGTGAGGGTCGGACGCTGTGCGATGAGCACTATGTGTTCCTTTCGATCAAGTGCCCGCTATATGACACTTGCGATGATGAGAGGTCTTGAGTTGTACTCGGGACCCAGCTCGCGCCGGGCGTTGAACGGCGAATGCGCCGGGGTGCTCGAACGAGCACCCCGGCGAAGACGTTCTCAGACGCGGCGACGCTTCGGCGGACGGCAGCCGTTGTGAGCCTGCGGCGTCACGTCCTGGATCGAGCCGACCTCAAGGCCGGCGGCCTGGAGCGAGCGGATCGCGGTCTCGCGGCCCGAGCCCGGACCCTTCACGAACACGTCGACCTTCTTGACGCCGTGCTCCTGCGCCTGACGCGCAGCCGACTCGGCGGCGAGGCCGGCGGCGAACGGCGTCGACTTGCGCGAGCCCTTGAAGCCCACGCCACCCGACGAGGCCCAGCTGATCACGGCGCCGGACGGGTCGGTGATCGAGACGATCGTGTTGTTGAACGTCGACTTGATGTGGGCCTGGCCCAGCGCGATGTTCTTCTTCTCCTTGCGGCGCGGCTTGCGCGCGGCAGTCTTCGGTGCAGCCATGGTTTTCTCCTAAACCTATCCGCGCGCCTTAGCGGGCCTTCTTCTTACCGGCGACGGTGCGCTTGGGACCCTTGCGCGTACGCGCGTTGGTCTTCGTGCGCTGACCGCGGACCGGGAGACCACGACGGTGGCGGAGACCCTCGTAGGAGCCGATCTCGACCTTGCGGCGGATGTCGGCGGCGACCTCGCGGCGGAGGTCACCCTCAACCTTGTAGTTGCCCTCGATGTAGTCGCGCAGCGCGACGAGCTGGTCGTCGGAGAGGTCCTTCACGCGGATGTCGGGGCTGACACCGGTGGCGGCGAGGATCTCGTTCGAGCGGGTACGGCCAACGCCGTAGATGTACGTGAGTGCGATCACCACGCGCTTGTCGCGCGGGATGTCGACGCCGGCAAGACGTGCCATGCGGTTCTCCTGATGATTGTGGAGGTGTGGAGCAGGATCGGTGCCCGGGCCTCCGCCCCGAGGTGTCCCCCGCCGAGCGGGTTCTGATCCTGCCTGAATTCAGTTGTGGGCCTCTGCGACTGATCCGTCACGACTCAACGCTCCTTCGTCGCATTGAGCCGCGCCGCATCAGCCCTGGCGCTGCTTGTGGCGCGGGTTGCTCTTGCAGATGACCATGACGCGGCCGTGACGGCGGATCACCTTGCAGTGGTCGCAGATCGGCTTGACGCTGGGGTTGACCTTCATGATGCTTCCTGTTCGCTGTCTTCGTACCGGCGTCGTCGCGCGCGACGGCCGCCGGTCGTTACTTCTCGACCGGTCAGCGGTAGCGGTAGACGATGCGGCCGCGCGTCAGGTCGTAGGGGCTCAGCTCCACGACCACACGGTCTTCGGGGATGATGCGGATGTAGTTCTGCCGCATCTTCCCGGAGATCGTTGCGAGCACCTTGTGCCCAGCGGGCTTGTCGAGCTCGACACGGAACATCGCGTTCGGCAGCGCCTCGACGATGGTCCCCTCGGACTCGATGACTCCGTCTTTCTTCGCCATATCCTCGCTCGCGTAGCTGCAGACCGGTCGGTCTGCGGTGGTTGGATGGTGATGCCGGGTTCGTCGAGACGACACGCCGAGATGAGGCGCAAGGCACCAAAGATCTATGTTAGGTCACGTCGGGCGTGTCGGCAACTCGGCGTGTCGCGCCCGGCGCTCCCCTGCTACTTCGTGAGGAGCGGCTCGAGGTCGGTCTCGGGGCCCTGGAGCGTGAGCGAGACGACCTCACCGTTGACGACGATCGTCGGCGTCGAGATGCCGGTGGCGCCCTCCGCGAGCGGCGTCTCGGGCGTCCGCTCGGCGACGTAGTCGGCGTACTCCTCGCCCTGGATGCACGACGCGGCGTCGCCCGCGCCGACCTGCGACGCGTACTCGACGAGCTGGTCGTTGGTGAGGCCCTCGGTCGACTCGGCCGGCTGCTTCTCGAAGAGGCGGTCGACGTAGGCGTAGAACGCGTCGGGGTTCGTCTCGGCGACGCAGTACGCGGCGCTCGCGGCGCGCGTGGAGTACTTCGTGCCCATCGACGCGTTGTCGAGGATCGAGATGGGGTGGATGACGAGCGTGACGTCGCCCGACTTCACCTTCTCGCTCACGTAGTCGCTGTAGCCCGCCCAGTAGTCCCCGCAGAAGGGGCACATGAAGTCGACGTACTCCTCGATGACGTTCGGCCCGTCGCCGAGGCTCACTCCCCCGGTCTCCTCGTTGACGACGCCCGCGGCGGGCGCCTCGGCGGGAGCGGTCGCGGCGTTGTTCATCGTCACGACGAGCGCGCCGACGCCGACGACGGCGACCACGACGACCAGCGAGATGATGATCGCGAACCAGTTCGTCTTCTTGCCAGGGGCTGCCATCATCACGTCAGTTCTTCTCCGGGGTGTCAGGCGATGGGGTGAGGGGTCACGCCGAACGCGGCGAGAGCAGCGGCTCCGCCGTCGGGCGCGGTGAGGACCCAGATGCCGTCATCATGCACGGCGACGCTGTGCTCCCAGTGGGAGCCGTCGCTGCCGTCGACGGTCGACACGGTCCAGTCGTCGTCCTCGACGAAGACCTCCTCCGATCCGGAGGTCATCATCGGCTCGATGCACACGGTGAGCCCGGGGCGCACATCCGCGCCGCGGTCGCTCGTGCGGTAGTTGAAGATCGAGGGCGCCTCGTGCATCTTGCGGCCGATGCCGTGGCCGACGTAGTCGCGCAGGATGCCGGCGGGCTGCCCGGTCCACGAGAGCGGGTTCGCCTCGATGTGGTCCTGGATGGCTGCGCCCACCTCGCCGAGGTGCGCCGCGGAGGCGAGGGCGGCGATCCCCGCCCACATCGAGCCCTCGGTCACGCGAGAGAGCTCCTCGCGGCGCGCGACGACATCCGCATCTCCCCCGGGCACGACGATCGTGATGGCGGAGTCGCCGTTCCAGCCGTCCTTCGTCTCGGCGCCGCTGTCGATCGACACGATGTCGCCGGGCTCGAGCACGCGCTCACCCGGGATCCCGTGGACGACCTGCTCGTTGACCGAGATGCACGTCGTGTGGCGGTACCCGCGGACGAGCTGGAAGTTCGAGCGGGCACCGCGCTCGACGATGACGCGGTGGGCGGCGGCGTCGAGCTCGGCGGTCGTGATGCCCGGGCGGATGATCCGGCGCACCTCCTCGAGGGAGGCGGCCGTGATCAGTCCGGGCTCGATCATCGCCCGCAGCTGCGCGGCGTTCTTGTAGGGCGAGCGGCGGAACACGCGCTCAGGCAGCCACGCGCACGAGGCCGCGGGCCTCGAGGGCGGCGAAGATGCGCGCCGTGATCTCGTCGAGCGTGCCGACGCCGTCGATGCGGTCGACGATGCCGCGCTCGGCGTACACGTCGACGATGGGCGCGGTCTCCGACTCGTAGATGTCGAGGCGCTTCGCGATCGCCTCCTCCGTGTCGTCGCTGCGGCCCTGCTCCTCGGCGCGCTTCGCGATGCGCGCGATGGACTCGTCGCGCGGGACGTCGAGGAGGATCACGGCGTCGAGGTTCTCGCCGCGCTCCGCGAGGAACGCGTCGAGGTGGCCGACCTGCGTCGTGTTGCGCGGGTAGCCGTCGAGCAGGAAGCCGCCCTGGGCGTCGTCCTGCGAGAGGCGGTCGCGCACGATCTCGCTCGTGACCTCGTCGGGCACGAGGTCGCCGGCGTCGGTGATCGCCTTGACCTTGAGGCCGAGCTCGGTGCTCTGCTTGATGTTGGCGCGGAAGATGTCGCCGGTCGACACCACGGGGATGCCGAACGCCTCGGCGACGAGCACGCCCTGCGTGCCCTTGCCGGAGCCCTGGGGGCCGACGATGAGGAGACGGGCTGTCATCGGAGGAGTCCTTCGTAGTGGCGCTGCTGGAGCTGCGCGTCGATCTGCTTCACGGTCTCGAGTCCCACGCCGACGATGATGAGGATCGACGCGCCGCCGAACGGGAAGTTCTGGTTGGCGCCGACCGTCGCGAGGGCGATGAGCGGGATGAGAGCGATGAGGCCGAGGTACAGCGAGCCCGGGAGCGTGATGCGCGTGAGCACGTAGTCGAGGTATTCGGCGGTGGGGCGGCCGGCCCGGATCCCGGGGATGAAGCCGCCGTACTTCTTCATGTTGTCGGCGACCTCGACGGGGTTGAACGTGATCGCGACGTAGAAGTAGGTGAACCCGATGATGAGCAGGAAGTACACCAGCATGTACAGCGGGTGGTCGCCTGTCGTCAGGTAGCTGTTGATCCACGTGACCCAGCCGGGCAGGTTGCCCTCGGCGTCGGGGGTGGAGTTGAACTGCGCGACGAGCGACGGGATGTACAGCAGCGACGAGGCGAAGATGACCGGCACGACGCCCGCCATGTTGACCTTGATCGGGATGTACGTGTTCGTACCGCCGTACGTGCGTCGTCCGACCATCCGCTTCGCGTACTGCACCGGGATGCGCCGCTGGGACTGCTCGACGAACACCACGGCCGCGACGACGACGATGCCGACCGCGAGCACGAGGAGGAAGATCTCGAAGCCGTTCGCCTGCCAGATGGCCCACATCGCGGCCGGGAAGGTCGCGGCGATCGACGTGAAGATGAGCAGCGACATGCCGTTGCCCACGCCGCGCTCGGTGACGAGCTCGGCGAACCACATGATGAGGCCGGTGCCGGCGGTCATCGTGATGATGACGAGCAGCTGCGCCCACCAGGCGTCGTTGGTCAGCACGTTCTCGCACTCTGGGACGCCGGTGACCCCGAACAGCTGGCCGCTGCGCGCGACGGTGATGAGCGTGGTCGACTGCAGGAGCGCGAGCGCGATCGTCAGGTAGCGCGTGTACTGCGTGAGCTTGGCCTGGCCCGCCTGGCCCTCCTTGTAAAGGGTCTCGAAGTGCGGGATGACCACGCGCAGCAGCTGCGTGATGATCGTCGCGGTGATGTAGGGCATGACGCCCAGCGCGAAGATCGACAGCTGCAGGAGCGCGCCACCGGAGAAGAGGTTGACGAGGGAGAGCAGGCCCTGCGTGCCCGACGTCTGATCGATGCAGCTCTGCACGTTCGGGAAGTTGACGAACGGTGCGGGGATGTGCGCGCCGAAGCGGTACACGGCGATGATCCCGAGCGTGAAGCCGATCTTCCGCCGCAGATCGGGCGTGCGGATGATCCGCGCGATAGCGCTGAACAAGGAAGAGCCTCCCAGTGGAATGGAGTGGTGGGCCGCGAAGAGAAGGCGCACCGATGTCCAGAGTAACGGAAAGGGCCGGAGGCTCTCGCCTCCGGCCCTTTCGCGGGGTGTTACTTGATGCTGCCGCCGGCGGCGACGATCTTCTGCTCAGCCGAGCCGGAGACCTTGTCCACCGACACGTTGAGCGCGACCGAGATGTCGCCGTTGCCCAGGAGCTTGACCTTCTCGTTCTTGCGAACGGCGCCCTTGGCGACGAGGTCGGCGACGGTCACGTCGCCACCCTGGGGGTAGAGCTCCGCGAGCTTGTCCAGGTTCACGACCTGGTACTCGACGCGGAACGGGTTCTTGAAGCCGCGGAGCTTCGGGGTGCGCATGTGCAGCGGCATCTGCCCACCCTCGAAGCCGACGCGCACGGTGTTGCGGGCCTTCGTGCCCTTGGTGCCACGACCGGCCGTCTTGCCCTTCGAGCCCTCACCACGGCCCTTGCGGGTCTTCGCGGTGTTGGCGCCCGGGACGGGACGGAGGTGGTGGGCCTTCAGCACGCCGGGGCGCTGCTCGTTGGTCTCAGCCATCAGTCGATCTCCTCAACGTTCACGAGGTGAGCGACGGTGCGGACGTAGCCGCGCGTCTGAGCGTCATCGGGACGGACGACCGAGTCGCCGATCCGCTTGAGGCCGAGGCTGCGCAGCGTGTCGCGCTGGTTCTGCTTCTCGCTCACCTTGGACTTGATCTGGGTCACCTTGAGACGCGCAGCCATCAGGCACCTGCCTTTGCGGTAGCGGCGGCCTCGGCCTCCGCGCGCACGAGACGAGCCGGAGCCACCTGGTCGAAGTCGAGACCGCGACGCGCGGCGACCGCACGGGGCTCCTCGAGCTGCTTCAGCGCCTCGACGGTCGCGTGCACGATGTTGATCGTGTTCGACGAGCCGAGCGACTTCGAGAGCACGTCGTGGATGCCCGCGCACTCGAGGACGGCGCGGACGGGGCCGCCCGCGATGACACCGGTACCGGCAGCGGCCGGACGGAGGAGGACCACACCGGCGGCCGCCTCACCCTGCACGGGGTGCGGGATGGTGCTGCCGACGCGGGGCACGCGGAAGAAGTTGCGCTTCGCGTCCTCGACGCCCTTCGAGATGGCCAGGGGCACCTCGCGGGCCTTGCCGTAGCCGACGCCGACCACACCGCTGCCGTCGCCGACGACGACGAGCGCGGTGAAGCTGAAGCGACGACCGCCCTTGACGACCTTCGACACGCGGTTGATCGTGACGACGCGCTCGAGGAACTGGCTGTCGTTGCCGCGGCTGTTGCGGTCACGGCTGTTGCCGCGCTGCTCGCGACCGCCGCGGCGAGGCTCGCGCTCGCGGCGCTCCTCGGTCTGCTCGGGCGCTGCCTGAGCAGCGGCTTCGGTGGTCACTTCGGTCTCCTTGTTCTCACTCACAGGTTCAGGCCTCCCTCACGGGCGCCATCCGCGATCGCGGCGACACGACCGGCGTAGCGGTTGCCTCCACGGTCGAACACGACGTCGTTGATGCCGGCGGCCTTCGCGCGCTCGGCGACGAGCTCGCCGACCTTGCGGGCCTTGGCGGTCTTGTCACCCTCGAACGAACGGAGGTCGGTCTCGAGCGTCGACGCGCTGAAGAGCGTGATGCCCTTGCTGTCGTCGACGAGCTGCACGAACACGTGGCGCGCAGAGCGGTTGACGACGAGACGGGGGCGCGCCTCGGTGCCCACGACCTTCTTGCGAAGGCGAGTGTGGCGACGCGAGCGCGCGACGGACTTCGACTTCACAGCCATGATTACTTACCAGCCTTTCCGGCCTTGCGACGCACGACCTCGCCGGCGTAGCGCACACCCTTGCCCTTGTACGGCTCGGGCTTGCGGATCTTGCGGATGTTGGCAGCCACCTCGCCGACGGCCTGCTTGTCGATGCCGCTGACGGTGAGCTTGTTGTTGCCCTCGACCGTGAACGTGATGCCGGCCGGCGGCTCGACGACGACCGGGTGCGAGAAGCCGAGAGCGAACTCGACGGACGAGCCCTTCTGGGCGACACGGTAACCCGTGCCGACGACCTCGAGGCCCTTGGTGTAGCCCTGGGTCACGCCGATGATGTTGTTGGAGATGAGGGTGCGGGTGAGGCCGTGCAGGGCACGCGACTCACGCTCGTCGTCGGGGCGGGTGACGAGAACCTGGTTCTCCTCGACCTTGACCTCGATGGGCTTCGCGACCTCGAGGGCGAGCTCGCCCTTGGGGCCCTTGACCGCAACCTGCGACCCGTCGACCGTCACGGTGACGCCGGCGGGGATGTCGATGGGAAGACGTCCGATACGCGACATGGTTCGATCACCACACGTAGGCGAGAACTTCTCCGCCCACGCCCTTCTGCTCGGCCTGGCGGTCGGTGAGGAGACCGCTGGAGGTGGACAGGATGGCGACGCCGAGTCCGCCGAGCACGCGCGGGAGCTCGGTCGACTTCGCGTACACGCGGAGACCGGGCTTCGAGACGCGCTTGATGCCCGCAATGGAGCGCTCGCGGTTCGGGCCGTACTTGAGGGTCAGCGTGAGGGTCTTGCCGACGCGCGCGTCGGTCTCCTCCCACGCCGAGATGTAGCCCTCCTGCTTGAGGATGTCGGCGATGTGCGTCTTCAGCTTGCTCGACGGCAGCGACACGGAGTCGTGGTGCGCCGAGTTCGCGTTGCGCAGACGGGTCAGCATGTCTGCGACCGGGTCTGTCATTGTCATATGACGATTCCTTTGTTCATGAGGTTTCGGCTGCCGTTACACGACAGACGACCTTCGATGACCTGCGATGTTCGATTGTGTGCCTTCACACGAGACGCCCCCGCGGCGCGGCCGCGGGGGCGAAACGCATGAAGCAAACGCCCTAGTGTATCAGGCCTGCTCGTTCTTGCCCACGAAGGGGAATCCCAGGTGGCGCAGGAACGCGCGACCCTCGTCATCCGTCTTCGCGGTCGTCACGATGGTGATGTCGAAGCCGCGGACGCGGTCGATCTTGTCCTGGTCGATCTCGTGGAAGATCGACTGCTCCGTGACACCGAAGGTGTAGTTCCCGTTGCCGTCGAACTGCTTCGGCGACAGGCCGCGGAAGTCGCGGATGCGGGGCAGGGCGAGCGAGATGAGACGGTCCAGGAACTCCCACGCGCGGTCACCGCGGAGGGTGACGTGCGCGCCGATGGCCTGGCCCTCGCGCAGCTTGAACTGAGCGATCGACTTCTTCGCCTTGGTGACGACAGGCTTCTGGCCGGTGATGGCGGTGAGGTCTGCGACCGCGCCCTCGATGACCTTGCTGTCGCGAGCGGCCTCGCCGACACCCGTGTTCACGACCACCTTGACGAGGCCGGGAACCTGCATCGGGTTCGCGTAGCCGAACTCGTCCTGCAGCTTCTGACGGATCTCGTCCCGGTAGACCTGCTTCATACGCGGCTGGATTTTGCCAGTCTGCGCAGCGGTATCCGTGCTCATTCTCAGATGTCCTTACCCGACTTCTTCGCGTAGCGCACGCGAACAGTCTTCTTGACGCCGTCCTTGACCTGCTCCTCGAGACGGAACCCGACGCGGGTCGGCTTCTTGGTCTCGGGGTCGACGAGCGCGACGTTGGACACGTGGATGGGGGCCTCGAGGGTCTCGATGCCGCCGGTCTTCGTGCCGCGCTGCGTCTGGCCGACGCGGTTGTGCTTCGTGATGTAGTTGACGCCCTCGACGACGACGCGGTTGCCGCCGTCCACGACCTCGAGCACCTTGCCCTGCTTGCCGCGGTCTCCACCGCGCTCGGGCTTGGCGCCGGAGATCACCTGGACGAGGTCGCCCTTCTTGATCTTCGCCATGAGTTACAGCACCTCCGGTGCGAGCGAGACGATCTTCATGAACTTGCGGTCACGAAGCTCGCGGCCGACGGGCCCGAAGATGCGGGTGCCGCGGGGCTCCCCGTCGTTCTTCAGGATGACGGCGGCGTTCTCGTCGAACTTGATGTACGAGCCGTCGGGACGGCGCGTCTCCTTGACAGTGCGGACGACGACGGCCTTGACCACGTCGCCCTTCTTCACGTTGCCGCCGGGGATCGCGTCCTTGACGGTGGCGACGATCGTGTCACCGAGACCCGCGTAGCGGCGGTTCGAGCCGCCGAGCACGCGGATGGTGAGCAGCTCCTTGGCGCCGGTGTTGTCAGCGACCTTGAGGCGGGATTCGTTCTGAATCACTTCTTACTCCTTGGTTCCAAGCGAGCCCCGGAGGGCTTACTTGGCCTTCTCGAGGATCTCGACCAGGCGCCAGCGCTTGGTGGCGCTCAGCGGGCGGGTCTCGTTGATGACCACGAGGTCGCCGATGCCGGCGGTGTTCTGCTCGTCGTGCGCCTTGAGCTTCTTCGTGCGACGGATGACCTTGCCGTAGAGGGGGTGCTTCACGCGGTCCTCGACCTCGACGACGATCGTCTTGTCCATCTTGTCGCTCACGACGTAGCCGCGGACGGACTTGCGGTAGCCGCGCTCGGCGGTCTCCTCGGTCTTGTTCTCGGTGGCCATCACTCAGCCTCTCCCTCGGCGGCAGCCGGCGTCTCCGCCTTGTCCGCCTTCTTCGCCTTGGTCTTCTTGGCCTTCGTCTCGACCGGAGCCGGCGTCGCCCGGATCCCGAGCTCGCGCTCGCGGATCACGGTGTAGAGACGCGCGATGTCGCGCTTGACCGCACGGATGCGGCCGTGGCTCTCCAGCTGGCCGGTGGCCGACTGGAAGCGCAGGTTGAACAGCTCTTCCTTGGCCTTGCGCAGCTCCTCGACGAGGCGCTGGTCTTCGAACGTGTCGAGCTCCTTGGGGGCGAGCTCCTTGGTGCCGATCGCCATTACGCGTCGCCCTCCTCGCGCTTGATGATGCGTGCCTTGAGAGGCAGCTTGTGGATTGCTCGGGTCAGTGCCTCACGGGCGAGCTGCTCGTTGACACCGGCGACCTCGAAGAGGACGCGACCCGGCTTGACGTTTGCGACCCACCACTCGGGCGAGCCCTTACCGGAGCCCATTCGGGTCTCGGCGGGCTTCTTCGTGAGCGGACGGTCGGGGTAGATGTTGATCCACACCTTTCCGCCACGCTTGATGTGACGCGTCATGGCGATACGAGCTGCCTCGATCTGACGGTTCGTCACGTACGCGGGCGTGAGCGCCTGGATGCCGAAGTCGCCGAAGCTGACCTTCGTGCCACCCGTGGCCTGGCCGTCGCGCTTGGGGTGGTGCTGCTTGCGGTACTTGACCTTGCGGGGGATGAGCATTACGCCGACGCTCCTTCCGCGACCGGCGCTGCCTCGGCGTCGTTGCGACGCGGGCCACGACGGCCGCCACGGTCGCGCTGCGAGGAGGGCTTACGCGAAGCCTCTTCACGCGCGAGTTCCTTGTTGGTGAGGTCGCCCTTGTAGATCCAGACCTTCACGCCGATGCGGCCGAAGGTGGTCTTCGCCTCGTAGAAGCCGTAGTCGATGTTCGCGCGGAGCGTGTGCAGCGGCACACGGCCCTCGCGGTAGAACTCCGAGCGGCTCATCTCGGCGCCGCCGAGACGGCCCGAGACCTGGATCCGGACGCCCTTGGCGCCGGCGCGCTGCGCGCCCTGCAGGCCCTTGCGCATCGCGCGGCGGAAGGCCACGCGGGCGCTGAGCTGCTCGGCGACACCCTGCGCGACGAGCTGAGCGTCGGCCTCGGGGTTCTTCACCTCGAGGATGTTCAGCTGGATCTGCTTGCCCGTGAGCTTCTCGAGCTCACCGCGGATGCGCTCGGCCTCCGCACCACGGCGGCCGATGACGATGCCCGGACGCGCGGTGTGGATGTCGACGCGCACGCGGTCGCGGGTGCGCTCGATCTCGATGTTGCTCACGCCGGCGCGGTCGAGCGACGTGGTGAGCAGCTGACGGATCTTGATGTCCTCGGCCACGTAGTCGGCGTACCGCTGACCCGGCTTGGTCGAGTCAGAGAACCAGCGCGAGACGTGGTCCGTGGTGATGCCGAGGCGGAAGCCGTACGGGTTTACCTTCTGTCCCATTACTTGCTCGCCTTCTTGTTGCCCGCAGCGGCCGCCTCGGCGACCTCCGGGGTCGAGAGCACGACCGTGATGTGGCTCGTGCGCTTCTTGATCTGGAACGCGCGGCCCTGTGCACGGGGCTGGAAGCGCTTGAGCGTCGTCCCCTCGTCCACGAAGGCGTTCTTCACGTACAGGTCCTGCTCGTTGAGGTACTCACCGGCGTTGCCGGCCTTGACCTGCGCGTTGGCGATCGCCGACTCGACGAGCTTGTAGATGGGCTCCGAGGCGGACTGCTGCGCGAACTTGAGGATCGCGAGAGCCTCCTGGGCCTGCTTGCCCTTGATGAGGGCCACGACACGACGAGCCTTCTGAGGGGTCACGCGGATGTGTCGCACACGTGCGATGGACTCCACCATTTCTCTCTCCTCTCGGTCGCCTTAGCGGCGACGGCCCTTCTTGTCGTCCTTCACGTGACCGCGGAAGGTGCGGGTGGGCGCGAACTCGCCCAGCTTGTGGCCGACCATGGTCTCGGTCACGAACACGGGGATGTGCTTGCGACCGTCGTGCACGGCGATGGTGTGTCCCAGCATGGCGGGGATGATCATCGAACGGCGCGACCAGGTCTTGATGACGTTCTTGGTACCCGCCTCGTTCTGCGAGACAACCTTGCGAAGCAGGTGCTCGTCGACGAAGGGGCCCTTCTTCAGACTGCGTGGCATCTTCTTGACTCCTACTTGCGCTTCTTGCCGGCGTTACGACGACGAACGATGAGCTTGTCGCTTTCCTTGTTCGCGTGACGGGTGCGGCCCTCAGGCTGACCCCACGGCGTGACGGGGTTGCGACCACCGGAGGTCTTGCCCTCACCACCACCGTGCGGGTGGTCGACCGGGTTCATCGCGACACCGCGGACGGTCGGGCGGACGCCCTTCCAGCGCTTGCGGCCGGCCTTGCCCCAGTTGATGTTGGACTGCTCGGCGTTGCCGACCTCGCCGATGGTGGCGCGGCAGCGTGCGTCGACGTTGCGGACCTCGCCCGAGGGCAGACGGAGCTGCGCGTAGGGGCCGTCCTTGGCGACGAGACGCACCGAGGCGCCCGCCGAACGGGCCAGCTTCGCGCCGCCGCCGGGGCGGAGCTCGATCGCGTGGATGACCGTACCGGTGGGGATGTTGCGGAGCGGCAGGTTGTTGCCGGGCTTGATGTCGGCGCCGGAGCCCGACTCGACGATGTCGCCCTGACGGAGCTTCTCGGGCGCGAGGATGTAGCGCTTCTCGCCGTCGAAGTAGTGCAGGAGCGCGATGCGCGCGGTGCGGTTGGGGTCGTACTCGATGTGAGCGACCTTCGCGTTGATCCCGTCCTTGTCGTTGCGACGGAAGTCGATCACACGGTACTGGCGCTTGTGGCCACCGCCGATGTGACGCGTCGTGATGCGGCCCTGGTTGTTGCGGCCACCCGTCTTGGCGAGCGGGCGGAGCAGCGACTTCTCGGGCGTCGAGCGCGTGATCTCTGCGAAGTCAGCCACCGACGAGCCGCGGCGACCCGGGGTCGTGGGCTTGTAGTTGCGAATAGCCATTTCTCTCTATTCCTCCTGGCCGTCTCAGGCGACAGCCGTGAAGATGTCGATGGTGCCCGACTTGAGGGTCACGATGGCGCGCTTGGTGTCCTTGCGCTTGCCCGTGCCGAAGCGGGTGCGGCGTGCCTTGCCGACGCGGTTGATCGTGTTCACCGAGGCGACCTTCACGTCGAAGATCTTCTCGATCGCGAGCTTGATCTCCGACTTGTTCGAGCGGGGGTCCACGATGAACGTGTACTTGCCCTCGTCGATCAGGCCGTAGCTCTTCTCCGAGACGACCGGCGCGATGATGACGTCGCGCGGGTCCTTGTTGAGAGCGGTCATGCCGAGACCTCCTGGGTGGCGCCGGTCTTCTGCGCGATGAACGCGTCGATCGCGGCCTTCGTGAACACGACGTCGTCGGAGGTGACCACGTCGTAGGCGTTGAGCTGGTCAGCGGCCAGGACGTGGACGTTGCGCAGGTTGCGCACGCTCAGCCAGCCGAAGTCGTCCGTGCGGTCGAGCACGACGAGGACCTTCTTCGACGAGGTGACCTGCGCGATGAACTGCGCAGCGGCCTTCGTCGAGGGCTTCTCGGTGCCGAACGCGTCGACGACGTGCAGGCGTCCGCCGCGGAAGCGGTCGCTGAGCACGCCCGCGAGGGCGGCGGCGATCATCTTCTTGGGGGTGCGCTGCGAGTAGTCGCGCGGCTTCGGACCGTGGACGATGCCACCGCCGGTCATGTGCGGCGCACGGATCGAGCCCTGACGGGCGTTGCCCGTGCCCTTCTGCTTGAAGGGCTTGCGGCCGGCGCCCGAGACCTCACCGCGACGCTTGGTCGAGTGGGTGCCCTGGCGAGCCGCCGCGAGCTGCGCGACGACGACCTGGTGGATCAGCGGGATGTTCGTCTTGACGTCGAACACCGAAGCGGGAAGCTCGACCGTGCCGGTCTTCTTGCCGTCGGTGCCGAGGACGTCGAGAGCGAGAGTCGAGTCAGCCATGTGCCTCAGGCTCCCTTCACAGCGTTGCGGACGAAGACGATCCGGCCGCGCGCACCGGGGACGGCGCCCTTGACGAGCAGCAGACCCTTCTCGGCGTCGACGGCGTGAACCGTGAGGTTGAGGACGGTCACGCGCTCGCCGCCCATGCGGCCGGCCATGCGCATGCCCTTGAAGACGCGGCTCGGGGTCGACGACGCGCCGATCGAACCGGGCTTGCGGTGGTTGCGGTGCGCACCGTGCGAAGCCGAGACGCCCTTGAAGTTGTGGCGCTTCATGACACCCGCGGTGCCCTTGCCCTTGCTGGTGCCGACGACGTCGACCAGCTGGCCGGCCTCGAACACGCCGTCCACCGTGAGCTCCTGGCCCAGGGTGTAGTCGGCGGCGTCCGCGGTGCGGATCTCGGTGAGGTGACGACGGGGCGTCACGCCGGCGGCCTCGAAGTGGGCCGTGAGGGGCTTGTTCACCTTGCGGGGGTCGACCTGCCCGTAGCCGATCTGGACGGCGTTGTAGCCATCCTTCTCGACCGAGCGGATCTGCGTGACCACGTTCGGAGCGAGCTCGATCACCGTGACGGGGATGAGCTTGCCGTTCTCGTTCCAGACCTGGGTCATGCCGAGCTTGGTGCCGAGCAGACCCTTCGAAACCTTGTTGTTGATGTCAGCCATGTCGAACCTCAGAGCTTGATCTCGATGTTGACGTCAGCAGGGAGGTCCAGACGCATGAGCGAGTCGACCGCCTTGGGGGTCGGGTCGACGATGTCGATGAGGCGCTTGTGGGTGCGCATCTCGAAGTGCTCGCGGCTGTCCTTGTACTTGTGAGGCGATCGGATGACGCACACGACGTTCTTCTCCGTCGGGAGCGGCACCGGGCCGACGACCTGAGCGCCGGCACGGGTCACCGTGTCGACGATCTTGCGCGCCGACGTGTCGATGACCTCGTGGTCATACGACTTCAGGCGAATGCGGATCTTCTGTCCCGCCATTGTCTGTCTCTCTTTCCGCGTCGTACCTCTCGGGCATTGGACGCACTGCGGCGCTGGCGCGCCTTCGGCACATCGAGGCCGCCCGAGGACGGCGCATGCTGCACCACTGTTCTGCTGTCAATCGGCCATCCGGAGACGACCGCAGCCGCACTTCTCCCCGGGAGGGGAGGTGGGGTTGTGTGTGTTCTGCTGCCCGCGGCCTAGGTCTCTGCGCTCGAGGCGCCGCCTATGCACTGCCCTGGCAGTGATCCGGCTGGCGCGCCGAAGCGCACGCCGGAATGTGGAACCTGTCTATTCTGCCATCCCCGACGGTGTCGCCGCAACCCGGGCGTGTCGCGCCTCGGGCCGTTGTGCCGCAAGGGATCCCGGGCAGGCGTTCAGGTTCGTCGCGCACCCCTCCGGATGCCCCGTCTTCGGACTGCCGGGGCGGTCGCGCCCTCTCCTGCATGTCTCACTTTCGGCGGCCATCCGCTCGCCATTCCGGCGACGAGTGAGACATGGATGGGGGTGGTGGCACGGCCGCTGCGGGCATGTCTCGGTTTCGGCGGCCATCCGGGCACCATTCCAGCGACGAGTGAGACACGGACGGATGGATGTCTCACGCACTGCGGGGCATGTCTCGCTTCCGGCGGCCATCCGGTCGCCATTCCGGCGACGAGTGAGACACGGACGGATGGATGTCTCACCCGCAGCGGCTATGGGCCTTCGATTCCCACGCCAGGTGAGACACGGGCAAGGTGGCGGACCCGTGCTCCGATGCCTTAGGCCGATCCGCCTCGAGGATGCTCATCCCCTTGCCGCGATTCGCGACGAAACGGCGTCCGTTCGACGCGTTCCGGGGCAAGGCTCGTCGAGCCTTGCCCCGGAGCGCGTCGAATCCAGACCGGATGGCCGCGAAACGCGGCGACGGCCCCGATGCAGCGACGGCCCCGGCTCACCGAAGCGCGGCTGCCCCAAACGCCAGCCCCGCCCGCCGAACGAGCCTCGTGCCGCTCAGTACCAGCCGACGGACTGGGAGTGACCCCACGCACCGCACGGGGTGCCATAGGTGCCCGCGATGTAGCTCAGACCCCACGCGATCTGGGTGGCCGGGTTCGTCGCCCAGTCCGCGCCGAACGACGCCATCTTGTCGCCGGGGAGCGCCTGCGGGATGCCATAGGCGCCGCTCGACGGGTTCTGGGCGGTCGACGACCATCCCGACTCCTTGTCCCACAGGGACACGAGGCATGCGAACTCGCCGTCGCCCCAGCCGTACTGGTCGGCCGCCATCTGCCGTGCGATCTCCTGCGCGCTGCCCGACGGCACCGCCGGCGCCTGGGGCGCGGGCTGAGGCGCGGGAGCAGCCTGCTCCTGCTGAGCCTGCTCCTCCGCCGCCTGCTGCTCCGCCGCGGCCTGCTCCTCCGCGGCGCGCTGCTCCGCCGCGGCCTGCTCTGCGGCCGCCTTCTCGGCGGCAGCCTTCTCCGCGGCGGCCTTCTCGGCCGCGGCCTTCTCCTCGGCGGCCTTGCGCTCGGCGTCGGCCTTCTCGGCGGCGGCGGTCTCGGCGACGACCTCGTCGGTCTCCGCCTCGGCGTCCTCGGCCGCGGCGAGCACCGTCACGACGGGGAGCTTGTCGGAGGCGTCGAGCGTCGCGACGTACTTCTCGAGCTGCGCCGTGTCGACCGAGGGGTGCGCCTCGTCGATCGCCTGCTGCGCGGCGTCGAGGGCCTCGGTCGCCGTCCGCGCCGCGGTGTCGACCGTCGCAGCGGCCGTGACCTCCTGCGCCGTGCGCGGCACGGGCGTCAGCTCGACGGCGGCCGCGGCGACGCTCCCGCCCGCGGCGGAGAGGCACAGCGCGAGAGCCGACCCGATCGCCCAGCGGCGACGGCGGCGGCGCTCCTTCTCCTGACGGAGGAGCACGAGGTGGTTCGGGCGGGGGAAGGGGGTGAGAAGCTGCTCGGCCATGCGGTGTCCTGATCTCGTGTTCGTGGCTCAGTACCAGTCGGTGGCCTGGGAGTGCCCCCAGGCGCTGCAGGGGGTGCCGTACGCGGCGGCGATGTACTCGAGGCCCCAGGCGATCTGCGTCGACGCGTTGGTCTGCCAGTCGGCGCCGGCCGTCGCCATCTTGTCGCCGGGGAGCGACTGCGGGATGCCGTAGGCACCGCTCGAGGGGTTGGTCGCGGTGTACGACCATCCCGACTCCTTGTTCCAGAGCGAGACGAGGCACGAGAACTCGCCGTCGCCCCAGCCGTACTGCTCGGCGGCCATGGTGCGGGCCGTGGCCTGCGCGCCCTCGACCGTGTTGGCGGCTGCCGCGGCCTCGGCGGCGGCGGCCTCCGCCGCCTCGGCGGCCGCCTTCTCCTCGGCGGCCTTCTTCGCGGCCTCCGCGTCGGCGGCCTCGGCGGCAGCGGTCTCGTCGACGACGCGCTCGGTCTCGGCAGCGGCGTCCGCGATGGCGGCCTCGACGGTGACGACGGGGAGCTTGTCGTACGCGCGGAGGGTGTCGACCTGCTCGACGAGCGCGGTCGTGTCGACCGACGGATGGGCGTCGGCGATCGCCGCCTCGGCCTCCTCGATCGCCGACGTCGCGGCCTCGACCGTCTCGGGCTGCACGAGGGCGACCGTCACCTCGGCGGCCGTGCGGGCGCCCGTCTGGAGCTCGGCGGCCGCTGCCGCGACGCTTCCGCTCGCGGCGGTCACGCAGAGGGCGAGCGTCGCGCCGATCGCCCAGCGGCGGCGCGTGCGTCGCTCCTTCTCCTTGCGGAGCAGCGAGAGGTGGTTCGGTCGGGGGAACGGGGCGAGCAGGGGCTCACCCGCTTCGAGATCGCGGGGCATTCAACGTCCTGTGTCGTGGGGGCCGGCGGTGCGCCGGGGCGGGCGCCGGTCTCGCCGGTGAGGGTGCCGGTGTCGGGTGCACCGGTGCGGCCGCCGTTCGGGCGTCGGCCACAGGACGAAGACCCTGACCCGCGAGTCTGGGCGGTCTCTGGGTATGCCCTCCGAGGCGCATGGATGGCCCCGCGCACGTCGATCACGGAATGTAACGGATCGATAACGAGAGATCCGCATGCTGACGCGGATCGCGGAGGGGCGCGTCACACCGCCCGAACCGGAACCTCCGAAATGCCTGGCAATCCCCCGAACCGGGCGCGATCAGCGCGTGAGCGCCACTCCCTCGGCGACGAGGACGGCGCGGATCTCGTCGATCTCGGCGGCGTCGAGCGCGCCGAGCGGGGCGGATGTCGCGGGCGTCGCGATCACGCCGCGCAGCCACAGCGCGGCCTTGAATCCCCCGAGCGCTGCGGCCGTGTAGCCGAGCCGCGCACGGTCGCCGACCTCGGTGATGCGGAAGAGCCGGATGAGCCGCTCCTGCTCGCGCCGGGCGGTCGCGATGTCGCCTGCGGCGACGGCCCGCTCGATGGCGACGTAACCGGCGGGATCGACGTTGCCGAGGCCGGGCACGATGCCGGCCGCACCGAGTTCGAGGGCCAGGTCGGCGAACAGCTCGGAGCCGGTGAAGACGGCGACGTCGGTTCCGGCGACGGCGTCGAGCGCCCGCCGGAAGCCCGCGATGTCGCCGCTGGAGTCCTTGAAGCCCGCGATCACGCCATCCCGAGCGAGTTCGCCGAGGACGGATGCCGGAAGCGGCACGTGCGTCGCAGACGGGATGTCGTATGCCACCACGGGGATCGACACGGCCTCGGCCAGCAGCCGGTAGTGGCGGGAGATCTCGTCGACGTGCGGCGCGATGTAGAAAGGTGGCGTTGCGACCACGGCATCGACGCCCGCCGCCTCCGCCCGCAGCGCGTGCCGCACGACCCTCGCCGTGCCGGTGTCGATGACGCCCGCGAGCACGGGGACGCGCCCTGCCGCCGCCTCGACCGCGACCTCCGCCGCCCGCACGCGCGTCTCGTCGTCGAGCAGGGCGATCTCCCCCGTCGACCCGCCGACGAAGACGCCACCCGCGCCCGCCGCAATCTGGTCCTCGACGACCCGGACGAGGCTCGCCTCGTCGAGAGCCCGCTCAGCCGTGAGGGGCGTGACGACAGGAGGGATGACTCCGCGCAGCATGTGCGGCACCCTACCGAACGCGCGGGGCGAGCGGGTGAACCGCCCCGGACGCAGACGAGGGCCCCGCCGTCCGGCGGGGCCCTCGTGCGCTCACGGCTGCGTCAGCGGTCGTTGCCGATCGCGCCGTCGATGTTGTCGCGGACCTCGTCGATCTTGCCGTCGACCGAGTCCGGGAGGATCTTCTTCGCGAAGTCGGCGACGCCGCCGAGCACGTTGTCGCTCACCTGCTCGGCCTGGTCGCTGTGAAGCGCCTCGTCGACCTTGTCCTTGTTCTGCTCGTAGAGATCCTTGCCCTTGTTCACGAGGTCATCCAGACCCATGTCACCCTCCTCGGCGTTGGACGCCCGCAGGTCCGGGCGCTTCGCGATCAGTCTGGCATCCGGGAAGCGCAACCGGCTAGACATCCGGGTGAATTCGTGCATGGGGTGCCCGGGGCGCGACCGGGCCGGCCGCGACGCGCGGCGCGTCAGGAGGCCGCGACGCGCAGCGCGTCAGGACGCGGTGTCGCCGCGGCGCGTCAGGAGGCGGTGTCGCCCGGGAAGAGCGCGGCCTTGCCCGTCTTGAGGAGGATCACGATGTCGCCCATGACGCTCCAGTTCTCCACGTAGGAGAGGTCGAGACGCACGCTGTCGTCCCACGAGAGCGTGGAGCGCCCGGAGACCTGCCACAGGCCCGTGATGCCGGGCTTGACGAGGAAGCGGCGGTGCACGTGGTCGGCGTACTGGTCGACCTCGCGCTGGATGGGCGGGCGTGGGCCGACGAGCGACATGGATCCGCCGAGCACGTTGAACAGCTGCGGCAGCTCGTCGAGGCTGAACTTGCGCATGACCCGGCCGACCTTCGTCACGCGCGGGTCGTCCTTCATCTTGAACTGCACCTCGTTGCCGAGGTCCTGCTGCTCGATGAGGTCGTCGAGGAGGTGCTCCGCGCCCACGACCATGGAGCGGAACTTGAGCATCTGGAACTCGCGCCCGTGGCGCCCGATGCGGGTCTGCTTGTAGATGACGGGGCCGGGCGAGGAGACCTTCACGATGGCCGCGAGCACGAGGAGCACGGGGCTCAGCAGCGTGACGATGAAGAGCGAGCCGAAGAGGTCCATCATGCGCTTGACGAAGCGCTGGCCCGGCGAGAAGCGCGGGGTCTCCACGTGCATGAGCGGGAGGCCCGACACGGGGCGCATGTGGATGCGCGGACCCGCGATGTCGGTGATGCTCGGCGCGAGCACGAGGTGCTGACGACCGGCCTCGAGCGCCCAGGAGACCTGCTTGACCCGCTGCGGCCCGAGCTCGTCGGTGCTCGTGATGACGACGGTGTCGGCGCCCGTCACCTCGATCGCGCGCTCGACCGAGTTCACGCTGCCCATGACGGGGATGTCGGTGTCGGTGAGCTGCCCCGCGATGCGCCCGGTCGGGATGCACGCGCCCACGATCCGGTAGCCGGCCCCCTTCGCGCGCTTGAGCTCGCGCGCCGTGTGCGCGACCGAGCGCTCGGAGCCCACGAGGAGGACGCGCGCCGAGTACTCCCCCTTCGCGCGCTGCCGCGCGAGCCAGCGTCGCCAGATCCAGCGCTCGATGAAGAGCGCGGCGACTCCGGACGGCAGGGCGATGAGCAGGTACCCGCGGGCGATCTCGACCTTGAGGAGGAAGGCCGCGATGGCGATGACGCCGAAGAGCATGAAGCTCGCGTCGAAGATGCGCTTGTACTCGGCCGTCCCGACGCCGATCACACGATCGGAGCGCGTGTCGTTGAGGGCGAGCACCATCATCCAGAGCAGCACGACGACGACCGAGAGCATCGTGTACGACGTGAGCCCCGGCAATGCCGGGATCGGCATCTCGATGAGCTTGTGCATGCCGAGCCAGCTGAACTGCGTGCCGAACACGACGAGCGTGAGGACGATGAAGTCGGTCAGGCGCAGGTAGCGCGCGTAGCGCTTGCGCCAGTTGAACTTCGGAGGCGCCGACGCGGCGACCACCGGGATCTTGCCGCTCGCGGTGCGCACGAGGGCGGGGAACGCTGCGCTCGTCGTGAGAGCAGAGGCGGTCGTCGCGGCGGCGGACTCGGCGTCCGCGGCGCGCTGCCCGCTTCGTGTGATCTCCGTGGTCACGCGTGTTCCCCCGTGTCCTGATCGAAAGATGGACTGAGGCAGTGTACCGCGCAGGTTATTCCCAGACACGCCGAGGCGCGCGCGAAACGGCTCGGACGGGCGCTTCTGCCCATCAGCCGCATGCGGTCAGCGCACCCGTCGTCGCCTGCACCATCGGGGTCGAGCGCAGCGCGAGCGGGCCGAACTCGCCCTCGCCCGAGAACGTCGCCGTCACCGTCGCGAGCTCGCTCGGGTCGAGCACGGTCGTGAACCACGCGACCGGACGACCGAGGTCGACGACGTCGTCGCGCCGCAGCGTGACCTCCTCGCCCTCCACCGCGACCGACTCGACGGTCGTGCCGGGAGGGCCGTACACGTAGACCTGCGTGTGGAAGCGCGTCCCGTCGGTCTGGCTCTTCACATACTGCGGAAGCGCATCCGCCGTCGCCTGGTCGATGTCGAGGTGCAGCGTCGTCCGGACCTCGAAGGTCGACGCGTCGGCCTGGCACGTCTGGGTGACGTCGATGTTCGACTTCATGTAGTAGTCGATCTTCGACGCCGACTCGTCGCGGAAGAACACGCCGAGGGTCGTCTGGTCGTCGTTGTCCTTCGGCAGGATGCCCGCGACCTTCTCGTCGGCGATCTGCTTCTGGACATCCTCGTTCTGGCTGTGGAAGAGGATGTTGCCGCCCTCGATCCCGTGGCGGATGGCCCACAGCATCGACTGGATGTCGAAGTCGCCGGCCGACACCTTCGTGAAGACCTGCTCGGCGACGCTCGCGAAGAACTCGTCGGCGGCGGCCGGATCGGTGACGCTGTCGAAGCGGCTGTAGACGTCGCTCAGCAGCAGCTGCGCGGCGTTCTGGCTCGTCATGACGTCGCCGGTCGTCAGCTGGATGG
This sequence comes from Microbacterium sp. JZ70, assembly GCF_053903225.1. Classification (NCBI taxonomy): domain Bacteria; kingdom Bacillati; phylum Actinomycetota; class Actinomycetes; order Micrococcales; family Microbacteriaceae; genus Microbacterium; species Microbacterium sp. JZ70. The sequence goes on along the minus strand of NZ_CP096405.1, from coordinate 1,417,911 downwards.
GCCCGGTCGCCTCGAGGATGTAGCCGAGCGCGATCGGGTCGATCGACGCGACCCCGTCGATGCGGTCGTCGGAGATGTCGCGCTGCCAGAACTTCGTGACGATCTCGGCCATCGTCGGGAAGTCCGGACGGCTCGGCGACGTGTTGACGTGGTGGACGAGGTACTCGTTGTAGAGGTCGAGCGCGCTCTGGTCGACGTCGACGTCGACCGGCACGAACTCGGTGAAGTCGGCGCTCGAGGCCTGGTTCACGATCTGCAGGTTGCCCGCATCGGCGCTCATGAGGGTCTGCGACGCCGCGGACCCGCCGAGGCCGACCGACTCCGCGTTGTTCTGGAACACGAGCAGGTAGTTGCGCGCGCCGTTCGCGCCGAGCAGCTCGGGGCCGTACTCGAACGCGGGCGCGGCGACCGACATCACGGAGTCGACGAGGTTCACACCGGTCTGAACGGGAGGGATGAGCGTCCCCGCGTCCTTGACGTCGGCGATGCCGTCCGCGATGCGCACGACGTCGTCGGTCGAGTCCTGGAGGAGCGGCAGCACGCGCGCGATGATCGACTCGCCGCTGTCGGATGACATGGCCTCGAGCGCGGGCTGGCCGATCCGGTTGCTGACGACGTCGAGCGCCTCGGCTGCCAGGCGCACGCCGCGGAGGTTGTCGCCGGCCCACGGGATGAACTCGGCGAGGCGCCACACCGGGTCGACCGAGACGCTCGCGGCGTTGGCGGCGTGCTCGCCGAGGATGGGCACCGACACCTCGAGGGTTCCGCCGTCCTGCACGTGGTTCACCACGCGCTGGGCGGCCTCCAGCTCGCTCTTGACGATGAGCACGCGCGCGCCCAGCCACAGGCCCGCGACCACGAGGACCGCGATGCCGATGAGCACGCCGATGCGGATCCGGCGGCGACGCGAGCCGTCGCCCTTGTCCTTCGCGCCCTTCCCGGGCGGCGGGGCGGATGGCGGTGCCGCGCTCTCGCCGCGGGGCGCGTCGAGGAGCTGGGTCGGCGCGTCGAAGCGCTGCGTCGGCGTCGCGTCGGCGGCCCCGCCGACCGCGCCCATGCGGGTCGTCGGCGTCTCCCCCGCGTCGCGCGGGGTGTGCAGCACCTGCGTCGCGGGCGCCGCGTCGGCGCCGCCCGGCGCCTGCGCGGAAGCCGGCGCGTCCTGCCGCTCGAGGTCGAACACGTCGATGCGGCCGGTCGCGGCCGCATCGATCCCGGTGGCGTAGAACCCGGGCTCCTGCGGTGCCTCAGCCTGGCGTGCGAGCCGTCGGGCGCGTCGACTCAGGGGCTTGTCGCGCGCGTCGTCCTGCGAGTGGGGCATTCTCCAACCCTACGAAACCTTCTGCAAGATTCCCTCGTTGTCGCGTGCGCGACATGGCCGGGGCGCGCGGCCCCGGCCATCCGCTCGTCTCAGTCCTCGGGGCGCGCGGGCGTCTCCGTGGGGTCGGGCGTCGCGGTCGGCGACGCCGTCGGAGTCGGCGTGGGCTCGTCGGCGGGCGAGAAGTCGCCGGCCAGGAAGACGGCGCTGCCCGTCAGCGGCACGGTCACGGTGCCGTTCTCGGGCTCGAGGGTCGTCACAGCGCCCGACATGTCGGTCATCGTGATGGGGCCCGACGCCTCGTACTCAGCGCTCGCCTGGCCGTTGAGTGTCCACGCGACGCGGACGCCGTCGGACTCCTCGCCGAAGAGGTACGAGTGGTTGCCCGACCCGATGTCGTCGCGCGCGGTCGCCTCGCGCCCGCCCAGCTGGTCGATGAAGAGCGCCTGGGCGAAGGCGGCGGGCTTCGGAGCCGCGGTCGCGACGCTCGCGGCCTCCTGGTAGAACATGCCGAAGTTGCCCTCGTGGTTGTTGCCGTCGGTGCTGTCGTCGATGAGGTCGTACCAGTAGTACTTCTCGACGCCGTTCGCGAGGCTCACGGCCTCGGCCGCGACGAGGTTCTGCGCCTGCGCCTCGAGCGAGCGCGCCTGGCCGAGCTCGTTGCCCGTCGTCCATCCGAACTCGGTGAGCCAGATCGGCAGCTCGCCGCCCGCGCCCGCCTGCATGTTCTCGCGCGCGTCGGCGAACGCGCCGGTCAGGTTCTCGGGCTGCTGGTAGTACGACGGGTTGTACGGGTGGAAGCTCATCGCGTCGGCGTGCGCGAGGGTGTCGGTCTCGGCCCACAGACGCCGGAACCACTCGGCGTCGTAGTTGGCCGTCGATCCCGCGATGACGGGGATCGAGTCGTCGACCTTCGCCTGCACCGACTGGACGAGCGGGAAGTAGCAGGTCGGCGCGGTGCCGCAGCCGCCCGTGTTGAAGCGCTCGTGGTTGAACTCGTTGAACACCTCGAGGCCGACGACGTCGAACCGCTGCGCGATCGCCGCGGCGTAGTTGCCGTACGCCTCGACCGCGCCGGGCGACGACGGCGGGTTGCCGCCGTCGTAGAGCGGGTTGCCGTAGTTGACGATGCCGAGCAGGCCGATGCCGTGCGCGTGCATCTTGTCGAACTCGGAGGTGTAGTGGCCGCTGAACTCGTAGACGCCGGGCGTGCGCTCGTTCTGCTCCCACAGCACGTCGTTGCGCGCCGAGCCGAAGCCGACCGACTGCAGCACGTCTGCCGCGTCGACGTACCACGACTGGTCGACGTGGGTGATCGCGCCGATGCGCTCGTCGGGCGCGATGCGGGCGCCCACGAAGTCGACGACGGCGACCGGGGTCGCGACGCTCTGCCCCGAGGCGTCGGTGACCGAGACGCGGTAGTAGCCCTGCGTGACGCCCTCGAGCGGGATGGCCGAGACGCCGTCGCGCAGCGGGGCGGTCCCCTCGGCCGCGACCGAGCCGTCGGCGCGGGTGACCTGCCAGCGCGCGTCGCCGGCGCCCATCTTCACGCCGAGCGCCGCGCTCTTCTCGCGGAGGATCAGGGCGTTGTTGAGGATGCCCCAGTCGGAGGTGACCTCCTCGAACGACGGGTTCGGCACGACGTTCTCGCCGCCCTGAGGCGTGAGCGAGAGGTCGTCGATGCCGAGACCCGACACGGGCCCCTCGATCTGGATCGCGATGGTCGTCTCGCCGGCACCCTCGGGCGCGGTGTACTCGCCCTCGACCTCGGTCCACGACGCGTCGATCTCGCCGAGCTCGATGCGCGTCTCGCCGATGAGGATGGCCGCGGAGACGGGCTCGGGGAGGGTCGCCATCTGGCGCACCTGCGCCGAGAAGTCGTAGGTGGTTCCCGCCTGGACCGCGACCGTCGCGGTGAGCGCGGCGACCGGTGCGTCGACGACGGGGGCGTCGATGTACGCGGAGGTCTCGCCGTTCGCGGCATCGCCCGCCTGCGGCCACACGTCGGCGATCTGCGCGGATCCCGCGCCCTGCCATCCGTTGAGCGCGCCCTCGACGGGAACCGAGACCGGCAGCTCGACGGGCTCCGGCGTGGGGGTCGGCGTCGGGGTGGGGGTCGGCGTCTTCGTCGCCGTCGGCGTCGCGGTCGGCGTCTCCGACGCGACCGGCGCGGGCTGCTGCGTGAGGTTGAGCGCGAGCGCCGTGCCTCCGCCCAGCACGGCGACCGCGCCGACGGCGCTCGCCGCGATGATGGCGATCTTCTTCTTGTCTCTCTGGCGAGCGAACATCGGCTGGTCCTTCCCCCGAGGGCTGGTCGACTGCGTCAATCCTGTCACCCGCGCGGCTCCTCCCCCTGCGCATTGCCCGGGGATGCCGCCTGCCGGCGCCGGCCATCCGCCTCCGTAGGATTGACGCATGCCGCACGACACCCCGCTCATCGACGTCGTCGTGCCCGTGTACGGCGGCTGGGATCATGTCGAGCCGTGTCTGCGCGCGCTCGAGGAGCAGACGGTCGCGGCGAACGTCATCGTCGTCGACGACCGCTCGCCCGACGACACCGCCGACCGGATCGCCCGCGCGTTCCCGGGCGTGACGCTCCTGCGCAACGGCCGCAACCGCGGATTCGCGCACACCTGCAACCGCGGCATGGCGCACGGCGAGGCGCCGTACGTGCTCCTCGTGAACAGCGACGTCATCGCCGAGCCGACGCTCGTCGAGCACGTCCTGGCGGCCTTCGAGGCGGCGCCGCCGACGGTCGGCAGCGTGGCTCCCCTGCTCCTGCGCCCGGATGGCCGCGTCGACTCCCTGGGGATCACGGCCGACGCGACGGCGGCGGGCTTCGTCCGCTATCACGGCGCGACGGTCGACCGCGCGTCGGCGACGCGGCCCGCGCTGCTCGGACCGTACGGCGCCGCCGCGGCATATCGTCGCCGCGCGCTCGGCGAGGTCGGCCTGCTCGACGAGGGCATCTTCATGTACGGCGAGGAGCTCGACCTCGCGTTCCGACTGCGGGCCGCGGGATGGGACGCGATCGGCCTCGAGACGCCGGGCGGCATGCACATCGGCGGCGCGTCGGCCGGCGAGGGCTCGCCCAAGCAGCGGTACCTCGCGGGCTTCGGGCGCGGGTACCTCCTGCGCGCGTGGGGCATCCTCCGGACGCGTCGAGCGGCGCGCGCGCTCGCGACCGAGGCGATCGTGTGCCTGCGTCGGATCGTGCTGTACCGCGACGTGAAGTCGCTCACCGGGCGGATCGCCGGATGGCGCGCGGCGGCGCGCGAGGTGCGGCCGCAGTTCCCGCTCGCGGCGGCGGATGCCTCGATCGACATGCCCCGGTCGCTCCGGATGCGCTCGGCGTCGTTCTGGGAGAAGCTGTGACGGGCTCTGCCGCCCCGGACGTTGAGCGAGGAGCGCCCGCAACCTCCCCGGTCGTTGAGCGAGGAGCGCCAGCCACCTCCCCGGACGTTGAGCGAGGAGCGCCCGCAACCTCCCCGGACGTTGAGCGAGGAGCGCCAGCGACGAGACGAAACGCCGCAACCCGACCTCGCAACCGGGACGCCTGATGGCCCTTGCACGACGGCTCCTGAGCTTCTCGACGATCCCGGCGGCGTCGGCGCTCATCCCGTTCCTCGTCCTGCCGGTCCTCGCGTACAACGCGGGAGCGGGCCCGTGGGTCGCCGTCGCCGTCGGCCAGTCCGTCGGCGGGTTCTTCGCGCTCGCCGTGAGCCTCGGCCTCAATGTCGTCGGGCCCACGCTCGTGAGCCTCGCGCCCGAGGCCGAGCGCCCCGAGCTCTTCGCGACCGGGACGCGCGCTCGCCTCGCGGTCGCCCTCCCCGGGGCGCTCGTCGCGGCGGTGATCGCAGCGGTGCTTGCTCCCGGTGCCGACGCCCCGATCGCGGCGACCATGGCGGTCGCGATCACGCTCGGCGGGCTGTCGTCGGCGTGGTTCCTCATCGGGCTCGGGCGGCCGCTGCCGCTCATCCTGTTCGAACTGCTCCCCCGGGCCGCCGCGACCGCACTGGGCGGCGCGATCATCCTCGTCGGCGGCCCTGTGCTCTGGTACCCGGCGCTCCTGCTGCTCGCGATCGCGGGAGGCGTCGCCGCATATGCCGCGACCGTGATGAAGCCCGCCGCCCTCGTGCGCGGCGACTGGCGGGGATCGCTCGCCTTCGCCCGTCGACACCTCGCGGCGGCGGCGACGGAGACGGTGAGCGGCGCGTACACGACGCTCGCCGTGTCGCTCGTCACGGCCGGGACGACAACCGCGCAGGCCGCCGCCTACGTCTCCGGCGACAAGCTGTTCCGGATGGGCCAGACGGTCGTGGGCGCGCAGGGCAACGCCCTGCAGGGCTGGGTCGTCGAGGAGGATCGCGCGCACTTCGGCGCCCGCGCGCGCAAGGCCCTGCTCCTGCACGCGGTGCTCGGCGTGCTCGGGTTCGCGGCCTTCGCGCTCATCGGGCCGTGGCTGACCGGCATCCTCTTCCGCGGGAAGGAGATGGACGCGGCCACCGCCATCCTCTTCGGCGCAGCGATCCTCTGCATCTCGCTCACGACATCCCTCGGGCGGCATGTGCTCGTGCCGCTCGGGCGCACCCGCGCGATCTTCGTGAGCGTCGTGGCAGGTGCGGTCGTCGGCGTGCCGCTGACGCTCGCGCTGTCGGCGCTGTGGGGGTCGGTCGGCGGCGCGACGGGCCTCGCCTCCGCCGAGGTCGTCGTGCTCCTCGTGCAGGTGGGGTACGTGCTCGCGGCGCGGAAGGCGAGGGTGTGATGCGGGTTCTCGTGGTCGTCCTGAACTGGAACGGCATCGACGACACCGAGGAGTGCCTCGACGCCCTCGCGGCGCAGACGCGTCCGGCCGACGTGCTCGTCGTCGACAACGGCTCCTCCCCCGACGACGTGCGGCGTCTTCGCGCGCGAGCCGCGAGCGGGGCCATCCGCCTCCGCCTGGAGCCCGAGAACCTGGGATTCGCGGGCGGCGTGAACGTCGGCATCCGCCTCGCGCAGCACGACGGCTACGACGCGGTCGCGCTGCTGAACAACGACGCGCTCCCCGAGCCCGACTGGCTCGAGGCACTCGTCGCGGCACTCGAGGCCGACGCGGACGCGGCGATCGCGACCGGGCTGCTCCTCCGGCGCTCCGACGACCCCGCGATCGCGGGCACGATCGACACCGCCGGCGACGGCCTGAGCGTCTGGGGCATGCCGTTCCCCCGCGGGCGATCGGATGGCCGCGCGGACGCCCCCGGGAAGGGGCGCGTATTCTCCGCGAGCGGCGGTGCGTCGCTCTATCGCACGGCGCTCTTCGATGAGATCGGCCTGTTCGACGAGACGTTCTTCGCGTACTTCGAGGACATCGACATCGGGTTCCGCGCGCGGCTCGCGGGCCACGAGATCGTGTACGAGCCGGCGGCTGTCGCCCATCATCGGATCGGCGCGACGAGCGGACGCATCCCCGGCTTCACCGTGCGGCAGACGTTCAAGAACCTCCCCGTCCTCCTCGTGAAGGACGTGCCCGCCGGCCTCCGTCACGTCATCTGGCCGAGGTTCGCCCTGCTCTTCGCGATGATGCTCGGCAAGACCTTCGCGACCGGGTCGGGAGCGCATGCCCTGCGCGGAATCGGCGGGGCCATCCGCCTGCTGCCGCACGCGCTGCGGGAGCGTCACCGGATCCAGCGCGCCCGCATCGCGACCGCAGCGGACATCGACGCGCTCCTGCTGCACGACCTTCCTCCTGAGCAGCACGGGATGCGGAAGCTGCTGCGCGTCTTCCGGCGCTGAGGCCGGGCCGGGGGCGCCGGGTCCGGGGCGCGTGTGGTTCGGACCGGGCCGGGGCGGTCAACAGCGTCACCGGAATCGGAGTCGGGGGACAGATGTGCGCGTGTCGCACGACACCAGGCCACACCAGCCCCACCGATCCGAATCGGGTGACGGGTGGGCCGGCGCCGGCGGCGGCGTCACCGGAATCGGACTCGTGAGACAGATGTGCGCGTGCCACACGACACCAGGCCACACCAGCCCCACCGATCCGAATCGGGTGACGGCAGCGACGGCGACGGCGACGGCGACGGCGACGGCGACACCGGAATCGGAGTCGTGGGGCAGAAGTGCGCGTGTCGCACGACACCAGGCAACACCGGCCCCACCGATCCGAATCCAGTGACGGATGGGCCGCGCCCGCCACCCGCGCCCGCCACCCGCGCCCGCCATCCTGCCCGGCCCCGGCTACCCCGCGAGCTCGTCCTGCAGCGTCTGCGGCGCGCGACCGAGCGCTTCCGCCAGCGCCGGATGCAACGCCGCGAACTCCCCGGCGTGCGCGGCGGCGAACATCTCGACGAGCATGCCCGCGAGGAAGGCGTGAACGCCCGCGGCGAGGAGCCCCGAACGGAACTCCTCCGGCGAGACGACCGTGTGGCGGATGGCCTTCCCCGTCGCGCGCGACGCGACGTCGGCCACGGCCGCCATGTCGAGGGCTTCGCCGCCCGTGAGCGGAGGTGTCGCGCCGGTGCCGAGGCCGGTCGTGAGCGCGACGGCCGCGGCGTCGGCGAGGTCGGCGTGCGTGGTCCAGGAGACGGGGCCGTCGACGGGAGTCCGCAGCTCCCCCGTCGCCATCGCCCCGGTCAGCAGGATCGGCACGGTCGAGGCATAGAACCCGTTGCGCAGCGAGGTGTACGACAGGCCCGACTCGTCCAGGGCGGCCTCGGTCGCGTGGTGATCCCGCATCGGAGAGAACAGCGAGTCGGCGCGCGACGCCATGTGGCTCGTGTAGACCAGGTGCTCGACGCCCGCACCGCGCGCGGCGTCGATCGCGCGGCGGTGGAGCTCGACCGTATCCGGGCCGTTTCCGCGCGCCGAGACGAGAAGCACGCGCCGCGCTCCCTCGAAGGCGTCGATGAGCGACGCGCTGTCGGCGTAGTCCGCGCGGCGCACGCGGACCCCGCGCTCGGCAAGGCCCGCGGCCGCGGCTGGATTGCGGACGGCGACGCCCACCTCCTGCGCCCCCACGCGGTCGATGAGACGCTCGACAACCGCGCTGCCGAGCTTGCCCGTGGCGCCTGTGACGATGATCATCCGTGCTGTGCTCCTCGTGTTCGCGCGCCGGCGCACGGCCGACGCGGTGGATGGCCCGAGTTCCGGGCGTCTCCACCCTCGCGCCGCGCCCGTCGCGGTGGAAGGATCGGGTCGGTCACGGGTATTGCCCCAGGAGTCATACCGGCACGCGATCGCGGTCGGGATGGTCGAGGATGGTCGCAGAAGAGGAGGCGCGATGCTCGAGTCTCGATCGCTCCGCTACTTCGTCGCGGTGGCGGAGGAGCTGAACTTCACGCGTGCCGCCGCGCGCCTGCGCATGTCGACGCCGCCGCTGTCGCGCGCCATCCGAGCCCTCGAGCGCGAGCTCGGCGTCACCCTGTTCGAGCGGAGCACGCACGCCGTGTCGCTTACGCCGTCGGGCGTCGTCCTGCTCGAGCACGCTCGCACGGCCCTCGATGCGCTGCACGCCGCGGCACGCCGGGCGCAGCGTGCGGCGGTCGCGCCGCGCGGGGTCGTGCTCGCGATGAAGGCCGACAACGACGGCGGATTCCTCGATGCTCTGCTCCGGCGCCTCGCCGAAGACGAGCCCGACCTCGAGGTCTCGGTGCGCCTGTGCGCGTGGGGCGAGGAGCCCGTCCTGCTGCGGCGCGGGGAGGCGGATGTCGCACTCATCCGCGGAGCGTTCGACCGCACGGGTCTGGATGCCGACCGCCTGAGCGAGGAGGAGACCGTCGCCGCCGTGCGCGTCGACCATCCGCTCGCGGGAGCGCCCCTCGCCGGATCGGGCACGACCCTCGCTGCACTCGCGCTCCCGATCTCGGGTCCTGACGACGAGGTCGGCTTCCACGCGTACCAGAGCGCCCTCGTTCGCGACCACGACATCCGCGACCTGCCCCAGCTGCTCGCGCTCGTCGAGCTCGACGGCATCGTCGCGCTGCTTCCCGCGCATGTGGCGGAGCGGTACCCGCGCCCGGGTGTCGCGTATCTGACGGTGGCCGACGCTCCGACGACGGAGCTGTCGATCGTGTGGCCGCAGGACTCGCGGTCGCGCGCCGTCGCGGCGCTCGTGCGGGCAGCGGAGCAGGTCGCGGACGTCCCGGTCCCGGCCCGGGCTTCGGCCCGCTGAGGCCGTCCGCGGCCGCCGGCGGCCTCAGCCGAGGAGGCAGCGACGGGCCGGCACGTCAGGCCGAGTGACACAGCCGTCGAGGGCGCGACAGGGACACCACGTCGGGCCGAATGACGTCACCGGATTCGGAGCCTTGGGGCAGAAGTGCGCGTGTCGCACGCCACCGGGCCACACCAGCCCCACCGATCCGAATCGGGGAACGGCACCGACGTCACGGGAATCGGAGTCGTGGGGCGGATGTGCGCGTGTCGCACGACACCAGGCCACAGCGGCCCCACCGATCCGAACCGGGATACGGATGGGCGGTGTGGGAAGTCAGGTGACGGACGCGGGGCACGGATGGCCGGTACGGCAGGGCCGGGCCCGGTGACGGACGGCCCGTGACGGACGCGGGACACGGACGGCGGGCGACCCGGTGACGGATGCCGCCCCTACACCCCCGCGGCGCCGTCGCGGCCGAACTCGCCTCGGATGAACGCCGCCTCGACCTCGCGGTCGAACACCTCGCGCTCACGGCGGATGGCTGCACGGTACGGCTCCTGCGCGGCCAGTGCGGCGGCCGGGTCGGCGAGCACGCACTCGATGGCGGTGTGCGCCGCCGCGACGACGTCGGGGGCGACGTCGACCTTGTGCTCCCACGGCAGCGGCACGTCGACGTCGTTGGCCCCCGCGCCGCGGCGCGCGACGAGCACGATCGAGCCCATCGCGGCGGCTTCGCGGGGCATCCGGTCCTTGCCGGGGTGCGTGCCGAGGTCGAGGTAGATGAGGGATGTCCGCAGCGCGTCGGCGACTTCGTCGCGCGTCATCCCGCGCAGCGGCAGGAGCTCGATGCCCGGCCAGCGCCGCGAGAACTCGCGCATGAGCGCGGCCGACTTCGCGGGGTTGTAGGTGATGCGCGGCGCGCGCCCCTCGACGGCGACCGTCTCGGGGAAGTCCAGGGGCGTGTAGTCGGAGAGGATGGTCCCCACCCGGCCGAGGTGCGCGAAGACGTGGTTCCACGCGTAGTGCGACTGCACGAGGTGGCCCGCGCGGGCGAGCACGGCGTCCTCCCCCGTCGTGATGCCGCGCAGGGCGCGCTTGAGGTGGCGGGCCCAGATGAGCGGCGGGCGCGACATCGGCGTGCGCTCGAGCGGGAGCGTCGACTTCTGGGCCCGCTCGATGACGAAGCGCGGCGCGTAGTCGATCGAGAGCCACCACACGAACGGCTGCGCATGCGCGAGGCCCCGCAGCAGGAGGGCCTGCGTCTCGGGGACGACGACGGCGTTGCCCGGCGCATCGACGACCGCGGGCGCCTCGGGGGCGTCGTAGTGCGCGTAGCGCTCCGCGCGAGGCGCCTCCTCGGTGCCCGGCACCGGGACGAGGAACGCGTCCTGCCCCTGGCGACGGAGCGAGTCGACGAGCTGGTGCAGCGCCTCGGGCCCGCCTGTGGCGAGCCCGCGCGGGTAGTAGACGTAGGTGGTCATGCGGCCTGACTGACGGAGGCGGATGGGATGCGACCATCCTGCCGCGTCCCCAGCCGCGTCGAGAACGCGACCGCCGTGATCGCGGCGAAGAACGGCACGAGGTGGTTGTCGCCGAGGAACGTCGTCGTGTCGAGCATGCCGTGCGCGAGCACCCACGAGACGCCGACGAACACGACGAGCAGCTCGACGGACCCGCGCGAGACGAGCTTGTCGTGGCGCGCGGCGCCGATGCGACGGAGCACGGCGATGATCGGGAGCAGCGACAGCGCGATCGTCAGGAGCAACGCGATGATGCCGGCGTCGGCCCACGCCTGAGCGAAGAGGTTGTGCGGCGGGAAGAGCTGCAGGCCGCGGCCGGGGAAGGCCATCCGCCACTCCTCCGCGATCGTGAGCCGCCAGTTGCCGAAGCCGAGCCCCGTGAACCAGTTCTCGGGGAACCTCTGGAAGACGACGCCCCACAGCCGCCGCCGCTCGTCGAGCGTGCGCACGACCTCGTCGAGCAGGCGCGGTCGCATCGCGGTGACGACGGCGACGGCGCCCGCGGCCAGCCCTGCGCCGGCGACCGCGACGACGACCGTGAGGATGGGCTTGCGCACGGCGACGAGGGCGAGCACGCCGAGCATCGGCAGGATGACGATGGCGACGAGGGGGGTCTTCGATCCGGTCCCGAGGGAGGCGTCGAGCGAGATGGCCGCGACCGCGAGGAACAGCCAGAAGCGAGCGCGGCCCGGGCGCTGCAGGGCCGCCCACACGTACAGGCACGCGACCACCGCGAGGAAGAGCGACGCGGTGTTCGCGTTCAGGAAGAGGCCGCCGGCCTTGAAGATGTCGTTGACGTTCTCGGTGCTGCCGTGCGCGATCATCTCGACGCCCGGCTCGGTGAACACGCGCGCGATCGGCGACGTGAGATACGCCTTCTCGAGATCGGGCGCGAGGCGGAAGAGCGTGACGAGCCACGCCTCGATGAGGATGAGCGGCGACACGATCGCGAGTGCCTCGATGAGTCCCTGCGGAGACGAGCGGATGGTCGCGCGCGCGAGGAGCGCGGTGGCGATCAGCGCGAGGGTGAGCAGGACGCCGTAGGCGGCCGAGCCGACCTTGTCGGCCCAGAGCACCGAGATCGCCTGCCACACGGCGAGCGCGCCGAGCAGCCCGATCCAGACGTGGGCGTTGCCGCGCCAGAAGCGCCAGATCGCGCCGGGGAGGAGGGCCGCCGTCGCGATGAGCCCGAGGGACGTGAAGCCGAACGGCCCGAAGAACTGCAGCGTGCCGAGCGCGAAGGCGCCCGCGAGCAGCGTCCGCGCCGGCAGCCGGAACGACAGCAGCACGATGACGCCGGCCCCGAGCAGGGCGGCCGCGAGGACGAGGACGATCTCGAGCGGCGTGCGGGAGCCGAGGAACGACGGCTCGGCCAGGACGATCACGATCTGCTCCACACGTCGACGGCACGGTATGGAGGTCTTGCGTCCCCCGCCATCCAGGTTAGCGCTCTCACTTCCGAGCCCTGGGAGGCGGTGCCCGGGCGATAGTCCCCACCCCGGCCCGGCGGGCGCGCTAGGCCGCAAGTCGCGCGCGGCCAGCTCCCCGGCCGCTAGTCGCGCGGCGGGCGCGTCGAGCCGCGGACGACGAGACGTGTCTCGCTCACAGCGTGCGCGGGCTCGGTGCGTCCGCCGATGCGCTCGAGCAGCAGGGCCACCGCCGTGCGCCCCATGCCGACGCCGTCCTGGTCGATGGTCGTGAGGTCCACCCCGGGATGCCCCGCGAGGTCGATGCCGTCGTATCCCACGATGGAGACGTCGTCGGGTGTGAGCCCGGCGTCGGCGAGCGCCCGCTGCGCATCGAGCGCGAGCGAATCGTTGCCGGCGAAGATCGCGGTCGGCGGCTCCGGTTCGGCCAGGAGCGCGCGCACGACGTCGTAGGCATCTCCCCCGGCCTCGCCGCTCCGCGCCACGCGGATGGCGTGCGCAAGGCCGGCCTCTCGCATGATCCGCTCGTAGGCCCCGATGCGGCGACCGTGCGGCGAGCGGTCGCCGGAGTCCGCGGTGGTGATCGTCACGTGCGCGATCCTGCGGTGCCCGAGATCGATGAGGTGGCGCAGGACGAGCTCGGTGCCGAGGTCGTCGTCGCCCGTGACGGTGTCATAGAGCGCCGACTCGTCGTGGCGTCCGATCATGACGAGCGGCGTCATCGGCGCGATCCGCTCCAGCCATGCCTGCTCGATCTGCGGTCCGATCGCGACGAGGCCGTCGACCTGGCGGTCCACCAGCGCGTCGATGGGCCCGCGCTCGGATGCGCCCGGCGGGGTGGGCGCGACGATCAGCTGGTAGCGCGACCCCTCCATGGCGTCGGTCGCTCCCGTGAGGATCTTCGCGAGGAACGGGTTCGTGAGCGCGGGCAGCTCGAACCCGATCGTGTGCGTCGAGCCGCGCAGCGCGCGAGCCCCCACACGCGGGCGGTAGCCGAGCTGCTCGATCGCATTCTCCACGCGCTCGCGCATGGCGGGGCTCACGCCGTAGGCGTTGCGGATGACCTTCGACACGGCCGCGCGGGACACTCCGGCGAGGTCGGCGACATCCTGGATGGTCGCCTGCCCCACGCTCGCCTGCGTCATCGCCACGTCTCCCCTTCGACCCGCGGTCGCCCGCTTCGGCCTCATGGTAACAGCCGGATCTCGATTTCGTAGATCGCTCTACGAGTTTGTGTAGATCGATTGACAACCGCGCTTTCAGCTCCCTAGCCTGCTCATGCCGCGCAAGGTCGAGCGGCGCACAGACGAAGACGTTTCGCACCAGGAGGTTCCCTGATGTCCCCTCACACCCAGCGCAGGCTCCTCGCCGCGGCGGCTGCCGCCGGCGGCGCGGCGCTCGTCCTCACCGGATGCTCCGGCGGGGCGTCCGACGACGGCTCCGAGATCTCGATCCTCATCGACAATGCCGAGACCTCGGTCACCACGATGGAGGCCCTGGTCGAGGCCTTCGAGGCCGAGCACCCCGACATCCAGGTCGAGATCGAGACCCGCCCGCAGGGCACGGAGGGCGACAACGTCGTCAAGACGCGCCTGTCGACGGGCGAGATGACCGATCTGTTCGCCTACAACACGGGCTCGCTCCTGCAGGCGCTCAACCCCGACCAGCAGCTCGTCGACCTCGGCGACGAGCCGTGGGTGTCGAAGCTCCAGGACAGCTTCGTGCCCGTCGTCTCGACCGAGGAGGGCTTCTACGGCGCTCCGCTCGGGCAGACGTCGTCCGGCGCGATCATGTACAACAAGCGGGTCTACGAGGAGCTCGGGCTCGAGATCCCGCAGACCTGGGACGAGTTCGTCGCGAACGCCGAGAAGGTCAAGGCCGAGGCGTCCGACGTCGCGCCGATCATCCAGTCCTACGGCGAGACGTGGACGTCGCAGCTGTTCGTGCTCGGCGACTTCGCCAACGTCATGAAGGCCGACCCGGAGTGGGCCGAGAAGTACACGGCGAACGAGGCCAAGTACGTCGACGAGCCCGCGTTCACCGGGTTCCGCCACCTGCAGGAGCTGAACGAGGCCGGCCTCTTCAACGAGGACTACGCGTCGGCGACCTACGACGAGGCCGTGGGCATGCTCGCGAACGGAGAGGGCGCGCACTACCCGATCCTGTCGTGGGCCATCCAGAACCTCGCGGCCAACTACCCCGACGCCGTCGACGACATCGGCCTCTTCGCGATCCCCGGCGAGTCCGCCGAGGACAACACCTTGACGGTGTGGCAGCCGGGCGCCGTGTACGTGCCGTCGTCGACGGAGGGCGCGCGGCTCGAGTCGGCGAAGGTCTTCCTCGAGTGGCTCACGACGCCGGAGAGCTGCGACGTGCAGGTCGAGGCGACCGGCGTTCCGTACGGCCCGTTCGTGGTGGAGGGCTGCGAGCTCGGTGACGACGTTCCACCGATCGTCACCGACGAGATCGCCTACTTCGACGAGGGGCGCGTGCAGAACGCGCTCGAGTTCCTCTCCCCGATCAAGGGCCCGTCGCTCGAGCAGATCACCGTCGCCGTGGGCTCGGGCATCACCTCCGCCGAGGAGGGTGCGCAGCAGTACGACGACGACGTCCGCAAGCAGGCCCAGCAGCTCGGCCTCGAGGGCTGGTGACCTCCGAGAGGGGCGGCTCCGGCCGCCCCTCTCCCGACATGCCTTGGAGCACCCCATGACCGCACTCGCCGCCGAGCCGACGCGCGTCGCGCAGGCGCCCGCCCGCCCCGTCCGGCGCCGGAGCATGTACCCCTCGTGGTTCTTCCTGCCCGCCGGCGTCTTCTACGTCATCCTCTTCCTCATCCCGACGGTGGCGTCGTTCTACTTCGCGCTCACCCGCTGGACCCTCTTCGATTCGGAGTTCATCGGCTTCGAGAACTTCGTCGAGTTCTTCAAGGACCCGGCTCTCAGCACGGGCTTCGTGAACACCTTCGTCTTCGCTGCCGTGACGAGCGGGCTCAAGGTCGTCCTCGGGATGGCTCTCGGCCTCCTCCTGAGCTCGCAGATCATCGGCCGCGGGTTCCTGCGCAGCGTCGTGTTCTTCCCCGTGCTCGTGTCGACGATCGGCGTCGGCATCACGTTCAAGGTGCTCCTCGATCCGTTCGACGGCCTCGTGAACCGCGTCATCGAGGCGCTCGGCGCGACCGGGCCCGGATGGCTCACCGATCCGGCGCTCGCGCTGCTCTCGGTCGCGCTCGTGGACGTCTGGAAGGGCGTCGGCCTCGCCGCCCTCATCTACATCGCCGGCATCGTGGCCATCCCCCAGGAGTACAGCGAGGCGGCGCGCGTCGACGGGGCGAACGCCTGGAACCACTTCCGGCACATCACCCTTCCGCTCCTGCGCCCCGCGACCGTGACGGTCATCCTGCTGTCGCTCATCGGCGGTCTGCGGTCGTTCGACCTCATCTGGGCGATGACGAAGGGCGGGCCAGGGTTCACGAGCGACGTCATCGCGTCAGTCATCTACAAGCAGTACCAGGCCGGCTTCTTCGGGCTCTCGACCGCCGGCAACGTCATCCTCTTCCTCGTGGTCGCGGCGATCATCTTCCCGCTGTCGGCCTGGCTCAACCGCAAGGAGACCGAGCTGTGAGAACCCGACTCTGGCGATACGGCGGCGGGGCCGCCGCCATCGCGCTCGCGATCGTCGTCTTCATCGTGCCGTTCGCGTTCATCGTGCTGACGGCATCGAAGACGCAGCAGGAGGCATCTCTGCTCGGCTTCACGCTCCCGACGCAGTGGGCGTTCTTCGAGAACCTCATGACCGTCCTCGAGAACCGCGACTTCCTGCTCGTGCGCGCCTTCGTGAACAGCATCGTGCTGACCGTGGTCTCGGTGACGATCATGGTGGTGCTGTCGGCCATGGTCGGTTACGTGCTTCAGCGCCGGTCGTCGCGGTGGAATCGCGTCGTCAACGCGCTCGTCCTGTCGGGGCTCATCATCCCGCCGGCCGTGGTCCCGACCATCTGGGTGCTGCAGACTCTCGGCCTCTTCAAGACGCTCCCCGGCCTCGTCTTCGTGCACGTCGCGTTCGGGCTGTCGTTCTGCGTGCTGCTGTTCCGCGCGTTCGTCGCCACAATCCCCAAGGAGCTCGACGAGGCGGCCATCATCGACGGCGCGAGCCCGCTGCGCCTGTTCTTCGGGATCATCCTGCCGCTGCTGAAGCCGGTCGTCATGACCGTGGTCGTCGTGCAGTCGGTGTTCGTGTTCAACGACTTCAC
The DNA here is from genome assembly GCF_053903225.1 of Microbacterium sp. JZ70. Classification (NCBI taxonomy): domain Bacteria; kingdom Bacillati; phylum Actinomycetota; class Actinomycetes; order Micrococcales; family Microbacteriaceae; genus Microbacterium; species Microbacterium sp. JZ70. The sequence continues at coordinate 1,401,266 of NZ_CP096405.1, read as the reverse complement.
CTACGCGCTGTACTTCCTGCCCGGCGACGAGAACGCGACCGTGCAGCTGACGCTGTTCAACTTCTCGTCGCAGGCGGTGAGCAACTGGAACCTCCTCTTCATGGACGTCCTGCTCATCACCCTCCCGCCGCTGGTCATGTACATCTTCTTCAACCGCCAGATCGTCGCTGGCATGACCTCGGGCGCGGTGAAGGGGTGACGCCGGACGACATCCGCCGCCTCTCGCGCGCCGCGAGCCCCGACCCCTTCCCGCTGCAGCTGCCCACCCGCGGCGAGCGCACCTGGCTCTACACCCCCGGCGCCTACGCGCGCGGCGTGCTGAACCGGCTCGTCGCCGAGAGCCGGGCGAGTGCGCGGTTCGTGCACTACGACGACAACCAGCGGCCCGCGGCATCGCGCGTGCGGTTCCGCGCCGACGACGGCGAGGTCGTCGAGTGCGTCGCGACGGAGGGCGAGCCCGCCGCGCTCTGCGATGACGGGCGCGGATGGCGCGTCGAGGCGGATGGCGCATGGGTCGCGCCGGACATCCGCCCCGGGCGCGACCGCCCGCCGCACCTCGACCCCGGGCCCTCGTTCGCGCTCGAGCCGATCGCGCTCGGCGCGGGCCTGCACGACGCGGGCGCGACGGTGCTCGCGCGCCCGGTGATCGCGAGCGGCATGCGCCCCGCCATCCGAGTCGGGGAGTCCCTCGCGGAGGTCGAGGCGGATGGCGACCAGGAGGCGATCGTCGAGATCGTGCGGCGCGCCGACGGCGCGTGGACGACGCAGGGCCGCCTGGGCTTCCGCTACCTGCGCGTCGACGACCCGGCCGCAGAGGTGCACCTCGAAGCGTTCGCGCATCCGGTCGAGCGCGGCGGCGCGTTCGCCTGCTCCGACGAGGACCTCACCCGCATGTGGGCGGTCGCGGCGTACACGACGCGCGCGAGCCTGCAGGGCCTCGCCGTCGACGGACTCAAGCGCGACCGCGTGCCGTGGGCGGGCGATCAGGCGCTCGCCCTGCTCGCGAACGCCTACGCGATCGGCGACGGCGGCATCGCGTTCGACAGCCTCGACGCGCTCGGGGCCCCCGATGGCGGGTACGTCAACGGGCTCGCCGACTACTCACTGTGGTGGGTCGTCGCGCAGGGCCTACACATGACCCACTTCGGCGACAGCGTCTCGGCGCGCCGCAGGGCCGACGCGGTCGCGCGGATGCTCGACACGCTCGCGTGCGACGTCGACAGCGACGGGGTGTTCCGCCCAGGGCAGCCGTCGGGCTTCCCGGCCGGCCCCGTGCTCATCGACTGGGGCGTCGACACGACTCCCGGCCGCGATCTCGCCGCGCTCCAGGTGCTCTTCGCCTGGGCCGCGCGCACGGGAGCCGACCTGCTCGCGCGCGGCGGCCATCCCGACGCTGCGCGATGGCGCGAAGTCGCCGTGCGCGCCGAGCGCGTGCTGCGCGAGCGTGCGTGGGATGAGCGCGGATTCTGGCGCGAGCACCTCGACGCCGACAGCGGGCCATCCGCGTATCCGAACCTTCTCGCGATCCTCGCCGGCCTCGGCGTCTCCGACGGCGTGGTGGATGCCGTGCGAGACGGGCGGGTCCGCACGCCGTACATGACCGGGTTCGCGGCCGCCGCGCTCGTGACGGGCGGATGCCGCGACGACGCGCTCGCGCTGCTGCGTCGACGCTGGCAGCCCATGCTCGACGCGGGGGCGACGACGTTCTGGGAGGAGTTCGCCGAGCCCGGGCACTCGCCGTACGAGATGTACGGACGCCCGTTCGGCAAGAGCCTCTGTCACGCGTGGGGCGCGGCGCCCGCCGCCCTCCTGCCGTGGGCCGTGCTGGGCATCGAGCCGCGCGCGGCCGGATGGCGCGAGGTCGCGGTCGCCCCGGCGCTCGGAGACCTCACCTGGGCGGCCGCGGTCGTCCCGACACCGCACGGCGATCTGACCGTGCACGCCGAGGGCGACGTCGTCATGGTCGACGTGCCCACCGGCATCCGCATCACGGGGCTGGGCGACGACGTCGTCGGCCCGACGCGCGTCGAGAGGCGCGCCGCATCCACGAGGGGGACAACATGACGACACAGGTCGCATCCGTGCGCTTCGAGCACCGGGACGAGGCGCTCGGCATCGGCGAGGCGCGCCCGCGCCTGTCGTGGCAGACGACCGCGTCGGCCGGATGGGCGCAGCGCGCCTACGAGGTCGAGGTCGCGCGGGGCGGCGAGAGCCGTCGGTTCGCGGTGGAGTCGGCGGAGTCCGTGCTCGTGCCGTGGCCCGATGACCCGCTCTCCTCGCGCGAGGAGGCGGTCGTGCGCATCCGCGTGGCCGGCGACGACGGTGCGTGGTCGGGGTGGTCGGAGCCCGCGGTCGTCGAGGCGGGCCTGCTCGACCCGCTCGACTGGATCGGTGCGGGCGTGCAGGCTCCCTGGGACGACCCGGCCGGCGGCGAGCGCCGCCCTCCCCTCTTCCGGCGCCGGTTCACCCTGTCGTCGGGCGTCCGCCGTGCGCGGCTCTACGCGACGGCGCACGGCGTGTACGAGCTCGAGGTCAACGGCCGCCGCGTCGGCGCCGACGAGCTGAACCCCGGATGGACCGTCTATCCCGCACGCCTGCGCTATCACGCCTACGACGTGACCGATCTGCTGCACGCGGGCGAGAACGCGGTCGGCGCGTGGATGGGCGACGGATGGTGGCGCGGGCGCCTCGGGTTCGACGGCGGGCAGGCGGATCTCTACGGCGCCGACCTCGCGCTGCTCGCGCAGCTCGAGGTCGAGCTCGACGACGGCTCGCGCGTGACGATCTCGACCGACGCGGAGTGGCGCGCGCACCGCTCGCCGATCCTGCGCAGCAGTCTCTACCTCGGCGAGACCTTCGACGCGCGGGAGGTGCCGCACGGATGGAGCGATCCGGGGTTCGACGACGCCGCGTGGCAGCCCGTGCGCGCTGCGCACGTCGCCCACGGCACGCTCGTCGCCCCCGAGGGGCCTCCCGTGCGGTGCACGGAGGAGCTCTCTCCGGTCTCGATCGAGCGGCGAGCGGATGGCCGCATCGTCATCGACTTCGGGCAGAACTTCGCGGGGCGCCTGCGCGTGCGCGCGAGCTCGGGCGTCGGGCCCGAGCTGACCATCCGCCATGCCGAGGTGCTGCAGGACGACGCGCTCTACACGCGCACCCTGCGCGGCGCGACCTCGGAAGACCGCTACCTCGGCTCGGACGGCTCGATCGACTGGGAGCCGCGCTTCACGATCCACGGCTTCCGCTACGCCGAGATCGCGGGCTTCGACGGGCGTCTCGACGACCTCACGGTGACGGGGCGCGTGCTGCACACCGCGATGCGCCGGACGGGGTGGCTCGAGACATCTGATCCCTCCCTCGACCGGCTGCACGACAACGTGCTGTGGAGTCTGCGGTCGAACTTCGTCGACATCCCGACGGACTGCCCGCAGCGCGACGAGCGGCTGGGGTGGACGGGAGACATCCAGGTCTTCGCGGCGACGGCGACCTATCTCTACGACTGCGCCGGATTCCTGTCGAGCTGGCTGCGCGACCTCGAGGTCGAGCAGCGCCGGGTGGGGACCGTGCCGGTGTACGTGCCCTTCATCCCCGGCGGCTTCTGGTGGACCCCCGGGCGTCCGATCGCCGCGTGGGGCGATGCCGCTGCGCTCACCCCGTGGGATCTGTGGCGGCGCTACGCGGACCGCGAGCTCGTCCTGCGGCAGCTGGAGAGCGCTCGCGCCTGGGTCGACCAGGTGGCCGGTCGCGCGGGCGCGACGCGCCTGTGGAACGCCGACCGGCAGCTGGGCGACTGGCTCGATCCCACGGCTCCGCCCGAGGATCCCGCGGCCGCGCAGACCGACCCCGCGCTCGTCGCGACGGCGTTCTTCGCGCACTCCGCCCGCCGTGTGGGCGAGCTCGCCGCGGCCGTCGGGCACGGCGCCGTCGCCGAGCAGTACGCGAGCCTCGCCGCGGAGGTGCGCGCCGCCATCCGCGGGCAGTGGTTCGATGCCGACGGGCGCCTCGCCCACCCGACGCAGACCGGCTACGCGCTCGCGATCGCTTTCGAGCTGCTCGACGAGCGGATGGCCCGGGTCGCCGGAGCGGAGCTCGCGCGCCTCGTGCGCGAGGGCGGCTTCCGCGTGGGCGCCGGCTTCGCGGGGGTCAACCTCGTGGCTGATGCGCTCACCGCCACCGGCCATGCCGACGACGCGTTCGCGATGCTCACGGAGCGGAGCACCCCGTCGTGGCTCTCGATGGTCGACAAGGGCGCGACGACGATCTGGGAACGGTGGGACAGCCTGCTCGACGACGGCACGGTGAACCCGGGCGAGATGACCTCGTTCAATCACTACGCGCTCGGCTCGATCGCCGACTGGATGCACCGCGAAATCGGCGGCATCGCGACGACCTCGCCGGGCAGCCGCACGGTGCGGATCGCTCCGCGCCCGGGCGGCGGTCTGACGTGGGCGCGGGCGCGGCACGCGTCGCCCTACGGCGAGATCGCCGTGGCGTGGTCGATCGACGGCGGCCGCTTCGGGCTCGAGGTGACGATTCCCGTCGGTGTGACGGCCGAGGTCGTGCTGCCGTCAGGCGCGTCGTCGACGGTGGCGCACGGCACGCATCGGTTCGAGGAGGCTGGCCTCGGTCGTTGAGCGAGCGAAGCGAGACGAAACGCCCGGTCGTCAAGCGATGCTTCGGCTCGCTCCGCTCGCTCAGCACTGGTCTCCGCGAGACGAAACGCCACCCGCGTCCGGCGGGCGCTGTCGGGGCCGCCACGCCGCCCCTACCGCTACGGTCGGATATGTCACCCGTTCGCACGCCGGGCTCAGGAGGATGCATGCACCCGACACCCTCCTCGGCGACCGCCTCGAGCTGACGACCGTGCTCACGCTCCCCTTCGCGATCGCGGCCGCCGTCTCGTACGGCCTGTCGGACTACGTCGGCGGGCGCACGTCCGAGCGGATCGACGCGCGGGTCGTCGCGCTCATCAGCCAGGCATGCGCAGCGGTGCTCGCGGTGCTCCTCGTCGTCTCACCGGTCGGGCAGGGAGCTCCGACCGGAGCGGATGTCCTCTGGGGCGCGGGTGCAGGGCTCGGCAGCGCGATCGGCAACGTGCTGATCTACCGGGGCATCGCGACGAGCTCGGTCACGAGCGTCGCGCCGATGTCGGGCGTCGTCGCGGTGACGATCCCGGTCGTCGTCGGGGTCGCGCTCGGCGGCCTGCCGACGCCGCTGCAGACGGCCGGTCTCATCGCCGTCGTCCCGGCGATCTGGCTCGTCGCGGCAGGCGGCCGGTCCGCAGTGGACCGGCGCGGCCTGCTCATCGGCGCGGGAGCCGGCGCCGGCTTCGGCACGCAGTTCACCTGCCTCGGCCAGACGTCGGAAGCAGCGGGCCTAGTGCCCCTCGCGGTCGGCCAGGGCGTGTCGGTCGCGCTCCTCACGGTGCTCGCCGTCGGCGTCCTGCGCACCGGAGGTCCGCTCCCCCGGCGGGCGGTCGGGATGGCGGCGGTGGCGGGCGTCCTCGCGGGCGTCGCGACGGTGAGCTACCAGGTCGCGGCCCAGCCGGGCGATCTCGCCATCGCGGCGGCGGTCACGTCGCTCTACCCCGCGGTGACCGTGGTCGCGGCGGCGATCGTGACGCGTCGCTGGTGGACGCGCACGGAGGGCATCGGCCTCGCGCTGTGCACACTCGCGCTCGTGCTCATCAGCACGTGAGCGCGCGTTCGGCTCGCTCCCCCGGTGGATGAGCGAGCGACCACCTCCCGGTCGTTGAGCGAGCGAAGCGAGACGAAACGACACCCCGTCCCGACATCGGCTCACGACGTTTCGACTGCGCTCGCTGGCGCTCGCTCCGCTCAACGACCGGAAGGACGCCCCACCCCCCGGTCGTTGAGCGAGCGAAGCGAGACGAAACGACGCAACCTTCCTCGAGTTCCTGGCCGCGCTGACGGCGCTCGACCACACTGGAACCCATGCAGTACGTCGAGGTATCGCCGGAGGACACCCCGACCCGCGCGTGGAGTGGCGTCAGAAGCTCCGCGAGATGCCGGTGCCGGCGCTGACCTTCGTGGCGCAGAGGCACCTCGAGGGCATCATGCCGTCCGGTTATGAACAGGGTCAGGACGGCCGCGGGCTGCGCGAGATGCACGTCAGCTTCACGTACACGCTCATCCGCGATCCCGACAACCGGATGGCCCCGGGGAACCTCGTCGAGATGGACGATGACATGCGGCGTTCCCTCGAGGTGGCCTCCGCCCACCCTCGGCCGGACTGGCTCGTCGAGATGACCGAGCAGATGCGGTTCCCGCAGCTGTGGGAGGCCGTGCGGACGACGTGGCACCGCGATCCCTCGGAGGAAGCGTCTTTAGCGGCGGTGCTCGTCCAGCACGCGAACCATGTGCTGCGCAACACCTTCCGCATCGAACGCGGCCTCGAGGGAGTCGCCGGCGGACTCCCGCCCGCGCCCGACATCCGCGAGCGCGCGGTCCAGCGGCCGATCTCGCTGATGGTGGATGGCCGCGAGTTCGATGGCGCGTTCATCGACACCGACCCGCACATCTATGCGATCGGCGCGGAGCTGCCCGCGGGCGGAATCGTCACGGTCGTCGTTCCTCGCGACGAGCTTCCGCTGATCACGCTCGAGCTGGAGACCGTTCCGCGCTGACCTGTCTCCGTCCGCGCCCCACCCCGGAGCGAGCACCCCCGCCCCGGTCGTTGAGCGAGCGAAGCGAGACGAAACGACGCCTCCGCTCCCGAGATCGGCTCGCGACGTTTCGACTGCGCTCGCTGGCGCTCGCTCCGCTCAACGACCGGAAGGACGCCCCGCCTCCCGGTCGTTGAGCGAGCGAAGCGAGACGAAACGACACCCCCGCCCCGACGCCGGCTCACGACGTTTCGACTGCGCTCGCTGGCGCTCGCTCCGCTCAACGACCGGAGTCCAGCAGCTCCCCCAGCGTCGCGTCGATCGTGCGCGCGGTCGCGTCCCAGTCGTACCCCGACGCGGGCGGATCGACGCGACGCGGGGAGGCCAGGGCCGAGCGGATGGCGCCGGCCCACTCCTCGACGTCGGTCGCGTTCTCGACGGCGCGGCCGCGATCGCCCACCGTCTCGGCGACCGCCGCGCACCCGCGCCAGAAGAGCACGGGGGTGCCGGTCATCACGCTCTCGAGCGCGGGAAGGCCGAAGCCCTCGAGGGTCGACGGCATGACGGTCGCCGCCGCGCCGCGGTAGTGGCGCGCGAGCGCGGCGTCGTCGATCCCCGCGAGCAGCTCGACGCGAGCCGAGATGCCGCGCTCCGCGGCCATCCGCTCGGCCTGCTCGTGCTCGCGCGCGGGAAGGAGCATCCGCAGTCGCGCATCCGGCACCCGCCCGAGGGCGTCGAGCACGACCTCGACGTTCTTGTGCGCGCGGAGGTTGCCGACGTACATGAGGTACGGATCGCCCGGGGCCCGCTCGACGTCGGCGTGGAAGGCATCGGAGCATCCGATGCCCGCGTTTACGACCTGCACCGAATCGTCGTCGAGCCACTCCTCGATGAGCGCCTTCGACGTCTCGGAGACCGTGAGCACCACTCCCGTCCGCCGCACGACGGGGCGAACCACGAGCCGGTAGTACGCGAGGTACTTCGCGTGCCCCGGCCACGGCGTCTGCAGCTGGATGAGGTCGTGCAGCGTCACGACCTGCCGCTTGGCCCGCACGAAGGCGTTGTAGCCGGGCGAGTAGATGAGGCGGTCGCGCGGCACGGCGCGCAGCGCATCCAGCGGGGCGAGGTGGTCACCGTCGAGCCCGAGCGGCTGCCACGGCGTCTTCAGCCGCGGGAGCACCTCGCGCGAGTAGCGCTGGATGCCGGCGATGCCATCCCACCGGGTGTCGATCGCGACCTGTGCCATGGGTTCCATTCTGTCGTCCCGGAGACCGAGCCCCTACCGCCGCTCGCCCAGCAGCGCGCGCTTCGCCGGCCACGGCAGCTCGAACACGACCCGCGCGGGGGTGCGCATGACGAGCTCATAGACCGCGACCGACAGGATGGCGATGGCGAGCGTCACCAGCAGCGGCGCGAGCGAGCGGATGACCGGACGGTCGATCACGAAGCCCCAGTTCGGCACGCGCGACAGCAGCTCGAGCAGGAGTCCGTGCAGGACGTAGATCGGCAGGGTCCGCCGCCCGATCCACGCGAGCGCCCGGCCGACGGGCCGCGCCCGGCAGATCACCGCCATGAGCAGCAGGAGCAGGATGGCCGCGGCCGCATCGCGCGGAACCGACAGCACCGCGCCGACGTGCGGATCTCCCATGGCCATGATGCCGCCGGCGCCCAGGTACACGGCGAGCGCGCCGAGCGCGAACGGGAGGTGCCGCGACGCGACGCGCTCGCGCAGCCACGCCGATCCGTAGACGCCGATCGCGAAGAAGACGGCGTACCGCATGAGGTTGCGGTACTGGTCGTTGTTGTCGGCGACCGGCACGTAGTGGCTGCAGATCGACACGACGACGAGCGTCACGAGGACGAGCGCGGGGTCGACCCTGCGCAGCGTCGCCAGGAGGGCGGTCCATACGGCGAGCGCGAACACGTACCAGAGGAGCGTCTTCGGCAGGACGAGCTCGTTGAGGTACGCATCCCAGCGGATGGCACCGGTCCCGCCGAGCGGGCCCGTCCAGACGTACGCGCCGACGAGCCCGGCGTAGAGCGCGAACGCGAGGAGCCACACCGCGTAGAGCCAGTACGACGAGGCGACCGACACGCGCACGGTGCGGTCGGACCATCCGTGACGGATCCGTCGGGCGAGCAGCAGGCCGCTCAGCATCGCGAGCCCCGGGATGCGGAACGGCGTCATCGCGTCGATGAACCACGACCAGAAGCCCGTGGATGCCCCCGGCTGCAGATGCCCGAGGTAGCTCGAGAGCGTCGTGTGCATGAGCACGACGCCGAGCACGCAGATGCCGCGGGCCGCGTCGATCCACACGATGCGCTCGGTCCGGGCCATGCGCCCCAGCCTATGCGGGAGGGCTCGGATGGCCGGGGCCGGGCCGTCACGGCTCCTCGGCACGCTCCACGTCGCCGCGCCCGGTCAGCGCCGCGATCATGCTCCGCAGGGCAGACCGCGCCGCTTCCTGCTCGCGCGGGGTCATCCCGCCGACCATCCTGTCCTCAACTGCGCGGACGGCGGTGCTCGCCGCTTCGAGGCGCTCCCGGCCGAGCGGAGTGAGCTCCGCGGGCAGCGCCCTCCCCACTCGGGCCTCCGCGGGCCTCGTCACCGAGCCGTCCTGCTCGAGGGTCTGCAGCAGCACGTTCATCGACTGACGTGTCACGAATGCCCCGCGTGCGAGCTCGGAGTTCGACAAGCCCGGCCGCTGCGCGAGCAGCTCGAGGCAGGCGTAGTGCGTCACCGTCATCCCGAGCGGTCGGAGCACGGCCTCCATGGCCGAACGGAGCGCGGAGGACGCCTCCTTCAGCAGATAGCCGAGGGATGTCTCGAGATCGATCACGTCTTGACTCATGTCAGAAGTCTGACATAGCCTCCTTGTCAGTTATCTGACACAAAGGAGCAGACATGCCCGTCACCGGCCCCGATTTCATCTCCCTGCAGGTGCGCGACCTCGAGGCGTCGCAGGCGTTCTACGAGCAGCACCTCGGTCTCGTGCGGTCGCCCGCAGGGCCGCCGCACGCCGTCGTCTTCGAGACGAGTCCGATCGCGTTCGCCCTGCGCGACCTCGTGCCCGGGACAGACCTCGAGTCGGCCGCGCAGCCGGGCATCGGCACGGCCATCTGGCTCCACGCGACCGACTCGCAGGCGATCCACGACGCGCTCGCCGATGCGGGCCACACGATCGTCTCGGCGCCGATCGACGGCCCGTTCGGGCGCACCTTCACCTTCGCGGATCCCGACGGATATCACGTCACGATCCACGACCGGGCGTAGGCGAGGAGGGGGCGCTCCGGCGCCCCTCCCTCACACGTTCCGCTCGACGAACCCCTGGATCTCGCGGGCGAAGACGTCCTCGCCGAACCGCTGCGCGCGCACACGGCACTCCGCGGGCGACGAGGCGAGCGCCTTCTCGACCGCCGCGCGCAGCTCCGACGGAGAGTCCCAGTCGTGCACGTGCGCGCCCGTGACGCCGTCGAGCACCGACTCGACCGCTCCCCCGATAGCGTTCGCGAGCACTGGCGTGCCGGCCGCCATCGCCTCGACCGGGATGATCCCGAAGTCCTCGATGGGCGCGAAGACGAGCGCCGAAGCGCGTTGCAGGATGGCGGTCAGCAGCGGATTCGACGGATGGTGCACGAAGGTCACCGCGCCGGGGTACGTTTCGTCGGCGATCGTGCGGAGGCGGTCTTCGTCAGGACCCGACCCGGCGAGCACGACCGGCAGTCCGGAAGCGCGGCCGGCGGCGATTGCCGCATCGAGGCGCTTGTACGGCACGAAGCGCGAGAACCCGAGGATGAACGACTCCGGCAGCGCGTCGAGCTGATCCTGCTCGGCCGCCGTCAGGTCGGGCTCCTCGCCGAAGCCGTGGATCGCGACGGGCGGGTAGATGACCTCCGACTCGCGCTCCCAGGCGTCGGCGATCCGATCGGCGATGAACCGGCTGTTCGCGGCGATCGCGACGGGCTCCTGCGCGCGCTTGCGGTCCAACGGCTTCAGCGCTGCGGAAACCGCGCGGATGGGCAGGCTGTCGCCTCGTCCGTCGAGCTCGGGCACCCAGATGTAGCGCGCCGGCGTGTGGGTGTAGACGAGCTTCGGCACGTCGCGCGCCGGCCCGCCGAAGCGCGCGTGGTGCGCAAACAGGTGCGTGCTCGCGAGCAACCAGTCGGCGGCGCGTTTCGGCAGGTGTCGCCATACCATCGGCATGAATGGCACTGCGAGCGCCTTGCGCCCTCGCAGCGGCGTGCGTGCGAGGACGGTCTCGTGGACGGGCTGCAGCCGGTCGCCGGCGTCATTCCACAGGCACCAGCGCTCCGCATCGGGGAAGACCTGCGCGATGGCCTCGAACACGTTCTCCGACCCGCCTGCGGGCGAGAGCCACTCGTGCACGATCAGACCACTCACCGGTGTCTCCTTGTTGAAGCTGTGGTCTCGATCCTATGGGCCGACGTCTGAGCGGATGCCTGAGGCAGCGGATGGCGCGCCGCGCGACTGCGGGCGTCGCGGACACGCGGCGGCGACAGGAAGCGCAACTGGGGCGACCACGCTCACGTTCCGCGTGGCCGCCCCAGTTTCGTCAGCCGCAGCCCGGGCTCGATGTCTCGACCGGAACCGGCTTGACGAGCGGAGTGTGGACGACGCTGAGGGGGCCGTACTCCTGGTCAGGCGCACCGCTGAACGTCACCTCGAAGGTGTGCGAGCTGGCCGGCTGGTTCTCGACGCGGATGCGGACCGCTGGTCGCCCCTCGTCCATGGTGCCGACGTCCGGCTGCACCTCGGCTCCGTCGACCTTCGCGGAGACATACGTGCCTCCGACGGGACCGTAGAACACCATGTCCGTCGCCTTCACGCCACGCTCGAAATAGCGGCCTGTCGAGATGTAGATCGGCAGACTCGCGACATCACCCGGCTGAAGGTTGTAGTTGTACGTCGCCTTAGTCGTGAAAGTTGGCGCTTCGCCCGTCGCTGCCTCGCAGACGTTCGACGTGGCCTCAACTTCCATGTCGGCGTAGTAGTCGAGCTTGCCTTCGGTCGTGTCGTTGACGAATACCGCGAGGGCTGTCTCATCCTCGTTGTCGGCCGGCAAGGGGTTCGAGAGCGTGGTGCCCTGCACAGCCTGCGACTCGATCGGATCAGTCGAGGAGAAGTAGATACGGCCCTCGGCACCGGCCTTCCCGAACGCCTGAGCGAGCTTGACGATATCAGCCGACCCACTGGTGATCTTTTCGAAAACTCCCCCGGCCGCCGCCGCGAAGTACGCGTCTTGGGCGTCGCGCTCCGCGACTGTATCACCGGGGTACTTGAAGTAAACGCTATTGAGAAGGGTCTGAACCGCGTTCTCCGACGTCAGCTTGTCACCGTCGGGAAGGGCAACGCCGCCCGTCGCCTTGAGGATGTAGCTCAGCGCGACGGGATCCAGCGAGAGCACGCCCACACCCGGATCGCCGTACGTCTCCTGCCAATACGCGCGTACGAGCCCGGCGGTCTCGTCGAAGCTCGGCGACATCGTCGTGTCCTGGATGAACTTGCCGACTCGCGATCCGTAGAGAGTCTCAGTGCCGGAATCGAGGTCGATGATCGGCGCTTCCCGGTTGTTGTTGAAGTCGGTGGAGGCTGCGTGCTGCGTGATCGAGATGCGCCCTTGGTCGGCTGTGAGCATCATCAGCGACGCAGGATTGCCGCCTGTCGTTCGTGCCTCCGCGTTGTTCTGAACAATCACGATGTAGTTCCTTGGCCCATCCGCCCCGAGCATCGTCGGCAGATGGGGCATGAGCCCATCCAAGCGAACCAGGGTCGGCCAGAGCGTCTCGACAGCACCAGTCAGCTGGCCAACTGCAGACTCGACGGGTGCCAGCAGGGTCGAGGTGTCGATCGCCAGCAGATCGATCTGCACCCTCTCCGTCGCGACGGCGGCCTGAGAAACCGGCTCCGCGAGGGAACGTACGGCGTCGAGGTTGACGGCGCCATTCGTGGGGCCGAGCGCCGCGAGGTTCACGCTCGCGAACGGAGTGAGCGCGTCGCGAACCAGTTCGTCCCCAGCCGCAGCAGCCAGTCGAACAGAGGCGATATCGTCTCCGACAAACGGGAGCCATTCCACGCCGCGCCAGAGGAGGTGGTCGGTGGCAGCGCGGGCGGTCGCCGTCTTCTGTGCCACGTCCGCGACCGACGACTGCGCTCCAGCTGTGTCGCCGGCTGCAATCTGGTTCTGAACCCGCCCCGCAAGCGGCGTTACGTCGCGCAATGCGCCGTACGCGACGAATGCGCTGACGGCGAGCACCGCTGCGTACGCCAGGAGCAGGATCGGCAACCCCCACGCCAGCCAACGGCGCATGAGCTTCCGCCGCTTCGAGTGACGGGCGGCGTTAGCGTCCCGTCCCCGATCGACCGGCTCGTGCTCAGCTGCATTCATGTTGCTATCGACTCCTGCTCGGGCCGTGACTCGTCCGCGATCTTCCAGCGCACGCCGGTGTGGCAAGGCTCGCACCGGCGATTCGAACAGCCTAGTTCGCCCAGGCGCGCGCTCCCTGCGGCAACACCGAGCGTCGCACTTCAGTCGGCGAGGGCCGGGTGGAATGCGAGCTTCACGTCACTGTCTTCGCGCACGGCCTCCACAAATGCCGACGCGCCGATCGCGGTCATGTGCGCGGTGTCGTACATGACGAGGTCCTGCACATCATCAACGTACGCACGGCAGCCGTGATCATCGCACATCCATTCCCACCGGTCGACGTAGCTCGCTCCGAGGGCAGTGACGTCCTCAGCTAGCGCTGCATTCTGCTCCGCGGTGACGTCGAGGTGATCGAAAAGCGCTCCCTCAACGCCGTTCAAACTCCCGTGTTCGAGAACGGTCTGCCACGCTTCCTGGTCGTAGTGCGCCCCCTGACCGATGACGGCAACCGGTGTACCCAAGGCCACAAGCTCCGCGATTCGGTCCATGGCCCGCTCGCGGTTGAGTTCGGTGAACTTCATCGAAAGCACGACAAGATCGACTCGCGGTGCCATATCGTCGATCGCCGGCACCCGATACGCGTTGAGGCGAATACAGTCGGCATCGCCGCCCTCACCTGCGCCCTTTGACTGCAACGGCGGGCACGCCGGCCGTTCGCTTACGAGGAAGTTGGCCTCGGGCGCGATCCCACGGGCGATATTGAGCCCATCGGCCCCAAACGAGTCGCCAATGACGAGGACGTTCGGCTTCGCGTCGGAGAGCACTCCGCAGATCGATCCTTCAGAGCGAGCAGCGCAGAGTTCGCCGATCGGCGCCCTCCGCACCTCGTTAAGGGCCTCTCGGTCGAGTTCCGCCACCGGCCTCACGCTGGCGGGATACACCAACGGCGACTTGGCGTACGACCACGCGACGCCGGCAGCGCCCGCGACCACGACAGCTGTCGCGAGCACGGGCACCGCCAGCCGAACGAAACGCTCGCGCCCCGACTTCACCTTCGTCGGCACATCCTGCGCGTCTACGGTCTTCTTGGCCGAGTGCACGCGCAGCGGATACTCGACGTACCTGTACTGAAGTTCCGCGAGTACAGCGGTGAGGACGATGCAAGCCGTCGCGGTGAGGAGCGTGAGCGGGCCGAAAAGCTCTTGCGCGAAGACGAGTACCGGCCAGTGCACGAGGTAGAGGCTGTACGAACGCAGCCCGATGTACTGCATGACCGGATTGTCGAGGACCCGATCAAGGCCCGCGGGGCGGCGTGCCGCGATGACCAGCGCGGTGCCGACAGTTGGGACAAGAGCGTGCCATCCGGGGAACGCCGTGCCCGCTTCATTGAAGGTAAGCATCGCGAAAACGATCAGCACCATGCCCAGCAGCCAGCTTCCCGACTGCATGACGCGCCCGATACGTGAGTCGGGCCAGCGGAGGCGCTCCACCCACACGCAGAGCGCTCCGATAGCGAACTCGTACGTGCGGAACGGCGTGAGATAGAAGGCGGCGTCCGGCGAGCGGGTCGTCGCCCAAGTCGTGACTGCGATCGAGACGAACGTACCGACGATCAGAATCGGCAGTGTCGCGCGCCGGAACCATCGCAGCGAGAGCACGATCAACAGCGGCCAGACAAGGTAGAACTGCTCCTCGACGCTGAGCGACCACGTGTGGAGCAGGGGCTGCACCGCCGACTCGTCGGCCCAGTAGCTCGTCTCCTGCCAAAAGAAGATGTTTGACACCGAGAGCGCTGCGGCCGCGACCGACTTTGCGATCTCCGCAAGCCGGAAAGCCGGGAGGAAGAGTAGGGCGAATAGAAGCGCAAGCGCGGCCGTCGTCAACGCCGCCGGCACGAGCCGCCGGATGCGCCTCGTGTAGAACTCGACGAACGAGAAGCGACCGCGCTGTACGCCCGCGACCACCTGGCGGGTAATGAGATACCCCGAGATGACGAAGAACACGTCCACCCCGATATAGCCACCCGACAATGCGGTCAGCCCCGCGTGGAAGAGGACGACCGCGGTGACGGCGATCGAGCGCAATCCGTCGACGTCAGGCCGATATACCCCAGTTGTTCCGACGATGCGCGCGGGCACGTGCGACTGCTGGGTACTCGTTGCCATGGTCACCAATAGTACCGACAGCGGTTTCGCCCTCCCGCGGCACCGATCCGGTCAGCGGAGCTGAAGCTCTTCCCTGAGCGCAGCAGCCAGCAAGGGTCCGAGCGAGCGTCCCTCAGCATCTGTGAGATGCGAGGCATCCATGCGGATCACGTGTTCGCCGGCAAACGCCGGGCATCGACCGTCGACGCAGAACCAGGAGAGAGTCTCGATGTAAGTCGCACCCGCAGACGCTGCCACAGCTTCGCGGTCGGCCTCGGCCTTCGCTACGTACGTCGGAGAAAGCGCTGATTCACAGTCACCCGGACTCCCGATACGCGATGGGCACTCCGTCATGTTCCCCGCCCGAGGAGGATCCCCGAGGACCACGATCTGGGGCGCAGATGGCAAAGACCCCAGATCGGTCAGCGTCCGTTGAACTCCCTCCCGCCAAGCAACACGAGCTTCGCTAAGGGGCAGCTCAGTGAACTCCAGCGAGATTTCAGATGCAGAGAGAAAGACGATGTCTGGCTGGCGTTCCCGAATAACGGACATCATGCGCTCCCGGCTCGTCGCGCACGCCTCCGCGAATCCCGGATCGTCAGTGCTGTTCGTCGCACGGACGTCAATGAGGGGGCAGTTGGCGTAGCCGACGGCCGACGTCGCCCACCCCAGCGCGTCCCCCGCAACGGCCACGGTGGGCACCCATGAGAGCGCGATGGAGTCCCCAACGACCATCGCCTCGTTCTCGGCCGTTCCGGAAGGCTCACACACTTCAGGAGGAGTGGAGTCAAACACGCTGTTGCGGCACCCCGGGGCCCAACGCAACATGGCCTCGCCTTGTTGCGCGAGCGATAGCTTCTCGAGGTCCGATGCGGGGCCTTCCGGCCACCGGGTGGCCGCGAGAGCCTCCTCGAGCGACACGCGACGCTCGCCGAGGTCGCTCACATCCTGACGACTCGTGATCCGCTGCTCGCCCGCCAACGATGCGAGGTCCGCAGCGGAGCGCATCCACGATGGGCCCCGTAGCTGCGTCACCGACAAGATTGCGATCGTCACGAGCACGACCGCCCCGAACAGGAGATCCTTCCCGACAAACGAACGTTCGTTGCGCGACTTAGCGGTTCGACGAAGGAAACCGCTTCGCATGATCGGTTGCTCAACGAGTCGTCGTGACAGTTCTGCGAGAGAGAACATGACGGGGAGCGCAAGGACCGCGACCCACGTGCTGTTTCCGAACAGCGCACCAGCGAAGATGAGTACGGGAAAGTGCCAAAGATAGAGGCTGTAGGAGACGTCGCCGAGCCACTGCGAAACGGGGTTTCCCAGCAGACCGCGTCGCGCAGCGGGAGATCGCGCCCAGATCAGGAGCGCGGAGCCGAGCACTGCCGGAATAACACCGGGGAACGGCACACTGGACTCGGGCGTGAGCAACAGCGCGGACCCAACTATGACGAGCAATCCGAACATGGAGAGCGCACGTCTCACCCATACGCCTAGAGATAGCGGTGCGCCACCCACGCACGCGACGAGCGCTCCTGCGAGGAGCTCCCACGCGCGCCCCCAGGTCTCGAAGTACGCCGCGTTCGGCTCCTTCGCCGTTCTGTAGGCCGCCGCAGCGACACCCAAGATGATCGCCACCACGATCACCGCGGCGAGAACACGACGGCGAGCTTTCGCCACGACGACCAAGGCGAGGAGCACGAGCGGCCAGATCGCATAGAACTGCTCTTCGATCGACAGTGACCAGTAATGCTGGACTGGAGACACGGGGCCGTCAGCTTGAAGGTAGTCCGTGCCGAGCTCAGCGAAGTGCCAGTTCGAGACGAAGAGCAGCGCGCTCACCGCGTCGAGGGTGATCTGCAGAGCCCGCGGCGCGAACCAAACTATCCACGACCCGATCACCGTGACCGCCAGCACAAGGACTGCAGCGGGCACGATTCGCCTCACACGACGCGCGTAGAACGCTCTCAGCGAGATGGATCCGGACTGCTCCAGCTCCCGGAGGAGCAGTCCAGTAATAAGGAATCCCGAGATGACGTAGAAGACATCGACCCCTACGAACCCGCCGGCGGGCATGTGAAACGCATGATCCAGGACAACCAGCACAACAGCGACCGCGCGCAGTCCCTGTATGTCGTAGCGAAACCCGTCGCGCTGCGCGGGGTCTCCCAGAGGACGATTCAGCTGCCCCGTCGAGCGGCCAGGAAAGTTCTCACGCACCCGGTTCAGGCTAAGTGCGGGTTGGCTGCGCCCGAACTCCCCCACCCGGGCAGCGCCTGGGTACCGTCACGCTTCCTCAGAGCGCGTGAGGCGGCAAAGCCGCCGCGCCAGAGCGCTGATCGTTGATGCCGTAGGTCACGGTTGGCACGCCGTCGATCACCTCCAGGCCCGAGAAGTAGGTGGCGAACCAGAGGTGCTTGTTACGACGAGGACGGCTCCCCAACATGGTGGGACCATCGTGGATCAACCGCGGTCGCCCGACGGTCGCACCACTTACCTGGCCGTCAAGCCGAACAACCCGGCCGAAGTAGCCCCGCCATCTTCTGACGCCCACCCTCTCATGTGCGATGAGCATGAGTGATCCGTCGAATTCGACCGGTTGAGTCCCGATCGTCAGGCCAGCACATGACTCGTTGCGAACTCGAGAGACCACGCTCCCCACCACGACTTCTGAGGCTGGCTCGTTACACAACACCCCGAAGGTGAGCACGGTGAGCGGGTCGAGCAGGTAGATCGCGCGGAGTTCTCCGTCAGGCCCCTCGAAAAACCCCCAGTTCTTCTCGATGATCTGCCGATCCGGTGCCTCACAACGCACTGGTCGGCCGACTTCGGGGAAGACCTGCATGACATAGACCGCATTCCCGGAAGCCACATATCCAGTGTTGAAGGTCGCCCACACCGCTCCTCGATATGAGAACAGTTTTGGGTCAGCGACAGGTTCGATGCCGTTCATGGCTCCGATGCGTGTTAGGTCTTGCACCCAGTCCGACGCAGGGTCGGTGCGGCTGGGGTCTAGCGTGGCGAGGCTCGCACTCACCGGCCCGATTGCGGCGTCGCTCACTCGCGCCGCCAGCACGACGTCCGCGCCGTGCACTCTAACGCTCGGGTTAAAGACGTGGCGGCCCAGCGACTCTGCCACAGCGAGGATCGACTTCGAAGCCGCCGTCTCGCATCTACTTAGGCTCAGCAGACCCATGAACGTCACCGAGGTTCCGTCAGGCCTCGCGCAACGAGGGTATCTAGGTCCGGGAAGGTGATGGACTCCGGGTCAAAGTCAATATCCACAGGACTGGAGGGCAACGGCGACGCCAAAGCGCTTGCAAGATCAACAGGCTCTCGCCAGGCAAGTCCCACGGATGCCATGTAGTCCTGGTACTTGATCATCGGCTCGGACCGGATCGGGGCGACCAGGACAACCGGACGTCCGATCGCGTGAGCAAAGATCAGGCCGTGGAGCGACGATGTGAGCACGACTTCTGCCTGTGCGATTTCGGCTGCGAGCTGGCTCGGCTCGCAATCGATGTCGACAATGCGCACACCGGGAGTGCGCCGGTACTCTTCACGGTCCCGGTAGTGGGGGATAAATGTCACTCGGCCACGCACAGCTTCTTTCTCGGCTTCCGCGGGGTACAGCTCCCTGACCAGGAGGCCAGGGTCCGCCTGGAAGGAGACATGGCTGACATCGAAACCAGCTCGATTGAGCGCGTCGTACGTGATTGGGCCGCGCACGCCGCGTATCTCGACGTCGCCCAGGGTGTCAGGGGCGGGGAGCGGTGATCCCTTCGTCCCCACGCCCGCGACGACATCACCCGGCTGCATGCGGTGGATGACCGACCCGACCAGCAGCAGGCGGCTTCCATCCTCAGTGTTGTGCGGCTCTTCACCGTAGAAGTGACGGATGAGATCTCGGTTCAGGAGGTCTCCCGCATTGCCAACGCGGAAACTGGGCCGTCGGAGGACCCCGCGCCAGCCCCTCACGGCTGGGTCCCAGTAGAACGTCCTCACTGGCATGATATATCCCCTCTTACTGCGACGCGGCTACCAGAAGCCGCACTCCAGCGTAGTCTCCGCCCGATACGTCAGTCATCGACGGCCGAATCGCAGCTTCCGCATTGCACCGTCGATAAAGGGGCGCATAGCGCTGCGATTCTCGTCGCCCGCGATCATCCAGACAATTGCGCCGTACAGGACTAGCCCTACGAGCCCGACGGGCAGCGCAAAAGAGACGAACGGCCATGGGGCCTCCGCCCAGGACGTCCCCTGCAGCAGAGCAATACCTACAACGATCGGCGCGATAGCGAGCACTGGGCGAAGAATCTGGAGGAGATACGTCCCTATCCGGAGGCCAATTTCCCGGTGGAGAACGAGGAGACGCACCGGCCATACGAAGACGCGCGCCCACCGTGAGATGATCACACCCCAGATCCCCAACGGCATCAACACGAACAACAATAGGATGCCGACAACATTCTGTAAAGCAGCGAGCCAGAATGCCGCCTTTGCGCGCCCACGAGAGAGCAGCGCAGGCCTGTCAAAATACATAATCGCCGTCAACGATGACCCAATCGAAAGTCCCCATAGAATCGGAATCGACTGCTCCCACCCTCGCCCGAACACGAGTGGAATTATTTGCGGCCCCAAAGCGGAGACAAGGGCGAATATGGGAATGCCGACAATACCGGCCACGAGCGTGAGCTGGCCGAAGATCCGGTTGAGCCTCGGCAAGTCATTCTGAACCCTCGAGAACGTCGTCAGCGATACGCGGGCGATCACTGTGGTGACGAGTTCCATCAGGATCTGAATCACACGCTGCGCGAGGTAATAGAAGCCAAGGATCTCTGAGTTAAAGAAGAACCCGACAGCGATCTTGTCCACATTTCCTTGTAGCGCGTCGAGGAGCTCAGTGCCCATGATGCTGAGTCCCACCGGCCAGATACGCCTCAGCGAATCCCGCGAGTATTCGAAGCGCGGTCGCCAGGCGGTCGACGCCCACAGAACCATGCATGCGACTGCAGCGCCTGTCAGCGTCTGGGTCACGAGCGCCCAGGCCCCGCCGCCAAGCAAAGCGACAGGGATTGCGGCAGCCGCCCCAGCTATTGCCGCGACGAGCTGTCGGATCGACAAGGTACGGAACTGGAACTCGCGCTCCAGTAGCGCGGAGGGTGTCTGGGAGAGCGCCCAAATCGGAAGGCTCAGTCCCATAGCTCTCAAGATCGACGTCAGTTCGTGCTCTCCCATCGCGGTCGCAAGCAATGGAGACGCAAAATAGAGTGCGGCGTATACGACGGATGCGACGCCAAGCGAGGTCCAGAACGCAGTCGAGGCATCCTTCGCTGCCAGCTTGTCAAGCTGAATCAGAGCCTTCGCGAAGCCGGAGTCAACCACCACCTGCAGCACCAGCGTGATCGATGTCGCCATCGAGATCAAGCCAAAATCGTCGGGCGAAACAAACCGCGTCAGCACCGCGATCACACCCAGCTGAAGGAGCCGAGACCCCCAGCGTTCCGCAACAACCCAGCCGACTGATCGGGCCACCTTACCCCTGAGGTCGTCAGGCTCCTCGTTACTCGCGGCAGTCACCTGATCAGGGTAGTCGAGAAGCGCGAAGGGTCCGGCGCACCGCGATCGCCAGAATCGAGCTCTCCTGCATCATCGCTGCCTGCAGTCTGCTGGCTCGTCCCTCCACCGCGATTCAGCGGAGCCTTGGTCGGCGCGCGGCGTCCGTGGTGGCGATCTCCCGCTGGAGGACGCTGATGGCGGCGGCGAGTTGCGGCGCCGCGTAGGCCCATCGACACCGTGGAGAGAACGCGCGCGCACTTCCCACCAACCCCGCTCGAAGTTCCGGAGACTCGTGGATGCGAGCAACGGCTCGAGCGAGATCAGCTGGTTCGTCGGCACGCACGAGCATCCCGTAGCCCTCCGCGAGCATGTCAACCTGGGCGGGAATGTCGGTAGCGATGACCGGCACGCCCGCAGCGACGGACTCCAGGATCTTGAAAGGAGTTGTGACGTTCGCCATAGAGCCCGTGTTCGATTTCGGGCACAGCGTGACGACGGCGCCGGCCACGTACTCGGCGAGTTCTGCAGGGGGCTTCGGGCCGAGCCACGTGAGGGTTGAATCTTGTGCCGCGCGGACTGCATCGGCCTTCGCGCCGTCACCAATAACAAGGAGCTTCAACCCCGCGGGCCACTCCTCGGAGCGGTGTGCCTCCAACATGTAGTCGATTCCTTGCCACGGTGCGAGCCCGCCGAAGAACAGCACGTACGGCTCACCAACATCCTTAGGCTTTGCATCGAAGAACACGTCCGAGACGCCGCTCGGCATGACTTCGATGGGCACGCGTGCTGCGCTCGACCGCTCCTCGGCGACCCACTCGGCTAGTCCCTTGTTGACGCAGAGCACGAAGGATCCCATCTCGAGGCTCTTCGTCATCAATCGGCGAATGCCCGGTACCCTTCGTAGCCACGGGTTCGTCTCGTAGGTGGAATCGTCGTTCCCCTGAACCAGAAGCAGAACTCGCCCTCCGGCCCGCTTCCAACGAGGCGCTACGAACGCCAAGAACGGGTGCCAACGTGTGACGAGAACGCCCTCGTGGGCTGCGGCGCGTGCCTTCTTGACGAGGCCGAACAGCCTCTTGAGCTTTTCATAGGGCCCCTCGCTGGTCGCTTCCGAATAGAACTCTGCCCGAACCGGAATTCCAGCCGCTTTCAGCCGCTCCCGCGTGCCGTCCATGTGGGTGCGTGCGGCTGACCCGACTCGGGTCGACTCCATCCAAAGGAGCGTTACGGGCTTACTCGATCCGTTTGTTCCCGTGGGCATCTTTTTCCAATCCTCGGTGGTCCAACGTGCTCAGCCCTGACGGGGCGATTCAGTTTCGGAAGCCGATGGGCGCGCAGGCGACGCGGCACGGCCCGACCAACTCAATGGCACCGACTTGCCCTCGCGAAGACTCCCTGCTCGGGATGCCTGCATCAGCACGATCGCGAGGGCCAGCAGAGGCGTGAAGTGACGCAACGCCGAGCCATAATCGGGCTCAAAGACTGCCTGTACGACACCCAGAGCCAGCATCAGGGAGATAGCGCGACGCAAGAGAACACCGTCGCGACTTCGAGGGGCCGGCCAGCGTACAGCAGAGCGAGCGGCCGCTAGCGGCAGGAGCTTCACGAATACGAACGCCAAGCTGACCGCGAGGTAAGGCAAAGACGCCGTCAACGGCAAGAGTATCGGCGCGTACAGGAGCCAGTAGTTCACGAAAACATCGATGGCGCCACCGAACGGCTGCGATACCGGCTCGACCGGGATGATGAGCGTGTTCGCGTCGAGATGTCCCTGCACCGCCGTCCGGTAATGATTGGGGTCAACGCCGAGAAGTACGTAGAAGATCAGACCAATTCCGACGGCAGCGACGGCTCCACCGAAAAGAAGGTATCGAAGCCGAGCCTGCCAGATTGTGATTACTCGATACGCGGCAAATGAGGCGGCAACAAGGTACCAGTAGTCTCGGAAGAGATATGCGTATCCCGCCATCGCGAGGACGGCCAGCACGTCCCACCACAGGCGACGAGGCAGGATTAGCAATAACATCACCGGAACGAGAACGAAGACATCCTTCGAGTACTGCCCCAGATATACGCCCGACAGGGCGAACGCGGCGACAATGAACGTGGCGACAGCGACACTCGCAGTTCGCCTGCGGACACGCAGCAGTGCGACTCCGATCACCAGACAGGCGAACAGATAGCCGGCGAATGCCGCCGCATCCGGGTTGTTTCCCAGCCCCAGCCACCGGTAGGCGATTCCGACTGGCGTGTACGACCGATCGGTGAAGTCTGGGACGCTGCCACTCGCGATGTTGAAGATTCGGGTCGCGTCACGGTGGAACTGCGCGGGCAGAATTTCGTCTCGCCACGCCGTAATCACGAGCCCGAGAAGGAAGCCACCGACAACAGCGCCGTAGAAGAGACGCTCACCTCGCCGTTTGACATTGGCTCTGCGGGATCTTCGCCGCTGAGCGGCAAGGTCACGGCGCAAGATACCCTGCTCCAAACTTCCTCCTTGCCAGATCTTGAGTCCCCCTCACAGGCGCGCCCTGTAGCTCGTGGCGGCGGCCGTCGCCTTGCCGACACTCGCTCGCTATGCGAGGTCCGCCACGAGGAGAGCCTAGTAGGCTGCGCTGGAAACGCCCGCCTGTAGGCTGGACGCCGTTCATTGGCAGGATCCGCAACCATTGGCAGGATCCGTAACGTCGCTCTCGTCACATCGCGTTGCGAACCACCGAGGCCGCCCGAGAGGAATCGCCCTATGCCGGTCGAAGTCGTTCATTTCAATCCCCTTAGGCGCCGACCGGGCCCGGTAGGCCGTGTCCTTCCGCGCAAGCGACTGAACAACTTCGGGGACCTCATCGGCCCGATCATCGTGGAACGGCTCGTTGCCGAGTTCGGCCTGACCGAGCCGACCGAGCGGCGGCGGCTCGTCGCGGTGGGGTCGATCATGAAACTCACGCGCTCAGGCGACACGGTCTGGGGGACGGGAGTGAACGGAAAATCTATGGACGCCGGTGCGGCGCCCGACATCGACGTCCGTGCGGTGCGGGGCCCGCACACGCGGCGTGCGCTCCTCGATCGCGGAACTGCCGTGCCCGAGGTTTACGGAGATCCCGCACTGCTCTGGCCACGGTTCTGGCCGCTCGAGGAATACCGAAGGAACTCCTCGGTGCCGCGACGCGCTGTGAGCGTGGTTCCCAACTTCCACGACCGCGGCGCGATGACCGGGCCAAATGTAATCGACCCCCTTCAGGATCCGTTCACGGTCATCGAGCAAATCGCCCAGAGCGACTTCGTCTGTGGCTCTTCGCTGCACGGCATCGCTCTCGCAGAAGCCTTCGGTATCCCCGCTCGGCTCATCGAACCCGGAGCCGAGCCAGCCTTCAAGTACTTGGACTACTACGCCGGCACCGGACGCAGTTCCTACCGTGCGGCGGGTTCTGTCGAGGAAGCACTCAACCTGGGTGGGGAGCGCCCGATTGACTTCGATGCTGAGGCACTCGTCGCTGCCTTTCCCCGCGATCTTTGGAACTGATTCCACATCGCGTAAGCGCGTTCCGAAGGTGGCGATTCAGCGTCGTTCGAGCTTAACCAAAGCAGATGCGACCCCGGCGATCTCCCGGCGCGCTTGGAGCAGGTCAGAGGCGAGCAATTCCCTGCGATTGATCGCGTCAACCCACCGCCCACTGTCTGCGTCGTCGGCGCTCACGACTAGGCGATATGCCGACGTCCCCGGCTTCAAGGACCTAACCACCTTGTCGACCGAACCGGTGCTGAACCCGAGCGGGACCGCTCCTTCCGTGAAGCCGACGATGAGTGCGTGAATACGGTCGCTCACGATGGCCGCGGAGCGGGAATAGAGGGTTCGCACCTTCGCTTCTTGCGTCTTGTGATTCTCTTCGTTCCACTCGAGGATATCTGCGTTCAAGCGACTCGCGAGCTCATACGCTCGCTCTCGGTCACGACGCACTTGCACGACAACAACCGTTCGGAGATTCAAAACTGACGCCGTGGCCTTGACCGCGTCGAACCAAGCATCCGGAGGCGTTGGCCGATCCCCACGCATCGCGATAGCGAGGACATCTCGATCGCTGCCTGCGGCCCAACCAGACGGATCGGTTCCAAGCGAGTACGCCCAGTCTGGCTGGATCTCGCCGCCCTTACCGAGTTGGTCGCGAGACCACTCGTCGCGCCAGGAGAGGTATGCCGCAGAGTCCGCGATCGGCCGAAGGTGCGTGTGCTCGACCGATGTTCCAGGACGGAGGCTCACCCCCGCGACGATCGTTCGGCTGCCCCTCAACTTAGCGAGCGCCGCGACTACCAGCTGCCACGTGCCCTTCTTTCCCTCCTCTGGTGTCCCGACTACCTCACCGGTGTTGAACGCGATCATTGAACCCGCGAGGGCGCCGCAAAGGGCACGAACAAGCCACTTTCGAGGTGACGCATACGAGACGTCCTCGGCGCGGAGGCCGAGCCCGGACGTATAGTCGTCGTCGGGGCCTACATAGACATGCAGCTCCCCCAACGGACGCAGCGCGTCGAGGTACGCCCGTCGAAGCAGGGAGTCGCCGATGTTGTCACGCTGACCGCCGGCGTTGACATAAACGCGCGGCCGGCGTCTGCGTCGCGCGGCGTCATGGAAGGCGTCCGCGTAGGCTCCGGCGACAGCGCTCCAGTCGCGCGCGGAGAGGTTGACCTCTGACCGTGACGTTCCCCGCACTCGGGCGAGACAGTCCGCAAGTTTTGCGGCGTCGAATTCCCCCTCGTACTGGATCACCCAGCCCGGACCCACTTCGTCCGCGATGCTCTCGTTGGTCGGCGACGCGGGAACAATTACCGGACGTTCAAGCGAAAGGGCAACCAACACGACCCCCGAGTTATGCATTTCGCGGTAGGGAAGCACAACTGCTTCCGCTGAGGTGACTTCCGCAACCATGTCCTCGTCCGGTACATGCTCGAGGCGCAGGACCACACCAGCGTCACTCCTCGTCCACGAGTCCGCGCGCTTCTCGATGTCCTCTCTTACTGCCGCGAGCGACGGGCGGCCGACGATCCGAAGTTCGTCTCCGGCGCGCGCTGCTCCCTCGAATGCATCAATCAAGCTGGGAACACGCTTGTAGGGTTCGATCCTTCCAAAGAAGAGCAAGCGCCCTGCTTCCGGGTCGTTCCGCTGGAAGTCCCCGAACTGGTCCCGATAATGCCCATGTGAGATCACCCGCGTAATCTCGCCGTCACGCGCGTCCACTGTCGCTGCATCCAAGAACACGCGAGTCGTGACTAGCGTGTCCATGCGCGCCAGCAGGCGTTGTTCCTCAGCGTCGCCTTGGTCATGGGGTGCAGGATTATGCTGCGTTCGTACCACGGGGATCGAGAAGGCGCGAATGCGCAATAAGAGCAGTCGGAAAAGAGTACGCTTGAGCATCCGGACGGGCGTTCGACGCGACCGGATCAGAAATTCCGGCCAGTGCACGTGCAACACGTCGTACCTGCCTAGCAGAGCGCGAGCCCAATTGAAGTAATTGAACTCGACAGTGCCGGGCGCGAGTCTCACGACCTGGTCGATGTACTTGATCGAGGGGCCGGGCGCCGCTACCGATTCGAGCACTCTCACCGTTCGTGAACTCATCCTGACAACTCTCCTTCTAAGTAAGCGCGCAACAATCAGACGGTCGCGTACAGAGCGCGCAGGGCGTCTCGCTGAGCGTCATGGTTCATTGTGCGGTTGAGGTGCCGCGCCGCCTCGACTGCACGCGGCCGGGCCTGACCTCCATCGAGAATGTCGAGGATAAGGTCGGCCGCGTCATCAGCGCTCCGCGCCGCCGGGATATCCAACCCGTCAAACGTCGGAATGGATCGAACAGCGAGGGGATGTTCGAACGCGGCTGCATCGAGGAGGCTGAGCGGGAAGCCCTCGTAGTGCGCAGAGTGGAAGTAAAGGCCCGGCCTGCTCAATTCCCTCGCGAGCGCATCCCCGACCAGCCAACCAAGCACCTCGACTCCCGCGTCGATGAGGCGTTTCCGCATGCCCTCACCTACGCCATCATCCTGACCGTGAACGTCACCTACCCACCTGAATGTGACGTCAGGAGCGACGGCCTTGACCCGCCGAGCTACGGCGGCAAAGTAGTCGGGATCCTTCTGACCGGTGAGACGCCCGACCATGAAGACGTTCCTACCGGAGTCGAAGCTCACCGATGGATGCGCCTCCGAGGGCGAGACCGTCGCGACGTTAGGAAGGAAGTGCGTCCGCGCCTGACGGTCGAGCGATTTCGCCAGCGCTTCTTCGTGTGGTGAAAGCACGACGGTGCACGCAGAACGACGGGCGAGAATCTTCTCGGCCATGCGAAAGGAGGCGCGCATCGCCCGATGTTGCTCACCATCGTCGAACTTATAGCAGTGGGGTTCGTAGAACACGGGCACGTCCAGACGGGCGAGTCTCGTGTAGACGCCGGCGAACGACGAATGCGCGTGCACGACATCGGGCTTCACCGCTTGGACGGCCTCGCGCACGCGCCTGATCGCCGCGGCTGCCTTCCTCGGAGACTGTGGCATCTGATGGAGGCTCGCGTACGCGATCCGAGGATCGGGACTCTCGTTGCCAGCCCACAGGAGGTGGTGCTCAGCCTCGGGCATCAGATCCACGAGCGAAGCGATCGCCCTACTGATTCCGCCGGCGTAGACCTGTGTGACGTGGAGTATTCGAGTCGCTGTCATTCCTGACCTAACCGGGTGTTCGGGGCCGCGTGGACGGCAACCACAAGACTGAAGGGTATCAAAGCACCTTGAGCCAAGACCGGAGCTCACCGGCTCCGCGACGGGGATCGATTAGAGTCGGCCGCGTGGAATCGGGGCTCAGGCCGGAAGTACAAGCGCTTCTCCTGGAAGGCGAGGATGCCTGGCGGAGGCCAAGATGAAGGTTCTTGCTGTTTCCGAGGATGCACCCGGATCAAGAAAAACCCCCCTGCGCAGCGGATTCTTTGAAGCCACCCTCACTACCATCGTTCCTCACTAACCTCGCATCTGCCCAGCCTGACCACCGAAGCAGCCTGAAGCCCAAGATCGAAGGAGAGACAACCTTCTGAGAGACAAGAGTGAGCGCGGGGACGAGACGCCCTCAGCGCAGACGCCGTCACGGAGCAAGGTCAGCCGAAGGCAACTTCTCGCGGGCGGGTTCTTCGGCGTGCTCGGCACATCGATGGTGCTGTACGGCTTCGGGCAAGCACCTTCAGCGCGATCGCTCATCGCGGCGGATCCCGGCGCGCCCCCAACCCCTGAAGTTCAAGCCAGTGGGTTCTCTCTGAGAGCAGAAGGCAAGACCGCCGCTGTCCTCCTCTGCGCAGCGGACGGCTCTCCTCTCCAGCGCTTCCGCGGGTTCCGTTTCCGGGATGTGACGTTCAGCGCTGGGCGGGTCCGTCGCGGTACCACGGCGGACGGCCGGGCCGCACTCGTCGTCGATTATGCAAGTCCAAAGGGTTCGTCCTCGCAAGCGACCGCGATCTTCGCCCCCGCAGGCAGGGTCGTCGATGTGACGTTCGACTTCCGGAGCGACGGGGATCTGGACCCGCGACATGGAATGCTGCTGAGGGAGTCCTTCACTCATGGGCCCGTTGTCGAATCAGCCCACGGAGTATTTGACTGGCAACGAGACGAACGGGGTGGCATCCCATACCAGGCTGAGGGCACCTTCGTATACGTGCAGGATCACGGGCCTCTCAAGATCGGGATAGTTGCGGACCGCACGAAAACCGACTGGCGAGACAATCGTGCCCTGCACCTTCAGCCGGAGGAGCAGGGTGATGGCACTCTCCGGGCGAGCGCGCACATCGTGGTTCGCGGTGATTCGAATGCCTCCATAATGGCTGCCGAGGCCGGTCGTCGAGCGCTCTCAGTCGATCTCCGGACAGACACGCCGTACAACATCTGGGAGACGCCGGGCGATGCTCTCCCGGTTCACGCGACCGTATACAACGGCGCGAAACCGCGCGTCGTCCACATCGACTGGATCGGGCGCGACTTCGATGGTGAGACGATCACGAGCGGCAGTCGTGATCTTGCGCTTGGCACCGGAGAAGACGCATCGCTCACAGTGCCGATTCGGTTGACTTCGAGAGGCATTGTTTTCCTCGAGGTGACAGTCACCTCGGGGACTGACATCGCATACCAACGTACGAACGTCGCGGTGCTCCCGCCGCACGACTACTCGGACGATGCAGCCAGTTCAATGTTCGGCATCGCCGCAGCATACATATTCGATTCCCCAGAGGAACGGCTGCTCCTGCGCCGGATTGGAGTACGCAGAAGTAGGCATATCTACTTCACACGAAAACAGCTCAAAGCTCACGGATTCTCGCAGCATCGCGTGCGAACGCCGCCATCTCTCGACGCATACGTGGATGATCCAAAACGACTGAAGGCGTACATCGCGTCAGAACTTGACGTCGCGGAGGCCGGCCACTCCACCGCATACGAGCTCGGAAACGAACTCAACCGCTGGGGGCGAGGCCCCTTCACAGGTGACGGCGCGCAGGAGTACGTCGAAAACTGGGTGCGTCCCTTCAAACGGGCGATGGTTCAACGAAAAAGCAAGATGAAGCTGATCGCCGTAGGCCTCGCCGGCATGGACGTGCCATATGCCCGTGAGCTCTTTCGTGCTGGGCTTGCGGATCTCGTCGACGGATTCAATCTCCACCCCGGTCGGAGCAACGTAACCCCGGACTGGGCGCCAGATGCGCGACGAGTGAAGGACGGCAAAGACCACTCATGGAGCTATTTCGGGGCGTTGAAGGAAGCGCAGGGCCTCATATCCGACCACGCGCCTGGAATGGAGCTGTGGCTCACCGAGGTCTACGCGTGCACTCGGCCGAACGCCTGGTGGGATGACTCATACCGGCACGCGGCCGAGAACGTACTTCTTAGCGCCGCGCTCGCTCTGTCACTCGACGTCACATCGATGTTGTGGTTTCAGCTATACGACAACATTCGAGCAAATCAGCATGGAGCGCGACCGAACGATCGTGAACACCATTTCGGACTGGTCCTCCGAGATCTCAGTCCGAAGCCATCCCTACTCGCCTACGCAGCCGCAGCCGAGCACCTGGACGGCGCCATCTTCAATCGCTGGATTCGCTTTGAAGATGAGACGCTCTGGGGTCTTGAGTTCACCACGCCCCGCGGTCCGCTCGCGATCATGTGGTCTCGCGCGGATGGTTATGAGCTGAACACTGAAGCGCAACGAGATGGAGGGTTCTACCCGACGCCCGAGCCGTGGGTGGAGACGTGGAAGACGAAGAAGAAGATCCGAGTGAAAGCGAGGCGAGGAACCGTCACCGAAGTGGACACGATCGGCCGCTCACGTAGTCTGCCGGTTGCGACCGGGACAGTCACGATCGAGCTGGACGGCGCGCCGCGCATGTTCTACGGGTTGGACGGCGGTGATCTTCCCACTTCGCGCGAGGTGCCGGGCGGCCCCCGCGAACGATAGGTCTTCAAGCCCTGGTGGCAGTGGCTCGGTGCGCGTCCGCCGCTCATGCGGGGCTCTGCGCCGATGCCCTGAGCGAGAGCGGAAACGAGGGCCAGTCTAGGTGCGGGAGGAAGCCGCCGTGACGGCTGCTCCTCCGTCCCGCATCACCTCCTGGACGCGCGAACTCCCGCCTGTGATTCAGCAGGCGGGAGTTCTGCTTCGGGCGGCAGCACCCGAGCGCCACGCGACTCACTCGCTCTCGGCGATCGCCTTCATCGCCTTCCAGCCGTGGGTCACGCCGCCGCCGGCGCGGAGCGCAGCGGCGACCATGACGGCTTCGGCGACATCGGCCTTGGACGCGCCCGCCCGGACCGCGCGCTTGGCGTGATCCTCGATGCAGAACGGGCACTGCGTGGTCACAGCGACACCGACCGCGATCAGCTCCCTCGTGGCGAGGTCGAGGTTGCCGCTGTTCTTGCTGAATACGGCCTTGTCGAACCCGAAGAAGGCCGAGACCATCTCGGGCGCGCCCTCCTTGATGTCGGCCATGAACGTCGCTTCGTCGTTGTGGGAGTGCACCTTGTTTCCTTTCCTGGGGTGAGTTGTCCGTTCAGGCGGCTTCGCTCGAGAGTTGGTCAGACGTGGTCGGAGCGGGCTTCGCGCCGTTGACGACGATCGCGGTCACGACCGCCGCAACGACGAGTGAGATCGCGCCGACGGCGAGCGCGGCGGTGTAGCCGTGGACGAGCGCCTCTGATGCCTCCGCGACGATGGTCGAGTCGCCATCCCGGCGCCCCTGCGTCAGACGGGCGAGCGCGTCGGGCAGGTCGCCCGCAGTGACGGCGACCGCGATGCTCGAGGTCACGGCCATGCCGAGAGCCGTTCCGATCTGCTGGCCTGCGTTGAGAAGGGCCGACGCGATTCCCGTGTCTGCCGGAGCAGCACTGCTCACCGCGGCCGACGTCAGCGGCACGAAGTTGAGCGCGAACCCGAACGCCGTGGCGAGGATCGCCGGCAGGAGGTGCCCCCAGTACGACGTGCTCGTGCCGATGAAGGTGAGCGAGAAGAGACCGCCGGCGGCGATGAGCATGCCCGCGCCGATGATCCAGCGCGGCGCGATCGCTGCCGCGAGCTTCGCGCTGATTCCCGCCCCGAAGACGATGCCGACCGCAAAGGGCAGCCAGGCGAGGCCCGTCTGCAGGGGGTCGAAGTCGAGGACGTACTGCAGGTAGAGGTTGAGCAGGTAGAACATGCCGAGCGGGCCGAACGAGACCATGAGCATCCCGACGTACGCTCCGGCGCGATTGCGGTTCCGGAACACCCGCAGCGGCAGCATCGGATCCTTCATCTTCGACTGCACCACGAGGAAGACGAGCAGCAGGATGGCCGCTGCGGCGAGGAACGCGAGGGTCGTCGGGTCGGCCCATCCGTGCTCGCCTCCGCGCGTGATCGCGTAGACGAGGGAAGCCATCGCGCCCGTGCCGAGCACCGCGCCGGCGATGTCGATCCGCCCCTGGTGCCGCTCGGCTTCGACGAGCGACCTCGTGCCCGCGAGAAGCAGGAGACCGATCGGGATGTTGAGGTAGAACATCCAGTTCCATCCGAGCGTGCCCGTGAGCACGCCGCCGACGAGGAGTCCGACTGCGACGCCCAGGCCGGACATCGCGCCGTACAGGGCGAGCGCCGTGTTGCGCTGCTTTCCCGCTGGGAACGTCGAGTTGATCGACGCGAGCACGTTCGGCGCAGTCAGAGCTGCTCCGATGCCCTGAAGAACGCGCGCGAGGATGACCATGGTGCCGCTCGTGGACAGACCCGCGATCAGCGCCCCGGCGATGAAGACGACGAGCCCGATGCGCAGCAGACGGCGGCGTCCGTACTGGTCGCCGAGTCGTCCGCCGAATAGCAGCAGCGCGCCGAACAGGAGGATGTAGGCGTTCACCACCCAAGGCATCGCCGCGGGAGACATGCCGAGATCGGCTTGGATGGCCGGCAGCCCGACGTTCGCGATGACGTCGTTGAGGACGATGAGGAGCTGCCCGCCGGAGACGACGAGCATCGGGACGAGGAATCTCCGGCTCGACTGCACGTCAGCGGGACGGGGAGCGGATGTGCGGGAGGGGGTGGTCATGCAGGCGCTTTCCTCGGGGTTCGGCTTCGGGGTCGGGTGGACTCCGTACCTGACACCATACCCCCCTAGGGTATTCCGCACAGAATGAAGGGAGCGCGACTGACGACCTCCCGCTCCCGGCGCCGGGGATTATGCCAATATGTTCGTACCCTAACAACCCCGCGCGCGAAGGCTCGCAGGGCCCGTACCTTCAGTCCCACACCCGAGTGCGACTGCGAAGGAGTCGATGTGATGCAGCCGCGTATCCGCGCCCACACGGAGTCGCTGACCGACAACGTGTTCCAGCATCTCGCGCGTGAGATCTGCGAGGGGCGCTACTCCCCCGGCGAGGCCCTCGAGCTCGCGGAGATCGCGCAGGAGCTCGGCATCTCGCGCATGCCCGTGCGCGAGGCCATCCGACGCCTCGTTCCGCTCGGGCTCGTGGATGTCGAAGCCAGCCGCTGGACGCGCGTCGCCCCGGTCACGCCGGCATCGACGAAGGCGGCCGCGGAGTTCGCCGCCTATCTCGCAGGCGGCGTCGCGCGGGTCGCCATCCCGAAGCTCGCCGGCACGACGATGCACGCGGCTGCGTCCGCCGAGCTGGCGAACCTGGCCTCAGCGGCCGAACCACGCGACCTGCTCCTGAGCTCGACCCGCTTCGTCAGCACGCTCGCGCGCGCCGCCGAGAACGAGCACCTTCTCGAGGCATGGAATGCTGCCCGGATCACGCTGCTGTTCCACGTCGGGCACGTCGTGCGCATGGGCCCGAGCCAAGACATCGACATGGCTCCCACCATCTCGCAGCTGAAGCGGGCGTTCGAGGCCGGCGACGGCGCCGAGGTGGCGACGCACCTGCAGGATTTCTTCCTGCCCGCGGCCTTCGCCGACTGCCGCCCCGCCGTCGAGGAAGGCGCACCGTAGCGCCGCAGCCGGCCCGCGCCATCCGCTCGGGTGCCCGGGTCGCTCCGTTCCCCTCCGCCGTCGGCCCGTCGGTACGATCGGGATCATGACTTCCGGGGGGATGGCGCGCGCAGCGCTGGGGCGAGCACGTGCACGAGGGCGGAAGCCGGGTTCCGCGATCCGCAGGCTCGCGAGCGGACTCGCGGCCGCCATCCTGCTCGGCGGGATGGCCGCGGTCGCGCCGAGCGTGACGGTCGCGCCCGCCGCCGCGGCGAGCGCCTCGCCCGACCCGAGCTCGAGCCGCCCGATCTACCGGTTCTGGAGTCAGGGCTACGAGAACGCCCACTTCTACACGCTCGACCACGCCGAGGCGCAGGGCCTGCACAGCAAGGACGGCAACTGGACGTACGAGGGAACGGACTTCCGGGTCTGGCCGCTCGCGTCGGGCTCCTGCCCGGCCGGGACCTCGCCCGTGCACCGGTTCTGGTCATCCGCCTACACGTCGCACTTCTACACGATGAACGCGGCCGAGGCCGACGAGGTGCGCCGCACCGACCGCAACTGGACGTACGAGGGTGTGCGGTTCTGCGCCGCAGCGCAGCAGACCGAGGGGACCGTCGCGGTCCACCGGTTCTGGAGCCCGGGCTTCGAGAAGCACTTCTACACCGCCAACGCCGACGAGGCCCAGAAGCTGCGCTCGAGCGACCGCAACTGGACGTACGAGGGCGTCGCGATGTACGCGCCCACGTCGGGGGCGGCGTCGCCTCCGATCACGGGTAACCCCGCACCGCGCGTCGGCTGCCAGTCGCCCGACATGCCCGCAGCGCTCGCAGCCCACGACGCGGGGCGCATCACGCAGCTCTTCGGCGGGGCGGGCGCGCTGCGCGATGCGATCGCCGACGGCCGCGCGGCGTGCGTGCCGCTCGACGACCCGGCGCTGCCGTGGGTCGTCGTGAACAAGCAGCGCCCCGTGTCTCCGCTCGACTACGTCCCCTCGTCCCTCACCGTGCCATCCGGCTCTCTCGTCGACGGCGGCATCCGCTCCGACGCCGTCGGATCGTTCGAGCAGCTGCAGCGCGACGTCGCCGCATCGGGCGCCGGCCCCATCGCGCTGACGAGCGGCTACCGCTCGTACGGCACCCAGGCGGGCATCCACCGCTACCAGGTCGAGACGCTCGGCCAGGAGCAGGGCGAGCGCCTCGCGGCCCGGCCGGGCTACAGCGAGCACCAGCTCGGCCTCGCCGCGGATGTCGTCTCGTGCGGCGGCGGATGCGGCTCGCTGTACAGCTTCGCCGGCACCGCCCAGGAGCGCTGGGTGCGCGAGAACTCCTGGCGGTATGGGTGGATCGTGCGCTACGAGTCGGGCCAGACCGGCACAACCGGGTACAACGCGGAGCCGTGGCATCTGCGGTACATCGGCGCCGACCTCGCGCGGGTCTACCACGACGGCGGATACCACTCGCTCGAGGCGTTCTTCGGGCTCCCGGCTGCGCCGGAGTACCGGTGAGGCGGGAGCTCCCTTGCCCGCAGCAGACTGGATGCACCTCCGGCGACGTCGGCGCTCCTTCCGGGCGTTGAGCGAGCTGGTGCCCCTTCCGGGCGTTGAGCGAGCTGGTGCCCCTTCCGGTCGTTGAGCGAGCGAAGCGAGACGAAACGCCGCCGAAGAACGGTCACCACGTTTCGTCTCGGTCGCTGGCGCTCCCTCGCTCAACGACCGGGGGGGGGAGGTAGCGGCACTCCCGCTCGGCAGGTTGAGCGAACGAAGCCCCTTCCGGACGTTGAGCGAGCAAAGCCCTTCCGGACGTTGAGCGAGCGAAGCGAGACGAAACGCCGCCGAAGAACGGTCACCACGTTTCGTCTCGGTCGCTGGCGCTCCCTCGCTCAACGACCGGAGGGAGGTAGCGGCACTCCCGCTCGGGAGGTTGAGCGAACGAAGCCCCTTCCGGACGTTGAGCGAGCGAAGCGAGACGAAACGCCGCCAAAGAACGGTCACCACGTTTCGACTCGGTCGCTGGCGCTCCCTCGCTCAACGACCGGGGGAGGCACCGGCGCTCCCTCGCTCAACGACCGGGGGGAAGACAGCCACGCCCCTCGCTCAACGACCGGGGCAGGACGCCGACGCCCCCGCTCACCGCACCTCGCCCATCCGCTTCCGCGCATACCCCCACGTCGCGAGCGCGAGCAGCGGACCCCACGCCCAGAACGGCAGCACGAGCGCGCTCGCGCCGTGCAGCTGCCCCGAGACGATCAGCCCCAACTCCTGCACGCCGCCTGCCGCGAAGAGCACCGCGACCGAGAGCGCCGGCACGACGGCGAGCGCGATCGGCACCGGCCGTCCGCCGATGCCGGGCACCCACAGCGGCGCACGCTCGCCCCACGGCAGCACGAGGCCGAGCGTGAGCACGGCTCCGAGCAGCATCGCCGCCCCGAGCAGCAGCCCCGTCACGAACATGTCGGGGTGCTCCGCGAAGGCTTCGAGGTCGCCTCCGAAGAGCGGCCACGGCGTGAGCCAGGTCAGACGCGCGACGACGTACGGCGCGGGGCACAGCGCCGCGAGCACCGTGATCACCACGCGATGCCGCTGCACGAACGCGCCCATGCGCGGGAGCGCGGCCGCCGTCGAGGTCGCGGCCCAGACCATCCAGACTCCGGCGAACAGGGTGAGCCCGAGCGCCCCGACGAAGCGGACCGGATCGTCGAGGGCGGCCTCGGTGAACCGGCCGTAGAACATCCCGATCGGGAACACCCCCGTCACCGCGAGCACGACAACAGCCACGACGGGCACCGCGAGCGCGACCGCCGCGAGCGGACGCCGCCGCGCGAGGAGGGCGATCACCACGACGACGCCGATCGGCACGAGGGTCGCGAGCGTGTACCCCGCGATGACGATGCCGTCGAATCCGACGAGGCCGAGCGCGACGGCGAGCGACGCGATGAGCGCGAGCGCGGGTGCCGCGCGGTCGAGCGACCGCCATCCGGCGAGCGAGGCGAGCCCCGCGGCGAGCGCGAGCACTCCCGCGAGCGCGAGGATGGCGCCCGCCGCGAAGGACGCGAACGGCGCGGGCCCGCCGAGCAGCTGCTCGAGCGGAGTGCCGCCCGCCGCGAACGGGCCGGCGTCGGGAGCGACGAGCCACACCCCCGCGGCGGCGAGCGCCGCGGTCGCGAGCGCGACACCGACCGACGTCAGCGGGCGCGACGCGGGCGGGCGGATGGTCGGAGCCGGGTTGGGAATCTGCGTGCGAATGTCCATGGCTCCACGGTCGCGCGGAGACTCCGTGCCGCGCTTCGCCCGCGAGAGCGGGACGGATCACCCGCGCGGGTGAGGCTGAGCGCCCGGCTCGACGACGCCGTGCTCGTACGCCCAGATGACGACCTGGATCCGATCCGCGAGGCCGAGCTTCGCGAGGATCGCCTTCACGTGCGTCTTGACCGTGTTGCCGGTGAGGTACAGCGCGCGCCCGATCTCGTCGTTCGACGCCCCGCGTGCGAGCAGCAAGGCGACCTCGCGCTCGCGCGGGCTGAGCACGGCAAGCGGGTCGCCGCCTGCCGGAGCCGCCTGCCTGCGCACGTGCTGCAGCAGGAGCGCCGTGGCCCGCGGCGCCATGACGGCGTCGCC
This sequence comes from Microbacterium sp. JZ70, assembly GCF_053903225.1. Taxonomy (NCBI): domain Bacteria; kingdom Bacillati; phylum Actinomycetota; class Actinomycetes; order Micrococcales; family Microbacteriaceae; genus Microbacterium; species Microbacterium sp. JZ70. Next base: position 1,364,484 of record NZ_CP096405.1, on the reverse strand, counting down.
CGCGGCCACCCGCACGATCGCGTCGACGAGCGCGTCGGGCCGCGCGTCCTTCGTGAGGAACCCGCTCGCCCCTGCCCGGATGGCGCCGAACACGTACTCGTCGACGTCGAACGTCGTCAGCACGAGCACGCGCGTCAACGGCCGTACCCGCCGCACCTCCTCGGTCGCGCGGATCCCGTCCATCCCGGGCATCCGCACATCCATCAGCACCACGTCGACGTCGTGCGCACGCACGTACTCGACCGCGGCCGCGCCATCCGCCACTCCCCCGACGATCTCGAGGCGCGCGTCCGCGCCGAGGATGGTCGTGAGCGCGTCGCGCAGGAGCTCCTGATCATCGGCGAGCAGCACCCGGATCATGCGCCCTGCTCCACCGGCATCGTCACCTGCACCGTCCATCCCGCTCCCCTGCGCACCTCGAGCACGCCGCCCGCCTGGCGCACACGCTCGGCCATCCCGATGAGTCCCGTGCCGCCGCCCGGATCGTCGCGCGGGCCGGCGCCGCCGTCATCCGCGACCGTGAGGCGCACATCCTGTTCTCCCCATGCGAGCTCGACGCGCACCTCGACCGGCGGACGCACGTGGCGCACGACGTTGGTGATCGCCTCCTGCGCGGCGCGGTACAGCGCGAGCTGAGCGTCGGGCGCGAGCGGGCGCGGATGCCCCGTCTCGATGAACGAGAGGCGGTGATCGGATGAGCCCGCGCCGGCGACGAGAGCGGCGAGCGACGCGAGATCCGGCGCGGGCGCGGTCTCGTCGAGCGCGCTCCGCCCCGCATCCGCCTCGTCGAGCACCCGGAGCATCCCGCGCAGCCCCTGCATCGCCGAGCGCCCGGTGTCGGCCACGCGGGCGAGGGCATCCGCCGCGCGCGGCTCGCTCGTGAGCACGCGCGCCGCCTCGGCCTGGGCGATCATGACCGTGAGCGAGTGCGACACGACGTCGTGCAGGTCGCGCCCGATCCGCGCGCGCTCGGCGGCGAGAGCATCCCGCACCTGCTGCCGCTCGCGCTCGGCCGTCGCGATGCGGCGTCGCCGCGCCGACCTTCCGAGCACCCACGCGGCGCTCGCGACCGCTGCGAGCGCGATGACCTCGAAGGCGATGAGCGCCGGGTCGGCCTGCCGCGTCGAGACGACGTCGACGCCCGTGATGACGAACGCGCCGACGATGCCGACGACCAGCGCCGCGACGGCCGTCGCACGCCCCTGGGTCGACGCGACCTGCCACTCGAGCAGGAGGAACGCCACCGCCGACGGCACGAGGGCGGCGCTCGACGTTCCGGCGTCGGCCATGAGAGCGAGTGCGAGCATCACCGCCGCCCCGACGGCAAACGCCATCCGCGGCAGCCACGGCGATGCGAAGGCGGCCGCGTGCAGCACGACCGCGAGTGCGCCGATCCACGTCGCCCACGCCCCGCCCTGCACGGGCGCGACGAGCTGCACGAGCATCGCGATCGTCATCGGCAGGGCGATCGCGCACAGGAGCGCCGCCGCGACGAGCGGCCCGCGACGGTCGGCGTCGGATGCGGTCACGGCTCCATCGTGCCGCGCCCCGCCCCCGCCGCGCCTCCCCCGCGCGGGTGAGGGCGGCGGGGGTGGGGTGATGAGTGCCGCTTCGGGATGTGGAGCGGGCGGGTGCCGTCTCCCCGGGCGTTGAGCGAGCGAAGCGAGTCGAAACGCCGCCGAACCCGAAGAACCGTCACCACGTTTCGTCTCGGTCGCTGGCGCTCCCTCGCTCAACGACCGGGGAAGAGCAATCGCTCAGGTCGCAAAAACCGGCCGCTAACCGGCGTTTTGGGACCGAAACTGCGACCCGAACAGCCCAGCCCACACTCAGGTCGCAAAAACCGTCCCCCAACCGACGTTTAGCGGCCGGAACTGCGACCCGAACACCCGACCCAACTGCCCAGGTCGCAAAAACCGTCCTCAACCCCGCGTTTAGGGGCCGCAACTGCGACCTGAACAGCCAGGGGCGGCCGAGCAACCCTCAGGCGAGCCCGCGGAGGAACGTCCGCAGGTCCGCGGCGAGCAGCTCCGGCGCATCCATCGCGGGGAAGTGCCCTCCCTCAGTGAAGTCGCTCCAGTGCTCGATGCGGTTCGCCGGATCCATCGTGCGTCGCAGCAGCGGGTGCGTGTCGAACGCCGCCCAGGCCGAGGGCACCGGGCCGCCCATGAGCGGCATCACCCCGGAGTGCGCGCCCTCGTAGTAGAACTGCGCGCTCGATGCGCCGCCGCGGGTGAACCAGTACAGGCTCACGTCAGCGAGGAGCTGGTCGCGATCCACCACCGGCGCGCCGTACCCGTCGCCCGACCGCACCTTGAACTTCTCCCCGATCCAGGCGAGGAGCCCCACGGGCGAGTCGGTCAGCGCCGCACCGATCGTGTCGGGGCGGTGGTTGTGCATCTCGAGGTAGCCGCGCTCCGCAGCGCTCGCCGCCAGGATCGCGTCGAGCTCCGCAGCCTCGGCCTCCGACAGCCCGTCGGGTCGCGGGAAGACCGCACCCACGAGCCCGAGCACCGCTCGATCGATGCCGAGGTGCATGCCGATCACCCGCTCGGGGTAGACCGCGGCGAGACGGCCGGCGACGCCGGAGCCGATGTCGGTGCCGTGGACCGCGAACCGCTCGTAGCCGAGCCTCGTCATGATCTCGGCGAAGCCATCCGTCGTCCGCGCGAGCTCCCATCCGGTGCCCGAGAGCGGAGTCGAGAAGCCGAACCCGGGCGGCGAGGCGATCACGAGGTGGAAGTCGTCGGCGAGCATCGGGATGATCCGCTCGTACTCGATGAACGAGCCCGGCCATCCGTGATTCAGGAGCAGCGGCGTGGCGGCGGGGTCGGACGACCGCACGTGCACGACGTGGAAGGTCTGGCCGTCGACGACGGTCGTCAGCTGCTCGAGCTCGTTGAGCCGAGCCTCCTGCGCACGCCAGTCGAACCCGTCGCGCCAGTACTCCGCGAGCTCGCGGAGGTACGGGAGAGGGATGCCTCGGCTGAAGTCATGCGGGTCGTCGCGACCCGGCACCGGGTGCGGCCAGCGCGTGCGCGCGAGCCGATCACGGAGATCGTCGAGGTCGGCCTGCGGGATGTCGATGCGGAAGGGGGTGAGAGCTGTGCTTTCAGTCATGACATCGACGCTTCCAGGCAATGCGGACGATGAGCTTCCGCGATTCGGAGGATGATCGAGGCATGCTGGAGACCTCGGCCCGCCTGCTCGAGCTGCTCTCACTCCTTCAGGCGCGACGCGACTGGACGAGCTCGGCGCTCTCGGAGCGCCTCGGCGTGAGCACGCGGACCGTGCGCGCCGACGTCGGCCGCCTGCGCGCGCTCGGCTATCCGGTCCACGCGCGCCCGGGCGTCTCGGGTGGGTACCGCCTCGCCGCCGGCACGGCGATGCCGCCGCTCCTCCTCGACGACGACGAGGCGGTCGCCGTCGCGCTGGGGCTCGGCGCGATCGCAACGCGGGGCGTCGGCGTCGAGGAGACATCCCTCACCGCCCTCGCGAAGCTCGAGCAGGTGCTGCCGTCGCACCTGCGCCGGCGCGTCGAGGCCGTGCGCGCGGCGACGAGCGCCGTGCCCGATCCGGGCGGCCCGGTCGAGCTCCCCGTGCTCGGCGCCGTCGCGGCGGCCATCCGCAGCCATGAGCGGCTGCGCTTCGGATACACGACGCACGACGGCCGCACCGAGCCGCGCCACGTCGAGCCGCAGCGGCTCGTGAACTGGGGGCCGCTCTGGTACCTGCTCGCTTGGGATCTCGCCCGCGACGACTGGCGCATCTTCCGGGTCGATCGGATGGTGCCGCACGCGCCGACGGGCGCGCGGTTCCGACCGCGGGTCATCCCCGAGGAGGAGGTCGTGAACTTCGTCGTGCGCCGCGTCGCGCGGTCGACCTGGACGTACCGCGCGCGCGTGGTCGTGCATGCACCGGCCGCCGAGGTCGCCGCACGGATCCCCATCCCGATCGAGATCGAGGAGATCGACGAGAGCACGTGCCGCTTCGAACTCGGCTCGAACGACCCCGACCGGCTCGCGCTCTCGCTGACGCAGCTCGGCGCGGACATCGAGGTGCTCGAGGGTGACGAGGTCGTCGCGGCGCTCGAACGGCTCGCCGCGCGACTCCAGCGAGCGGCGGGCGGCGCGCTTTCTGGTCGTTGAGCGCGCGAAGGGAGACGAAACGGGGTGAGCTCTGGAGGAACTGCGTTTCGACTCGGTCGCTGGCGCTCCCTCGCTCAACGACCGGGGAGAGTGCGCTGGCGCTCCCTCGCTCAACGACAGGGGAGAGTGCGTCCTGAGCCCGCACCATCCGGACATGCGAAACGGGCCGAACGTCCCCCGGCGTTCGACCCGTCTCCTCTCGGTCAGGTGCGCTGCGCGCCATCCCCCGTGTCCGGCTCCCCCACCGGACGCAGGTGCCTGCCCCTTCAGGCGGCGCGCGACAGATTCCGGCGCTGCGCGGGCCCCGGCTCCGCCATGAGCTCGGTCACATCGAGCCCGCGGTTCGAGTTCGCCGCCTCAACGAGCTGCACGAGCAGCTCCCTGTCGAGCCGGCCATCCGTCTCATCTTCGAGGACGATGCGAATCGGGATCGCGGAGTTCACCCACACCGTCTCGCGCGAGCCATCCGCCGCGCGGCAGGTGAGGGAGAACGACTCCCCGCGCCGCAGCTTGGTGATCACGACGGCCTGGACGTGCGCGAGGATCCGGTCCTCGATCTCGATCGCCTGGTCGCTCGTGCCGTAGAAGATCCTGCCCATGACGTGCCCCCTCGTTCGTCGACCTGTGAGCGTCTGCCCACACTTCGGAGGTTACTAGACATGGAAGCGATTAGCCAAGTTAACTTTTCGTTTCAGAACGGGAGCCGCTCGGTCGGAGCGTCCTGGGGGTCGCGCCAGGCGGGCTGCTGCTCGAAGATCCGCGTCGCCGGGTCGGGCTCCCGCTCGGTCACGCGCTGCTGCGGAAGCGGATGCTGCCGGGCGCGGATGATCTCCGCGTCGCGCTCCCAGATGGCGCGCGCGATGATGCGCCGGTCGCGCGCATAGATCATGGCGCGCATCGTCATCGCGAAGAGGAGGCCGATGTAGCCGCCGGTCGTGTTCGCGAAGACGTCGAGGATGCTCGAGACGCGCGACTCGAGGGCCGTCGCCTGCGTGAACTCGATGAAGCCGGAGTAACCGGGCACGAGGAACAGCGCGAGCCACCATCCGCGCCGCGGCAGCGCGAGACCGAGGAAGAAGCCGAGGGGCACGAACATGCCGATGTTCGCCGTGAACTCGAGCTCGTCGAAGCCGAACGACTCGGGCACGCCGAAGCGGTACAGCACGTTCAGCACACGGTCGGCGATGCCGCCGAACTCGAGGTCGCTCGGGTTGGGCCAGAGCGTGACGAGAGCAACGAAGCCCGCGTAGACGAGAAGAAGGAGCGTGGCGACCCACAGGCGAGCGCGGCTGCGGGGCGGCTTCGGTCCGAGGACGTCGGTCATGCGGTGCCTCCTCTGGAGCAGATGATGCCCTCGACGATAGGCGGTGTCACCTGGCAATCATCGGTGCCTCGGGTAACGGTTGGGTGACCGGGATGGGTGGCCGCCTCCCGTCCGATGGGTTATTTTCAGAAAGTGGTGAATTTGACGAAGCGACTCGAGAGAGGGGACGCGCAGCTCGCGTACGAGGACGCCGGCAGCGGAGAGCAGGCCGTCGTCTTGCTCCACGGGGCGGGCCTCGACGACACGATGTTCGACGACCAGGCTGCCGCGCTGATCGAGCGCGGCTTCCGCGTCATCGTCTGCGATCTGCGCGGGCACGGGGAATCCGCGATGAAGACGGGCACGCGCTTCACCGCGCAGGACGCGCTGCGGGATCTCGACGCCCTTCTCTCGACCTGCGGTCATCCGTCGCCGGTGCTCGTGGGGCATTCGCTCGGCGGCAACCTCGCCCAGGCCTTCACGCGCGCGCACCCTGGTCGCGTGAGCGGTCTGATCGTGCTCGGGTCGACGTGGAACACCGGCCCTCTGTCCGCGATGGAGCGGCTGGGCCTCCGGCTCGCCGCGCCTGCGCTCGCGGCGATGCCGGCGGGGACCATGGCGCGCCAGATGGCCCGTGCGTCGGCTGCGCGGCCGGAGGCGGTGACTCGAGCCGAGTCGGTGTTCGCGCGGATGCCCAAGAGCGTCTTCCTCGACGTCTGGCGGGCGACGACCTCGTTCGTGGAGCCGGATCCCGCCTACCTCTCCCCCGTGCCGCTCGCCCTCGTGCGCGGCGCGGAGGATCGAACGGGGAACATCGCGTCGGCGATGGCGCGGTGGGCGGCGGCCGAGGGCGTGCGCGAACGGGTCATTCCCGGCGCCGGGCATATCCTCACCTGGGATGCGCCCGCGGAGACGTCTCGCGCGCTGTGCGAGATCCTCGACGAGTGGCGTGCCGCGGAGCCCGGCCGTGCAGGGCGCCGCTGATGAGCGCGGACCGCGAGCAGTTCATCGACGCGATGGGCGACAGACTCGCCGCGTGGAACCTCCCTCGCGCAACCGGCCGAGTCTACGGCTATCTCCTGCTCCAGGATGAGCCGTCCCGCGCAGAGGAGCTGCGCGCCGAGCTCTCGCTCAGTGCCGGAGCCGTGAGCACCGCCGTCCGCGAGCTCGTGGCGTGGGGGCTCGCCCGGACCATCCCCCAGCCCGGCAGCCGGCGCCTCCTCATCGAGGCGACGGGCGGATTCGAGAGCCTGCTCGCGGCGAGCCATGAGCGCGCACGCGCGTTCATCCGCACGCTGCAGGCGGCCGAGAGCCTCACCGAGACGCCCGGGACCGCAGACCGACTGCGCGACGTGACCGAGCTGTTCACGTCGTACGTCGAGGCGGGCGAGCACGTGCTGCGTGCACGAACTCGCCGCGCGACCTAGAACTCCTCGTACTCGGCGGGGTCCTGGTCGGCGAGTCGGCCATCCGGGCGCCCGAGCGCCGTGATCGCCGCGATGTCGTCCTCGTCGAGCTCCACCTCGAGGGCGCCGAGGTTCTCGATCTGCCGCTCGTCGCTCGCCGCCTTCGGGATCGGGATCGACACCCGCGCGATCGCCCATGCGAGCACCGTCTGGCCGGGTGTCGCGCCGTGCTTGCGCGCGATGTCGACGATGACCTCGTTCTCGAGGAGGTCGTTGCCGCGCCCGAGCGGGCTCCACGCCTCGGTGAGGATGCCGTGCTCCGCGTCGAACCGCAGCAGCTCCTCCTGCGGGAAGTACGGGTGCATCTCGATCTGGTTCACCTCGGGCAGCACGCCGGTCTCGCGCTCGAGCCGCTCGAGGTGCTCGGGCAGGAAGTTGCACACCCCGATCGCCTTCACGAGCCCGCGCTCGCGCGCCTCGATGAGCGCCTCCCAAGCCTCGACGTACCGATCGGTCTTCGGGTTGGGCCAGTGGATGAGATAGAGGTCGATATCGCCGAGGCCCGACCGGAACACGCTCTCCTCGATGGTCTCGAGCGCCTCGTCGTACGCGTGGTGCCGGCCTGGGAGCTTCGACGTGACGATCACCTCGTCGCGGTCGATCCCGGCCCGCCGCACACCCGCGCCGACCGTGCCCTCGTTCTCGTAGTTGAAGGCCGAGTCGATGAGCCGGTAGCCCTTCTCGATCGCGCGCGCGACGCCATCCGCGCCATCCGATCCCTTGAGGCGGTAGGTGCCGAATCCGAGGACGGGCAGCTCGAGCCCGCCGTGTGCAGTCCAGGTGGGGATGGTCATGCGTCTTTCCTAGACGGCGACGGCGGATGGCGCGAGCGGCTTGACACCGCGGCGGCGGTTCTTGCGAGTCGGTGGGCGAGGGAGCTTCGCGGTCGTTGAGCGAGGGAGCACCAGCGACCGAGACGAAACGGCGCGACCCCGGTCGTTGAGCGAGGGAGCGCCAGCGACCGAGACGAAACGCCCCGGCCGACCCTCGAAAGGTCACCACGTTTCGACTCGCTCCGCTCGCTCAACGACCGGAGCAGGGTCAGCTCGCTCAACGACCGGAAGTGGCCATCCGCTCGTGCAACGACCGGAAGGGTGCCATCCGCTCGCTCAACGACCGGAAGGGGCCACCCGCTCACCCCGGTCGTTGAGCGAGGGAGCGCCAGCGACCGAGACGAAACGACGCGACCGTTCCTCGCGAGCTCACGTGTCGACATCCGGACGGCGCTTCGCCGCATCGCGGTGCCGCTTGCTCCAGCCGATGACTGCGCCGAGCCCCTCCTCGATCAGGAGCTTGCGCTTCGCGTGGCTCCATCCCTGGATCTGCTTCTCCCAACGGAAGGCTTCGTCCATCCGCTCGAACTCGTTGTGCCACACCATCGTGACCGGACGCCGGCCGGGGCGCCGGGTGTACGCGGCGCCGAGCCCCTCCTGATGCTCGACGAACCGCCTGTTGAGGTCGCGGGTGCTTCCGACGTAGTAGGTGCCGTCGGCGCACTCCAGGATGTAGACGTATGGCATGTCGGCACAGTAGCCACCGGCCGTGCGGCGCCGTGGAAGTTGTCCACAGGGCCGATCGTTGAGCGAGGGAGCGCGAGCGACCGAGACGAAACGCCCCGACCGTTCCTCGAAAGGTGACCGCGTTTCGACTCGCTCCGCTCGCTCAACGACCGGGGCAGGGCCATCCGCTCACCCCCGGTCGATGAGCGAGGGAGCGCCAGCGACTGAGACGAAACGCCCCGGCCGACCCTCGAAAGGTCACCACGTTTCGACTCGCTCCGCTCGCTCAACGACCGGGGCAGGGCCATCCGCTCGTGAGACGACCGGAAGCGGCCATCCGCTCACCCCCGATCGTTGAGCGAGGGAGCGCCAGCGACCGAGACGAAACGGCGCGACCGTGCTTCGAAAGGTGACCGCGTTTCGACTCGCTCCGCTCGCTCAACGACCGGGCAGGGGCCACCCGTTCACCCCCGGTCGTTGAGCGAGGGAGCGCCAGCGACCGAGACGAAACGGCGCGACCGTACCCCGAAAGGTCACCACGTTTCGACTCGCTCCGCTCGCTCAACGACCGGCAGGGGCCATCCGCTCGTGCGACGACCGGAAGGGGCCATCCGCTCACCGCCGGTCGTTGAGCGAGGGAGCGCCAGCGACCGAGACGAAACGCCCCAGCCGGCCCTCGAAAGGTCACCACGTTTCGACTCGCTCCGCTCGCTCAACGACCGGGGCAGGGCCATCCGCTCGTGCAATGCCCGCACGTGGACGCGACAGAAGCCCGGACACACGAAAGCGGGGCCGCCCCCGAAGGGCGACCCCGCTGACGAAGCAGGTTCGGAAGAACTTACTTGATGATCTTGGTCACCGTGCCGGCGCCGACGGTGCGGCCACCCTCACGGATCGCGAAGCCGAGGCCCTCTTCCATGGCGATGGGCTGGATGAGCTCCACCGTCATGTCCGTGGTGTCGCCGGGCATGACCATCTCGGTGCCCTCAGGCAGCGTGATGACGCCGGTGACGTCCGTGGTGCGGAAGTAGAACTGCGGGCGGTAGTTCGTGTAGAAGGGGTTGTGACGGCCACCCTCGTCCTTCGAGAGGATGTACGCGGTGCCCTCGAAGTTGGTGTGAGGGGTGACCGAGCCCGGCTTCACGACGACCTGGCCGCGCTCGACGTCCTCGCGCTTGAGGCCACGGAGGAGAAGACCGCAGTTCTCGCCGGCCCACGCCTCGTCGAGCTGCTTGTGGAACATCTCGATACCCGTGACCGTGGTCTTCTGCGTCGGGCGGATGCCGACGATCTCGACCTCGGAGTTGATGGCGAGCGTGCCACGCTCGGCGCGGCCCGTGACGACGGTGCCACGACCGGTGATCGTGAAGACGTCCTCGATGGGCATGAGGAACGGCTTGTCCTTGTCACGCACCGGGTCCGGGATGGACTCGTCAACGGCCTCCATGAGGTCGAGGATCGACTGCGTCCACTTCTCGTCGCCCTCGAGAGCCTTGAGGCCCGAGACGCGGACGACGGGAGCGTTGTCGCCGTCGAAGTCCTGCGACGAGAGGAGCTCGCGCACCTCGAGCTCGACGAGCTCCAGGATCTCCTCGTCGTCGACCATGTCGGCCTTGTTCAGCGCGACGAGCAGGTAGGGAACGCCGACCTGCTTGGCGAGCAGAACGTGCTCACGGGTCTGAGCCATGGGACCGTCGGTCGCGGCGACCACGAGGATCGCGCCGTCCATCTGGGCGGCACCGGTGATCATGTTCTTGATGTAGTCGGCGTGACCCGGGGCGTCGACGTGAGCGTAGTGACGCTTCGGCGTCTCGTACTCGACGTGCGAGATGTTGATCGTGATGCCGCGCTGGCGCTCCTCAGGAGCGGAGTCGATCGACGAGAAGTCGCGCTGCACGTTGGTCGCCGACGGGAACTTGTCAGCGAGCACCTTCGAGATCGCCGCGGTGAGCGTCGTCTTGCCGTGGTCGACGTGACCGATCGTTCCGATGTTCACGTGCGGCTTGGTGCGCTCGAACTTGGCCTTAGCCACTGGGTCCTCCTCAGGACGGTCGTGCAGAGATCACGGTCGCCGGATTGCGACCGGGCCTCTACGGGGATGTTTCACAGTCTAGTAGAGACTCGTTATGAAGTTTTGAGGTGCCGGGGCCGGCCACACAGCCGGCCCCGGCGAGCCATGAGGCTCGGGCGAATTACTCGCCCTTGCCCTTCTGGATGATCTCGTCGGCGACAGCCTTCGGGACCTCGGCGTAGCTGTCGAACTCCATCGAGTAGACAGCACGGCCCGACGTCTTCGAACGCAGGTCGCCGATGTAGCCGAACATGCTCGAGAGCGGGACGAGGGCCTTGACGACCTTCACACCCTGAGCGTCCTCCATCGACTGGACCTGACCACGACGCGAGTTCAGGTCGCCGATGACGTCGCCCATGTACTCCTCGGGCGTACGGACCTCGACGGCCATGAGCGGCTCGAGGATGACCGGGTTCGCCTTGCGGACGGCCTCCTTGAAGCCCATCGAACCGGCGATCTTGAACGCCATCTCCGAGGAGTCGACGTCGTGCGACGCGCCGTCCACGAGGGTCGCCTTGACGCCGACCATCGGGTAGCCGGCGAGCACGCCGGTGTTCATCGCGTCCTGGAAGCCCTGGTTCGTCGGCTCGATGTACTCGCGCGGGATGCGGCCACCGGTGACCTCGTTGACGAACTCGTAGGTCTTGTCGGCGGTCACCTCGAGCGGCTCCAGCTTGAACTGGATCTTCGCGAACTGACCCGAGCCACCGGTCTGCTTCTTGTGCGTGTAGTCGTGACGCTCGACGACCTTGCGGATCGTCTCGCGGTACGCCACCTGCGGCTTGCCGACGTTGGCCTCGACCTTGAACTCGCGCTTCATGCGGTCCACGAGGATGTCGAGGTGCAGCTCGCCCATGCCCTTGACGACGGTCTGACCGGTCTCGGCGTTGTTCTCGACGCGGAACGTCGGGTCCTCTTCCGCGAGCTTCTGGATCGCGAGGCCCAGCTTCTCCTGGTCGGCCTTCGTCTTGGGCTCTATCGCGACCTCGATGACCGGCTCCGGGAACGTCATCGACTCGAGGACGACCTGGTTGTTCGGGTCGCTGAGCGTGTCGCCCGTGGTCGTGTCCTTGAGGCCGATGACCGCGTAGATGTGGCCCGCGGTGACCGACTCGACCGGGTTCTCCTTGTTGGCGTGCATCTGGAAGATCTTCCCGATGCGCTCCTTCTTGCCCTTGGTCGAGTTGACGACCTGCGCACCCGACTCGAGGTGACCCGAGTAGACGCGGATGTAGGTCAGACGGCCGAAGAACGGGTGCGAGACGACCTTGAACGCGAGAGCCGCGAAGGGCTCGTCACGGTCGGCGTGACGCTCGATGATCTTCTCTTCGTCCTTCGGGTCGTGGGCCTCGATGGCCGGCACGTCGAGGGGCGAGGGGAGGTAGTCCACGACCGCGTCGAGCATGGGCTGCACGCCGCGGTTCTTGAACGCCGAGCCACAGAGGACCGGGTAGACCTCGCTGGCGATCGTCATCTTGCGGATGGCGCCCTTGATCTCGTCGACCGTGAGCTCCTCGCCGCCGAAGTACTTCTCGAGCAGCACGTCGTCGCTCTCGGCGACGGTCTCGAGGAGCTTCTCGCGGTACTCGGCAGCCTTGTCGGCGAGGTCGGCGGGGATCTCGCCGATCTCGTACTTGGCGCCCATGGTCACGTCACCCTTGGCGTCGCCGGGCCACGTGAGAGCGCGCATGTTGACGAGGTCGACGACGCCGACGAAGTCGTTCTCGGCACCGATGGGAAGCTGCAGCACGAGCGGCTTCGCCTTCAGGCGGTTGATGATCGTGTCGACCGTGAAGTAGAAGTCCGCGCCCAGCTTGTCCATCTTGTTGACGAAGCAGATGCGGGGGACGTTGTACTTGTCGGCCTGACGCCACACCGTCTCGGACTGGGGCTCGACGCCCTCCTTGCCGTCGAACACGGCGACCGCGCCGTCGAGGACGCGGAGCGAGCGCTCCACCTCGACGGTGAAGTCGACGTGACCGGGGGTGTCGATGATGTTGATCTGGTTCTTGTCCCAGAAGCACGTCACAGCGGCGGAGGTGATGGTGATACCACGCTCCTGCTCCTGCTCCATCCAGTCGGTGGTCGCGCCACCGTCGTGGGTCTCGCCGATCTTGTGGTTGACGCCCGTGTAGAACAGGATGCGCTCGGTCGTCGTGGTCTTACCGGCATCGATGTGCGCCATGATGCCGATGTTGCGGACCTTCTTGAGGTCGGTGAGCACGTCTTGTGCCACTTGCGTTCTTCCTTACGTGTGGAGAGGGAATGAAGCAGGAAGCCGGCCCCGGATGCCCCGGGGAGCGATCCGGGACCGGCTCGGGGCGCTTCCTACCAGCGGTAGTGCGCGAAGGCGCGGTTCGACTCGGCCATCTTGTGGGTGTCCTCACGGCGCTTGACCGCGGCACCGAGGCCGTTCGACGCGTCGAGGATCTCGTTCATGAGACGCTCGGTCATCGTCTTCTCGCGGCGACCCTTCGCGTAGCTCACGAGCCAGCGCAGAGCGAGCGTGTTGGCACGGTGAGGCTTGACCTCGACCGGAACCTGGTACGTCGAGCCGCCGACGCGACGGCTGCGGACCTCGAGCGTCGGGCGCACGTTGTCGAGCGCCTTCTTCAGCGTGGCGACAGCGTCCTGGCCGTTCTTCGCGGCCACACCCTCGAGAGCGGTGTAGACGATGTGCTCGGCGATGGACTTCTTGCCGTCGACGAGGATCTTGTTGACCAGCTGCGTGACGATCGGGGCGCCGTAGACCGGGTCGTTGACGACGGGGCGCTTGGGGGCCGGACCCTTACGAGGCATCTAACTCAACCCTTCTTCGCGCCGTAGCGGCTGCGCGCCTGCTTACGGTTCTTGACGGCCTGGGTGTCGAGCGCACCGCGGACGATCTTGTAGCGCACACCGGGGAGGTCCTTCACACGACCACCGCGGACGAGCACGAGCGAGTGCTCCTGAAGGTTGTGACCCTCACCGGGGATGTAGGCGGTGACCTCGGTGCCGTTGCGCAGCTTCACACGGGCGACCTTGCGCATCGCCGAGTTCGGCTTCTTGGGCGTGGTCGTGTAGACGCGGGTGCAGACACCCGCCTGCTGCGGGTTCGCCTTCAGCGCCGGAGCCTTGGTCTTCGAGACCTTCGGCGTACGGCCCTTGCGAACCAACTGCTGAATAGTTGGCACGTTTCTCCTTGTTCGTTGCTGCACGGTGACAGCGCGTGATGTTTCACGAAAACCCACCCCCACGCCGAAAGAGCGAGAGACTTCTGGTGGATATGCCGTGGGGGTGACCTGTTCGCAGGCCCATCCCGATCGTGGGCACGCACGCAGACGCGTGTACGCACACCCGTCCCATGATACGGGTCGCGCGACACGCGGTCAAACGGCGATCCGCACGCACGAAGAAGGGGCGCCCCGTCCGGGACGCCCCTTCTGCGCTATGCGCTAACTCGTGCTCAGCGCTCCGAGTTCAGCTGACGCCGACGCGCGATGAGGAGGACACCGCCGGCGACGACCGCGAGGCCGAGGCCCATGGCGATCGGAGCCGTGGCGTTGAACTCCGCGCCCGTGGGAGCGAGCTTGCCGTCCTTCTCCTGCTCGGGCTTCTGGGGCTGCTGCGGGTCCTGGGGAGCCGGGGTCGGGCTCTCCTCGCCCTGCGGCTGCTCAGGCTGCTGCGGCTCCTGCGGAGCGGCCGTCACCGTGATGGTGATCACGGCGTCGGTGCTGGCCACGCCGTCGACGATCTGGCGAGCGGCGAGCTTGTGCTCGCCGACCGGCAGCTGCTCGATCTTGATCGACCACACGTTGGCGTCGACCGTGCCCGTGCCGACGACCTTGTCGCCCACGCGGAGCTCGACCGTGGCGCCGTTCGTGCCGGTGCCCGTGATCGTCGTCGGGACCTGGCCCTCGACGTACGAGCCGCCGTCGACCGGGTTGATGAACTCCGGCGCCGCGGGAGCAGCCGCGCCGACCGTGAAGGTCACCGTGGTGCGGTCCGAGGTCTTGCCGTTGATCGTCTGCTGCGCGCTGACGGTGTACTCGCGGCGGTCGGCGAGGTCGACGCTGTGCGACCAGTTGCCGTCGGCGTCCGACGTGACCTTGGCGTTGACGTCACCCGAGAGCGTGACCTCGGTGTTCGGCGCCGCGTTGCCCGTGATCTTCGTCACCGGGTCGGTGTAGGTCTTGCCGTTCTCGGGCGAGGTGATGCCGGGAGCGGTCGGGAAGACCTGCACGTCGATCGACGTGACGTCGGACGTGTTGAAGCCGCTCGTCGAGCGGGCGTAGATCGTGTAGTCGCCGGGGGTCGCGGGGCCGGTGAGCGTCCACTTGCCCTCGCCGTCGGCCTTCGTCTTCGCGCTGTTCTCCCAGGACGCCTTCGCGCCCTGCTTCACGAACGCGTACTCGACCTCGGCGTTCGCGCCGGCCGTGCCCGAGAGCTCGGCGTTCCACGAGACGTTCGCGCCGTCCTTGACCGAGGTGACCTTCGCCTCGGGCAGGTCGAGCTTGACCGTGTAGCCGGCCGCGGCCTCGAGGCCCGTCTTGAGGTCGGCGCCCCACATGTGCGGCTCGCCGTTGAACTCGAACGTGGCCGTCACGACGCCCACGGCGGTGCTGCCCTGGAGGATGGTGCCACCCGAGTCGCCGGGGATGACCTCGGTCGCGGCCGAGAAGCCCTTGACCAGGCGGCCGTCGACCTCGATGTAGCCCTCGTAGTCGACGTAGGGGTTGATCTGGTCGGTGTCGACGACGCCCGACGAGTAGCCCGTCGTGCGGCCCGAGCGCTGAACCGTCTCGCCCACCTCGGCCGTGCCGACGCCCGTGATGTTCGACGCGAGCGACGCGGACAGGTCGTTCGTGTTCTTCCAGTCGGTCATCGCGGCGATGAGGTCGAGGTCGGCGTTCGTGACGTCGATCGCGGCGATGTCGGTCGCGTTGCCGGGCTCACCGGCGGTGTTGCCCGAGCCGCCGAACTGGCTGAAGCCGACCTGGCCCACCTCGTGCGTCGGCGTGACCGTCGAGAGGTCCTCCGCGCCGCCGCCGGCCGTGTCGCCCTTGGGGTCGGTGAGGTACACGTTGTTGTAGGCGCCATCGCCCGTGCAGTGGCCGGCGGTGAGCACGGCGGGCTTGCCGTCGGGCGTCCACGCGGGGAAGCCGACCGAGCAGACGCCGCCGCTGCCGGAGTTGTCGAACAGGCCGATGCCGTAGCCGCCGACGACGTCGGTCGCAGCGGTCGGCTTGGCGAGCTCGTCCTCGGTGACCGGGACGATCTTCACGTTCTCGTACGCGCCGGCGATCTCCGCAGCCGCGGCGGACGCGTCGATCTTGGCCGAAGCGGAGCCCGCGGTCTCCTCGAGGCGCTGCACGACGACATTGCCCGCGCCGTCGTGGAGGACGCCCGTGACGGCCTCGTCCTTGAACAGGTCGAGCGCGAGCGCCTCGAAGGCCTCTCCCTCGGTCGGCGCGACCGCGCCCTCGGCAGCGGTCGCCGACGTCGCGGCGACACCGCCGAACGCCAGCGCCGATGCGACGCCCAGCGCTCCCAGACGCGCGACGCGCGTAATTGAAGACTTCAAACCCAGTCCCCCAGATCTCGTTTGTGCGAACTTCTCGGAACAGGGGTCCAGGCCTGGTTCGGCCCACAGCCCCCGGAAGCTTGGGTCTCTCGGGAGAGACACAGCGAACCCAGAGTATCCGCACACCTACTATGAAACGCAAGTCCACATTCGCCGACATGAACGGGGGACGACATGGTCAGGAAGCGGATCACGGCCGCAGCGGCGATGATGCTCGCGGGATTCGCGCTCGCCGGCTGCGCGTCGAACGCGACCAGCGGAGAAGGGGTGGAAGACGTGAACTCGGTTGTCGGAACCTGGCAGAGCAGCGAGGAGAACGAGCCGTACCTGACCTTCTCGGAGGACGGGAAATTCCAGGGAAACGACGGGTGCAACGGCATCGGCGGCCGCTACGAGCAGGACGGCGACACCGTCACCGTGACGTTCGCAGCGAGCACGCTGAAGGGCTGCCCCGGGGTCGACACATGGCTCTCGAAGGTCAAGACGATCACGGTCGGAGAGACCACTCTCGAGGTCTTCGACAAGACCGGCGAGCCCCTCGGATCGCTCGCGCGCGAGAGCTGATTCGACGATTTCGATGGGCACAACTGCCCACCGAAATGGACACATCCCCGTCTCCTCGGAGGCAGGGATGTCGCGTTTCAGGGGGTCTTGCCCGGCCCGGAGAGGAAGTCGTCGGGACCGAACGGCGTGTCGAGCGAGCGCGTCAGCTCGGCCAGCATGGCCTCGACCTGAGGCTCGACGAACTCCACGATCGCGGCCTGGATCCGCAGTCGGTGCCCCAGGAGCAGCGAGCAGATCTCCCGCCCGACGAGGTTCGCATACTCGTCAGCCAGACCGACCTCGCGGCGGAGAGCCTCCTTGGCCTCGTCGGAGAGCGGCGGCAGGCTCGGCACCTCGGCGTCGGCCTCGCTCGCGAGCCCCTCGATCGTGAAGAGGAACGGCGCGCCCGGCACCGGATCCGGGTCGAGCGGCAGCCCCTCGTACTCGGGCGCGAGGTCCTCCCCCGGACGATACGAGCGCGCCTGATTCCGCGCCGCCTGCTGGTCGAGCTCGAGCTGGAGAAGCGGCAGGTTCCGGGCGGTGTACTCGGCGACCGCGAGGTCGACGATCTTCTTCATGCGGGTCGACAGGCCGTGCTGGACGCCGTGCGGGACATCCGATCCGACCCCCGCGGCCGAGAGCACGGGCGAGCCGAAGCAGCGGCGGCAGGGCGCGGATCGACCGCGGTGCGTCGCCGGCTGCCAGCGCGGCAGCCAGCGGAGCCAGGCATCCACCGCCTGCGCTACCTGCGAGTCGAGCGCGCGCTCCATGATCACAGGGTATGACGCCCGGGCTCTCGCGGTGCGGACTCTCGGCTACTCGTCGTCATCGTGGCGCTCCCACGGCCAGAGGGGGCGCCGCGCGCGCGTGCGCCGCACGGCGATCGCACCCCAGGCCGCGACCGCCGCGGCGCCCGCGATGACCGGCACCGGCCATCCGATCGTCACGTCGGCGACCGCGGCCGTCGCCGACGCGATGCCCGCGCCGAACGCGAGCGCGAGCAGCCAGAGCGCCGCGCCGTAGGCCGCGGCGGACGCGAACAGCACCCCGATCACGCGGACGAAGCTCGGATGAGGGATGCGCAGCGCGGGCCACAGCGCGAGGCCGAACACCGCGATGCTCACGACGACCGCGAGAGCGGCCGGGACGATCCCGATGCCCGGAGTCTCGATGACATCGCTGCCCGTGAGGAGGCTGCCGAAGCCCAGCCCGCAGACGACGAGCGCGCCGTCGGCAGCGACAGCGAAGGCGAGGAGCGTCCCTGCGGGAAGCCCCTCGCCTTCGCGAAGAGGTGCGGTCACTGCGAGAGCTGCGGACCTGCCTCGAGCGTGCGCTCGTACTCGGCCTGAGCCTCGGCGTTCTGCGCCGTGACCTTGGCGCCGCGGCGGGCGGCCCAGGCTCCGAACCAGATCGTGATCTCGCGGCCGAGGATGAACGCGACGATCGCGACCGGCGACAGCAGGCTCTCGGCGACGAGCTCCGACCCCTGCGACGGCGTGAGCATCCAGAACGGCGCCTGGAACAGCTGGCCGAGGAGGTGCCCGCCGTAGGAGATCACGCCCACGAGGAGGCCGAAGATGACCCACTTGCCCCAGCGGGCGCGGTTCACGAGGGCCCCGAGCAGCCAGAAGCCGAGCCAGAACACGACCACGGGAACCCAGAACTCGAAGCTCGTGAGAAGCGCGACGGCGGGCTCGGCGATGGTCGAGAGCTCGGCCTCGCCGGCGAGCAGGCGCCAGCCGAGGGTCGCGGCGAAGTAGAGGATGGCGAAGACGATCGCGGCGACGAGGCCGATGAGGCCGGCCGCGCCACGGTTGCCGCGGACCTTCGGCGGCTCGGGCGCCTGCACGAAGATCGGCTGGGGTGCGACCGGGGCAGCCGTCGTCTGCGGCTCGACCACGGGCTCGGATGCCGTGACCGCCGGCTCCGAGGCCGAGAACGTCTCGGTCTTGGCCGGCTCGAACCACGGGTCGTTCCGCTTGTCCTGCGCGTCGGCGGCACCCGCTGCTACGACGCCCGCGGCCGTGGGCCCTGCGGCGCCCGGCGCGGAGAAGGAGTCGCTCGCGTCCGCGTTGCGGCGCTCGAACTCCTCGAGCTCGGCGGCCAGGGCCGCGTAGTCGGGCTCGCCGTCGTGGTCGTTGTCGACCGGCGGGATGTGCGTGGACGCGGGTGCATCGGCGGGAGCGTCCGCGACGGGCGCATCGGCGGCCGTGGCGTCGTCCTCGGGAGCGGCCGGCATGTGGGGCTCGTCCGAGGATGCCGCCGGGATGGCCGCGTCGGCGGGCCCTGCCTCGGAGTCGTCCGCCGGAGCCTCGCTCGACGCGGGTGCCGCGGGGGCCTCGCTCGACGCGGGCGCCGCGGGGGCGGGCTCCGCGGACTCCGTGAAGGTGCCCGCGACGCGCTCGTCCGAGTTCGCCACCTCAGCGTTCTCCGCGCCCTGGCCATCCGCGGGCGACCACGCGTCGGCGGCGCGGGCGTCGTCGTTCTCGGGCACAGCGGTCTCGGGCGCGTCGGCGGGTGCCGACTCCTCGATGGGATCGCCGTTGCGCGGTCCGCCGTTCGAACCCTGGGCGTCGCTCATCAGAAGCACTCCTCACGACGGGGACTCTCCCCTGCCCGCGAGAATACCTACGCGGCGCGGCGTGTCGCCGGAGCCTCGCCGCGGAATGTCGGGCTCTACGGGCGTGTCGGCGTGATCGAGCGGAGCCAGTCGAAGAAGAAGTCGACCGCCGCGACGACCCAGTCGCCGACGATGTGCAGCGACGGGAACGCGACCCACAGGATCGCGCCGATGATCCCCACGATGAGCAGCCCCGCGATCCACGTGGCTGCGAGATTGCGTCCCCCGATCGCCATGGCACCAGGGTAGAGCCCGCACCCGGCGCCCGCGCGCGACACGCGTCTGCCGCGAGGGCCATCCGGCCCCGGACGACGAAGGAGGCCCCGGGGCGAACCCCGGGGCCTCCTCAATGCTTCACAGCCGGATCAGTTGTACGTCCCGGGCGTGAAGTCGTCGGTCGAGAACGCGTCGAAGTCGACGAACGAGTAGTCGCCCTCGGCGTAGGCGCCGTCCGACGCGAAGATGCGGTTGGGGTACCGCTCGCTCTTCGCCTCCTCCGTCGCCTCGACCACGACATCGCGGTACTTCGACAGGCCCGTCCCCGCGGGGATGAGCTTTCCGATGATGACGTTCTCCTTGAGACCGATCAGCGGGTCGCGCTTGCCCTGCATGGCGGCCTCGGTGAGCACGCGCGTCGTCTCCTGGAACGACGCGGCCGACAGCCACGACTCCGTCGCGAGCGACGCCTTCGTGATACCCATCAGCTCGGGACGACCCGACGCGGGGCGCTTGCCCTCGGCGATCGCCGCGCGGTTGATGTCCTGGTAGCGGCGCATGTCGACCATCTCGCCCGGCAGCAGGTCGGTCTCGCCGTGGTCGACCACGGTGACCTTCCGCAGCATCTGGCGCACGATGACCTCGATGTGCTTGTCGTGGATCGGCACACCCTGCGAGCGGTACACGCCCTGCACGCCGCCGACGAGGTACTTCTGCACCTCGCGGGCGCCCTGCACGCGCATGATCTCCTTCGGGTCGAGCGTGCCGACCTGAAGCGGGTCGCCGACCTTGACGTGCTGGCCGTCCTCGACGAGAAGCGTCGCGCGCTTCAGCACCGGGTAGACGTGCGGCTCGTCGCCGTTGTCGGGCGTGAGGATGACCTTCTTCTGCTTCTCGGTCTCCTCGATCGTGATGCGGCCATCCGCCTCCGCGATGGGCGAAGCGCCCTTCGGGGTGCGGGCCTCGAACAGCTCCTGCACGCGGGGAAGACCCTGCGTGATGTCGTCTGCCGACGCCGATCCACCGGTGTGGAACGTGCGCATCGTGAGCTGCGTGCCGGGCTCGCCGATCGACTGGGCCGCGATGATGCCGACGGCCTCGCCGATGTCGACCAGGTTGCCGGTCGCGAGCGAGCGGCCGTAGCAGCGGGCGCACACGCCGACCGCCGAGTCGCACGTGAGCACCGAGCGCACCTTGATCGAGGTGACGCCCGACTCCACGAGCTGGTCGATCAGCACGTCGCCGACGTCCTGGCCGGCCTGCGCGAGGACAGTGCCGTCCTCCCCGACCACGTCGACCGCGAGGCTGCGGGCGAACACCGAGTTCTCGACGTTCGCGTCGCGCACGAGCACGCCCGACGCGTCGGCCGCGGCGATCGGGTACTCGAGGCCCTTCGACGTGCCGCAGTCCTCCTCGCGGATGATGACATCCTGCGAGACGTCGACGAGACGACGCGTGAGGTAGCCCGAGTCGGCCGTACGGAGAGCGGTGTCGGCGAGACCCTTGCGGGCACCGTGCGTGGCGATGAAGTACTCCGCCACCGACAGGCCCTCGCGGTACGACGAGATGATCGGGCGGGGGATGATCTCGCCCTTCGGGTTGTTCACCAGACCGCGGATACCCGCGATGTTCCGGATCTGCAGCCAGTTACCACGGGCACCCGACGACACCATGCGGTTGATGGTGTTGTCGGCCGGGAAGTTGGCGCGCATCTCCTTCTGGATCTCGTCCGTCGCCTCGGTCCAGATGCGGACCAGCTCGGTGCGGCGCTCCTCGTCGGTCGTGAGGCCCTTCTCGTACTGAGCGGTGACCTTCGCGGCCTGCTGCTCGTAGCGCGCGACGATCTCGGCCTTGTTCGGCGGCGTGAGCACGTCGCTGAGCGCGACCGTGACACCCGAGCGCGTGGCCCAGTAGAAGCCCGCGTCCTTGATCTTGTCGAGCGTCTCCGCCACGACGACCTTCGGGTACTCCTCGGCCAGCTTGTTCACGATCTGCGAGAGCTTGCCCTTGTCGGCCTGCTCGCGCACGAAGGGGTAGCCCTTCGGCAGCTGGTCGTTGAAGATCGCCTGGCCGAGCGAGGTGTCCACGAGGCCGTGCTTGTCGTAGCCCTCCGGAGCCTGGCCCTCGAGGAACTCGAGACCCGGGATGCGGATGCGGACCTTCGCCTGGAGGTCGAGCGTGCCCTCCTCCTTGGCGAGCTGCGCCTCCCACACCGAGCCGAACACGCGGCCCTCGCCGGTCGCGCCGTCCTTGAGCGTGGTCAGGTGGTGCAGGCCGATGATCATGTCCTGCGAGGGCAGGGTCACCGGACGGCCGTCCGACGGCTTCAGGATGTTGTTCGACGCGAGCATGAGGATGCGCGCCTCGGCCTGGGCCTCGACCGACAGCGGAAGGTGCACGGCCATCTGGTCGCCGTCGAAGTCGGCGTTGAACGCCGCGCAAACGAGCGGGTGCAGCTGGATGGCCTTGCCCTCGACGAGCTGCGGCTCGAACGCCTGGATGCCCAGACGGTGCAGCGTGGGGGCGCGGTTCAGGAGAACCGGGCGCTCGCGGATGATCTCCTCGAGCACATCCCACACCTCGGGACGCGTGCGCTCGACCGCGCGCTTGGCGGCCTTGATGTTCTGCGAGTGACCGAGGTCGATCAGGCGCTTGATCACGAACGGCTTGAACAGCTCGAGCGCCATCTGCTTGGGCAGACCGCACTGGTGCAGCTTGAGCTGCGGGCCGACGACGATGACCGAACGGCCCGAGTAGTCGACGCGCTTTCCGAGCAGGTTCTGGCGGAAGCGACCCTGCTTGCCCTTGAGCATGTCGCTCAGGGACTTCAGGGCGCGGTTGCCGGTGCCGGTGACGGGGCGACCGCGGCGGCCGTTGTCGAACAGCGCGTCGACGGCCTCCTGCAGCATGCGCTTCTCGTTGTTCACGATGATCTCGGGAGCCCCGAGGTCGAGAAGGCGGCGCAGACGGTTGTTGCGGTTGATCACACGACGGTAGAGGTCGTTCAGGTCGCTCGTGGCGAAGCGGCCGCCGTCGAGCTGGACCATCGGGCGCAGCTCCGGCGGGATGACCGGGACGACGTCGAGCACCATCGCGGCCGGCGTCATGCCGGTCGAAATGAACGAGTTGACGACCTTGAGGCGCTTGATCGCACGGATCTTGCGCTGGCCCTTGCCCTCGGCGATCTGGTTGCGCAGCGACTCGGCCTCGGCCTCCAGGTCGAACTCCGCGAGGCGACGCTGGATCGCCTCGGCGCCCATGTGCGCCTCGAAGTACTGGCCGAAGCGGTCCTGGAGCTCCTGGAAGACGTCGTCCTCCGCCTTGAGCTCGCCGACCTTGAGGGAGCGGAACTCCTCCCACATCCGCTCGAGCTTGGCGATGGACTCGTCCGCGCGCTTGCGGATGGTCGCCATCTCCTTCTCGGCGGCGTCGCGGACCTTCTTCTTCTGGTCTGCCTTGGCGTCCTCGGCCTCGAGAGCCGCGAGCTCCTCCTCCAGCTTCTGGAGGCGAGCCGCGATGCGCGAGTCACGACGGTCGTTCAGGTTCTTGATCTCGAGACGCAGGTTGTTCTCGTGAGTCGGCATGTCGCGGTGACGCGCCTCCTCGTCGACCGAGATGACCATGTAGGCGGCGAAGTAGATGACCTTCTCGAGGTCCTTCGGCGCCATGTCGAGCAGGTACCCGAGGCGCGACGGGACGCCCTTGAAGTACCAGATGTGCGTCACGGGCGCGGCGAGCTCGATGTGGCCCATGCGCTCACGGCGGACGGAGCTCTTGGTGACCTCCACGCCGCAGCGCTCGCAGACGATGCCCTTGAAGCGGACGCGCTTGTACTTGCCGCAGGCGCACTCCCAGTCGCGGCTGGGACCGAAGATCTGCTCGCCGAAGAGGCCGTCCTTCTCCGGCTTCAGCGTGCGGTAGTTGATGGTCTCGGGCTTCTTGACCTCGCCGAAGGACCAGCGACGGATGTCGTCGGCGGTGGCCAGGCCGATGCGAAGCTCATCGAAAGTTGTTGCGTCGAGCACTAGTTCTCCTGTATTCGGAAATCTCTAAATCGGCTGGCCGGATCAGATCTCGTCGATCGAGGCGGACTCGAATCGGCTGGAGATGTTGATGCCGAGCTCCTCCGCAGCGCGGAAGGCCTCGTCGTCGGTGTCGCGGAGGTTGACCGCCGTGCCGTCGGACGAGAGGACCTCGACGTTCAGGCAGAGCGACTGCATCTCCTTCATGAGCACCTTGAAGGACTCGGGGATGCCGGGCTCGGGGATGTTCTCGCCCTTGACGATGGCCTCGTACACCTTGACGCGGCCGAGGATGTCGTCGGACTTGACCGTGAGGAGCTCCTGCAGCGCGTACGCGGCGCCGTAGGCCTCGAGGGCCCACACCTCCATCTCGCCGAAGCGCTGACCGCCGAACTGCGCCTTACCACCGAGCGGCTGCTGGGTGATCATCGAGTACGGGCCCGTCGAGCGCGCGTGGATCTTGTCGTCGACGAGGTGGTGCAGCTTCAGGATGTACATGTAGCCGACCGAGATCGGAGCCGGGTAGGGCTCGCCGGTGCGGCCGTCGAAGAGCTGCGCCTTGCCCGAGCGGTCGATGAGGCGGTCGCCGTCGCGCGTCGGGAGCGTCGAGTCGAGCAGACCCGCGATCTCGGACTCGTAGGCGCCGTCGAACACGGGGGTCGCGACCTTCGTGCCGGGGGCGACCTCGCGGGCGTCCTCGGGGATGTGCACGGCCCACTCGGGCTCGCCCTCGATCTTCCAGCCCTGCTTGGCGATCCAGCCGAGGTGCGTCTCGAGGACCTGGCCGAAGTTCATTCGACCGGGGATGCCCATCGGGTTCAGCACGACGTCGAGCGGCGTTCCGTCCGCGAGGAACGGCATGTCCTCGACGGGGAGGATCTTCGCGATGACGCCCTTGTTGCCGTGACGGCCGGCGAGCTTGTCGCCCTCGGTGATCTTGCGCTTCTGGGCGATGTAGACCACGACGCGGCGATTGACGCCCGAGCCGAGCTCGTCGTCGCCCTCCTCGGCGTTGAACTCCTTGACCGCGATGATCGTGCCCTGCTCGCCGTGCGGCACCTTGAGCGACGTGTCGCGGACCTCGCGGCTCTTCTCGTTGAAGATCGCGCGGAGCAGGCGCTCCTCGGCCGAGAGCTCGGTCTCGCCCTTGGGCGTGACCTTGCCGACGAGGATGTCACCGGGGCGGACCTCGGCGCCGATGCGGATGATGCCGCGCTCGTCGAGGTCCTTCAGGAGCTCGGGGCTCACGTTGGGGAGGTCGCGGGTGATCTCCTCCTTGCCGAGCTTCGTGTCACGGGCGTCGACCTCGTACTCCTCGATGTGGATCGAGGTGAGGGTGTCGTCCTTCACGAGGTTCTGGCTGAGGATGATCGCGTCCTCGAAGTTGTGGCCCTCCCACGACATGAACCCGACGAGCAGGTTCTTGCCGAGCGCGAGCTCGCCGTTCTCCGTCGCCGGGCCATCCGCGATGACCTCGCCGACCTCGACGCGCTCGCCCGCGGTCACGATCGCACGCTGGTTGTAGCAGTTGCCCTGGTTCGAGCGGTCGAACTTGCGCAGGAAGTAGTCGCGGCGGCCGCCCTCGTCGAGCTGGACCGAGACGTAGTCGCTCGTGACGTCGGTGACGACGCCCGCCTTGTCGGCGATGATCGAGTCGCCCGCGTCGATGGCCGCGTAGCCCTCCATGCCGGTGCCGACCAGCGGCGACTCGGCGACGAGGAGCGGAACGGCCTGACGCTGCATGTTGGCGCCCATGAGCGCGCGGTTCGCGTCGTCGTGCTCGAGGAACGGGATGAGCGAGGTTCCGACCGACACCATCTGGCGCGGCGAGACGTCCATGTACGACACCTCGTCGGCGGGCACGAGGTCGACCTCGTTGCCGCGCTGACGCGCGAGCACGCGCTCGTCGGCGAACGTGCCGTCCTCGTTGAGGACCGCGTTGGCCTGGGCGACGTTGAAGCGCGTCTCCTCGGCGGCGGTGAGGTAGTCGATCTCGTTCGTCACGCGGCCGTCGACGACGCGGCGGTACGGCGTCTCGATGAAGCCGAACGCGTTGATGCGCGCGAACGACGCGAGCGAGCCGATGAGGCCGATGTTCGGGCCTTCCGGCGTCTCGATCGGGCACATGCGGCCGTAGTGCGACGGGTGGACGTCACGGACCTCGACGCCCGCGCGGTCGCGCGAGAGACCGCCGGGGCCCAGCGCCGACAGGCGGCGCTTGTGGGTCAGACCCGCGAGCGGGTTGTTCTGGTCCATGAACTGCGACAGCTGCGACGTTCCGAAGAACTCCTTGATCGCGGCGACGACGGGGCGCACGTTGATCAGGGTCTGCGGCGTGATCGCCTCGATGTCCTGCGTGGTCATGCGCTCGCGGACCACGCGCTCCATGCGCGACAGACCGGTGCGGACCTGGTTCTGGATGAGCTCGCCCACCGCGCGGATGCGACGGTTGCCGAAGTTGTCGATGTCGTCGACCTCGATGCGGAGGTCGACGACCTCGCCGCCCTTGCGGACGCCCTCGAAGGTCTCGTCGCCGCGGTGCAGGCGGACGAGGTACTTGATCGTCGCGACGATGTCCTCAACCGTGAGCACCGAGTCGGTGAGCGGCTTGTCGAGGCCGAGCTTCTGGTTCAGCTTGTAGCGGCCGACCTTGGCGAGGTCGTAGCGCTTCGGGTTGAAGTAGAAGTTGTCGAGCAGCGAGCGCGCGGCCTCGGCGGCGACCTGCTCGCCCGGACGCAGCTTGCGGTAGATGTCGCGGAGCGCCTCCTCCTGCGTGAGGATCGTGTCCTTCGCGAGGGTCTCCTCGATCGAGGAGATGCCGGCGAACTCGGCGAGGATGTCGTCGCTCGAGAGGCCGAGGGCCTTGAGGAACACCGTGACCGACTGCTTGCGCTTGCGGTCGATGCGGACGCCGACCTGGTCGCGCTTGTCGATCTCGAACTCGAGCCATGCGCCGCGGCTGGGGATGACGCGCGCCGACACGATGTCCTTGTCGGACGTCTTGTCGGGGGTCTTGTCGAAGTAGACGCCGGGCGAGCGGACGAGCTGCGACACCACGACACGCTCGGTGCCGTTGATGATGAACGTGCCCTTGTCGGTCTGCAGCGGGAAGTCGCCCATGAAGACCGTCTGAGTCTTGATCTCACCGGTCTGGTGGTTCATGAACTCGGCCTCGACGTAGAGCGGGGCCGCGTAGGTCTTGCCGCGGTCCTTGCACTCCTCGATCGTGTACTTCTCGGGCTCGAGGTAGGGGTTGGTGAACGAGAGCTGCATCGTCTCGCTCAGGTCCTCGATGGGCGAGATCTCCTCGAAGATCTCGTCGAGACCGCTCCGCTCGGGCACGTCGGTGCGTCCGGCGGCCTTCGCCTCGGCGACGCGGGCCTTCCAGGCCTCGTTGCCGACGAGCCAGTCGAACGACTCGGTCTGCAGCGCCAGCAGGTCGGGGACCGTGAGCGTGTCGGAGATCTTGGCGAACGAGAGGCGGGATGCTCCGCGTCCGTTCTTCGGGGTGGTGGTGGATGCGTTGCGCGCAGCAGCCAAGGGGAAAACCTCCATGAGCCCCGCGTGCGGGGCCGCTAGATTCCTTGTCGACAGGTGAGGTGCGCTTCGGGTCTATCCTGTGATTCGCACGCCGCTATCTGCGGGGATCACGGGAGCCAGCCGACCACCATATGAAGGCATGGATGACCCATAAGAGCGCAAATCTCAAGCATAGACCCTCTGACGCGCCGTGGCAAGCGGAGTCCTTGACCTCGCTCGGACTGTCCGGTATAAATGCGCGCCCAGCGGCGCCGCGGGCCGGCTCGGGGGCCAGTGGCGGCGCCGGTGGCGGCGCGGGTGTCGGAGCCCCGGCGTAGCCTCGGCGGGTGACGACACTGGCCGACCCGTGCGCCTTCTGCGGAGGGCGCGAGGGCGAGCGCGTCGGCGGATGGCCGCGGTGCGCACGGTGCGGATGGATCGTCGGCGACGCTCCCGACGCGGACCTCGCCCCGCCGCGCGTCGAGGTCGTCTACTACCTCCGCTACGCCGAGCGCGTGAAGATCGGGACGTCGACCGATCCCCGCCGCCGGCTCCGCGCCATCCGCCACGAGGAGCTGCTCGCGTTCGAGCAGGGCGGGAGGCCGGTCGAGCAGGCGCGGCACGCGCAGTTCGCGCACCTGCGCGAGGGCGGCGAGTGGTTCACGGCCGCGCCCGACCTGCTCGCGCACATCGCCTCGCTCGCCGACGGCGATCCGTGGCACCGGTACCTGCGCTGGCTCGCCGACGCGCATCGTCCCTGACCCCGCGAGAGGCCCTGCGGCACGAGACGCATCGCCCCGCGAGAGGATGGACGCATGGGACGCCAGCGGAGAGACGAGCGCGACGAGCCGCAGGCGCGTCTGTCGGACGGGTCGATCGCGCGGATCGCGCCGAGCGAGTTCGGCTCGGGCTGGGAGCTGATCGTCGACGGCACCCCGCAGTCGCACGTCGACCTCGACGATCCGACGCACCTGCACTTCGAGTACGTCGGGCGGATGGGCGCGGTCATCGACCAGCTGCCGCCCGGCCCGCTCACGGCCGTGCACCTCGGCGGCGGCGGCCTCACGATCCCGCGGTACATCGACGCGACGCGGCCGGGATCGCGGCAGCAGGTCGTCGAGCTCGAGCAGGCGCTCGTCGATCTCGTCCGCGCGCAGCTCCCGCTCCCCCGCGGCGCGGCCATCCGCATCCGGATCGGCGATGCGCGCGAGGGCCTCGGACGACTCCCCTCCGCCCTGACGGGGCAGGTCCACCTGCTCGTCTCCGACGTGTACTCGGGCGCGCAGACGCCTGCGCACCTCACGACGGTCGAGTTCTACCGCGCGGCCGCCGCCCTCCTCGCGCCGCGCGGCGTGCTGCTCGTCAACGTCGCGGATGGCGCGGGCCTCGCGTTCGCGCGGAGGCAGGTGGCGACCATCCGCGATGTGCTGCCGCACGTCGTCGTGCTCGCCGAGGTGCAGGTGCTCAAGGGCCGGCGCTTCGGCAACCTCGTCGTCGCGGCGTCGGCCGCACCCCTCCCGACCGAGTGGCTGCCGCGCCTCATGGCGGCCGGGCCGCACCCCGCGAAGGTCGCCGAGGGCCGCGAGATCGACGAGTTCGTGCGCGGCGCCATCCCCGCGACCGACGCGGATGCGACGGCCTCGCCCAAGCCGTCCGCGTCGCTCTTCGAGCGCTGATGCCGACGGGTTTCTTCCGATCCGCGATCGATCCGACCCGGCCCGGTGTGCCTGCCCGGCGGATGCGCGGACGCGTTGCACACTGGACAGGCGACTGCGCGGAAGGGAGTGGGAATTGAGCTACATCCACGGATACGATCCGGAGACCCTTCGTGAGGTCGTCGACCCCGCCGAGTGCCGCGAGCGCCTCGCGGAGATCGGCCCGCAGCGGAGCCTCCCCGCTCTGCTCGAGCGGGTGTGGCTGCTGAAGGTGCTCGGCGAGCTCGACGAGGCCCTCTCGATCTCGGAGCAGGCCGTCCGCGTCGCGCGGATGGCCGGAACCCGCAAGGACCTCCTGCGCGCCCGCGTGCTGCACGCGACGGTGCAGCAGTTCCGCGGCGCGTACGCGGCCGCCGAGTACGAGCTGTCGACCTGCATCGAGGAGGCCGAGGGCCAGGAGTGGGCGGGCATCGCCGCCTTCGCGCTCCAGCACCGCGGCAAGACGCGCTTCGACGCGGGTGACTTCGAGGGCGCCCGCCAGGACTTCAAGCGCGTGCTCTTCCTGCGCCAGGAGATGGGCGCCCCCGAGCAGCAGCTCGAGGCGACGATGTCGGCGATCGAGGCCGCCGAGCGCCGTCGCCCCCGCTCCGCCGTCGCGAGCTGACGGCTACCGCCGCGACACCTCCCGCCACAGCGCCGCCCAGTCCTCGGGCTGGAGATCGCGCGGGAGACGCGCCGCGTCGATGCCGCACGCCGCGAGCGCACGGCGCGCGCTGCGGCCATCCGCACCCGTCGCGCGGCGCAGGATCTCGGCCATCCCCCGCCCCTGGCCGGTGAAGGCGGAGCGCACGAAGCGCTCGTAGCCGCGCCGCTCCCGGGTCGGGACGAGCGGGGTCGGCCGGCGCGAGATCGTCAGGATGCCGCCGTCGACGCCGGGCACCGGGCGGAAGCCGCGCGCCGGAACGCGCCCGTGCAGCGCGAAGGCGAACCACGGCGCGGCCTGCGCCGTCATGAGGGTCGCGCCGCCGACGCCCGCCCGCTTGCGCGCGACCTCCCACTGAGTGAGGAGCACGGCGTCGGTCCAGCGCCGCGCGGCGAGGAGGTGACGCAGCAGGGGCGTCGTCAGGTGGAACGGCAGGTTGCCCACGACGACGTCGGCGTCGAGCGGATAGCCGAGCGCGTCGGCGCGGACGATCCGCACGCCCGGCAGGCGTCGGCGGAGCCCGCGCACCCGCGTCTCGTCGATCTCGAGCGCCGTGAGGTCACGCGGCAGCGTCGCAAGGCGGCGGGTGAGGGCGCCGTCTCCCGCGCCGATCTCGAGCACCGAACCGGTGGTGTCGGCGACGAGCGCGACGAGCCGGTCGATGGTGGGCTGGTGGATGAGGAAGTTCTGTCCGAGTTCATGGCGTCCGCCATGGATGGATCGGGGTCGCATGCGAGCGCTCCAGGGAAGGATTCGGAGCGCCCGGGCACGTCGGGCGTGAGCGAGGACGCGCGTCCGGGCGCGATGGCATCCGGAACGACGGCGCGGAGAAGGTCGACCTGCGAACGCGCCGTCAGGCGCGGCGGTCGCGGACGTAGACGCACGCCGTCAGCGCGCTGCACAGAGTCCCCATGCGCCCCAGTCTATGCATGTCTCGCTGTGGGCGGGAAAGACGGGCGGATGGCGGTGGGGCGTGAGACACGGGGGGTGTGGGGGCTTTGCGTGTCTCACTTTCGGCGGGAAAGACGGGCGGATAGCCGCAGCGGGCGAGACACGGGCGGTTGGGTGGGCGTTGCGTGTCTCACTTCTGGCGGGATAAGCCGCGGGATACCCGCACCAAGTGAGACACGGGCGGTTGGGGGGCGTTGCGTGTCTCACTCACGGCGGGAAAGACCGGCCGATACCCGCACTGATCGAGACGCGCTGGCCCTGCCGACGACACATGTCTCACCCTCGTCGAGATAAGCCGCGGGATACCCGCACCAGGTGAGACACGACGTGCCGTGTGCCGAGGCAGGTGACCCCGGCGAACCACGCGTGTCTCACGGCGGACCAGAAAGACCGGCGGATGGCCGCGCCGAGTGAGACATGGAAGCCCACGCCCCACGCCCACCTCGCCCACACGCCCCACGCCCCACGCCCCCCCGCGAAGCCCGCCCTCGCCCACCGGCCGCGCGCGACACACGCCCACCCGGCGGCGAGCGCTGGGCCGCGTTGTCGGCGGGGGCGCTTAGCCTCGAAGCGTGTCGGATCTGCAGCGCGTCACCCGATGGGCCGAAGCCCTCATCGCCCAGCACCTCGACGAGAGCTGGAGCTTCGCCTTCGACAACGCCAAGCGCCGAGCCGGCCAGTGCGACTTCTCACGCAAGCGGATCACCGTCTCGCGCTACCTCGCCGCACGGTACGACGACGACACGAACCACCAGACCCTGCTGCACGAGGTCGCGCACGCCCTCGCGGGGCGCGCCGCGGGGCACGGCAAGGCCTGGAAGCGCATCGCCCGCGACCTGGGCTACGTCGGCGGCACGACACACGACGGCGAGACGGCGACCGAGCTCGCGCCCTGGGTCGGCACGTGCCCGGGCGGCCACACGGTGTACCGGCATCGGCGCCCGGCGCGGGCGTCGTCGTGCGTGAAGTGCGCGCCGACGTTCGACCGGCGCTTCCTCTTCACGTGGGAGCGCCGCGAGATCACGCGCGCCGACCGCGTCGCCGCGATGACGCCGCGGTAAGACCCGGGGCCTCCTCACTCGACGCGCCGGTACTCCAGTTCGGGGCGCCCGCGGCCGCCGTGACGCGGCGAGCGCGCCACGACGCCCCCGTCGGCGAGGAACTCCAGGTACCGGCGCGCCGTCACCCGCGACAGTCCGAGCACGTCGGCCACCTCGGATGCCGAGAGCCCCTCGGCCGCGATGAGCTCCGTGACCGCGTCGAGCGTCTCCTGAGAGAGGCCCTTCGGCAGTCCGGGCAGGTTCGTCGTCCGCAGCGCCGCGAACGCGGTGTCCACCTCGCGCTGGCTGAGCGCCGACACGGGCGACCGCATCCGCTCGAAGTACTCGCGGTACGCCCGCAGCTTCGCCGCGAACACGTCGAACGTGAACGGCTTGATGAGGTACTGCACGACGCCGACGGCGACCGCCTGCCGCACCGCGCCGAGCTCGCGCACGGCCGTGACGGCGATGACGTCGATCGCGATCCCCGCCGCCCGCAGCTCGCGGCACAGCTCGAGCCCGTGGCCATCCGGCAGGTTGAGGTCGAGCAGCACGAGATGGATGCGATCGTCGGTCGCGTATGCATCGCGGATGGCCCGGCGCGCGGATGCCGCGGTGTGCGCGGTCCCGACGAGCGCGAATCCGTCGAGGCGGGCCAGGTACGCGCCGTGCGCCTGCGCCGTGCGGGGGTCGTCCTCGACGACGAGGACCCGGATCGGCGTCATGACCGCTCCCCCGCGGCCCCCGCGCCATCCGGCCGCGGCAGCGTCGCCGTGAAGACGGCTCCCCCGCCCGGAGCCTCGGCGACCTCGATGTCGCCGCCCAGCCCGCGCGCGGCCTGACGCGCGAGCGCGAGACCGTAGCCGTGGTCCTGCGCGTCGTCGGACTTCGTCGAGAACCCGCGCTCGAAGATGCGCTCGCGGTCGTCCTCCGCGACGCCGTCTCCGCTGTCGGTCACCTGGAACACGAGCGCATCGTCCTCCGTCTCGCCGAGATACACCTCCACCCAGGCATCGCGGACGCCCGTGCGTGCCGCCCGCCTCGCCGACGCCTCGATCGCGTTGTCGATGAGGTTGCCGAGGATGGTCACGACGTCGGCCGGCGGGAGGCCATGCGTTCCCGGGGCGAGGTGGGTCTCGAAGTGCATCTCCACGGCCCGCTCATGCGCCTGCGCGACCTTGCCGAGCACGAGCGCCGCGATGACCGGCTCATCCACGGCGTGCAGCACGCGGTCGGCCAGCCGCTGCCCGAGGTCGCGCTCCGACGCCGCGAACGCGAGCGCCTCGTCGGGTCGCCCGAGCTCGATGAGCGACGCGATCGCGTGCAGGCGGTTGTCGAACTCGTGCGCCTGCGCGCGCAGCGCATCGGAGATCGTCTTGACTGACGACAGCTCGCCGGCCATCCGCCGCAGCTCCGTGCGATCGCGGAGCGCGAGGATCTCCGCGCGACGGCCGCCGAGCTCGATCTCCGACCGGTCGACGACGAGCTCGCGCGCACCCACCCGGACGACGGCTCCGCCGTCTCGCCCGGTGAGCACGTCGCGCACCTCGGCCGGGAGGGCCGGGTCGTCGACCGCGAACGGCGGCTCCTCCGCGATCCCGAGCAGCACGCCCGCCTGGTCGTTCGCGAGCACGACGCGCGCCGCGCCATCCGATCGCGGGCGCTCGACGAGCAGCAGGCCCTCCTCGAGCGAGTGGAGCACCGCCTCGTGCGCGGCGAAGAGCCGCGCGAGCTCGTCGGGATCGCGGCCGTCGGTCACGCGGTAGAGGCGGCGGAACAGCAGGATGGTCGCGAGCGCTCCCAGCCCCACGACCGCGAGCGTGGCGAGGCCGACGAGCTGCAGACGCAGCAGGATGGACCCGGTCACGTTCTCGAGTGTCACGCCGGCCGAGACGAGGCCGACGATCTCGCCGTCGTCCGCGACGGGAGCGACCGCGCGCACCGAGGGCCCGAGCGTGCCGGAGTACACCTCGGTGAACGTCTCCCCCTCGAGGGCGGGCGCGATCGTGCCGATGAACGCGCCGCCGATCCGCGCGGGGTCGGCGTGCGTGTAGCGGGTGCGATCGGTGTCCATGATCGTCACGTACGAGACGCCCGTCGCGGCGATGATCCGCTCGACGTACGGCTGCAGCTCGGCCGACGCCGTCGCGACGGCGCCCTCCGGGTCGGCGCCGATGCGCTCGTGAGCGGCGGAGACGACCTCGATCACCGTCGGCTCGCTCGCGAGGGTGAGCACGAGGCTCGTCGAGCGCTCCTCGGCGTCCGCGTGCGCCGCGGTCTGCGCGTCCCACGCGAGCACGCCGAACACGATCGCCCCGCCGGCGAGCAGCACGGCTGTCTGCACGCCGAGCACCCACGCCGCCACGCTGCGTCGTCGTCCGCGCGCGCCGATCCCGGCGCCTCGTCGTGCCATCCCCCCATTGTGTCGGCCGCGCGCCCTCGCCATCCGCCTCTCGACGCGAACACTATGCACGCAAGTCGTCCGGGCCATCCGCCCCGGAACAGGATGAACCCCGCACGCCGGACCGCGAACCCGAGGCTCCGGTGCCCCGAAGGAGAGGACGCACCATGGCGACGACGCCACAGGCCGCGCAGCGCAGGCGCGGCATCGACAAGCAGCACTGGCTCTACATCGCGGTCATCATCGCCGTGGTCGCGGGCATCGCGGTCGGACTCATCTGGCCCGACTTCGGCGCATCGCTCGCCTGGATCGGCAAGGCCTTCGTCGGCCTCATCAAGATGATGATCGCGCCGGTGATCTTCTGCACGATCGTGCTCGGCATCGGCTCCATCGCGAAGGCCGCGACCGTCGGCAAGGTCGGCGGGCTCGCGCTCGGCTACTTCCTCGTGATGTCGACCTTCGCGCTGTTCATCGGCCTCGTGGTCGGCAACCTCATCCACCCCGGCGAGGGGCTCCAGCTCAGCAACCCGGGCTACGAGGTCGAGGGCGAGGCCGAGTCGACGACCGACTTCCTCATGGGCATCATCCCCGCGACGCTCTTCTCGCCGCTCACGGGCGAGTCGGTCCTGCAGGTGCTCTTCGTCTCGCTGCTCGTCGGCTTCGCCATCCAGCGCCTCGGCGCCAAGGGCGAGCGCATCCTCGAGGGCATCCGCCTCGTGCAGGCCGTCGTCTTCCGCGTGCTGACCATGATCCTCTGGGTCGCCCCGATCGGCGCCTTCGGCGCGATCGCCGGCGTCGTCGGCTCGACCGGATGGGGCGCCGTGCTCGCGCTCGGGACGCTGATGATCGGCTTCTACGTGACGTGCATCCTCTTCATCGGCGTCGTGCTCGCCGCCGTGCTGTGGTTCACCGCGCGCATCAACATCTTCTCCGTGATGAAGTACCTCGCCCGCGAGTACCTGCTCATCGTGAGCACGTCGTCGTCGGAGTCGGCCCTGCCCCGCCTCATCGCGAAGATGGAGCACCTCGGCGTCTCGAAGCCCGTCGCGGGCATCACGGTGCCCACCGGCTACTCGTTCAACCTCGACGGCACCGCGATCTACCTCACGATGGCGTCGCTGTTCATCGCCACCGCGATGGGCACGCCGCTGTCGATCTCGGAGCAGATCGGGCTGCTCGTCTTCATGATCATCGCGTCGAAGGGCGCCGCGGGCGTCACCGGCGCGGGGCTCGCCACCCTCGCGGGCGGCCTGCAGACCTACCGCCCCGACCTCGTCGACGGCGTCGGCATCATCACGGGAATCGACCGCTTCATGTCGGAGGCCCGCGCGCTCACGAACTTCACGGGCAACGCCGTCGCCTCGATCGTCATCGCGACGTGGACGCGCGAGTTCGACCGCGACCAGGCGCGCCAGGTGCTCCGCGGCGAGCGGCCGTTCGACGAGGAGACGATGACCGACGACCACGACGAGCCCGACTTCTCGAAGCTGCCGGAGCTCCCCGAGGACGGCCAGGGCCCGTCGCCCATCTCGCGCGTGATCCGCACCGACGAGGTGCGCGCCGGGCGGTAGTCCCGCTCATCCGCTGCGACGCGGCCCCGGTCGGATGGCCGGGGCCGCGTCGTGCGCGGCACCGCGCCACCCACCCCGCCCAGGTCGCAAAAACCGCCCCCAAAACGGCCCAATAGCGGCCGAAACCGCGACCTGAACAGGGGTCGACCCCGCCACCCGCCAGGTCGCAAAAACCGTCCCCAAACGGCCGAATAGCGGCCGAAACCGCGACCTGAACTGGGCCAGCCCCACAACCGAGCGCCGTCGAACCCCACCCACCCCGCCCAGGTCGCAAAAACCGTCCCCAAACGGCCGAATATCGACCGAAACTGCGACCTGAACAGCGCCGCACTCCCTCAGCCCAGGGCCGTGAACACCCCGTCCCGCAGCACGGGCACGACGTCGAGGTCGTCGATCGCCGCGGCGGGCTTCACGTCGGCGTGCCGTGGGTCGCCCTCGAGCTCCCGGCCCGAGCCGCTCGCGGTCAGCAGGTGCTTCACCGCGCGACGGAGCGCCCGGAACGACTCGGCCGGCACGACGGCCTCGGGCGAGGAGTGGTCGATGCCGAGGTCCGACAGCGCGGCGATCACGGCGCCCGCGCCGAGCTGGTCCTCGACCGCGAACCGCAGCCCGGCGCCATCCCTCTCGCCCGCCGCGATGACGGCGATGCTCGTTCGGGCGCCGCGGCGCTCCTGCTCGGCGAGCACGGCGCGGGCCACGGCCGCCGCGTTGCGCAGCGCACCGGCGAGCACGACCGGTGCGTGCTCCAGCCCAGCGGCGGCCTGCGCGACCGCGGCGCCGTTGATCGAGACGGCGTGCGCGTCGGCCAGCGCGACCTGCTCGCCGCGTGCGACCGCGGCGGCGACGTTCGAGGTGAAGCGGATGACATCGACCACGATCACGACGTCGGCGGGCGCGAGGCGCCGCAGCCCGTCGACTCCCCAGTCGAAGCGCACCTGATACGAGGACTGATCGAACGCGGAGGCCATCCCTCGATTCTCCCCGACCGTCTCGAGTGCTCGGCGCAAGCCCCTGGCGCGGGCGCGGCCGGATGCGGCATCGTGCTGAGGTGGAGACGACGATCGAGATCCGGCGAGCGCGACCCGACGACGCCCGAGGGCTCGCGGAGGTGCACATCCGCACCTGGCGCATCGCCTACGCACACCTCCTGCCGGCCGAGACGCTCTCGCGTCTGTCGGTGCCCGCACGAGCTCGGCGGTGGGAGCGCATCCTCCGGCAGAACCGCAATCCGACCTGGATCGCGCTCGAGGGGGCGCGCGTGCTCGGGTTCGCGTCGTCGGGCCCGGCCCGCGATCCCGAGCCGCCCGCCGAGCGGGAGCTGTACGCGCTCTACCTCGACCCCGATCGCCACGGCTCGGGCGTCGCCGACGCGCTGATCCGCGAGGCGATCGGCGATCGCCCCGCCTACCTGTGGGTGCTCGCGGGCAACGCCCGGGCCATCCGCTTCTACGAGAAGCACGGCTTCGCGCTCGACGGCGTCGAGCGCGTCGAGGACGCGGCCGACGGCACGCCGCTCCCCGAGCTGCGGATGGCCAGGGACGCCGGATCGGACGTCAGCGCCCGGAGGTGACGCCGTCGAGGAGCGCGAGCTCGTCGTCGGCGAGGCGGATGGCGCCGGCCGCGACGTTCTCCTCGAGGTGCCCGAGGTCGCCCGTGCCCGGGATCGCGAGGACGTTCGGCGCGCGGTGGAGCGTCCAGGCGAGCCGGATCTGCGCGGGGGTCGCCCCGTGCGCCTCCGCGACCGCCGCGACCTCGGCAGCGCCGGTGTCGTCGTGGCCGCCGCCCGGCAGCGCGCCCGGCACCGCCGCCCCCATCGCGAAGAACGGGACGAACGCGATGCCGCGCTCGCGCGCGAGCTCGAGCACGTCGTCGTCCGCCCGGTCGGCGAGCCCGTAGCGGTTCTGCACGCAGACGACCGGCGCGACCTCCAGGGCCTCGCGCAGCTGCCCGGCCGTGACGTTCGAGACGCCGATGCTGCGGAGCAGACCCGCGCCCTGCAGCTCGACGAGGGCGCCGAGGTGGTCGGCGAGGGACCCCTCCTCCTTCCCCAGGCCGGCGCCCCAGCGCAGGTTGACGAGGTCGAGCTGCTCGACCCCCAGCTGGCGGATGTTCTCCTCGACCTGCGCGCGGAGCTGGTCGGGTCGCGCGTAGGGCTCGAACTCGCCCTCGCGGCTGCGGGAGGCTCCGACCTTCGTCGCGAGGACGAGCTCGTCGCCGTAGGGCTGGAGCGCCGTCGCGATCAGCTCGTTGGCGGATCGCGTCGCGAAGAAGTAGAAGGCCGCCGTGTCGATGTGGTTCACGCCGAGCTCGACGGCGCGGCGCAGCACCGCGATGGCGTCGGAGCGGTCGCGCGGCTTCGGGTCCCATGGCATGCCGGTCAGGCGCATCGCGCCGAAGCCGAGGCGGTTGACCGTGCGGTCGCCGAGCTGCCAGGTGCCGGAGAGAGCTGCGGAGGGGCGAGGGTGTCATTCTGTGCGGTCATACCCTCAGCGTGCGACGGCCGCGACGGGAATCCGCTCCCGTGGCAGGTTGTTGCCACGAGAGGCTGCGGCACGCGGCCGCTGACGAGCATGGAGGGCACGCCGACCATGACCCAGACCGACGAGAGCGTGACCGTCGTGCGCGGCGAGGCCGAGGTGATGCGCCGGACCGCCCACCTGTTCGCGACCGCGCGCGAGATCACGTGCGCCGCCAACGAGCTCGCGAGCTGGCGCTGGGAGGCGGATGGTCCCGCCGCGATGCCCGAGCCGGCTCGCGATGCGAGGGTGCGGAAGGTCTTCCGCAGCGGCGCCCTCCTCGACCCGGGCTGGGCGCAGCGGATGGCCGCGATCCGGCACCACCCCGCTGTGTCGATCCGCGTGACATCCGACGAGGTGAACGAGACGATCATCCTCGACCGGCGCGTGGCCATCCTCGCGGGAGACCGGCGCGCCGGGGTGCGCAGCTACAGCATCCTCACGCAGCGCGACGCGGTGCAGGGGGTCACGTCGCTGTTCGAGGCCGCGTGGCGCGCTTCGACCGACCTCGATGTGCACGATGCGGCGAGCGCCGAGATCCGCGAGCTCGCCCCGCAGGTGCTGGACCTGCTCAGCCAGGGTGTGAAGGACGAGTCGGCCGCGCGCGCCCTCGGGCTCAGCGTGCGCACCTACCGCCGTCGCGTGGCCGAGCTCATGGAGGCGCTCGGCGCGGAGTCGCGCTTCCAGGCCGGCGTGCGCGCCCGCGAACTCGGACTCGTCTAGCCTCCGCCGCCGCGGCGCCGTGGTGCGACACTGGAGCATGCGGATCCTGCAGAAGCTCGTCCTCGACTGCGACGCCGACGCCGCCTGGCGTGCGCTGCACTCGCCCGCCGTGCTCGCGGAGCTCTACGGCCCGATCGTGCGCATGCGGCCGCTCGGCGCCGATCCGATGCCGCTCCAGTGGGAGTCGGGGTCGGACGCGGCCGTCCAGCTCGACACGGGGGCCATCCCGCTCGGCTCTCAGCTCATCGCGACCGTCGACCGCGAGAAGGAGGGCGGCGCCGTCCGAATCCTCCGCGACGTGGGGATGCCGCTCACCGGTCCCCTCGGGTCGCTCGACGTCTGGGACCACCAGATGGCGGTCTCGGCGACGGCGGATGGCCGGACGCTGTGGCGCGAGCGGCTCACGATCGGCGGTCCGACCGCTCCCCTGCTCTGGCTGCCGCTGTGGGCCATGTGGCAGGTGCGCGGCGTCCGCCTGCGGAAGCTCGCCCGCACGTGGGCGTTCGATCCCGAGGCGGACGCGGCCGAGGCCGGCTGAGCTCCCGTCAGTCGGCGGCCAGCGCCTCGACGGGTGCGATGCTCGTGGCCAGTCGCGTCGGCGTGACCGCCGCGACCACGGTGAGCACGGCCATCGCGGCGACGATCGCGAGCACGGGCGCCCACGGCACAGCGGGCAGGACGAGCGAGCCGGCCGGGCCGCCAGGGTACGCCGGCACCGACCCGAGCAGCGACTGCGCCCCGGCCCATCCGTAGGCGATCCCGAGCACGAGGCCCGTGACGAGCGAGGCGAGCGTGATGTGCGTCGCCTCGAGGAGCACCATCGCGCGCACCTGGCGCCCGGAGAGGCCGAGCGAGCGCAGCAGGCCGAGCTCGCGACGCCGCTGCACGACGCCGATCGTGAGGAGGTTCACGAGACCGACCGCCGCGATGACGGCCGACACCGCGACGAGCCCCATCATGATGTTCGCGAAGGTGTCCATGATCACCGAGAACTCGCTGTCGAGCTCGCCGCCCGCATTCGCCGTGAGCACCGCCTTGGCGGTCTCGGTCGCGACGGCGAACATCGTCACGAGCGTCACGCCCATGACCACGCCGATCGACATGCGGCTCGAGCGCTCCGGATGACGCAGCGCGTTCTCGGACGCGAGCACCGCGGTCGCCGACCTGCCGAACCAGCGCCCGACCATCCGAAGCACGGGAGGCATGACCGTCGTCGCGCCGAGGACGAGTCCCGTGAACGAGAGGAGCCCGCCCGCGAAGGCCGGGAGGACGCCGAGCGGCGTCACGAACCCGCCCACGACGCCGACCCCGAGGAGCACGGCGCCGATCGCGAAGAGCACGATCGCGAGCACGTTGCGCGCGGGGCGCTGCGAGACCGCGTCGTGGGTCCGCTCGACGGACCCGCCGAGCGCCTGGAGCGGCGTGACGGTGAGCACGCGACGCGAGCCGACCCACGCCGCCGCCCACGTCGTGAGCACGACGATGGCCGCGGGGAGCACGAGCACGGGCTGCGCGACGACGTAGCCGTGCCCTGCGACGCCGAGCAGGCGATCGCCCAGCGCCGTTCCCGCGTAGGAGAGCCCCACACCCGCAGCGAGCCCGATGAGGGCGCCGATCGCGCCGACGACGAGGCCCTGGCGGCCGACCTCGGAGCGCTGCGAGCGCGCGGACGCGCCGATGAGGCGCATGAGGGCGATTCGGCGCACGCGACCCGCGACGATCGTCGAGAACGTGTTGGCCGTCACGATCGCGGCGACGTACATCGCGACCGCGGTGAGGAGCACGCTGAGGATGGCGACGACGATCGCGAGCGTCTCGGAGTCGCCGATGTACGGGTCGTTCTGCAGGACGGCGCCGATGTAGCCGGTCGTCGTCACGAGGGTCACGCCGAACGCCGCCGACAGCGCAGCGACGAGCACGCTCGCGCCCATGCCGCGCTCGCGCAGGAAGGCGAGCCGAGCGGATGGCCGGACAGCGGCCATCCGGTCAGGTGCCGCGGCGACCGCGGTCATCGCGCGGCTCCCGCCGTGGGGATGGCCGACGTCGCGGGAGCCGTCTCCGCCGCGAGCATGTGCGCCGAGATCTGCTCGGCTGTCTGCCGCGGCTTGTCGGCGACGATGCGGCCGTCGCCGAGGAAGAGCACGCGGTCGGCGTAGCTCGCGGCGAACGGATCGTGCGTCACCATCGCGATGCTCTGGCCGTGCTCGCGGCTCGCGGCGGCAAGAAGGGCGAGCACCTCGCGCCCCGTGCGGGAGTCGAGGTTGCCGGTGGGCTCGTCGGCGAAGAGCAGGTCGGGGGCCGTCGCGAGCGCCCGTGCGATCGCGACGCGCTGCTGCTGCCCGCCGCTCAGCTCGTGCGGCTTGTGGCGCAGGCGCGGCGCGAGGCCGAGCGTCTCGATGAGCCCGTCGATGCGCGCGCGCTCGGCGCTCGACGGCTTGCGGCCATCCAGGTCGAACGGGAGCTGGATGTTGGCCTGCACATCGAGCGTCGGCACGAGGTTGAACGCCTGGAAGACGAATCCCACGCGGCGCCGACGGAGGATCGTCAGCT
This sequence comes from Microbacterium sp. JZ70, assembly GCF_053903225.1. NCBI lineage: Bacteria > Bacillati > Actinomycetota > Actinomycetes > Micrococcales > Microbacteriaceae > Microbacterium > Microbacterium sp. JZ70. Next base: position 1,323,404 of record NZ_CP096405.1, on the reverse strand, counting down.
CCTCGTCGCGCATCCCCGTGATCTCGGTGTCGCCGATCCAGACGCGTCCGCTCGACGGCGCGTCGAGCCCCGCCATGATGTGCATGAGCGTGGACTTTCCCGAGCCGGACGGCCCCATGATGGCGGTGAACTGGCCGCGTCGGATGCCGACGCTGACGCCGTCGAGAGCACGGACGCCGTTCTCGCCGGCGCCGTACTGCTTGGTGAGCTGCTGCACGCGCGCGGCGAGCCCCATGTCGGTGGTCGTGATCTCCATGCCTACGACGCTAGGAACCGACCCCTGTCGCGGTCATCGCCCGCCCGGCTCATCCCGCTACATCGCGAGGATGATCCCGCGCGCCTCAGGAGATGACGCGGACATTCAGGCCAGGCCGTGCTCGAACGCGAAGACGACGAGCTGCACGCGGTCGCGCAGGGCGAGCTTCGTGAGGATGCGGCTGATGTGCGTCTTCACGGTCGCCTCGCTGAGGAACTCGCGCTGGGCGATCTCGGCGTTGCTGAGCCCGCGGGCGGCGAGCGCGAAGATCTCCTTCTCGCGGTCGGTCAGCTCGCCGAACGCGGGCGGCGCCGGCCGCGGTGCCTCCGCGAAGTGCGCGAAGAGCTCCCGTGTCGCGGATGCCGCGATGACCGACGACCCGGCATGGACGGTGCGGATCGCCGCAAGGAGGAACTCGGGGTCGGCGTCCTTCAGCAGGAAGCCGCTCGCCCCTTCCCGGATCGCGCGCGCCGCGGCCTCGTCGAGGTCGAATGTCGTGAGCATGACGACCTTGGGCGGGTCGGGCTCGGCGAGGAGGTGCGAGGTCGCGGCGAGGCCGTCCATGACGGGCATGCGGATGTCCATGAGGACGACATCGGGACGGGTCGCCCGCACGACGGCGATCGCCTCCTGCCCGTCGCCCGCCTCGCCGACGACCTCGAGGTCGGGCTGCGACGCCACGACCATCCGGATCCCGGCGCGGAACAGCGCCTGGTCATCCACGAGCACGACCCTGATCATCCGTCTCCCCTTCGTCGCTCCACTCTTTCACGCACCCGCACGTGTCTCACTTTCCCCGGCTTTCCCAGCGCCATACCCGCACGAAACGAGACATGCTCGCCGGGGCGCGCCGGGCCCGCCGGGTCATACGGGAAGCGTCGCCTGCACGACCCAGTCGGCGCCCTGCGGGCCGGCATCGAACCGGCCGCCGACGAGCTCGGCGCGCTCGCGCATGCCGATGAGCCCGTGGCCCGCCGACTGCACGGGCGGAGCGTGGAGCACCTTCGTCCGCGCCGTCGTGACCGGCACCGGACGCGTGTCCGACGAGACCCTCCGGTTGCGCACCGACAGCGCGACGCTTCCCGGCAGCCACGCGAGATGGACGTGCACGGGCCCGCCGTCGCCGTGCCGCATCGCGTTCGTCGTCGCCTCCTGCAGGATGCGGTAGACCGCGAGCTGCACGGACGCGGGCGGCTCGCCGGGCGGAGCGGGGTCGACCGTCACCCGGAGGTCGACGCCCGCGGCGCGCACGTGCGCGTAGAGCTGCTCGAGGTCGGCGATCGTCGGCTGCGGCCCCTCGGCCTGCCGATGCCGCAGCTGGGTCAGGAGCATCCGCACATCCGACAGCGCGGAGCGCGCCGTCTGACTGATCGTCGCGAGCGCCTGGGTCGCGGCCTCGGGGTCCGCGGCGGCCGCGTACCGGGCGCCGTCGGCCTGCGCGATGACCACCGCGAGCGAGTGCGCGACGACGTCGTGCATGTCGCGCGCGATGCGCCCGCGCTCCTCCTCCGCCGTGGCCCGCTCCTCGGCGAGCAGCTGCGCGCGCCGCGTCTCGCGGTTTCGGATGACGACGCGGAAGAGGGCGCCGAGCGTCCAGGCCAGAAGCAGGCTGAAGAGCGCCGCGCCGAACACGAGCATGAGCGACAGCACCGCCTGCAGCGGCGAGCTCGCTCCCCCGACGTATCCGACGTAGCCGATGCCCGCGATCGCGGGGCCGAAGACGAACAGGTACAGCGCGACGCAGAGCGCCCCCGCGCACGCCGAGGCGAAGCCCACCCAGAAGACGACGCGCGATCCGTAGGCGGCGACCGCGAAGAGCACGACGAAGATCGCGACGTTCGCCGCCATCGGCTGCTGCCCCGTGCCCATCTGCACGAACGCGCCGATCCACGCGACCGCGAGCGACAGCGCCGGTGCGCAGCGGCTCAGCATGAGCGCGGTCGTCATGAGCGCGAGCGTCGCGGCGCCCCCGATCCACGAGAAGCCGTCGTCGTAGGTCGGCAGCAGCACGGCCGCGAAGAGGAGGAAGAACGCGCCCGTGAAGCCGTCGAGGATCCACTGCGCCGCCGATACGCGTCGGAAGAGCCCCCGCCACCGTGTGCGCAGGGGCGTGCTCGTGCTCGTTCCGGCGCCGTCCATCCCCTCCACGGTACGGGCCGGCGCGCGGCGCGGCATCCGCCGTGCGGCGTATCCGCCATCCGTCGCGAGTCGCACGGCTGAGCGGATGGCCGCGCTGAGGCCCCGAGGACGACCTGCGTTGCGTCATGTGACGCTCTGTTTCGCCGCGTGTGACGGTCTGTTGCGCAGGCGCGCGAGCCCCTCACCCTCCGCTCCCTAAGCTCGACCCACATCGAGCGAGCGGGAGACGAGCATGACCTTGAGCGAGACCGGCACGCAGGCCGCACCGGCGGCGGCGCGCGGGGCGCGCATCCGTCCGCCTCGCCCGTCGAGCAAGCCGAACGGGCAGTGGAAGATCGACGGCACCGAGCCGCTGAACGCCAACGAGCAGTTCAAGCAGGAGGACAACGGCCTCAACGTGCGCGAGCGCATCGAGACCGTCTACGCGCAGGGCGGCTTCTCCTCGATCGACCCGACCGACCTGCACGGCCGCTTCCGCTGGTGGGGCCTCTACACCCAGCGCAAGCCCGGGATCGACGGCGGCAAGACCGCGACCCTCGAGCCGCACGAGCTCGAGGACGAGTACTTCATGCTGCGGGTCCGCATCGACGGCGGCCAGCTCACGACCGAGCAGCTGCGCGTGATCGCGGGCATCTCGAACGACTTCGCGCGCGGCACGGCCGACCTCACCGACCGTCAGAACATCCAGCTGCACTGGGTGCAGGTCGAGGACATGCCGGAGATCTGGCGCCGCCTCGAGAGCGTCGGCCTGTCGACCACCGAGGCCTGCGGCGACGTCCCCCGCGTCGTCCTCGGCTCTCCCGTCGCCGGCATCGCGGCCGACGAGCTCATCGACCCGACCCCGCAGATCGACGAGATCACGCGCCGGTTCATCGGCGACCCCGAGCTCGCCAACCTCCCGCGCAAGTTCAAGACCGCGCTCACCGGCCATCCGAGCCAGGACGTCGTCCACGAGATCAACGACGTCGCGTTCGTCGCCGTCGAGCACCCCGAGCACGGCGTCGGCTACGACGTGTGGGTCGGCGGCGCTCTGTCGACCGTGCCGCGCCTCGGCGAGCGCCTCGGCGCGTGGGCCTCCCCCGACCAGGTCGCCGAGGTCTGGTACGGCGTCGCGCGCATCTTCCGCGACTACGGCTACCGTCGTCTCCGCAACAAGGCGCGTCTGAAGTTCCTCCTCGCCGACTGGGGCGTGGAGAAGTTCCGCGAGGTCCTCGAGACCGAGTACCTCGGCTACCGCCTCGCCGACGGCCCGGCCGCCCCGAAGCCGCCAACCCCCGGCGACCACATCGGCGTGCACCGCCAGAAGGACGGTCTCTTCTACGTGGGCGCGACGCCCATCGTCGGGCGCTCGTCGGGCACGCAGCTCGCGGCTCTCGCCGACCTGCTCGAGGCGCACGGCTCGACGCGGCTGCGCACGACCCCGCACCAGAAGCTCGTCTTCCTCGACATCGCCGAGGACCGCGTCGAGTCGCTCATCGCCGGGCTCGACGAACTCGGCCTCAGCGCGCGACCGAGCCTCATCCGCCGCGGCACGATCGCGTGCACGGGCATCGAGTTCTGCAAGCTCGCGATCGTCGAGACGAAGGAGAACGCGCGGATCGCCGTCCTCGAGCTCGAGAAGCGGCTCGCGGGGGTCGACCTCCCCGCACCCCTCAGCCTGCACATCAACGGATGCCCCAACTCGTGCGCGCGCATCCAGACCGCCGACATCGGGCTCAAGGGCCAGATCATCACGGATGACGACGGCAACAAGGTCCCGGGCTACCAGGTGCATCTCGGCGGCGGGCTCACCGCGCACGACCGCGAGGAGGCCGGCCTCGGCCGCACCGTGCGCGGGCTCAAGGTCGAGGCCACCGGGATCGCCGACTACGTCGAGCGCATCGCCACCCGCTATGCGGAGAGCCGCGAGGGCGACGAGAGCTTCGCGCAGTGGGCCCACCGCGTCGATGAGGAGGTCCTGCGATGACCGTCAGCCTCGCGCCGCGTCTGCAGACGCGCCGCTCCGCCGCCGAGCTCGAGGCCCTCGCCGAGGCCGGCGCCGCCGAGCTCGGCAGCCTCACCGACCACGAGGCCACGCCCGCGCAGGTCGTCGACTGGGTCGCGCGCAACTTCGGCCTCGGCGCCGTCGCCGTCGCGTGCTCGATGGCCGACGCCGCCCTTCCGCACCTCGTCGCCGAGCAGCTGCCCGGTGTCGACGTGCTCTTCCTCGACACGGGCTACCACTTCGTCGAGACCGTCGCGACGCGCGACGAGGTCGAGCGCCGCCTCGACGTCCGCATCGTCGACGTGCTCCCCGAGCAGACCGTCGCCGAGCAGGACGCCGCGCACGGCAAGGACCTCTTCGCCCGCGACCCCGCCCAGTGCTGCGCGCTGCGCAAGGTCGCCCCGCTCCACGACGCCCTGCAGGGCTACGAGGTGTGGTTCACGGGCGTGCGCCGCGAGGAGGCGCCCACGCGCGTCAACACGCCGCTCGTCACGTGGGACGCGAAGAACGGCCTCGTCAAGGTGAACCCGGTCGCCGCGTGGACGTGGGACGACCTGCAGGCCTACGCATCGCTCCACCAGGTGCCGATGAACCTCCTGCTCAACTTCGGCTATCCCTCGATCGGATGCCGCCCCTGCACCAAGCCCGTCGCCCCGGGCGAAGACCCCCGCTCCGGCCGCTGGGCCGGACTCGACAAGACCGAATGCGGACTCCACACATGAGCGACACCCTGACCGCGACCGCCGCCGCGCCGGCCACGCGCCTGAGCACGCTCGACCTGCTCGAGGCGGAGGCCATCCACGTCATCCGCGAGGTCGTCGCCGAGTTCGAGCGCCCCGTGCTGCTCTTCTCGGGCGGCAAGGACTCCGTCGTCGTGCTGCACCTCGCCGCCAAGGCGTTCTTGCCCGGGCGCGTGCCGTTCCCCGTGCTGCACGTCGACACGGGGCACAACTTCCCCGAGGTCATCCGCTTCCGCGACGAGACCGTCAAGCGCCTCGGCCTCACGCTCGAGGTCGCGAGCGTGCAGGACTACATCGACGACGGGCGCCTCCTCGAGCGCGCCGACGGCACCCGCAATCCGCTGCAGACGCAGCCGCTGCTCGACGCCATCGCGGCCGGCAAGCACGACGCGGTCTTCGGCGGCGCGCGCCGCGACGAGGACAAGGCGCGCGCCAAGGAGCGCATCTTCTCCCTCCGCGACGAGTTCGGCCAGTGGGACCCGCGCAACCAGCGCCCCGAGCTCTGGAGCCTCTACAACGGCCGCCACACGCCCGGCCAGCACGTGCGCGTCTTCCCGATCTCGAACTGGACCGAGCTCGACATCTGGCGCTACATCGAGCGCGAGGGCATCGCCCTGCCGCCCCTCTACTTCGCGCACGAGCGCGAGGTCTACCGTCGCGACGGCATGTGGATGGCCGTGGGCCCGTTCTCCGAGCCCCGTGCCGACGAGACGGTCGAGACCCGCACGGTGCGCTACCGCACGGTCGGCGACATGAGCTGCACGGGCGCCGTCGAGTCGGCCGCCTCTGGCATCTCGGACATCGTCGCCGAGGTGGCGGTGTCGACCCTCACCGAGCGCGGCGCGACCCGCGCCGACGACAGGATCAGCGAAGCGGCGATGGAAGACCGCAAGAAGGACGGCTACTTCTGATGAGCACGCTCGCCCCCTCCACCCTCTTCCGGTTCGCGACCGCCGGGTCGGTCGACGACGGCAAGTCCACGCTCGTGGGCCGGCTGCTCCACGACTCCAAGGCCATCCTCGCGGACCAGCTCGAGCAGGTCGCGCGCACCTCGCGCGAGCGCGGCTTCGCGGGCGCCGACGGCATCGACTTCGCGCTGCTCACCGACGGCCTGCGCGCCGAGCGCGAGCAGGGCATCACGATCGACGTCGCCTACCGCTACTTCGCGACCGCCGAGCGCAGCTTCATCCTCGCCGACTGCCCCGGCCACGTGCAGTACACGCGCAACATGGTCACGGGCGCCACGACGGCCGACGCCGTCGTCGTGCTCATCGACGGCCGCAAGGGCGTGCTCGAGCAGACCCGCCGGCACCTCGCCGTGACGGCGCTCCTGCGCGTCCCGCACGTCATCGTGGCCGTCAACAAGATCGACCTCCTCGGCTTCGCGGAAGACGCCTTCGCACCCGTCGAGCGCCAGGTGCGCGAGGTCACCGACGAGCTCGGCGTCGCCGACGTGCACGTGCTCCCCGTCTCCGCCCTCGAGGGCGACAACATCGTCGAGCGCTCGGCGCGCACGCCCTGGTACACGGGCCCGTCGCTCCTCGAGCTCCTCGAGCAGCTGCCGGCCGCCGACGCCGAGGAGCGCGAGCTCGAGCCGTTCCGGCTTCCCGTGCAGATCGTCCTGCGCCCGCAGGGCGGCGTCTCGCCCGAGATCGCCGCGGCCGACCCCGATGCCGTCGAGCGCCTTCGCGACTACCGCGCGTCGGCCGGCCGCATCGCGTCGGGAACCGTGCGCGCGGGAGACCGCGTGCGCGTCCTGCCCGCGGGCATCTCGACCACCGTCACCGCGGTCGAGATCGCGGGCGTCGAGGTCGACGAGGCGGCCGCGCCGCAGTCGGTCGCCGTGCGCCTCGCCGACGACGTCGACGCCGCGCGCGGCAGCGTGATCGTGGCGGAGGACGCCCCGCCGCAGCTCTCGCGCGAGATCGACGCGCAGCTGTTCCTCCTCGACGAGCGCCCCCTCACGCAGGGTGCCCGCGTGCTCGTCAAGCACGGCACGAAGACCGTGCAGGCGATCGTCGACGAGATCGTCGAGCGCCGCGACCTCGACTCCCTCGCGCACGTGCCGGCCGACCAGCTCGGCGCGAACGAGATCGGCCGCGCGCGGATCCGCCTCGCCGAGGCGCTCCCCCTCGAGCCGTACAGCGTGTCCCGCCACTCGGGCTCGTTCCTCGTCATCCGGCCCGCCGACGGCCACACGATCGCCGCCGGCACCGTCCGTGACTGAGACCGCGCGCCGCGAGGGGCGCGTCACCCTCGTCGGAGCGGGTCCGGGCGACGCCGGCCTCCTCACCGTGCGCGGCCTCCGCGCGCTCGAGAGCGCCGACGTCATCGTCGCCGACCGCCTGGGCGCGCGCGGCGTGCTCGACGGCCTCGCAGCCGAGGGCATCGAGCTCCGTGCGGAGGTCATCGACGTCGGGAAGACGCCGGGCCACCATCCGATCCCGCAGGAGGCCATCTCGGAGCTGCTCGTCGAGATCGCCCTCTCCGGGCGCGACGTCGTGCGGCTCAAGGGCGGCGACCCCTTCGTGTTCGGCCGCGGCGGCGAGGAGCTGTTCCGTTGCCGCGAGGCCGGACTGCACGTCGAGGTCGTGCCGGGCGTCACGAGCGCGAGCGCCGTGCCGGCGATCGCGAGCATCCCTCTCACGCACCGCGGGCTCGCGACCTCCTTCACGGTCGTCTCCGGGCACGATCAGATCGACGAGGTCGGCGGCGGCCGCGACCACACGGTCGTGCTGCTCATGGGCGTGGGCACCCTTCCCCATTCCGCGCATGTGCTGGGAGCCGGCCGCCGCGGCGGCGACTGCCCGGTCGCGATCGTGGAGGATGGATACGGGCCCCGGCAGCGCGTCACCTTCGGCACCCTGCAGACCATCGCGCACCAGGCCGCTCAGCGGAAGGTGCGCAACCCGGCCGTCGTCGTCATCGGCGACGTGGTCACCCTCAGCCCCTATGCACCATCCGAGCTCGTCGACGCGGTGCGTCGCGACTCCGAACGAAAGGCAGCCCTGTGAGCCTCGACAACCTGCGCGTCGCGATCGTCGGCGCGGGCCCTGCCGGGATCTACGCCGGCAACCTCCTCGCGAACGCCGTCGAGGAGGCGGGCGGATCGGTCTCGATCGACCTGCTGGAGTCGCTCCCCGCGCCCTACGGACTCATCCGCTACGGAGTCGCCCCCGACCATCCGCGCATCAAGGGCATCGTCAACTCGCTGCACGAGATGCTCGACTCGGGCCGCATCCGCTTCCTCGGCAACATCGAGGTCGGCCGCGACGTGTCGATCGAGGAGCTCCAGGAGCGGTACCACGCCGTCATCCTCGCGACCGGAGCCATCCGCGACGCGGCCCTCGACATCCCCGGCATCGACAAGGCGGGCTCGTACGGCGCCGCCGACTTCGTCGCGTGGTTCGACGGCCACCCGGATGTGCCGCGCACCTGGCCGCTCGAGGCGCAGCAGGTGGCCGTCATCGGCAACGGCAACGTCGCGCTCGACGTCGCCCGCGTGCTCGCGAAGCTGCCCGAGGACCTCCGCTCGACCGAGGTGCCCGACAACGTCCTCGAGGGCCTCGAGGGCTCGGCGGTGACGGATGTGCACGTGTTCGGCCGTCGCGGACCCGCCGACATCAAGTTCACGCCGATCGAGCTGCGCGAGCTCGGCGAGGTGCGCGGCGTCGACATCGTGCTCGACGACGCCGACTTCGAGGGCGTCGACCCGGCCGCGGCGCCGAACAACCAGATGAAGATCATGCTCCGCACGCTGAACTCGTGGCGCGGACGCGAGCTCACCGGCGCTCCCCGCCGCCTGCACCTGCACTTCTGGCACGCGCCCGCCGAGGTGCTCGGCGACGAGCGCGTCGAGGGCATGCGGTTCGAGCGCACGCGCGTCGAGGGCGACCGGGTCGTCGGCACGGGCGCGTTCGTCGACTACCCGCTGCAGGCCGTGTACCGCGCCGTCGGCTACTACGGCACGCGCGTCGAGGGCGCGCCGTTCGACGCCGCCCGCGGCGTCATCCCGAACGTCGAGGGCCGTGTCGAGGGCGTTCCCGGCCTGTACGCCACGGGATGGATCAAGCGCGGGCCCGTCGGCCTCATCGGCCACACGAAGTCCGACGCGATGGAGACGGTCGAGCACCTCGTCGAGGACGCGGCCGCCGGATCGCTCACGGCCCCCGCGGCCGACGACGTCGTCGCGCTCCTCGACGAGCGCGACGTCGAGTACACCACGTGGCAGGGATGGCTCGCCCTCGACGCGCACGAGCGCACGCTCGGCGAGACGCACCGCCACCAGCGGGAGCGCGTCAAGGTCGTGCCCCGCGAGGAGCAGGTCGAGATCTCGCGCGCCGACGCGCTCGCACGCTCGTGACGTACGTCATCGCGCTCCCCTGCGTCGATGTCAAGGACCGCGCCTGCATCGATGAGTGCCCGGTCGACTGCATCTACGAGGGCGAGCGGTCGCTGTACATCCATCCGGACGAGTGCGTCGACTGCGGTGCGTGCGAGCCGGTGTGCCCGGTCGAGGCGATCTACTACGAGGACGACCTGCCCGACGAGTGGCAGGACTACTACAAGGCGAACGTGGAGTTCTTCGACGACATCGGGTCGCCCGGCGGTGCGTCGAAGGTCGGCGTGATCGAGAAGGACCACCCCCTCATCGCCGCCCTCCCGCCCCAGGGCGAGTAGGCCATCCGCGAAGGCCCCGGGCTTCGGCTCGGGGCCTTCGCCGTGCCACGACGCGCCCCCGGTGGCCGGGTCGCTGGCCCATGGTGGCCGGGTCGCTGGCCCCCGGTGGCCGGGTCGCTGGTGGCCATCCTCCGGTGGCCACTCCTCCGCTGGCCACTCCTCCCCTGGCCAGGTCGCACTTCGCGGCCCCAAACGGCCGAGAACCGACGCCAACTGCGACCTGAACAGCCACGGCCACCGCCAGGTCGCACTTCGCGGCCCCAAACGACCGAATACCGACGCCAACTGCGACCCGGACGGCCACGGCCACCGCCGACGCCCACCGCAACCGAACGCCCACACCACCGGCACCGCCAGGTCGCACTTCGCGGCCCCAAACGGCCGAATACCGACGCCAACTGCGACCCGAACAGCCACCGGCCACGCCGCACCACCGCCACCAGCGGGACGGGACGGGACGGAGTGCACCGGACCCCGTGCCATGATCGAGGGATGCGCATCTCCGCTCGTGCCGAATACGCCGTGCGCGCGTGCGTGCTGCTCGCGCGCGCGACGGAGCGCCTCGCCTCGCCGACGATCGCTTCGGACGAGGGCATCCCCGCGAAGTTCCTCGAGGGCATCCTGACGTCCCTCGTGCGCGCCGGGATCGTGTCGAGCCGTCGCGGCGCCGGCGGCGGCTACGAGCTGGCCCGCCCGGCGGCCGAGGTGACCGTGGCCGACGTCATCCGCGCGGTGGATGGCCCGCTCGTCTTCGTGCGCGATCAGCGACCATCCGACATGGCCGAGGAGGGCGCACTCCTGCAGCTGTGGGTCGCGCTGCGCGCGAACGTGCGCAGCGTGCTCGAGGGGACGAGCCTCGCCGACCTCGCCGACGACCGGCTGCCGGCCGACGTCGCCGCGCTGACCGAGGACCCGGCCGCCTGGCAGAGCCCCTAGAGATCCGGTCTAGTCGGCGACGAGCGCGGGCTGCGCGGCCGGCGCCTCCGCGTCGGCCTTCTCGGCGCGACGCGCGATGAGGTGAGCGCGCACCGACCAGGCGACCGCCGCGGCCCACACGACGGCGATCCCGACGAGCGCGAGGTTCACCGTCGCGTCGCCCACCTCGAGGCTGCGCAGGATGGTCCGGGTGTTGGTCAGGACGATGATCCCGCCGACGAGGGACCCGAGGATGCGCGGCGGCAGCTTGCGCACGAGCCACGCGGCGAGGGGCGCCGCCGCGACGCCGCCCGCGAGGAGCGCGAGCACCCAGCCGAAGTCGAAGCCCGCGGAGCCGAGGCCGAGGAGGAAGCCGAGCGACGCCGCGATCGCGACGAGGAACTCGCTCGTGTCGATCGTGCCGATGACCTTGCGCGGCTCGAGGCGGCCGCTCGAGAGCAGCGCCGGCGTGCCGACCGGGCCCCATCCGCCGCCGCCCGAGGCGTCGAGGAAGCCGCCGACGATGCCGAGCGGCGCGAGGAACGCGAGCGGGAGCGGCTTGTCGGTGCGGCGCTTCGGGAGGCCCTGCACGGTGAACCGGACGAGGATGTAGGTGCCGAGGGCCAGGAGGATGCCCGACGTGAGCGGCGCGGCCGCCTCGGTCGACAGGCCCGAGAGGAACGTCGCGCCCGCGAAGGCGCCGAGCGCGCCGGGCACGCCGATCTTGAAGACGGTCTTCCAGTCGACGTTCCCGAAGCGCCAGTGCGAGATGCCCGACGCGAGCGTCGTGCCGATCTCCGCGAGGTGCACGGAGGCGCTGGCCGCGGCGGGCGCTGCGCCGATCGTGAGCAGCAGGGTCGTTGACGTGACGCCGTACGCCATGCCCAGGGCGCCGTCGACGAGCTGAGCTGCGAAGCCTGCGAGGCCGATCAGGGCGAGGAGCACGAGTGTCTGCATGCCGACGACGCTAGGGGCTATCCCCACCGTCGAGGTAGGACATTACGCGCGGCCGTAACACAGCGCGTCATACGGCGACACATGCAGTCGCCGCGGGGCTCAGCGGAGGGCGCCGACCGATGCCAGGGCCATCCGGATCAGCGAGCCGCGCCCGCCCTCCATCTCGGCGGCGAGCGCATCCGACGCCGCCTCGTCGGGTGTGAGCCACGTCACCTCGAGCGCGTCCTGACGCGGCTCGCACGTCCCGGTCACGGGCACGACGAACGCGAGCGACACGGCGTGCTGGCGGTCGTCGTGGAACGCCGTGACGCCCGGGATCGGGAAGTACTCCGCGACCGTGAAGGGCGTCGGCTGCGGCGGCAGCAGCGGGAACGCCATCGGCCCGAGGTCGTTCTCGAGGTGCCGGAACAGCGCGTCGCGCACGGTCTCGCCGTAGCGGACGCGGCCGGAGACGATCGTGCGCTTGATCTCGCCCATGCTCGAGGCGCGCAGGAGGATCCCGACGTCGGTCACCTGGCCCACGCCATCCGTGCGCACCGGGATGGCCTCGACGTAGAGCATCGGAAGGCGACGGCGCACGGCCTCGAGCTCGAACTCGCTCAGCCAGCCCGGGTTCGACGAGCCTCCCGGCACCGCGCCGATCCCGCTCGCGCCCAGGTCGGATGGCAGCTGCGGCTCCTCGGGGAGCTCTTCGGGATCGGGGTCAGGCGTGCGGACCGGCATGCGTCCTTTCTACCCCGGATGTCGCCGACGTGCGTCACGATGGAGACCATGGAAGCGACGCCTGCTCTGGACGACGCCGTCGTGCGCTGGTCAGGAGAGCCCGACGGCCGGCCCGTGATCGTGCTGCTGCACGGCTACGGCGCCGACGAGAGCGACCTCTTCGGGCTCTCGACGATGCTGCCCGACGCCTTCGTGTACGCGGCGGTCCGCGCCCCGCTCGGGATGCCGTGGCCGCAGCCGGGCTACTCCTGGTACCCGATCGAGGGCCTCGAGGGCCGCTCGCCCGAGCGCACGACCGAGGCCGCCCGCCGCTTCCTCGAGTGGGTCGACGCGGCGCTCGGCCCGGATGCCGTCGTGGGCCTCATCGGCTTCTCGCAGGGCGGCGCGATCTCGCTGCAGGCCATGCGGCTCGCACCCGAGCGCTTCGCGTTCTGCGCGAATCTCTCGGGCTACGTCACCCCGGGCGAGCTCGAGGGAGACGCGGCGCTCGCCGAGCGGCGCCCTCCCGTCTTCTGGGGCCGCGGGACGCACGACACGGTCATCCCGGAGGGGCTCATCGTGCACACGACCGACTGGCTGCCCGCTCACGCCGACCTCGCCGGGCGCATCTACCCCGGCCTCGGGCACGCCGTGTCGCCGGCCGAGCTCGACGACCTGAGGGTGTTCCTCGAGAAGCGGATCTGACGCCGACCCTGGCGCGCCCGCGACGGAGTGTGTACAGTGGTCGGGTCCTGTCCCCGAGGTCTGGAGAATCCGTTGAAGCTGATCGACGCTCACGCGCTCACGCGCTGAACCGTCGACGCTCGCCGTTCTCCCTCGGAACAACCGGGCCGGTCCTTCTCTCGGACCCGCCTAGAGCCGTCCGCCGAAGTCCTTCGGCGAGCGTCCGGTGTCAGTGCATCCGCACACTCGCACACCGGAGGTCCCTCATGCCCGCTCTCACTCTCGATCACCTGTCCTTCATCTGGCCTGACGGCTCGGTCGCCCTGTCGGACGTGTCCGGCACGTTCGGCGACGGACGCACGGGCCTCGTCGGCCGGAACGGATCCGGCAAGTCCACGCTGCTGCGGCTCGCGGCCGGCGAGCTGACCCCGACCAGCGGCCACATCGTCCGCACCGGAGACATCGCCTACCTCCCCCAGCGGCTCACACTCGATGTCGACCGCCCGGTCGCCGAGCTCCTCGGCATCGCCCGTCCGCTCGCCGCGCTGCGCGCGATCGAGTCGGGCGACGTCGACCCGGCCCACTTCGACGCCGTCGGAGACGACTGGGACATCGAGTCGCGCGCGCACGCCGCGCTCGCCGACGCCGGGCTCCCGCCCGAGGCGCTCGACCGCACGGTCGGGAGCCTCTCGGGAGGCGAGGCCGTGCTCGTGGCGATCGCGGGCATCCGCCTGCGCTCCGCCGCGATCACCCTGCTCGACGAGCCGACCAACAACCTCGACCGCGACGCGCGCCTCCGGCTGCACGACATGGTGCGGGGATGGCGCGGCGCGCTCGTCGTCGTGTCGCACGATCTCGAGCTGCTCGAGCTCATGGACGACACCGCCGAGCTGTACCGCGACGAGCTCAGCGTGTTCGGCGGCCCCTACTCCGCGTGGCGAGCGTGGCTCGACGCGGAGCAGGAGGCCGCCGCGCAGGCCGAGCGCGACGCCGACAAGGCGCTCAGGAAGGAGAAGCGCCAGCGCATCGAGTCCGAGGTCAAGCTCGCCCGCCGCGCACGCACCGCGCGGAAGGCCGAGGCCGAGAAGCGCGTCCCGAAGATCGTCTCGCACGGCCGGCGGATGGCCGCTGAGGTGTCAGCAGGTCGTCTCAGCACCGAGATGCGCGAGAAGGAGTCGGCGGCCCGGGAGGCGCACGAGGCCGCGGAACGGCGCCTGCGCGACGACGACGCGGTACGCATCGACCTGCCCGATCCGGGTGTGGCCGCCGGGCGCCGCGTCGCGACGATCGGCGACGGCGAGCGCTCGTGGGTCGTGCAGGGCCCCGAGCGCATCGCCCTGACCGGTCCGAACGGGGCAGGCAAGTCGACGCTGCTGCGGAGGCTGCTCGGCCTTCCGGTCGCGTGGTGCGACGAGGCCGTTCCGACGCCGGACGCCGAGCAGGCACGGCCCGGCGCCGGCCTGCACGCCGCGCTCCACGTCGAGCACGTCGGGTACCTGCCGCAGCGGGTCGACGGTCTCGTCGAGGAGGCGTCGGTGCTCGACGCCGTGCGCGCGGCCGCGCCGGACACACCCGACCGCGAGCTGCGGAACCGCCTCGCGCGGTTCCTCCTGCGCGGAGCGACCGTCGAGCGCCCGGTGCGGAGCCTCTCGGGCGGCGAGCGCTTCCGCGTGGCGCTCGCGCGGCTGCTGCTGGCCGATCCGCCGCCGCAGCTGCTCGTGCTCGACGAGCCGACCAACAACCTCGACATCGACACGGCCGAGCAGCTGCTCGACGCGCTCCGCGCCTACCGGGGCGCGGTGCTCATCGTGAGCCACGACGAATCCTTCCTCGCGCGGCTCGCTCCCGATGCGGTGCTCGAGCTGCGCGACGGGCGGCTGTCGGAGCGCGAGCTGGCCCCGGTCGCCTGACGGGCGACCGGAGAGGTGACGGCGGCGGCACATGCCGCCGCCGTCACCCGGTCACCACCAGTAGCCGTCGGAGGTGACCGTCACGGCGTCGCCGTCGATCTCGATGCCGCCGCTGAAGGAGATGTCGCGCTCCTCCGTGACCTCCTCGTCGTCCGAGAAGAATCCGGAGTCGATGTAGGTCGCCTCGGCGACGCCCTCCGAGGCGGTGAAGTACGTGCCGTCCTCCGCGATCTCGATCGACGGGTACGACGCGATGCTCCACGTCACCGGGGTGTCGTCCGGATACACGTACACCTGGAACGGGCAGTCCTCGGGCTGCCCGACGGCCTGCTCGGCGCATCCGTCGAGGAGGGCCTTCACCTGCGCGTCGACCTCGTCCTGCAGCGCCGACGTCGGGCGGAAGTCGATCTCGGCGGCCCCGCCCTCGAAGCCCGCCGGACCTGCCGCGATCACGCGGACCGGATCGGCCTCGAAGAACGCCGACGAGGCGGGCTCGACGTCGTAGGCGCCCGGATACACCGCGACGGTCGCCTGGCCCGACTCGTCGAACGGCACGTCCACGCCGCCGATCCGCGCTCCGCCGCCGTCGGCGTACACGAAGACCTCGGTCAGCAGCGGTGTCGCGACGCGCCAGCGCTCGAGCACGAGCCACTCGTTGTCGAGACGCTCCACCTCCAGCGACGCGCTCTGCTCGACGCCGTCGAGACGGTAGGTCACGTCGATGTATCGCACGTCTCCCTCGCCCGCACCATCCGCGACCTCGACGTCGGAGATGCGCTCCGCCGCGGCCGACAGCACCTCGTCGGTGAGGAACGCGCGCTCGGCGTTCGAGACGTTCGGGTCGACGAGCGCACTCGCGGCCTCCGCCTGTCCGTCGGCGATGAGGCCGACGTACTGCGCGACAGCGGCGGCGGGCCCCCGGCCGGCGTTCACGACCGACAGCGCGACGGCCGCGCCGACGCCGAGCACCGCCACCAGGGCCACGGCCCCGCCCGTCCACGCGAGCGCCTTCTTCGTGCGTGGGCTCATCGGAGCGGGCGGTGCCGGCGGCGCGGCCGGAGCCGTCACCGCGGCCTCGCCGGCAGCGCCGCCCGCGACCGGCGCCGGCGCGCCGCCGGAGAGCCAGGTCGCGACAGCCGCGCGCCCGCCGATGACCTCCAGCAGGCGAGGCGAGAGCCCGTACACGAGCGCCGGCAGCACCTGCGCCCCGAACGAGATCGCGGCGGCCCATACGAGGAGGACGAGCAGCGACCACCACGCGATCGACAGAGCGACCGTCCCCTCGCCGGAGAAGAACATCATGCTGCCTGCCCCCGCGGCCGACGCGCCGAACAGCAGCAGCGCGAACACGATCCATCCGATCAGCGCGCCAGCCGGCAGCTGCCACATCCGCGCGAGGTCGACCTGCGCGCCGCGCGGCCGCCGCACTCCGATGCGCACCGCGGCGAGAACCGCCGTGACGAGCGCGACGAGCACGGCGAGCCACAGCCACCACTGCCCCGCGCCGAACACCGTGTAGAGCTCGCTCGCGCCGCCGAAGCCGCTCGTGCCGGCGCTCGCCTCGATGCCGCCCAGCTGGGCGATCACCGCAAGGGCCGCGGCGACGTTCAGGCAGAGGACGAGAAGGAGCGGGATGGCGCCGGCCATGTCCTGCTGGACGAGCCCGATCGCGCCGCCGATGATCGCGAGCGGGGTGAACACGACCGCGAAGATCGTCGCGACCACGAGCGGCTCGCGGATGATCGCCGGAAGCGCCTCGACGTTCCGGCGGATGGCCGCCACCGGCCCTTCGCCCTGCGCCGTGCGGCGCCCGAGCTCGCGACCGAGGAAGCCGGCCGCGGTGAGGAGGAGCGTGCCGACCGCGACGAGCCGGAAGCCCGCGCTCGTCAGCAGGAAGGATGACCCCGCCTCCTCGACGCGCGGGGCCAGGATCGCGACGAGCAGGAGCAGGACGAGCGACGCGGCGAGTCCCGCCGCGGCGCTCGCGATGAGCCGATGCCACACGGTCTGCTGCGGATCGCGGCGTTCGAGACGCCACGACCACCACGCGGTCACGACGAGGACCGCGAGGGTGAGGACGAGCGGGAAGACCCATGCGGATCCACCGCCGGACGCGCTGAACATGCCGGCGGATCCGCCCAGCTGCACGCTGATCTCGCCGCCCAGGACGAGTCCGGCGCACACGAAGACGAAGCCGATGAGCACGCCAGCGCCGGCGTCGGGCGAGCCGCTCGAGTCGCCCATGCTCTCGAGCGCGTCGGCGAGGGGCGCGATCGCGGCGAGGGCGAGCAGGAGGCCGGCGACGATCGTCGTGCCGAGGGCGATCCCCGCGGTCGTGAGCGCGCCGATGAGCAGGGTCCGCGGCAGCTGCGTCGGGCGCAGCGACGGGAGGACCTCCGCGGGTGCGGCGGGCGCGGCGGCGTCGGGCGACGCGGCCTGCGGGGGCTCCGGCGGTCCGGGCTGAGGCGGCAGCGGCGGGACGGGCGGCGCCGGCGGATGAGGCGGGCCGGGCTCGACGGGCGGCTCGGGCTGGCCGGGCTCGACCGGCGGCTCGGGAGCCGGTTCGACGGGCGGGGCCGGCGCGGGCTCCGGCTCGACCGGGAACCGGCGGCTCGGGCTGGACGTCGTCCGAGGACGGCGGATGGTCGTTCATGGTCATGTGATTCCCCCCTCGTGGTGCGCGATCGCGCTCCTTAGACATATCGGTGTCCGCCGACACCGCGCAATTCCGATGACACCGATATCCGGCTCGTCCGCCCGCTCCCGCGTCGCCGTGGGAGCAGGAGAATCCGCCGAGAGAAGGACGATCCGTCGGCATCCGTCCTGTGATGGGCGGATCTTCCTGCTCCGGGTCGGGTGAACCGGACCGCGATCGACCGAGCCGGATGTCGGCGGTCCGGGAGAGGATGGATGCGTGGATGTGCTCGATCGGTTCGGCGAGGCGACGCGGGAGTGGTTCCGCGGCGCGTTCGCGGCGCCGACCGACGCCCAGCGCGGCGCGTGGGATGCCGTCTCGAAGGGCCGCCACGCCCTCGTCGTCGCGCCCACGGGCTCCGGCAAGACCCTGTCGTCGTTCCTGTGGGCGATCGACCAGGTGTTCCGCGAGAAGGCGCAGGACGACGCCGAGCGCACGCGCATCCTCTACGTCTCGCCGCTCAAGGCCCTCGGCGTCGACGTCGAGCGCAACCTGCGCTCGCCGCTCGTCGGCATCGCGCAGGCGGCGCGGCGTCTCGGGATCGAGGCGCCGACCGTGAGCGTGGGGGTGCGCTCGGGCGACACCCCGTCGGCCGACCGGCAGCGGCTCGTCCGGCACCCGCCGGACATCCTCATCACCACGCCCGAGTCGCTCTACCTCATGCTCACGAGCCAGGCGCGGGAGACCCTGCGCGGCGTGCACACCGTGATCGTCGACGAGGTCCACGCGGTCGCGGCGACCAAGCGCGGCGCCCACCTCGCGGTGAGCCTCGAGCGTCTCGACGAGCTGCTCGAGCGGCCCGCGCAGCGCATCGGGCTGTCGGCGACCGTGCGCCCCATCGACGAGGTCGCGCGGTTCCTCGGCGGGTCGGCCCCCGTCGAGATCGTCGCGCCGAAGGCGTCGAAGACCTTCGAGCTGTCGGTGACGGTGCCAATCGACGACATGCAGAACCCGCCGCCGGCCGCGGGCAGCGCGCCGCCATCCGGCGCCGAGCAGGGCGAGGACGGCGAGGACTGGTTCCTGCCCGAGACCACCGAGATCACCGGGTCGGTCTGGCCGCACGTCGAGGAGGCGATCGTCGACCGCGTGCTCGCCCACCGCTCGACGATCGTGTTCGCCAACTCGCGGCGTCTCGCCGAGCGCCTGACGGGCCGCCTCAACGAGATCTACGCCGAGCGGCTGGGCCTCGACCTGCCCGATCCCGCCGTCCCCGCCGCGATGATGGCCCAGGCCGGCCAGACGGCGGGCGCCGAGCCCGTGCTCGCCAAGGCGCACCACGGGTCCGTCTCGAAGGAGCAGCGCGCCGTCGTCGAGGAGGAGCTCAAGTCGGGTGCGCTGCGGTGCGTCGTCGCGACGAGCAGCCTCGAGCTCGGCATCGACATGGGCGCGGTCGACCTCGTCATCCAGGTCGAGGCGCCGCCGAGCGCCGCGAGCGGCCTCCAGCGGGTCGGCCGCGCGGGCCACCAGGTCGGCGAGATCAGCCGCGCCGCGCTGTTCCCGAAGCATCGCGGCGACGTGCTGCACACCGCGATCGTCACCGAGCGGATGCTCCACGGCCAGATCGAGGCGATCGCCGTCCCGCAGAACCCGCTCGACATCCTCGCCCAGCAGACGGTCGCGGCCTCCGCGCTCGGCGAGATCGAGGTCGAGCGGTGGTACGAGATCGTCCGGCGCAGCGCCCCGTTCCGCACCCTGCCGCGCAGCGCGTTCGAGGCGACGCTCGACCTGCTCGCCGGCCGCTACCCCTCCGACGAGTTCGCCGAGCTGCGGCCCCGCGTCGTGTGGGACCGCGACGCCGGCACGATCGCCGGGCGCCCCGGCTCGCAGCGCCTCGCCGTCACGAGCGGCGGGACGATCCCCGACCGCGGCCTGTTCGGGGTCTTCATCGCGGGCGAAACCCGCAACGCGCGCGTCGGCGAGCTCGACGAGGAGATGGTCTACGAGTCGCGCGTGAACGACGTCTTCACGCTCGGCACGACGAGCTGGCGCATCGTCGAGATCACGCACGACCGCGTCAACGTGCTGCCCGCGTTCGGCCAGCCCGGCAAGGTCCCGTTCTGGCACGGAGACGGGCTGGGCCGCCCCGCCGAGCTCGGCGAGGCCCTCGGCCGCTTCTCGCGCGAGATCACGAGCGCTCCCGCCGACCGCGCGGAGCAGCGCCTCGTCGAGGCCGGCCTCGACGAGAAGGCGCGCGGCAACCTCCTCGCGTACCTCGCCGAGCAGCGCGAGGCGACCGGCACGCTGCCGACCGACCGCACGCTGACCGTCGAGCGCGGGCGCGACGAGGTCGGCGACTGGCGGATCATCCTGCATTCCCCCTACGGCATGCACGTGCACTCGCCCTGGACTCTCGCGGTCAACGCGCGGATCCGCGAGCGCCTCGGCGTCGAGGGATCCGCCGTCGCGAGCGACGACGGCATCATCGCCCGCATCCCCGACACCGAGTCCGAGCCGCCCGGCGCCGAGCTGTTCGTGTTCGATCCCGACGAGCTCGAGCAGATCGTGACCGACGAGGTCGGCGGCTCCGCGCTCTTCGCGTCGCGGTTCCGCGAGTGCGCGGCACGCGCCCTCCTCATGCCGCGCCTCAACCCGGGCAAGCGCATGCCCCTGTGGCAGCAGCGCCAGCGCTCGGCTGCGCTGCTCGAGGTGGCCAAGCGCCACCCGACCTTCCCGATCATCCTCGAGACCCTCCGCGAGGTCCTCCAGGATGTCTACGACCTGCCCGCGCTGCTCCGCGTCGCGCGCGGGATCGGCGAGCGGCGCATCCGGCTCATCGAGACCGAGCCGTCGCAGCCGTCGCCCTTCGCGCGCGATCTGCTCTTCGGCTACGTCGGCGCGTTCATGTACGAGGGCGACTCCCCGCTCGCCGAGCGGCGCGCCGCCGCGCTGTCCGTCGACCCCGCGCTCCTGAGCGAGCTGCTCGGCAAGGTCGAGATGCGCGAGCTGCTCGACCCCGACGTGCTCGCGCAGTACGAGGCCGAGGCGCAGCGGCTCGCGCCCGACCGCCGCGCGCACGGCGTCGAGGGCACGGCCGACCTGCTGCGCGTGCTGGGTCCGCTCGCGGCCGACGAGGTCGCCGCGCGCCTGGAGGACGCCGCCGACGCGTCCGCGCACCTCGCCGCCCTCGTCGACGCGCGTCGCGCCATCCGCGTGCAGATCGCGGGAGCCGACCGCTTCGCGGCGATCGAGGATGCCGGGCGCCTCCGCGACGGGCTGGGCACCGCGCTCCCCGTCGGCATCCCGGTCGCGTTCCTCGAGCCGGTCGCCGATCCGCTCGCCGACCTCGTGTCGCGGTACGCGCGCACCCACGGGCCGTTCACGACCGACGCCGTCGCGACCCGTCTCGGTGTCGGCGCTGCGGTCGCGCGCCACACGCTGCAGCGACTCGAGGCGCAGGGTCGGCTGTCCAGCGGGTTCTTCCTGCCCGAGCGCGACGGCGTGCCGCTGTCCGACGAGGTGGAGTGGTGCGATGCGGAGGCGCTGCGGCGCATCCGGATGCGCTCGCTCGCGGCGCTGCGCGGAAGCGTCGAGCCGGTCGCGCCCGACGCCTACGCGCGCTTCCTCCCCGACTGGCAGCACATCGTGCGCCCGCTCGAGGGGATCGACGGCGTCGTCGCGGTCGTCGACCAGCTCGCCGGCGTCCCGATCCCGGCGAGCGCCTGGGAATCGCTCGTCCTGCCCTCGCGCGTGCGCGACTACGCGCCGTCCATGCTCGACGAGCTCACCGCGACCGGAGAGGTCGTCTGGTCAGGGCACGGATCCCTGCCGGGGCGAGACGGATGGATCGCGCTGCACCCCGCAGACGCGGCCTCGTTCACGGTCCCCGACGTCGACGGCGAGCTCGCCGAGGGCTCGCTCGAGGCGCAGCTCGTCGCCGCGCTCGCGGGCGGAGGCGCCTACTTCGCGAGCCAGCTGCGCGAGGCGACGGGAGCCGAGAACGAGCAGTCGGTCGTGGAGGCGCTCTGGAACCTCGTCTGGACGGGGCGCGTGACGAACGACACGTTCGCGCCGCTGCGCACGCTCCTCGGCGGCGGCTCGCAGAGCCACAAGGTCGCGCGCCGCACCCCCCGCGCGCGGATGTACCGAGGAGCGACCTTCCGCCCGACGACGTCGGCGCCGCCGCGGCCGCCCGCGCTCGGCGGACGCTGGTCGCTCGTCCCCCGGCCCGAGCCGGATGCCGCGGCGCGCGCCACCGCGAGCGCGTCGCTCCTCCTCGACCGCTACGGCGTCGTCACGCGCGGATCGGTGCAGAGCGAGCAGGTGCCGGGCGGCTTCGCGCAGGTCTACCGCATCCTCGCCGGCTTCGAGCAGGCCGGCCACTGCCGACGCGGCTACCTCATCGAGCAGCTCGGCGCGGCGCAGTTCGCGGCGTCCTCGACGATCGACCGGCTCCGCCAGTTCGCCGCCGTGCCAGAGCCCGCTCCGCTGCACGCGCTCACCCTCGCGGCGACCGACCCCGCGAACCCCTACGGCGCGGCACTCGGATGGCCCGCGCTCGAGGCTGTCAAGCACCGCCCGGGCCGCAAGGCGGGCGGCCTCGTCGTGCTCGTCGACGGCGCCCTCGTCCTGTACCTCGAGCGCGGCGGACGCACGGTGCTCCAGTTCGCCGACGGCGAGGAGGTGCTCGCCGCGGCGTGCCGAGACCTCGTCGCGACCGCACGATCGCGGCGGCTGGAGACCCTCACCGTCGAGCAGGTCAACGGCGAGTTCGTCTTCGGGACGACGCTCGGCCGGGCTCTGCGCGCGGCGGGGTTCGTCGAGTCGACCAAGGGCCTCACGCTGCGCCGGGAGCGCGGCTGATGCCCGAGGGCGATACCGTCCACCGCGCGGCGCGTCGACTGCACGCCGCCCTCGCCGGCCGCGTGGTCACGCGGTTCGACCTCCGCGTGCCGCAGGCGGCGACCGCCGACCTGCGCGGCGAGACCGTGCACGAGGTCGTCGCGCGCGGCAAGCACCTCCTCCACCGCATCGGCGAGCACACGCTGCACACGCACCTGCGGATGGAGGGCGAGTGGCATGTGTACGCGCAGGGCGCCCGCTGGCGCCGCCCGGCCTACCAGGCGCGCGCGATCGTCTCGGCATCCGGCGTCGAGACGGTCGGATTCGAGCTCGGCATCGTCGAGCTGCTGCTCACGCGCGACGAGGAGGCGGCGGTCGGCTACCTCGGACCCGACCCGCTCGCCCCCGACTGGGACCCGGACGAGGCCGCGCGGCGCCTCGCCGCCGACACACGCGCGGCGCACGTCGCGCTCCTCGACCAGCGCAACGTCGCCGGGTTCGGCACCGAGTACGTGAACGAGCTGCTCTTCCTGCGCGGCATCGCCCCCACGCGCCCGATGTCCGAGGTCGACACCGCGGCCCTCGTCGCGCTCGGCGCGCGGACCATCCGGCGCAACGTCGATCAGCGCACGCGCTCGTTCACGGGGGACGCGCGGCCCGGCCGGGCGATGTGGGTCTACGGGCGCGACCGGCAGCCGTGCCGTCGCTGCGGGACGCCCATCCGCAAGACCGCGATGGGGCCCGACCCCACCCGCGAGCGCCGCGTGTACTGGTGCCCGCGCTGCCAGCCCGAGGCCGACGACGGCCGATCCGCGGCGTGATCCTGCCAGATGCGAGCGGATCGCGCGGCGGCCATCCGGCTCGCCGATAGCGTGCGTGCCATGACGAACTCCGCAGCCGCCGCCCACTTCCGCGCGAAGCTCTCCTTCGAGACCGACCCGTCCGACGTCTTCGCCGACCAGCAGGCGGGCGCCGCGTTCGCCCTCGTCGACACCCGCTCGCAGGCCGCCTGGGATCAGGGTCATGCGGTCGGCGCGATCCACCTGCCCACGCGCGAGATCGCCGCGCGAGCTTCGGCCGAGATCCCGCACGGCACTCCGGTCGTCGTGTACTGCTGGAGCCCGGGCTGCAACGGCGGAGACAAGGCCGCGCTCGCGTTCGCGCAGCTCGGCTACGACGTGCGCCTCATGATCGGCGGCTTCGAGTACTGGACGCGCGAGGGCTATCCCGTTGAGAGCGCCGACGGCCCGGTCGTCCGCGCGGCCGATCCGCTCGTCGCGCCGGTCGCCGCGCCGTCCTGCGCCTGCTGACAGCGAGACGGCCCCGGCTGAGCCGGGGCCGTGCGGCCTCATGCGGCGAGCAGGAAGCCCTTGCGGTCGGTGGCGACGGCTGCGCCGTCCCGGATGCTCTCGTCGTCGCCGATGCGGGAGCCGGGCGCGACCCGCGCGCCCTCTCCCACGGTCGTGCGCACGCCGATGTGGGCGTTCGCGCCGATCATGGCGCCGGGGCCGATGTGCGCCCCGACCTCGATCGTCGCCTTCGGCCCGATGAGCGCGTTGGCGTCGATCCACGCGCCGCGCGCGACGCGCGCGCCCGCGGAGATCCGCGCCCCCGGTTCGACATAAGCGCCCGCTTCCACACGCGCGTCCGGATGGACCTTCGCTCCTGTGGCGATCAGTCCACGTCCGTTCACGTGCTTGCGATAGCGCAGCAGCTCGCCGTGGTCATTCTCGATGTCGACGTAGTTCTTTCCCACGATGCCCTTCTGCGGCCCCGGGCGAGGCCGGACATCTGCGACAACGCCGGCGTCCCGGCAGGTATTCCCCTGAATGGACGCTTTCGCTGCTGCTCGATGCACCCGGCTCGACGGGGGCATTCTGGTGTTGATCGGCGGAATCGGATGGTCAGATCGCCTCGCGGGGTCGGCCCGCGTAGGCTTGCGGCATGGCGCACGGGAAGGGATCGGCACCTCGCCGCGGCGGCGCCGCCCGCGGCGGTGCGCGCGGCCGGTCCACAGGCCGACGCGCTCCCGGGCGCACGACCCCCGCGCCGAAGACGACCCCCGCGCCGAAGACGGCGCCCTCCCCGGAGCCGGAGGCGCCCCGCACCTTCCGTCTCGGCGCCGTGCCTGGCGCGACTCCCGGTCGCTGGGTGGACCGCTGGAGCAGCCGCAGGCCCGAGGTCACCCTCGAGCTCGTGCCGCTCGAGGTCGCGGAGCAGCGCAGGGCGCTCGACGACGGGCGCGTCGACGCCGCGATCGCGCGACGCCCGATCGATGACGACGGCCTCCACGTCATCGCGCTGTACGACGAGGTGCCGGTCGTCGTGATGTCGAGCGAGTCCGACCTGACGGTCGTCGACGAGCTCGAGGCGTCCGACCTCGACGGCTCGGTGCTCATCGTGCCGGGCGACGATGTGCTCGGCCCGTTCGACCTCCCCGGCACGGTGCCGCCGCGCTTCGACACGATCGAGACGACCGCGGATGCGATCGCGACGGTCGCCACGGGCGTCGGCATCGCGATCGTGCCGATGTCCCTCGCCCGGCTGCACCACCGGCGCGACGTGACGTACCGGCCGCTCGTCGGCGGCCCGGTCTCGTCGGTCGTCTTCGCGTGGCGGCGCGACCGCGACTCCGCGGACATCCAGGACTTCGTCGGCATCATCCGAGGACGCACCACGAACTCCTCCCGCTGACCTGGTCATCCGCCCACGCTAACGAGCGCTCCGACCCCGATTCCGGGGGTTGACAGACCCCGGGTCAGGTGCGAGGTGCCGTGAGGAGGTCGATCTGCTCGTCGAGGTAGGGAGCCAGCGGGCGGAGGAAGCCCGCGGGCGACCAGCGCACGCTGAGCACGCCGTCCTGCCATGACAGCGGGCCATCCGCCCCGCCGTCGGCGACCGCGTCGACGTCGATCGCGGACCATCCGAGGTGGAGCGTCTCCCCCTCGGCGAACCCGCCGCGGAACGCCATCGCCCGCAGCTCCGCGCGCCGCCGCTGCGACTCGGCCGCGTAGCCGCGGCGCACCTCCTCGGCGGCGCGCAGGATCTCGCCCGTCGCGCGGAGCCCGTCGTCGGTCAGCAGGAGGACGCCGAGATGCCACCCCTCGCCGACCCGCACGATCCGCGGGCGCGCGCCGAGCGCTCCGCGCAGGCGCCCCGGCTCGCGCAGCTGCCCGAGACCCTCGCGGGGGATGCCGCGAAGACGGCCGCGCGCATCGGCGAGCAGCGAGCGGAGGTCGTCCACCCGCCCCACGATAGCCCGCTACGCGGCGGTCGGCCCGTCGCCGCCCGAGCGCGGGAGGATCGACAGCGGCGCGATCGGGGCCGGGCGCTCGCCGTGCAGCTCGCGGTGCAGGCGCTCCATCCGGTCGTCGAGCTCTGCGGCCGTGACGGCCGCGTCGCGCAGGCTGTCGATGAGCCGCGCCGGCACCTGCTTGTCGTACTTGTAGTAGATCTTGTGCTCGAGGCTCGCCCAGAAGTCCATCGCGATCGTGCGGAACTGCACCTCGACGGGAACCGACACCATGCCCGTCGACAGGAACACCGGCACCTCGACGATCGCGTGGAGGCTCTTGTAGCCGTTCGCCTTCGGGTGGGCGATGTAGTCCTTGACCTCGCGCACGCTTATGTCGTCCTGGCTCACGAGCAGCTCGAAGAGCCGGTACGCGTCGGTCACGAAGCTGCAGGTGACGCGGACGCCCGCGATGTCGAGGATGCTCGCGCGGATGGCCTCGATCGTCGGCTCGATGCCCTTGCGGTCGGCCTTCTCGGCGATGCTGTCCATCGACTTGAGGCGGCTCGAGACGTGCTCGATCGGGTTGTAGGCGTGCTGGTGCTCGAAGTCCTCGCGGAGGATGGAGAGCTTCGTCTCGATCTCGCGCATCCCGAAGCGGTACTCGTTGAGGAACCGCTGCATCTCATCGCGGAGCGAGCGAGCGTGCTCCAGCATGTCCTCGTCGACGGGAATCGAGCTCATGAGGCCCACGCTAGGGTCGTGCGCTATGGGATCCCTGTGAGATCCGCCTGGAGCACCCGGGCGCGGCGTTAGCCTGGGGCCATGGGCACTCTCTACTACGGCGCATCCGCGACGCCGATCTCCGTCGAAGACCGTGCTCTCGCTCACCTCAAGGTCGTGATCATCAGCAAGCTGCGCCGCGACGAGAGCTTCTCCGTCTCGTGGCGCCACCGCGAGGGCGAGCCCGAGGGCCGCAGCACCATCTGGGTGCACCCTGCGATCCCGCTGCGCTTCGAGTTCGAGGAGCCCGTCGCCCCCGAGCTCGACCGCCAGTGGCTCGAGGACCTCGCCGTCTCGGCCAACGCGCTCGGCGGCATCCAGCTCGTCGAGGAGCCGCCGACGCACGGCTGACGGGTCAGAGCGGGTCGCCGCCGGGCGCCTCGGCCGGCTCCGCCGGCTCGGGCATGATCGTGAGCCCCGACGGCCCGCTCGCCGCCTTCATGAGCTCGTCCAGCCACACGCGGTTGAGCCGCGGCGAGCGCCCGCCGGAGAACTGGAACTGCAGGGGCACCGCAGGGTGCAGCCAGAAGCTGCGACGCCCCGTGCCCTCGCCCAGGGACGCATCGAACATGAAGGGCTCGGAACGGCGGAGCTTGTTCATGACCACGATGCGCAGATGCGCAAGGGTACGGTCGTCCATTTCGACGGAGTCGCCGCCCAGTCCGTAGATGAATTTGCCCACGAAGTGACTCTAACCGGTACAGGCGTCGAAAATCACGGCTTCGTCACGCCGCGTCAGATCGCGTCGGCCGGTCCGGGCCTGTCCCGGTGCACCTCGCCGCGCCATCCGCCCGTCGCGGTGCCGCGTGACTCCATGAACTCCTTGAACCGCTCGAGGTCCCGCTGCGCCTGTGCGGAGTCGACGCCGATCGCCGCTCCGAACGACTCGAGCATCCCCTCCGGCTCCCACACCATGCGGAGCGTCACGCGCGTGCCGTTCTCGATGGGCGCGAAGTCGACCCGCCCGACGTGGAAGATCCCGTCGGTGCTCTGCCAGACGATGTGGTCGTCCGGCACCTGATCGACGATGTCGGCGTAGAAATCCTCGGTGAATCCGCCGATCGTCACCGACCAGCGCGAGCGCACCTCGTCGATCTGGCGGACGGATCTCACCGCGCCGAGGTACTCCGGGAAGGTCTCGATCTGGGTCCACTGGTTGTAGACCTCTTCGAGCGGCGCCTCCACGTCGATCTCTGCGCTCAGCGATGTGGCCATGGTGCCTCCTCCCGGCGGCTCCGTCCCCAGGTCGCCGCCCCCCTCCTCAGCCAGGCTAGGCAGGCCCTCCTGGCCGGGCACCCGGGTTGACGCCGCGGGCCTCGCGATGTATCGGCTGGGTGCGCGGCACCCACCCTGTCCTAGCCGGGCGCGTCGCGCGCCGTCAACCTCTCCCGCGCGGCGGAGAAGCGCCATAGGGTGACGGCATGGCAGCACAGGTCAAGGGCGCATCCGATGACGACGAGACCGTCGGGATGCGCGTCGTGTTCTGGTCCTGGTTCTCGATCGTCGCGGTCGGACTCGCGATCATGATCGTCCTTCCGCTGACCGGCCGCTGAGGAGGGGTCCATGCCGCGCTTCATCCGCGACAACGCGCTGTCGCTGTTCTTCCTCGCGATCTTCGTCGCGACCCTCGTCGGCCAGGCGTTCGTCGGCCACGCGAACAACAACGAGGAGCTCGTCCGCCACGGCCAGCCCGAGATCCCGCTCGGCGAGTTCGTCACGTCGTCGGCGTTCCTCGTCGACGTCGCCGAGAACTGGCAGAGCGAGTTCCTGCAGTTCTTCCTCTTCATCCTCGCGACCGTGTGGCTCATCCAGCGCGGCTCGCCCGAGTCCAAGCGCCCGGACGACGAGGGCCCCGGCTCCGACGAGGAGCAGCTCGTGGGAGAGCACGCTCGGGCCGACTCCCCCGCCTGGGCGAAGCTGCGCGACTGGCGCCAGAGGCTCTACGGCAACTCGATGCTCATCGTCATGGGCGCGATCTTCGTGCTCTCCTGGTTCGCGCAGTCGCTCGGCGGGCTCGTGGTCGCGAACGACGAGGCCGCGCAGCACGGCGAGCCCGCGATGACCTGGCTCGCGTACGTCGCGGGGCCGGAGTTCTGGAACCGGACGCTGCAGAACTGGCAGTCCGAGTTCCTCGCGGTCGGCTGCATGGTCGCCTTCTCGATCTACCTCCGCCAGCGCGGGTCCGCCGAGTCTAAGCCCGTCGGGGCGCCGCACGCGGAGTCGTCGATCGAGTCGGAGTGACGCCCTCCTCGGCCGTGCGCGCGCGGTCTGAGAGGATGGCCGGATGACCGCGACCCTCGTGGCCGGCGGGATCGCCGGCGGATACGGCCACCGGACGCTCTTCTCGGGGGTGGACCTCACGGTGTCCCCCGGCGACGTGGTCGGGGTCGTCGGCGTGAACGGAGCGGGCAAGTCGACGCTGCTGCGCATCCTCGGCGGTGTGCTCGAGCCGCAGGCCGGCACGGTGTCGCTCTCTCCCGCCGACGCGTTCGTCGGCTACCTGCCGCAGGAGCACGAGCGCGTCGAGGGCGAGAGCGTCGCGGCGTACCTCGCGCGGCGCACGGGGTGCCAGGCGGCGAGCGTGGAGCTCGAGGCCGCGGCGGCGGCGCTCGCCGACCCGGCCGCCCATCCCGCGGGCGTCGACCCCGCAGACGCGTACGCATCGGCGCTCGATCGCTGGCTCGCGAGCGGAGCGGCCGACCTCGACGAGCGCATCCCCGCGGTCCTCGCCGATCTCGGTCTCGAGCTGGACGGCGAGGCGGCGGGCCGCACCCCGATGACCTCCCTCTCCGGCGGTCAGGCCGCACGGGTGGGTCTCGCGGCGCTCCTCCTCTCGCGCTTCGACCTCGTGCTGCTCGACGAGCCGACGAACGATCTCGATCTCGACGGCCTCGCGCGTCTCGAGGCGTTCGTGAAGGGGGTCCGCGGGGGCGTCGTGCTCGTGAGCCACGACCGCGAGTTCCTCTCGCGCTGCGTCACGCGCGTGCTCGAGCTCGACCTCGCGCAGTCGTCGAACCGCGTGTTCGGCGGCGGGTACGACGCGTACCTCGAGGAGCGCGAGGTCGCGCGCCGTCACGCCCGCGAGGCGTACGACGAGTTCGCGGAGAAGAAGGCCGACCTCGTCGCCCGCGCGCGCGTGCAGCGGGAGTGGTCGAGCCAGGGCGTTCGGAACGCGCTCCGGAAGGCACCCGACAGCGACAAGCTGCGTCGCAGGGCGTCGACGGAGTCGTCGGAGAAGCAGGCGCAGAAGGTGCGCCAGATGGAGAGCCGGATCGCGCGACTCGAGGAGGTCGAGGAGCCGCGCAAGGAATGGCAGCTGCAGTTCACGATCGGCGCCGCGCCGCGCTCGAGCACGGTCGTCTCGACGCTGACCGGGGCCGTGTTCCGGCGCGGCGACTTCGCCCTCGGTCCCGTGTCGCTGCAGGTCGACGCGGGCGACCGCATCGGCATCACCGGGCCGAACGGCGCGGGCAAGTCGACGCTCCTCGCCGCGCTGCTCGGGAGGATCGCTCCCGACGAGGGATCGGCGAGCCTCGGCGCGAGCGTGCGGATCGGCGAGATCGACCAGGCGCGCTCGCTCCTGGCCGGGGCGACGCCGCTCGCTCGGCGCTTCGAGGAGATCGTCCCCGTGCTCACCCCGGCCGAGGTGCGCACCCTGCTGGCCAAGTTCGGTCTGCGCGCCGACCACGTGTCCCGGCCCGTCGGAGATCTGTCGCCCGGAGAGCGCACCCGTGCGGGCCTCGCGGTGCTCCAGGCGGTCGGCGTGAACCTCCTCGTCCTCGACGAGCCGACGAACCACCTCGACCTGCCCGCGATCGAGCAGCTCGAGCAGGCGCTGGACGGCTACGAGGGCACCCTGCTCCTCGTCACGCACGATCGCCGGATGCTCGAGAACGTGCGCACCGAGCGGCGCTGGCACGTCGAGGCCGGCGTCGTCACCGAGCGGTGACCCCGCGGAGACGGCGACGGGCGCCGGAGGCTCTCACACAGCCGTCCGGCGCCCGCGCCCCTCACGCTCTCAGGACACGAGCTCCTTGAGGCGCGTCGCGAGCTCCTCGCTCGTGTGCACCTCCTGCTCCCGGTTCTCCTCGAGCAGCTTGAGCGCATCGGATGCCCCGAGCGCGGTCACGGGGATGATGAGCGACTGGTAGGCGGCCATCTCGTAGTGCTCGTTGCCGAGCGCGGCCGAGAGGGTCACCTGGTCGCGCAGCGGCTTCGCGGTCTTCGCGATGAGCGACTCGGCCTGCTTGCTGATGCCCTTCGTGCTGGGGGACGCGGCGGTCGACTCGGGCACCTCGAGCAGCTGGAAGACCTTCTTCAGGTTCTCGATCTGCTGCTTCGTCTCATCGGCGTGATGCCGGAACAGCTTCTTCACATCGGGCGACGCCGCCGCCTCCGCGAGCTCGCCGAGTGCCGCGAGCGAGTCGTCCTCCATCGTCAGCGCGGTGCGCAGCTGCAGCCGCAGCAGGTCCTCGGGGGTCTCGAGGTTGACCTGGCTCATGCGTCCTCCTTCTGTCGACGGCCGGCCTGTGCCGACTGCCTTCGACGCTAGGGGCGGTCGTCTCTCCCGCCCAGCCGCTTGCCAGCGCACCGCGCGCCCTGCTAATGCGCGCGGTGCGCGGTCAACGCCATGGAAGCGCTTCTGTCAAGCCGGTTCCCCGCGCCCCGGCCCGCTCCTAGCCTCGGCACCGTCCGGGTGCCGCAGCACCCGAGGAGGAAG
The DNA here is from genome assembly GCF_053903225.1 of Microbacterium sp. JZ70. Lineage (NCBI taxonomy): Bacteria > Bacillati > Actinomycetota > Actinomycetes > Micrococcales > Microbacteriaceae > Microbacterium > Microbacterium sp. JZ70. Next base: position 1,292,228 of record NZ_CP096405.1, on the reverse strand, counting down.
TGGCCCCGACCGGGCCGATCGCGAAGGAGCCGCATCATGCGCACACGAAGGCACTCCCATCCGCTTCTCGTCACGACCGCCGTGGGCGCGGCGGCGCTCGTGACGCTCGCGGGATGCGCCGTCGGCACGGGCGGCCAGAGCGGCGCCGACGACGCCGAGTACTCCTCCGACGCGACCCTCGACGGCGAGCTCTCGGTCATGGGCTTCTCGGGCGTCGACGAGGTCGCGACCTCGCGCATGGACTTCGCCGAGCAGCAGCTCGGGGACGGCGTCGAGGTGAAGCTCACGGAGGGCGAGCTCGACCTGCAGCAGTTCCTGTCGGCCGCCGCGACGGGGTCCCCGCCCGACCTCATCTACGCGAACCGCGACCAGATCGGCTCGCTCGCCGCACGCGGCGCCATCCTCCCCCTCGGCAGCTGCTTCGAGGGCGAGGGCATCGACGCCGACGCGTTCGTCGGGCCCGCGCTCGAGCAGGTGACGCTGGGCGGCGAGGTCTACGGCGTGCCCGAGTTCAACACCGTGCAGATCACGATGGCGAACGCCGACCTCCTGGAGGAGGCGGGGCTGTCGGTCGACGACGTGAACGGCTCGGACTGGGAGGCCATGTCCGCCGCCAACGAGGCGCTCATGCAGCGCGACGGCTCGCTCTCGGTGATCGGCGTCGACAGCAAGCTGCCCGAGTTCTTCCCGCTGTGGGCGCGTGCCAACGGCGTCGAGCTGCTCAGCGAGGATGGCCGCGAGGCGAACCTCGACGATCCCGCGGCGATCGAGGCGCTCGAGTGGGCCGTCGGCATCTACGACGCGCAGGGCGGCTTCGGCGACGTCAAGGCGCTGCGCGACTCCGCCGACTTCTTCGGCGAGGGCAACCAGTTCGCGACGGGCGTCCTCGGCGCGATGCCGATGGAGCAGTGGTACGTCAACGTGCTCAACGACGTCTCCCCGGACGCGCCGATGGTCTTCGACACGGTCCGCGACCACGAGGGCGAGCCGATCGCCTACGCGTCCGGCTCGGCCTGGGCGATCCCCTCCGGCGCTGAGAACCCCGAGGCCGCGTGCCGCTGGGCGCGCGCCATGACGTCGGTCGACGCCTGGATCGCGGCTGCCGAGGCTCGCCTCGACCTCCGCGAGGAGGAGGGCAAGCCGTTCACGGGCATCCTCACCGGCAACGCCGAGGCCGACGAGCAGATCCGCGAGATGGTGACCTCGGGCGGGGAGCCGTGGGACAGCGCGGTCGAGGCCGTCTACGAGGCCAACGAGCACACCTTCACCCTGCCGGCGAACCCCGCCGACGCGGAGTTCGAGGCCGCGCTCAACGACGCGATCAACGACGTGCTGTCGGGCGACGCAGAGGCGGCCGATGCGCTCACCCGCGCCCAGGAGACCGCCCAGGAGGCGCTCGACGAGGCCTGGGCCAAGGTCGAGGAGGGGTCGTGAGGGCGCGCGAGACGCGCGCGGCTCTGCTCTTCCTCAGTCCCTGGATCATCGGCTTCGCCGTCTTCACCGCCTGGCCCATCCTCTACAGCGCCTACCTGTCGCTGACGGACTACGACGTCATCAACGATCCGTCGTTCGTCGGGTTCGACAACTACGCCGAGCTGTTCTCGGACCCGAAGGTCTCCCTCGCGCTCGGCAACACGCTGTTCTTCACGGCCGTCCAGGTGCCGGCCTACGTGATCGTGTCGCTCGTGCTCGCCGTCCTGCTGCAGCGCGCGGGGCGGGCATCCGGCTTCTTCCGCACGGTCTTCTTCCTCCCGAAGATGACCCCGCCGGTCGCCGTGGGCATCCTGTTCCTCCTGCTCTTCAACGGGCAGAGCGGGCTGTTCAACTCCGCGCTCGGCGCCGTCGGCATCGACGGGCCGTCGTGGACGACGGACGGCTCGTGGGTGAAGCCGGGCCTCGTCATCATGAGCCTGTGGACCGTCGGCTCGTCGGTGCTCATCCTGCTCGCGGCGCTGCGCGGCGTCCCCGAGGAGCTCTACGAGTCGGCGCGGCTCGACGGGGCGGGCGCGTGGCGCAGGCTCACGAGCGTGACCCTGCCGATGATCAGCCCCGCGCTGTTCTTCGTCGTCGTCGTGAACACGATCGCGGGGCTGCAGACCTTCGACGAGGCGTACACAGCGTTCTTCGGCGCGGGCAACACGACCTACGCCAACGATGCCGCGCTGTTCTACGTCATCTACCTGTTCCAGCAGGCGTTCGAGTTCCTCCACATGGGATACGCGTCGGCGCTCGCGTGGCTGCTGTTCCTCATCGTCATGGTGGTGACGGCCGTCCAGGTGATCGTCTCGCGCCGCCTCGTGTACTACGAGGGAGGTGCGCGATGACCGCCGGGCTCGAGGCGCCAGCGCCCGCGGTCGCGCGCGCCGAGGCGTCCCCGACGACCGCGGCCGAGCGGGGCCGGCGTCCCGTGCCGCTGCGCCGCCGCGTCGGGCGCTGGGTGACCTGGATCGCGCTCGTCGCGGCCGGGATCGTGTTCGCCTACCCCTTCGCGTGGCTCGTGAGCGCGTCGTTCAAGCCGCGCGGCGAGGTGTTCGACAACCGGCTCATCCCCCGGACCTTCACGTGGGACAACTACGTGCAGGTCTGGCAGGAGGCGCCGGTCGCGCTGTGGCTGCTCAACACCGCGGTCGTCACGGTGCTCGCAGCGACGGCGGTGACGCTCTCGAGCGCGATGGTCGCGTGGGGCTTCGCGTACTACCGCTTCCGCGGCCGCGGCGTGCTGTTCGCACTCGTCCTCGGCTCGATGATGCTCCCCGGGGCGGTGACGATGATCCCGACGTTCCTCATCTGGAACGCGCTCGGGCAGGTCGGCACGCTCACCCCGATGTGGGCGCACAACCTGTTCGGCAGCGCGTTCTACATCTTCCTCCTGCGCCAGTTCATGCTGTCGCTCCCGCGCGATCTCTTCGACGCCGCTCGCGTCGACGGGGCGAACGCGTGGCAGCTGTTCTGGCGCATCGCGATGCCGCTGTCGCGCCCCGCCATCGCGGTCACGCTGGTCTTCGAGGTGCAGGCGGTGTGGACCGACCTCATGCGCGCCCTCATCTACCTCCGCGACTCAACGACCTTCACCATCCCGCGCGGTCTCAAGGCGCTCGTCGACGCCTTCGGCTTCGGCGGCGAGTGGCACTGGGAGATCCTCGTCACGGCGAGCGTCATCACGACGGTGCCGATGATCATCCTCTTCTTCCTCGCCCAGCGGCACATCGTGGAGGGCGTCGTCGCCGGCGGCGTGAAGGGGTGACGCGCGGAGGCGCCCGGCGGCCTCGGCCGCCGGGCGCCTCCTCAGGCGAGCGCTGCCGTCAGGCTGCGGCGCCCGCCTCGCTGCGGATGAACTGGACGTCCTCATCGCTGAGCTTCGTCCCGTCCTCGACCAGCACGCCCGATGCGTTCGAGACCTCCTGCCGGACGGTGCCGACCAGCGGCGCCGCCGGGTACTCCAGGAGGAACTCCTTCGCCTCGGCCGCGAGGTGCGACCACCACTCCCGGATGGGAGGCAGTTCGTCGGCCATGACAGCTCCTTCCGTCGGTGCTCGAACGGTAGATCCGCGGGGCCGCGGGCTTCCATCCGATTGACAGGGCTTCCCCGACGGTGCTAGCCGCGTCGGGCGAACGCCTCCAGGCGCGCGGCGGCGAACGGCGTCGCGGCCTCGCGCGCGATCGCCTCGCGCTCCGCGGCGAGCGCGTCGGCATACGAGCCCTCGAGATCGAGGAGCTCCTTCGTCGCGGACGGCGCGGTCGGACCCGCGCTCCGGATGGCCGAGAGCACGTCGGCGACGGATGCGTCGAGCTCCTCGGTGGTCGCCACCCGCGTGAGGAGCCCCCACTCGAGCGCCGTCGCGGCGTCGATCCGGCGGCCGGTGAGGAGGAGGTCGCGCGCACGCCGCTCCCCGATGGCGCGTGACAGCAGAGCGGTCGCGCCGCAGTCGGGCACGAGGCCGATCGCGCCGTACGCCGGCGTGAACGTGGCCGTGTCGACCGCGACCGCGATGTCGGCGGCGAGCACGATGCCGATCCCGGCGCCCGCGACGATGCCGTTCACGCGCGCGACCACGGGCTGCCGCACCGCCCGCAGCGCCGCCATCGCGCGGTTGGCCGCCCCGACGAGGTCGAGCATGTAGGCGGAGCGGTCGTCGGCCGCGGCCATCGCCTGCACGTCTCCGCCGGCCGTGAACGCGCGGCCCGTGCCGGTGACCACGACGACCTCGGCGTCGGAGGCTGCGGCGCGCTGCGCGGCGTCCGCGAGCGCCTCGGCGATCCCGATGTCGAGCACGTTCAGCCGCTCCGGCCGGTTCAGCGTGATCGTCGCGACGGCATCGGCGACCTCGAGCAGCACGGCGTCCATCGGCTTCCTCCCTCCCGCGTCCTCGGCGACGCGGCCCCGGCCATCCTGCCACGGCCATCCGGCCCGCTCTTCCCGCCCGCGCGCTTCGCCGGTAGCGTCGAGCCAGGCAGACGACGGCGCGGCAGGCGCTCGGACGAGACAGAGCGGGGTGGGGCGATGGAGCTCGCTGGCGCATCGGCGGTGGTGACGGGAGGCGCGTCGGGGCTCGGTCTCGCGACCGCGCGGCGTCTCGCGCAGGCGGGGGCGCACGTCGTCGTCGTCGACCTTCCTGGCGCTCCCGGAGAGGCGGCGGCAGCGGAGATCGGCGGCACGTCCGCGCCGGCCGATGTCGTCGACGCCGCCCAGGTGGACGCCGCCCTCGACGCCGCCGAGGCCCGCGGCCCCCTGCGCGCGCTCGTGCACTGCGCCGGGCGCATCACGCCCGTCCGGCTGGTCGAGCGCGACGGCTCGCCCGGATCGCTCGAGGCGTTCGAGCAGGTCGTGCGCGTGAACCTCGTGGGCACGTTCAACGTGCTCCGCCTCGCGGCCGCGCGGATGGCCCGCAACGAGCCGCAGGACGGCGAGCGCGGCGTGTGCGTGCTCACGGCGTCGGTCGCGGCGTTCGAGGGGCAGATCGGCCAGATCCCCTACACGGCGTCGAAGGCGGGCGTCGCCGGCATGACGCTCGTCGCCGCGCGCGATCTCGCGTCGAAGCTCATCCGCGTCGCGACCATCGCCCCCGGTACATTCGACACGCCCATGCTCGCGTCGCTGCCCGACGAGGTGCGCGCGTCGCTCGCCGCCGCCGTGCCGCACCCGGCGCGCCTCGGGCGCCCCGAGGAGTTCGCGGCGCTCGCGGCGCACATCGTCGAGAACGCCATGATCAACGGCGAGACGATCCGCCTCGACGGCGCGATCCGCATGCCTCCGCGGTGATCGCGGCCCCCGCGCCCGGTCGCCCCGCGCCGTGGCACCCTGGAGACATCCGCTTCACGACCACGGAGGCCTGCCGATGACCGTCATCCACCCCGTCCGCACGTACCGCAGCGAGGAGCCGCTCCCCCGCGAGCAGCAGCTGGCCTGGCGGATCGCCGAGGTCGCCGCGGACCCCGTGGAGGTCGAGGACGACGTCGTCGACATGGTGATCAACCGCGTGATCGACAACGCCGCGGTCGCTGCCGCATCGCTCACGCGCGGCCCCGTCGTCGCGGCCCGCGCCCAGGCGCTCGACCACCCGGTCTCGCGCGGCGGAGCGGGCGCGACCGTGTTCGGCTGCGCGCTCGACGAGCACACGAGCCCCGAGTGGGCGGCGTGGGCGAACGGCGTCGCGGTGCGCGAGCTCGACTACCACGACACGTTCCTCGCGGCCGAGTACTCGCACCCCGGCGACAACATCCCGCCGCTCGTCGCGGTCGCCCAGCATGTCGGCGCGGACGGCCGCGCTCTCGTCCGCGGGATCGCGACCGGCTACGAGATCCAGATGGACCTCGTGCGCGCGATCAGCCTCCACAAGCACAAGATCGACCACGTCGCGCACCTCGGGCCGTCGGCCGCCGCGGGCATCGGGACGCTGCTCGGCCTCGCGCCCGAGGTCGTCTTCCAGGCCGTGTCGCAGGCGCTCCACACGACGACCGCCACGCGGCAGTCCCGCAAGGGCGAGATCTCGACGTGGAAGGCGCACGCGCCCGCCTTCGCCGGGAAGATGGCCGTCGAGGCGGTCGACCGCGCCATGCGCGGGCAGACCTCGCCCTCCCCCATCTACGAGGGCGAGGACGGCGTGATCGCATGGCTCCTCGACGGACCAGAGGGCCGCTACGAGGTGCCCCTGCCCGCTCCCGGAGAGCCGAAGCGCGCCATCCTCGACTCGTACACGAAGGAGCACTCGGCCGAGTACCAGGCGCAGGCGTGGATCGACCTCGCGCGACGCCTCGGCTCTGCGCGCCCCGAGCTGCGCGATCCCGAGAACATCCGCTCGATCGTGCTGCACACGTCGCACCACACGCACGTCGTCATCGGCTCGGGCTCGGGCGACCCGCAGAAGTACGACCCGACGGCGTCGCGCGAGACGCTCGACCACTCGATCCCGTACATCTTCGCCGTCGCGCTGCAGGACGGCGGGTGGCACCACGTCGACTCGTATGCGCCCGAGCGGGCCGCGCGCGGCGACACCGTCGCGCTCTGGCGCAAGATCACCACGACCGAGGACCCGGAGTGGACCCGCCGCTACCACTCCGAGGATCCCGACGAGAAGGCGTTCGGCGGGCGGGTCGAGATCGTCCTCGCGGACGGCACGACCGTCGTCGACGAGATCGCGGTCGCCGACGCGCACCCGCTCGGAGCACGCCCGTTCGCGCGTGCGGACTACGTGCGCAAGTTCCGCACGCTCGCCGAGCCCGTGCTCGACGACCTCGAGATCGAGCGGTTCCTCGACCTCGCGCAGCGCCTGCCCGAGCTCACCCCCGCCGAGGTCGCCCAGCTCACGATCGTCGCGCGCGCGGGCGTGCTCGAGGCCGTCGCCCTGCCGAAGGGACTCTTCTGATGCTGTACGCGCAGACGCCGGCGCACGAGAAGCGCCGCCTGCTCCGCGAGCGGCTCGCGTCGGGCGAGCTGCTCCGCTTCCCCGGCGCCTTCAACCCGCTCTCCGGGCGTCTCATCGAGCGCAAGGGGTTCGACGGCGTGTACATCTCGGGCGCCGTGCTGTCGGCCGATCTCGGGCTGCCCGACATCGGGCTCACGACGCTGACCGAGGTCGCGCAGCGCGCGGGTCAGATCGCGCGGATGACCGAGCTGCCCGCGATCGTCGACGCCGACACGGGCTTCGGCGAGCCGATGAACGTCGCGCGCACCGTCCAGACCCTCGAGGACGCGGGCGTCGCGGGCCTCCACATCGAGGACCAGGTGAACCCCAAGCGGTGCGGCCACCTCGACGGCAAGGAGGTCGTCGACCTCTCGACCGCGACCCAGCGCATCCGCGCCGCCGCCGACGCCCGCCGCGACGGGAACCTCCTCATCATGGCGCGCACCGACATCCGCGCGATCGCCGGCCTCGACGCCGCGATCGACCGTGCGAAGGCCCTCGTCGACGCGGGTGCGGACGCGATCTTCCCCGAGGCGATGAAGGACCTCCGCGAGTTCGAGGCGGTCGCGTCGGCCCTCGACGTGCCGGTGCTCGCGAACATGACCGAGTTCGGAAAGAGCGACCTGTTCACCGTCGACCAGCTGCGCGACGCGGGCGTGCGGATGGTCATCTGGCCCGTCTCGCTGCTGCGGATGGCCATGGGCGCGGCCGAGCGCGCCCTCGACACCCTGAACGCGGACGGCAGCCTCAACGCCCAGGTCGGCGCGATGCAGCACCGCGCCGACCTCTACGAGCTCATCGACTACTCCGGATACAGCCGGTTCGACGCCGGCGTCTACGACTTCACGATCGAGAAGTGACAGGAGCGCGAACATGACGGACATCAAGAAGGGGCTCGTGGGCGTCGTCGTCGACGAGACGGCCGTGTCGAAGGTCGACCCCGAGACGAACAGCCTGCTCTACCGCGGCTACCCCGTGCAGGAGCTCGCCGCGACGCAGCCGTTCGAGGCGGTCGCCCACCTGCTGTGGCACGGCGAGCTGCCGACCGACGACGAGCTCGCGACCCTGCGGGCCGAGGAGCGGCGCCATCGCGCGCTCGCGCCCGAGGTCAAGGCCGTCATCGACCTCGTCCCGACGGCCGCGCACCCCATGGACGAGGTCCGCACCGCGGTGAGCGCCCTGGGCGCCGCCGAGCTCGGCGGCCTGAGCGCCGTGGCCTCGGGCGGCACGGCCGAGCAGAACCTCGACCGCAGCCTGCGCCTCTTCGCGGCCCTCCCCGCGATCGTCGCGTACGGCCAGCGCCGCCGCCGCGGGCTCGAGGCCATCCCTCCGCGCGACGACCTCGACTACGCGGCGAACCTCCTCTGGATGACCTTCGGCGAGGAGCCGCACCCGGTCGTCGTCGACGCGTTCAACCGCTCGATGATCCTGTACGCCGAGCACTCCTTCAACGCCTCGACGTTCACCGCGCGGGTCGTGACGTCGACGCTCAGCGACCTGTACTCCGCGGTCACGGCGGCCATCGGCGCGCTCAAGGGCCCGCTGCACGGCGGCGCGAACGAGGCCGTGCTCGACATCTTCGACGAGATCGGCGAGGCGTCGAACGTCGTGCCATGGCTCGACGACGCGCTCGCGCAGAAGCGCAAGATCATGGGCTTCGGGCACCGCGTGTACAAGCGCGGCGACTCGCGCGTTCCGACCATGCGCGCCGCGCTCGAGTCGCTCGTCGCGCACTACGACCGGCCCGAGGTGCTCGAGCTCTACACGGCGCTCGAGACCGAGTTCGTGAACCGCAAGGGCATCTACCCGAACCTCGACTATCCGTCGGGCCCGGCATACAGCCTCATCGGCTTCGACACGCTGACCTTCACGCCGCTCTTCGTCGCGGCGCGCGTGACGGGGTGGACCGCCCACATCATGGAGCAGGCCGCGTCGAACGCGCTCATCCGCCCGCTCTCGGCATACACCGGCCCCGCCCAGCGCCGGGTGCCCGGCTACGAGCCCGACGAGATCGACCGCGAGATCGCCGAGCGCGCGGAGGAGTCGGCCTGACACCGGCCGACTCCAGGACGAGGAGGTCCGGATGTCCGAGAGGGTCGCGATCGTATCGGGAGCGCGCACGCCCGTGGGGTCGTTCGCGGGAGCGTTCCGCGACACCGACGCGCATCTGCTCGGCGCCGCCGCGGTCGGCGAGGCGCTGCGCCGCGCCGCCGTCGACGGCGCGGAGGTCGGCGAGGTCGTGATGGGCTGCGTCGCGCAGTACGGAGCCGACGCCTACAACGCGCGCCGCGTCGCGCTCGCGGCCGGGCTCGCCCCGAGCGTGCCCGCCCTCACCGTGAACCGGCTGTGCGGCTCGGGCCTGCAGGCGATCTGGTCGGGCGCGCAGGAGCTCCTCTGGGGCGACGTCGACGTCGTCGTCGCGGGCGGCGACGAGAGCATGTCGCGCACTCCCTTCCTCGTCGACGACGCCCGCGGCAACGCGCGCTTCGGCGACCGCGCGCTGCGCGACGGGACCCTCGCGATCCTCACCGACCCGTTCAGCGGCCGCCACATGGGCACGACGGCCGAGACCGTCGCCGAGCGGTACGGCGTGTCCCGGGCCGAGCAGGACGCGTTCGCGCTCGAGAGCCAGCGGCGGGCCGCGAGCGACGCCGCGCGCGCGGCGTTCGCGGAGGAGATCGTGCCCGTGACGACGGCCGGGCGCACGCCGGTCGAGGTGTCGCAGGACGAGCATCCGCGCCCCGACACGACCCTCGAGGCGCTCTCGCGCCTGCGGCCCGCTTTCCAGGAGGGTGGCACGGTCACGGCCGGCAACGCCTCCGGGATCAACGACGGCGCGGCCGCGACCGTGCTCCTGCGCGCATCGGATGTCCGTGCGCGCGGTCTCGACGCGCTCGCGACGATCGAGGCGGTCGCGACCGCGGGCATCGAGCCCGGCCTCATGGGGTACGCGCCCGTCATCGCGCTGGCCCGCCTGTTCGAGCGGACGGGGCTGGCGCCGCAGGACGTCGACGTCTTCGAGGTGAACGAGGCGTTCGCCGCGCAGGCCGTCGCGGTCATACGCGACGCCGGCCTCGACCCCGCCCGGACGAACCCCTACGGCGGCGCGATCGCCCTGGGCCATCCCGTCGGCGCGACCGGAGCCATCCTCGCGGTGCGCGCGGCTCTCGATCTGCGCCGCCGCGACCTCGAGTTCGCGGTCGTCACGCTCTGCATCGGCGGCGGCCAGGCGATCGCCGCGCTGCTGCGCCGCTGGGACGGATGAGCGGCAAGCGCTTTCCTACGCGCGGCTCCGGCGTCGAGCAGCGCCTCATCTTGTGAAAACGCTAAAGAACGACATTTTCTTCACGGATTTTCTTCGCCCGCACCCCTTGCGGGAGGCGCATCCTGGACTCGACGCGGCACCGACCGCCCCCAGATCGCCGACAGAAGGAGAACACCATGAACGCTCCGGCCCTCGAGTACGACACCGACGCCTTCGACTTCGCCGCGGTTCCGGCGTGGTTCGACCGCCACCCGTCGCAGGCGGAGGGCGAGGACGACTGATCCTCCCCCGCACCTCCCGCGACGACGCGCGGCAGCGCCCCCTCCATCGACGGAGGGGGCGCTGCGCTGTCAAGGCCTTCCGAACGGGCGCGCCGCGCGGGAGACTGGCCTCATCCGAAGAGAGAGGTGCGACATGAGCACGTTCCCCGACCAGCCCTCACGTCCCTCGGACCCCGAGCACCGTCACCCCTCCCAGGCCGAGGGCGAGGACCCCGACGAGATCGAGTCGTCGAGCGATCCGATCGAGTTCGGGCATCCCTCGCAGGCCGAGGGCGAGGACGACTGAGCGCGGAGCTCAGATCGCGGCGATCGTCCAGGACGCGACCTCGACGGGCGCTCCCGGCTCGAGGAGGACGAGGTCCGTGCCCGAGTTGAAGGCGTCGGGCGGGCACGTCATCGGCTCGACCGCGAGACCGGCGCGGTGCCCCGCGCCGCGGCCGGGCAGGTCGGCGGTGTGGATCTGCACCCACGGGCAGCGCTCGTCCCAGGACATCCGCACGCCCGAGCCGTCGCCATCCGTGAGCGAGACGACGGCCAGCGCCCCCTGCCGCGCGAGGCCCGTGTAGGCGTGGTCGATCTCGACGGCGCCGATGCGGCGCGCGTCGCGGAAGTCGAAGCGCTCGGCGTCGTCGGTCACGGGGGCGAGCCCCGTCGGCGACAGCCGGTCCTCCGTGACGTTCAGCACGGTGTCGGCCGGGAGGGAGAGCGTCCAGTCGTCGACCGCGCCGGCGCCGCCGACGAGATACGGGTGCGGGCCCGTGCCGAACGGGGCGCGCGCAGCGCTCTCGTTGACCGCCGAGACGGTCTGCGTGAGACCGAAGTCGGGGTCGAGCGCGTAGGTCGTGGTGACCGTGACGCGCCACGGGTACGCCTCCTGCGGCTCGATCGTCGCGGCGAGCGTCACGTGGGCGCCGCTCTCCTCGACGATGCGGAAGCCGGCCCAGGAGAGGAGGCCGTGCAGCGCGTGGCCGCGCGACGGCTCCGTGAGGGCGAGCTGGTACTCGACGCCGTCGAAGCGGTAGCGCCCGTCGACCACGCGGTTCGGCCACGGCGCGAGCGTCGTGCCGCGATACGCCGGACGCACCTCGTCCGCGCGGAACGGCACGACGAGGTCGCGCCCCTCGAAGGTCAGCGCGCGGAGCGTGGCCCCCACGCTCGCGACGGCGGCCTCATATCCGCCCGCTCGCAGGATGTGCTGAGTGCCCGAGACATCGGCGTGCGTGGTCATTTCGCTCCCTCATCGGATGTGCGCGCTCACATTCGCGCGATCGCCAGTATCCCGCGTCCGAGGCGCGCACGCGAACCCGACGTGCGGAGCCGCCCTCAGCGGCGCGCGAGCTCGCGCTCGGCCGGGGTGCGCGCGCCCGGCGCGAGGAAGATCGCGACCGCGACGAGCGCGAGCACCACGATGAGGGCCGCGCGCAGCCCGAAGTGCTCGCCGAGCAGGCCGAGCACGGGCGGTCCGACGAGGAACGCGACGTAGCCGATCGTCGCCGCGAACGAGACGCGCGCGGCCGTGTCCTCGCCCGAGTCGCCCGCGACCGAGAGCGCGAGCGGGAAGCCGAGCGACGTGCCGAGACCCCACAGCACGACCGCGGCCGCGGCGGCCGCCTGGCTGTCGACGAAGATGACGACCGCGAGCCCGATCGCCCCGAGCAGCGCGCTCGCGGCGAGCACCGTCGGGCGCCCGAAGCGGTCGACGAAGCGCCCGCCGGCGAAGCGGCCGACGGTCATCGAGACCGCGAAGATCGCATAGACACCCGACCCGAGCGCCGCATCGACGCCGTGCCCCTCGACCATGAGGATCGGCAGCCAGTCGCCCGCTGTCCCCTCCGCCATCGCGAGGGCGAGGATGATGCCGCTCACGAGGAGGAGGCCGGGGTCCCGCCAGACCGCGGCGCGCGGGGCGCGTCGACCGCGCTCGCGCGGCGTCGCGCGGCGGCCGATGCCGCTCGGGACGTTGCGGATGGCCGCGGCGAGCACCACCGCGATGAGCGCGGCGACGACGGCGAGATGCACGGCGACGGGGAACGCCGCGGCCGTGAGCAGCATGCCCGCGACCGCCCCGACGACCGTGCCGAGGCTGAAGAAGCCGTGCATGAGCGGCATGACCGAGCGGCCGATCGCCTGCTCGACCTCGGCGCCCTCGACGTTCAGCGCCACCTCGGCGCCGCCCATCCCGAGCCCGAACAGGCCGAGCCCGATCGCGACGAGCGGTGCGATCCCGAGGGCTGCCCCGAGCCCCACGACCGCCACGCCGGTCGCGCTCGAGAGCGTCCCGACGGCGATCACGGGGCGCGTCCCGAACCGGGCGACGAGCGCACCCGAGGACAGGATGCCGATCATCGATCCGACCGAGAGCCCGAAGAGGATGAACCCCATCTCGTCGATGCGCGCGCCGAGCAGCCGCTGCACGTCGGGCGTCCGCGTCACCCACGACGAGATGCCGATGCCGGGGAGGAGGAACATCACGAAGAGCGCGTTCCGGCGCTGACGGATGGCAGGGGTCACTTGTACGATGGTACACACTCAGGCGCGGGAGGGGCCGAGTCCACGGACATGAGAGATTGGTCGGCATGAGCGGCAGCCGCAGGCAGGTTCCGAACGACCCCGACCGCCGGTCGCGCATCCTCGAGGCCGCCCTCGACGTCATCGCCGAGGTCGGGGTGCACAAGACCACGCACCGGCGCATCGCAGCGCGCGCCGAGGTGCCCCTCGGGTCGCTCACGTACTACTTCTCGAGCCTCGAGGACATCCTCGAGCAGGCGTTCGAGAGCCTGTCCGTCGAGATGTCGGCGCGCTACCGGCGCAGCCTCGAGGAGGCAGCCGGCCCTGCCGAGGCGGAGGCCGCCGTCGTCGACCTCATCTGCGGCGCGGAGTACGCGGTGCCGCGCGAGATGATCCTGCTCTTCGAGATGTACGCGTACGGCAATCACAACGCCGCCGTCGCCGAGCTCGCGCGCACGTGGCTCCTGCGCAGCCGCGACAGCCTCACCCTCCACTTCTCGCCCGACGTCGCGCGCGCCCTCGACGCGCTCGTCGAGGGCTGGCCCATGCACCGCACGTTCGAGCACCGCCCGCTCGACCGCTCCCTCGTCGCCGCCACCGTGCACGCGGTCGTCGTCGGACTCCAGGCGCGCGAGGGTTGAGCGCCCGCATCCGCGAGGATGGAGGGATGAGCACCCGAAGGATCCCCGCGGCCTCCCGCGCCGTCGGCAGCGGCGACGGCGGCCTGAAGCGCGAGCTGCGCAGCCGCCACATCCAGATGATCGCGCTGGGCGGGGCGATCGGGACGGGGCTCTTCTACGGCTCATCCGACGCGATCGGCGTCGCGGGGCCGTCCGTCCTCCTGGGGTACCTCGTCGTGGGCGCCGTGATCTTCCTCATCATCCGCGCGCTCGGGGAGATGTCGGTCGACGAGCCCGTCTCGGGAGCCTTCAGCCACTACGCGCACCGCAACTGGAGCCCGCGCGCGGGCTTCGTGTCGGGCTGGAACTACTGGTTCAACTACATCGCGGTCGCGATGGTCGAGCTCTCCGTCGTCGGATCGTTCGTCAACTACTGGCTCCCTGCCGTTCCGACGTGGGCCTCGGCGGCGATCGTGCTCGTGCTCATCACGGGCGTGAACCTCATCGGCGTGCGCGCGTTCGGCGAGTTCGAGTTCTGGTTCGCGATCATCAAGGTCGCGGCCGTGATCGCGATGATCGTCCTCGGCGTCGTCGTCGTGGTGCTCGGGATCAACAGCAGCCCCGACCTGCCGACGCCGAGCTTCGCGCATCTCGTCGATGACGGAGGCTTCTTCCCCCTCGGCATGGGCGGCACCATCGCCTCGCTCGCGATCGTCGCGTTCTCGTTCGGCGGCACCGAGCTCGTCGCCGTGACGGCAGGCGAGGCGGCAGACCCGGAGCGCACGATCCCGAAGGCCGTGAACCAGGTCGTCCTGCGGATCCTCATCTTCTACATCGGCGCGCTCGCGGTGATCATGTCGGTCGTGCCGTGGTCGCTCCTCGACGGCGAGACGAGCCCGTTCGTGCAGATCTTCGACCGCGTGGGCATCCCGGGCGCCGCGCACATCCTCAACCTCGTCGTGCTCACGGCGGTCGTGTCGGTGTACAACTCGGGTCTCTACTCGAACGGGCGCATGCTCTACTCGCTCGCGCAGCGGGGCAGCGCGCCCGCGTATCTCGGCCGGCTCTCCCGCCGCGGCGCGCCCGTCGCCGGAGTGCTCACTTCGTCGGCCGTCACCGTGATCGCGGTCGTCGTCGTGTTCCTGTGGCCCGAGTTCGCGTTCCAGTACCTGCTGTCGATCGCGCTCATCGCCGCGATCATCAACTGGGGCATGATCGTCATCACGCAGATGAGGTTCCGCCGACGGATCGGGCCGGATGCCGCGGCCGCGCTGGCCTTCCCGCTTCCGTTCGCGCGGGTCGCGCCGTGGATCGTCCTGGCCTTCCTCGCGGGCGTCGTCGTGCTCATGGCGTTCTCGCCGCAGTACCGCACGGCGGTCGTCATCGGGCCGGTCTGGATCGGCGTCCTGCTCGCGGCGTACGAGATCCGCGCGCGCCGGGCGAAGCGGGCCGACGCCGCCTAACCCGCCCCGGGCGGATCCGCAACCCCCTCCCGTCCTCCCCGGGGGCTCTGCCTATCGTCGCCCCATGCTCACCGTGGACATCCCCGACGACGACCGACTGCTCGACCTCCTCGCGCATCGTCACCCCGCGAGCGCGACCATCGCCCTGGAGTCGTCCCCGGTTCCAGCGGATCATGAGCGCGTGCGGATCGCGCTGCGCGATGCGATCGACCAGGTCGCGGATCGTCTCGCGCAGCGCGGGATCCCGGCCGAGGAGCAGCGCGCCGTGACCCGCCGCCTCCGGGAGACGCTCGACGACGACGGGTTCTGGGAGCACCAGTCCCGCTCCCTCCTCCTGCTCGCCTCACCCGATCGGCGCGAGGCGTTCCGGCTGCCGTTCCCCGTGCAGGATCAGGTCCGTGTGGGCTCGCGCTTCGCGATCCGCGCGCTCCTGCGCACGCGCGACCACCATCCGTGCGCCTTCGTGCTGCAGCTGTCGAAGCACCGCGCGCGCCTGACCGAGCTGCAGGCCGACGGATCGCTCGTCGAGCACCCGCTCGAGCTGCCCGACGACCTCGACCTCGTGTTCGCGCGCGCCGACAACGACGGACAGCTCGACCGCGACCGCGCTCGCGGGGCCGACGGAGATCAGAACGAGCGCGAGCGCTTCTGTCGCGCCGTGCAGGACGAGGTGGTCCGCATCGTCCCGCGCGGCGTCCCGCTCATCCTCTCGATCTCCGACGATCTCGCAACCGCGTACCGCGCGCAGAACACCCACGATGCGCTGCTCGAGGCCGCGATCCCCGCGCACCCCGATTCGCTCGACGATCGTCGGCTCGGCGACGAGGCTCGCGCCATCCTCGAGGAGCGCCGCCGGGCCGCGACCGAGCAGTGGAAGGAGCGCTTCGGCGAGCTGCGCTCGCAGGGCCTCGCGACGTCGCGCCTCGAGGAGGTCGCGGCCGCCGCAGCGGCGGCGGCGATCGCGGAGCTGCGATTCGACCACGCGGCCGATCTGCCCGGGACGCTCGACGAGTTCGGCCGCGTCGTGGAGGACGGCGAGGATGCGGCCCTCATCGAGGACGTCATCGCGCGCGTCCTCGAATCGGGCGGCGAGGTCCGGGCTGTCCGACGCGAGGACCTCACCGACGGCGCCCCGCTCGCCGCGGTGCTGCGGTTCGCCGTGCCGACGCCGCGATAGGGGGCTCTGGCGCCCATAGGGTGGGGGCGTGCTCACGATCGGCGTCGACCTCGCAGCGGAGGCCCAGCGGACGGCCGCGGCCGGGATCGAGTGGACGGATGGCTCCGCTCGGCTCACGAGCCTCGCCGTCGGGATCGACGATGTGCAGATCGTCGCGCTCGCTCAGGGGGCGGACGTCGTCGCGATCGACTGCGCATTCGGCTGGCCGGCCGAGTTCGTCGCCTTCGTCTCCGCGCACGAGCGCGGTGAGATGTCGCCGCGATCGCTCTCCGGGAGGGACTGGCGCCGTCGGCTCGCCTATCGTCACACCGATCGGGCGGTGCGGGAGGTGACCGGGCGGTGGCCGCTCAGCGTCTCGACGGACCGGCTCGGGATGACCGCCATGCACTGCGCGGAGCTGCTCGCCGCCTTCGAGGCGGCAGGCGAGCGCATCGACCGCTCGGGCGCGGGAAGGCTGGTCGAGGTCTACCCCGCCGCGGCCCTGCGACTCTGGGGTGTGCAGACAGCCGGCTACAAGACCCAGCCGGACGCGCGGATGCGGGCCGCGGAGTCGCTCCTCGGCCTCGCCCCGTGGCTCGACGTCGACGACGGTCAGCGCGATCTGCTCGGCCGTTCCGACGATGCACTCGACGCGCTCGCGGCGGCGCTCAACGCGCGCGCCCACGCACTCGGGCACACCCTCCCCGTACCCGACGAGCTGCGCCCCGCGGCTCAGACCGAGGGATGGATCGCACTCCCGACCGCGCCGCTCGACTCGCTGACGAGCAGGTCGAACTCATCCGCCTCGATCTCGGCAACCCATTCGTCGTAGAGCAGCTGCTGCCAGGCCTCATCGAACGGAGGCGCGTCCGGCAGCACATCGGGGATCGGCACGTCGACCTCGAGGTCAGCATCGATCTCGACCTCGTCCTCGAGAGATGGCCACTCCCCCGGCGGCGCGGCGCCGGATCTCGCCCTCGGCTCCGGAAGGGACTCGAACCGGACCTGGGGTCTCGGGCGGTCGACCGAGGTCCGCCCGATCGGGCTTACCCACTCGAGCACCCCGGGGCTGATCTGGCGGACGGTCCACGGCGAGTGGTGCTTGTCGAGATGACATCCCTCGCACAGGCACTCCAGATTGCCCACGCACGTCTCCCCACCGCGCAGATATGGGATCGTATGGTCGAGATCCGCCGTCGCCGCTCGGTTCTCGCACCCCGGGCCGCGGCACGTTTCGTCCCGCGCGAGGAGGAACCGGCGCTGCGCCGCGGTGGGGGCGTATCGGTCCACCGTGAGGAGGGCTCCGGTGTCAGGACGCAGGAACACCCGGTCCCACCCCGCCGCGTGTCCGGCCAGGTGCCGCGCCGTCTCCGGGTCGACCGGACCGTGCCCGGCGACGAAGGCGGCCTCGTCGTCGAGCCCCACCAGCGTCTCGACGGGGATGACGATCTGCACGTTCGCCTGGATCACGTCGAGCGCGCCGCCCTCGCGGAGCGCGTGCGCGGACGGCCGGCCCGTCAGCGCCAGGTCCGTCCACAGGTCCGCCTCGATCTGCGACTGCGTGCGCGGGTCGACCTCCGCTGCCGCCTCCGGCCCGCCTTCCGCTTCCGCCGCCTTCCGCGCGCGGCGGTTGTCGGCGACGATCGCTCGGGCCATGCTCCGGATGCGGTCCCGCGCGGCGTGGACCTCGGCTGTGGAGGTGATCAGCTCGAATCTGCTCACGCCATCTTCGAGGTCATCCACGCGGACCCGTCGACGCGCGCGTGCGGCGGCATGCCGGTCGGCGATCGGCGTCGGGCACAGTCGCTCAGCGAGCTCGATCGCGAAGGCCCGCAACTGGCCGGGCGAGGCGGTCTCGGCGAACCCGATCGCCGCCTCCTCGTACTCCTGGTCGAGCTCTTCGGGCAGCCGCTCCCCCGCCCGCCGGATCACGTCGACGTGCCGCACGGTGATCCGGCCCTCAGCCAGCGCCTGAACCGTCGCGGGGTACCGCTCGACCAGCGCCTCCGCGTCTGCGAGCTTCGTCATCATCCGCGACTTCGACTCGTGCAGCACGCCCGCGGTCTCGCTCGCCATCGAGCGGAACGGGAAGTCGTACGACGAGGGTCCGCCCGCGCGCTCCCGCTGCACCCGAGCGATCCGCGCGGCCTCGGCAAGCGCCTCGATCTCCATCGCATCGGCCTGCACGCGCAGTCGCCGCGAGGTCTCCAGGCGCCCGCACAGCGCGCGGGTCGACGCGATCTCGTCGTCCGTGAACTCCCACGGAACGCTCGAGAACCCGCTCGGCGACGTCATCTTCGACATGCCTCCAGAGTACCGACCGCCTCGGACATTTCACCGAAGAATCTCGATCTGTGGATAAATCACCTGCGGACATCCGTTCGCATCGGTTCGCGATTCCGAGGCGGCCCCTTGCGCGCCGACACGGCCCGCCGGTAGGGTCGCAAGGCTGTGCCGACCGGCACACGCAGCGAGTCGAGAGGACGACGCGATGAGCCCGCAGCGGGAGCTTCGCCGGGCGGTCCTGGGCAGCAAGCCCCAGAACCGCTCTTCGTCGACCCCTCCGGCGCCGGCCGTGTAGCAGCACCCGCTCGCATCACGCCCCGCACCGCACAGGTCCGGGGCGTCTCCTTTCCGTCACGCGGAGGAGGTCCGCGGACCAGGACCCGCGGATCGAAGGAAAGGAATCATGGAGAGGCTCTCGGAACGCCTGCTGTCGTGGGCGAGCCTGATCGACGAGCAGACGGTCGAGCAGGCGCGCACGTCCTCGCGCATGCCGTTCATCCACCCCCACGTGGCGCTCATGCCGGACGCGCATCTCGGGCTCGGCGCGACCGTCGGATCGGTCATCCCGACACGCGGCGCGATCATGCCGGCCGCGGTCGGCGTCGACATCGGCTGCGGGATGATCGCGGTGCGCACGCCGTTCACGCGCGCGGATCTCGTCTCGCGCGATCTGCGCGAGCTCCGCGAGCAGATCGAGCGCGCCATCCCGCTCTCGGCTGGGCACGACAACCGCAAGGTCGTCGCCACAGCCGAGCCGCGGGTGGCCGAGCTCGAGCAGCTCGCCGCCGAGGCGGGCTTCGATCCCGCGAAGCGGGCGAGGAGATGGCGGCTGCAGCTCGGATCGCTCGGCAGCGGCAACCACTTCATCGAGGTCTCGGTCGACGAGACGGATGCCGTGTGGATGTTCCTGCACTCCGGTTCACGCGGGGTCGGGAACCGGATCGCGCAGCATCACATCGCCGTCGCCAAGAGCCTGGCCCGGCGCGACGAGCTCGACCTGCCGCACATCGACCTGGCGTACCTCGTCGAGGGAACGGACGAGTTCGACCGCTATATCAGGGAGCTGCGGTGGGCGCAGCGGTTCGCGCTGCTCAACCGCGAGGAGATGATGGACCGCGTCGCGAACCAGCTCGGCCGCTTCCTCGACGCAGAGGTCGACGAGCTCGAGCGCATCAACTGCCACCACAACTTCACGGAGTCGGAGATGCACTTCGGCGAGCGCGTCTGGGTGTCCCGCAAGGGAGCGATCCTGGCGGACGCCGGTCGCCCCGGGCTCATCCCGGGATCCATGGGGACCGCGTCGTACGTCGTCGAAGGCAGGGGGAACGCCCTCGCGCTGAACTCCTCGCCGCACGGCGCCGGCCGCGAGTACTCGCGGTCGGCTGCGCGCCGCACGTTCACGCGCGAGCAGCTGCGCGAGGCGATGGCCGGCATCGAGTACCGCGACACCGAGGCGTTCATCGACGAGATCCCGCAGGCGTACAAGCCGATCGATCAGGTGATGGCCGACGCGGCCGATCTCGTCTCGGTGCGGCACACGCTGCGCCAGCTCGTGAACGTGAAGGGCGACTGAGGCGAGGGCGGGGCCGCGGCCCCGCCCTCGCTACGCCGACTCGCGCAGGACGAGACGATGCGGCACGACGCGGAAGCGATCGACGTCGGCGTCGCCGTCGCGGAGCGCGACGGCGAGCTCGAGGGTGTGGCGGGCGACCTCGTCGAAATCGACGGCCAGCGTCGTGAGGGTCGGCGCGACGAGGGTCCCGATCGTGAGACCGTCGACCCCCGCCACGCGGATGTCGCGCGGCACGTCGAGGCCCGCATGGCGGCAGGCCGACAGCGCGCCGAGCGCCATCAGGTCGTTGAACGCCAGAAGCGCGTCGGGAGGCGCTGCCCGCCGCACGACCTGGGCGGTGACGGCGGACGCGTGCTCGGCGCTCGGCGACGCCGCGTGCACGACCTCGGCCTCCACGCCGTGCTCGCGGAATGCCGCCGCCATCGCCGCGCCGCGCGCGCTGGGCTCGCGCGGCGCCGAGGCGTCGAGCACGACGGGGCGCCGCACGCCCACCGCCACGAGGTGCGCGACGAGATCGCCGATCGCGGCGACGGGGTCGAGCCGCACGCCCGCGTGCTCGGTGGTCTCGCCCGCATCCAGCTGGATGAGCGGCGTCGTCGCGAGGCCGCTCCCCCACCCGGCCGACCATTCCCCGAGATAGCCGACGACGACATCCGCCTGCTCGCGCAGCGACGCGAGGAGGCGATCCGCGTCGCTCGCGAGACCGATGTCCACGAGCATGACGTTCCATCCCTCGTCCGCCGCGAGCCGCACGACGGCCGCCGCGAGCTCGGGAGAGTACGGGTTGCGCAGGTCGTTCACGACGAGACCCAGCTGCCGCGCGCCGCCCGTCACAAGGCCTCGGCCGAAGCGCGACGGCCGATACGACAGCTCGCGCGCAGCCTCCATGACGCGCCGCTTGGTCTCGGCGCTGATGCCGCTCATGTCGTTCATGGCGCGCGTCACGGTCTGCCGCGAGACGCCGGCGGCAGAGGCCACGTCGAGGATCGTCGCGCGTCGGCGCCCGGCGGCGGACGACCCCGCGGGCGCGGGGTCGTCCGCTCCCGTCAGCTGCGAAGGTCCAGCCATGCCACCTCTTCGGCCGTGAGCTCGATGGACAGGCCCCGCATCGACGACCGGGCCTCCTCGATCGTACGCGGGCCGAAGAGGGGGAACGTCGGGAAGGGCTGCGCGAGCACGTACGCGAGCGCGATGGCGGTGGCCGGCACGCCCCGGTCGGCGCCCAGCTGCTCGGCGCGACGCAGCCGCTCGAAGTTCTCGTCGCTGTAGTAGCAGCGCACGAGCTCGGGGTCGCTGAGGTCGTCGGGCCGCGCACGCCCCGTGAAGAACCCGCGGGCCTGCGACGACCAGGGCAGCAGCGGGATGCCGCGCTCGGCGAGCCAGCGCTTGGATGCGGCGTCGGTCGCGTGCACGCAGCCCTCCCACGGCACGTCGAGTGCCTCGGCGAGCCCGAAGTGGTTGCTCACCACCGTGAAGCCCTGGCGCCCGTTCGCGCGCGCGTAGGCGTTCGCCTCGTCGATGCGCGCGGGGGTCCAGTTCGAGCCGCCGTACACGCGGATGCGCCCGGCGCGGAAGTGCTCGTCCAGCACGTCGACGAACTCGCCCACCGGCACGTCGGGATTGTCACGGTGCAGCATGTAGATGTCGGCGTAGTCCGTGCCCTGCCGCTCGAGGCTCTCGAGCAGCTGGCGCGACACCGACTCGGGGTCGCAGTGCGGCGTGTGGCCGCCCTTCGTGATGACGACGACGTCCTCGCGCACCCCGCGGTTCGCGATCCACCGGCCCAGACGCCCCTCCAGCGCGCCGTCGCCGTAGATGTACGCCGTGTCGAACGCGTTGCCTCCGTGCGCGAAGTAGTGGTCGAACATCGCCGACGCGTGGGCGAGGTCGGGCTGGTTGTCGACGCCCATGACGAGGCGCGAGACGCGCTTGCCGACGCCCGGGATCTCGCCGTACCGCATCGCCGCGTCCGACACGACGAGCGGGCGCACGGGCGGGATGTCGGCGGTCTCCGCCTCGAAGGGGTAGCGCAGGCGGATGGCCGCACGCCAGCAGTCGAGGGTGCGCGCGGTCGCGAGGGTCTCAGCCGACGTCATCTCGGCCGCCTCGAGAGCGCCGTCGCGCAGGGCCGCGAGCGTCGCCTGCGCCTCGAGCGCGTAGGCCGGCGCCGCGTCGATCTCGATGACGCGCTCGCCCTCGTCGACGGTCGTGAGCTCGATCGTCGTCGCGCCCGTGGGCACCCAGGGCTCCGGGATGCGGATGCGCCCCTTCTCGCCGAGGATCGTGACGTCGTTCGGCGCGGTGGCCCGGACGCCGGCCGAGAGCGTCGCCGTGATGCCGCCGCGATAGGTCGCGCGCGCGACCGTCCACTCGTCGACCCCCGTGGGGCCGACGACGCCCGTCGCCGAGAGGTCGACCGGCTCCGACGCGTGCGCGCCCTCGGCCGCATCGACGATCGCGGAGACCATCGTCGCGGGGTAGCCGCCGACGTCGAGGATGCCGCCGCCGGCCACCGCCGGATCGAAGAGGCGGCCCCCGCGCGGCGGGACGCGGAACGCGAACGACGCGTCGACGTGCACGACCCGGCCGATCGCGCCCTCCCGGACGAGGTCGAGCACCGCGCGGGTCTGCGGGTGGAACCGGTACATGTACGCCTCGACGAGCGGCACGCCGGCCTCGCGGGCCGCGTCGACGAGGGCCATCGTCGTGCCGTGGTTCACCGAGAGCGGCTTCTCGCACAGCACGGCCTTCCCCGCGTCGATCGCGGCGACGACGAGCGCGGGGTGCGCGGTGTGCACGGCGGAGACGTAGACCGCGGCGACACGCGGGTCGGCGAGGGCCTCCCCGTACGTGCCCGCGGTCACATCCGTCGCCCCGCGCTCCTCCGCCTCGTCGGCGAACGCGCGGGCACGGCCGCTGTCGGAGCTGCCGACGGCGACGAGGCCGCCGCCGTTCTCGGAGAGCTCGCCGAGGAACCGTCGCGCGATCTGCCCGGGGCCGAGCACCGCCCATCCGCCCGTGGTCGGTCGCGTCGAGGGGTCTGCGGAAGCCAGCTGAGGAGAGGTCACCATCGTCCTTTCGATCGAAGGCCGTGAACGTTCACGGCGTGCACCACGATAGGCACACCGCGCGGTGAGGTCAAGAGTTCCGTGAACGCTCACGGCGTGTTCCGCAGAATTCGGTATTCAGTGTTGCCAAGTACCGGTACTCAGTGTTACCGTCTAGTGGTAGTCAGCAACACAGAGTAGAGGAGGTGAGCGATGGGCAATCAGATGACCGAGATGCTCAAGGGCACGCTCGAGGGCATCGTGCTCGCGCTCCTGGCCGGGCGGCCCGCGTACGGGTACGAGATCACGGCGCGGCTGCGCGAGCAGGGATTCACGGACCTCGTCGAGGGCACCGTCTACGCCCTGCTCGTCCGGATCGAGCAGAAGGGGTTCGTCGACGTCGAGAAGGTCCCGTCGGAGAAGGGCCCGCCGCGCAAGGTGTACTCGCTCAACCCGCAGGGGCGCGAGCAGCTTGCCGAGTTCTGGAGGACGTGGAGCTTCCTCGCAGAGCGCATCGAACAGCTCCACGACGACAAGGAGAGGTGACCATGGCAGCGAAGTGGATCGAAGCCCTCACGGGCTCGCTCGAGCAGAAGAAGCAGTACCGGCAGTACAAGGCGCGGATCGAGGAGCTCCCCGAGCCGCACCGCACGGTCGCGCAGGCGGTCGACCGCTACCTCATGTACCAGGGCGGCATCACCGACGGCGACACGATGATCACGATGCTCGGCGACCTCGCCGACCTCTTCGAGCGCGCGGCGGTCGACGGGATGGCCGTGCGCGAGATCGTGGGCGATGACCCGGTCGAGTTCGCGGACGAGTTCGTGCGCTCGTATCGGAGCCGTCAGTGGATCGACCGGGAGCGCGAGCGCCTCCGCAAGGCCGTCGCCGACGCGACGGGAGGGCGATCATGACCGCGCCGGCCATCCGCGTGCAGGGGATCGAGAAGTCCTACAAGGACCTCGCCGTCCTGCGCGGCGTCGACTTCGAGGTGGCGCCCGGCAGCATCTTCGCGCTGCTCGGGTCGAACGGCGCCGGCAAGACGACGCTCGTGAGGATCCTCTCGACCCTGCTCGCGGCCGACGCCGGCCGCGCGCAGGTCGCCGGGCTCGACGTCGCGACGCAGGCCGGGCAGGTTCGCGCGGCGATCAGCCTCACGGGCCAGTTCGCGGCGGTCGACGAGGTGCTGACAGGCCGCGAGAACCTCGTCCTCGTGGCGCGACTGCGTCACCTGCCGAACCCGCGCGCCGTCGCGGACGAGCTGCTCGAGCGCTTCTCGCTCACGGCCGCGGGCGACCGCAAGGCGGGCGAGTACTCGGGCGGCATGCGCCGCCGCCTCGACATCGCGATGAGCCTGATCGGCGATCCGTCGATCATCTTCCTCGACGAGCCGACCACCGGTCTCGACCCCGAGGCGCGCATCGAGGTGTGGGAGACGGTCAGGGAGCTCGCGGCCGGCGGCACGACCGTCCTGCTCACGACGCAGTACCTCGACGAGGCCGAGCAGCTCGCCGACCGCATCGCCATCCTGCACCGCGGCCGGATCATCGTGAACGGCACGCTCGCCGAGCTCAAGCGGCTGCTGCCGCCGACCGAGGTGGAGTACATCGAGAAGCAGCCCAGCCTCGAGGACGTGTTCCTCGCGCTCGTGGGCGACACGGAAGGAGAAGCGGCATGACCGCGCATGTCCTCGCCGACACGGCCGTCCTCACCGGGCGCTCGCTGCGGCACATCGGGCGCAGCCCCGACACCATCATCACGACGGTCGTCACGCCGATCGCGCTCATGCTGCTGTTCGTCTTCGTGCTCGGCGGCGCGATCGAGACGGGAGCGGGATCGTACGTCGACTACCTGCTGCCGGGCATCCTGCTCATCACCGTGGCGTCGGGCATCGCCTACACGGCGTACCGGCTCTTCATGGATCTGCAGGGCGGCATCCTCGAGCGGTTCCAGTCGATGCCGATCGCGCGCTCGGCCGTGCTGTGGGCTCACGTGGCGACCTCGGTCGTCGCGAACCTCGTGTCGGTGCTCGTGGTCGTGCTCGTGGCCCTGCTGATGGGCTTCCGCTCGCCCGCGGGATTCGGCGCCTGGCTCGGGGTCGCCGGGATCGTCACGGTCTTCACCCTCGCGCTCACGTGGGTCGCCGTGATCGCGGGCCTCTCGGCCAAGACGGTGGATGGCGCGAGTGCGTTCTCGTACCCGCTCATCTTCCTGCCGTTCATCAGCTCGGCGTTCGTCCCCACGGAGTCGATGCCGGGGCCCGTGCGCTGGTTCGCCGAGAACCAGCCCGTGACGTCGATCGTGAACAGCATCCGGAGCCTCCTCGCGGAGCAGCCTGTGGGCGCCGACCTGTGGGTCGCGCTCGCGTGGTGCATCGGGATCCTCGTCGTCGCGTACCTCGCGTCCCTGGCCGTGTACCGTCGCCGCTTCACGTGAGGCGGGCATGTCGCCCCGACCGCACCCGAGCCCCGTCTCGTCCGAGCAGATTCGGACGGGACGGGGCTCTTCGCGTCAGGCGATCGCGTGATCGTGGAGGGCGGAGCTGACGCTCGACCCGTTGAGGTCGACGTAGAGGTGCCGGTCGGAGACCGAGACGGTCATCGTGTTGCGCCGCTCGAGCACGCGCACGAGATCGTCGATGAAGCCCGGGTCGAAGCTGCGCACGACGATGTCGTCGGCCCGGTGGATCGTCTTGCCCGCGAGCGCCGCGACGACCTTCGCGGGGTCGCGGTGGGTGTACACCGCGGTGCGCTCGGCGAGCTTGCTCGCGAAGTGGAGCCGCTCCGCGTCGGGCGCGCCGACCTCGATCCACGCGGTGATCGCGCCGGTGAGATCGCGCACGAGCACGGCGGGCTCATCCGTCGACGAGACCCCCTCGCCGAACGCGATCCCCTCCGCGTGCTCGAGGCAGTACGCCAGCACCCGCGTCGCCATGTAGGCGTCCGTCTCGGACGGATGGCGCGCGACGCGGAGGACGAGCTCGTCGTAGACGCCGCGGTCGACGTCCGCCAGCTGGACCGTGAAGGTGTGGATCGTCGCGCCGATGGCCATGGAGACCGAGCCTATCGGCCGCCGACCCCGCGGTCAGGCCCAGGCCGCGAGCGTCGAGGCGAGCACGGTGCACACGACCGTGCCGGCGAAGAGGCTCAGCACGGCGTTGCCGCGCCAGAGGTGCAGGGCGACCGTGACCCCCAGCGCGACAAGGGGCGGCAGCGCCGACGCCATCTCCGGGCGGAGGTCGTGGAGCGTGTAGACCGCCAGGATGATCATCACGCCGAGGGGCATCCGCTCGCCCACGTAGGCGAGCAGCTCGCTGTCGCGCAGCGGACGCAGGAGTGCGAAGGGCACCGCGCGCAGCGCCCACGTGATGAGCCCCGAGATCGCGATCGCCGCGGCGATGTACCGCTCATCCACGGCGCGACCCCTTCCGCTCGATGAGGAACCGCACGACGAGCGCGGCGAGGAACAGGCCCATGGCCGTGAGCAGCATGTCGTGCGGCGTCACGACCGCGGCGATGAGCGCGCAGAGCAGGGCGACCACGGCGACCGGGATGGACCGCCGGATGCGGTACGCATCGATGCTCAGGACGACGAACAGCGCCGTCACGGCGAAGTCGAGCCCCACGACCTGCGGCGGGATGAGCACGCCGAGCGCCGACCCCGCCGCGACGCTCGCCACCCAGGAGCCGTGGAAGAGTCCCTGGATCGCGAGGATGCGCGCACCGCTCCAGCCCGCGGACTCCGGCGTCGCGGTGAGGGCATAGGCCTCGTCGGTGAGCGCGAACGTGCTGTAGGCCCGCGCGCCGCGTCCGCGCACGCGGTGCAGCGGGAAGGAGAGCGCATAGAACACGTGACGGAAGTTCACGAGCAGGGCACTCACCGCGATCTGCGCGAGCGGCGCGGCGGCCGCGATCATCCCCACGAGGAGGAACTCGAGCGAGCCGGCGAACACGAACGCCGCGATCACGGGCCCCCACCACCAGTCGAGCCCCGACTGGACGACGAGGACGCCGAGCGCGAGCCCGAGCGGGATCACCGCGAGGCAGGCCGGGGCGACCGTGCGCGCGCCGGCCCGGATGTCGTCGGTCGCGCGCGCGGAGCGGACGGATGTGGTCACACCGCAATCGTAAGGAAATCAGCGCGCACAGTGCTTGCGAAATCAGGCGGGATAATCGGATCATGCGCAATAAACATGAGCTGGATGACATCGACCACGCAATCATCCGCGAGCTCACGGCGGACGCGCGTCTGACGAACCTCGAGCTCGCCCGCCGCGTCGGCCTCACGCCGGCCCCGTGCCTGCGCCGCGTGCAGCGCCTCGAGGCGACCGGAGTCATCCGCGGGTACCGAGCCGTGCTCGACCCGAAGGCCGCGGGGCGCGGCTTCGAGGTGATCGCGTCGATCGACATCGCCGTCAACGACGGCCAGACGATCGAGGACTTCGAGGCCGCCGCGAGCGCCGTGCCCGAGGTCTTCGAGCTGCGCCGCATGTTCGGGCAGCCCGACTACTACCTGCGCATCCTCGTCGCGGATCAGGACCAGTACGCGCTCGAGACCCTGCCGAAGCTCTCGCGCCTTCCCGCCGTCAACCGCATCACGTCGCATCAGACGATGTGGCTCGTCAAGGAGTAGGCGGGGTCAGCGCGCCGTGACGCGCACCGTGTGCCAGCCGGTCGCGCCGTCGGGGACGACCGGCGCGGCCTCCCCCGTCTGCACCTCGCCGTCCGCGCTCACGGCGCGGCAGCGGATGGTGTGCTCCCCGGGAGCGAGATCGGCCGCGGCGGACCACTGCACCCACGTGTCGTCGGAGATCGCCGTCGCGAGCTCGGCGTCCTGCCATGCGCCGTCGTCGACACTCACCTCGACGCGCGCGACCCCCGCCTGCTGCTGCCACGCGACGCCCGCGATGACGACCCGGCCCGCCGCGACAGCGCCGCTGCGCGGCACGTCGATGCGCGACTGCAGCTTGATCGGGCCGCGCTCGGACCATCCGCGATCCGTCCAGTACGCCCGCGCGCGATCGAAGCGCGTGACCTCCAGCTCGACCACCCACTTCGTCGCGGACACGTAGCCGTAGAGGCCGGGCACGACGAGCCGCGCGGGGAAGCCGTGCGCGAGCGGGAGGGGCTCGCCGTTCATCCCGACCGCGAGGATCGCGTTCCGCGCGTCGGTGAGCGCCTCGAGTGGCGTTCCCGCCGTGAAGCCGTCGACCGAGCGCGACAGCACCATGTCGGCATCGGGCTGCGGCACCGCCCGCGCGAGGAGCTCGCGCACGGGATACCCCAGCCAGACGGCGTTGCCAATCAGGTCGCCGCCGACGGGGTTCGACACGCACGCGAGCGTCGTGACCGACTCCTCGAGCGGCAGGGCCATGAGGTCGTCCCAGGTGAGCTCGTACGGATGGTCGACGAGGCCGTGGATGCGGAGCCTCCAGTCGGCGGGGGCGAGCTCGGGCACGACGAGGGCGGTGTCGATGCGGTAGAACGCGTCGTTCGGGGTGATCACGGGAGCGATCCCCTCGATGTCGAGGGACGCCGACGCGGGCACCGTCGCGCGCGTCGACGCGCGCGGCAGCACGAGGGCGTCGCGGATGGCCGCGACCGCGCTGCTCGCGACGCGGCTCGTCGTCGACGCGACCGCGGCCGCCGCACCCACGACCGCCGCGGACACGGTGAGCAGGAGGAATCGCCGTCGCGAGAGCCCGTCGCCGCGCGGGCCTCGTCGGCGCGCCGGCACCAGGACGGCGAGGGCCGCCGCGGACAGGATCCCCGCGACGGCGGACGGGACCGCGGAGAGCGCGTCGGCGTCGGCCCGCGTGAGGGCGGCCGCGACCCCGACCAGTCCGGCCGCGAGGAGGGCGACGGCGCCCCAGTGCGGCCGCGCGCGCTGCAGCAGCCCGGCGCCGGCGCCGACCGCGGCGAGCACGAGCGCGATGCCGACGAGCAGGGCGATCTTGTCGGCGGTGCCGAACAGCGCGATCGCGAGGTCCTTGGCCCACGGCGGCGCGAGATCGATGAGCGCCGCGCCGACGACCGCGGTCGGCCGCGACGCCGGAGCCCACCATGCGGCGACGAGCTCGCCGAGGCCCGCGCCGAGGATCACGGAGGCCGCGCCGGCTCCCGCCGCGCGTCGCCTCTGCCCGGCGTCCGCGGCGATATCGCCCGCCCGTGTCGTCATCGCTCTCCCGCGATCGGAGCCGAGAAGCGGCTCGCTCCCATCATCGCGCGGATGCGGGCACGGCGGGAGGGCGTCTCACGCCGGCGGGGCGGTCGACTCCCGGATGATGAGCTCGGTCCCGAGCTCGACCTTCTGCGACGCGAGGGGCTCGCCATCCGAGAGCGCGATGAGCATCTGCGTCGCGAGCGCGGCCATCTCGGCGAGCGGCTGGCGCACGGTCGTGAGCGACGGCGCGAGCCACGACGCGAGCGGCAGGTCGTCGTAGCCGACGACGGAGACGTCCTCGGGCACCCGCAGGCCGAGCTCGTGCGCCGCGCGGATGAACCCGAGTGCCTGCACGTCGGACCCCGCGAACACCGCGGTCGGCCGATCCGGGCGGCGCAGGAGCTCGAGCCCGTGCTCGTAGCCGCCCTCGACCTCGAAGGTGCCCCAGCGGACGAGCGACGGGTCGACGTCGAGCCCGATCTCGGTGTGCGCGCTGCGGAAGCCGTCGACACGGGCGCGCGAGCACAGCACGTTCTCCGGCCCCGAGATGATGGCGATGCGGCGATGCCCGAGCTCGATGAGGTGCCGCGTCGCCGCGAGGCCGCCGCTCCAGTTGTTCGACCCCACGGTGGGCACGCCGGCGGGAGTCTCGCCGTCGGTGTCGAGCACGACGAAGGGGATCGACCGGGCCATGAGCTGCCGCTGCTGCGTGTCGTCGAGGCGCGAGAGCACGAGGAGCACGCCACGCGTGCCGCGGGCCGTGATGCTGTCGATCCACTCCTGCGGCGGGCGGTGGGAGCCGCCGAGCTCGCTGAGCACGACGCCGACGCGACGCGGCGCCGCCGCCTTCTCGACGCCGACGATGATCTCCTGCGCCCACGAGCTGCCGAACTCGTGGAACACGAGGTCGAGGAGCCCCGCGGTCTTCGTGGGGGACGCCGGCCCGACGGGCTTGCGGTAGTCGTGCCGCGCGAGGGCCTCCTCGACCCGGCGACGCGTCGCGGGGGCGACGTCGCTGCGCCCGTTGAGCACGCGCGAGACCGTGGGCACCGAGACGCCGACCTCTCTGGCGATCGTCGCGATCGTCGCGCCGCCTCGTGGCATCCGCACCCTCCCCGCCGAGACTTCCGGAACATCCTATGCCCGAGGATGCCGGGGCTCGCAGGCCCCGGCACCCTCGGATCAGCGCAGCTCGACCTCGGCGTCCGAGACGCCCGCGGCCGCCGAGAGCACGCCGCGCCGCCCGGCGGCGGTCACCTCGAACTCGCCCGCGAACGCCCGCAGCGGAAGCCGCCCGTCGGCGTCGGTCCGCACGGTCGTCGGCTCGAGCCACCACTCGCCGCGGACCAGATCGCGCAGCGCGTCGTACGCGGGCTTCGGCGAGCCGTCGCGGCGGATGAGGCCGCTCGGCGCGTTCAGCCACGCCGTGGCGTCGTCGAAGCCCCAGTAGGTGATGGCCGCGACCGACGGATGCTCGACGAGCGTGCGGTAGTGCCGCACGATCTCGTCGGCCTGCCGCTCCTCCCCTTCCGGGGTCGATGGCCAGTCCTCGACGACGTAGTCGTTGAGGTCGTCGATGTGCTTCGGCATGAGGTCGCCCGAGACGAGGGACGTCTCGGTCCAGTGCAGGGGCAGCCCGAAGCGCGCGAAGCGCTCGCAGATGGCGTGCACCTGCTCCTCGCCGCGGAAGCCCTGGTGCATGTGCGACTGCAGGCCGATCGCGTCGATGCGCACGCCCGCGTCGAGCACCTCCTCGATGAGCCGCTCGTAGTCGGGCCCGAGATCGAAGTCGTTGAGGACGAGCACCGCTTCGGGGTTGACCGCGCGCGCCTCGTCGACGGCCATCCGGATGAACTCCACGCGTCCGTGCTTCTCGCACAGGCGCGTGATGGCGTTGCGGATGCCGTCGGGCTCGTTCTCGAAGCGGGGCATGATCACGGCCTCGTTGACGACGTCCCACGTGTCGACGAGCCCCGCGAACGCGCTCACCTCGCGGCGGATGCGGCCGCGCAGGGCCGCCTCGGCCTCATCCAGCGGGAGGGCGTCGACCCAGGGCGCCTTGACCGTGTGCCAGACGAGCGGATGGCCCTTGAGCCGCACCCCGTGCCCGCTCAGCGCGCGCGCCTGCCGCGTCAGCTCGGCCTCCTTCGTCTGCCCGGGCTCCGGCTCGTAGCGCCCCCAGTAGAACTGCAGGGTCGCCGTGTCGAACAGGTCGAGCCAGCGCGCGAGCGGCCCCTCCCCCGGCACACCGGGCGCCGTGCATCCGAACCCGATCTCGTGGCGCAGCTGCGCCACGGTCACGTCGTGCTCGCGGAGGGGCTCCCCGTCGGCGCCGCGCACGAGCACGCTCGCGTCCACCTCGCGGTGGCGGTATCGGGAGGAGGTGAGGACATCGGTCATCGGGTGAATCTCGCTTTCACATCGGCTTCGACAGGACGGGAGACGCTGCGCAGGAGGAGCGCGAAGGCCCACGCGCACAGCAGGAGGACGGCTTCGGACGCGAGCGCCACGACCGCGGCCGCGACGATCGCGAGCGACGCGAACCCGAGGGTGGCGCGCCACTGGGAGAAGAGCTCGGCCGCCGCGATCCGGAGGGCGTCGCGCGTGCGGAACGAGAAGTACGCGGTCACGACGAGCAGGTGCCCCGACCAGAGCGCGAGCACCGCGAGCAGCACGATCGCGACCGGACGCAGCACGGCGCCGCCGGGCGCGGCATCCGCTCCGGTCGCGTTCACGACCAGGATCGCGGCCGCCGCGAGGACGGGCGCCCACCAGAGCGCGACGTCCTTCGCGTTCCGCGCGAGCCCGCGCCACAGGGCGCGCGCGGGGCGGAGGTCGGGCGCCTCCGCCCACGCGCGCTGCGCGTAGAGCGCCGCCGAGAGAGCCGGCGCGACCGGGAGGAGCGCCACGACGTAGAGCGCCGGCGAGACGCCGTCGGCGAGGCCGAGCGCCATCCACGCGAGCAGGGTCGGCGCGCCCATCAGCGCGAGGAACGCCGCGAGGACGATCCAGCGGTACACGACGGCCGTGGCCCGGGAGAGGACCCCGGTGCCCACCTCGTCGACGAGCTCGGCGGCCATCCGTCAGCCCTTCACCGAGCCGAGCATGACGCCCGAGACGAAGTAGCGCTGCACGAACGGGTACACGCAGAGGATCGGGATGACCGTGAGGATCATCGTGACCGACTGGATGTTCGCGTTGAGGTCGGCCGCGGTGCTGCCCACGGCCGCGCTCTCGCTCGCGGTCGTGGAGGCGCCCGCGATGAGGTTCCGCAGGAACAGCGTGACCGGGAAGAGCTCGTTCTTGTCGAGATACAGGAACGCGCTGAACCAGTCGTTCCAGAACGCGACCGAGTAGAACAGGATCATCGTCGCGATCACGGCCTTCGACAGCGGCAGGACGATGCGCGTGAAGATCCCGAACCATCCGAGCCCGTCGATCTGAGCGGCCTCCTCGAGCTCGTGCGGGAGGTTCTCGAAGAACGACTTCATCACGAGCAGGTTGAACACCGAGATCGCGCCGGGGAGCACGATCGCCCACATCGTGTTCTTCATGCCGAGTGACGAGATGAGCACGTAGTTCGGCACGAGGCCGCCGTTGAAGAACATCGTGAACACGGCGATGCCGATGAGCAGACGGCGCCCGCGGAGGTGGTGCTTCGAGAGGACGTACGCGTACGACGTCGTCAGGGCCATCGCGATCGCCGTGCCGACGACCGTGTAGAGCACGGTGTTGCCGTAGTTGCGCCAGAACATCCCGTTGCCGATCACGGCCGCGTAGGTGTCGACGTTGAAGTCGACGGGCCAGAAGCTCACCTGCCCGGCCTTGATCGCGCCCGACGAGCTGAACGACTGCGCGAGCACCGTGATGAACGGATAGAGCATCGCGAGGCACACGAGGATGAGCAGGCCCGTGTTCACGACCGTGAACACGCGGTACCCGACGGAGTCGCGATTGCCGACAGTGCGGGACGGTGCCCGCTGAGCAAGAGTCACCACAGGCTCGTTCCCACCATTCGCCGGGACAGGTAGTTCGCGCCGAGGACCATCACGAGGCCGATGAGGGCCTGGAAGAGTCCGATCGCGGCGGCGTAGCTGAGGTTGTTCGACACGAGGCCGACGCGGTACAGGTACGTCGAGATGACGTCTCCCGTCGAGTACGTCAGCGGGTTGTAGAGGAGCAGCACCTTCTCGAACCCGACGTTGAGGAACGACCCGATGTTGAGGATGAGCAGCGTGATCATCGTCGGCCGGATGCCCGGGAGCGTCACGTGCCAGATCTGCTGCAGCCGGTTGGCGCCGTCGATGCGCGCGGCCTCGTAGAGCGACTCGTCGATCGTCGTGAGGGCCGCGAGGTAGAGGATGGTCCCCCATCCGACGGTCTGCCACGCCTCGGACCCGACGTAGACGGCGCGGAACCACTCCGGCCGCTGCAGGAACGGGATGGCCTCGCCGCCCATCGCGGTGATGATCTGGTTGACCGTGCCCTGCAGCGACAGCAGCTGCATGACCATGCCGACGACGATCACGACCGACAGGAAGTGCGGCAGGTACGAGATCGACTGCACGACGCGCTTGAACGCGCGCTTGCGCACCTCGTTGAGCATGAGGGCGAGGATGATCGGCAGCGGGAAGCACACGAGGAGGGTGAGGCCGCCGAGGATGGCCGTGTTCGCGAACACCTGCCAGAAGGCCGGGTCCTTGATGAACATCTCGACGTAGCGGAAGCCGACCCACTCCTCGCCGAGGATGCTCCCGCCGGGGCGGAACCGGCGGAACGCGATGACGTTGCCGATCATGGGGCCGTAGCGGAAGATCGCGAAGAAGATCAGGGGCAGCAGGGCGAGGGCGTAGAGCTGCCAGTCCCGCCGCAGCGCGGTGCGCCAGGGCGTCCGGCCGCGTCGCCCAGCGCGGCCGCGGGGCCCGCCCGCGGTCGTGATCACGCGAGTCGTCGTCGCGCCCGGCGGAGCGGAGGACGGGTCTGCGGCGAGCGCCGCACCCGTGGTCGTGGAGGTCATGTCGTCATCCCTTCGACGGGTTCCGGGTCGCCGCCGCGCGCGCGGCGGCGACCCGGAGTGCGTCAGCCGTTCTGCTCCGCGAAGCGCTCGCGCGCGCCGTCGATGAGATCGACATAGGTCTGCAGGCCGGCGGCCTCCAGCTCCGCGACGTACGCGTCCCATTCGGAGAGGTCGCGGTCTCCGAGGATGAACTGCAGCGTCGCGGTGCGGACCGCGTCAGAGAGCGGCGTCGACAGGAGCGACGCCTGCTCGAGCTCGGCCTCGTCGAGCGGGGCGGGCGGGTTCGGGTCGCGCGGTGTCCGCGTCGACAGGACGGTGTCGATGTACTCGACGAACTGCGGTGCGTTGTACGACTCCTTGAGCTCTCGCGACTCGGTCGATCCCGCGAGCACATCGTTGCCCCATCCGAGATCCTTCTTGATGTCGGTCGCGCCGTCGGGGTTGATGTTGAAGTCGTCGTACGAGAACTCGGGCTTCAGGGTGATCGTGCCGTCGGCCGCCTTGTCGTAGGTCTCTCCCTCGACACCCCAGCGGAGCAGCTCGCGCGCCTCCGGGTTGTAGTAGAGCCAGTCGAGGAACTGCAGCGTCGCGATGAAGTTCGGCGACTCCGCGATGTCGGCGCTCAGCATGAACCCGTTCCAGAAGTTGCGCGGCTCGACGAGCATGCCCGCCTCTCCGCCCGGGGGCGCGAGCTGGACCAGCTCGTAGTCGGTCACGCCGGCCGCGTCGAGGGCCGCCGCGAACTCGTTCACCGTGCCGTTCGAGCCGGAGGCGGCGAAGACCTGGTTGTTCGCGATCTTCTCCGCGACGTTCGCCGCGCCGCCGCCCGCATCGGCCGCCGTGAACGACTCGGTGTCGAGCAGGTCGGCCTCGACGAGCCCGTGGAAGTACTCGACCATCGAGCGGTAGCCCTCGGACGTGCCGGCGTACTCGAGCTCGCCCTTCTCCTCGTTCCAGATCGTGCCGTCGCCGAAGCCCCATCCGGCCTGCGTGCCGAACGCGTGAGCCGCGTAGTTGAGCATCGACTGGCCCTCGAAGCCGTCGGCCAGGGGCTTCGAGTCGGGGTACTTCTCCTTGATGAGCTCGAGGCCCGTGCGGAGGTCCTCCCAGGTCTCGGGCGCCGGAGCGCCGACCTCGTCGAACACGTCCTTGCGGATGATGAGCGTGAAGACCGGGACCGAGACCTCCTGCAGGCCCGGCAGCATGTAGTACTTGCCGTCGGACTGCTTGAGCCGCTCGACCATCGCGCCGAGGTCCCACTCCTCGACGTACTTCTGGAAGTTCGGCATGTACTCGACGTAGTCGCTGATGGGGAGGACGGCGCCCGACGAGACGAACGGCTCCTCCTCGCCCGTGTAGACGAGCGGGATGACCGTGGGGGCGTCGCCGGCCGAGATGAGCAGGCTGCGCTTCTCGGTCGCATCGCTGAAGGGGATGTGGGTGAGGTCGATCGAGACGCCTGTCCGCTCCTCGATGACGTCGAAGATCTGCCAGTCGTCGGTGACCGGCACCTCGGGCCAGTCGGTCCAGAGCATCGAGAGGTCGAAGGGCTCCGTCGCCGTGAACTGCTCGTCGGCGGCGAAGTCCTCCATCGCCCCGACCGACTGCGCATCGACATCGACTTCGGCGGCGTCTCCGCCCTCTGCCGTGCAGGCGCTCGTCGCGACGAGGCCGGCCACCACCCCCGCTGCTGCGACTGCGCGGACCCACGTTGTCCGGCGCGTGGAACGAACCATGATTCTCCTCTTCGAGATCGGCTGCTGTGCTCGCGGCTCCGAAACTTTCGGAAGCGACTTCGAGACTTTCTGAAGAGTAGGGCGGGCCCGAAACGTTGTCAATAGCCACAATTAGCGCAAGGGACGAGCCTGCCTCGAGCATCCGGCGTGACCCAGGCGTCGACAGTGTCCGCGGTCCGCGCGAGACTGCTCGCGTGACCTCAGACGGCTATGCGTCCGACTTCCTCGACATCGATCTCCCCCTTCCCGCGCCCGACCCGGCTCGCGCCATCCGTGAGCTGACCTATCCGCGGTTCTCCGTCCTCCTCGACACCGATCGCCGGCTGGCGGCGGTCACCGCCGTGAACATCGACGGCGCTCAGCTGCAGGATCTGCGCCGCAGCGGCGAGTGGCGCCTCGATCCGCGCGTGCCCGAGCGTGAGCAGACCGGGCCCGCGGTGTATGCCGGCAACGACCTCGATCGCGGGCACCTCGTCCGCCGCCGAGACCCGGGCTGGGGCTCGGTGAACGACGCGCGCGCCGCGATGGAGGCGACGTTCTTCTACACGAACGCCGCGCCCCAGGCCGCGGGCTTCAACCAGTCGAAGGAGCTCTGGCTCGGCCTCGAGGACCACGTTCTCGCGTACGCCGAGACGACCGATCAGCGGCTTTCGGTCTTCACCGCCCCGGTGCTCGACGGCGACGACCCGCCCTATCGCGGCATCCGGGTGCCGCTGCGCTTCTGGAAGATCGCCGCGTGGCGCACGGACAGCGGGCTCGCGGCGACCGGTTTCGTGCTCGACCAGACCGACCTCGTCGACACGAGCGGGGGCCGGTTCGCGACGCCGCCGCTCGGCGCGTTCCGCACGTTCCAGGTGCCGATCGCCGACATCGCCGAGCTCGCGGAGCTCGACCTCGGGCTGCTGCAGACCGCCGACGTGCTCGATCGCCCCGAGGTGCGGGCGAGCGGATGGCGCGCGCTGAGCTCGCGGGAGGACGTCATCGTGTGAGGGTGCGCTCAGCGGAGCGCTTGCACCGCCTCCGCGATTCCCTCGACCGCTTCGGCGATCGTCCGCAGGTCGGTCGCGAACGAGATCCGGAAGAACGGCGACTGGCCATATGCCGACCCCTGGATCACCGCGACGCCCGCCCGGTCGAGCAGGTACAGGGTGACGTCCTGGTCGTCGGACAGGATGCGTCCGTCCGGTGCGGTGCGGCCGATGATCCCGGCGCAGTCGACGTAGAGGTAGAACGCACCGTCCGGGACGACGGGAAGGAGACCGTCGATCGCCCCGATGCCCGCCACGGCGGCGTCGCGGCGCTCGGCGTAGCGGGGAACCGAATCGGCGATGAAGTCCTGCGGCCCTTCGAGCGCGGCGGCCGCAGCCGCCTGGCTGATCGACGACGGGCAGGAGGACGTCTGCGACTGGAGCGTGTTGATCGCGCCGATGAGGGCGGGATCGCCGGCCGCGTAGCCCAGACGCCACCCGGTCATCGCGTACGACTTGGAGACGCCCGACACGACCAGCACGCGGTGCCGCAGATCGGGGGCGACGGCCGCGAGGCTGGGCGCGGGCGCCCCCGTGAACGAGATCTCGCTGTAGATCTCGTCGGAGAGTACGGACACCGCGGGATGACGGCGGAGCACGTCGGCGAGCGCGGCGAGCTCCTGCTCGGTGTAGATCGCGCCGCTCGGATTGCCGGGGCTGTTCAGGATGACCCAGGTCGTGCGAGCGGTGATCGCCGATTCGAGCGCGTCCGCGGTGAGCTTGTACCCGTCCTCCGCCGAGGTCGGCACGATGACCGGCGTGCCGTCGTTCGCGCGGACCATGTCGGGGTAGGAGACCCAGTAGGGAGCGGGGATCAGCACCTCGTCGCCGGCGTCGAGCGTCGCCATCAGCGCGAGGAAGATGACCTGCTTCCCTCCCCCGCCGACGGTGATCTCGGCGTCCGCGTACTCGATGCCGTGCGTGCGCCGCAGTGATCCTCGGATCGCCTCACGCAGGCGAGGCGTCCCGTTCACGGCGGTGTACTTCGTCTCGCCCGCCTCGATCGCGGCGATCGCGGCCTGCTTCACGTGCTCCGGAGTGTCGAAGTCCGGTTCGCCGACCGTGAGATCGAGGATCCGGCGCCCCTCAGCCTTGAGCGCACGCACGCGCGCTGCCGCCGCCGTGCTCGGCGAGGGCTTGATGCGTTCGAGGCGCGCCGCTGCCCGGAACGACGAGGCCGCGGCGGCGCTCACGGTGCGACCACGATATCGGTCGTGAGCCCCTTGGCCTTCAGCACCTCGGCGAGGTTGCACAGCTCGATCGTCGTGCCTCCGGCCCAGTACTTCTCGATCAGGGACGCCTCGTGCGCATCGCGCGCCGCCGACAGCTCCGCCGCCTCTCGGACCTCCTCGCGGCGGACGACGACGACGCCGTCGGCGTCGCCCTTGACGACGTCGCCCGGACGGATGAGCTCGCCGCCGAACACGACAGGCTGGTTCAGGGCGCCGAGGGTCTCCTTCACGGTGCCCTTGATCGACACGCTGCCCGAGAACACGGGCAGTCCGAGCTCGCGAAGCTCTCGCGTGTCGCGCACGCCGGCGTCCGTGACGAGCGCGGCGATCCCCTTCGCCTTGCAGGCGTTGCCCAGCACGTCTCCGAACATCCCCGCTTCGGCGTACTCGCCCGCAGAGACGATGAGGACGTCTCCCGGCTGCGCGTAGTGGATCGCGACCTGCAGCATGAGGTTGTCGCGCGGGGCGCACACGACGGTGAAAGCCGAGCCGACGAAGGAGGTGTCCGGATCGATCGGCTTGATCCGCGCGTCCAGCGCGCCGCGCCGCCCCTGCGCTTCGTGGATGGTGGCCGCGCTGAACTGGCCGAGCCGCTCGACGTCGGACGCCTCGGCCCGCTCGATCCTCGTGGTGACGTGAACCATGTCGCTGTCCTTACTCCGCGTCCTGTTCGCGGCGATCGAAGGTGAGGCCTCCCGGCACCTGGAAGGTCGGCATGAGCTCGAGAAGGCCGACGTTGACGTGCGACGGCGCGTCGACCGCGAACTCGATGGCGGCGACGACGTCGTCGACCGTGAGCGACTCGTAGCCCTCGTAGTAGGTCGCCCACGCCTCCGCGTCCGTCTCCGGCGTGCCGCCGAGGTTGCGCGAGAAGATCTCGGTCTCGATGCGGCCGGGGCTGAGCTCGGTCACCCGCACGCGGCGACCGAGCGCGTCATTGCGGAGCTGACGCGAGAGCTGATGCACGGCGGCCTTGGTCGCGTGATAGGCGGTGTGGCCGAAGAAGTTGTAGTGCCCCGCGATCGAGGAGATGTTGAGGACGTGGCCGCGGTCGCGCTCGACCATCTCGGGGAAGAGCAGACGCAGGATCTGCATCACCGCCGTGAGGTTCACCTCGATGAGGTCGTCCAGATCCTCGGCCGACGCGCTCAGGATGTTCCCCGGTCGGCTCACGCCCGCGCTGTTGAGCACGATGTCGGCCTCGATCCCGGCGAGCGCGCGCGTGAGCGCCGCGGTGTCCCGGACGTCGAGCGCGTGGGTGATCACCCCCTTCTCGGCAAGCGCCTCGAGTCGCGACTCGTCGCGCGCGACGGCGTGCACGGTCAGCCCCTTCGCGAGGAAGAGGTCGATCGCGCCACGGCCGACGCCGCTGGTCGCACCGGTGACGAGCGCGACGCGGTAGTCGGAGAAAGTCATGAGAGAGTCCTTCCGGTGGTGGCGGTTGAGAGCGCGTCCAGCGCCGAGAACACGGACTGGACGCGAAGACGGAGGGATTCCAGCTCGACGCGCTCGGCGCGTGCCCTCGCCGCCGCGCCCGACGCCGGCATCCTGCGGAATCGCACACGCTGGCCCGGCCGCACCTGGGCGAGCAGGTCGAGCGATCCGGGCGTCACAACCGCGAGCACGGGATAGCCGGCGGTGACGCCGCGCCCCCGATGGAGGACGAGGAGCTCGTCCCCGGGCGGCACCTCGACGGCGCCGACGGGCACGCCGCGCGAGAGCACCTCGCCCCCGGTCGCGCGCTCGGGGAGGGGGCCGATCATCCGGAGTCCGATGTGGTTGCTCGTCGGCGTGACGAGATAGGGCTGATCGAACAGGCGCCCCGCGGTGCCCGCGAAATCCGCGATGTCCGGGCCATCCGTGACGTCGATGACGAATCCCGTCGGCAGGCGCGGCACGTCGAGGCAGTACAGCTCGGCGGCGAAATGCTGGTTGAAGATCACCGGCGTCGACCGCCGGACGGCGATCGCCTGCCCCGCCGCGACCCGCCCGCCGAATCCGAGAACCGAGTCGGGCGCGCAGCTGCCGAGCAGTCGCGGGACGTCGAAAGACCCGCGGACTGCGACGTACGCGCGCAGCCCGCCCTGGAGGTCGCGCAGGGCGACCGTCTCACCCGCGCGGACGGAGACGGGCTGGTTCGAGGGTCGGCCGACGCCGTCCACCGTGAGGTGCCCGTCGGCGCCCGTGACCGCGAGGAGGATATCGACATCGGGCACGAACTCGACGTCGAGCGCGGTGAGCTCCAGGAGCGGCTCGTCATCGGAGTTGCCGACGAGGATGTTGGCGATGCGAGCCGACCTCTGGTCGAGCGCGCCGTTGACCGGAACGCCGTAGCGAGGGCCACGACGGCGGCCGAGGTCGGTCACCTGGGTCGAGCCCGCCTCGATGAACGTCAGCGCTCCCGCACTCATCGCGCCTCCATGCGCGTGCCGAGCAGCGATGCGTACTCATCCGCATCGATCGGCCGGAAGCGGATCACGTCTCCCGGCTCGTAGGGCACGAACGGCTCGGCGTCGAGGTCGAGAACCGTCAGCGGCGTCCTCCCGATGAGCGGCCACCCGCCCGGGGCCGCAGCGGGCGTGATCGTCGCCTGGCGTCCTGCGACCGAGACCACTCCCTGAGGCACGTGGGATCGCGGGCTCGCGAGACGGGGCACCGGGCGTGGGAACGGAGGCCCGTCGAGCATCGGCGATCCCCCCGGCGCTCCCAGGCAGCGCACGACATAGGCGGGCTCGCTGTGGAGGCGGACCACCTCGTCCACGCTCAGGCCCTGCGCATCGGCGACGTCGCGGAGGTCGAGCTCGCCCGCGAGGTCGTACAGCACCGGCACGTCGAACTCGCGCGGCCTCTGACTGAGCGGTCGGTCGACGTCGATCTGCTCGGCCGCCTGAGCGAGATAGTCGCGCAGCGCGTCGAGGGAGACGTCGATCGGGTCGATCTCGACGAGCACCGCGTCGTAGGTCGGGATGACGCACGCGACGCCGGGGACGCGCGAGGCGTCGAGGAAGCGCGCGAGATGGTGGACGAGCCGCCAGCCTGCCTCGCGGTCTGGCAGAGCGCTCGCGACGCGGAGAGCGGATGTCCCGCTCGGCGAGATCACCACGAGCGGATTCGTCACGACGCCTCCAGCCAGTCCGCGAGCGGGGCGATCTCGACGCCGGCGGCCTCGAGGCCGCGGCGGATCTCCTGCGCGAGCGCGACCGCTCCCGCGGTGTCGCCGTGGACGAGCACTGTGTCGCACGCGACGGGGATGAGCACGCCGTTGCGGCTCTCGATGACGCCGTCGACGACCATCCGCACGGTGCGGCGGCGGATCTCCTCTGCGTCGTGGATCACCGCGCCGGGCTCGCTGCGCCGCACGAGCGTGCCGTCATCCTCGTATGCGCGGTCGGCGATCCCGACGATGCCCACGCGCAGCCCCGCCGCACGCGCCGCGTCGGCGAGCATGCCGTCCTGCGCGAGGATGATGAGCTCGGGGTCGAGGCGCCGCGCGGCCGCCGTGACGGCGTCGGCGTAGTCCTCACGCACCGCGACGAGGTTGCCGAGGCGACCGTGGGGCGCGACGTGGGCGACCCGTGCGCCGTGGAACGCGGCGAACGCCTGCAGGGCGCCGATCTGGTAGAGCACGTCGGCACGCACCTCGTCGGCTGTCAGCCCCATGTCACGGCGCCCGAACCCCTGCCGGTCGGGGAAGGAGGGATGCGCCCCGATGCCGACCCCGCGCTGGACGCAGGAGCGCACGGTCTCGTCCATGATCTGCGGGTCGCCGGCGTGGAAGCCGCAGGCGATGTTCGCCGACGTGAGGATGTCGAGGAGAGCGGCATCGTCGCCCATCCGCCAGGCGCCGAAGCCCTCGCCGAGATCTGCGACCAGATCGATCCTCCGGGTCATCGTCAGCTCCTCTCCTCTTCGATCCGCTGGCGTGCCCAGGCTAGAACCGTGGAAATCCGATGCGAAGGGAATGTGCGATCCTTGTGCCGCAATCGCCGCACTGTCCCTGTCAACTCAAGGAGGATGACCCAAGACATGGCACATTCATTGCCATGATCCCTGCCTCGCGCCGCACCCGATCGTGCCGGTCTCGGATACCATCGACCCATGGTCATCCCCGCCCGTCGCATCCAGCGTCGCGTCACTCTGACCGAGATCGCCGAGGCGTGCGGGGTCGCGCCCTCCACGGTGTCGCGCGCGTTCTCGAACCCGAATCGGGTGAGCGCCGAGATGTACGAGCGCATCACCGCGAAGGCGCGGGAGATGGGCTACACGTCGGCGCTTCTTCCCGCCGCGGACAACAGGATGGCGCGAGGGACGATCGCCCTCGTCCTCCCGAACCTCACCAACCCCTTCAACCTCGACGTGACGCGCGGAGCGCAGGCGCAGATCCGCGCCGCGAGCTACCTCCATCTCCTCGTCAGCACCGAGGAGTCGCTGCCCATGGAGGAGCAGTGGCTGCGCGAGATGGCGCGGACGGTGGACGGGATCGTCGTCTCCTCCCCGCGGATCGACGACGACGCGCTTCGCGCCGTCGCCCAGATCACGCCCACGGTCATGATCAACCGCGCGGCACCGGGCCTCTCCGGCGTCGTCATCGACACCCCGGCGGGGCTCGGTCAGGCGGTGCACTACCTCAACTCGCTGGGCCACGATCGCATCGCCTATGTGCGCGGTCCCCACGGGTCCTGGACCGACGAGATCCGCTTCGAGGCGATCTCCGCCGCGGCCGCGGAACGGGAGGTCGAGCTCGTGGTCGTGGGCCGCTACCAGCCGACGCTCGCGAACGGAGCGGCGGCCGCCGATGCCGTCGTCCTCACCGGCGCCACCGCGTGCATCTTCTTCAACGACGTGCTCGCCATCGGCGCGCTCGATCGCCTGCACCGCCTGGGTGTGTCGGTTCCCGAGGATCTCAGCATCGTCGGCTGCGACGACATCTTCGGCTCCTCGTTCTCCCATCCGCCGCTGACGACCGTGACCTCCCCCGGCGAGAGCGCGGGTCGGGCGGCCGTCGACATGCTCATCGGCCGCCTCTCCACTCGGGATCGGTCCGATCGCGTCGACCACATCTCGGCGCATCTCACCGTGCGCGCGTCGACCGGCCCCCGACAGCGCGACTGACCCCTCAGCCCAGAGCGGGCTGAGGGGTCGGTCGCATCCGGGCCCTACGAGACGGACCGCGGGAGCACGATCGCGGCCGTGACGACCTCCTTCTCGCGCTCGCTCTGCTGCAGGTCGTCGATCTCGTCGAGGGTATGGCCACGCGTCTCCTTGGCCGTCGCCGCGGAGATCGTCGCGACGAGCATCAGGCCGATCGCGAGCAGGGCCGGCCCCACCCATCCGGTCAGGTCCGCCCCCGCAAGCGCCGTCGACGCGACGGGGCCGATGGCGCCGGCGATCGCGAAGCCGATCTGCGTCCCGGCCGCGAGGCCCGACACCCGAACACGGTGCGGGAACATCTCGGCGAAGAAGGCGGGCCACGCCGCATTCGCGGTCGAGTAGAAGAGGCCGTTGCAGAGGATGCCGAGCACGAAGATCAGGGGCCAGTTGCCCTGCGTGATCGCCCACAGGTAGGGGGCGGTCGTGATGCCGGCCCCGACCGCGCCGATGATGAAGACGGTGCGCCGTCCGATGCGGTCGGCGAGCAGGCCGGCCAGAGGGGTGTACAGGATGGCGAGGAAGCTCGCGCAGACCGGCACCCACAGCATCGTGGGCTTGTCGAGTTCGTAGCCGACCGTCGCGAAGGAGACCGAGAAGGAGGCGAAGAGGTAGCTGACGCCCGCGATCATCGCGCAGGCCGCGATGCGGATGATGGTGACCCAGTGGAATCGCGTCGCCTGGGTGAGGGGGGAGAGCTGGACCTTGATCGCCTGCGTCTCGAGGAATGCGGGCGGCTCCTCGAGGCTGCGGCGGATGATGTAGGCGACGACCACGACGACCGCCGACAGCCAGAACGGGACGCGCCACGCCCACGCCAGCAGCTGCTCCTGCGGAAGGGCCGCGAACGGGATGAACACGGCGGTCGCCAGCAGCCCACCGGACGCGGACCCGCTCGTCACGAAGCTCGTGGTGAACGCCCGACGGCGTTCGGGCGCGTGCTCGAGGCTCATCGTGATCGCGCTCGCCTGCTCGCCGGACACCGAGAGCCCCTGGAGGATGCGGATGACCGTCAGGAGGATCGGCGCGAGCACTCCGATCTG
This sequence comes from Microbacterium sp. JZ70, assembly GCF_053903225.1. Taxonomy (NCBI): domain Bacteria; kingdom Bacillati; phylum Actinomycetota; class Actinomycetes; order Micrococcales; family Microbacteriaceae; genus Microbacterium; species Microbacterium sp. JZ70. The sequence continues at coordinate 1,247,761 of NZ_CP096405.1, read as the reverse complement.
CTCGTACGTGGGCAGGCATCCGATCAGGAACGTGCACGCGCCGATCCCGAACAGCGTGATCATCATCACGAACTTCCGCCCGAAGCGGTCGCCGATGGGGCCGAGGATGAAGGCACCGAGCGGACGCACCACGAATCCGATCGCGAACGTGGCCATGCTCAGCAGCACCTTGATGCCATCCGGCAGGTCCTCGGGGAAGAAGAGGACATTCAGAACCAGCGCTGCGGCCGTTCCGTAGACCGCGAAGTCGTAGTGCTCGAGGGTCGTGCCGACCCAGGACGCGATCGCGGCCTTCGCCGGCGTCTTCCTGTGTGATGCAGTGTTCGTCATTTCGCCTCCATCGGCGGGATCTCGGTGAAGGTCGGCGATCGGGTGTCATTCGCCGTTCACCCGGACAGGGGGTGCTGCAGGTCAGCTCTCGTGAGGGGCGACGAGGTGCTGCTCGCACTGTAGGAACGGGAGAACGACAGGAACAAGCAATGTGCCGTCGATGTGCCAGACGATCGCCGATGACCCGCGGAATCCCCGCATGGAGGGCCCGAGGAGATCGCGCTCTGTGCCACGCGCTTTGCCATCGCTCATCCGGTTCGGCAGGGCGCGGAGTCGACCCGCGGCACCCGCACCAGGATCCCGGGCGAGGGCGAAGCCATTCGAGCAGGGAGACCCTGAGAGGGTTCAGACCGGCGTCGGGCGCGACACCGCCAGGCCGGGCTCCACCACCTGGCGGAGGAACAGGTTCTCCTCCGCCTGGCGCTCATAGCTCGAGGGGTCTCTCGTGCACTCGGGGCACCAGTGACCCCCGCGGAGAATCAGCCTCGGACTCCCCGCGAAGACGTGTCCGAGCGCGCATCGCCAGATGAGCGGAGTCGCCGCGTCGCCGACGGAGGCGTCGCCGAGCAGCTCACCGCCGCGGAAGGCCGCAGCTTCGCGGTAGTCGTCGGCATCCCACTCCGCCGACGGCTTCGACTCGTCATACCCGTGGTCCAGGAACGCAGGAGTCCTCGAGGGTGCGGGCGGGATGAATGTCTCCCAGCCGCCGATCCGCTCCCACCTCTCCCATGAGCCGAAATGGGCGGACATCTCCTCGATATTCCGCGTGCGCACGGCGGCCATCGTGCCCCGCGGCCGGCGAGTGAGGGGGCGCATCACCAGGTTCTTGACGATCCACGACGGCACCCGTCCCGCCCACCGAACGGAGCGGGGCGCGGACCTGATCGCACGCTCGAGCGCCTCGGCGAACGTGTCGCGACGAAAGGGCACGAGCGCGTCGAGCCGGTCGCTGTCTGTGTACCACTGGCCGTGGAAGTTCTGAAGCGCGAACCAGTTGCGGTCATACCAGCGTCGGATGTCGGCAACGCCCATCGCCGCGCCGAGCGCCGTCTGCAGCTCCCAGTTGGTCAGACGCCACCCCTCCCCGCCCCCGATGTTGTAGATGCCTCCCCAGAGCTCCTCGGGCACATCGGACGCCGAGATGCCCACGAGCAGCCGCGCCGCGTCCTCGACCGAGACCCACTCCATGACCCCGCCGAACGGCGAGTGGGTCATGATCGGGTCCCTGATCTCCAGCATCGCGGGGTGGAAGATGCCGGTCTGCCGGAGCCACGCCCAGCGGGGCAGACCCGAGTCGATGAGGAGGCGCTCCGCGACGATCTTCGTCTGGCCGTACTCGTCGAACTGAGAGACCCGCAGGGGATCTCCCACCCGACCCCAGTGCACCGGCTCCTGGCGGTCGCCTGTCTGGGCGACGGAGCCGATCCCCACCACCGCGATCGATCCAGGGTCGTCCTGCGCGCGGACGGCCCGGATGATGTTCTGCATCGACCCGATGTTCACGCGCCGGGCGAGCGCGGGCTTCTCGTCGGCAGCGGGCGAGACCACGGCGCCGACATGAAGCACGACGTCGACTCCGGTGACCGCGGCGAGCACGTCGTCGTACCGGACGAGGTCGCCCCACACGACCTGCAGATTCGGCATATCGCGGAACTCGTCGAGCACGCTCCGATCGGCGGCATTCGGCAGCGCGAACGCACGGACCGTCAGCTCGGGGTGCTCGCGGAACGCGCGGAGCGTCGCTCGCCCCCAGTTCCCGGTGGCGCCCGTGAGGAGGACGGTGCGGGGCGGACGGGGGCTCACGACTCGAGCTCCGGGCCGACTGGCGACGAGCTCGCTGCGAACAGCTGCGCGCTCAGATCGAGCGGCGGCTGGAGTCGACGCCTCACCCAGTCGTGGATGGCGCGCGTCGCCGACTCGGCGACGGGCACGCCAGGCACATTCGAGAACCCGTGGAAACCGCCGGGCCAGACGTGAAGTTCGCAGTTGACCCCGGCCCGCCAGAGTCGCGACGCGTACTCCACCGCCTCATCGCGGAACACCTCCGCGTCGCCGACGTCGATGAATGTCGGCGGCAGCCCGGTGAGGTCGGCGGCTCGGGCCGGCGCCGCGTAGTGCGACACCTCGGGCCCGCCCACCCGATCTCCGAGCAGCGCTCTCCAGCCGGTCTGGTTGCTGCGGCGCGGCCACGGCCCGCCATCGACGAACTGGTGCGACGAGACGGTCCGGTCTCGGTCGTCGAGCATCGGGCACTGCAGCAGCTGCCAAGCGATCTGCGGGCCCCGCCGGTCGCGCGCCAGAAGCGCGACCCCCGCCGCGAGTCCGCCGCCCGCGCTTCCTCCCGCGAGCAGGAGCCGCTCCGGATCGAACCCCAGATCCTCCGCGTGGGCGGAGAACCAGCACAGCGCGGTGTAGCAGTCCTCGACGGGGATCGGGTCCGGATGCTCAGGCGCCAGCCGGTACTCGACGCTCGCGAGGACAGCGTCGTGCTCCTCCACCCACTGAAGCGGCAGTGCGACGCCGGAGTGCCTGTCACCTGCCACCATGCCGCCTCCGTGTATCCAGAGGACGCCCGGCGCGGAGGGATCGCCGTGCTCCGCGCGCGCGATGACGCTGACGAGGATCTGGCCGCCATCCGCAGTCTGCACGGTGTGATCGGAGCGGACCAGCCCCCGCCCGCTCAGGAGGTCATCGATCGGCGGGTCGAAGGACGTCGCGCGGGATGCCGCGATGCCTTCAAGCGTCAGCGGCGCTGACAGGGCGGGCACCATCTCGACGATCGTCGCGAGCGCCGGGTCGAGCGGTGGGCGGGCAGGTGTCGTCATGAGCATCTCCTCGACGAATGGGTGTGTGGGGTTGCCAGGCGTCAGCTGCCGGAGCGGCTGAGGGCGATGAGCTGGTCAAGCGCGTCGTCGGAGATCTCCACACCGGGGAACCGCGCGAACTGCGCCATCGGCATCGACTCGACCATCCGCAGCATGTCTGCGCTGTCTTCGGCGGCGGCTCTCTGCTCGGCGGTGGCCTCGGACACCATGGCCTGCATGAGCGCCGGGCCGACGACGGGGTGGCCGAACCAGTCCCCGACCGTTGATTCCAGGCTCAGAGGCGCCGGCCGGTCGACATCGCCGTCGAGAGTGACGGTCGCCGCGGTCGTGATGTCCGCGGACGATCGGCCGATCTCGACGCGATACTCGCCCGGCTCGACCTGCCAGCGTTCGCGCTGCGTGTCCCAATAGGCGAACGCCCGCCTGTCGAGGGCCACCTCCACCGTCCGGGTCTCGCCCGGCTCGAGATGCACCTTGCGGAAGGCCGCGAGCTCGCGGACCGGACGACGCACCGGTGCGGGTGCGGGCGCGACGTAGACCTGGACGACCTCCGCCCCTGCTGCCTGCCCCGTGTTGCGGACGGCGACCCGCACGACCGCCGCGTCCGGGCCCGTGACGGCGAGTTCGACGACGTCGTGAGCGAACGTCGTGTACGACAGGCCGTGCCCGAACGGGTACCGAACCGGCCGGTCGGCCGTGGCGTAGTACCGGTAGCCGACGAAGACCCCTTCGCCGTATCGGACGACCTCGTTCTCGCCGGGGAAGTTGAGGTACGACGGGGTGTCCTGCAGCCGGAGCGGGATGGACTCGGCCAGTCGGCCGGAGGGGTTCACCGCCCCCGTCAGCACGTCGGCGAGAGCCCCGCCGACGGCCTGGCCCAGCGCCCATCCCTCGACGATCGCGTCCACGGAGTCATGCCACGGCTCCAGTGAGACGACGCCGCCGTTGGAGAGCACAACGACGGTGCGACGCGCACGGCCGGCCACGGCTTCGATGAGGGCCACATGGTCTCGTGGCAGATCGATCGTCGAACGGTCGAAGCCCTCTGACTGCTCCTTCTCGGAGAGCCCGACGAACACCACGGCCACGTCGGCGGCAGCAGCCGCTTCTGCGGCCTCCGCACGCAGCTGCGCCGGATCTCCGTCGTCCGCATAGCCCGGGGCGAACGAGACGCTCGTCTCTCCGAGCGCGACCCGCAGCTCGTCGAGCGGGATGTCGAGACGCGTCGGCGTGACATGCGAGCTGCCGCCGCCCTGGAACTGCGGCTCCACCGCGAGGGTGCCGATGACGGCGACCTTCTGGCCCTCGCGCAGGGGCAGGGTCTGGTCCTCGTTGCGCAGCAGCACCACGCCCGCCGCCGCAGCGCGCCGCGCCAGCGCGTGGTGCGCCTCCGTGTCGAACGCGGACGGCTCGTCTGGCAGCCGCGTTCGGTCGACGAGCGCGGCCACGCGCGCGGCGGCCTGTTCGACGACGGCACGGTCGAGCCGGCCGTCGCGCACAGCCCGGAGGATCGCCTCCGTACCCTCGTCGCCGGTGCCGGGCATCTCGAGATCCAGCCCCGCGCGGAGGGCCTCGACCCGGTCCTTGATGGCACCCCAGTCTGAGACCACGAGACCGTCGAAGCCCCACTCGTCGCGGAGGAGCTCGGTCAGCAGCCAGCGGTTCTCCGACGCGAAGATGCCGTTGATCGCGTTGTACGCGCTCATCACCGAGGTCGGCCGGGCCTCCGTCACCACGCGCTCGAACGCGGGGAGGTAGATCTCGCGCAGCGTCCGCTGGTCGGCTTCCACGCTGACGCGCATGCGCCCGGTCTCCTGGTTGTTCGCGGCGAAGTGCTTCACCGACGTGCCGACGCCGGTGGACTGCACCCCACGGACGTACTCCGTGGCGAGCACCCCCGTGAGCAGCGGATCCTCCGACAGGTACTCGAAGGTGCGGCCGCCGAGCGGGGATCGCTTGATGTTGATCGCCGGCCCGAGGATCATGTTCACGTTGAGCGCGCGAGCCTCCTCGCCCAGTGCCACCCCGACCTCGCGCATCAGCTCCGGGTCCCACGCCGAGCCCATCGCGACCCCGGGTGGGAAGCACGTGGCGGGCAGGGACTCGTTGAAGCCGAGGCTGTCGACCGCACCGTCCTGCCGACGCACGCCGTGCGGTCCGTCGACCATGATCATCGACGGCACTCCGACGGCTTCCTGCGTCGACCAGAAGTCGCGGCCGGACAGCAGCATGGCCTTCTCCTGCAGGTCCGAGTCCGCCGCGATCGGCGCGGGGGCGGTGAACACGTCGGCGGGAATCGGCTCGCCGGCGTTCAGGGCGGCGAATCCGCGTTCGAGGTCGGCGAGCACCCCCGCCGGATCGGGGAGCATCCCCGTGATCTGCCGCGGTGTGAGGTCGTCCTGGCCCCGGAGCCCGCCGGACATGTGGTCGGCGGCGCCCGGCACCCACTTCCCGATGACGCCCTTGAGCACGTCGAGTGCGGGCTTGTGGTCGACGATGTCGCCCATCCGCGAGTCGACCGTGTACACCCGCCCGACCTCGGCATCCACCTCGAACGGCTCCTGCCAATGGTGCTCACCCGCGGCGACCTCGAACGCTCTGCCCGAGGGGAGGACGACCTCGGCCTTCACTCCCACCGGGATCGTGGCGGAGACCAGGATCCCGCCATCGCGGAGCTCCCAGCCCGCCGAGGCGATTCCGTATGGGGTGTGCAGGGTCGCCGAAGCGGAGCTCAGGCCGCGACGCGGCGGCTGCGGGGCGATGCGAAGCCGCCGGTATCCGGGAGCGGCGGCCGCGAGCCCGGCCACGACGCGGTGCATCCAGTCGGCCACCGCCCCGAACGCGTAGTGGTTGAAGGACGTCATCCCGCTGGGATTGACGCTCCCGTCCGGCAGGAGCGAGTCCCACCGCTCCCAGATCGTCGTGGCTCCCTTTTCCACCGTGTACAGCCATGAGGGCGCCTCGGTCTGCAGCAGCAGTCGGTACGCCGTGTCGGCGTGCCCGTTCGCGCTGAGCGCGTCGGTGAGGATCGGCGTGCCGATGAAGCCCGTCGGGATCCGGTACCCGTTGCCCGCGACGATCTCCGCGAGACGGTCGGCGGCGTGGCGACGCTCATCGGCGTCGTCGATGAGGTCGAACGTCAGGGCCAGAGAGTACGCGGTCGCGGAGTCGGACAGCAGGCGCCCGGAGCGCGAGACGTACTCGCGGTGGAAGGCCGCCTTCACCTCGCTCGCCAGCGCGCCGTACCGTTCGGCGTCCGCTGAGCGCCCCAGCAGCGCCGCCGCGTCCGCGACGATCCGGGCGGAGCGAGCGAAGTAGGCGGTGGCCACGATCTCGGGGTAGGTCTGGGCCTGTTCGGGGCGGTCGGCCGGCGCGGTCGGGTCGAGCCAGTCGCCGAACTGGAATCCCGCGCTCCAGATCCGGTCAGGGCCGGCAGCGGCGGTGACCTCGTCGACCCACGCGACCATGCTCTCGAACTGCGTCTCGAGCACTCCGATGTCGCCGTAGGCCTGGTACAGGGTCCACGGCACGACGGTGGCGGCATCGGCCCAGCCCGCCGTCGGGCCGGTGTAGCCGGTGACGATCGCCGGGACGACCATGGTCGTGCCGCCGTACCTCCTCTGCTCTGCCGCGAGATCCTTCAGCCACGACACCAGGAAGCCGGCCGAGTCGTAGAGGTAGGTCGCGGTGGGCGCGAACACCTGCAGGTCGCCCGTCCACCCCAATCGCTCATCGCGCTGGGGGCAGTCTGTCGGGACGTCGACGAAGTTGCCCCTCATCCCCCATACGACGTTCTCGTGGAGGCGGTTCACGAGCGGATGGTCGGTCTCGAACCATCCCGTGCGCTGCATGTCGGAGTGCAGCACCTCGGCTGTCACGGCCTCCGGGTCGATCGGGCCGGGCCAGCCGGTGACCTCGGCGTACCGGAACCCGTGGAACGTGAAGCGCGGCGACCAGCTCTCGGTGCCGACCCCGGCGAGCGTGTAGCTGTCTGTCGCCTTCGCTCCGCGCAGCGGCGCGACCGCGAGCTCGCCGCCTTCGAGGACCTCGGCATGGCGAAGGGTGACGCGGGTGCCCGCTTCACCCTCGACGGCGAGACGCAGTCTGCCGACGAGGTTCTGCCCGAAGTCCAGGATGGTCGCTCCCGACGGCGAGGTGAGCACCCGCTGCACGGGGATCCTCTCCACGACTCGGACAGGAGGCCCGTCGGGCGCCGAGAGCTCGACCTCGCCGAGCGGGCGCACGGCGACGGGAGTCCAGCCGTCCGTCGCGGCGTCAACCGTCGACCACGCGGGATCGAAGTCGCGCGCGTCGTAGTCCTCGCCGTTGTACAGATCCGCGGCGTGTATCGGTCCCCTTCCCGCGACCCAGTCCGTCCCGGAGGCGACAGTCTGCCGGGTGCCGTCCGCGTAGTGGACCTCCAGCTGGACCATGACGCCGAGGTCGTCGCCGTAGAGGGCCCGCTTGCCACCCCACCCGAGGTAGCCGCGCCACCATCCATCCGCCAGCCACGCGCCGATGGCGTTCTCGCCACCCCGCACGAGACCGGTGACGTCGTACGTGGCGTATCGGAGCCGCGACTCGTAGGCGGTCCATCCCGGCGCGAGCTCGTCGTCGCCGACCCGGTGTCCGTTCAGTTCCAGCTGGAACAGCCCGTGGGCGGTGGCATAGACCCTGGCCCGCACCACCTCGCTGTCCGAGCGGGTCCGGAAAGCCCCGCGCACCAGGGGTGAAACGACGGCGGAATCGGCGGGCCCGACCATCTGCGCGGACCAGTCAGACCGCTCCAGCAGTCCGGCCTCGACGCACGCCCATGCGGACCAGTCGCTGGCGGAACCGTCCGCGTCGACCACTCGGACGCGGATCTCCCTGCGCTCGCGCGACGTCAAGGGCTCGAACGGCCACGGCACGAGAACCGAGTCCGGGCTGTCGATGCGCACACTCGCACCGTCGCGCTGCTGCACCTCGTAGGCCGACTGCGACCAGTCGGCGGGCGCGTCGGTGACGACCCAGGAGAGACGGGGCCGGGGCTGGCCGATTCCGAGGGCGTTCGAGGAGTGCTCGAAGCGGATGGGACTGAGGGTGAGCGACATCGCGTGGAGCTTTCTGAGAGGAGGGATCAGCGAACGGAGCGGATGCGGAGGACGGCGATGCCGGCGAGGATCACCGAGACAGCGGCGACGATGAACAGCAGCGTGTAGTTGCGGTCGCCGCCCTCTGCCCCGATGAGGAGGATCCCGGACGCGGCGAGCGGCGCGATCGACTGGGGGATCGACGTGGCGAACCCGGTGATCCCCATGAACCGGCCGGCGTCGGTCTCGCGCTCGGGGAGCACGTCCAGAAGCAGCGCCTGGTCGACCGCGGCGAAGAGCCCGAGTCCGACGGACGTCACCAGCGAACCGGCGACGAGAACAGCGAGGTCGGGAGCGTATGCCTGTGCCAGCATCCCGCCGGCCATGATGAGCCCCCCGATCAGCACGAACAGCCGGCGCCGCTTCAGCCGGTCGGAGAGGAACCCCCCGCCGATCGCGCCCAGTGTCACGGCGAGCACTCCGGCCATGCTGAGGGATGCCATGATCCCCGCGACCGATTCCACGGCGATGCCGAGGCGGTCGGCGAAGAAGAACGCCGTGTAGGTCGTGTTCAGCGTGATGCCGGTGTAGAAGAGGAACCTGCCCAGCCAGTTCCACGAGAAGTCGGGGTGCCTGCGCGGGTTGTAGAGGTATTTCGAGAGCAGCTGGAGGACCGTGATCGGGTCCTTCGGCAGGCCTCGGCTGTCGTCCTCGTGCACGAGCGTGACGAACAGCACGACGAAGACGACTCCGACCGCGCCCGGCACGAGGAAGAGCAGCAGCGGGTCGCCCGTGAAGAACTGGGCGAGGATCACACCGAAGACGGGCGCGATCTGCGTGGCGAAGCTGGTCAGCCCCGCGACCTTGCCGCGCTGGGATTCCGGCAGGCGGTCCGCTGTGGAGATCTGGAGGTTGCTCAGCGCCGTACCCCATCCCCATTGCGCGAGGATCCAGCCGAGCCCGACGACGAGCACGTTCGGGGCGAGCGCCATGACCACCAGCGACGCGACGCCCACGACCATGCCGCCGATCATGAAGGGGCGTCGCCGCCCGAGAGGAGTCCGCGTCCGGTCGCTCCACACGCCCATGAACGGCGCGGTGAGCATCACGAACAGCGCACCGGCGCCCGTGATGTATCCCAGGTACTCCGGATGACCGGGCGCGAGCGTGTTCACACGGATCGTGAGCGAGATCGCCAGCGGGGTGATGAAGGCCATGAAGACGCCGAACTGCGCCAGCACCATGAACCAGATGTAGCGAGGGCCGACCTTCGGCAGTTCGGGAGCGGAGCGCGCTGCTCCGTCGAGCTCCACGGCGTTCGCCGTGGGAGAGGGAGTGGACGCCGGAAGCGGCGTGACGAGGGGCTCGTCGTTCGTCGGGGTCATCGGAAGACTCCATTGTCTGAGGGAAAACTAGCGCGTGCTAGTGGTTGATCCAGGATGCTACGGTAGGTGCACTAGCGCGCGCAAGTCCAAAGGAGAGCGAATGGCGACAACCGCACCGAAGCGAGTCACCGCCGCGGACGTCGCGCGTTCACTCGGCCTCTCGCGCGCCACCGTCGGCTTCGTTCTGAACAACACGCCGGGTCAGACCATCCCGGAGGCGACCCGTGCGCGCGTGCTCGAGGAGGCGAACCGTCTGGGATACCGCGCGAACACCGCGGCGCGGGCGCTGGCCAGCGGGAAGAGCCGGATCATCCTCCTCGTGCTGCCGGACTGGCCGCTCGACCACAGCATGCGGACCCACCTCGACGAGGCGTCCCTCGCGCTGGACGAGGCGGGGTACTCCCTCGTGACGATGACTCCGCACCCCGGGGGCCAGGCACGCCCGCTCTGGGAGACGCTCCGGCCGGATGTCGTCATCGGCCTGGCGCCGTTCACGCCGGAGCAGCTCGCCGAGATCCGGGCGAGCGGCGTCGACCAGATCATCCCTCCGTTTCCCGGCGGCGATGAGGCTGCCGAAGGAGGTCTCGGCTTTGCCGACGGGCCGCGTCTGCAGGTCGAGCATCTGCTGTCGCGCGGGCGCCGGCGCGTGGCCTTCGCGGCCTCGGCCGACCCACGACTCGCAGACCTCGTGATGCAGCGCCGCGACCTCGCGTCCCGCACGCTGCACTCGCTGACGAGATCGGGGTTCGTCGCCGACTCCCCCATCACCGAGGCCAACGCCGCGGAGGAGCTTGCCCGCTGGATGGATCTCGGCGTCGACGGCATCGTCGCCTACAACGATGACATCGCGGCGATGGTCCTGGGCGCCGCCGTCCGCTCGCACATCAGCGTGCCGGATCGGCTCGCCATCATCGGCCACGACGACACGCCGCTCGCGCGCCTCGTCGTGCCGGCCCTGTCGACCGTGCGTCTCGACAACGCCGGACTCGGCCGCTACCTCGCCGCGCTCGCCCTCAGCGCCGCCACGGGATCGACGCCGCCGGCCGCCGGGCCCGAGACGGACGCGCACCTCGTGGAGCGGGAGACGACCTAGGGCCACAGCCCCGGGCGCACGACCTCGACACGACGAATCCCCTCAAAGCCGAGCATCTGCAGCACTGCTCGGCCTTGTGCTTGTCAAAGACGAGTAGTGGAGGCGATACTCGGGGTTGTGGACGAGACATCGACCGACAACGGCCCTGGTTTCTGGCCACGGCACGGGTTCGAGACCGTGCCCTGGAGACAGACCGTCCGCGGGGGCACACGCGCTGACCGCATGCTCACCTCGGTGGACGCGAGTGTCCCGCCGAGGATCGCGGCGCTCGACTATGTCCCGCCCATCGCGACGCTTGTCATATCCGAACAGGCTCTGCTCGCGGTTGCGCAGGCCGACACGGACGCCGAAGGACACTCGGCCGCGCTCAGCCGCTTCATGATCCGGACGGAGTCGGTGGCTTCGTCCAAGATCGAGCGCATCACCGCGAGCGCGGTGGACTATGCGCGCGCGCTCGCCGGCAGTCGGTCGAACTCGTCGGCCTCGAGCATGGTCGCCGCGAGCACCGCGTTGCACCGACTCATCGCCGACGTCGCGGCGCGCGGCTATTTCGGCCTCGACGACCTCCTCGTCGCGCACCGCGCGCTCATGCACGACGATCCGCACGAAGCCGATTACGCGGGCCGCCTGCGTGACATGCAGAACTGGATCGGCGGCAGCGATCACTCTCCTCGCGGCGCGCTTCACGTGCCGCCGGTGCCAGAACGTGTTCCGGATCTTATGGACGACCTGATCGACTTCCTCAACCGCGACGACCTGCCCGTGCTCGTGCAGGCCGCGATCGGGCATGCCCAACTCGAGTCCATCCATCCCTTCACAGACGGCAACGGACGAATCGGACGGGCCTTGGTCTCGGCGGTCTTCCGTCGGCGCGGTGTGACGCGCAATGCCGTGGTTCCGCTCGCGAGCGGCCTGCTCGCAAGGCGAGACGACTACTTCGCTGCACTGGGCGAATACCGTCGTGGACACCCGGCCCCGCTGATCGACCTCTTCGCACGATCGGCCCACGCCGCGGCCATCTGCTCTCGCGAATCGATCGCGCGGATCAAGGCGATGCCGGGCGAATGGGCTGAGGAGTTGCGCCCTCGCGCGGGCTCCGCCGTGGCCGCGTTGATCCCCGCGTTCTACGACCACCCCATCATGGGCGCCGCCGAGATCGAACGCCGATCGGGTTCCTCAGAGCAGCAGACCTACAAGGCGATCGCGCGCCTCACGCAGGCGGGCTTCATCGAGGAGATCACCGGTCGCAAGCGAGACCGCGTCTGGGCGGCGTCCGAGCTGCTCGCGGAGCTCGACGACCTCGACCGGCGCATCCAGGTAGCCATGCAGTGAACGACGAAACCCCCTCGCGAGGAGGGGGTTTCGGATGGCGGTGACGGTGGGATTTGAACCCATCTCGCCCTGTTGGATCGACGTGGGTCCCCAGCCGTCGATCCTGTCGCGTCGGCTCCGCCGGAATGCAGAGCGAAGCGGGGCCCGGCCGGGACGGCCGGGCCCCGCTTGCGTTCTCAGTACGCGAACTGCCACATGTAGCGGCGGCCTTCGAGTGCGTAGCCGCGCACAGCCGCGTAGTTCTCCGCCAGGCGGAACATCATGGGGTAGAACACCAGCGGCGCGATGATTCCGCGCTGGTCCTCCGGAACGCCCGGCAGGTCCAGGTCACGGCTGTCGATCTTGTGCGTGGTGCCGCTGTACTCGTCGAGGAAGCGCTCGGCCCGCTCCGCCATGGGGCGGGTCTCGTCCTCACCGAGGAACAGGATGCTCCTGGTCTGCTTGTCGAACACCTCGAACGGCCCTTGGAAGAACTCGTTGGCGTTGATGGTCGACGCGTGCATCCACTGCATCTCCTGCAGGAAGCAGGCCGTGAAGGTGCTGCCCATCCCCTGCAGGGGGCCTGAGGCGATCAGATACGTCACGGGGACGTCCTTCATGTCCTGGGCGATCGCGGCGGCCAGCGGCTCGAACCCGCGAAGCGCGGCCTCGGTCGCGTCCGGCAGAGCCGCGAGGGCGTCCAGCTTCGCGCTCACGTCGCGCCCCTCGCGGGCGAGCACTGCGAGGGCGAGCAACTGCAGCACGATCTGGTTGCCGTCGCCATTCTGCGAGATGAAGCTCGTGGCCACGGCCTGCGCCAGCGGGCCGTCGGCCTTGAGGGTGACCGCGACCGCCGCCGCGCCCCGCTCCTGCGCCCAGGACGCGGCGCGCACGGTCTCGGCGGTGGTGCCCGCCGCCGACAGGGTCACGACGAACGCACCCGGGCCCACACCGGGGGATGCGCGGTGGTAGAACTCGTCGGAGTTGACTGAGACCACGGGAATGGCCGACTCGCGATCGAGCACGTAGTGCGCGGCCTGCAGGCCGGAGAACGAGCCTCCCGCTCCGACGAGATAGACGCGGTCGAGAGCCGAGAGGCCGGCGACGAAGTCGCGGATCTCGTCCCAGCGGGCTAGCGCGTGCTTCTGCGAGGGGCGGATGCCCTGGGGGATGGGCTTGACGGGGGTGGGTCCGACATAGGTGCCGTCGGTCATCGGTGCTCCTTCATCATGGTGGGTTCGAGGGTGTGCGCCGCGCCACTTCCGGCGAGCACGGTCGGGTCGATCGGGATGCCCGGCCCGAAGGCGCCGAGTCGTTGGCAGGTGTCGGCGGCGACGTCGGCGGCGGCGGCGAGCAGCGACGCCGGGTCTTCGGAGCGCAGGATGCCGACGAGCACCCGCGCCGCGAAGCTGTCGCCGGCGCCGAGGGTGTCAACGGCCGGGCGATCGGTGCGGGCCTCGCCCGTCCATCGCCGGCCCTGGTGGCTGAGCACGGCTCCCCTGGTGCCGCGCGTGAGCAGGCTCCATCGCGCGCCGGAAGCCTCGCTCGCCGCGAGCAGGTCGGCCGCTGCCGCATCGTCCAGGTCGCCACCGGAGTGGACGGCGAGGAAGCAGAACCCGCCGACGTGCTCCATGTGTTCGGCATCCGAGGTCGTCGCGAAGTCGTACGACAGGCGGGTCCGGCTCGCGAACGCCTCGAGATGCCCGTCGAGGCCGCTGGACGAACCGACGTGCACGGCGTCGAACCCCCGGAGGGCGTCGAAGTCGTCCGACGTGGGGGCGAATCGCGACACCCCGAGATCGAACGACAGGAAGACGCGGTCTCCGTGCGCGTCGTGGCCGATCATGCAGTGCGCCGTCCGGCCCGCCGCACGGCGCAGCCACGTCGTGTCGACTCCCTCTGCGGCCAGCGAACGGGCGATGTGCTCGCCCGCGGCATCCTCCGCCACCTGGCCGAAGTACGCGGCCCGCGCCCCCGCTCGGGCGGCGAAGGCCGCAACGTTGAGGGTGTTGCCTCCGGGGAACATGGTTCCGGCCGACGCGTAACAGTCGACGACGTTGTCGCCGAAGCCGGCGATGCTGACGACCGGGCTCACGGCTTCTCCGCGGCGACCGCGGGGGCGCTCGTCACGGGAGCCCACGCGCCGATGCCGACCTCGGTGGGCTCGGCATCCGCGTCGAAGCGATCGAGGCGGAACACGTCCAGCACGGGGGACGGCCTGCCGGTCAGCACCTCTTCGGCGAGGAGCTCGCCCAGGATCAGCCCGAGGGTCGCGCCGGAGTGCGTGAATAGCACCGAGAGTGCGTCGATCGCCGGCACCGCACCAACCACCGGCTCGCCGTCTCCGGGAATGGGCTTCAGCCCGGCGGCGACGCGGTGCGCGATCAGGGTCGGGTTTCCGGCGAGCACCCGCGACCCCTCGTCGAGAAGGCCCTGCACCGACTCCTCGGGCACGGTCAGGGCGCCGTCCTCGCCGACGATGATCGACTTCTCGGCCCAGTCGGCGTCGAGCACCAGACGGCCGTCGGGCATCGGCCGCACGGCCACGCGGGGCGTGTTCAGCACTGTGCGGACGCGAGGCTCTACCGGCTCGGTGATGACGACGAAGGCTGCCGGCGTGGCATCCGGCACCACGACGCCGAGCGCGGCGAGGTGAGCGGGCACGTCGCCTCCCGTGGCCAGCACGACGCGATCGGCGGCGAGCCGCGCCCCGTTGCCCAGGATCACGCCGACCGCGACGCCGTCCTGCACGTCGACGCGCACGTCGCCTGCGTCCTCGATGAGCTCGGTGCCGTCGGCGACCGCCTGGGTGAGGAGGTCGGCGATGAGGTCGGGCAGGTTCACCCATCCCTCTCCCCTGTTGTAGATCGCGCCCTCCGCCGACACGGCATCCGCGTTGACCTCGGGGATCTGTGCGGTGACCTGCTCGCGCGAGAGCCAGACGGAGTCGTAGCCGCCGGCGCGCTCGTAGTCGAAGGTGTCGCGGAAGCTCTCGCCCTCGCCTCCCCATTTGAGGGCGCCGTCGAAGCGCAGATAACGGCTGCTCTCGGGATGCCGCTCGCGCCAGGTGCGGTAGCGGTCCAGGCCCAGCAGGCGCAGGTAACGGTACTCGGTCGAACGCGCCCCGGACGAGTTCAGCCAGGCGATCGAGCGACCCGAGGCTCCGTCCGCCGGTTTCCCCGCGGTGACGAGGGTCACGCGTGCGCCGTGGCGTGCGAGGTGCGCGGCGGTCGAGGTGCCGAGGATCCCGGCGCCGATGACGGCGACGTGGAGAGGCTGCGGGCTGGTCATCGTTGTCCTTCGTTCGTGTCGGTGTGTGCGGGACGTCGCAGTGGCGTCTGAGCATGCAGGCGCTCGATGAGCTCGAGCACCGCGACGGCGTCGGCCGCGTCGACCGGCAGCGGCCCGCCTCGTCGGATGCCGCCGGCGAGGGCGCGGTAGAACGCGCCGTAGTCGCCACGGAGAGTGGGCAGCGGCTCGAGGAATCCCTCGATGCCGAAGACACCCCAGCGCTCGGCGGGCGTGACACCGTAGCCGTCGTCGTCTGGCGAGACCCCCGCGGCCAGCGCCGCCTCCTGGCCGTCCAGGCTGCGGGTGGTGTATCCCCCCATGGATCCGAGCACGTGGAACCGCGGGCCGAACTGGGGCGCGAGGGAGTTCATCCACAGGTGCGAGATCGTGCCCGACTCGTGGCGCAGCGCGACGAACGCGTCGTCGTCGGCGAGCCCGCCCGGCCGGTTCACGGCGAGTTCGGCGCGTGCCTCGGCGACCGGGCCGAACAGCTGCACGGCCTGATCGATCAGGTGCGTTCCGAGGTCGAGGAGGATGCCGCCGCCCTCAGCCGCAGTCGCCTCAGCCTTCCAGCTGGCGCGGATCTCCGGCTTGTACCACTCGAAGCGCGACTCGAACCGCCGCACCGCCCCCAGTCGCCCGGTCTCGACGAGCTCGCGCACGGTACGGAAGTCGCCGTCCCAGCGCCGGTTCTGGAACACCGTGATCCGCCGGCCAAGGCGTTCGGCGTGCGCGATGAGCGCACGCCCCTCGTCGGAGCTCACGGTGAACGGCTTGTCCACGACGACGTCGAGGCCGGCGTCCAGCGCCGCGGTGGCGATGGCGGCATGGGTCGCGGGCGGCGTGCCGATCACGACGAGGTCGAGGTCGCAGGCGCGCTCGAGCATGTCGTCGACGGAGGCGGCGACGGATGCCGATGGGTGGCGTGCCGCGGCATCCGCCGCTCTGTCTGCATCGCCGGTGACGATGACGTCCAGTGAATAGTCCGGGTCGGCCTGCAGGAACGGGCTGTGGAAGACCCGTCCGGACACTCCGAAGCCGACGACCGCGGTACGGATCGGGGTGTTCACGGCATCCGCCATCAGAGCACCTCGGAGAGGAACAGCCGCAGACGGTCGCTCTGCGGGTCGTCGAAGATCTGCTCAGGGGTGCCGGCCTCGATGACGCGCCCCTCGTCCATGAAGACGACCTGGTCGGCGACCTTTCGGGCGAATCCCATCTCGTGGGTGACGACGAGCATGGTCATGCCTCGCTGCGCGAGTTCGGCCATCAGATTGAGCACGCCCTTGACGAGCTCCGGGTCGAGGGCACTGGTGGCCTCGTCGAAGAGCATCACCTCGGGTTCCATGGCGAGTGCGCGGGCGATCGCGACACGCTGCTGCTGGCCGCCAGAGAGGTCCCGCGGGCGGTGGTCGGCGCGTTCGGCCAGACCCACCTCGGTGAGTCGCGCGAGTGCGATGCGCTCGGCCTCGCCCTTCGGCATCCGCTTCACGTTGCGCAGTGCGAGCGCCACGTTCTGCAGGGCGGTGTGGTCGGGGAACAGGTTGAAGTGCTGGAAGACGAGCCCGACCCGGCGGCGCAGCACGTCGGGCTTGAGGGCGAGAGCGTCGTCGGCGGCGAGCAGCACGCGGCCGCCCTTGGGCTCGTACAGACGGTTCACGCCGCGCAGGAGCGTGGACTTGCCGGAGCCGGAGGGTCCGATGATGCAGGTGGTCGTGCCGGGCTCGACCGAGATCGACACGTCCTTGATGACGTCGACCTCGCCGTACGCCATCTGGAGGTTCTCGACCTGCAGGCGAGAGCCCTCGTAGAAGCGACCCTCGGTGACGGGCTGGGGGGAGGTGTACGTCATGTGTTCTCTCCACGGGTGTAGACCGGGCTGAGGGACTGCTCCGCGACCTCTTCGAGGCCGCTCTTGGGCGGGGTGGGCTTGCGGCGGCCGGTGCGGAACCGATTGTCGAAGTAGTTGACCAGGTGCGTCAGCGGAACCGTGATCACCAGGTAGAAGACGCCTGCCAGGACCAGCGGCGAGAGGTTGCCGGTGAGTACCGCGGCGTCTTGGCCGACGCGGAAGAGTTCCCGCTCCGACACCAGCAGGCCGAGGAAGTACACCAGCGAGGAGTCCTTCACGATCGCGATGAACTGGTTCACCAGTGCGGGAAGGACCCGGCGGACGCCCTGAGGAATCACGACGAGTCGCATCGCGGAGCCGTAGGTCATGCCGAGTGCGCGGCAGGCCTCGAGCTGGCCGCGCTCGACAGCCTGGATGCCGGCACGGAAGATCTCGCCGATGTAGGCGCCGGCGATCAGGCTGAGTGCCAGGATGCCGAGCGGATACGGGGACGGGCCGAAGAGCTGCTGGCTCATCCGGGCGAAGCCCTGGCCGATGAGCAGGATGGTGAGGATCGCGGGCAGGCCGCGGAAGATATCGGTGTAGATGCGCGCGGGAACGCGCAGCCATGCGGTGCGGGCGACGCCCATCACGGCGAGGATCATGCCGATCACGATGCCGAGCGCTGTCGCGAACACCGAGATGACCAGGGTGTTCACCAGCCCCGTTCCGAGCAGCTGCGGCAGCACCTGCAGCATCGCGTCGAAATCGAGGAACGTCTTGATGATGTTGTCGAGCCAGTCCATGAGGGTCTCCTATTCGGGGTGCCGGGTCTGCGGTGTGCGAGACCCCGCACCCGGGTCGGGCGCTTACTCGCCCTCGCCCTGCTCGTCGCTGGGCAGGTACTGCTCGGGCATCGGCGAGCCCGGGAACCACTTCTCGTGCAGTTCCTTCCATGTGCCGTCCTCCATCGCCGCACGCAGCGCCTCGTTCAGCGCCTCACGGAGCTCATCGTTGCCCGGCGCGATGGCGAAGCCGGCCGGCGCGTCGAACGAGGGGATGTCGATCACACCCTCGAGGCCGTACTGCTCGGCGTAGGACTTCGCCGACTCGTAGTCGAGGAAGTGCGCGTCGACGCTGCCCGTGTTAACTCCGGAGACACCGGCGTTGTTGTCGGGGAAGCGCACGAGCTCGGTGTCGGGGAAGTTCTTCACGGCGTATGCCTCCTGCAGCGTGCCCTGCACGACGCCGAGGCGCCTGCCCTCGAGATCACCCTCATCCTTGATCCCCGAGTCGGGCTTGGTGAGCACTGTGAGGAACCCGGCGAGATAGCCGTCGGAGAAGTCGACGGTGTCCTTGCGCTCGTCGGTGATGCCGATCGCCGCGACGCCGACGTCGAACTGGCCGTTCGCGACAGCCGGGAGGATCGCCGCGAAGTCTTGCCCGGTGAACACGACGTCGTCGTATCCGATGCGCTCGGCGACGTCAGTGAAGAGCTCGACGTCGAAGCCGGTGAACTCGCCGTTCGCGTCGGTGAAGGCGTACGGCTTGAGGTCGCCGACGCTGGCGACGCGGATCTGTCCCGGAGTGATCAGACCGTACGGGTTGTCGTCACCCCCCTTGGTCGATGCGCCTTCGGGGCCGGCGCTCGGAGAGCACGCGGTCAGGACGACGGCGATGATGAAGGCAGCTGCGGCGAGGGCGCCGCGCCGGATTCCGAAAACGCTCATGAAGTTCCTCTCTGAACTGATCCCCTGACCGCACGGGTCACGATCGAGGCGTTGGGTCCGGACCCACCTGCTACGTTGGGACCGGACCCAATGACCGTAATCGTATGGTTGACTTCTTGTCAATCGCGCTTCGGAGGAAGGCACATGACCACACCGATCCCGCTTCGCCGACAGGCCACGGTCGCCGACGTGGCGCGCCGCGCAGGAGTCGGCAAATCGACGGCATCCCGCGCCCTCGGCGGGTACGGCGCCGTGAGCGACGAGGTGCGGGATCGCGTACTCTCGGCAGCCGAGGAACTCGGCTACCGCCCGAACGAACTCGCCCGAAGCATGAACACGGGGCGGTCGCGCACGATCGGCGTCGTCGTCGGCGATGTCGAGAACCCGTACTTCAGCGTGGCGCTGCGCGGGATCTCCGACACGGCCAGGGCCGCTGGCTACGACGTGGTTCTGGCGAACACCTCCGAGCGGTTGGACGACGAGCGCGACGCCGTGCGATTCTTCCTCGACAAGCGCGTCGATGCGATGATCGTGTCTCCCGCGTCCGGGTACGACACCGAGCACCTTCGCGCGGTTCTCGACGCCGCACGACCGCTGGTGCTCCTCGACCGCCGGGCCGACGACCTGGAGTCGGTCGGCGTGCGTGTGCGCATCGCGCCGGCTGCGGCTCAGGCCGCCGAGCTGCTGATCGGTCACGGGCACCGCCGCATCGCGTTCATCTCGGCCCTGACCACCGACGGCGACCGCTTCAACGGACTCGACACTGCAGTCTCGTCGGTCTCGGACCGCCTCTCGGGCCTCGTCGGCGCGTTGCAGGCCAACGGCATCCCTGTCGACCCCGACCTGATCCGCTACCACGCGGTCAGCGAGGCCGACACCGACGCGATCGTCGGCGAACTCCTGGGCCTCGCCGACCCGCCCACGGCTCTGCTGGCCTCGGACGCGACCGTCGCCCTCAACGTGCTGATCGCGCTGCGCGCGCGCGGACTGCGCGTGCCCCACGATCTGTCGGTCATCGCCTTCGACGATTCCCCTTGGGCGAGGATCAGCGATCCCCCGCTCACCGGCATCACCCACCCGATCTACGACGTCGGTGTCACCGCCGCGAAGGCCGCGCTGAGGCTCATCGACGGCATGTCGGTGTCGTCTCAGGAGTTCGACGCGGTGCTGACACTCCGGGAGTCCCACGGGCCCGTGCCGGTCGCTCCGTGACGGCATGGGAGAACCTCGGCTTCAACATGGCGCACTGCGCCTCTCTCGACCAAGACGAGTTCGACACCGCTCTGCAGTGCGCCTTGAAGAGCCAGCACAGCACGGTCGAGGTCACCGACCTGGGGCTCGCCCGGGTCCCCGCCCCGGGGGCCCTCGCCTCCGACGGCGGCTCCGGAGTCCCCTCGGCACTGCAGCAGGCCTGACCCGGCCGAGCGCTGCGACGCTCCGGCTGGGCAGGACGCGGATGACACACCCGACCCATCCACTCTTTTTGGCCGATAGCCCGCATTTGAGCCCCAGGCAAGCGAAAGGCCCCGACCCCCTAGTGTCTTCCAGGGGAGTCGGGGCCTTGTGCATGGCGGTGACGGTGGGATTTGAACCCACGGTAGGGGGTTACCCTACACAACTTTTCGAGAGTTGCACCTTCGGCCGCTCGGACACGTCACCGCGGACAAGCTTAGGACAACTGCGCCCCAGACGCGAATCGAGCGTTCACCATCCCGTCACCCGGGCGAGTCGCGCCGCGCTGGCCTCGGCGCCCGTCGCTACCCCGGCCTGGAGCAGCGCGAGCCGCAGCTCGTCGGCCATCCCGTCGAGCAGCCGCGCGACGCCATCCGCCCCGTCCGCCGCGAGCGCCCACCAGGCGGGACGCCCGACGAAGACGGCCCGTGCACCGAGAGCCAGGGCCGCCAGCACGTGACGCCCGTCGCGGATGCCGCTGTCGACGGACACCTCGGCGTCCGCGCCGACCGCTTCGACCACCTCGCCGAGCGCGTCGACCGCCGAGATCGAGCCGGCGAGTCGCCGGTGCCCGTGCGTCGAGACGACGACGCCCGCCGCGCCAGCGTCGACGGCACGACGCGCGTCGTCGCCACGCAGCACGCCCTTCACGACGACCGGCAGGCCGGTCACGTCGCGCAGTCGGGCGATGTCATCGAGGCCCGGATTGCGCGCCGGGCGGTCGCCGAGCAGGGCGCGCTCGTCGGCCGTGAGGTTGGCGAGCCGTGCGCGAGCCGGCCCATCGGGCCAGTTCACCGGCTCGACGTGCGGCTCGACGCGCAGCGCCGTGAGCTCGACGGTGAGCAGGACCGCCGCGGCCCCGGCCTCCGCCGCGCGCTCGGCGAGCGCCCAGGTCAGAGCGGGCTCGGCGAGCAGATACGTCTGGAACCACCACGGCGCCCCCTGCTCGGCGATGCGCGCGAACGGGATCGCTGTGTTCGTCGAGACGCCGATCAGGGTGCCCGACGCCGCGGCCGCGCGCGCCATCTCGATCTCGCCGTCGGGATGCGCCGCGACCTGCTGCGCCATCGGCGCGAGGAGGATCGGATGGTCGACCGGCGTTCCGAGAACGGTCGTCGCGACCTGAGCGTCCAGCTCGCCACGCAGGGCGGCCGGACGGAACCGCACGGCATCCCAGCGGTCCGCCTCGGCCTCACTCGAGCCATCCGCCGTCGCCGCGACGTAGTCGAACACGTGCGCGGGCAGCAGCGCCCGCGCGCGCTCGCGCAGCCGCTCGATCTCCGCACGGGTCATCCGCTCACCGTACCCGCGACGCGCGCTCCACCCGCTCTCCCTCCCGCGCGCCTCACGCGACCGCGGTCGCCTCGAGCACGAGCGCCGACGCGGGGGCGAGCAGCGGCGTGCGCACGCCGACCGTCGACAGCAGCGAGCCCGGCAGCGTCACCGAGCCCTCCGCGATCCACGGCACCGGCCGCATGTCGAGCAGGTGGCCCGTCGTGAGCGCGCGGACGACCTCGACGCGATAGGTCCGCGACGGCTCGAGACCCGCGAGGCGCAGCGCGGGCGGCACGGCCCACTCCCCCGTCGCCTCGCGGGTGAGGCGGTAGAGCGCGTGCGCGCGGTCCTCCGACACGACCCCCGTGAGCGCGGCCCCCTCGTCGGCGACGGCGTCGTGCAGCAGCTCGCCCGTGTGCATGAGGGAGCGGAGGCGCTTGTACTCCGCGATCCACTCGGCGAGCTGCGCGCGCTCGTCGGCCGTGAAGCGCGTGATGTCGGTCTCGATGCCCGCCGAGGCGAAGAGCGTCGTCGCGATCCGGAACCGCAGGTCGGTGACGCGGTCGGTCGTGTGCGCCTGCGTCGGGCCGACGTGGCTGCCGATGAGCTCGGGCGGCAGGAGCAGCTCGGTCCAGCGCTGGATGCGCGTGCGCTCCAGCGGGTCGTTCGTGTCCGACGCCCACACGCGATCGGTCCGCTCGAGGATGCCGAGGTCGACGCGCGCGCCGCCCGACGAGCACGACTCGATCTCGACGTGCGGATGGCGGCGGCGCAGCTCGTCGAGGAGCGCGTAGACCGCGCGCGTCTGCGCGTCGACGCCCGCGCGCCCCGCGTGCACGGCCTCGAGCAGATCGCGGTTGTGATCCCACTTGAGGTACTCGATCGGGTACTCGTCGAGGAGGGCCCCGAGGGTCGCGAGCAGCCACTCGGCCACCTCGGGGCGCGCGACGTCGAGCACGTGCTGGTGACGCCAGGTGCGCGTCGCGCGATCGGATGGCGCGAGCACCCACTCGGGGTGCGCGCGAGCGAGATCGGAATCGGGGTTGACCATCTCGGGCTCGACCCACAGCCCGAAGCCCATGCCGCGAGCGCGCACGTGGTCGACGAGCGCGTGCAGACCCTCGGGCCAGACGGCCGGATCGACGGCCCAGTCGCCGAGCCCCGCGCCGTCGCTGCGCCGAGCCAGGAACCAGCCGTCATCGAGGACGAACCGCTCGACGCCGACCTCGGCAGCGGCATCCGCGAGTGCGATGAGCGGCTCGAGCTCGTGGTCGAAGTAGACCGCCTCCCACGTGTTGAGCACGACCGGTCGCGGCGTGCGCGGATGGCCGGGGCGCGCGCGCAGGGAGCGGTGGAAGCGCGAGGAGATCCCGTCGAGCCCGCGGTCGCTCCACGCGAACCAGGCCGTCGGCGCGGCGAACGCCTCGCCCGCCGAGAGCACGATCTCGCCCGTGCGGAGCAGCTCGCCCGCTCCGAGCACGTTCCGCCCCTCGGCGAGGCGGTCGGTGCGGTACACCGCGTCGCCGCTCCAGGCCAGGTGCACGGCCCACGCCTCGCCCGTGCGGTCGCCGAAGCCGGGCGTCCCCACGACGGTCAGCGTCGGGGCGTCATGCCCGGTCCGCCCGCGCCGCGAGTCACGGGCATGCGAGCCCATGGCGACCGGCCGGCGCTGCGGCGAGCGCTCGCGCGTCCAGCGGCCGGCGAGGTCGAGCAGCTCGCTCGCTCGCGCGGGAACCGGCAGCGTCGCATCGAGGGCCGACAGGTGGACGACGGCGTCGCCCGCGTTCTCGACGCGGTGGTCGACGCGCAGGATGCCCGCGGCGTCGAACCGCAGGGCGCTCTCGAGCACGAGGCCGTCCGCCCGTGCCCGCAGGCCGAAGCCGCGGTCATCGCTCTCGACCGACTCCACGCGCCACCCCGGCAGGAGCGGCGCGCCGTCGACCGTGCCCGCGATGCCCGGGCGCCCCTGCCATCCGTCGCGCTCGGTCGGGAGCACCGTGAGCGGCCACGCCTCGTCGAGCGCGCTCGCCGTGACCTGGCGGGCGGACGCCGCGTCCAGCGCGGCGAGCGCGGCCTCGTCCACCGCTCCCGGATCCGCGCCCCAGTGGAGGACCTCGGGGAGATCCTCGCCGCGGAACGCCACGATGAGCGCCGCGCCCGCGGCGCGGAACAGCGTGGTCGTGCGCGGGGGTGCGCTCACGGGAGCTGAGGTGATGGTCATGCGGGCCTCCGTCTCGACGGCATCGTCAGAGACCAGGTTCCCGCGCGGCGATCACTTTGTCAAATGCTGAAACAAACGCTCATGTGAGAAGTGCGCGGATGGCCAGCCCGGCCCCCGCGCGCGCCCACTCCGAGAAGTCCCACCTCCGCACGTCGAGATCGACCGGAGCGGCGTCCTTGTCGAGCCGCTCGTCGAGCGCTGCGCGCAGGGCGTCGCCCGCGAGCTCGACCACGGCGATGCCGTCTCCTGTGACGACGACCTTCTGGGGGTCGACGAGGCTCGCCACCGTCGCGATCATGACGCCGAGCGCGCGACCCGCGTCGGCGAACGCCGCGAGCGCGAGCTCGTCGCCCGCGCGCGCGGCCTCGACGACGCCCTCGTACTCGACACCCGGGCGCCGGTAGGCGTTCACGATCGCGCTGTTCACGAGCAGGCTCGACGCGCAGCCGCGGTGACCGAGGCCGCACCGCGGCCCGGCCTCGTCGACGATGAGGTGGCTGATCTGGCCCGCGCGATTGTGCGCGCCGTCGACCGGCCGGCCGTTCACGACGAGCCCGCAGCCGATACCCGCGCCGACCGTGATGAGCACCATGTCCTCGATGCCCGCCCCCGCCCCGAACCAGTGCTCGGTCGCCGTGAGCGCCTGCACGTCGTTCTCCACGGCGCACGGAAGCCCGGTCGCGTCGCGCACGAGCGCCCCGAGCGGCACGTCGGTCCAGTCGAGGAAGAACGACCGCTCGACGAGCGCCCCGTCCGCACCCTGGCTCACGCGGCCCGCGATCGCGATCCCCACCGACGTCAGCGTCGGGTAGTCCGCCGCATATCCGCGCGCCACGTCGGCGATCTCGGCGACGACATCCGCGGGCTCGCGCGACGCGAGCGGACGCTCGGTGCTCTCGACGGCGGACGCCGAGAGGTCGGTGACGACCGCGTAGAGCGTGTCGCCGGTGAGCTTGATCCCGAGGAAGTGGCGTGCCGACGCGCGCAGATGCAGCATCTCGGACGGACGCCCCGTCTGCGCCATGAGGCGCGTGCCGCCCTCGGTGAGCAGACCGGCGTCGACGAGGGAGCGCGTGATGCGGGTGAGACTCGCGCGGGAGAGGTGGAGGCGGCGCGCGATCTCCGCGCGCGGGAGCTCGCCGTGGATGAGCACCTCGAGAAGCGCCGCCCGCATCGCCGGCGACATCTCGCCGATCTCGCCGCCCGCGAGCGCCGTGTCCTCGATGTCCATGTTTGTCACCCTTCTGAACATACTCGCTTGTGCTCGGCCACCCGCGCTGGAAAGATCACAGTACACACGCGGCCGCGCCCCGCCGCGCCACCCGAGATCACGGAGGATCCGTCGTGCCCGAGACCCTGCACTGGCGCGCCGAGCGCGTCCACGTCGCCCTCGCCCTGCCCGAGGACGGGCCCGTCTCGGTGCTCGCGATCCGGCCATCCGGGTCTCCGGCGCCCGCTCCCGTGCTGCCCGAGGGGCACGGCGAGCAGCCTCTCGTCGAGCTGTCGGCGTTCGGCCACGGCCGGTTCCCCGGCAGCTTCCGTCACGTCGACACCGTGATCGGGCGCGCGCTGCGCTACGTCGGCCACGAGGAGTCGGAGCAGGACGGATGGCGCGAGCTGCGCGTGCGCCAGGAGGACGCGTCGCGAGGGCTCCGCGTCACGAGCGTGCTCGCGGCGCATGCGTCCGCACCGGCGCTGCGGGCGTGGACCGAGGTCGCGGTCGACGGCGACCTCGTCGTCGACTTCGTGTCGAGCTTCGCGACCGGCTCGTTCCTCGCCGACGCGCGCACGGCATCCGTCGACGACATCGTCGTCGCGCACGCCGACAGCGACTGGATCGCCGAGAGCAGGTGGCGCGTGCAGCCGCTGCGCGAGGCGGGCCTTGTCGACGTGGGCCGCGCCGCGCACAACCACCAGCCGCCCCGCACGCGCCTCGCGCTCGGCAACCACGGGTCGTGGTCGAGCGGCGAGAAGGCGCCCACGGGGGTCATCGCGTCCGCGCGCGGCGACTACGCGCTCGCGTGGCAGATCGAGCACAACGGGCCGTGGGTCGCCGAGCTCGGCGAGAACGGGCACGGCGCCTACCTGCTGCTGTCCGGCCCGACGGACCAGGAGCACCAGTGGTCCGTGCGGCTGCGCGACGGGGAGACGTTCACCTCCGCAGCGGTGTCGATCGCGGTCGCCGAGGGCGGCGTGGAGGCGGCGCTGCAGGCGCTCACGGACCAGCGCCGCGCCATCCGCCGCCCGCGCGACGCCGACGATGCGCTGCCCCTCGTCTTCAACGACTACATGA
Organism: Microbacterium sp. JZ70; assembly: GCF_053903225.1. NCBI lineage: Bacteria > Bacillati > Actinomycetota > Actinomycetes > Micrococcales > Microbacteriaceae > Microbacterium > Microbacterium sp. JZ70. The sequence goes on along the minus strand of NZ_CP096405.1, from coordinate 1,221,652 downwards.
ACACGCTCATGGGCGACCCGACGACCGAGAAGCTCCTGCCGCTCATCGACGCCGCGGCCGAGGCCGGAGCCGACACGTTCTGCATCGACGCCGGCTGGTACGCCGACGGGCACTGGTGGGACGGCGTCGGCGCGTGGGAGCCGTCGACCGCGCGCTTCCCGGGCGGCATCGGCGAGGCGACCGCGTACATCCGCTCGCGCGGGATGACCCCCGGTCTGTGGCTCGAGCCCGAGGTGATCGGCGTGCGGTCGCCGCTCGCGCAGACGCTGCCCGACGCCGCGTTCTTCTCGCGCGGCGGCGTGCGCATCGCCGAGCACGGGCGGCACCTGCTCGATCTGCGGCACCCCGCCGCCCGCGCGCACCTCGACGCGGTCGTCGACCGCCTCGTCGGGGAATACGGCGTCGCGTTCATCAAGATGGACGAGAACACGATGACCGGCCCCGGCACCGACCGCGACGGCCTCGCGCCCGGGCACGGGCTGCTCGAGCACGCGCGCGCCGTTCTCGACTGGATCGACGGCGTGCAGGCGCGCCATCCGGATCTCCTCATCGAGAACTGCGCGTCGGGCGCCATGCGGATGGACTACGCGATGCTCTCGCGCCTCCACCTGCAGTCGACCTCCGACCAGCAGGACCCCGTGGCGTACGCGTCGATCGCCGCGGCGGCGCCCGCATCCATCCTCCCCGAGCAGGCCGGCAACTGGGCCTATCCGCAGACCGGGATGACCGATGAGGAGCGCACGTTCGCGCTGGTGAACGGAGTGCTCGGCCGCATGTACCTGTCGGGCTACCTCAACCGGATGGCCCCGCACGAGCGCGCGGCGGTCCGCGATGCGGTCGCGGCGCACAAGGCCGTGCTCGGTGACATCCGGTCGCGGCGGCCGATCTGGCCGCTCGGCCTCCCGGCGTGGGAGGACGACTGGGTCTCCCTCGGCCTCGCGCTCGACGGCCACGCCTACGTCTCGGTGTGGCGGCGGCGCGGCGACGCGTCGGCACGGCTGTCGCTGCCCTGGGCGCGCGGACGCGCCCTCGAGGTCGCGCCGTTCTTCCCGTCGAGCGAGGGCGGATGGTCGTGGAGCTGGGATGCCGAGACCGGCGTTCTCGAGATGACGGCCCCGACGTCCGAGCCCTCCGCGCGCGTCCTCGAGGTCTGGATCGCGTAGCACCCCTCTGCATGTCTCGCTTCCCGCGGCCATCCGGTCGGGAAAGCCAGGGAAAACGAGACATGCAGGGTCTGTCAGGCCGCGTTGGCGGGAGCGGTGCGCGCGCCCTCCCACTCGCCCGTGAAGTGGTTGAAGCACACGGAGTTGTCGAGCTTCGCCCGGTCGGGCGCCGCCTCGCCGCTCACGACCTTGCCCACCCGCTCGGGGTCGGGCGCGGCCATCGCGAGCAGGCGCGTGTAGTCGTGCTGCGGGTCGAGGATGACCGCGTCGGCCGGGCCGCGCTCCACGACGCGCCCCTTGTACAGCACGAGGATCTCGTCGGAGAAGTGCCGTGCGGTCGCGAGGTCATGCGTGATGTAGAGCACCGCGAGGTCGTCCTCGCGCTGCAGCCGGCCGAGGAGGTTCAGCACCCCGAGCCGGATCGACACGTCGAGCATCGACACCGGCTCGTCGGCGAGCACGACCTGCGCCCCGGGGGCCAGCGCCCGCGCGATCGCCACACGCTGCCGCTGCCCGCCCGAGAGCTCGTGCGGGCGACGCGATGCGAACGACGCATCGAGGTTCACGCGCTCGAGCATCTCGATCACGCGCTCGTGCGTCTCGTCGGCGCCGCGCGTGCGCCGGTGGATCCGCAGCGGCCGCGCGATGTGGTGCTCGATCGAGTGGAACGGGTTGAGCGACGCGAACGGATCCTGGAAGACCATCTGCACGTGGCGCCGGTACTCGGCCGGGGCGACCGGTCGGCCATCCGCCTGCCGCACGTCGATCTCGCCCGACGTCGGGTGCTCGAGCTTCGAGAGGATCCGCGCGATCGTCGACTTGCCCGACCCCGACTCGCCCACGAGCGCGACCGTGCGTCCGGGCACGAGCTCGAACGAGACCCGGTCGACCGCGCGGAACCGCCTGCGGCGCAGGCCCTCCCGCACGCTGAACTCCTTCACGAGGTCCGTGACGCGCACCGTGGTCATGCTCGAGCCTCCGCTCCGTCGGCGACCGGCGACTCGTCGACGCCCGATCGGATGAACGCCCCGCGCGACCCGCTGAGGCTGGGGAACGAGCCGAGGAGCTTCCTCGTGTACTCGTGGTGAGGATCGCGGTACATCTCGTCGGCCGCGCGCAGCTCGACGATCTCCCCGCGCAGCATGACCGCGATGCGGTCGCTGATCTCGAGCAGCAGCGGCAGGTCGTGCGTGATGAAGATCACCGCGAAGCCCAGCTCGTCGCGCAGGCGCACGATCTCGCGGAGGATGTCGCGCTGCACGACGACGTCGAGCGCCGTCGTGGGCTCGTCCATGATCATGACCTGGGGCTCGAGGATCATCGCCATCGCGATCATGACGCGCTGGCGCATGCCGCCGGAGAGCTCGTGCGGGAACGACGTCAGGCGCGACGGATCCACGCCCACGCGGCGCAGGACATCCGCCGCGCGCTCGCGCCGCTCGGCCTTCGACATCCGCGGTCGGTGCGCGACGAGCACGTCCTCGAGCTGCGCGCGGATGCTGATGACCGGGTTGAGCGCGTTCATCGCGCCCTGGAACACCATGGAGAGCTTCGACCAGCGGAAGGCGCGCAGCTCGTCGTCGGCAAGGGCGAGCAGGTCGACGTCGCCGCCCTCGCGGTCGTGGAACACGATGCTGCCGCTCGCGATGCGGGCCGGCGGCTTGTGCAGCCGGTTCACGGCGTAGGCGAGGGTCGTCTTGCCGCAGCCCGACTCGCCCGCGAGGCCGAGGATCTCCCCTGCTGCGAGCTCGAACGACGCGCCCTTCACGGCTGTCACGGGCTGCTCCACCTCGTACACGACCGAGAGGTCGTCGATGGTGAGGACGGGACGGCGCGCTGTCGTCGCGCTCATGCCGCACGCTCCTTCCTGCGGGCCTCACGGCGCGCGCGACGCTCGCGACGCGCGTGGAGGCGCACGTTCTTGAGCTTGGGGTTGATGATCTCGTCGATCGAGAAGTTCACGAGCGACAGGCCCATCCCGAACAGCGCGATGACGAGGCCCGGCGGGACGAACCACCACCATGCGCCCAGCGGCAGGGCGAACCCGTTCTGCGCGTAGAAGAGCATGGTGCCGAGCGTCGACGAGTTCGAGGCGCCGAGGCCGAGGAACGACAGGCCGGCCTCGCCGAGGATCGCCGCGATGACGGCGAAGACGAACTGCGACGCGAGCACGGGCAGGAGGTTCGGGAGGATCTCGACCGCGATCACGCGCCACGCCCGCTCGCCGGCGACCTTCGACGCCGCGACGTAGTCGCGACTGCGGATGGACAGGGTCTGGGCCCGCAGGACGCGCGCCGACCCTGCCCAGCTCGTCACGGCGAGGACGACCGCGATCGTCCAGAGGCCGCGCGCCTCGGCGGGCACGAAGCCCGAGATGACGATCACGAGCGGGAGGCCCGGGATGACGAGGAACACGTTCGAGAAGAGCGAGAAGGCCTCGTCGGCGAAGCCGCCGATGTACGCGCCGAGGATGCCGAAGAAGGCCGACAGCACGGTCGCGAGCACGCCGACGATGAGGCCGATCTCGAGCGACCCGCGCGTCGCGATCGCGAGCTGGGCGAAGACGTCCTGGCCGGTCTGGGTCGTGCCGAGGAGGAACTCCGCGGATGGCGGCGTGAGCCCGATGTCGCGGATGGCGCTCGGGTCGCCCACGAAGAAGGGGGCGATGAGGCCGAACAGGGTGATGCCGCCGATGAGCGCGAGCCCGAGCGCGAGCCAGGGCGTCATCGTGGGGAGCATCTGCCGCAGCGCCGAGCGCGAGCGGCGCACGCGGTCGGCACGCTGCTCGCGCGCGGTGCGCGAGACGATCGCCTCGGTCGCCTCGGCGACGGAGGGCTCTGTCCTGGGGGCGATGTTGGTCATGTCAGCTCCGGGCCCGCGTGCGGGGGTCGATGAGGCCGTAGAACAGGTCCACGACGAGGTTCGCGCCGAGCACCGCGAGGGTGATGAAGAGGAACAGCCCCTGCATGAGCGCGTAGTCGTTGTTCGTGACCGCCGACAGGAGCTTCGAACCGATCCCGGGGTACGAGAACACCTGCTCGGTGACGACGGACCCGCCGACGACGAACCCGAGCGAGATCGCGAAGCCCGCGATCGACGGCAGCACGGCGTTGCGCGCCGCGTAGCTGCGCAGGATGCGCGACGCCGGCAGACCCTTCGCGTGGGCGGTGAGGATGTAGTCCTCCGAGAGGGTCGAGACCATCATGTTGCGCATGCCCAGCAGCCATCCGCCCAGCGAGGCGATGACGATCGTCAGCGCCGGCAGGAAGCCGTAGTAGATGGCCGAGCCGATGAACTCGGCGCTCCACCCCGGGTTGAGCGCCACGTCGTACCCGCCCTGCGAGGGGAACATCCCGAGCAGGGTCGCGAAGAAGTAGACGAGGATGAGCGCGAGCCAGAAGTAGGGCACCGCGGCCAGCAGGGTGGTCGCCGGCACGAGGGAGTCGAGCCACGTGCCGGGCTTCCACCCGACGAGGGCGCCGAGGCCGACGCCGATGACGAACGAGAGCACCGTCGCGATGCCGATGAGGGCGATCGTCCACGGCAGGGACTGCCCGATGACCTCCGTGACCGGCGCCGGGAAGTAGGTCACCGACAGGCCGAGGTCGCCGCGCAGCACGTTCACGAGGTAGCTCCCGTACTGCACGATGAGCGGCTCCGACGTGTTGCCGCCGAGGAGGAGCTCGTAGGCCGCCCGGGTCTCCGCCGTCACCGTGCCGCCGCGCTGCTGGAGCTTGGCGAGCAGGATGTCGACGGGGTTGCCCGGGAGCAGCCTCGGGATGAGGAAGTTGAGCGTCAGCGCCGCCCACAGGGCGACGAGGTAGAAGCCCAGCTTGCGCAGGAAATAGCTCATGAGGTCGCGCCTCCCGTCTCGAACTCCTCCTCGGCCACGGTCACTTGCCCGTCGGCTCGAGGGCCTTGAAGACCTCGGCGTTGTCGGGCGATGCCCACACGGCCGGGAACGCGTACAGGTCGTCCTCGGTCGGCCATCCGCTGAACTTCTCGACGTTGTACTCGCTCGTCGTGCCGCCGGTCAGGATCGGGATGTAGGGCATTTCCTCGACGATCGCCGCCTGGATGACGTCGAACTGCTCCTGCCGCGCCGCGGTGTCGTCCGGGTTCGTGCGCTTGAGGACGGCGAGCGCCTCGTCGACGGCCGGGTCGCTGAAGCGCGCCACGTTGACGGGAGCCGCCTGGCCGACCTCGGCGGTGTTCGCCGACGAGAGGAAGTTGTTGTACAGGTAGTACGGGTCGCTCACCGCGCCCTGGCCGAGCGAGTCGATCGCGAGCTGGTACGTGCCCTTGCTCTTCTTGTCGGTCCACTCGTTCCACGAGGACTGCGAGGCCGAGAGGCCGATGCCGGCCGCCTTCAGCTGCTGCGACATCGTGTCGATCGCCGTGATGTAGTCGGTCCAGCCCGTCACGACCTCGACGGTGAGCTCGAGCTTGACGCCGTCCTTCGCGTAGATGCCGTCCGAGCCCTTCTCGTAGCCGGCGCCGGTGAGGATCTCGTCGACCTTGTCGAGGTCGGCCTTCGCGGGCGCGACCTTCTCCTCGATCTCCGCCGAGATGAACTGCTCCTGCGCGGGCAGCAGGGCGAACGTCGGCGACATCTCGCTCGCCGTGCCCTGGAACGCGAGGGCGTTGAGCTGGTCGCGATCCATGGCGTAGTAGATCGCCTGACGGACGGCCGGGTCGGTCTGCGGGCCCTCGCAGCCGAGGTCGGCGTTCGAGCACGACAGGAGCGCCATCTGGTTCATGGGCACCGTGATCGCCTCGTAGCCGGGGTAGTTCTCCGACACGTTCTCGATGTCGGGCACGGGGCCCGTCTGCCAGTCGATCGTGCCCGCGGCGAGCGCGTCGGCGCCGGCCGTGTTGCCCGACAGCGACAGGTAGCGGACGTTCTTCACGGCGGGAGCGCCGCCCCAGTAGTCCTCGTTGGCCGAGAGCGTGAACGCCTGCGGCTTGAACTCGCCGAGGACGTACGGCCCCGTGCCGACCGGCTCGGCCATGACGTCGGTCGTGGGGTCGACGTCGCCCCACAGGTGCTCGGGCACGATGAAGGTCTTGCCGAGCACCTCCGGGCCGGTGACGAACGCGGGCTCGGGGAAGGCGATCGAGACGTGCGTCGCGTCGACCTTGGTGACCTCGCCGTTGAAGCCGCCCGTGTTGAGCGCCGGGTTGTCGCGGATGAGCTCGAAGGTGAAGACGACGTCGTCGGCGTCGAACGCCTCGCCGTCGGTCCAGGTCACGCCGTCGCGGAGGGTGATGTCGAGCTGCGTGCCGTCCTCGTTCCAGGCGTACTCGGTCGCGAGCAGCGGCACGTAGTCGTTCGTGTTCGCGTTGGTGACGAAGAACAGGGATTCGTAGATCGTACCGAGGCCGCCGATCTTCGAGGGCGAGAACGGGTTGAAGTTGATCTGGTAGTCGCCGGACTGACCGGTGTAGGCGACGAGGGTGTCGGCGGAGCCGGAGCCGCCGTTGGAGCCCGAGGCGCCGCCCGAGGGCGCGCAGGCGGTGAGGGCGAGGCCGAGGGCGGCGGCCCCTGCGGCGAGCGCCAGGGAGGCGCGGCGTCCGCGTGCTGTGCGAAGAAACATCGTTGTCCTTTCCTCACGCCGCGGCGGAGGCCGTCGGCGTCGACGAGCCCTGGAGACCAGGGTTCCGGGAGGCGGGCTCCCGTTGCGACCATTGTTACGCACTGAAACGAACTCGGTCAAGGGCGTTTCGTAACGAACGGAACAAAGAGCCCGCCCACGCCGCAGAGCTGCGGCGTGGGCGGGCGAGGGATGGCGCGGTGTCAGGCCCTGAGGTCTCCCGCGTGCCGGAGGACGAGCGGAGCGGTGAACGCCGACGGGTCGACGTCCTCGGGCGCTCCGGTCACGGTGAACACGTGCTCCTCGCCGGGGAGCAGGCTCACGAGCCCCGTGTCGACGGCGGCATCGCGGTGGCCGCGATCGGCCAGGAGGAAGACGTCGCGCACGTACGAGCGCGCCGTCACGCGCACCCGCACCGCGCCATCCGCCCGCTCGGCGCGCACCTCGAGCGGCGCGCGATCGAGCGACTGCTCGACCACCTCGGCGAAGTCGTGCAGCGCGCGCCCGAAGCCGGGCGCGTCGACGACGAGCACCTCGCCGGTCGGGTCGTCCGCTGCCGCGACCTCGGCCGGCAGGGCGACCGTGGCGGCACCGCGCGCCTCGACCTCGGCGGCGATGACCGCCTCGGCCCGCACGGTGCCGTCGAACGCGAGCCGGCGCACGACGAGGTCGCCGCTCCACGCCTCGTCGGCGTCGTTGAGGAGCACCGCCGCGAGCCCGTCTTCGGCCGGCTGGATCGTGGCGAACCGCGGCGCGTACACGGCCTTGAGCGCGTACCAGAGCGGCTTGCGCCGCTCGGCGAAGTCGACGGCGGCCCACGAGATGACGGGCCAGTCGTCGTTCAGCTGCCACACGATCGTCCCGGTGTTGTACGGCGAGAGCGACCGGAAGTACGAGATGCCGAACCGCAGCGCCGCCGCCTGGTTCAGCTGCGTCGCCCAGTGCCAGTCGTCGATCGTCTTCGGGGCCGGCAGGTGCGGCCCGTACCCGCGCTCGAGGTTGATGTTGCCCTGCCACGCCTTCTGGTGCACGAGCATCTGCTCCCCCTGGGGGTCGAGCGGCGCGTCGTGCACGACATCGGTCAGGGTCGTCCACGCGGGCGGCCCCTGGAACCCGAACTCGGCGACGAAGCGCGGCTTCCACTCGCGGTATGCGGCGTAGTCCTTGGTGTTCCACACGTCCCAGATGTGCACGGTGCCGTACTGGTCGAGGTTCGGACTGAGGTACGACGAGAACGAGTACGGGCTGCCCGCGGAGTAGAAGCGCGTCGGGTCGAGCTCCGCGAGGAGCGCGGGGAACATCCGGCGGTAGTACGCCTCGCCCCACGTGAGTCCGCCGAGCTTCGAGCGCCACCCCCAGTCGGCGTAGGCGACGATGTTCTCGTTGTTGCCGTTCCAGATGACGAGCGACGGATGGGGCGAGAGGCGCGTGATGGCCTCGCGCGCCTCGGCCTCGATCTCGCGCGAGAGCCACTCCTCCTCGGCGTACGCGGCGCACGCGAGGAGGAAGTCCTGCCAGACGAGCACGCCCTGCTCGTCGCAGAGGTCGTAGAAGTCGTCGGACTCGTATATCCCGCCGCCCCACACGCGCAGGAGGTTCATGTTGGCCTCGGTGGCGTCGGCGATGCGGCGCGCGTACCGGTCCCGGTCGACCTCGGTGAGAAACGCGTGATCGGGGATCCAGTTCGCGCCGCGCACGTGGATGAGCCGGCCGTTCACGTGGAGGGCGAACGGGCTGCCGTCCTCATCGGGAGCGATGTCGACGTGCACGGTGCGGAAGCCGACCCGCCCCTGCCACGCGTCGACATCCGCGAGGCGCACGGCGACGTCGTAGAGCGGCTGCGCGCCGTGGCCGCGGGGCCACCACAGGTCGGCGTCGGGCACCTCGACGCGGACGCGTGCGGAGCTCTCCCCCGGCGCGACCTCGACCTGCTCGACGCGGTCGGCGATCTCGACCTCGACCCGCAGCGGGCCGCGGCGGAGACCGTCGGCCCGCTCGATCGCGACGTGAGCCTCGAGCACGCCGGTCGTGCCCTCGACGTCGACGAGCGGGCGCACGGACGCGATGCGCGCGGTCGACCACGTCTCGATCCGGATCGGCTTCCAGATGCCCGACGCCGCGACGTCGATGCCCCAGTCCCACCCGAAGCTGCTGCCCATCTTGCGCAGCGCGTTGTAGGGATGGTGGTTCACGTGCGGGCGCGCCCCGTGCCGCTCCGAGCGCTCGTGCGCGGCGGGCACGGGCGCGTCGAAGTCGATCCGGAGCGCGTTCTCGCCCTCGACGAGCGCGGCGCCGATGTCGAAGCGGTAGCTGCGGTGCTGGTTCTCGGTGCGGCCGATCTCGACACCGTTGAGCGTGATCGTCGCGAGCGTGTCGAGCCCCTCGGCGACGAGGTCGCGGCGCTCCGAGCCGTCCTCATGCCATCGGAACGTCGTCTCGAAGCGCCAGTCGACATCGCCGATCCACTGCTGCGTCGTCTCATTGTCGCCGTCGAACGGCTCGTCGATGAGACCCGCGCGCAGCAGATCGAGGTGCACCGACCCCGGAACGGTCGCGGGGATGGCCCGGCCGGCGACGCCCTCGGGCGCGGGGCCGGAGAGGGCGGTCACGGTCCAGGATTCGGACAGCGGGATGACGGTCATGCAGCTCCTTCGCCTCGGGCGCCCACTCGGCGGAGCGCTGTACTTAGTTCCATAGTCTTACAAACTATGGCGTACAGCGCGAGAGGGAAACCCGGCGGACGACCCGCTACAGAACGACCACGCGCCCGTCGTCGCGGCGCAGCGTGAGGCGGTAGCCGGCGGGAGCGCCCTCCTCGACCTCCGCGACGCCGTCGCCCAGGCCGAGGGCGTCGAGCTCACGGCGCAGGGGCGTGGGGTCGGGCTCGACGCGCACGAGCGAGACGAGCTCGATCGCGGGGATGGCCGACAGTCCGGGCTGCGCGGTCGCGCCCCAGTCGATGAGGAACGGCACGTCCAGCCGGACGTCCTCGCCGCGCGTGAGGCGCCATTCGAGGAGCTCCCCGTCGGGTGTGCGCCGCGACAGCGGCTCGATCGGGCCCGGGTCGTACCCCCGCTCGCGCGCCGCGGCGACCGTCGCGTCGAGGTCGTCGGGGTGCACGGCGTACGTCTGCACGCTCGGCGCGGTGAGGCCCGCGATGCCGAACTTCGTCGGGAGCGCGGCGTCCTTCCGATCGGGGTCGGGGCCGATGAGCTCGATGTACTGCGGGCCGCGCTCTCCGGCGACCGTGAGCGCGACGAGCGCGTTCGCGGTGCCCGTGGGGTGCACGCCACCGGGCGCGGCGCTCACCCCGGTCTCCTGCGCGAACCACCGCACGAGCGCGTCGAGATCGGGTCCTGCGATCACGACGTGGTCGAGGAGCCGCGGGATGCTCATGCGCCGCCGCGACGTCGGGCCGGCACCTCGGGCTCGCCGAGCGACAGCATGAGCCGGTTCGCCCAGTTGAAGAACGCGGCGCCGTTGATCACGTCGACGATCTCGGCGTCGTCGAGGCCGGCCTCGCGGAGGCGGGCGACGTCGTCGCCGTCGAACGCGAGCGGCGTCTCGGCGAGCGCGACCGACGACGCGACGATCGCGTTCCAGGTGTCGTCGCCGAGGTCGGCGCCGACACCCTCGTCGAGGAGGCGCTGCACGTCGTCCTCCCGACCCGACTCGCGCGTCGCCGCTGCCGCGTGCACGTGCGCGCAGAACACGCAGCCGTTGTGCCGCGACGTGGCGGCCGCCGCGAGCTCGCGCTCGGCTCGGCCGACGCCGCTCGAGACGTTGAAGAAGATGTCGAGGTCGGTCAGCGTGCGGGCCCTGAGCGCCTCGGGATCGCGCGCGAGCAGCCGGAAGTACGGCATCTTCGCGCGCGCCGGCTCGATGAGCGCCTCACGCTGCGCGTCGGTCAGCTCGTCCTCGGCGACGGGCAGGAGCCACGGCACCCAGCCGAGGCCCTGCTGCGTGAACGCCTCGGGGCGGACGAGGTCGGGGTACGGGGTGACGAGCTCGCTCATGCGACGCTCCCTTCTGCGGGGTGGGCGGCCAGGACGCGCAGGCCCCAGGCCGCGCGGAGCTGGAAGGACAGGAAGGCGACGAGCTGCGAGAGCGTGACGATGTCGTCTGCGCTCCAGCCCGCGTCGACGAGCGCCTGGAGCGCCTCCGGCCGCGCCTCGCGCGGGCGGAAGACGAGCAGGTGCGCGTGCGTGAGCGCGGCGGCGAGCCGCTCGCCGAGTGCGCCGGCGTCGGCCGTCCAGACGAGCCCCTCGCGGCTCTCGCCGGCGAGACCGGGCTCGCGGTAGACCCCGTACGGACCCGTCGTCGCGCCGCTCGCGGCGGCCGCGTCGACCGGCGCGACGAGCTCGGGCGCCTCGTCGCCGAGCACATCGGCGTAGAAGTCGGTCGCGGCGTCGAAGCCGTGCAGGCGGGCGACGAAGGCGGCGACCGCGTAGCGCTCCGAGAGCGGGAACGTGCCGGGGTCGGCGGGCTCGAGGAGCGCCTCGAAGCTGCGCTGCGCGTTCTCGCGCGCCTGGGGGCGCTGGTCTCGGATGGCCGACAGCGCGCTGCCCGGGGCGACGCCCGCGAGCAGATCGATGATGTCCGCGTTCTGGCTCATGAGGCTCCTTCGGTTGCGGGGACGAGCGGATGGTGCGCGGTGCGCAGCGACGACGCCGCGTCGGCGCCGGTCGCGTACCCGAGCCGCGGGGCGACCTCGGTCGCCAGCAGCTCGAGGGAGCGGAGCGTGAGCTCGTGGGGCGCCGCGACCGAGTGCACCTGGAACGACACATCGGTCGCGGCGGAGATCGCCTCGTCGGCCGCGAGCGTCGCGACGACCTCGTCGACCGTGCCGATGTGGGTGTCGGTGATGCGCACGAGCTCGTCGATCCCGAGCCGATCGGCGTCGAGGCCGAACATGGTCTCGGCGAGCCGGCGCAGCCCATCCTGAGCGAGCTCGAGCACGCGCGTGCGGTTCTCGGGGTCGACGACGACCGCCGTGCGCGACGCGAGGACGCGCGCGGGCGCGCCGTCGGGAAGCGCGTCTCGGTACGCCTCGATGATCGGCAGCTGCACCGTGTGCAGGGGCTCGTCGGCCGCTCCCTCGGTGCGCGGCTGCGTGCGCGAGAGCATGAGTCCGTCGCCGCGCTCGCCGGCACGGCGCCCTCCGTCGACCGAGAACGTCGCCTGCCACAGGCGCCGCGCGAGATCGCCGCCGTCGGGGTACATGCGCGACGCGGTGCCGCGGATGCCGCGCCCCTCGAGCGCATCGAGGAAGACCGCGAAGTGGTCGGCGAAGATCTCGCGACGGCGCGCGGCATCCTGCCCGAACGCGGCGAACGACGACGGAGTGCCGCCCGAGGCGACGCCGAGCTGCACGCGCCCGTCGCTCAGGCGGTCGAGCACGGCCGCGTCCTCGGCGGCGCGCACCGGGTCGTCGATCGGCAGGGTGAGGACGGCCGTGCCGAGGCCGATGCGCGTCGTGCGCTCGGCCGCCGCCGCGAGGAGAACGAACGGCGATGGGAGCCCGCCCTCGTGCTCGCCGAAGTGGTGCTGCGCGATCCACGCCGACGCGAAGCCGGACTCCTCGGCCTGCGCGATCTGCTCGAGCGCGAACCGATAGCGGTCCGCCGCCGGCGCCTCCTCGAGAAGGCGCGAGAAGAATCCCAGACGCGGTCCGGTCATCGTGCTCCCTCCTGCGCGTGCCCGTCGGCCTCGCGGAACGTCGTCCCGGGGATCGCGGCGAGCAGCTGCCGTGTGTACGGGTCCTGCGGGTCGTCGAACACCTGCTGGGCCGTGCCGTGCTCGACCTGCCGGCCCCGCTGCAGCACCGACACGGTGTCGGCGATCTGCCGCACGACAGCGAGGTCGTGCGAGATGAAGACGTAGGTGAGCCCGAGCTCGCTCTGCAGGCGCGCGAGCAGGCGCAGGATCTGCGCCTGCACCGTCACATCGAGCGCCGAGACGGCCTCGTCGAGCACGACGAGCTCCGGCTCGAGGATGAGCGCCCTGGCGATCGCGATGCGCTGCCGCTGCCCGCCCGAGAGCTCGCGCGGCCGGCGGCGTCCGATCTCCGGCGCGAGCGAGACGAGCTCGAGGTGGTGCGCGACGCGGTCCGCGCGCTCCGCCCGGTCGCCCAGGCCGAAGTTCTCGAGCGGCTCGGCGAGGATGCTCGCGATCGTCTGGCGCGGATCGAGCGAGCCGTACGGGTTCTGGTAGACGAGCTGGGTGGTGCGGCGGAACTCCCGCGCCGACCGCAGCGCGGTCACATCCACGTCGCCCACGCGGATGGTCCCCGCGGTCGGGCGGTTGAAGCCGGCGATGCTGCGCCCCGTGGTCGTCTTGCCCGACCCGGACTCGCCGACGAGCGCGTGCGTCGTCCCCTTCGGGATCGCGAACGACACGTCGTCGACGGCGACGAGCGGCGCCCGCCCCGCCCCGCGGGCGAACTCCTGGCGGAGACCGGTCACCTCGACGAGCGGACGCGCTCCGGGGTCGACCGCGGGCGGCGTGCGCTCGACGACCTGCGCGAGCGACGGCGCGTCGGCGAGCAGCGTGCGCGTGTACGGCGACTGCGGCGCCGTGAGCACGGCCGCCGACGGCCCCTCCTCCTGCACCTCTCCCCCGCGCATGACGACGATGTCGTCGGAGCGGTCGGCCGCGACGGCGAGGTCGTGCGTGATGAAGAGGATGCCCGTTCCGGTCTCCTCGCGGAGACGGTCGAGGAGGTCGAGGACGGTGCGCTGAACGGTCACGTCGAGCGCGCTCGTCGGCTCGTCGGCGATCACGAGCTCGGGCTCGAGCGCGAGCGCGGCGGCGATGAGCACGCGCTGGCGCATCCCGCCCGACAGCTCGTGCGGGTACTGGCGCGCACGCGTCTCGGGATCGTCGATGTCGACGCGCTCGAGCAGGTCGAGCACGCGCGCCTCGATCTTGCGGCGATCGCGCCAGCCGTGGATCCGCAGCGCCTCGCCGACGCTGGCGCCGATCGTCGCGACGGGGTTGAGCGAGTTGCCCGGGTCCTGCGGGATGAGCCCGATGCAGCGGCCGCGGAGATGGCGCCACCGACGCTCGCTCAGCCCGACGAGCTCGGTGGGGCCCTCCGACCGCTCGGCGAGGCGGATGCTCCCGCGCGAGACGTGCCCGTTCGAGGCGAGCAGGCCGATCACCGACTGCGCGACGGTCGTCTTGCCCGAGCCCGACTCGCCGACGAGGGCCGTGACCTTGCCGGCCTCGACGTCGAACGAGACGCCGCGGACGGCGTCGACCGGGCCGTGCGCCGTGCGGTACTGCACGGCGAGGTCGCGGATGGACAGCAGCGGTTCGGTCATGCCGGCTCGCCTCCTCGGATGGCCTGGCTCAGCCGGTTCGTCGCGAGCACGACCGCGACGACGACGGCGCCGGGCAGGACGGTCAGCCACCACGCGGTCGCGACGTAGTCGCGGCCCTCTGCGATGAGGAGACCCCATTCGGGCGTGGGCGGCGGGGCGCCGTACCCGAGGAAGCCGAGGGTCGAGATCTGCAGGATGGCCGAGCCGAGCTGCAGCGCGGCGAGGGCGATCACGGGCGTGAGCGAGTTGGGCAGGATGTGCCGCCACAGCACGCTGAGGAAGGTCCCGCCCGAGCCGTACGCGGCCTCGACGAACTCGCTCACGCGCACGCTCACGACCTCCGACCGCGCGAGGCGCGCGAACACGGCGATCGAGGTCACGCCGACGGCGATCGCGGCGTTCGTCGTGCCGAAGCCGAGCAGGATGACGACGCTGAGCGAGAGCAGGAGCGCGGGGATGGCGAGCAGCACGTCGACGATGCGCATGAGCACCTCGTCGACGACGCCGCCGGTCGCGCCGGCGGTGACGCCGAGGGCGGTGCCGACGACGAGGCCGACGAGCACCGCGATGAGCGCGCCGCTGATCGACTGGGAGGCGCCGTGCACGACGCGCGCGAAGACATCCCGCCCCGTGGCGTCGGTGCCGAACCAGTGCGCGGCGCTCGGCGCCTGCAGCGACGGCGCGACGGTGTCGGTCGGGCTGATGCCGGTGAAGAGGCCGGGCGCGATCGCCCAGGCGAGCGCGACGACGAGGACGACGACGGGGATGATGAAGCCGGGGCGCGCGAGCGACCGGCCGAGGCCGCGGCGCGCGCGGCCGGGGGCGATGGCGGTCATCGGACGGCTCCCTTCCGCGCGGGGCGCGCCGACGCGCGCGTGCGCAGCCGCGCATCGAGCACGGGGTACAGCAGGTCGACGACGAGGTTGATGACGACGAACGTGACCGTCGAGATGACGACGACCGCGAGGAGGACGGGGGTGTCGCGGTTCGCGACGGCCTGCGCCGTGATCTGGCCGATGCCGTTGCGGGCGAACACGGTCTCGGTGACGACCGCGCCGCCGACGAGCTCGCCGAACAGCAGGCCCGCCATCGTGAGGGTCGGCAGGAGCGCGTTGCGGGCGACGTTGCGCCAGAGCAGCCACGACGTGCTCGCCCCGCGTGCGCGGACCACCGCCACGAACGGGCGCTCGCGCACCTCGTCGATGCTGCGCATGAGCACCTGCGCGAGGGGCGCGGCGATCGGGATGGCGAGGGTCGCGACAGGCAGGATGAGCGACTGGACGGGGTCGGCGCCGATCGCGGGGATCAGCCGGAGCTGGAACGAGAAGATCTGGATGAGGATGATGCCCACCCAGAAGACCGGCAGCGAGACGAAGAACGGCGGAATCGAGCGGAACGCGCGACGCAGCCACCGCCATCCGCCGTACGTCGCCGTGAACGCGATCGTGACGGCGAGGAAGATCGCCGCGCCGAGCCCGAGCACCGCGAGGGTCAGCGTCGCGGGCAGGTTCACGGCGATGAGGTCGGACACGGCGGCGCCGCTCTGCACCGAGAAGCCGAAGTCGCCGCGCAGGAAGCCCGCGGCCGACTCGAGGTAGCGCACGACGAGCGGGCGGTCCACGCCGTACGCGGCGCGGATCTGCTCGAGTTGCTCGGGCGTGAGGCCGAGATCGGGGTTGCCGTACCGGGCGAGCACGGCGTCGCCGGGCAGGGCCGCGAGGAGCACGTACGCCGCCGTGTAGGCGAGCACGAGCACCAGCAGCGCCTGCCCGGCGCGTCGCAGGACGTAGGTCAGCAAGGGACTACTTGCTGAGCCACGTGTCGTAGAACAGCGGACGCCCGACCGACTCGGTGCGGAAGCCCTGCACGGCGTCGACGTAGCCGAACACCTGCGGCTCCTCGAAGATCGGCAGGATGTAGGCCTGCTCGGCCATCCGCTGCTGCGCCGCGGCCGACGCCTCGGCGCGGCCCTCCTCGGTGGGGCTCGAGGCGATCTCCTGCAGGAGCGCGTCGAGCTCCTCGTCGCCGACCGAGCCGTCGGGGTAGCCGTTCAGCAGCGTGTTGCGGTTGCCCGAGTGGTACTGCGACTTCAGGACGTCGAAGTCGGCGCGGCCGACCATCGAGTGATACACCTGCAGCGTGCCGACCTCGCCGCGAGCGGCGTCCTGCGCTGCCTGGTCGCCCGGCAGGAGGTTCACCTCGACGCCGAGCTCGCCCAGCTGCTGCTGGATGAGCGTGACGACCTCCTTCGAGCGCGGCTGCGGGAGCGCCTCGTTGAACGTGAGGCTGAGCTTCTCGCCGTCCTTCTCGCGGACGCCGTCGGAGCCGAGCTCCCAGCCCGCCTCGTCGAGCAGGTCGGCGGCCTTCTCGGGGTCGTACTCGTAGTACTCCGAGGTGTCGGTGTAGCCGAGCGCGGTCTCGGCGAGCGCGCCGGTCGCGAGCGGGTAGCTGTCCGTGAAGAGCGTCTCGACGATCTCCTCGCGGTCGATGCCCGCGATGAGCGCCTGGCGCACGCGGATGTCCTCGAGGAGCGGGTCGCGGAAGCGGAAGCTCAGGCCGTTGTTGACGCCGTTCGTCGCGGCGGCGTGCAGCGAGAGGCCGTCGGCGGCGAACTGGGGCTCGTCGGGCGCCTCGATCTGACGGGCGATGTGCGCCTGCTGAGCCGTCACGGTGCCGACGCGCACGCTGTCCTCGGGCACGACGAGGTAGTCGATGCCGTCGAGGTACGCGCGGCCCTGGTGCTCGAGCGACGGCGGCGCCCAGTCGTAGTCCTCGCGCGCCTCGAGCGAGATCTCGGTGCCGATCTCCTCGTCGGCGACGACGAACGGGCCGCTGCCGATGATCTCGGTCGCGTTGCCCGGGCCGAACTCCTCGCCCGTGCGCTCGAGCGTCTCGTTCGAGAGCAGGCCCGAGTTGATCGTCGAGACCGCCTGCGCGAAGCCGGGCGAGGGCGCCGTGAAGTGGAACTTCACCGTGCGCTCGTCGACGACCTCTCCGTGGTCGTAGTTGTTGATGGCCTCCGACACGGTGAGGGCGCGGTCGGGGTCGCCCTTGCCGAAGAGGTCGATGTTGCGCACGACGTTCTCGGCGTCGAGCGGCGACCCGTCGGAGTACGTCACGCCCTCGCGCAGGGTGAAGGTGTACTCGGTCGCGTCCTCGTTGACCTCCCAGTCCTCCGCGATCCACGGCTCGAGCTCGAGCGTCTCGGGGTTCTGGTAGAGCAGGCGGTCGGTGATGTTGTTGATGATGCCGCCGTTGGGGTAGAAGCCTCCGGCCGGCGGGTAGAGGGTGAGCCACGTCTGCGGCTCGAGGTACGTGAGCGTGCCGCCCTGCTGGGGCTCGCCAGAGCCGGCGGACTCCGTGGGGGCCGTGCCGCCCGAGCAGCCGGCGAGAAGCGCTGCTGCCGTGACGACGGATGCCGCGGCGAGCGCGGCGCGGGGGAATCGGGACATGGGAGTCTCCTCGGGACAGGGCAAGGGCATCGGCTCGGGGGCCGATGGATCCAGTCCACCACAGGCGGAGCCGATGGGCGCTGACGCGCTTCATGCAGCGTAAAGTCTGTCGATCCGGTAGGGATTCCCGCACGCGCCGGTCGATCGGATGTCGGTGCCCCCTCGTACGCTGAGGAGCATGGTCTCGAAGCGCCCCGCCCCGCCCGCCTACGTCTGCAGCGAGTGCGGCTGGACGAGCCCCAAGTGGGTCGGGCGCTGCGGCGAGTGCCAGCAGTGGAACACCGTGTCCGAGGCGGCGGCGCCCGCCGACGCGGGCCGCCGCGTCGCGCCGATGATCCCTACCGCGTCCGCGCGCCCGATCACGTCGATCAGCACGGCCGAGACGCCGCGCCGCGCGAGCGGCGTCGGCGAGTTCGATCGCGTGCTCGGCGGCGGCATCGTGCCGGGCGCGGCCATCCTGCTCTCCGGCGAGCCCGGCGTCGGCAAGTCGACCCTGCTGCTCGAGGTCGCGGCGCAGTCGGCGCGCGAGGGGCGCCGCGTGCTCTACGTGAGTGCCGAGGAGTCGCCCGGGCAGGTGCGCCTGCGCGCCGAGCGGACCCGTGCGCTGCACGACGAGCTGTTCCTCGCGAGCGAGACCGATCTCGCGCGGATCCTCGGGCACATCGACGCGGTCCAGCCCGCGCTCGTCATCATCGACTCGGTGCAGACGATCTCGTCGTCCCTGTCCGACGGCGCGGCGGGCATGCCGGGGCAGGTGCGCGAGGTCGCGTCGACGCTCATCCGCGTCGCGAAGGAGCGCGACCTCCCCGTCATCCTCGTCGGGCACGTCACGAAGGACGGCCAGGTCGCCGGCCCGCGCCTCCTCGAGCACCTCGTCGACGTCGTGTGCCACTTCGAGGGCGACCGGCAGACGAGCCTGCGGTTCATCCGCGCGCTCAAGAACCGCTTCGGCGCGGCCGACGAGGTCGGCTGCTTCGAGATGGCGGGCGACGGCATCGTCGAGGTGCCCGATCCCAGTGCGCTGTTCCTCTCGCAGGGCAGCCCCGAGCCCGGCACGTGCATCTCGATCGCCCTCGAGGGGCGGCGGGCGCTTCCCGTCGAGGTGCAGGCGCTCACGGTCCCGACGTCGGCGAACAACCCGCGCCGCGTGGTGCACGGCGTCGATCCGTCGCGCGTGGCGATGGTGCTCGCCGTGCTCGAGCGCCGCGCCGGCATCAAGACGAGCGAGCTCGACGTGTACGTGTCGACCGTCGGCGGTGTGAAGTTCACCGAGCCCGCCGCCGATCTCGCGATCGCGATCGCCGTGGCCGGATCGGTGCGGAACCATGCGATCGCCCGCAACGTGGCCGCCGTCGGCGAACTCAGCCTCGCGGGCGACGTGCGCCCGGTCACGCAGGGCGCGCAGCGGCGTGCCGAGGCGGCGCGTCTCGGCTACACGCGCGTGGTCGACGACCGCTCGGGCAAGCTCACGTCGGCGCTCAACGACATGCGGTCGCTGCACCTCGTCCCGCAGCACACGGGATTCGCCGACTTCTGATCAGGCGCGCCGCGCCATCCGCTCAGGCCTCGAGAGCCGCGAGCAGGTCGTCGGGGGTCGCCTGCATGGGGTGCGGGCCCGCGATGTCGAGGAACACCGACGTGATCGTGCGGCGGTGCTGCGTGAGGAACGCGCGCAGCCAGGCGGGCGAGTAGACGCCGACCGCGGGCGGCAGGTTCGCGGGCTTGTGGCGGGCGTCGCTGAAGAGCAGCAGCGCGACCTGGCCCGTGCTGGCGTCGCGGTACGTCCACACCTCGCCACCGTCGAGCGGGTCGTCCTTCGGCCCTGGCGAGAGCAGCGGCACGACGGTGTTGCCGTTGCGGAGGGCGAGGGCGACCGCCGCCATGTCCTGCTTCTCGAGAGCCTGCGCGAGCGCCTCGGAGCGGAACGCCGAGGGGTCGGCCGCGACGGACTTCTTGCGCTTCGAGGAGGCCATGCCCTCCACCCTACGGAGCCGCGCCGCGAGGAGGGAAAATGAGGGGCCCCTCGCCTCCGGGGTTCCGGGAGGTGAGGGGCCCTGATCCCTCCGATATTCGATGCCGCCGTGCTGGGGACACGATGTGCGGCGAGCTGCTGGGGACAGCTCTGGGATCATCTTCGGAGTCAGGTACGACTTTACGCGGCGCGCTTCGTCCTGTATGTCCCCCTTTCGGGGGACACCGCGCCTCGGGCGTGTCCGCCGGAGACCCTCAGCGCAGCAGGAACTGGGTCGTCTGCTTCGACGTCACTCCGGCGATCTCGACCTCGAGGTGGTACGACGCGCCGCCGCCCGGAGCGGCCGGCCGCGCGTCGCTGTCGCACGTGTCGACGCTCGACCGCGTGCGGTCCCACACGACCGGCTCGGCGCTCGTCACGGTCTGGCCCGCGGCGAGCGTGACCTCCATGTCGCTCGGCTCGCTCTGGCAGTCGGTCGAGGTCCACCACGTGTCGGCGCCGCTCGTCACCGTGAAGCGCTGCGTGGTGGTGCCGACGTTGAGCACGCAGTCGACGTCGCCCGTGTTCGTGAGCTCGATCGAGAAGCGGGGCTGCTGGTCGGCCGCGTACTCGCCCTGGTCGGCGAGCCCCACGACCTCGAGCTTCGCGGGGTCGCACTCCCCCGGTGCCGCGGGCTCGGTCGGCGTGGGCGTCGACGTCGGCGTGGGCTCCTCGCTCGGCTCGGCCGCGGCGGCGGGCGCCTCGGTCGTCGAGGCGGGGGCGGGGGTCGCCGCGGGTCCCGCGAAGAGCGCCTGCCAGGGCTGCGCGATCGCGAGCCAGACGATCCCGCCGATCACGAGCACGGCCAGCAGCAGCACCATGAGACGACGCCTTCGGTAGACGGCCTTCGAGGGGCGGCGACGCTGGCTCACGGGTGCATCCTCTCAGAGGTGCTTGAGCATCCGGGTGTTGCCGAGCGTGTTCGGCTTCACATGGGCGAGGTCGAGGAACTCGGCGACGCCCTCGTCGGGGCTGCGCACGAGCTGCGAGTACACATCGGGCGAGACGACCTGCTCGCCGATCGGCTCGAAGCCGCGCCGGCGGAAGAAGTCGACCTCGAAGGTCAGGCAGAACAGTCGCGTGAGGCCGAGGTCGCGCGCCTTGCGCTCGAGCCCGTCGACGATGGCGCGGCCGACGCCGTGGTGCAGCCATCCGTCCTCCACGAGGAGGGTGCGGATCTCGCCGAGATCCTCCCACATGACGTGGAGCGCGCCGCAGCCGATGACCCGCCCGCTCGCGTCCTCCGCGACGAGGAACTCCTGCGTCGCCTCGTAGAGCACGACGAGGTCCTTGCCGAGCAGGATCCGCCGCATGACGTACGGCTCGAGCATCCGGTGCACCTGCTCCATGTCGGCCGCTCGCGCCGCGCGCACCGTGAACTCGGTCATCCTCCCACCCTAGGACGGCGCACCTCAGGCTCCGCTGAGCGCGCCGCGGGCACGCGAAAGGGGCGGAGCCCGAAGGCTCCGCCCCTTGTCGTCTCCGTCAGTCGCCGAGCGCCGCGAGGTCGGGCGTGGCCGAGATGTCGCCGCCCGTGTTCACGCCGACCGCGACCTTCTCGCCGCGGGGTGCGCTGTGGAACGTGAACTGGCCGTCGACGAGGTCGACCTTGATGTGGTGGCCCGACTCGAGCTGGCCGTTGAGCAGCTGCTCCGACAGCCGGTCCTCGACCTCGCGCTGCATGGCGCGACGCAGCGGACGGGCGCCGAGCGCCGGGTCGAAGCCGACCTCGATGAGACGCTCCTTGGCCGCCTGCGACAGCTCGATCGTCATGTCGCGGTCGAGCAGGCGCTCCGCCAGACGCTTCGTGAACAGATCCACGATCTGGATGAGCTCGTCCTTCGACAGCTGCGGGAAGACGATGATGTCGTCGACGCGGTTGAGGAACTCGGGCTTGAAGTGGCGCTTGAGCTCCTCGTCGACCTTGCCCTTCATCCGCTCGTAGGTCGTCTGGGTGTTGCCCTCGACCTGGAAGCCGACCGGACCGCCCGCGATCGCCGACGAGCCGAGGTTCGTCGTCATGATGATCACGGTGTTCTTGAAGTCGACGACCCGGCCCTGGCCATCCGTCAGACGCCCCTCCTCCAGGATCTGGAGGAGCGAGTTGAAGATGTCGGGGTGCGCCTTCTCGATCTCGTCGAAGAGCACGACCGAGAACGGCTTGCGACGGACCTTCTCGGTGAGCTGGCCGCCCTCCTCGAAGCCGACGAACCCGGGAGGGGCGCCGAACAGACGCGAGACGGTGTGCTTCTCGCCGAACTCCGACATGTCGAGCGAGATGAGCGCACCCTCGTCGTCGAAGAGGAACTCCGCGAGCGCCTTCGCGAGCTCGGTCTTCCCGACGCCCGTGGGGCCGGCGAAGATGAACGAGCCCGAGGGACGCTTCGGGTCCTTGAGGCCGGCGCGCTGACGGCGGATGGTCTTCGACAGCGCCGCGATCGCCTCCTCCTGGCCGATGACGCGCTGGTGCAGCGCCTTCTCCATGAAGACGAGACGGCTGGTCTCCTCCTCGGTGAGCTTGAACACCGGGATGCCCGTGGCCTGGGCCAGCACCTCGGCGATCAGGCCCTCGTCGACGACCGCGTGCGCGGCGACGTCACCCGAGCGCCACTGCTTCTCGAGGCGCAGGCGCTCGCCCAGAAGCGCCTTCTCCTCGTCGCGCAGGGCGGCGGCCTTCTCGAAGTCCTGCTCCTCCGACGCGGCCTCCTTGGCCTCGCGGACCTTCGCGATCTTCTCGTCGAACTCGCGCAGAGCCGGCGGCGACGACAGGATCGACAGGCGCAGGCGGGCGCCGGCCTCGTCGATCAGGTCGATGGCCTTGTCCGGGAGGAAGCGGTCGCTCACGTAGCGGTCCGCGAGGTTCGCGGCCGCGACGATCGCGCCATCCGTGATCTGCACCTTGTGGTGCGCCTCGTAGCGGTCGCGCAGGCCCTTGAGGATGTTGATCGCGTGCGGCAGGGAGGGCTCGGCGACCTGGATGGGCTGGAAGCGGCGCTCGAGGGCCGCGTCCTTCTCGAAGTGCTTGCGGTACTCGTCGAGCGTCGTGGCGCCGATCGTCTGCAGCTCGCCGCGAGCGAGGAGCGGCTTGAGGATCGAGGCGGCGTCGATCGCGCCCTCCGCGGCACCCGCGCCCACGAGGGTGTGGATCTCGTCGATGAAGACGATGATGTCGCCGCGCGTGCGGATCTCCTTGGTGACCTTCTTCAGGCGCTCCTCGAAGTCGCCGCGGTAGCGCGAGCCGGCGATGAGCGAGCCGAGGTCGAGCGAGTACAGCTGCTTGTCCTTGAGCGTCTCGGGCACATCGCCCTTGACGATCGCCTGCGCGAGGCCCTCGACGACGGCGGTCTTGCCGACGCCGGGCTCGCCGATGAGGACGGGGTTGTTCTTCGAGCGGCGCGACAGGATCTGCATGACGCGCTCGATCTCCTTCTCGCGCCCGATGACCGGGTCGAGCTTGTTCTCGCGCGCAGCCTGCGTGAGGTTGCGGCCGAACTGGTCGAGCACCTGCGAGCCGCCCTGTGCCGCCTGCTGCGACTCCTGGCCGCTCGGCGCGACGCCCACGGGCTCCTTGCCCTGGTAGCCGGAGAGCAGCTGGATGACCTGCTGGCGCACCTTGTTGAGGTCGGCGCCGAGCTTCACGAGCACCTGGGCCGCGACGCCCTCGCCCTCGCGGATGAGGCCGAGGAGGATGTGCTCGGTGCCGATGTAGTTGTGGCCGAGCTGCAGCGCCTCGCGCAGGGACAGCTCGAGCACCTTCTTGGCGCGCGGCGTGAACGGGATGTGCCCCGTCGGCTGCTGCTGCCCCTGGCCGATGATGTCCTGCACCTGCTCGCGCACAGCGTCGAGCGAGATGCCGAGCGATTCGAGCGCCTTGGCAGCGACGCCCTCACCCTCGTGGATGAGCCCGAGCAGGATGTGCTCGGTGCCGATGTAGTTGTGGTTGAGCATCTTCGCCTCTTCTTGGGCGAGGACGACCACACGACGGGCACGGTCGGTGAATCTCTCGAACATGTCACTCCTCAGGGCCGAGGCCAGGACGCGTCGATAAAGGACGGTCGACGCGTCGTGGTTCCACCGTAACGAGCGCCCGTCGCTCGAGGAGCCGTGTTCGCCCTGGGCATAGCGCCTTGACCAACCTCCCGGTCATTGAGCGAGGGAGCGAAGCGACCGAGACGAAATGCCCCACCCCTCCCTCATCACGGATCGGTCACGATGACGCCGCGCCCCTGGCGCACCCCGCCCACCTTAACGACTATCGTTGTTATCGATTTTCGTTACGAGGGGAAGTCAGAATGCCGTCGAACTCGGATTCTCCGATCACGCGCGGAGACCGTCGGGCCATCTCGTTGGTCGCCTGGCTGAGTTTGGGTGCGCTCGCGCTCACGATGGTCTGGACGATCTGGCAGCTTGTGAACGGTGTCTTCGCACGTGCCATCCCGGTGCACGTGCCGATCGCGGACGACGCGGTCTTCTTCGAGGACGGACTCAAGCAGGTGCCGTCTTCGATCTTCACGGAGGCTGAGGTCACGGTCGTCGGGGCCCCGTGGTCCGTGCGTGTCCCCCTCGCGATCGGCGTCCTTCTCTCGGCGAGCTCCGCTCTGGCGATCTGCGTGCTCATCTTCATCCTCGGCCGGCGCTTCGCCTCCCACCGCCCGCTCTTGCCTGGAACCGCGACTGTCGCCCTCGTCGCCGCACTGCTGTCCTTCGCAGCTGCTCTGTTGACTCCGCTCCTGCGCGGCCTCGCGGCGGCAGCCGCGACCGAGGCACTCGGGCTCCACAACTTCGGCTTCGCGATCCTCATGTTCGAATTCCCCGCCGGCGCACTGGTGACCCCGACGTTGTTGTTCCTCCTCGCTGCCGCACTCGCGATCGGCGCGCGGCTTCAGCGCGATACGGAAGGACTCGTGTGATGAGCGCCGGCGGAACAGACCTCGCCTCAGCCCTCTGGATGGCGGGAGGGATGGTAGGAGCTCTCCTGATCATCGCCGCGATCCTCATCTGGTTCGCGAAGCGCCGTCGCAGCGCCTCGATCGCGCTCGATCTCGTTCTGACGCTCTCGTCGTGGTTCGTGCTGATGAACCTGATCGGGCTCGCGCTCGGTCTGCTCGGGACGTTCACGAATTCGTGGATCCTGTTCGACTCGGGCGCGATCACCCCATTCTCTCCTTCAAGTTCTTCCTGTGCGCCTGGCGGGCCAGGCGACACCACGTCGACGGCAAGCCCCCGGATCGACTGCCTGAACTACGACCACGCACAGGTCACCATCGGATCGCCCACCATCGAGATGAGATGGACCGTCGCGCTGATCCAGCTTCTGTCCACCGTCGCGTTCCTCACGCCTTTCGCCGTCGTCGCGCTCATCTCCTTCCAGGCGATCGCTCGTCGTCCGTTCCACACGCTGACGACACGCGCGCTTTACATCGGCGCGGCGGTCGTCGCGATCACGGGCCTTGGCACGGACCTCGCGACCTCCGTGGGGCAGACGCTCGTTCTTCGCGAGGTGCTCAGCCCTGGAGATGTCGGCTACCCGGAGTACTTCCGCATCGAGTCCACGCTCTGGCCGGTCGGCGCCGCGCTGCTGATGGCGGCCCTGGCCGCGATCTTCCGCCACGGAGCGCGCCTGCAGAGCGAGAAGGCGCGGCTCGAGGACGAGACGGATCGGCTCCGCCGCGACACAGAAGGACTCGTGTGATGTGCGCGACCGAGACCGGCAGACGCCGCGCCGAGCAGGGCGACGCAATTACGGTGCTGTTCATCGGGGCCGCTGTGCTCATGGTCGTAGCGATCAGCGCAGCACTGCGCTGGGCTGAGACCTTCACGCTTGAGGGAGTCGCAGCTCGGGTTCCTGTGCACGCAGCTCCTGGACAAGCTGTCGTGGACGGTGCCGACGTAACGATCACCGGCAGCGTGGACTCGATGCTCGTCGTCGTCCCGGTTGTCGACACCATGTCGGCGGTCTGCCTCGCAGCCTCGATTCTCATCGCCGCGTTAGCGCAGACGATCTCCGCGACGGCGGTGATGTACATCGCATGGTCGTTTCTGCGCGGGCGTTTCGTCACGTCTGCGGTAGTACGCGCCCTCACGCTCCTCGGCTGGACCGTTTTCACTGGTGCCCTGGCAGTGTTGTTCGTCGACCGCCTCGCGCTCAACGGCATCCTCGCGGCGCTGGGCGCGGACGGAGCCGAGCCCATCCATCCGCTCGAGTTCTGGTCGTCCGCGCCGCTCTTCTTCATCGCAACGGCGGTCGGCCTGCTCGCTATCGCTTTCCGACGAGGTATCAGGCTTCAGCGCGACACGGAAGGCCTCGTGTGACGCCCGCCGCTGACGACGAGGAGACCGGCGTCCACTGCCGACTCGACGAACTCCTCGCCGAACGGGAGATGACGCTCACACGGCTGAGCGAGATCGTCGGCGTGAGCATCGTCAACCTGTCGATCCTCAAGAACGACAAGGCCCGGGCCATCCGCTTCTCGACCCTCATCGCCATCTGCCAGGCCCTCGACTGCGAGATCGGGGATCTGCTCGTCCGCGCGGACCGCTGAGCGCGCTCAGTTCGGGTGAGAACGGGGGGGCCACTCACGATTCGCCCCTGAGCTCAGCGATGATTTCCTCGGCGGTCGGGCCTCTGTGCACGACGCCGATGCGGTCGAACTCCGCGAGATCGCGCGTGGCATGCTCCACAAGGCCCAGTGCCTCCCAGCGCTGGGGCGCTGCGGAGGCGCGCGGCGGGGCGGATTCTGCCCGTCATGCCTGCTCCTGCCACAGGCTAGTCCCGGCCCGAGGCGCGCTTCAGCGGGAGTTCACGCCCTCCCGCCCGTGGTCAGCCACACCAGATCGTTGAACGCGGCCTCGCTCGAGTGGTCGTGATCGCAGACGAAGCTGTTCGCACGGATGTCGTCGGCCACCGCTGCGACTTTCGCCCGGATCCCCGC
Organism: Microbacterium sp. JZ70; assembly: GCF_053903225.1. Classification (NCBI taxonomy): domain Bacteria; kingdom Bacillati; phylum Actinomycetota; class Actinomycetes; order Micrococcales; family Microbacteriaceae; genus Microbacterium; species Microbacterium sp. JZ70. The sequence continues at coordinate 1,195,175 of NZ_CP096405.1, read as the reverse complement.
CACGAGCGAGGAGTCCACGGGGTCATTCGTGCTCTTCCCCTGGTCGTCGAGGTTGAGGATCTGGATGCGATCCGCCGGACCTCCGGTGAGTTCCTCGTACCCCAGTGCGTAGATCGAGAGCTGGTCACGAGTGACGTTCTCCTCCTGGGCCCTCGCGGTGGACTTGAAGTCGACGATCGCCGTCTCGTCGGTCTCCAGCGACTTGATCAGGTCGATGCGGCCGTTCACGGTGACTCCGGGGGCGATTGCGACTTCGATCTGCTTCTCGGAGTGGATGGTGCGAGTCAGGTCGGCGCCATGCCTATCGAAGTACCGCTCGACCGCGTCGACCGCGGCACGTCTGAGCTGTTCACGCAGGCTGGGGTACGCGTACGGAGTGTGCAGATGCCGATCGACGAGCTCCTCCGCTTCCTCCCTGCGGGGAACGTCACCCGACAGTGCGCGCTTGTGCATCTCAGCGAGAACGTCGTGCAGCCCCTTGCCGTAGCCGAGTGCCTCGTCGATCGGCGGGTTGAAGCCGTACATGAAGCGCAGTTTGAACTGGTATGGGCAGTCGAAGAGGTACTTCAGCTCAGAGAAGGAGATCGCGATGTTCGGCGTCTCAAGCTTCGGCGTGGGCTGAAGCCGCGGCACGTCCGGGAGTCCCTCGTCGGTCGTGGACACCCAGGCCGACGACGTGCAGTGCAGGTAGAACGGCGATGCTTTCCCGTACCCCTTCTTCTCCCCCGGAGCGTACGTGGCGTAGAGGAACTTCTGCGCGCGCGTGACAGCCACGTAGAAGAGTCGTGTCTCGTCCGAGATCCCGCCCTTGTAGCGCCCGCCGTTGGCGACGGCTTCTGCCGCGATGATGTGCGGAATCGCCTGGGTGCCGCCCGCGCCCCGCATCGGGAACCGTCCCTGTCGCAGGTAAGGCACGAAGACGGCAGGCCATTGCAGCCCCTTCGCGCGATGAACGGTGGAAATCACGACGGCGTCGGGGCGGACGTATCCGCTGTCCTCGTCAGACTCCTCGTAGACGGTCGGCGCCTGGTGCGTGAGGAACCCGAGGAACGAGTCGTACTTTCGCTCGGGCGACGACGAGAAGTGGATCGTCTCGAAGTCGGAGATGACCTGCGAGAACTTGCCCAGCAGGTACATCGCGAGTTCCCTGCGGCGATCGTCTCCCGGGATCGACTTCTCGTGAAGGTCGAGCGACTCGAGGGCTCGCAGGAACAGGCGCTGGATGTTGTAGGTTCCCCAGCGATCGCTCTTGCCGAAGTCAGCGCCGTCGTCGAGGACCTCGAGCAGTGCCTGCCAGCGCGCCGGTTCCGGGATGAGCGCGGCGCTCTCCCAGAGCTCTCGAAGCTGCGCTTCGGTGATCCTTCCGAGCATGTAGTGGAACAGCCCGGCGCACGCGGAGATCTCGGGTGCGTCGAAAAGGCGCGCCAGTCCTTTGATGATGAACGGGATCTTCCGACGCTTCAGGGCGCTGACGAGCGCGTCTGCGTCCTTCACCGAGCGGTAGAGCACCGCGCAGTCCGACCACGAGAGCCCTCGCGGTTCCGCGCCAGGCTTGTCGACGAAGGGCACTCCCTGAAGATCCTGGATCCGCCCAGCGATCCACTCGACTTCCTCGTCCGCGTCGCCGAACTGGAGCGCCAGCATGTCACCGCGCTCCCATTCCTGGTGCGAGGCGTGGACCATCTTCTTCGAGAGTCGCTCGCTCGAGTCCAACCGCTCCGCGACCGAGCGCCCGAGCTCGACGATGCCCTTCGTCGACCTGAAGTTCTCTGCGAGCTCGATCGTCTTCACGTCGGCATAGCGGCCCGCGAAGTCGATGATGTTCGTGACCTCGGAACCGCGCCACTGATAGATCGTCTGGTCGTCATCGCCGACGACGCAGAGATTCGCGCCGTAGTGGACAAGACGACGGACGAGACGCTCCTGAATCGGGTTGACGTCCTGGTACTCGTCGACGATGACGTATCGGCCCTGGTCGCGGATGTGGTCACGAAGCGCCTGCTCCGGTGTCGTCAGCGCCCCGCTCGTCTCCTCGACATGAGTCAGGAACTCGACCGCCTCCACCATCATCGACGTGTAGTCGAAGTAGCGCCGCTGCTTCAACAGGTCTCGATACGAGGCCAGGCTGCTGACGACGGAGGGGCGCACCTGCGCGAAGTCGACCTCATCCTCCTGGAGGATCGAGAGCGCCGTCTTGTACGTGCGCGTGTCGACGTACCTCTTGAGGGGGCTCTCGGCGCCCTGGACCAGCTTGGTGCAGGTCGTGAGGCCGGAGTTCTTGCTCTCGCGATCGATCAGCAGCTGCTGCGTCACATCCGTGAGCACGCCGTACTTGAAGGTCTCGGGCACGTACGTCTGCAGAAGGTCGAGACAGAACCCGTGCATCGTGCCGATGTACATCTCTGCGAGCCCGACGATGTCCCCCAGCTCCTCGTGCACGACGCTGTGCACGCGCTCCTTCAGCTCGGCCGCTGCTTTCTCCGTGAAGGTGAACGCGATGACATTCGCCGGACGGATCCCGGGTTGCGCGAGGATGCGAGCAATCCGCTGAGCGAGCACCTGCGTCTTGCCCGAGCCAGCGCAGGCGATCAGCTGAAGCGTGCTCTCGACGTCGTCTATCGCCGCCTGCTGATGCGGAGTGAACTTCATCGTGCTCATGCGTACTTCCCCCCTACTGCGCCGAACAGGTCGTTCGCGTTTCCCTTCGCCTCGAGCACCGCCTCGCGAACGGCCGAGTCGAGCATGTCGAGCACTCTGAGCTCGCCCGATGATGCAGCGGTCCCCAGGGAGTCGATGCGGTGGAATACGTCGCCGTGACGCTCCGCGAACCTCGCCAGCCCCTGGAGCTTGATGATCGAGTCCTCGAGGTGCGTGCCGTGGGGGTCCACGATGGACGGACGGATCTCACCATTCACGCGCGTGAAGACGAGGAAATCGGGGTGCAGCGTGCGCCAGTTGCCTGCGACATCCCGATAGGCGATACCCAACGCGTCCGGTCGCGTGACCGACGGGTTGCGGTACCAGCCGACGCAGTCCGGACGCGCGGCCTCCTTGCGGGCGACCGTGCGCTCCCACCCGTTCAAGGTCGTGAGCGGGAACCGGCCGTCAGCATCCGACATCAGATGCTTGTCGATGGTCTCCGCGGGGCGGATCTGCCCGTCCACCGTCTCGGCGAAGTCCTCCATACGGGACTTCGGCCGGGTGAGCTGCGTCAGCTGCGGCTCGACGGCCTGCGCGCGGATCTCCTCGTAGGTCTCACGCCGCTCGTCCGCGAGCCCGCGGATCGCGACCCGATGCTCATGGAACCACTCGGTGACGATCTCCTTGGCCGCCTCATCGACCTTCTCCCGGACGCTCGCCACGGTCGCCAGCGCCGCAGCCTTGACGTAGGCGGCGCGGAGCGTCTCGTCGCTGTCGTCGATCTCGGGGTCCGCGAGGAAGTCGATGTACGACTGGGCGACATCCGCGCCGAACGCGCGCTTCGCCGCTTCGAAGGCGACGCGGATGGCGCGCTCGTCGGCGTGCTCGGTGAAGTCCGTGTAGGACAGCTTCTTGGTGCCGAAGCGACCCGCGATCGTCATGCCTCTGACCGTGCGCACCTCGATCTCCGCGCTGCGCAGCTGGCCGTCGTAGCGCGCCGCCAACGCCTCGAGCGTGGTGTGCATCTGTCGCTTCGCCGACGCCACGGCGCCTGGGAGCAGGCCGTCAGCGGCGAGCGCCTGAGCAAGGCTCACGAGCTGCTTCACAGGACGCGCCCCTCGGCGTGGGAGCGCCATCGTCGGAAGCGAGTCCCAACATTCCCACACGTCCTCGGGAATCTCGGCGTTCGGCACGAGGTCACGACCGTCGAGCAGCACCTTCTGCCCTGTGGACGGCATCGCGTCTGTGAGCCCGGTGAGGTACTTCGCGACGTTGCCCGCGGTGGTTCGGTCGAAGTGCGGAAGGATGCAGTCCACTGCGTTGAGCCGATCCTCACCGGGGATGCGACGCGCAAGCGGAGTACGCACCATGCGTCCGAGCAGCTGTGTGATGTGGGTATGGTCCTTCGCCGGCCGGAACGACACGAGCACCTCGGCGCGCGGGCAGTCCCAGCCCGTCGAGATGCCGTCCTTCGCGACGAGAATGCGCACATCCGTCTCGTCCTGCACCCGCTGAGGCTCGATCCACTCGACCTCCCAGGCACCGAAGGTGTGGGTCCGATGCTCACCGAGAACGTGACGGACGTTCATCGATGTGATGTCGCCCAACTCCGCCTGGATCGTGTCGAGCCAGAGCCCGACAGCGTCGGGGTCTTCCGTGTTCGGGATCTGGAGCACCATGAGCGGCACGACCTTCTCGGTCGAGGTCTCGCCGGGGAGGCTCTTCTGCTCCGCGAGGTACTTCCCCCAGCGCCGCGACGCATCCTTCAGCTTGCGCGCCGCGCGGGTCGTCAGCGCCGTCTCGAGGTTCCCTGCCTCGGCCGGGATGTCCAGCGCGATCGTGTCCTTGATGAGGCCGGACCGCTGGACCCGGACCGGGTCGACCGAGACAGGCGGAAGCGTCGTACGACCGTCGCCTACAGACGCCTCCTTCATCGCGTCCGTGAAGCGATCGATGGTCGCCGATATCCCCCACACGACCGGCATCGCGTGGCCGGTCATCTCGCCGCTGATGAGGCGACGCACGATCGTCGACTTGTCCCGGGAGGTCCGTGTGGTGAACCCGCGGTGAGCTTCGTCGAGGACGAGATAGACCGTGAGGCCGTCGTCGTCGATCGTGTTGGCGAGCGTCTCCCAGATGTTCCATGCCAGATCGTCGGGCGGGGCCATGAGCGCGTCACCCCCTGCCTCGGCCTCCGTCGCTCGCTCGGCGCCGCGGGTGAGAAGCGAAGTCTTCGACAACCTCTGCGTGTTGAGGAAGTACACGTGCTGGCTCTCGAGTGTCGGCAGCGAGAAGGGCGGCTTCACTGTGACGAGCCGGTCGTAGCTGAGCTTCTCAGAGGCCTGAACGAGGCGCCGCTTCGTCTGCTCGTTGAGGTTGGGGTCGTCAGAGAACCAGATGACGACGGCACCCGGATCGGGCTCAAACTCGAGTTCGGAGTCGCCGTAGAACAGCGCCTCGATGGCGGCGGCGGCCATGACGGTCTTGCCCGCGCCGGTCGTCGCAGTCAGCGCGAACGACGTCTCCATACCGTCGCGGTGGTACAGAGTGCGCGCGCGCCGGAGGTTGTCGAGCGTCTGCACGACAGCATCGTGCTGGTAGTCCTTGAGCGTGAACCTCATCGAACGCCTCGCATCGCATCGATCTCGAAGTTGCGCAGGTACGAGTCGTAGAGGCGCACCGTCTCGACCTCCTCGGGCAGCGCATGAGCGATCGCCTCGAAGAAGCGGTCCTCGTCGGTCACGATGAACGCGATCCGCGCTTCGGGGCTCGCGGCCATCGCCTGAACGAAGGCGTCAGACTTGTCGATATCCGCGAGCACGCCGTACGCCTCGGCGACATCCCATCCCTCAGACAGGTCCTCGATGCGCCGGCCGCGAGAGCCCGCGCGCAGCCACAGCAGCGGTGCGATCCGAGGGAACTCGCGATGCGACTGCACGCGCATCGGCGTCTCGTAGGTGAGGGTGAAGAACTCGACGTTCTCCTCGAGCCCGTCCGACATCGGGAACTCGTCGTTGAATTTGTAGTCACCCTTGATGGGCTCACCGTCAGGCGTCTTGCCCGTGATCGCGGCCTTCACCCGCGGCTTCGTGATGTAGTCGCAGATGCCCCACTTCTCCCAGTCAGGGTCACCGGGGCGCAGGCCCTCTCGACGGAGGCTCGCCTGCTCCTCGGCACTCACTTCGTTGTTCGTGATGCTGATCGAGCGGCGACGCCCGCCGTCCTGCCTGTTGAGACGCATGACCGCGTGCGCGGTCGTCCCGGAGCCCGCGAAGAAGTCGACGATCAGTGCGTCAGGCTTGCGCCCGACAAAGAAACGGAGCGAATCCTCGACCGCGTAAAGGGATTTCGGGAACGGGAACCTCCGACCCGGGACCAGCAGCGGCAGCATCCGGGACCCGTGCTCGTTCGCCGAGTGCGCAGCAACCCTCCATTGAGTCGGCGCGATTAGCGTCGGCTCGTACGTCGCGATGACCGTTTCAATCGACCCATCTGTTTTCCGTCCGACGACAGCAAACTGACCCGACTCGACCTTTGACTGCTCACCCGACGCGAGATAGTAGATCGTTGTCGCAGCCCCGCGCAGTTTTCCACGCGAGACGTACCCCCGGGAGATGGCTGCGCGGCATTTGTCCGGGCCAAGCTGCCATCTCCCCTCCGTTCCATCCGCACGGATCGGCCACACAGCCGTCATTCCTGCCGGCGGAACATAATCGCCCGGGTGCTGGTTGAGTGGAAGGGAGTCTCCCGCCCCAACGATGACTCCATCGGAGTCAAGCAACACGGGATAGAAGGCTCCCGGAGAATCACTACGCAGAGGACTGCTACCCGTCCTCCTCATCTTTTGCCAGTAGAGGTTCTCTGTCACAGAGACGGCGCCGGAGCGCGCACTCCATTCGTCTGACAGGGCAACCTTTTCCGGACCCGACTCACCAACGAACACGAAGAAGGCATATTCATCTGACCGCGCGAACATCCGGTCACGTGCGACTCCCCCGGGTTTGATCTGAATTGAGATCATCTGTATCCGTGCCTCAGGAAACACCTGCTCCAGCAACAACCCCAGCCGCAGGTACTCCTTCTCATCGATCGTCACGATGAGCACCGAGTCCTCGGGATTCAGCAATTCCTTCGCGAGCAGCAGGCGCCGCTCCATGAACGCGAGCCACTTCGAGTGGCGGTACACGTCGTCGCCCTCGACGTAGTCATTGTTGTACTTCCAATCGCGCGCGCCTGTGTTGTACGGCGGGTCGATGTAGATCGCGTCGACTGCACCTCGATGGGTGAAGAGCAGCGCCTGGAGCGCGTGGTAGTTCTCGGCGTTGATCACCGCGTGGTACGGCTTGTCTCCGCCACGCTCGACCTTCCCGGTTGACTCGAGGCCTGGGTAGATCGGCTCCCGGAACTCCGTGATGACGACGAGGTCTGCGACCGCGTTCACCGTCGACTCGGAATCACCAGTGGCGGACCGAGTCTCAAGGTGAGCGACACGATTTTCACCCGTGCCTTCGATCGAGCGAACCTTCCAGAGGCGCTGGTCGGCCGAACTCGGCATCTGACCTCGGGGCGGCAGCACACGCACGGTGTCGCCAACGCGCACACGTCGACGAGGCAGCTCGACGGCCTCTGGTGTGTGGCGTTCGAAGTTCAACCCGAATGCGCGCCGCTGCGAGAGCACTTCAACCTCTCGCGCGATCTCTGCGCCGAGCTCGGGGTGCGACGCGCGCAGCTGCTTGATCAGCTCGTGGATGCGCGCCACGACCCCTCCTTCAGCACGTCGCCCGAGCGAGAAGTCCTCGCCAGATCCCCGCCAACCTGCCGTCGAACACACGTCACATCGAGAGCCTAGGGTACTAGCGCCCGGTACTTTTCACCCTGGTACCTCTGGCCGGTGCCGACAACGCTTGTCTGGTGCCCCGCGTGTCCTCCGCTGCAGCCGCCTACGTGGGCGAGCGCATCGCCGAGATCCGTCGGCGGCAGACGAAGACGCAGGACCAGCTGGCCGTCGAGGCGAACATCGACTCGTCGAACATCCGCAGCTACGAGAGCGGCCGGTCGATGATGAACATCCACTCGCTCGTGCGCATCGCGGCGGCCCTCGGCGTTGAGCCGGGCGACCTCATCGACGGACTCACTCCGGAGATGTTCACGACCCCGAGGTCAGACGCCCGCCGCAGCGCGGTCTGACCGTCGCGTCCCGCGCCATCCACCGTCCCCGACACATGTCGTCACGTGACGACTTCCTGCGCCTCATCGGCCCTTCACCTATTCAGGCGGATTTAAAGTAGACCCTCGTGCCGGGTGGGAGATCCCCGCCGCCACAGGAGATCATGAGCAGCAGCAGCACCGCGTCGGCGCGCCCCGTCAAGGCGAAGCGCCCCTTCTACACCTCGTTCGGCTTCCAGATCGTCGCCGCCCTCGTCGTCGGCATCGTGCTCGGCCTCGTTGGCCGCTCGATCGGCGCGAGCGCAGACGGCGAGCCGAACCCGCTCGCCGCGACCCTCGACACGATCGGCAGCTCGTACGTCACGATCCTGCGCACCGCCGTCGTGCCGCTCGTCTTCACGGCGATCGTCGCGAGCATCTCCAACCTGCGTCGCGTGCAGAACGCCGCGCGCCTCGCGGGCCAGACCATCCTCTGGTTCGCCATCACCGCCTTCATCGCCGTGGTCATCGGCATCGGCCTCGGCCTCCTCCTCCAGCCGGGCAACCGCGCGGGCGCGGGCCTGGAGACCTCCGAGCCGTCGCGCGTCGGCTCGTGGTGGGACTTCCTCCTCGGCCTCATCCCGCAGAACTTCCTCGGTCTGAGCGTCTCGACCTACGCCGCCGAGGACGGCGCTCTCACCTCGAGCGTCAACTTCAACATCCTGCAGATCATCGTGGTCGCCGCCGTCGTCGGCGCCGCCGCGCTGCGCGCCGGCCGCAAGGCCGAGCCGTTCCTCGTCTTCACCGAGTCGCTCCTGAAGGTCATCCAGCGCGTCGTGTGGTGGATCATCCGCATCGCCCCGATCGGCACGCTCGGCCTCATCGGCAACGCGGTCATCGAGTACGGCTGGGAGCGCCTCACGTCGCTCGCGTGGTTCGCCCTCGCGATCTACATCGGCCTCGCGCTCGTCCTCTTCGTCGTCTACCCGATCCTCGTGAAGACGCACGGCCTCTCGATCAAGCAGTTCTTCACAGGCGTGTGGCCCGCCGTCCAGCTCGGCTTCGTCAGCCGCTCGTCGATCGGCACCCTCCCGCTCACGCAGCGCGTCGCCGAGCGCAACTTCGGCGTCCCGCGCGAGTACGCATCGTTCGCGGTCCCGTTCGGCTCCACGACGAAGATGGATGGCTGCGCCGCGATCTACCCCGCGATCGCCGCGATCTTCGTCGCGCAGTTCTTCGACATCCAGCTCACCCTGATCCAGTACCTGCTCATCGTCGTGGTCTCGGTGGTCGGATCCGCCGCGACCGCGGGCACGACCGGCGCGACCGTCATGCTCACGCTGACGCTCTCGACGCTCGGCCTGCCCCTCGAGGGCGTCGGCCTGCTGCTCGCGATCGACCCGATCCTCGACATGGGCCGCACGGCGGTCAACGTCGCGGGCCAGGCGCTCGTCCCCGCGATCGTCGCGAAGCGCGAGGGCATCCTCGACGAGGAGCTCTACGACGCCGAGCGCGCGGGCCTGCCGTTCATCGACGAGTCCGAGCGCGAAGACGCCGAGCCCGTCGGCGCCAAGGCCTGATCACCTGATCTCCGCACGAAGGCGGCCATCCGATCGGATGGCCGCCTTCGTCGTCCTCGGATGGTCGTGGAGCGCTTTCATCGTGCGTTCACCAGACGGCCACGGGCGGTTCCTAGCGTGATCGGGTCTCCCACCCGACTCCCGAGGAGCACTCCTTCATGCGGTACCTCTCTGCTCGCACGCGCCTTTCCGCGCTCGCCGTCGTCACGCTCACCGGCGCTCTGCTCGTCTCCGTTCCCGCGCCAGCCACCGCGGCGCTCCCCGAGGACACGCTGGGCCTGAACCTCCAGGGCGGCGGATCCTCCCTGCTCGAGGCCAACGCGCAGCGCATCGCGCCCGGTCTGGACCACGTCTCGTTCTCCCGTCTCGAGGACGGAGGGTGGGTCACGGGCGACATCCTCGTCGCCGATCTCACGACACCGACCCTCTCGATGGACGTCGTCGACTCCGGCACCATCACCGAGCCGGCGCCGGTGAGCGAGCAGGTCGCCGGCACGCGCGCCGTGGCGGCCGTCAACGGCGACTACTTCGACATGAACGCGACGGGCGCTCCCGTGGGCACAAACGTCTCCCGCGACGGCATCCGGACGGGTGCGGCATCGCCGCGCGAGGCGTTCACCGTCGCCGACGGCATCGCCGCGGTCCAGACCCTCATGGCGGAGGGAACTCTGACCACCCCTGCAGGCGACGTCAGGATCGACGCCGTCAACGCGCCGTCGATCCCGCGCGATGGAGTGGGCGTCTACACGGCGGCGTGGGGCGACTACACACTCGACAACCCTGTCGGCGGCCCTGCCGCCATCTCGTCGCATGTCGCCAGGGCCACCGTCGTCGACGGCGTGGTCACTGCCGTCGGCGAGGGTGCGGGCGAGCCCGCGATCCCCGCGGACGGCCATGTCCTGCTCGGGCGCGAGAGCGGCGCCGACGCGATCGCCGCGCTCGAGGTGGGCGACACGGTGCAGATCTCCGTCGGCCCCTCCGCGGATGTCGACCTCGCCGTCAGCGGAAGCCAGCGCCTGGTGGAGAACGGGCGGAAGGGCACAGCCGACCAGGTCGAGGCTGCGCGCACGGCGGTGGGCGTGAACGAGGACGGCACGGAGATCTACGTCGTCACGATCGACGGTCGCGCGGCCGACAGCCGCGGGCAGACCGTCCAGGAGCTCGCGCAGCTCATGCTGGACCTCGGCGCGCACAACGCCGTGAACCTCGACGGCGGAGGATCGACGACGATGCTCGCTCGTCCCGCCGGCACCTCCGACCTCCAGCTGATGAATCGGCCGTCGGATGGCTCGGAGCGCCTGGTCGCGAACGCGCTCGTCTTCTATTCAGACGCGGGGACCGGGGAGGCGAACGAGGTGCAGGTGGCACCGGCGGTGGCGGGCGCCGATGCGGTGTTCCCCGGCCTCGCCCGCACCGTCCGGGCGACGGGCCTGGACGCCGACCTCGCTGCGACGCCGATCAGCGGGCGCTTCTCGGCCGAGAGGGGTCTGGAGGTGCGTGAGACCGACGGCGCTTCCGCCGTCCTCACCGGAACGGCATCCGGAGTCCACCGGGTCTCCTTCGCCGCGGAGCAGGGTCTGACGGGCACTGCAGACCTGCGTGTGCTCGGCGAGCTCGACCACGTCAGCGGGTCGCAGAGCGTGATCTCCTTCCTCGATGCGACCGAGACCGCGACGATCCACCTGACGGGGTTCGACGGCGACGGCAACAGCGCGCCGATCGAGGTCTCGGATGTCCGAGTCGACGCGGGCGCGGAGGTCGCGGTGGAGCCGGTCGGGACCGATTCCTTCCGGATCACCCCGCTCGTCGAGTCCGGCTCCGCGACGGTGCGCTTCGACGTCGCCGGCCGCCCTTTCGAAGCAGCCGTGACGGTCGGGCTCGCGAAGGAGCGCGTCCTCGATTTCGCTGACGGCGACGCCTGGACCTCCGGCGTGGCCCGCGCCACCGGCACCCTCGCGCCGGCGCCCGGATCCGGCCCCGAGGGGCAGGACGCGCTGCGTCTCGACTACGACTTCACGTCGAGCACGGGAACACGAGGCTTCTACGCGATCGCGCCGCAGCCGGTCGAGCTCCCGGGCCAGCCGAAGTCGGTCACGCTGTGGATCGACGGGGACGGATCGGGCGCCTGGCCGCGACTGCAGGTGCGGTCGGCGGGGGCGACCGCCAGCACCAACCTCGACGGTCCGCCGATCACGTGGGAGGGATGGCGCGAGGTCGAGTTCACCGTGCCAGCGGGCACCGCGTTCCCGTTGACTCTCGAGCGCGTGCGGATCATGGAGACGCGGTCCACTGCGAGCTATCACGGCTCCATCCAAATCTCCGATCTCGGCGTCATCTCGGCCCCAGAGGTCGCGCAGCCCGCGCAGGCCCCCGTCTTCGATCCCCTGATCCGCACGCAGGGCACGGTTGACGAGCGACCGATGCGGATCGCCGTCATGAGCGACTCCCAGTTCGTGGCGCGCAGTCCGGAGAGCGACCTCGTCGACGCTGCTCGACGCACGCTCAGCGAGATCGTGGCCGCGCGGCCCGACCTGCTGGTGATCGACGGCGACTTCGTCGACGAGGCGAGCCCCGCCGACTTCGATCTCGCCCGCCGCATCCTCGACGAGGAGGTGGGCGATGCCATCCCCTGGGTCTACGCGCCCGGCAACCACGAGATCATGGGCGGCGACATCCGCAACTTCGAGGAGGAGTTCGGCGACACCCGGACGGTCCAGGATCTCGCGGGCACGCGCATCATCACGCTGAACTCCGCGGACGGCACCATCGGCAGCCGGGGCGCCGGGGCTGCACAGCTGCGATTCCTCGAGGACGCCCTGGCGGGAGCTGCGGAGGACCGCTCCATCACGGGGGTCGCGGTCTTCTTCCACCACCCGACGCAGGACCACCTGGTGGGCGACCACAGTCAGCTCTCCGATCGCGTCGAGGCGCGCGAGCTCGAGAAGACGTTCGCAGAGTTCCGCGCGGAGAGCGGGAAGTCGATCGCCGTCGTCAACGGCCACGTCGGCAGCTTCTCCGCTCGCGGCGGGGAGGGTGTGAGCTATCTGACCAATGGGAACTCCGGAAAGAGCCCCTCGGGCGACACTGCGCTGGGCGGCTTCACGGGCTGGAGCATGCTCGGCTTCGACCCGGGGAAGGGCGCCGTCGGTGCGACCCCGGAGCCCGTGGTGGACCGGACGGCCTGGCTGCAAGCCGAGGTACGCCCGCGTGTCGACGACCTCGTCCTGAACGGCGTCCCGGAGACTCTGCCGGTCGGCGCAACCGCCGAGGTGGGCGCCGTCGTGCATCAGGACGGCGAGCGCGAGGTGCCGGTCGGATGGCCTATGAGCGCGACGTGGGGCGGCGACGGGGTCGTGGTGGACGACGGATCGACGCCCGAGCGCAAGGCCGAGGTCGTGCGCCTCAATCCCGCGACCGGCGAGCTCACCGCCGTCTCACCCGGCGTAGCGACCGTCGAGGTCACCGTGAACGGCGTGACGCGCTCGACCACGGTGACCGTGCCCAGCGGGCAGTCGCTGTCGGCGAAGACCTGTCAGCACGGCGGATATGCCGACGTCACACGCGCTGACGGCTCGTCGTTCCGGAACACGGGCGCCTGCGTGAGCTACGTCGCGAACGGCGGCACCCTCATCCCGCGCGCCTGATCTCCGCACGAAGGCGGCCATCCGATCGGATGGCCGCCTTCGTCGTCCTCGGATGGTCGCGCCTCAGCGGGTCGGCGGCCGCAGGTTCCCGCGGGTGTCGAGCGCGAGCTCCTCGGCGTCCATGGCGGTGATCAGCTCGCGCATGACCTCCTCGCTGAGGTTGCCGCGATCGCGCTCCTCGAGCAGCACCTGGCGGCGCACCTCGAGCCACCCCTTCGACAGGTCGCGCACGCTCTCGTAGCTGGGGCGCTTGAGGATCGGCGGCGCCCCCTCCGCGCGCTCGAGCGCCCGCTCGGCCTTGTCGGCGTTCTTCTCGACCCGCAGCAGCGACCGGGCGACCTTGTTGAACTTGTCGATCGAGTCCTCGCCGTACAGCTCCGCCCACTCCTGCTGCTTGACGCGCAGGTACTCGCGCCCGGCCTCGGCGCTGCGCCGGCGGATGGCCTCGAGCTGGCGGGCATCCGCTGCGCGCTCGGCGTCGGCGTTCACGCCGAGCGCCTTGATCAGCGGCGCGAGCGTGAGGCCCTGCAGCAGCAGCGTCCCGACCGTGACGACGAACGCGCACACGATGAGCACCTCGACGTTCCCGTGCGACATCCCGCCCTCGGTGAGGTCGGGCAGGGCCGCCGCCATCGCGAGCGTCACGACGCCGCGCATGCCGGCCCACGAGACGACCGCCCGCTCCTGCACCGACATCGGGGGCTCGATGATCCGCTGGCGGATGGTCTTCTCGGTCACGGGGCGACCGTGCCGCTCGAGGCGCTCGCGCTGTCGGCGGACCATCCGCGCCCGCGGGCTGTCGGGGTTCGCGCGGAACTCCTCGGCCGCGTGCTTCCACCGCAGCAGGCGGAGCCGCTGCCACATCTGACCCCACGCATAGCTCGCGTACACGAACACCGGGCGCACGAGCAGGACAACGACGAGCACGGCGAGCGCGAGCACGAGCGTCTGCACGCCCGAGACGCCGCCCAGCTCGCGCACGACGTCGGGCAGCTGGAGGCCGATGTACGCGAAGACGAAGCTCTCGAGGAGGAAGTCCATCGACGACCACAGCGGGCCATCCTGCTGCCGCGTGACATACCGCGTCTTCGGCGCGTTGAAGCCGACGTACAGCCCCATCGCGACGACCGCGAGGACGCCCGATCCGTGCAGCTGCTCGGCGACCGCGTAGGCGCCGAACGGCACGAGGAGGCCGACGGTCCCCGTCACGACCGGGTCGCTGATCCGCAGGCGCAGCTGGTGCAGCACGATGCCGAACACGAGGCCGACCGCGACGCCGACGACCACCGCGAGCGCGAACTCGACGACGCCATCCCACACCGTCACGGTCGCTCCCGCGACAATGGCCGCGAAGACGCGCACGAGCGTGAGCGACGTCGCGTCGTTGATGAGGCTCTCACCCGACATCACGGTCATCACGCGGCGTGGCAGCCCGAGCTTCCTGGCGATCGCGGCCGCCGACACGGCGTCGGGCGGCCCGACGATCGCGCCGAGCAGCAGCGCGCCCGCGATCGTGAGCTCGGGCATGATGAGCCACGCCACGAGACCGACGGCCGCAGCCGTCACGACGACGAGGCCGACGCCGAGACGGCGGATGTGCGGAAGCGATCTCTTGAAGCTCACGAACGACACCTCGAGCGCGGCCGAGTAGAGCAGCGGGGGCAGGGTGAGGTTGAGCAGCAGGTGACCGTCGATCTCGACCGTCGGCACGAACGGCAGCAGCGAGGCCGCGAGCGCGACCGCGGTCACGACCAGCGGCGCCGGCCATCCTCGCCATCGGGCGAAAGCCGCGACCGCGACGGAACAGACGAGAATCACGAACACCTCGACGCCCATACTCCCGAGGCTATCTCCCCGCGTGCGAACACCCCGGGCAGAGCCGGCCCGCGCTTGCCGGACTTCCTCGGCTCGACGTCGTATGGTCTCTCGCGATGCAGACGACAGCCGCCCCCGACACGCGCGTGCCCGCGACCGGCCAGCCCGCGCGGCGCGGCACCTGGCGCACCGACATCCAGGGGCTCCGCGCGATCGCGGTCGGGCTCGTCGTCCTCGCGCACGCGGGCGTGCCGCGCCTCGACGGCGGCTTCATCGGCGTCGACGTGTTCTTCGTGATCTCGGGCTACCTCATCACGGGCCTTCTCCTGCGCGAGCACGAGCGCACGGGTCGGATCAGCATCGCCGACTTCTATGTGCGGCGCGCGCGGCGCATCCTCCCCGCGGCGACCGTCGTCATCCTCGCGGTGCTCGCGGCCGCGGCCGCGCTCCTGCCCACGACGCAGGTCGAGCAGACGACGTCAGACGCGCGGTGGTCGGCGGTGTTCCTCGCGAACGCGCACCTCGCGGCGCAGGGCACGGACTACTTCTCCTCGAGCGAGCCGTCGCTCCTGCAGCACTACTGGTCGCTCGCGGTCGAGGAGCAGTTCTACCTCGTCTGGCCGCTGCTCGCGATGCTCGTCCTCACGCGTCTGTCGCGGCGGGCGTTCACGATCGCGGCGGCCGCGGTGTTCGCGGGCTCGCTCGCCTGGTCGCTCCTCTACACGGCCTCCTCCCCCGCGGCGGCCTACTTCAACACCCCGGCTCGCGCGTACGAGCTCGCCGCGGGCGCGCTGCTCGCGTGCGTGCTGCCTGCCACCCTCCGCGCACCGTGGCGCGCCCTCACGAGCCTGCTCGGCGCCATCCTCATCGCCGTCGCGGCGGTCGCGTTCGACGCCGGCTCGGCGTTCCCGGGATGGCAGGCCCTCGTGCCGACGATCGGCACCGTGCTGCTGCTCGCCTCGGGTCCGCGCTGCCTCGTCGGGCGCCTGCTGTCGCTGCGCCCCCTGCGATGGATCGGCGATGTGTCGTTCTCGCTCTACCTCTGGCACTGGCCCGCGATCCTGCTCGTGCCGGCCATCCTTCCCGACGACACGCCGCCTCTCGCGTCGGGCGCGCTCGCGGTGGGCGTCGCCGTGGCTCTCTCGGCCGTCAGCTACCACCTCGTCGAGGTGCCGTTCCACCACCGGCGCGTCCCGTTCATCTCGCAGGGGCGACGCGCGCTCGCTCTCTGGCCCGCCTCCGTCGCCGTCGTGCTCGTCGGCGCGCTCGCGGCGACGGCTCTGGCCGACTACCGCGACCAGGCGGCGGACCGCGCGGCGGCCGCGTGGTTCGAGAGCGGCGAGACGAGCGGCTTCACCCAGCTCGGCGGCACCCCCGACGTGGCGTGGGAGCTGGAGACAGCGCTCCGCCTCGCCGAGGAGGGCGCGCCCATCCCTCCGTCCATCGACGGCTCGGCGCTCACGAAGGACAACTGGGGTGCGGTCGGTGAGGGATGCTTCGCGACGGATGGCCAGACGAGCGCCCCCGAGTGCGTCTTCGGCGACGAGAGCGCCGACCGCGTCATCGCCCTCGTCGGCGACTCGCACGCGGCGATGTGGCTGCCGGCGTTCGACGAGATCGGCCGCGAGCGCGGCTATCAGGTGCGGATGTTCGCGAAGCTCGCCTGCGCGCACTACCCCGTCTACCAGGCCGCCAAGGCGATGACACAGGAGGAGTGCGACGCCTTCCGCAGCTGGACGAGCGCGGAGCTCGCCGAGCTGCGACCCGACACGATCTTCACGACCGCGCGCGGCATGCTCTTCCTGCAGGATGGCCGTGGAGGGGTGAGCGCGCGCGACCAGTGGTCCGCCGCGGTCGAGGCGTCGGTCGCCGAGCTCGCCGGCGTGACCGATGACATCCGCGTGCTCGGCGACGTGCCCACGCGCCCCGGCCCTGCCGAGTGCCTGACCGCACCCGGCGCCACGCAGGCCTCGTGCATCTCGGCGCCGGGCGGTCTCGAGTACGACAGCAACGCGTTGACGAAGGCCGCCGTGGAGGCTGCCGACGTCGGCGCCGAGTACATCGACGTCGTCGGGTACGCCTGCCTCGACGGACGCTGCCCGCTCGTCGTCGACGAGTACCCGGTCTACGAGGACGACAGCCACCTGTCGACGCCCTGGGTCCGCCACATCGCCCCGCGCGTCGCGGACGACTGGGGGCTGTAGGGCGGTAACGAGAGGATGCCGCGCCCGAGGCGGGCGCGGCATCCTGAACGAGCGTCCGGCCTGCTGAGTCAGACCCTGTTCGTGCGACGACGCAGGGCGATGATCGCGGCGCCGCCGAGCAACAGCGCGACGGCGAGCGCCGCCGCGCTCGGAGCGATGTCCGCTCCGGTCGGGGTGAGCGCACCGCTGTCGGAGTCGCTGACGCCCGAATCGGCTGCGGCATCGGCCGCGGCCGACGCGAAGGCATCCGTGCCCGCGCCCGCGCCGCTGTCCGCTGTCGCATCTGCGTCGACCGTCGCGCCTGCCGCCGCCTCAACGGCGGCGCCCGCGTTCGCGTCGGTATTCGCGTCGGCTGTCGCATCAACGTCCGCAGACGCCGTCGCATCGACATCCGACGTCGCATTCGTCCCGGCGTTTGCGCCAACGTCGCTGTGCGCATCCGAGTTCGCGTTCACGTTCGCGTCGGCATTCGCGTCGGTGTGAGTTCCCGCGTCCGCCGTTGCGTCGGTGTCGACGGTCGCATTCGCTCCCGTTGCCGCAGCCGCATCGGCGGTCGCACCCGCCCCTGTCTCGGCGTCGGCGTCCGCCTCAGCCGTCGCATCAGCGTCCGCAGACGCCGTTGCATCGACATCCGACGTCGCATTCGTCCCGGCGTTTGCGCCGCCGTCGCTGCCCGCATCCGCGTTCGCGTTCGCGTTCGCATCGGCATGGGTGCCTGCGTCCGCTGTGGCGTTCGCGTCAGCGGTCGCACCGGCATCCGTGTCCGCACCCGTGTCAGCAGTGGCTTCAGCCTGCGTGTCCGCCGTTGCGTCGACGTCCGACGCGGCGTCGACCTCCGACGTCGCATCGACATCCGACGTCGCTTCAGCGTCAACATCCGCAGCCGCGGAAGCATCGACATCCGACGTCGCGGAAGCACCGGCGTCCGCCCCCGCGGCGGCATCGGCATCCGCCGTCGCATCCGCCTCGACGTCCGACGCCCCTTCAGCGTCAACGTCCGCACCTGAAGACGCATCTGCGTCTGCTGTCGCACCAGCGTCGACATCCGCACCCGCGGCGGCATCGGCATCCGCCGTCAGGTCTGCATCAACGTCCGCACCCGAAGACGCATCCGCGTCCGCTGAGGCCTCCACGTCCGCATCCGCGTCGAGATCCGAGCCCGCGGCGGCATCGGCATCCGCAGTCGCGCCTGCGTCATTGTCCGCACCCGAAGACGCATCTGCATCTGCCGCATCGGCATCAGCATCGACATCCGCGTCAGCGTCGACATCCGCGTCAGCATCGACATCGGCATCAGCATCGACATCCGCAGCCGCCGTCGTGTCAGCATCGGCGTCCGTCCCGGGCCCCGACTCGCACGGGATCTGCCCCTGGAAAAGATAGTGATGCAGTTCGCCGCCGCCCTGCGACGTGAACGATCCGGTGACCCACTGCCCGTTATGCGTGCGACTGCCCGTGAACGTGACGTCCGCATTCGGGGCGAAGACCGCTCCGTACTCGAGTCCGTCGATGATCAGCTGCCCCGTGACCGATGACGCGTCGATGAGGATGTACGACGATCGTGCCTGGTCGTTCCATCCCTCGATGTTGATCGGGCCGATCGTCGCCGTGCTCGGCGCGACGCGGACGACCAGGGGTGCCTGCGCGGTCGGCTCGTAGCCCGCGAAACCGTCGCGCTTGACGATGAGGCCTTCGATGTCCTCGTAATCGATGACATTCGGACGGTCGACGGCGAAGCCGGTCGGGTACGCCATCCCACCCTGCACGTTCGGGTCGACGTGATTGACGCGGTCGGTCTCATACGTGTCGGCCATGCAAGCAGCGGCCGCGCCGTACGAGGGCACGTCGAGATAGGCGGCGACGGATGCCTGCTCGGTCTCGACAGCGGCGAGCGCGACCGACGAGTAGGGCAGCTTCTCGAGGTCGAGGATGGCGCCGCTGTCGGTCGTGAGGCGCGTCCAGTCGCTGCCGCGCGGCGCTGCGGTGAGGTTCGACGTATCGACGAGCTTCGCAATCGCCTCGCTCTCGGGCGTCCCGTCGACCGACCCCCGGTTGGTGACAGCTACCCCTCGGCCCGCGCCGCCGACGTACGAGCCCGCGAGCAAGCGCACCGGTTCGCCGTCGATAATGGGCACCGTGTACGTGGACTGGCCCGCTGCCTGGTGGATCAGGGGGTAGTTGTCCCTGGTCGTCGACAGCGTGCCGCCGACGGCGATCGAGCCTTCGAGCTCCCCGTTCCCGAGAGACGCGTCGCGGTGGGCGTAGATCGTGAACGCACCGCTCCCCTCGAACGGGTTGTTGTACTCGACGGCCGCGTTGGCGGGTGCGGCGACAGCCGCCCCTCCGAAGGCCACGAGAGCCGAGATGGCTCCGGCCGCGATGAGCCGACGCGGCGCGCCGGCAGGGCTGTTCCCCATATGAGTCCTCCCCAGAACTGTTTCTGCGCAGGCAGAATCCGAGAAGGACGGCGGATCGCAGGGACCGCCACGTATGGCCCTCCCCAGACCCATACCGGCTCGGTCGACCGCCCCAGACGGTTTCCTCGACCGGGCGCAACGCTAGCAGGCGCTCCATGTGAGCGCTCTCAGCGTGCGCGGCGCCGTGGGCAGCACGGCGGCTCTCGGCGCGCAGAGGAATACGCTCGCCCGCGGCGCGGTTGTTTCGAGCGATGTCCGACGCACCCGCTCCCGCTCTGTCCATCCTCGATCTCGTCTCGGTCCGCACGGGGCAGTCCAGCTCCCAGGCGATCGCCGCCTCCCTGCAGATGGCGCAGCGCGCCGATGAGCTCGGCTACCGCCGGTACTGGTTCGCGGAGCACCACAACATGCCCGCGGTCGCGTCGACCACGCCGCCCGTGCTCATCGCGGCGGCGGCCGCGCGCACTGCGCGCATCCGCATCGGGTCGGGCGGCGTCATGCTGCCGAACCATGCGCCGCTCATCGTCGCCGAGCAGTTCGCGGCCCTCGAGGCGCTCGCTCCCGGGCGCATCGACCTCGGCCTCGGCCGCGCACCGGGCAGCGACCCGGTCATCACGCAGCTCCTGCGCCGCTCGGGCACGACGAGCGAGGCGGAGCGGTTCCCCGATCATGTGACCGACATCCTCGCGATCATGAGCCCGGAGGGCGCGACCGTGCGCTTCACCTCGGGCGGCGAGTACGCCGTGCACGCGACACCGGCCGCGACCGGTGCACCGGAGGTGTGGCTGCTCGGCTCGAGCGACTACTCCGCGCAGCTGGCCGCGAGCTTCGGGCTGCCCTACGTCTTCGCCAACCACTTCGCGGGCGACGGACTCGAGCGCGCGATGGCCCTCTACCGCAGCCAGTTCAAGTCGAGCGCATGGCTGGACGCACCGAAGTCGTTCGTCACGGCCAACGTCGTCGTCGCCGAGACGCCGGAGGAGGCCGAGCGGCGCGCACTCCCCCAGCTGCGCCAGTTCGCACGCCTCCGCACGAACAAGCCCATGCGCCCGATCGAGACGATCGACGAGGCGCTCGCGGCGCCATCCGATGCGCTCGAGGAGTCGTTCATCCAGCAGTCACGCTCGCGCTGGTTCGTCGGCACGCCCGACACCGTGGCCGCCGAGCTGCGCGCGTTCGCGGCTCAGCACGGTGTCGACGAGATCATGATCTCGCCCGCCGCCGGGTCGTACGACGCCGACCCGCTGGACGCGGCGCCCGGTCGCCTCGAGACGGTCGAGCTGCTCGCTGCCGCGCTGGCCTGAACGATCGCCCACCCGCCCAGGTCGCACAAGCCGTCCTCCGGAGACCCGGGAAGGCCGCGAACTGCGACCTGAACGATCGCACATCCGCCCAGGTCGCACAAACCGTCCTCCGGAGGCCCCGGAAGGCCGCAAACTGCGACCCAGACACCTAGCCCCAACCGGCCATCCGCCCGGGTCGCACAAACCGTCCCCCGAAGCCCCCGGAAGGCCGCAAAACGCGACCTGGACGGCCAGCCCGAACGACCCCAACAGCCCCAACGGCCCGAACGCCCCGAACGACCCGGACGGCCGAGAACGGGAGGCTACGCCTCGGGCTCGCCGGCGAGGAGGCCGCGGAGCCAGTCCCGCGCCTCGACGAACGCCTCGTCCCCATAGCGCTGTGGGTAGTGGACGACCTGGCGATCGGCGCGCGGGTACGAGCCGAGGAACACCACGTTCGGGCTGAAGCGCCGCAGGCCCATGAGCGCGTCGGCCATCCGCTCGTCGAAGACGTGCCCGTCGGCGTCGATGACGAAGCGGTACCGCCCGAGGGCGTCGCCGATCGGGCGCGACTCGAGCAGGCTCAGGTTGATCCCGCGTGTCGAGAACTGCTCGAGCAGCTCGAGCAGAGCGCCTGGCTCGTCCTTCGGCAGCTCGGCGACGAGCGACGTCTTGTCGGCTCCGGTGGGCGCGGCCGGCGCGACCGTTCGCGTGACGAGCACGAAGCGCGTGACGGCCTCGGGGTTGTCGCCGATGTCCTTCGCGAGCACCTCGACGTCGTGGTGCTCGGCGACGCCCGGCGCGACGATCGCGACCTGCGCGGGCAGCGAGCCGTCGAGCATCCCCACGGCGCTCGCCACATTGCTCGACGCGACGACGTGCTCGTGATCAGGGATGTTCTCGGCCAGCCATCCGAGGCACTGCGCGTAGGCGACCGGATGGCCCGCGACGCCGACCGGCTTCTGCGCGCGGATGTCGTCGAGAGACGCCCCGGGATGCGCGACGAGCCAGAAGCGCACGGGGACGAGGTACTCGCCGACGATCCGGAGCCCGGGGATGGTCGCGAGTGCGTCCTGCGCGCTCGAGACGCCGCCCTCGATCGAGTTCTCGATCGCGATCATGGCGGCGTCGCTGCGCCCCGACACGACGTCGGCGAGCGCCTGCCCGACGTTGCTCACCGGGCGCCAGATCTGGCCGCGTGCCTCGGGGACCTGCGCGAGCGCGGCCTCGGTGAAGGTGCCGGCAGGCCCCAGATAGCTGTACGTCCGGCGTTCGCGGGCATCCGTCGACATGACGATCAGCCTAGACGGCTCTCCGACGACTCCGAGACGAAGAACTGTGCACGGAGGGCCTCGACGGGGCAGACTTGCCCTATGACGAGCCGTGCCGGACTCCCCGCTGAAGCATCCGACCTCATCGACGTCGATGAGCTGATCTCCGCCTACTACGACCGCGCACCCGATCCCTCGATCCCCGCGCAGCAGGTCGCGTTCGGCACGAGCGGTCATCGCGGCTCGAGCCTCTCGACGAGCTTCAACGAGAACCACATCCTCGCGACGACCCAGGCGATCGTCGACTACCGCAATGAGCAGGGCATCGCCGGCCCGCTCTTCCTCGGGCGCGACACCCACGGCCTGTCGCTGCCCGCCGAGCGGAGCGCGATCGAGGTGCTCGTCGCGAACGGCGTCGACGTGCGCGTCGACACGCGCGACTCGTGGGTGCCGACCCCCGCGCTCAGCCACGCCATCCTCGCGTACAACCGCGGCCGCGCCGCCGACGACCCGGGCCGCGCCGACGGCATCGTCGTGACGCCGAGCCACAACCCGCCGGCCGACGGCGGCTTCAAGTACAACCCGCCGCACGGCGGCCCCGCCGACACCGATGCGACCGGCTGGATCGCCGACCGGGCGAACGCGCTCATCGCGAGCGGCCTCGACGCCGTCAAGCGCGTCAAGCACGCCGACATCGACCTCGACTCGCTCGGCCAGTACGACTTCCGCGAGGCGTACGTGCGCGACCTCTCGACGATCATCGACGTCGAGGCCATCCGCAAGGCAGGCGTCCGCATCGGCGCGGACCCGCTCGGCGGCGCGTCCGTCGAGTACTGGGCGCTCATCGCCGAGATGCACGGCCTCGACCTCACCGTCGTGAACCCCGACGTCGACCCGACCTGGAAGTTCATGACGCTCGACTGGGACGAGAAGATCCGGATGGATCCGTCGTCGCCGTCGGCCATGGCCTCGCTCGTCGCACGTCGCGACGAGTACGACATCCTCACGGGCAACGACGCCGATGCCGATCGGCACGGCATCGTCACGCCCGACGGGGGGCTCATGAACCCCAACCACTACCTCGCCGTCGCGATCGACTACCTGTTCTCGCATCGTCCCGGATGGTCGCCGGACGCGGCCGTCGGCAAGACGCTCGTCTCGTCGATGATGATCGACAAGGTGACCGCGGCGCTCGGGCGTCGCCTGCTCGAGGTGCCCGTCGGCTTCAAGTGGTTCGTCCCGGGCCTCCTCGACGGCTCGGTCGCGTTCGGCGGCGAGGAGTCGGCGGGCGCGTCGTTCCTCCGCATGGACGGCTCGGTCTGGACGACCGACAAGGACGGCATCCTCCTGTGCCTGCTCGCGGCCGAGATCCTCGCCGTCACGGGCAAGACGCCCTCGCAGCGCTACGCGGAACTCGAGGCCGAGTACGGCTCGTCGGCCTACCAGCGCGTCGACGCCCCGGCCACCCCCGAGCAGAAGTCCGCCCTCAAGGCGCTCTCCCCCGACGACGTCTCGGTGTCCGAGCTCGCGGGCGAGCCGATCACGGCCAAGCTCTCGCACGCTCCCGGCAACGACGCGGCGATCGGCGGCCTCAAGGTGCAGACGGAGCACGCGTGGTTCGCCGCCCGCCCGTCGGGCACCGAGGACGTCTACAAGCTCTACGCCGAGTCGCTCAAGGGCGAGGAGCACCTCCGCCAGGTGCAGGAGGAGGCGCGCGCGGTCGTGACCGCGGCCCTCGGCGGCTGAGGCACCGCGCGAGACGACGACACCGCACGCGACGACGGCCCGCCCCGATCGGGGCGGGGCGTCGTCGCGTGCGGGCTACTTCGCGAGGAAGTCCTTGAGCGCCGCGTTGACCTCCTCTGCGTGCGTCCAGAGCAGGCCGTGCGGAGCGCCCTCGACCTCGACGTAGTCCGCCTCGGGGACGGCCTCGTGGAACCGGCGGGCGGTCGCGTCGATCGGGAGGATCTGATCCTTCGTGCCGTGCAGGATGAGCGTCGGCTTGCCAGCGGCGCGGACCGCCTCGACGTCGCCGCGGAAGTCCTCGATCCACGCGGGCACGACTGCGTAGGCCGCGACCGGAGCGCTGCCGATCGCGACGTTCCAGCTGGCGGTCACGGCCTCCTGGCTGATCCGGGATCCGAGGTTCTCGTCGAGGTTGTAGAAGTCTCGGTAGAACTGCGTGAACCACGCGAAGCGGTCGCCCTTCGCGGCGGCCGCGATCCCGTCGAACACGTCCTGCGGAACGCCCTCGGGGTTGTCGTCGCGGGCGACGAGGAACGGCTCGAGCGACGCGAGGAACGCGAGCTTCGCGACGCGCTCGTGCCCGTAGCGGGTCACGTAGCGCGCGAGCTCGCCCGTGCCCATCGAGAAGCCCACGAGCACGACGTCGCGCAGGTCGAGCGTCTCGAGCACCGCGTTCAGGTCGGCGGCGAAGGTGTCGTAGTCGTAGCCCGCCCCGACCTTCGACGACTGGCCGAACCCTCGGCGGTCGTAGGTGATGACGCGATAGCCCTGCGCGAGCAGCTCGCGCGTCTGCCGCTCCCAGCTGTGCCCGTTCAGGGGGTAGCCGTGGATGAGCACGACCGGCTGCCCGGACCCGTGGTCCTCGTAGTACAGCTCGACCGGGGTGCTGTTCTCGTCGCCGACGGTGATGTAGCCCATGATCTCTTCCTCTCGATCCCCGAGAACGGTCGTTCTCGCTGGTGAGGTCCACGCTAGAGAACGATCGTTCTCGTGTCAAGTAGACTGGGCGCATGACCGAGGAAGAAGCACGCGAGCGCATCCTCGCCGCGGCCGAGGAGCTCTACTACCGCAAGGGATACGCGGCTGTCGGCATGGACGAGCTGCGCTCGGCGGCCGGCGTGTCGCTGCGGCGCCTGTACGCGCTCTTCCCGGCCAAGAACGACATCGTCGCGGCCGTGCTCGACCGTCGGCATCGCCAGTGGGAGTCGGCGCTCGACGGGGCGATCGCCGCCGCCGGCGACGATCCGCGCGAGCGCCTGCTCGCGGTCTACCGCTATCTCGAGGACTGGTTCTGCACGGGGGACTTCCGGGGCTGCGCGTTCATCAACGCCTTCGGCGAGCTCGGCGGAACGCATCCCGAGGTCGCCCGCATCGTCCGCGAGCACAAGGCGTCGTTCCAGCAGCACATGGCGGCGCTCGTGGCGGCGTCGGGAGCCCCCGCCGCCCTCGCGGCGCAGCTCTCGATCCTCGCGGAGGGCGCGCAGAGCACGGCCGCGATCTCGGGCGACCCGCAGGTCGCGGCTCAGGCGCGCGCTGCGGCCGAGGTGCTCATCGACGCCGCGACGGCGCGCTGAGCGCGCTCACGCCCGCGCGCCGACCGTCCGGTCCTTCCGCCGGGCCCAGCGCGCGGGCGTGGCCGGCCCGTCCCAGACCTGCACGATGCCCCACACGACCGCGGCGAACGGCGCGGCGAGGATCGCGCCGAGGATGCCGCCCAGCACGGTTCCGATGGCCAGTGCGATCAGGACGACGAGCGAGTGCAGCTTGAGCGCGCGCCCCATGAGGATGGGCTGCAGCAGGTTGCCCTCGAGCTGGTTCACGACGACGACGATCGCGATGACGATGATCGCGACGATGGGGCCGTTCGCCACGAGCGCCACGAGCGAGGCGAGGATGCCCGCGACGGTCGCGCCGACGATGGGGATGAACGCGAGGAGGAACACGAGGATCGTCAGCGGGAAGGCGAGCGGCACGCCGAGCACGAAGAGCCCGATTCCGATGCCGATCGCGTCCACCGCGGCGACGGCCGCCGTTCCGCGCACGTAGGCGCCGAACGTGTCCACCGACTTGGCTCCCGCGCGCTGCACGCGCGCGTACCAGTCGCCCTCGAACGGCCGCGTGAGGAAGGACCAGATCTGCGGGCCGTCCTTGAGGAAGAAGAACAGCACGACGACCATGAGCACGAAGCCCGTCACGAAGTTCGCGACGGCGCCGACCCCGGCGACCGCGCCAGAGCCGAACTGCGCGCTCGTGAAGAAGTCGGTCACCGACGCGATCCACTCGTCGATCTGCGCCTGGTCGGGCGCGAACGGCAGCGTGTTGACCCACGCGACCACCTGGAGGAAGCCCTCCTGCGCCTGCGCGTACAGCTCGCTCCACTGGCTGCGCACGGCCGAGACCATCGCCCATCCGAGTCCGCCGATGATGAGCACGATCGCGAGGAGCACGATCGCCGTCGAGAACGACGGCCCGAGCCGCGGCCGCAGCCACCCCATGAGGGGCTCGAACGCGCACGCGAAGATCAGCGCGAGGAGCACGGGGATGACGACGACCGACAGCGTCTGCGACGCGTAGACGAGCCCCGCGGCGAGGATGACCACCGCGATGATCTGCACCGCGCGCGTCGCGAGCGTGCCGAACCCGTCGGACCACAGCCGGCGCGGCGTGCGGCCGTCGGTCACGACCGGCGCGGGCGCCGGCGCCTGAGGCGTGCGTCGTCTGAACATCGTGCTCCCCCTGTCGTCGCGAACGCGTCGTCACCATCCTGCCGGACGCCGCGCGCGAGTCCCGGGAGCTTGACCCTGCGGATCAGCTGTGCCAGTGCTCCCGCGCGGTGAAGGGAACGGCCTCGGGGCGCGCGGTCGTCGTGGTGAGCTCGACGCGCCCGCCCTGCTCGGCCGCGCGCAGGATGCCGGTCATGATGTCGAGCACGTGGAGCGCCATCGCGCCGCCCGCGCGCGGCTCGACCCCGGGCGCGGTCCGCACGAAGTCGACGAGGCCGACGCCGCGTCCTGCCCCGTCGTAGCCGCCCGAGACGGCGAGCGTCTCGGGCTCGGCGCCCGGCCGGTGCAGCACGACGTCGCCGTCGAACCGGTTGGGGTCGGGCACGAGGAGCGTGCCGTCGGTGCCGTGCACCTCGATCGGCGACGCGGTCGTCGTCGTGCCGTCGAAGCTCGTCACGATCGTCGAGATCGCGCCGTTCGCGTGCTCGAGGATGCCCGTCACGTGCGTGTCGACGTCGACCGGGATGGTCTCGCCCGCGCGCGGACCGGATCCGATCACGCGCTCGGAGCGGAGGCGCGATGCCGCACCGCTCACCGCGACGACCGGCCCCAGCAGCGTCACGAGCGCCGAGACGTAGTAGGGGCCCATGTCGAGCATCGGGCCGCCGCCCGGCTGGTAGTAGAAGTCGGGGTTCGGGTGCCAGCGCTCGTGGCCGGCCGTGATCATCGTCGCCGACGCCGCGACGGGTCGCCCGATGAGGCCGTCGTCGACCGCGCGGCGGGCCGTCTGCACGCCCGTGCCGAGCACCGTGTCGGGTGCGGAGCCGACCGCGACGCCGGAGCGCGCGCCGGCCTCGACGATCCCCCGCCCCTCGTCGACCGAGACCGCGAGCGGCTTCTCGCCGTACACGGCGCGGCCGGCCTCGATCGCGGCGTGCGCGATCTCGGCGTGCGCGGCCGGGATCGTCAGGTTGAGAACCGTCTGCACCGCGGGGTGCCGCACGAGCTCGGCAGCCGGAACCGCCTCCGCGCCGGTCTCCGCGGCGACCGCGGCCGCGCGCTCCTCCGACAGGTCGGCGACCGCGACGATGCGGATCTCGGGATGGCCCGCGAGCGCGTCGAGGTACTGCCGCGAGATGTTGCCGAGTCCGACGATGCCTACGCCGTGCGCGTCGCCCACACCAGGCCCCTCTCGATGATCGTGCGGACGTTCTCGTCCTGCAGGACGTCCGGGCTGTGGCCGGGCGTGGCGACGAAGATCCGCCCCTCGCCCCACTGCCGCGTCCAGACCGCGGGCGACGTGATCGGCCGGTGCCACGGATGCCACGGGCGCACGGGGTGCGTCGTGGTCGCGAGCACGTCGTTCAGGTCGTCGTGCAGCACCCAGTACTGCTCGGTCTCGAGCGCGAAGTCGTCGATGCCGGCGGTGATCGGGTGCGTGCGGCCGAGCTCGGTGATCTCGACCGTGTACGGCAGGTAGTTGTCGCTCGCGTCGCCGACGACCTCACTCGGCTCCTTGCTCGGGTGGGTCGCGAACTGGCCGCCGACGAGCTGCAGGTAGTCGGAGCTGTTGCGGAACGAGTCCGCGATCCCGCCGTGCCATCCGGCGAGGCCCGTGCCCGCGCGCACCGCGACGATGAGCCCCTTGAGCTCCTCGGGCTCGATCGTCGACATCGTGACGCTCTGCAGGATGAGGTCGGTCTGCGCCATCGCGTCGGCGTCGGCGTAGACCGCGGTCGACTCCTCGACGCGGACGTCGTAGCCGCGCTCCTCGAGGAAGGGGAGGAAGAGGTCCGTCGACTCGACGGGCTTGTGCCCGTCCCATCCGCCGCGGACGACGAGTGCCCGGGTCACGCGCCTCCCCCGACCTGCGTGAGGACCGCGTCGGCCGCTGCGCTGCGCTCGACCGCGTCGAGGACGCGCTGCACGCTGAGCGCCTCGTCGAAGCTCGGCGACGGGTCGCGCTCCTCGGCGATGGCGGTGACGAGGTCGACGACCTGGTGCGTGAAGAGGTGCTCGTAGCCGAGGCCGTGGCCGGCGGGCCACCACGCGTCGACGTACGGATGGGTCGGCTCGGTCACGAGGATGCGGCGGAAGCCCTGCTCGCCGTCGGCGTCGGCCGCGTCGTAGAACTCGAGCTCGTTCATCCGCTCGAAGTCGAAGGCGATCGATCCGCGGTCGCCATTGATCTCGATGCGGTTCGCGTTGCGGTGCCCGAGCGCGAAGCGCGTGGCCTCGAACACGCCGAGGGCTCCGCTCGCGAACGACGCGGTGAACGCGACGGCGTCGTCGACCGTCACCGGGCCGCGCTCGGCGTCGGCCGCCGCGCGTCCGCCGAGACCGCGCTGCTCCGAGAGCACCGGGCGCTCGGCGACGAACGTGCGCAGCTGCGCGGAGACCGCCTCGAGCGGCTCGTCGAGGAGCCACTGCGCGATGTCGATGATGTGCGCTCCGATGTCGCCCAGCGTTCCGGACCCCGCGATCTCCTTGTCGAGGCGCCACGTGAGGGGCGCGTCGGCGTCGGTCAGCCAGTCCTGGAGGTACTGCGCGCGCACGTGGCGGATGGTGCCGAGGCGGCCGTCCGCGACGAGGCGCTTCGCGTAGGCGAGCGCGGGCGTGCGGCGGTAGCTGAAGCCGCACATCGCGCGCGTGCCCGCGGGCGCGCTGCGCGCGGCCTCGGCCATCCGCTCGGCCTCCGGCAGCGTGCGGGCCAGCGGCTTCTCGCACAGCACGTGCTTGCCTGCGGCGAGCGCCGCGATCGACACCTCGGCGTGCACGTCGCCCGGCGCGCAGACGTCGACGATGTCGATGTCATCGCGCGCGATGACGGCGCGCCAGTCGTCCGACCACTCCGCGGCTCCGAGCTCGTGCGCGGCGCTCTCCGCGCGCTCGGCAGAGCGGCCGACGACGACGGCCAGCTCGGGTCGGGCCGGGAGGTCGAAGAACCGCGGTGCGGTCCTCCAGGCGTGAGCGTGTGCACGGCCCATGAAGGCGTGTCCGATGAGTGCCACCCGCAGCGTCGAGGTCATGGCGTCTCCTCTCCATTCAGGAGCCATCGTGCCATATAGCGGGGCTGTCAACAAATGAAGGGCGCGCCGAGCTCGGTGAACGTCCGCTGCGTGCGCAGGGCGTCGTGCAGCGCGGCCTCCACGCCCCGGACGACGCGATGACGGCCGGCGTCGTCGACGGCCTCGGTCCAGTGCTCGGCGGGGATCGCGCGCGGCTCGGGAGCGGCCATCACGGCGTCGACGAGGCGCATGAACGCGCCGGTCTCCGCGAGGGGCACGGCGAGCGGCGCGCGGCCCGCGCGGGCGTCGAGCAGGTTCTCGAGGAGCGGCGCGCGGCCGAACGCGCGCGTGACGGGCGGATGTCCGGCGCCGCGCACGAGCTGCACGACGTCGAGCGTGTAGTACAGGCGCACCGTGCCGTGCGCTCCCACGACCTCCACCCAGGGCTCCTCCCGCTGCGCGGCGCACAGCGTGACGGCCGTCGTGAGCGTCCGCCCGTCGCGCAGGGCGAACCGCGCGACCGAGGTGTCGTCGGCCTCGATGTCGTTCGCGTGGAAGAGGTCGAGCGCGATGCCGTCGACGTCGTCGGCGCGCTGCATGCCGGCGAGAGCGAGCGCCGTCGCCGATGCGTGCGCGAGCGGGTTGGTGAGCGCTCCGTCGGCGACGACCACGCCGCCCATGCGGCGCCGCCCCGCCCACGCCGCCCGCGCGTAGTAGCGGTCGTCGCGCACCCACGCGCCCGTCGCGCCGTAGCGCAGCACCTCGCCGATCGCGCCGTCGGCGACCAGGCCGCGCACGTACGGCACGGCTTCCGACCCGAGGCTCTGGAACCCGACCTGCGCCCGCGCGCCCCGCGCCGCGGCGTGGGCCTCGAGCGCGTGGAACTCGTCGAGGGTCGCGGTCGGCGGCTTCTCGAGCAGCACGTCGCACCCGGCATCGAGCGCGGCCGCCGCGATCGCGGCGTGGGTGTGGATGGGCGTCGAGATGATCGCGACGTCGACGATGCCCCGCGCGAGCATGCCCTCCGCATCGTCGTCGTGGACGACGTGCGCGGGCAGCGCGCCCGGCGCGGGCGGCGTCGGGTCGGCGACCGCGACGAGGCGCGCGACGCCGCGCTCCTCGAGCGCGAGCGCGCGGCGGACGTGCGATGCCCCGTGGCCGTGGATTCCGACGATCCCGATGCGCGGCGTCTCGACGGTCATGCCCTCACCTCCGTGCGGATCCGCTCCGCGATGCGCGCCGCGTCGTCGGCGGCGACCGGCCCGTCGAGGACGACCGCGGAGAGGTCGAGCTCGAGCGTCTCGGATGGCGCGAGCACGCGCCGTCGCACGGTCGCGACGGCCGGCCCGAATCCCACGTACCCGCCGGTGCGGACGAACCACGGCAGCCCGCTGTCCGTCGCGGCGACGACGGTCGCGCGCTCGCCCACGATCGCGAGCCACGGCGAACGGGAGCCGTGTGCGATGTCCGTGCCCTCGCCGTCGGCGCACACGGCGAGCGCGCGGGCGAAGGGCGTGCGCCAGAAGATCCCGCCGTAGAACGCGCCGTCGCGTCCGTTCGTGTGCGGGCTGCCGAACTCGGCTCCGCCGGCGCTGGCGGTCAGGGTCGAGCGCCACGACATCCGCCATCCGTCGCGGTCGGGGGCGACGCGCAGCGCGCGCCGCTCGGAGAGCAGCACCGCGCCATCCGGGCCCGCCCACGCGAGCTCCTCCTCGACGCCGTCGCCGTCGGCGTCCCGCGCGAGCACGCGCTGGACGCCGTGGTTGTCGAGCATCGTCGAGCCCCGCCCGGCGACGAACGTGCGACCGCCCCAGAACGAGGCGCGCGAGACGTCGGGGATCGCGAGGCTCACCCCCAGGTGGTGGAGGTGATCGGCCGGCCCGACCGCGGTCACGGCCTCGCCGCCGAGCGTGACGGCCTCGAGATACGGGCGCGGCGACAGGCGCGGAGCGACGTCGAGCCCCTCCCGGTACCGCGCGACCGCCGCATCGCCCGCGTGCAGCGCGATCATGGCCGGGGCCCCGTGCTCGCGCGCACGGTCAGAGCCGGCGTGAACACGACGGGGTCGCGGCGCAGGCCGCCGCCGATCTCGTCGTGCAGCTCGCGCCACACGGCCGCCCCCACCCCGGGCAGGTCGACCGTCATCGTCGTGAGCGGCGGCGCGGAGTACCGCGAGAAGGGGATGTCGTCGAAGCCCGTCACGGAGAGGTCGTCCGGCACGCGCACCCCCTCCTCGTCGAGACGGCCGAGGAGACCGAGGGCGACGATGTCGTTGAAGGCGAGCACGGCGGTCGCGCCGCTGCCGCGCACCGCGTCCCACGCGCGATAGCCGTCCTCGAAGCCCGACCCGCACGCGAGCTCCCGGATCTCGATGTCGGGGTGCGTCTCGCGGAAGGCGATGAGCCCGCGCAGGCGCTCGTGGTTCGATCGCGACGCCTCGGGGCCGGAGAGGAACGCGATCCGCTCGTGCCCGAGGTCGACGAGGTGCTGCGCGAGGGTCTGGATCCCGGTCGCGTAGTCCACCTGCGCGACTGCCGCGTTGCGGCCCGTCGTGCGGTTGACGACCGCGACCGGCTGCACGCGCGGGAGCAGGTCGAGCAGCTCGGGTCGTGTCATGCGCGGCGCGATGAGGACGACGGCGTCGGTGCGGTTGCGGATGTCGATGGCCGATGCGGCCTCGCCGGCCTCGTCCTCGAGGGTGTCGGCGACGAGCACGCGGTACCCGTCGGCCGCGGCCGCACGGTGCACCCCGTGGAGGACCTGGTGGAACATGGGGTTCGACAGGTCGGGCACGAGCACGCCGATCGTGCGGCTGACCCCGAGCGAGAGCGACCGCGCGGTCTGGCTGGGCGTGTATCCGAGCTCGTCGATCGCCGCGCGGACGCGCTCGGCGATGTCCTCGGCGACCGTGGGGACGCCGTTCATCACGCGGGACACGGTGGCCTTGGAGACCCCCGCGAGCTCCGCGATGTCGGAGATCGTCGTCTGCCGGACGGGGTGCCGTCGGGTGCGCTTCGTCGCCATGGCTCATCTTCTCCCGTCTCGCACGTCGATCTCGACGTCTGCGAAGCGCGCCGTGGCGTGCTGGGCCGCCCCGGTCGCCGCGAACAGCACGTACTCGGCGCCGATCCACTGCCCCTCCGCCGCGCGGAAGCGCACGGGGAGCGCGCGGTCACCGCCGGGCTCGCGCACCGCGACCGCGACCTCGCCGTCGGCGTCGCACGACAGCGCGAGCCGCACGAAGCCCGCGGGCGCCGCCTCGTCATGCCGCACGGTCTCCCCCGGCTCGTCGCGATGCCGCGTCGCGACGACGAGCCGATCGCCCTCGGCCGTGCGGCGGAGCCCGGCCCAGAGGTAGTCGAGGCCGAGCACGCCGGCGCCCGCGCGCGTGCCGGCCGGGCCGTCGAGCGAGAGGGAGACCGCCGTCGTGGACGGGATGCCCGGCAGCGGCTGCCCGATCACGCGCGGCAGCGTGCGCAGGTTCCCCGCGTCCACCCCCGCGACGATCCGCAGGCATCCCGGTTCCGGGAGCAGCCATCCGTCGTCGGGATTCGCCTGCCACGCCCACTGCCCGCCGGGGAGCCCGTCGGGGAAGCCGTCGCCGCGCGCGAGCGTGCGCGGGCCCTGGGGCGCCCCGTGGGGCGACGCATGCTCGAGGACCGGGCGCCCCTGGTCGCCGAGCACGGGCCATCCGTCGTCGCCCCAGTGCATCGGCTGGAGATGCAGGACGCGGCCGAAGACCCCGCGGTCCTGGAAGTGGAGGAACCAGTGCGCGCCATCGGCCGTCTCGACCCACGCGCCCTGATGCGGCCCGTTCACGGGGGTGTCGCCCTGCGCGAGCACGACGCGCTCCTCGTACGGCCCGTACGGGTCGCGCGCGCGGAACGCGTACTGCCATCCGGTCGCGACGCCGCCCGCGGGGGCGAGGATCCAGTACCACCCGTCGCGCTTGTAGAGCTTCGGACCCTCGAGCGTGACGCATCCGTCGATCGCGTCGCCGTCGATGACGTCGCGCGACGGGCCGACGACGGCCGTGAGGGCCGCGTCGACCGGCACGATGCTGAGGACGTTCTTGCGGCCCGCGCGGCTGCGCGCCCACCCGTGCACGAGGTACGTCGCGCCGTCGTCGTCCCACAGGGGGCACGGGTCGATCACGCCGAGCGCGGGCAGGAGCAGCCGCGGCGCGCTCCAGGGCCCGCGCGCGTCGGCGGCGCTCACCACGAAGACGCCCTGATCCGGGTCCGGGTAGACGATGTGGAAGAGGCCGTCGTGATGGCGGATGGACGGCGCCCAGACGCCGGCGCCATGCCGCGGCTGCGCGAACCAGGCCTGCGGGGTGTTCCCGGCGACCGCGTGCGAGACGATCTCCCAGTTGACGAGGTCGGTCGAGGCGAGCACGGGCAGCCCCGGCGCGCGGTTGAAGCTCGAGGCGACGAGGTAGTAGACGTCGCCGACGCGGATGGCATCGGGGTCGGGGACGTCGGCGTCGATGATCGGGTTGCGGTACCGCGCGGCACTGGTCGGCTCTGTCATGGGATCCCGTCTGAGAAACCGGTTACTCTCAATCCATCGTAGGGTGCTGCACGACGCCAGGGGAAGGACGAACATGACCCGCCGCGATCTCCGGGGGCTCGAGGGGCTCGATGCGCTCCTCGGCCAGCCCTTCACCGCGCGGCCCGAGGAGGTGGATCTCGGCGCCGTCCCCGCCCGCCTCGCGGCGGCGCTCGGCGTGCCGCCCGTGCCCGACACGACCCCCGTCGTCGAGGAGGGCACCTGGACGCGCGACGGCGTCGACGGCCTGGCCCTGCGCTGGAGCACGGGGTTCGGACCCGACACCCGCGCCTGGCTCCTGCGCCCGGCCGGCGAGCGCGCGCCGCTCCCGGGCATCGTGGCGCTGCACTGCCACGGCGGGATGAAGTTCCACGGGAAGGAGAAGATCGCCGACGGCCCCGTGGACGAGCCGCGGGTGGCGGCGTTCCGCGCCGAGGCGTACGACGGCGTCGCCGTGGCCAACGCGTTCGCCCGCGCCGGCTTCGCCGTGCTCGCGCACGACGCGTTCGGCTGGGGCAGCCGCCGGATGCGCCGGGAGGACATGCCCGAGCGCACCCTGCGGGCAGCCGCCGACGCGATCGCCGCGCGGGGCGGCGCGCTCGACGATGCGGAGCGCTACGACCTGCACGCGAGCCCGAACGAGGACGCGGTCGCCAAGATCCTGGGCGTCCTCGGGACGTCGTGGGGCGGCCTCGTGGCGCGCGACGACCTCATCGCCGCGCGCGTGCTCGCGGCCCGGGCGGACGTGCGCCCCGGCGGCGTCGTCCTCGTGGGACTGTCGGGCGGCGGCGCCCGTGCGGCCCTGGCCGGCGCGCTCGACGAACGGGTCGTGCGCGCGACGGCGGTCGTCGCGATGATGGCGACCTTCGATGCGATGCTCGACGGGTACATCCAGCGCCACACGTGGATGCTCATGAACCCGGGGATGGCGCGGGTCGGCGAATGGCCCGACATCGCGGCCGCACGCGCACCGCGTCCGCTGTTCGTCGGCTTCGCCCGCCGCGACGCGCTCTTCCCCCTGCGCGGCATGCTCGACGCCGAGGCGCGTCTGCGCGCGCACTACCGCCGAGCGGGCGCCGAGCACGCTCTGCACACGGCGTGGGCCGATCGCCCGCACTCCTTCGGCGCCGACACGCAGCAGGCGTTCCTCGCCTGGGCGGGAGCGCTCTCCTCCTAGAATCACGCGGAGGAGCGCCACCCGCGCCTCCGACGGAGAGCGCGCGACGAGGCGCGCATGGCAGGAAGGCACACGAATGCTCGACACGATCCAGGCGTTCCTCGATCAGCTCGGCGCCATCATCTGGGGCCCGTGGCTGCTCATCCCGCTCCTCCTCGGGACCGGGCTCTACCTCACCATCCGGCTCGGCGGCATCCAGTTCCTCCGCCTGGGCCCCGCCCTCCGCCTCGGCCTCTGGCGCCGCAAGGACGCCGGCGCGGAAGGCGACATCTCGCA
This sequence comes from Microbacterium sp. JZ70, assembly GCF_053903225.1. NCBI lineage: Bacteria > Bacillati > Actinomycetota > Actinomycetes > Micrococcales > Microbacteriaceae > Microbacterium > Microbacterium sp. JZ70. Next base: position 1,159,695 of record NZ_CP096405.1, on the reverse strand, counting down.
GTTCCAGGCGCTCACGACCGCGCTCGCCGCCACGGTCGGCACGGGCAACATCGTCGGCGTCGCGACGGCCATCGCGATCGGCGGCCCCGGCGCCCTGTTCTGGATGTGGATCACGGGCCTGCTGGGCATGGCGTCGAAGTACACCGAGGCGTTCCTCGGCGTGCGCTTCCGCACGACCGATGCGGCCGGCGAGCGCAACGGCGGCCCGCAGCAGTATCTCGAGCGGGGAATCCGCGGGCCGGTCGGCAAGGTGCTCGCACTGGCGTTCACGATCTTCGCGATCTTCGCGAGCTTCGGCATCGGCAACATGACGCAGGGCAACTCGGTCGCGGCGAACCTCGAGAGCAGCTTCTCGATCCCGACCTGGGTCACCGGCGTCGTGCTGACGATCATCGCGCTCGCGGTGCTCGTGGGCGGCATCAAGTCGATCGGCCGCGTGACCGCGGGCTTCGTGCCGATCATGATCGTGTTCTACGTGCTCGGCGCGATCTACATCCTCATCGCCAACATCGGCGAGGTGCCCGCCGCCTTCGCGACGATCTTCCGCGACGCCTTCACGGGCAGCGCGGCGGCGGGCGGCTTCGCGGGGTCGGTGCTCATCATCGCCATCCAGTTCGGCGTCGCGCGCGGCATCTTCTCGAACGAGTCCGGCATGGGGTCGGCGGCGATCGCCGCGGCGGCCGCGCAGACGAGCCACCCGGTGCGCCAGGGCCTCGTGTCGATGACGCAGACGTTCATCGACACGATCATCGTCGTGTCGATGACGGGCCTCGTGATCGTCACGACCGGCGCCTACACGTTCACGGACGAGGCGGGCGCCCAGATCGATCCGTCGGTCATGACCGGCGAGGCGTTCACCCACGGCCTGCCCGGCGAGTGGGGGCACTGGGTCGTCACGCTCGCGCTCGTCATGTTCGCGTTCTCGACGGTGCTCGGCTGGTCGTACTACGGCGAGCGCTGCATCGAGAAGCTGCTCGGCCGACGTGCCGTGCTGCCGTTCCGCGTCGTCTTCTCGCTCATCGTCTTCGTCGGCTGCACGACCGAGCTCAGCGTCGTCTGGTCGTTCTCCGACGTGATGAACGGGCTCATGGCGCTGCCGAACCTCATCGGCCTGCTCGTGCTCTCCGGCCTCGTCGCCCGCGAGACGCGCGCGTACCTGAAGCACGACCCGAAGCTCGAGGCCTCCCAGGACGAGATCGAGCGCTTCATGGCCGGCGACGCCGGCTGGGAGGAGTGGCGCGCCGCCGAGGCGGTCCGCGAGACGCGCTGACGAGCGGGAGCGCTCAGCCGACCGGCGCGGGCGCTCCCGGCCGGAACAGCACCGTCGCGCGGCCCGTCTCCGGGTCGCGCGACACGTCGGCGCGCACGCCGTAGACGTCGGCGATGAGCTCGGGCGTGAGCACCTCGGCAGGACCGCCCGCCGCCACGACGCGCCCCTCGCGCAGCACGAGCACGGCGTCGCAGAACATCGCGGCGAGGTTGAGGTCGTGCAGCGCGACGATCGCGGTGACCGGGAGCGCCGCGACGAGCGCGAGCAGCTCGAGCTGGTGGCGGATGTCGAGGTGGTTCGTCGGCTCGTCGAGCAGCAGCTCGCGGGGCTCCTGGGCGAGCGCCCGCGCGATGTGCGCACGCTGACGCTCGCCGCCCGAGAGCGCGTGCCACAGCCGATCGGCCTTGTCGGCGAGGCCCACCCGCTCGAGCGCGTCGGCGATCGCCCGCTCGTCGTGCGCCGTCTCACCGCCGAGCAGCGGGCGGTGCGGCGTGCGGCCGAGCCGCACGACATCGCGCACGACGATGTCGGCATCGGTCTCGGCGTGCTGCGTCACGGTCGCGATCGCGCGGGCCACCTCCCGGCGCCGCAGCTGCGAGAGGTCGGCGCCGTCGAGGGTGACGCGCCCCGCGTCGGGTCGGGCGAGCCCCTGCAGCAGACGCAGGAGCGACGACTTGCCCGAGCCGTTCGGGCCGAGCAGGCCGATCGTCTGACCGGGCTCTGGCCGCAGGCTGACGCCGTCGACGACGAGGGCGCCGCCGCGCCGCCAGGAGACCCGCTCCGCCTCGAGCGTCATGCGCGCCCCCTCCGTCGCAGCAGCAGGAGCACGAACACCGGGACGCCCACGATCGCCGTGCCGACGCCCACCGGCAGCGGGGTCGGCGCGAACGCGACGCGCGAGCCGGCGTCGACCCACACCATGAAGACCGCGCCGAGGATGGCCGTGGCCGGGATCACGCGCGAGTGCCGCTGCCCGAACAGCAGGCGCGCCGCGTGCGGCAGCACGAGGCCCACGAACCCGATCGCGCCCGCGACGCTCACCAGGGTCGCGGTGAGCAGCGCGGTCATGACGAGCAGCAGCCCCCGCGTGCGGGCGACGTGCACGCCGAGCGAGGCGGCGACATCCTCGCCGAACGCGAACGCGTCGAGGGCGCGCGCCGAGCCGAGGCAGATGACGAGCCCGACGAGCACCGCGGCGGCGCACAGGGCGACGTCGTCCCAGCGCATGCCCTCGAGCGACCCGAGGAGCCAGAACATGACCCCGCGCGTCTCATCGGAGTCCGCGAACGCGAAGACGATGAGGGAGGTGAGCGCCGAGAAGAGCTGGGTGCTCGCGACGCCCGCGAGGATCACGCCCGAGGTGCCGCCGCTCGAGAAGCGCGCGAGGAGCAGCACGAGGCCGAAGGCGAGGAGCGCGCCCGCGAACGCACCGCCCGACAGGCCGAGGGCACCGCCGCCGACGCCGAGCACGCCGATCGCGACCGCCCCCGTCGACGCCCCCGACGAGACGCCGAGCACGAACGGGTCGGCCAGCGGATTGCGCAGGAGGGACTGGAGGATCGCGCCGCTCAGCCCGAGCCCCACGCCGCACGCGGCCGCGACGAGGGCGCGCGGCAGGCGCTCCTCCCACACGATGGCGTCCTCCGACGCGCGCACGGGGATCTCGGCGAGACCGAGATGGTTGAGGATGATGTCGCGGACGTTCACGAGCGAGACGTCGGCGGGGCCGAGCGTCACCGCGACGCCCACCGAGAGCACGACGAGCCCGAGCCCCGCGAGCGCGAGAGCCGCGACGACGAGCCCGCGCGACCGGGTCCCGCGCGCGGGGCGCACGACGGTCGGCGCGTCTGCCGTCGCGGCCGCCGTCATCGGGCGTCCTGGTTCGCGGCCCACCACGCCCGGATCTTCTCGAGGCCGTCGACGAAGCGGATGGACGGGTTCATCTCCGCGCCGTGCAGCGCGATGAACCGCTCGTCCTGGACGGCGCCGAGCGTCTGCGTGAGGGGGTCTCCCGTGAGGAAGGCGACCTTGTCGTCCAGGCGGTCGCCGGGGAAGCGGTCGCGCTGCAGGTCGCCGAGCACGAACAGGTCGGGGTCGGCGTCGACGACCGACTCCCAGCCGACCGCCGGCCAGTCGTCGACCTCGTCGGCGAACGCGTTCTCCATGCCGGTGAGGTCGGCCAGCATCGACGCGGAGCCGAGCCCGCCCGCGATGTAGGGCGTCTTCGTGTCGGCGAACCAGAACACGACGGTCTGGCCCCCGAAGTCGACGCCCTCGACCGCGGCCGCAGCGCGCTCCTGGAGGTCGGCCACGAGCGCCTCCCCGCGCTCGGCGACGTCGAAGATCTCGGCGAGCTCGCGGATCTCCTGGTACAGCGCGTCGACGGTGAGGGGCTGCGTGCGCGCTCCGCCGCCGTTCACGCTCTCGCCCTCATCGCAGTCGGTGGGCGACAGGTACGACGCGACGCCGGTCTCGTCGAGGCGGTCGCGGGTCACGACGCCGCCCTCGGTGTAGTGACGCCCGAACGACGCGGTCACGAAGTCGGGGTCGGCGCCCAGGAGCACCTCGTAGGTGGGCGCGTTGTCGGCGAGCCGCGGCACGGTCTCGTTCGCGGCGGCGAGCGACTCCAGGACCGGATCCGTCCACGACGCCGTGCCGACCATGCGGTCCTCGAGGCCGAGCGAGAGGAGGATCTCGGTCGAGTTCTGGTCGAGCGACACGACGCGCTGCGGGGGCGCGTCGATCTCGACCTCGTGGCCGCAGTTCTCGATGACGAGCGGGTACGCGGTGCGGCCCTCGCCGGCCGCAGCCGTCTCCTCGGGCTCGACGGCCTCCGACGCGCCGCATCCGGCGAGCGCGAGCGCGGACACGAGGAGCGCGCCGGCGAGCGCGCGCGAACGGGTGACGACCATGAGGGTCTCCTCCTGCTTCGAGGCCCCCGTGGTCACGGGGAAGGGTCCTCAGGCGCCGAGCGCCCAGGTAAGGATAGCCTGACCTGAGAGACATCCCTGAGGAGAACCCGAGCGCGCGGTCATGCGAGACCGTCGCCCGCCGCCTGCAGCACCATGCTCGACGTGTAGGTGGTCATGGCGTTGAGGGCGATCGTGTTCACGACGACGCCGATCACGAGCAGCGCGCCGACCACGGTGAAGAGGATGCAGGGCAGCGCGCCGCCGAGCGCGGGCGCCGCATCCGGATCCTCGTCGCCGTGGACGGCCGGTGGGCGTACGCGAACAACGTCGGCGCGTTTCCCCGCGGGCGCCCTGCGCGGGGCCCCGGCCCTCACCATCGCGTCCCGATCGGATGATCGGGGCGCGTGAAGGGCCCTCCGATCGGATCGGTCGGATCGGGATCGGGAACCGACACGCCGAGCCGGTGCAGCTCCTCCATCGCGTCGTCCTGCGGGCGGTAGCCGATCTCCTCGCCCGCCCCGAGCGGGAACCATCCCGGCGCGTTGCGCGAGACGCCCCACACGATGTGATGCCGGCCATCCGCGAGCGCGATCGCGGCCTCGAAGAGGCGGGCGGCGTCGCCCGGCGAGAGCCACGACGCCGCGGCCCTGCCCGGGTCGGGCGTCTCGAGGAAGGTGCAGATGCGCGCGCTGACGATCGACATCCCGAAGCGGTCGCTGAAGAGGCTCCCGAGCGCCTCCATCGCCGCCTTCGTGACCCCGTAGTAGGTGTCGGGTCGCGGCAGGAGGGGCTCCGCCTCGCCGACGCGATCCGGCACGTGGAACCCGGCCGCGTGCACGGAGCTCGCGAGGAGCACGGCGCCGACGCCCGCGTCTCGCGCGGCTTCGAGCAGGATGCGCGTGCCGTCGACGTTGATGCGCAGGAGGTCGCTCCAGGGTGCCTCCGATGCGATGCCGGCGAGGTGGATGACCGCTCGCGCATCCGACAGCGCGTCCCGCAGCCCGGTCGCGTCGTCGATCGAGAGGTCGCGCCACTCCCCGGGCTCGGCGGCCGACGGCTCGGCCGTGTCGACGAGACGGAGCTCGCGCCCCTCCCGACGCAGAAGCGGCACGACGGCCGTCCCGATCCGCCCCGAGGCTCCGGTCACCACGACGATCTCACGCTCGCGCATGCCTCCTGCCTAGCGCATGCGCACCCGCCGTGGCGATGCCCTTGACGCGCGGTCATCCCGCCCGAACGCAGAACGGCCCCCGCCGAAGCGGGGGCCGTTCTCGTGTGGTGCGCCCCGAGGGACTCGAACCCCCAACCTTCTGATCCGTAGTCAGATGCTCTATCCATTGAGCTAGGGGCGCATTCACCGCTGCCGAAGCAACCGTATGAGCATACAACGCGTTCGCAGCACCGGACAAATCGGGGCGCGCCGCCCGGGCGCGTCGCGTCAGTCGACCGCCGCGGACGCGCCCTCCGACCGGCGCTCCTTGGTCTCGACAGCGAGCTTCTGCAGGTCGACGAGGCGCAGCGCCTGCATGCGCGCCTCGCGCATCGAGGCGTAGTCCGGGTCCTCGTCGGGGCGCATCGCCTCGACGCGCAGACGGTTGTCGAGCGTCGACGCGATGTCGCCCCATGCCGCCTCGCGGGACTGCTCGACGAGCGCGAGCAGCTGCGCCTCGTCTTCGAGCTCCGTGCGGAGAGCCTTCGCGACGCCGACGTACTGCTTGGCGCGGCGGCGGAGGTTGCGCACGTCGCGGTCGCGGTAGTCATGCGTGCCGCGCGACTGCGAGTGCCGCCCCCACGCGGCCTTCCGCGCCTTCGAGATCTCCTGCGCCGCCTGCTCGGACTCGTCGGCGAGCGCCGCGATCGTCTCGCGGGCGACCGGCAGGAAATGGGACGCGTCGAACGCCTCGTCGAGCGAGATCGTGCTCACGAGGATCCTGTTCTTCACCGCGAGCCGCGCGGCGGCATGCGCGATCGCGAGACCCTCGGCGATCGCATCGGCGTTCCGTCCCACCGCACCTCCTCGTACCAGATTAGCCGCGAGGACCGGGCGGCGGGCGCGGGGTCACGCCTGCGGGACGGCGAGCTCTCCCGTGAGGTACTGGGCGCGGCCGAAGCCGAAGCTCCAGTCCTCCGGCCCGTTCTCGACGTACCCGATGAAGACGTCGGACGGCGCGACGCCGACCGGCTCGAGCGCCGCGGCGATCGCGGCGTACAGGCGCTGCTTCTGATCGACGGAGCGACCCCGCTGCGTGAAGATCTGGATGACGACGGGGTCGGTCCGCTCGAAGCCGAGCCCGGCATCCTCCGCGACGATCGTCGACGCGGGGCGCGAGGTGATCACCTGGAACCGGTCGCGCTCGGGGATCCCGTAGACGGAGACGATGGCGTCGTGGACGGCGCCGGCCATCTCGGCGGGATTCGTGCGGGCGTCGCTGTGGTCGATGCGGACGAGGGGCATGCGGACTCCTGAGAGAGGTCGAGGACTTTGTCCTGACATTCTCTCATATGCGTCTCTGGGAAGACAACCCCTCGTCCGCCCGCCTCACTCCGCGGCGGCGTGCAGGAGCAGCGCCTGCTCGGGGCGCAGGATCGGCAGCGTCACGCCCACGGCGTCGAGGAAGCGCCCCGTCGCCGTGAGCCCCTCGTCGAACCGTCCCGGTCCCCGGTGCTGCACGAAGGGGCTCGCGCTGTCGCCCTCGGTCGTGCGCGGGAAGTCCTCCGCCGTGGGCAGGAGCGGCACGACGCGGTAGACCCGGTCGGGGTCGAGCCCCGGAAGTCGCACCCGGCCGGGCATCTCGGCGACGGGGGTCCGGTGCATGACCGCCGTGAAGAGCGCCTCCCCCCGGTCCTGCGCGACGACGCCGTGGAGCGCGAGCGCCGGCTCGACGAGGTCGGCGTTGACGCGGACCCCCGAGTGGATCAGGCCGCGGAAGCGCTTGTACAGCTCGATGCCCTTCCGCAGGACCGCTCGCTCGTGCTCGGAGGCCGCGCGGATGTCCCACTCGATCCCGAAGTGCCCGAAGAGGGCCGTGAGCACGCGGAACCCGATGTCGTGGACGCGGCCTGTCGTGTGGGAGTGCGTGGGTCCGACGTGGGCGCCGACGAGCTCGGGCGGGAGCACCGCCTGGGTCCAGCGCTGGATCGTCTGGCGCTCGAGCGCGTCGTTGCAGTCCGACGCCCAGACGCGGTCGGTGTGCGCGAGGACGCCCAGATCGATGCGCGCGCCGCCCGACGAGCACGACTCGATCTCGACACGGGGGTGAGCCTCCTTGAGCGCCGCGAACAAGCGGTAGACCGCGAGGGTCTGCGCGTGCACGGACGGGCGCCCATCGTGCCCGTGCTCGCGCAGGTCGCGATTCTGATCCCACTTGAGGTACGCGATCTCGTTCTCGCGGAGGAGGGCGTCGATGCGGTCGTAGACGTACTGCCACGCGTCGGGGTTCACGAGATCGATGACGTGCTGATGCCGCCATTCGACGGGCAGGCGCCCGCCCTCGTCGTGCGAGCGCGCGTCGGGTCCGACGATCCAGTCGGGATGCTCCCGCGCGACGTCGGAGTCGAGGTTCACCATCTCGGGCTCGACCCACAGCCCGAACTCCATGCCCCGCGACGTGACGGCCTCGATGAGCGGCGTGAGGCCATCCGGCCACAGCCCCTCGTCGACGTACCAGTCGCCGAGCCCCGCACGGTCGTCGCGGCGCCCGCGGAACCATCCGTCGTCGAGCACGAAGCGCTCGACGCCGAGCTCGGCGGCCGCCGCGGCGAGCTCGACGAGCGGCTCGATGCGGTGGTCGAAGTAGACCGCCTCCCAGGTGTTGAGCACGACCGGCCGCGGGCGACCGCCGTCGACCTCGACGTGCTGCGGACGCGCACGGAACCACCGGTGGAACCGCTCCGTCACGCCGTCGAGGCCGCGATCCGACCATGCGGCGTACAGCGCGGGCGTCTCGTAGGCCTCTCCCGGCGCGAGCACGACCTCGCCCGATCCGAGCAGCTCCGCGGCGCCGATCATCTGGCGCCCGTCGGCGAGCGCGTCGAGGAACTGCTCGTGGTCGCCCGACCAGGCGAAGTGCGCTGCCCACACGGCGCCCGAGCGGTTGCCGAAGCCCGGCGTGCCCGCCGCGACGAGCAGCGAGGAGTCGTGCCCGGTGCGGCCGTGCCGCCCCGTGCGGACCCACGTGCCACGGCGGATGGCCTGCCGCTGCGGGTGGTTCTCCCGGCACCAGCGCCCGGTGAGGTCGAGCAGCTCGCCCGCATCGGCGGGCACCGGGAGCTGGATGGCGAGCTCGTCTACCTGGTAGGGGGTCGCGCCCGTGTTCGTCACCGAGGACGCCGCCTCGAGCAGCCCGGACGGGTGCAGGCGGAGCCGCGTCGCGACCTCCAGCCCCGCGCTCGCATCTCGCTGCACGATCCGCGCGGTCTCGCCATCCGCCTCCGCCGCGACGACGCGCAGAGCCGGCGAGAAGTCCCGCCCCGGTCGCCCGTCCTCGTCGATGCGGCTCCCGCGCAGGCCCGGCCGTCCGAGCCATCCCGACGACGGCTGCGGCACGACGCCCGCGATCACGGGCACGTCGAGCGCCGAATGCGGGACGGGGTCGGTGAGCAGCTCGAGATCCGGCACGTGCGCGCCGAGGTCGGCACCCCAGTGGACGATCTCGGCCTCGCCCGAGCGGAAGGAGAGCAGCACGCTGACGCCGTCGGCGCGCAGATGGATGGGGTTCATTCGATTCGCTTTCGTCATCTGGTGTCGTCCGCCCCCTCGAAGAGGGCGTTGACGCGCTCGTTCGCCTGCGTGAGCGACGACACGTCTGCCTGCCCGGTCAGCACCGCGTCCATGGCGGGCTTCATGATGCCCTCCACCTGCGCCGCCCCGGAGGTGATGGGGAACAGGAAGGTCGTGCCCTCCGAGACGTGATCGGTGAACGCCGAGACGTCGATGCCGCGCTCCTCGAACGCCGCGACCGCCTTCTCCGTCGATGAGAGGATGGCCGGGAACACGACGCCCTGCGCGCCGACGACGTCCTGGCAGGCGGGCGAGCCGAGGTACTCGACCCACTTGCGCGACCCCTCGAGGTCGTCCGTGCCGACCCAGATCGAGTCGGCGAGGCCGTTGAACATCGATGCCCGGTGGCCCTCCGGCCCGATCGGCGTGGGGGCGATGCCGAGGTCGATCCCGTCGTACCCGGCGTACTGGCCGATCATCCACGATCCGTTGGCGTTGATCGCCGCACGGCCGGCTCCGAAGTTGTCGGGCATCGAGGCGCCGACCGTCGTCTCGAGCCGCGGCATGTACCCCTTGTCGATGAGGCCAGACCACCACGCGATCGCGCTCTGGAAGCGCTCGTCGTCGTAGTTGTAGCGGTCGCCCCACGGGTTCTCGTTCGTGTGGGTCCAGCCGGTCGTCCCGGTGAGCCAGCTCCACTCGGTCTGGCCCATGCCTGCCCCCGACGCGGTGAGGCCCAGGCCGTACACCGCGACGTGGTCCTTGTCGAAGCCGGGCTCGTCTCCGCGCACTCCGTTGCGGTCGACCGTGAGCCGCGCGATGGCCTTCTCGAGCGTGCCGCCGTCGTCGGGGTTCCAGGTGAGCTCCGCCATCTCCTCGTCGGAGAGGCCCGCCTCCTCGACCATCTCGCGGTTGTAGAAGAGGGCGATCGTGTCCCAGTCCTTCGGCACGCCGTAGCGGCTCCCGTCCTGCCCGACCCACAGATCGGCGAGGCCCTCGGCGTACTGGCCGAAGTCGAGGTCGACGTCGTCGAGAGGCACGAGCTGGTCGAACCGGAGGTAGTCGGGGTACTTCGAGAGGTGGTTGGTGAACACATCCGGCGCGTTCTCGGCGACCATGCCGTTGGTCACCTTGCTCCAGTAGTCGTCCCAGCCGAGCTGCGTGATGCGGACCGTGAGGTCGGGATTCGCCTCGTTGAAGTCCTCAGCGCACTGGCGGTAGCCCGGGAGCTGGTTGGCGTCCCACAGCCAGTAGTCGATGACCCCCTCCTCGCCGGTGATCGCGGCGCATCCGCCGAGGGCCGACGTCGAGACCGCGGCGAGCGCAGCGGCGGCAAGGACCTTCTTCATGTTCCTGCGTCCTTTCACGATCACTTCACCCCGCTGAAGCCGATGGAGTTCACGATCCGCTTCCCGAAGGCGATGAACAGGATGAGCACGGGGACGGCCGACACGAGGGTCGCGGCCATGAGGCCGGACCAGTCGGGCGCGCCCTGCGGCGACTGGGACTTGAAGGTGCCCAGACCCACCGTGAGCACGCGCGTGCTCTCGTCGGACACGAGCAGCGGCCAGAAGTACTCGTTCCACTGCCCCATGAAGGTCAGCAGGGCGAGGGTCGCGAGCGGCGCGGCCGCGTTGGGCATCACGATCTGGATGAAGATGCGCCACTGCGAGGCGCCGTCGAGCATGGCGGCCTCCTCGACCTCGCGCGACATGTTGAGGAAGAACTGGCGCATGAAGAAGATCGCGAACGGCGTCATGAACACGTAGGGCAGGATCAGGCCGAAGATCGTCCCGAGCAGCCCGAGGTTCTTCACGAGGAGGAAGTTGGGCAGCGCCGTGAAGATCGGCGGCACGAGCACCGTGGCGAGGAAGATGCCGAAGACCTTGTCGCGGTGCTTCCACTGCAGCCGGGAGAACGCATAGGCGGCCATGGAGCTGAAGAAGACGGCGCCGGCCGTGGTGAGCGTCGAGAAGAGCACCGAGTTCAGCAGGTACTGCCAGAAGTTGATCGCGGCACCCGAGCCGCCCTGCGCGAGCGCCTCCTCGGTGGACTGCATGCCGAACACGCGAGCGAAGGCGCCGAGGTTGACGTCGACGGGGAGGATGCTCGCGGAGTTGGCCGCGAGGCCGCTGTTCATCGACAGCGACGTGCGCAGCACCCAGTAGAACGGCAGGATGCTCACGGCGATGGCGATGCCGAGGCAGATCCAGCCGAGGACGAGGCCCCAGCTGACGGGCTTCCGCGCCCCGCGCCCGCGGGTCACGATGGTCGTGGTGGTGGTCATGGCCTGCTCCCCTTACGCCAGGTCGGATTCGTTGCCGCGGAGGAGCTTCATCTGCACGAAGGCGACGATGCCCAGGATGACGAAGAGGATCATCGCCAGCGCGGAGGCGTATCCGAACTCGAGCTCCGTGAACGCCTTCTGGAAGATGTAGAACTGCAGCACGCGGCTCGCGTTGACGGGGCCGCCCTGGGTCGTGACGGCGACCGTGTCGAACACCTGGAACGATCCGGTGACGGTGAGCACGAGGACGAGCGCGAGAACGGGGCGCAGGAGCGGCATCGTGATGCGCCCGAAGGTCTGAAGCGGGTTCGCGCCGTCGAGGTGCGCGGCCTCGTAGACGGTGTTCGGGATGGCCTGCAGCCCGGCGAAGATCAGGAGGGCCGTGTAGCCCATGTGGCGCCACGTGTTGATGAGCGCCTGCGTCGGGATGGCCCACTCCTGCGCGCCGAAGAACGCGACCCGCGGCAGGCCGAGCCACTCGATGACCTGGTTGACGATGCCGAGCTGGTAGTCGAGCATCCAGAACCACAGGAGAGCCGCGATCACGTTCGCCATGAGGTACGGCATGAGGAGGAGTCCGCGCACGAGCGTCGACTTCGCGACCCGATGCATGAGCAGCGCGAGGCCGAGGGCGATCGCGGTCTGCAGCACGATGTTGATGAGGACGTACTGGACCGTCACGCCGAGCGCGTTCCAGAACAGCGGGTCCTGCGCGATGCGGGCGTAGTTCTCGACGCCGACCCACCGCGGCTCGTCGAGCACGCTGTACTGCGTGAAGCTGAGGAACAGGCCCCGCACGGTCGGCACGAGGTAGAACGCGATCAGGCCGACGAGCGCCGGCGCGATGAAGAGGAGCGCGATCCGCAGGTCGCCGCGTCCTCTCCGCCTGCGGACGCCGCCGTCGCGCTGAGCGCGCCGGCGTCCGAAGACGATGGTCGTCGTGGTCATCTTCATACTCCGTTGTGATGGCGATGAGCGGTGATGACGGCGAAGTTACACGAGTCACCAATGCCGATGCAAGCACGGATTCCGTGCTGAAAGTTTCACTCCTCTGCATTCATTGACACGAGTAACCCCCTCGTGGCAGACTCGCCCGCATGACCTCTCAGGCTTTCTCCCTCGGCATCGTCGGCGCAGGGCAGTTCTCCGGGCACTTCGCGAAGCTGTTCCAGGCGCACCCGCTCATCTCCGAAGTGTGGGTGACCGACACCATCCCCGAGCGCGCGGAGGCGCTCGTCGCGCGCGAGCATCTCGCCGGCACGCTCGTCGACTTCGACGCGATGCTCGCGAGCGACCTCGACGCGGTCGCGATCTTCACGCAGCGCTGGACGCACGGGCCGCTCGTCGTGCAGGCGCTGCGCGCGGGCAAGCACGTGTACTCCGCCGTGCCGATGGCGATCAGCGAGGACGAGATCGCCGCGATCATCGACGCCGTGCGCGAGACCGGGCTCACCTACATGATGGGCGAGACGAGCTACTACAACCCCGCGACCGTCTACGCCCGCAAGCGCGCGGCGGAGGGCGCCTTCGGCCGCATCTTCTACGCGGAGGGCGACTACGTCCACGACATGGACCTCGGCTTCTACGCCGCGTACCAGTTCAGCGGCGGCGCGGAATGGAAGCGCACCGCGAGCTACCCGCCCATGCTCTACCCGACGCACTCGGTCGGCGGCGTGCTGGGCGCGATCGGCGGCCGCGCCGTCAGTGTGAGCTGCATCGGCGTGCGCGACGACCGAGGGGACGGCGTCTTCGATCGCGAGGTCAGCATGTTCGACAACGACTTCTCGAACGCCACGGCGCTGTTCGAGCTCGCCGGCGGCGGCAGCATGCGCATCAACGAGTTCCGGCGGGTCGGCTACCCGTCGCACCTGCGCGAGTCGCGCTTCCGCTACTTCGGCACGGAGGCGAGCTTCGAGCAGCTCGTCGAGACGGCCGTGTGGCAGGACAAGCAGGGCTTCTCCGACGTCACGGAGCTCCTCGAGACGAAGCCCAGCATGTCGCCCGACGACCCGTCGCTCGCCGACGTCGATCCCGCCCTGCGGGACGCCTTCATCTCGGGGCTCGCGCGCGTCCACGATGCCGAGCGGCTTCCGGTCGAGCTGCGCGGCCAGCCGACCGGGCACGAGGGCAGCCACCACTTCCTCGTCGACGACTTCGCCGTCGCCGTCGCGAACCGCACGCTGCCGCCGGTCAACGCATGGGAGGCCGCGCGGTACACGCTGCCCGGCATCGTCGCGCACCAGTCCGCGCTCCGCGGCGGGGAGCGCCTCGCCATCCGCGACTTCGGCGATGCCCCGGTCGCGGCCGACGCCCCGGATGGCCAGGTGCTCGCTCGTTAGGATGGCTGACGTGCCGCGCTCGACGTCCGCTTCTGCGAGCCGGGCGACGCGCAACGACGTCGCCCGGCTCGCGGGAGTGAGCCCCGCGGTCGTCAGCTACGTGGTGAACGGCACCAAGAAGGTGTCCCCCGACACCGAGGCGCGCGTGCGCGACGCCATCGAGAAGCTCGGCTACCGGCCCAACCCCTCGGCGCGTGCGCTCCGGCTCGGATCGACCGAGATGCTCGGGATGGTCGTGCCCACGTCGATCAATCCGTACTTCGCGCAGCTCGCGCACGAGGTCGAGCTCGCGGCGGCGCGGCGCGGCTACCTGCTTCTCACGTCGAGCTCCGACGGATCCATCGAGTCGGAGCGACGGCACCTCGAGCACCTCACGACGCGGCTCGTCGACGGCATCTTCCTGTGCAGCAACGTCTTCGAGCCCGACCTGCGCGGACTCGAGCACTCGAACATCCCCGTCGTCCTCCTCAACCACAGCGCGGGCGTGCCCGCCCGCAACTCGATCGGCGTCGACCTCGTGCAGGGCGCGCGCCTCGCGGTCGAGCACCTGGCGGGACATGGCTACGAGGAGATCGGCCTCGCGATCGGGCGCACGTCGGGCGACGAGGAGGACGGCCGCGAGATCGGATGGCGCGAGACGCTCGAGGAGCTCGGGCTCGAGCCGGGCCCCATCGCGCGCGGCGCCTTCTCGCCCGACGGCGGGTACGAGGCGATGCGGCGCCTGCTGCAGCGCGGGCGCGTGCCGCGCGCGCTCTTCGTGAGCTCCGACCAGATGGGCCGCGGCGTGCTCAAGGCCGCGCACGAGGCGGGCGTGCGCGTGCCCGAGGATCTCGCGATCGTGTCGTTCGACGGGTCCGTCGACGCCGCCTACAGCTGGCCGACGCTCACCTCCGTCGCGCAGCCGCTCACGGAGATGGCCGCCGCCGCCGTCGAGGCCCTGCTCGACCACACCGGCGAGCCCGTGCATCGCATCATGCCTCCGCACCTCGTCGTCGGCGCCTCCTGCGGCTGCTGACACCGCGAACGCCGCAGGCCCGGCGCCGTTCGCGGGGGCCGGGCCTGCGGGCGCGCGGAGTCAGCGGCGGCGTGCGGCCGACTTCGAGACGGTGTAGATCGCGCCGGTCGTGACGTCCTCCTCGAGCGCCTCGAGCGTGCGGCCTCGCGTCTCCGGCACCTGGGTGAGGACGAAGAGGAGGGCGAGCGCCCCGACCGCGGCGAAGAGGAAGAACGTGCCGGTGATGCCGACCGCCTCGACGAGCGAGAGGAAGTACAGCGACAGGACGCCGTTCACGACCCACAGCATGAAGACCGAGATGCCCATGCCGACGCCGCGCATGTGCAGCGGGAAGATCTCGGACAGGTACACCCACACCGCGATGTTGAGGAACGTCTGCATCGAGCCGACGAAGGCGACCACGAGGAAGAGGATGACCCACGGGCGCAGGGGGTTGCCGACCTCGAGCACGGTCGACGCGACGCCGATGAGCAGGTGGCACGACGTCGTGAGGGTGAGGCCGATCGCGAACGTCTTCCGACGGTCGAGCCGGTCCATCATGGCGAGGGCGATGACGCCGCCGACCACCGCGATGACGCCCGGGGCGATGTTGGCGATGAGCGCCGCGCTCTCGTCGAAGCCCGACTCGATGAGCACCGTCTGGCCGAAGTACATGATCGAGTTGATGCCGGTCAGCTGCTGGGCGACGCCGAGGCCGATGCCCACGAGGAGGATGCGCGTGAGGTTGCGGTTGCCGAGGATCGCGCGCCATCCGAGCTGGCTCTCCTGCTTCTCCTCGTCGGCGACCTTCTCGAGCTCGGCGAGCTCTGCCAGGGCGCGGTCCTCCGAGCGGACGCTCTTGAGCACCGCGAGCGCGCCCGCACGGTCGCCCTTCTCGATGAGCCAGCGGGGCGACTCTGGCATCCGCAGCATGCCGAAGAACAGCGCGATCGCCGGCAGGGCGCAGATCGCGAACATGATGCGCCACACGCCGTCGAGGTGCCCGAGGGTGTTGCCGATGATCGCGTTGACCACGAAGGCGGCCAGCTGCCCGGTCACGATCATGAGCTCGTTGCGGCCCGCGAGCGATCCGCGGATCTCGTACGGGGCGAGCTCGGCGAGGAAGACCGGCACGACCGTCGAGGCGCCACCCACGGCGAGCCCGAGGATGATGCGGCCGATGACGAGCACGGGCAGGTTGGGCGTGAAGACGACGAACAGCGTGCCCGCGAAGAAGAGCACCGCGAGCAGGATGATCGTCTTGCGACGCCCCCAGCCGTCCGAGAGCCGCCCGCAGAACATCGCGCCGATCGCGGCAGCGAAGATGAGCGAGCTGGTCGCGACGCCCTCGGTGAACGCGTTCAGGCCGAGCTCCTCGGCCATGGGGCGCAGTGCGCCGTTGATCACGCCGGTGTCGTAGCCGAAGAGCAGCCCGCCGAAGGTCGCGATGAGCGCGACCAGGCCGAGCCGCTTCCGGTGCGGTCCTCCGACGAGCGGGGGAAGGGTCGTACTCGAGCCCTCCGCGTGTGCATGTGCCATGGTGACTCCTTCGTCCGGCGAGCGACGCCTTTGTCCTTACATAATAGCGCGTCACTTTGTCCTGTCAAACGAACAAGCGGCGCCACTGCCTTCCATAACGAAAATGACACTATGTCTTGACAATCTGTTGACAAGCGCGCGATGACGGGTCACAGTGATCGCAGTGCCGACGAGGACGCCGGCCACGCACCGCGGATGGGCAGAGCGGCCCGCCCGCGCACGGCATCCTCTGCCCGCCCGCGGACCGTCCGCGGGCATCCGCGCGCCGCCCTGGGCGCGCACGGGGTCGGCCCTCCCGAAAGGACCACTCATGGCGACGATCACTCCTCGGAAGCTCCTGGGGGCGGGAGCCCTCGCGACCGTCCTCGCACTGACCGCCTGCAGCGGCGGCGGCGCGCCGCAGCAGAACACGGCCGATGACGGGTCCGGAGGAGGCGGCGGCGACTCCGGCTACGTCATCTCGATGGTCACGCACGAGACCCCGGGAGACACGTTCTGGGACAAGATCCGCGCCGGCGCCGAGCAGGCCGCGAAGGACGTCGGAGCGACGCTGCAGTACTCGAACGACCCGGCGGCCGACAAGCAGGCCCAGCTCATCCAGACCGCCATCGACTCGAACGTCGACGGCATCGCGACCACGCTCGCGACCCCCGACGCGCTTGCGGCGTCGGTGCAGGCGGCGGCCGATGCGGGCATCCCGCTCGTCGGCTTCAACTCCGGGATCGACCAGTACCAGGAGGTGGGCGCGCTCATGTACTTCGGCTCGGACGAGACGCTCGCCGGGCAGACGGCGGGAGAGCGCATCGCCGAGGCCGGCGGCGCGCATCCGCTGTGCGTCATCCAGGCCGCCGGCTCGGTGGCCCTCGAGGCGCGCTGCGCGGGCGTGAAGAGCGCCGTGCCGGGCACGGAGAACATCCAGGTGAACGGCGCCGACGACTCCGCCGTGGTGGCGAGCCTGCAGGCGAAGCTCCAGCAGGACCCGTCGATCGACTACATCGTGACGCTCGGCGCTCCCATCGCGCTGGACGCGCTGAAGGCGATGGAGCAGTCCGGCAGCGAGGCGAAGCTCATCACGTTCGACCTCAACGCCGACGCCGCGCAGGCGATCAAGGACGGCCAGATCGAGTTCTCGATCGACCAGCAGCCGTACGTGCAGGGGTACATGGCCGTCACGTCGCTCTACCTCTACCTGAAGAACGGCAACGACATCGGCGGCGGGAAGCCCGTCCTGACGGGCCCGTCGTTCGTCGACGAGTCGAACATCGACACGATCCTCCCGTTCGCCGAGAACAACACCCGCTGACCACCGCGGAGGGCGGGCCGCAGGGCCCGCCCTCCCCCACCACCAGGAGTACCCATGTCACAGGGTTTCGCTTCCTCCGCTCCGTCGGAGGCGTCGAACCGGGTGAAGCTCGGCTGGTCGCACCGCCTGCTCGCCCGTCCGGAGGTCGGCGCGGCGGTCGCCGCGGCGCTCATCTTCGTGTTCTTCCTCGCCGTCGCGCCCGCGTTCCGCTCGGCCGACGCGCTCTTCACCGTGCTCTACCAGGCCTCCACGATCGGCATCGTCGCCGTCGCGGTCGGCCTGCTCATGATCGGCGGGGAGTTCGACCTCTCCGCCGGCGTCATCGTCACGAGTGCGGGGCTCTTCAACGCGCTCTTCTCGTACTACCTCGGCATCAACCTCATCGTCGGGGCCGTCCTCTCGCTCGTGTTCTGCCTCGGCGTCGGCTTCGTCAACGGCTACCTCGTGATGCGCACGGGCATCCCGAGCTTCCTCATCACGCTCGGCTCGTTCTTCATCCTCCAGGGTGCGAACCTCGGCATCACCAAGCTCGTCACCGGCGCCGTGGCGAGCCCGAACATCTCGCGGATGGACGGCTACGACATCCTCCGGACGATCTTCGCCGGGTCGTTCCAGATCGGCGGGATCACGATCTGGAACAGCGTCCTCTACTGGATCGCGTTCGTCGCCCTCGCCGCGTGGATCCTCCAGCGCACGCGCGTCGGCAACTGGATCTACGCGGTCGGCGGGAACGCGGCCTCCGCCCGCGCCGTGGGCGTGCCCGTGGTCGCCGTCAAGATCGGCCTGTTCATGACGGTGTCGTTCCTCGGCTGGTTCGTCGGCATGCACACGCTGTTCCGGTTCAACACGCTCCAGGCGGGCAACGGCGTCGGCAACGAGTTCCTCTACATCATCGCCGCGGTGGTCGGCGGGACGCTCCTCACGGGCGGCTTCGGCAACGCCATCGGCGTGGCCATCGGCGCCTTCATCTTCGGGATGACCTCGCTCGGCATCGTGTACGCCGGATGGGACCCGAACTGGTTCCGCTCCTTCCTCGGGGCGATGCTCGTCATCGCCGTCCTCGTGAACCTCTATGTCAAGAAGCTCTCCACCGCACGGAAGGTCGGGTGACGACGATGACCGAGAGCCCCCGCGGCGGCGCGCCGCTCATCCAGATGACCGAGGTCGGCAAGAGCTACGGCGCCATCCGAGCGCTCAAGGGCATCAACCTCACCGTCAACGCCGGGGAGGTCGCGTGCGTGCTCGGCGACAACGGCGCGGGCAAGTCCACGCTCATCAAGATCATGGCCGGACTCCACCCGCACACCGAGGGCACCCTCCTCGTCGAGGGCGCCGAGCGCCGCTACGACTCCCCCCGCCAGGCGCTCGAGGACGGCATCGCGACGGTCTACCAGGACCTCGCCGTCGTGGGCCTCATGGAGGTGTGGCGCAACTTCTTCCTCGGCTCCGAGCTCGTCCGCTCGCGCTTCCCGCTCGCGAGCATGAGCATCCGCGACATGAAGGCGATCGCCGATGCCGAGCTGCGCAAGATGGGGATCGTCGTCAAGGACCTCGACCAGCCCATCAGCGAGCTCTCCGGAGGCCAGCGCCAGTGCGTCGCGATCGCCCGCGCCGTCTACTTCGGGGCCAAGGTGCTCATCCTCGACGAGCCCACCGCAGCCCTCGGCGTCAAGCAGTCCGGCGTCGTGCTCAAGTACGTCGCCGCGGCCCGCGACGCGGGCCTCGGCGTCGTCTTCATCACGCACAACCCGCACCACGCGTACCTCGTGGGCGACCACTTCGTCATCCTCAAGCTCGGCCAGGCCGTCCTCGACCGCAAGCGCGACGAGGTCACCCTCGACGAGCTCACGCGCCAGATGGCCGGCGGCGACGAGCTCGCCGAGCTCAGCCACGAGCTCAAGGAGCTCGGCGGCCGCACCGAGGCCATCCGCACCGTCGAGGAGGACACACGGCGTCGCCGACGCTGACGCGGTGCACGAAGAAGGGGCCCCATCCGCAGGCGATGCGGATCGGGCCCTTTCGTCGCGCCGTCAGACGAGGGCGTCGACGGGCTCGCTGCGCCCCGACGCGAGCGAGCGCGTCGCCGCCTCGGCGATCGCCTGCGCGCGGAGCCCGTCGCGCAGGCCGACGGGCACGGGAGCGCCCGTTTCGAGCGCCGACACGAACGCGCCGAGCGCGGCGGCGTAGGTCGGCTGCACGCGCTCGAACCATCCGGCGTGGAGGCCGTCGGACACCGCCTCAGTGCCGCGGAAGTGGGTGACCCCGCCGGCGCGCATGCGACCGGACTCGGCCATCCCCGTCGAGCCCAGCACCTCGATGCGCTCGTCGTAGCCGTAGCCCGTGTGCCGCACGCTGTCGATCTGGACGAGCGCCCCTCCGGCGAGCTTCAGCGTCGCAGCCGAGGTGTCGACGTCGCCGATCTCGGCCACGCGCGGGTCGGCGAGCGCCGACCCCGCGACGTGCACCTCGACGGGCTCGAGGCCCGTGATCCACCGCGCGAGGTCGAAGAAGTGCACCGTCTGGTCCCGCATCTGGCCGCCGGACACCCGCAGGTAGTCGAGCGGCGGCAGCGCCGGCCCGCGCGAGGTGAGCTGCACGAGCGCGACCTCGCCCACCGCGCCCTCGTCGACGAGCCGCTTGAGCTCGGCGTGGTCGCGGTCGAACCGGCGGTTGAAGTCGACCATGGCGGGGACGCCCGCCCGCTCGACGTGCGCGACGGTCTCGGCGGCGTGCACGAGGTCGAGGTCGATGGGCTTCTCGACGAGCACGGCGAGACCGGCGTCGGCGGCGCGTCGCAGGTTCTCGGCATGCGTGTCGGTCGACGAGGCGATGAAGACGGCGTCGACCAGCTCGGGATCGAAGGCCTCGGCGAGCGAGCGCGCCGCGCGGGCGCCGTGCGCCGTGGCGAGCGCTTCCGCGCGGGCGCTGTCGACGTCGTAGACGAGGCGGAAGTCGACGGCGGGATGGGCCGCGAGGCTCTGGGCGTGGACGGAGCCGATGAAGCCGGCTCCGATCAGGGCGAAGCGCTGCATGGTCTGCCTTCTCAGGACACGAGGATGTGGAGGAGCCCGCGGATGGTCGTGGCCACCTCGAGGAAGTCGTGCTCGTTCGCCTTGTCGGAGAACATCTCCGACACCCACCAGCCGTCGTACCCCGTCGACTTGATCGCATCGACCCATTCCTGCAGCGGGATGGCGCCGCCGCCGATGACGACGTTGCGGTGCACGCTCTGATCCGGCACGTCGTGCTCCCGGTCGAGGTCGAGGCCGTCGGAGATGTGCGCGGCCTTGATGAGCTCCTTCGGCGTCGCGGCGACCTCCTCGAGGGTGTCGCCCGTCGTCCAGTAGTGCCACGTGTCGAGCGCGATGCCGACGTTGTCGCGGCCGGCACGCTCGATGATCTCGAGGGAGTGCCGGTGCCGGTTGAGGTTCGACCAGGCGAGCGGCTCGAGGTAGAGGTCGAGGCCGCGGTCGGCTGCGATGGCGGCCGCCTCGCGCACGTTCGTCGCGGCCACATCGAGCGCATCGCTCTCGGGGAGCCCGAGCGTGCCGCGGTAGCGCACGTCGTCGGCCGACAGGCGTCCGGCCCGGAAGTCCTTGACGACCTCCCAGTCGACGGGGCCGGTGCACATCTGCAGGATGGGGGCGCCGACGACGACGGCGATGTCGGCCATCCGCTCGACCTCGGCGAGGAGCGCCTCGCGGCCGGCGCCGCGTCGCTCGAGATCCAGGACGGCGCCGATGCCCGACACCTCGATCCCCTCGAGGAGGGGAGGCAGGGACTCGACGGCGTAGCCCGCGTCGAGGTACCGGTAGAGCTTGGGGCTCTGCAGCTCGATCCCGCCATAGCCCGCGGCCTTCGCGATGGCGATGTCGCTCACGACGTTGCCGTAGAAGGTCGTCGTGACGTTCATCGACAGCTTGGTCATGGGTCAGGATCCGATCAGCTCGCGCAGCTTCTCGAGCTGGTAGCGCGACACCTCGTCGCGGTTCTCGTCCTCGGCGAACACGTTCGACACGATGAGCGCGTCGTCGCGGTCGAGGTAGCCGATCTCGCGGAGCGTCGTGAAGAGCTCGTCCCAGTTCACGTCGCCGTCGCCGATCTTCAGGTGCTGGTGCACGCGCACCGCGTTGCCCGGCGGGTTCGTGATGTAGCGGAGCCCGTGGGAGCGCGTGTGGTCGAACGTGTCGGCCGTGTACACGGCGCCGACGCGGTCGCCGATCTCGGGCAGGAGCGTCGTCGCGCGGTCGCCGTAGTGGAACGTGTGCGAGGCGACGTACACGAAGCCGACGGCGGAGGAGTTCAGCCCCCGCAGCACGCGCCATCCTTCGAGGCCGTCCTCGACGAAGTCATCGGGGTGCGGATCGACGTTGAGGCGGAGGCCCTCGCGCTCGATGATCGGCAGGAGCTCCTCCATCGAGGTGTAGAACGCCGCCTCGGAGTCCTCCTGACGCTCGGGGCGGCCCGAGAACTCGGTGTTGATGACGGGCACCTCGAGCTCGACGGCGAGCTGGATGATCCGGCGGAAGTTCCGCACGGCCGCCTGGCGCTGCGGCTCGTCGGGCCACGAGATGCGCTGAACCGGGAGGATGGCCGGGATCGACACGCCGGCATCCCTCGCGGCCTTCTTCAGCTTCGCCACGAGGCCGTCGTCGGCCTTCGGGTAGCGGAAGAAGGGCGAGAAGTCGGCGTGAGGCGTGAGCTGGAGGTGCGTGTAGCCCAGCCGTGCGGCGATGTCGGGGAACTCGAGCAGCGCGTGCCCGTCGTGGAACGGCGTCGGATCGAGGGCGATGCGGACCATCGTCGTGCTCCTTCGGTGTCAGGCGTAGAAGGCGGGGCGGGCGGGTGCGTCGACCGGCTGCACGCCGCCGTCGAGCGCGCGCACGCCGGCCTCGCACGCGAGCGCGACGAGGTAGCCGTCCCACGCGTTCGGGCCGTCGACGAGGCGTCCGTCGCGCACGGCGTCGACCCAGCGCTGGATCTCGTTGTCGTACGCGGTCGCGAACCGCGTCGTGAAGCTCACGTGCTCGGCGGTTGAGACACGGCCCGCCTGCCACAGCTGCAGCCCGGACGGTTGGCCGATGCGGGCGATCCCCTGCTGGAAGACGGCCTCGGTCGCCACCTGGTAGCCGAACTGCACACTGACGTTCATCTCGACGTCGACGAGCACGCCGTTCTCGAGCTCGATGAGCACGAGGATGGGCTCGCGCAGGCGCTCGGGCGAGAGGTCGTTGCGACGCGGGTACTTCACCTCGACGCTGACGATCGGCGAGCCGGCGAGCCACGGCACGACGTCGAACTCGTGCACGACCGAGTCGGTGATGAGCATCGTCTGGCTGTAGCTGTCGGGCACGCTCGGGTTGCGGTGCACGGCGCGCACCATGAGCAGCTCGCCCGCCTCGCCCGAGGCGACGAGCTCGCGCAGCCGGGCGTACTCGGGGTCGAAGCGGCGCATGAAGCCGACCTGGATGTGCGGCCGATCGAGTCGCTGCTCGAGCTCGAGCACCTGGCGCGACGTCTCGGAGTCGGGCGTGAGCGGCTTCTCGCAGAGGATCGGCAGGCCCGCGGCGAGCGCCGGCTCGAGCACGGGCAGGTGGAACTGACCCGGCGTCGCGATGAGCACGGCGTCGACGGCGTCGGCCGCGATCGCGTCCTCGATGCGGGTGAACGTCTGCGCCCCCGGCGCGTTCCCCGCGGCGGACTCGGCGCGCCCTGCGTCGGGCTCGATGATCGCCGCGACGCGGGCGCCGCTGATGCGCTGCGTGATGCGGGCGATGTGGTCGGCGCCCATGGCGCCTGCGCCCACGACGCCGATGCGGAGGTCCTGGCTCATGTCGTCTTCTCCTGGAGACTCAGTGCTGGCGCGCGAAGTGCGTGCAGCTGAAGATGTGCTGGCGGGTGCGGCTCGCGATGGGGAACGGGGTGTCGACGTCGCAGCCGTACATGTCCTGCTCCACGATCGCGAAGATGTCGGGGTCGATCGCCGCGACGGCCTCGATGATCGGGCCGAGGTCGGGCACGCCGTGCGGCGGCTCGATCATGATGCCCTGGCTGACCGCCTCGGCGAACGGCACGTCGTTCTTGAGCACGTCGAAGAGCAGCGACGTGTCGACCTGCTTGAGGTGCAGGTACCCGATGCGGTCCGGCCGCTCCTCGATGAGCTTGAGATTGTCGCCGCCGTAGTACGCGAAGTGCCCGGTATCGAGGCACAGGTTCGTGTAGCGCGGGTCGGTCTCGTCGAGGAAGCGGAGCACCTCGCGGGTCGTGCCGACGTGGCTGTCGGCGTGCGAGTGGAACTGCTGGCGGACGCCGTACTCTTCGAGGAGCGCCTTGCCGAGCCGGTCGTGCCCCGCGGCGAGCTTCGCCCACTGCTCGTCGGAGAGCGTGCGCGCCTCGAGCACCTCGCTCGTGGCGTCGCTGCGCCAGAGGTCGGGGATGACGACGATGTGCTCGGCGCCGAGTTGCGACGCGAGACCGGCGACCTTCACGGCCTGGTCCCATGCGCGCTGCCACTCGTCGTCGCTCTTGTGGAATCCCGTGAAGACCGTGCCGCCCGAGAGCCGGAGCCCTCGGCTGCCCAGCTCGTCCTCGAGCTGGTGCGGGTCGGTCGGCAGATAGCCGTAGGGGCCCAGCTCGATCCACGTGTACCCGGCCTCGACGACCTCGTCGAGGAACCGCTGCCAGGGCACCTGCTTCGGGTCGTCGGGGAACCACACGCCCCACGAGTCCGGCGCGGTGCCGATGCGCAGGCCGGCGTCGGAGCGGACGACGATGTCTGCGTCGTCGGGGATGCTGTCGGTCATGCTGTGTCTCCTGTCGATGCCCGCGCTCAGCCGATGAGCGGCTTCTGCGCCTGGACCTGCTGCTCGTACTCCGCCCTGGCCGCCTGGGTCGATGCGAGCGTCGACACCTGCGCGACCGGGACGTCCCACCATCCCGCGCCGTCGGGCGCGTAGATGTGCGGGTCGCTGTTGATGTGGATGAAGGTCGACCGGTCGGACGCCTTGGCGCGCGCGATCGCGTCGCGGAGGTCGTCGACCGCAGAGGGCGTCGGCTCGATCTCGATGACGTCCATGCCGTAGCTGCGCGCGTTCATCGCGAGGTCGACGGGGAGGACGTCCTCGCCCTGGAAGTCGCGGGCCTGCGGGTCGTAGGCCCGGTACTTCGTGCCGAAGCGCTCCGACCCGACCGTCTCGGACAGGTGGCCGATCGAGGCGTACCCGTGGTTCTGGATGAGCACGACGATGATCTTGATGCCCTCGGCGACGGCCGTCACCAGCTCGGTGTTGAGCATGAGGTACGACCCGTCGCCCACCATGACGATCACGTCGCGGTCCGAGCCGTCGGCCACGGCGCCGCGCTTGACGCCGATGCCGCCGGCGATCTCGTAGCCCATGCACGAGAAGGCGTACTCGACGTGGTACCCGAGCGGGTCGCGTACGCGCCACAGCTTGTGGAGGTCTCCCGGCAGCGACCCCGCGGCCTGGACGACGACGTCCTCGGGGGCGCTCGCCTGCTGCACGGCCCCGATGATCTCGGGCTGGCCCGGCAGCGCGAGTCCCGAGCGGGCGAACGCCGCGTCGACCGTGGCGTCCCACGCGGCCTTCTCGCGCGCGATGCGCTCCGCGTACTCGCCGGTCACACGGAGCCCCTCGAGCTCGGCGAGGAGCTCGACGAGGGCCTCGCGCGCGTCCGCGACGACCGGCAGCTGCGTGCCGTGCTTGTAGGCGTCGAACGACGCGACGTTGATGTTCACGAACGCGACGTCGGGGTTCTGGAACGCCGTGCGCGACGCCGTCGTGAAGTCGCTGTAGCGGGTGCCGATGCCGATGACGACGTCCGCCTCGGCCGCGAGGCGGTTCGCGGCGAGCGTGCCCGTGGCGCCGACGCCGCCGAGGTACTGCGGGTGGTCCCAGTTCAGCACGCCGCCGCCGGCCTGCGACGTGCCCACGGGGATGCCCGTGGCCTCGACGAGCGCGCGCAGCTGCTCCTCGGCGTCGGAGTAGAGCACGCCGCCGCCGGCGACGATGAAGGGGCGCTGCGCGCCGCGGATGGCCCGCACGGCGAGCGCGAGCGCGTCGCGATCCGGACGCGGACGGCGCACGCGCCACTCGCGGTCCTGGAGGAACGCGAGCGGCACGTCGATCGCCTCGGCCTGGACGTCCTCGGGGAGCGCGATCGTGACGGCCCCGGTCTCGGCGGGGTCGGTGAGCACGCGCATCGCGGCGAGCGCGATCGAGTACAGCTGCTCGGGGCGCTGCACGCGGTCGAAGAAGCGCGACACGGGGCGGAAGGCGTCGGTCACCTGGATGCCGATGTCGTGCGGGTGCTCGAGCTGCTGCAGCACGGGGTCGGCGACGCGCGTCGCGAACGTGTCACTCGGCAGGAGCAGAGCCGGCAGGCGGTTGGAGGTCGCGAGCGCCGCGCCGGTGAGCATGTTCGCCGCTCCGGGGCCGACCGACGCGGCCGACGCGAAGGTCGCACGGCGACGGTGCATGCGCGCGTACCCGACGGCCTGGTGCACCATGGCCTGCTCGTTCCGGGCCTGGTAGTACGGCATGAGGCCCGGCTGCTCCTCGTGGATCTGCTTGAGCGCCTGCCCCACGCCCGCGACGTTGCCGTGGCCGAAGATGCCGAACACGCCGGGGATCGTGCGCTCGCGGCGGTCGCCGTCGACCGTCCACTGGTGCGCCAGGAACTCGACGAGAGCCTGGCTCACGGTCATCCGCTTGGTGCTGCCCATGGGATCAGCCTTCCTTGTTCTCGTAGGGGAGGCGGGAGTCGAGCTCCTGCCCCTCCCAGGTCTCGCGCACCCAGGCGTGCCCGGGGTCGTCGCTGATGAGCCAGACCCTCTCGGCGTCGGGCCCGGCCATCACGTTGAGGTAGTAGAGGTCGTAGCCCGGCGCGGCGACGGCGGGGCCGTGGTAGCCGTACGGCACGAGCGCGACGTCGCCCGTGCGCACCTGCGCGTTGATGTCGATCTCGCCCGCGGGCGAGGAGTAGGTGCTGAACATGCCGAAGGAGGCCTCCGGCGTGCCCTTCGCGCCTCCGACCCGGGCGGGAGCCGTCTCGAAGTAGTAGATCTCCTCGAGGCGCGACTCGTGGCCCGGCAGGTGCTCGTCGTGCTTGTGCGGCGGGTACGACGACCAGTTCTCAGCAGGCGTGATGACCTCGCACACGATGAACCGCGCCGCGTCGAGCGCCTGGGGCGTGCCGAAGTTGTGGACCTGACGGCTCGAGGCCCCCGCGCCGCGCAGCTCGACCGGCGTGTCGGCGGCGGGGATGAGGCGCGTGGCGAAGACCCTCTCGGTCGGCGATGTCGCGACCGCCACGCGCCCCTCCCCCGACAGCACGCCCTGCTCCGCGGTCGACAGGTAGAGCACGTCCGTCGGCCCGTCGAACACGGAGCGCCGGCCCGCGAGCGCGTAGGCGGCATCCCCCGTGCGCACCTCGAACGCGCCCGCGAGCGGCACCACGAGCTTCTCGGTGCCGGGCTCGAGCGCGAGCTCGTCGCCGGCCGCGAGCTGCGCGACCCGCAGGCCCGTGTGCTCCCAGCCCTCGATCGAGCCGTCGACGACGGTCTCCCAGCCGTCGCGCGCGAGCGCGCCGCGGCGGTGGAACCAGCGCTGGTCCGTCATGTCCATCTCTCTTCTCGTCGTTCTCGGGGTCGTCTCGCGGCGTTTCGACTCGCTGGCGCTCGCTCAACGACCGGGAGCGGCTCGCTCCGCTCGCCTCGTCATCTAGTCGTTCTGGGGGAAGCCGAGGTTGATGCCGCCGTGGGTCGCGGGGTCGAGCCAGCGGCTCGTGACGGCCTTCTCGCGCGTGAAGAAGTCGAAGCCGTGCACGCCGTACGCCTTCGCGTCGCCGAACAGCGACTGCTTCCATCCGCCGAACGAGTGGTACGCGACCGGCACGGGGATCGGCACGTTGATGCCGATCATGCCGACCTGGATCTCGTTCTGGAAGCGGCGTGCCGCGCCGCCGTCGTTCGTGAAGATCGCGGTTCCGTTGCCGAACTGCCCGGAGTTGATGAGGTCGACGCCCTCCTGGAAGCTCTGCACGCGGACGACCTCGAGCACGGGCCCGAAGATCTCCTCCTGGTACGCGCGAGAGGTGGTCGGCACCTTGTCGATGAGCGTCGGGCCGAAGAAGAAGCCGTCCTCGTGCCCCTCGACGCGGAAGTCGCGCCCGTCGACGACGATCGTGGCGCCATCCTGCTCGGCGATGTCGACGTAGCCGGCGACCTTCTCGCGGTGCTGCGCGGTGATCAGCGGACCCATGTCGGGCTCGACGCCGTCGACGCCGGCGCCGTTGCCGATGCGGAGCTTCGCGATCCGCTCGGAGATCTTCGCGATGAGCTCGTCGGCCACCGGCTCGACCGCGAGCACGACCGAGATGGCCATGCACCGCTCCCCCGCCGCGCCGTAGCCGGCGTTGATCGCCTGATCGGCGACGAGGTCGAGGTCGGCGTCGGGCAGCACGAGCATGTGGTTCTTCGCGCCGCCGAGCGCCTGCACGCGCTTGCCGTGCTTCGACGCGGTCTCGTAGATGTACTGCGCGATGGGCGTCGAGCCGACGAACGACACGGACTGCACGCGCGGGTCGGTGAGGAGGCCGTCGACGGCGAGCTTGTCGCCCTGAAGGACCGTGAACACGCCGTCCGGCAGCCCGGCCTCCTTCCACAGCTGCGCGAGCCACAGCGCCGCCGAGGGGTCCTTCTCGCTCGGCTTGAGCACGACCGCGTTGCCGGCCGCGATCGCGATGGGGAAGAACCACATCGGCACCATGGCCGGGAAGTTGAACGGGCTGATCACGCCCACCACGCCGAGAGGCTGCTTGATCGAGTACACGTCGATGCCCGTCGAGGCGTTCTCGCTGAACGCGCCCTTGATGAGGTGCGGGAACCCGGTGGCGAGCTCGACGACCTCCTGGCCGCGCAGGATCTCGCCCATGGCGTCGGAGAGCACCTTGCCGTGCTCGGCCGTGATGATCGCGGCGAGCTCGCCCTTGCGCGCGTTGAGCAGCTCGCGGAACGCGAACAGCACGGTCTGCCGCTTCGCGACCGAGAACCGGCTCCACGTCTCGAAGCCGCGCTGCGCCGACGCGATCGCGGCGTCGATCTCGCTCTCGTCGGCGAGCGCCACCTCGGCGCTCACAGCGCCGGTCGCGGGGTTGTAGACGGGTGCGGTGCGCCCGCTCTGCGACGCTCGCGGTGCGCCGTCGATCCAGTGGCCGATGACCGTCGTGTCGGTGATGGTGCTCATGGGGTGTCCTTCGGATGGTCGGGGTCAGACGGACGCGGGGATGTCGCGGTGCACGAGGCGCGCGGCCGTGTCGACGGCCGCCGCGACATCGCCGTCGGGCGGGTAGAGGAGCGTGCGGCCCACGGTGAGGCCGCGCACGCCGGGCAGGGCGAGCGCGCCCTCCCAGGCGGCGAACGTCTCATCGGGGTCGGCGCCGGAGTCGCCGCCCAGCAGCAGGGTCGGCATGGTCGTGGCAGCCATGACGCGCTCCATGTCGTCGACGACGGGCAGCTTCATCCACGTGTAGGCGCTGTCGGCGCCCAGCCCCGCCGCGATCGCGACGGAGAGGATGACCGCGTCGGTCGACAGGTCGTTGACGATGCGGCCGTCGCGCCACTCGCTCATGAACGGCTCGAGCATGATCGGCAGCCGCGCGGCCGCCGCCTCGTTCACGGCGCGGGCCGTGGCCTCGAGCGTCGGCGCCGTGGCGGGATCGCCGAGGTTCACGCGGATGAGGGTCTTGGCGAAGTCGATGCCCTTCGCCGCCATCGTGGCGACGTCGTACGCGCCGTAGCGGTCGTCCATCTCGAACGCCGCACCGCGCAGGCCGCCGCGGTTCATCGACCCGACGACGACCTTGTCGTCGAGCAGCCCGAGCGCCGCGAGGTCGTCGATGATGTCCGGCGTGCCGAGCACGCCGTCGACGCCCGGCCGGCCGAGCGCGATCGCGAGACGCTCGAGGAGCTCGTAGCGGTCGGCCATGGCCGTCTGGTCGGAGCCGACCGCGAGCGCGCCGCGCGCGGGGTGGTCGGCGGCCACGATGAAGAGCCGGCCGTCTCCGCGCAGCACGTCGCGGCGACGGCGGGCGGCGAACGCGGCGCCGATCTCGTCGGGCCGGTGGGCGCGGACGTCGCGGAGCCGCTCGAAGTCGGCTGCGGAGAGTGCGGTCATGTCATGCTCCCTGGAGGGTGTTCTCGACCTCGTCGGCCGTCGGCATGGCGGTCGAGCACTCGCGGCGCGACGCGACGATCGCGCCCGCGACGTTCGCGAAGCGCAGCGTGCGCTCGATGCTCCAGCCCTCGAGAAGTCCGTGGCAGAGGGCGCCGCCGAACGCGTCGCCCGCGCCGAGGCCGTTGATGACGTCGACCGCATGGACGGGGACCTCGACGACCTCGTCGCGCGTCTTCGCGAGCACCCCGCGGGGCCCCTGCTTCACGATCGCGAGCTCGACCCCGCGCTCGAGGAGGGCGTCGGCCGCCCGCTGCGGCTCGGTCTCGCCGACCGCGACCTGGCACTCCTCGCGGTTGCCGACGGCGACGGTGACCTGGTCGAGCACCTGGCCGATCTGCTCGGTCGCGAGCGCCGGGTCCTCCCAGAACATCGGGCGGTAGTCGAGGTCGAGGATGGTGTGGGTCCGGCGCTCGCGCGCGGCGAGGGCCGCGTGGTGCGCCTCGCGGCTCGGCTCCTCGCTCAGCCCGGTCGTCGTGAACCAGAGGATGCGCGCGGCGCGGACGGCGTCGAGGTCGATCTGCGCCGCGTCGACGTTCATGTCGGGCGCCTTGGGCTCGCGGTAGAAGTACAGGGGGAAGTCGTCGGGCGGGAAGATCTCGCAGAAGGTGACGGGCGTGCTCAGCGTCGGGTCGGTCGCGACGTACCGGTTGTCGACGCCGAGGCGGGTGAGCTCGCCGAGGAGATAGCGGCCGAACGGGTCGTCGCCGACGCGCGAGACGAGGGCCGAGTCGTGGCCGTAGCGGGCGACGGCGACCGAGACGTTGGCGGCCGTCCCGCCGAGGTACTTGCCGAACGTCTCGACCTTCTCGAGGCCCACGCCGTCCTGCAGCGGGTAGATGTCGACGCCGAGGCGGCCGATCGCGAGGACGTCGGGTGAGGTGCTCATCGTCATACTCCGTTGTCGTGACTGGGCGGCTGCGCCCGCGGGTCGATCTATGTCCTGACAATATCACAAGAGCGGCGGCGTGCAACAGTCAATCCGAGGTGACAAAGGTCGAGGCGGGTAAGGTTGTCGGGACATCACATCCTGACGATCGAGGAGGAGCGCAGCGATGGCAGCCGACGAGGCCGTGTGGCCGGACGAACTCTTCGCGGACCTCGATCGCACGGGGCCCGTGCCGCTCTACTTCCAGGTGTCCAGCCGGCTCGAGCAGGCCATCCGCTCGGGGGACATCCCTCCCGGCGCGCGCCTCGAGAACGAGATCGCCATCGGGCATCGACTCGGGCTCTCGCGCCCGACCGTGCGCCGCGCGATCCAGGAGCTCGTCGACAAGGGCCTGCTCGTGCGCCGGCGCGGCATCGGCACGCAGGTCGTGCAGGGCCAGGTCACGCGGCAGGTCGAGCTCACGAGCCTCTACGAGGACCTCAAGAGCGCGCACCACGACCCGGCGACGCGCGTGCTCACGCGCGAGGTGCGCGCGGTCCCGGCCGACGTGGCCGAGCGTCTCGGCGTCGCGGCCGGCGACGACGTCCTCTACCTGCGGCGACAGCGCAGCACCGACGGCGTTCCGGTCGCCCTCCTCGAGAACTGGCTGCCGGGCGACCTCGCCGACATCTCGCTCGAGCAGCTCGAGCAGCAGGGTCTCTATCAGATCCTGCGATCGCGCGGCGTGACCATCCGGGTCGCGAAGCAGCGCATCGGCGCGCGTCGCGAGCACGGCGACGAGGCGGAGCTGCTCGACGTCGACCGAGGCGGGCCGCTCCTCACGATGGAGCGCGTGGCCTACGACGCGTCAGGGCGCGCGATCGAGTTCGGGCGGCACTGCTACCGGCCCGACATGTACAGCTTCGAGACGACGCTCGTCGCCAAGTAGCGACGAGCGTCGTCTGGGTGCAGCTCAGACCGCCGCGGGCTCCACGGCGTCGACCGCGGCCTCCGCGCCGAGCACGACGGGCTCGCGCACCGGGAGGATCGTCGGATGCACGTCCGCCATCTTCTCGAGCACGCGGACGACCTGGCACGAGTAGCCGAACTCATTGTCGTACCAGACGTACAGCACGACGCTCTCCTCGCCGGCGACGGTCGCGAGGCCGTCGACGATGCCCGCGCGGTTGCTGCCCACGAAGTCGGTCGAGACGACCTCGGGCGACTCGACGTAGTCGATCTGCTGGCGAAGCGGCGACGTGAGCGACGTCTGCCGCAGGTAGGCGTTGATCTCGTCCTTCGTGGTCGGGCGCTCGAGCTGCAGGTTGAGGATCGCGAGCGACACGTCGGGCGTGGGCACGCGGATCGCGCTGCCGGAGAGCCGGCCGGCGAGCTGCGGCAGCGCCTTCGCGACGGCCTTCGCGGCGCCCGTCTCCGTGATGACCATGTTCAGGGCCGCCGAGCGCCCGCGGCGGTCGCCCTTGTGGAAGTTGTCGATGAGGTTCTGGTCGTTCGTGTACGAGTGGACCGTCTCGACGTGCCCGTGGCGGATGCCGAAGGCCTGATCGACCGCCGCGAGGACCGGCGTGATCGCGTTCGTCGTGCACGACGCCGCCGAGAGGATGCGGTCCTCAGGCGAGATGTCCTCGCTGTTGATGCCCGACACGATGTTCTTGATCGCGCCCTTGCCGGGTGCCGTGAGGAGCACGCGCGAGACGCCCGTCGCGCGGAGGTGCTGGCCGAGCCCCTCCTCGTCGCGCCAGCGGCCCGTGTTGTCGACGACGATCGCGTCGGAGATGCCGTACTGCGTGTAGTCGACGGCCGCAGGGTCGTTCGCGTAGATGACCTGGATGAGCGTGCCGTTCGCGAGGATCGTCTCGTTCTCCTCGTCGATCTCGATCGTCCCCGCGAAGGGGCCGTGGACCGAGTCGCGGCGCAGGAGGCTCGCGCGCTTCTTGAGGTCGTCTGCCGATCCCCTGCGCACGACGATCGCCCGCAGACGCAGGCCCGAGCCGTCGCCCTGGTGGGCGATGAGGATGCGCGCGAGGAGGCGCCCGATGCGCCCGAAACCGTACAGCACGACGTCGGTGGGCTTCGATTCGCGGGCCGTGAGCACCTCGGCCAGCTCCTCGCGGAGGAAGTCGACGAGCTCGTCGGTCGCGTAGGAGCCCCCGCGCGCGTCGAAGCGCGCGACGAGACGCGCGACGTCGATCGAGGCCGGGCCAGGTCGGAGCGTCTCGAGCGCCTCGAGCACGGCGTAGGTCTTCTCGGGCCGCAGCACCTCGTCGCCGACCTTGCGCGTGTAGCGGTGGGTGCGGAGGATCTCGACGGGCGAGATGTTCAGCAGGCGGCGGCCGTGGATGGATGTGACGATGCCGAGCTCGCGGTACAGGCGGCCGATGAGCGGGATCATCCGCTCGGCCAGCTCCTCTCGGGCGATCCACTCGGCGCGACGTGCTTCGAACTGCTGGCTCACGCTGGCTCTGTCTCCTTCGGTCGGCGGGCCGCTGTGCCCGCGCTGCTCGTGGCGACTCCAGGCTATGCGCAGTGATCGGGGTCTTTGCGGCCACTCGGTGACGCAAGAACCGCAGTTCTTTCCGAATGCGCAAGCCGGAAGGCGATGAGCGCGATGGCGGCCGACACCGCCATGACGATGCCGCAGGGGACCGCCGTCGTCTCCCCGCCGAGGCCGACGAGGGGCGAGACGAGCGCGGCGAGGCCGAACTGCAGCGCGCCGAGCACGGCCGATGCGAGGCCGGCCACACCGGGAGCCGCCGCCTGCGCGAGGGCCGTGGCGTTTCCGAGGACGAGCCCGAGCGGCGCGACCGCGATGAACACGGCCGCCGCGAGGAGGGGCGCCGGCGCGCCGGAGACCGCGATCGCGAGGAAGAGCACCGCGCCCGCGAGCGAGCCGGTCAGGCCCCACCCCAGGAGCCGGCGCGGCGCGACCCGGTCCGCGAGCCGCGCCGAGAGCGCGCTCGTCGCCATGAGAGCGAGTGCGTTGACGCCGAAGAGCAGTCCGTACTGCACCTCGTCGAAGCCCATCATCGTCTGGTAGAGGAACGGCGAGGCCGAGATGTAGGCCATCATGACCGCGAAGGCGAACGCGAACGCGAGCGCGTGGCCGAGATAGCCGCGCGTGCGCAGAGCCCGCGCGCCGGTGGCCGCGCCGGGTGCGCGGCGGGCGCGCGCTGACGCCGGATGGGTCTCGCGCACCACCACGAGCACGGCCAGGAGCATCGCGACCGCGATCGCGAGCACGACGGCGAGCACCCCGCGCCAGCCCAGGGGCGCCGAGATGAATCCACCCACGAGCGGAGCGATCACGGGGGCGACGCCGCCGACGATCATCATGAGGCTGAAGGCGCGTGCCGCTGCGGGTCCGGTCGCGAGGTCGGAGATGACCGCGCGGCCGAGCACCATGCCGGCCGCCCCCGCGAGCCCCTGCACCACACGCGCGGCGATGAGGATCTCGAGGGTCGGGGCGACGACCGCCGCGGCGCTCGCGACCACGAGCGCGATCGCGCCCGCGAGGAGCGGTCCGCGCCGCCCGAACCGGTCGGAGAGCGGGCCGAAGAGGAGCTGCCCTGCCGCCACGCCGACGAGGAAGCCCGTGAGGGTGAGCTGGGCGCCGGTCGCGTCGGCGCCGAGCTCGGCCGCGAGCTGCGGGAACGCGGGCAGATAGAGGTCGGTGGCGAACGGCGCCACCGCGGAGAGCAATGCGAGCACGGCGAGCAGGCCTCCCGTGATCCCGCTCGCGCGGACGGCGGCGCCGGGCGCGGCGATGGTTCCCGTGGTCATGTGATCCTCCAGGTAGTTATGCGTACATAACTATACCACCCGATAGCCTGAACGCATGCCCGACGACGTCCCGACCCGCGCCGCCCTCGCCGACCTGGCGGACGCCGTCCTCACCCTCGCGCGCGAGCTCGATCTCCGCGTCGGCGAGGATCCTGAGATCATCCCGCTCACCGCGACCGCGCGGATGGTGCTGCGTTTCGTGCATCACCATCCGGGCGTCTCGCCCAGCGGGATCGCCGACCGGCTCGCGCTCAAGCGCCCCAATGTGAGCGAGGCCCTGCGCCAGCTCGAGCGCCTCGGCCTCGTCAGCCGCTCGCGGCCTGCCGGCGACGGCCGCGGCGTCGTCGTCGCGATCACGCCGCTCGCGGAGGCGAACCTCGAGCGGCTGCGGCGGGTCTGGGCACGCGCTCTCTCGCCGGCGGCCGACCTCGACGTGGCCATGCTCACCGACACGATGAGCGCGCTCGCCGACGAGGTCGCGCGCGATCGCCGCGAGGCCGACGACCGCTCGTGACGCGGCGTGGGCAGTTCTGCCCTCTCTCACCGCGGGCAGTGATGTCGACGTCTGTAGGCTGAGAGCGACGTTCGCCGATGACATCGGCCTTTTCCCCAGAGGAGACGACCAGATGCTTGACGACTCGAGCCAGGCCGGGCTCTCGGCTGTGATCCGCCCCGACGGATCCGCCGAGCTCACCGTCGACGAGACGCCGCAGCAGATCACGACGACGCTCGTCGAGGATGCGCGCCGCGAGATCGTGCGCCGGGCCGCCGAGATCGCCGCCATGCTCTCCGGCCCCGTGCATGTGACGGTGCACGAGCCCGACGGCGACTGGCCGCTCCTCGTGCACCCCGACGGCCGCGTCGATTCCGACGAGGGCGCCGCCGAACCTGCACCCGCGGGCGGCGAGACCGCCGATGACGACCTCCTCGCCGCCGACACGCAGATCGTGACGCGCATCCCCGTGACGTTCGAGCCCTCGCCGCAGCAGGCATCCGCGCCCGCCCCCGCCCCGGCTCCCGCGCGCGCGGCGGGGCAGCCCGGGCCCATGCGCACGGGGTCCGCCCCGCAGCCCGCGAGCCCAGCGCCGCAGCCCTCGAGCCCCGCGCCGCAGCCCGCGAGCACGCCGGCCGACGGCGGCGCGCAGCGCCCGTCGTTCCTGGCCCCTGAGCGCATCGAGGAGCCCGCGACCCGCGGATGGCGGGGCGCGCTCGTGCGCGCGGGCATGCGGGTTCCGCCGGGGTCGGCCGAGCGCGCCGAGCGCGAGGACCAGGCCGCGGTCTCCCAGCACTGGGCGGGGCCCCGCACGATCGCCGTCGTCAACGGCAAGGGCGGCTCGGGCAAGACGCCCACGACGATCCTCACGGCGGCCGTCTTCGCGCGCTTCGGCGGCGCCGGCGTGCTCGCGTGGGACAACAACCAGACGCGCGGCACGCTCGGATGGCGCACCGAGCAGGGGCCGCACGAGTCGACGCTGCACGAGCTGCTGCCCGAGACCGATCACCTGCTCTCGTCGAGCGCGCAGTCGGCCGATCTCGCGCGCTTCGCGCACCACCAGACCCGCGACCGCTTCGACGTGCTCCGCTCGCAGCCGATGGCGCTCGCCGAGCAGCAGCGCATCGACGCGGCAGACGTCGACCGCATCCACGCCGTCGCGGCGAAGTACTACCGCCTCATCGTCATGGACTCGGGCAACGACGAGTCCGACCCCGTGTGGCTGCAGATGATCGACCACACCGACCAGCTCGTCGTCGCGACGACGTCGCGCGCGGAGCACGCCGAGGCCGGCGCCCTGCTGCTCGAGGCGCTCGCGATGCGCGACGAGCGCTCGGCGCGCCTCGCGCGGAACGCCGTCGCGGTCGTGAGCCAGGCCGACCCGAACGCGCCCTCGAGCGAGCACCGCAAGGTGGTCGACGGATACCGGGCCCTCGCGCGCGACGTCGTGAGCATCCCGTACGACCCGGCGATGATCGGCGGCCTGCTGCACTACGGCGCCCTGAAGCCCGCGACGCAGCGCGCGTGGCTCTCGGCCGGCGCGGCGATCGCGCGCGGCTTCGACGCGACGTCCGCATAGGCCCCGTCTAGAGCCGCACGACCTCGGTCACGCGGACGATCGCGGTGCCGGCCTCGGCCGACGCCTCGAGGTCGACCTCGGCGCGGATGCGCCAGTCGTGGTCGCCCTCGGGGTCGTCGATCGTCTGCTCGACCCGCCAGAACGCCCCCGCTTCCTCGATCCGACACAGCGCGGGCGACCGGGAGGCGCCGCCCGTGCCGATCGACTCGTGGTCGGCGTAGTAGCGGTCCAGGGCGTGCGGCCATCCGACGTCCGGGTCGAGCGCCTCGAGCTCCTCGTCCTTCTCGAGCGCCGCGAGCTGCACGCGCCGGAACATCTCGTTCCGCACGAGCACGGTGAACGCGCGCCGGTTCACCGTGACGGATGGCGGCGCCGGCGGCACGACGGAGGTCGCGTCGTCGCCGTCCGCGCCCGAGGCGAGCGCCTCCCACTCGTCGACGAGGCTCGAGTCGACCTGGCGGACGAGCTCGCCGAGCCACTCGATGATGTCGCGCAGCTCCTCGGTGCGCGCCTCGGCGGGCACGGTCTGGCGGATGGCGCGGTACGCGTCGCTGAGGTAGCGGAGCACGAGGCCCTCGCTGCGCCCGAGCTGGTACCAGTTCACGAACTCCGCGAACGACATCGCCTGCTCGAACATGTCGCGCACGACCGACTTGGGGCGCAGCTCGAAGTCGCGCACCCACGGCTGGCTCGTCGCGAACACCTCGAACGACTGCTGGAGGAGGTCGGCGAGGGGCTTGGCGTAGGTGATCTCCTCGAGAGCGCTCATGCGCTCCTCGTACTCGAGGCCCTCGCGCTTCATGGCGGCGACGGCCTCGCCGCGCGCCTTGAACTCCTGCTGGGACAGGATCGCCCGCGGGTCGTCGAGGGTCGCCTCGATGACGCTCACGACATCGAGAGCGTACGAGCCGGTGCCCACGCCGTCGGCTCCGCCCTCGGGGTCGAGCAGCTCGATCGCCGCGAGCGCGAACGGCGACAGCGGCTGGTTGAGCGCGAAGTTCGGCTGCAGCTCGACGACGAGGTGGATGCGCCCGTCGGCGTCGACCTCGACGATCCCGGCCTCGCGCAGCGTGCGGAAGATCGCGAGCGCCCGACGTGCGAGCGCGTACTTCCGGCTCCGCGGCTCGTGGTTGTCGAACACGAGTGCGCGCACATTCGCGAAGACGTCTCCACCGCGGCCGATCACGTTGATGAGCATCGCGCTCGTGATCTGCAGCTGCGGCTGGAGCGCCTCCGGCTCCGCCTCCACGAGCTTGTCGAAGGTCTGCTCGCTCCACGACACGAACCCGGTCGGGGCCTTCTTGCGCTGCACGCGCTTGCGCTTGACGGGGTCGTCTCCGGCCTTGCGGAGGGCCTGCGCGTTCTCGATCTCGTGGTCGGGGGCGAGCACGACGACGTTGCCGTACGGGTCGTACCCCGCGCGGCCGGCGCGGCCCGCGATCTGGTGGAACTCGCGCGCCGACAGCCGTCGCATGCGCGTGCCGTCGTACTTCGACAGCGCCGTGATCATGACGGTGCGGATGGGCACGTTGATGCCGACCCCGAGGGTGTCGGTCCCGCAGATGACGCGGAGGAGCCCGCGCTGCGCGAGCGTCTCGACGAGGCGGCGGTAGCGCGGGAGCATCCCCGCGTGGTGCACGCCGATCCCCGATCGCACGAGGCGCGAGAGCGTCCTGCCGAACGCGGTCGTGAAGCGGAATCCGCCGATCGCCTCGGCGATCTCGTCGCGCTGCTCGCGGGTGGTGACCTTGACGCTCGCGAGCGCCTGGGCGCGCTCCATGGCCGCCGCCTGCGAGAAGTGCACGATGTACACGGGCGTCTCGCGCTCCTCGAGGAGCCGCTCGACGGTCTCGTGCGCCGGATGGTCGGAGTAGGAGTGATGCAGGGGCACGGGCCGCTCCGCTCCCGCGACGAGCGTCGTCTGCCGTCCCGTGCGCCGGGTGAGGTCCTCCTGGATGGCCGTCGTGTCGCCGAGCGTGGCCGACATGAGGAGGAACTGCGCGCGCGGCAGGAGCAGCAGCGGAACCTGCCAGGCCCATCCGCGATCCGCGTCGCCGTAGTAGTGGAACTCGTCCATGACGACCTGATCGACGGGGGCGTCGGCCCCCTGGCGCAGGGCCAGGTTCGCGAGGATCTCGGCGGTGCAGCAGACGATCGCGGCGTCGGGATTGACCGACGAGTCGCCCGTGACCATCCCGACGCTCTCGGCCCCGAAGATGTCGACGAGCGCGAAGAACTTCTCGCTCACGAGCGCCTTGATGGGGGCCGTGTAGTAGGTGCGGCCGCCGCGGGCGAGCGCGATCGCGTGCGCGGCGATCGCGACGAGCGACTTGCCCGTGCCCGTGGGCGTCGCGAGGACGACGTTGCTGCCCGAGACGAGCTCGATCAGCGCCTCGTCCTGAGCGGGGTAGAGCGTGAGCCCGCGCTCGGTCGTCCACGCGGTGAACGCGTCGTAGAGCGCGTCCGCATCGCCGTCGATCGTTCGGATGCGGTCGAGCAGGGAGGAGGCCATCCCCTCGAGTCTGCCTCATCGCCCTGCAGCGCAGCTGCGCTTGCCGACCGCGAAGAGTGAGTGTACAGTCACTCACATGCCGCGAACCCTCCTCACCGCCGACGCCCGACGCCCTGACCTCGTCGACGCCGCCGTGCGCCGGTTCGCGCGCGGCGGCTACGCGGGCACGAGCGTCGCCTCTGTCGCGGCCGAGGCCGGGATCTCCGCCGCGTACGCGTTCAAGCTCTTCCCGCGCAAGGAGCAGCTCTTCGCCGCGGCCGTGGAGCGGTGCTTCGACCTCGTCGTGGATGCGCTCGAACGAGGCGCCGACACGGCACAGGGAGAGGATGCCGACGCGGTGCTCGACGCCATGGGCGGCGCCTACGCCGCACTCATCGCCGACCGCGACCTCCTTCTGCTCCAGGTGCACGCGCAGTCCGTTGCCGAGATCGCCGAGGTCGGCGCCGCGCTCCGCCACGGGCTCGGCCGCGTCGCCGAGCTCGCCGCCGAGCGCTCGGGCGGCACTCCCCCGCAGGTGCAGCGGTTCGTCGCCTATGGCCAGCTGTGCCACCTCGTCGTGACCGCGGGCCTCGACGATGTCGACGCCGACTGGGCTCGCGCGCTGACGGCGGGCATCCGACACCCCTGACCGCACCCTTCCTTCCAACCGCCATCCATCAGTGAGTGATTGATCACTCTACAAAAGGAGAATCCATGCACACCACACCCTCTGTCCTCGTCACGGGCGTCACCGGCGCGACCGGGTCGGCCACGGCCCGCGCCCTCGCCGCTCGCGGCATCGCCTACCGCGGCTTCACCCGCCGAGACGATGCCCCTCTCCCCGGCGACGGCACCATCGTCCGCGGCGACTTCGACGACCGCGACGCGGTCGCGCGGGCGCTCGAGGGGGTCGGCGCGGCCTATCTCGTGACGCCCTCGACCGAGCGCGCGCAGGACCAGCAGCTCGCGTTCCTCGAGGCCGCACGTGAGGCGGGCGTCGCGCACATCGTCCTGCTGTCGCAGTTCGCGGCGGCGGAGGACTCCCCCGTGCGCTTCCTGCGCTATCACGCCGTGGTCGAGGCCGCGCTGCGCGCGTCGGGGATGGCCTCGACCGCCCTGCGGCCGAACCTCTTCATGCAGGGCCTGCTCGTGTACCGCGACCTCATCCGCGCGCAGGGGATCGTGCCCGCGCCGATCGGCGACGCCCGCGTGAGCGCCGTGCACGTCGACGACATCGGAGCGGTCGCCGCGCACGCCCTCGTGTCCGAGACGGGTCTGGGCGTGCTCGACCTCACCGGGCCCGCCGCGCTCACGCACGCCGAGATGGCGAGCGCGCTCGCGCGTGCGGCCGAGCGCGACATCCGCTTCGTCGACGTCCCCGCGCCGGCGTTCGCCCGGTCGCTCGAGGGGCTCCTTCCCGCGTGGCAGGTGGAGGGCCTCCTCGAGGACTACGCGCACTACGCAGCGGGCGAGGCCGAGCGTGTCTCACCCGACGTCGAACGCGTCACGGGTCGCGCCGCGCGCCCGTTCGCGGCCTTCGCGGCGGAGGCGGCGCCGCTGCTGCGGTGACGCCGCCCCGCGGCGGTCAGCGCGAGGTCTCGCGCGCGATCGCGGCGACGAACGCGTCGACGTCGTCCTCGGTGGTGTCGAAGCTGCACATCCAGCGCACCTCGCCGACCGACTCGTCCCAGTCGTAGAAGCGGACGCTCTCGCGCAGGCGATCGGCGACGCCGTCCGGGAGGATGGCGAACACGCCGTTCGCCTGCGTCTCGCGCGTGAACCGCACGCCGCGGATCGAGCCGTCCGCGAGGCCCGCCTCGACGCCCGCGCGCAGTCGCCGCGCCATGGCGTTGGCGTGGCGGGCGTTGCGCAGATACAGGTCGCCGTCGAAGAGCGCCACGAGCTGCGCCGACACGAAGCGCATCTTCGACGCGAGCTGCATGTTCATCTTGCGGAGGAAGGTGAGGCCGTCCGACGCCGCGGGGTCGAGCACGACGATCGCCTCGGCGAGCATCGCGCCGTTCTTCGTGCCGCCCAGCGACAGCACGTCCACGCCCGCGTCGCGCGTGAAGGCGCGCAGCGGGAGGTCGAGCGCGGCCGCGGCGTTCGCGAGGCGCGCGCCGTCCAGGTGCACGCGCATGCCGAGGCCGTGCGCGTGGTCGGCGATCGCGCGGATCTCCTCGGGGGTGTAGACGGTGCCGAGCTCGGTCGCCTGCGTGATCGAGACGACGAGCGGCTGCGCGCGGTGCTCGTCGCCCCAGCCCCACGCCTCGCGGTCGATGAGGTCGGGGGTGAGCTTGCCGTCCTCGGTGGGCACCGTGAGGAGCTTCATGCCGCCGATGCGCTCGGGCGCCCCCTGCTCGTCGACGTTGATGTGCGCGGTCGAGGCCGCGATCACGGCGCCCCAGCGGGGCAGCATCGACTGCAGCGCCGTGACGTTCGCGCCCGTGCCGTTGAACACGGGGAACGCGGCCACGGGCCCGCCCAAGTGCTCGGCGAGCACCTCGTGCAGGCGGGCGGTGTAGACGTCCTCTCCGTAGGCGATCTGGTGTCCGGCGTTCGCGTCGGCGATCGCCGCGAGCACCTCGGGGTGGATGCCGGCGTAGTTGTCGGAGGCGAATCCGCGCAGGTTCGCGTCATGAATCGGGGTCACTGATCCAGCCTATTCAGGGTCGTCAGGCGAGCTCGACGACCCGGTCGTTGACGGCGGCCGCGTCGGCCGCCCACAGGTCGGCGTACGCGTCGGCGAGGCGCTCCTCGCGCCCGGCGAGAGCCGTGACGCGGAAGATCGTCGCGGCCGCGGAGGGGGCCTCCTTCGCGAAGCCGTCGGCAAGCGCGCGCGTCCACGCCTCGCTCGCGGCCTTGACCGCCGCGTAGCTCGCGCCGCCCGCGCGGGGGCGCGCGACGGCCGTGGACGAGACGATCGCGACGCGGGCGCGCGACGACGCGACGAAGGACGGCCACAGCGCGCGCGTCACGAGACGCAGCGACGTGAACGACGACTCGAGGAACCGGTGGTCCTCCTCCGATTGGCCGGGGATCCCTCCGCCTCCGCGCCATCCGCCGACGAGGTGCAGCAGCCCGTCGATCGCGCCCGCCGACGAGGCGAGCGTGCGCACCTCGCCCTCGTCCGCGAGGTCGACCTCGATCGTCTCGAAGCCCTCCCCCGCGAGCGCCGCGAGCTTCCGGGGGTCGCGCCCCGCCACGATGACGCGCGCGCCGCCATCCGCGAGCCGCCGGGCCGCCGCGCGGCCGGCCGCGCTCGTGCCCCCGGCGAGGAGCACGGCGCGGCCGGCCAGGGCGTCGTCAGTCATCCGTCCCGCGGATGCCCGAGGTCTGCGCGATCACGTCGCGCATCTTCTTCTCGAGCGCCTCGTAGAACATCGACAGCGGGAACTCGTCGTCCAGCACGGCGTCGGTGAAGCCGCGCGGCGGGCCCGCGAGCACCTCGTCCGGAAGGCCGCGGGCCCACTTCGAGGCGGGGTGCGGGGTCAGCACCGACCGGATGAGGTCGTATGCCGCGAGCCAGTGCACGGTCTTCGGCCGGTCGATCGAGCGCCAGTACAGCTCGTCGATCGCGTCGCCCAGGGCGACGACCGCGTCGGGGACCGCGTCCCAGTCGAACGTGAGCGCGGTGTCCGTCCAGTGGAGCGCCCCGCGCTGGTGCAGCCACGCGAACAGCAGCTGGCCGCCGAGCCCGTCGTAGTTGCGCACGCGGCTGCCCGTGATCGCGAACCGGAAGATCCGGTCGAAGATCACCGCGTACTGCACGAGCCGCGCGTGCTCGAGCGTCTCGGCCTCGACCGCGGAGAGCTCCTCGGCACCCGTGAGACGCCGCTGGATGGCGACGCACTCGCGGAAGGCCGTGAGGTCGCAGCGCAGCTCCTCGAGCGAGTAGAGGAAGTACGGCATCCGCTGCTTGATCATGAACGGGTCGAACGGCAGGTCACCGCGCATGTGGGTGCGATCGTGGATGATGTCCCACATGACGAAGGTCTGCTCGGTCAGCTGCTGGTCGTCGAGCATCCGCGCGGCCTCGGCCGGCAGCTCGAGCTTCGTGATCTCGGATGCCGCGCGGACGACGCGGCGGTAGCGCGCGGCCTCGCGGTCCTG
Organism: Microbacterium sp. JZ70; assembly: GCF_053903225.1. Taxonomy (NCBI): domain Bacteria; kingdom Bacillati; phylum Actinomycetota; class Actinomycetes; order Micrococcales; family Microbacteriaceae; genus Microbacterium; species Microbacterium sp. JZ70. Next base: position 1,116,735 of record NZ_CP096405.1, on the reverse strand, counting down.
GAAGATCGCTCCCCACGTGAAGGCGGGGATCTCGCGCACGGCGACGGTCTCGGGGAAGAGCACGGCGGAGTTCGTGTCGTAGCCGGGCGTGAAGTCGACCAGCCGCAGGCTCACGAAGAGCCGGTTGCCGTAGTCGGTCGCCTCGAGGCGCGCGATGAAGTCGGGCCAGATGACCTCGACGACGAGCGCCTCGAGATGCCGGTCGGGCGAGCCGTTCTGCGTGTACATCGGGAACACGACGAGGTGACGCAGCCCGTCGACCCGGTGCTGCTCGGGGTGGAAAGCGACGAGGGCGTCGTGGAAGTCGGGAACGCCGAACCCGTCGGCGACCCAGCGGCCGAGGTCGGCGACGACCGCCTCGAGGTACGCGGCGTCGTGCGGGAAGCGCGGCGCGAGCTCGCGCACCGCGTCCTGCACGCGCTCGACCTCGGCGCGCGCGGCGTCATGCGCCGATGCGTCGGGGATCGAGCCGTCGGATGCCTGCATCGCCTGGATCGCGATCGCGGCGTCCTTGAGACGCCGCCACGCATCCGAGGTCTCGACGCCGGGGGCTCGGCCGTCCTCGACGACCTCGGGCTCACCGATGATCGCCTTCGTGCTGTGCACCTGGCTCATGGACATGGGAACCTCCGATCTTCGAGGCTCTGGCCGCGTCGTCGCGGCGGTGGATGTCGGTCCCTCCAGGCTATGCGGCGGCGGGCTCGAATGGGCTGCGCATCCTGCGCGATCACCCGCGCGACGCGCCGGGGCCGATCATCGTTCTGCTCAGCGGCGGCCGCCGCGGCCCAGCACGAAGCCGATCGCGGTCTGGATCGCGGTGAGCCCGACGAGCAGCGCGAGGGTCGGCGCCCAGCTGCCCGTGCGCTCGGCGAGGAAGCCCGCGGCGAACGGGCCGGCGGCCGCGAGCAGGTAGCCGAGCGACTGCGCCATGCCCGACAGCTTCGCCGCCTCGCCGTGGCTGCGCGCGCGCAGGCTGAGCATCGTCAGCGCCGCCACGAGCGATGCGCCCTGCGCGAGACCGAGGAGCGCGAGCCACAGGTACACGGCGCCGGGCCACACGAGCAGGCCGAGCGTTCCGATCGCGAGCGGAGCCGTCGCCACGACCATCCCCGGGCCCTGGTCGACGCCATCGCGCAGCAGGCGCGGGATGAGCAGGCCGCCTGCGATGCCGAGGAGGAGCACGACGGAGAGGTGCAGGCCGGCCGTCGCGGCGGGCACGCCCCACGTGCCCTCGATCGTCGGCAGCCACGTGACGACGACGTAGAAGGTCGTGGACTGCAGCCCCATGTACGCCGTCGCGAGCCACGCCGTGCCCCAGCGCCAGATGCTCGGATGGTGCGGCACGGGAACGGGATCGAGCGAGCGCGCATGCGACGAGGGGCCCGCCACCCGCGGCAGCCACGCGAGCGCGACGACGAGCGCGAGTCCGCCCCACACGACGAGCGAGAACCGCCAGTCCACGAGGTGCGCGAGCGGCACGGAGAGCGCCGAGCCGGCGCCCGCCGCGAACGTGAGGAACGCCGTGTAGAACCCGGTCGCGAGGGAGATGCGCGTCGGGTAGTCGCGCTTGACGAGAACCGGGGTGAGCACGTTGCCGACCGCGACCGCGGCGCCCACGGCGAACGTGCCGACCCACAGCCCGAGGTCGCCCGCGTAGGAGCGCACGAGCGTCGCGCCCACGAGGACGATGAGCGCGACGAGCACGGCCCTGTCGTCTCCGAAGCGCGTCGCCATCCGGTGCACGAGCGGCGACACCGCGGCGAAGGCGAGGAGGGGCAGGGCCGAGAGCAGGCCGAGCGCACCCTCCCCGAGCCCGGTCTCCGCGCCGATGCCGCCGAGGACCGGGCCGACGGCCGTGATCGCGGGGCGCAGGCAGAGCGCGACGAGGAAGACGAGAGCGGCCATCCAGCCGGTTCTGCGCATCCCCTCATTCATCTGTGCAAATGTAGGACATCTGGCCGTCGCGCGCCAGCCGGACACTGGCGACGCCGGTACGCTCGACGGGAGGAGGTATCGCGATGCCGCTCAACGCGCCGATCCGGCAGGCCCCGCTCGTCGTGCAGGTCACCGAGCAGTTCCGCGCGCTCATCGTGTCGGGCGCGTGGCCGGTGGGATCGCGGATCCCGGGCGAGATCCAGCTCGCGGAGGATCTGGACGTGAGCCGCGGCACGGTCCGCGAGGCGCTGCGCGCGCTGAGCGTCGCGGGACTCCTCGAGCCGCGCGTGGGCGACGGCACCTACGTGCGCGCGTCCGACGAGCTCCCCGTGCTGCTCGCGAGAGACGAGGTGTCGATCGACCACGTCTTCGAGGCGCGGGCCGGGCTCGAGGCCGCCGCCGCGCGCGCCGCCGCGGCCATCCCCGAGACCGCGGGCCCGGCGATCGAGCGCGCCCTCGTCGAGCGGATGCGCGCGCACGAGGCGGGCGACCTCGACGCCTGCGTCGCGGCCGACGCGGCCTTCCACCGGGCGGTGATCGAGGCGAGCGGCAACCCCCTGCTCGCGCGCCTCCACGAGGCGATGGCGGGGCTCGTGACCCACTCGATCGCCGAAACGAGCGCCCTCCCCGAGCCGCGCGAGGTGGGCGACGCCCATCGCGCCCTCGCCGAGGCCATCGCGCGCGGAGACCGCGACGCGGCGGGCGCCCTCGCGGCGTCGCTCATCGACACCGTTCGGGCGACGGCCGCCCCGTGAGCCGGCGCTATCCGTCGACCATCGCGGCGCCCGTCGAGCACGAGCTCGTCGAGCGGAAGTCGCGCTTCATCGCCCAGGTCGCGCCGGTCTCCTCGCCGCAGGAGGCGGAGGAGGTCATCGCCGCCGCGCGCCGGCGCGCGTGGGATGCCCGCCACCACTGCGTCGCGATGGTGACGGGCCTCCTCGGCGACCAGGCGCGCTCATCCGACGACGGCGAGCCGTCGGGCACGGCGGGGATCCCCATGCTCGAGGTGCTGCGACGCCGCGACCTCACCGACGTCGTCGCTGTGGTCACCCGCTACTTCGGCGGGATCAAGCTCGGAGCGGGCGGGCTCGTCCGCGCGTACTCCTCTGCCGTGTCGGAGGCGCTCGATCTCGCCGCGCCCGTGCGCCGGGAGGCGCTCACGCAGGTGACGGTCGCGGTGCCGCACGGCGACGCGGGCCGCATCGACAACCTGCTGCGCGAGTGGGCCGCGCACCACGGCGCGACGCTCGGCGAGACCTCCTACGCGACGCACGCGACCTTCGAGCTCTGGACGCCGGCCGCCGAGCTCGGCCGCCTCCGCGACGACCTCGCAGCCGCCACGGCCGGCGCCCTCGCGCCGGTCATCGGCGGAGAGCGCGTCGTCGACGTGCCCGGCCGGGGCTAGCCGCGCCAGGAGTGCTGCGGCTCGAAGCCCAGCAGGCGGCGCGCCTTCTCGATCGACAGCAGGGTCTGCGTGCCCGCGACCTCGCCGCGCACCGGCACCTCGGGGAACACCTCGGCGGCGAGCTCGGCCGAGCCCCGCGACATCACCGTGTCGGCCGCCGCGATGACGAAGTTCTCCGCGCCGACGATGCCGCTCTCGACCGCGAGGCGGCAGGCGAGCGCGCCGTCGCGCGCGTCGATGTAGCCCCACGCGTTCCACGAGCGCTCGGACGGGTCGGCGTCGAACGCCGGGAAGCGCGCGTAGTCCTCGGGATCCATCACGTTCGAGAACCGCAGGCCGAGGAAGCCCGCATCGGGGCACCAGCGGGCGAAGTGGCGGGCGAGCTCCTCGTCGACCGCCTTCCCGAGGGAGTAGGACGTCTGCGGCCGGACGGCGTACTCCTCATCGACGGGGAGGTAAGGCGGAGGGGTGTCGGCGAACGACAGCCCGAGGAGGGTCTCGCTCGATGCGAACACCACGCGGCGGATGCCGGCGAGCCGTGCCGCGGAGAAGAGGTTGTAGGTGATCGCCGTGTTGTTCGCGAAGGTCGCGGCGTCGGGCAGCAGGCCGGGCGCCGGGATCGCGGCGAGGTGCACGAGCGCGTCGACGCCGCGGCCCGACCCGACGGGAAGCGCGCCGTAGTGCTCGTCGACGTGCGTGAGCACCTGGACCGCCTGCCCGTAGTCGCTGAGGTCGGCCTGCAGGAAGCGCGCCCCCTCCGGCAGCGAGGCGGGCCGCACGCGGTCGACCGCGGTCACCGCGTACCCGTGTTCGGCGAAGTGCGCGACGACCGCGCGCCCCAGCTTCCCGCTGCTCCCCGTGATGACGACCCGCTCCGCTGCTGTGTCCACGGGTCCAGCCTAGGCGTCGCGCGGCGCGCCGTGGATGCGGCGCGAGATCTCCTCCGCCACCGAGCGGGCGTCGTCGACGAGCGCCGGGAGGCGCTCGGGCGCGACCGACGCGTCCGGATACGTGATCGCGATCGCGGCCACGGGCCATCCGCGGTGATCGAGCACGGGGACCGCGACCGATGACAGCCCCGGGGTGACGTCGCCGGTCTCCTCGGCCCATCCGCGCAGGCGCCCCTCCTCGAGCACCCGGCGCAGCTCGGCGTAGGTCGTCACGGCGGGCGTCTCGGCATGCCGCTGCACGAAGGCCCCCGCATCGGGGTACAGCGCGCGCAGCTGCGCCTTGGGCAGCGCGGCGAGGATGGCCCGCCCGCTCGCGGTCAGCTGGGCCGGCAGGCGGACGTCGACGGCCGTGACGAGGTCGGGCGCGTGCTTCGCGCGGATCTCGACGATGTAGAGCACCTCGCGCCCGTGCAGGACGGCGAGGTGCGCGCTGAGCCCGATCCGGTCGACCAGGCGGGCGACGTGCACGCGGCCGAGGCGCGCGAGCGGATCGGTGCGCGCATAGGAGCTGCCGAGGTCGACAGCCGCGATGCCGAGCCCGTATCTGCTCTCGTCGGGCAACCGCATGACGTACCCCGCCCGCTCGGCGACGTTCAGGAGGTGGTAGACCGTCGAGCGGGGCAGCTCCAGGCGCTGCGCGATCGTCGCGGCCTGGAGCGGCCCGCTCGCGCGCGCGAGCAGGTCGAGGATGCGCAGCCCGTTCTCGAACGCGGGAACGCGGGACGACTCTGACATCGAGGTCGAGGCTACGCGAGCGCGCCGATCGCCGTCTCGACCGCCGCGAGCACGCGACCCGACTGCACGTGCGCGACCGCCGCCTGGATGTCGGGCGACGTGAAGGCGTCGGTGTCGGGCGCGGCGATGTCGGTGCGGAAGAGGGCGTGCAGCGCGCGGGTGGCCGCGCCCGGCTCGCCCTCGCCGGCGGCGAGGCGGAAGTCGAGGGCGCGCGTCGCGGTGAGCAGCTCGATCGCGAGCACGCGCGCGAGGCCGTCGATCGAGCGGCGCAGCTTGCGCGCGGCGGCCCATCCCATCGCGACGTGGTCCTCCTGCATCGCCGAGGACGGGATGGAGTCGACCGACGCGGGGACCGCGAGCCGCTTCATCTCGGAGACGATGCCCGCGGCCGTGTACTGCGCGATCATGAGGCCCGAGTCGAGCCCCGGGTCGGCGGCGAGGAACGGCGGGAGGCCGTGGTTGCGCGCGACGTCGAGGAAGCGGTCGGTCCGGCGCTCCGACATCGACGCGACGTCGGCCGCGGCGATCGCGAGGAAGTCGAGCACGTACCCGACGGGCGCCCCGTGGAAGTTGCCGTTCGACTCGACGCGCCCGTCGCGGGTCACCACCGGGTTGTCGATCGCGCTGCCGAGCTCGATGCGGGCGACCGAGGCCGCATGCGCCGCCGTGTCGCGCGCGGCGCCGTGCACCTGCGGAGCGCAGCGCAGGGAGTACGCGTCCTGCACGCGCGTGAACTCGCCGCTCACCCGCCGGGAGACGAGGCCCGAGTCGCCCAGCACGCGCGCCATGTTCGCGGCCGCGGCGGCCTGCCCGGGGTGCGGGCGCAGCTCCTGCAGATCCGCGGCGAACACGGAGTCGGTCCCGCGGAGCGCCTCGACGCTCGCGGCGGCCGCGACATCGGCCACGCGCAGGAGCGCCTCGAGGTCGTGCAGCGCGAGCAGGAGCGTGCCGAGCATCCCGTCGGTGCCGTTGATGAGGGCGAGGCCCTCCTTCTCCTCCAGCACGACGGGGGCGATGCCCGCCTCCTCGAGGGCATCGCCCGCGTCGCGCAGCTCGCCGGCCGCATCGCGCACGGTGCCCTCGCCCATGATGGCGAGGGCGCAGTGCGCGAGCGGCGACAGGTCGCCCGAGCAGCCGAGCGAGCCGTACTCGTGCACGACGGGCGTGAGCCCTGCGTTGAGCACCTTCGCGTAGGTCTCCGCGACGATCGGGCGAGCGCCCGTGCGGCCCGTCGCGAGGGTGTCGAGACGCAGGAGCATGAGCGCGCGGACCACCTCGCGCTCGACCTCCTCTCCGGTTCCGGCGGCGTGCGATCGCACGAGGCTGCGCTGCAGCTGCCGGCGCTTCTCGCGCGGGATCTGCACGGTGGCGAGGGCGCCGAAGCCCGTCGAGACGCCGTAGTGCGGGAGCGCGTCGTGTGCGAGGTCGTCGATGAGCGCGCGGCTCTCCGCCATGTCGCGGAGCGCCTGCTCCGAGAGATGGACGGGCGCGCCGTCTCGGGCCACGGCGACGACGTCGTCCGGGCGGAGGCCCGCGGAGCCGAGCGAGATGGAGCGGAGGGCGTGCGAGGTGGTCATCCCTCCATGGAACGTCACGTCCGCGCCGGCGGACAGCACCGAGGGCCTCCTGCCGTCTGGGATCCCAGACGGCACGCTCTGGGATCCCAGACGACGATGTGCGAGGCGACGGTTCGCCCCGCACCGCCCGTGGGTACCGTGACGCCATGAGCGATCAGCCCTCCCCCGCCCTCTCGCACGATCCCCTCTGGCCGCGCACGGGCGGATGGCCGCGCCCCGACGGCGCGGAGGCGGACGCCGCCCTCATCGGGCTCCCGACGCGGCGCACCTCGCTCTCGCCGACGCACGCGGACGCGACGCCATCGGCGGTGCGCGACGCGCTGCGCCGCTACTCGGCCCTCGCGCACGTGGAGGGCAGGGGCGCCGTCGACCTCGACGAGGCGCTGCGCATCGTCGACGCGGGCGACATCGCCGAGCCCGATCACGGCCGCGATGAGGACGCCGCCGTCGCGGCCGTCCGCGCGCTCGCGGAACGCGCACGGCTCGTCGTCGCACTGGGCGGCGACAACGCCGCGACGGTCCCCGCGGCGCTCGGCGCGTGGGGCGACGGCATCGCGTCGGCCGGCCTCATCACCTTCGACGCGCATCACGACCTGCGCGACGGGATCAGCAACGGCTCCCCCGTGCGGCGCCTCATCGAGGCAGGGCTCGACGGGCGGCGCGTGGTGCAGATCGGCATCGCCGACTTCGCGAACTCGCTCGCGTACGCGCGGAGGGCGCAGAAGCTCGGGATCACCGTCATCCCGCGCGATGCCCTGCACGATCGCCCGATCGCCGACGTCGTCGACGAGGCGCTCGCGATCGCGGGCGCGGGCGGAGGCGCGGTCCACGTCGACGTCGACGTCGATGTCTGCGACCGCGCGGTCGCTCCCGCCTGCCCGGCCTCCGTGCCCGGCGGCCTCTCGGCCTCCGAGCTGCGCAGGGCCGTCCGACGCGTCACGCGCGACCCCCGCGTGCGATCGCTCGACCTCACCGAGGTCGATGCGACCGCGGACACCCCCGACGGGCGCACCGTGCGCCTCGTCGCGACGCTCGTCCTGGAGGCGCTCGCGGGCGTCGCCGGACGCTAGCCCGACCGAGGAGAATGGAGACGACGATGTCTGACACCTCTGCCACGCACGCGCCCGCCGCGACCGCTTCCGCGCACACCCTCCGCCGCGGGCTCTCCGCCCGGCACGTGCGCTTCATGGCACTCGGCTCCGCGATCGGGACCGGCCTCTTCTATGGGTCGTCCGCGGCCATCCAGTCCGCGGGACCCGCCGTGCTCCTCGCGTACATCGTCGGCGGCGCCGCCGTCTTCATGGTGATGCGCGCGCTCGGCGAGATGGCCGTCCGCCATCCCGTCGCGGGCTCCTTCGGCCAGTACGCCGCCCGCTACCTCGGCCCGCTCGCGGGCTTCGTGACGGGATGGACGTACGCGTTCGAGATGGTGATCGTGTGCCTCGCCGACGTGACGGCGTTCGGCATCTACATGGGCTTCTGGTTCCCCGACGTGCCGCGCTGGATCTGGGTGCTCTCGATCATCCTCTTCATCGGCGCGCTCAACCTGCTGAGCGTGAAGGTGTTCGGAGAGCTCGAGTTCTGGTTCTCGCTCGTCAAGGTCTCGGCGATCATCGCGATGATCGCGGGCGGCATCGCCATCATCGCGTTCGGGCTCGGCAACCAGAAGGAGAACGCCTCCGGCATCGCGAACCTGTGGAGCCACGGCGGCTTCGCCCCCGAGGGCATCGGCGGGCTCATCGCGAGCCTCGCGGTCGTCATGTTCGCGTTCGGCGGCATCGAGATCATCGGCGTCACGGCCGGGGAGGCCCAGGATCCCAAGCGCGTGCTGCCGCAGGCGATCAACACCGTGCCGCTGCGCATCCTCCTCTTCTACGTGCTCACGCTCGGGGTCATCATGATGCTCGTGCCGTGGACGTCGATCACGGGCGAGGCGAGCCCCTTCGTCTCGATCTTCACGACCCTCGGGATCCCGTTCGCGCCGCACCTCCTCAACGCGGTCGTCATCACGGCCGCGGTGTCGGCCATCAACTCCGACATCTTCGGCGCGGGTCGCATGATGTTCGGCCTCGCGCAGCAGGGGCAGGCGCCCGCGATCTTCCGGAAGACCTCCCGCCAGGGCGTCCCGATCTTCCCTGTCCTCATCCTCATGGCGACGCTGCTCGTCGGCGTCGTCCTCAACGCGGTGATCCCCGAGCAGGCGTTCCTCCTCATCGCATCGGTCGCGACGTTCGCCACGGTGTGGGTGTGGCTCATGATCCTGCTGTCGCACGTGCGCATGAAGCACGCGATCGCGCGGGAGGGCCGGCTGCCATCGGAGTTCCCCGTCCCGCTCTGGCCGGCGGCCTCCTACGCGGCGATCGCCTTCGTGCTGTTCGTCGTCGTCGTGCTCGGCATCGTGCCCGACACGCGGCCCGCGCTCATGGTGGGCGCGGTGTGGCTGGCCGTCCTCTGGCTGGCGTACACGCTGTTCGTCCGCGAGCAGGGGCGATCGGCGCCCGATCTCGAGGACGCGACAGCGCCCATCCCCCTGCCTCGAGCGCCGTGACGCGACGCGACGGCCCCGTCTGGGATTCCAGACGGGGCCGTCGCGTTCCCCGTTGTCGCGCGGGCCGTCGCGGGATTGTATCGAGGCAGACCCCGGCTCGAGAGAGAGGCCCCGACGATGACGCTCCCCGGCGCACGCCCCGTCCGCGCACAGCGCGGCACCACCCTGACGGCGAAGAGCTGGCAGACCGAAGCCCCGCTGCGCATGCTGCACAACAACCTCGACCCCGAGGTCGCCGAGCGGCCCGACGACCTCGTCGTCTACGGCGGCACCGGGCGCGCCGCGCGCAGCTGGGAGGCGTTCGACGCGATCACGGCGGCGCTCACCGATCTCGAGGACGACGAGACGCTTCTCGTGCAGTCCGGCAAGCCGGTCGGCATCTTCCGCACGAACCCGTGGGCGCCGCGCGTGCTCATCGCGAACTCGCACCTCGTCGGCGACTGGGCGACGTGGCCCGAGTTCCGCCGTCTCGAGGCCGAGGGGCTCACGATGTACGGGCAGATGACGGCCGGCTCCTGGATCTACATCGGCACGCAGGGCATCCTCCAGGGCACGTTCGAGACGTTCGCCGCCGTCGCCCGCAAGCGCTTCGGCGGGACGCTCGCCGGAACGCTCACGCTCACGGGAGGCTGCGGCGGGATGGGCGGCGCTCAGCCGCTCGCGGTCACCCTCAACGACGGCGTCTGCCTCGTCGTCGACGTCGACGAGACGCGCCTGCGCCGTCGCGTCGGCAAGCGCTACCTCGACCGCGTCGAGGCCGACCTCGACACCGCCGTCGCGGTCGCCCTCGAGGCGAAGGAGCAGCGCCGCGCGCTCTCGATCGGCGTCGTCGGCAACGCGGCCGAGGTCTTCCCCGAGCTGCTGCGCCGCGGCGTCGCGATCGACATCGTCACCGACCAGACCTCCGCGCACGACCCCCTGTCGTACCTGCCCGTCGGCATATCCGTCGAGGAGTGGCACGACGCCGCCGCGGCCGACCCCGAGGGCTTCACCGAGCGCGCCCGCGCATCGATGGCGGCCCAGGTCGAGGCGATGGTTGGGTTCCAGGATGCGGGCGCCGAGGTCTTCGACTACGGCAACTCCATCCGAGACGAGGCCCGCCAGGCCGGGTACGAGCGCGCGTTCGCCTTCCCCGGGTTCGTGCCGGCCTACATCCGCCCGCTCTTCTGCGAGGGTCTCGGCCCGTTCCGCTGGGCCGCGCTGTCGGGCGACCCGCGCGACATCGAGGTCACCGACCGCGCCATCCTCGAGCTGTTCCCCGAGGATGCGCACCTGCGCCGGTGGATCACCGCCGCGCAGGAGCGCGTCGAGTTCGAGGGCCTGCCCGCCCGCATCTGCTGGCTCGGCTACGGCGACCGGGCGAAGGCGGGCTTGCGCTTCAACGAGCTCGTCGCCTCGGGGGAGATCTCGGCGCCGATCGTCATCGGCCGCGATCACCTCGACTCGGGCTCGGTCGCGTCGCCCTACCGCGAGACGGAGTCGATGCTCGACGGATCCGACGCGATCGCCGACTGGCCGCTCCTCAACGCCCTCACCGCCGCCTCCTCGGGCGCCACCTGGGTGTCGCTGCATCACGGGGGCGGCGTCGGCATCGGGCGCTCGATCCACGCGGGGCAGGTCGGCGTCGCGGATGGCACGGCGCTCGCGGCGGAGAAGCTCGCGCGCCTGCTCACCAACGACCCCGGGATGGGCGTCATTCGCCACGTCGACGCCGGCTACCGACGAGCGGTCGACGTGGCCGCCGAGCGCGGCGTGCGCATCCCGCTCACGCCGGTCGTGCGGGACTGACATGGGCAGCATCCTCGTCACGGGCATCCGCGAGCTCACCACGAACGAGGGCCCGCGGCTGCGCGACGCCGCGGTCGTGATCGACGGCGACCGGTTCGCGTGGGTCGGGCCGGCCGCAGACGCACCCGACGCCGACGAGCGCGTCGATGCGGATGGTCGAGCCGCGCTGCCGGGATGGGTCGACTCCCACACGCATCTCGTGTTCGCGGGCGACCGGTCCGCCGAGTTCGAGTCGCGCATGGCGGGCCAGCCGTATGCCGCCGGCGGCATCAACGCGACGGTGTCGGCCACGCGAGCCGCCTCCGACGACGAGCTGCGCGCGGGCATCGCACGGCTCGTCGCCGAGGCGCGCGCGGGCGGCACGACCGCTCTCGAGACGAAGACCGGCTACGGGCTCACGGTCGACGACGAGGTTCGATCGGCGCGGATCGCCGCGGAGGCGGTCGACGAGGTCACCTTCCTCGGTGCGCACGTCGTCCCGGAGGGTGCGGACCGGGTCGAGTACCTCGAGCTCGTGACCGGACCGATGCTCGATGCGGTCGCGCCGTGGGTGACGGCCGTCGACGTGTTCTGCGAGCGCGGCGCGTTCTCGGCGGAGGAGAGCGCGCGCGTGCTCGCCGCCGCGACGGCGCGAGGAATCGCCGCTCACGTGCACGGCAATCAGCTCGGGCACGGCGACGGCGTGCGGATCGCCGTGGAGCACGGAGCGCTGAGCGTCGACCACCTCGGCTTCCTGACCGACGATGACGTGGAGGCCCTCGCGGCGACGTGGCAGGGCGACGGGCGCGGCACCGTCGCGACCGTGCTCCCGGCCTGCGACCTCTCGACGCGCATGCCGCTCGCGCCCGCCCGTCGGCTCATCGACGCCGGGGCGGTCGTCGCGATCGCGAGCAACTGCAACCCCGGCACGTCGTACACATCGTCGATGGCGTTCTGCGTCGCGACCGCCGTGCTGCAGATGGGACTCACCATCGAGGAGGCCGTGCGCGCCGCGACTCTCGGGGGAGCGATCGCGCTCGACCGCCACGTCGACCGACCGGGCCGCCCGCGCCTCGGCGTCGTCGCGCCCGGCGCGCGCGCCGACCTGCAGCTGCTCGACGCCCCGTCAGTCAGCCACCTCGCCTATCGCCCCGGCATGCCGCTCACGTCCGCCGTCTGGCGGGCCGGTGTTCGGGTGGTGTGACGCCCGTATCCACAGCGTCGATACCCGCCATCCGCGGATGCGCCTTCCCTGTGCCGAGTCGCCTCCGTAGCGTCGTGATGTGAACTTCCCGGGACTCGAAGACAGCAGGATCGTGGTGACCGGCGCCGCCGGCGGGCAGGGTGCGGCCGAGGCGCTCCTGCTCGCCGCCCAGGGCGCGCGCGTCATCGCGGCGGACGTGCACGAGGACGCCGCTTCGCTCCTCTCCGCGGCGGAGGGTCTTCCCGGCGACGTGACCTACCGCCGGCTGGATGTGACAGACGAGAACGGATGGGCGCAGCTCACCTCCTCGCTCTCGGGCCGGAGCGTGAAGGGACTCGTCAACAACGCCGGTGTGACGCACCGTGTTCGAATCGGCCAGGTGGATCGCGCCGAGTGGGACAGAGTGCTCGCCATCAATGTCACGGGCGCAATGCTCGGGATCCAGGCGCTCCTCCCCCTCATGGCGCGAGGCTCATCGATCGTGAACATCGGCTCCGCTGCGGCAGTGTCGGGGCATTACACGGCGGCGTACACGACGAGCAAGTGGGCGCTGCGGGGTCTCACCCATTCATGCGTCACGGAACTCGGTCCGCGTGGCATCCGCGTCAACCTGGTGCATCCCGGCTACATCCGCACGGACATGACCGCGAGCGCGCCGGCGGCGTTCCGCGAGGCGAATGTCGCACTCGCGCCCCTGCATCGGGTCGGCGACCCAGAGGAGGTCGCACAGGTCGTTGCATTCCTCCTTTCCGATGCCGCGGCCTTCGTGACGGGCGCCGAGGTCGCTGTCGACGGCGGACAGCAGCTCTCCGGCATCTCCACAGTCCTCGCGGCCGCGACCCGACCCGCGACCACCTGAGGCACCGGCCGCTGGCGTTCAGCCCGGCTGCGCGACGAAGAGCGCGTCCGCGCCGTGGTCGAGGTCTTCGTGGTGGGCGATGTCGTCGGCGTCGAGGAGGGCTTGGGCGAGGTATTCGGGGGTTGTCCGGTAGTGGCGGAGCCATTCCTGGATGTCCTGTTCGATCTCGAGGTGCAGTCGCAGCTCCCTCTCCTGCTCCTCCTGCTCCCGCTGGCGCTGTTCGCGTTCCGGCTGGTGCTGTTCCTGTTCGCGCTCCTGTTCGCGTTCGTGCTGGCGGGCGTGGCGGCGCTGCTCGGCGTGCTCGCGGTCGCGGTGGTGGCGGGCGAGGGCGTCGGCGATGAGCTGGTTCGGGGTGGCTTCCGCGCGGACCCGTGGGGGTGGTTTCTCGGTGTAGGTGTGTCCGGCGGGGCTGGTCCATTCCAGGACGCCGTCGCCGAGCTGTCGGACCTGCCAGGGCGTGTGGTGCTTGTCCTGGTGGCATCCCTCGCACAGGCAGGCGAGGTTGCCCACGTCTGTGACACCGCCCTGGGCGTACGGGATGGTGTGGTCCAGGTCGGCGGTGATCGCGAGGTTGCGGCACCCGGGGGTGCGGCAGCGTTCGTCGCGGGCGAGGAGGTACCGCTTCTGCGCCGCGGTGGGGGTGTACCGGTCGACGGTGAGCAGCGCCCCGGTGTCGGGATGGCAGAACACCCGCTCCCACCCCGCCGCGTTCCCCGCGAGCTTCCGGGCGGTGTCCGCGTCGATCGGCCCGTACCCGGCCAGGAACCCCGGCTCGTCATCGAGCCCCGCCAGCGTCGTGGCCGCGACCGTGACCTGCACCACCGCCCGCACCCGCGACAGCACCCGATCCACATCCCCCGCCAAGCCCCGCACCGACGGCGGCGCCCCACGCGGAGGGCCCACGTCCGGAGGCGATCCGTCCGGGGGTGAGGCTCCGCGATCTCGCGCGTGGTCAGCGTCGTCGGCACCCGCATCGGGGGCCGCCGAATCCGTGTCCGCGGTCGCACCCGCGGCATCCGCTTCGGGCGCCGTCGTGCCCGTTCCCGCGTCCGCGGGGTCCGCGCCGTCCGAGTCGGGTTCCTTCGAATCCGCGCCGGGCTCCGTCGACCCCGTCGCGCCCGCGTCCGCATCGCCGACATCCGTCGTGCCCGCTTCCGTCGCGCTCGTGCCTGCGGTCGTGGTGGTCCAGGGGGCGGGGGTGTCGTCGGGGTCGCTGCACAGGGCGGACAGGACCTCCACGGCGAGGTCCGACGCGATCTGCGTCGCCGTCCGCGGCCCCTCCCCACCCTCACCGACCCGCTCCGAATCCTCGAACCGCACACCCGACCCACCGGCGACGCCCGCACCCACACCCACACCCACACCCACACCCGCACCCGCGCCCGCAACGCTCCCGGCGCCCGCGGCGGCGGTGGTTTCGGCGGCGCGGCGTTCCTGCCGGGCCAGGTCCCGTGCGTGCTGGCGCAGGGCCCGGGCGATCGCCTGGATCCGGGTCGCCTCGCCCACGATCTCCAGCGCCTGCGTCCCATCCGGGAGCACCTTCACCCACACACCCCGCCGCGCCATCGCCGACCGATGCCGATCCGAGAACGACCGCGGATCCAGCCTCTCCGCCAGAGCCTCCACGAACACCCGCGTATCGAACGGCGTCGCACCCTCCGCGTACCCGACGGCCGCGGCCTCGAACACCTCCCGCAGCCCATCCGGCAGCCGCATCCCGACCTGCCGGATCACGTCCGCGTGCCGGCCCGTGATCCGCGCACCCTCCAGCGCCGCGAACGTCTCCGGGAACAACCCCACCAACACCATCGCATCCGAGATCCGCGACTGCATCCGCCCCTTCGACTCCCCCAGAGCCGCCGCGAACTCCCCCGCCATCGCCCGGAACGGGAAGTCATACCGCGACGAGACCGCCCCCGACCTCGCCAACTGCGCCCGCGCGACCTCCCCCGCCTCAGCCAGCGCCGCAATCTCCAGCGCATCCGCCTCCGCCCGCAAAGCCCGCGCCCGACGCGCCCGCTCCACCGCCGAACGCGTCACCGCGACCTCCGCCGGAGTGGGCTCCCAACCCACCCCCGCATCCTCCCGCGGCATCGTCCTCGACATACCCCCACACTACCCACCCCATCGGACATTCCAGCGAACAATCCCAAACTGTGGATAACTCCACATTCGGAGATAGAGACGATGGCGTGACGCCGACGCGACCGTCGACCGGACCTACGCCGCGACCACCCGGATCGCACGCGACAGCTCCTCTGCCGACGGAGTGGCCGAGGGGTCCAGCATCCACTGCAGCATCACGCCGTTGATGAGGGCGAGTGCAAGCGAACCCACGGTGCGGGCGTCGTCCTCGGAGACCTCGTTCCGGTCGACGTCCAACACGAGCGCGGCGAGGTCGCGGCGGCTCTCCGCATAGATGCGGAGAAGCTGCCTGCGGACCTCCTCGGCGAACTCCGCCTGGGCGTAGGCCTGAACACTGGCGACGAGGACGCTGCGCTTGTCCGGCGCCGCCGCGAGCAGACCGGCGAGGAAGTGCTCGAGGCGTCGCCCCGGGCCGCCGTCGAGGTCGGCGGTCACACTGCTGGCGACGGCATCGCCCCACTCCTCGAAGGTCTCGATGACGGCGGCGTTGAGCAGAGCGTCCTTCGAGCCGAAGTGATATCCGATCGCGGCGAGATTGGCCCCCGTGACCCCCACGATGTCGCGCGCCGTGGTGTGCGCGTACCCGCGCTCGGCCAGGCACTGCTTCGCTCCCGCGAGAAGCGCTTCACGTTGCCCCATTCCTCGAGCATACGGCGCGTCCTGTACGGACGTGCTATACATACGTACAAGACGCACGTATGAAACCCTCGAGGAGCCTCATGTCCGCAGAGCAGACCCCGCCCGAGTCGCCCGACGCCGGCCGCATCGCCGTACCCGTCACCGTGTCGTGGGATGGCGCGTTCCACGTCAACCAGACGGCTCTCACCACGCACCTCTGGGCCGCACCGCCCCTCCGCCGCGAGTCGCCGATCCACGATCGCGCGTTCGCGGCTCTCCGCGATCTGAAGGCCGACTGCGCCCGCTTCCTCCCCTGGTTCTCGCATCCGGTGCTCTCCGTGCCCGCCCTGGAGCCGCCCACCGAGACGACCACCTCATGGGATTTCTCGCACCTCGATCCGTTCGTCGAGGACTTCATGGCCGCGGCCGAGGGGCGACCGGTCGTCGCGAACTTCGCGACCATCCCGCACTGGATGTTCGAGGGCGCCGAGGACGTCGTGGTCTCGCGCGACCTCGACGAGATCCACTGGCAGTACGAGCAGGGATCGGACTTCCGCGACGAGACGCTCGCCGAGGTCGCGGACTACTTCTTCCGTCTCGCCAGCTGGTACATCGCGGGAGGCTTCACCGACGAGCTCGGCCGCTGGCACGAGTCGGGCCACAGATACCGCTTCGCGTACTGGGAGGTGCTCTGCGAGCCCGACCTCAACCGGCGCATGCCGCCCGAGGTCTACACCCGGCTGTACGACGCCGTGGTCGAGCGGCTGCAGCCCCTGGACCCCGAGATGAAGTTCATCGGCCTGTCCCTCAGTCACGTGCACCACGACCCCGAGTACTTCTGGCACTTCCTCGACGCCGCGAATCACCAGGACGGCATCCCCATCGACGCCTTCTCCTGTCACTTCTATGCGTCGCCGGAGATCGTCAACCCGTTCGGGCCGGATGGCAACGCCGACCCGAGCACGTGGCGCAGCACCTTCTTCGCGCAGGCCGATGCCTTCGTGGAGAGCGTGGCGTACATCCAGTCCATCGCGCGGCGACTGGCGCCGGGCGCGCGGATGTTCCTCAATGAGATCGGGACGTACCCGGCTGACATCATGAACCCCGCTCCGCAGATCCCCGCGTTCTACTGGGCCCTGAGCGGGACGGTCCACGCCTACCTCTGGGCGCGGCTGCTGCCCATGGGGATCGACCTGCTCGGCATCGCGGAGTTCATGGACTACCCCGGCATGATCCCCGGCACGTCGCTCCTCGACTGGGAGACCGGCGAGCCGAACGCCCGGTATGCCGTGACGCAGCTCCTCCTGCGCCACTTCGCTCCGGGAGATCGCGCCGTTCCGACGTCGACGGGCTACCCCGGATTCCCCGACGCCCGCCTGCATGCGCAGGGCCTCACGCGCCCCGACGGCAGCAGGTCGCTGCTCCTGATCAGCAAGTGGGATGAGCCCATCGAGCTCGATCTGTCGGGCACCGGCATGTCCGGAGCATCCGGCGAGCATGTCCACGTGGGCACGCGCGGCATCGCGAGCTTCCGGTGCGGCGACACGCTGCGCCTCGAGCCGCACGCCACGGTGGTCCTCACATCCACTTCCGCCACTTGAACAGCGCCCACAGGGTGACGCTCGTCGCCGCCATGAGCGCGAGGGCGAGCGGGTATCCCCACGCCCAGTGGAGTTCGGGCATGTGATCGAAGTTCATGCCGTAGATACCGCCGATGAGCGTCGGGCCGAAGAGGATCGCCGCCCACCCCGAGATCTTCTTGACCTGCTCGTTCTGCTGCAGCGACGTCTCGGTCTGCCGCTGCGTGACGATCGTCGCGTGCACCGTGAGCGCGTTGTCGAGGATGGCCCGGAAAGACGCGATGCGGTCGTTGAGACGCAGCACATGATCGTGCACGTCGCGCAGCAGGCGCTGCAGCTCGAGGTCGACACCGTACTTCTCGCCTCCGCGCAGCAGGCCGGCGAGCATGCCGTCGAGCGGCTGCGTGCCACGCTGGAACGCGATCACCTCACCGGAGAGCTCGTAGATCCGGCGGGAGAGGGATGTCGCGGTGTCGGTGAAGAGCGCGTCCTCGATCTCGTCGATGTCATTCTCGACACCGCGCATGACCGGGGTGTACTGGTCGACCACCTCGTCGAGGATGGCGTAGAGCACGGCCTCGGTCCCGCGCGCGAGGAGAGTCGGGTCGGCCTCCATCCGCTGCCGGACGCGCGAGAGGTCGGGAGCCTCCCCGTGACGGACCGTGAGCACGAAGTCCGGCCCGACGAACACGTGCAGCTCGCCGAACTCGACCGTCTCGGTCTCGTCGATGTACCAGGCGGGCCGCAGCACGAGGAACAGCGTGTCGCCGTAGCGCTCGAGCTTCGCGCGCTGGTGCCCCTTGCGCGCATCCTCCACGGCGAGCGCGTGCAGCTCGAACTCGGCCGCGACGGTCATCAGCTCGTCGTCGGTCGGGCGCAGCAGGCCGATCCAGCCCATCCCCTTCTGGTCGCGCATGTACTCGAAGGTCTGGTCGAGGCTCGCCGGGTCGGCGATGCGCCGCCCGTCGACGTAGACGGCGTTGTCGATGATGGGCACGAGTCCATTGTGGGCGGCAGACATCCGCGGACCCGTGCGCCATGCTGGTGGGGACACCTGCGACCGATGGAGGCCCCATGTCATCCGTGCTCGACCCCCGCCCGCTCGGCGCGACTGCTCTCGTCGTGAGCCCCGTGACGCTCGGCGCCTCGTCTCTGGGCGATCCGCAGCGCTCGGCCTCCGACCCGCTCGAGGTCGCCGAGGCGATGCTGTCCTCCCGCTTCGCGGTCGTCGACACATCGAACAACTACGCGCGCGGCGAGAGCGAGCGGGTGCTCGGGCGGGCGCTGGATGCCCGGGGCGGGCTCGCGGATGGCCACAGCATCGTCACGAAGGTCGACGTCGGGAAGGACGGACGATTCGACCGCGACCGCGTGTGGCGCTCGTTCGAGGAGAGCGTCGAGAAGCTCGGGCTCGAGCGGTTCCCGCTCGTGCACCTCCACGACCCGTGGGCCGTCACGGTGGAGGAGGCGCTCGGGCCCGGCGGAGCGGTCCAGGGGATGATCGAGCTGCGCGAGCAGGGTCTGGCCGGGGCGATCGGCATCGCCGTCGGCGAGATCAGCCTCGAGAAGGCGTATGTCGGGACGGGCATCTTCGACGCCGTCCTCACCCACAACCGCATGACGATCGTCGACCGCAGCGCCGAGGAGCTCATCGCGGAGGCCAACGAGCGCGGCATGGGCGTCTTCAACGCCGCGCCGTTCGGCGGCGGACTTCTCGCCGGAACGTCGACGAGCTACGCGTATCGCGAGGCGCCCGCCGATCTGCTCGCGTGGCTCGCCCGGGTGCGCGAGCTCTGCGCGGAATGGAAGCTCTCGGTCCCGGCCGCCGCCCTCCACTTCTCCCTGCGGCATCCCGGCGTCCACTCGACGGTCGTGGGAGTCGGCCGGCCCGAGCGCATCGCCGAGCTCGAGGAGCTCTGCGCGACGCACGTGCCGGACGAGTTCTGGCCCGAGCTCGAGAAGCTCGGCACGCCGCCGTCGACCGTCGAGGACTGATGCCCGACGCGCACGGCCGGCCGGACACGGTGCGCCTGCTCCGCTGGGCCGCGGGGTGCCTCGGAGCCGCCTCGATCATCGCGCTGGGCATGGCACTCAACGGCGCGTACGCGGTCGCCCTCTCGCAGGGCGCCGACGTGCCGGTCGTCGGCGGGGCCGTCCGCGTCGTCCAGATGCTCGGCGTCATCCTCGGGGCGATCGGGATCATCGCGCTCTCGAGCGCGGTCGCGTCCCGCGTGGCGTCACCCTGGCGCCGGGCGGGTCTCGTGGCCGTCCTCTCCGCCGCTCTGGCCGCGATCGCGTTCGCCGTCGGCGTGCTCGCGCCGGTGCTCGCAGGGGTCGCCCTCGTGCCTGTCGCGGGAAGCGGGCTGCTGCTCGCGACGCTCCTGGCGCCCGTCCACCGTCCCGCGCCGCGCGGCGCGCGACTGCGCACCTCCCTCGTGTGCGCCGCCGCTCTGGTCCTGTTCGTGGTCACAGGTGTGCTCCACGAGACGGTCTGGAGCCCCCGTGCGAAGGTTCCGCAGCGGGAGCTGGGCGAGATCTACGCGGACATCGCCGACGCCGGGGAGACCACCGGTGGCGTGCTCATCGCAACCTGGGCCGTCGTCTGGTGCGTCATCGCGGCGACACTCGTCGTCATGAGCACACGTGACGACATGGCCAGCTGGTTCGCGCCTCGGCGCATCGTCGCGCTCGGGCTCATCTCGATCGGCGCCGCGGGGTTCTTCCGATGGTTCGCGGGCTTCCCTCTCGGCATGGCACTCGCCGACACGTTCGCCATCGGCGGCGGCGACACCGCGCCATCCGGCGTCGTCCTCGGGCTTCTCGGGCAGCTCTCGCTCGTGGCCGCGATCCTCGTCGGCCTCCTCCCGGCGCCGCGCGGGCTACCGTCCCGGCGCCTCCGTGTCAACCGCGAGACGCCAGGACGACGCGGACGGTACACCTGAAGGAACCCGCTGACGCGGTGACGAGCCACCCGAGCCCGTCCGTCAGCGGCCGCAGGGCCCAGCGCCTGGAAGGAGCACGACCATGGGAATCGGATCCGGAATCGCCCTCATCGCGATCGGCGCGATCATCGCTTTCGCCATCAACGTGGACCTCGGCGGAGCGGTCGACCTCACCCTCATCGGGTACATCCTCATGGCGGCCGGTGCCGTCGTCTTCCTCATCAGCCTCGTCCTCATGCTCCGTCGCCGCAGCGCCGTCTCCACTCAGCGCACGGCGGTCGACCCGGCCAGCGGCGAGCAGATCACGACGCGGCGGACGACGGACAACGGAGAGCCGCTCGCCTGAGCGCGCATGTCCGACCTCCTCGACGAGCCCGTCACGGGAGAGGTGCTCGACGGCCGCTATCGGCTCATCGCGCGCGTGGGCGCCGGCGGCATGGCCACCGTCTACCGCGCGCGCGATGAGCTGCTCGGCCGCGACGTCGCCGTCAAGCTCTTCCGCCCGATGCCGGATGATCCGCAGTCGCGACAGCGTCGGCTCGCGGAGACCCGCCTGCTCGCAGCCCTGAACCATCCGTCCCTCGTCACGCTGTTCGACGCGCATGTCGACGAGGACGACCATCCGTACCTCGTCATGGAGTACGTCGAGGGGCCGACCCTGCGCGATCGGATGGCCGCAGCCCCGCTCTCGGGGCGGGAGGTCGCCGAGACCGCGGCCGCGCTCGCCGACGCGCTCGCCGTCGTCCACGACGCCGGCATCGTCCACCGCGACGTGAAGCCGTCGAACGTCCTCATGCGGGCGCCGAAGCTGCCGGGTATCACGAGCGCGGCGACGCTGGCCGACTTCGGGATCGCCTACCTGCTCGACTCGAGCCGCATCACGACGCCGGGAACGACGATCGGGACGGCCGCGTACCTCTCCCCGGAGCAGGTCCGCGGCATGCAGCCGGCCCCCGCATCCGACATCTACTCGCTCGGGCTCATGCTGCTCGAGCTCCTCATCGGCCGCCATCCCTTCCCCTCGGGCACGGCGCAGGAGCTGTTCGCCTCGCGCATCGCGGGCGAGCCGGAGATGCCGGACGAGCTCGATCCGCGATGGCGCGTCCTGCTCACCGCGATGACCGACCGCGATCCGGCGCGGCGCCCCACGGCGCGGGAGGTCGCCGCGGCCGCCCGGGAGATCGCGGCCGACCCGAGCGAGCCGCTCACGCCGCGGTCGGCCGCCGTCCACGAGCAGGAGACGCGGCCGTTCCCCGTCGCGCAGGCGACCGCGCCCCTGCCATCCCGCCCTGCGCCGACCGCCGCGATCCCGCTGGGCACGCTCCAGCCGCCGGCCGTGGCGGCCGCTCCTCGCCGACGCCCTCGGCGCATCCTCGCGATGGTCGCGGTGATGACGGCGGTCGCCCTGATCGCGCTCGCGCTGGCGCTCGGCGTGCCGACGATGTTCCCGCAGGAGGAACCCGCGCCGCCCGCCCTGCCCGCGCTCGACGAGCCCCTGCGCGGCCATCTCGACGACCTCATGGAGGCGGTCACGCCATGAGACGCCTCCTGTTCCCCACCCTGATCGTCGCAGCCGTCGTCCTGACCGGCTGCGCGCCTTCCGACACCCCGACCGCTGCCTTCCAGGATGCCGTGGCGACCGTCGCCGAGCAGGCCGCGGACGGCGACGCTGCGGGGGCGCTCGCCTCTCTCGACAGGCTCGAGGCCGACGTCGACGAGGCCCTTGTGGACGGGCGGATCGACGCGGCGCGCGCCGTCGCCATCCGGGAGGCGATCGACGCCGTCCGCGCCGACCTCGAGCAGCTCGCCGAGCCGTCTCCGACGCCGACTCAGAGCGAGGAGCCGGTTGTCCTCCCGTCAGACCCGCCTGCCGAGGACGGCGCCGGCGATGACGGCGAGGGCGGTGAAGGCGAGGGCAACGGCGACCCCGGGAACGGGAACGGCGGCCAGGGCAACGGCGGGCAGGGCAACGGGAATCAGGGCGGCGGGAACGGCGGCCAGGGCAACGGCAAGAAGTAGTCTCGACGCTCACCGGAGCCGGGCGCGATGGCGGCGCACGGCGTCGCGGTTCGCGCAGCGGACGGAGCAGTAGCGCTGCCGGCCGTTCCGGGTGATGTCGACGACGACGTTGCGGCACGGATCGCCGGGCGCGCGGCCCGCGGCGCACCGCCCGAGCCGGGTCATCCCGCGGGTCGTCAGGTGCAGAGCGGTCCCGACGGAGATGACGGCGAGCAGCACGTGCGCGAGCGACTGGTCGTCGTCGCGGTAGTGGAGGTGCCATCCCTCGCCGTCATGGTCGGTCAGACGCGGGTACGCGGTCGCCTCCTTCATGAGCTCGTTCAGCAGACGGGCGCGCTCATCCGGCGAATCCGCGTCGACCACCGCGAGCCAGCGGTCGATCACCGCGCGCGTCGCGGCGTGGTCATCGGCGCGCTCGGGAAACGGCATCGTCATCCCGAAGTCGCGCGTGCGGCTCTCGATGCCCGCGCGATCATGCGGCCATGCGTTCGCGAGCGACGCCGCGAGGAGCACCGCGTACTCGCCGTAAGGGTTGAGATGCACAAGAGCATTACATCACGCTGATCGCATGACCTCCCCGCGCAGCCAGCACCTCGTCGACCTCGCGACCGCGCGCGCGTGCGAGCACGGATGGCGCACGGAGTCGCGCCATCCGACGTCCGAGGGCGTCGTCCTCTACGTCCGCTGCACGCGGTGCGGCGCCCGACGTGTTGACCTGCTCGCCCCGGGCGCCGTCATGCCGACCGCTCAGACCTCTTCGTCGCGGTCGACGTCGGTGTACTGACCGGGCTCCTCGATGACCCGATCTGGCCGCCGCTCGCCGTCCGGCTCCTCGACGTCGGTGTACTCGCCCTCGTCCTCCTGGCGCTTGATCTCGTCTTCCCTGCCCATGGTGTCCTCCTCGTCGGGTCCTCTCCACCCTGCGGGAGGCGACCGGGCGACGTCATCCCCTTGCGCCGCGGGCCGTCTGGCGATAGCGCGAAGGCGTCGCCGCACATCCGGGGCTTGTCAACGCCCTCGCGCCATCCGCCCGCCCGCGCGAGGATCGCGACATGAGCGCAGAAGAGAAGAAGACGTCCGATTCCGACCTCGCGCGGGAGAACGCCGTGAGTGACCCCGACCGACTCCCTGACGAGGGCGCGCCCGGGCTCGGCTCGAGCGACGGGGAGGTGCCGCCCGATGCCATCCGCGGCCCCGGGCGCGACGATGCGGAGGACGATGACGACCGGGTGGAGGTCGAGGACCTCCCCTGACATCGACAGCGGCGGGGGCCGTGTGAGGATCGAGGCATGGCGTCTCGACACGGCCCCCTCACCGCGACCCCCGACGGCCTCGCGATCGGCGACGTCGCCGCGCGCCACGTCCGGCTCCGCGCGGACGGAGTCGCGGAGTGCGTCGGAGACGCGCCGAGGGCCGTGCTGCCATGGTCGGACATCCGCGCCCTGCGCTTCAGCCCGCCCACCACGATCTGGCCGTGGCCAGGAATGCAGGAGACGGTCGGCTCGCTGCTGCTCGCCGCGCTCGGCGACGTCAGCCCGCTGGGCGAGGTCGAGCGGTATCCGGTCGTCCTCACGGTCACCTCGGGCGACGAGGTGACGTGGGAGGTCGACCCGCACTACATCGCGGGCTACCGGCGGTCGCACGTGCGCTCGGCGCAGCGCATCGTCGCGGTGCTGACCTCGTCCGTCGAGTCTCGCGCCCTGCTGAGACATCCCGCCGACGCGCTCACGCGGCTCGCCGCCGTGGGGCGCCGAGCCGCGTGGTGAGGACTACTCCTCCTCGCCCGGGATCTCCGCGTCGATGACGCCGATGCCGACCGCGTGGTGGCTCGGCTCCCCCTCCTGCGGCTGAGGTGCCTTGGGCTCCTCACCCGGGTCCTTCTCCGTGCTGGGGTCGTCCAGGATGGTGTCGGCTGCCTCCTCGTCGACGCTCTCCTCGGGCTGGCTCTGGGCATCCGCCATGATGTGCTCCTCTCGATTCAGAGTTCGACGGCGCGGTTCTCGCCGACGTCGGGCTGCGTGCGCGTCACGACGGCCTTCGCGATCTTGAACGCCGACACGATGCCGGGCTCATCCGTCGCCCAGTACTCGGCGGACTCTGCGCGCACGCGGATGAGCGCGACGGTCGGATCCTCCCGCCCCTCGGGGAACCAGGCTTCGACCGCGGGGGTCCAGTACTCGTCCACCTTCGCCCGGTCGTGCACGACCTCCGCGGTGCCGGCGACCGAGAGGTAGCCCTTACCCGATTCGAACGCGACGTTCACGGCGGGGTGCACGGCGATGTCGCGCACCTTCTCGCTCGGGTCCTGGGTGAAGAACCAGAGATCGCCGTCGAACTCGACGTCCTGCGCGGCGAGCGGGCGGCTGTGGAGCTGCCCCTCGGGACTGGTGGTCGTGAGCAGCCCGATCTTGGCGGACCTCACGATCCCGGCGATGCGGGCGAGGTCCTCGTCGGTCGCGTGCGGCGTCTCCTGCATGTGGTCCTCCGTCGTCTCGAGGTGGGATCACGTGCGACGCTACGCGCGCAGGTCGCCAGGCGCACTCGGTTGACAGTGTCACCGGGCTGTGGCATCGGGCCTGGCCGCGCCGAAGAGCGCCTGGTCGACGAGGCGAGGAACGATCTCCTCGTCCAGCGGCACCTTGAGCACGAGGAGCCGGTGATAGCACGCACCCCAGAGCTGGTCCACGATGACGTCGAGGTCGACGTCGGGCCGGAGCTGGCCCCGCTGCTGAGCACTCTGCAGCCGCTTGCGCGCGAGCTCTCTCCGCGGGCGAGCGTAGCTCTCAGCCCACGCCGTTGCGACGTCCGGATCCCGCTGCGCCGCCCCGATGAGCTCCGAGACCGGGGCGGCCGCGCCACCCGTCAGCCACCGCACGAACGCCGTCAGCTGGGCGACGAGGTCCTCGCGCACGTCGCCCGTATCCGGGAAGTCGAGCACCGGGGCGCTCTGCGCAAAGTACGCCTCCGCCGCGAGCGCGCCCGGCGACGGCCACCATTTGTACAGCGTCATCCTGCTCGCGCCGGATTCGTCCGCGATGCGGCCGAACGTCACGGCCGACAGTCCCTCGCCGAGAAGGACGCGACCGGTCGCGGCGAGCACCTCCGCACGTACCTCGGCGGCGGGGCGACGACCTCGCCCGCGCCGCGGCGTCGCCGGCCTCTGCGGCGTGTTCGCCTCATCTCGCATCGTCCGAGAATACATCTGGACCCTCTGTCCATTTCCTCCGCGACACGGTAATGTACACGCTGTCCATATAAGGAACGGAGTCTTCATGAACAGCATCAGCGACCGTGTGGCCATCGTCACGGGCGGCTCAGGCGGCATCGGCGGTCTCGCCGCTCGGCGCCTCGCCTCCGAGGGCATGGACGTCGTCGTGCACTACGGCAGCAACCGGGAGGGTGCCGACGAGGTCGTCGCGGCGATCGAGGCCGCCGGCGGGCGCGCCATCGCCGCCTCGGCGGACATCGCCGAGGAAGCCGAGGCGAAGGCGCTCTTCGACCTCGCGGAGAAGGAGTTCGGCGGCGTGGACGTCCTCGTGCACACCGCCGGAATCATGCCGCTGTCGCCGCTCGAGCAGCTCGACCTCGAGGTCTTCGACCGCGTCCAGCGGGTCAATGTGCGCGGCACCTTCGTCGTCGACCAGCTCGCCGCTCAGCGCATCCGCCGCGGCGGCGCGATCATCAACTTCTCGACGTCGATCACGCGGCTCCAGTACCCGGCCTACGCTGCCTACGCGGCGTCGAAAGGGGCGGTCGAGGCCATCACGCTCATCCTCGCCCGCGAGCTGCGGGGTCGGGACATCACCGTGAACGCGATCGCGCCGGGCCCGACGGCGACGCCCCTGTTCTTCGAGGGCAAGAGCCAGGAGCTCATCGACCAGATCGCCGGCGGCAACCCGTTCCAGCGGCTCGGCACGCCGGAGGACATCGCCGAGGCGGTGGTCTTCCTCGCCGGCCCCGCCCGGTGGGTCAACGGGCAGAACATCTTCGTCAACGGCGGCGCCGCCTGAGCCGCCGTCGAGGAGAGAAGACGCATGAACACCCGACGCCGGGTCCGCGCGACGAGGGCGCGTCCCGCCGCCGCCCTGGCTCGTGCTCGGCATGCTGACTGCGTGCACGGGCACGGCAGACGCCGACGACGCGGATGGCTCGGCTCGGCCGAGTCGGCCCGCTGCGGCACCCGACAGGGCCGCCATCGCCACCCTGTCCGATCGTGTCGAGCTCACCACCGGACTGCGCTCTCCATGGGGACTGACGTTCCTGCCCGACGGGTCCGCCCTCGTCACCGAGCGACTCACCGCGCGGATCCTCCGCATTCCGGCAGGGGGCGGGCCGGCGCAGCCCGTCGGCGTCGTCCCCGACGTCGAGGGCTCGTCGGAGGGGGGCCTCCTCGGCATCGTCGCGTCGCCGACGTTCGAACAGGACCGCACCGTCTTCGCCTACCGGTCCGGGGCCGATGAGAATCAGGTCGTCGCGGTGAGGGTGGCCGACGACTGGCGCTCCCTGAGCGTCGAGCGCGTGCTCCTCGACGGCATCGAGACCGCCGACCGGCATCACGGCGGTCGGATCGCGATCGGCCCCGACGGGCACCTCTGGATCGGCACCGGCGACGCGTTCGAGCCCGAGAACGCGGCAACGGCCGACTCGCTCAACGGCAAGATCCTGCGCATCGCGGTGGACGGGAGCATCCCGGAGGACAATCCGCGGGACTCCCCCATCTACTCCTCGGGCCATCGCAACGTCCAGGGAATCGCCTTCGGCCCCGATGGCACGGCCTATGCCACGGAGCTCGGCCACCGCACGTGGGACGAGGTCAACGTCCTGCGCGCCGGCGCGGACTACGGCTGGCCGGAGACGGAGGGCATCGCGGGGGACACAGGAGAGCCGCCGATCACGACGATCCACCCCGACGAGGCGAGTCCATCCGGCGTCGCCTACGCGGGCGGATCGCTCTGGATCGGGGCGCTCGGCGGGCAGCGGCTCTGGCAGCTGCCCGTCGAGGGCGGCACGGCCGCGGCCGAGCCGATCGCCCATCTCGTCGAGGAGTACGGCCGCATCCGCACGGTCGAGGCCGCACCCGACGGCTCGCTGTGGCTGATCACGTCCAACACGGACGGAGCGACGTGGGGCGGCACTGAGCCGCGACCCGGCGACGACCGCATCCTGAGGGTCGAGGTGAGCGCTCGCTGAGCCCGTTCGACGCCACCGCGCTGCGGCTCAGCCCAGCGCGGTGGCGTCGAACCTCTGAGTGCCGATCACGGCGAGCAGCTCGAGCTTCTCGCCCGCGTCGCTCCCCTCGGCCGGGAAGAACACGCGCAGGCGGATGTCCGTCTCGGCGCTCAGCACGGCCTCGCAGGTCAGCGCGATCTCGCCGATGCTCGGAACAAGGAAGGTCTTCCGGTCGAAGCGGCGCACGGCGACGTCATGCCGCTCCCACAGCCGGCGGAACTCCTCGCTCTCCTGGAGGCTCCGGATGAGCCGCCGCACATCGGCGTCGCCGCCGCGGCGGGCAGAGGTCGCGCGCAGGTCGGCCACGTGAGCCGCGGAGTGCCGCTCCCAGTCCTCCCGCGGGAAGATCGCCCGCGTCTCCGGCCGCATGAACCACTGCCAGGTCACGCTCGCCTCGACTCCCGGCGACTGATTCCTCGGCCCCACGAGCGCCGCCGCGAGGCGGTTCTGCCACAGCACGACCTCGAGATCGGTCGCGATCAGCACGGGGACATCGGCGAGGCGATCGGCGAGGCGGAGCAGCCCCGGGCTGATGTGATGTCCTCCTCGCTGAGAAGGCGCGAAGCCGGCGAGGCGGAGAAGGTAGTCGCGCTCGTCCACGTCGAGACGCAGCGCCCGCGCGAGCGACGCGATGATGGGCTCCGACGGATGGGGCCGGCGCGCCTGCTCGATCCGCGCGTAGTAGTCGCTCGAGATGCCCGCGAGCTGGGCGACCTCCTCGCGCCGAAGGCCGGGCGCCCGACGCCGCACGCCGTCGGCCAGACCGACGTCGGCGGGGCGCAGCTGATCCCGACGACGGCGGAGGAAGGCGGCGAGCCCGGCGCGGTCGATCATGACCCCAGTATCGTTCGCGCGCTCTGAGCCATCCAGGGACGGGTCGTCCCTGGATGAAGCGGGCCTTCCTGCATCCCGGAGCGCCCGCGACGGTGGAGGCACCGCACCGAAATCAGATGGGAGCCGTGATGTCCCCGCCGGATGTCTCCACACGCCAGGGCTCTGCCCGCGTGATCGCGGTGCTGGGCGCGCTCGTCGCGCTCGGCCCGCTCACGATCGACATGTACCTGCCCGCGCTGCCGCGCGTCGTCTCCGACCTCGGAGCGTCTGACGCCCTCGTCCAGCTCACTCTCACCGGGACCCTGCTGGGCCTCGGGCTCGGTCAGCTCGCCATCGGCCCGCTGTCCGACGCCCTCGGGCGCCGTCGTCCGCTCCTCGCCGGCGTCGCCGTGCACGTCATCGCTTCCGCGCTCACCGCGTGCGCCGCCGACCTCGCCGCGATGGGCGCGCTGCGCATCCTGCAGGGGCTCGGCGCCGCGGCGGCGACGGTCGTCGCCATGGCGATCGTCCGCGACCTCTTCGACGGGCACCGGGCGGCCGCAGCCCTCTCCCGCCTCATGCTGGTGATGGGCGTCGCGCCCGTCCTCGCGCCGACGCTCGGGAGCGCCGTGCTGGTCGTCGGCGATTGGCGGTGGGTGTTCGCGGCTCCTGCGCTGTCGTGATGATCGCGAGCTCCCAGGTGAACCCCGTGCTGCTGCGGCATCACCGACCCGAGCGCATCGCCGCCGCCGCACTCGCGGCCGTCCTCGTCGCCGGCGTCGTGCTCATCACCCTGCAGCTGCTCCAGGTGGGCGGTGTCCTCGGCTTCCTGCTCCCCGTCGCCGTGATGCTCGCCGGCGGATGGCTCGTCATCCCGAACACGACGGCGGCCGCCCTCTCGCGCCACGGCGAGGCGGCAGGCACCGCAGCCGCCGTCATCGGCGCGGCGCAGTTCACCTGCGGCGCGCTCACGGCACCCGCGGTCGGAACCCTCGGCGGCGATGGACTCGCGACCGCCGTGGTGATGTCGGCGGCGGTCGCGCTGGCCGCCGTCGCGCTGACCCGCGCCCTCCTCCCCCTCCCCGCACTCACGACAGGAGAACTCTCATGACCAGCACCCAGCACCCCATCGGAACCGGCTTCTCACCCGCCTCCACCGCCGAGGAGGTCGCCGTGGGCATCGACCTCGCCGGGAAGAACGTCATCATCACCGGCGGGCACCAGGGCCTCGGCCGCGAGGCGACCCGCGTCCTCAGCGCAGCAGGAGCATCCGTCACGGTGGCTGCACGCGATCCGGAGCGCGCCGCCATCGCGCTCGAGGGCATCGCCCGCGTCGAGACCGCGCAGCTCGATCTGCTGGACCCGGCCTCGATCGACGCCTTCGTCGCCGGCTTCCTCGGGTCGGGTCGTCCGCTCCACATCCTGATCAACAACGCCGGGATCATGGCCGGCCCGCTCGTGCGCGACGCGCGCGGCTACGAGGCGAATCTCGCCACGAACCACCTCGGCCACTTCCAGCTCACGATCGGCCTCCTCCCCGCGCTGCGGGCAGCGGCCGGCGCCCGCGTGGTGAACATGACCTCCGGCGCCCACCGGCTCACGGGCATCCGCTTCGAGGATCCGAACTTCCTCGTCGACGACTACGACGGGCACGTCGCCTACGGCCAGTCGAAGACCGCCAATGTGCTGTTCGCCGTCGAGCTCGACCGCCGGTGGGCGGAGGTCGGCATCCGCGGCTACGCCGTGCACCCCGGCATCATCGTCGGCACGTCCCTCGGGCCGGCGCGCGCAGTCGGCGAGCGCATCGAGGCCCCGCAGGAGCTCCAGCGCGCGCAGGGCCTGATCGACGCGGAAGGGCGGCCGGTGATCGCGCCGGAGCACGGACTCAAGACCGTCGCGCAGGGTGCGAGCACCATGGTGTTCGCGGCGACGAGTCCCCTGCTCGAGGGCATCGGGGGCGTCTACCTCAAGGACAACGACATCTCCGCGGTCGACGCAACGCCGATGTCCGTCGCGTTCGACGGCCCGCCGCCCACCGATGTCGCGCCGCACGCGATCGATCCCGATGCCGCTCGACGGCTGTGGCACCTGAGCGAGGAGCTGCTGGCCGCAGGCGGTGGCGCCGAGTCGGCGCCTGCTGCGGACTAGCGCCGCCCTCGCAGCGCATACGCGAAGAGCCCGGCCCCGTGATCACGGGGCCGGGCTCTGACGTCTGGCGGAGACGGAGGGATTTGAACCCTCGGTCCCCTTAAAGGGGACTCCACCTTAGCAGGGTGGTGCACTAGGCCTGACTATGCGACGTCTCCAGGTGCCTGCACGCAGACACGTAGACCATCCTAACGGGTCCGAGGGGGTGCTGCGAACCGCGGCTCAGAGCACGCCCCGCCCGTTCGAGCAGGTGACCTGGCTCGCATCCGACCCGCGCACGTTCGCCCCCAGCTCCCCGCTCGCCGGTGTGCCGGCGGGGGCGGGCGTCGGCGCGGCCGAAGGCGCCCCGGATGCGGGCGTCTCGCCCGGGTCCTGCGTGCCCTCGGGCGCGGGCGCCTCCTCGCCCTCGGCGAGGACGGCGCCGCCGCCCGTGTCGCCCGTGATCTCGAGCGGGACGTTCTGCGCGAGCGCCACCCAAAGGGCCTCTGCGGACGCCTCGTCGGGTGCGACGCGGTTGCTGTTGTAGAGGTCGTCGACGACCGGGTACTGGACGAAGGTGAAGTCGGAGAGCGGGACGTCCGCCGCGGCCATCCCGATCTGCGCGAGCTTCACGGGGTCGGTGAGGCTCGATGACGGACGCACGCTCTCCAGCGTCGTCCGCGCGAGCGACAGGACCCTCCCGGCGTCGCGCAGCACCGCGTCGCTCATGAGCGTGCGGACGAGCGCGGTCATGTACACCTGCTGGTTGCCGATGCGGCCGAGGTCGCTCCCGTCGCCGACGCCCTGGCGCGTGCGCAGGAACTCGAGCGCCTGCTGTCCGACGAGGGTGTGCTGACCGGGTGCGAGCGCCAGACCGGTGTTCTTCTCGTCGTAGATGCCCTTGCCGCCGACGCACACCTCGACGCCGCCGATCGCATTCGTGATCTCGATCACGCCGCCCCACGTGATCGACGCCGCGTAGTCGATCTGCAGCCCCGACAGCGCCGAGAGCGCGTTCGCGACGCACGGGATGTCGCCCCGCTGATAGAGCTCGTTGAGCTGGATGCGATCGACAGCGGGCGCGGTGCCGCCCTCAGGGAGAGAGCACTCGGGCGCGCTGAGCATGAGGTCGCGCGGGAAGCTGATGACGGTGACCCTGCGCGGCTCCGGCGAGATGTGCATCACCAGGTTGACGTCGTTGAGGGCGCTCGCGCGCGTGGTCTCGTCGTACGTCACGCGTGGGTCGCACCGCCCCGGGAAGAGGTGCTTCGTCTCCTCCTCGCACGCGTCGAGGCCCGCGAAGAGGATGTTCACGCCCTCGTCGTCGAGTGCTCCGATGTCCGGCGGCGCCGATTCCTGCCCGTCGAGCACCACGGCGTCCTCGCTCCACGCCGAGGAGAAGTCCCACGCCGCGTAGGCGGCCACACCCGCACCGCTGACGAATGCGACCGTGAGCGCGACGCCGAGCACTCGGACGAGCTGCCGCATCGGCCCTGGCGTCCGCAGCAGCCCGTGCTGCGCGATCGTGCCCCGCCGCTGCGCCATCCGCGTGTCCGGCTCAGCCGACGCCGTTGGAGCAGGTGACCTGGCTCGCGTCGGAGCCGTGCACGTTGGCGCTCAGCTCGCCGCTCGCCGGGGTGTCGGTCGGGGCCGGCGTCTCCGTCATCGAGGGCGTCTCGGGCGTCGTGGTCTCCACGGGAGCCTGCGTGTCCTCGGGGGCGGGGGTCTCGGCCCCCTCCTCGCCCTCCGCGAGGATGGCGCCGCCGCCGGTGTCGCCCGTGATCTGCAGCGGGACGTTCTGCTCGAGAGCGGCCCACAGCGCCTCGGCCGAGGCGTAGTCCGGAGCGACGCGGTTGCTGTCGTACGGGTCGTCGACGACCGGGTACTGCACGAACGTGAAGTCCTGCAGAGGCACGTCCTTCGCGGCCATCGCGATCTGCACGAGCGTGACCGGGTTCGTCAGGCTCGACGACGGGTCGACGTTCTCGAGCGTCGTGCGCGCGAGCGTGAGCAGCGTGCTGGGATTGGACAGCACCTCCTCGCTCGTGAGCTTGCGCGCGAGCGCCGACATGTACACCTGCTGGTTGCTGATGCGGTTGAGGTCGCTGCCGCCCACGCCGTAGCGCGTGCGGAGGAACTGCAGGGCCTCGACGCCCGCGAGCGTGTACTTCTCCGACGGCGGGATCGCGAGGCCCGTGTGCTCGTCGTAGATGCCCTCTCCGCCGACGCACACGTCGACGCCGCCGATCGCGTTCGTGATCTCGATCACGCCACCCCACGTCACGGTCGCGCCGTAGTCGATCGTCTGGCCCGACAGCTCCTCGATCGTCTTCACGATGCAGCCGAGGTCGCCTCGGTAGTACGCCTCGTTGAGCTGCGTGCGCGAGAGCGCGGAGGCGACGTCGCCCTGCGGGTCGGTGCACTCCGGTCCCTCGACCATGAGGTCGCGGGGGAAGCTCACGACCGTCACGCGACGCGGCTCGGGCGAGATGTGCACGAGCATGTTGACGTCGTTCAGCACCTGCTCCCGCGACTCGGGGTCGTAGGCCGCGTCGTCGGGGCAGCGCCCGCCGAAGTACTGCTTGTACTCCTCCTCGCACGCGTCGAGGCCCGCGAAGAGGATGTTCACGCCCTTGTTGTCGAGCTCGCTGATGTCCGGCGGAGCGCCCTCCTGCCCCTCGAGCACGACCGCGTCCGCGCTGAAGGTCGCGCCGAAGTCGTACGCGGCGTAGCCGACCACGCCGAACGCGCTCACGATCACGACGGCGAGGGCGACGCCGAGCACGCGCAGCAGCTGCTGCACCGGTCCGGGCGAGGAGAGCTGCCCGTGGCGGGCGATCGTGCGCCGCACGGCGTGCTTCGGGGTCTCGCTCACTCGAGTCCTCTCGGGCTGGGACGAACGGTGCTCCGACCTCGGGGCGCGCGCCCCGCTCTGCGGAGGGTGTGGGATTCGAACCCACGGGACATTGCTGCCCACCGGTTTTCAAGACCGGATCCTTCGGCCGCTCGGACAACCCTCCGTGCCCCCGCTCGCGCGCGGACTGGCGTCGAGTCTAGTCGACCGGCCTTCCCGCTATTGTCGACGCGGTCCCTGGGCGAGCCCTGTCAGCGCCTCACGCGATCGTGGACGTCGCGGCGCCCAGCTCCGAGAGCGCGGCGGCCACTCCCCCGCCCTCGACGGGCAGCGTCAGCTGCGTCGCGCACTCCTGCACCTCGTCCGGCGCCTGGCCCATCGCGATGCCGCGACCGCCGCCCTCGTGCGCCCAGGTGAGCATCTCGATGTCGTTGCGGCCGTCGCCCATCGCGACGACGCGCGAGGGGTCGACCTCGAGCCACTCGCGCACCTTCTCGAGCGCTGTCGCCTTGTTGACGCCCTGCGGGGCGATGTCGAGCCACGCGGACCAGCCGACCGAGTAGGTCACCTGCTGCAGCCCCATCCGCTCGACGAACGCGTTGAACTCGTCGCCGTCGTGCTCGGGAGAGACGACGACCACGCGGGTCACCTGCAGGCCGAGCATCTCGTCGAACGCGACGTGGCGCGCGCCGGGACGGTTGAGGTCCCAGTCGTCCATGTACTCCGTGAAGAGGCGCGTGCCGTCGGCGAGCTCGACCATGTAGTTCGCGCCGGGGAGGTGCTCGCGGATGAACCGCAGCGCCTCGGTCGCATCGAACGTCTCGATCGTGTGGCGGATGTACCCGGTCGGGTCATCGGGGTCGCGCGACATGATCGTCGCCCCGTTCGCGCACACGACGTACGGCGGCAGGATGCCGAGATGCGTCATCACGGGATGGGTCGACTCCCAGCTGCGCCCGGTCGCGAGCGTCACGAGGTGCCCGCGCTCGGCGGCCTCGGCGACCGCCTCCTCGACGCCGGGGCTGTACGAGCCGTCCTCGAGCAGCACCGTTCCGTCGATGTCGAGCGCGATGAAGAGGCGCTCCTCCTCGGGCGCGGGGATCGTCACGCGATCGGCTCCATGACCTCGAGGCCGCCGAGGTAGGGGCGCAGCGGCTCGGGCACGACGACCGAGCCGTCCGCGCGCTGGTGCGTCTCGAGCAGCGCGACGATCCAGCGGGTCGTCGCGAGCGTGCCGTTCAGCGTCGCGACGTGCTGCGTGCGGCCGCCCTCGGGGCGGTGGCGGATGTCGAGACGGCGCGCCTGATAGGTCGTGCAGTTCGACGTCGACGTCAGCTCGCGGTACGCGCCCTGCGTCGGCACCCAGGCCTCGGTGTCGAACTTGCGCGCGGCGCTCGAGCCGAGGTCGCCCGCTGCCACGTCGATGACGCGGTACGCGAGGCCGAGCGAGGTGAGCATCTGCTCCTCGAGCGCGAGCAGGCGCTCGTGCTCGGCCTCCGCGT
This sequence comes from Microbacterium sp. JZ70, assembly GCF_053903225.1. Lineage (NCBI taxonomy): Bacteria > Bacillati > Actinomycetota > Actinomycetes > Micrococcales > Microbacteriaceae > Microbacterium > Microbacterium sp. JZ70. The sequence goes on along the minus strand of NZ_CP096405.1, from coordinate 1,081,926 downwards.
CCTCGGGCGCCGTGTAGACGAACATCTCGAGCTTGTTGAACTGGTGGACGCGGATGATCCCGCGGGTGTCCTTGCCGTGCGAGCCCGCCTCGCGGCGGTAGCACGTGGACCATCCGGCGTAGCGGATCGGACCGCCCTGCAGGTCGAGGATCTCGTCCTTGTGGTATCCGGCGAGCGCGACCTCGCTCGTGCCCACGAGGTAGAGGTCGTCCTCCTCGAGACGGTAGATCTCGTCGGCGTGGGCGCCGAGGAAGCCCGTGCCCGCCATGATGTCGGGCCGCACGAGGGTCGGCGTGATCATCGGCGTGAACCCGTGCTCGAGGGCGGTGTTCAGCGCGTAGTTCATGAGCGCCAGCTCGAGGCGCGCGCCGATGCCCGTGAGGAAGTAGAAGCGCGCACCCGAGACCTTCGCGCCGCGCTCCATGTCGATCGCGCCGAGCTTCTCGCCGAGCGCCAGGTGATCGAGCGGCTCGAAGTCGAACGCGGGGATCTCGCCCACGCGGCGCAGCTCGACGAAGTCGTCCTCGCCGCCTTCCGGCACGCCCTCGATGACGACGTTCTGGATCGCGTCCATCGCCGAGCGGAACGCGGCCTCGGCGTCGTTCGCGGCGGCCTGGGCGGCCTTCACACGGTCCGCGAGCTCCTTGGCCTGCGCCACGAGCGCGGACTTCTCGTCCTTGGGGGCCTTCGCGACGGTCTTGCCGAACGCGTTCTGCTCGGCGCGCAGCTCCTCGAACGCGGTGATCGCCGCACGGCGCGCCGCGTCGGCGGCGAGGGCCGCGTCGACCGTGTCGGGCGAACTGCCGCGCGCGACCTGAGAACGCTTGATGAGCTCGGGGTCTTCGCGGAGGAGTACGGGGTCGATCACCCTACGAGTCTAGGCGCGGGGCGCGCCCGGGCTCGCCGCCGCGACTTAGAGTGTGACCATGACCGCCCCCGCCGCCTCCGCGCAGCGAGCCGCGCTGGTCTACAACCCGGTCAAGGTCGCCTCGTCCGACGCCCTCCGGTCGGCGGTCGCGCTCGTCTCCCACGAGGCGGGATGGCTGCCGCCGCTCATCTTCGAGACGACGATCGAGGATCCGGGGCAGGAGGCGACGCGACGGGCGCTCGGGGAGGGCGTCTCGGCCGTGCTCGTCGCGGGCGGCGACGGCACGGTGCGCGCGGTCGCCGAGGCGATGAACGGGACGGGCGTGCGGCTCGCGATCGTCCCGAGCGGCACGGGCAACCTCCTCGCGCGCAACCTCCGTCTCCCCCTCACCGACCCGGCGGAGATGGTGCGGGCCGCGATCGACGGCGACACGGTCGCGATCGACCTGGGCATCGCGCGGCTGCGCCGCCCCGACGGCGCCGTCGAGGACCACGCCTTCGTCGTGATGGCGGGCATCGGCCTCGATGCGGCGATGATCGCCAACACCAACGCGAAGCTGAAGAAGCAGGTCGGCTGGGTCGCCTACGTCGACGGCGCCGCGCGGTCCCTCCCGGGCGCCGAGCCGTTCCGCGTCGTGTACCAGCTCGACGGCGGCCGCCTCCACGCGGCCAAGGTGCAGAGCGTCCTCTTCGCGAACTGCGGCGCGCTCCCGGCCGGCATCGAGCTCATCCCCGGCGCCTCGGTCGCCGACGGCCAGCTCGACATCGCCATCATCCAGCCATCCGGCCCGTTCGGCTGGCTCGGGGTCTTCCGCAAGGTGTGGTGGGACAACTCCGTCCTGCGGCGCTCTCGGCTCGGCCGCCGCGTCGTCGAGCGGCGCAGGGACACGTCGGTGCGGTTCCTGCGCGGCGAGGGGATCGAGACCGCGTCGGTCGACGTGCAGCCGGTCGAGCTCGACGGAGACGAGTTCGGCGAGGCGACCCGCGTCTACTGCCGCATCGAGAAGGGCGCCCTGCTCATGGCCGTGCCGAAGGGGCACCCGACCGACCGGCTCTGACCGGTCACTGCAGCGCCGACGTGAGCCGCGCGAGGTTGTCGAGCACGCGGCTCCCGAACGGCCGGCGCACCCAGTCCACGAGCGAGAGCCGCGTGCTGCGGTCGCGGTAGTCGTCCTCCACGCGGCGCAGCTGCTGCACGAACTCCTCGCCGCGCACGAGCAGCGAGACCTCGAAGTTGAGGCCGAACGAGCGCATGTCCATGTTGCTCGATCCGATGACGGCGACCTCGTCGTCGATCGAGAGCGTCTTCGTGTGCAGGATGTACGGCGGTGGGAAGAGGTAGATCCGCACGCCGGCCCGCAGGAGCGCCTCGTAGTAGCTCCGCTGCGCGTGGAACACCATCGCCTGGTCGCTGATCTCCGACACGAAGAGCTCGACCCGCACGCCCCGCGAGACCGCCGCGCTGACGGCGAGCATGAGCGCCTCGTCGGGGACGAAGTACGGGCTGATCATGATGATCTTCTCCTGCGCCGCGTACATGAGCCCGAGGAACAGGCGCAGGTTGTTCTCGACCTCGAACCCGGGTCCCGACGGCACCACCTGGCAGTCGAGGTCGCCCGACCCGGCGTCCATCTCGCGCAGGTCGACGCCCGCCGGCGTCTCGCCGGTCTCGCTGTAGTAGTCGCTGAGGAAGACCGCGTCGACGCTCGAGACGACGGGCCCGTCGAGCCGCACCATGAGGTCGACCCACTGCAGGCCGCGCTTGATGTTCGCGCGCACGTTGTAGCTCGCGTCCGTGACGTTCTGGGAGCCGAGGTACGCGACCTCGCCGTCGACGATGAGCAGCTTGCGGTGGTTGCGCAGATCGGGGCGCTGCCAGCGGCCGTGAAGCGGCCGCAGCGGAAGGAGGTAGTGCCAGTCCGCGCCCATCCGCTCGAGGCGGTCGCGCGTCCGGCGATGCAGCGGCTTGGAGAGGTTCGCCCAGTGATCCATGAGCACGCGCACGGGGATGCCGCGCGCGCACGCCTCCTCGAGCGCGCGGAAGAAGTTCTCCGTCGACCGGTCGGACTTGAGGATGTAGAACTCCACGTGCACGTAGCGCCGGGCGGAGCGGATGGCCTCGGCCATCTCGTCGAGGCTCTCCTGGTATCCCGTGACGAGGCGCACGCCGTTGTCGCCCGAGAGCGGAAGGGCGCCGAGCTCGCGGTTCATCCGAACGAGGGAGGTGAACCACTCCGGCTCGTGCGGCCGCAGCGTCCCGCGCTCGAGGTGCTCGTTCGCCTCGCGCAGCACGGCGTTGATCTCGGTCTGCATCCGCCGGCGCTTGCGCGGCAGCCGCGGGTTGCCGATGAGGAGGAAGAGGAGCATGCCCGGGATCGGCAGGAGGAAGATCGCGAGCAGCCATGCCATCGCCGAGGTCGGCTTGCGGTTGCCGGGGACGACGATGAGCGCGACGATGCGGACGATGATGTCGACGACCGTGTAGGCGCCGAACCAGAACGCGGAATTCGCCCACCAGTCCATCGGCATCCTCCTCGTCCCCGCCAGCCTAGCGAAGCGGGGACCGAGGCCCCGCGCCGCGCCGACTCAGCGCGCCGGGTCGGCTTCCTCGGGGAGCACGTCGACGGGGATGACCTGCACGTCGCGGATCTTCCAGTCGAGCGCCGCCACGGCCTGCGACGCGCGCACGAGCCGGTCGACGGCGACCCGGCCGCGACGCGGGATGACGAAGGCCTCGATGTGGAGGACCTGCCCCTGGTCGCGCACGCGCACGGCGGCGTCCTCGATCCAGCGCAGGGAGCGCAGCCGCGTCACGGCCGCGGCCGCGAGCGGATGCGGGGCCGCGTCGTCGTAGGTGAGCGCGCGGCGGTCCATGAGGTCGACGACCGCGGAGCGGGTATTGCGCACGCCGTCCCACACGATGCCGACGGAGATGAAGAGGGCCGCGGCACCGTCCAGCCACCAGACGCCGATGCCGACGCCGAGCACGCCGACGATCGACGCCGCGTTCGTGTGCCAGTCGGCCTTCGCCATGTCGGCGTCGGCGTACAGGAGCTTGTTGTGGAGCACGGGCGCGAGGCGCGCCTTGGCCGGGCCGTAGAGGAAGACCGGGCCGACGACGATGACGACCATCACGGCCACCATGAGCCAGCCGAGCCAGACGGTGTGGCCGAAGAGCCGCACCGTCCCGATGGTCGGATGCTCCTGCGAGACGAGCCCGACGACGGCCTCGACCGCGAGGTTCAGGCCGACCGTGAGCAGGGCGACCCCCGCCACGAGGTGGCCCACGCCCATCGCCCGGTGCTTGCCGAAGGGGTATCGGCGCGAGGGCGCGCTGCGCACGAACGGCAGGGCGACGAGGAAGGCGAGCTGCGGGATGAGGGAGAGCATGTCCTCGATCCACGCGGTCCGCATGGCCTGCGAGTTGCCGACCACGAGGGCGACGAGGGCGATCGTGACCGTCGTGTAGCAGATCGTGAAGATCTCCCAGCGGACGGCGCTGCGCAGCGCGCCGCGCTGCTCATCCGGCAGGTCGGCGCGGCCGAAGCGCCGCCAGGTCTCGCTCATCCGCCGACCTCCTCGTCGAGGTGGCTCTCGAGCGCCGACAGGAGCCGGTTCTCGCCGAGCGGGACGAGCATGACGATCGACCGCCCCTCGGCGCCCGGCACGCCGGGGTAGCCGCGCGTCACCCCGACGCGGTCGACCCACGGCGTCTGGTCGGTGAACCCGCCGACCGCGAGGTCGATGCTCCCGCGCTCGAGCAGGCCCACGAGGGACTCCTCGCTCGCCCATGTCCACTCCACGCGCGCCCCGACCTCGTCGGCGAACCCCTCCGCGAGGTCGGCGAGGGGCCCTTCCGCCGCGCCGCCCGGCCCCTCCTCGACGAGGCCCTCCTCGTCCGTCGCCCCGACCTCGAGCACGCCGTCCGCGATCACGCGGTCGAGCGTGCCGTCGGGGTCCTCCGGAACGCGCAGGCCGCATCCGGGCGCCGCGAGGAGCGCGCCGATGGCGAGCCCCGCGCACAGCGCGCGAGCCGCCGCCCGCGCACGGCGGACGGCGGCTCGCGCGTGCCTGGACATCAGACCCGGTTGCGCGCGTCCCGCCCGAGGAAGACGCCGAGCGCGATCATCGCCACCGCGAGGACGAGGTGGAGCCAGTTGTCCGCTGCGTTGAGGGGGACGAAGTTCGCCGCGTGGTCGTGCGGCACGACGAGGCCGTACACCCAGAGCACCGCGTACAGCGCGCCGCCCACGATGAGGTACCCCTTCGACCCCGGCGCCGACCCGGCGAGCGCGAGCCCCGCGACGCCGAACATGACGTGGACGAGGTTGTGCAGGACCGACACCTGGAAGATCCCCAGCAGCATCGCGCCGGACGTGTGCGTGGCGAACTCGAGCTGGTCGGTCCCCGTCGTGATCCCGGGGATGAACCCGGCGATGCCGACGAGCAGGAACACGATGCCGAACACGAGCGCGGCCTTCTGGATGGCCGTGCCGGCGTACCGGACCCTGTTCACGGTTCTGTCGCTCATTCTTGTGTCTCCTCTGCTGCTGTGATTGCCGTTCCCCCAGGCAACCGCGCGCGGCGCACCCGCGGCAGGGGGTTGACACCGCGCCGCCGCGTCAGAGTCCGCGCATCGTGAAGGCCGCGCTGAGCGCTCCGCGGAAGGGCGCGGATGAGAGCGCGCGCACGGCGACGTCGCGCACCGCGAGCGCCGCGCCGGCGCGGGGCGCGCCCATCGCCATGTTGAAGCGGGCTCGGCGCATGGCGCGGCGCGCGGCGGCCCTGCGCTCCTCCGCCCAGCCCGCCCAGGGCTCCTCCCCCTCGGCTCCCCGCGCGCGGACCGCGGCGAAGGCCTCGGCGAACGCGAGCGCGTCGAGCCATCCGAGATTCATCCCCTGCCCGCCGATCGGGCTGATCTCGTGCGCCGCATCGCCGACGAGCGCGATCCGTCCCCGCGCGAACGCGCGCGCCATCCGCTGCCGCGCGGCGAATCGGCTCGGCTCTTCCAGCCCCTCGAGGTCGACGCCCACGCGCTCGCGCACGAGAGCCGCGAAGCCCGTCGCCGTCTCCGGTCCCGCGCTGTCGTCGACGCGCACGACCCATCGGCGTCGGCCGCCCGGGAGCGGGAACGACTCCACGACGCCGTCGCGCTCGAGGTGGAGGAGCGCCGTCTCGGGCCGCCCCGTCGTGTCGTCGGCATCCGCCATGACCCACCGCGTGTCGGGATCGCGGCGCTCCCACCCGATCCCCGCGGCCGTGCGGACCGCGCTGCGCGTGCCGTCCGCGCCGACGACGGCGCGGGCGCGCACGATGCCGTCATCCGTCCGCAGCTCGACGCCGCCCGCGACGGAGCGCAGGTCCCGCACGCTCTCGCCGCGACGGAGCGCGCCGGGGTCGAGCGCGCGCACGCGCTGCACGAGGAGGGCCTCCGTGCGGTGCTGAGGGAGGGTGCGAACGGGCTCGTCGAACGCGAGCGCGCCGAGCGTCCGGCCGTCGCGGAGCGCCTCGCCGCCGCGCACGAGCGCCGCCTCGCCGCGGACGCGGTCGCCGACGCCCGCCGCGTCGAGCGCCGCGAGCCCGGGCGGATGGATGCCGATCGCGCGCGTGCTGGCGGAGGGCGCCTGCGCCCGCTCGAGGACGACGATGTTGGCGCCGCCCTGCGCGAGCAGCGCGGCGACGAGCAGGCCCACCGGCCCCGCGCCGACGATCGCGGCGTCGTGCACGCGCGTCATGCCTCGCGCACCGCCTCGACGCGCGCGGGCCATCCCCTCTCCACGCGCCAGCCCGTCGGGACGAGCTGCGCGAGCTCGCGCGCCGTCCGGCTGCGGCGGATCGACGTGAGACCGTCCTCGCGCAGGAACGTGCCCCGCAGGACGAACGGCACGAAGGGCAGCGTCCCGATCCAGAACGCGAGGTACGCACCCCGCGAGCGCTCGATGTCGCGGTGGACGGCGACGCCGCCCGGTCGCAGCAGCTGCGCGGACTCATCGAGGAGCGCGGTGACCTCCGCGTCGGAGAGGTGGTGGAGCACGTGGTTGGACACGACCACGTCGAAGCGCTCACCGGTCGCGATCACGGCCGCCGCATCCATCTGCCGCACTCGCAGCCCGCGCCCCCGAGGACCACGCGCCGCGAACGCGAACGCGCGCGGGTCGGGGTCGATCGCGAGCACGTCGAGCCGGCCGCGCTCGCGGCGAGCCCATCGGCACACCGCGCGAGGGAAGTCGGCCCCGCCCGTGCCGATGTCGAGGAGGCGCACGTCGCCCTGCCTCAGGCGCGGCGCGATCCAGCGGCGGTACGTCGCTCGCGGCGACGCGACGACCGCGTTGACGAGGCCGAAGCGCGCGTAGGTCCGCGCGAGCCGCTCCGGGTCGCAGTGCGGGTCGTCCATCCGCTCGGTCGCGACGGCGTCGCGCACGGCGAGCCGCCCCGGCATCACGAGCCCCGCAGGGTGAGCAGCGCCGACTCCACCGTGAGGCCCGGGCCGAACGCCATCGCGACGACGCGCTCGCCGGCCGATGCGGCGGGCGAGTCGAGGATGTGCCGGAGCACGAAGAGCACGGTGGCGCTGGACATGTTGCCGAAGTCGCGCAGCGTGGCGCGCGCGGGCAGCAGCTGCGCCTCGCTCAGCTCGAGCGCCGACTCGACCTTGTCGAGGATGCTCCGGCCGCCGGGATGGATGGCCCAGTGCGGGATGGCCTCGCTCGCTCGCCTCTCGTCGAGAGCGCGCTCGAGACGGGGCTCGGGTGCGAAGAGCGGACGCACGGCTCCCGTCACGTGCTGCCCGAGGATCGCGGGGACCGCGTTGGAGAGGACCATCTCGAAGCCGTGGTCGCCGATGCGCCACGCCATGTCGCTCTCGCCCTCGGGCGCGACGCGCGACGCGAAGCGCTCGAGCTCGAAGCCGGGCTCGTGCGCCGAGACGGGGCGGGAGGTGACGAGCGCCGCCCCGGCTCCGTCGCCGAAGAGCGACGTCGCGACGATCGTGTCGGGGTCGTTCGAGGTCCGCAGGTGCAGCGTGCACAGCTCGACGCTGATCACGAGGACGACGGCGTCGGGGTCGGCCTGCGCGAGCTGGCTCGCGAGCCGCAGCGCGGGGAGGGACGCGTAGCAGCCCATGAAGCCGAGGTGGAAGCGCTGGACGTCGGGCGGGAGGCCCAGGTCGCGCGCCACGACGAAGTCGGGCCCGGGCGCGTAGAACCCCGTGCACGACACCGTGATGACGTGGGTGACATCGTCGGCCGAGAAGTCCTCCTGCTGCGCGAGCGCGGCGCGGCCGGCCTCGACGTAGAGGCGGCTCGCCTCGACCGCGTAGATGTCGTTGCGCAGCTTCGTGCCGGGAGACGCGAGCTCGCCCGTGGTCGGGTCGTAGAAGCGGCGCTCCGCGCCCGGCTCGGCCGTGCGGTCGCCGAGCTCGGTGAGCACGGTGTAGCGGCGCTCGATGCCCGAGACGCCGAACGACGTGCTGACGATCCGCTGCGAGAGGCGGGTGAGCCCCGGTTGCGCCGCGAACACCTCCCTCACCTCGTCCTGATGGAGCACGGTCGGCGGCACGACGGTCGCGAGGCCGGTCAGTGTGACGGTCATGGCGCGACAGTATCCGCGGCCGCGGGCCCGCGACAGGGGGTTGCGCGCGGGCGGCGCGGGATGCTCGTCGCGAGATCACCCGATCCGGATCTGTCAACCGCCCTGCCCGACGCCCTCGCGCCTCGTATCGTCGCCCGCGAACACGGAAAGAGGAGAGAGGAGACATCATGACCACGGCACGCGACATCATGACCCCGTCGCCGCGCTGCGTCGGCGAGCACGAGTCCCTCACCGAGGCGGCGAGACTGCTGGCCGACCTCGACGTCGGCTCGCTGCCGATCTGCGGCGACGACGGCAAGCTCAAGGGCATGCTGACCGACCGGGACATCGTCGTGAAGGGCCTCGCGAAGGGAGCGGACCCGGCCACGACGACCGCGGGAGAGCTCGCCGAGGGCAAGCCCGTGACGGTCGACGCGGATCAGGACATCCGCGACGCGCTCACGCTCATGCAGGACCACCAGGTGCGCAGGCTCCCCGTCATCGAGGACCACCTCCTTGTCGGCATCGTCAGCCAGGCCGACATCGCGCTCGCGCTGGCCCCCGTCGAGACCGGGGAGACGGTCGAGCAGATCTCGCTCTGACGCCATCCGCCCCGTGCCCGCTCCTCCCCGCGGGTGCGGGGCACCCCTGCGCTCAGGGTGCGTGCCCGCGCACGGTCGGCCCCGCCTCGTCGGGGCCGATGTCGGACTCCCTGCGCAGCCGGAACCACCGGTACCCGTAGCCGTCGAGCGCGAGCTCGAGGGGGTCGCTCACCTCGAGCGGCGCGCTCTCGCCGTGCAGGTCGATGAGCACCGCGTCGTCGGCCTCGTCGAGGCGGATCCGCACGGTCGCCGGGCTTCCGCCGAGATTGTGCGCGAAGAGCGCGTCGCCCACGTCGGAGCGCATCCGGTGGACGAGGACGGACGGCGCGTCGTGCTCGAGCACCTCGAACGCGCCCCACGAGATCGCGGGCGTCGCCCGGTACGCCGCGATGATCGCCCGCATGAAGCGATGGAGCGACGTGGGGTCGCGCCGCTGGTCGGCGACGTTCACGTGCTCGGGCGCGTAGCCGCCCTCGGGGAACGGCGCGACGAGCTCGGCCGCCTCCGCCGTCGAGAAGCCGCCCTGCGCGGTCCACTGCATGGGCGTGCGCACGGCCCGGCGCTTCTCGAGCGCGGGGTTCTCGCCCATCCCGATCTCCTCGCCGTAGAGCAGCGCGGTCGCGCCGGGCAGCGAGAACATCAGGCTGTACGCGAGTCGCACGCGCCGCGGATCGCCGCCGAGCATGGGCGGGAGCCGCCGCACGATGCCGCGCCCGTACACCCGCTGATCCTCGTCGGGCGCGAGCGCATCGAACACCTCGGCGCGCTCGTCCTCGGCGAGCAGCTCGAGCGAGAGCTCGTCGTGGTTGCGGAGGAACACCGCCCAGCCGACGTCGGACGAGGGCGCCGTGCGGCTCCGGATGGCGCGGACGATCGGCTCGGGATCCTCGCGGACGAGCGCGAGGTACATCGCGACGTTCGTCTCGAAGTCGAACTGCAGATCGAGCTCGTCGCCTCCGGCCCCGAAGTACGGCTCCTGTCCCGCGTGATCGAGACCGACCTCGCCGAGGAGGACGGCCTGCGGCGAGCGCCGCCGCAGGAAGCGCTTGATGTCGCGCAGGTACTCGTGCGGATCGGCGACGCCTTCGTGCGGCACGTCGATGAGGAACGGGACCGCATCGACGCGGAAGCCGTCGATCCCGAGGCTCAGCCAGAACGCGATCGCCTTCGCGATCTCGTCACGCACGCGCGGGTTCCCGAAGTTCAGGTCGGGCTGATGGCGGTAGAAGCTGTGCAGGAAGTACTGCCGCGTGCGCGGCTCCCACTCCCACATGCTCGACTCCTCGCCCGGGAAGACCGTGTTGGCGTCGTTCTCGGGCTTCTCGTCGCGCCACACGTAGAAGTCGCGGTAGGGAGACGTCCGGGAGCTGCGCGCGGACTGGAACCACGGGTGCTCGTCGGAGGTGTGGTTCACGACGAGGTCGACGATCACGCGGATCCCGCGATCGTGCGCGAGCCGGATGACCTCGAGCAGGTCGCCGTGCGTGCCGTAGCGCGCGTCGACCCCGTAGAAGTCGGTGACGTCGTAGCCGTCGTCGCGGTTCGGCGTCGGGTAGAACGGCATGAGCCAGATGACGTCCGCCCCGAGGTCGGCGATGTAGTCGACCGCGCGGGCGAGCCCCTGCAGGTCGCCCGTGCCGTCTCCATCCGCGTCGAGGAACGTCTCGACGTCGAGGCAGTAGATGACCGACGACCGCCACCAGAGGTCCGCGATGTTCTCCCGCCTCATGAGGCCTCCTCCAGCGCGGCGATGAGCGCGGGGGCGTCCTCCTCCACGAACCGCCGCTGATCCTTCCCGATGTGGTGCAGGTAGACACGGTCGACGCCGGCGCACAGCGCGCGCACCCGGTCGGCGATCTCGTGCGGCTCGGCCCCCGCGATGACCGACTCGGCGGGGTCGGCGTCGGACTCCACCGCGAGCCGGTCGAAGTCCTCGGGCTGCGCGACATCCCAGGGCGAGACGCGCGTCACGGCCCCATGACGCCACTGATCGCGCGCGAGCGCCGCCGCGTCATCGGCGGTCCGCGCGATGCTCACGTGCACCTGGAGGCTCACCTCGCCGCGCCCTCCGGCCGCGCGGTAGGCGCCGATCGCGTCCGCGAGCGCCGATCCGTCCGTGCCCGTCGTGATGAGGCCATCCGCCCACGCGGCGACCCGCTCGGCTGTGCCGGGGGAGATCGCGGCCCCGACGAGCAGGGGCGGCGCAGTGGGCAGGCTCCACACGCGCGCGTCGTGCACGCGGACGGCGCCGTCGTGGTCGACGCGCTCCCCGTGCAGGAGGCGGCGGATGACCGACGCGCTCTCGTCGAGACGCCGATCGCGCTCGCCCTTCTCGGGCCACGGATCGCCCGTGACGTGCTCGTTCACGAGCTCTCCGCTGCCGAGAGCGGCCCAGAACCGCCCGGGGAACATCTCGGCGAGGGTCGCGATCGCCTGCGCGGCGACGGCAGGGTGGTAGCGCTGGCCTGGCGCCGTGACGACGCCGAAGCCGAAGCGCGTGAGCGCGAGCGCGGCGCCGAGCCACGACCACGCGTACCCCGAGTGCCCCTGCGCGACGCCCCACGGCGCGAGATGGTCGGAGCACATGGCGCCGTGGAAGCCGACGCGCTCGGCGAGCTGGACGGACGACAGCAGCTCGCTCGGGGCGAGCTGCTCGTGCGACGCGTGGTAGCCGATGAACATGGCCTCCAGGGTCGCGTGCACGCGGCCTGCGCGGGAGTGCCTTGACAGGCCGCGCGGCCGGGCGTTAGCCCGCTTCGCCGTCCGCGCGCGGCGGGAGTCCGCGCTTGGCGCGCTCCTCGGCCTCGATCGCGGCGTACGTGCGGCGCTCGGTGCGGTCGAATCGGAGGATGTTCCGGAGGATGAGCCAGAACACGATCGCGATCGCCACGGTGGGCGCGAGCGACCACAGCGCCGCCACCCAGAAACTGTCCACGGGCCCATCCTACGAGGCGTGGTCGAGAGAAACCCGGGCGTGAGCGGATCGACGCCGCGTGCACAGCACCGCGGCGCTCCGCTCTGGCCTCCACAGCACCAGGCGGATCGGGGTCCGCGGCCACCCGGCGCGCGAGCCTCGGAGCATGACGACGATCATCCCCGCGCGATCCGCGCAGAAGTTCCTCTCGGTCCTCCCCCACGTGTGCGGCTACGTGCCCCGCCTCAGCCTCGTCGTGGTCCCCATCGTCGACGGCCGCACCGCCGGCGTCGCACGGCTCGACCTCCCGCAGGACGAGGAGGCGTGGGGAGAGGTCGCCGCGACCGCGCTCGGCATCGTGTGCCGCCTGCCCGACGCCGGGCGCTTCGCTGCGGTCGTGTACACCGACGACCCGTTCGCCGACCGAGACGGCGCGATCGCGTTCGAGGGGTTCATGGGCTACCTCCGCGAGCGCGCCGACCACTGCGGCGTCGAGGTCGTCGACGCGCTGTGCGTCGCGGCCGACGGCTGGGGCTCGTACCTCGACGATCCCTCGCCCGAGCACGGGCGCCCCCTCGACGAGATCGCGTTCGAGGGAGCGCTGCCCGAGGGCGTCGAGCCGACACCCGTGCGGGCCGATCAGGGCGACGGCGCCGAGCTGCCCGCATGCGACCTCGACGAGAAGGAGCGCCTGGGCCGCGCGCTCGCCGAGATCGACCGCGCGTGCGCGGCTCTCGGCAGCGACGGCGACGAGAGCGGCATCGCCGGCATCCATCCGCGCGCGCTCGCGACGGCATGCCTCCTCGGGCAGATCCCCGAGGTGTTCGAGGAGAGCCTGGCATGGGACGTCGAGGCCCTCGAGCCGTACCTCGCCGGCGCGGTCGCGTGGGCGCTCAACCGCCCGTTCTTCCGCGACGTCGCGCTCTCGCAGTGGAGCGCCGACATCGAGGAGGGGTACGAGACGCTGGCCTTCAACGAGCGCTGGCGGGCGGGGAACCGGGCCGAGCCGACGGGACCCGTCCGCCTCATGGGCGAGGGCCCGCGACCTGACGCCGACCGGCTCGAGCGCGCGCTCGAACTCGTCCGCAGGCTCGCGGCGGCCGCACCCCGCGAGGCGCGCGTGGGCCCGCTCGTCGCGGCGGCCTGGCTGAGCTGGGCGCTCGGCCGGGCGACGCACGCGGCCCGCTACGTCGCCCTCGTGGCCGAGATCGACCCCGAGCACGGCCTCGCGAGCATCATCGCGTCGATGCTCGAGGCGAGCTACCTGCCGCCGTGGGCGTTCGAGCGCCCGTGACGCTACTTGACGAGCGGGAAGAGGATGGTCTCGCGGATGCCCAGCCCCGTGATCGCCATGAGCAGGCGGTCGATCCCCATGCCCATGCCGCCGGTCGGCGGCATGCCGTGCTCGAGCGCGCGGAGGAACTCCTCGTCGATGCGCATGGCCTCGTCGTCGCCGCGGTCGGCGAGCTTCGCCTGCTCAACGAAGCGCTCTCGCTGGATGACCGGGTCGACGAGCTCGGAGTAGCCGGTCGCGAGCTCGAAGCCGCGCACGTAGAGGTCCCACTTCTCGACGACACCGGGGGTGGTGCGGTGCTCGCGGACGAGGGGGCTCGTGTCGACGGGGAAGTCCATCACGAACGTCGGGCGCGTGAGGTGCTGCTTGACGAAGTGCTCCCAGAGCTCCTCGACGAGCTTGCCGTGGGTCGCGTGCGGGGGCACGTCCACGCCGTTCGCCTCGGCGAGCTTCACGAGCTCGTCGAGCGAGGTCTCGGGCGTGATCTCCACGCCCGCGGCCTCCGAGAGCGAGGGGTACATGGACACGCGGTCCCACTGCCCGCCGAGGTCGTACTCGGTGCCGTCGGCCCACGTCACCTTCGTGTCGCCGGCGACCGCGATCGCGGCGTTCTGGATGAGCTCCTGCGTGAGGTCGGCGATGCCGTTGTAGTCGGTGTACGCCTGGTACGCCTCGAGCATCGCGAACTCGGGGCTGTGGGTCGAGTCGGCGCCCTCGTTCCGGAAGTTGCGGTTGATCTCGAACACCCGGTCGATGCCGCCGACGACCGCGCGCTTGAGGTAGAGCTCGGGCGCGATGCGCATGTACAGCTCGGTGTCGAACGCGTTCGAGTGCGTGATGAACGGGCGCGCGGTCGCGCCGCCCGGCTGCACCTGCAGCATGGGCGTCTCGACCTCGACGAAGTCGTGCTGCTCGAAGGTGGCGCGCAGGCTCGCGTTCACCTTGGCGCGTGCCCGCACGGTCGTGCGCGCCTGATCCCGCACGATGAGGTCGAGGAACCGGCTGCGGACGCGGCTCTCCTCGCTGAGCTCCGTGTACATGTTCGGCAGCGGCAGCACGGCCTTGGCGGCGATCTGCCAGTCCGTCACCATGATCGAAAGCTCTCCGCGGCGACTCGAGATGACCTCGCCCGTCACGAACACGTGGTCGCCGAGGTCGACGAGCTCCTTCCAGCGCGCGAGCGACTCGTCGCCGACGTTCGCGAGGGAGACCATCGCCTGGATCCGCGATCCATCGCCCGACTGCAGGCTCGCGAAGCAGAGCTTGCCCGTGTTGCGGCTGAACACGACGCGGCCGGCCACGCCCGCGGTCACGCCCGTCTCGGCGCCCGGCTCGAGGTCGCCGTACTCCGCGCGCAGCGCCGGGATCGTCGTCGTGACGGGCACGGTGACCGGGTAGGCGCCGCCCGCGGCGGAGGCGCGCTCGGCGATCAGGCGCTCGCGCTTGGCGAGGCGCACCGCCTTCTGCTCGAACACGTCCTCCTCGGTCTCGGGGGCGTTCTCGGCGGGCGTCTCAGACATGCAAAAGCTCCTCAGGAAAGTCTGCCGTCAAGTCTAGTCAGCAGGCCTCGGCGCTCCCTGCGGGCGGGCTCAGTCCTCGGGCGGCAGATCGGGGATGGCCGGGGTCGCCTCGGTGAGCGCCTGGTCGACCGTCGAGCGCACGAGCGCGGAGAGGTAGCCGCCCGGGTTCTCGACGCCGATCCCCCGGAGCAGGCCCGTGGCCTGGTGCACGATCTGACGCGAGAACGCCGACGCCGTCTCGATCGCCTCGGCGTAGGCGGGCCGGTCGTCCTCCGCGACGACGACGGGCTCGCAGCCGAGCTCGACCGCGAGCGCCTGCGCGATCGGCAGCACGGCGGGCGGCGCCGTGACGGCGGCGTACGAGGCGGCGAGCTGACGGAGGTCGATCGTCGTCCCGGTGAACGCCATCGCGGGATGCACGGCGAGCGGGATGGCGCCCTTCTCGGCCGCGGGGCGGAGCACCTCGATGCCGAACGACGCGTCCGTGTGCAGGACGAGCTGCCCCATCTGCCACGCGCCGATGTCGGCGAGCCCCTGCACGAGGCCGGGCAGCTCCGCGCGCGGAACGGCCAGGACCACGAGCTCCGACCGTCGCACCACCTCGAGCGGGTCGAGCACCGGCACATCGGGCAGCACGGCCGACGCGCGATCGTCGTCGGATCCGCCGGTGATGCCGGTGATGGCGTGCCCCGCGCCCGCGAGCGCGGCGCCGATCACGGGGCCGACCCGACCGGCCCCGATGATGCCGACCCCCAGACGTCCGTCGCGTCGCACGCCCCTACCTCTCGCCCCAGCGATGCGTGTGATCGCGCGACGCCGCCTCGACCGCCCCGCGGCTCGCGCGCTGCAGGAGCGCGATGGCGTCGTCGCGCTCGAGGCCGACGACCTGGCCGGAGATGGGCCCGGCGACCGTGTGCGCCTGCCCCCATGCGACGCGCTGCAGGCGGTCGACGGGGCCCTGCGCGATCGAGACGCCCTGGAGCCGCGCGAGGGGGAAGATCGCGAGCTTGCGCCAGACGCGCCCGCGCCGCAGCAGGAGGCCGAAGTCGGTGATCGCGTATCCGTGGCGTCGCCACGAGACCGGGCGGCGCCACCAGGCGCGCGCGGGCATCGTGCGGTACGGGTCGCCCTCGACGGGGCCGAGGATGCCGTGCTCCCAGACGAGCGGGAGATCCTCGACCGGGGCGTCGGGGAGGATGAGCGCGAGCACGCGCTCGACGTCGGCGCGCTTGCCGACCGGCAGGACGACGTTGAACTGCTGCGCGCTGCCGGACTGCTGCTGCGCCGCGCTCTTGCCGGACATCCGGTTGATCTTGATGGTCCACCATCCGAACGGCCGCCACAGGAGCGACTGCGAGACCTCGACCGCGAAGATGCGGCCCGGCGGGAGCGTCTCGGTGACCGTGGTGAGCAGGCCGTAGGTGATGCGGACGCCGTCGGGCGTCGGGGCGATCGCGTAGCGCAGCGACTTCGAGATCTGCGCCCACGTGATCGCGACCGCCGTGAGGACGAGCGGGATGCCGGTGCCGAGGCCCGCGCCGAGGAGCACGATGAGCCCCTCGCCGTCGGCCAGGGCGATCGGGAGCAGGAAGGCCATGACGACGGCGAACAGGAGGCCGAAGAACACCAGCCACAGCACGCCGCTGATCACCTGCGAGCCGATGAGGCGGCCCGTAGGGATCTTGACGACGCTCTCGGGCGCGACGTCGGAGAGGTCGACCCCCTCGATCAGGCCGCTCACGCCGTCGTTGAGGTGCCCGACGAGCTGTCCGTGCGCACTGGTGCGCGGCGCCGGCTGCCCGGTGCGCGCAGCCTCCCGCGCGGCCCGCGCTCCCGAGGCGAGGCGGAGGATGTCGGCGCGCACGGCCTCCGCGCGCGGGGTGGCGAGGTACTCGAGGGCGACGTTCGCGTCGGTGCCCGCGCCGACGACCTCGAGCTTGGCCATCCCGATGAGGCGCGCGGGGAACGGGCGCGTGAGGTTCACGCCCTGCACGCGGTCGAGCGGGGCCCGCCGGTGCGAGCGGAAGACGATGCCCTTGCGCACCTCGACGTGCTCGTCGGTGATCCGGAACTGCTGGAACCGCCAGACGAGCCAGAACGCGAGGACGAGCACCGCGAGCACGCCCACGAGGGCGAGGAGCGCCACGAGGATGAGGTTGTTCGCGAGCACCCAGTCGAAGGGGTCCCCTCCCGCGTAGTCCTCGACGTGCGCCTCCTCGGGGGTGAAGAGGGAGACGACCCAGAAGATGATCCGGTCGCGCGCATTCCCGATCGCGATGCCCGCGACGATGAGCAGCACGAGCCCGCCCTTGAACAGGGGCGTGAGCGGGTGGAGCCGGTGCCAGGCGCCGTCGGCGAGCGACGACGAACCGCCGCCGGGCAGGACGGGCGCCTCGGCCGCCTCCGCCGCGGTGGGAGGCTGACCGGTCACAGCCCGGTCCTGCGGGTCTCGGCGACCTCGATGAGCGTGTCGCGCAGCGCCTCGGCCGCCGCCTGGCTGATCCCGGGGATCTCCACGCCCGTGGTCGCGGCGGCGGTCACCATCTTGAGCTTGGCGATGCCGAACGCCCGGTCCATGGGCCCGTGCGTGATGTCGACGAGCTGCATGCGGCCGTAGGGCACCGCGACCATCCGCTGCCACAGGATGCCCTTGCGGAACACGATGTCGTCATCGCGCAGCATGTACCCGAGCGCGCGCGCCTGCCGCGGCAGCACGATCAGGGTCAGGAGCGTGACGACCGTGATCGCGCCCGCGACGATCCACGCCCACATGCCCAGGCGCGCCACCTCGGCCACGACGAAGGCCGCGGCCCACACGATCGCGAGGAAGATCGCGTTCTGCACGAGCTGAGACACGACGTACTTGGGCGAGATCTGATGCCACGCCCCGTCGAGAGCGAGTCGGCCGGCGCCGCGGGGCTCGCGGATCGCGGTGAAGGTGCCGGCGTCGAGCACCTCGGGCTGTGCGGGTCCAGCGGGTGCCTCCGGCGCGGGCGCGGATGGCAGGGCTGCGTCCGGTGCGGGCGCGGATGGCACGGCTGCGGCCGCGCGCGCCTCGGCGCGCGTGAGCGGGGCCGGGGTCTGGGGGTCAGTCTGGTTCGAGTCCGGCTGGGGTGTCGTCGGGCTGTCGCTCATCTGGATCCTTCGGCAGCGTGCAGAAATGCTCTGCGAGCAGCGCCGCGCCCACGAGCAGTGCGCCCGCGATCGCGCTCGCGATGGTCGTCCCCAACGACCCTAGCGCGGGGGCCACAGGGCGCGTCGCGCCGTACAGGAGGAGGCCGAGCGCCGCGCCCGTGACGGCGGCCCCCACGATGCTCGCCGACTTCGAGAGCATCGCGATCCGCAGTGCGCGGAACGGGTCGATGCGCGGTGCGTCGGGGTCGCGCACCGAGCGGCGCACGGGCCACGCGAGCGCGAGGCACAGGGCACCCAGGAGCACGAGGAGCACGGGCAGCATGAGCGAGGGCGCGAAGGTCGAGCGCCCCGACGAGGTGAGGAGGTGGTCGAGCAGGAAGCCGCCGCCTCCGCCCAGCAGGGCGGCGACGAGGAGCGCGAGGAGGCTCGTCCGCCTCACGGCGCGGCTCCGCGGAGTCGCGCGAGGAGAGCGTCGACGCGTCCGGCGCGCGGGAGCTCGGCGTCGGGGTCGGCCTCGAGCCACGGGCCGAGCACGAAGTCGCGCTCGGCTGCCCGCGGGTGCGGGATGGTGAGCCGCGGGTCGTCGGAGACGACGTCGCCGTAGGCCACGAGGTCGAGGTCGAGTGTCCGGTCGCCCCAGCGCTCGCGGCGCACACGCCCGTGCCGCTCCTCGATCGCGTGCAGGAAGCCGAGGAGCACGCTCGGCGCGAGGCGCGTCGTCACGAGGGCCACCGCGTTGAGGTACGCCGGCGCCTCGGCGTCGGGGCCGTCCAGCGTGACCGCGACGGACTCGTGGGCGGAGGAGCAGACCACCCGATCCGTAAGCGGCAGCCGCTCGAGCTCGCGCACGGCCGCGTCGAGGGTGGCCGCGCGGTCGCCGAGGTTCGCGCCGAGCGCGACGACGGCGGTCACGGGCTCTCGGCGTCGGGGCGCGGGCGGCGCCGCGAGGGGACGCAGCGGCGGGTCAGGGCGGCGGCCGGCGGTCATGCGCGCTCCTGACGCAGGCGGTGCACCGTGACCGAGACATCCGAGAAGCGCGCGCGGATGGGCGCGTGCGGCTTGTGCACGGTGACGAGGACGCCGTGCACGCGCTCGTCCTCGAGCACCGCGTCGGCGATGCGGTGCGCGAGCGTCTCGATGAGATCGACGGGCTCGCCCTCGACGATCGCGACGACCTTCTCGGCGAGCTCGCCGTAGTGCACGGTGTCGGCGATGTCGTCGGTCTCGGCGGCACGGGCGGTGTCGACGTGCAGCCGCAGGTCGACGGTGAAGTCCTGCCCCTCCGCGCGCTCGGCCTCGTAGACGCCGTGGCGCCCGAACGCGGTGAGCCCGCGGAGCTCGATCATGTCGAACGGGTTCATGCCCTCAGCCCTTCCATTCCCGTGCCACCGCGAGCGCGTCGCGGGTCGCCGCCGCGTCGTGCACGCGCACGCCCCACGCACCGGCCTGCACGGCGAGCACGCTCGTGACCGCGGTCGCGAGATCCCGCCGCTCGATGGTCGCCTCCTCGCCGAGCGCCGAGGCGAGGAACCGCTTGCGCGATGTCCCGACGAGCACCCGGTACCCGAGGCCGACGATCGCGTCGAGCTCGCGCAGGAGCGCCCAGTTCTGCTCGCCGCGCTTCGCGAACCCGATGCCCGGGTCGAGGATGACCCGCTCGCGCGCGACGCCCGCGGCGATCGCGGCCTCCGCGCGCGCCGAGAGCTCGTCGGCGACCTCGCGGCCGACGTGCGTGTAGGTCGCCTGCGCGTACATGTCGGATGACGGGCCGCGCCAGTGGCCGAGGGCGATGTCGACGCCCCGCTCGGCGACGACATCGAGGATCGCCGGATCGGCCAGGCCGCCCGAGACGTCGTTGACGATCGCGGCCCCTGCGTCGATCGCGGCCTCGGCGGTGGCGGCGCGGTAGGTGTCGACGCTCACGGTGGCGCCGTCGGCCGCGAGGGTGCGGATGACGGGCAGGATGCGCGCGATCTCGACCTCCGCGCCCACCGGCTCCGCGCCGGGACGGGTCGACTCGCCGCCGACGTCGAGCACGGTCGCGCCGCCCTCGCGCAGAAGCCGGCCGTGCGCGATCGCGTCGTCGGCCGCGTAGTGGGCGCCGCCATCCGAGAACGAGTCCGGCGTGACGTTGACGATGCCCCAGATGGAGGTCATGCGAGGTCCTCGTGGGCGATTCCGCCCCCGAGCGCGATGAGCGACACGATCTCGCCCCGCGCCGCGGGCTCGGCGAGCTCTCCGCGGGCCGCCACCGTCACCGTCGAGCTGTCGCTCTGACGGCCGCCGCGCATCGTCACGCACTGGTGGACGGCGTCGAGCACGACGACGACGCCGCGGGTGTCGAGCGAGCCCGCGATCGTGTCGGCGATCTGCTCGCCGAGCCGCTCCTGCACCTGCGGGCGCGCGGCGAGCACGTCGACGACCTTCGGCAGCGCGCCGAGGCCGACCACCTGCTCACCGGGGAGGTAGGCGATGTGGGCGTGCCCGATGAACGGCAGCAGGTGGTGCTCGCAGACCGAGCGGAAGCGCACGCCCCGGAGCAGGACCGCGCCCGACGGGAGCGTGTCCGGCGCGGGGCCGCGGCTGACGCTGATGGTGTGCGCGAGGGGCTCGGCAGCGTCCTGGCCCACGCCCGCGAAGAACTCCGCGTACGCGTCGGCGACGCGCTGCGGCGTCTGCCGCAGACCCGCGCGATCGGGGTCCTCCCCGATCGCGACGAGCAGCTCGCGGGTGAGCGCCGCGACGCGCTCCCGATCGACGGTCACGCGTCGCGTCCTCAGGCCGTCGCGGGCCGCGCGTGACCGGACGCCGGCCGGGTCGCGGGCTGCGACGACGAACTCTCGGCCGTCGTCGACGCGGCGATCCCGTCGTGCTGGCGCTTGCGCGGGACGTCGATGGGCGGCAGCGCCGACACCGGTCGATCGCTCGACGAGAGCCACTGGGGGCGCTCGGGCAGCTTCTTGATGTCCTTGAAGATCTCCTCGATCTGGACGTGATCGAGCGTCTCGTGCTCGAGGAGGGCCAGGGCGAGCTTGTCGAGGATGTCGCGGTTCGCGTTGAGCACCTCGTACGCCTCGTTGTGCGCGAGCTCGATGAGCGCGCGCACCTCCTCGTCGATGTGCTCGGCGATGCGCTCCGAGTAGTCGCGACCGTGGCCCATGTCGCGGCCCATGAAGACCTCGCCGCTGCCGCTGCCGAGCTTGACGGGGCCGACGGCGGTCGTCATGCCGTACTCCGTGACCATCTTGCGGGCGATGCTCGTCGCCTTCTCGATGTCGTTGGACGCGCCGGTCGTGGGGTCGTGGAAGACGATCTCCTCGGCGACGCGGCCGCCCATGGCGTACGCGAGCTGGTCCTGGAGCTCGTTGCGCGTCACGGAGTACTTGTCCTCGAGGGGCAGCACCATCGTGTAGCCGAGGGCCTTGCCGCGCGGCAGGATCGTGATCTTCGTGACGGGGTCGGAGTGGTTCATCGCCGCCGCGGCGAGAGCGTGGCCGCCCTCGTGGTACGCCGTGATGAGCTTCTCCTTGTCCTTCATGACGCGCGTGCGGCGCTGGGGGCCCGCGATGACGCGGTCGATCGCCTCGTCCATCGCGCGGTCGTCGATGAGCTGGGCGTTCGAGCGCGCCGTGAGGAGGGCCGCCTCGTTGAGCACGTTCGCGAGGTCGGCGCCCGTGAAGCCGGGCGTCTTGCGCGCGACGACCTCGAGGTCGACGTTGTCGGCGAGCGGCTTGCCGCGGCTGTGCACCTGGAGGATCCGCAGGCGGCCCTTGAGGTCGGGCGCGTCCACGCCGATCTGGCGGTCGAAGCGGCCGGGGCGCAGCAGGGCCGGGTCGAGGATGTCGGGGCGGTTCGTCGCCGCGATGACGATGACGTTGACCTTGGGGTCGAAGCCGTCCATCTCGACGAGCATCTGGTTGAGCGTCTGCTCGCGCTCGTCGTGGCCTCCGCCCATGCCGGCGCCGCGGTGCCGGCCGACGGCGTCGATCTCGTCGATGAAGATGATCGCCGGCGAGTTCTCCTTGGCCTGGTTGAAGAGGTCGCGCACGCGGCTCGCGCCGACGCCGACGAACATCTCGACGAAGTCCGAGCCCGAGATCGAGTAGAACGGCACGCCCGCCTCGCCCGCGACCGCGCGCGCGAGCAGCGTCTTGCCGGTGCCGGGAGGGCCGTACAGCAGCACGCCCTTCGGGATGCGCGCGCCCACCGCCTGGAAGCGCGCCGGGTCCTTGAGGAACTCCTTGATCTCCTGGAGCTCCTCGATGGCCTCGTCGGCTCCCGCGACGTCGCCGAACGTGACGTCGGGGTGCTCCTTGCTCATGAGCTTCGCGCGCGACTTGCCGAACTGCATGACGCCGCGACCGCCGCCCTGGGCGCTCGACATGAGGAACCAGAAGAGCAGGCCGAGCAGGAGGATCGGGATGGCCAGCGACAGCAGGCTGTCCCAGATCGTCGCGCGCGGCACGGCGTCGTCGTAGCCGTCGGCGGGAGCCGCCGCCTCGACGGCGTCGACGACCTCCTCGGCACGCGCCGAGACGTAGTAGAACTGCACGTCCGTGGCGCCCTCGTAGGCCTTCGTGAGGGTCATGTCGACGCGCTGGTCGCCATCCGTGATGAGCACCTTGCTGACGGTGTCGCCGTCCAGCAGCTCGAGCCCCTCCTGCGTGGACACCTGGCGCGGGGCGCCCAGGTTGGACACGAGCGAGAACCCGACGATCAGCAGCACGCCGACCAGCAGGATGTAGATCAGCGGGTTGCGAGTGAGCTTCTTGACGTCCATACCTGGGGTGACTTCCTCCCGTCGACGCGACGAGCGCGTAGTCGTCTCAGGCTACCCCGGCGCGTCTATGCGCCGACTGGGATTCGCCCACGGCGTACGTCAGGCGTAGACGTGCGGCGCGAGCACGGCGACGTCGCGCAGGTTGCGGTAGTGCTCGGCGTAGTCGAGGCCGTAGCCGACGACGAACTCGTTGGGGATGTCGAACCCGAGGTAGCGGCAGTCGATCTCGACCTTGGCCGCGTCGGGCTTGCGCAGGAGGGCGAGCACCTCGATCGACTCGGCGCCGCGCGAGGCGAAGTTGCTGAGCAGCCAGCTGAGGGTGAGGCCGGAGTCGATGATGTCCTCGACGATGAGCACGTGGTAGCCCTCGAGGTCGGTGTCGAGGTCCTTCCGGATCTGCACGACGCCGCTCGACTTGGTGCTCGTGCCGTAGCTCGACACCGCCATCCAGTCCATGACGACCTCGCGCGTGAGGCAGCGCATGAAGTCGGCCATCACCATGACGGCGCCCTTGAGCACGCCGACGAGGAGGAGCTTCTTGCCCTCGTAGTCCTTCTCGACCTGGGCGGCGAGCTCGCGGAGCTTGGCCTGGATCTCCTCCTCGGTCACGAGAACGCGGTCGAGGTCACCGGAGATGTCGGCAGCACGCATGGAGGCCATCCTACGACTCCTCCGCTGCGACCCCGACGTCGTAGTGCAGGAGCGCGCGGTGGATCGCGGCCCTCCGCGCACGTGTCTCGACGACCCCGGCGATGCCCGCCGCGAGCCCGGCGGCGATGAGCGCCCAGCCGGGGGCGAGGAGCGGCTGGAAGGCCGCGAGCGCCGCGATGTCGTCGTCGCCCGCCGAGTCGTTCGCGAGCACGGTCCACGGGGTCGCGCCGAGGATGACGAGCAGGAAGCCGATCACGGTGAGGCCCGACGCGAGGTGCGAGAGCGCGCCGGCTCCGGTCAGCTGCGCGTCGACGTCCGCGGATGGCGAGAGGGCGCCCTCGCGCGCGGCCCGGAGCGTCCGCCCCTCGAGGACCGCGGTGCGGACGAGGAACGGGACCGTCGAGAGCAGCAGGAGGGCGATCGGGATGAGGATCAGCACCCCGCCGACGCTCACCAGCGCATCGATGACGCCCTCGATCGGGCCGCCGCCGTAGTCGACGGGGTCGCAGTCGCGGCACGGCTGACGCAGCAGAACGCCGGCGAAGAACACGTAGGCGCCGAGCTGCAGCGCGAAGCCCGCAGCGGCCCACCGTCCTTCGCGCCGCTTCGCGCCCGCGGGCCGCGGATGGGCCATCCGCGCGCCGCCGCCGGGCCCCGGCAGGCGCTTCACCCGCGCTTCCCAGCGCCGGCCGAGCCAGCCGCGCAGCGCGAAGAGCCCGACGGCGGCGAGGGTGATCCCCACTCCGGCGAGCAGGGCGATGCCGTCGTAGTCGAAGCCCGAGACGAGGTCGACGAGCGCCGTGACGGGGCCGAGGACGACGGCGAACCAGGCGAGCACCATGATGCCGCCGTACGGATCCTCGCGGAGGCGCCGCGCCTCGACGACCGGCACGCGCGGCGCGGTCGGCTGGGCGTGCCGGCGCTCGGCCGCGCGCAGCCGCATCCTCCGCTCGGCGATGCCGCGGAGCAGCTCGACGAGGAGCGCGGCGCCCGTGACGACGAGGACGCCGCCCATGAGCGCGCGGAGCATCGCGTCGAACACCGACGGGAGGGAGTACGCCTCCTCGCCGATGATGCCCGTGACGAGCACGACGACGAAGACGATCCCTGAGGCGACGAAGGCCCCGCCCGTCGTCCGCGCGAGGCCTGCCGCGAACGCGAGCGCCGGCCCGACCGGGAGGGGCTCGATGTCGCGCGGTCCGCTCACCCCGCGCTCCCCTGCTCCGTGCTGCGGGCCGTGAACGCGATGAGCGCTCCGCGCCGGTCGGCGACGAAGCCCGGGAGGTCGATCGGCCCCTGGCCCTGCCAGTCGGAGACGAGCCGCGCGACCTCGAGGGTCTGCGTGCGCGTGAGGCTCGCGCCGAACTCGCTCTGCGCGACGTGGCGGATGATCCGGTGCCGGAGCGCGGGCGGGTTGGCGACGAGCGCGGGCACCGAGATCGCGATGCCCGCCTCGATGTGCTCGACGATGTCCTCGATCGTCTCGTCGATCATCTCGGCGAAGGCCTCGTTGTCCTCCCGCAGCTGCTCGGCCGTCCGGGCGAGCGCGAGCGCGACGCCGGGGCCCAGCTCGGCCTCGAGCACGGGGAGGACCGCGCGCCGCACCCGCACGCGGGAGAAGCGCGCGTCGGCGTTGTGCGGATCGTGCCACGGCTCGAGCCCCGAGGCCTCGCAGAAGCCGTGGGTCTGCTCGCGTCGGATGGCCAGGAGCGGGCGGATCCAGGCCAGTCCGCGCTCGTCGCGGCGCGGCGCCATGCCCGCGAGGCTCCCGGCGCCCGCGCCGCGCGCGAGCCCGAGGAGGACGGTCTCGGCCTGGTCGTCGAGGGTGTGGCCGAGGAGCACGGCGACGGCGCCGGTTTCCGCCGCAGCCTCGCGCAGGGCCGCGTAGCGCGCCGTGCGGGCCGCGGCCTCGGGGCCGCCCTCCGCGCCCACCTCGACGCGCACGATCCGGGCATCCGTCACTCCGGCCATCCGCGCCTGCTCGGCGGCTCGCGCGGCGACCTCCGCCGACCCCTCCTGCAGCCCGTGGTCGACCGTGACGCTCGCGACGCGGAGGCCGAGCCGCGGGGCCTCGAAGGCGGCGGCCGCTGCGAGCGCGAGCGAGTCGGCGCCGCCGGACAGGGCGACGAGGACGGTCGCGGCCGACCCCTCCAGCGGAGCGAGCGCGGTGCGCACGGCGAGGCGGACGGCGGCGATGGCGGGATCGAGCACGCGTCAACGGTAGTCCGCCCGCGGCGGATCGCCCTCCTCGCGCACCCCGCTTCGTCGCGGCTCGCGGGCGCGGCTACGCTTGCTGACGTCAGATTTCCTTACGAGAGGACACCACTCGCATGGGCGCGTACGACGCAGTCATCGAGATCCCGCGCGGCAGCCGCGTGAAGTACGAGGTCGACCACGGCACGGGGCGCGTGTACCTCGACCGCGTGCTCTACACGACCTTCGGCTACCCGACCGACTACGGGTTCTTCGACAACACCCTCGGCGAGGACGGCGACCCGCTCGACGTGCTCGTGCTGCTCGACCACGCGATCTACCCGGGCGTGAGCGCCAAGGTCCGCCCCGTGGCCGTGCTCAAGATGAGCGACGAGGCCGGTGGCGACGACAAGGTCGTGGCCGTGCTCGCGAAGGACCCGCGCTGGGACCACATCCAGGACGTCGACGACCTCCCGGAGTACACCCGCAAGGAGATCGAGCACTTCTTCGAGCACTACAAGGACCTCGAGCCCAACAAGTGGGTCAAGGTCGACGAGTGGGCGAACGCCGCCGAGGCCGAGCGCCTCGTCAAGGAGGCGTTCGAGCGCTTCGAGGAGCACGAGGGCCAGACGCGCACGCAGGGCGAGGGCGAGCTGCCCGACTCCCGCTCCTGATCCCGCGCTGCGGATACGCGAAGGGCGCCTGCCGACCGGCAGGCGCCCTTCGCGTATCCGGCGGTCAGACCCAGATGCCGCGCGCCGCCATGAAGTCGATCGGGTTCACCGTCGCGCCGTTGACGTAGACCTCGAAGTGGAGGTGGCAGCCGAACGAGTTGCCCGTGTTGCCCTCGAGCGCGATGAGCTGGCCGGCCTCGACCCACTGTCCGTAGCCGACGAGGACGCCGCCGTCGACGATGTGGGCGTACCCCGTGCCCGTGCCGTCGCCGTTGTCGATGTGGATGTAGTTGCCGTAGCCGCCGTTGTAGCCCGCGTAGACGACCGTGCCCGAGTGCGCCGCGTAGATGCCCGCGCCGCAGCCGGCGGCGAGGTCGACCCCCGCGTGGAAGGACGACGAGCAGTAGCTCGAGCCGCAGATCTGGTAGCGCGGGCCGTAGCCCGACGTGCGCGTGCCGTTGTTGGGGCGCACCCATCCGCCCGTTCCGGGCTGGGTCGTGCCGCCCCCGCCGCCGTTGTCGGCGGGTGCCTGCTGGCCGCCGCCTCCACCGCCGCCGCCACCGCCGCTGTTCTGCTGCTGTTGCTGCTGCTGCTCGAGCTGGCGCTGCTGCTCGAGCTGCTGCTGGCGGAGGAGCTCGCGCTGCCGCTCGGCCTCCTTGCGGGCGCGCTCCTCGGCCTCGCGGCGGAGCTGCTCCTCGTACTTCCGCTTGGCCTCGACGCCCTCCTGGTACTCCTGGACGGTCTTGCTCGTCGTGTCCTTGAGGGCCGCGAGTTGCGCCTCGAGGGTGATGAGGTTCTCCTCCTGGTCGGCGAGCGCGGCCTCGGCGGCCTGCTGCGCCTCCTGGGCGGCGACCATCTTCTCCTCGGCGATCTTCTGCAGGCGGTCGCGCTCGGCGCGGGCCACCTCGGCCTGATCGCTCAGGGACTGCGCGGAGTCGCGTGCCGACGCGGCCTCGGCGTAGACGGACTCGTTGCGCTCGATGAGCTTGTCCATCTGGCCGAGCTGCGTGAGGAGCTGGTCGGCGTTCTCCGCCGAGCCGGCGAAGAGGAGCTCGAGCGAGGTGTCGTCTCCGCCCGAGCGCGAGAGCTGCGCGGCGAGGCGGGCCGCGGTCAGCGCGGCGGCATCGGCTTTCTCAGCCTGCTCGTCAGCCTGCTTCTGGAGCTCGTCGGCGCGGTAGGCCGCCTCGTAGAAGGCCTGCTGTGCGGCGTAGTAGGCGTCCGCCGCGGCCTTCGCGGCCGCCTGGGTCTCGGCGACGCGCTGCTTGAGACCGGCGATGAGGCCCTCGATGCGCTGCACCTCGGCCGCCTTGGCGGCCTCGTTGTTGCGGGCTGCCTCGACGTCCTCCCACGAGGGGTAGTCGTCGGGGTTGTACGACGCGGCGAACGCGCCGGAGACACCGGGGCCGAAGGGGCTCGTGGCGGTCGCCGCGCCGATGGCGGCGACGCCGAGCGCGCCCATCACGAGGGCGTTGCGCCGCGAGATGGGGTTCCAGAGAATGCGTCGCTCAGCGGCGGTGGGCGCACAGCCGCACTCTTCCGCGAGATTCTGCTCGGCTTCCATCACACCCTTCTCCGGCCAATCACATCCGCAACAGTAGCAACATCGTTCACTTCTGGCACTATGAAAGATCCGCTTCGGGGCGCGGAACAGAGCCATCCTCACCCGGATCGGCGGCGCGGCACGCCCGGCGCGCGGGCGCGGTTTGGATTTTCGGAGAGCGTCTGCGTATGCTTGATCGTCGGCAAGCGTGAGCCCCGGGTTCACACCGCGGCCCCATCGTTTAGCGGCCTAGGACGCCGCCCTTTCACGGCGGTAGCACGGGTTCGAATCCCGTTGGGGTCACTCAAGCTGATACAATTGAAAATCGTGTGCGAAAGCACATTCATGGCCCTGTAGCGCAGTTGGTTAGCGTGCCGCCCTGTCACGGCGGAGGTCGCGGGTTCAAGTCCCGTCAGGGTCGCTCCAAGCGACGGGCCTTCTTTCGAGAAGGCCTTTCGTCTAGGAAGCGGCAGTTATCTGCAGCTCGGCTCTGTAGCTCAGTTGGTAGAGCGCACGACTGAAAATCGTGAGGTCACGGGATCGACGCCCGTCGGAGCCACAAGGACCGTCGTTACAACGGTCCCAGAAACCCTCGCCTAGCTTCTACATGGCGGGGGTTTTGCTTTGCCCTGGTGAGGGCGGGTTCCGCCCCCGGGCGTTGAGGGCCGGCTCCTCCCCGGTCGTTGAGCGAGCGGAGCGAGACGAAACGCGCTGCTCCGGCCAGTCTCCCCCGGCCGTTGTCTCCGTCTCGTGGCGCTCAGCGCTGGAACGGGTGCCCATCGCGCGCCGCACCGGACAGCGCCGCGGAGCTTTCCGGCGGGCCAAGTTCGACGCGCAGCCGCTGTCTCGACTTCGAGAGCCTCGATCGCGCCGTTGACGGGTTGATGCCGAGTACTGCGGCTGCCTCGTGGGAGCGGAGCCCATCCCAATAGACGAGACGAACCAACTCCGCGTCTTCCTCAGGCAACGACTCAAGAGCCGCACGAACCGCGACCGACCCTTCGTCCTGCCTCTCTGCCACGGCGTTCGCACGCATCTCATCCGCAAGGCGCGCCACGGCCGCGGATCGACGCGCGAGCGATCGCCGAGAGTTGAGCATGACGTTACGGGCGGTGGCGAACAGCCACATGCGGGCCGGCACCGGTTCCACCGGCATCCGTCGCCGGAGCTTCCAGGCCTGCAGGAGCAGCTCGCCGAACGCTTCAGCGGCATCTTCGCCGTTCAGGATGCGCCGCTGGAAGTACCGGAGCAGGTCTTCCTCGTTGTCGCGAATTATGGCTTCGAACTCCTTGTGCCGTCTGAGGCGCCGCATCTCCATCACTCGCACGCCTCAGTGACCGAACTCAGGTAGAACTCCTTCTCGGGGGCCAGGTTCTCTGCTCGGTCATCCAGGTGCGCCCAGAGCAGGTCCGCCACGACGTCGTGGATCGCCAGCTGCTTGATGTCTCCGTCCGAAACCACCCGGCCGAGACGTTCCCGGCCGCTGCGGATCCGTTCTTCCGCTCGGGACGTATCGAGAGACTCCAGGTCGAGATCGCTGATGAATGCCTTCGCCTCGGCGAGGAGTGGATCGTCGTCGCCCGACCCTTCCCGCATGACGCGGATGCCCTGAACACAGATCGACCCAGTGGCACTCTCAAAAGAGAAGACCTGGTCTGCGACCCAGCCCCACGGTGTGAGATTGCCATCGCCGCCAAACGCGACCGAGCCACCGCCGACAAGGAGCGCAGACGCCGCGAGGCCGGCCGACCACAGCCGCAGCCCGTGCCCGCGCCGCTGCCGCGCCTCCTGGAGAATGCGTTCACGATGAGAGGAAAGGCCGAGAGGAACGGTCACGCGCGGCGCCGCCTCACGCAGCCGCGTTCCGAGTTCGCCGTCATTCATCAGAGAGTCCCTTCAGGCCGCCGATACCCAGTACATGTCCGCAGCGAGGGGAACTGTCCAACGACGGACAGAAATCTTGATAAGTCGCGAGCCATGGGCGGGATCGACGCCCATCCGAGCCACTTCGTGAAGGCCCGGTTCGCCGGGGCTTCTCGTTGGCGGGAAGACTCCGCCCTACAGCTCGATCCAGTACCGGCGCAGCAGCGGATGGCCGTGCGCCGACTGGTCCGAGACATCCTCGAGCACGCCCCCGGCGCCCTCGATCGTCCGCGCGGAGCCCACGTTGTCGTCATCGCACGTGAGCATCACCCGATCGAGGCCGATCTCGCGCGCCCGCTCGAGCGCGAGAGCGAGCCCCCGCGACGCGTAGCCACGCCGTCGGCGGGAGGGGCGGACCGAATAGCCGATGTGCCCGCCGACCCGGCGCAGGTAGTCGTTCAGAGCATGCCGGAACGACACGAAGCCCACGACCTCGCCCCCGTCGACGATCCAGTAGAGGTCGTTGTGCACGAGACCGCCCGGGAGGACGCGCGAGGTGTCCGCGATCTCCGCGGCCTTGGCGACGAGCTTCTCGCACGTCGCCCGGTCTCCCGACGTCGGCGGCGTCAGCCCCGACCCATCCACATGCACGCCGCCGAACTCGTCGATCGCGGCCGACCAGCTGTCGAACAGCTCCAGCGTGGGTCGCATGAGGGTGATCGCCATCCGCCCAGCACAGCAGATCCGGGCTACCCACGCAAAGGCGCGCGTGGCGGATGGTGAGGGCTGGGTTGTCTCAGAAGGGTGGGGGTTCGGGTGGGGGCTGGGGGTCGTGGATGGCGTGGTGTCGTTTTCGGGGTTCGGGCTCGGTGACGTACACGTGCCCGAGCGGGCTGGTCCACTCGATGCCGCCGTCCTCGAGCGCCCGCGGAGACCATCGCGTGTGGTGCCGCAGGTAGTGGTGCGGTCGGCACAGGGCCTCGAGGTTCTCCGCGTTCGTGGGCCCGCCGCGGGAGTACTCCCGGACGTGGTCCTTCTCGCACCCCGGGGCGGGGCGCGAGCAGCCCGGGAACCGGCAGCTCTCGTCGCGCAGCTCGACCAGACGACGGATCGCCGCGGTCGGCTGGTAGTGATCGACCGTCAGCAGAGCACCGGTGTCGGGGTTCTGGAAGATCCGCTCCCACCCCGGCGCATACCGCGCGAGCCGGCGGGCGGTCTCCGCCGGGACCGGCCCGTACCCCGCCAGCATCGCCGGCCCGTCATCCAGCCCGACCAGACTCGTCACCGGCACCGTCACCGCGACCGTCCCGCGCACCCCCGCCAGCCGGTCCGGATCCCCGTCGATCGGATACCCCGTCGGCGCCCCCGTCAGCAGCAGGTTCCCCGCCAGATCCGCCCGCCGCTGCGTGCGCGTCACCCGCACCCGCTCCGCCTCCCGAGCCCCCTCCCGCTCCCCCGGCGCGCACCGCCCCGAGAACAGCCCCGCATCCCGCACCGCCCGCTCCGGATCGACCGCCGACACCACCGGGTCCGGGGCACCGCCAGGCACCCGCACCGCGCCCTGGTCGATCCGGTTCCCCTCCCGATCCACCCGGAACCCCAACCCGTCCCTCGTCACCCCCACCGCCGCATCCGCCGCATCCCGCGCCAGCCGCGCCGCCTGCGCTTCCCGGTCCGCGCGGCGCTCATCGGCCTCGACCAGACGCGCCATCTGATCCAGCCGGTCCGCGACCGCCGCGATCACCGACGCCTCGTCCCGCATCACGAACTCACCCAGCCCACCCGGCAGAGCCCGCGTCCACGTTCCCCGCTTCTCCCGCGCCGCCGCCTGACCCTCCGCCACCGGAACCGGATGCAGCACCGCCGCCAGCTCGTTCGCGAACACCCGCAGCTGCCGCGGCGTGGCCTCCTCCGCGAACCCCAGCACCCGCCGCAGGAACTCCCCCAGCACCGCATCCGGCAGCCCCTGCGCGACCTCCCGGATCACATCCGCATGCTTGCGCGTGATCCGCCCCGCCGACAGCGCCGCCCGCACCTGAGGCAACCGCGCCTCCAGCAGCTCCGCCTCCGCCATCCGCGCCTCCACCTCCCCCACCGGCACATGCAACGCCACCGCGAGCTCAGCCGCGACCGCCCGCCACGGGAACGCGAACTCCGAATCCGACCCCGACCGCTCCATCTGCGCCCGCGCCACCCGCGCCGCCACCGCGAACGCCTGCACCT
Source organism: Microbacterium sp. JZ70 (assembly GCF_053903225.1). Classification (NCBI taxonomy): domain Bacteria; kingdom Bacillati; phylum Actinomycetota; class Actinomycetes; order Micrococcales; family Microbacteriaceae; genus Microbacterium; species Microbacterium sp. JZ70. Next base: position 1,050,101 of record NZ_CP096405.1, on the reverse strand, counting down.
CCGCCGCCGCAGCCGACGCCACCGCCCGCCGGAAACCCGTCAACGTCTCCCGCACATTCGACAGCACCCACCGCTCCTCCACCGTCGCATCCCACGACAGCGGATCCACAAACCGCGGCTTCCTGCTCGTCACACACCCATCATCAACCCCACCACCGACATCCGAACGGGATGGCGGAAGAGGTGATCCCGACCCTCGCGAATTCAACCCCGATGTCGGGGTGCCTCGGCGGCTCGTCGGAGGCCCCAGCCGCGCTCGGTCAGCGGCGAGGCGGCGAAGCGGCGAGGCGGCGAGGCGTCGAGAAACGGGAACGGGCCGCGGCAGGACTGCCCGGCCGCCTGGTCACTCCGCCGGCAGCGTCACCGTCGGCAGCGGCATCGGCGTGACCGGCGTATGGGTCTGCGACGGCGATGGCGACGGGGTGGACGGCTCGCTCGTCTCGGGGGATGGCGACGGCTCGCTCGTCTCGGGGGATGGCGCCGGCTCGGTCGGCGGCGGGCTCGTCGCGGGCGGCTGCGTCGTGGGAGGCGGCGTCGTCGCGGGCGGCTGCGTGGGCGGCGGGCTCGTGGGAGGCGGCGTCGTCGCGGGCGGCTGCGTGGGCGGCGGGCTCGTCGGAGGCGGCGTCGTCGCGGGGGGCTGGGTCGTCGGCGGCGGTGTCGTCGGCGGCGTGCTCGGCTTCGGCGTCTCGCTCGGCTTCTCCGAGGGCTGCGGGTTCTCCGACGGCTTCGGCGGCTCGCTCGACTGCGGGCTCTCGGCGGGCTGCGGGTTCTGCGATGCGCGCGGATCAGGAGCCCACGGCTTGATGTCGACCGGCTCGCCGGCCCCGTCGAGGTAGCGACGCGGGTCGACCGGGACGCCGTTCACGTGCACCTCGAAATGGAGGTGGTTCCCGAAGCTGCGACCGGTGTTGCCCACGAGCCCGATGGGATCGCCCGCCTCGACCCAGTCGCCCTCCTCGACCACGCGGCTCCCGTGCGTCATGTGCCCGTAGAGCGTGCGCACGCCGTTGACGTGCTGGATCATGACCGCGACGCCGTAGCCGTAGTGGCTCTCGCTCGAGAGCACGACGATGCCAGGAGCGGCCGCGCCGATGGGCGTGCCGCCCGGCGCCGCGATGTCCATGCCCATGTGGCGACCGTTGCGTGCCCCGAACTGGTCGGTGAGCACGGGGTGCGCGATCGGCCACAGGAAGGTGTCGAGGGACGCGAGCTTGCCGTCGTCCCCGAGGCGCGAGAGGTCGACGTCGATGCCCGCGGCGATCGCCGCGCGGATGAGCTTCTCGCGCGCCTCGCGCCGCAGCTTCGTCACCTCGTCGACGGTCGTCGCGCCGTAGTCGCTTCCGGCGAGCGCGGGCACCTCGATCGCGCCGGCCTCGGCGAACGCCGCCGCCTCATCCGAGAGGCCCGCGGTCGGCGACTCGGGGCGCTCGAGGTCGTCGGACACCTCGCCGTCGTCGACCGCGATCGAGACCGCCGCGACCGGCTCGCTCTCGGGCGGCGCGCCGGCCGCCGCGAGGGCGCCGGCTCCGGTGGCCGCGGCGACGAGGGCCGCCACGATGACGCTCGCGTGCGCGGCGCGCGTCGAGCGCACCCGCGTCGCGGATGCGTCGTTCGACTCGCCGTCGGAAGTGTCCTGCTGCATGTTTCCCCCGCGCCTATACTGACCGGTTCTCGTCGCAGACGGAAGACCCGCGGCGAGATCGGCCGTGCGGGGTGCCCGCGCACCTCCTTCAGCTGCGGGCCATCCGATGCGAGGATGGCCCGCATGAGGCGGGTCAGGGTGGTCGTCGAGGGCGTCGTCCAGGGCGTCGGATTCCGGTGGAGCACGGCGCGTCAGGCGGAGCGCAGGGATGTCGTCGGCTGGGTCCGCAACGTGGGCGCGGATCGCGTGGAGGCCGAGCTCGAGGGCGGCTCCGACGCCGTCGACGCGGTCGTCGACTGGATGCGGCAGGGGCCGACCGGCTCCCGCGTGGACGACATCGCGATCGAGGAGATCGCCCCGACGGGCGCGACCGCGTTCGAGCTGCGCCCCTCCGTCTGAGCTACTCGACGAACGTGACGTCGACCTGGATCTCGGCGGCGATCCGCTCGAGGTCGGCGACGACGTCGGCGAGGTCGACGTCGTCGGGCACGCGCAGCTCTGCCGTCGCCTCGAACAGGCGCCCGCCCGCCATGGCCGCGTCGCGCGCTTCGGTCGCCATCGACTCGATGCTCAGCGACCGGGCGCGCAGGGCGGAGGAGATCTCGCGCACGATGCCCGGACGATCGTGCCCCAGCAGCTGGAGCGCGACGCTGCGGCCGCGCGGCGCGTGCACCTCCTCGGCGGCGCGCACGACCACGGTGAGCAGCCCTTCGAGGCCCTTCAGTCCCTCGCGGAGCGCGTCGACGCGCTCGGGCGGCACCGAGACCTGGATCACGCCCGCGAACGTGCCGTCGAGCTCGGCGAGCCGGCTGTTCTCCCAGTTGGCGCCGTGGGCGTCGACGACGTCGGCGAGCGCCGCCACGAGGCCCGCGCGGTCGTCTCCGATGACGGTGAGGACGAGCGATGTCACGCTCCCCACCCTACTGAGCGGCCCCGCCGCGCGCAGTCCCCGCTAGCGCGCGTCGCGACGAGCTTCAACCCCACGACAGGGCGCCCTCCGACGTGCGACCGTGAGGAGATGAATCACAGGTGGCAGCAGCTCGACGCCGAGTTCCGACGCGAGTGGACGGGGCACCCCGTCGACGAGATCGAACCGCACGCGCGGAAGATGGTCGACCGGCTCAGCCCCGGGGTCTCGTCGGAGCTCGCACGCGCCTACGCGATCTCGGTCTCGGAGGGCCGCCCGTTCGGCCTGGAGTGAGCCCCGCTCACCTCACCACGGCAGCGGGCGCTCCGGCTCGCGCTCGCTGTCGTCGGGGAGGTCGGGCAGCTCGTACCCGCCGGCCCTGATGCACAGCCACCGCAGCTGCCCATCCGATTCGGGGTGCGCGCGCCACGTGCGCCAGACGCCCTGCCCCACCCGGACGATCGTCCCGGGGCCGACGTCGACGACGTCGTCGTCGAGCCCCATCTGACCGCGCCCCTCGAGGAACACGTAGACCTCTTCGACGCGCGCATGGCGGTGCCAGTAGCCCGCCTGCTCCCCGGGCTCCAGCGCGTTCGCCGTGAGCCCGATGTACTGCATCGCGAGCTCGAAGTCGACCACGCGCCGTCCGTCGCGCGAGCTGTCGGGGCGGAAGCCGCCGAAGTGGTCGCGCCACTGGTCGAGGCCGCCGATCTCGCTCACCTGGCAGTCGCTCATGCCGCCACTCTAAGAGCGCCCGAGCGCACCGGGCTCTGCCCGCGCGCCGTTATCCAGCCGTGATGTATCAGATGCCGCGCTGGCCTCTCCTCCCCTGTGACGGGAGGCGCCGGCGAGCGCACGTCTCCCGGATGTCCACGGCGAGGCGCAGCGGGGAGACGCGATGTATTCCGGTATCGGGGAGCAGGGACCCACATCCGCCACGAGGACACCCGGCTCGCGCATGCGCCGTGGCGGAGGACACCGGTGACCGTGCTCGAGCGGGCGCTCGTCCTCGTGCCGAGCAGCCGGCTCGTCTCCCCCTCGCGGGCGAGCCGCGAAGCCGCTCCCGGGATCCGCACGCCGCGCGTGGCCCCCTCGCTCGAGCGGAGACGGCGCCTCGAGCGCCGCCACACGGCGCGCGTGCTGCTCTCCGACGCCGGCGTCGTGGCCCTCGCGGCGCTCGTCGCCGGAGCCGTCTCCTCGACCGGCCCGTCGACCGCCACGACGCTCGCCGCACGCGGCGCCCTCGCCCCGTCCTCCGCGGTCGTCGCCCCCGCGCTCCCCGTGCTCTTCGCGGTCGCGCTCGGCCTCTTCTGGTGGGTCGGCCTCGCCATCGCGGCACCGCGGAGCGTCCACGACACCCGCGGCCGCGAGCTCGCGCGGGTCGCCGCTGTCACGCTCGACGTCTTCGGGCTCCTCGGCCTCGGCCTGGTCGTGACCGGCGCCCCCGCGATCTGCGCGCAGCTGTTCGTCGCGGCGCCGATCGGGCTCGCCGGCCTCCTCGCCGCGCGCACCATCTGGCGACGCCGGCTCACGGCCGAGCGCGCCGCGGGCCTGCGTGTCTCGCGCGCCCTCGTCACCGGCCGCCCCTCCGACGTCGCGCGCGTGTCGTCGACGATCACCGGCAGCGACGCCTCGGGGTACCGCGTCGTCGGCGCCGTGGAGTTCGACGAGGCGCCGCGCACGCAGGCGGCCGCGATGCACATCGCGCAGGAGGCGGCTCGACGCGACGCGGACGCCGTGATCGTCGCGAGCACGGCCGCCTCGGACGCCGACTTCGTGAAGCGCCTCGGCTGGTGCCTCGAGGGCACGGCCGCCGAGCTCATCGTCGCGAACGGCGTTATGGACGTCGCGCGGGCCCGGATGTCGCTGGACGCGGTGGGCGGGCTCCCCCTCGTCCGCCTCCGGATGCCGGAGTACGACGGCGGCGCCCTCGTCCTCAAACGGGCGTTCGACATCGTCGTCTCGACGGTCGCGCTCGCGGGCATCGCGCTGATCACCCCCGTCATCGCGCTCGCGATCGCTCTCGACTCCCCGGGCCCTGTCTTCTTCACGCAGGAGCGCGTGGGGCGCGACGGGCGCACGTTCCGGCTCGTGAAGTTCCGGTCGATGCGGACGACCGCGGAGGCCGAGCTCGCGCAGCTGCGCGCGCAGAACGAGGGCGCCGGCCCACTGTTCAAGCTGCGCCGCGATCCGCGCGTCACGCGCGTCGGCCGCTTCCTGCGGCACTACTCGCTCGACGAGCTGCCGCAGTTCTGGAACGTGCTCGTCGGCGACATGAGCGTCGTCGGGCCGCGCCCGCCGCTTCCGAGCGAGGTCCTCGCGTACGACGACGCGACCGTGCGGCGGCTCTACGTGAAGCCCGGGATCACGGGTCCCTGGCAGATCGGCGGGCGCAGCGACCTGTCCTGGCAGGAGAGCGTCCGGATCGACCTCGGCTATGTCGAGAACTGGTCGCTCCAGGACGACATCTCGATCATGTGGCGCACCGTCAGGGTGATGGTCCGCCCGAAAGGAGCGTACTGATGTCCGTCATCCTCCCCGGCCACGCGCTGCCGGTCCCCTCGTTCGCCCGCGCCGCAGCACTCAGCCGGCCAGCGGCGGCCGAGCAGGGCATCGGGCTCGGCGAAGCCCGCATCGTGGACGGCGTCCCCGTGCGGTCGCTCACCATGGCCGCCCTCGTCGACGCGATCGTCGCCATGACGCGCACGACGGGCGTCGACGTCCTCGTCGGCGTGAACGCGCACGTCGTGAACCTCGCGCGCCACGACGCGACGCTGCGCCGATTCCTCGCGACGACGACGATGAACTACGCCGACGGGCAGTCCGTCGTCTGGGCGACGCGCCTGCTGGGCGCGGCGCTGCCCGAGAGGGTCGCGACCACGGATCTCGCGGCTCCGCTGCTCGCGGCCGCCGCGCGCGACCGGCTGCCCGTGTACTTCTTCGGCGCACGCCCGGGAGTGGCTGCGGCCGCGGCCGAGCGGATGGCGCAGGAGCTGCCGGGCCTCGCGATCCGCACGAGCCACGGGTACATCCCCGACGAGGAGTCGGATGCCCTCATCCGCGACATCCGCGAGCACGGCACCCGGATCCTCTTCGTCGGGCTCGGCGACCCCGTGCAGGAGCGCTGGGTCGAGCGGCACCGCGATCAGCTGCCGCCGGTCGTCCTGACCTGCGGCGGGCTCTTCGACTGGCTGAGCGGCACGCATCGCCGGGCGCCGCAGTGGATGATCCGCGCCGGTCTCGAGTGGCTGTGGCGGCTGGGCCTCGAGCCGCGCCGGCTCGCGCGCCGCTATCTCGCGGGGAACCCCGCATTCGTCGCCGCCGTCGTCCGCCAGCGTCTCGCCGAGGCCTCGCGGCGCCCGACCCGCATCGCGCACCACCGGGCAGCATGAGCACCGTCGCCGCATCCGACCGCGCCGCCCTCGCCCGGGGCAGCGCGCTGAGCTTCGCCGGGTCCGCGGCGAGCGCCGTCCTCGGACTCGCGCTCGTCGTGCTGCTCGGCCGGCTGCTCGGCGACGTCGGTGCGGGGATCGTGCTGCAGGTGATCGCGCTCTTCACGATCGCACTCGGGTTCGCCCGGTGGGGCGCCGACTCCGCCGCGCTGTGGATCCTGCCCCGCCTCGCCGACGGCGAGCGCGGCGCCATCCGCCCCGCGCTCGCGCACCTCATCGCCGTCGCGGGGCTCGGCGGAGCGGTCGGCGCGGTCGCGCTGACCCTCGGCGCCGCGCTTCTCGACGGCCCCGTGGCCGCGGCGCTTCCCGCGGCCGCATGGTGTCTCCCTCTCGCGGCGATGATGCTGACCGCGCTCGCCGGGGAGCGAGCGCTCGGCGGGGTCGGCCCCTACGTCGCGATCGGCGGCGTCGGGCTCCCGGCGCTTCGGCCGGCGGCCGTCGCCCTCGCCGTCGCCGCAGGGGGCGGCGTCGTCGCCGCGAGCCTCGCGTGGGCCGCGCCCGCAGCCCTCGCCCTCGCGGCGGCCCTGCTCGTCCTCCGCCGGCGGGTCGACGCGCTCGGCGTCGAGCCGATGACCGCGAGCGCGTTCCGGTCGTCCGGTCTCCCGCGGCGCCTGCGCCGCTACGCGCTCCCCCGTGTCGTGTCGGAGTTCCTGTCGCAGCTGCTCATCTGGCTCGACGTGCTCATCGTCGGCGCCATCGCCGGCCCAGCCGCTGCCGGGGTCTACGGCGCCGCCACGCGGATCGCGTCCGCCGGATCGCTCGTGGACTCCGCGATCCGCGTGGTCGTCTCGCCCGTCTTCAGCCGCCTGCTGCACCGTCGCGACCACGCGGCCCTCGCCGACCTCTTCCGCGCCGCGACGACCTGGCTCGTGCTCTTCAGCGCACCGCTCTACCTGCTCCTGGCCGTGTTCTCGCCGCTCGCCCTGTCGCTGCTCGGGCCATCCTTCGAGGAGGGCGCCGTCGCGCTCGCCGCCCTCTGCCTCGGGTCGGTCGTGACCTTCCTCGCCGGCAGCGTCCACTCGGTGCTCCTCATGAGCGGCCGCAGCGGTCTCGCCGCGGCGAACAAGGCGATCGCGGTCGCGGCCGACGTCGCGCTCCTGCTCGTGCTCGTGCCGCTCTGGGGCGTCACCGGCGCCGCCGTCGCGTGGGCCGCGGCCTGCCTCCTCGACGCGATCCTCGCGACCATCCAGGTGCACCGCGCCCTCGCGCTGCCCCTGCCGCTCGCGGCGGGGGTGCGCCCGCTGCTCATCGCGCTCTCGACCGTGGGGGCCGCCGCCCTCGGCGCCCGGCTGCTGCTCGGCTCGACCTGGCTCGGCCTCGCCGTCGCCGCCGTCGTCGGCGGCGGCGCCCTTCTCACCTGGGCGCGGCTCGCCCCGCGCTCCCTTCACCTCGACGCCTTCGCCGATCTCGCTCGGATCCGGCGGAGCACCACAGGAGACCCCTCATGAGTCCATATCGCTCCCGGCTGTCCGCGACCGTGGCCGGCTCGGTCGCCGGCGCCGCCACCCTGCTCGTCGCGATCGGCGCCGCGCTCCTCGCGGGCGCCGTCGCGAACGCCGACCCCGGTGACGAGGCGGCTCCGCCCTCTCCGACGCCCACGGCATCCGCGACCCCGACGCCCACCGCATCCGCGACGCCGGTCGCGACCGAGGAGCCGCCGCGGCGCGACCGCCCGGCTCCGCCCGCGACGACCCGTCCTGCTCCCGAGCCGGATCGCGACGAGCATGCGGAGGGGCGCGGCCGCTTCGGCGACCGGGATCTCGAGAAGGGCCCGGCCGAGGAGCTCGTGGAGGAGGTGCTCACCCCGCCCGACGCGGAGGATGCGGCCCGCCCCGGCGATCTCGAGACGCTCCTCGCCGACGTGACCGCCGGCGCCTACCGCGCCGAGCTCGAGGCCCAGTGGCTCGAGCTCTCGGCGAACGGATGGTCGTACGTCGGGGAGTCCCAGGTCGTCGGGCTCGAGATCCTCGCGCTCGACGAGGAGGCCGAGCCCGCCACCGCGCAGGTGAAGGCCTGCATCGACGCGAGCGGCCTCGAGCTCGTCGACGCCGACGGCGAGCGGATCGGCTCCGAGAAGGACACCCACCCGCGGGCCGCCCACCTCTTCGACCTCGTCTACGAGGACGGCACGTGGCGCGTCCTCTCCCGTTCGTTCCCCGACGACCCCGCGTGCTGAAGAAGGGCCCGCTCATGACACTCCGCACCCGCATCGCGGCGGTCGCCGCGATCGCCCTCATCGCGACGCTGGCCGCTCCGATCCCCGCGACCGCCGCCGATCCGACGCTGCCCGCCCCCGACGGGCGCACCGAGGCGACGGCCGCGGCCTCCTGCTGGGAGGTCGCGCAGGTCGACCCCGACGCCCCGAGCGGCGTCTACTGGCTCGCGACCCCCGCCATGGGCTCCGCGCAGCAGTTCTACTGCGACCAGGAGACGGATGGCGGCGGCTGGGTCCTCGTGGGGCGCGGACGCCAGGGATGGTCCGAGTCCATCCTCGGCTCCGGGACGCCCGCGCAGGTGCGCGAGCCCGCGACGGGCACCGCGGCGTTCACGCCCCGGCAGCTGCCCGGCGCCCTCATCGACCAGCTCAACAACGACCAGCCGATCGGCGCCCTCGCCGACGGCATCCGCCTCGTCCGCGCCGCGAACGCGGCCGGGACGTCCTGGCAGGACACGCGCTTCCGTCTCACCAGCCCGCGCGACGAGTGGACGTGGGAGTTCAACAACCAGCAGCGCGTGGGGTCGTTCCGGATCGGCAACCGCAACGGGACCGGCGGGACGACGAGCAACTTCGGGAACGACAACGGGCTCATCCGCGTGCGCACCATCACCGGCTCCGCCGAGGGCTGGGCGATGGGATTCGGGTACGGCTCCGACATCAAGGGCTCACCCGACGGCACGAGCTACCTGTGGTCGCCGAGCACGAGCGCGGGCTACGCCCGGCCGTTCACGCAGGTCTTCATCCGACCGAAGCTCCTGAGCGCGGATGTCTTCGCGCCGGTCCCGGCCGGCGGCACGCCCGCGACGGCCGGCACGGCGGTCGCGGAGGCCTTCGCGCAGACCCAGCCGTGGGGTGTCGCCGGCCTCGGCGCCGGTCCCTCGACCCTCGAGGGCAGCAACGAGGTGTCGGCCTTCACCGAGAACGTCGACCGCGTCTTCGTGGGCGGCAACTTCACGAAGGTGCAGCGCTCGGCCGGCGGCTCGGGCGCGGTCGAGCAGGGGTATCTCGCGGCGTTCGAGCGCGACACGGGCACCTGGATCTCGACCTTCCGCCCGGTGTTCGACAACCAGGTGAAGGCCCTCGCGCCGCTCCCGGGCGGGCGCATCGCCGTCGGCGGCTACTTCTCGACCGTGAACGGCGAGAGCCACCCCGGCCTCGTCGTGCTCGACGCGACGACGGGCGCCGTGGACGCCTCGTTCACGGGCGCCCTGCTGAACTTCCTCTCCGGCGGCGTGCCCGTCGTGCGCACCCTCGACGTGCAGGGCGACTGGCTGTACGTGGGCGGGTCCTTCACCCATGCCAAGGCCGCGACCGGCGCTCAGGTCTATGCGCGCAACACCGTGCGGTTCTCGATCGAGAGCAGCGTGCCCGACGCGTGGAACCCGGAGTTCAACGGAACCGTCATCAGCCTCGACGCCTCGGCTCACGGCGACCGCGTGTACGCGGCCGGGTTCTTCAGCCAGTCGAAGGGGCGCCCCGCCGACAAGGCCGCTGTGCTGTCGACCGCCGATGAGTCGCTCACGCCGTGGCCGGTCGTGTTCTCCAATCGCACGAGCGGCCGCCAGGGCTACCAGCAGGCCGTGCTCGAGGTCGGAGATCGCGTCTGGCTCGGCGGCTCCGAGCACTCGCTCATGAGCTACCGCCGCGACACGATGGAGATGGCGAGCTCGAACATCACGCTCGCCGGCGGGGACTTCCAGGCGATCGCGTCCGACGGCGAGACCGTGTACGCCGGCTGCCACTGCTTCGGCACGAACTACGAGGGCGCGACCGTGTGGCCCGGCATCGGGACGGCGTGGACCGGCGCGCACGCGATCTACGGCAGCGGCGCCTGGAGCGCCGAGAGCGGCGAGTACCTCGAGTCGTTCAACGGCATCCTCAACACGCGCGCCGGCGCCGGCGCCTGGGCCCTCTTCGTCGACTCGCGCGGCACGCTCTGGCAGGGCGGCGACTTCAGCTACTCGACCCGCGCGGGCTATGTGCGCCAGTGGTCGGGCGGCTTCGTGCGCCACGCCCCCTCCGACGTCACGAGCCCGTCGACGCCGGGCGCGTTCAAGGCCGTCAGGACGACCGAGGGCGTGAACCTCACGTGGACGGCGGCGACGGACGACCGAGCCGTGACCGCCTACCAGGTGCTGCGGGCCGATCGCGTGGTGGCGACCGTCGGCGGGACGTCGGCGGCTCTCCCGCCCGCTCCTGACGGCACGCTCTACGCCGTGCGCGCCGTGGACGCGGCCGGGAACCGCTCGGCGAGCACCCCGGCCGTCCCCGCCGAGGCGGCTCCCGGGCCCGATCCGGCCTCGCCGACGCTCATCGACGCCGGCTCGACCTGGGCGACCCTCTGGTCGACCGCCGCGCCGCCGTCCGACTGGGCTGCTCCCGAGTTCGACGACGGCTCCTGGCTCAGCGGCGCGGCTCCCGTCGGCTGGGGGACGTCGGACATCGCGACCGCCCTCGACACGTCGCTGTCGCCTCGCCCGCTCACGAGCTACCACCGGCACGACATCGACCTCCCGGGCGGCGCGGTCGCGCTGCGCTTCTCGGTCCGGGTCGACGATGGGGTCGTCGTCTACGTCAACGGGGCGGAAGTGCTCCGCAGGAACATCGACCCCGGCCCGGTCACCGCGAGCACCTACGCCAACACCGCGGTCTCGGGCACGACGGCGATGGCGCAGCCGTACGTGGCGGAGATCCCCGCGACCGCCTTCCGCACGGGGGCCAACACGATCGCGGTCGAGGTCCACTCCAACTACCGGACCGCGAACAGCCACAGCTTCGAGATGACGGTGACGGCGCCATGAGCGCCCAGACGGCATCGGCGCGGCCCGCGCGCGCCCTCCGCACCTCGCGCACCGCCCTCGCGCAGGCGCAGAAGAGCGGCGCCGGGGTCCCCGCGTACACGCGCTGGATCAATCGCCGCCTCGCGCGCGGCGTCGCAGCCGCTGCGGTGAGGATCGGGATGACGCCGAACGCGGTCACGATGCTCAGCGCAGCGATGTCGGCGGCGGGCATCGCCGTGATCGCGGCCGCCCCGCCGTCCGCGGGCTCGGGCGTCGCCGCCGCCGTGCTCCTGGCGGCGGGATACGTCCTCGACTCGGCGGACGGCCAGGTCGCCCGGCTCAGCGGGGCGTCGAGCCCGGCCGGCGAATGGCTCGATCACGTCGTCGACGCGATCCGCTCCCCGGCGATCCACCTGGGCGTCGCGGTCGGATGCTTCGTGCACCGCCCTCAGGACGTCTGGCTGATGGGAGTCGCGCTCGGCTTCGCGCTCCTGACGTCGGGCCAGTTCATGAGCCAGATCCTCGCGGAGCAGCTCGCGTCGCGTCACGGCCGCTCGGTCTCGGAGCCGAGCGGCGTCGCCAAGTCGGTCGCGCTCATCCCGACCGACCCCGGCACGCTGTGCTGGGCCTTCGCGCTGTGGGGAGCGCACGCGGCCTTCGCCGCGGTCTACGTCCTCCTCTTCATCGCGAACCTCATCCACGCGGGCATCTCGATGCGCCGCAAGCACCGCCGTCTGAGGTGACGGCTTCACCGGGGGAAGCACGATGTCCGACACCGCACACACCACGACACTCGGTCTCGATCACTACGCTCGCGTGCTGCGCAGGCAGTGGCGCCTCGTCGTCGCCGCGATCGCGATCGGGGCGATCGCCGCGATCGCCTACCTGCTCGGCGCCCCGCAGCGCATCACGGCGACGACCGATGTCAACCTCTCCGTCATCACGACGGATCCCTTCAATCCGCAGCGCGCGGCGTCGGGTCTGCTGGACGACGCCACCGAGGCCGCGATCGCCCGCTCCTACGTCGTGGCCGAGCGCGCGGCGGCCCTGCTCGGCGACGCCGAAGCGACCCGCGAGATCCACGACACCGTCGACGTCACGATCTCGGAGGGCGGCACGATCGCCCACGTCTCCGCGACGGCCGCGACGCGCGCGCTCGCGATCGAGCGGGCGGACTCCGTCGCGGCCGCCTACCTCGCCTACCGCAGCGAGCAGGCCGAGAGCCGGCTCGACGTCATGGTCTCGGGGCTCAGCACGCGCATCGACGAGCTCGACGCGCAGCTGGCCGAGGCGAACGCGGCGATCGCGGATGCGGGATCCGGCGCCGCGCAGGCGCAGGCGACGAGCGACCGGGAGCAGATCCTCCTCGAGCTCGAGGGCCTGCTGTCGCAGCGGAACGCGCTGCAGAGCGTCGACACCTCGGGCGGCAGCGTGCTGACGGGAGCCGCCGACAACCCGATCGACTCGGCACCGCCGCGCTACACGACGGCCGCGACCGGGATCGGGATCGGCGCGATCGTCGGCATCCTGCTGGCCTTCCTCCGCGAGCCCTTCGACGGGCGCCTGCGCAGCGGAGCCGAGATCACGCGCGCGCTCGGCGCGCGCGTGCTCGCCAGGCTCCGCACGCCGCACCCGCGGACGCCCCTCGAGGCGCCGGACGCCGAGGCGATGCGCATCGCACGCGAGCGCCTGCTCGCCGACCTCCCCGCCGGGGCGCGCGCGGTCGCGGTGCTCGACGACACGTCGTCGGAGGGGGCCGTCGCGACGGGGCTGGCGATGGCGACCGCGCAGAGCGGGTTCGCCGTGCGGCTCGTGCTCCCCCATCCTTCCGAGCGGCGCCTCGCGGTCCTCCGATCGGCCGGAGCGGCGCCCCGGGCCGCCGTGCCCGGGCTCAGCGTCCGCTTCGGGCGCGCGGACCTGCACGGCGAGGCGCGCACCGCCGAGGCGCGGGTCGCCGTCGAGTCCGCGCCCGAGGGGACGCTCGTCATGCTCGCGGTCCCGGTCTCGGCCGGCACGGCCGACCTGCTCGCGGCGCTGCGTCTGGCCGACGCGGTGGTCGTCGTGCTGCAGGAGGGCGCGAGCCGCCGCACCACAGCCGCCGCCCTGCGCGACGAGTCCGCGACCGCGGGGGTGCCCCTCATCGGCGCCGTCGTCGTCCCCCGCGAGCGGCGGCGATCACGGCGCCGCGCCGGCCGACGGGAGATCGCGCCCGCGGCCGACGAGACACCCGCTCGCGAGGAGTACGCCGATGCGGTCTGACACGGCGTTCGCCCCGGCTCCGGCGCGGCCGACCGCGACGGAGGCCCGCGGCGACCTGCCGCGGTGGCCGATCACCGCGATGTTCGCGGCGTTCCCCCTCTGGTGGGCGCTCGGGATGGCCGAGATGGCGTGGATCCCGCTCGCCGCGGCCATGGCGGTGCTCCTGATCCGCCGCGGCGACGTCCGCGCGCCGCGGGGCTTCGGGATCTGGCTGCTGTTCCTCGCTCTCGTCGCCGTGTCGGTGATCGGGATCGACACCCCCGGCCGGCTCATCGGGTTCGTCTACCGCGCCCTGCAGTACCTCTCGATCACGATCGCCTTCCTCTACGTCTACAACGCGCGCCGCACGATCACGCTCGACTGGCTGCTCGGCATGCTCACGCTGTTCTGGCTCTTCGTCGTGGCAGGCGGATGGCTCGGCGTGATCGCCCCTGAGTTCTCCTTCCGGACCCCGCTCGGCTACGTGCTCCCCCGCGGCCTCCAGAGCAACGAGCTCGTGGGCGAGATGGTCGTGCGGCGGGCGACGCAGTGGAACCCGGACGCCTGGACGGTCCTCGATCCGCGCCCGGCCGCTCCCTTCCTCTATACGAACGGCTGGGGCAACGCGTACTCGATGCTCCTCCCGCTCGTCATCTCGTACGTGGCGCGCATCCCCCGGGACCTCCGGTTCCTCGGCCTCCTCGTCGCGATCCCGCTCTCGTTCGTCCCCGCGTTCCTCACCCTCAATCGCGGGATGTTCATCGGGCTCGGCGTCGCGGCGGTCTACGGGGGCCTCATCCTCCTCGCCTCCGGTCGCGTCCGCGCCGTCGCGGGCCTCGCGGCGGCGTGCGCCGTGGGCCTCGCCGCGGCCGCGGTGCTCGACGTCGGAGACCGGCTCCTCGGGCGCGTCGAGTCGAGCTCGTCGACCGAGGACCGTGCGGACCTCTACCAGGAGACGCTCGTGCGGACCCTCCAGTCCCCGGTCTTCGGCTACGGGGCGCCGCGCCCGTCGTGGACGGAGGGCGCGCCGTCCGCGGGCACGCAGGGTCACGTGTGGATGGTGATGTTCTCGCACGGCCTGCCCGCGCTCGCGGTCTTCCTCCTCGCCCTCCTCTGGCTCGCGTGGTCGACGCGCCATGTGCGCAGGCGGATGACCGCTGTCCACGTCGTGCAGGTGGTGCTCCTCGTCGAGGTCTTCTACTACGGCGTGCTCCCGCACGGGCTCGTGCTGGCCCTCCTCCCGGCGGCCGCCGCCCTTCCCCACGACACCGCTCTCGAGAGGCCGTCCTCATGAACCCCCGCGTCACCGTCGTCATCGCCACCCGCGACCGCCCCGAGCTCCTGCGGCGGGCCGTGCGCTCCGTGCTCGCTCAGGACACGGCGCACCCGCTCGAGATCGTCGTGGTCTTCGACGGATGCGCGGTCGATCCGCTCGCCGACCTCCCGCGCGGTCGCCACCGCGTGCGGACGATCGCGAACGACCGGACGCCCGGACTCGCGGGCGGTCGGAACACGGGGATCCTCGCGGCCGAGGCGCCGATCATCGCCTTCTGCGACGACGACGACGAATGGGCGCCCGGGAAGCTCGAGGCGCAGCTGCCGCTCCTCGAGGACCCCGACGTCGTCATCGCCGCCACCGGCATCCGCATCCTCTCGACGGGAGGCGCGCACGACCGTCTCCCGCCCGAGCGGGTCGCGCTCGCGGACCTCCTCCGCTCGCGCATCACCGAGCTGCACCCGTCCTCCTTCCTCCTGCGCACCGCCGATGCGCGAGGGCGCCTGGGTCTCGTCGACGAGGAGCTGCCCGCGTGCTACGGCGAGGACTACGACCTGCTGCTGCGCGCGGCCAAGATCGGCCGCATCGCCGCGGTCGCGGCACCGCTGACGATCGTCCACTGGGACCGGCCGTCGTACTTCAGCGAGCGCTGGCGCGGCATCGCCGACGGCCTCAGCTACCTGCTCGACAAGCACCCCGAGTTCGCCCGATCCGCGCGCGGCCGCGCGCGGATCGAGGGTCAGATCGCCTTCGCGCACGGAGCGCTCGGCGCGCTCGCCCCTGCCCGGCGATGGGCTCGGGCGGCCATCCGCCACGACGTCCTGCAGCCGCGCGCGTACCTCGCGATGTGCGTCGGCCTCCACCTCGTGTCGGGCGGGCGCGTCGTCTCGGCCCTGAACGCGCGCGGACGAGGGATGTGACATGCCGCGGCTCTCCGTGCTCATGCCGGCGTTCGACGCGGCGCCGACGATCGACCGCGCCGTGCGGTCGACGCTGCGCGACCTGCCAGCCGACGCCGAGCTCGTCGTGCAGGACGACGGATCGTCCGACGGCACGCTCGCGGCGCTCGAGCGCATCGACGATCCGCGCCTGCGCGTGCTGACGGGCCCGAACCGCGGCGTCGCCCGGGCGCTGAATGCCCTGCTGGAAGCCTCAGCGAGCGAGTTCGTCGCGCGGATGGACGCCGACGACGTCGTCCTCCCCGGCCGCTTCCGCCGGCAGCTGCGGGCCCTGAAGACCGCGGACACCGTCTTCACGACCGTCGCCTCCTGGCACGGAGCCGGGGTGCCCCGCCCGCCGTGGCCGTCCGGCATCGGGATCGCGTCCTTCCCGTTCCATCTCCTCCTGACGAACCCCGTCGCCCACTCGACCATGGCCGCTCGGCGCTCCGCGGTCGAGGCCGTTCGCGGCTACCGCGTCGTCCCGAGCGAGGACTACGACCTGTGGCTGCGGCTCGCCTCGTCGGGCGCTCGTCTGCGTCGTCTCGCGGCCCCGTCCCTTCTCTACCGCGTGCATCCGGGGCAGGTCACGTCCGCCGAGGGCTGGCGCCTGCGGTCGTGGAACGACGAGCGCACGCAGGCCGCCTTCGCGGAGCTGTCGGCTCGCGTGCTCGGCGCCCCGCTCCCGCGCCTCACGGCCCTCGCGGTCGCTCCGCTGCCCGCGGAGGAGAAGGCCGCGTGCCTCGACGAGTTCGAGCGGCGGTTCCGCTGTGCGGCGTCGCGGCTCCGGCCGACGGATCGCGCCGCGGTGCTGCCGCGCCTCGCGCGGCGCGCGGCCTGGTGCCGCGAGCGGATCCGCGCCGCCGCGGACGAGCGAGCGGAGGCCGCGTCATGAGCGCCGCGCGCGATCGCCTCCGCGCGGCGCTCCAGGCTGACCGGGCGGCGAACGCGCGGTACCCGAAGAGCCGGTTCGTGCTCGGCTGGCTGCGCCGCTGCCAGCGCTGGCAGGGCAGCCGTCGGCCCCTCGGCCGCGCGATCTACCTCGCGCACGCCGCGGGATACAAGCTCGTGACGGAGTGGATCATGGGCATCGAGATCCCCCCGACGACCCGCGTCGAACCCGGACTCCGGCTGCGTCACGGCATCGGCGTCGTCGTGAACCCCGCGACCGTGATCGGCCGCAACGTGATGCTCCGCCACGGTGTGACGCTCGGCAATCGCCGCACGCCGCATGACTGCCCCGTGATCGAGGACGACGTCGAGATCGGGGTCGGAGCCGTCGTCATCGGCGCGATCACGGTCGGCCGGGGCGCGCGGATCGGCCCCTACGCCGTGGTCGTCAAGGACGTGCCGGCCGGCGGCGTCGTGCGCTCGCCGCGGTCCGAGCTCGTTACCGAGTCGTGATGTATCAGCCGCCGCGGTCCGCGCTCTTCCCCAGTATGCGATCCGTTGAGAGCTCACGGGCACTGCCGCCGTCTGGGGCGGTCCGCGCGGTGCCCGTGGCCCCCGGCCGAGCGGCCCCAGACCCCGATGCCGATGCCGAACCCCCGGCGACGTCCGCATCGGTCGCCTCGGCCGTCCCGGCCGAGCCATGGGAGAGATCCGAGCTCTCTCCCATCGCCCCGGTGGTGCGCCCCCTGCGCCACCGGGGCACCTCCCGCCGTCCCGCCCGCGGGAAGGCGCCCGCATGACGCGCATCGGCTACGCGGCCGGCGCGTTCGACCTCTTCCACGTCGGCCACCTCAACCTCCTCCGCCACGCCAAGGAGAACTGCGACGTCCTCATCGCGGGCGTCGTGAGCGACGAGATGCTCCGCGCCGTGAAGGGCATCCGCTCGGTCGTGCCCACCGCCGAGCGCGCGGAGATCGTCCGGAGCATCCGGTACGTCGACGACGTCCACGTCGAGACGGTGCCGGACAAGCTCGATGTGTGGCGCGAGGTCGGCTTCACCCACTTCTTCAAGGGCGACGACTGGCGGGGCACCGAGAAGGGCCTCCGCCTCGAGCGCGAGTTCGGCGCCGTCGGCGTCGAGGTCGTGTACTTCCCCTACACCGCGCACACCTCGAGCACCGCGCTGCGGCGCGCGCTCGACGCCCTCGCGCCGGCCCTTCCCGTCGCGCGGTGACTCAGAAGCCCGAGCCGTAGCAGACGAAAGGCGCGACGTGCCCGGTCTGGGTCGTCGCCCGCATGAGCGCCTCGGCAGGGTCGAGCCCGCCGACGAGCCCCTCGTGCATCGCGCCCAGCAGCTCGCAGGCGACGTCGTCGGCCACGATCACGGGGGCCGCGATGACGCAGTGCGACCCCGCGTGCAGCCACGCCCTCGCCATCCCGACCGCCTCCTCGCCCCACAGCGCCGATGAGCGGCCGAGCTCGCACGCCGACAGCACGACGACGGCGGGCGGGCGCGCGATCGCGTCGATGTCGTAGCCGAACAGCGTGCCGTCCGCGAGCTCGAATCCGGACAGGAGCGGCGAGTCCGGCGAGTGCCGCCCGTGCGCGACGACGTGGAGCACATCGACGCCCTCCGCGAGAGCCGTCGCGTGCTCGATCCGCGACGCGTCGCCCGTGAGAATGCGCGCAGGGCCCCCGGCGCGCCGCCAGGCCCGCGCACCCGTGTCCGCCTCCTCGTCGCCGCGTGCGACGCCCGGACCCACGACGAACCCGGCCGAGGAGAGCGGCACCGAGCCGCGCGTGGCGACCCAGCGCGATGCCGAGCGGACGTGCGTCACGACCCGGCCGCGCAGCGCCGGCAGCATGCCCCACGGCGTTCCGCGCAGCTCGCCCGGCGCCGTCACGACGACCCTCCTCGGGTCTCCCGCGGCGCGCACGGCCTCCTCGACGAGTGCGCGCGACAGGCACGACAGCCGGGCCTCGAGCGACTCGCGGATGAGCCGGCTTCCGGGCCCCGTGCGCGTCGCCGCGGCCGCGTTCAGCTCGCTGTACAGACCGCGGCGGAGGTCGCGCACGCGCCCCCACGGGATGTCGATGAGCGAGGGCGCACCGCGCCCGGGCACGACGAGGCACGTGAGCCGGCCCCGGACGTACACGTACGTGAGGAGGGCCGTGTCGCCGTCGAGCGCCGACCGCAGCTCGTCGAGGGAGACCACGGGAGGGCCGTCGGTCGAGGCCGTCGCGACCCACTGACGCTCGCTGATCCGCTGGCGCAGGGACGCCACCCGCGGGTCGGCGACCCAGTCCGACGAGGCGAGCTCGGCGCGCAGCGCACGCAGCTGCGCGAGGTCGGCCGCGTGCTCGGCGTCCTGCGGAGGGCGCACGGGCGAGACCTGCTGGCTGAAGTGGCGCGTGTACTCCGACCAGCGGAAGACCGTGTCGGGGCGGCCGGAGCGCACGCTCGCGGCGAGGCCCTCGATGAAGATCCCCGATCCGTGCACGGCCGTCGACGAGAGCACCTCGAGCGACCCGAACGACCGCTGCCAGGCCGACACCTCGTGGAGGCCCGCCTCGGCGTGCCGGCGGGCGTCCGCGTCGCGCCCGAGGGCCGCCGAGCGGGCGGCCCTCGCCTCGTGGGCGAGCACGCGGACGGACAGCGGGTCGTCGGGATGCAGGCGGGCCGCGCGCGACGGCGGCCGCCCCGTGCGCGCGAGGGCCGCGTCGAGCACGTAGCGGAGCGCGCGGGCCTCGACGCGGAACCCGAAGCGCGACAGCCGCCGCGCGACGCGCGCGCACTCCTCCTGGAGCGCCGACGGGACGGGCTTCGCCGACGTGCGGTCGGCCGTCGGCGCGAGGAGCGCCCGCAGCCGGACGCCCTCCGCTCGCACCTCCCAGGACGCGCTGCCGAGCCCGCGGAAGCGCCGACTGGCGCGGAGCGCGACCCGGGCGGCGCGACCCGGCTCGTAGCCGAGCAGGGTCTGCGCGAGCTGGAGCTCGGCCTCGCCCCGTGCCTGCTGCATGCGCGCCCGGCCGAACGCCTGGGCGACCTGCTCGAGCAGAGCGGCCGACTCGCGCAGCTGACCCGATTCCCGGAGGACCTCGGCGCGATCGAGGTCGGAGATCGCCGCGGCGACAGCGGAGTCGCGCGCGATCTCCGCGCGCGCGACGGTCATCTCGCTGAGCGCGAGCACGAGGTCCCCCGCGAGGAGCGCCGTGTACCCGAGATTGTGGCGGGCCTGCGCTTCGCCGCCGCGGTCGCCGAGGTCCGCGAAGAGCGCGGCCGCCGACCGGAACGCGTCGGCGCTCTCGCCGAGCCGTCGGCGCTGCAGAAGCGCGACGCCGCGATTCAGGACGACGTTGGCGCGCGAGGCGGGGGTGTCGATGAGCGCGACGGCCCGTTCGAAGAGCGGGAGGGCGGCGTCGACGTCGCCCCGGTGCAGGAGCAGCGTCGCCAGCTGACCGGAGATGATGCCGCGGGTCTCCTCCGGCAGCATCGGGAAGCGCAGGGCGGTGCGGCAGAGCAGCTCCGCCCCGTCCGGATCGCCGAGCTGCCCGAGCGCGTAGGCCAGCGACGCGCTGATCCGTGCGCGCAGGACATCGTCGTCGGCGGCCTCGAGGGCGCGCACGAGAAGCCGCCTCGCGGTGCGCAGCCGCTTCGCGTTGGCGGCGTCGACTCCCCGGCGGAGGAGCTCCTCGACGGGAGGCTCCGGGCGCGAGGCCACGTCATCCCCCTGACCGGTCCCGGGCGGCGAGCAGCTCGAGCGCGGCCGCCGTGGCCGCGCGGCTCTCGGCGCATGCATCGCCCGCCGTGCGGATGCCGGCCGCGGGCCATCCGAGCTGCGCGGCGATCATCGCGGCGGCGAACGGGGCAGCGAACGACGTGCCGCTCCACACGGCGAAGCTCCCGAGGTAGCACTCGGGCCCGATCGTCTCCCGCCGCCGCGCGAAGCGGTCATCGCGCGACGACGCCTGCCGCCCGCCCTCGAACGCGGGGATCGTGCTCACCACCGCGGCGCCCGGCGCGTACACGCGCACCCACGGCCCGACGTTCGAGAAGAGCGCGACCGCCGCGCCGCTCGGGTTCAGCGCGCCCACCGACACGTGCTCGGCCCCGTCGTCGGGCTCGATGCCGTTGTCGCCGCCCGGCCACGGCCAGAGCGACGCGGGGAAGGGCGGCCGGTCGATCGCGTCGTTGCCCGCGGAGCACACGACCGCGCAGCCGAGCTCGCGCGCCCTGCGCAGGAGCTCGAAGAGCACGGTCGAGAAGAGCCCGTCCTCCGGGGTCTCGTGGTAGTAGCCGAGCGACAGGCTGATCACGTCGATCGCGCATCCGCCCTCCCGCCCCGCGCGGTGCCGCGCGAGCAGCTCGACGAGCCCGGCCAGCGTCTCGAGAAGCGCGCTCTCGTCGACGACGCCGAGGGCGTTCGCGCCCCGCACGGAGAGGATGTCGGCCTCCGGGGCGACCTGCCGGACGATCCCGGCGATGAAGGTGCCGTGGCCGGCGACCGGATCGATCTCCCCGTCCAGCTGGCCGTAGAGGTCGGGGAACCGCTCGGGGTCGGCGTCGTCCGTGAGTCCGAGCGGCGCTCCGTCGAGCTCGACGCGCCGCGTGACGATGTCGTCGGGCAGCCACTCGTGCGCGCCGCACCCCGTGTCGAGGATCGCGACGACGGGGCGCCGTCGGCCGCGCGGCGGCTTCCCCACGCGCGTGGGCCCGGCTCCGAGGCGCACGACGGGCTGCCGCCCGCCGTGCCCCGCTTCGGCGTACTGGTCAGCGCCATGCGGGTTGGTGCGCGTGAACGGGTTCGTCCGCGTGAAGGGATTCGTCCGCGTGAACGGATTGACGCCGACGGGGTCGATCGCGACGATATGGTCGAGCGCGACGTCGCGCAGTCGGCCTCGAGAGAGGCGTCGCGCCCGCTGCAGGACGCGCCATGCGTCGGGCGGCACGGGCGCCTCCCCCCGCGACGGCCCGTCGGGCGCGACGAGCTGCGCGCGCAGCATCCCGAGGCCCGGCAGCAGCGGGGTCGGCTCGTCCGCCTCGCCGAGCGCGTCGCCGCGCAGCGATTCGGGGACGACCTGCCACCCGAACGAGGCAGCGGCGTCCCGGACGAGGCGGAGTCCGTCGACCGCCTCCGCATCGTCGTCGCGCCGTGCGATCAGGAGCCGGTCGGGAACGTACGCGGTCGGGAACGCGCGCACGCCGTCGACGGGCTCGACCGCCGGGTCGAGGACCCGCCCGACCGGGATCGATCCCGCGGCGCGATCACGCCACGACCATCCGTCGGGCTGGGATGTGGTCCGGCTGTCGTCGGGCATCGCGCACCTCCCCGGGCACTCGGCCAGGGGAGCACCGCTTGCGCGTATTCTGCCCCAGAACCGCCGTCACGGGAAGATCGACCTCACATGTCGAACCAGGGGGTCGCGACCTCCCGGAGACCCTCCTCCTGCCGCACGACCATCCGCACCTGCGCGCGCCCCGCGGCCACGCCCTCGAACGAGAAGCGGCCGTCGCCGACCGTGTCGGCGGCCCACTCGGCGTCGTCCTGCGCGAGGCGCGCCGCGAGCACCGCAGGACGGGACCATCCGTCGATCCGGCGCGCGCCGCCATCCGTCGGCGACACGTGCAGCAGCACCTCGGCGTCGTCGTCCGCGAACTGGAGCGTGCGGCGCTCGTCGCCCGCCCGCACGGCGGCCTGCGCGCCGTCGACGAGCGAGAGCAGCGCGAACTCGCGCGAGAGGTCGTCGACGGCCACGGCCGCGATCATGCGGTCGGCGAGTCCTGCGGGGACGGGGTCGGCCTGCTCCCAGGACGCGCGCAGCGCGTCGAGGAGCTCGCGGTCCTCTGCTCCCCCGACGTGGTCGTTCACGATCGTCCCTCGTCTCGTATATCGGGATTCAATCTGGCTCGAAGCTTAGCGAGGCAGCGCTGCCTCGTGGGCCCGATGCTTCCCACCGGCATGCGCAGATCGGCGGCGATCTGGGCGTAGTCCGGTCGGTCCTCGAAGGCGACGATCCGCAGCAGCCGCTGGCACCGCTCATCGAGCGCGCGCACGGCCAGCCACAGGCGGTCGGCCGTGTCGGCCTCGGCGACGTCGTCCTCGGCCGCGCGGCGCGACGGGAGCCGCGCCTCGAGCAGGTCGTCGTCGGTCGGATCGGCGCGACGGTCCGCGCGCGCGACGCGCCATGCCTCGCGGCGCGCGGTCACGCGCAGCCATCCGGAGACCGCGTCGGCGCTCGCGATCGTGTCGTGCTTGCGGACGAGCGTGAGCCACGTCGTCTGGATGACGTCCTCCGCCGCCGCCCGACGCAGGCCGTACGCGCGGACGACGTGCCACAGCACGGGGGTCATGATGCGCACCAGCTCGTCGATCGCCTGCGGGTCGCCGTTGCGCCAGCGCGCGAAGTGCGCGGCCGCCTGCTCCCAGCGCGCCGCGCCGTGGGCGTCGGCGACGTCGTCCGCGTCATCCGCGGGCGACAGGGAGAGATCGTCCATGTCAGACACATTGTGTCCATACCTGCGACGAGGCGTGCAACACGCGGCGTGATACGTGATGCAGTCGATACCGAGGCGCTGCCCAGGCGGCGCTCAGCGCGCCTGCCCGGGCAGCGGCGCCTCGGCGGAGCGCGGCGACCTCAGCACGAGGACGACGACGATCGCCACGAGGATGACCGCGCTCAGCGCGAGCGGGAACGGCAGGAGCGCGTCGAGCAGGACGAGCACGGCGCCCACGGGCACCACCGTGTTCACGACGCGGTCGGCGTGCGCGCGGATGGCGATCCACCAGATGCCGAGGACGAACAGCGCGATCGGGATGGTCACCGTGGAGGCAGCGGCGGGCCCCGTGAGCTCGCTGTGGTGGGTCAGCGCGTCGATCTCGACCTCGACGCCGGCCGAGAACGCCCCCGCCGCCGCGAAGACGACGTAGTGCACGTACCCGTAGCGGATCGACTGCGCGAGCGATCCGATCGCGGAGTGGTGCGGCGGCCAGAAGTAGATCCACCAGAGCGCGGCCGTCACGACGAGGGTCAGCACGGCGATCGCGATGAGCGGAGCCAGCGCGTCGGCGTCCTCGAGGGCCTCGATGATGGCGTTGGCCGACGCGAGCAGGCTCTCGCCGAGCAGGATGAGCGTGAAGAGCCCGTACCGCTCGGTGATGTGGTGCGGATGCCACGGGGTGTTCGCTCCGCGCTCGGCGATGATCGGGACGGCGAGCTCGAGCACGACGCCGATGAGGAAGGCCACGAGGAACGCGCCCTCGGGCACGAGCAGAGTGAGCAGCCAGTACACCTGCACGACCGCGATGCCGAGCGCGTACATGAGCGTCGTGCGCCGGGCGCGGCCGGCGCCCCGCGAGGCGCGCAGCCACTGCGCCACCATCGCGACGCGCATGATGACGTAGCCGACCACGGGGATCGTGAAGTCGCCGTGGAAGGCGGCGCCCACCCCGGCCGCGAGCACGAGCACGCCGCCCATCTGCACGATCGTGAGCACGCGGTACAGCCAGTCGTCGGCGTCGAACGACGTCGCGAACCACGTGAAGTTCATCCAGGCCCACCAGATGGCGAAGAAGACGAGCAGGTACGACACGACGCCGTCGAGCACGTGCGCCTCGACGAGGGCGTGGTGCAGGTTGACGGCCGCCGTGCTCACGGCGATCACGAACACGAGGTCGAAGAACAGCTCGAGGGAGGTCGCGGCCCGATGGGGCTCGCGCGGGTCGCGCGGGCGCATGGGGACCATCCGCAGACGGCCGAGCGCGGAGTGCGGTGCGTTCACACGCGACAGACTACGCGCGGGTCAGAGCTCGCTTCCCGGCACGGCGAAGGTGTCGCACGCGCGCTCTCCGCGCTCGTACCCGGTCTGGAACCACCGCATGCGCTGCTCGCTCGAGCCATGGCTCCAGCTGTCGGGGTTGACGACGCCGCCGGACTCCTGCTGGATGTGGTCGTCGCCCACCGCGGAGGCGGCGTCCATCGCGTCGGCGAGCTGCCCGCGGGTGGGCGCCTCGAGGTACGGGACGCCGTTCTCGTCGACCTGCTCGGTCATCGCGCCCACCCAGGCGCCCGCGAAGCAGTCGGCCTGCAGCTCGGTGCGCACGCCGTCGCTCTCGGGCCCGGTTCCGCCGCCCTGATGCTCCTGCAGCACGCCCGTGAGGTTCTGCACGTGGTGCCCGTACTCGTGTGCGAGCACGTACAGCTGCGCGAGGTCGCCCGCCTGCGCGTCGTAGCGCTCGCGCAGCAGGGAGAAGAACGTCGGGTCGATGTAGACCGTCTCGTCGGGCGGGCAGTAGAACGGCCCCGTCGCGTTCGACGCGGTGCCGCACGAGGTCTCGGTCTGCCCGTCCACGATGATGAGCTCGGGCTCGCGGTACCCCTCGAGGGCGCCGGCCCAGAACTGGTCGAGCGCGAGCGATCCGGCCGCGAGCCGGCAGTCGTCGTTCTCGTTCGCGTCCTGGCCCGTCTCGCAGTCCGAGATCGCCGTCTCCTGGCCGGAGCCGCCGGGTGCGCCGGCGTCGGGCGACAGCAGCCCGAGCACCGACCCGAAGTCGCCGCCCGTGAGCAGTCCGACGACGAGCACGCCGAGCAGGCCGAGGCCGCCGATCCCGCCGCCCGCGATCGCCGCGGTCCGTCCTCGACGCCGTGCGCCGTGCCCGCTCACATCCGCGTTCTCGTTGAACGTCATGACGCCCACGGTACCGCTCCCGACCGGCGTCCTCACGGCCTGCTCGCCTACCCTGGATCCGTGCCCGCCAAGATCCTCCTCTACTACCTCTTCACGCCGATCGCCGACCCCGAGGCCATCCGCCTCTGGCAGCGCGACCTGTGCGAGCTGCTGGGGCTGCGGGGCCGGATCCTCCTGTCGGAGCACGGCATCAACGGCACGGTCGGCGGCGACATGCAGGCGCTCAAGCGCTACGTCCGCAAGACGAAGGACTACGCGCCCTTCAAGGGCATCGACTTCAAGTGGTCGTCGGGGTCGGGCCTCGACGCGGAGGGCCGCAGCCTCGACTTCCCGCGGATGTCGGTGAAGGTGCGCGACGAGATCGTGTCGTTCGGCGCGCCCGGCGAGCTGCGAGTCGACGAGAACGGCGTCGTGGGCGGCGGCACGCACCTCACACCGGGTGCGCTGCACAAGCTCGTCGAGGAGCGCGGCGACGAGGTGGTGTTCTTCGACGGCCGCAACGCGTTCGAGGCGGCGATCGGCCGCTTCCGGAACGCCGTCGTGCCGGATGTCGCCACGACGCGCGACTTCATCGCGGAGCTCGACTCGGGGCGCTACGACGACCTCAAGGGGCGGCCCGTCGTGACCTACTGCACGGGCGGCATCCGGTGCGAGGTGCTCTCGAGCCTCATGACGGCGCGCGGCTTCGGCGAGGTGTACCAGCTCGACGGCGGCATCGTGCGCTATGGAGAGACCTTCGGCAACGCGGGCCTGTGGGAGGGCTCGCTCTACGTCTTCGACGGCCGCGAGTCGATGACGTTCGGCGACGGCGCTGCGGTGATCTCGCGCTGCGCGGCGTGCGAGAGCCCCACCGACCGGATGGTCGACTGCGTCGACGAGACCTGCCAGGTCCGCGTCGTCCTGTGCGCGGGCTGCGGCGACGTGCACCCGTGCGGGCGCCACGCGGCCGTCGCCGCGTAGCGCCCGCCGGGGCGGATGGCTCCGCGCCGCCTCAGGACAGGCGCGCGAGCAGGGCGCGCGCGACGGATGCGGACGACTGCGGGTTCTGACCCGTCACGAGCGCGCCGTCCTCGACGACGTGATCGGCCCACGGCTCGGCGGTGTCGACCGCGATGCCGCCGTCGCGCAGCGTCGACTCGAGCAGCCACGGCGCCTTCGGAGCGAGCCCGCCCTGGCGCTCCTCCTCGTCGGTGAACGCCGCGACGGTGCGCCCCGCCGCCGCGAGCGCGCCGTCCGACCGCTTCGCCGCGAGCAGCGCCGCGACGCCGTGGCAGACCAGCGCGAGGGGCGTGCCGGCGTCGAGCGCCCGCACGATCAGGGCGCCGGAGGCGGCGTCGCGCGCGAGGTCCTCCATGGGTCCGTGCCCGCCGGGGTAGAACACGGCGTCGAACGCGCGGGGGTCGACCTCCGCGAGCACGAGCGGGCGCTGCAGGCCGGGGATCGCGGCGAGCGCGGCCCGTGCTTCCTCGTCGTCCGCGATCGATCCCTCGTCGACGACGGGGACGACGCCGCCCGGGGTCGCGAAGGCGACATCGTGGCCGGCCCCGACGAGCAGGCGGTACGGCGCGAGCAGCTCCTCGGCCCAGTATCCGGTCGGATGCGCGGTGCCGTCGGAGAGGGTCCAGGTGCGGGCTCCGGTGACGACGAACAGGACGGTGGACATGGCGACTCCTTCTCGATGGGACGGCCCGAGCTGGCCGGCACCGAGGACAACGCACGGGGACCGCGACTCTTCCGATATCTTCGCGATGTGAGCCATAGATCCTCTGATGGGCTGGACGACCTCGCCCTGTGGCGCACCTTCCTCGCGGTGCACACGGCCGGATCCCTCTCGGGTGCCGCGCGCACGCTCGGTCTCACGCAGCCGGCCGTCACGGCGCAGCTGCAGACCCTCGAGCGGCGCCTGGGCGAGCGCCTCTTCGCCCGCGGAGCCCGCGGCGTCACGCCCACGCCCCGGGCCGAGGCGCTCGCCGCCCGGCTCGCGGAGCCGTTCGGCGCGCTCGCCACTGCGCTGTCCGGTGCCGACGCGGGAGGTGCGACGTCCCACGCGCCCGTGCGCGTGGGCGGGCCGGCCGAGCTCCTCGCCGAGATCGCGGCGCCCGCTCTCGCGCCGCTCGTCGCCGACGGCGTGCGGCTGCAGCTCGTGCCCGGGCTGAGCGGCGCGCTCGTCGACGGCCTCCGCGCGGGCGTGCTCGACCTCGTCGTGGCGTCCGAGCGCCCTCGCGGACGCGCGGTCGTCGCGGCGCCGCTCGCCGACGAGGCGTTCGTCCTCGTCGCGTCGCCCGCGCTCGCGCGCGCCCGCGGGCTCGCACGCGGCGCGGTCGCGCCCGATGCCCTCGCCGACGTGCCGCTGCTCGCCTATGCGCACGACGTGCCCATCCTGCGCCGGTACTGGCGGCACGTGTTCGGAACGCGACTCGAGCGCGAGCCCGCGCTCACGCTCCCCGACCTGCGCGCGCTCCGCGCGGCCGCGATCGCCGGCGCCGGCGTGACCGCGCTCCCCGAGCATCTCTGCCGCGCGGCGCTCGCGGGCGGCGAGCTCGTGGACCTCCGGCCGTCCGACGACCCGCCCCGCAACACCCTCCATCTCGTGCGGCGACCCGGCGCCCCGGCGGGCCCGCACGTCGAGCGCGTGCGCGACGCGCTGTCGCACGCCGTCACATCCGCCCTCGCGTGAACGGAGCGGTCTCGCGCGCCCGCTAGCGTTGTCTGCATGCACGATCCCACCCCCACGGAAGTTCTCGACGCCGTCGGGCGACTGGAAGCGGAGCAGGAGATCCCCGAGCAGATGCGCGCCGACGTGCGCCTGCTGGGCTCCCTCCTCGGCCAGGTGCTTCGCGAGAGCGGCTCGGCCGGCCTGTTCGACGACGTCGAGCGCCTGCGCGTCGCGACCATCCACGCGTACACGGACCCCAGCCCCGAGGCCTTCGACCGCGCCGTCCGGATCGCCGACTCGTTCTCGATCCAGCGGGCAGACGAGGTCGCACGGGCGTTCACGTGCTACTTCCACCTCGTGAACCTCGCCGAGGAGCACCACCGCGTGCGCGTGCTCCGCGAGCGCGACGGCCAGCCCGAGCGCGACCCGCGCGGCACGATCGCCGGCGCGTTCGCCGAGCTCGCCGGCGAGATCGGCGAGGACGCGGCGCGCGAGCGCCTGCAGGCGCTGCGCTTCCACCCCGTCTTCACGGCCCACCCGACCGAGGCCCGCCGCCGCGCGGTCTCGACGAGCATCCGCCGCCTGTCGGCCCTCGTCGACGAGCTGGGCGCCGCGCCCGAGGGCGGCTCGGCCGCGCAGCGCACGCAGCGCCTCATGCTCGAGGAGATCGACACGCTGTGGCGCACCGCGCCCATCCGCCCCGAGAAGCCGTCGCCGACCGACGAGGTGCGCGCGGTCATGGCGGTCTTCGACGACACGCTCTTCACGGCCGTCCCCGAGATGTACCGCCGCGTCGACGACGCCATCCACGGCGGCGTCGACGGCGACCGGCCGCCCGTCGTGCGCCCGTTCGTCCGCGTGGGCAGCTGGGTCGGCGGCGACCGCGACGGCAACCCGTTCGTCACGGCCAAGGTGAGCCGCAAGGCCGCCGCGATCGCGAGCGAGCACGTGCTCCTCGGCCTCGAGCGCGCCGCGCAGCGCGTGGGCCGCGGGCTCACGCTCGACGCGACCTCCACGCCGCCGAGCGACGAGCTGCTCGCGCTCTGGGAGCGTCTGCGCAGCGCCGACGAGGACGCCGCCGCCGACATCGCCAAGCGCTCCCCCAACGAGCCGCACCGGCGCATCCTCCTCCTCATCGCGCGCCGGATCACGGCGACCCGCACGCGCGACGCCGACCTCGCCTACCGCGACCCCGAGCACCTGCTCGCCGACCTGCGGATCGTGCAGACCTCGCTGGCCGACGCGGGCGCCGCGCGTCAGGCGTACGGCAGCCTGCAGCACCTCATCTGGCAGGTCGAGACCTACGGCTTCCACCTCGCCGAGCTCGAGGTGCGCCAGCACTCGGCCGTGCACGCGAAGGTCCTCGCCGAGCTCGACGCGGGCGGCCCGCGCAGCGAGCTGGCCGAGGAGGTCCTCGAGGTCTTCCGCGCGATCGCGTTCATCCAGGAGCGCTTCGGGCCGCGCGCGGCCGGCCGCTACATCGTGTCGTTCACGCAGTCCGCCGACGACCTGGCGAACGTGCACCGCCTCGCGCGCTACGCGGTCGGCGACGCGGGGCCCGCGCCCGTGCTCGACGTCATCCCCCTCTTCGAGACGTTCGCCGACCTGCAGGCCGCGCCGCGCATCCTCGCCGAGATCGTCGAGCACCCCGAGTTCGCGTCGCGCCTCGACGCGACCGGCCGTCGCCTCGAGGTCATGCTCGGCTACTCCGACTCGTCGAAGGACGTCGGCCCCGTCGCGGCGAACCTCGCCCTGTACGAGGCGCAGGCGGCGATCGCCGCGTGGGCGCAGGAGAACCGCATCGAGCTCACGCTCTTCCACGGCCGCGGCGGCGCGCTCGGCCGCGGCGGCGGCCCCGCGAACAGCGCGATCCTCGCGCAGCCGCCGCACTCGGTCGACGGCCGCTTCAAGCTCACCGAGCAGGGCGAGGTCATCTTCGCCCGCTACGGCGACCCCGACATCGCGATGCGGCACATCGACCAGGTGGCCGCGGCCATCCTCACGGCGGGCGCGCCCTCGAACGAGGACCGCAACCGCACGGCCGCCGAGCGGTACGCCGACATCGCGCAGGTCATGGAGACGACGTCGCGCGCGCGGTTCTTCGACCTCGTGAAGGCCCCGGGCTTCGCGCCGTGGTTCGCCACCGTGACGCCCATGGAGGAGATCGGGCTGCTCGCGCTCGGCTCGCGCCCGGCCCGCCGCGGGCTCTCGGTCGAGTCGCTCGAGGACCTCCGCGCCATCCCGTGGGTGTTCGCGTGGACGCAGGCGCGCATCAACCTCGCCGGATGGTTCGGGCTCGGCACCGCGCTCGAGTCGGTCGGCGACGAGGAACGGCTGCGGGCCGCCTACGCCGAGTGGCCGCTCTTCCGCACGATGATCGACAACGTCGCGATGAGCCTCGCGAAGGCGGACGACCGGATCGCCCGCCAGTACCTCGCCCTCGGCGACCGCGACGACCTCGCCGCGCTCGTCATGGACGAGATGGCCCTCACGCGCTCGTGGGTCGTGCGGATCGTGGGCGGCGACGGCCTCCTCGCGAACAAGCCCGTGCTCCAGCGCGCGGTCAAGCTCCGCAGCCCGTACGTCGACGCGCTGTCGCTCCTGCAGCTGCGCGCCCTCCGCGCGCTGCGCGAGACGCCAGCGGGCGGGAAAGCCGACCCCGAGCAGCAGCGCCTCCTGCTCCTGTCGGTCTCGGGCGTCGCAGCCGGTCTGCAGAACACCGGCTGATCCCGCCCTCTCTCCCCTGCGTGTCTCACTCGGCGCGGGAATGCCGGCGGCATTCCCGCGCCGAGTGAGACACGCACAGGGGGCGTCTATTCTGAGCGGATGGCGAGGAGGGCGATGCGGGCCACCATGAAGGACGTGGCGGCGCTCGCCGGAGTGTCGCCGAAGACCGTCTCCAACGTCGTCACGGGCACGGTCTTCGTCCGCCCCGAGACGACCGAGCGGGTCGAGAGGGCGATGGCCGAGCTCGACTTCGTACCCAACCTCAGTGCGCGCGGCCTCCGCAACGGCCGCTCGGGCACGATCGCGGTCGCGCTGCCGGATCTCGCGACCGCGTTCTCTGCCGAGCTGCTCGACAGCATCCTCGACGTCGCCCACGAGCGCGGCTTCGCGGTCCAGATCGAGGAGACGGCCGCCGAGCCCGGCCGCGAGTACGAGCTCATCTCGCGCGCCCGCGCGCACCTCATCGACGGGCTCATCCTCAACCCGATCCGCCTCGAGGACAGCGCGGTCGAGCACGCCGATCACCTGCCGCCCGTCGTGCTCATCGGCGAGGTCGAGCAGCACGTCACCGACCGCGTGTTCGTCGACAGCCTCGCGGCCTCGCGCGAGATCACCCGCCACCTCCTCGAGCGCGGCGCGCGCCGGATCGCGGCCGTCGGGGGCGACGACGCGTCGGAGATCGCGACCGCCACGAGCCGGCTGCGGCTCGCCGGCTACCGCGAGGCGCTCGCCGACGCGGGGATCCCCCTCGATCCCGCGCTCGAGGTCAACCGCTTCCCCTGGACGATGGCGGCGGGCGCGGCTGGCATCGACGAGCTCGTCGCGCGCGGGACCCCGTTCGACGCCGTCGTCGCGTTCACCGACTCGATCGCGATCGGCGCGCTGCACGCCCTGCACGCGCACGGGCTCCGCGTCCCCGACGACGTGCTCGTCGCGGGGTTCGACGACGTCGAGCCCGCGCGCTTCGCGACCCCCGCCCTGACGACCATCCGCTTCGACCGAGGCGCCTTCGCGCGGGAGGCCGTCACGCTGCTCGAGAGCCGGATGTCCGACCGGTCGCAGGCGCCGCGCGCCGTGCAGGTCGCTCACGAGCTCATCGTCCGCGCGAGCACCGACCGCTCGTGAGCGGCTCGCCTCCGCGCGCCCCTTGCGCATCCATTACATCGATGTAATGATGGCGTCGTCTCTGTCAGACGGTCACGAAGGAGTGGCGATGGCATCACCACCGGTCCACATCACGCGGCGCCAGCTCTTCGCGGGCGCCGCGGCTCTCGCGGGGACGGCGCTCATCGCCGGCTGCACCCCGGCGAGCGCCGCCCGCGGCGCGCAGCAGCTGCAGTTCTGGCACCTGCTCTCCGGCGGCGACGGCGTGACGATGTCGGGCCTCCTCGACGGCGTCAACGCCGCGCAGGAGGAGTACCGCATCCGCCCCACCGTCCTCGCGTGGGGCTCGCCGTACTACACGAAGCTCGCCATGGCGGCGACCGGCGGGCGCGCGCCCGAGGTCGCGGTCATGCACGCCACGCGCGTGGCGGGCTACGCGCCCGGGGGCCTGCTCGACCCGTGGGACGTCGACCGGCTCGCCGAGCTCGGCGTCGACGAGAGCACCTTCCCCGCGCCGATCTGGGAGAAGGGCTTCGCGGGCGGCGAGCTCTACAGCGTCGCGCTCGACGCGCACCCGTTCATCCTCATGTTCAACACCGACATCTGCGACGCCGCCGGCGTGCTCGACAGCGACGGGCGGCTCCTGCCGACGTCGTCGCCCGAGGAGTTCCTCGAGCTCACGCGGGCCGTGGCCGGATCGTCGGAGAGCCACGGCCTCTCGTACGGGTACCTCGGCGACGGCGCCCAGATGTGGCGTCTCTTCTACACCCTCTACACGCAGCACGGGCTCGCGATGGAGCTGCCCGAGGGCGGGAAGAGCGTGCTCGACCAGGACGCGGCCGTCGAGTCGCTCACGCTCATGCAGAGCCTGCTGGATGGCGAGATCGCCGCCCCGCAGAACGACTACCAGTCGGCCGTCGCCGAGTTCGCGACGGGCCGCAGCGGCATGTTCCTCACGGGCGTGTGGGAGCTGCGGACCATGCAGAACGCGGGCATCCCGTTCGACGCGACGACCATCCCCACGCTCTACGGCACCGACTCCGTGTACGCCGACTCGCACTCGTTCGTGCTGCCGCACCAGACGAGCCCCGACCCCGTCAAGCGCGACCTCACCTACCGGTTCGTCGCCGACATCCTCAAAGGCTCGTTCGACTGGGCGGGGGCGGGCCACATCCCGGCCTACCTGCCGATCACGGAGTCGCCCGACTACGCCGACCTCGTCCCCCAGGCGCACTACGCGAATGCGGCCGAGAACGTCGCATACGACCCGCCCGCGTGGTTCACCGGCTCTGGGTCGAACTTCCAGGGCGACTTCGGCGCGTCCGTGCAGGACGTGCTCCTCAGCGGCGGCGACCCCGCCGCCGCCATCGCGGCCTTCCAGGCGCGCGTCGACAGCATGCTCTCCAAGCCGAACCCGGCCGACCCCGAGGGGACGTGGCAGTCATGACGACCGCAGCTCCCACCACCCGCACGATCGTCACCGGCGGCGCGCAGCGCGGCGGACGCCGTCACGTCGGAGCCCAGCGCAGCGAGCAGCTCGTGAGCTGGGTCTTCCTCGCGCCGTTCCTCATCGCGTTCGCGCTCTTCCTCGTGTGGCCGATCCTCCACGGCATCTATCTGAGCTTCACGAACCAGTCCCTGACCGGCGCGGGCGGCGACCTCGTCGGCTTCGCGAACTACGCCGAGGCCCTCGCCGACCCCGTCATGTGGCGCTCGCTCGGGAACACCCTCTGGTTCACGGTGCTCTCGACCGTTCCGCTCGTCGTCATCGCGCTCGTCATGGCGGTGCTCGTCGACCGCGGCATCCCCGGCCAGTGGCTGTGGCGGCTGTCGTTCTTCATGCCGTTCCTCCTCGCCTCGACCGTCATCTCGCAGATCTGGGTGTGGATCTTCAACCCGCAGATCGGCGCGGCCAACAACATCCTCGAGGCGCTCGGGCTCGCCCCCATCGCGTGGCTGCAGAACCCCGACACGAACATGATCGCGATCGTCATCGCGACCGTGTGGTGGACCGTCGGGTTCAACTTCCTGCTCTACCTCGCGGCCCTCCAGAACATCCCCGCCCAGCAGTACGAGGCCGCGTCGCTCGACGGCGCGGGGCCGTGGCGCCAGCTCTGGTCGATCACGATCCCGCAGCTCGGGCCCGCGACGGTCCTCATCGTGATGCTGCAGATCCTCGCGTCGCTCAAGCTGTTCGACCAGGCGTATCAGATGCTCGGCGGCGTCGCGAGCGACACCACGCGCTCCATCGTGCAGTACATGTACGAGGCCGGCTTCGTCGGCTACCGCTTCGGCTACTCGGCAGCCATCTCCTACGTGTTCTTCGCGCTCATCGTCATCATCGGCGTCGCCCAGGCGGCGATCATGTCCCGTGGTGCCGCCGCCGCGCGCAGGAAGGAGCAGCGATGACCACCGTCACGCAGACCCTCGTCACCCCCTCCACCGCGCGCCGCGCCGAGCGCAAGCCCGGGGCCCGGCGGTTCGGCCCGCTGCGGATCGTCGCGTTCGCGGTGCTCCTGCTCCTCGCGATCGGATGGCTGCTGCCGTTCCTGTGGGCGGTCGCGACCGCGTTCAAGACCGAGACCGACGCCGCGTCGGGCGACCCCTCGTGGATCGGGCCGAGCGGCCCCACGACCGACGCGTTCACGGCCATCCTCTCGCAGGGCAACGTGTGGATCTGGGCCTTCAACAGCCTCTGGACGTCGGCCGCCGTGACGGCCATCACGCTCGCGATCTCCGCGATGGCCGCCTACGCGTTCTCGCGGCTCGACTTCACCGGGCGGCGCTGGCTCTACGTGGCCGTCATCGCCGCGATCGTCGTGCCGCCGCAGGCGCTCATCATCCCGCTGTTCTACGAGATGCTCGCCTTCAACATGATCGACACGCACTGGGGCCTCATCCTGCCGCAGGTCGTCGCCCCGGCGATGGTGTTCATCCTCAAGCAGTTCTTCGACGCCGTGCCGATCGAGCTCGAGGACGCCGCCCGCGTGGACGGCGCGAGCCGCTTCCGCGTGTTCTGGTCGATCGTGCTCCCGCTGTCGCGGCCCATCCTCGCGTCGGTCGCGATCTTCGTGTTCATCGGCGCGTGGAACAACTTCCTCTGGCCGTTCCTCGTCATCAACGACACGACGCTCATGACGCTGCCGGTCGGCCTGCAGACCGTCATCAGCGCCTACGGCGTGCAGTACGCGCAGGTGATGGCGCAGGCCGTGCTCGCCGCGCTGCCGCTCATCATCGTGTTCCTCATCTTCCAGAAGCAGATCGTCAAGGGCGTCGCGACCACCGGCTTCGGCGGCCAGTGACACCCGGAACCAGGAGAGAAATGACCCGCGCCCGCATCACCATCGACCGCGACTTCACGATCGCCGACGTGCCGCGCCGGCTCTTCGGATCGTTCGTCGAGCACATGGGACGCTGCGTCTACACCGGCATCTTCGAGCCCGGCCACCCGCAGGCCGACGAGCGGGGCTTCCGGCGCGACGTGCTGCAGCTCGTGAAGGAGCTGGGGCCGACCGTCGTCCGCTACCCCGGAGGCAACTTCGTCTCGGGCTACCTGTGGGAGGACGGCGTCGGGCCGGTCGACCAGCGCCCGCGCCGGCTGGACGGCGCATGGCACACGATCGAGACCAACGCCTTCGGCCTGCACGAGTTCGTCGAGTGGGCGGGCGAGGCGGGCGTCGAGGTCATGGAGGCCGTGAACCTCGGCACGCGCGGCGTCGAGGAGGCGCGCGCGCTCGTCGAGTACGCGAACCACCCCGGCGGCACCTACTGGTCGGACCTGCGCCGCCGCAACGGCGCAGCCGACCCGTTCGACATCCGCCTGTGGTGCCTCGGCAACGAGCTCGACGGGCCGTGGCAGATCGGCCACAAGACCGCGCACGAGTACGGCCGCCTCGCGCAGGAGACGGCGAAGGCGATGCGCCTGGTCGACCCGACGATCGAGCTCGTCGCGGTGGGATCGTCGAACCGGCAGATGCCGACCTTCGGCACGTGGGAGCACACCGTGCTCACGCACGCGTACGAGGAGGTCGACTACATCTCGATGCACGCGTACTACCAGGAGCGCGACGGCGACGCCGCGTCGTTCCTGGCCGAGGGCGTCGACATGGACGCGTTCATCGACGGCGTGATCG
Organism: Microbacterium sp. JZ70; assembly: GCF_053903225.1. Taxonomy (NCBI): domain Bacteria; kingdom Bacillati; phylum Actinomycetota; class Actinomycetes; order Micrococcales; family Microbacteriaceae; genus Microbacterium; species Microbacterium sp. JZ70. Next base: position 1,014,453 of record NZ_CP096405.1, on the reverse strand, counting down.
CGACGATCGACGCCGTGAAGGCCGCGGGCAAGCACCGCAAGCAGGTCGACATCTCGTTCGACGAGTGGAACGTCTGGGACCAGGACCGGTACAACGACCACGAGGCGCGCGAGATCGAGGCGGCGGGATGGCGCGAGCACCCGCGCCTCATCGAGGACACGTACGACGTCGCCGACGCGGTCGTCGTCGGCACCCTGCTGCACAGCCTGCTGCGCCACGGCGACCGCGTGCGCATCGCCAACCAGGCCCAGCTCGTCAATGTCATCGCGCCGATCCGCTCGGAGGAGGGCGGGCCCGCGTGGCGCCAGTCGATCTTCTGGCCGTTCGCGCGGATGGCGCGTCTCGCGCAGGGGCGGATCCTGCGGCTCGCGGTCGACTCGTCGCAGACGAGCACGCGCAAGTTCGGCGACGTCGACGCGATCGACGCGGCCGCGACGTGGGACGAGGCGAGCGGGACGATCGCGCTGTTCGTCGCGAACCGCTCGCTCGAGGAGGCCGGCGACGTCACGGTCGACCTGCGCGGGCTCGCAGCCACGGCCATCCGCTCGGCCGAGGTGCTGACCGTGCCCGAGGGCGGCGACCGGCGCTCCGCGAACGTCGCCGACGATCAGGACCGCGTGGGGCTCGTCCCCCTGCGCGACGCGGGCATCGCCGACGGCGCGGTGCGCGCCACCCTGCCGCCGATGTCGTGGGCGGTCATCGTCCTCGACGCCGCGAGGGCCTGATCCGACGCGTCACCCGCGGTCGAGCCACGCCAGGATGCGCTCGGCCGCGGGGGCGCCGTCGCGGATCATCGTCTCGTGCCCGTGGCCGGGGATCTCGATCGAGGTCGCATCGGGCACGAGCTCTGCGACGCGGCGCACCCACACGGGCGGGCAGACGACGTCGTTCGCGCCCCGCACGACGAGCGTGCGCGAGCGGATCCGCTCGTACGCGTCCTCGGGGCGATGCGAGAGCATCGCCTTCATCTTGCGCCGCAGGTTCGGGCCCGCCCGCAGGTACTCCCTCGCACCGAGGACGAGCACCTTGAGGCTCTCGCCGAGGAGGTCGCGCCCGAGCCGCAGCAGCTGGGGGACGGCGCGGCGCGCCTCGGAGTCGACGGTCGGGGCGACGAGGACGACCGGCCCCGCGAGATCCGGGTGGCGGGCCGCGATCTCGGCGACGACCTGCGTGCCCATCGAGTGCCCGATGAGGACCGGGCGCTCGAGACGGCGATCGCGGATGAACGCCGCGACGAGGTCGGCGACGCGCTCGATCGACGGCGTCCGCGGCGGCTCGGGCGCCTCCCCGTATCCGGGCTGGTCGATCGCGATCGCCCGCCCGCGCTCGGCGAGGTGGACGGCGACGTCGGCGAAGACGCGGCGGCCCATGCCGATCCCGTGCACGAGGAGGAAGACGGGCTCGCCCGCTCCGCGCTCCTCCGCGACGAGGGTCGCGCCCTGCCACGTGAAGCGCGAGATGCGGCCGTCCTCCGGCGCCCCCGCCAGCTCGTCGATCACGTCATCCGCGGCCTCCGCCGCGTCCTCGAGCGCACCCATCCTCTCAGCCTACGATCGCGCGGATCCCGCGCCCCGCAGCGCGCGTAACCTGGAAGGCATGACGACTTCCGCCACCAACGAGATCACCATGTTCGGCGCCGAGTGGTGCCGCGACTGCCGCCGCACCAAGGCGCAGCTCGATGAGCTCGGCGTCGCGTACACGTACGTCGACCTCGAGGCCGAGCCCGCGGCCGCCGAGGTCGCCAAGGAGATCTCGGGACGCACGAACATCCCGGTCGTGGTCTACCCCGACGCGACCCACCACGTCGAGCCGTCGAACGCCGACGTCGAGGCGAAGCTCAAGGAGCTCGCCCTCATCTGAGGCCCTCGCGCGATCAGGCGTCGTGGAGGTGCTTCTGGCCGTGCCCGAGCACCTTCACGACGACGCCGCGGCGCGAGAGCTCGGCGATCGTGCGCACCTCCTCCGCCGCATCGCGGCCCAGCGCGTGCACGCTCGCGACGACGACGACATCGCCCGACTTCAGACGCGAGAAGAGGCGCTGCAGGCGCTCCTCCCATGATTCGAGGATGTCGGGCGCGGGGTGCCGGAAGCCCTCGATCGGCACGCCGAAGCGCGTGAGGTCCTCGCGCTGCTGGATCACCGACGGCATGTCGTCGCGCTGCACGACGAGGCCCACGAGACGCGATCCCGCAGGACGCGCCTGCCACCATCCGCCGTCCCGCTGGAGCTCGACGAAGCACTTCGGGCACTCCGAAGCCTGATGGATCTCGGTCTCGGCGGTGTCTGCGTGGCTCATGGTGCTCCTCCACGTCCATTGTGCCGTGCCCGCAGTGCGGATGCCCACCCCCGGCGCGCCGGTCAGCCGCCGACGCACGCGACGGCGGGCTCGGAGCTCGTCCCGCTCGCGCGTCGGAGCACCACCTCGACGCACGTCTCGCCCTCTGCGACCGGCACCGTCACCGTCGGCTCGACGGTCCGCTCGTAGTCCGGCTCGCCGGCGACGCTCGCGATGGTCCAGAGGTAGCTGTCGCCCTCCTCCGGCTCGGGGTTCGTCCAGGTGAACACGACCTCATCGCCGTGCACGGCGCCCTGGAGGTCGGCGACGGACGGGACGGCGACGATCGGGTCCTGCGGCGCGACCGTCTGCGCCGGCGTGTCCTCCGGGTCGGGCTCGGCGAGCAGCGCGGGCAGCCCGAAGCCGATGACGGCGACCGCGGCGAGCGCGATCACGCCGACCGACACCCACCATCCCCACCGGCCCCGCCGCGGCGCCTCGGCCGCGATCTCGCGCCGCGGGATGGTCGACTCGGGAGCCGACGCGGGCACGGGAGGGCGGATGACCGTGGCGTCGTCCGGATGGATGCTGCGGGCCCCGCGCACGACGGTCGCCTCGTCCTGCGCGCCCCGGCGGATGGTCTCTGCCGACGCCGGGCGCGGCGACGTCGCCACGTCGGCGGCGTCGGGGGCGATGCTCATGACGGCTCGGACGCGCGTGAGGCCGCCGTCCTCGTCCTCGTCGCGGTCGCCCCTGGCGCCCTCGTCGATGATGTCGATCGGCGTGACCGCGTGCGCGAGCTCGATCTGCACCTTCTGCAGAGCGCGCGCGAAGGCCAGCGCGCTCGTGTGGCGGTCGGCCGGATCCTTGGCCATCGCGCGCTCGAGCACGCTCTGGAGCGCCTCCGGCACGTCCGGCCGGTCGAGCGGCGGCAGCGGCATCCGCTCGATCCGGTCGATGAGGTCGGCGCTCGCGTTGCTCTGTCCCGCGACCTCGAACGGGGAGCGGCCCGCGAGCAGCGTGTAGACGGTCGCGCCGAGCTGGTACACGTCGGAGCGCGGGCCGCTGCGCGCGACGTCGCCGAACGACTCGGGCGGCGACCACGGAATCGACATGCCGGTCGTCTCGGTCGGCCCGTGCGCGGTCGCGGCGATGCCGAAGTCAGTGAGCGCGGGCCGCCCGTACTCGGTCACGAGGATGTTCGCGGGCTTGATGTCGCGGTGGAGCACGCCCGCGCGGTGCGCGGTCTCGACGGCCGCGGCGATCGGGATGCCCACGCGCAGCGCCTCCGCGACCGAGAACGGCTCGCGGCGGTACCGCACCTGCAGGTTCGCGCCCGGGCAGTACTCCATGACCAGGTAGGGCCGGCCGTCGTCCGAGACGCCGGCCTGCAGGATCGTGACGATCGCGGGATGGCTCGAGAGCATCGCCATCGTGTTCGCCTCGGCGGTGAACTGGCCGGCGGTCCCGCCCATCCGATCGGGCAGGAGGACCTTGATCGCGACCTGGCGACGCGGGAGCTCCTGTTCGTACCGGTACACGTCGGCGAAGCCGCCCGATCCGAGCAGCTCGATGCACTGGAAGCCCGGGATGCGCGGCGGCGGGGCGGGCGGGCGGCGCTGGTTCACGGCAGGTCCTCGAACGCGAAGGAGACGCCGTCGCCGAGATCGACGACGTCGCCCGTCACGACGACCGTGTGCTCGCCCGGGTGGAGCTGCACGGGCTCCTCCCCTCCGCGCAGGAGCGTCGTGCCGTTGGTCGAGTGGAGGTCGACGACGACGACGCTGTCGGCGTCGGGGATGACCTCGACATGACTGCGCGAGATGTCGAGCGACGGGCTCTCGACCGAGATGAGGTGCGGCAGCTCGGCGCCGGTCGACCGGGTCGCGCGCGGACGGCGCCCGATCACGATCGGACGATCGAGCGCGACGACCTCGCCGCTCGAGAGGCGGATGCGGGCGCGTGCCGTCCGCGTGGGAGCGGCCGAGCGCGCGCCGCGCGGGATGGTCGTGCCGTCGTGGTCCCCGCGCAGGCCCCGGAGGTCGGCGGCCGAGATCGTCGCGCCGTCGTGGTCGCCGAGCCCGTCTCCCGTCGGGGCGATCGTGTCGGCCGCTGCCTCGCGCTGATCGCCCGCCGTCATGCCCGGCGACCCCCCACCGGCTCGCGCGGCCGCGTGTCGGCGTCGATGTCGCGGGTGCCGGTGTCTCCGTCGTGCCACGCCACATGCACGGCGTCGACGACGATCACCGAGACGTTGTCGCGGCCGCCGCGCGCGACGGCCGCCTCGACCAGTCGGCTGGCCGCGGCCTGCGGGTCGTCCTCGGCGCTCAGGATGGCCGCGATCTGGTCGCGCCCGACCTCGCGCGGCAGGCCATCCGAGCAGATGAGCAGGCGGTCGCCGCGGCTCGCCGGGAGCATCCAGAAGTCCACTCGCTCGCTGCTGCCGGCCCCGAGGGCGCGCGTGATGACGTTGCGGCGCGGGTCGCGCTCGGCGTCGGCCTCGGCGAGGCGCCCCGAGTCGACGAGCTCCTGCACGAGCGAGTGGTCGACGCTGATCTGCTCGAGGCGGTCGCCCGCGAGCCGGTAGGTGCGCGAGTCGCCGATGTTGAGCGCGAGCCAGTAGCCCGCTCCGCGCACGTCGACGATGACGACTCCCGACAGGGTCGTCCCCGCGCCCGTCTCGCGGGATGACGAGAACGCGTCGATGCGCCGACGGGCGGCCTCGACGGCCTCGCGCACCTCGTCGACCGTGAGGTGATCGCGCCCGACGAGGTCCGCGAACGCGGCCACCGCCATCCGCGACGCCACCTCGCCCGCGTCGTGCCCGCCCATCCCGTCTGCGACGAGGAACACCGGGGCGGACGCGAGCAGCGCGTCCTCGTTGATCGCCCGGCGCCGGCCGGTGTCCGTCGCGGCGCCGACCGCGACCGTGATCGGCGCGGTCATGCGGGCGCCCCGTAGGTCGCCGTCCGGTCGCCCATCTCGAGCACGTCGCCCTCGACGAGCGGCGTGCGCTCTCCGGGCACGACGTCGATGCGGTCGCCGCCGCGCACGATGACGACACCGTTCGTCGAGTGGCGGTCGGTGATCCACGCGCCGTCGCCGTCGACGTCGAGCGCGAAGTGCGTCTTCGACAGCGAGAGGCTCTCGTCGCGCACGGCGACGGTCTCCCCCTCCCCCGCGGGGTTCCGCCCGAAGAGCGTGAAGCCGTCGACCGTGTGCACGGCGCCGTCGTCCCACACGAGCGTCGCGGTCGGCCGCGGCGGCTCGCGGCGCACGACGATCGTGTCATCGAGAAGGGGGTCGTACCCGTCGTGCGCGTCGCCTCCCGGCACGATCGTGTCGTCGGAGACCTCGTCCGCCGGGGTGGGGGCGGGTGCTGGTGCCGGGGCGGGTGCGGGGGCCGGGGCCGGGGCGGACGCCGGGGACGGTGCTGGGGCGGGCGCCGGGGCCTCCGCCGGGGCGGGCGTGGGCGCCGGCGGGTCCTGCGTGATGCCGGGAACGTACGCGATCACGCCGAGAGGGGCGCTCGGCTCCGAGCGTGGTGGCGGGGGCGGCGTCGCGGGCGCGGGAGGAGCCACTGGAGCGGAACCGCCCTCCACGCGCGGGGGTGCGGGGGGCATCGGCGGACGCGGGGGGATGGCCGGGGCGGCGGCAGGCGCGGCAACAGGCGCGGCCGGCGCGGCAACAGGCGCGGCCGGGGCGGCGGCAGGCGCGGCAACGGGCGCGGCCGGGGCGGCGGCGGGGGGAGCCGGCGGACGCGGCGGCACGGCGACGGACGGCGGCACCGGCGCCGCGGGCGCGACGGGGGCCGCAGGCGCGCTCGCCTGGTGCAGCGGAGCAGCGTCGCGCGCGGAGCGGGCGTCGGCCATCCGCGATCCGGCGACCCGATCGTGCCAGCCGCGGTGCCACGGGGAGCCGTCGAAGAGGGGCGAGAAGTAGCCGACGACGATAGCGGCGCCGAGGCCCCAGATCACGTTGCGCAGGAAGGCGCGGCCGAACCCGAGGGGCGCGCCGTCGTCGTCGCGGACGAGCCGCACGCGCAGGGCGCGCATGCCCGGCGTTCCGCGACGGGTGCCCTGCCACCAGCTGTAGAGGAGGACCCAGCCGATCGCGAGCAGGCCGACGACCGCGGAGAGCGTCAGCGTGAGCCACAGCGGGCCGTTCATCGCGACCCACACCGTGACGCCCGAGAGCACGGACATCACCGCGCCGACGATGAGCATGTCGACGATGTAGGCGCCGGCGCGCCGGCCGAGCGGAGCAGGGCGCGGCTCGGGCGCAGCGGCCGGCAGCCCGTACCCAGGCGGCAGCGGTGCGCGGTAGGGATTCGACGCGGTCATGTCAGCCATCCTTCCGTCGATCGGCCGCGGCGGCGCGCAGCCTCCGGATCCACGACGATCCGGTCCTGCGCCGCAGCGAGCGCAGGCTCAGTCGGGCGCGGAGGCGACTCCAGAATGTCGCCTTCTCGCCCATCCCGTCCACCAGGGCGTCGACCTCGCTCCAGAACGCCGCGACGAACTCGGGATCGGGCTCGCCCGGCCCGAAGACGCCGGCGTCCGCGCGCGCGGCGAGGTCGGTCACGCGGGCGTCCTCGAGGGTCGCGACGAGCACGGCGGCCTCCTCCGAGCGCGTTCCTCCGGCCGACGCGCCGTCGAGCGGGTAGGCGCGGTAGTCGACGGCGCGATCGCGCAGCTCATCCCAGCCGCCGCTGATGCGGTCGGCCGCGCGCTCGGCCGCGCGCCGTCGGCGACGGCGGGCGGCCTTCACGGCGCCGATCACGACGAAGGGCGCGAGCAGCAGGAGGAGGACGGAGACGCCGGCCCCGCCCACGAGGAGGATCAGGCCGAGAGCGCCGTCCTCGGGCTCGGCGTCCTCATCCGCCTTCCGATCGTCGGGCACGAGCGGCGGGAGCTCGACCGGCTCCTGCGGAGGCGGAGGCGGCTGCAGCACCTGCGGCTTGGGTGCGCTCTTCGGCCGGGTCGTCTGGTCGTTCGGCTGCTGGTCCTCGGGGGGCGTGGGGTCGAAGGCGACCCATCCGGCGTCCTCGAAGGCGATCTCGACCCACGCGTGCACGTCGTCGCCCGTGACGACGTACGGGTTCTCCGCCGTCTCGTCCTCCCCGGGGTGGAAGCCCAGCACGACGCGCGCCGGGATGCCGAGCTCCCGTGCCATGAGCGCCATCGCGACCGCGTACTGCTCGTCGTCGCCGACCATCTGCTCGGCGCCGAGCAGGCTCGCGATGCGCTGCGACCCGTGCCCCGCGCGGGAGGGGACCTCGCCCTCGAGACCGTGGCTGAAGAAGCCGCCCTCCGAGAGGAACGATGTGAGGGCGCGCGCCTTCTCGATCGGCGTGCGCGCCTCCGCGACCGCGTCGGCGGCGAGCTCGGCGACATCGCCGGGAACGTCGACGGGCCGCGGCAGATCGACGTCCGCGAAGTCGTCGTCCGCGAGCGCCTCGTCGGCCGACGTCGGCGGGATGACGACATCGGCGGTGTACCGATCGCCCTCGCGGAGCCCGTCGCGGACGACCGCGGTGCCCGTGTCGGCGTTGTAGTACGCGCTGCGGCGCAGGCTCTCTCCGCGGTCGCCGTCGAACGCGAGGCTGCGCACCGCGCCGGCGGCCGGAACCCAGACCCCCTCGTAGCCGCCGACCTCGACCGTGAGGCGCGCGGCCTCCCCTGCAGCGCCCTGCGCCATGTTCGAGCGGATGGGGGTGAAGTCGCTCGACGAGTCGGCGACGTCGTAGACCACTCCCGAGTAGGCGTCCATCGTCGCGAGCCGCAGGCGGGCCCCGCTCGGCAGGCCGCGGACCGTGAACAGGGCGTCCTCGTCGAAGTCGCGCACGTAGAGCCGGAACGACTGCAGCGGGCTCGGGTACTCGCGGATGTCGAACGGCGGGATGATCACCTCGCGCAGCACGTAGCGGGTCTCGTTCGCGGGCGCGAGGGCGAGCGAGACCGCGCCCGCACCCGCCGCGATCGCGAGGACAACGGCGCCCGACACGACCCGGCGGACGACGCTCGAGCGACCCCCGTCAGCCTGTGGCGACTCGGCCGTCGCGACCGCGCTGCGCTGCGGCGCGAGCGCCGTCCGCAGCGCGAGCCAGGCGACCGCGACGACGGCGAACACCGCAGCCTGCACGAACGGCGCGGCGGGCTGCGCCGTCCCGAGGGCGATCTGGAGCACGAGCAGCGCCGCGGCGGGCACGAGCGTCCAGGCCGCGGGGACGACGCGCAGAGCGAGGCTCCCCGCGAGCGTCGCGAAGGCGAGCGAGAGGAGGAGCGGCACGATGAGGTGCCCGTCGGCGGCCGCGACCGGCGCGATCGAGGTGAGCAGCGACTTCCACGACGTCACGACGCCCGCCGCCAGCTGGCGGAGCGTGTCGATGGTCGGGATCACCCCGCCGATCGCCGTGTGCGGCAGCGCGAGCGCCCCGCCGAGCACGAAGTACACGCCCACGGCGGCCGCCGCGAGCAGGAGGACGCTCCACCGCCGGATGGCCCCCGTCCAGGCGATCCCGAGCCCCAGCACGAGGCCGGCGAGGGCGGGGATCAGGTACTGCGGTCCGTCGAAGGTCGGCGCGAAGCCGATCACGGGGACGAGCAGGAGCAGCGCGACCGCGCCCAGGTCGATCGCGTCGCCGCGCCATCCGCCGAGGCGCCCGCCGTCGCGCGCGCTCATCCGAGCACCTTCCGCAGCGCGCGCGGCAGGTCGTCGACCGTCGCGAGGGTGAGCACGTCGGTCTCGCCGATGCGCCGGCGCCCGGTATCCGCGTCGGCGGCGGCCACGACGATGAGCGTGCGTGCGCCGAGCGGCAGGCGCGAGGCGGCGTCGCGGAGGTCGGCGGGGTCAGCCGTGCTGCCGCACAGGAGCACGACGACGCTCGCGAGCGGCGCCGCGGCGGCGACCGCGCCGGCGAGGTCGGCCACCCTCCCCGCCCGCGCACGACTGTGCTCGACGCCCGAGAGCGAGTCGAGCAGCTGGCGACCGGTGCCGGCGCGAAGCGGACCGGCCGGCGTCCGCACATCCACGTGGAAGGCGTCGCGGATGGCGCGCAGGCCCAGCGAGCCGCCCGCCGAGATCGCGGTCTCGAACTCCTCGGGCGACGCGTAGTCGGCGGTCGCGGTCGACAGGCCGATGACGAAGTGCGAGCGGCGGGTCTGCTCGTACGTGCGCATCATGAGCGTGCCCGTGCGCGCGGTCGAGCGCCAGTGCACGTGACGGAGGTCGTCGCCGGGCTGGTACTCCGAGAGCGCGTGGAAGGCGATGTCGTCGCGCGCGAGGTCGCGCGTCTCCATGCCCTCGAGATCCCGCACGAAGCCGATCGACTGCCCATCCAGTCTCACCGTGCGCGGGTGGACGTACAGGTCGACGGGCTCGTCGCGGCGGTCGATCCGCTCGTACAGCCCGAGCGGGTCTCCCCGCACGATGCTCACGGGCCCGACCGGCAGCACGGCGCGGCGCTGGGTCGGGATCGCGAACAGCTCCTCGATCGACTCCTCCGGCGCGAGCTGCGGGATGCCGAAGACACCGCGCCCCGATCCGACCGGCAGGACGATCCGGGAGGGGAGGATGGCGCGGCTGCCGGTGTTCGCGAGCCGGAGCGCGCCGACTGCGCGCTCGCCGACGACGACGCGCGTGCGCGTGAGGTCGAGCTCGACGTCGTACGACGTGCGCCCGAAGAGGAAGCCCGCGCAGAGCACGAGGGTCGCGGTGAGGATGGCGGCGATCGCGCGCACCTCGACCCACCCGAAGGCGATGCCGACGACCCACAGCGCGACGGCGGCGACGAGGAGGACCCAGCCGAGCGGACGGACGACGGCCGCGACGACGCGGACGCCGCGCCATCCGCGCGCGAGGACGTAGCGGAGGACCGCGGCCCAGCCTGCCCGCTCCTCCGCCTGCTCGGCCTCGACCGCCTCGGGCGCCTCCGTGCTCATCGCACCTGCGGCGCCGGCACCTGCGACACGACGCGTGCGATCACGCGCTCCGCGGTCGCGCCCGAGAACTCCGCCTCCGGGTCGAGCACGAGGCGGTGGGTCCAGACCGGGCCGGTGAGCGCCTTGATGTCGTCGGGGAGGACGTAGTGGCGCCCGAGCGACGCCGCACGCACCTTGGCGAGGCGCACCATCGCGATGGCGCCGCGCACCGAGACGCCGAGCATCGTGTCGGAGTCGTCCCTGGTCGCCTCCGCGAGCTCGGCGGCGTAGCGCAGCACGCTGGGCTCGACGTGCGCGGTCGCCGCGAGGTCGGCCATGTCGGCCACGGCGCCCGTCGTGATGATCGGGGTGAGCCCCGCGGAGGGGTTGCGGTCGGCGGAGCCCGCGAGGATGCGCTCGGTCACCTCGACCGTCGGGTACCCGATCGAGGTCTTGATGAGGAAGCGGTCGAGCTGCGCCTCGGGCAGCTTGTACGTGCCCGCCTGCTCGATGGGGTTCTGCGTCGCGATCACGAGGAAGGGGCGGCCCACGTCGTGCGCGACGCCGTCGACCGTGACGCGCGACTCCTCCATGACCTCGAGGAGCGCGGACTGCGTCTTGGGAGAGGCGCGGTTGATCTCGTCCGCGAGCACGATCGACGCGAACACGGGCCCGCGGTGGAACTCGAAGCGGTGGCTCTGCTGGTCGTAGATCGTCACGCCGGTGACGTCGCTCGGCAGGAGGTCGGGGGTGAACTGGATGCGGTTCGAGGTGCCCTGCACGGTCGCCGCGAGCGCCTTCGCGAGGCTCGTCTTGCCGGTTCCGGGTGCGTCCTCGAGCAGCACGTGGCCCTCGGCGAGCATCGCCGAGAGCACGAGCCCGACGACGTCGCGCTTGCCCATGAGGGCGCGGTCGACGTTGTCGACGAGGCGCGCGAAGGTCCCCTCGAACCAGGATGCCTGCTCGGGCGTCATCGTCATGCGTGTTCTCTCTTCTCAGGTGGGCGGTCAGCGCCAGACGACGGACTGCGCGTTGCCCCAGCCCTCGATGTGGACGTAGACCGTGTCGCCGGGCGTACCGAAGTAGCAGTGCGGGTTCTTCCCGACGTAGATGGAGCCGTTGGCGGGGATGTGGATGACGCCCACGTCGCGGAACGCGCCGTCGGCGTCGTTGCAGGTCGCGCGGTAGTCGCCCTCGGGGAAGTTCTCCGTGTTGAGGACGAGGTACTCGCAGTTGTCCGTGTCGCAGTTCTTCTCGTCCTTGGCGCTGCGGTCAGGCCCCTGCGTCGTCCACGCCTTCGCCTCGGGCACGGTGGTCGCCTGCGCTGAGACGATCGCGCTCTGCTGTCCCTCGGTGTCCGTCGCGCGGGCTTCGATCGTGTGCGTCGTCGAGTAGCCGTACCGGGCGCTCTTCGAGCCGGTGTCGTCGACGCTCTGCCACTCGCCGCCGTCGATGCGGATCTGCATCGCGACGTCGCGCCCGTTCGGCTGCGGTGCGGCCCACGAGTAGGTGATCTCCAGACCGTCGCCCGTGCGCTGGGCGTCGACCGTGGGGTTCCGGACGGGTCCGAACGGGACGACGGCGTTCGACGGCGCCGAGCCCTGGCTCGCCACGGTGCCGTTGCCGGTGCCCAGGGTGGCCGCGTAGACCGCGCGGATGCTGACGGTGTACGACGCGCCGTTCGAGATGCCCTGGGCGATCGTCGATCCAGCCGGATCCGCGGCACCCGACCACTGGCTGCTCCATGCGCCGCCGTTGAGCGAGTATTGCCAGCTGATCTCGCTCTCCTTGATGCCGTTGCGCGCGGCCGGCGTCCAGCTCACGGAGATGCTGTTGTCGTGGGGCGCGGCCTTCACGTTCGTGGGCGCATCGGGCGCGGTGTACGCCCGTCGCGGCTCGGACTCCGTGCTCCAGCCGCTCCAGCCGGCCTTGTTCTTCGCCTGCACGCGGAAGCGGTAGTCCGTCTCGGACGTGTCGAGCGTCACGTTCTGCGTCGTCTGGTCGCCGGGGACGTCCACCGTGCGCACGAGCTCGCCGCCCCGGAGCACCTGCAGCTGGTAGGCGTCGATCTCGTCGCCGTTCGTCGCCGGCTTCGTCCAGGAGACGGTCATCTGCGCCTGATCGCCGACCGGCGCCGCCATCTGCGCGGACGGCTGCGCGGGGACGGCCGGAGGGGCCGCCGGGATGTTGGCCGCCGACCAGGCGCTCCAGCTCGACGGGTCGGGCGCCTGGTTGTGCGCGCGCACCCGCACCCGGTAGGCGGTGCCGTTCTCGAGGCCCTCCCAGGTGATCTTGTTGCCCGTGACGCCGGTCTTCTGCGAGATCCCGTTGGGCGGCGCGGGCGAGATCTCGAGCGTGAAGCTCGAGACCGGCGAGCCGGGGGTCTCCGGCGTCTCCCAGGTGACCCCGAGGGCGCGATCGCCGAACGACGGCAGCTTGGGAGCCTGCGGCTGATCGGGGCGCGCATCGGGGCGGGCGGGCTGGCTGGGCAGCGAGGGCTCGGATGCGCCGACCTCGTTCACGGCGACGACCGTGAATCGGTACTCGACGTTGTTCGTGAGCCCGTCGAGCGTGCACGTCGTCGCGGCGCAGCGCTTCTCGTAATCGCCCGCGACGCTCGTGACGACGTACTCGGCGATCGTCGCGCCGTTGTCCGACGGCGGCGTCCAGCTGAGCGCGACCTTGCGGTCCTGCACGCTCGAGACCGTGGGCTTGCCGGGCGCATCGGGCACGCCGCGCACGGTGACGCGCACGCGGCCCTCGACCATCCGCGACTGATCCCCCGTGGCGTCGGCGATGCGGTAGCGGACGACGACGGTCCCGTGGAAGTCCGCCGCCGGCGTCACGACGACCTGGTCGCCCTCGGCCGCGACCTCGGCCTCGCCGGTCTCGAGGGTCGCCGAGAGCAGCTCGAGCGGGGTCTCGGGGAACGGGTTCACGTCGTTGTCCAGGACGGGCACCGTGAGCGTCTCGCCCTGGTTCCATGCGTCGAAGACGTCGTCGTTCGCGACCGGCAGCGGCTTGCTCGATGCCGTCACGGCCACGCGCACCTCGCCGCGGACGGGCTCGTTGACGCCGTCCGACACGGTCACGCTGACGGTGCGCTCCGTGCCCGCGCTGTCGGGCTGGGCCTCCGCGGTGAGGACGGTGCCGTCGATCGAGACGGCGATGTCGCCGGCGTCGGCGGTGGCGGCGACCGCGAAGGTCAGGTCGTCCTCGTCGATGTCGCTCGCGAGCGGCGCGAGGTCGAGCGTGGCGGGGCCGTCGCCGGCCCCCACCGTCAGCTCGCTGTCGACGAACTCGGGCGGCTCGTTCTCGGGTGGGAGCACGTGGATCGGGATGGACAGCGTCGCCTTCGTGCCGCTGGGGTCGTCCGGCGACGTCCCGTCGGTGACCTCGAACGTGATGGCGTCATCGCCCGACCAGCGGTACGCCGAGGTGTAGACGAGGGTCTGCTGGTCGCGCACGAGCGGCGAGCCGTCGCTGTTGCCCGCCTGCACCTTCGCCGCCTCGGTGATGACCACCGGGTCGCCGGTCGCCGAGCGCACGTGATCCGCGAGGGCGATCTCGACCGTCTCGCCGCTCTGGACGACGACGGGCTCGGTGCTCGTGCGGACGGGGCGGAGGTCGGCTCTCGCGGGGACGTGAACATACGCCGTCGCGGTCAGGCCGTCCTCGTCGGTCGCGGTGAAGGGGATGAGCTGCCGCTCCTCTCCGATCGACACCCGGAGAACGCCGGCCTCGGGGTCGACGAGCTCGCCGCCGTCCGCCGTCAGCTCGAGGGTGCTCGGCGTGCCGTCGGGATCCGAGAGCCGCTCGCGCAGATCGACGTCGGCGGTGAAGTCGTCCTGGATGTCGGCCGGGAGCACATGGGCGTCCTTCGCGACGGGAGCCTGCAGCGGCACCTCGTCGTCGACGGTCACCTGGATCACGCCCTGCGCGCGTGCGCCGTGCTCGTCCTCGATCGTGTACTGGACCGAGGTCTCCATCTCGCGGCCGGGCGCCGTGATCTCGACGAGGCCGGGCAGGGTCTCCGCCTCGAGCCCGTCGACGTCGGGGACCACGAGCCCGTCGGGGACGACGAGCAGCTGCTTGCCCTCGGGATCGGAGTCGTTGGCGAGGACGGGGACGGCGACGACGCGCCCCGGACGCACGTGGAGCGAGTCGGTCACGGCGTACGGCGCCTGGTTCGCGGACTCCGCGGGCGCCACGCCCACGCGGATGGTCCCGATCGCCTCGGCGCCGAGCGCGTCGCGCACGCGATACGTGAAGGTGTCGAGCCCCGCGGCGTCGTCGTAGGCGCGGTAGACGAGATGGTCGACCGCGACCTCGTCGATCGTCCCCCTCTTCGCGGCGGACGCGGGCTCGACGAGCTCGACCGAGTCTCCGTCGGGATCGATGCCGTTCAGCGGGATCGGGATGTTCGCGGTCTCGCCGGCGAGGGCGCGCACGGTCACGTCGGGCGGGTTCGGCGGCGCGTTCGTCTCGGCGTCGACGGGCAGCACCTGGATCGTGATGAGGCCGGCGTCCTTCTGCCCGGTCGAGTCGACGACGTCGTAGGTCGCGTATACCGTCTGAGCGACATCGCTCGCGCGGAAGCGCACGGTGTCCTCCGACACGAACATCTGCCCGGCCTCGGCCGACGGCGCCTCCACGAGCTCGGGGGCGACGTGGATCTCGTCGTCGTTCGGGTGGTAGTCGTTGTCGAGGACCGGGATGGTGACGAGATCGTTCGCGCGGACGACCACCTCGTCGTCGTTCGCGACGGGAGGCCGGAGCTTCTCGTCGGCAGGGACGGGGATGATCACGACCTCGCCCTCGACGCTCTCCTTCCCGTTCGACAGCCGGTACGTCACCGTGGTCTGCTCCGCGAGCTGGGCGCGGTCCGCGATGCGGAGCGTCTCGTGGCCGAGGACCGAGACGGAGATGCCCGCGTCGTCGGGCACCGACACGGACTGCACGACGAGGACGCCGCCGGCGGGGTCGGAGTCGTTGTCGAGCACGCCGGCGAGCACCTCGCCGCCCGCCGGGAGGAGGGCGAGATCGCGCACCGCGACGGGCGGCAGATCGCTTCCCTCGTCGGCGACGACGTCGACCCGGACGAGGCCCGGCACGCCGTCAGCCCCCGATGCCGCGAGGTACTGCACGTATGTCGTGCCCACGCGCGTCCCCTCCACGGTGAAGGTCTTGTCGGAGAAGTCGGGGGTGATGATGAGCCCCTCCTCCTCGTCGACGCGCGTCAGCCGCAGCGGGTCGATGCTCGCGGAGATGTCGTTCGCGAGCGGGGAGACGGTCGCCTGCTGCCCCAGCCGCACGACGACGTGGTCGGCGTTCGTCACGGGCGGGGCGGAGCCGGCCGGCCGCACGTCGAGCTTGAGCGTGCCCGATTGCGCGAGCCTCCCGTCCGAGACGACCACCTCGACCTCGAGCGGCCCCTGTGCGCCGGAGATCGCACGGTAGGTGATGCGCCCATCCGAGGTGAAGTCCGCCTCGTCGCCCTCGGCGGGGAAGACGTCGACGAGGTAGGTGTCGTCGCCGTCGTCGTCGCGCCAGTCGGGCATGACGTCGTAGGTGACCGTGCCGCCGGTCTCGACCGCGACGGTCGGCGTGCGCGTCTGCTCCGGCCCCGCATTCTGCGATTCCGGATGCACGTCGATGCGCACGGTCGCGCGGTCCCGCCCTTCGCGGCCGTCGTCGACCTGGTACGTGAAGCTGCCCGAGCCCGTGCGCCCCTCGGGCACCGCGACCTGCAGCGACGTCCCGTTGTGGATGAGCTGGACGTCCGCGAAGTCGGGGCTCCCGTCGGGCAGGGAGACGGTGAGGACGTCGCCGTCGGGATCGGAGTCGTTGTCGAGCACGGGGATGATCGTGGTGCGCCCCGCGCGGACGCCGAACCGGTCGTCCGCCGCGATCGGGACGGTGTTCTCCTCGCTCCGCTCGGGCAGCGTCGTCTCGAGCGTCTCCTCGGTGGTCTCCTCCTCCTGCTCCTCGTCGCCGTCGTCGGGCGGGGTGAGCTCGTCCCAGTTGTCGACGCGGAGCATCGAGTCGCTCGCGAGCCATGCCGCGCCGCTGACGGAGTCGTTGAGCATGACGACGTCGCGGTTCACGCGGAAGACGAGCTCGCCATCGGAGTCGTAGTCCTGCACCGCGGTGGCGAGGTCGTGCGCGTCGCCCGCGCAGTCCCGCAGGAAGTGGCCGGCGCCCGCCCAGGCCGCGTACGCGCATCCGCCGAGGACGACGGGCTCGACCGGGTCGCCGGGGCCCGCGCCGCTCGGGGCGGAGACGATCTCGGAGCCGTCGAGAGGGATCGTGACGAGCTCGGAGGCGGTCGCGGCCGTGACGCTCGACGCCGCGGCGGCGTCGAGGGCGAGCGCCGCGTCCTTCCCTCCCGGGACCTCGATCTCGGTGCCGTCGTCGAGGTGCACGACGCCCGTCGACCGGTCGAGCACGACCGCCCGGTCGCCGACCGACGTGATCGAGAGCTCGGCGCCCTTCTCGAGGTCCAGCTCCCGCGCCTCGGGCTCGCCGGGCTCGCCCTCCGCCGTGACGGGGACCGTCACGATGCCCTTCTTCGGCGAGACCGCGTGCACGGTGCCATCGAGCCCGACCGTGACCGCTGCTCCCTCGCCGAGCTCGGCCACCGGCTCGGCCTCCGCCGGGTCGAACCCGCCGAGGGCCGCGACCGGCGCGACGAAGAGGTCGCCCGACTCCGGGTCGAGGATCGCGACCGTGTCGCCGCCGAGCTCGACCCGCGCGTTGCCGGGGAGCTCGACGCGATCGCCGAGGGAGACGGTCGAGGGGTTCACGACGGCGACGGCCGCATCCGCCTCGTCGACGACGAGGACGTTGCCGCCGTCCTGCCGGATGTCGTAGCGCTCGCTCGTCGTCCGCAGGCTCCCGTCGAGGAGGCGCGACTCGTGGTTGAAGTGGCCCACGAGGAGGCTGGACGAGCGCGTGATCCACACGCTCCCGTCGTGCAGGTCGACCTCGGTCGTCGGGTTGCCGTCGTAGGCGAACGCCATGGTGCCGATCGCGACCGTCGCAGCCGTGACGACGGCCGTGCCGATGAGGGTCTTGCGGCGTGCGCGCAGACGGGTCCATGCCTTCATCCGCGGTCGGCCTCCCCCTGGTCCTCGCCTCGCCGCGCGTCGAAGGGAGCGTGGCGGCGCGCGGTCACGGACTTCCAGGATACCTGTGCCCCCTGATCCGCCCATGCGAGCGCATGGGCACAGGTGCCCACGCCTCAGGGCGCGATGCCCGCGGCGGCCGGGCGGAACCCCGCGCGCACGTTCTCGCAGCACCCCGGGCGGCAGACGTCGAACCACGGGCCGAGCGGCGTCGCAGCCGGCCGCTCCTCGCGCGGCGTGGCGGCCATCCGCTCCTCCACGAGGTCCACGACGCCGGCAACGAACCGCGGGTCGGCGCCCGGCGTCGGCGTGCGCACCGCGCGGAGGCCGGCGTCGGCCGCCGCCTGCAGCGCCTCCTCGTCGAGATCCCACATGACCTCCATGTGGTCGCTGAGGAACCCGACCGGGACGATCGCGACGGCGTCGACCCCCTCCGCGGGCAGCTCGGCGATCCGGTCGCAGATGTCGGGCTCGAGCCACGGCTGCGCGGCCGGGCCCGACCGCGACTGGTAGACGAGCTCCCACGGGACATCGGCCGCCTCGGGGACGATCGCGGCGACCCGCTCCATGACCGCCGCGGCGACCGCGCGGTGCTGTGCCTCGTAGGCGCCGCCCGGCCCGAGATCGAGGTCGCGAGGGCCGGATCGCCGCGCATCGTCGACCGGGATGCTGTGGGTCGTGAAGAGGACGCGCGCCCGGAGCCGGTCGGCGAGGAAGCCCCGGATCGCGTCGACGACCCCGTCGACGAACGCCTCGACGAACCCCGGATGGTCGAAGAACTGCCGCACCTTGTCGATCTCGACGACGCTCCCCAGCGCGGTCTCGTCGAGGGCGCGCGCGAAGTCCTCGCGGTACTGACGGCAGCTCGAGTACGAGCTGTAGGCGCTCGTCGCGACCGCGAGGAGGCGCGTGCGCCCGTCGTCGGCGGCCTCCTGCACGGCCTCGGAGAGGTACGGCGCCCAGTTGCGGTTGCCCCAGTACACCGGCAGGTCGAGGCCCCGCCGGGCGATCTCGGCCTCCAACGCGGCCTTGAGCGCGCGGTTCTGGGCGTTGATCGGGCTCACGCCGCCGAAGTGGCGATAGTGGTGCGCGACCTCCTCGAGGCGCTCGTCGGGGATCCCGCGGCCCCGCGTGACGTTGCGCAGGAAGGGGATGACGTCGTCCTGCCCCTCGGGGCCGCCGAACCCCGCGAGGAGGATCGCGTCGTAGCGCTGCGGGACGGTCGCGTACGGGGCGCCGTCGCGCGCGGCGGGCGAGGCGAAGGGGACGGATGCCGTGGTCATGGCGTGCTCCTGTCGTTCGGGGGATGGTCGGGTTCAGGCCGTCTGCAGGGCGAAGACGATGAGGAGCATCGTCACCGCGAAGCCGACGGCGTAGTTGATCCAGAGGAAGCGCCGCCAGCCGCGATTCGCGCACGCGGAGTCGGCGTCGGACACGCGCGCGTACGGAGCGGCGGTCGCGAGATAGGGGAGCGCGAGCGGAGCGGCCCAGGCCGCCGTGCCGCCGGCGGCGAGCACGAGCAGGGCCGCGGCGATCCACGCGGCGAGCGCGAAGCGCACCGTGCGGGCCGCGCCGAGGACCGTCGCGATCGACGCGATCCCGCCCTCTCGGTCGGGCACGACGTCCTGCACGGCGCCGAACGCGTGACTGGCCACGCCCCACAGCAGGAATGCCGCGAGCACGAGGAGCGCTCCGCGATCGGGTGCGGCCCCCGCGAGCACGATCCCGTAGAGGGCGGGGCTCGCGAAGTGCACGCTCGAGGTGAGCGAGTCGAGGAACGGCACCTCCTTGAACCGGAAGGGCGGCGCGGAGTAGGCGACGACCGCGAAGAGACTCACAGCCAGGACGCCCCACGACACCGGCCCACCGAGGAGGACGAGGGCGACCGCGAACGGCAGGCACGACACCGCGGCGGCGACGAGCACGACGCGGTGCGCGGCCGGGGCGAGCAGGGCGCCCTCCACGCCGCCCTTGCGGGGATTGGCGAGATCGGACGCGTAGTCGAACACGTCGTTCACGCCGTACATGGCGAGGTTGTAGGGGATGAGGAAGAACACGGTGCCCACGATCAGAGCGGGGTCGACCTCGCGCGCGGTCAGGAGGTACGCGGCGGCGAAGGGGAAGGCCGTGTTGATCCAGCTGAGGGGCCGCGATGCGACCAGCAGGTCACGGATCATCTCGACGCCTCCTCAGGGCGACCCACAGCGCGGGCAGCAGGACGACCGCCGCCAGCGGGTAGGCGAAGTCCTCGAGCGGCGCGAGGCCGATCCGCAGGCCGGAGATCCGCTCGTCGTCGTACGCGAACAGACCGACCGCGATCATGACGCTGTCGAAGACCGCGGTGAGCACGACGAGCGCGGCGGCGGCGAGCGCGACCGCGCTCAGCCGCGGGCGGCGCCGCGCGGACAGGGCCACGGCGGCGGCCACGGCGACGGCGAGGAACGCCGCGCACAGGACGACGTAGGTCATGGCCGCCCCCTGTCGCGAGCGGCCAGAAGACGATCGGCCCCGCAGAACAGCACCATCGTGAGCTCGCAGAGGAAGAGGAGGAACACGGGCTCCTCGACGGGCAGCTCGGGCGCGATCACGAGGCCGGTCATGACCGCGGTCTCGGCGCGGAAGAAGATGCCGAGGGCGATGCCGGCGGCATCCCACGCGAGGAGGAAGACGAGTCCGGTGGCGAGCACGAGCACCGCGTGCGCGGGAGCGCGCCACAGGAACAGCCGGAAGCGCCGGTCGACCGCCAGCACGCACGAGAGCGCGAGCAGGAGGCATCCGAGGTAGACGAGGCTCACAGCGGCTCCGGCAGCGGGCCCGCGGAGACATCGCCGCGCAGGCGCTTCACGACGAGCTCCGCGCTGATGAGGCACATCGGCAGCCCGATGCCGGGGATCGTCGTCGCCCCCGCGTAGAGGAGGCCGCCGACGCGGGCCGATGCGTTCAAGCCGCGCAGGAGCGCGCTCTGCCGGAGCGTGTGCGCGGGGCCGAGCGCTCCCCCGCGCCAGGCGCCGAACTCGCGCTCGAAGTCCGCTGGCCCGATCGTGTGCCGCACGACGATCCGCTCGCGCAGGTCGGGCACCCGTGCCCATGTGGCGATCTGGTCGATCGCCGCATCCACCGTGCGCTCCACGTCGACGTCGCCCGCGCCATCCGCCCCGCCCGATCCGATCCCGGGGTCGGCCGGCACCGGCACGAGCACGAAGAGGTTCTCGTGGCCGGCCGGCGCCACCGTGTCGTCGGTCGCGCTCGGGCGGCACACGTACAGGGATGCGGGATCGGGGATGCGACGCGCGGGGCCGTAGATCGCGTCGAATCCGGCGTCCCAGTCGCGCGTGAAGAAGAGGGAGTGGTGCGCGAGCTGCGGCAGCTCGCCGCGCACGCCGAGCAGGGCCAGCACCGCCCCGGGGCCCGGGTCGCGGCGGTCCCACCAGGCCTCGGTGCGCGAGCGGTGCTGCGAGGGCAGCAGGCTCTCGGTGACCCGCAGGTCGGCGCTCGAGACGACCACGTCGGCGACGAGGCGCGTGCGAGAGCCGTCCGCGCGCTCCGCCTCGACCGCGCGCACCGCGCCGGCCGCGACCTCGATGCCGGTGGCGCGCCATCCGGTGTGCAGGCGCGCGCCGCGGTCGCGGGCGAGCGCCGCGATCGCGTCGATCACCGTCCCGAATCCCCCGCGCGGATAGAGCACGCCCTGCCCCACGTCGAGATGGCTCATGAGGTGGTACATGCCCGGTGCGCGCGACGGCGAGGTCCCGAGGAAGACGGCCGGGTAGCCGAGCACCTGGCGCGCCCTGCGGTCGTCGGCGTGCCGCGCGATGAGGCGGTCGAGCGGCTCGGCCAGAAGGCGAGCGAGACGCGGCAGCCGCCGGAGCGTGCGGGCGTCGAGCAGGGGGCGGAGCGACGCGAACGTGCTGTACAGGAACCGCTCCGTGGCGAGCTCGTAGGTCTCCGCAGCCGAGGCGAGGTAGGCGTCGATCCGCGACGCAGCGCCGGGATCGAGCGCCCGCAGCGCCTCCCGCGCACCGTGCGCCGGCAGGTCGAACGGCACCTCGTCGCCCTCGAACCACACGCGGTAGGCGGGGTCGAGCGGCACGAGGTCGAGCTGCTCCGCAGCCGTGGTGCCGAGGAGGCGGAAGAAGTGGTCGAACACCTCGGGCATGAGGTACCACGAGGGGCCCGTGTCGAACGTGAATCCGTCGACGCAGCGCCGGCCCGCGCGACCGCCGAGTTCCTCGCGGGCCTCGATGAGGGTGACGTCGTCGCCCTCCGCCGCGAGCAGGGCGGCGGTCGCGAGGCCCGAGATGCCGCCGCCGATGACGACGACCGTGCGCGCGCTCATGCGCGCACCGCCGTCGGGCGGTCCAGCGCTGCCCGCACGAGCACGGCGGCCTTCGCGCGGCGCGGCAGCGAGACCCGCCGCTCGAGGAGCTCGCGCGCAGGCGTCGCGCGAAGGGCATCGTTGAGACGGGAGAAGAGGCCAGCCGCCGCGGCGGTCGCCCGTCGGGACCTCCGCGGCAGCCGCGTCAGAGCCGACGACGCGACGGCGAGGTCGGAGTCGACATCGGAGACGATGCGGAGCTTGTCGTCCTCCGACAGGGTGCACGGGTCAACCCCCGGGAAGTACGAGCGGCCGAGCCGCTCGCGGTCATCCGCCAGATCGCGCAGGAAGTTCACCTTCTGGAAGGCCGCGCCGAGGCGCCGCGCGCCCTCCTCGAGCTCGTCGTCGATGAGGAGCGCGGGGTCCTCCTGGGCGAACGCGCGCAGGCACATCGACCCGACGACCTCCGCAGAGCCGTGGATGTAGGCGCGATACGTCGCCTCGTCGCGGATCTCGGCGCCGTCGGCGTCCATCCGCATCGACGCGAAGAAGGGGCGAACGAGGGTCTCGGGGATGCCCGTGCGCCGCGCGGTGTCGGCGAAGGCATGCACGACGAGGTTCGCGCTGAACCCGCACGAGAGCGCCCGCAGGGTCTCGCCCTCGAGCTCATCCAGGGCGGCTCGCCGCGCAGCGTCGCCGAGACCCGCCTCGCTCGCGGGGCCGTCGACGATCTCGTCGGCGACGCGCACGAGCGCGTAGACGTCGGCGATGTGGGCGCGGACGCGAGGGGGCAGCAGGCGGCTCGCCAGCCCGAACGAGGACGAATAGGCGGGAAGCACGCGGGACGACGCCGCGCGCGCCGTTCGGGTGTAGAGGTCCAAGGCGGTCATGCGTCGCGCTCCGCACAGGGCCCGACGAGCGCATCCAGCTCCGCCCGCAGCCCGTCGGGGATCGGCGCGTCAGCGATCTCGCCGCGCGTCGCCGCGCTCTGCTCCGCGATGAGCCGCTCGATCTCGTCCGCCGCTCCGCTCGCGCGGATCGCGTCGCGCAGCAGAGCGGCGTCGTCCTCCTCGAGGGAGCGCCGTCCGAAGAGATGCGCGACCTCGCGCCACGCCGCATGCGGCTCGGCGAAGGCCACGAGCAGGGTGCGCTTGCCCTCGCGCAGGTCGCCGAGAGCGGTCTTGCCGGTGCGTACCTCCGTGCCGAAGACGCCGAGGACGTCGTCTCGCAGCTGGTAGACGAAGCCGAGCTGCGTGCCGATCCGCTGCAGCGCCGCGTCGACGAGCGGCCCGGCGCCGGCGAGGACCGCGCCGACGCGCAGCGGCGCGGCGAAGGAGTAGCTCGCGGTCTTCTGCTCCATCATGCGCACGATCCCAGCGGTGTCCGCGGGCACGGCGCCGAGGCTGAAGCCGACGTCGGCATGCTCGCCGGCCGCCGTGAGGAAGAGGCTCTCGTCGACGATCTCGTGCACGGCGGCGCGCGCCGGCGATTCCATGCGGGAGACGAGCGCGTGCACCGCGCTGAGGAGCAGGTCGCCCGCGAGAACGCCGGACGCGGCAGCCCAGGACGTCGCCGCGTCGGACCCGAGGCCGCTCTCGATGGCCTCGGCCGCGAACGCGCCCGCGAGATTCGGACGGCCACGTCGGACGAGATCGCCGTCCAGGACGTCGTCATGGAGGAGCAGGGCGGTGTGCAGGAGCTCGATCGCGGCGGCGGCCGTTCGCGCCGAGGAGTCGTCCGTCCCGCCGAGACCGTCGTGCGCGGCGAGCACGAGCCGCGGGCGCAGGCGCTTCCCGCCGCGCGACGCGTCGGCGAGCCGCCGCCAGAGGCGGGCGTAGGGCGCCCCCAGGCTCGCCGCGCGCTCGACCCTCTCGGCGAGAAAGGCGTCGAGCACGTCGTCCACCCGCTCGGGCGCGCTGCGCACGGCGGACATCACGGCGTCCTCGCCGCGGCGACCGCCCGCACGAGCTCCTGCCGCTGTCGGAGGATCCACGGGCTGAACGCCCATGGCGCCGCGGCGAGCGCGGCGTCGAGGTCGGCGGGGTCGACCCATCGGGCCTCGACCACCTCGTCGGGGCGCAGCGAGAGCTCGCCGTCGGCGATCGCGAGGTAGACGGGGCAGATCTCGTTCTCGACCATCCCGGAGGCGTCGACCGCGCGGTATCGGAAGTCGGGCAGGGCGAGCCGGAGCGCGCGCAGCGCGAGACCGAGCTCCTCGCGGGCGCGTCGCTCGACCGCGTCCGGGATCGGCTCGAAGGGGGCCGGATGACCGCAGAAGGCATTGGTCCAGACCCCCGGCCACGTGCGCTTGGACAGGGCGCGGCGGGTCAGCAGGATGCGCCCCGCATCATCGCTCACGTGGCAGGAGAACGCGAGATGGAGGGGCGTGCTCGCCCCGTGCACGCTCGCCTTGTCGGCGACGCCCGTGGGACGGCCGTCCTCGTCGAGGAGCACCACCCGCTCGTCGTGACCCGTCATCGTGCGCATCGCCTCTCCCGCCGTGTTATTAGCTAAGCTAGCAATCAACATAGCTGATTTTCCGACGGAGGGTAAGCTCACGCTGTGCCAGAAGACCACGCACCCCGCGACGAGCGGTTCTCGATGCTCGATCCCCGGGTGATCGATCCCGACGAGGAGCTCGTCCAGCGGGCGCACCTCACGGACGACGAGCTCGCTCAGGTCGTGCGCGTGCTCGAGGCGCTGCAGACCTGGCGGAACGCCGAGCGCGCCATGAGCGAGGCCTCGCGCCGCTACATGAAGCTCGGCGAGACCGACATGCGCGCCCTGCGCTACATCATCGCGTCGCAGCGCCACGGCGCGGTCGTGACGCCGAGCTCGATCGCGGCCCACCTGGGCATCTCGACCGCGTCGACCACCAAGCTCCTCGATCGTCTCGCGGCCGGCGACCACATCCGGCGCCTCCCCCACCCCCACGATCGCAGGAGCCTGGCGATCGAGGTGACCGAGGAGACGCGGGCGTCCGCACGGGCGAGCGTCGGTCGCACGCATGCACGGAGGTTCGACGTCGCCGCGGCCCTCGCACCCGACGAGCGCGAGGTCGTCATCCGCTTCCTCGAGGCCCTCGCAGCCACCGCGCCCGCCCCCGACACCCCGGAGTGAGGACAGCGCCATGACCGCGAACCGCCCCGCGCGGATGGCCGTGACGGTCGTCTCGGAGGCGTCGCTGCTCGCGGGGTTCGCCCTCGCGTACGCCCTCGCCGCGGTCGCGGGGCGCCTGACGGTGCTGCCGGACAGCGGGATCAGCATGGTGTGGCCGGCCGCCGGCGTCTCGGTGCTGTGGATGGTCGCGCGAGCGCGGCGTCCGTGGATCGCCGTGGACCTCGCGCTCATGGGGGTCCTCACGTGGGCGGTCGTCTCGGCGACCGGAGGCACCCCGCTGCAGAGCGTGTTCGGCGGGCTCGCGGCCGTCGTGCAGGCCGTCGTGTGCCGCGCGGTGCTGGCGCGGCACTGCCCGCGCGTCTGGTTCAGCCGCGCCGGTCGCCTTCTCGACCGCCGCGAGCTGTGGTGGTTCCTGCTCGCGGCCGTGGCCGGCCCGCTCATCTCGTCGCCGCTCATCCAGGTCGACGGACTCCTCTCGGGCACCGGATGGCAGTGGAACGTCGTCCTCCTGTGGTGCGCGCGCAATCTCGGCAGCATCGTCGTGCTCGTGCCCCTCGGCTTCATGGTGGGCGACAGCGTGCGCCGTCGGCGCGCGGGGCTCCCCGTGCTCCGGCTGTCCGACCTCGGTGGCGGCCTCGCCTCGCGCCCGCCCGAGTGGTTCGCGGTGCTCGTGCTCTCCCCCGCGGTGCACGCCGCCTGGTTCGCGGGTTTCGCCGAGCCGACCGTCGTCTTCCCTCTGCTCACGCTGGCCTGCTGGGCGGGCGTGCGCCTTCCGGCGCGGTTCGTCATCGGACACGGGGCGCTCGTCGCCGTCGTCGCGATCGCCCTCACCGCCGGCGGCATCGGCCCCTTCCTCGGGCTCGACGACGCGACGACGCAGATCGCGGTCGCCCAGCTCTACACCGTGCTCGTGTGCACGATCGGACTCGCGCTCGCACTCGACAGGGACGACCGGCACGCGCTCGCCACGGCGCTGCGCGAGGCGCGCGACGGCGCGCAGACGCAGGCCGAGCTGCTGCGCACGATCGTCGACACGATGACGGAGGGCGTGCGGGTCGTCGACCGCGACGGCCGCATCGTCGTCCGCAATCCCGCGGCACGGCGCCTCCTGACCGGCGACGACGCAGAGCCCGCGGAAGGCACGGCCGCCGCGGATGACCTCGCGGGGCTCCGTCATCTGGACGGCAGCCCACTGCCCGACCACGAGCTCCCCTTCCGCCGCTCGCTCGCGGGCGAGGACGTCAAGGACCTGCCGCTTCTCGTGCGGCCGCCGGTCGCCGACGAGCGCACCGTCGCGTTCACGACGGCCCGGCTGCCCGCTCGCGCGGGAGGCGGCGTCGTCACCGTCCTCCGCGACGTCACGCTCGAGCGCGCCGAGCTCGAGCGCGCCGCGCAGGTGCAGGCGGCCCTCCTGCCGGTCGCTCAGCCGCGGCTGCCCGGCTACAGCCTCGCTGCGCGCTTCGTGCCGGCCGGCTCGGTGGGCGGCGACTTCTACGACTGGCACGAGGTCGAGGACGGCGCCGTCATCACGCTCGCGGACGTCATGGGCAAGGGCATGGGCGCGGCGATCCTCGCGGCGACCACCCGCTCGCTCCTGCGCGCCCACAGCGCCGACGGCGAGGTCGTGCGGCCGCTCGTCGAGACCGAGCGCCGCATGGACGCCGACCTCGCGAATGCGGGTGCCTTCGTGACGGCCTTCCGCGCGTTCGTGCGCGCATCGACCGGAGAGATCGCCTACGCCGACGCGGGCCACGGGCTCGCGGCGATCGTCCCGCCGGAGGGCGACGTCCGGCGCCTCCCCGCGGGCGGCCTGCCCCTCGGCATCGCGCCAGAGGAGCAGCGCGAGGCGGGCGCCGAGCGCCTGGCACCCGGCGAGACCCTGCTCGTCGTGAGCGACGGCGTGCTCGATGCGGTCGGCGGCGGGCTCGACGACCTCGCGCCCGTGTGGCGCCGGGTGTCGTCGGCGCGTTCGGCGCCCGAGGCCGTCGAGGCGGTCGTCGAGCTCGCGGCGCACGGGACGCCGGACGACGACCTCACCGTGATCGCGCTCCGCAGGCGCTGACCGGCGGCGGTCAGCGCGCGGGCTTCTTCTCCTTGACCGGGGCCTCGCCGCTGGCACGGAGGGCCGCATAGTACGCCGCCGCCTCCTCCTGACGCGCCTGCTCCTGCCCGGAAGCGATGGGCGCCCGGACGTGCTCCGGCTCGAAGCCGAACGCGTCGACGAGGTCCTGAGCGTGCGGGCGGAGCCGCGCGCAGAGACGGTCGATGTAGCTCGACACGGCCGCCGCGCGCTGCGTCGACAGGCGCCCGTTCAGGAGGTACCACGCGAGGTGCTTCTCGATGAGCCCGAGGCCGAAGAGATCGCGGAGCCACGTGAGCACCTGACGGGTGCCCTCGTCCTCCACGCGCTCCACGGCATCGGTGAAGGCCTCCCACTGCAGCAGCTCGCCGTGGGCGCGGGCGGCCTCGAGGAGGGCGACCTGGTTCTCGTTGAACAGCTCTGCCGCCTGTGCGGGCGAGAGGCGAGACGCGAGACGCAGGCGGCCCGCGACATCCGCCGTCATCCGCTGGACGCGATCGGTGAGGAGCTCCTGCTGGTCGTGGGCGCGCAGCCCCAGCTCGACCGAGCGCGCGGTCGAGCCGAGGTCGGCGAACGCCTGCCCCAGCCGGCGCAGGCCCGCGCCGTGGAAGATCTTGTCGGCTGTCTCGCCCACCGCGTAGGCCGCGAGCGCCCGTGCGTCCTTGCCCGTGAACTGCTTTCCGTAGTCCGAGAGCAGGCGCTTGCCGACGAGCTGGAGGAGCACGTTGTTGTCGCCCTCGAACGTGACGTAGACGTCGAGGTCCTGGTGGAGGGTAACGAGGCGGTTCTCCGCCATGTAGCCCGCTCCGCCGCAGGCCTCGCGGCACTCCTGGATGGTCGCGAGCGCGTGCCAGGTCGAGAGCGGCTTGAGCGCCGCCGCCAGCGTCTCAAGGTCCTCACGGGACTCGTCGGTGTCGGCGGTGCCGCCGAACACGCCGTCGAACTTCACGAGCAGCTCGTCGTGCGCGAACGCCTGGGCGTAGGTCGTCGCGAGGAGCGGGAGCAGGCGGCGGCGGTGCTTGGCGTAGTCCAGGAGGACGGTCTCGCCGGCGCCCGTTCCGCTGTCGAACTGCCGGCGCTGATTGCCGTACGTGACGGCGATCTTGAGCGCGAGGCCCGACGCCCAGGTGGCGGACCCATCGAGCGAGACGCGGCCCTGCACGAGCGCGCCGAGCATCGTGAAGAAGCGGCGGCCGGGGCTCGCGATCGGGCTCGAGTACGTGCCGTCGGGGGCGACGTCGCCGTAGCGGTTCAGGAGGTTCTCGCGCGGCACGCGGACGTGGTCGAAGTGCAGGCGCCCGTTGTCGACGCCGTTGAGGCCGCCCTTGACGCCGTCGTCCTCGCCGCCGACGCCCGGGAGGAAGACCCCGTTGTCGTCGCGGATCGGCACGAAGAAGCAGTGCACGCCGTAGTTGACGCCCTTCGAGATGAGCTGCGCGAAGACCGTCGCCGCCTTGCCGTGCACGGCCGCGTTGCCGAGGTAGTCCTTCCAGGCGCCGCGGAACGGCGTGTGGATGACGAACTCCTCCGTCTCAGGGTCGTAGGTGGCGGTGGTCCCGATCGACTGCACGTCGGAGCCGTGCCCGCTCTCGGTCATCGCGAATGCGC
Organism: Microbacterium sp. JZ70; assembly: GCF_053903225.1. Classification (NCBI taxonomy): domain Bacteria; kingdom Bacillati; phylum Actinomycetota; class Actinomycetes; order Micrococcales; family Microbacteriaceae; genus Microbacterium; species Microbacterium sp. JZ70. The sequence goes on along the minus strand of NZ_CP096405.1, from coordinate 986,006 downwards.
CGGGGATCTTGAGGCTCATGATGTCGCGCAGCCAGCGGTCGTGGTGCTTCTTCGTCCCGAGCTGCAGGACCGCACTCCCGAAGAGCCCCCACTGCACACCCGACTTGATCTGCAGGCTCGGGTCGGCGAGGACGAGCTCCTCGAAGCCGGCGAGGTTGCCGCCGTTCGTGTTCCGACCGCCGTACTCGGTCGGGTACGCACGGGCTCCGGCGCCGGCGTCCGCCAGCAGCTGCGTCTGCTCGAGGACGCGCTCGCGGTGCGCGTGGTGGCTGAGGCCGTCGATGCGCCAGAACGCCGAGTCCTTGATCATCTCGCGCGCCTCGAGCCGGATGTCCGCCCAGGTGCCGAGGAGCATCCGGGTCACGGCCGGGATGTCGATGCGGGCGTCGTCGGCTTCTGCGGCGACCGGACGCGAGCCAGGCTGAGCGGGACGAACGACTGTGTCGACCATGGGCACACCTCTTCTGCGGGGTGGGAAGGATGTCTTTCACGCTAGGCGCTCGACAACGACGCGTCCGGGAGTTTGTCCAGGGCGCACAGCACGGCCCGGCGGCGCACGGCCGCGGCGTTGTCCGTCGGCGACAGATGCGGACGACGGTGGTCCGCCGCCGCCTCCGCGCTCAGGCGGTGAGGGCGTAGCGCGCCCGGCCGCCCATGCGCGGCGCGCGCAGCGGATCGAGCCACGCGGGTGGGATGAACCACGGGATGCCGTCGCGGCCGACCCCCTCGATCCGGATCTCCCACCCGTCGTCGTGGATCCGATGGTGACATCGCGTGCACAGGAGGATGCCGTTGCCGAGATCCGTGCGACCGCCCTGCGACCACCATCGGATGTGGTGCGCGACCGTGTGCCCCGGGGGCGCTCCGCAGAACGCGCACCCGCCGTCGCGCTCCGCGAGGGCGATCCGCTGCGCGGGAGTGAAAGACCGATAGCGGTAGCCCACGTCGAGGCATTCGCTTCCCGTGCCGAGCACCATGGGGATGATGTCGGCATCGGCGGCCATCCTCCGCACCATCCCGGCGGTCACCGGCTGCTCGACGCCGTCGATCGTCGCGAATCCGACCGCGCACCCCGCGACCCCGTCCGGCTCGCCCGGCACGCGCACCTCCGCGGCGTCCTCGCCGAGGGGGCGGACGCCCGTCGCGGCCAGGAGGTCATCCAGCGCCATCCGCACCACGACGGTCGATGTGGGCCGCGTCGGCACCTGCTCGCAGCCGAGCCCGTGGCGGGCCAGGTCGACCAGCACGTCGGCCTGCATCTGCACGACCGAGCGGTCGTCGCGCATGGCCTCATCGGCGCACTGCTCTCTGCGACGCAGGATGCCCGTGACCGACGAGTCGATCGCCGTCAGCACCGGTGCGGCGGACTCCGCATCCAGCCAGCCGGAGAACGAGACGCCGCCGTCGCGGTCGCGGCGGAACGTGAGACGACGGGCCGCGTGCGCCGCGCCCTCGCGGGGCGCCGCGCCGTCGGGATCGAGACGGGCCTCGGCCTCGAGGAGGAGCTTCCGCAGCGCGTCGCTCGTGAGGCCGTGAGCGTGCTCGACGAGCATCTCCTCCATCCGCTCGCACGCCGCCGTTCCGGCGCGCACGACCACTCGGTCGAGCAGCGAGATGATCGCGCCGGCCGACGCCATCCCGAGCAGGCCCGCCCGCATCGCGGCCGCGACGTGCGGATGCTTCGCGGGAAGGGTCTCCCCGACCAGGTTGGCGCGCGGCGCGATCGCCTCGCCGACCTGGATGAGCCGGGCAGCCTCCGCGGTCGCGGCCCCGGTCTCCGCCGAGATCAGGGCCGCGGGTGAGGAGAACCCCTGCCGGCGCGCGAACCCGTCCTTGCCGAGCTCTCGCCGGGACTGCCGCGAGACCTCCGCAGCGACCGCCGCGAACCCCGCATCCGCTCTCCGCTTCACCTCGCCGAAGCGAGCGAGGAGCGACGACAGCTCGCCGGGAGCCGCACCGCCGGGCTCGAGCCGGTCGCACACCCGCTCGAGTGCCTCGCAGGCCTCCCGCAGATCCTCATCGATCGCGGGGAACATTCGTTCCATGCCTCTATGCTACTCTGGATCCCGACATTCGTACAGAGATTCGCATCATCAGCAGGTAACGAATCGATAACGGCGCTAGCGACGTCGGGCGCGCACTCCGCCTCCCGCGCCGACCGGCCGCCCGCGCTCCGCGCGATCGTCGCTCACGACGGGGTCCGCCTCTGATGCGGGCTCGGTCTCCGCTGCCGCTTCCCGCTTCGCGTCGTCGTCGCTGCGGAAGCTGCCCTTCACGATCTCGAGCGCGCGCTGCCATGTGCGGTCGCGGATGAAGATGAAGTCGATGCCGATCATCGCGAGCGAGAACCACGGCAGGCCCATCAGCACGCCGATGCCGATGTGGAAGCTCATGATGCCGAAGAGCGCGAGGATGCGGGTGGGGCGCGACAGGAGCATGAACGGGAAGGCGATCTGCAGGATGATCGACCCCCAGCTCGCGATCGTCACCGCCGGGCCCCATGCGGTGATGAGCTCGCTCAGCACGGGCCACGTGCCGAAGCGCTCGGTCATGAGCGGGTTGTACACCGCGTAGCCGCCTGACCAGGGGTCGCCGCCGGCCTTGTACAGGCCGCCCGAGACGTACACGAAGCAGACCTGCGCCGTCATCGCGACGAGGGCGAGGTTGTGGAGGAGGTTGCTGATCTCGCGCGGCAGGATGGTCCGGTCGCCGCCCCGCGCGCGACGGCGGGCGTCGAGCGACCAGCGGGCGGCGGGGTCGGCGAAGAAGAGCAGAATCAGCACGATCCGGTACATGTTGTCGCCCTGGTCACCCACGGCGTCGTTCATCTCGATGAAGCTGACCCACAGCACGAAGTAGACCGGCAGCACGATCTTGAAGCGCCATCCGAGCGTGAACAGCACGGCCAGCGCAAGCAGCACGAGGTACAGGACCGTGAAGAGGCCGTCGTCGAGGCGCACGCTGTCGAACAGTCCGAACAGCCAGATCTTCGGGAAGTCGCTGACCGGCTCGGCAGCCTCGCCGTTCCATGCCGACCCCGAGCCGAAGGTGTAGAGGCGGGTCGAGAAGTTCGTGAGGAGCAGGCCGACGCCGGTGAGGCCGAGCAGGATGCGCGTGACGGCGATCCCGTAGAGCGACTTCTTGGAGTCGAGGAGCCACGCCTCCGTGAAGAGCCACGCGCGCCGGGCGACATCCCACACGATGCGCAGCAGCTCGGAGACGAGACGACCGAGCGCGCGCGGCGTGCGGGCGGCGATCGTGCGCACCTCGCCGAGGCGATCCGCGATCCCGGCCTTCTCGCGCGCGCTCATTCGGCCATCCGCTCGTAGGCGGGGAGGAAGACGTCCTCGAAGGCCTGCTGGGACTGCCCGTCGTTCACCACGAGCCCGCGCCATCCGGTCGGCGAGTACTGGATGGCCGGGCGCTCGGCTTCGGGGTCGTGGCGATCGGCGAACGGGATGACGTTCTGCCGCGTGGCCTGGTACTGGACCCGCTCGACGTCGTCGCCCCACACCGCGAGGGCGACCTGCGTCGCGTAGGCGGTCGCGCGGTGCTCCTGAGCGACGTACGCGTCGACGACCTCCGCGTCGCCGTACGCCGTCATGGCCTCGGACATCCGCGCCTCCCAGTCGTCCTTGAAGTAGTTGAGCTCGGCGACGGCCTTCTGATCGTCGTTGAGATCGGCCCAGGCGCCCTTGAGCTGGCTCGAGACATCCATCGCCTGGATGCCGGCGCGCGGCGTGAAGAGGTTGTAGCGGATCATCGAGAGCTCGACGTCGCTCGCGCTGACCCACTCGGTCTCCTGCCCGTCGACGATCGCGCGGACCTCGAACCGGTAGTCGCCGTTGATGGGCTCGGGGGCGAAGACGCTCCACGACTGACCGAAGAACGGGAGCATGTACGCCGAGAGGGCCTTCTGCGAGACGACCTCGCGCAGCGGCGACCACGGCGCGATCCAGAGGAACGACGCGAAGACGTGCCAGGCCGTGAAGGCCACCGCGAGGATCATCACGACGCGCGTGTACACACGTCGTCGTGGGACGGTCTTTTCGGGCACTGGTGCCGCCTCCCCTGGCCGGAGTTCCTTGCCAACCGACTGTGCCCCGGTGAGCGTTCACCGGGGCACTGCCGATATCCCAAAAGGTTACCGGGTGCTTCGGGCCTTGCCAGCCCGAAGCACCCGGCTCTCACGTCTGGATCAGACGTCCGCTCCGCGGCGGCGCACCATCATCCAGATGGCGGCGCTTCCGAGAAGCATCGCTGCGGCGAGACCGCCGAGCGGGAGGGCCAGGTCGCCGCCCGTGGGCGAGAGCTGACCGGACTTCGCGTAGACCTCGAAGGTCGCGTCGACCGAGCCGGACGTCGCGCCGACGAGCTCGACACGGTGGTCGCCCGTGGGCGTGCCCGACTTGATCGTCCACGTGAAGGTCACGTCGCCGTTCTCGTCAGCCACCTGGGTGCCCAGCTCGTGCGGCGTCGAGTACATCGTCGCCTCGACGGTCTCACCCGGCTCGAAGCCGTGACCGTAGGCGATCTGCACCTGCCCGACCATGCGGCGGTCGTGCTCGAGCTCCATCGAGATCGCGCTGCCGTCGGAGTCGCTCGACGCGTTGGCGTTGGCCGAGGCCGTCGCCGACGAGTCGCTGTCCGAAGCCGAGTCGCTGTCCGAGGCGGACGAGCTGTCGGCAGCGGCCGAGGCCTCTGCGGCGGCGTTGGCATCAGCCGAAGCCGAAGCCTCCGCGGTCGCGTCAGCCGAAGCCTCAGCGGTCGCGTCAGCCGAGGCCTCAGCGGTCGCGTCAGCCGAAGCCTCCGCGGTCGCGTCAGCCGAAGCCTCAGCGGTCGCGTCAGCCGAAGCCTCAGCCGTGGCGTCAGCCGAAGCCTCAGCAGTCGCGTCAGCCGTGGCAGCAGCGGTGGCGTCAGCCGTCGCAGCAGCGGTGGCGTCAGCCGTCGCGTCGGCGTTGGCAGCGGCCTCAGCCGAGGCGTTCGTCGACGAGTCGGCGTTGGATGCCGCCGCGGCAGCCGCGGAGGCGTTCGCGTTGGCGGCAGCCGTGGCGTCCGCCTGCGAGTCAGCCTCAGCCGACGACTGCGCAGCAGCCTGAGCCGCAGCGGTCACGTCGGAGTCAGCCGTCGTCGAAGCGTCCGACGAAGCGTCAGCCGTCGCCGCCGCCTGAGCAGCCGCAGCAGCCGTCGCGTCAGCCGCAGCCGAGGCGTCCGTCGTCGCGTCCGCAAGAGCCGCAGCCTGCGCCGCAACCTGAGCCGACGCGTTGCTGTTGTCATCCGCGTTCGCCGAAGCCGACGCCGAAGCCGAAGCGTTCACATCCGCGTCAGCGTTCGCGGCGGCGTTGACCGAGGCGTCCGACGACGAGTCGGCGTTCGAAGCGACCGCAGCGGCCGACGAAGCGTCCGCGTTGGCAGCAGCCGTGGCGTCCGCCTGCGAGTCAGCCTCAGCCGACGACTGCGCAGCAGCCTGAGCCGCAGCGGTCACGTCGGAGTCAGCCGTCGTCGAAGCGTCCGACGAAGCATCAGCCGTCGCCGCCGCCTGAGCAGCCGCAGCAGCCGTCGCGTCAGCCGCAGCCGAGGCGTCCGTCGTCGCGTCCGCAAGAGCCGCAGCCTGCGCCGCAACCTGAGCCGACGCGTTGCTGTTGTCATCCGCGTTCGCCGAAGCCGACGCCGAAGCCGAAGCGTTCACATCCGCGTCAGCGTTCGCGGCGGCGTTGACCGAGGCGTCCGACGACGAGTCGGCGTTCGAAGCGACCGCAGCGGCCGACGAAGCGTCCGCGTTGGCAGCAGCCGTGGCGTCCGCCTGCGAGTCAGCCTCAGCCGACGACTGCGCAGCAGCCTGAGCCGCAGCGGTCACGTCGGAGTCAGCCGTCGTCGAAGCGTCCGACGAAGCATCAGCCGTCGCCGCCGCCTGGGCAGCCGCAGCAGCCGTCGCGTCAGCCGCAGCCGAGGCGTCCGTCGTCGCGTCCGCAAGAGCCGCAGCCTGCGCCGCAACCTGAGCCGACGCGTTGCTGTTGTCATCCGCGTTCGCCGAAGCCGACGCCGAAGCCGACGCATTCACATCAGCGTCAGCCGCAGCCGAGGTGTCAGCCGTGGCGTCGACCTCTGCATTGCCCTCGACGATGTCGAACGTGTCCTGGGCCGGCGTCTGCGAGACGTCACCCTCGGCGACGACCACAACGCCAGCCTGGGGCTCCGCGTCAGCAGGAACCGTGTAGTCGAACGTGAACTCCGCGAAACCGTCGCCGTCCGCATCTGCGTCTGTGGTTGCGGTGCCGACCACCACACCGTCGATCGTGATCGTCACCGTCTCGTTAGGAGCGAAGCCGGCGCCCGTGATCGTCACGGTCTCGCCTGCCTCAACCGAACCCGGCTCTGCCGTGATCGACGTGTCGTAGACGACCACGTCCAGGGCGCGGACGGACGAGGAGCCCAGCTCCAGCGTCACCGACGCGTCACCGAGGATCGGAAGCAGGTTGACGCTCAGCGCACGAACCGTCGAGCTGCCGGCGCCGAGGTCGCCCTCGGCAGGCTGCTCGTTGATCGTGAGCTCGGCGACCTGCGAGAGAACGGGCTCGAGCGCGTTGTCCATCAGGTTGGTCACGATCGGGTTGACGACGCCGTTCACCGTGGTGCTGAGATTCGTCACCAGGGTGTCGATCACCGGCTGGAGGATGCCGCCGAGCTGGCCGACGACCGGGTCCAGGAGAGGCGTGACCAGGCCCAGAAGACCACCGAGGATGCCCTCATCCGCGATCTCGAGGCTCGCCGGAGCGTACCCCTCGACACCGAGCACGCCGCCGAGCGTCGCCTGACCGCCCCCATCGCCCTGAAGCGACACCGTGGTGTTGGTCGCAGGAATGCCGAGGAGCGAGACCGCGAGGTTGAGGTCCAGGTTGACGCCGACACCGTAGATGCCGTCGGAGATGAGGTTCGTCAGCTTCGTCGTCAGCGAGTTCGGTCCCGTACCGGTGAGAGCGTCCGTCACTCCGCCGACAACGGCGTTGACGACCTCGTCGGTGAGCACCGAGGTGTTCGCCGGCAGGTCATTGAGGTCGGTGTAGCCGCCCGCCTGAAGCAGGAGCGCACCGAGATCCACGCTGATCGAGCCGTTGCTGAGATCGATCGAGACCGAGGCCGGCTCGGTTGCGGTCGAGTTGTCGAGCGGCGCCGCCAGGAGCTCGGTCTGAAGGGAGTTCGTCAGCGCCGTGGTGTCGAGCCCGAGCTCAGCCACCGACGCGTCGATCCCGCCGACCAGCGGGAGGCTGATCGCGTCGAGCGCCGACACCAGCGAGGTGACGAGGGTCGAGATCGCCCCGCCCTCGCCCACGAGCGCGTTCACCGGCGCAAGCACCGGGTCCAGCACGTTGTCGACGAGCGTGGTGGTGTCGGCGAGCACAGGGCTCGTCAGGTTCAGCTGAAGGTCGGCGATGCGGTAGAGCGACGTGACGTCGGTGCCGTTCTTCTCGATCTGCGACCCTACGGCGCCGATCGTGATGCCGGCCTCACTCAGGACGGTGTCCGTCAGCTCCTCGCTGATGATCTGCGAGAGCAGCGCCGTGAGGTCGAGACTCGCAGGCTGGCCGACCGAGTCGTACGCCGAGAGATCGAGCGCCCCGTTCTCGCCGAGCAGACCGGAGGCCGCGATCGAGCGGTCGAGGGTCGGCGACGACGAGTAGCTCTCCGCGACGCCGATCGCGCCGAGCTCGAGAAGGCCGGGCGACGATGCATCCGGCTTCACGAGCGGGAGGTCGACTCCCAGCCCGAGGTTGACCAGACCGAGCACCTCGAGGTCGAGCGGCGAGCGCTCCTCCCGGGGGCCCTCCGCAGAGAGCTGGCTGAAGGAGCTGCCGGCGCCGGCCACGTCCAGTCCGAGCCCTTCGGCCCAGATCAGGTGGCCGTGCGCCGCCGAGTCAGCCTCGGTCGCGATGGTGTCGGCGTTCGCCGCGCCTGTCGTGTTCACATTCGCCGCGTAGGCGACGCCGCCCGCGACGAGGCTGGCCGCGGCCAGCGTCGCGATAGGCGCGAGCCTTCGCTTGCGGGGCGCTCTCGCGCCCGCAGTCGAGTTATCCATGGGTCTCCTGGTTCTGGGGTAGGGAGAACGCCATGCACGGGCACCCCCCGGGCACACTGTGCACACACGTCGAATTTGAGTATGGCGTTATATCAGTACGCGTGTCCAGTATGGGATACCGGTTGTGACGCGGCGAGTCGCCTAATGCCGCGCGATGACGGCGAGCACGGCCTCGCCGTAGGCATCGCGCTTCTTGGCGCCGATGCCGGTGACGCCGTCGAGCTGCGACAGCGTCGTGGGGCGGATCTCCGCCAGTGCACGCAGGGTCGCGTCGCCGAAGACGATGTACGCGGGAACGCCCTGCTCGCGGGCCGTCTCCGCCCGCCAGGCTCGCAACGTCTCGAACAGATCACGATTCTCGGGCGCGAGCGCATCGGCGGCACTCGCCTTGCGCTGGGGACCGCGCGACGCGCGCCCGATGACGTCCTTCCGCAGCGGCACCGCCGTCTCGCCTCGGAGGACGCCCGCGGACGCCGGGCTCAGCGCCAGGGTGCCGTACTCGCCCTCGGCCGCGAGCAGGCCTCGCGCGAGGAGCTGTCGGATGACGCTGCGCCAGTCCTGCTCGGAGAGGTCCTGCCCGATCCCGTACGTCGAGAGCGACTCGTGCCCGAACTTCCGGATGCGATCCGTCGACGCCCCGCGCAGGATGTCGATGATGTGGCCCGCGCCGTACGACTGGCCGCGCTCGCGCTTCAGGCGCACGACCGTCGAGAGGAGCTTCTGCGCCGCGATGAGGCCATCCCACGTCTCGGGCGGCTCGAGGCACGTGTCGCAGTTGCCGCAGGGGCCCGACTCCTGCCCGAAGTAGCCGAGCAGATTCTGCCGACGGCACGAGACCGTCTCGCACAGCGCGAGCATCGCGTCGAGATGCTGCCCCTGGCGCTGCTGGATGGCGCGGTCGCCGTCGCTCTGCTGGATCATCCGCCGCTGCTGCACGACGTCACCCAGGCCGTAGGCCATCCACGCGACCGACGGCTCGCCGTCCCGACCCGCGCGCCCGGTCTCCTGGTAGTAGCCCTCGACCGACTTCGGCAGATCGACGTGCGCCACGAAGCGGACATCGGGCTTGTCGATGCCCATGCCGAACGCGATCGTCGCGACGACCACCACGCCGTCCTCGCGGAGGAACCGCGCCTGGTGCGCCGCGCGCACCCGCGCGTCGAGACCCGCGTGATACGGGATGGCGTCGATCCCCTGCTGGGCGAGGAACGCCGCGACCTGCTCGACGGACTTGCGGCTCAGCGCGTAGACGATGCCAGCCGATCCCTCGGGCTGCGAGCGGATGAACTGCAGCAGCTGGCGACGGACGTCGGTCTTCGGCTCGATGCGGTAGCGGATGTTCGGTCGATCGAAGCTCGCGACGAAGTGCTTGGCCTCGGGGAGGCGCAGCCGCTCCGTGATCTCGCGGTGCGTCTCGCGCGTGGCGGTGGCCGTCAGCGCCATCCGCGGAACGCCGGGGAAGCGCTCGGCGAGCCCGCCCAGCGCGAGGTAGTCGGGCCGGAAGTCATGGCCCCACTGGCTCACGCAGTGCGCTTCGTCGATCGCGATCACGCTGAGCGCTCCGCGCGCGAGCAGCGCGAGAGTCTGCTCGCCGTTCAGCCGCTCGGGCGCCACATAAAGCAGGTCGAGCTCACCCGCGAGGTACGCGCGCTCGACCGCGGCGCGCTCGTCGGGCGCCTGCGTGGAGTTGAGGTACGCGGCCCGCACGCCGTTCGCGCGCAGCGCGTCGACCTGGTCGTGCATGAGCGCGATGAGCGGCGACACGACGAGCCCCGTGCCCTCGCGCACGAGCGCCGGCACCTGGTAGCAGACGCTCTTGCCGCCACCGGTCGGCATGAGCACGACGGCATCGCCGCCCGCGATGACCTGCTCGACGATCGCCTCCTGATCGCCGCGGAACGACTCGTAGCCGTAGACCGTGCGCAGCGCGTCGATCGCACGGGGGAAGCGGGATGGCGCCGCCTGCGGCGCGCGCGACGGCTCGCGGGGCGCCCGGGGCGCGTCATCCGGCGGGATCCATCCCTCCGGCGGGCCGTCGTCGTACGGCTCCTCCGGCGGAACCCAGCTGTCGTCGTCGGGGATGCGCGCGACGATCCACGGATCGCCCTGGGGGTCGCTCTGCAGATGCGCGGGCATGCCCTCGAGTCTAAAGACGACCCGCGACATCCGGCCCCGGCGCCCGGGATCTGCCCTAGCGTGGAAGCCCCAGGAAAGGAGCGCCCATGAGCGATCTCACGGTCACCCGGAACGACGAGCTGAGCAGGTACGAGCTTCACGACGGCGAAGCGGGCGTCGTCGCGGGCTACGCGGAGTTCGAGCAGGGAACGGGCCGGATCCGGTTCACGCACACGGTCGTGGAGCGCGAGTTCCGGGGCCGCGGGTACGGCGAGATGCTCGCATCCGACGCCCTCGCCGATGTGGCCCGCCGCGGCGACACGATCATCCCGCTGTGCCCCTTCATCGCGAAGTACCTCAAGGAGAACGAGGTCTCCGGCGCGGTCGTGCAGTGGCCCGACGGCACGCCGCACGACGCCGCGACCCCGGGAGAGCAGCCGGGATGACCCGGCTCGACGCCGGCGTCGAGGAGAGCGGCTCGACCCGGTGCGACGGCCCGCGGGCCGTGCTCCTCGCCGCGCGGGAGGTCCCGCTGGGCGGGGTGCGTGCGATGGAGGTGCACCGCTCGCTGCCGCAGCGCGAGCTCCCGACCGTGGGCGCCTGGTGCTTCCTCGACCGCTTCGGTCCGCAGGAGGCCGTCATGCGCGTCGACCCGCACCCGCACATCGGGCTCCAGACGGTAACCTGGCCGCTCGTCGGCGAGGTGCACCACCGCGACAGCATCGGCAGCGACGTCGTCGTCCGCCGCGGCTCGCTCAACATCATGACCGCGGGGGCGGGCATCTCGCACTCGGAGTACTCGCTCGGCGAGGGCGCTGTGCCGCTGGACGCCCTGCAGCTGTGGGTCGCGCTGCCCGAGGAGCGCCGCCACGGCGGCCCCGCGTTCGAGCGGCACGACCGCCTGCCGACCCTGTCGCTCCCGACCCGCGACGGCGACGCGGCGCAGGCGACCGTCGTGGTCGGCGAGCTCGCCGGAGTCACCTCACCGGCGACCATGCACACGCCCATCGTCGGCGCCGAGATCTCGCTCCCGCCCCGCTCTCGCGTGCGCGTTCCGCTGCAGCACGAGTGGGAGCACGCCGTCATCGGCATCGAGGGCGACCTCCGAGTCGTGACCGGTTCCGACCTCGAGGAGACGCCCGTGCGGGCGCAGGATCTCCTCTACCTCGGCGTGCACCGCGACGAGATCGAGCTCGCGACGGAGGAGGGCGCCCTCCTGTTCCTCATCGGCGGCGAGCCCTTCCCCGACGACATCGTCATGTGGTGGAACTTCGTGGGGCGATCGCACGACGAGATCGCCGTCGCGCGAGAGGAGTGGGAGGCGGCGGGGCCCCGCTTCGGCACGGTCGAGGGCCATCCGCCCGAGCAGCGCATACCGGCCCCTCCCCTGCCGAACGTCCGCCTGACCACTCGGCGCCGTCGCATCTGAGCGGACTTAGGCTGGGCTTCGTGCCCCGCAACTCCGCCCTGTCCACGCGCGTCCTGCTCGTCTGCGCCGCGATCGGGGTCGCGACCGGCGCTCTCGGCGGCATCGAGGGATGGCTCGTCACGCCGGTGCTGGCCGGGGCGCCGATCATCTACGGGTTCCTCCTCGGCGTGCACGTGCTCCCGGGCATCGTCGCGCAGGAGCTGCTCCGGATGCCCTGGGTCGCCCTTCTCGCGCACGTGCTCGCCGCGCTCGTGAGCGCCGCGGTCGCGCCGCCGTTCACGCTCCAGTTCCTCATGACGGCGCTGCTCTTCGGCGGTCTGCAGGAGGGCGTCGCCGCCCTGTTCCGCTATCGCGCGTGGTCGTGGTGGCGCTTCCTCCTCTCCGGTGCGGCGATCGGCGTCTTCGTGGCGGTCATCGTCGCACTGGCCGCCGACATCGCCGCCCTTCCTACCTGGGCGCAGGTCGCCTACCTCGTGCTCTCGGTGCTCGGGCCGCTCGCCTGGACGCTCGTGGGGCTCGCCGTCGGCGCCGGCCTCCGACGCGCCGGCGTCGCGACGCCACGGAGGCAGCCCGCGCGGACCCCGTGAGCCGACAGACCGCTCACTCAGGTTAGGTAAGGCTAAATTGGTGGGGTGACCCCCGCCGACGACGAGACGCTCCTGCGCGTGCGCGAGGTCTCGGTCGCCTATCCGGAAAGCGAGCGACGCGCACCCGACGGCGTGACGTTCGAGGTCCGGCGCGGAGAGGTCGTGCTCGTCCTCGGACCGAGCGGCTCGGGCAAGTCGACGCTCGCGCTCACGCTCGACGGGCTCATCCCGCACGCGATCGACGCCGATCTCGCCGGCACGGTCGAGGTCGACGGCATCGACACCCGCGACAGCTCGCCGGCCCGGCTCAGCACGCGCGTGGGCATCGTGTTCCAGGATCCCGACGCCCAGGTCGTCACCGCGACCGTGCTCGACGAGGTCGCGTTCACCCTCGAGAACCTCCTGCTCCCCGTCGACGAGGTGCTCTCCCGCTCCGAGGCGGCCCTGCGCCGCGTCGGGCTGTGGGAGCAGCGCGACCTCGACCCCGATGCCCTGTCGGGCGGCGGTCGCCAGCGCCTCGCGATCGCGTGCGCACTCGCGGCGCGCGCCGACGTCGTCGTCCTGGACGAGCCGACCGCGAACCTCGATCCGCAGGGCGTCGCCGACGTGTACGAGGCGCTGCACGATCTCGTGTCCGCCGGAGACCGGGCGATCGTGCTCATCGAGCACGATCTCGACGCCGCGGTCGCCCTCGCGACGCGCGTGATCGTGCTCGATGCCTCCGGCCGGCTCGCGTTCGACGGACCGGTGGCCGAGGTCCTACGCACGCACGTCGACGCGCTCGAGCGGATGGGCGTCTGGCTCCCAGCCGCCCTCATCGCCGCACGCCGCCTCGAGCGGCAGGGATGGCGGTTCGACGCCCTGCCGCTCACTCCCGATGAGCTCGCTTCGGCGCTGAACGGGCAGGAGCCACCGTCGGGCATCGCACCGTGCCCCGCCGCGACCGCCCGAGGTGTCGAGGCTCGCGGCACCGCCGTGAGCGTGCGCGGTCTCACCGTCCGCCGGGGCCGCACCGTCGCCATCCGCGACGTCGATCTCGATCTTCCCGCGGGATCGTTCACAGCCGTCGTCGGCCCGAACGGTGCGGGCAAGACGACGCTCGTGCAGGCGATCGCGGGCGTCGTCGCCCCGCCGAAGCGGAGTGTGAGCGTGCACGGCCTCGATGTCGGGCGCGCGTCGGCACGCGAGATCTCCGCGCGGGTGGGCTTCGTCTTCCAGAACCCCGAGCACCAGTTCATCGCGCACACGGTCTTCGACGAGCTCGCGCACGGGCTGCGCATCCGGCGGGTTCCCGAGCCCGAGATCCGAGAGCGCGTCGGCGACATGCTCGAGCGCTTCGGCCTGACCGCGCATGCCGACGCGCACCCGTTCCGCCTCTCCGGAGGACAGAAGCGGCGCCTGTCGGTGGGGACCGCCCTCATCACGGCGCCCAGCGTGCTCGTGCTCGACGAGCCGACCTTCGGCCAGGACCGCGCACGCGCCGAGGAGCTGCTCGGCATCCTCACGCGCCTGCACGAGGCGGGGACGACCGTCGTCATCGTGACGCACGACCTCTCCGTCGTCGAGCAGCACGCGACGCACGTCGCCGTCGTCGCGGACGGCACAGTCGTCGGGTTCGGCACGGCGGCGGATGTGCTCGACGACGCGGGGCTGCTCGCGCGCGCCGGTCTGCGCCCGCCGCCCCTGCGGCGCGTGCTCGCAGCGCACCCCGCGGCAGCGGCCGCGCTCGAGGCGGAGGTGCCCGCGTGACGATAGCCTCGTCCTCGGTCGCGCGCACCGCGCCATCCGTCCGCCGCCGCCCTCCCCTCCTCGCCCTCAATCCGCTCGCGAAGATCGCCGCCCCGCTGCCCGCGATGGCGATCGTGCTGCTGAGCCGCGACCTCGCGACCCCCGCCGCCTTCCTCGCGCTCGCGTGCGCGCTCATGCTCGCGGGCGCCCGCCTCACGCGACGCGTCGCGCTCCTGCTCGGCATCGCCCTGCCCGCGATGGTGCTCGCGGTCGGCGCGGGGTTCTCGATCTGGACCGACGCCGCGAGTGTCGCGGGGACACCCGTCGTCGCGGAGATCGGCGGATGGCGGCTGCACGCGGGAGCGCTGGCCGTCGGCTTCGCGACGTCGCTGCGCCTCGCGGCGCTCCTCGCCCTCGCGCTCATCGGGGGCGCGACGACCGAGGGGCCCGATCTCGTGCGCGCCGCGATCCGGACGCTCCGGCTGCCGTACCGCATCGGCTACGCGGCGCTCGCCGCGTACCGGTTCGTGCCCCGGTTCCGGCACGAGCTCGAGCTCATCCGCGCGGCCCACCGCGTGCGCGGGCACCACGGCGGCCGGGGCCCGCTCGCGGCCGTGCGACGCGGATTCGGCACCATCGTGCCGCTGCTCGCGGGAGCCATCCGGCATGCCGAGCGCGTCGCTCTGGCCATGGATGCGCGCGCGTTCGGCGCCCATCGCACGCGCACCGAGCGGCACGTCGTGCTCTGGCGCGCCCGCGACACCGTCTTCGTCCTCGCCTTCTGGGCGTGCACCGCCCTGCTCATCGCGCTCATCCGCCCGTTCGGGTGACGCCCCGACCCGAAGGAACGCCATGGCCGTCGCCAGCCGACTCGTGAAGCCCGAGACGCAGGAGCTGCTGCGCCTGACCGTGCTGCGCACACAGCAACTCTCCCCGCACTGGATGCGCGTCACCCTCGGCGGCGGCGACATCGCGCGCTTCCGCCCGATGGGCTACGACCAGTGGTTCCGGATCTTCCTCCCCGTGCACGGGGAGGCGGGGCTCGAGCGGGTGCCCGCGAAGGCGAACCGCCTCTTCGGGTACCTGAAGTTCCTGCGGATCCCCGAGGGGATGCGGCCCGCGATGCGCAGCTACACCGTGCGCGCGTTCCGCCCGGCGGATGGCGCGGCGGGCGCCGAGCTGGACGTCGACTTCGTCGTGCACGAGGCTCCGGACGGCTCGATGGGCCCTGCGCCGAGCTGGGCCGTCGCCGCGCAGCCGGGCGAGGACGTCGCGATCATCGACGAGGGCCTCGTCTTCCATCCCGAGCGCGGCACCGATCGCGTGGTGCTCGTCTCGGATGAGACGGGGGCGCCGGCGATCGCGGGCATCTGCGCATCGCTCCCCGCCGACGCGACCGGCCTCGCGATCATCGAGGTGCCGTCGCACGACGACGCGCTCCCCTTCGCGCACCCCGAGGGAGTCGCCGTGCACTGGGTCATCCGCGAGGATCCGCACGCCCGCCCGGGCGCCGCCGCCCTCGCGGCGCTGCGCGATGCCGCGCTCCCGACCGAGCGCTTCCACGCCTTCCTGGTCGGGGAGCAGCAGCTCGCCACCGGCGCGCGACGGCTCCTCGTCCACGAGCGCGGCGTCGACAAGGCCGATATCGGCTTCTGCGGATACTGGCGGGTCGGGGCCGGCGCGGGCGGGTGACCGAAGCCGCTCAGTCGGCGTAGTCGGGTGCGGCCGGGAGCCCGAAGAACTCCTCGAGCGTGTGGTAGCCGCCCTCGTGGTAGGCCTGCGCGAGCTCGACCCCGATATAGCGCAGGTGCCACGGCTCCGGGTTGTAGCCGGTCGTGTCGGTGTGCCCGCTCTCGTAGCGGACGATCCAGCCGTGCCGCCACGCGTTCTCGACGATCCAGTCGCCCTGCGGCGTGCCGGCGATGTCGTAGATCGTGCCGCAGCTGCCCGACGTGCAGGCCACGACGTCGGCGGCGAGACCGAGCTGGTGCTCGCTGAAGCCCGGGCGCGCGGAGATCGCCTCGGCGCCCTCCTCTCCGAGCGCGCCGATCTGCCCCTGGAACGTGCTGACCTGGGTCTGATACGAGCGGTACCCGCTCTGGAGCGCCACGTCCCCCGCGCCCGATGCGGCGGCATCCGCCACGAGCGCGTCGAGCGCGGCGGCCGCATCCGGCCGCAGCCCGCCGCCGACGAGGCTCCGCGTGCCCGCGGGCACCATCACCTCGGGCGCGTAGTCGATCGGGTTCACGGGCCGCTGCTTGTTCACGACGACCCAGGGCTGCGTCGGGTCGTCGAGGCGGATGCACGAGGCACCCTCGGCCGCCGCCGCGCGGAACTCCTCCGCTCCGCCGAACGCGGCGATGACCGCGGCGGCGTCTCCGGCCGCCGCTGCGGCGGGCGACGCGCACGGATCCTCCGCGACGACCACCTCGAACTGCGGCACGGGCAGCGACTCGATCGAGCCGGGAGGCGTCTCGACGGGCGCCGGCGACGCCGTCTGCGCCGACGACGCGTGCGCGGGGCGCTCGTCGTGGGCGACCGACCAGACGGCACCCAGGACGCACGCGGCGACGACGCCCGCTGCGGTCGCGAGCACGACGAGGCCGCGCCCTGAGAGCAGCCGCGGCGGCCGCGCCGCATGTCGCGCGACGAGCCCGCGGCGCCGTGCATAGCGCCCGTTCGTCATGCCCCCATTGTCGCGACCCGACCCTGACGATCCTCCGACTCCCCGGATCGAACTTCTGTCCAGTATGGACTTGACATCAGTTTCGGATATCTGTTCTATGGAGGGATGAGGTGGCAGGGGCAGCGTCTGGGTGCCGTGGACGCATCGGCACTCCCCGGTCTCGACCGCGTCGACGCCGGAGTGCGGACCGTCACCACACCCGAGTTCGCGGGCATGACGTTCCACGAGGTGATGGCCAAGTCGGCACTGAACCACGTTCCCGGGCCGAGCTCGATGCCGTTCGACTGGACGATCAACCCGTACCGGGGCTGCAGCCATGCCTGCGTGTACTGCTTCGCTCGCGGAACGCACGAGTACCTCGAGCTCGACGCCGGGCGCGACTTCGACTCCCAGATCATCGTGAAGGTGAATGTCGCAGAGGTGCTGCGCCGCGAGCTCTCCCGCCCGTCGTGGCAGCGCGAGCACGTCGCGCTCGGCACGAACACCGACCCGTACCAGCGGGCGGAGGGGCGCTACCGGCTCATGCCCGACATCATCGATGCGCTCGCGGACTCGGGGACGCCGTTCTCGATCCTCACGAAGGGCACGCTGCTGCGGCGGGATCTCCCGCAGCTCGCGAGGCGGAGGGCGGATGTCGACATCTCGCTCGCGATGTCGATCGCCGTCTACGACGATGCGCTCCAGCACGCGATCGAGCCGGGGACACCCTCGGCGCAGGCGCGGCTCGACACGGTCCGCGCGGCGGCCGACCTCGGATTCCGGGTGCAGGTCTTCCTCATGCCGATCGTGCCGCACCTCAGCGACTCGGTCGAAGCGCTCGACGATGCGCTCGCGCGCGTGAAGGCGTCGGGAGCGCACCGGGTCGTGTACGGCGCACTTCATCTGCGGCCCGGCGTCAAGCCGTGGTTCTTCCAGTGGCTGCAGCGCGAGCATCCCGACCTCGTCCCCGCGTATCGCGGGCTCTATCCCGGGGCATCCGTCGAGGCGCCGAAGGGGTACCGCACGTGGCTCGCGCAGCGCATCCGCCCGCTCATCCGCGCGCACGGACTGAACGGCTACGCCGAGGAGGAAGAGCCCCCGCGCACACGCGTCGCGCCGCGCGCGGCGCCGCGGTTCATCGAGACGCGCTCGGCTCCGGCGGCGGCGCCCACGCTGTTCTGAGGGCTCACCCCGAGTACGACACGCCCCACCGCAGAACCCACTCCTCGCCGGGCGCGAGCCACGTGAGCGCTCGACCGGAGTTGAACGCGTCGGCGGGGGCGGTCATCGGCTCGATCGCGACGGCCAGGTCGCGCCCGGGATAGTTCTCCGTCGTGAAGACCTGCACGAAGCCGAAGCTCTCGTCCTGCCAGACGGTGAGCCGGCGACCGTCCGGCGCGGTCAGAGTCGTTCGGGCGAGCCCATCCTCCCCGCGCACGACGCCGCCGTAGGCGCGATCCAGAGCGACGTCGCCGAGGCGCACGCCGCCGCGGAGATCCGTCGCGTCGTCGACGTCGTGCTCGGCGACCGGCAGCATCCGGTCATCCACCTCGAACCAGGTCGTGCCGGGCGCGGCGATCACGAGGTCCGCCGTGTCGACGCCGCCGATCTCGAAGAACGGGTGGGTGCCGAGCGCGACGGGAGCCTCGGCGTCGCCCGCGTTGCGGACGCGGTGCGTCACCGCGAGCCCGTCGTCCACCAGGGTGTACGTCACGCTCGTCGCGAGGGTGAACAGGTAGCCGTTCTGGGGATAGACCACGGCCGACAGCGTCGCCTCCGCCTCGCCCGCGACGATCTCGTACGGCGCGAAGCGGAGCAGTCCGTGGCTCGCGTTGCCGTACTTCGGCTCCGAGATCGCGAGCTGCTCCGTGACGCCGCGCTGCGACCACCGGCCGTCGCGGATGCGGTTCGGCCACGGCACGAGCACGATGCCCGATGCGGATGGCGTCCGCTCGCCTTCCGGGTACCGCGACACGAGGTCGACGCCGCCGACCGTCAGCGCGCGCAGCGACGCCCCGACCTGCGCGATCTGCGCGGTGACCTCGCCCAACGCGCCCTGCGCCCGGAGAACGACCTGCTCGCCGGTCGGATCGATTCGCTTCATCGCCACTCCCTGCTTCCGCGACCACCCGCCGCCTCCCCAGTATCGCGCTCCGCGGCCCCCCGAGTTTGCTAGCCTGGCTAAAGACTTTCGCCGAACAGGAGCTCCATGCGCGACCGCCGCACGCCCGTCGACCTTCCCTCCGCACCCCGGGTCCAGACGGTGAGGCCGCAGGACGGCAGCACCCCGCGCGCACCGCGATGGCTGCGCATCCTTCTCCCGGCGATCCTCATCCTCGTCTGGTTCGCGGCCGCCTCCATCGGCGGACCGTACTTCGGCAAGGTCGACGAGGTGTCGTCGAACGATCAGACGACGTACCTGCCGGAGAGCGCCGACGCGACCGCCGTGCAGCAGCGCCTGTCCGACTTCACGGACGGCGACGCGATCCCCGCCGTCGTCGTGTTCTCGTCGGATGAGCCCCTCGACGGCGATGCCCTCGCCGCGATCGACGACCGGCTCGCCGCTGCGGCCGACCTGCCCGCCGTCGACGAGGTGTCGCCGGCGATCCCCTCGGAGGACGAGCTCGCCGCGCAGGCGTTCGTGCCCGTGTCGTCGGAGGCCGATCTCGGGGAGGCGATCTCCGAGCTCGGGAGCACGCTCCGCGACGGACTCCCGGACGGGGTCGAGGTCCACATCACGGGCCCGGCGGGCTTCTCGAACGACCTCGTGTCGGCGTTCGCCGGCATCGACGGCATCCTGCTGCTCGTCGCGCTGCTGGCCGTGCTCGTCATCCTCGTGATCGTCTACCGATCGCTCCTCCTGCCGCTCGCGGTGCTGTCGACGAGCCTCTTCGCGCTGTGCGTCGCGCTGCTCACCGTGTGGTGGCTCGCCAAGGCGGGCGTCCTGCTGCTGAGCGGGCAGACGCAGGGCATCCTCTTCATCCTCGTGATCGGGGCCGCGACCGACTACTCGCTCCTCTACGTCGCCCGCTACCGCGACGAGCTCATCCACGAGGAGCGCCGCTGGACCGCCTCGATGCGCGCGCTGCGCGGGTCGTTCGAGCCGATCCTCGCGTCGGGCGGCACCGTGATCGCCGGGCTCCTCTGCCTCCTCCTGAGCGACCTCAAGTCGAACAGCACCCTCGGCCCGGTGGCCGCCATCGGCATCGTCTTCGCGATGCTCTCGGCGCTGACGCTGCTGCCTGCTCTGCTGTACGTGTTCGGGCGGGCGTCGTTCTGGCCCCGCCGCCCGGTCTACGCGCCGAACGCGCCGTCGGCCGCGGTGCCGACGCGCGGGCTGTGGGCGCGTGTCTCGCGTCTCGTGGAGCGACGGCCCCGACTCATCTGGATCGTCACGGCGCTCGTCCTCGCGGCGGGATCGCTCGGCTTCACCCAGTTCCAGGCGTCGGGCGTGCCGCAGTCGGAGCTCGTGCTCGGCTCGTCCGAGGCGCGCGACGGGCAGGCGGTGCTGGGCGAGCACTTCGCGGCGGGCTCGGGCAGCCCCGTGTACGTCGTCGTCGCGGAGGACGACCTGCAGGCCGCGGCCGACGTGCTCCTCGCCGAAGACGGGATCGACGGCGTGGCCGTGTCGGCAGACACCGACAGCCGCAGCGCGCCCGTGACGGAGGACGGTGTCACCGCGTTCGGCCCTCCCGGAACGCCCGCGCCCGCGCCGACGGTGGCGGATGGCGATGTGCTGCTCCAGGGGACGCTCGCGGATGCCGCCGACTCGGCCGCGGCGGAGCAGACGGTGCGCGACCTGCGCGCGGCCCTCGAGGACGCCGTTCCGGGTGCGCTCGTCGGAGGCGTCACGGCGACCGACGTCGACACGAACGACGCCTCGATCCACGACCGCAACCTCATCATCCCGGTGATCCTCGCGGTCATCCTCGTGATCCTCATGCTGCTGCTGCGCGCCATCCTCGCGCCCGTGCTGCTCATCCTCACGACCGTGCTGTCGTTCGGGACGGCGATGGGCGTCTCGGCGCTCGTCTTCAACGAGCTCCTCGGCTTCCCGGGCGCCGACCCCGCCGTGCCGCTCTACGGGTTCGTCTTCCTCGTCGCGCTCGGAATCGACTACAACATCTTCCTCATGACGCGCGTGCGAGAGGAGTCGCTCGCGCACGGGACCCGCGACGGCGTCCTGCGCGGTCTCGCGATCACGGGCGGCGTCATCACGTCGGCGGGCCTCGTGCTCGCGGCGACGTTCACGGCGCTGTCGGTGATCCCGGTGCTGTTCCTCGTGCAGCTCGCGTTCATCGTCGCGTTCGGCGTCCTGCTCGACACGTTCGTCGTCCGATCGCTGCTCGTGCCGGCGCTCGCATACGACATCGGCCGTGCCGTCTGGTGGCCGTCGAAGCTCAGCCGCGGCGAGCGCTGACCGGAGCGCTGATGCAGAACGGCCCCGTCGAGCGACGGGGCCGTTCTGCATGCGCGGGGCTACGCGGTGAGCTGCTCCGCGGTGGGGGCGCCCGCGAGCTCCTCGAGGAGGTCGTCGCCGGGGCGCACCTGATCGAAGGGCGCGTCGATCTCGGCCCGCTCGAGCAGCTCGCTCATGCGGCGCTGGCGCATCCGCGTGATGAGCGTGACGACACGGCCCTCGCGGCCGGCACGACCCGTGCGGCCCGCGCGGTGCAGGTACGTCTTGTACTCCGTCGGCGCGTCGGCCTGGACCACGAGATCGACGTCGTCGACGTGGATTCCGCGCGCGGCGACATCCGTCGCGACGAGCACCTGCGCGCGACCCTTCGAGAACTTCTCGATGTTGCGCGTGCGCTTGGCCTGGTTCAGGTCGCCGTGGAGGGCGACGGCCGTGAGGCCTGCGTCCTCGAACTGCTCGACGAGCTGCTCGGCGTAGGCGCGGGTGCGCGAGAAGACGAGCGTCTTGCCCTCGCGGTCGACGAGCGTCTCGAGGATCTCGCCCTTGCTGCGCTGGTCGATCACGAGCACGCGGTGGTCGATCGTGCCCGAGTCCTGCGTCTCGCCGGCGACCTCGTAGACCGACGGCTCGACGAGGAACTCGTCGACGAGCGCGGCGACCTCGCGGTCGAGCGTGGCCGAGAACAGCAGCTTCTGCGATCCGTCGGCCGTGAGACGGAGGAGACGCTGAACGGGCTCGAGGAAGCCGAGCTCGCACATGTGGTCGGCCTCGTCGAGGACGGCGATGCTGATCTGCGAGAGGTCGAGCTTGCCCTGCGCGTGCAGATCCTCCATGCGCCCGGGAGTGCCGATGATGATGTCGACGCCCTTCTTCAGCGCGCCCACCTGGCGCGCCTGCGGCACGCCGCCGTAGATCTGCGTCGTGAAGAGGCCGACGCTGCGCGCGATCGGCTGGATGGTCCGGTCGATCTGCAGGGCGAGCTCGCGCGTCGGAGCGAGGATGAGCGCGACCGGCGCGCGGCCGAACTCGCGCTTCTGGCCGGCCTTCGAGCGGAGCACGCGCTCGACGAGCGGTGCGCCGAACGCGATGGTCTTGCCCGAGCCCGTGCGTCCGCGAGCGAGGACGTCGCGGCCCTCGATGATCGGGGGGATGGTCGCAGCCTGGATCGGGAACGGCTTCGCCGCTCCGAGCTCGGCGAGAGCGCGCTCGATGTTGTCGCCGAGGCCGAGCTCGCCGAACGACACGTCGACGGCCTCGCTCGTCTGGACCGCCTGAGCCTCGAGACGCTCGTGGACGACGTCGATCTGCTGCTCCTGCGCGGCCGAGCGCGCGGGGCGCTCGTCGCGACGCGGACGGTCGTCGCGGAACGACGGGCGGTCCGTGCGGGGCGCGCGGTCGTCGCGGGTGAAGCGCGGGCGCTCGTAGCCGCCCTCGCGACGCTGGTAGCCACCTTCGCGACGCTGACCACCGAAACCGCGGTCCTCGCGACGCTCGAAGCCGCTCTCGCGGCGCTGGCCGGCGTAGCCGCCTTCACGGCGCTGACCGCCCTCGCGGCGCTGACCGGCGTATCCGCCTTCACGACGCTGACCACCGAAACCGCGGTCCTCGCGACGCTCGTAACCGCCCTCACGACGCTGACCGGCGTATCCGCCCTCACGACGCTGACCGCCGAAGCCGCGGTCGTCGCGACGCTCGAATCGGTCGCTCGACGAGCGGTCGAAGCGGCCGCCGTCACGCGCGGGGCGCGCGTCGTCGCGACGCTGGCCGCGAGACGCTCCGTCGTTGCCGCGGAAGGGGCCGCCGGGCTTCTTCTTGGCGTAGCGGGGGTCGAAGTTCTGGGCCGGACGACCGCCGGCGGGCTTCTTGTTCTTGGGCATGGGTGTGTCCTTCGGGTTCTCGCACGAGAACAGCGCTCGACGCACGCAGGCGCGAGCAGACCCGGACAGTCGTCGGCCGGGGGCCATTCATGTGATGGTTCATGCGCGTCGATCGACGCTCACCATCGGCCCCTGGACTCACACCTTGCCAAAACGTCCGCGCTGTGCGCGCGGTGTCCGAAGCCGACCGCACGACACTACCGGACCGGTCTGGGAAACCGCCCGGCAGGCCATCCGCCGTCCCCGAATCGGACTCGCGGTGCCCCTGACGACTCATGAGCACGACACGCGCACACCAGCCCCGGCGATCCGATTCCAGGCACGAGCCCGCCTTCCCCCGAATCGGACCCATGGTGCCCCTGTCGACTCATGAGCACGACACGCGCACACCAGCCCCGGCGATCCGATTCCCGACACCATCCGCGGAAACCCGCGGGCCCCCGCCCCGCCGCGCCCGCGCCCCAGCTACTGCGGTCGGTGCTGCACCGGTGCGGCCGACGGCAGACCGCCCGCGATCGTCGCCGTCTGGGTCGGAGTCGCCGTCGGCGCCACGTACACCGGGGCACCGACCCGCTCCCCCGCGCGCCCCTCGGGAGCCGCCGCGCCGTGACCGGCCTGCGCACCACCATCCGCCGTGTCGCCGTCAGCTGGCCCGTCGCCGGTCGGCTCATCCGGGGCCGTGCCTTCGCCATCCGAGCCGCCGCGGCCGGCGCGCTTGGCGGCACGGCGCTCCTTCGCCCCCTCGACGAGGTTGTAGAGCGTGGGCAGCACGATGAGCGTGAGCAGGGTCGACGAGACGAGGCCGCCGATCACGACGATCGCGAGGGGCTGCGAGATGAATCCGCCGTGGCCGGTGATCCCGAGGCCCATCGGCGTGAGGGCGAAGATCGTCGCGAGCGCGGTCATGAGGATCGGACGGAGTCGCATCGACGCCCCCGCGAGCGTCGCGTCGTGCGCAGACAGCCCGCGCTCGCGGTACTGGTTCACGAGGTCGACGAGCACGATCGCGTTCGTCACGACGATGCCGATGAGCATGAGCACGCCGATGAGCGAGGCGACGCCCAGCGGCACGCCCGTCACGACCTGCAGCAGGATGGCGCCGGTCGCCGCGAACGGGACGGAGACGAGGAGGAGGATGGGCTGCCGCAGCGACTTGAACGTCGCGACCATGACGACGTAGACGATGAGGATGGCCGCGAGCATGGCGAGGCCGAGCTGCGCGAACGACTCCGCCTGCTGCTCCGCCACACCCCCGACCGAGGCGGTCGCGCCGTCGGGCAGGTCGGCCGCGGCGATCGCGGCGGAGGCCGAGCCGGTCGCGATCGCGAGGTCGTCGACCGAGGGCGGCACCGTGATCGTGGCCGTGCGGCGTCCGCCGACCGTCGTGATCGAGGCGGGGCCCTCGCTCTCCTCGATCACGGCGAGATCCTCGAGGGGCACGACGCCGCGGGCCGTCGGGATGGCCAGCTCGCGCAGCTCCTCGACGGTCGCGGGCGGGTCCTCGGCGGCGATGTACACCGTCAGCGCGGTGTCGCCGAACTCGACCGTGCCCGCCTGCTGCGGCTGCATTGCGGACGAGACGATCGAGCCGATGGCGGCCTCGGAGAGACCTGCCTCGGCAGCGGCCGCGCGGTCGACCTCGACGGCGATGTACGGCAGCGACGATGCGAGGTCGTCCGTCACGGTGCCGACGCCCTCGCGCCCCTCGAGCTCGGCGACGATCGCCGCGGTGGCATCGGCGAGCGCGTCGGAGGTCGGCGCCTCGACGCTGATCTCGATGTCGGACGAGCCGAATCCGGATGACCCGGCGACAGTGACCTCGCCGGCTCCCTCGAGCCCGTCGAGGGCCTCCTCGACCTCGGCGCGCAGAGCCTCCTGGTCGACGCCGTCCTCGGTCATGACGGAGTAGGTGACGCCGCCGCCCCCGCGGAACGCGTCGGACAGCGCGGATCCGCTCGAGCCGATCGAGGCCTGCACGGCCTCGATGCCGTCGATCCCGTCGAGCGCGTCCTCGACCTGGCGAGCCGCGGCATCCTTCGCCTCGAGGCTCGCCGTGTCGCCGAGGTCCTGCGAGATGGTCATCGTGTTCTGACCCGAGTCGCCGAGGAAGTTCACCTTCATGAGCGGCGCGGCCGCGACCGTGCCGACGAGCACCAGCACGGCGAGCACGAGGGTGATGCCCGAGTGCCGGAGGGTCCATCCGAGCACCGGAAGGTACGCACGCTGCAGTCGCGACGGCGGAGCGTCGGGATGCTCGGGGTCGATCGGGCGCCCCTCCGCGTCGAGCAGCGGCTTGCCGGGGCGCATGAACCAGTACGCGAGCACCGGCACGATCGTGAGCGCGACGAGGAGCGACGCGCTCATCGCGATCGTGACCGTGAGCGCGAACGGCCGGAAGAGCTCGCCGACCATGTCGCCCACGAACACGATCGGCAGGAACACCGCGACCGTCGTGATCGTCGACGCCGTGACCGCTCCCGCGACCTCGCGGACGGCGAGGCGGATGGCCGCGCCCTTCTCGGCGCCGCGCACGTAGTGCCGCTTGATGTTCTCGATCACCACGATCGAGTCGTCGACCACGCGCCCGATCGAGATCGTGAGCGCGCCGAGCGTGAGCATGTTGAGCGAGTACCCGAAGGCCTGCATGCCGATGAACGTGACGAGCACGCTCGTCGGGATGGAGATGGCCGTGACGATCGTGGAGCGGATCGACAGCAGGAACACGAGGATGACGAGCACGGCGAAGACGAGGCCGAGCAGTCCCTCCGTCGCGAGCGTCTCGATCGACTCGACGATGTACGGCGCCTGGTCGAACACGATCGTGAACTCGGCGTCGGGGAAGGTCTCGCGCAGGTCGTCGATGACCGCCTGCACGCCTTCCGACACCTCGACCGTGTTCGCCGCCGGCAGCTTCGTGATCGAGATCGAGATCGCGTCCTCGCCGTTCACGCGCGACAGCGAGGTGGTCGGATCGTCGGTCTGCTCGACGTCGGCCACATCGTCGATCGTCAGCGCGGGCGGCACGATCGGCTGCCCCGTCGTCGGGTCGACCGTCGGGGCGGCCGCGGCGAGGGGAAGCTCGCGCAGCGTGTCGAGATCCTCGATCTTCGCCCCGGTCTGGACCGTGAGGGTGCGGTCGCCCTCTGTGATCTCGCCGCCGGGGAAGAGGTTGCCGTTCTGCTGCAGCGCATCCGAGACCGCCTGCTGCGTGAGGCCGTTCGCCGCGAGCGCCTCGGGGTCGGGGGTGATCGTGACGCGCTGGCCCGTGCCTCCGACGATCTCGGCGGAGCCGACGCCGTCGACGTCCTCGATGTCGGGGATGGCGATGCTCTCGAGCTGCGCCTGCGCGTCCTCGCCGAGACCGGAGACCGCGACCTGGATGACGGGCAGGTCGTCGATGCTGACCGACAGCACCTGGGGCTCGACGTTCTCCGGCAGCTGGCTCGAGATGCGGTTGATCGCCTGCTGCATCTTCTGCTCGGCCGTCGCGAGGTTCGAGCCGTAGGCGAACGTCGCCTGCACGATCGACGCGTCGGTCGTCGATGTCGCCATGGTCGACTCGAGACCCGCGACGCCCTGCACCGCCGTCTCGATCGGCGTCGACACATCGGACTCCACGACCTCGGGCGATGCCCCGGGGTAGGTCGTCATCACGACGAGCGTCGGGAGCTCGATCGACGGGATCAGCTCCTGCTTGAGGCTCGTGAGCGAGAGCCCGCCGAAGACGGCTGCGCAGATCGTGATGAGCGCGATGAGGGCGCGGTTCTTGAGGCTGAGGACGGCGAGCTTCGACACGGATCTCTCTCGTTGGTGGAGCCGGGCGCGGGAGCGGACGGACCGATACGGTCCTGTATCCGCCTCGTCATTCTCTCAGCGGGGCGCGCACCGGCGCCTCCACCTACGGGATGATCCTGATCAGACCAGGGCACCGATCGCGACACCGGCCGCGGCGGCCGCCACGCAGAGCGCGAGCGTCCCCAGCGCGTCGAGAAGCGCCTTCCGCACCTGGCCCTCGCGGAGGAACGCCGCCGCGTCGAGCGACACCGTGCTGAAGGTCGTGTAGCCGCCCAGCAGCCCCGTCCCCGCGATCGCGAGCCACGGCCATCCGAGCGCGGCGCCCGTGAGCACCCCGAGCGCGAGCGAACCCGACACGTTCACCGCGAGGATGGCCCAGGGGAAGCCGCGTGGGACGACGCGCGAGAGCAGCACGTCGACGAGCCAGCGCAGGCCGGCGCCGATCCCGCCGGCCAGGGCGACGAGCGCGACGAGCCCGGGGGTCACGCCGCGGCCCCGCGCGCGACGCGCGCGCCGACGACGAGGCCCGCGAGCGCCGCCCCGACCGCGAGGATCACGAGCAGGGCCGAGCCGGCGAGCACGAGCGCGATCTGCGGGCCAGGGGTTGCGCCCGCGACCTGAACGGCGAACGCGCTGTAGGTCGTGAAGCCGCCCAGCACGCCCGTCCCGAGGAAACCGCGCCATCGCGCATGCCGCGCACCGCATACGCCCGCGACGAACCCGAGCAGGAGCGATCCGACCACGTTGATGACGGCCGTCATCCAGACGACGGAGCCGTCCGGGACGAGCGCCGTCAGCACGTGCCGTGCGGCGACGCCGATCGCGCCGCCCGCGCAGACGAGGGGCAGCAGCTCCCAGCGGATGGGTGCACGCGTCACGAGCGAGACACTACCGGGTCGACGCACGCGTGCCTGTGCCCGTCGCGCAGGCACACGAAAGTCGCCGCGGAGGGTGCTCCGCGGCGACTTTCCATGATGATCTGAGAAGGGCTAGGCCTTCTCGAGCTCGTCTTCGTCCTCGTCCTCGTCGGCGTACTGGTCAGCCCAGCGGTCGACGTACGGGTCGTCATCCGGATGCGCGAGTTCGCGTTCCAGGGCCCGATAATCGACGCTCGGGCTGAACGACTTGAGTTCGCGGGCGAGCTTTGTGTGCTTCGCCTTCTGACGGCCACGCCCCATGCGCGAGACCCCCTTATGTTGAGCAGCATCGGGCTTCATGCGCCGGCCCGTATGCATAACTTCCGACAGCCGGCTGATGCCGGGAAAGAGTAGGATCCAGGATACCACGCGGCCCTCGGGCACCGGCCGGGCTGCGGCACAGAGAGGACGGGCCATGAGCGATAACGAGGTCTTCCCCGCCGACGAGGCACCCGACGCGGCAGCCGACGAGTCCCTGCACGGGGCCGTCATCGTGGGCGCGATCCCGGGCCAGGCACCCCGTGTGATGAAGGAGGCGGCCCGCTATGCGGCCCTTCTGCACGCGCCGCTCGTCGTGGCCCACGTCGACGTGACGCGCTTCGTGACCTACGAGGATCCGGACGGATTCGTGCAGACCGCGCCCGTCGACATCCACATCGACGCCGGCGCCGAGGAGCTCGAGGCCGTCCGCCGAGCAGCCGAGGAGAACCTCGCCGGCAAGGACGTCCGCTGGACGGTCCGCCAGCTCGTCGGCGACCCGGCGCTCGCCCTCAAGCACTTCGCCGAGAAGATCGACGCGCGCCTGATCGTCGTCGGCACGCGCAAGCGCGGCATCGGCGACTCGATCCGGGAGTTCTTCACCGGATCGGTCGCCGCGCGCCTGTCGCACCGGCAGCACCGCAACATCCTCGTGGTGCCCGTGGGCGAGCCGCTCGCGGACGACGAGGACTGGCCGCTCGAGGAGTAGGCCTCAGCGGCCGCCGAGCGCGCGCTCGAGCGCAGCAGCTGCGTCCTCGAGAGCACGGCCGAGGTCGTCGACGACGGATGACGCGAGCTCGCCCCCGCGCGCCACGTGCGTGCGCAGGTCAGCTCGGATGCGACCGCGGAACTCTCCCACGAGCACCTCGGCGCGCTGCAGCTGCTCGCGCGCGCGGACGCGCGGGTCATCCCCACGGTGCGGTCGCGGCGCCTCCGCGGTCGCGCTCGCGGCCGCCGCGAGATCGGCGCGCAGGCTCTTCATCGCCTCGCTCACGCTCGAGCGCACGCCGTCGGCGATGATCCGGACGGAGTCGGCGAGCCCCTCCTGGATGCCGTCGAGTTCGGCCGCACGCGCACGCACCTCGGCGCGCCCGGCATCCGTGATCGCGTAGATCGTCTTGCGGCCGTCGACGCTCTTCGTGACGAGTCCCTCCTCCTCAAGCTTCGCCAGGCGGGGGTAGATCGTGCCCGCGCTCGGCGTGTAGGTGCCGCCCGTGCGCTCCGCGAACGCCTGCATGATGTCATAGCCGTGACGCGGCGTCTCATCGAGGAGGCTCAGGAGGTAGAGGCGCAGGTCGCCGTGCGAGAAGACCGGAGGCATCAGCGAGCCTCTCCCTCGCCAGCCGCCGCCTGCCCCGGCCACTGCACCTCGCCATCCGACTCGGCCGCCGCATCGGGCACCGAGCCGTCCTCGCGGCGCACGACCGTGATGTCGCCCGCGACCGTGTTGATCCGCACGTCGACGAAGCGGCTCGACAGCTCGCCCACCGAGTCCGTGTAGCTCACCGGCCCGGACGACGCGTACGCGACGCCGTCGATGCGCACGCGGCCGCTCGCCGAGCGCGCCACGTAGTTCGCGGCGTACCCCTTGTCCAGGCGCAGCGTCACGGCGCCGCTCACGCCGTTGACCGACACGCGCTCGACCTGTCCGACCGCGTCGACGAAGGTGGTGCCCGACACCGTGTCGACGTCGACCCGCGACACGGCGCCCGAGACGGCGACATCGCCCGAGACGGTGTTGGCCGAGAAGGCGCCCTCGAGGTCGCGCACCTGCACGTCGCCCGAGACGGCATTCGCCCCGAGATCGCCGCGCAGGCCGTCGACGAGCACATCGCCCGACACGGTGTTCAGACGCGCCGGCTGCTCGAGCCCCGCCACCAGCGCGCCCGCGCTCACGACGCCGAGCGTGAGGGCGACCGCGCGCGGGACGGCGACGCTGATCTCCGCACGCGGACCGGCAGCGCCGAAGTTGCGGAAGACCTCGAGGAAGTTGTCCCAGCGCAGCTGCGGGTGGTCGATCTCGAGCTCGTCTCCCGTGAGCTCGATGCGGAGGTCCTTGACCGTCACGCCGTGCACCTCGACCCGCGCATGCGGCTCGTCGTGCCCGATGATGTCGACCTGGCCGCCGATGAGGCCCACCTTGAGGCGGCGGACGCCCTCGACGTCGATGATGCGGGTCTCCCCCGGATGGATGACCCACTTCTCGTCTGTCATGATCTGCTCCTGTCTGCCCTGGCACGGGCATCCGACTCGAGATATATCTCGACTTGAGAGGAGTCAAACACGATATATCTCGATCTGCAAGCGTCTTCGGGAAATCGGCGGTTGACATTGACGCAACGTCAACCTCTAGCGTGATTCTCACCACCACGACAGAGGAGAGAAGCCGCCTTGGAATGGTCGATCCAGCAGATCGCCCGCCTGACGGGCACGACGAGCCGCACGCTGCGTCACTACGACGACATCGGGCTGCTGCCGCCGTCGCGCGTCGGCCACAACGGCTACCGCTACTACGACGAGTCGGCCCTGGTCCGCCTGCAGCGCATCCTGCTGCTGCGCGAGCTCGGGCTCGGCCTGCCGCAGATCGGCGACGTGCTGGCTCGCGAGACGAGCCCCGCCCGCGCGCTCGAGACGCATCTGGCGTGGCTGGAGGAAGAGAAGGGTCGACTCGAGCGGCAGATCCGCGCGGTGACGTCGACCATCGGATCCCTGAAGGAGGGGAAGGAGCTCATGGCAGAGAACATGTTCGACGGCTTCGACCACACGCAGTACAAGGACGAGGTCGAGCAGCGCTGGGGTCGCGACGCGTACGCGCGGGGCGACGCCTGGTGGCGCGGGATGAGCGAGGCCGAGCGCACGGCGTGGCAGGAGCGCACGTCGCAGCTCTCGCGCGACTGGACGGCGGCCGCCGAGGCCGGCGTCGATCCCGCGTCCGACGACGCACAGGCTCTGGCGCAGCGCCACGTGGAGTGGCTGACCGGCATCCCCGGCACCCCCGCGGCCGTGCCCGGCGGCGACGTCAAGGCGTACGTGCTCGGTCTCGCCGAGATGTACGTGGCCGACGACCGGTTCGCCGCGAACTACGGCGGCACGGCCGGCGCGACGTTCGTGCGCGACGCGCTGACGGTCTACGCCGACGCGCGTCTGTGATCGCGCGCCAGCACATGGCAGAGAGCGCCCCGTGTCCCTGAGACACGGGGCGCTCCTGCACTTCGCGCAGCCAGCGCGATAGCGTCGAGGCAGTCGGAGAATCGGCGCACACCAGGAGGAACCGTGACGGACACCCAGCACCAGCCCATCGGACTCGCCCGCACCCTGCGCACGATCGCCATCGTCACGGGCGTCATCTCGCTCATCGCGGGCCTCGTGATCGTCATCTGGCCGTTCAAGTCGGCCGTCGCCGTCACGGTTCTCATCGCGATCTACACCCTCGTCGCGGGCATCATCGACATCGCGCTCGCGGTCGTCTCGAAGGGGCTGAGCGGATGGCTGAGAGTCGGCCTGGCGCTCCTCGGCGTCCTCTTCGTGGTCGCCTCGATCGTCGCGTTCTCGAACCTCGCGTCGACGACGGCCCTCCTCGGCGTCTTCGTCTCGACGTTCCTCGGCATCGCGTGGATCTTCGAGGGCGTCGTCACCCTGTTCGCGCTCGGCGGCCCCAAGGACCCGTTCAGCCCGGTCGTCCGCTCGAAGGGCTGGACGATCGCGTACGCGATCGTCAGCATCCTCGCGGGCATCGTGCTGCTCGTCTCGCCGATGCTCGCCGCCGTGTGGCTCTGGCTCTTCATCGGCGCCTCGCTGCTCGTCTTCGGCGTGATCCAGATCGTCCGCGCCGCGACGCTCGAGCGCTGAGCGCGTCGCGACACACGAAGCGCCGGCCGCGCTCTCGAGCGGCCGGCGCTTCGTCGTGTCAGGAGTGGATGACGAAGGTCGTCACGCTCTGCGGCGGAAGGGTGGCGACGAAGCCGCCCGCCTTCCCCGTGATCACCGGCTGCTCCTCGAGGTCGCGCGTGGCGTCGGTCAGCCACGATCGCGCACTGCGCACGCGCCGCCCCTGCACCGCGAGTGACGGGTTCGCCGTCGACTCCGACATGTTGACCGCGACGAGCACGAGAAGGCCGTCCGGGCCGATGTACGCGGAGGTGAGGACGCCGGGCTGCGGCTCGCGCGGCGCCTCGACGCGCGTGAACCCGGGGCGGACGAACTTCGCGTAGTGCGACAGCATCCGACCGCGCTTGCTGATCGTGCCGTCCTCGCGCATCGGGCCGTAGAAGCGGCGGATGTACCACCAGACGTACGCCTGGAATTCGGCGTCGGTCATCGCGTGATGGACGTGCTCGGCGACCTTGAGCGCCTCAGGCCAGAGGTCCGCGGAGCTGGAGCTGTTCGGGTGGTAGACCTCGGTCATCCACAGCTCCTTGCCCGCGCCCTTCTCCGCGAACAGCGGGTACGGGAAGTCCTCGTAGGCGGTGCCGTAGAGGTGCGCGCCGATGATGTCGACGTTCGCGAGCGCGGCCGGGTCCTGCAGGATCGGGTCGGACACCTCCTTGACGTACTGGAACGACTCGGGCGCGATCACCCGGCAGTCGATGCGCCCCGCGAAGTCGCGCAGGAATCGGTTCATCTCCTCCGTCGTCCACCACGTCCACTCGTGCGCGTAGTCGGGCTCGTTCTGGACCGAGATGCCGTACAGCTCCACCCCGTTGTCGCGCATGTAGTGCACGAACGCGTTCAGGTGGTCCGCGTACGCGCCATAGGCGTCGTGCCGGAGGCGCCGCGCCTGCGCGGGCGGCGTGTAGGGGGCCGCCATGAGGTAGTCGAGGGCAGGGCCGCCCTCGCCCCGTGTCTCCACCTTGACCGTCCACTGCCCGGGCGTCATGACCGCCTGGATCGACTTCCACGACCACTGTCCTGCTGCGGTCGCGGGGAAGAGCACGTTCTCTGCCACGAGCGCACCGGCGACGTGGATGTCGACGTGCACGTCGCCCGTCGGCGCCGCGTAGCGGAAGGCGAGGTTCTTCGTGCCCGACGACCCGATGATGACGCCGCTGAACTCGACGCTCGCGCCCGTCGCGCCGTCGAACTGCACGTAGCCCTCGCCCTGGTAGCCGGACAGGTCCGTCGCGACGTGCGCATTCACGAGCGCCGCGGCCTCGGCCTCGTACTGGCTGCCGCGCGGCACGTCGTCCACGCGCTCGAAGAACTCCACGAGGTCAGCCGGAGGGTTCCACGGCGACGCGAACACGAGCGCGCCCTTCCCGACCGCCGCCTGCGCCGAGGCGAGATCGCGCGCCCAATTGGCCGAGTCCTCGGGGACGGGGATCCGGAGGATCGTGAACCCGAGATCGTCGACGCCGTTGCCGAAGGCGGTCGCGCACTGGCTCGGCGTCAGCTCGCCGATCCACCCCGCGTGGGTCATGCCGCCGAAGCCACGGATCACCTGTCGGCGCTGCGTGGGCTGGATCACGAGGGAACGGGGCCGGACGGCGGGGGCCGCGCCGTGCGCAGGCCCGGCCGCGAGGCCGAGCACGATGGGCACGGCGGCGACACTGCCCGCCAGGACGGTGCGTCGGCTGATGCCGTCGGAGGATGGCGTCGTTGCCATGGGCATTCTCTCTTTCTCTCGAGTGGTGCGGACAGCACCGCGTCAGCGGCGGAGGACGATCACGTCCGTGGGGTTCAGCACGACGGCCTCCCCCTCGCGGAGCACGCGACCGGTCAGCAGGTCGGTGCCGTCGGCGTGGAGGCGCACCGTCACGGCCTCCGCACCGTGATGCAGCAGGAAGTCGATGACCGCGCCCGACGGAGCCTCGCGCGTCGCGAACTCGAGACCGGGGACACCGGCGTAGGGGCCGGCGAGCCCGTGGCGCTCGATCGCCGACCGTACGACCTGGGTCATCCCCTCCTCGTCGAGGACGCTCCCCACGTACCAGACGTGGCCCTCGCCTTCGGGGCCCCGGATGACGTTCCGCGTCACCGCGGGCTCTCCGGCGTAGTAGTCGGCGCCGTATCGCGCCATCACCTCCGCGCCCTCCGGCACGAGGACCTCGAACACCATCCGGCCCCTCGCGGTCGCCCCGTCCGAGAACCGCACGGGATTCGCCACGGCCGGCTCGGCGGCATCGGTCTCGGCGACCCGCACTCCGGCCATCCGCGCAAGCGGCCCGGGGACGTCGCCCAGGAAGCGCAGATCGTCCTCGTCGGCTCGCCCCGACAGACAGCCGATGATCACCGTTCCGCCTCGCTCGGCGACGGCGTGCAGCCGCTCAGCCGTGTCGCCCGCGACGAGATGGAGCAGGGGCGCCGCGACGACGTCGTAGGCGCCGAGGTCGGCGGTCGGCGGCACCACGTCGAGCTGCGCGCCGGCCTCCCAGAAGGGGCGCGCCCACTCCGTGACCGTCGGAAGGTACCTCAGCAGGCGATTGGGACCATCCGCCATCTCGACCGCCCACCAGGACTCCCAGTCGACGACGATCGCGCAGCGCGCGCTGGTCCGCGCGCCGAGCAGGGCGTCGCCGACCGAGGCGAGCTCGCCGCCCAGTGCGGCGACCTCGCGGAACGTGCGCGTATCGAGTCGCCCGGAGTGGTCGAGGACCGCCCCGTGCGTCATCTCGCAGGCTCCGCGTGAGGCCCTCATCTGGAAGAAGAGCACGGAGTCGGCGCCATGCGCGACAGCCTGCCAGGACCAGAGCCGCATGATGCCGGGTCTCCGCTGCGGGTTCACGTCGCGCGAGGCCGTGACCGACGGCGTCTGCTCCATGAGCCAGAACGGAGCCCCGTCTTTGAGCCCGCGCATGAGATCGTGCGCGAGCGCGGTGCCCCACGGCTCGTCCATCCGACGCGGGTAGTTGTCCCAGGAGGCGAAGTCGAGATGCGGCGCCCAGCGGTGGTAGTCGAGCGGCTCATAGAACCCCATGAAGTTCGTCGTCACGGGGCGGTCGGAGTGCGCCCGGATCGCCGCCTTCTCGTCGGCGAACTGTCGGATCGCGTTGTCCGTCGAGAACCGCCGATAGTCGAGCGTGATGCCCTGGAACGCGGTCTTCCCCTCTCCGCCCCAGTGCTCGGTCAGCGCGCTCGGCGCCTCGATCTCGTCCCAGTCGGTGAACCGATGCGACCAGAACGTCGTGTTCCACGCCGCGTTGAGCTCGTCGAGCGTGCCGTAGCGGCGGCGCAGCCACTGGCGGAACTCGGCCGCGCACAGGTCGCAGTAGCAGCGGCCGCCGTACTCGTTGCCGACGTGCCAGGCGACGACGGCAGGATGGTCTCCGTACCGCTCCGCGAGGCGCTCGGCCATCCGCGCGGCGAGCCGTCGGAAGTCCGGGGAGCTCCAGCACGCGTTGTGCCGCTGTCCATAGCGGTGCCGACGGCCGTCGAAGTCGACGCGCGTCGTGTCGGGGTAGGCACGCGCCATCCACGGCGGGATGGCGCCCGTGCCGGTCCCGAGGCAGACGGTGCGGCCCTCGTCGGCCGCGCGCCGGATGATCGCGTCGAGCGTCGAGAAGTCGAATCGTCCCTCCTCTGGCTCGGTGAGAGACCACGTGAAGACCCCGACCGTGAGGGTCGAGATGTGCGCGGCGTCGAAGGCCCGGTGATCGCGGTCCCAGACATCGCCGTCCCACTGCTCGGGTGAGTAGTCGCCTCCGTACGCGATGCGGTCGAGGCGCGGCAGGCGCGCAGGCGACGGAGGGGCGACGGGATGGCCGAGGACAGAGCGGGACGGGACGGGGCGGGGGCGCCGCTCAGGCATCGCGCGTGAACCTTCTCGTGACGTCGGCGAGCACGGGGCGCGCCATGAGGGCGAGGAGGGCCGCGAAGGCCCAGAGGAGAAGCAGGACGAGGAGCTCCGACGCCGCGAGGACGAGGAACCCCGCCACGACCAGCAGGGACAGGACGCCCAGCGAGAACCGCCACTGCGACGCGATCTGGACGACGGCGATGCGCGCGGCGTCGCGCGTGCGGAAGCGGAAGCCTGCGGTGAGGACGACCATGTGGCCACCCCACAGGAGGATCAGCGTGCCGAGCACGACGAGCGCGGGCCGGAGCGCCCCGCCGCCGTCGACGCTGTCGAGATGGATGAGGTTGAAGGTCAGCAGCGCGAGCGCTGCGGTCGCAGGGGTCGCCCAGCGAAGGGTCTGGACGGCATCACGCCGATACGCACGGAAGAAGTGCCGCCCCGGGGAGAGGTCGGTGCCAGGGACCCTCACCGCGGCGACCCCGGCGACGAGGGCGGGAGCGACGGGGAGCAGCGCGATCACGAACAGGGGAAGATTCGACGGGTCGCGGTCGAGCAGCATCACCGCGACGATCGAGGGCAGCGCGGCGAGCAGCAGCTGCGCCTCGAGCACGATCATCCGGTAGATGGCCGCCGCGCCCCGCGAGAGGGGCCCGCGGCCGATCTCGTCGGCGCTGTCGCCGCGCGACGACGTGCGGTTCTGTGTGTCCATGTCCTCAGCTCCCTTGCGTGAGGGAAGGCGGCCGGCCGGTGCGGACGGCCGGCCGCCTCCGATCAGCCCTCGCTCTGCGTGCGCTCGAGCGCCGCGTTGATCGTGTCGACGAGCTGCGTCGACCCCAGTCCCTCGAGCTCGGTCACATACGCGTCCCAGTCGTCCTCGACGGAGCGCTGCCCCGTGATGAACGAGGCGGTCGCGGCGTGGACGGCGTCCGTGAGCTGCGTCTGCAGGAGGGAGGTCTGCTCGAGCTCGATCTCGTTGAGCAGCGGCGCGGGAGCCGTCGGCAGCTGCTCCTTCTTCTCGAGCTGCTGCGCGGTCCACTCGGCGATCTCGTCGGTCATCATCGAGAGCACGAGCTCCTCGGATGAGCCGTTGGCGAGCAGGAAGACGCCGTTGCTGTAGCCGTAGTCGGCGTTCAGCAGCTTGGGGGCGCCGGCGTTGATGGAGCTCCAGGCGATGTCGTCCATGAGCTTGCGCGTGCCATCCGCCTCGCGCGTGAACGTCTCGCCCTCGACGCCCCACTGCGCGAACTCGAGGCCCTCGTCGGAGTAGTAGAGCCAGTCGACGAACTGCAGGAGCGCCTTGAAGTACGGCTTCTCGGCGGCCTCGCTCGAGATGAGGATGCCCGACGTGAATCGACCGCTCGGGAGGTTGTCGCCGGCGGGGCCGCCCGGGATGGAGATGAGGCGGATCGGGACGTCGCCCTGCCCCGAGTCGGCGAACTTCTGGCGGTACTCCGCGATCACCTGGGTGTTGCCCGAGATCGCGGCGGACTTGCCCGAGATGAACTTCTGCACGGCCTGGTCGTCGCTCTGGGTGATCTCGGGGTCGAGGACGCCCGCCTCGACGAGCGCGGCGGCGTCCGCCACGAGCTCCTTGTACTCATCGGACGTGCCGGTGAACACGTACTCCCCGGCCTCCTCGTCGTACCAGGTGTTCGCGTATCCCCATCCGGCTGCGGTGTCGTAGTTGGGAGCCATGACGCTCAGGAGCGAGCCGAGGGGCGTGGCGTCGGTCCACCGGTCCGACATCGCGTAGTCGAGCTCGGGGTTGGCCTCCTTGACCTGCTCGAGCTGCTCGAGGTACTCGTCCCAGGTCGCCGGGTCCTCCGTGATGCCCGCCTTCTCCCAGAGGTCCTCGCGGATGACGACCGAGTACTGGACGTCCGGCACCTCGCGGAGGCCAGGGAGGTGATAGATCTTCCCGTCCTCCTGACGACGGTTCTGCAGGTCCTCCTCCAGACCCCAGTCCTCGATCTTCTGCTGGAAGTTCGGCATGTAGTCGAAGTAGTCCGAGACAGGGAGGATCGCTCCGCCCGAGACGAACTGCGTCTCCGTGCCGGCGTACGTCGACGAGATGATGTCGGTCGCCTCGCCGCTGCCGATGAGCAGGGACTTCTTCTGGTCGTAGTCGGCCATCGGGATGTCGGTGCGGGAGAACGTGACGTTGTGGTCCTCCTCGAGGTGCTGGAAGACCGACCAGTCGTCCTTCACCGGGTAGTTCGGGTGATCCCGGTACATGAGGGAGAAGTTCACGGGCTCGGTCGCCTTGAAGGTGACACCGGCCTCGAAGTCCTCCATGGCGCCCACGGAGTGCGCCTCGTCGATCGTGACGCCGTCGTCTCCGACGGCCTCCTCGCTCGGCGTGGCGGAGCAGGCGGACAGCGCGACCGCGACGGCGGCGAGGCCCGCAGCACCGACGAGGGTGTGGCGAGTGATTCTCATTGTGTTTCTCCTCTAGGTGAACGTCGTCGTTCGACGTGGGGGAATCAGCCCTTGACCGACCCGAGCATCACGCCCGAGACGAAGTAGCGCTGGATGAAGGGGTAGAAGCAGATGATGGGCAGGACGGTGAGCAGCATCGTCACGGCCTGGATGTTCGAGGCGATCTGCGCGGCCTCGCCGCCCACGGCCTCCTGCGCGCCCGTCGCCGCGGCGATGAGGTTGCGCAGGTAGATGGTCACGGGGAAGAGCGACTTGTCATCCATGAAGAGGAAGGCGCTGAACCACGAGTTCCAGATGCTCACGGCGTAGAACAGCGTCATCGTCGCGAGCACGGCCTTCGACAGCGGCAGCACGATCCGGAAGAAGATGCCGTATGTCGTGAGCCCGTCGATCGCGGCGGCCTCCTCGAGCTCCTCGGGGAAGTTCTCGAAGAATGACTTCATGACGAGCAGGTTGAAGACGCTCAGCGCTCCCGGGACGACGACCGCCCAGATGCTGTTGCGCCAGCCGAGGTAGTTCGCGATCAGGATGTAGTTCGGGATGAGCCCGCCGCCGAAGAACATCGTGAAGACCGCGATGCCCACGAAGAACGTGCGCCCCTTGAGGTACGGCTTGCTGAGGGCGTACGCGTACGTCGTGGTGATCGCCATCGCGATGATCGTGCCGACGATCGTGTACAGGAACGTGTTCCCGTAGTTCGTCCAGAACATCTCATCGCTCATGACCACGCGGAACGTGTCGATGTTGAAGCCGCGCGGGATGAGGTTCACCTCGCCGGCCGCGATGTACCCCTCGGACGAGAACGCCTTCGCGACGAGGTTGATGAACGGGTAGAGCGTGACGGCGCACACGAGCACGAGGGCGATCGCGTTGACCACGCGGAACACGCGGTACCCGAGCGACTCGCGGATGATGCCGGTCTCCCGGCGGACGTGCGCGATGTCGGGCTTCTGGGGAAGGGCTTCGGTCACCACAGCGAGGTACCCACCATTCGTCGAGAGAGGGCGTTCGCGCCGAGCACGAGCACGAGGCCGATGACCGCCTCGAAGAGGCCGATCGCGGTTCCGTACGAGAACTGGGCCGACTGGATGCCGACGCGGTAGAGGTAGGTCGAGATCACGTCGGCCGTCGAGTAGATGAGGGGGTTCTGCAGGAGCAGCACCTTCTCGAATCCGACCGCCATGAACGAGCCGATGTTGAGGATGAGGAGCACCATCATGGTCGGCTGGATGCCGGGCAGCGTGATGTGCCACGTCTGCTGCCAGCGGTTCGCGCCGTCGATGCGGGCGGCCTCGTACAGCTGATCGTCGATCGTCGTGAGGGCCGCGAGGTAGAGGATGGTCCCCCATCCGACGGTCTGCCACACCTCCGACGAGACGTAGATCGAGCGGAACCACTCGGGCCGCTGCATGAACGGCACGGGGTCGCCGCCCATCGCCTCGACGACCTGGTTGATCGTGCCGTTGAGCGCGGTGAGCTGGAGCACGAGACCCGCGACGATGACGATCGACATGAAGTGCGGGAGGTACGAGATGGTCTGGACGATCCGCTTGAACCGCCGCGAGCGCAGCTCGTTGAGCATGAGCGCGAGGACGATCGGCAGCGGGAAGGTGATCAGGAGCGTGAGCGCTCCGAGGATCACCGTGTTCCAGAACACGGTCCAGAACTGCTGGTTCGAGATGAACGCCTCGAAGTAGTAGAAGCCGACCCACTCGTCGCCGAAGATCGAGCCGCCGGGGCGGAATCGTCGGAACGCGATGACGTTGCCGAGCATCGGCACGTACCGGAAGATGAGCAGGAAGATCACCGGTGCGATCAGGAACGTGTAGAGGCGCCAGTCGCGGGCGAGAGCGCGCCGCCACGTCTGCTTCGCGCGCGGCGTGCGATCGCGCCGGAACAGCCGCCGCTTCGCGCGCGCTGTCGTGATGAGGCGCGTCGCGCCCCCTGCGGGCGGGGCATCCCCGAGCCGCAGGGGCGCGTCAACGGATTGCGTCATTCGGAACTCCACATCCTCGTG
This sequence comes from Microbacterium sp. JZ70, assembly GCF_053903225.1. NCBI lineage: Bacteria > Bacillati > Actinomycetota > Actinomycetes > Micrococcales > Microbacteriaceae > Microbacterium > Microbacterium sp. JZ70. The sequence continues at coordinate 945,953 of NZ_CP096405.1, read as the reverse complement.
GTTCTCAGGCGAACGGGTCGCCGCTAGGGAGTGAGCAGGATGGCCTCGGACGGCGAGGTGAGGACGGTCGCGTCGGCCTGCGCCTGCAGGCTGAGCTCGGCCGCCTTCAGCGCGTGCGCCTGGCTCATGGCGGTCTCGGTGCCGTCGATGCAGTCGCGGATGAGCTGCCCGAAGTACGGGAACCCGGTCATGCCGTTCGCGTTGAAGCGGTACTGCCCCTCCTGGTTGACGAGGAGCACCTGGCCGCCGCCGTTGTCGGTGGTGATGTCGATGTACTTGCGCAGCTCGATGTACCCGTCGGTGCCGAGCAGGAGGGTGCGTCCGTCGCCGAACACGCCCAGGCCATCCGGTGTGAACCAGTCCACGCGGACGTACCCCGTGGCGCCGTTGTCGAGGATGACGTGCGCGTCGCCGAAGTCCTGGAGGCCCGGGGTCTCGGGGTGCGCGTAGTTCGCGATCGTCGAGGTCGACACGCGGCCGTCCGCCGCGCCGGTGTAGTGGAGGATCTGGTCGAAGTTGTGACTGCCGATGTCGCAGAGGATGCCGCCGTACTGGGCCGGGTCGTAGAACCAGTCGGGCCGGCCTCCTCCGATGCGGTGCGGGCCGAAGCACACCACCTGCAGGACCCGCCCGATCGCCCCGCGCTGGATGAGCTGATCGGCGAGGATCGCGGCCTCCGAGTGCACGCGCTCGCCGTAGTAGACGGCGTACTTCAGGCCCGTCCGCGCGGTGGCCTCGCGCACCGCCTCGAGCTGCGCGAAGGTCGTGAGCGGCGCCTTGTCGACGAACGCATGCTTGCCCGCCTCGATCGCGCGCAACCCGATGGGAGCACGCTCGGAGGCGATCGCCGCGGTCGCGACGAGCCGCACGTCGGGGTCGTCGAGAACCTGCTGCTCGCTGGATGCGATGCGGGCCGTCGGGTACTTCTCGGCGAACGCGGCGGCGCGCTCGGGGTTCTCGTCGAAGACCCACGTCACCGTCGCGCCGGCGCCGAGGAGTCCGTCGGTCATCCCGAAGATGTGACCGTGGTCGAGGCCGACGGCCGCGAAGGCGAACTCCCCCGGCGCGACGGCGGGCTGCGGAAGCGGGTCGAAGGTGTACGGATGGCTCATCGGGGGTTCTCCTGGTCTGTCACGTCGTAGGCGCGGATCCGTCCGCACATTCCGAAGGCGCGCTCGCCCGCGGGCGAGGACGCCTCGTGCACCCGGGCCTCGCGCAGGTGGGCGACGTCGCCCCGCGCGATCGCCTCGGTGAGCGCGAGGGAGCGCTCCGCCTGGGCCAGCGGCCGCTCGCGCACGAGCTGCCCCCATGCGGCGGCGCGATGCAGGACGAGTGCACCGGCCGCCGCATGGAAGTCTTCAAGGGGCCGGCGGTCGCCCGCGACGACCGCGTCGCGCAGCACCTCGAACCCGGTCACCGCGAGATCGCGGCGACGGGCGGCGCGCTCGGCGCGCCCCTCCGCCTCGCCCAGCGACGCCGCCTCGGCGTACGCGTCGGCGTTCCCGACGATCTCGGCGGGAAACGTCATCACGGCGTCGCCCGCCTCGGGAAGACCCGCGTTGCTCATCAGCACGAGCACCTTCAGCCCTCCGCGGTTCACCGCGCGGTGGATGGTGCCGGGGGTGAACCACACGACGGACCCGGGCTCGAGGTCCGTCTCGCGGAAACCGTCGCCGTCGATCGTCTGCAGCGCGCCGCGCCCCTCGACCACGAGGTACGCCTCGGTCGACACGAGATGCATGTGCGGGCTGCCGCCGCAGATGCCGTCGGGCGCCGCGCCGTCGTAGATGTCGAGGTGCGACAGCGAGGTGCCGCCCGGGAACGATGAGGCGCTCATGATGCCGCCTCGACGAGGGACGCCTGCTTCTCGTAGAAGTGCGGAGCGTGCTCGACGAGCTGGCCGGCACGGTAATAGGGGTCGTCGGCCTTGAGGGGCAGCTCGACGAACGCGCGCTCGATGCCCGCCTTGTAGATCGCCGTGACGACCTCGATCGCGTTGCGACCATCCCGCCCATCCGCGATCGGCGCGCGCCCGTCGCGGATCGCGCCGAGCAGATCCCCGATCTGCCCCTCGTGCCCGTAGTGCCCCAGGGGCTCCTTCGCCGCCGCGACCGCCTCGATCTCGGCGACCAGATCGGCGTCGCCGCCCTTCGCGGGGAAGCCGCCGCCATCCGCGCGCTCCGCGATCACCTTCCACGGCTGCGAGACCCGCGCCTTCTCGCCCTGGATGACGATCTCCTGCTCCTCGCCGTGGTGCACGACGGAGCTCGTCAGCTGCGCCAGGCCCCGCTCATAGCGGAACACGGCGACCGAGAGATCCTCGACCTCGCTGTTGTCGTGCTGCGCGTTCGCGAGCATCGCGGTGATCTCGGTCGGACGACCGAGGAGCCACAGCAGCAGATCGATGTGGTGGATCGCGTGGTTGAGGGTGCAGCCGCCGCCCTCCTTCTCCCACGTGCCCCGCCACCAGAGGTCGTAGTACGGAAGACCGCGCCACCACGCCGAATCCACACGCACATGCGAGATCGTGCCGAGCAGGCCCGACTCCACGACCTCCTTCAGGGTCGCGAGGTCGTCGCGGAACCGGTTCTGAGCCACGACCGACAGCACCTTGCCCGAGCGCTCCTGCGCCGCGAGCATCGCGTCGCACTCCTCGAGAGACGGCGCCATCGGCTTCTCCACGAGCACGTTCACGCCCCCGTCGAGGGCCGCGATCGACAGCGCGGCGTGCGTCGACGGCGGCGTCGCGATGCTCACGAGGTCGAGCCCCGCCTCGGCGATCATGCGAAGAGGATCGTCGTACCCCACGGCGTCGGTCAGCCCGAACTCCGCCGCCTTCTGCGCGGCCTTCCCGGGCATCACGTCGGCGAGCGCGACGATCTCGCACTCCTCCGGGAACGCGAGATACCCGCTGATGTGGGCACTCGCAATGCTGCCCGTGCCGATGATCCCGATTCTGAGCATTGCTTCCTCGCAAGTTCTACTACGTATTACTAAGACGTAGTAGGTAGTATGGACTCATCGCGTCCGCTCGGTCAAGAGGTTTTTCGGGGCAGGATGTCGAAGATGGGGGATCGAGGGATGGCGAAGCGCCCGACCAGCCACGACGTCGCGCGACGAGCGGGGGTGTCGCAGTCGACGGTGTCGTTCGTGTTCACGGGGCGCAGCGGCATCTCGGAGGCGACCCGCGAGCGGGTCCTGAAGGCGGCTGCCGACCTGAACTACCGCCCCAATCTGGCGGCGCGATCAATGCGCACTCAGCGCACCGGCCGCATCGCGGTCGTCATCCCGGTGACAGGTCTCAACCTCTTCCCCGTCCTCGAGGGCGCCGTCTCGACCGCCCGCGATGCCGGCTACGTGGTGGAGGTCCTCAGCCTCTCCCGCTCACCCGAGGAGCGAGAGGGCGAGCTCGCGTCGCTCATCGACTCGACCGAGTACGAGGGCGTCCTCTCCTTCAGCCCCATGCGGACGCCGCGCGTTGCGTCCGACGCCGCAGTGCCGGTCTTCCTCTCGCTCTCCGAGTTCGACGAGGAGATGCACGCGACCGGAGCCTTCAGCGACGCCCGCCCGGTCGTCGAGATGATGGAGCGGCTGGTCGAGCTCGGGCATCGCCGCTTCCTCCACGTCGCCGGCCCCTCCGACTTCCCCGCCGCCGTCGCCCGACGCGACGCCTATCTCGCGACGATCGACCGGCTCGGCGTGGAGTCGCTCGGCGTCGTCGGCGGCGACTGGAGCGGGGTCACCGCGAACCGATGCGTGAGCGAGCTGCCCGACGACGCCCCGCCGCTGGCGATCCTCGCGGCGAACGACGTCCTCGCAGCCGGCGCGATCCGGGCGGCTGTGTCGCGCGGATGGTCGGTGCCGGGCGATGTGAGCGTCACCGGATGGGACGACCTCACGATGAGCGCGCACTTCATCCCGTCGCTCACGACGGTGTTCCAGGACCGTCAGCGACTCGGCACCGACTCCATGCGCCGCCTGATCGCGGCGATCCGCGGTGAGACGCCGCCCGAGCAGGAGGCCGTGCTGCAGCGCGTCGTCTGGCGGGAGTCGGTCGCGCCGCCCCGCGCGCGCTGAGCGCGCCTCAGGCGGTGGCGGCGCCGCTCGGCGCCGCGAACTCCTCGAGGGCCTCGATCGTGTCGGTCGAGAGCTCGAGGCGGCTCGCCGCGATCGCATCGTCGACCTGAGCCGGACGCGAGGCTCCGATGATCGCCGTCGTCACGACGGGATCGCGCAGCACCCAGGCGATCGCGAGCTGCGGGATCGACACACCGGCTTCCCGCGCGATCGCGTCGATCCCCCGGATGCGCCGAAGATAGTCGTCGGTGATCGCCGACTCGTTCAGGAAGAAGCTCCCCGCCGCTCGAGAGTCAGCGGGGACGACGCCGTCGATGTACTTGCCGGTCAGCAGACCCTGCGCGAGCGGCGAGAACACGGCGCTGCCGACCTGCAGCTCGCGCAGGAGCGGGAAGAGCTCGGCTTCCGGCGTGCGGTCGAAGAGCGAGTACCGCGGCTGATGCAGGAGCAGGCGCACGCCCTCTCCGGCGAGCAGCTCGTGGGCGCGCCGCGCGAGGGGCGCGGGGTAGTTCGAGATGCCCACGTAGAGCGCCTTGCCGCTGCGCACGATGTCGACGAGCGCCTGCATCGTCTCCTCGATGGGCGTCTCGGGGTCGACGCGATGCGAGTAGAAGACGTCGACGTAGTCGGTGCGCATGCGCGTCAGGCTCTGCTCGAGCGAGCGCATGAGGTACTTGCGCGAGCCGCCGTCGCCGTAGGGCCCCGGCCACATGTCATAGCCGGCCTTGCTCGTGACGAAGAGCTCGTCGCGGTAGCGCCGCAGGTCGGAGTCGAGCACCGTGCCGAAGGTCGACTCGGCGGCGCCGTAGGGCGGCCCGTAGTTGTTCGCGAGGTCGATGTGCACGACGCCCCGATCGAAGGCGTGCAGGAGGATCTCGCGCTGGCTCTCGATCGAGCGGTCACGCCCGAAGTTCTGCCAGAGGCCGAGCGAGACGCGCGGCAGCTTCACCCCGCTCGCGCCGGCGCGGAGGAACGGCACGTCGTCGTAGCGCGACGCCGAAGCGACGTGCGGCGCGTGCAGGCGGGGGTCGTCGGCGGCGATGGGCATGGCGCTCCTCTGCGAGGCGGATGGGATGGTGCGTCAGACGAGGACGCCGGCAGGGCGATGCTACCGCGGGCGCGGCGTGCACTTCGCGGGCCGACGCAGCTCGCGGAAGGGCCGCCATCTCGCGCAGCGCCCGGTCGTCGGAGCGCACGTGTTCTGGCGGACGCTCGGCCGTCAGGGCGAGGTGTCGGGTGAGGCCGTCGCCCTCTCCGCAGCCGAATCGGCGGCTGACTGGCTCGCGCGCCCGACCGCGGGGGCCGCAGTCGATCCCGACTGGCAGGCGTGGGCCATCCGCCCGGATCGCGTCGAGTTCTTCCAGGCCGCGCACGATCGCGACCACGTGCGCGTCGTGTACCTGCGCGACACCGGCGGATGGCGGCGCGAACGCGCGTGAGCGTCAGGCCGGGACGGCCTCGAGCGCGGTGCGCGTGCGCCGGCCGAGCAGGCCCGTGACGACGAGGAGCGCGATGACGACGCCCATCACGATCCAGCCGGGCGCGCCGAGCACGGTTGCGAGCGCTGCGTCGTCGCCCGGCCCGTTCCACAGCACGACGACCGATGCAGCCGTGTTGAGCGCTCCGTGGCCGACCGCGGCGGGCCACACGTTGCCGGTCCAGTACCGCGACCACTGCAGGATGACGCCGACGAACAGCGTGAACACGACCATGAGCGCGAGGCCGGCGGCATCCGGGCGCGCGAAGTTGTAGCCGAGCAGGATGACCGGCGCGTGCCACAGCCCCCACACGATGCCGATGAGGATGGCCGAGGGCCAGAATCCGAGCGGCGCGAGCGCGGTCGTGAGGAACCCGCGCCATCCGAGCTCCTCCCCGAACGCCGACACGGTCGCGACGACCGTGTTGACGGGGATGGCGGCGAGCGTGACGGCCATGTAGACGTCGGTCGTCATGCCCTCCGGGAGGAACGGCGCGATCTGCGACAGGCTCCAGTCGGGGTGCGCCCATCCGAGTGCCGTCGCGAGCAGCAGCGACGCCACGGCGATCGCGGTCCAGGCGACGGGGAACAGGAGGAACAGCGCGATCTTGCGGCCCACCGGCCGGAAGGGCACGAGCCCGAGGTAGTGCGCGCGCCGCCGCGGTCGCCGCACGAAGAACGTCGCGACGAGCGCCGCGACCGTGGGCGTCCACATCATGGCGGCCATGAGCGGCAGCGCGAGCGGCGAGCGGAGCCCCTCTCCGCCGAGCCACAGGGGCAGCGTCACCACCCAGGCGAGGGCGAAGGCGATCACGAGGAAGGTCGCGACCGCGCCCCACGGGACGCGGGTGGTCTCCGGCATGCTCTCTGCGCTCGTCATGCCCCCAGCGTGCCCGGCCGCGCGCCCGGCGCGCCTCCCCCTCGGGGCGGAGTTCCGGGGATCCCCCGCACGGCGGAGGTCAGCGCGCGGCGGCGGCCTTCCGCTCTCGACGCGCCTTCCACCATGCCCAGAACCGCTCGAGCTGCCGCCTCAGCCATCCGGCCGCGCGCTTCGCCCAGCCGAACTCGGTGCCGAGCACCGCGAGGCCCGCGAAGACGATGAGCCACCCGGGCCCGGGCAGCGGCACGAGCAGCAGGCCGCCGCCGGCGAGGACGCCGCCCACCGTGCCGACCGCGATCCGGTACGCGCGCTCGACGGTGCGGCTGCGCCCGATCGCGCGGCGCGTCGCGCGCCCGGCGCGCACCAGGGCGGATGGCCGCGGAGCCGGCCCGTCGAGGTGGGCGCCCGCAGTCGAGGTCGCCTGAATCGCATCCCGTTCCATGACGGGATTCCACACGATATATCTCGAAGGGCGCTGGGTGTTCAGGAACCCTGCGTCTGCTCCACCCATTCGAGGTACTCCTCGGACACGGTGCCCGTGACGTAGCGCCCGTCGAAGCAGCTCATGTCGAGGTCGTCGAGACCCCGCCCCGCGGTGCTTCCCTCGAGGATCGCGGCCTTGAGGTCCTCGACCTCCTGGTACACGAGGTGGTCGCAGCCCAGCTCCGCGGCGATCTCGGGGATCGACCGGCCGTGCGCGATCAGCTCCTTGCTCGACGGCATGTTGATGCCGTACACGTGCGGGTAGCGGACGGGCGGCGCTGCCGACGCGAAGGTGACCGACCGGGCACCCGCATCGCGAGCCATCTGGATGATCTGCTTGCTGGTCGTGCCGCGGACGATCGAGTCGTCGATGAGCAGCACGTTCTTGCCCTTGAACTCGCTCGACATCGCGTTGAGCTTCTGGCGCACGCTCTTCTTGCGCACGGCCTGGCCCGGCATGATGAACGTCCGGCCGACGTAGTGGTTCTTGTAGAAGCCCTCGCGGTACTCGATGCCGAGCACGCGCGCGACCTGCATCGCCGCCGGACGCGACGAGTCGGGGATCGGCATGACGACGTCGATCGCCCCCTCGGGCACGTGCTTCTCGATCGTCGCGGCGAGCTTCGCGCCCATCCGCAGGCGCGCCTCGTACACCGAGATGCCGTTCATGATCGAGTCGGGGCGCGCGAGGTAGACGTACTCGAACGAGCACGGCGACAGCTGCGGCGACTCGGCGCACTGCTTCGAGAACAGCTGCCCGTCGTTGGTGATGAAGATCGCCTCGCCGGGCTCGACGTCGCGGACGACCTCGTAGTCGGCGTTCTCGAGGACGAGCGACTCGCTCGCGACGACCCACTCGTCGCCGCCGTCCTCCGCCGTGCGACGCCCGAGGATGAGCGGCCGGATGCCGAACGGGTCGCGGAACGCGAGGAGCCCGTACCCCGCGATGACGGAGATGACGGCGTACGCGCCCTCGATGCGCTTGTGCGTGCGCGCCACCGCCTCGAAGATGCGCTCGGGGTCGAGGTCGACGGGCGACGTCGTCGCCTGCAGCTCGTTCGCGAGCACGTTGAGCAGGAGCTCGGTGTCGCTCGACGAGTTGAGGTGGCGGCGGTCGCGCTGCGCCATGTCGAGCGTGAGCTCGCGGGTGTTCGTGAGGTTGCCGTTGTGGATGAGGATGATGCCGTACGGCGCGTTCACGTAGAACGGCTGGGCCTCCTCCTCACTCGAGGCGGTGCCCTTGGTCGCGTAGCGGACGTGGCCGAGGCCGACGTTCCCGAGGAGCGAGCGCATGTCGCGCGTGCGGAAGCCCTCGCGGACCATCCCGCGCGACTTGCTCATGTGCATGACGCCGCTCGGCTCGGCCGTGGCGATGCCCGTGGCGTCCTGGCCGCGGTGCTGCAGCAGGAGAAGGGCGTCGTAGATGTCCTGGTTGACCGGGCCGCGCCCGACCGCTCCGACGATGCCGCACATGTGGGGTTACTTCGCTCCGTCCGCGTATGCGCCGACCAGGCGGACGGCACCGCCGTCGACGCCCTTGGCGCCCTGTTCGAAGGCGCCCTCGGGGCGCTCTCCGGTCTTGACCGTTCCGACCTGCCACGCGTCGATCCCGTCGGCGGCGAGCGCCGAGACGGCCGCGTCCACCCGCTCGGGGGCCAGGACCGCGAGGAAGCCGATGCCGAGGTTCCACGTTCCCTCGCTCGACTCGAGCGAGGTGCCGGCGATGTCGCTCAGCACGCGGAAGACGGGCGAGGGCGACCACGTCGAGCGGTCGACCTCGGCCCACGTGCCGACCGGGAGCACCCGGGCCAGGTTGGCTGCGATGCCGCCGCCGGTGACGTGGCTGAGCGCGTGCACGTCGTCGCCGAGGGACTCGATGAGGCGCAGCAGCGGCGAGGTGTAGAGACGCGTGGGCTCGAGCAGCGCCTCGCCCCAGGTCGCGCCGAGGTCGTCGGAGCGGTCGGCGTAGCCGATGCCCGCGCCGGAGAGGATGTGACGCACGAGCGAGTAGCCGTTGGAGTGCAGGCCGCTCGAGGAGAGCGCGAGCACGGCGTCGCCGTGGCGCACGCGCTCGGCGCCGAGCACGCGGTCGGCCTCGACCACGCCCGTCGCGGCACCCGCGACGTCGTAGTCGTCGACGCCGAGGAGGCCAGGGTGCTCGGCGGTCTCGCCGCCGACGAGGGCCGTCCCCGTCGCCGCGCACGCCTCGGCGATGCCGCGCACGATGTCGGCGATGCGCTGCGGCACGACCTTGCCGCACGCGATGTAGTCGGTCATGAAGAGCGGACGGGCGCCGACCACGACGATGTCGTCGACGACCATGCCGACGAGGTCCTGGCCGATCGTGTCGTGCTTGTCGATGGCCTGCGCGATCGCGACCTTGGTGCCGACGCCGTCGGTGCTCGTCGCGAGCAGCGGGCGACGGAAGTCGCGCAGCGCGCTCGCGTCGAAGAGCCCGGCGAACCCGCCGACACCGCCGAGGACCTCGGGGCCGTGCGTGGCGCGCACCGACGACTTCATGAGCTCGACGGCGAGGTCGCCGGCAGCCGTGTCGACGCCGGCCTGGGCGTAGGTGGATGAGGGGGTTTCAGCCGCAGCTGCGGTGGGATCGAAGACCACCGGACAAGGATAGCGGCCGCTCGCTGTGCCCGGATTCAGGCTTCGTCGACCTGCTCGTGCGCGACGTGCACCTCGCGCGTGCGCCGGCCGATCGTCCAGTCGAGCACGAGCGCGACGAGCATCCCGAGGAGCACACCCGCGGGCACGCACCACAGCATGATGAAGCCGAACGCCTGCGACGGCGAGTAGACGACCTTCGTGAAGGGGCTCGCCTCCCCCGTGCCGTCGAACACGGTCGACAGGATGAGCGCGGCGATGATGCCGACGGCGGCCCCGAGCGCGGCGAACACGCTGTACTTCGGGGCGCGGCGCACCTTCGCCACATCGGCGTCGGTGTGCGCTGCGGAGGTCTCGGCCATGGTCGGTATTCTCCCCCGGCATCCTGGGAACCGTCTCCCATCGGGGGACGAGCCGGGAACCGTCAGAAGAGGACCGGCAGGAGCATCGAGATGTCGGCGCGCGTGCCGGAGGCCGAGATGCGGCCCGCTGCGGCCTCGTCCTCCCAGCTGCGCTCGCCGGTCGCGACCGCGATCCACGTGACCGGGTCGAGCTCGACGACGTTGGGCGGGGTGCCGCGCGTGTGGCGCGGGCCCTCGATCACCTGCACGGCGCCGAACGGCGGCACGCGCACCTCGACGCTGCCGCCGGGCGCGCGCTCCTCGAGCAGCTGCAGGAGGTAGCGGACGGCCGTGGCGAGGTCAGTCCGCTGCGGCCTGCTCCCCTGCGCGACGGCGGCGCGCACGGCCGCGATCGCGTCGCGGCCGTCGCCCGTCGGGATCCTCCGTGCCATCCCGTCAGCTTACGGTCGCCTCCGCGTAGGAGGCGGCCCAGGTCAGCACACGGTCGGCGCTCTCCTCGTCGGAGAGGTCCTCGATGCGCGTCATGATCGACCACCGCACACCGTACGGGTCGCGGATGGAGGCGAATCGGTCGCCCGAGACGAAGTCCTGCGGCGCCTCGCGCACCGTCGCACCCGCGGCCACGGCGCGCGCGACGACGGCATCGACGTCGGGGACGTAGAGGGCGATCGAGAAGTGCGCCGCGTCGCCATCCGGCTGCGGGACGGTGCCGAAGGCCGCCATCGCCTCCCCCACCTCGAGCCGCCCGCGCCCGCCGAAGTCGAGCGTCGCGTGCGAGACGACGGGCTCGCCGCTGTCGCCGGGCATCTCGACCGCGTACAGCTGCCGGGCGCCGAGCGCCTCGGTGTAGAAGCGCACGGCACTGCGCGCATCCCGCAGAGCGAGGAAGGGCGTGAGCGCGGTGACGGTGCGAGGGGTTCCGTTGTCGGTGTGCTCGCCGTTCGCGGCGATCGTGTTCTCTGCCATGCCCCGACGCTAGGTCGGGGGCTCGAGGCCGCGCTTGAAGATTCGCGCCATACTCGGACGCGTGGCCGACGACCCCCTGTTCCGGAAGGGCGATCTCACGCCGCGCCCCGACGTGCGGATGGTGCGGGTCGCGGCGTCGGCGGAGCTCGCGCCGGTCATGCGCCAGTGGTGGCAGCCCTCGTGGGATCTGCCCGACGGGGAGGTGCGCGCGCAGCATGTGCTCGGCTACCCCGTCGCGAATCTCGTCGCGGAGGACGGCGCAGCCCTGCTCTACGGTCCGACCACGACGCACGGGGTCCGCGAGCTGCGCGGCACGGGCTGGGCGCTGGGCGCGCTGCTCACGCCGGCGGCCGGGCGTCACCTCGCGACCCGCCCCTTCGCGGCACTGGTCGACACGTGGGAGCCGGTCGCCGTCGAGGGAGCGGTCGACCGCCCGGACACCGCGCGCGAAGCCCTGACCGAGGCGCTCCGCCGCGTGCTCGAGCGGCTCGACGACGACGATCTCGCGGCGAACGCGCTCCTCGAGACGGTCGAGGGGGATCCGACGCTGCTGCGCGTCGCCGACCTCGCCGAGCGCATGCACCGCTCGGTCCGCTCGCTCGACCGCCTCGCCCGCCGCAGCTTCGGCCTGCCGCCCGCCGCGATCATCCGCCGCCGCCGTCTGCAGGACGCGGCCGAGGCCGTCCGGCTCGCGCCGGATCGCCCGCTGCGCGACATCGCCGCAGAGTTCGGCTTCGCCGACCACGCCCACCTCACGCGCGAGTTCTCGTCGGTCCTCGGGTTCACGCCGTCGGAGTACCGCGCGGGGCCGTGAGCGTCATCGCGTTTCCGCGCCCGGAAGCGCCTCGGTAGGCTTCTGCGCGTGAAGATCCTCGTTCTCGGCTCCGGTGCGCGCGAGCACGCCATCATCCTCGCCCTGAAGTCGGAGGATGCGGGCCACGAGCTGCTCGCCGCCCCCGGCAACGCCGGCATCGCCCGCGACGCCCAGATCGTCGACGTCGACATGCTCGACGGCGCGGCCGTCACCGAGTTCGCGAACGAGCACGGAGTGAACCTCGTCGTCGTCGGCCCCGAGGCTCCGCTCGTCGCCGGCGTCGCGGATGTGCTGCGCGAGCACGGCATCCCCGTCTTCGGCCCGGGCAAGGCCGCCGCCGCGCTCGAGGGCTCGAAGGCCTTCGCGAAGCGGATCATGGAGGAGGCCGGGGTCCCGACGGGCCGCGCCACGCACGCACGCTCGCTCGACGAGGTCGCCGCCGCGCTCGACGCGTTCGGAGCGCCCCACGTCGTGAAGGCCGACGGGCTCGCCGCCGGGAAGGGCGTGATCGTCACCTCCGACCGACAGGCGGCTCTCGACCACGCCGCCGAGTACCTGCCGACCGGGCCCGTGCTCGTCGAGGAGTTCCTCTCGGGGCCCGAGGTCTCCCTCTTCTTCCTCAGCGACGGCGACACCGTGCGCGCCCTGAGCCCCGCGCAGGACTTCAAGCGCGCGCTCGACGGCGACGAGGGCCCCAACACCGGCGGCATGGGCGCCTACTCGCCGCTCCCGTGGCTGGCCGAGCGCTTCGGCGGCGAGGACGCCTTCGTCCAGCACGTGACCGACGAGGTCGCGCTGCCGGTCATCCGCCGGCTCGACGAGGAGGGCACCCCCTTCATCGGCCTCCTCTACGCGGGACTCATCGTGACCGAGGCGGGCGTGCGCGTCATCGAGTTCAACGCGCGCTTCGGCGACCCCGAGACGCAGGTCGTCCTGCCGCGCCTCGTCACGCCGCTCTCGCGCCTGCTCCTTGCGGCGGCGACCGGCACCCTCGAGGACGAGCCAGCGCCCGCGTTCTCCGACGACGTCGCCGTGACGGTCGTCGTCGCGAGCGAGGGCTACCCCGAGTCGCCCGTGACGGGTCGGCCGATCACGGGCATCGTCGAGGCCGAGGCCATCGCCGGGGTGCATGTCGCGCACGCCGCGACCGCGCAGGCCGACGACGGCGGACTCATCGCGACCGGCGGCCGCGTGCTCAACGTCGTCGCCCGCGGCGCCGACTTCCGCGAGGCGCGCGAGCGCGCCTACCGAGGCATCGCGGAGATCCGTCTCGAGGGCTCCCACCACCGCACCGACATCGCGGCCCGCGTCGCCCAGTAGACGCGGCAGGCGCAGGGCGGGAGGCGCACGGCGGGAGGCGCACGCTGCCCGCGGCGGGTGTGCGTCACCATCGCCGGGCGCGCTCCCAGTTGCGGCAGGGCTGAGAGGAGCCTCGCGTCACGCCCGCGCACGCGGGGATCGTCTCCGGCTCCGCCTCCTCGACCAGCACGGGCTCGCCGTCGTCGTCGACGCTCCAGTGCTCGGGTGTCCAGAGATGGCGCGCGGGCGCGTACGCGTTGAAGAGCACCTCGCAGTCGCAGAAGCCGCCCATCCCCTCCAGGCGCGCCTCGAGCCCCGTCGCCCGCGGCGCGCGCTCGTCTCGGAACCGCCGCGCGAACCGCAGCGTCCCGTCGCATCCGAACTCGGTCATCATCCGGTTCAGGTAGCACACGAGGCACTCGACCTCGCGTGGTGTCGTCAGACCGTCGGACAGCGCCCGGACGATCTGCTCGGCCTCATCGCCGACATCCTTCGTCTCCATGCGCAGAACGTACGGCCGACCGCCGACATCCGCGGATCGGCCGCTCAGCGCACGGCGAGACGCACGCGTGCGGAGGGCCTCGAGCCCTCGGGGGCGAGCGCAGCGAGCGTGCGCAGCAGCGTCGTGAGCCACACGAACGCGAGCCCCACCGCGACGGCCTCGAGACCGGTCGCGGAGTAGATCGCAAAGGGCCGCCACAGCAGGACCGCGACGACGAGGCCCACGGCCACGCCGGCCGACGTCACGGCGAGGGCGCGAGGGCGGCCGGGGATGATCCGGATGGTCGCCACCGCCAGCGCGCCGAGGAGGGCGAGGAGGGCGAAGGCCGCGACGTTGTGGGCGAGCTGCGCGCGGTGGACCGGGAGCAGCCCGACGCCTGCGAGCGCGGCGCCGGCGAGCGCGAACAGCACGACGATCCATCCGATGCGGCCGAGCGCGTCGTCGCCGAGGATCCGGTGGAGGTCGCGGCCCACGTACGAGCCGACCGTCGCGAGCAGGAGCCCTCCGACGACGAGCGTGCCGTTGAAGGCCCATGACGTCTGCCCGCCCGCGCCCAGCTGGGAGAAGTTGCGCTCCCACCACCGCGGGTCGGCCGCGGTGAGCATCGAGAACAGCGTCCCCGTGATGAGGAACGCGAAGAGCAGGGTCACGAGCTCGCGGGTGCGCAGGCGCATGCCGAGGCCATATGCGAAGCCTCCGCTCGCCGCTGAGGCGATGCCCGTGAGGAGCCCTCCGCCGAGCGGCGGCACCTCGAGCCCGTGCAGGCCGATCGCGAGCACCTCCCCCGCGCACAGCACCGCCAGCGCGCTCACACCTGCGACAGCGAGGGCGACCGCGGCATCCGAGACACGCGACACGGCGGTCTGCCACGGCGGCATGCCCGCGGTCTCCGCACCGCGGAAGCGCACGGTGCTCATCGCGAACGCACCCGCGGCGACGAGCGCCGTCACGGCCGCCGCGGGGAAGCCGATCGACCCCTCTCCGGCAAGCGGCCGCGCGACGCCCCACAGCAGCGCCGACCCCGCGAGCGCGCCGACGATGAAGCACACCCACGACGCCGCCGTCACGGCGGACTCGGAGCGGAGGGCGTCGACGTCGTTCACGCGTCCATCGAAGCACGCGGGTCGGACGTCAGGCGGAGCCGCCGCCCCACCCAGGTCGCAGAAAGCGGCCCCAACCGGCCGATCAAGGCCGCGAACCGCGACCCGAACGGCTAGCACCCAACCCAGGTCGCAGAAAGCGGCCCCAACCGGCCAGTCAAGGCCGCCAACCGCGACCTGAACGGCCACCATCCATCCCAGGTCGCAGAAACCGGCCCCAACCGGCCGCTCAAGGCCGCCAACCGCGACCTGAACGGCGCCGCCCCACCCAGGTCGCGGCAACCGGCCCCAACCGGCCGATCAAGGCCGCCAACTGCGACCTGAACGGCCACCATCCAACCCAGGTCGCAGAAAGCGGCCCCAACCGGCCGATTAAGGCCGCCAACCGCGACCCGAACGGCCACCGCGGGGCCACCGCTGCGGCCGTCGGAGCCGCGGCGCGAGCGTCAGTGCCGCGGCTTGCGCGGGGGCCGGTCGTCGCGGTCGCGGAAGCCGCCGTCGCGCGATCCGCGGCCGCGGCCATCCCGATCCCCGCGGTAGCCGCCGCGCCCGCCGCCGTCGCGGTCGTCGCGGAAGCGCCCGCCGCCACGCGGTCCGCCCGTGCTGCGGAACGGACGCGGGTCGGGCTTGAGCTCGATGAGCTGGCCGCTGATGCGCGTGTCGGCGAGGCGGTCGAGCGTCTCCTGGGGCAGGTCGGCCGGCAGCTCGACGATCGAGAAGTCGGGGCGGATGTCGATGCGACCGAAGTCGTCGCGACGCAGCCCGCCCTCGTTCGCGAGGGCGCCCACGATCTGGCGCGGCTCGACCCGCTGGCGCTTCCCGACCTCGATGCGGTACGGGGAGTACTGGCCACCGCCGCGGGGGCGGCGCTCCTCGCGTCCGCCGCGGTCGTCGTCGAAGCGGCGTTCGCGATCCTCGCGCTGCGCCCGCTCGCGCCGGGGCGGGTCGGGCGGCAGAAGGAGCGGCGTGTCGCCTTGCGCGACGACCGCGAGCGCGGCCGCCACGTCGGACTCGACGACATCGTGGTGGTTGACGTAGTGCGCGATGATGTCGCGGAACTCCGCGATCCGCTCCTGGTCGGCGAGCGCGGCCGTGATCGCGTCGTCGAAGCGGCTGAGGCGCGTGACGTTGACGTCCTCGGCGGTCGGGATCTGCATCTCGGTCAGCGGCTGCCGCGTCGCCTTCTCGATCGCGCCGAGCAGGCGGCGCTCGCGCGGCGTCACGAAGCTGATCGCGTCGCCCGTGCGGCCCGCGCGGCCCGTCCGGCCGATGCGGTGCACGTACGACTCCGTGTCGATGGGGATGTCGTAGTTCACGACGTGCGTGATGCGGTCGACGTCGAGGCCGCGCGCGGCGACATCCGTGGCCACGAGGATGTCGAGCTTGCCCGACTTGAGCTGCTCGACCGTCCGCTCGCGCTGGGCCTGTGCGATGTCGCCGCTGATCGCCGCGGCCGTGTAGCCGCGGGCGCGCAGCTTCTCGGCGAGCGTCTCGGTCTCGCTCTTCGTGCGGACGAAGACGATCATCCCGTCGAAGTTCTCGACCTCGAGGATGCGCGTGAGCGCATCAACCTTCTGGGGGTACGACACCATGAGGTACCGCTGGGTGATGTTCGCCGAGGTGGTCGTCTTGCTCTTGACCGTGATCTCCTCGGGGTCGTTCAGATGCTGCTGCGAGATCCGACGGATCTGCGCGGGCATCGTCGCCGAGAAGAGCGCGGTCTGCTTGTCGTCGGGGGTGTCGGCGAGGATGGTCTCGACGTCCTCCGCGAAGCCCATCTTGAGCATCTCGTCGGCCTCGTCGAGCACGAGGAACCGCAGCTCCGACAGGTCGAGGGTGCCCTTGTCGAGATGGTCCATGACGCGGCCCGGGGTGCCGACGACGATGTTCACGCCGCGACGGAGGGCCGACAGCTGCGTGCCGTAGCCCTGTCCGCCGTACACGGGCAGGACGTGCACGCCCTTCATGCGCGCGGCGTACTTCTCGAACGCCTCGCAGACCTGCAGCGCGAGCTCGCGCGTGGGCGCGAGCACGAGCGCCTGCGGCGTCTTCTGCGTCGTGTCGAGCTGGTCGAGGATGGGCAGCGCGAACGCGGCCGTCTTCCCCGTTCCCGTCTGCGCGACGCCGAGGACGTCGCGGCCGCCGAGGAGAAGCGGGATGGTCTGGGCCTG
Organism: Microbacterium sp. JZ70; assembly: GCF_053903225.1. Classification (NCBI taxonomy): domain Bacteria; kingdom Bacillati; phylum Actinomycetota; class Actinomycetes; order Micrococcales; family Microbacteriaceae; genus Microbacterium; species Microbacterium sp. JZ70. The sequence continues at coordinate 929,206 of NZ_CP096405.1, read as the reverse complement.
GATGGCGGACGGGGTCTCGTACCCGACGTCCTTGAGCGCCTTCAGGACGGCGTCGCCGAGTCCGAGGTCGGAGAAGGTCGGCGTGCTCTCGCCCTCGCCGTCGATGGGCGTGTCGGTCGGATCGGTTGAAGCCATGTGTCCACGGTATGCGGCCCCGGCCGATTCCGCGTCGTCCTCGCCGTGATCCCGCCGCGGATCGGCCGATATGCGGCGCGCTCGTCGGGTCAGACCATGCCAGGGCCGAACCCCGCACGCTCGACGGCGATGCACATGAGAGCGCGGTTCCGTGCGCCGAGCTTCAGCCGCGCCTGCTCGAGATGCGTCTTGACGGTGGCGACGGAGAGGTGGAGCGCGTGAGCGATCTCGCTGTTCGAGGCCCCCTCGGCGACGAGCACCGCGATGTCCTGCTCGCGGCGCGTCAGCGTCTGGAACCGCTCCTGCGCCTCGCGGCGCACGGCGTGATCGCGCCCTCCGGCGAAGCGCGCGATGAGATGGACGGTGCTCCGCGGCGACACGAAGCCCTCTCCCGCGTGGACGGAGCGGACGGCCTCCGCGAAGTGCGCGGTCGCGCTGTCCTTGAGGAGGAATCCCGCTGCGCCGGCCTCGAGCATCCGGAAGACGTAGTCCTCCGAGTCGAAGCTCGTGATCGCGATCACCCTCGTGCTCGGCACCTCGGCCAGGAGCGCGGCCGTGCTCTCCGGGCCCGGCAGACCGGGCATCCGGACGTCCATGAGCACGACGTCCGGCCGCCGCTCGCGTGCGAACGCCACCGCATCGGCCCCGTTGGACACGTCGCCGATCACCTCGATGTCGGCCGCCGCGCCGAGGATCGATCGGAGGCTCTGGCGCACGAGCGCGTCGTCGTCGACGACGAGAACGCGGATGGCCCGAGGGACGTCGGCGGAAGACGGGTCCGAGGCGCTCATGCCTCGAGGATACGGTCGCGCGGCCTCACCCCTCGGGCCACGGGAGCGTCACGTCGACGATGAAGTGGCCGTCGGCCTCGCCGATCCACGCCGTCCCCTGCAGGATCGCGACGCGCTCGCGGATGCCCGCGATGCCGCGGCTCGCCCCCGGCGTGGTGCTGGACGGCGGGATCGGAAGCGGGTTGCTCACGCGGATCCGCGCGCCCGTCGACGGCGAGGCCTCGACGTAGACGCTCACGGGCGCCCCGGGCGCGTGCTTGAGCGCGTTCGTGAGCGACTCCTGGACCACGCGGTAGACCGTGCGATCGAGCGCGGCGCCCGCCGCCTCCGCATCCTCGATGAGCACGAGCGCGTCGACCGTCGCTCCGGACTCGCGGACGCTCCGGATGAGGTGGCCCAGCTGGCGCATCGACGCGAGCGTGGGCGGCGCCTCCGGATGCTCGGTGCGCGGCGCGCTCCGCAGCTCGCCCAGCAGCCCGCGCAGGTCCTCGAGGGACTGGTGCGCCTGCTGGCGGAGCGTGAGAGCGGCCCGCGCGACCGTCGGGTCCTGCGACCGCGATGCCTCCTCGAGGGCACCCGACTGCAGCGAGATGACCGACAGCCGGTGCGCGAGGGCGTCGTGGATGTCCCGCGCGAGCCGCTCGCGCTCGGCCTGCCGGACGACCTCCTCGCCGAGGGCCTCCGCCCGGTCGTGCGCGATGTCCGCCCGCGCCCGCTGCACGTCGCTCTCCCGACGCGAGCGCAGGATGACCGTGGCGCCGAACGTCACGAGGAGCGCGCCGACCGCGATGACGATGACGAACGCGGCGAGCGCCGAGGGATCCGCGCGGCCCGAGTCGCCGGCGAGCCCGCGGGCGAGCACGCCGTCGTCGCCCCAGGTCGAGAGCACCTCGCGCGCGACGAACAGAGCCACGGCGCAGGATGCGCCGATCGCGAGACGGAGGGCACGGGCGCCGTCGAGACGCAGCAGCAGGTGATGCGTCGCGACGAGCAGCAGGAGGTAGTCGACGCCGATCAGCGCGAGAACCGCTCCCGCGATGAGCGGGAGGACGGGATGCGTGCGACGCGCGAACACGGTCGCCCACAGCGCGGTCGTGACGAGCCACAGCACCGTCCCGGCCTGCGTGAGGCGGCCATCCGCCGTCGCGATCGGCACGTTGGCGACCCCGACCGTCTCGACGACGAAGCCGATCACGACGAGCCCGGTGCCCGTGAAGATCCGCCGCATCCGCTCCCAGGCGCGGGACGTCGATGCGTCGGCTGCGGGGGCGGTCTCGGGCATGATCCGAGCGTAGGGGTGGGCGCCGACGCCGGGCGACGTCCGCGCGGCCGAGGATGTCCAGCCGATCGGCTGGCCACGGGCGGCCGGATGGCCGATGTCCGCGGCCCGTGCGCGCCTCGACAGTGGGAGGGTCCCGCCGGGTGACCGGCACCCGCATCGCAGAGATGAGCAGTCATGTCGCACTCCCCTGTCGACCCGTCCAGCCCGCAGCTCCCCGCGCCGCAGCCGTCGACCCCGCCTCCCGCGCCGTTCGGCGCACCGCCCGCGCCGGGCGCCGCGGCCCCCGATCCGCTGTCCGTGCCGTCGAGCACGGGCGAGCCGCGTCCGCCGCGCAACACGGTCGCTCTCGTCGCGCTCGCCCTGGCGGTTGTGGGCGCGGTCTTCGCGGGGATCCCCGGCGCGCTGGTCGTCGGCTGGATCCTCCTGCCGATCGCCTTCATCCTCGCGATCGTGTCGCTCTTCCAGAAGGGCAGGAAGGCGGCGGGCGTCGCGGCGCTCATCGTGTCGGTCGTGGGCACCGTCATCGGCGTCGTCGTCTTCGTGGGGTCCCTCGCGGCCGCCGTGGGCTCCGCCGTCGAGGAGAGCACCTCCACGAGCGTCGCCTCACCGGCCGAGGAGGCCGCGGTCGAGGAGGAGCCCGCCGAGGAGCCCGCCGCCGATGAGCCGGTCGCCGAGCCCGCTCCGGCCGAGGGGACCCGGGAGAATCCCGCCCCGCTCGGCTCCGCCGTCTCGGGAGACGAGTGGACGGTCACCGTGAACAGCGTGACGCTCGGCGCGACGGACGCCGTGCTCGCGGAGAACATGATCAACCAGCCGCCTGCAGAGGGCGAGGAGTACATCCTCGTCGGCGTCACCGCGACCTACACCGGCCAGGACGAGGGCATGGCAGCGGAGGTGCAGATCGAGTACGTCACGCCCGACGGCGTGAGCATCGCCGGCTACGACACGATCGCCGTCGCGCCCGATGCGCTCGACACCCTCGCGACCCTCTACAGCGGCGCGCAGGTGACCGGCAATGTCGTGCTCGCTGTGCCGTCCGCGACCGCCGCGTCGGGCCTCATCGCGGTCACTCCCGGGCTCTTCGCCGACACGGCGTTCGTCGCCGTGCAGTGACGCCGATCACGCGGGTGCGGAGGCCTCCTCCGCACCCGCGATAATGGTCCCGTGAGCGACGCCCTCGAGATCCCCGGCTGGAAGCACGTCTACTCCGGCAAGGTCCGCGACCTGTACGTGCCGGCCGACACACCGGACGGCGAGAGCGCCGAGCGGATGCTCGTGGTCGCAAGCGACCGCGTCAGCGCGTTCGACGTCGTGCTCTCTCCGGGCATCCCCGGCAAGGGCGAGCTCCTCACGACGCTCAGCCTGTGGTGGTTCGACCAGCTCGCGGGAGCGGATGGCGGCGAGCGCGTCCCCAACCACCTCGCATCCGAGGAGATCCCCGCCGAGGTCGCCGGACGCGCGATGATCGTCCGCTCGCTCGACATGCTCCCGGTCGAGTGCGTCGTGCGCGGCTACCTCACCGGATCGGGCTGGGCCGAGTACGTCGAGAGCGGCACGGTGTGCGGCATCCCCCTTCCCGAGGGACTCCAGAACGGCGACCGCCTGCCCGAGCCGATCTACACCCCGGCGTACAAGGCGCCGATGGGCGAGCACGACGAGAACATCTCCTACGCGCAGACCGTCGACCTCGTCGGCGAGGAGCGCGCGGCCGCGCTGCGCGACCGCTCACTCGAGATCTACCGCCGAGCGGCCGCAGCCGCCGAGGCGAAGGGCCTCATCCTCGCCGACACGAAGTTCGAGTTCGGCCTCGACGACGACGGCGTTCTGCGGCTCGCCGACGAGGTGCTCACGAGCGACTCGTCGCGCTACTGGGACGCCGCGTCGTGGAAGACCGGGACGACGCCCGCCGAGCGCATGGCGAGCTTCGACAAGCAGATCGTGCGCGACTGGCTCGCCGCGAACTGGGACAAGCAGGGCGAGCCGCCGTCGCTCCCCGCCGAGATCGTCGAGCGGACGGTCGCGCGCTACCGCGAGCTTCTGGAGCGCATGACCGCCTGACGGCGACCGCCGGCCTCACGCCTCCTCGTCCTCCGGGCGGGGTCGACGCTGCGCGCGCCGTGCCTCTCCCACCGTGAGCGACGCATCGCCCGACGCGGTGTGCCGGGGATTCTCCGGTCCGCGCGGCTGGATGTGCCCGGGGTCGAGCGTGCGCCGCACATCCTCGGCGGTCACGATCGGATGCTGCTCGGTGGCCGTCTCGTACCACTCGGTGAGCGCAGGGTCCTCCGTGTCGATGCCGGCTCCCGCGCCCTCGTCGGCCGCCACCTCGGTCGCGCCGAAGACGAAGTCGTCACCGTGCTCGGCGATGCCGAGACGCACGCCCTGCGCGATCGCGGCCTTCGCGAAGCGCCGACGGAGCATGTACGGGTCGGTGTGCAGCTCCTTCGCCCACGCGATCAGCACGCCGATGACGATGAAGGCGAACGGCAGAGCCGAGACGACCATGATCGACTGCAGGCCCGACAGCGCGGTCTCGCCGCCCGCGAGGAGCAGCGCGAGCGCCGCCGCGCCGAGGAGGAGCCCCCAGGTGAGCGTGACCCACGTCGACGGCTCGGGCTTTCCGCGCTGGCTCATCGAGCCCATGACGATCGCGGCCGAATCGGCCGACGTGACGAAGAAGAGCACGATGGACACCATCGCGACCACCGACAGGACGACCCCGAACGGCATCTCGTCGAGCACCGCGAAGAGGATGGCCTCGGGCGCGCCGGCCTCGCTGATCCCGCGTCCGGCCTCCTCGAGCCACATCGTCGTGCCGCCGAGGATGCCGAACCAGATGGCGCACACGGCCGACGGCACGACGATGACGACCGTGACGAACTCCCGCAGGGTGCGGCCGCGCGAGATCTTCGCGATGAACATGCCCACGAAGGGCGTCCACGAGATCCACCAGGCCCAGTAGTAGTTCGTCCACGTCGAGACGAACTCTCCGGCGGCCTCACCCTGGGCGGCGCTGCGCATGAGCATCGTCCAGAGGTCCTCGAGGAACGCCGACAGGCTCGCGGGGATGATGTTCAGCAGGAAGAGCGTGGGTCCGACGACGAAGATGATCACCGCGATGACGAACGCGAGCACCATGTTGATGTTCGACAGCGCCCGGATCCCGCGTTTGATGCCGGACACCGCCGACGCGACGAACGCCGCCGTCAGCACCGTCACGATGATGATGAGGCCCGCATTGCCGAAGGGCCCGGCGCCCGTGACGTACTCGACGCCGCTCGCGATCTGCAGCGCGCCCATCCCGAGCGTGACGCCCGTGCCGAAGAGCGTGACGATGATCGCGAAGACGTCGATGATCGCGCCGGCCCATCCTTCGGTGCGCTGGCCGAAGATCGGATGGAAGATCGCGGAGATGAGCGGCGGGCGCCCGCGCCGGTACGCGGCGTACGCGATGGCGCCGCCGACGAGCGCGTAGAAGGCCCACGCCATCGGCCCCCAGTGGAGGAGCGACTGCGCGAGCGCGTCATGCATGGCATCGCGGCTGCCGGGCTCCGAGTCGAAGCCGTACGGCACGTCGGTGAAGTAGCCGAGGGGCTCCGCGGGGCCCCAGAAGAGCAGGCCGATGCCCATCCCGGCGGAGAAGAGCATCGCGATCCAGGAGACCGTCGAGAACTCCGGCTCCTCCTCATCCGACCCGAGGCGCACGCCGCCCGTCCGCCCGTAGCCGACGACGAGCATGAAGACGATCGTGACGACCGCGAGCAGCGAGAACAGCCATCCGAAGTTCGTCGTCACCCAGCTCAGCGATGCCGCACCGACCTCGCTGATGCTCTCGGGCGCGAGGAAGCCCCACAGCACCACCGCGAACACGAGCACGCCCGCGATGCCGAACACCGCCCAGTTCGTGGTGAACGATCTCCCGGTGTCCTCCACCCCGATGCCGGGGATGAGGGCGGGGTGGGTCACCTCCCGGAGGACCCTCTTCCTGCTCTCCCTACCGGCCTCGCTCCTGCGCGCGGCACCTGCCGCACCGGTATTCTGGGTCATGTCTCCCCCAAGCCGTCGTCGCCCCGCGGGGCTCCCTGCGTTCCGTATGCGTCCGTCCGTATGCTGCGCTTCACGATAGCGACGACGGCCCGATCGCACAGGGGCACGCGCGGCGCCCGCACCGCCCGCGCGCGCGAGGCGCTAGCGTTTCAGAGGCCGCATCCGGCCATCCGCTCCTCCCGCGCCGGCCATCCGCATCGGCGCGCGCTCCCGCCTCCCGAAGGAGAACCATGCCCCTGTGGACCGTGCACGGCGACGGACGCACCGTCGCCCCTGGCGCCGTCGTCGCGCCGACCGAGCGGCTGTCGTGGCCCGCCACGCTCGCGATGGGCGTGCAGCACGTCGTCGCGATGTTCGGCGCGACGTTCCTCGTGCCCTCGCTCACCGGCTTCCCCGTGTCGACCACGCTGCTCTTCAGCGGTCTCGGGACGCTGCTGTTCCTCGTCGTCACGAAGAACCAGCTGCCGAGCTACCTCGGCTCGTCCTTCGCGTTCATCGCCCCCATCACGGCCGCCGTCGCGGCCGGCGGCACCGGCTCGGCGCTCGCGGGCGTCGTCGCGGTCGGCCTGCTGCTCGCGCTCGTCGGCGTCGTCGTCCAGGTGGCCGGACTCGGGTGGGTCGACGCGCTCATGCCGCCCGTCGTCGCCGGGGCGATCGTCGCGCTCATCGGGTTCAACCTCGCGCCGACCGCGTGGACCAACTTCCAGGCCGACGGCGCGACCGCGACGATCACGCTTGTCGCGGTCATCCTCTTCTCGGTGCTGTTCCGCGGCTTCCTCGGTCGCATCTCGATCTTCCTCGGTGTCGTCGTCGGATACGTCTACGCGGCGTTCACGGGCTCGTTCGACATCCCGAATCCGCTGCGCGGGGACCGGACTCCGGCCGAGCTCATCGCGGATGCGCCGTGGATCGGGCTCCCTGAGTTCCACCTGCCCGATTTCGTCTCGCCCGGCACCTGGACGACGATCGCCATGTTCCTGCCCGTCGTGCTCGTGCTCGTCGCCGAGAACGTCGGGCACGTGCGCGGCGTCGCGACGATGACGGACGCGTCCGTCAACCGGCACACCGGGCGCGCGCTCATCGCCGACGGCGCCGCGACCATGCTCGCGGGCGGCTTCGGCGGCTCGGGCACGACGACGTACGGGGAGAACATCGGCGTCATGGCCGCGACGCGCGTGTACTCGACGGCCGTGTACTGGATCGCCGGCGGCTTCGCGATCCTGCTCGCCTTCTCGCCGAAGATCGGCGAGGTCTTCAACTCGATCCCCGCCGGAGTGCTGGGCGGCGCCACGACCGCGCTGTACGGGCTCATCGGCATCATCGGCATCAAGATCTGGGTCGACAACCGCGTGGACTTCTCGCGCCCCGTCAACCAGTACACGGCGGCCGTCGCGCTCGTCATCGCGATCGCGGGCTTCAGCCTGGATGCGGGGGCGTTCTCGTTCGGCGGCATCGTGCTCGGCACGGTCGCCGCGCTCGCGATCTACCACCTGGGCAACCTCATCGCCCGCGCGCGGCGCACGGGCGCCGACGACGGCGGCCCGATCCCCGCCGTCGGCCCGCTCGGCGGCGACCCCCTCGACGGCGACGCCCCCGGTGAGACTAGCGGCGGTGGTCACCCGCTCGGTGAGACTAGCGGCGGTGGTCGAGACTAGTGCTCCCGGCACCGGGCTCGGCGACGGGCGCTAGTCTCACAGGCAGATGAGTCAGGGCGACGAGAGGCGGTTCGCCGCGTGGGCGCGTGAGCTGCGCGACGTGCACGCGCGCCTGCGCAAGGCGCTTCAGGTCACGCGCGAGGCCCTCGCGTCCGACGAGCGGATGGCCGAGGCGGCTTCGCGGGAGCTGCTGCTGTTCTGCCACGGATTCTGCGCGGCGCTCACGGCGCACCATGTCGCCGAGGACCGGACGCTGTTCCCCGCGGTCGTGAGCGCGCACCCCGAACTGCGCGACACCATCCGCAAGCTCGAGCAGGACCACTCGATGATCGCGCACCTCCTCGGCGGGCTGCAGCAGGCCGTCGACGGCGGCAGCTCGCCGGACGAGCTGCTCCGTCACCTCGAGGGCGTCTCCGCGATCATGGAGTCGCACTTTCGCTTCGAGGAACGACAGCTGCTCGTCGTGCTCGACGCGCTCGACCTCGACGCGACGACCGAGGAGGCGCTCGGGCCGTTCTGAGGCCGAGTGCGTCGGGGGTCGAGCTCACGGGAGGTCGCGAGTACCCTCCGCCGTATGGTCTCCCCCGACGTCCTCGCGTGGCTGCTCGACACGGATCCCGCCCTCCGCTGGCAGGTGGAGCGCGACCTCGCGGGCGCGCCGGAGGACGTGTGGCGGGCGACGCGCGCTCGCGTCGCGCGGGAGGGCTTCGCAGCGAGGCTCCTCGCCCTCCAGGATGAGGATGGCCAGTGGGCGGGCGGCGCCTTCTTCCCGCGCGGGTTCGACGGCTCGGAGGACGGGCAGCCCTGGACCGCGACGACCTGGACCCTGAACGCGCTGCGCGAGTGGGGCGTCGACGCCCGCACCCTCGAGGGGACAGCGGAGAGGCTCGCCGCGCACAGTCGCTGGGAGTACGACGACCTGCCGTACTGGGGCGGCGAGGTCGACTGCTGCATCAACGCCTGGACGCTCGCGAACGGCGCCTGGCTCGGCGTCGACGTCGCCGCGAACGCCGCGTGGTTCGTCGACCATCGGCTGTCGGACGGCGGATGGAACTGCGAGTGGGTGGAGGGGTCGACGCGCTCCTCGTTCCACTCGACGCTCAACAGCCTCAAGGGCCTCCTGGCATACGAGAGGACGACCGAAGGGACCGACGCGTCACGCGCGGCGCGGCGCGGCGGGGAGGAGTACCTCCTGGAGCGCCGTCTGTATCGCCGTCTCTCCACGGGCGAGCCCGTCGCGGAATGGACGACGGCCTTCGCATACCCGCAGCGCTGGCGCTACAGCGTGCTCAATGCGCTCGACTACTTCCGCGAGGCCTCCCTCGCGACCGGTGCGTCGCCCGACCCCCGGCTCTCCGAGGCGGTGGAGCTGGTCCGCGCCGCGCGCCAGCCGGACGGCACCTGGCTGCAGGCATTCCGCGAGCCGGGTCGCGTGTGGTTCCACGTCGACGTCGAACCCGGGCTGCCCTCCCCCTGGGTGACGTTCCTCGCCCTGCGCGTGCTCTCCTGGTGGGACGACACGGCGTGACGCTCACTCGTGCCGCCAGCGCACCATCCAGCTCTCGGGCGGTGCGACGGGCTCCCAGCCGCTGCGGGCGTAGAGCGCGTGCGCGTCCTTCGTGAAGAGCAGCGTCCGTCTGAGGCCCAGGGCGTCGGCCGCATCGGCGATGCCCTCGACGAGGCCCTTCCCGATGCCCTCGCCGCGCACGGCCGGGTCGACGATCACGTCGGCGAGCCACCCGAAGGTCACCCCGTCCGTGACGAGGCGCGCGAACGCCACCTGGCGGCCTCCGGCCCGGCGGTAGACCCCGAAGCAGCGTGAGCCCGCGTTCGCCGCGTCCTGCTGTGCGCGCGTGCGGCCGACGGCCCAGTACGCGTGGGTGCTCAGCATCTCGTGCACCCACGCCGCATCGATCCGGGTGGCGTCGGCGGAGAACTCGTACAGCGCGTCGTCCATCGTCCCAGTCTGGCAAGGCGTCCGCAGCGGGTTCCCGGTCCGATCGCACACCGGTGGCCCGATCGGGGCCACACTGGTGTCATGTCCACGTTCGACGATGTGCGGACGATCGCCCTCGCCCTCCCCCGCACGGAGGAGCGCGAGGGCGGATGGCACATGGGCCCGAGCTGGCGGATCATCGGCGGCACGATGTTCGCGTGGTCGCGACCGGTGCGGGGGCGCGACCTCGAGTGGATGCGCGCGCAGGGCGACGAGCCGGGTGACGCGGTGCTCGGGGTCCGCGTCGACGGCGAGGAGGGCAAGCGCGAGGTGCTCGCCGCGAACCCGCGGGCCGCCTTCACGATCCCGCACTTCGACGGCTATCCCGCGGTGCTCCTGCGCCTTCCGGAGACGCCGGTCGACCTGCTGCGCGAGCTCGTCGTCGAGTCGTGGCTGCTCCGCGCGCCGAAGCGGATCGCGCGGGACTGGCTCGAGGAGAACGGCATGATGGAGCGATGAGCGGGCTGCACCACGTCGAGATCTGGGTCGCGGACGCCGCCGACGCGCGCGAGGAGTGGACCTGGCTGCTCGAGCGGCTCGGATGGCTGCTGGACGCCGCGTGGGACGGCGGCTTCACCTTCGTGTCCGACGGCGCCTACCTCACCTTCACCGAGTCGCCCAACCTCGTGGGGCACCTCCACGACCGACGTCGCCCCGGGCTCAACCATCTCGCCTTCGAGGGCGGCACGAAGGAGGAGGTCGACGCCGTGATCGCGGCCGCGCCCGCGCACCGGTGGACGCCCCTGTACTCGGAGCGGTACCCGCACGCGGGCGGCCCCGACCACTACGCCGGCTGGATCGAGGGGCCGGGCGGCTTCAAGGCCGAGATCGTCGCGACCGCGTGAGGCTCAGGCCTCGCCGCGCTCGCGCTTGCGGCGGAGGATCTCGGCGCGCAGCCGCTCCTCCTCGGCCTCGCGCTCGAGGTCGGCGAGCTGCTGCTCCGTCGTGCGCGTGTCCACGGGGCGCACGGGCGCGGCCTGAGGCTGCTCGGCCGCGGGTCGCGTGAAGAGCGCGGGGCGCGCGACGCGCTCGGGGTACTCGCGGCCGATCGCCCACCACAGGGCGCCGCCGAGCAGGGGGATGAGGATCGCGATGATCACCCATCCGAACTTCGGGAGGTGCTTCACCTGCCCCTCCTCGCGCGTGATGATGTCGATCAGCGTGACGACCGAGAAGGCCAGGACGAGGAGCGAGAAGAGCATGGGCACGCTCTCACGCTAGCGAGCACCCTCCGCCTCCGTCGAGGGCGAGCCGGCGACCTCGAGCCGCATGAGCACGCGCGGGATGCCGCCGGACACGGAGTCGGTGTCGGCGACCTTGCGGAAGCCGGCCCGTTCGAACAGCGACCGGAAGCCGACGAAGGCCATCGTCAGATCGACCTTCCGGTCGCCGTTGTCGACGGGATACCCCTCGATCGCCGCGGCGCCGCGTTCGATCGCGAACGCCACGGCGCCGTCGAGCAGCGGCGGCAGGATGCCGCGGCCGCGGTGCCCAGGGCGCACCCTCAGGCACCAGATGGACCACGGCTCGGGGCCCTCGACGTGCGGGATCCTCGTGCTCCGCGCGAACTGCGTGTGCGCACGGGGAGCGACCCCCGCCCATCCGACCGGTTCGCCGTCGTCATACGCGACGACGCCTGGCGGCAGGTCGGATGCGCACATCTCGGCCACGAAGGCACCGCGCTCGGGGCCGTGCAGCGCGCTGTTGACCTTCGAGGGCAGGCGGTGGCTCAGGCACCAGCACACGCTCGCATCGGGGCGCTTCGGGCCCAGCAGCACCTTGACGTCGTCGAAGACGGTCGCGGGGCGCACCTCGATGTCCATGTCGACAGCATCCCGCGCACCGCCGACATCCGACAGCCCTACGCGCTGTCGCGCACGACGAGGTCGGCGGGCAGGATGGTCACGCGCGGCGGCGACTGCCCGGCGAGCCGCGCCAGGAGGATGTCGGCCATCGCCTCGCCCTGCTCGAGCGACGGCTGGCGGATGGTCGTGAGCGCGGGGGCGACGCTCGTCGCGACGGGCGAGTCGTCGAACCCGATGATCGCGATGTCGTCGGGGACGCGCCTGCCCGCCGTGGCGAGCACCTCGAGCGCGCCGCGCGCCATGAGGTCGCTCGCGACGAAGAGGGCGTCGGGCCACTCGGCCTCGCCCCGGTCGACGCTCTCGATGATGCGGCGCATCGCGGCCGCGCCGCCGACCGAGGTGAAGTCGCCGTCGACGACCGGCCCCGCCTCGATCCCGGCCTCCGCGAGCGCGTCGCGGAAGCCCGTGAGCCGGTCCACGCCGGCCGGCATGTCGGGTGGGCCGCTGATCGTGCCGATGCGGCGGTGCCCTCGGCTCAGCAGGTACTCGGTGGCCACGCGGCCGCCCGCGACGTTGTCGACGTCGACGAAGTAGTCGTCGACGCGCTCGCGCGCGGGGCGCCCGCCGAACACGACGGGAACCGAGGCCGAGATCCGGTCGATGTACGTGTCGCTCGTGTGGTGCGAGACGACGAGCGCGCCGTCGACGTTGCCGCCCGCGAGGAACGTCGTCGCCTTGTCGCCCGGATCGTCCGAGGCGATGATGAGGTTCAGCATGTGATCCGACCGCGACAGGCGGTTGCTGATCCCGGTGACGATCGCCGCGAAGAACGGGTCGCCGAAGAAGCGGGTCGTGTCCTCGGGCACGACGAGCGCGATGACATGCGTCAGCCGGCTCGCGAGCGAGCGCGCCGCGCGATTCGGCACGTAGTTGAGCTCGGCGATCGCGCGGCGCACGGCCTCCAGTGCCTCGGGGCTCACCCGCTCCCCGCCGTTGACGACGCGCGAGACGGTCGAGCGCGACACCCCCGCGCGCGCGGCGACCTGCTCCAGCGTCGCCGGGACGCGCCCCGCGTCGGCATCCGCGCTCATCGGGAGGCTCCTTCTGTCTTCAGGACATCTTCTCGCGACCGGGCCCCGCCGCGCACCCCCGCCATCCGGGCACCCCGCGGGAGGCGCCGCGCTCCGCAGCACGGCGCCTCCCTGCGCGGGTCAGACGGCGCGATCGGCGATGATGCGCGCGTAGGCGCGGCCGGATGCCTTCACCGTGCGCTGCTGCGTCTCGTAGTCGACGTGCACGATGCCGAAGCGCTTCGCGTAGCCCCACGCCCACTCGTAGTTGTCCATGAGCGACCAGTAGAAGTAGCCGCACACATCCACGCCCTCGTCGAGCGCCGCGCCCACCGCCTCGACGTGGTCGCGCACGAACGCGACGCGCTGCGCGTCGTCGATGCGGCCATCCGCGATGGCGTCGTCGCCCGCCGCGCCGTTCTCGGTGACGTAGAGGGGCACGCCGGCCGCGCTCGCGTACTCGTCCGAGACGCGCTGCAGGAGCCGCGTGAGCCCGGCCGGGTCGATCTCCCAGCCCATGTTCGTCCGCTCGTACCCGCGCTCGTGCCAGTGGATCCCCTCGTGCGACGGGAAGGCGGGCTCGATGTGCCGATCGGTGGGCGCGTCGCCGCCCGGAACGGGCGTCGACGACGGCCGCCCCGACACGTACTCCCCGTGGTAGTAGTTCACGCCGAGGAACTCGAGGGGCGTCGAGATCGTCGCCAGGTCGCCGTCGCGCACGGCCGCCTGGAACTCGTCGACCGCGGCCGCGTCGACCGCGCGGATGTCCTCGACGATGTCGCCGGGATAGGTCGCGTGGAAGACGGGCTCGAGGAACCATCGGTTGAACTGGCCGTCGATGCGCCGTGCGGCGTCGAGGTCGGCCGGATCCGAGGGGTCCACCGGCTCGGCGTTCGTGAGGTTGAGCGTGATGCCGAGCTCCTGCGCACCGCGATCCCGCAGCTCCTGCACGGCGCGCCCGTGCGAGAGCAGGAGGTGGTGCGACGCGAGCAGGCCGTCGCGGACGCTCTGCCGGCCGGGGGCGTGAGCGCCGGCCGTGTACGACAGGAACGACGAGCACCACGGCTCGTTGAAGGTCGTCCAGTGCGTGACCCGGTCGCCGAGCGCCTCGTGCATCGTGATCGCGTACTCGACGAAGCGGTCGACGGTGTCGCGAGCCGTCCATCCGCCCTTCTCCTCGAGCGCCTGCGGCATGTCCCAGTGATAGAGCGTGAGCCACGGCAGGATGCCGGCTTCGAGCAGCTCGTCGACGAGGCGGCTGTAGAAGTCGATGCCGCGGGCGTTGGGCGCCCCGCCGTCGGGGCGCACGCGCGACCACGACGTCGAGAACCGGTAGGCCTGCAGGCCCAGGTCCTTCATGAGCGCGACGTCATCGCGGTAGCGGTGGTAGTGGTCGCACGCGACGTCGCCGTTGTCGGCGTCGATCACGGCTCCCGGCACGCGTGCGAACGCGTCCCAGATCGATGCGGTGCGTCCGTCCTCGAACGCCGCGCCCTCGATCTGATAGGCCGCCGTGGCCGCGCCGAAGAGGAAGTGGTCCGGAAAGGTTCGGGTCATGAAGGACATCATCCCTTCACCGCGCCGGCCATGATGCCGCTGACGAGCTGCTTGCCGGCCACCGCGAACAGCAGCAGCAGCGGAAGCGTCGCCAGCACGACCCCCGCGAGCACGATCGAGTAGTCGACGAAGTAGTTCGACTGCAGCAGGGAGAGCGCCACGGGCAGCGTCGGGTTCTGCCGGTCGAGCACGATGAACGGCCAGAAGAAGTTGTTCCACGCCGTGACGAACGTGAAGAGGAACAGCATCGCGGCGGCGGGCCGCGCGGCCGTGACCCCGACCGTCCAGAAGGTGCGGATCATCGACGCGCCGTCCATCCGAGCGGCCTCGATGAGCTCGTCGGGCACCGCCTGCTGGAGGTACTGCGTCATCCAGAACACGCCGAACGCGCTCGTCAGAGCGGGCACGACGATCGCGCCGATCTGCCCCGTCCATCCGATCTCGCTGAAGAGGATGTAGAGCGGCACGACGCCCAGCTGCTGCGGCACCGCCATCGTCGCGACGACGAACGACAGGAGCACCTTGCCGCCGCGGAAGCGCAGCTTCGCGAATGCCCATCCGGCGAGCGTCGAGAACACGACGACGCTCACGGCGATGACCGTCGAGCTCCAGAGCGAGTTCCACAGCGCGAGCCAGAAGTTCACGGCGGGATCGTTCATCACGCTCAGCGCGTTGGCGATGAAGTTGCCCCCGGGAATCCACGACCGCGCGGGGTCGCGGAGCGTCGTGGAGTCGCCCGATCCGATGAGGAACGAGAAGTACAGCGGGAAGAGGCTCGCGACGAGGACCACGGCGAGTCCGGCGTAGACCCAGAAGCCCGGCCGGGCGCCGCGGATGCGCACCGTGCGGGACCGGCGCGGTGCCTCCTTGAGGACGAGTGCGGACGTGGCGGTCATCGGCGGGCCTCCGCTCGCTTCAGGGCTCGACGCTCGCGTCGCGACAGCTGCCGCCCGCGCGTCCCCTCGTCGCGCACGAGCGACCGGGTGATGAGCAGGTTGATGAGGCCGATGGCCAGGATGATGAGGAAGAGGATCCAGGCCATCGCGGCTGCGCGCCCGAAGTTCCACTCGCCCCACCCGATGTCGTACAGGTACAGCGTGATCGTGAGCCACTGCTGGGCCGAGCCTCCGCGCCCGAACTGGTCGAACATCCGCGGCTCGTCGAAGATCTGCAGGCCGCCGATCGTCGAGGTGATGATCACGAAGATGAGCGTCGGCTTGAGCGACGGGAGCGTGATGCTCCAGAACTGCCGGAACGCGTTCGCCCCGTCGACCGTCGCCGCCTCGTAGTAGTCGCGCGGGATGGCCTGCATCGCCGCGAGCAGGATGAGCGCGTTGTACCCCGTCCAGCGGTAGTTCACCATCGTGGCGATCGCGACGTGGCTCCAGAACGGCTCGACGTGCCACGGGATCGCACCGATCCCCACGAGCGACAGGAAGCCGTTGATCGCTCCGGACTTGTCCGCGAAGAGCGCGTTGAAGATGAGGCCCACCGCGACGGGTGCGACGACATAGGGCAGGAGGGCGCTCATCCGCCAGAACGTCCGCGCGCGGATGTGGCGGTCGAGCATCGCCGCGATGAACATCGCGAGGATGAGCTGCGGCACGCTCGAGAGCAGGAAGATGCTGAAGGTGTTGCCGAGCGCCGTCCAGAACTTCGGCTGCGTGAGGATCCACGCGTACTGGTCGAAGCCGATGAACTCGCCCGATCGGCGCACCTGGTCCCAGTCCATGAACGAGATGACGCCCGTGTAGATGATCGGGAAGAGGCCGACGATCGCGAAGAGCACGAAGAACGGCGAGATGTAGAGGTACGGCGAGAGCTTGAGGTCCCAGCGGCTGAGGCGCTGGGAGAAGGACAGCACGCGGATGGGCCGATCCGGCGGCGGCGCGTCGGCGCGCGTCGGGCGAGTGGCGGTGACGGTCACGGAGGTTCCCTCGGAAGGAGCGGGCGGATGGTCGGGGCTGGCGGTCGCCTGCCCCCGACGCGGGCGGATGGCCGGGGCCGGCCGCCCGCGTCGGGGAGACGGAGGGGCGTCAGAACGCCGAGACCTCCTCGACCCACGTGTCCCAGCTCGTGTCGGCGTCCTCGATGCCGTCGAACACGCGGGTGACCGCGTTCTGCAGCGCGTCGTGGAACTGGAAGTACTTCGGTCCCTTCACGGGCGAGACCTCGACGGCCTCGGCGCGCGCGATGCCGATCTCGCCGGTCGGCGCGTCGTTGAAGTACGGGTTCGAGAAGCCGGTGAGCTCGGCGTCCTCGTACGCCTCGGGCTGGCTCGGGAACGTGCCGGCGTTCACGAACGCCTTGACCTGCGTCTCGGGCGACGTCAGCCAGTCGGCCAGCTCCTGCGCGGCCGCGACGTTCTCGCCGTTCGCCGGGATCACGAGGTACGAACCGCCCCAGTTGCCGCCGCCGCCCGGGAAGACGTCGGCGATGTCCCAGCCCTCGATGTCGGGCGCCTCACCCGAGATGATGCCGTGCATCCAGCCCGGGCAGAGCATCGCGGCGAACTCGCCGTTGGCCATCGACGCGTACCAGTCCTCGCTCCACTGGCCCGCGTAGGCCGAGATCGGCACGGCCTTCTCGACGACCGTCTCGTACGCCTCCTGGACGTCGGGGTTCTCGGTGGCGACGACGGTGCCGTCGGCCTCCTCGTAGGTGACCTCAATCTGGTTCATGAGGCCCTGCAGCACCGAGTTCGCGGAGTCGATGAACGGCTTGCCCGTCTTGTCGACATACTCCTGGCCCACGGCGAAGAAGTCGTCCCAGGTCGTGAAGAGGCCCGCGACCTCGGCCCGATCGGTCGGCAGGCCCGCTGCCTCGAAGAGGTCGGACCGGTAGCAGACCGCCTGCGGGCCGATGTCGGTGCCGTACGCGACGAGGTTGCCGTCGGCGTCGGTCGCCGCGGCCTCCTTCCAGTCGAGCCAGCGGCCCTTGAGGTCCTCGGGCACCGGCGCGAGGAGGTCGGCGTACTCCATCATCTCGGCGAACCAGTCGACCTCGACCGCCTCGATGTCGGCGAGGCCCGTGTTCCCGAGCTTCTGGAAGAAGTTGGCGCGGGCGTCGTTCGACGTCGCCGCCTTGTTGTGGACGATCGTGACGTTCGGGTGCTCGTCCATGTACTCCTGGAGGAGCTCGTCCGTGTAGCCGAAGTCGTTGAAGGTCGAGATCGAGATCTCGACGGGAGCGTCGGGATCGGCGGCGTCGGCGCCCTGCGACGAGCCGGAGCAGCCCGCGAGGGCGAGACCGCCGATGGCGAGGGCGCTGACCGCGGCGGCTCCGCGGCGGAAGGCACGAGTGTTCACTGTCACTCCTTTGTGGTGGGTGTGGGATCTGTCGTGAGAGCGCTCCCACGACATGCTCCCGGACTCTATGGGAGCGCTCTCACATCCGTCAAGTCGATATTTCGACGGCGGAGGTCGAAATTTCGATGCGAGGGTGGAGGACATGGCGTTCTCGACACCTGCTGCGTTCACGACGCGACCGGACCTGACCGGCACGTTCGGGATGGCCGCCTCGACGCACTGGACCGCCACCGGCGTCGCCCAGTCGGTGCTCGAGCGCGGCGGCAACGCCTTCGACGCCGCGGTCGCCGCGGCCTTCACGCTCCACGTCGTCGAACCGCACCTCAACGGGCCCGGCGGCGACCTGACCGCGATCATCCGACCTGCCGGCGCCACTCCCCGCGTGCTCGTCGGCCAGGGCCCGGCGCCCGCGGCCGCCTCGGTCGCGCACTTCCGGTCGGAGGGCCTCGACCTCGTCCCGGGCGCGGGCGCGCTCGCGGCGGCGGTCCCGGGTGCCGTCGACGCGTGGCTCCTCCTCCTGCGCGACCACGGCACATGGGAGCCGGCGGATGCTCTCGCCTACGCGATCGGGTACGCCAGGGAGGGCCATCCCGTCCTCCGCAATGTGGTGACGACGATCGAGGGCGTGTCGGCGCTCTTCCGGGACCACTGGCCGACCTCGGCGGAGCGGTGGATGCCCGGCGGCCGCATCCCGCGCCCGGGCGAGATCATGACGAACCCCGAGTACGCGGCGGCGCTCGAGGAGGTCGCGACCCACGCCGCGGCCGTCGCGGGGACCCGCGTCGCGCGGATCGACGCCGCGCGGGCGCGGTGGCGCGAGATCCTCGGCCGCGCCGCGGAGGAGCTCGCTCGCACACCGCACCGCCACTCCGACGGCCGCGATCACGCCGGCGTGCTCTCTCGCGCGGATGTCGAGGCGTTCTCGGCGAGCTGGGAGCATCCGACGACCGCGACGTTCCGCGGGCGGACCATCGCGAAGACCGGGCCATGGGGGCAGGGCCCCGTCCTGCTGCAGGCCCTGAAGATCCTCGAGGGGTTCGACGACGACCGACTCGACCCGTCGAACGAGCTCGGAGCGCACACGATCCTCGAGGCGCTGGGGCTCGCCTTCGCCGACCGCGAGGCCTGGTACGGCGAGCAGCTCTCCTCGGACGACCTCGCATACATGCTCTCCGACGCATATGCCGCAGAACGGCGGGCCCTGATCGGCGATCGGGCGGCGCTCGCCCCGCGTCCCGGCCGCCTGCCCGGCCGCCCGGCGCCGACCATCCGCCCGCTGCACCGCGACGCGGCCGAGCTGGCAGCGGGCGTCGGCGAGCCGACCGTCCCGGGAGCCCGGCCCTCCGAGAGCGGACTCGAGACCGACTCCCGCGGGGTCGCCCGCGGCGACACGTGCCACGTCGACGTCGTCGACCGGTGGGGCAACATCATCTCGGCGACGCCGTCGGGCGGCTGGCTGCAGTCGTCGCCGGCCCTTCCCGGCCTCGGCTTCTGCCTCGGCACGCGCCTGCAGATGACCTGGCTCGATGAGACGTCGCCGTCGGCGCTCCGCCCCGGCGCGCGACCGCGCACGACGCTCACGCCGACCCTCGTGCTCGAGGGAGACGAGCCGGTCATGGCGCTCGGCTCCCCCGGGGGCGATCAGCAAGATCAGTGGCAGCTGCTCTTCCTGCTCCGGGTGCTCGTGGGCGGATGCTCGCCGCAGCAGGCGATCGACGCGCCGGCCTTCCACACGACGGCCTTCCCCGGCTCGTTCTGGCCGCGGACGGGCACGCCCGGTGGCGCGGTCGTCGAGGACCGACTCGGCGACGACGTCATCGCGGGTCTCGAGCGCCGCGGTCACGCCGTGACGCGCGCCGGCGCATGGGCCCTCGGGCGCCTCTCCGCGGTCACGCGCGACCCGCGGACCGGGCTGCTCGGCGCCGCGGCGAACCCGCGCGGCGCCCAGGGCTACGCCGTGGGGCGCTGAGCCGAGCACCGCGACCAGCGGCCCACGGCAGCGCGGCGGATGGCGCGGGTCTCGGCGACTAGAATGGTCCCGATTCCCCGCCCGCGACATCCGGAGCTCATCTCATGCCCACCATCGTCGTCGACGTCATGCCCAAGGCCGAGCTGCTGGACCCGCAGGGCAAGGCCGTCACCGGGTCGCTCGCCCGTCTGGGCCACGGCGCCTTCCAGAACGTCCGCATCGGCAAGCGCATCGAGCTCACGGTCGAGGGCGAGGTCACCGACGAGGTGCTCGCCGAGGCCAAGACGGTCGCCGACGAGATCCTCTCGAACGCCGTCATCGAGGATGTCGTGAACATCGAGGTGGTCGAGTGACCGCCCGCATCGGGGTCATCACCTTCCCCGGATCCCTCGACGACCGCGACGCCCAGCGCGCGGTGCGGATCGCGGGCGCCGAGCCAGTCGCGCTCTGGCACGGCTCGCACGATCTCGAGGGCGTCGACGCGGTCATCCTCCCCGGCGGGTTCTCGTACGGCGACTACCTGCGCGCGGGCGCCATCGCCGCGCATGCGCCGATCATGGCCGAGGTCGCGGACGCCGCGGCGAAGGGCATGCCGGTGCTCGGCATCTGCAACGGCTTCCAGATGCTCGTCGAGGCGCACCTCCTTCCCGGCGGCCTCATCCGCAACGCGCACCAGCAGTTCATCCGCCGCGACCAGCGCCTCCGCGTCGAGAACGCGTCGACCGCCTGGACGAACGCGTTCGAGCAGGGCGAGGAGATCGTCATCCCGCTCAAGAACGCCGACGGCGGCTACATCGCCGACGACGAGACGCTCAAGCGCATCGAGGGCGAGGGCCAGGTCGCGTTCCGCTACCTGGGCGTGAACCCCAACGGCTCGCTCGACGACATCGCCGGCCTCACGAACGAGCGCGGCAACGTCGTGGGCCTCATGCCCCACCCCGAGCACGCCGTGGAGCCCGGCTTCGGCCCCGGCACCCCCGCCGCCATGCGCTCGGGCATCGACGGGCTGCGGTTCTTCGAGTCGGCCATCGCGGCCGTCGTCGCGCAGACCGCATAGCCCGCTCAGCGGCCGAGGCACTCTCCCGAAACCAGGAGGATCGCGCTTTCCCAGGACCGGATCGCGTCCATCCGTCCTGGGAAAGCGGCATCCTCCTCGGGAATGGCGGGCCTGGCACGAACCGCGGGCCTGGCGCGAAGCGCGGGCTTGGCGCGAACCGCGGGCCCGGCACTCCCCGGGGCTTCGGCGTGCCCGCGCCGGTAGCCTCGAAGCGTGACTGCACTGACGCTCTCCGTTCCCACCGACGAGCTCGTCGCCGACGTGACGGCGCTGCTCGACCCCGCGCTCGACATCGAGGTCGTCCTGTGGGACGGGCAGGATGCGCCGCCGCGCGACCGCATCGACATCGTCGTGCCGCCGTACATGCGCCAGGGCCGAATGCTCGCGCGGCTGCCCGAGCTCGAGTGCCGTCTCGTGCAGGCGCAGGCCATCGGCTTCGACGGCGTCGAGGAGCGCCTGCCTCCGGGGACCGTCTACGCGAACGCGGCGAGCGTCCACGAGACCGCGACCGCCGAGCTCGCGGTCGGGCTCATGATCCTCGCTCAGCGCGGTCTCGACCGGATGGTGCACAGCCAGGAGCGCGGCGAGTGGCACAGCTTCCGGATGCCCGGGCTCGCCGATCGGCGGGTCGTGCTGCTCGGCTTCGGCGGCGTCGGCAAGGCGATCGCGCGTCGCCTCGCGGCCTTCGAGGTCGACCTCGTGCCGGTCGCCTCCCGCGCGCGCGACGAGGACGGGCTGCACGTCCACGCACTCGACGAGCTCGACGAGCTGCTTCCCGGGGCCGAGATCCTCGTCAACGCGCTCCCGGGTGGAGAGGAGACGCGCCACCTCATCGACGCCGCTGTCCTCGGGCGACTCCCCGAGCACGCGCTCCTCGTGAACGTCGGCCGCGGGCCGACCGTCGACACCGACGCGCTCGTCGAGCACGTCCGCCGCGGGCGCATCCGCGTGGCGAGCGATGTGTTCGACCCCGAGCCCCTGCCGGAGGGCCATCCGCTCTGGTCGCTCGACGGCGTCTTCATCTCCCCGCATGTCGGCGGCAACAGCGGCGCGATGCGCCCGCGGATCGCGCGCCTGATCGCGCGGCAGGCCGAGCGGATGGCGCGGGGCGAGGAGCCCGAGAACGTCGTCATCCGGACCTGATCGCGGACGCACCCCTCGGTGCGGCCCCTCTTTCGACAGCTGTCGTTCACCGTTCGGACAGCGGGCGTCACCGCGAGGTTGACCGGGATCGCTAGCGTGCGGGTCATCGCCGTCTCGACGGCACCTCTCCCGCATCTCTCCCGGAAGCACCCTCATGCCCGAACATCGTTCGGCGCGCCCGGGGCTCACGCGGTCGCTCGCCTTCGCGACGACCGCCGTGATCCTCGCAGGCTGCGCTGCCCTCGTCCCCGTCTCGGCGACCGCGGCGGAAGGAGGTGCCACGCCGCCCGTGTTCGTGTCGGAGATCCTCGCGAATCCCGTGGGAGCCGACGAGTTCGAGTACATCGAGGTCACCAACCCGACCGATGCGCCCGTGCCGCTCTCGAGCCTCTCCTTCGCGTACACCTACGTCGACTCGGCCGACACGGCGCGCGATGTCGCGCTCACGGTGGACGGCGACGCGACGATCGCCCCCGGCGGGTCGGTCGTGCTGTGGGTGAGCTACGCGAACAGCGACGGCACGCTCGACTCCTTCGCGCGCACGGCGGACGAGTTCCGCGCGGCCACCGGCACGCCCGAGGGCACGCAGGTGCTCCGCGTGACCGGACAGCCGGGGATGGCCAACGGCGGCGGGCGCGGCATCCGCGTGAGCGACGCCCACGGCATCCTCACCTGGTCGTTCTACCCGACCGATTCGATGGCGACCGATCTCGGCGTCGACTTCTCGGTGCCATCCGCCGTCGGCGAGCCCGCCCCGGTCGCGGCGACCCGCACGGCGATGACCCCCGGCGCGGTCTCGCCCGCGCAGCTCACGCCCACGACGCCCGAGCCCGAGCCCACCGAGACCCCCGAGCCGACCGCGACGCCTGAGCCGACGCCGGGCGATCCGGCCGACATCGGCGTGCTCGAGCCGGACTCGTCGGTCGTCGCCGCGCCGCTGCAGATCACGGAGGTGCTCCCGGATTCGGAGAACGTCGGCGGCGCCGACGGCTACGAGTTCATCGAGGTCTACAACGCCACGAGCGCTCCGATCGACTTCGCGGACTACGCGATCACCTACCTGTACCCGCAGGACTACGAGACGAACACCAACGAGGCGCTGTGGCCGTCGTCGCCGCGCGACGTCGTGATCCCGGGCGGCGAGACGCTCGTCCTCTGGATCAAGAACGCCGGCAACGCGGGTCTCGGCGCCGCCGACTTCAACGCGAAGTTCGGCACCGACCTCGTCGCCGGCGAGAGTCTCGTCGAGATCGCGTCGGCTGGCATGGCCAACGGCTCGGCGCGCGGTCTCGACATCCGCACGAACACGGGCTTCAGCATCAACCGCGCCTACTACAACATGGCGGGAGCCGACGACGTCGACGCCGATCGCGGCATCCGCTACACCTCCTCGGACGACCTCGCCCTGCAGTCGATCGTCGATGCGCGCGCGGCGTCGCCGGGTCGCGTCCAGGTCGATCAGGTGCCGTCCGGCCTCGCGGTCGTGGCCGACGACGCGGTCGCGCCGTCTCTCGTCGACCGCACGGTCGCCGAGATCGACCCGGCCGCCGGCTTCACGGTCGATCTCTCCGTGACCGACGACGTGCGCGTGCGCACGGTCTCGCTCGAGATCCGCAACGACGTCGACCCGGAGTCGCGCGTCGTCAATCTCGTCCACGCCGCAGACGACGAGGCGGCCTACCGGCTCACCGTCGGCGCCGCCGACCTCATGGGCAAGAGCTGGTACGAGTACACCGTCGTCGCGACCGACGGCGTCAACGAGATCCGCACGGAGACGCGACGCGTTCCGGTCGCGGGCGCGTCGACCGATCCCGTCCGCCTCAATGTGTCGGACGGGCAGTTCGTGGGCGGCACGACGACCGTGTCGGCGGCGGGAGAGGACTTCCCGCCCGCGCTCGCCCTCGCGATCGACGGCGCGTCGGTGCCGACGCGCGCATCGCTCGAGCACGAGCCGCAGTTCGTGTTCGAGACGTCGCAGACCGACTTCTACTTCCGCAACGGCGTGCGGATCGGCGAGGAGATCCTGCACATCTTCGACGAGGGCACGTACGAGCGCACCGAGACGATGGCCGTCCCCGTGCCGCTCGAGCACATCGCGCAGGGTGCGCCGCTCTCGGTCGACATCTGGGCGGGCACGAAGGCCGGCCCGTGGATCGACGAGTTCGAGAACAACGACGACTTCGTCATCTCGGGCATGCGGCTCGTCCTGCCGGATGGGCGCACGCTGCGCCCCGAGGGCTACGACGACCCGACGCGGATCATCCAGATGGGCGACAGCGCGGGCAAGAACGACATGTTCGCGTCGGTCTTCGCGATCCCCGACGACGCGTTCACGGCGGTCGCACACGACTGGGACACGACGGCGACCGCCGACGGCGCCCATGAGGTGAGCGCGACCGACGGCACGCACGCCGCGACCGCGCAGGTCACGGTCGACAACACGGCCCCCGAGATCGCACCCGCGATCGAGGACGGGCGCGTGTACCAGGGCGAGATCGTCCTGGACGCCGAGGTGTCGGATGGCGCGGGCTCGGGCGTCGCGGAGGTCGTCGCGACCCTCGACGGCGAGCCGGTCGAGCTCGGCACGCGGACCTCCTCCGTCGAGCTCGCAGCCGGGGAGCACGTGCTCGCCGTCACGGCGACCGACCACGTCGGCAACGCGGGCGAGTCCACGACGACCTTCACGGTGCCCGAGGAGCAGCCGGGCGCCGACGGCTTCGCCCCCGATGAGGGCGCCGAGGTCGAGGCTGGCGACGTCATCCTGCAGGCGATGGTCACCGACCCCATGGGCGACCCGCTCGACGTGTCGTTCCGCGAGGGGCACCGCTTCGAGCTGGGCGATGAGGAGGTGACCGCGGCGAGCGGCACGACGCACGACGCGTCGGCCCTCGAGCGCGACCTCGAGCCGTCGGCCGAGCCCGCGCCATCCGCCGGTGCCGCAGCGGCCGCAGCGGACCTGCCGACGACCACGGGGCTCGCCCCCGTGACGTCGACCGACGCGCTGCCGTACTACACGTTCGACGTCGCCGTCCCCGACGACGCGGGCGAGGGCGCGACCGCGCGCCTCACTTGGTCGGGCTCGGCGGACGCGCACGCGCAGGTCATCCTGTACGCGCTCGCGGCCGACGGCGCCTCGTGGATCGAGATCTCGCGTCACCTCACGGCGTCGGAGGGCGAGGAGTTCACGCTCACCGGCTCCATCCCCGTGGCCGACGCCGCGCACGACGGCGTGATCACGGCGCTCGTGCAGCACTCCGAGGGATTCGCCGGCGCGAACCTCTCGACGCGCGACTCGGAGGTCGCCCCCGCGCACCCCGACGACACGCCCCGCTCGGAGTACGACTTCACGATCGCGTGGGAGTCGGACACGCAGTACTACAACGAGGAGTTCACCCAGCACCAGGCGGCGATCCACGACTACGTGCTGGGCCAGCGCGAGGCGCAGAACATCCAGTACCTCATCCACACGGGCGACGTCGTGGACGACTACGACCAGGAGTACCAGTGGCTGAACGCCTCCCCGCAGTACGCGCGGCTCGATGACGCCGGTCTGCCCTACGGCGTGCTCGCGGGCAACCACGACGTCGGGCACGGCGTGAGCGACTACGCGAACTTCTCGCGGTACTTCGGCGAGGCGCGCTATGCCGACCGGCCCTGGTACGGCGAGAGCTTCGAGGACAACCGCGGTCACTACGACCTCATCACCGCGGGCGGGATCGACTTCATCATGCTCTACATGGGGTGGGACCCCCAGCAGAGCGCGATCGACTGGATGAACGAGGTGCTCGCGCAGCACCCCGAGCGCATCGCGATCATCAACCTGCACGAGTTCATGCTCACGACGGGCGGACTCGGACCCGTGCCGCAGCAGATCATGGACGAGGTCGTCGCGACCAACCCGAACGTGCGGCTCGTCTTCTCGGGGCACTACCACGACGCGTTCACGCGCGTGGACGAGTTCGACGACGACGGCGACGGCGTCGCCGACCGCAAGGTCCACGCGATGCTGTTCGACTACCAGGGCCTGCCCGAGGGCGGTCAGGGCTTCCTGCGCCTGCTGCAGTTCGACAACGTCGGGCAGCGGATGGCCGTGCGCACGTTCTCGCCGTCGCTCCAGCGCTACAACTCCGACGAGCCGAGCCTGCTGGGCCCCGCCGAGGACCCCTACCTGCACCAGGACTTCGAGGTGCCCTACGCGGATCTCGGGATCGCGCCGAGCGACAAGACGCTCGCGACCTCCGGGTTCACGGCGGAGATCCTCACCGCGAACGAGATCGACGCCCTCGCCGGCGTCGAGAGCGGCACCGTGGCTGCGGTCAAGTGGCCGCTCGAGGTGCTCGGCGACCACGGCTGGTTCGTGGAGACGCGCGACCCGCATGGCGCCGTCGAGGTCTCGGCCGTGCGCACCTTCACCCTCATCGAGGCGACCGAGGAGCCGGGCGAGACGCCCGGTCCCGAGGAGCCGGGCGAGACGCCTGGTCCGGGTGAGACGCCTGGTCCGGGTGAGACGCCCGGGTCCGAGCAGCCGGGCGAGACGCCCCGGCCGGAGGAGACGCCGGACTTCGGCGAGGGCCCGGGCGGACCGGACTCCGAGGAGACGCCCGAGCCGGAGGCGCCCGCAGGCACCCCCGAGCCCGAGGAGACGCCGTCGCCCGAGGCTCCGCGCCCCGAGCAGTCGCCCGAGTCGGAGGCCCCTGCCCCGGAGCAGTCGCCCGAGTCGGAGGCCCCGGAGTCGGAGCAGCCGGTTCCGCCGGCCGAGTCGACGCCCGAGGCTGCCCCCGAGGACACGGCACCCGAGGACGCACCCGAGGAGCCGACCGCTGACGAGCAGCGGGAGCTCGAGCCGACCGGCATCACGATGGCCGCGACGCTCGTGGCCGCCGCGCTCGCGCTCATCGCGCTCGGAACGGCGCTCGTCGCCCGCGCCCGCACGCGCCGCAGCTGACACCGCGCACCCGAAGCGGCCGGATCCCGATGGATCCGGCCGCTTCGGCGTCTCTCGCCTCCCTCAGCGCGTGTCGATGTCCTCGCCCGACCACAGGTCGCCGCACTCGACCTCGCGCACGCGGTTCGCGACGAGGTAGGGGCGCGCTCCCCGGTCGCCCGACAGCGAGGCCGTCAGCGCGTCGACGTGCGCGGAGCCGATGACGGCCGGATGGCCGGGCCGGCCCCGGTAGACGGCCTGCGCGAGGGCGGTCGGCGGATCGCCCGCGGCCGCGAGCACGCGCCGGACGGCCGTGCTCGGCAGCTCGGGGACGTCGACGGTCGCGACGACGACCGCGTCCGCGCCCGCAGACGCGGCGAGCGCGGAGCGCAGGGTGGCGGACATGCCGTCCTGCCAGTCGGATGCCACGACGATGTCGGCGCGGTCCGGCACGAGGGAGCGCGCCGCTGCGGCCCGCGCTCCCAGGGCGACGACGACGCGATCGCAGCCGCCCTCCTCGAGCGCCGCGACGACGCGGGCGAGCCAGGGCGTGCCATCCGCCGTGCGCGCGAGCGCCTTGGGCCCGCCGAAGCGCGTGCCGGCGCCGGCCGCCAGCACGATCCCGCAGATCGCCGCCATCCTCCGACCGTAGCGCGCCGATCTCACAGCGCTCCTGTCTTCTCCGTGAAACATGGGGAGGGATAGCGTGGAGCATGCTCGAACTCGCGGCGGCTCTCCTCGATCGGCTCGCGCGCGGCCGACGCGCCGCGGTGATCACCGTGACCCGCGTCGCGCGTAGCGCGCCCCGGGGTCTCGGCGCGTCGATGGCCGTGACGGATGAGGGCGAGGTCGTGGGCTCGATCTCGGGCGGATGCGTCGAGGGCGACGCGGTCGTCCTCGCGCACGCGGTGCTGGCCGACGGCGTCGCCCGCACCGCGACCTTCGGCTTCGACGACCGGACGGCGCACGCGGCGGGCCTCGCGTGCGGCGGCCAGGTCGACGTCATCGCCTACGAGGTTCGCGCCGCCGACCCCGTCGCGATGCGGGCGCTCGAGCGGGCGGCGGATGGCCGCGCGGCGACCGCGGGGATCGTCCTGGAGGGCGCGGACCGCGGTCGGATCGTCGCCTCGCGCGACCTCGGCCCCGCGTCGTCGGCCGCGTTCGATGCCGCGGCGCTCCTCGCCGAGACCCGGGTCGTCGGCCGTCCGGCGGTGCTGGCGGTCTCGAGCGCCCCGCGACCGCGCCTCATCCTCGCCGGCGCGACCGAGCACGCCGCGGCGCTCTGCCGCGTCGGCGCGGCGGCGGGCTTCGCGGTGACCGTCGTCGATCCGTGGGAGCTGCTCGTCACGCGCGAGCGCTTCCCCGATGCCGACGACCTCGTCGCCGCCCTCCCGCACGAGCACCTCGCGCGCCTTCCGGAGAGCGCGGTCGACGCGCGCACGGCCGTGTGCGTGCTCACCCACGACGCGCGGCTCGACGTGCCGGCCATCCGCCAGGCCCTCGCCCTGCCGATCGGGTTCGTCGGCGCGCTCGGCGCCCGCGCGACCGTCGCGCGGCGCGCCGAGCTCCTGCGGGCGGAGGGCGTCTCCGACGCCGACCTCGCGCGGCTGCACGCCCCGCTCGGGCTCGACCTGGGCGGCTCGGCGCCCGAGGAGACGGCGGTCGCGATCCTCGCGGAGATCCTCGCCGCCCGGCATGGGGGAACCGGCGCGCCGCTGCGCGAGCGGACCGGGCCGCTGCACCGCGACCGCCCGGCGGCCGAGGCCGCGTGCGCGGCTCCTCCGCGTAACACCGCCGTGACACGGGGTTCCTAGGATCGGCGTGAGCGTGTCCTATCACCATGACTCCGCGCACGTCAGGGCGGGGACTGCGACGTCCGTCACAGACCCCAGGAGCGTCATGAGCACCATCGCACCCGCCCGCACGATCATCGAGGGCGGCTACGTCGTCACGGTCGACCAGCACGGGACCGAGCACCGCACGGGTCACGTGGTCATCGAGGGCGGGCGCATCGCCGCGGTGGGAGCGGGGGCCGCTCCGGCCGAGCTGCGCGCGGGCGCCGAGGTCGTCGACGCGACGGACTGCCTCGTCACCCCGGGCCTCGTGAACACCCACAACCACCTCTTCCAGTGGCTCACCCGAGGGCGCGCGCAGGACGCCATCCTCTTCGACTGGCTGACGGCGCTCTACCCCCTGTGGTCGCACATCGACGCCGACCTCACGGGCGAGGGCGCCGCCGGCGCGATGGCCGTGCTCGCCCGCTCGGGCTGCACGACCGTCGCCGACCACCACTACGTCTTCCCGCAGGGCTCCGGCGACATCGTCGGCGCGCTCGTCGCGACCGCCGACGAGATCGGCGTGCGGCTGCACGCGACCCGCGGGTCGATGGATCTCGGCGCCTCGCAGGGCGGGCTGCCGCCGGACGCCGCCGTCGAGGAGACGGACGCCGCCCTCCGCGCATCGCAGGAGGCGGTCGAGCGCTGGCACGACCCGAGCCCGGACTCGCGCGTGCACATCGCGATCGCGCCGTGCTCGCCGTTCTCGGTCACCGGCGACCTGCTGCGCGAATCGGCGGCCCTGGCTCGCGCCCTGGGCGTCCGCCTCCACACGCACGCCTCCGAGACCGCCGAGGAGGACGCGTTCTGCGCGGAGCGCTTCGGGATGTCGCCGACGGCGTATCTCGAGGGCCTCGGCAGGCTGGGTGACGACGTCTGGATGGCGCACGCCGTGCACCTCGACGACGCCGCCGTCGCGCGGTACGCGGCCACCGGCACGGGGGTCGCCCACTGCCCGTCGTCGAACGGGCGGCTGGCGGCCGGGATCGCACCCGTGCGCACGATGCTCGACGCGGGCGTGCCCGTCGGGCTCGGCGTCGACGGGGCGGCGTCCAACGAGTCGGGACAGCTCGGGGTCGAGATCCGCGAGGCCGTGCTCATGGGCCGGCTCCGCTCGGGCGCTGACGGGATGAGCGTGCGGGACGCCCTTCGGATGGCGACGGCCGGCGGCGCGCGCGTCCTCGGACGCGAGGACGCGATCGGGGCGCTCGAGCCCGGACTGCTCGCGGACGTCGCCGTGTGGTGGATCGGGGGCGTCGAGCACGCCGGCATCCTCGACCCGGTCGCGGCGCTCGGCCTGGGCGCCCTGCCGCCGCTGCGGCGGCTTCTCGTCGGCGGGCGCACGGTCGTGGCGGACGACGTGCTCGTCTCCTCCGACGAGGGGCGGATCGCCGAGCGGGTGACCGCCGCATCGCGCGCGCTGGCGGAGCGGGCGTCATGGATCTGAACGCCGTCGAGACCTACCGGCGCGCACGCTCGCGCGCCGACCTCGCCCTCGCGCCGGGCGAGGTGCCGCTCGCGGGCGGCACGCTGCTCTTCAGCGCGCCGAGCCCGCTCATCACGGGGCTCGTCGACCTCACGACGCTCGGCTGGCCCGACCTCGAGCCGTCGGCCGACGGCCTGCGCATCGGGGCGACCTGCCCCATCGCGCGCCTCGTCGCGTTCGCCGAGGGCCGCGACGCGCTGCGCCCCGATCCGACCTGGACGGCCGTGCCCCTCTTCGCCGACGCCGCGCACGCCCTCCTCGCCTCCTTCAAGATCTGGAACACCGCGACGGTCGGCGGCAACATCGCTCAGTCCTACGCCGCGGCGGCCATGGTCGCGCTCGGCGCGGCCCTCGACGCCGAGGCGCTCATCTGGACCCCCGACGGAGGCGAGCGCCGGATGCCCGTGGCCGAGATCCCGGCAGGGAACGGCCTCAGCTCGCTCGGTACGGGAGAGATCATCCGCGCCGTCGACATCCCCGCGCGGGCCCTGCGGTCGCGGGCCGCGCTGCGTCGGATCGCGCTCGCCGAGCTCGGACGCTCGGACGCCGTCGTGACCGGCCGGGTGGACGAGGGCGGAGCCGCGGTGTTCGGCATCACGGCGAGCGTCGAGCGCCCCGTCGTGCTGCGCTGGCCATCCCTCCCGAGCGCGGCCGACCTGAGGGCCGCGGTGGCCGGGGCCGAGGGCTGGTACACCGACCCCCTGGGCGCCGCCGACTGGCGCCGCGGCGTCTCGGTCGTCCTCGCGGAACGCTGCCGCGCGGCCCTCGCGGAAGGAGACGCGGAATGAGGTTCACGGTCAACGGCTCCCCCGTCGACGCCGATCCGCGCCCCGGTCAGTGCCTGCGCACGCTCCTGCGCGAGCACGGGCACACCGAGGTGAAGAAGGGCTGCGATGCCGGCGACTGCGGCGCGTGCGGCGTGCTCGTCGACGGCGTCCCTGTCCACTCGTGCCTCATCCCCGCCGTGCGCGCGGAGGGCGTCGCGGTCACGACGGCGGCCGGGCTCGCTCCGGGCGACGAGCTCCACCCCGTGCAGGAGGCGCTCGCGACCGGGTTCGGGTTCCAGTGCGGGTTCTGCACGCCGGGGATCAGCGTGACCGCGTCGTGCCTGCAGCCGGGCGACGAGCGCGACCTCGACCGGCGTCTCAAGGGCAACCTCTGCCGCTGCACGGGATACCGCCCGATCCGCGAGGCGATCGCGTCGACGCTCACGGCGGTGCGCGAGACCAGGCCCGGCACGTCCCAGGAGGAGGCCGGCGGCGTCGGCCGGTCCGTCGTGCCGGAGGCCGCCCGCC
The DNA here is from genome assembly GCF_053903225.1 of Microbacterium sp. JZ70. NCBI lineage: Bacteria > Bacillati > Actinomycetota > Actinomycetes > Micrococcales > Microbacteriaceae > Microbacterium > Microbacterium sp. JZ70. Next base: position 897,851 of record NZ_CP096405.1, on the reverse strand, counting down.
GCATCGTGCAGGGGCGCGAGCCGTACACGTTCGACGAGGTGCCGGACGGGGCGCTCATCCTGCGCGTCCTGTCGTCGCCCCACGCGCACGCCCGCATCACGTCCATCGACACGACCGCGGCCGAGGCCGTGCCGGGCGTCGTGGCGGTCTTCACGCACCGCGACGTGCCCGGCATCCGCTACTCGACGGGGCGCCACGAGCACCGCACCGACGACCCCGACGACACGCGCATGCTCGACGACGTCGTGCGGCACATCGGCCAGCGCGTCGCGGCCGTTGTCGCCGAGACCGCGGCGGCGGCCGAGCGCGCCTGCGGTCTCATCGCGGTCGCCTACGAGCCGCTCCCCGCCGTCTTCGACCCCGAGGCCGCGCGCACGCCGGGTGCTCCGGCCATCCATCCCGACCGCACGCCCGACGACCGCGTCGCGGATGCCGCGCGCAACGTCGTCGGCGCCGTCCACACGGGGCGGGGCGGCGACATCGACGCCGCGCTCGCGGCGAGCGCCGTCACCGTCGCGGGCACCTGGCAGACGTCGCGCACGTCGCACGCGCAGCTCGAGACGCACGGCGCGGTCGGATGGCTCGAGGGCGACGTCCTGACCATCCGCTCGTCGACGCAGGTCCCGTTCCTCACCCGCGACGAGCTCGCGCGCATCCTCGAGCTGCCGCGCGAGCGCGTCCGCGTCTTCGCGCCCCGCGTCGGCGGCGGCTTCGGCGGCAAGCAGGAGCTCCTCGCGGAGGACCTCGTCGCGCTCGCCGTGCTGCGCACGGGGCGCCCCGTCGCGTACGAGTTCTCCCGCGCGGACGAGTTCCTCCGCGCGCCCGTGCGGCATCCGATGCGCGTGAGCGTCGAGCTGGGCGCGGATGCCGACGGCCGGCTCACGGCGATGCGCCTCGACGTGCTGAGCGACACCGGCGCGTACGGCAACCACGCGCTCGGCGTGCTCTTCCACGGCGTCGCCGAGTCGGTCACGATCTACCGCACGCCCGTGCTCCGGCTCGACGCCGAGGTCGTCTACACGAACAACCCGCCGTCGGGGGCCTTCCGCGGATACGGCCTCGGGCAGGTCATGCTCGGCATCGAGTCGGCCATGGACATGCTCGCCGAGCGGCTCGGTCTCGATCCGTTCGAGGTCCGGCGCCGCAACGCCGTGCGCGAGGGCGACCCGATCCTCGCGGCCGACGGCCACGTCGAGGACGACCTCGTGTGGGGCAGCTACGGGCTCGATCAGTGCCTCGACCTCGCGCAGGAGGCGATGCAGCGCGGTGACGGCGAGACCGCGCCCGACGGCTGGCTCGTCGGCGAGGGGATGGCCGCCGCCATGATCGCGACGATGGCGCCCTTCGGCCACGTGGCGCACGCGTCGGCATCGCTGCGGCCCGACGGCGTCTTCGAGCTGCGCACGGGCACGGCCGAGTTCGGCAACGGCACGACCACCGTCCACCGGCAGATCGCGGCGAGCGCGCTCGGCGTGCCGCTCTCCATGATCCGGCTCGCCCACGCCGACACGGCGCTCGTTCCGCACGACACCGGCGCGTTCGCGTCGGCCGGCACGACCGTCGCCGGCAAGGCGCTCCACGCCGCCTGCCTCGCGCTGCGCGAGCGGATGGTCGGGCTCGCTGCCGCGCGCACGGGCGTCTCCCCGGCGGAGTGCGCGCCCACGGCCGAGGGCGTCGCGACCCCGGCGGGCGTCATCCCCTTCGCGGAGCTCGCGGGGCCCGGCGGGATCACCGCGGCCGGCGAGGAGCACGGCGACCGCCGCTCCCTCGCGTTCGACGTGCACGCCGTCCGCGTCGCCGTCGACCCGGAGACCGGCGTCGTCCGCATCCTGAAGTCGGTCCACGCGGCCGACGCGGGCTTCGTCATGAACCCCGCGCAGTGCCGCGGCCAGGTCGAGGGAGGCGTCGCCCAGGGCATCGGCGGCGCACTGTACGAGGAGGTGCTCGTCGAGGACGGGGTCGTGCGGAATCCGATGTTCCGCACGTATCGGGTTCCGCAGTCGGCCGACATCCCCGACACCGAGGTGCTCTTCGCCGACACCGCCGACGCGCTCGGCCCGTTCGGGGCGAAGTCGATGAGCGAGTCCCCCTACAACCCCGTGGCGCCGGCCATCGGCAACGCGATCGCGCGCGCCATCGGCCGGCGCCCCTTCCATCAGCCGTTCACCCGCGAGCGCGTGTGGCGGCTGCTGCAGGAGGGTCAGACGGCGGTGTAGCCGCCGTCGATGAGGTAGTAGCCGCCGGTCACGAACGACGCGTCGTCGGAGAGGAGGAAGCGGACGACCTTCGCGACCTCCTCTGCCCGGCCCAGCCGCCCGAGCGGGTGCTTGGCCTTGAGCGCCTCGAGCGCCTCGGCGGGCAGCTTCTGCAGGAGCGGGGTGTCGATGTAGCCAGGCCCGACCGCGTTGATGCGCAGCCCCTGCGCGCCGTACTCGGCGGCGGCGTTCTTCGTGAGGCCGACGACCGCGTGCTTCGAGGCCGTGTACGCGGAGTTGCCGAGCGCGGCGACCATCCCGTGGATCGACGCCATGTTCACGATCGCGCTCTCGCCGGCTCCGGCCTCGAGCATCGCGGGGATCTGGTGCCGCATGCCGTAGAGCACGCCGTCGAGGTTGATGCCGATGACGCGGTTCCAGTCATCCACGTCGATCTCGCCGGTCGGCGCCTGGCGGCCGCCGATCCCGGCGTTGTTGACCGCGTAGTTGAGGCGGCCGAACGTCTCCTTGGCGAACGCGACCGCCTTCTCGCTGTCCTCGGCGACCGAGGTGTCGGCGCGGAACGCCGCGGCCTCGCCCCCGGCAGCGGCGATGTCGTCGGCCACGCGCTGCGCGGCATCCAGGTCGATGTCGGTCACGACGACCTTCGCACCGTGGGCCGCCAGGTCCTTCGCGATGGCCTCGCCGATGCCCGATCCGCCGCCCGTGACGAGGGCGACCCTTCCGTCGAATGACATAATGTTCCCTTCGATCTCCTGCGCGAAGATCCATGCCTTTGCATGAACCCTGACATCTAGACTACGCCTGTCGAAGACAGGCGGGTCGATGCGCGCGCAGCCCGCAACTGCCATCCTGAACCCGTGACCCGTGCGGCTCCACCCCTCACCCCGATGGAACGATGACCCTATGATGAGCACCCCTGCGCCCCTCGACCGCTTCTTCCGCATCACCGAGCGCGGCTCGACCGTCGGCACCGAGATCCGCGGCGGCCTCGTCACTTTCTTCGCGATGTCGTACATCGTGGTGCTGAACCCGCTCATCATCGGCACGTCGGCGGATGGCACCGGAGAGTTCCTCGGCGGCGGCGACGCTCCGAACCTCAGCATGATCGCGTCGGCGACCGCTCTCATCGCCGGCATCATGTCGATCCTCATGGGCGTCGTGGCGAACTTCCCGCTCGCGATGGCGGCGGGCCTCGGCCTCAACGCGGTCGTGACCTACTCGATCGCCGCGATCCCTGGCGTGACCTGGGCCGACGCGATGGGCGTCATCGTGATCGAGGGCCTGCTCATCCTGCTCCTCGTGCTCACCGGGTTCCGCGAGGCCGTCTTCCGAGCCGTCCCGACGCCGCTGAAGACCGCGATCGGGGCGGGCATCGGCCTGTTCATCACGCTCATCGGCCTCGCGAACGCGGGCTTCGTGACCGGCGACGGCGCGACCATCCTCGCCCTCGGCAACCTCGGCACGTGGCCGATCCTCGTCTTCGTCGTGGGGCTCGTCCTCGCGATCGTCCTGCACGCGCGCCGGGTGAAGGGCGCCATCCTCATCTCGATCCTCGTCGCGACCGCGCTCGCGATCCTCCTCGAGAACACCCTCCACATCGGCGCGCGCGGCGACGAGAACCCCGGCGGCTTCAACTCGCCCCCGACGTTCTCGGGCGTCATCGCCGTGCCCGACTTCTCCCTCATCGGGCAGTTCAACCTGCTCGGCTCGGTGCAGAGCATCGGCATCGTCACCCTCGTGCTGCTCGTCTTCACGCTGCTGCTCGCCGACTTCTTCGACACCATGGGCACGATGGTCGCGATCGGCGCCGAGGCGAAGCTGCTCGACGCGAACGGGAACCCGCCGCGCACGAAGCAGATCCTCATCGTCGACTCGCTCGGCGCCGTCGCGGGCGGCGTGGGCTCGGTGTCCTCGAACACCGCCTTCGTCGAGTCGACCGCGGGGGTCGGCGACGGCGCGCGAACCGGCCTCGCGTCGGTCGTCACCGGCATCGCGTTCCTGCTCTCGACCCTCTTCGCGCCGCTCGTCGCGCTCGTGCCCTACGAGGCCGCGGCCCCCGCGCTCGTGCTCGTCGGCTTCCTCATGCTCACGCAGGTCGCCGGCATCGACTGGAAGAACATCGAGGTCGCCCTGCCGGCCTTCCTCACGATCGTCATCATGCCGTTCACGTACTCGATCGCCGACGGCATCGGCGCGGGCTTCATCGCCTACATCATCGTGAAGCTCGCCCGCGGCAAGGTCGGCGACGTGCACTGGCTCATGTGGCTCGTCGGCGCGCTCTTCGTCGTGTACTTCACGATCGAGCCGATCCGGGCGCTGCTCGGGGCGTAGCGCTCACTCCGGCAGCGGCACGCCGTGCGCCTGCGCGCAGTCGACGACCGATGCGATGTAGGCCGCGCGGCGCGCGGGCGTGAGCCACGCGGCCTCGAAGGAGTTGATCGCGAGCCGGGCGAGGTCGGCGGCGGAGAGATCCGCGTGCTCCGCGAGGGCGACGTAGTTGTCGGCGACGTAGCCGCCGAAATAGGCCGGATCGTCGGAGTTGACCGTCACCCGCACGCCCTCGCGCAGGAGCTGGACGATCTCGTCCGCCTTCATCTCCTCGGTCACGAACGAGTTCGACACGGGGCAGGTCGTGAAGCCGAGCCCGCGCTCGCGGGCGACGGCGACGAGCGCCGGGTCCTCGACGATGTTCGTGCCGTGGTCGATGCGGTCGACGCCGATCTCCTCGATCACCTGGCGGATGTGCTCGATCGAGCCGGGCTGGTCGATGTCGCAGTGCATCGTCGTGAAGAAGCCCTCCGCCTTCGCACGGGCGAACACCTCGGCGAACTTCGCCGGCGGGTTGCCGCGCTCGTCCGAATCGAGTCCGACCCCGATGATCCAGGCACGGTAGGGCAGCGCCTCCATGAGGGTCGACATCGCGTGCTCCGCCGTGAAGTCGCGGAGGAAGCAGAGGATGAGCTCGGCCGAGACGCCGAGCTCATCCTGCGCGCGCACGACCGCACGGCGGTAGCCGGCGATGACGTCCGCGAACGGCACCCCGCGGCTCGTGTGCGCCTGCGGGTCGAAGAACATCTCGACGTGGACGACGCCCTGCTCCCTCGCCTTCTGCAGGTACGCCCACGCGAGATCGTGGAAGTCGTCGGCGGTCTGCAGCACGGTCATTGCGGGGTAGTACACGGCGAGGAAGCTCGTCAGATCGGTGAAGTCGTAGCTGGCGACGACGTCCTCGACGGTCTTCTCGGCGAGCGCGATGCCGTTGCGGGCGGCGAGCGCGAACTTCAGCTCCGGCTCGAGGGTCCCTTCGAGGTGGAGGTGCAGCTCGGCCTTCGGCAGGGCGCGCGCGAACGCGCGGAGGTCGGTGGTCATGGGTTCCCTTCGATGCGAGCTCAGGCGCGATCCGCCATGCCCATCCGGGCGAGGACGACGGACTCGACGACGGCCACGAGATTGTAGATCACGAGGGCCGCGGCCGTGACGAGCACGACCGCCGACCACAGGGCGGAGAACTGCGCCTGCGAGCTGTACGCGCCCACGGCTCCGCCGATCCCGCCGCCCACCGCGAGCCACTCGGCCAGCAGCGCGCCCGTGATGGCCCCCGGCACCGAGATCCGCACGGCGGCGAGGAGCGAGGGCAGCGCGCTCGGCAGCGCGACCTTCCGCAGGGCCGTCCACGCCGATCCGCCGTAGACGTGGATGACGTCCCTCATCTGCGGAGAGACCTGCCGCAGCCCGAACACGATGTTGACGAGCGCCGGGAACAGCACGACGATGCCGCCGATCACCGCGACGGTGGCCGCGCTGCGCCCGAACAGGAGGATGATGACGGGCGCCATCGCCACGAGCGGCACCGAGCGCAGCAGCATCGCGAGCGGCATGAGCGCGTGCTCGAGCCCCCGGCTCAGCTGGAACCCGATCGCGACGAGCAGCGCGACGACGAGCCCCGCGACGAACCCGATCGCGGCGTCCTGGAGCGTGGTGACGAGCTGGCCCATCAGCAGCGCACGGTTCTCCGCCGCCTCGGGTGCCGTGACGAGGAAGGTCCAGACGTCGAGCGGCCCCTTCCCGACGTAGGGCGAGACGCCCGTCGCCCACAGCAGGCCCTGCCAGAGGACGAGCACCGCCGCGAGCGTGAGGCCGAAGGTCGCGAGACTCGATCCGAGCGCGCGGAGGGTGGCCCTGCGCGCCTCGCGCCGGATGTCCGCCGCGGCGCCGCCCGCGCTCATGCCGCGCCCTTCGCCCAGGGCGCGACGAGACGCGCCACGACGCCGAGGAGCGCGAATCCGGCGAGCGCGACGAGACCCGACACGAGCGCGAGGCCCCACACGCGCGGCGCGTCGAGGCCCTGCTGGGCGGCGATCATCGCCGGCCCGACGCCCGACTGCACCTTGCCGAAGAACTCTCCGAGCACCGCGCCGAGGAAGGCGGCCGGCACGGCGACCTGGAGGGCGTTCAGAGCGGAGGGCAGCGCCGCGACGATGCGGACCTTTCGCAGCTGCATCAGACGCGAGCCGCCGTAGACGGTCACGACGTCGAGAGCGGATCGGTCGGCGGCCTTGAGACCGAGCAGGGTGCTCACGACGGTCGTGAAGAACACCGACAGCGCCGCCAGGAACACGGCGTTGCCCGCCGGCTGCCCCGCAGGGGGCACCGGGATGATGACGACGAGCACGATGCCGATCGCGACGATCGGGACGCAGTAGGTCAGGATCGCGAGCTGCATCACGAGGCCCTCGAGGCGCGGCACGACGAGCACCGCGGCCGAGAGCACGAGGGCGATGGCGTTGCCCCACAGGTACCCGATGCCGGCCTCGGCGAGGGTGACCGCGAAGTTGCGCGCGTAGAAGTCCCATCCCGCCGCGACGATGCCGACCACGACCTCGGGCGGCGTGGGGACGGCGCGGACGCCGGCGCCCACGCCGGCGAGCGCGGTCTCGGCGAGCACCCACCATGCGATGATCACGCCCACCAGCCCGATCGCGCCGACGAGCCAGGACGGAAGGCGCACGTCCTCCCACGCGATGCGCGCGCCGCGCCCGTCCGGGGCCTGGGCCGCGACCGCCGCGCGCGCGTCGCCCGAGCCGCCGCCCACCCCGTCAGCGCTCATCGTCGCCCCCTCCGAAGAGGAGCTCCGATGCCTGGTCGACGTACGCGTGGAACTCGGGCGTGCGCATGAGTTCGGGGGTGCGCGGCCGCGGCAGGTCGATGTCCATGACCGCCTTGACGCGCCCGGGCCGAGGGCTCATCACCGCGACCTTGTCGCTGAGGAAGATCGCCTCCGAGATGCCGTGCGTCACGAGCAGGGTCGTCGCGGGCTTCTCGGTCCAGATGCGCAGCAGCTCGAGGTTGAGCCGCTGCCGCGTCATGTCGTCGAGCGCGCCGAAGGGCTCGTCGAACAGCAGCACGTCGGGCTTCAGGACGAGCGAGCGCGCGATCGAGACGCGCTGGCGCATCCCGCCGGAGAGCTGCGCGGGGCGCGCCTTCTCGAAGCCGGTGAGGCCGACGAGATCGATGAGCTCGCGCACGTAGTCCCTGTCGACAGCCCGGCCGGCCACCTCGAACGGCAGCTGGATGTTGGCCTGCACGCTGCGCCACGGCAGCAGCGCCGCGTCCTGGAACGCGATGCCCAGTCGGTTCTCGCGGCGCAGGTCCTCTGGGCTGCGTCCGTCGACGAGGATCGTGCCGCTCGTGGGCTCCTCGAGACCCGCGAGGATCCGCAGGATGGTCGACTTGCCGCACCCGGACGGTCCGAGGAGCGAGAGGAACGCTCCCCGATCGGTGTGCAGGTCGGCGTCCTGCAGAGCCACGACGCTGCGGCGCCCCGAGCGGAACACCTTGTTCAGCCCCGTGATCTGCAGCCCGGTCCCCGCCGTCGACGCGGGGATCGCGGGGATGGCCGTGTCGGTCACGTGTGCTCCTTGGGTTGTCGGGATGCCGGGAACGGGCCGGCCGGGTCGGCCGGCCCGGGGGCTGCGTTCAGCCGGCGTACGCCACGAGGTCCGGGTTCTCCTCGTAGACCTCGGCGAGGAGGCTCATGTCGAACAGCTCCTCGGCGGTGACGTCGATGCCCGCCCCCGCAAGGCTCGCGATCGTGCGCTCCTGGAGCTCCTCGCTGATCGTGAACAGGCCGCTCTCCTCGGTGTCCGCCGACACGACCAGCGCGTTCTGCGCCTCGGAGCCCGCGAGCGTCTTCTCCGGGTCGAGGTCGAGATCGGTGCCGTACTCCTCCATCGCGAGGTCGGCGCCGCGCTGCGGGTCGGCGAGCGCGTCGGTCCAGCCGCGGATCTCGGCGACCAGGAACGCCTTGAGCATCTCGCGCTCGGTCTCGATCGTCTCGTCCGTGACGGTGACCGTCTCCGCCACGAACGGCAGGCCGTTGTCGGCGAAGGCGAGGTTGACCGTGTCGAGCCCCGCGAGGTCGAGCGTGATGGCCTCGTTCGTGAGGTAGGCGATGAACCCGTCGACTTCCCCGTTCACGAGGGGCGCGGGGTCGTACTGGACCGGCACGACCTCGACGTCGGCGGGGTCGATGCCGTTGGCCGCGAGGAGCGCCTGGAAGAGCGACGTGTTCGAGTCCTGCACGCCGATCCGCTTCCCGACGAGGTCGGCCGGCGTGGCGATGTTCCCGCCGTCGGCGAGGGAGAGCACCGTGAACGGGTTGGCCTGGAAGGTCGCGCCGATGATCTTGAGCGGGGCGCCCTCGTTCGCGATGACCGTGCCGACCGCGGCGGAGTCGCTCAGCGCGATGTCGACGCTTCCGCTCAGCAGCTCGGCGGTGCCGGTCGAGGGGCCGGGCACGAGGTTCACGGCGTCGAAGCCGGCGTCCTCGTAGTAGCCCTCGCTGTCGGCGATGTACTCGCCCGCGAACTCCTCGTTGAGGATCCAGCTGAGCTGCAGCGAGATCTCGCCGAAGCTCTCGTCGTCGCCGGCGGCGCCGCCGGCGGGCTCGCCCGCGCATCCGGCGAGCACGAGCGATGACAGGGCGACGACCGCGGCGGATGCGCCGAGCCGGGTACGAAGGGATGAAGCGGGCATGCGGGTCTCCATCTGCAGGTGGTGGTGCTCTCGGGTGAGTACTCGGCGACAGTACGGGCCTCAGATTTCGCCGACGTGCGCGCCTGTTGCGCCGGTGTTACGCGGCAGGACGCCGGTCAGCTCGGCTCGGCGCCGCGGTGCGCGACGGCCTCCGCGAGCGCGCGGATGCCGAGCGCGACGTCGCCGCCGAGGACGGACTCGGCCGGATGGTGGCTGATGCCGTCCGCATTGCGCAGGAAGAGCATCCCGACATCCGTCAGCGCGCCCAGCGTCATCCCGTCGTGCCCGGCCGGGCTGAACAGCGACGCCGGCTCGGCGCTCGCGACGCTCGCGCGGATGCCCTCGCGCACGACGTCCTGCAGGAGCGGTGCGCAGAAGAGCGCGGGGGCGCTGTGCACCTCGCGCGCGTGCCAGCGGAGCCGTCGCCTGCCCATGATCTCGTCGAGCTCGCGGGAGATCCGCTCCCACACGCGGTCGCGCGCGCCGTCGAACTCGCCGCGCAGGTCGATGCTCATCCGCGTCTCGCCGGGGATGACGTTCACCGCACCCGGGAACGCCTCGAGCTGCCCGACGGTGCCGATGATGTGGTGCTCCGATGAGCAGATGCGCTCGACAGCGAGAGCCGCCTCGCTGGCTCCGAGGAGGGCGTCGCGCCGCATGTCGTAGGGCGTGCCGCCCGCGTGACGGGCCTCGCCCTCGACGACCACCTGGAACCGCCGCGCCGAGGCGATCGACGACACCACGGCGAGCGGCTCGTCGCGCCGATCGAGCTCGGGCCCCTGCTCGATGTGCGCCTCGAGGTAGCCGACGAGCTGCCCGGGGGCGCGTGCGGCGTCGCGGATGGCGGCCGCGTCCAGTCCGAAGGCGCGGTGCGCGTCGCGGAGCGTGATCCCGTCGGCGTCCTCCAGGTCCCACCAGGCGTCGTCCCAGGTGCCCGCGACGGCCGACGACCCGAGCAGCGCGCGTCCGAAGCGCGTGCCCTCCTCGTCGGCGAACGCCGCCACCTCGATCCCGAACGGGAACGGCGACCGCCACCCGCCGTCCGCCGACGCGACCCGGAGGATGCGCACGACCTCGATCGCCATGAGCACGCCGACGATGCCGTCGAAGCGCCCCGCGTCGATCACGGTGTCGAGATGCGAGCCGAGCATGAGCACGGGCGCGTCGGGATCGGCCGCGGGGAGGAGCCCGAGCTGATTGCCCGCGGCGTCCTGCCGGGTGGTCATCCCGACCTCGCTCATCCATGCGTCGGCGAGTGCGTTCACCCGCGCGTGCTCGGGCGAGAGGTACACGCGCGTGATGGCTCCGCTGTCGGCGCTGATCCGCGCGAGCTCGTCGCAGCGCGCCATGACGCGGCGGGCAGCCGCGGCGATCTGCTCGGTCGAGAGCGCCAGTCGCGAGGCGATCATGCGAGCACCTCCTCGCGCACCGCGGCGCGGAAGACGTCGCCGGCTGCCTCGACCCCGCCGCCCGCAGCGACGGCGACGCCGAAGCGGCGCAGGACCGCCTCGAGCGCCGCGAGCGTGACGAGCACCGCGTCCTTGCGCGCGTTGTAGCCCATCGTGCCGATCCGCCAGACCCGGCCGTGCAACGGCCCGAACGAGGTGCCGATCTCGACGCCGAAGTCGTCGAGCAGCGCCTCGCGCACGGCGTCCGCCGGCACGCCATCCGGGACCTCGACCGCGACGACGTTGTTCATCCGGTGCGCGACATCGCCGAAGACGCCCAGCCCGAGACCGCGGACTCCCGCGAGCATCGCGGCGCCCGACAGCCGGTGCCGCTCGATCACCGCCTCGCGCCCCTCCTCGAGGAGCACGGCCGCGCACTCCCGCGCCGCGTAGAGCATCGAGGTCGCCTCGGTGTGGTGGTTGAGGCGTCGCGGCCCCCAGTAGTCGAGGATCATGCCGAGGTCGAAGTAGTTCGTGCGGACGAAGTCGGCGGCGCTCGCGTCGGCGTCCTCGCGGATGCCCGCCTCGACGCGCGAGCGCGAGCGGATGACCGACACGGCACGCTCCGAGAGCGTGAGCGGCGCCGAGCCGCTGGGCCCGCCGAGGCACTTCTGGAGCCCCGCGGTGGCGGCGTCGACCCCCCAGGCGTCGGCGAGGAACGCGTTCCCGCCGAGCGAGGCCGTCGCGTCGGTGTAGAAGAGCGCGCCGTGCCGCTCGCAGATCGCGCCGATCTCGTCGAGCGGCTGGTTCATCGTCGTTGAGGTGTCGCCCTGGACGAGCGCGAGCACCGCCGGCTTCACGCGCGCGACCGCCTCCTCGATGAGCGAGGTCGGCACCACCTGGCCCCACGGGACCTCGACGACGTGCACCTCGGCAAGCGCGCGCTCCGCGATCTCCGCGAGCAGATGCCCGAACCGCCCGAAGACCGGCACGAGCACCCGGTCGCCCGGGCGGATGAGCGACATGAGCGCCGCCTCGATGCCGGCGCGCGCGGTGCCGTCGACGAGAAGCGTCGCGTCGTTCCGCGTCGCCCACACGCGACGGTAGAGCTCCTGCGTCTCGCGCATCGTCGCGGTCATGAACGGGTCGTACTGCCCGACGAGCTGCGCCGACATCGCGCGCAGGACGCGCGGATACGCCGAGATGGGGCCGGGGCCCATGAGGAGGCGGGCGGGCGGGTCGAGCGGGGCGGTGATCGTCATGATGTGCTGCTTCCGAGTGGGGCGGTCGGGAGGGGACGGCGCGGGCTCACGACACGGCGTCGGCGAGCGCCCGCGCCAGGCGGACGAGGGAGAGGTCGGAGCCGGATCGCCCGATGAGCCCCACCCCGACGGGAGCAGGACCGAGGGCGGACGGGACGGTCAGGAGCGGAGCCGAGATCGAGGGCGCTCCCGCCACCGCGGCGGGAGCCGTGAGCCGGAGGGTGGCGGTGCGGATGGCGTCGATCTCGTCGGGCTCGGCGGTGCGGGACGGCGCGGGGCCGGGGACGACGGGGAGGATCAGCACCGCGTCTCCGACGAGCGCGCGCACGCGCGCGGCGAACGGGCGCAGCTGCTCGCGCGCCGCCTGCTCGGCGAACGGGGTCACCTCCGCCGCGGCGGCGAAGCGGGCGGCGACGGCTCCGCCGAGCGCCCCGGGATGCGCGCCCAGCCACGCCCCGTGCACTCGCCAGGCCTCGGCGGCCTGGACCGTGCGGAACCGCTCGTGGCAGGCCGCGAGGTCGCCGATCGAGACGCGCTCGATCGGCGCGGTGCGGCCGAGCGCCGCGAGCAGCTCCTCGAACGCCTCGCGCACGGCGGGCTCGGCGAGCTCGAGCGCCTCGACGGGGACGCGGAAGCGCCACGGCAGCGGCGCCTCGGCGTCGCCGTCGAGGCACCACGAGGCCACCCGCTCGAGCGTCTCGCCGTCGCGCGTGAGCCATCCGACCGTGTCGAACGCGGGCGCGAGCGGCAGCACGCCGCGTCGCGGGACCCGGCCGTGCGTGGTCCGCAGGCCCCACAGCCCCTGATAGGACGCCGGCACGCGGATGGAGCCCGCGGTGTCGGTCGCGAGGCCGATGTCGGCCTGGCCCAGCGCGACGGCCGACGCGGGCCCGCTCGACGACCCGCCGGGGAGAGCCCCGGGAAGGGCCCCGTTCGGCGGGGTGCCGTAGTGCGCGTTGTCGCCCGCGATCGAGTAGGCGAACTCGTCGGTGCGCGCGATCCCGCGCAGCACAGCACCCCCGCCGAGCAGGGTCGACACGGCGGGCGCGGTCGTCGTGGCGGGCCGCGCCTCGTCGAGGTAGGCGGGATTGCCCGCGCCGATCCTGCTCCCGGCGATCGCGAAGAGGTCCTTGACCGCGAACGAGAGGCCCGAGAGGGGGCCGTCGGCCGCTGCCGGCGCGAGGGGCTCGCCGACCTCGCGCCAGATCGCGCGGTCGAACGCCCGCGGTCGCGCGGAGACGTGCGCCGCGACGATGCGCCATCCTGCCGCCCTGCGGCGCCAGATCTGGGTCTGCAGCCCTCGCCCGCCCGCGTCGAAGCGCGAGACCGAGACGAGCAGGGCCGTCCCGTCGGCGAGCGGGCGGTGCTCGATCCGCTCGATGGCGCGCGGCGCGACTCCGCCCCGCTGCGCGCGGAACGCGCTGATCGCGTCGTGCCCCACGAGGAGGCCGCCCTCGTCTCCGCGCAGCGTGTCGGGGGCGTCGTCGAACCACGCATCGAGCGCATCGAGGTCGTTCGCGACCACGGCCCGCTCGTACGCGTGGAACGCGTCGAGCAGCTCGGCCGGAACCGTCTCGTCGCCCGGGATCCGCGGTGGCGCCTGCACGGCCGTCGCGTCACGCATCGGCGGCCTCGATCGCGGCGAAGTCGGCCTCGCGGATTCGCGCGTGCACGCCACACACGACGTCGACGACTTGCGAGATGTCGAAGTCGACCGCCGCCGACAGGTAGGCGTAGGCGAGATGCTCGTCCATCCCCCATCGCGCCTGCAGGAGCGCGATCGCCTCCGTCGTGCACGCCCGCATCGCCGCGTCGAGATCCGGGTCGAGGCCCGTCGGGACGAGGTGGTCGGCCGTGCGCACGAGCGGGCCGGCGATGCGTCCGAAGGCGCGCTCGGCCGCGGCGGCGGGCACGACGTCGAAGCGGAGGGTCGCCCGCAGCGAGGCCTCGAGCGCCGTGAGCGCGACCTCGCCGTCGCCCTGCGCGAAGTGGGGGTCGCCCACGTACGCGAGCGCGCCCTCGACCTGCACGGGGAGGTAGAGCGACGAGCCCGCCGTCAGGAGGTTGATGTCGATGTTGCCGCCGTGCGCACCGGGTGGGACCGAATGCGCGCGCTCCGGCCCGGCCGGCGCGACGCCCATCGTGCCGAGGAACGGCGCGAGCGGGAAGACGACGTCGCGCGCTCCGCCCTCGGTCGCGGGGAGCGCTCCGACGAGGCGGCCTGCGCGCTCCTCGACCGGGGCGAAGACGCTGACCGTCCGGCCGCTGCGCGGCAGCACGCCGGGCAGCGCCCCCTTGCCGTGTCGATTCGAGATGACGCCGTACGGAACCCGCGGCTCGAGCGCGACGACGGTGATCCGGAGGAGGTCGCCCGGCTGCGCGCCCTCCACGCGGATGGGACCGGTGACGACGTGCGGGCCGTCGGCGACGGGGTCGCGCGACACCGATGCGGCGATCGCGACCGCGTCGTCGAGGACGGCGCCCGCGGGGACGCCGTGCTGCGCGAAGAACGCGACCGGGTCCTGGCCCTGGTCGGGCAGCAGCCCCTCGTGGCTGACCGTGTCGACGATGATCGTCTCGCCCGACGTGATCGTGAGGACGGGCTCGTCCTCACCGCTCGGGAGCCGCCCCCACCGCACGGTCTCGGGCGACGACGGCAGGTACGTCGCGCCGTCGGGCAGGCCGCGACCGGGCTGCAGGATCGGGATGTCGGCGAAGCGCGCCGGCGCTGCGGCCGCTCCGAACCGGTTCCGCTCAGCGGTGTCGATGGTCATGCGCTGGCCTCCGTCAGGGTCGCGGTCGTCGTGGGGGCGAGCACCTCGTGCCCGCGTCGTGCGCGCAGTCCGGTGCCGTGCGCGTGGATGAGCTCGCCGTGCAGGTAGGTCTCCCGGACGATCCCGCGCAGACGCGCGCCCTCCCACGGCGACATGGGGTTCCGGTAGGCGAGCGATGCGGCATCGAGCACGTACTCGGCCTCGGGGTCGAACACGACGAGGTGGGCCGGCGCTCCCGGAGCGATGCGGCCGCGGTCGCCGAGGCGCACGAGGTCCGCTGGCCCGGTCGTGAACGCCGGCAGGATGGCCTCGAGCGGCAGGTCCCGGCGGCGCGCCTCGGTCCACACGGCCGACAGCCCGGTCTGCACACCCGCGATCCCGCCCCACGCGAGCCCGAGGTCGGCGACGCCCTTGAGATCGAAGGTCGCGGGCGAGTGGTCGCTCACGATCGCCGCGATCGTGCCATCGAGGACGCCCGCCCACAGGGCGTCCTGGTTCACGCCGTCTCGGATCGGCGGGCAGCACTTGAAGCGGCCCTGGCCGTCCGGCAGCTCCTCGGCGCGCAGTGTCAGGTAGTGCGGGCACGTCTCCACGGTGATGCGGACGCCGTCGGCGCGGGCCGCGCGCACGAGGTCGAGCGCCTCCGCGGCCGAGACGTGCACGATGTGCACGCGGGCCCCGGTCCGCCGGGCCGCCTCGATCACAAGGCGGATCGCCTCGACCTCCGCGCGAGGAGGGCGGGATGCCACGAAATCGGTGAACACGGGGCCCGCGGCGTCGGACAGGTGCTCCTCGAGCTCGGCGTGCGCGATGAGCAGGCCGTCGCGCGCGGCGAGCTCGGCGAGAGCCGTCTCCAGCTGAGCGGCGTCGAGGTGCCCGAACTCGTCGATCCCGCTCGGGGCGAGGAAGCACTTCACCCCGACGACCCCCGCGTCGAGCAGAGCGCCGAGGGCGCCGAGGTTCTCGGGCACGGCGCCGCCCCAGAACGCGACGTCGACCGCGAGCTTGCCGACCGCGGCCCGACGCTTCGCGGCGAGCGCGGCGGGCGTCGTCGTGACGGGCACCGAGTTGAGCGGCATCTCGACGAGCGTCGTCACGCCGCCCGCCGCGGCCGCCGCCGTGCCGGTGGCGAAGCCCTCCCACGCGGTGCGCCCCGGCTCGTTGAGGTGCACGTGGCTGTCGACGAGGCCAGGGAGCAGCACCTCCGCGTCGGCGAGCACGACCTCGGCGTCGGGGTCGTACGGCTCCACGCCGGCCACGCGGCCGTCGGCGATGCGCACGGTGGCGGCCGCGAAGGCGCCGCCCACGAGCACGCGCCGCGCGGCGATGGCAGAGACCGGGCCGCTCATGCGGTCACGCTCCCCGCGACAGCCGCGTCGCGCGCCAGGGGCTCGCGGTGCGGCGGCGTCGCGTACTCGTCGCGCTTGCTCGTGCCCACGCCCATCCGCGCCATCGCCGAGACGAGCCCGACCGCCGCGGCGACGCCGTCGACGACCGGGACGCCCACGCGCTCGGACAGGTGCGCACAGAGGTCGGCCATGCCTGCGCAGCCGAGCACGACGGCGTCGGCGCGGTCCTCCCACGCGACGCGCTCGCACCACGCGGCGATGCGCTCGACGGCCGCGGGGTCGGCCTCCTCGAGGTCGAGGACGGGGATGCCCGTGCCGTAGGCGGCGACGCACGCGCGCTCGAACCCGTAGCGGAGCACGAGGTCCTCGGCGCGGCCGAGCGTGCGCGAGAGCGTCGTGACGATCCCGAAGGTCCGCCCGGTGAGGGCGGCGACGTGCATAGCGGCCTCCGCGATGCCGACGACGGGTGCGTCGACGAGCTCGCGCGCGGCGTCGAGGCCGGGGTCCCCGAAGCACGCGACGATGTAGCCGTCGCTGCCGCCCGCCGCCTGGTCGCGCCGGATGGCGTCGACGACCGCGGCCGCCGCGTGCACCTCGTCGAGGTGGCTCTCGATCGCGGCCGGGCCGTCTCCCTCCGCGGGGCACACGGCGACGACCTCGACGTCGGGGGCGGCCGCCTCCCGGGCCGCGGCGGCGATCTTGGCCGTCATGGCCCGGGAGGTGTTGGGGTTGATGAGGGTGATGCGCATCAGCGGACCTGGGCGTCCTCTTCTTCGTCGGAGGCCGCGAGCGCGGCCTCGGCCTGCGCGACCGCCAGCGAGGCGGTCGCGGTGTCGGGGTACTCCTCGAGCACGTCCTCTGCCGTGCCGTCGGAGACGCCGGCGGTCTCGCCGTCGAACACGGGGACGGTCGGGCGGGCGCGCTCGAGCAGCGTGAAGATGGCGAAGCCGAGTCCGCACCCGATGAACCACGTGAAGTCGCCGATCGCGCCCCACGCGGGGTCGATCGCTCCCGCGAACACGAGGGACTTGGGCACGATCGCGAGGAGGATCGTCGGCACGCCCGCGCCCGCGACCGCCCACAGCGCGTTCGGGTTGTAGCCGCGGCGATACCAGTAGGCGCCCTGCTCGGACATCGTGTACATGTCGTCGACGCGGATCCGCTGACGCGCCACCACGTAGTACCCCGCAATGAGGATGCCGAAGAGCGGGCCGATGAGGGCCGACAGGATGCCGAGCGTGTAGTGGATGGCCTGGTCGTTCGCGTACCAGTTCCAGGGCGTGAGGAGCACCGACCCGACCGCCGCGATCATCCCGCCCATCCGCCACGAGATGCGGTGGGGCGCGACGTTCGAGAAGTCGAACGCCGGCGAGATGAAGTTCGCGACGATGTTGATGCCGACCGTGGCGGTGACGAAGGTCAGACCGCCGAGCAGGATGGCGAACCAGTGGTCGATGCGCTCGACCGTGTGGATGGGGTCGGTGATGAGCTCGCCGAAGACCGGCACGGTCGCCGACGCCGTCACCACCGTGAGGATCGAGAAGAAGAGGAAGTTGACGGGCAGGCCCCAGAGGTTGCCGCGCTTCACGGCGCGGAAGCTGCGGCCGTAGCGCGCGAAGTCGCCGAAGTTCAGCATCGGCCCCGAGAAGTACGACACGACGATCGCGATGGCGGAGAGCATGACGGGGATCGAGGCCCACAGGTCGAGGGGCTCGCCGCTCGAGAGGTCGAGGCTGATGTTCTCCCAGCCCGCCTGGCTCACGAGATACACCGCGAGGACGATCATCACGACGTACACGGCGGGGCCCGCGAAGTCGATGAAGCGGCGGATGGCCTCCATGCCGTTCCAGAAGACGGCGGCCTGCGCGACCCAGAGGATCGCGTACGAGATCCATCCGAGCGCGTCGAGGCCGAGGAAGCTCGGCTCGAGGAGCGCGGCCGACGCCGGGATGAACTTGAGGAAGACGATGGTGAGGGACTCGGCGGCGAGGTACGTCTGCACCCCGTACCAGGCGATCGCGATGACGCCGCGGACGATGGCCGGGATGTTCGCGCCCTTGACCCCGAAGAGGAAGCGGTTGACGACGGGGTAGGGCACGCCCGTGCGCTGGCTCGGCTTCGCGACGAGGTTCGTGAAGAACTGGACGATGAGGATGCCGACGACGAGAGCGACGAGGACCTGCCAGCTCGCGATGCCGAGCGCGAACAGGGAGCCGGCGGTGACGTAGCCGCCGACGGAGTGCACGTCGCTCATCCAGAACGCGAAGATGTTGTAGCTCGTCCAGCGCTGGCGGCGCAGCGGGGCGAGGTCCTCGTTGGCGAGGCGGGGGTCGTAGCCGGGGCGCATGTTGCCGGAGCCGACGGGGTGGCCCGCGGCCTCCACGACGTCCTGCGGCCGGGTGGGGGAGCTGCTCTGCGACACGATGGTGCCTTTCGAGAGGAGGATGCGGTGTCGGTGGTGCTCCGGCCGATGGAGGCTTGCCGGACGAGAGGCGTGGTGTGAAGTTATCCCTTCACGTTTCCCGCGCCGTGTCCCTCGTGTTTCGGCGGCGTAAATCCCGACGGCGGCTCGCTCGCGGCGCGGGCTAGCATGTCGGCGTGACCCTCTCGGCCCCCGGACCCGCTGCCGGCGTCGGGGACGCGCCCGACCCGCGCACCCTCGTGGGGCGCCGGCTCCGCGAGGCCCGGACGCTCACCGGGCTCTCGGTCTCCGCCCTCGCCCGGCGCCTCGGGATCTCCACGAGCGCGGTCTCGCAGATCGAACGCGGCGTCATGCAGCCGAGCGTCTCGCGCCTCATCGCGATCACCGACGCCCTCGGCGTCCCGCTCGCCACGGTGCTCTCCGGGTCGGTCGCGACGGGGCCCGACGACGGGTCGTACGCTCTCGAGCGCGCGGCGGACGCCGCGTACCTCGAGCTCGGCGGAGGCGTCGTCTTCCGTCGCCTCGCTCCGGGCGACAGCCCCGGCATCGACTACTTCGAGTCGATCTACCCGCCCGGCAGCACGGCGTCGTCGAAGGATCAGCTCTTCCGCCACGAGGGGTACGAGGTCGGCGAGGTGCTCTCCGGCGAGCTCACGATCGACTTCTCGGACGAGGTCGTCGTGCTGCGCGCGGGCGACACCATCCGGTACCCCTGCGACAAGCCGCACCGCCTGCACAACACGGGCGATGAACCCGCCGTCGCCCGCTGGCTCATCGTCCATCCGCCCTCGGCCGACTGAGCGAACCGCCGCGCGTTACCGCGCCGAAATACGCCGCCCCTAGCGTGGCGGCATGCTCCTGGAGGACTTCGACCGCGCGCCCGCTCCCGACGCCGCGGCGGTCGCGCGGGTGTGGGCGGATGTCCCGAGCTGGGTCGACGCGCTCGTCGCGTCCCGACCGCACGGGTCGCTCGACGCGCTGCTCGCGAGGGCGGCCGAGGAGGCCGCGACCTGGGGTGAGCGCGAGCTCGACGCGGCGCTCGCGCGCCATCCGCGGATCGGCGATCGTCCGACGGGAGACAGCGCGGAGGCCGCCGCCTCCCGGCGCGAGCAGGCGGCCATGGCCGACGCCGACGCCGAGGTCGCCGCGCGGATGGCCGAGGGCAACGCGGCCTACGAGGCGCGCTTCGGCCGGGTGTTCCTCATCCGCGCCGCGGGCCGCTCCCCCGTCGAGATGCTCGGCGAGCTCGACCGCCGGCTCGCGAACGACGACGCCGCCGAGGTCCGCGAGGCGTGCGGGCAGCTCCTCGAGATCGCCCTCGCCCGCATCCGCGCGGCCTTCGCCGCGCCATCCGCCGCCGCGCCATCCGAGGAGACCCGATGACCGAGCTGACGACGCATGTGCTGGATGCCGCGAGCGGACGCCCCGCGGCCGGCATGGCCGTCGCCGTGCGCACGGCGGGCGCCGTCGTCGCGACGGCCGAGACCGACGCCGACGGGCGCGCGGCGCTGGGAAAGCTCGGCGCGGGCGAGCACACGCTGGTCTTCGACACCGGCGCGTGGTTCGCGGCGCGCGGCGTCGAGGCGTTCTATCCGTCCGTCGCCGTCGCCTTCCGGGTCGACGGCGAGCCGCACGCGCACGTGCCGCTCCTGCTGAGCCCGTTCGCGTACTCCACCTACCGAGGGAGCTGATCCATGAGCGACGTGTCCGTGCACCTGGGACCGCACAAGTACGGCAAGGCCGAGAACCGCCTCGTGCGGATCACGCGGGACACCGCCCGGCACGAGATCGAGGACCTCACGGTCACCTCGCAGCTGCGCGGCGAGGCGTTCGCCGACTCGTTCCTGACCGGCGACAACGCGAAGGTCATCGCCACCGACACGCAGAAGAACACGGTGTTCGCGTTCGCGAAGACGCACGGCGTCGGCTCGCCCGAGCGCTTCCTCTCCCTCCTCGCCGAGCACTTCACGACCGAGTTCGACTGGGTCGAGGGCGGGCTGTGGCAGGCCGAGCAGCACGTGTGGGAGCGCATCGTCGTCGACGGCTCCGGCCACGATCACGCGTTCGTCCGCACGGGGCGCGGCACGCGGCTCGCCGCCGTCCAGGTCGCGGATGGCGGCACCCACGTGCTGGGCGGCGTGAAGGGCCTCGTCGTCCTGAAGTCGACGGGATCGGAGTTCCGCGGGTTCCCGAGGACGCCGTTCACGACCCTCCCCGAGACCGACGACCGCATCATGGCGACGTCGGTCACGGCGCGCTGGCGCTTCCTGCCCGAGGCGGTCGCGGAGGGCGTGGACTACAACGGCGTGTACGAGGAGGTCACGGCCGTGCTCCTCGAGCGGTTCGCCGTCGTGCACTCGCTCGCCCTGCAGCAGACCCTCTTCGCGATGGGGCGCGCGGCGATCGAGGCGCGGCCGGAGCTCGCGGAGATCCGCTTCGCGATGCCGAACCGGCACCACTTCCTCTACGACCTCGCGCGCTTCGACCTCGAGAACGAGGGCGAGGTGTTCATCGCCGACGACCGCCCCTACGGGCTCATCGAGGGGACGGTCGTGCGCGACGGCGTCGACGACGCGCCCGCGGCCTGGGCCGACGTCCCGACGTTCATCTGACGTCGCGCCGCTCCTCGGTCTGCCCCTCGTTCTGCCCCTCCCTCCAGTCCGTCGTCCCCTCTTCTCCCCCGCCTCTCTCGCCCAGGTCGCACTCCGCGTCCCCAAACGCCGCTTTACGGACGCGAAGTGCGACCTGGACAAGACCCTTGCTCGCCCAGGTCGGGGAGGGCGGCCGTTCAGCGGGTGGGGTCGCCCTCGGGCGCGACGACGTGCGCGTCGACAGGGTTGCCGTCCTTGTCGACGGCCGGCAGCTCCTGACCGCTCTCGTCGCGGAACCGCACAGGGGTGAGACCGGCCCCCACGGCCTCGGAGGAGACGAGGGCGATCGCGGCGGTCGAGCGCACGCCGTCATACGACCCCACGACCGGGTCGGCGCCGTACTTCTCCTTCGCCGAGCGCGAGTTCAGCAGGAGGTTGAGCAGGATGGCCGCGATCGCGCCCGCGGAGATGCCCGAGTCGAAGATGAGCGTGAACGCGTCGGGGAAGCGCGCGTAGATCTCCGGCGCGACCGTCGGCAGCAGGGCGATGCCGACCGAGACCGCGGCGACGAGCACGTTGCGGTTGTCGAAGCGGACCTTCGCGAGCGTCCGGATGCCGCTGGCCGCGACCATCCCGAACAGCGCGATCCCCGCGCCGCCGAGCACGGCCCGCGGGACGCCCTCGACAATCGCCGAGACCGGCGGCAGCAGGCCGAGGACGACGAGGATCCCGCCCGCCATCGTCGCGACCCAGCGCGAGCGCACGCCCGTGAGCGAGACGAGCCCCACGTTCTGGGCGAACGCCGTGTAGGGGAAGGTGTTGAAGACACCGCCGATGACGGTGCCGAGCCCATCGGCGCGCAGCCCGTCGGCGAGCTGACGACGGCCCACAGGGCGCTCCACGATCTCGCCGACGGCGATCATGTCGCCCGTCGTCTCGGTCATGATGACGAGGCCCACGACGAGCATCGAGACGACCGAGGCGATCTCGAAGGTCGGCAGTCCGAAGTGGAACGGCGTGACGATGCCGAACCACGCCGTGTCGGCCACGCCCGACCAGTCGACCATCCCGGGGACGGCGAGTGCGGCGAGGGTGCCGGCGACGAGCCCCAGGAGCACGGAGATGCGGGCGAGCGCCCGCGGAGCGAACCGCTCGACGAGGACGATGAAGAGCAGGGTCCCAGCCGCGAAGGCGAGGTTGAGCGGGTCGGCAGCGCCGTCCTCCGCGCCGTCGATCACCCATCCGGCCGCGACGTCCATGAGGGACAGGCCGATGATGAGGATGACGGTGCCGGTGACGAGCGGCGGGAAGAAGCGCAGGAGCTGCGAGAAGAACGGCGCGACGAGGATCATGAAGAGGCCGCAGGCGATGGTCGCACCGTAGATCGCCGTGATGCCGTGCTGCGTTCCGATCGCGATCATGGGGCCGACCGCGGCGAAGGTGACGCCCTGCATGAGCGGCAGGCGCACGCCGAACCGCCAGAACCCGATCGACTGCACGATCGTCGCGATGCCCGCGACGAAGAGGTCGGCGCTGATCAGGTACACGAGGTCGGCGCCGCCGAGCCCGATCGCGCCGCCGACGATGAGCGGGACGGCGACGGCGCCCGCGTACATCGCGAGCACGTGCTGGAGGCCGAGAGGGAACAGCCGCGCGAGCGGCGGGATCGAGTCGACGGTGTTCGCGTCGCGGGAGGAGGTCGTCATGCCGCGACGCTAATGACGCGGTGTTGCCCGGGCGTTTCGTGAAGGAGTCACTTCATGACGAGCGCCTCACGGGCCGCGTCAGGCGGACTCGTGCGCCGTGAAGAGCGTGTGCACGTCGCCCGCGACGGCCCGGCCGCCCAGATCGACGAGCTCGAGTACGACGGCCGACCCGGCCACCTCGGCGCCGAGGTCCCGGATGAGCTGCTGGGCGGCCGCGAGCGTCCCGCCGGTCGCGAGCACGTCGTCGAGGAGCAGGACGCGCTCCCCCGGCCTGAGGACGCCCGGCGCCTCGATCGCCGCCGACCCGTACTCGAGGTCGTACGACACAGCGGCCGCCGGCTTGGGCAGCTTCCCGGCCTTGCGGATCGGCAGCACCCCGACTCCGGCGACGGCCGCGACATACCCCGCGAGCAGGAACCCGCGCGCCTCGATGCCGCCGACGATGTCGAACCGGCCCTCGAACGGCTCGACGAGCGCGGCGCACGCGACGCGGAGAGCCTCGGGGTCGGCCAGCAGCGGCGAGATGTCGCGGAACAGGATGCCCGGCTCCGGGTAGTCCGGAGTGAGGTCGATGAGCGATTCGGCACGGGCGAGGGCGTCGTTCACCTGCCCAGGCTACCGGCGCCGCCTGGACGGCCGCGGGGGCGGTGCTCCCGGATCGGGGCGGGCATGGGGCAGACTGGGCGCGTGACGACGACCCTCCTCTCCGCTTCGACCGCGCTGGCGAGCACCGGCAACGACCTCGTGCCCTGGATCGTGGGCGGCGCCGTGGTGCTCGTGCTCGCGGGCGCCGGGCTCCTGGTCCTCCGCCGCCGGCAGTGACGCGCGGGGCCGCCTAGACCCGAGCCCCTGCGCGCGCATCCATCGGGCGCATCCTGGAGACGACGCCCGGCAGTCCGCCGCGCTCGGTCGCGATGACGAGCGCGACGACGCTCGCCACGGCGAACAGCGCGTCGAGCGGCGACGCCAGCATGCCGAGGAGCTGCCAGCCGCCGATGCCTGCGAGATAGCGCAGGACGCGGGCCGCCGGCGCGGGCCCCACCCCGCCCTCCCACCGGACGAGGACGGCGTGGTCGCCCACCGTGCCGCCCGTCACGAGGACGACCGCCGCCAGGAGGACGAAGGGCACGGCGGTCGCCGCCACGTTCGCTGCGGCGGGATCCAGCTGCGCAGCCGGGACGCCGGCGACGGAGAGCTGCCACGCGTTCACCGCGATCCCCGCCGCGCCGCCGGTCAGCGCGACCGCGAGCGCGTCGCACAGCATGCCGAGCAGGCGCCTCCAGATCGTCACCGGGCGCGGGGCGTCTGCCGCGGGCCGTGCGTCGCGGCGGGCGAGAAGCGGGCGCACGGCGAGCGACAGGGCACCGCCGAGCAGGGCTCCCGCGGTGTTGGCGAGCAGGTCGTCGATGTCGAACAGGCGGTACCCGCACGGGTAGATGCCCCAGACGCCCGTGACCTGTGTCGTCTCGATCGCGACCGAGAGCCCGAACCCGACGAGCGTCGAGACGACCACGCCGCGCCGCCAGATGAGGCGCAGGAAGAACCCCAGCGGCACGAACAGCAGCACGTTGAGTGCGACCTGCATGACCGCGGGATTGTGCCGCAGGGCGGAGAGCGAGCCGACCGGGTGGTCGAGGATGTCGTCGACGAACTGGAACGGCCGCAGCTGCGGCGCCGCGCACCGGATGGCGTCAGGGTCGGGGAGCGGCAGCAGCGTGTACGTCCACAGCGCGAGGCCGTAGACGAGGAAGGCGCCCCACAGCACCAGCTGCCGGAGCGTGAGCCGGCCCTCCCGTCGATACTGCACGGCGACGAACGGCACGAACAGCAGCACCGCGAACACCGCCCCGAGCAGGATCGCGGCGACAGCGGGGAGCACCTGGCCGTTCACAGGCATCCACGCTATCCGAGCCCCTACCCTGGACCCATGACGCGCCTGCTCGCCGACGCCGACTCGACCCGCTGGGTGCCCGTGACCGGGCGCGGACTCCGCGGCGGCCGCCACCGGAAGGCGGCCATCCGCATGCTCCTCGGGAGCGCCGGCCTCCCGCAGGGCGCTCCCGGGTCGGGATTCCTCGCGTGGATCGCCAATCGCGCCGCGCGCGCGATGATGCGCCGATCGGATGGCCGGATCCTCGCGTGGGTCTGGAAGGACGACCCCGAGCTCCTCGTCGCGATCGCCCAGGTCCAGGAGCTCACGGCGCAGCTGCGGACCGCCCGCGCCATGATGCCGATCGAGTACGACGACACCGAGGACTTCCGGTCGCCGTTCCTCGGGCAGGGCGAGAAGCTCGTCATCGACATGCCGCAGGGCGAGCGCTCCCTCCTCTCGGCGACCTACACGTGGGACACCGGCACGCAGCTCGTGACGCTGCAGGCAGCCTCGCCCGACCGCGAGCGCTTCCGCACGCTGCTGCCGGCGATCGAGGACCTCGCCCGGACCATCCGCCTCTCGGACGACCTCGAGGTCGGCGAGTCGAACATCCTCCGGCTCCCGCCCGCCTGATGCGGCGGACCGGCGGAGCCGCCGCGCTGCTCGCGGCCGCCGCGCTCGTCGCGGGATGCGCGGCGGCCGACGACGGCATCCGCCTTCCGCCTCCGGACGGCGTGCTCGACTACCAGCTCGGCGGCGCGTACGCGCCCGCTCCGGAGGTGACGATCGTCGTGCGCGACCGCACCGAGGCGCCCGCGGCCGGGGCCTACGGCGTCTGCTACGTCAACCTCTTCCAGACCCAGCCGGACCCCGCGTCGGGGCCCGACCCCGCGCTCGAGGGGACGACCGCGTGGTGGGGCGCGGTCCACCCCGAGCTGCTGCTGCGCGACGCGGACGGCGCTCTCGTGGTCGACGAGGAGTGGAACGAGGCCCTGTTCGACATCCGGACCGCCGCCGCGCGCGAGGCGCTGCTCCAGATCCAGTCGGCGTGGCTGCGCGGGTGCGCCGACGACGGCTACGACGCCGTGGAGCCCGACAACCTCGATCAGCACGAGCGCTCGCACGGGCTGCAGACCCTCGACCACGCGCTCGCCTACATGGCGGAGGTCATCCCCCTCGCGCACCGGCTCGGGCTGGCTGTCGCGCAGAAGAACACCGCCGAGCTCGGGGCGTCCGGACCCGAGCTCGGCTTCGACTTCGCCGTCGCCGAGGAGTGCGAGCTCCACGACGAGTGCGCCGACTACCGCTACCCGGGCCGCGTGCTCGAGATCGAGTACGACGACACGGGCGTCGTCGAGCGCGACGGCATCACGCGGACCGCGCTCGAATGGGCGTGCGCCCGTCGCGCGGGCGACCATCCGATCACCCTCCGCGACCGCGACGCGACCCCGCGCGGCGACCCCGCGCACGTGTTCGCGCACTGCTGAAGCCCGGTTACCGCCGCCGAGTCATCGCTGTCAAGCCCATGCGCCGCTGCCGCCGTCGCCCCTAGGTTTGCATCAGCGGCGCACATCCGCGCACCGCTTTGAGAAGGGAGCAGTCATGGGCTTCATCGCATTCCTCATCCTCGGCCTCATCGCCGGAGCCATCGCGAAGGCCATCCTGCCGGGCAACCAGGGCGGCGGCTGGATCGCCACCCTCATCCTCGGCGTGGTCGGAGCCTTGCTCGGCGGATGGATCGGAACGGCCCTCTTCGGAGTGGGTGTCGACCAGTTCTGGGATCTCGGCAGCTGGCTGCTCGCGATCGGCGGAGCGATCATCGTCCTCCTCATCTGGGGACTCATCACGGGTCGACGCAAGACGAACTGAGTGTGAGCGTGCACGGCATGTGAGCGTGCCGGGAATCGAGCGGCACAGGTGGCCGGCGCGTCGGGGGATGCGCCGGCCATCGCCGTGTCAGCGGCGCGGCTCGAAGGCGAGCGGCTCCTCGCGGATGCGGGCGCGAGCCGACTCGACCGCGCCTCGGACGACGATGTCGCGCCCCAGGGTGCTCGCGACGAGCTCGGGCACGGGCGGGTAGAACTCCTCCGCGAGCACCGTCCGCGCACGCGCGAGGACCGGCTCGACGGCCTCCGCGATCGCGCCGGCGATGACGACCCGCTCGATGTCGAGGAGACTCGCGAGGACGAGCGCGACCCGCGCGATGCGGTCGCCGAGCCGATCGAGGATGGCCGTGGCGAGCGCGTCTCCGTCGGCGGCCGCGCGGAAGACGTCGCGCGCCGTGATCTCGTCGACGGGGAGCTCGGCCAGCGCGCTCCGCTCCCCGTTCGCCACGGCGTCCTGTGCCCACATCCGGGCGAGCGCGCCGACGCCGTCGGGGCTCCCCGCTCCCTCCACGATGTCGAGGAAGCGCATCTCGCCCGCTCCGCCGCGCGCTCCGCGCAGCAGCCGGCCGTCGACGATGACGCCCGCGCCGAGGCGCTCCCCCGAGAGCAGCGTCGCGACGTTCGCCGTGTGGGCCTGCCCGTCCTGGCTCTGCTCGGCGACCGCCGCGAGGTTGGCGTCGTTCTCGACGACCACGGATGGGCCGGGGAGCGCGTCCGCGAAGCCCGGGTTCATCGTCTTCCAGTAGTCCCGATCGCCCGCGGGCGATCGCCCGTCGGCGTCGACGGGCGCCGGAACGCCGACGACGACGACGAGCAGGTCGTCGCGCTGCGCTCCCGCCGCGGCGAGGGCCTCGTCGAGCAGGCGCACGGCGAGCGCGCGGCGCTCCTCCGCCGCCTCGGCGCGACTGCGCTCGGCCGCGGAACCGGGGCGGCGGTCGACGGCGGGCGCGTCGGCGCCGACCTCGCCGAGCACCTTCCCGCGGAGGTCGGCGACGATCGCGGTGAAGCGATGCTCGCCCGCGTCGATGCCGGCGACGACCCCCGCCTCGTCGCGCAGACGGTAGCGCCGCGCCGGGCGCCCCTTGCTCGTGAGGCCGGCGGCCCGGCTGTCCTCGAGCTCGACGAGCCATCCGGCCTCGACGAGGTCGTCGCACACGCCGAGCACCGTCGCGCGGGTGAGCGATGTCTCCGCCATCACCTCGGCCGCCGTGAACTCCGCGACGCGCAGGGCGAAGCGCACCACCGCGCCGGAGTTCATCCGGCGCAGCACCTGGGGCGAGTTCGCCGTGCCGTGAGCCATGTCCTCGACCTTACTGGGGGTCTTGACGCCGCCCGACTGGCGGTGAGAGAGTGTCCCCGTTATATTCGCAGTCTAGATTTACTCGCTGAATAAATCGAGACGCAGGAGAGGACGACGATGTCTTTGGGACTGAGAAGAGCGACGAGGGTCGCCGCGGCCGGGATCGGCGTCGCCGTGACCGCGTCGCTGCTCGCCGGCTGCTCCGCCGGCGGACGGGAGACCGTCCACTTCACGTTCAGCAAGCGCGAGGCGATCTCGTTCATGACCGAGGTGGTCGACGAGTTCAACGCGTCGCAGGACGAGTACGAGGTGGTCATGGACACGTCGGGCCCCGACGTCATCGCGGCGAGCTTCGTCCGCGGCAATCCGCCCGACCTCATGCTCGCGAACTACAACCAGGAGGTCGCGCGCTTCGTGCAGCGCTGCGCGCTCACGGACCTGTCCGAGACCGAGGCGGCCGCCGACATCCGCCCCGAGATGCAGCCCCTCCTCGACCAGTACGGCGTCTGCGAGGGCCGCACGACCGCGCTCCCGTACTCGGTGATGGCCGCATCGGTCATCTACAACAAGGAGATCTTCGCGGAGCACGACCTCGAGGTCCCGCAGACGTGGAGCGAGCTCATCGAGGTCTGCGACACCCTGCAGGCCGCAGGCGTCGCGCCGTTCTACGCGACCTTCGCGGATGCCTGGACGGCGAACCAGGGATGGTTCGACTACGCGATCGGCGGATCCCTCGACGTGCTCGACTTCTACGACCAGCTCGCCGCGCAGGGCACCGACGTCGGCCCGGATTCGCCGGTGTCCTTCCAGAAGGACTTCCTCGAGCCGATCGAGAAGATGCAGCTCCTCGCGAGCACCTACACGCAGCCGAACGCGAGCAGCCGCGGCTACGACGCGGGCAACGTCGCCTTCGCGAATGGCGAGGGCGCGATGTACCTGCAGGGACCGTGGGCCTTCAGCGAGATCGCGAAGACGAACCCCGACCTCGAGCTGGGCACCTTCCCGCTCCCGATGACCGAGGACCCGGCCGACCTCAAGGTGCGCGTCAACATGGACCTCGTCACGATGATCCCCGAGGAGGCGGAGAACAAGGAGGGCGCGTTCGCGTTCCTCGAGCACCTCTTCCAGCCCGAGCTCATCCAGGAGTACAACGAGTCGCAGCTCGGCTTCGTGCCGACGACGACCGGCGACGACCCGAGCGACCCCCGCGTCGAGGGGATGATCGGCTACTACAACGAGGGCGCGGTCTACCAGGGCCCCGGCGTCCTGAACCCGCGGGCCATCCCGACCGAGAACTACGCGCAGTCGCTCGTCCTCGGCGCGGACGCCTCCTCGGTCCTGCAGACCATGGACGCCGACTGGGCCCGCCTCGCCTTCCGCCAGCCGGCGGTCTCGACCGAGGAGACGGCAGAATGAGCACCACCACGACGATCGTGACCGGCGGCGACCGCCGCGTGCGCCGCAGCCGCAAGCGGGTCGAGCCGATCTACTACCTCTTCCTGCTGCCGTCGCTGCTGCTGTTCACGCTCGCGATCACGCTTCCCGGCGTCATCGGCATCGTCTTCAGCTTCACCGACTCCATCGGGCTCGGCGACTGGAAGTTCATCGGCTTCACCAACTACATCGCGGCCTTCAGCGACCCGGCCATCCTCTCGAGCTTCCTGTTCACCTTCGGGTTCTCGCTCGTGACGGTCGTCGTCGTGAACGTGATCGCGTTCCTCCTCGCGGTGGGGCTCACGGCGCGCATCCGCTTCAAGATGGGGCTCCGCGCGATCTTCGTCATCCCGATGGTCGTGTCGGGCATCATCATCGCGTACGTCTTCCAGTTCCTCTTCCAGAACTCCCTCCCCGGCGCCGGCGCCGCGCTCGGCATCCCGTTCCTCGAGGAGAGCATCCTCGCGAACCCCGACCTCGCCTGGCTCGGCATCGTCATCGTGACTGCGTGGCAGTCGATCCCCGGCACGCTCCTCATCTACATCGCGGGACTCCTGTCGATCCCCGGCGAGGTCTACGAGGCCGCCGACATCGACGGCGCGTCCAAGCCGCAGCAGCTGCTGCGGATCACGCTCCCCCTCGTCGCGGGCTACGTCGTCATCAACGTCATCCTCGGCTTCAAGAACTTCCTGAACTCGTACGACATCGTGGTCGGCCTCACGAACGGCGGCCCCGGCACCTCCACCCGCACGATCGCGATGACGATCATCCGCGGCTTCCAGACGGGCGACTACGCCTACCAGATGGCGACAGCGACGCTGTTCTTCATCATCACCGTCATCATCGCCGTCCTGCAGCTGTCGGTGACGCGCGGAAGGAGCGCACTCTGATGTCCACGCACACCGCCCCCACCGGCAGCACGAGAGCCATCGTCACGAGCGCCGCCGGCAAGGCCCCGCGCTTCCGCATGGAGCGCGTGAACTGGTCGGCCACCGTCATCCTGTTCCTGTGCGCGATCACCGTGATCCTGCCCCTCTACGTCACCGTCTCGATGGCGTTCAAGACGAGCTCGCAGGCGGGCGACGGCAACGCGTTCTCGCTGCCGATGCCGTTCAGCATCCAGGGGTTCATCGACGCCTGGCAGCTCACGAAGTTCCCGGTCGGCTTCGCGATGTCGCTCATCGTGACCGCGGGCACCGTCGTCGCGACGATCATCCTCGCGGCGTTCGCGTCCTACGCGATCGTCCGCAACTGGGATCGGAAGCTGTTCCGCTGGTCGTTCTTCTACCTGCTCGCGGCCATGTTCATCCCGTTCCCCGTCGTCGCCCTCCCGCAGATCCAGCTCACGGGCCGGGTCGGCCTCGACAACCCGCTCGGGGTCATCCTGCTCGCGACGATGTTCCAGCTGAGCTTCAGCGTGCTGCTGTTCACCGCGTTCCTGCGGTCGATCCCGCTCGAGCTCGAGGAGAGCGCGCGCATCGACGGCGCCTCGACGTGGCAGACGTTCTGGAAGCTCATCTTCCCGCTCCTCGCCCCGATGAGCGCCACGGTCGGCATCTTCGCATTCCTCTACGCGTGGAACGACTTCATGATGCCGTCGCTCATCATCTCCGACGCGAACCTGCAGACGCTGCCCGTTCGCCAGAACCTGTTCCAGACGCAGTTCAGCAGCAACTACAACGTCGCGTTCGCGTCGTACCTCATGGCGATGGCGCCCGCGATCATCGCCTACCTGTTCGCGCAGCGCTGGGTCATGGAGGGCGTCACGCAGGGCGCCGTCAAGGGCTGAGCGCCGAACCGTCCACGGGCGGATGAGCGGGCCGCGCCCGCTCATCCGCCCCTTGCTCCCAGGGGGGATCCCACGTCATGTCAGAGCAGATCGCGCCCGCCGGCGCCGACTGGTGGCGCCAGGCCGTCGTCTACCAGATCTACCCGCGGTCGTTCGCCGACGCGAACGGCGACGGGATCGGCGACCTCCGCGGCATCATCTCGCGCGTGCCGTATCTCCGCGCGCTCGGGGTCGACGCCGTGTGGCTGAGCCCGTTCTATCCGTCGGCGCTCGCCGACGGCGGATACGACGTGGCCGACTACCGCGACGTCGACCCGCGCATCGGCACGCTCGCCGAGTTCGACGAGATGGTCGCCGCGCTGCACGAGGCCGGCATCCGCGTCGTCGTCGACATCGTGCCGAACCACTCGTCCGACCAGCACGCGTGGTTCCGCGAGGCCCTGGCGGCGCCGAAGGGCTCGCCTGCGCGCGACCGTTACATCTTCCGCGACGGTCTCGGCGAGAACGGCGAGCTCCCGCCCGCCGACTGGCCGTCGGTGTTCGGCGGATCCGCATGGGAGCCGGTCGGCGACGGCCAGTGGTACCTCCACACGTTCGCGAGGGAGCAGCCCGACTTCAACTGGGACAACGCGGAGGTGCGCGAGGACTTCCTCACGACGCTGCGCTTCTGGTCGGATCGCGGCGTCGACGGCTTCCGCATCGACGTCGCGCACCTGCTCGTGAAGGAGCTCGCCGATCCGCTGCCCTCGCAGGCGGAGCTCGACGCCCTCGACCGCGATTCGGGGCGCCATCCGCTGCTCGACCGCGACGAGGTGCACGAGGTCTATGCGCAGTGGCGCGCGGTCTTCGACGAGTACGACCCGCCGCGCACCGCGGTCGCCGAGGCGTGGGTCGACTCGCCCGCGCGCCGCGCGCGCTACGCCTCCCCCGCCGGCCTCGGCCAGGCGTTCAACTTCGATCTGCTCACGGCCGACTTCGACGCCGGCGCCTTCCGCCGCATCGTCGCCGACAACCTCGCGCAGTCCGCGGCCACGGGCTCGTCGTCGACGTGGGTCCTCTCGAACCACGACGTGACGCGCCACGCGACGCGCTACGGCCTGCCTCCGCTGAACGGACGCCGCGTCAAGCAGGGCGTCGAGTGGATGCTCGCGGGCGCGCCAGCCGACGGCGTCGACCTCGCGCTCGGGCTGCGTCGTGCGCGCGCCGCCACGCTCTTCCTGCTCGCCCTCCCCGGCAGCGCGTACCTCTATCAGGGCGAGGAGCTCGGGCTGCACGAGGTCGGCGACATCCCCGCCGAGCAGCGGCAGGATCCCGCGTACCACCGGTCCGTCGGACAGCCGACCTGGAGCTACGACGGGCTCGGGCGCGACGGATGCCGCGTGCCGCTCCCCTGGGCACGGTCGGGCTCGTCGTTCGGGTTCGGCTCCGACGGCGCGCATCTGCCGCAGCCGGCCTGGTTCGGCGACGTCTCCGTCGAGGCGCAGGAGGGCGATCCCGCCTCGACCCTCAGCCTGTACCGCGCGGCCCTGAGACTGCGCCGCGAGCTCCAGTCGGACGAGACGCTCGCATGGCACGATGAGCACGGACGAGACGATGTGCTCGCCTTCTCCCGCCCCGGCGGGTGGGTGAGCGTGACCAACTTCGGCGACGCTCCCGTCGCCCTTCCCGACGGGGAGGTCGTCCTCGCGAGCGCACCGCTCGACGGCGACCTCCTCCCCGGCGCGGCGACAGCCTGGCTGACCCGCGCATGACCCGCCATCCGCACACCGCACGACCCGCCATCCGCACCGCATTGAGGAGAGACATCCCTTGACCACGCTCACCGCGACATCCGAACCCACCCTCCTCGGCGAGGCCGACTGGTGGCGCCAGGCCGCCGTGTACCAGATCTACCCCCGCTCCTTCGCGGACGCGAACGGCGACGGCATCGGCGACCTGCGCGGCATCATCTCGCGCATCCCGTACCTGCGCGCCCTCGGGATCGATGCGGTGTGGCTCAGCCCGTTCTATCCGTCGGCCCTCGCCGACGGCGGCTACGACGTCGACGACTACCGCGACGTCGACCCGAAGATCGGGACTCTCGAGGAGTTCGACGAGATGGTCCGCGAGCTCCATGCCGCGGGCATCCGCCTCATCGTCGACCTCGTCCCGAACCACTCCTCCGACCGCCACGCGTGGTTCCAGGAGGCGCTGCGCTCGCCCAAGGGGTCGCCCGCGCGCGACCGCTACATCTTCCGCGACGGACGCGGCGAGAACGGCGAGCTGCCGCCCGCCGACTGGGAGAGCATCTTCGGCGGCCCGTCGTGGACGCGCGTCGAGGACGGGCAGTGGTACCTGCACCTCTTCGCGAAGGAGCAGCCCGACCTCAACTGGGACAACGAGGAGGTCCGCGCCGACTTCCGCACGACGCTGCGCTTCTGGGCCGACCGGGGTGTCGACGGGTTCCGCGTCGACGTCGCGCACGGCCTCGCCAAGCACCTCCCCGATGAGCTGCCCTCCAAGGAGGAGATGAAGGCGATCACCGAGCCCGGTCAGCACCCCCTGTGGGACCGCGACGAGGTGCACGACATCTACGCCGACTGGCGGAAGGTCTTCGACGAGTACGACCCGCCACGCATCGCCGTCGCGGAGGCGTGGGTCGAGACGTCGCGCCGCCCGCGGTACGCGAGCGCCGAGGGGCTCGGCCAGGCGTTCAACTTCGACCTGCTGCAGGCCGACTTCGACGCCGCGCAGTTCCGGACGATCATCGCCGAGAACCTCGCCCTGTCGGCGGCGTCGGGCTCGTCGACGACGTGGGTGTTCTCGAACCACGACGTCGTCCGGCACGCGACCCGATACGGCCTGCCGACGCCGACCGAGAAGGTCGAGACGTCGGAGATCATGGCCATCCCCAGCAAGGACTGGCTGCTCCGCGGCGCCCCCGAGGAGGAGCTCGACCGCGAGCTCGGCGTGCGCCGTGCACGCGCGGCGACGCTGCTCGAGTTCGCGCTTCCCGGCTCGGCGTACCTGTATCAGGGCGAGGAGCTCGGTCTGCACGAGGTCGGCGACATCCCCGACGAGGCGCGGCAGGACCCGTCGTTCTTCCGCAACAAGGGCGTCGAGGTGGGCCGCGACGGATGCCGCGTGCCGCTGCCCTGGACGACGAGCGGCTCGTCGTTCGGCTTCGGCCCGAACGGCGCGCACCTGCCCCAGCCGGCCTGGTTCGCCGAGGTCTCGGTCGAGGCGCAGGACGACGACCCCGCGTCGACGCTGAACCTCTACCGCGAGGCGCTCCGCCTGCGGCACGAGCTCCAGGCGGCGGAGGCGCTGACGTGGGATGAGAAACTCACCACGGGCGACGTGCTGGCGTTCTCGCGCCCGGGCGGCTGGACGAGCGTCACGAACTTCGGCGACACCCCGGTTCCGCTGCCTGAGGGCGAGGTGCTCCTCTCGAGCTGGCCGCTCGAGGGCGACGAGCTCCCCGGCGCGACGACGGTCTGGCTCCAGCGCGGCTGACGCCGCCCCCCACGTGTCTCACTCGTCGCGGGTTCCGCCTCCGGATACCCGCGACGAGTGAGACACGCTTGCGTGGCCGCGGGTGTGCATGTCTCACCCCACGCGGGAATACCCCGCCCATTCCCACCGCGGTTGAGACACGCCCACCCCACCGGGCACACCATGTCTCACGACACGCGGGAATACCCCACCCATACCGACGGCAGTTGAGACACGCCCACCCCACCGGGCACACCATGTCTCACGACACGCGGGAATACCCGGCCCAAACCCACGGCGACCGAGACACGCCCGCCCCGGCCGACCCCGCGTCAGCGCTTGCGCCGGAACCACACCGTCGACAGCGGCGGCAGCACGACCTCCGCGTGCGTGGGCCAGCCCTTGTGCTCACCGGCGACCGCCGTGACCGCGCCGAGGTTGCCCACGCCCGAGCCGCCGTAGGCCTCGGCGTCGGTGTTGAGGCACTCCTCCCACTCCCCGGCGCCCGGGAAGCCGAGGCGGTAGCCGTGGTGCGGCATGGCCGCGAAGTTCGTCGCCGAGAGGATCTCGTCGTCCCCGCTGCGGCGCACGAACGCGAACACGTTCCCCGCCGCATCGTCGGCCTCGACCCACGCGAACGAGCCGGGGTCGGCGTCGGATCGCCAGATCGCGGGCGACTCGCGGTACCGCGCGTTGATGTCGCGCAGCGCGTCACGCAGCCCGCGGTGCTCGGGGTGGTCGAGCAGCCACCAGTCGAGCTCGCGCGACTCGGCCCACTCCGCCTCCTGGCCGAACTCCGAGCCCATGAAGAGCATCTGCTTGCCGGGGTGGGCCCACATGAACGCGTAGTACGCGCGCAGCGTCGCGAGCTGGCGCCAGCGGTCGCCGGGCATCTTGCGCAGCAGCGAGCCCTTGCCGTGCACGACCTCGTCGTGCGACAGCGGCAGGACGTAGTTCTCGCTCCACGCGTAGACCAGCGAGAAGGTCATCTCGCCGTGGTGGTACGCGCGGTGGATGGGGTCGCGCTGCAGGTACTGCAGCGTGTCGTGCATCCATCCCATGTTCCACTTGAAGCCGAATCCGAGGCCGCCCGCGCTCGTCGGCTGTGTGACGCCGGGCCACGCGGTCGACTCCTCGGCGATCATCGAGATGCCCGGCACGCGCTTGTAGGCGGTCGCGTTCAGCTCCTGCAGGAATTGCACGGCCTCGAGGTTCTCGTGGCCGCCGTGGATGTTCGGGGTCCACTCCCCCGGCTCGCGCGCGTAGTCGAGGTAGAGCATCGATGCCACGCCGTCGACCCGGAGCCCGTCGGCGTGGAACTCCTCGAGCCAGTACAGCGCGTTGCCGTAGAGGAAGTTCCGCACCTCGCGGCGCCCGAAGTCGAAGATGTGCGATCCCCACTCCTTGTGCCATCCGCGCTGGGGGTTCGGGTCCTCGTAGAGGGGTGCGCCGTCGAACTGGACGAGCGCCCAGGGGTCGGTCGCGAAGTGGCCGGGCACCCAGTCGAGGATGACCCCGATGCCCGCCTGGTGCAGGCGGTCGATGAGCAGGCGCAGGCCGTCGGGATCGCCGAACCGGCTGTCGGGCGCGTAGTAGCCCGTCACGTGGTAGCCCCACGATCCGCCGAACGGATGCTGCATGACCGGCATGAGCTCGACGTGCGTGAAACCGAGGTCGGAGAGGTACGGCACGAGCTCGTCCGCCAGCTGCGCGTACGACCGGTCGCGGCGCCAGGAGGCGAGGTGCATCTCGTAGATCGACATCGGCGCGTCGACCTGGCCGCGCGACGCGCGCGCCGCCATCCACTCGTCGTCACCCCACTCGTACGCCGAGTCGAACACCCGCGACGCGGTCTGCGGCGGCACCTCGGCCCATGCGGCCATCGGGTCGGCCTTCTCGCGCCACACGCCGTCGGCGCCGAGGATGACGTATTTGTAGGTCGTGCCGCTGCCGACGTCCGGCACGAACAGCTCCCAGATGCCCGAGCTGCCGAGCTGGCGCATCGGGTGCTCGCGCCCATCCCAGCTGTTGAAGTCGGCCTTGAGCCGCACGGCGCGGGCGCGCGGCGCCCAGACCGCGAACGCCGTGCCCGTGACGTCGGGCGCGACGCCCAGGCCGTCGTAGCGATGCACGTGCGCGCCGAGCACGGTCCACAGCTGCTCGTGCCGCCCCTCGCCGATGAGGTGGAGGTCGACCTCGCCGAGCGTCGGCAGGAACCGGTACGGGTCGTCGCGCTCGATCGGCTCCGACCCCTCGTAGGCGACCTCGAGCCGATAAGCCGGGACGTCGGCCACGGGCAGCACCCCGGCCCAGACGCCCTCGTGCTCGTGCGCGAGGTCGACCGCGGCCCATCCGTCGGGGTTCTTGCGCGTCGGCGCGGGCAGGCGATAGCGCACCGTGACCGACTTCGCGAGCGGCTTCAGCACCCGGACCGTGACGCCGCCGTCGTGCGGGTGCGGCCCGAGGACGGCGTGCGGATCGCCGTGCTCGCCGTGGGCGATCTGCGCGAGGATCGCCGGATCGATGGGCAGGACGGATGGCGATGACGCGGTCATGACGCTCCCCTCGGGATGTCGGCGGCGGGGCTCGGCGCCGGCTCGGCGTGCGGGTCGCGCACGGCGAGGATGTGGGCCACCTCGTGGCCGGGGTCGAGCCGCACGTACGCGTCGCGCCCCCACGTCCACTCGCTGCCGGTGATCTCGTCGCGGACGGCGAACACCTCGGGGAGGCCGGCCGCCGCGAGGTCGAGGTGGACCATCGTCTCGCGCGTCCCGTGCGGATCGAGGTTGATGACGACGATGACCGTGTCGCCCTGGCGATCGGACTTCGAGAAGCAGAGCACGTGGTCATCGTCCGTCCAGTGGATGACGAGGCTGCGCAGCTGCTGGAGGGCGGGGTGCGCCCGACGGATCTCGTTGAGCCGCGTGAGGTACGGCGCGAGCGTGCGCCCCTCGCGCTCCGCGCCCTCCCAGTCGCGGATGCGGATCTGGTACTTCTCGCTGTCGAGGTACTCCTCGCTGCCGGGCTTGACCGCGACGTGCTCGAAGAGCTCGTAGCCCGCGTACACGCCCCACGAGGGCGAGCCCGTCGCGGCGAGCGCCGCCCGCAGGCGGAACGCCGCGGGGCCGCCGTACTGGAGGAACCCGTGGAGGATGTCGGGGGTGTTCACGAAGAAGTTCGGCCGCATGAGGTGGTCGCTCTCGGTCGCGACCTCGCGCAGGTAGTCCTCGATCTCGCCCTTCGCGGTGCGCCACGTGAAGTACGTGTACGACTGATGGAAGCCGACCGCACCGAGCGTGTGCATCATCGCGGGGCGCGTGAACGCCTCCGAGAGGAAGAGCACGTCGGGGTCGGTGCGGCGGATCTCGCCGAGGAGCTTCTCCCAGAACTGCACGGTCTTCGTGTGCGGGTTGTCCACGCGGAAGATCCGCACGCCGTGACTCATCCACAGCCGGACGACGCGCAGCACCTCGGCGTAGATGCCGTCGAAGTCGTTGTCGAAGTTGATCGGGTAGATGTCCTGGTACTTCTTGGGCGGGTTCTCCGCGTACGCGATCGACCCGTCGGCCCGCGTCGTGAAGAACTCCGGATGCTCCTTCACCCACGGATGGTCGGGGGCAGCCTGGAGCGCGAGGTCGAGCGCGACCTCGAGGCCGAGCTTGTTCGCCTTCTTCACGAACGCGTCGAAGTCGGCGAAGGTCCCGAGATCGGGGTGGATGGCGTCGTGCCCGCCGTCCTTCGAGCCGATCGCCCACGGCGATCCGACGTCGTCCGGCCCCGGGGTGAGCGTGTTGTTCGGCCCCTTGCGGTTGATCTCGCCGATCGGATGGATGGGCGGCAGATACAGCACGTCGAAGCCCATCGCGGCCACCGCGGGAAGGCGCTTGGCCGCGGTCTTGAACGTGCCGCTGACGACCTTGCCGGTCTTCCGGTCGACCTTCGCGCCCTCGGAGCGGGGGAAGAACTCGTACCAGCTGCCGAACAGCGCGCGCGGACGGTCGGCGTACAGCGGGTAGGGCCCCGCGACCGTCAGCAGGTCGCGAAGCGGATGCGCGCGGAACAGCGCGACGACCTCGTCGCTCGCGAGCTGGGCCATCCGCGCCTCCGCCGGCCGCGACGCATCCGTCGCGGCCTCGAGCGCGCCCTGCAGCACCTCGCGCTCGGCGGCCGACAGCGCCGCCGCGTCGATGCGCTCGAGCAGCAGCCGCCCCTCGAGGAACATGAGGTCGACGTCGACGCCGGCGGCGATCTTCACGCTCGCCGCGTGCTCCCACGTCGCGAGCGGGTCGGACCATCCGTGCACCTCGAAGGTCCACGCGCCCTCGACGTCGGGGGTGACCCACGCCTCGTAGCGGTCGGTGCCCTTCGCGATCTCGCGCATGCGCACCGGCGGGCGCCGGGCGCCATCCGGATCGATCAGCACCACCTCGGCGCCGAGACGGTCATGGCCTTCGCGGAAGACCGTCGCGCGCACGGGAAGGGGCTCGCCCCGAGTCGCCTTCGCCGGCAGCTCGCCGCCCTCGATGAGCGGATGGACGTCGATCACGGGAATGCGTCCGACCATGGCACCCAACCTAGCCATCCGGAGCACCCGGCGACTACCCGCGTTCCCGCGCGTGTCGACGGTGTCCGGAGAGTTCCCGATCGCGTTCGATCGACACGGTAGAGTGCGCCGCTCAGCCCGCGGAGCGGCGGCCGGTCCGCGCGGTCGCCTGCTCGAGGCGGTCGACGACGTGCACGAGGCCGTCGTCGCCGCCGACGTTGCCGGCGAACACGACGTAGGGCAGCCCCGGCGCGCGGCCGTCGACGGGGCGCCACACGGAGACGATGCCGGGCAGCACCGTGCCCACGACCTCGGCGCGGCTCATCCCGAGCGCCTCGGTCGCGACGTCGGACGACGTGATGCCTCCCTTCGCGACGAGGAAGGCGGGCTGGCGGCGCGCGAGCACCTCGCGCACGACGTCGACGACCGCGGCGCTCACCTCGCGGGCGATCGCGAGGCTGCCCTCGGCGTCGTCGCCGCGCCGCAGGGCGCGGCTGGTCCGGAAGACGACCGTGCCGCGCTCGAGCGCCGCGACGATCGCGTCGGCGAGGGCACGCCGGTGCGCGGCGTCCGACGGGCGCGCCGCGTCGAGCTCGACGATCGGCAGCTCGCGGTCCGCGCGCAGCCGTTCGAGCTGGCGGGTCGTCATCGCGACGTGCGAGCCGACCACCACGAGCCCGCCTGGTGCGCCGCCCTCCGGTGCCGCGAGCTCGTGGTCCGCCACGGGGCTGCTCGCGCGCTGGCCGAGCCGCGCCCGCACGAAGGACGGCCCCGACCGGTAGACGAGCCTCCGGCCATCCGCCTCCGCGCGCTGCACCGCCTCCGCCACGACGCGCAGGTCGTCGTCGTGCTCGGCGTCGATGGCCACGACCCGCCCGTCCCGCGCCTCGTCGAGGATGGCGCGCACGCGATCCGGCCCGCCCTCGCGGATGTCGGACAGGCGGATCTGCGCGACGTCGGATGCGCGCACGCGCCCGCCCGTCTGCTCCTCGACCCAGCGCGGCAGCGCCGACTCGCGGAAGCCGAAGGTCGCGTCGCGCGCGAACTCGGTCTCGCCGACGGGCGTGCGCGTGCCGTCGGAGCCGACGACGAGGTGCACGCCGTCGACCGTGATGCGCCCGGCGTCGATGTAGGCGGGGACGAGCAGCACGGCGTCGACGGGCCGCGGCTCGGAGGCCGCGAGCACGTCGGTCTCGAGCGGGAAGTGCCCGCGCAGGGTCGAGTCGCCGCGCGCCATGAACACGGGATCGATGCCGAGCTCGGCCGCGACTCCGCGAACGGCGGCGGCCACGCGGGCCACCCGCTCCGCGGCCTCGGCGGGTCCGAGGCTGCGGGTGTTGGTGAGGATGAAGAACCCCTCCCCGCCCTGACCGAAGGCCCACCGCAGATCGTCGGGGTCCGTCCGCGTCAGGACGGGGACGCCGCGGATCGTCTGCGTGCCGGTGGGGTCGTCGTCGAGGACGATGACAGGGCGGGGCATGGGGTCCTCCTCAGTGGGCCGGGGTCTGCGCGGGCGCGTCGTCGAGCAGGTCGTCGGCCTTCGCGCGGAAGAAGCGCGTGCCGAGCATCATGGCGGCCGCGAGGAACGCGAACACCCCGAGCGAGACCACGCCCCAGGCGCCGCTCTCGGTCGGCATCGCCTCGTTGAAGGCCGTGCGCATGAGCGGGGCGACGAAGCCGCCGAGGTTGCCGAGGGAGTTGATGAGGCCGATGCCGGCCGCGGCCGCGGTGCCGGTGAGGAACGCCGTCGGGAAGGACCACGTGATCGGGCCCACCGAGAGGAAGCTCGCGACCGCGACGGTGATGAAGAG
This sequence comes from Microbacterium sp. JZ70, assembly GCF_053903225.1. Classification (NCBI taxonomy): domain Bacteria; kingdom Bacillati; phylum Actinomycetota; class Actinomycetes; order Micrococcales; family Microbacteriaceae; genus Microbacterium; species Microbacterium sp. JZ70. The sequence goes on along the minus strand of NZ_CP096405.1, from coordinate 856,995 downwards.
GATGCCGAGGAGCGGCTGGTCCGTCGCCCCCGCCCACGCGGATCCGACGATGAACGCCCCCGTGAGGACATAGAACGTGGCGCCCCAGTTACGACGGCGCCTCACCGTGTCGGCCTTGTTGCCGAAGTAGTAGCAGGCGAACAGGCCCACGAGCCACGGGATCGCCGTGACGAGGCCGACCTGCCATCCGACGTCCTGGCCCAGGAGCCCGGCCACCTGCTGCGGCAGGTAGAAGGTGGTGCCGTAGACCGCGATCTGCAGGCAGAAGTAGATGACCGTGAAGTACCAGACCTTCCAGTTGGCCATCGCGCGCCAGATGCCGGTCGGGCCGTCCTCCTGGCGCACGGCGTCCTCACGCGCCATGACGTCGATCAGGGCGCGCTTCTCGTCGTCGGTCAGCCACTTGGCCTTCTGCGGTGTGTCGATGAGCAGGAAGATCGCCGCCACGCCGGCGATGACCGCGAGCATGCCCTCGCTGAAGAACATCACCTGCCAGCCCGCCCACGGCGTGTACTGGTCGCCGAAGCTGATCAGGCCGCCGGAGAGCGGTGCGCCGAGCATCTGCGAGAACGGCTGAGCGAGGTAGAAGATCGCGAACATGCGCACGCGCACCTTGTTCGGGAACCACTCGGCCAGGAACATGATGACGCCGGGGAAGAGCCCGGCCTCGGTGACGCCGAGCAGGAACCGCAGGATGATGAACATCGTGTCGTTCGTCGTGAACGCGAACGCCGCCGCGACGAGGCCCCACGTGATCGCGATCCGCGCGAGCCACCAGCGGGCGCCGAACCTCTTGAGCGCGAGGTTCGACGGGATCTCGAAGATCGCGTAGCCGATGAAGAAGATGCCGGCGCCGAGCGCGAACGCTCCCGCGGAGATGCCGCGGTCGGTCTGCAGCGCGGCCTCGGCGAAGCCGACGTTGGTGCGGTCGAGGAACGCGACGAAGTACAGGATGACGAGCATCGGCATGAGGTGCCGGGTCGCCTTGCGGACGGCGCTGGCGAGCGGCTCCGTCCTCAGGGTGGCGGTGTCAGCCATAGATGGACTCTCCTTCGAGCATGGCTACGGACGGGTTGAGGGGTGTCGGGTCGAGGTTGTCGGTGCGGGTCAGACCGCGAGGATCTGCCAGATCCCGATGCCGACGAGGACGATGCCGAGGGCGAGGAACGCCAGGCGGGACTTGCTCCAGCTGCCGGTGGTCATGGAGGGCTCCTCAGTGCATGTAGGTGCCGCCGTCGATGTTCAGGGTCTGGCCCGTCACATAGCCGGCGTCTTCGCTGATCAGGTAGGCGACGCCCGCGGCGATGTCGCGAGGGGAGCCGATGCGGGGCAGCACGCCGTCGGCGGCCATGGCCGTCTTCCGCTCCTCGGTGAGGGTGCCGCCCATGATGTCGGTGTCGATGGGGCCAGGGGCGATCGCGTTCACGGTCACGCCGAGACGCCCGAGCTCGCGCGCGACCGATCGGGTGAAGCCGATGACCCCGGCCTTGGCCGCGGAGTACGCGGTCTTCGAGAACGTGCCGCCGCCGCGCTGTGCCGAGATCGACGACATGCTCACGATGCGGCCGAGCCCGTTCGCGGTCATCGTCTCCGCGGCCCGCCGTGTGGCGTAGTGCACGCCGTTGAGGTTGATCGCGATGACGCGGTTCCACTCCTCGGGCGTGACCTCGAGGTACGGATCCGGCGACGAGACGCCCGCGAGGTTCACGAGCGCGACGAGCGTCGGCAGCCGCGGCTCGAGCGCATCGAAGGCGGCGCGCACCTGCGCCTCGTCGGCGACGTCGGCCCCGGCTCCCGCGGCCGTGACGCCGTGCTGCTCGGCGATCTCGTCGGCGACGCCCTGCGCGGCCGCCTCGTCGAGGTCGATGATGCCGATGCTCCAGCCCCGCTCGGCGAGGTAGTGCGCCGTGGCGCGGCCGATGCCGCGCGGCGACGCCGCGCCGGTCAGGATCACGGTGCGCTCTGCCGGGAACGCGCTCATCGGACGACCTCCGAGGCCTGCGCCGCGGGTTCGATCGGGGCGGGGCCCAGCTCGTCGAGCAGCTTCTGCATCGCGACGTACGCCCTGTTGCGGTAGGCCACCAGCTCAGGCGTGCGCTCGGCGGGGACGTCGAGGAATCCCCCGCCCGACTTCGTGCCGAGCTTGCCGGCGTCGACGAGCTCCTGCAGGGCGGCCGGGGTGGCGAAGCGCTCGGGCCACCGGGTCTGCAGCGACTCGTAGCAGAAGGCGTAGACGTCGAGCCCGGCCATGTCGGCGATTGCGAACGGGCCGAAGAACGGAAGGCGGAAGCCGAACGTCGTGCGCACGATCGTGTCGACGTCGGAGGCCGACGCGACGCCCTCCTCGACGAGCTGCGACGCCTCGGCGAACAGCGCGTACTGGAGGCGGTTGAGCACGAAGCCCGTCGAGTCCTTCACGCGCGCGGTCTGCTTGCCCGTGGCCCGCACGACCTCCTCGACGAACGGCAGGATGGCCTCGTCGGTGCCCTCGTGGGGGATGATCTCGACACCCGGGATGAACGGAGCGGGGTTCGAGAAGTGCACCCCGAGGAAGCGCTCGGGATGCTCCACGGCGGTCGCGAGCGACGCGATCAGGATCGTCGACGTGTTGGATCCGATGACGGCGTCGGGCCGGGCCGCGGCGGAGATGCGGGACAGGGTGGCGTGCTTGATCTCGATCTTCTCGGGCACGGCCTCCTCGATGAGGTCGGCGCCCGCCACGGCCTCCTCGATGGATGCGGCGGCCGTGAGGCGCGCCTGGATCCGCTCGACGGCGTCCGCCGGGAACAGTCCGTCTGCGACGAACTGCCCGGCCTCGGTGAGGAGGCGCTCGAGGTTGGCGGCGGCGATCTCCGCCGAGACGTCGGCGATGCGGACGTCGTAGCCGGCGAGCGCGAGCACCTGGGCGATGCCGCCGCCCATGTAGCCCGATCCGACGATGGCGATGGTGGTCACTGCTGACGCTCCTTGATGTTGCGGGGGATGAGGGTGCGGAGGTACCGCGCGTTCGTGGCGCAGACGCCGAGCGAGTCGCCGCCGTACTGCTCCATGAGGAAGATGCCGCGGAAGCCGATCTCGTTGATGGCCTCGCGCACGACCTGGCGGTAGTTGATGAGGCCGAGCTCCATGCTCGTCGGGACCGACGTGGCCCACGATCCGTCGCCCGCCTCGTCGCGCGTGTAGTTCTTGACGTGCCAGTAGTTCGTGTACGGAAGCGTCTTGGCGAACATCTCGCGCCAGTCCTCGATGGGGCGATGCAGGCGGATGAGGTTCGCGATGTCGGGATTGATGCCGACGTTGTCGAGGCCGATGTCCTCGATGAGCCGGACGGCGCTGTCGGCTGTGCCGACGTAGGTGTCCTCGTACATCTCGAGCGACATCTGCAGGCCGACCTCGGCCGCGTGCCGGCCCAGCTCCCGCAGACGCGACACGGCCGCCTTCCAGACCTCCGGGTCATCCGGGTCCTTCGGGCCCTGCGCGGTCCAGAACCACAGCGCATCCCGCTGGGTCTCGCTGAAGGGCTGGTGGAGGCCGGTCGAGAAGACGTCCATGCCCCACTCGGCCGCGGCGTCGATCGTGCGGTGGGCGTACGCGAGGTTCTCGTCCTCGCGCCCCGGCCAGATCACGCTCCGGCGCTGCAGGTGCACGCTGGGGATGCGCACGCCGTGCGATCGGGCGATCGCGAGGAGCTCGTCGCGGCGGCTCGCCTCGAGATCGGCGGGGCGCACGTGACTGTCGGCGAGCTCGGCGAGGTCGAAGCCGACCTCCTCGATCTGCTCGAACATGTCGTCCCACACCTCGGGGGCCGCGTCGTGCAGGGCCGTGCCGTCGCGCCCCACCGTGGGGAATCCGTGCAGGCAGGTCGCGATCGGCCATCCCTCGCGGGTGTACTCGTATGCAGTCGCCATGTGGTGTGCTCCGTTGCGTTCTCGCGCCATCGGCGGCGCATCATCGATCCTATAGGATCTTTGCTAGGACGCGTCAAGGGCGGATCCGGGGATCCGAGGGATCAGCGGAGACCCCGCCGTCAGACGCGGCGGCTGCGCGACCGTGCGCGCGGGATCAGCGGTCGGTGTCGCGCAGGGAGCGCGCCCGCACCTTCTCGAGGTGCGCGCGCATGCAGGCGACGGCCGCCTCGGCGTCGCCGCGCTCGACCGCGTCGAGGATCGTCTCGTGCTCGGCGACCGCCTCGCGGACGTCGTCGGGCCCGCCCATGACGGCCTGGCGCATCCGATGCGTCAGGGCGCCGAGCCCGTCGTGCATCTCCAGCAGGTAGTGATTCCCGTTCGCGAGGAACAGCTGCCGATGGAACTCGCCGTCCGCGGCGAAATAGGCCTTCGTCACCTCGAGCGGCACGCCCGCGTCGTCGTGGGCGGCGATGACCGCCTCGGCCGCGTCGACGTGCCCCGCGTGCGCTGCGCGGAGTGCGGTCACCGCGGCGGCGCCTCCCCTGACGGCGCCCCCGGCAGCGGCCGTCTCGATGACCAGGCGCGCGTCGAACAGCTGCTCGAGCTCCTCGGGCGCGAGCGGAGGAGCCACGCGGTAGCCGCGCAGCGCCTCGCGGGTCACGAGGCCGGTGCGCTCCAGCTGGACCATCGCCTCCCGCACGGGCGTCGGCGACACGTCGAGAAGGCGGGCCATCGAGTCGATCGACAGGCGCGCACCCGGCTCGACCTCGCCGGTCAGCAGCATCTCGAGGATGAGATCGTAGACACGGTCTCGCAGACCGCGCCGCTCGATCTCGACGACGCGTCCCAGCGGCAGACTGCTCACGCGTGCTCCTCCTCGGCGCTCACTCCGTTCCCGGCCGCCGGACCCCGTCGCTCTGGGCGAGGGATCCCGCTTCGTCGAGAATACGGCCGAACGCCTCGGGATCATGTGCGAAGCGACCGAGGAAGAGCCCGTCGACGGCCGCGCCGATGCGCGAGAGCAGCCCCGGCCCGGCGCTGCCGCCGTAGAGGACGGCCGAATCGGCGGCCATCCCCATCACCCGCAGCGCCGCGCGCAGCTCCGCGCACACGACGCGGATGTGCCCGTCGGGCGCCGGCTCCGGCGCTCCGATCGCCCAGACCGGCTCGTATGCCACGAGCACCCGCCCGTCGCGTCCTGCGGCGAGCGCGGGGGCGAGCGACGCCCGGAGCTGCCGCACGGCCGCACGCGCCGCATCCTGCGGCGACCCCTCGCTCTCCTCCCCGACGCACACGAGCGGCGTCAACCCCGCGGCGAGGATGGCGTCCGTCTTCCGCGCGACGGTCTCGTCGGTCTCGCCGAAGTGGCGACGCCGCTCGGCATGGCCGACCTCGACGAGGCTCACCTCGAACTCGGCGAGCTGCCGCGGCGACACCTCCCCCGTGAACGCGCCGTCGTCCCAGTGCGCGTCCTGCGCGCCGACGCGCAGCGGCCCGTCGGCGGCGACCGCCGCGACCTCCGCGATCGACAGGAAGCCCGGGATCGCGAACGGCTCGATCGCCCCGGAGCGCACCGCGGGATGCGCTCGGCTCAGCTCATCCACGGCGCGGGCCCAGGTCATCGTGCGCTCGCGCCCGAAGTAGGCCTTGAGGCTCGCGCCGACGACGAAGCGCGCCACGGTTCAGTCGCCCTCGTACGCGCAGATGTCGTTGACCTTGTCGTTCGACGCGCTGGACGGGTCGAACGTGTACGTCAGCCACTCCGCGGCGAGACGGCGCGCCAGCTCGATGCCCACCACGCGCTGGCCCATGCAGAGCACCTGCGCGTTGTTCGACAGGATCGAGCGCTCGACCGAGAACGAGTCGTGCGCGGTCACGGCGCGGATGCCCTTGACCTTATTGGCGGCGATCGCGACACCGAGCCCCGTGCCGCAGATCAGGATGGCCCGGTCGGCTTCGCCGCGCGCGATGCGCTCGGCCGCCTCGATCGCGATCCGGGGGTAGGACGTGTGCCCGTCGGCGTCGACGCCGACGTCGGCGACGCTCTCGACGAGGTCGCTCGCCTCGAGGTCTCCCTTGAGGATCTCCTTGTACTGGTAGCCGGCGTCGTCGCAGCCGACGATGAGGCGCAGGGCCATGGTCACTCCTTCGGTCTCGTGGGGATCACGTCGTCGCGGGTGCGTCGACGAAGGCGCGGTGGACGGTGCGGCAGACGAGCGCGAACGACACCGCGCCCGGGTCGGGCGTGCCGATCGACTTCTCGCCGTGCGAGCGAGCGCGGCCCAGCGTCGCGACGAGGTCGGCGGTCGACCGGGCAGCCGCCTCGGCGGCATCGGTCGCGGCAGCCCATGCGTCGCCGAGGCGGCGGCCGGCGGCGACCTCGGCGCTCAGCGTCTCGGCGAAGGGCACGATGGCGTCGACCATCGTCTTGTCGCCCACCTCGGCCTTGCCGAATGCCCGCACGGCGTCACTCGCCGCGCGCACGCCGTCGGCGACCCGCTGCGCGGTGACGGCCTCGTCGTCGGTCAGGGCCGTGCCGACGGTCTTCAGGATCTCGGCCCAGATCGCCCCCGAGGTCCCGCCCGCCTTGTCGCTCCAGGCCTCGGCGGCATGCGCGAGCACCGTCTGGGCGCCGGCGCCGGCCTCGCTCGCGCGGCGACCGGCGTCGCGAGCAGCATGCGAGCCGCGCTGCATGCCGATGCCGTGGTCGCCGTCGCCGGCCACCCGATCGATGCGGCCGAGCTCGTCGGCGGCGTCGTCCAGGGCCTGCGCGACGTCGGCGAGGGCGCTCGCGATCATGTCGCCCAGGGCCCGCGAGGCCTCGGACGCGGGGCCGATCGGCAGCTGCGCATCCTCCTCGTCGACGTGGACCTCGACGCGACGCTGCGGGGCGACCGCTCCCTTCCGGTACCCGTGGCTGTCGGCGGGCGCGGCCCACAGGCGCTCGAGCTCGTCGTCCAGCCACAGCAGGGTGAGCGAGCAGCCCGCCATGTCGAAGCTCGTGCAGAGCTCGCCGACCTCGGGTTCGACCACGGTCGCGCCCGCGTCGTCGAGCAGGCGGTGCACGGTGCGGTAGACGACGAAGAGCTCCTCGCTCTTCACGCTTCCGAGGCCGTTCAGGAGCGGCACCACGCGCGACCCGGCGACGGTCACGCCGTCGGGCAGCTCCTCGAGCAGCTTCGCGACGAACATCTCGGCCAGGCCCTCGGCCGTCGGGATGTCCACCTCGTCGATCCCGGGCTCGCCGTGGATGCCGAGGCCCACGGCCATCCGCCCCTTCGGCACCTCGAAGAGCGGGGCGTCGGCCCCCGGCATCGTGCACCCGCCGAACGCGACGCCGAACGAGCGCGTGCGGGCGTTGGCGTGCCGGGCGAGGCGCTCGACGTCGTCGAGGTCCATGCCGGCCTCGGCCGCGGCGCCCGCGATCTTGAACACGACGAGGTCGCCGGCGATGCCGCGGCGCTTCTCCTGCTGATCGGCCGGGGCGCTCCAGACGTCGTCGGTCACGAGCACCGTGCGCACGTCGTGCCCCTCGGCGTTCAGGCGGTCCTGCGCCTGCGTGAAGTGCAGCACGTCGCCGGCGTAGTTGCCGTACGACAGCAGGACGCCGCGGCCCTGATCGGCGGCCTTGGCCACCGAGTACACCTGCTGCGCCGAGGGCGAGGCGAACAGGTTGCCCATGGCCGCTCCGTGCGCCAGGCCGGGCCCGACCAGGCCGCCGAAGGCCGGATAGTGGCCGCTGCCGCCGCCGACGACGAGCGCGACGGTCGGCTCATCGGCCGCCGTGGCGCGGACCACGCCGCCCGGCACGCGCTGCACCCAGCGCGCGGCCGCATCGGCGAAGCCCTCGGTCATCTCGTCGGCGAACGCCGCAGGGTCGTTGAACAGTCGCGTCATCGCGCCGCCTCCTCGTGGACGTCGTCATCCGTGGTCGAGCACGATCCTATAGGATATTTTCAACATCATCCAGCGTCGATCTCGACCTCCGCACATGGGCTCGCCGGCAGGGGCGCCCTTCGCCCCGCAGAATGTCTGCGGAGGGGCTCAGGGTCCCGCGGTCTCGGGAATCGCGTCAGGATCCCGCACCTGCGACAACCTCCCCCATGACCGCCCGTGAACCGCGCGGTCGGAACGAGGTCGTCGCCGCCCAGGTCGCAGCGCCCGCACCCGCGGTGGCGGTGACACCGCCCCTGCTCGAGACCGCGCCGCTCGCGGCATCCCTCGACGAGGTCGTGGACGAGTCGCTCGCCGCACTGGAGACCGCGGGCACGGCCGGAGAGCGCGGCGGCTGGCATGTCACTTGGCACTACGACCCCGAGATCGCGGATGAGCGCGTCATCGCCCCCTTCTGGGCGCGCTGGGTCTGGGACGACGACGGCACCGGCCACCTCGAGACGGTCCCCGGCGACGCCTACTCGATCGAGGACGGCGAGGTCGTCGAGAAGGAGTTCCCGCTTCCGCCTGCGGCGGAGGGCATGACCGCCGAGGAGTGGGACGAGGCGAGCTACGAGGGATGGTTCTACCAATCTCCCCCATCGGACGCCGACGCTCTCGCGGCGTACCTCAGGGAGCGTGCGTATCTGCCCGAGGAGGCTGACGGCCTACAGGTGTGGGGTGCGGTCGACGCGCTCCTCGACGAATGGATGCTGTCCGGAGAGCAGTCCGCCGCGGCTCTCGAGCTCCTGACGTGGACGGGCGATGTCGAGCTGCTCGGCTCGGTGACCGATCGCCTCGGGCGCGAGGGCGTCGCGCTCTCCGTCACCGCCGAGCAGCGGCCGGCGTTCGACGTGACCGTCGTCCTCGACGAGGACACGCGCCAGTTCATCGCGGCCGACGTCGTGTACCGGGGCGGCAGCGACACGCTCGATCTGCCCGCCGACACCGTGATCGAGTACACGGCGTGGGGCGCGTCCCCCGAGGACTGACGGAGCCGCACGCCCCGACACCTCGTGTCAACCCCCTTGTGCTGACATGGCTACGTCCATGCACTACCGTGTGCGCATGCGCGCCATCCGTCGCTTCACCGTCCGACCCGTCCTCCCCGCCCCGATCGCGGCGCTCGGCAGCCTCGCCGGGAACCTCAGATGGTCCTGGCATCCCGCCACGCAGGATGTCTTCGCCGAGGTCGCGCCGGACGCGTGGGCCGCGACGCACGATCCCGTGCACGTGCTCGGATCGGTCTCGCGCGAGCGGCTCGACGAGCTCGCCGGTGACGACGGCTTCCTCGCGCGCCTCGGGCAGGCGGAGGCGAGCCTCGAGCGCTACCTCGCCGAGGACCGCTGGTACCAGCGCCAGGTCGCGGATGGCCCGCGCGCGATCGCGTACTTCTCCCCCGAGTTCGGGATCACGGCGGTGCTGCCGCAGTACTCCGGGGGCCTCGGCATCCTCGCGGGCGATCACCTCAAGGCGGCGAGCGACCTCGGCGTCCCGATCGTCGGCGTGGGCCTGCTCTACCGACACGGCTACTTCTCGCAGGCGCTGTCGCGCGAGGGCTGGCAGCAGGAGAGCTACCCGCTGCTCGACCCCGACGAGCTGCCGATCACGGCTCTGCGCGAGCCGGACGGCACGCCCGCGACGATCTCGATCGCCCAGCCCGGCGACCGCGATCTCGTCGCGCGCATCTGGGTCGCGAAGGTCGGGCGCGTGCCGCTGCTCATGCTCGACACGGCGGTCGAGGGCGCCCCGGACCACCACGTCGCCGTCACCGACCGCCTGTACGGCGGCAACAGCGAGCACCGGCTCCGCCAGGAGCTGCTCCTCGGCGTCGGCGGCGTGCGTGCGCTGCGGGCCTACAGCCGCCTGACCGGCGCGCCCGTGCCCGAGGTGTACCACACCAACGAGGGGCACGCCGGGTTCCAGGGGCTCGAGCGCATCCGCGAGCTCACGGTCGACGCAGCGGGCCCGCGCCTCGACATCGACGCGGCGCTCGAGGTGTGCCGCGCCTCGACCGTGTTCACGACGCACACGCCCGTGCCCGCGGGCATCGATCGCTTCCCCCGCACGCTCATCGAGCAGTACTTCGCATCCGACGGCGCGACGCCGGGCGTGCCGCTCGACCGGGTCCTCGCTCTCGGCGCCGAGAGCTACCCGGGCGGCGACCCCGGCGTGTTCAACATGGCCGTGATGGGCTTCCGCCTCGCGCAGCGCGCGAACGGGGTCTCGCAGCTGCACGGACACGTGAGCCGCGAGATGTTCCACGGCCTGTGGCCCGCGTTCGACGAGGCGGAGGTGCCGATCACCTCCATCACGAACGGCGTGCACGCCCCGACGTGGGTGGCTCGCGAGTTCCAGCAGCTCGTGGCCGAGCTCGGCGCCGACCCCGACGGCGACCCCGCGGAGTTCGCGCAGGCGATCGACACCGCGCCGTCGCGCCGCATGTGGGAGCTCAAGCGCGCGATGCGCGAGCGGCTCGTCCTCGATGCGCGCGATCGGCTGCGCGCCTCGTGGCACAAGCGCGGCGCAGCGGAGGCCGAGCTCGGCTGGATCGACGACGCGCTCGATCCGGATGTCCTCACGATCGGCTTCGCGCGGCGCGTGCCGTCGTACAAGCGCCTCACCCTCATGCTCCGCGACCCCGCGCGACTCAAGCGCCTCCTGCTCGACCCCGAGCGGCCCATCCAGCTCGTCGTCGCGGGCAAGGCGCACCCCGCCGACGACGGCGGCAAGAAGCTCATCCAGGATCTCGTGCGCTTCGCCGACGACCCCGAGGTCCGCCACCGCATCGTGTTCCTGCCCAACTACGACATCGCGATGGCCCTGCCGCTCTACCCGGGCTGCGACGTCTGGCTCAACAACCCGCTGCGCCCCTACGAGGCCTGCGGCACGAGCGGCATGAAGGCCGCGCTGAACGGCGGGCTCAATCTCTCGATCCTCGACGGATGGTGGGACGAGTGGTTCGACGGGGACAACGGCTGGGCCATCCCCTCGGCCGACGGCCTCGACGACCCCGACAAGCGCGACGACCTCGAGGCCGCCGCGCTCTACGACCTCGTCGAGCGCGAGATCGCGCCGCGCTTCTACGACCGCGACGGCGACGGCCTGCCCATCCGCTGGCTCGAGATGGTGCGGCACACGCTCGTGTCGCTCGCCCCGAAGGTGCTCGCGACCCGCATGGTGCGCGACTACGTCACCGAGCTCTATGCGCCGGCCGCGACGTCGGGACGGGCGCTCGACGACGGCTTCGCCGCGGCGATCGACCTCGCGGCCTGGAAGGCGCGCGTCGCGGCCGGATGGCACGCGGTGCGCGTCGAGCACGTCGAGTCGAGTGGCCCTGGCGACGCCGCCGAGGTCGGCGCCGAGCTGTCGGTGCGCGCGTTCGTCGCGCTGGGCGACCTGCGGCCGGCGGATGTCGCGGTGCAGCTCGTCTCGGGGCGCGCGGTCGGCGAGGACGAGATCGCGGACCCGACGTACACGGCGCTCTCGCCGGTGGAGAGCTACGAGGGCGGACGGGTCTGCTTCGCGGGCGGGACCACCCTCGACCGCTCGGGCGCGTTCGGGTACACCGTGCGCGTCGTGCCCCAGGAGGAGCACCTCGCCTCGGTCGCCGAGCTGGGCCTGGTCGCCACCGCGTAGGGTCGAGCGGCCCGGCCCGCGTCAGAGCGGAGCCTGCAGCGACTGCATCACGACCACGGTGCGCGGCGCCATGACGAGCGGCGCCTCCACCGTGACGCGCGTGCCCGGGGGCACCGCCTCATCGGTCGAGAGCACGACGTCGCCCATGCTGATCCACTCGTTCTCGGGGAACGTGATCGTCACCTCGGTCTCGCCCGCGTTGAACCAGAACAGGAACGAGTGGTCGACGAGTTGCTCGCCGTGCGGGCCCGGCTCGCGCAGCGGACCGCCGGACAGGAACATCCCGATGGTCCTGAGCCCGCCATCCGCCCAGTCGGCCGTGCGCATGCGGCGCCCCTCGGGGTGCAGCCAGACGAGGTCGGCCGGGCCTCCCTTGATCGTCGGCGACCCCTCGAACCAGTGCCGCTGCCGCAGCGCCAGGTGCTCGCGCCGGAGCCTGAGCGCCGCCTTGGTGAGCTCGTACACGTCGAGCCACGCGTCGTCGGGGCGCCAGTCCATCCACGAGATCTCGTTGTCCTGGCAGTAGGCGTTGTTGTTGCCGCGCTGCGTGCGGCCGCGCTCGTCGCCGGCTGTGATCATCGGCACGCCGTTCGACAGGCACAGCGTCATCATGAGGTTCGCGGCCTGGCGACGGCGCAGTGCGACGATCTCGGCGTCGTCGGTCTCGCCCTCGACGCCGTGGTTCCAGGACCGGTTGTTGTCGGTGCCGTCGCGATTGTCCTCGCCGTTCGCCTCGTTGTGCTTGTGGTCGTAGCTGACGAGGTCGCGCACGGTGAAGCCGTCGTGCGCCGTGATGAAGTTCACCGAGTTGTACGCGGAGCGCCCGTCGTCGGCGTAGAGGTCGCTCGAGCCTGCGAGCCGCGTCGCGACGTCCTTGATCTGCGCGTGCCCGCGCCAGAAGTCGCGGATGGTGTCGCGGTACTTGTCGTTCCACTCGACCCACGGCTGCGGCAGGCGGCCGACGAGGTAGCCGTCCATCGACGCGTCCCACGGCTCGGCGATGAGCTTGACGTGACGCAGCACCGGGTCCTGGTCGACCGCGATGAGGAACGCGCACGCGAAGTCGATGTCGTAGCCCGTGCGCGTGAGCGCCGAGGTGAGGTCGAACCGGAACCCGTCGACGTGCATCTCGGTGACCCAGTAGCGCAGCGAGTCGAGGATGAGGCGCAGCGCGTAGGGGTCGCCCGTGTTGACGGTGTTGCCGCAGCCCGTGACATCCCAGTAGGTGTCGTCGAACCCGCCGTTCTCCGGGATCAGCCGCTTGTAGAAGCCGCGGTCGTCGAGCCCGCGGAACGAGAGGGTCGGCCCGTGGGGGCCGGCCTCCGCCGTGTGGTTGTAGACGACGTCGAGGATGACCTCGATCCCCGCTCCGTGCAGCGCCTTCACCATCCGCTTGAACTCGTCGACCTGCTCGCCGCGATCACCCGACGACGAGTACGCCGCATCGGGCGCGAAGTAGGACAGGGTGTTGTAGCCCCAGTAGTTGACGAGCCCGCGCTCGAGGAGGCCCGGCTCCGAGAAGAACTGCTGCACGGGCAGCAGCTCGACGGCCGTGACGCCGAGGTCGCGAAGGTACTCGACGACCGCCGGCTCGGCGAGGCCCGCATAGGTGCCGCGCAGGTGCTCGGGGACGCGGTCGTGCAGCTTCGTGAACCCCTTCACGTGCAGCTCGTAGATGACCGTGTCGCGCCAGCGCGTCTTCATCGGCTCGTCGTCGCCCCAGTCGAACGACGGGTCCACGACGACGCTCCGCGCCGTGTACGCGGCCGAGTCGGTGTCGTCGCGCACGGCCGGGTCGTCCTCGCGGACGCCGAAGATCGGCTGCTCGGCGATGATCGTGCCGCTCGTGGCGAGGCCGTACGGATCGAGGAGGAGCTTCTGCGGGTTGTGGCGGAGACCCTGCGCCGGATCCCACGGGCCGTCGACGCGGTAGCCGTAGCGCTGCCCGGGGCGGATGCCGGGAAGGGCGCCATGCCAGATGCTCTGGGAGTGCTCGGTGAGCTCGTGCCGCGTCTCGGAGTTGTTCTCATCGAACAGGCACAGCCACACGCGCGTCGCGTTGGGCGCGTAGACCGCGAAGTTCGTCGACTCCTCGCTCCAGGTCGCTCCGAGCGGCCAGTTGCGTCCTGGCCAGATGGCGGCTGTCTCACCCATGCGGGTCCAGATCTCCGGGCTCACAGGGCGATTGTCCCAGGCTCAGATGACAGAACCCGCCGTTCCGGTAACCGGATGGCCACAGTACGGACACAATGCGCGCCGGTCACCCGAGCGCGGCATCGATCTCCTCGCGCGTCGGCATCGCGGGCGCGGCCCCGGGCCGGGTCACCGCGATCGCGGCAGCCGCCGTGGCCGCCTCGACGGCCGCCTCGAGCGGCTCGCCGCGGGTGAGCCACGCGACGAGCACCCCGACGAACGTGTCGCCCGCGCCGGTCGTGTCGACGGCCTCCACCTCGCGCGCCGCGACCGCGGCGACGATGTCGCCGCCGCGTGCGATGAGCGCGCCCTTCGACCCGCGCGTGACGATGACCGTGCCCGCCTCCGCGCTGAGGCGCCGCGCGGCGGCCTCGACGTCGGACGCGCCCGACAGCGCGAGCGCCTCCGACTCGTTCGGCACGAGGATGTCCACGAGCGGCAGCAGTCGCGCCGCCTCGGCGTCGACCGGGGCGGGGGTGAGCACCGTGAGCGCCTCGGCCTGCCGGCCTGCGGCGAGGGCGCGCTCGACGAGGGCGAGCGGACGCTCGAGCTGCACGACGAGGGCCGCAGCCGACGCGATCAGCGCGCGGTCGCCATCCGTCAGCTCCTCCTCGCCGTTCGCGCCCGCCACGATGACGATGCTGTTCTCGCCGCCGTCGAGCACGCTGACCTGGGCGATGCCCGTCGGCGCGGCGGATGTCCGCAGCGCGGCGGTCGCGATGCGCTCGCCCTCCAGGAAGGCGCGGAGCTCGCGCCCGAACCCGTCGTCGCCGACCGCGCCCGCGAACGCGACCTCGGCTCCCGCGCGGCGGGCGGCGACGGCCTGGTTGAGGCCCTTGCCGCCGGCGCCCGTCGAGAAGTCGGAGCCGGCCATCGTCTCGCCCGGCTCGGGGAGACGCGGCTGCCGCGTGACGAGGTCCATGTTGGCGCTGCCGAGGACGACGATGGGGCCCGTGCGGTTCACGACGTCCACGCTAGTGCGCGCCCGGTCTCGCCGGTCACAGGCGCACGTCCCCCACGAGATTCACGCGGATGCCCATGCGGTCGAGCATGGCCGCCTTCGCGACGAGCGCCCGGTCGGCCGTGGTGGCGTCGGGCACGTAGACCACCTGAGCGTGGTTCGCCTTGTGCCGGGCCATGAACTGGTCACGCGTGATGCCGTGGAGCACGACATGCGCGATGGGCCACTCGGGGTTGGTCGCCTGCTTCCGGCGCGCGGTCTCCTCCTCGGGCAGCTCGATCGCGGTTCCGCGGAAGATGTCGGCCTGGAGCACGCCGTCCGCGATGAAGACCCGCGAGATGACGAGCTCCCCCGGCCGGGACACGCCGTTGATCGTCGACCCGCCCGCCGGGAAGAACACCGGGTCCTGCCGCCATCCCTCCGCCTTGTCCCACCCGCCCAGGTGCGACCCGGGAACCGACCCCGAGATCTCGTAGACCCAGACGAAGTCGCCCTCGTAGTCCTCGCCCCAGCGGACGTCGTGCAGGGTGTTGTCGGGCACGAGTCCCATCGCCGTCCACACGCGGTCGGTCACGAGCGCATCGACCGCGACGCCCTCGTCGGCCTCGTTGAAGTGCGGGAGAGCACGGCCGGCGAACAGCTCGCGGTCGCCGTCGCGGGAGAGCACGGGCGGCCGCTCGGTCGAGTTCAGAAGCCCTTCGGCGAGGTCGGAGGCCGGAACCAGGTCCTTGAGGCCCTGCTGGTACTGGATGCCCACGGCGTCCAGGCCGAAGTCATCGGCGATGCGCAGCGCCGCGATGTACATCTTCATCTGCCAGCGCACCTGCGACTCGGTGAGCTCTGTCGCCTCATCGCTGCCGAAGCGGAACCTCATTCCGCGGTCGACCAGCCAGTCGCGGGCGGCGTCGGCTTCCGCGTCCGGCACCGTCAGCATCTCGGCGTACAGGGCGGACTGCGACAGGCGCTCCTTGTAGATGCCGGTCGGGTTCAGCAGCTCGTCGTCGAAGATGGCGTTGTACATGCCCATGCAGCCCTCGTCGAACACGCCGATGATCGCCTTGTCCGCGAGCAGCTGATCGCCCAGCGCCCGGCCGAGCTCGACCTCGGGGGTGTCGGGAAGCGACGGGAGCGCGCGGACGTGCGAGGCGTCGTGCGTGATGCGACCGGTCTCGACCCACTCGCGGATCCCGCTCCGGAACCACTCGTCCTGGAAGTCGGTCGACCAGATCGTGGCGTAGTCCTTGCCCATCTTCGTCAGGCCCGCGTTGAGGCCCAGGAGCCCGACGAGGCCCGGCCAGTCGCCCGCGAAGTTCGCGACCGTCAGGACCGGCCCGCGATGCGTGCGGAGACCCGCCAGGACGTGATGCGAGTACTGCCACACCGCCTCCGCGACGATGAGCGGCGCGTCGACCGGGATCGCCTTGAACACCTCGAGGCCCATCCGCTGGCTCGAGATGAACCCGTGACCCGTCGCGGGATCGACGTCGTTGGCGCGGATGACCTGCCACCCCAGGTCGTTCAGCACACGCGTCACCGCGGACTCGAGCGCGACCTGCGTGGGCCATCCTGCGACGTTCGCGGACTCGCGCAGATCGCCCGACGCGATGAGATACGCCGTCTTCGGGGCGAGGGCGGGCCGCGTGGACGGTTCAGGGAATGCGTAGGACATGGGGCTCCTTCAGCGGTGCGTCGCGATGACGCGGTCGATCTCGGCGAGGGCGGCGGCGTCCGGCTCGTCGAGCGCCATGCGGCAGCGGCCATCCGCGACCCCCATCGCGCGGTAGGCGGCCTTCATGCGCGGCATGTCGCCGCCGATGACCGACACCACGTCGTCGACGGCGGCCTGCGCACGGGCGATCGCGTCCGCGTCACCGGAGTCGGCAGCGGCTGCGAGTGCACGGAACGGCTTCGGCAGCACCGACGAGACTCCGGACACCACGCCCTGGGCGCCGACCTCTCCGGCCGCGACGAGGTCGCGATCCGCTCCCGTGTAGATGACGAAGTCCGCGGGCACCGCCGCGCGATAGGCCGCGATCTGCTCGAGGGAGAGCTCGCTGGCCTTGATCCCGACCACGTTGGGCAGCTCGGCGAGGCGGGCCAGAAGCTCCGGCGAGACGGGGTTCCCCGTGCGGGCCGGATACGCGTAGACGTACAGCTGCCCGTCGCCGACCGCCTCGGAGATGGCGGCGAAGTACGCGAACAGACCGGCCTCCGACGAGGGGAGGTAGTAGGGGGTGACCGCGGCGAACTCGCGGGCACCCAGGCGTCGGGCGATCTGCACGCGGCGGACCGCCTCGAACGCGCTGGTCGCCCCGACGTGCACGACGACGCGCATGGCGTCGGCGAGATCCGCCAGCGCGGCCTCGACGAGCTCGGCGAACTCGGCGTCGTCGACGGCCGGGAATTCGCCCGTCGTCCCGAGGACGAAAGCCCCTTCGTTCCCCGACTCCGCGACGTAGCGGAAGATCGCGCGGCTCCCCTCGAGGTCGAGTCGGCCGTCCGCGAGGAACGAGGTCGGCACGGCGGTGAGGATGTCTCGGCGGGTCATGAACGGGGCTCCTTGCGGTTCTTTCGCGCCGTGCGCTCGCGCGCAGGGTCGGCTTCGTCGTTGCGGATGGTCGATGTGAGCAGATCCGGGCGCGCGCGCAGCTCGTCGTGCGCCTCCTCGATCTCGGCGACGGTGTCCTCGCTGAGGACCGATTCGGCGAAGGACCGACGCTGCTCGGGCGATCGCCGCGCGTTGCGGACGACCGGCACGATGATCGAGGCGATCGCGAGAGCGATGAGCACGAGTGCGATCGGGCTGACCACGCTGAAGAACGGCTCGGTCGGGAGGATCGCCAGCGTGCGAGCGAGATTCTGCTCTGCGAGGGGACCGAGAAGGAGGCCGAGCACCACGGGGCCTGCGGGGATCTCGAGGCGCTTGAAGGCGAGCCCGACGACACCGAACACGAGCATCTGGATGACGGCCGAGAGGCTGTTCGACGTGGCGTAGGTCCCGATGATGCAGAACACGAGGATGCCGCTCCACAGATAGGGCCGCGGGATGTCCAGGAGCTTCACCATCCCGCGCATGCGCACGAGGCTCAGCGCCAGGGAGAGCACCGTCGCGACGATCATGATCGTCGCGATCGAGACGACGAGCTCCGGGCGCTCGGCGAAGAGCGTGGGCCCCGGGGTGATGCCCCAGATGATCATCGAGCCGATCATGACGGCCATGACGGAGTCGCCCGGGATGCCGAGCGCCATGGTGGTCGTGAGGGACCCGCCGAGAGTCGCGCTCGAGGCGGTGTCCGAAGCCGCGACTCCCTCGATCGATCCCTTGCCGAACATCTCGGGGTGCCGCGAGACCGCGCGCGCCCGTTCCCATCCGATGAGACCGGCGATGTCGCCGCCTGCCGCGGGAACCAGACCCACACCGAGGCCGACCGCGCCGCTCACCGCGACCGCTCGCCCGGTCTGCCGCAGTTCGCGGCCGTTCGGGAACCAGCGCCCGAGCGACGAGATGGGACGCACCTTCGATGCGTGATGCGTGAGCAGCTGATCGAGCAGTTCCGCGATGCCGAAGAGCCCGATGATGACGGCGATGAAGTTGAGGCCCTCCGACAGCTCGAGCACTCCGAAGGTGAAGCGCTGGTCCGCTGTCGCGGCATAGGTGCCCACGGTTCCGAGCATGAGCCCGATCAGGCCCGCGAGGATCCCCTTCATCATGGACTTCGACGAGATGCCGATCATGATCGCGATGCCGAACACCACCAGGGCGAACAGCTCGGGCGAGCGGAAGTGGTTCCTGGCCAGCGTCGCGATCGGCACGGCGAGTGCGGCGAAGAGGATGACGGAGGCGAGGATCCCGACCGCGCTGACGATCGCCGAGATGGTCAGGGCGAGCCCCGCTCTTCCCTGTTTCGCCATGGGGTATCCGTCGAGCGTGGTCGCCACCGACGCGGGTGTGCCCGGCGTGTTCACGAGAATGGCCGGCACCCGGTCGCCGAAGTTCGCGGCGACGTAAATGGTGAGCAGGACCGCGAGTCCCTGGACAGGGTCGAGCGTCATGGTGAACCCGGCGGCGAGCGCGACGGCCATCGTCGCGGTGATGCCGGGGAACGCTCCGACCAGGAAGCCGAGGAGGAGTCCCACGCACATGTACAGGAGGACGGAGATGTCCATGAGGGACGACAGGCCCTCGATCAGCGGGTTCATAGCGGGATCCTCAACAGCAGGCCGAAGACGACGTAGACGAAGGCCGTCACCGCGACGGGATAGACGATGAGTCCGATCAGGCGCCGCTGTCCGAAGAGCAGCAGCAGAGCGACCAGGTAGATCGCCGCCGCGATCGGGAACAGCTGGATGCGGTACCCGAATGCGATCACATCGGAGAACGACCAGAGAGCGAGGAACCCGCCCGAGACGAGCAGCGTGAGCACGACCCTGAGCGGGCCGCCGACGGCGACGCGCTCCAGGTCGCTCCTCGTCGACGGCGGTCGGGTGATCGCGATCGCGACGAGCACGAGCGAGACGACGATTCCGAGGACGCCGAGGACGAGCGGCCAGGTGCGCGCGTCCATCTGACCGGGCACTTCGCGCCGCAGCTCGATCTGCAGCCCCAGCGCGAAGTAGACCACGCAGAAGACCAGGGCGGTGCCTGCGAAAGCGATCTCGAGTGCTCGAGAGGGGCGGGGCGTTGTGCCCGGCTCCGCCTCAGCGTCGACGTTCATCAGCCGAGCAGCTCCTGGAAGCGAGTGAACTGCTCGTCGACGAAGGTCGTGAACTCCGCGGAGTCGCGGTACACCACGAGGTTGCCCGAGCTCTTCTGGAAGTCCTGGTAGGACTCGGTCTCGACCGCCTCCGCGATCGCGGACTCGAGGGTGTCGTGCACGTCGTCAGGAAGCCCTGCGGGGGCGTAGATCCCACCCCAGCCGCCGAACTCGATCTCCTCGCCGATCGCCTCCGCGACCGTCGGGACGTCGGGCAGGTCGGGATGACGCTCGTCGTGCATGATGGCGAGGATCCGGACCGACTCAGCCTGAGCGAGAGCCTCGCCGACTCCGGAGACCGCGGCCACGACCTCACCCGATGCAGCGGCGCTCACCGCCGTCGCGCCGCCGTCGTACGCGACCGGAGTGAACTGGGCCCCCGTCGCGTCGCCGAGGCCGAGAGTGGCGGCCTCCCAGATCGAGCCGGCGCCGGAATTGGCAACCGTTAGCGCGCCGGACTCACCCTGCGCGATGAGATCCTCGAGCGTCTCGATGCCGCTGTCAGCGCTGACCGAGATGACGCCGGGCGCGAGCATGATCTGTCCGAGGAGGTCGTAGTTCTCCGGGAGCACGTCTGCGTTCTGGGTCGTGTTCAGCATGGAGATCTCGACCGGACCGAAGCCGATGACATAGCCGTCGGGCTCCTGCTCGGCGACGTACTCCATCGCCAGCGCTCCGGATGCCCCGGGCATGTTCTCGGGGATCACGCTGACGCCGAGGATCTTCTCGAGCTCCGTCGCGAGCGCGCGCGATGAGAGGTCGGAGCCGCCTCCCGCGTCAGCCTGGATGATGAGGCGGATGTCCTCTTCGGGATAGGACGAGCTGTCGCCGCCCTCAGCCACCGGCGTGCAGGCAGCCAGCGCGGTCGCGGCCAGGCCTGCCGCTGCGAACGCTGCGGTGAAACGGATGTACCGGGGCATCATTGCTCCTCTCGGCGCGGAACCGACGGGCTCTGTCGGCTGAGCCGAGTCTTGCACGTTTACTGTTAACAGTCAACGTTGACCGCGCTCAGATCATCCGAGGAGAGTCAGCGCCGAGCGACGAGCTCCAGCCGCATGCGCTCCTCCGCGCCTCGCAGATGCTCGATGAGCTCCGCCTCGGCGGCGGCTCGATCACCGGAGCGCAGCACGTCATACAAGCGCCGGTGCGCCTCGGACGACTCGTGCAGGTCGTCGTCGTGGTTGATCGTCACGTCGAGCAGAGCGGCGAACGTCGGCTCGTACTGACGCCAGGTCGCGAGAAGACGCGGATGCCGCGCCATCTCGTAGAAGAGCGAATGGAACTCGACGTCGGCCTTCTGGAAGGCGGGATGATCGCCCTCATCGGCTGCGACAGCCATCCGCTCGACGCATTGCCAGACGCGGCGCCACGGCTCGTCGTCCGTCACATCCATCGCGCGCTGAACGGCGAGCCGCTCGAGCGCGCCCCGCAGGCTGTACAGCTGCTCGACGTCATCGGCCGACAGCCCGAGGATGTAGATGCCCCTCGGGCGCCGCACCTCGACGAGGCCCTCGTAGCTCAGCTGCGAAACGGCGTCGCGCACCGGCCCGCGGCTCACCTGGAACTCCTCGGCGACACCCTCCTCCGTCAGGCGGTCGCCGGCCTGGAGCTCGCCGCGCACGATGCGCTGCCGGATGATGTCCGCGACCTGCGTTCCGAGCGATACGCCGCGCTCGACCTTGTCCCGCATCGTGCCTCCCTGAACGTCGTTGACTGTCAACAGAGTACGCCCAGAACGCGGCCGCGCCACCTCGGGTGACGCGGC
The DNA here is from genome assembly GCF_053903225.1 of Microbacterium sp. JZ70. NCBI lineage: Bacteria > Bacillati > Actinomycetota > Actinomycetes > Micrococcales > Microbacteriaceae > Microbacterium > Microbacterium sp. JZ70. The sequence goes on along the minus strand of NZ_CP096405.1, from coordinate 835,842 downwards.
CGCGGCGAGTCAGCGACCAGATGCGACGAGCACGTCCCTCTCGAGGCGGGCGTACGAGGCCTCCATGCCGTCGGCCATCCCGGTCGCGAGGATCATGTCACGCGTCTCCTTGTCGGGGTACTCGATGAGGAGCGTGATGAGGGTCGCGCCATCCTCTTCGTACAGGTTGAGGTCGTTGAGCGTCTCGGGCCCTTCGGTGCCCTTCATGCGCTCCGTCGTGACAGCGCGCCGCGGAGCCTCGATGAGGAGCGCCTCCCCCTCGAAGCCGAAGGCCTCGCCCTCGGTCTCGCCGACCGGCGCCCACGACGTGCTGTGCCGGTCACCGGGAGCGAGCGCGACGACGCACTCGGTCATCTCCCACCCGTCGGGACCGAGCATCCACTGCCGCAGCAGGTCGGGGTCGTGGTGGGCCCGCCACACGAGCTCCCGCGGGCCCTCCACGAGGCGCGTGATCCGCACGTGGGTGTCGTCGAGCTCCTCGACGCGCGTCCCCTTCCCCTGCGCGTAGGCGCGCAGGTCCTGGAGCACGGCGTCCAGCTGCGCCATGGCCATCCGCGTGCCCTCGATCGCGCCCATCTCGACGACCTGCTCGAGCGCCTCGATCGAGTCGAAGTGGCTCGTGGTGACCATCCGCGTGCCGTCGCCCGCTTCCTCGAAGGAGAACGTCATGCGGAGGGAGGGAAAGCCCTCGAGCGGACGGCCCTCGTCGTCGACGAACCGGTCGATCACCGCGAACCCCCGCGGCTCGTCGATCTCGAGGAACTCCCACGACCCCGAGGAGCGCTCGCCGCGCGGGCCGGCCATCGTGTACTGCGCCGTTCCCCCGACCGTGTGGTCGAAGGCCGTGAACGTCGCAGGCCAGCCGGGAGGACCCCAGAAGCGCTCGAGCTGGCGCGGATCGGCGTAGGCGCTCCACACGCGCTCGATGGGCGCTGCGAAGTCTGCGACGACGGTCATCGTGAGACTCTCGGCGTCGGTGGTGACATCGGTGACGGGCATGTCAATCTCCTGATCCAGTGGTGTCGTGCGGTTCGGCCAGCAGGTCGTCGAGGCGCGCGATGCGGGCGCGCCACAGCTGCTCGTATCGGCCCAGCAGGGCCCTGGCGCGCGCGATCATCTCGGGGTTCGCGCGGACGAGCCGCTCGCGCCCCTCCGCGCGCTTGACGATGAGCCGCGCCTCTTCGAGCACGGCCACGTGCTTCTGGACCGCGGCGAACGACATGTCGTAGTCGCAGGCCAGTGCGGAGACGGACTGCTCGCGCTCGATCGTCCGACGCAGGATGTCGCGCCGCGTCGCCGCCGCCAGTGCATGGAAGACACGGTCGATCTCCGTCTCGCTCAACTCCGTTTGTGCAACCATTTGGTTGTACGTTAGGGCTGCGGCGGGCGCGGGTCAAGACTCGCTGTCGAGAAAGACCGGTGACGCAACGACCGTCAGATGAACTGCTGAGCGTCGGGCGGGACGCGGACCGCCTTGACAGCCGCCCCGGCGCACGTCATCGACTGATGACCTTCGGGGCGGCAACGGCCTTGAAGCCGGCGACACCGAACTCCTGCCCGTATCCGGACGACTTGGTGCCCCCGAACGGGACCTGGGGGTTGAGCACGCCGTGCTGGTTGATCCAAACGGTACCGGCCTGCAGGCGCTGCGCCACGGCGAGCGCCGCCTCAGGGTCGTCGGACCATACGGAGGCACCGAGACCTTGCTCGGCGGCGTTCGCGCGCGAGATCGCATCATCGACATCGCTGTACCGGATGACCGGGATCGCCGGCCCGAACTGCTCCTCGTCGACGAGCGCTGCTCCGTCGGCGATGTCCGCAACCACGGTCGGCTGGAAGAACAGAGGCCCGAGGTCGGCCGCGGGCTCGCCTCCGGCGACGATCCGCGCTCCACGGGCACGGGCGTCCTCGACGAGGCGCTGGACGATGTCGAACTGATTCTGGTTCTGCAGAGGCCCCAGGACGTTGCCCTCATCGAGCCCCCGCCCCATCGGCATCGTGCGTGCGAGGTGCGCGAGCGCTTCGACGGTCTCGTCGTAGACGGAATCGTGGACGTACAGGCGCTTGAGCGCGGCGCAGGTCTGCCCGGTGTTGATGAAGATGCCCCAGAACAGGTCCTCGGCGTGCGCGGCGATGTCGGTGCCCGGCAGGACGATGCCGGCGTCGTTTCCGCCGAGCTCGAGGGTGAGGCGGGCGAGGTTCTGCGCCGAGGCTTCGACGATCTTCCGACCCGTCGGTGTCGAACCCGTGAACATGATCTTGTCCACGCCAGGGTGCGCAGCGAGAGTCGATCCGATCTCCCGGTCGCCCGTGACGGCGGTGAGGACACCCGCGGGCAAGTGGCGGTTGAAGATCTCCACGAGCGCGAGAACCGAGAGCGGTGTGAACCCGCTGGGCTTGACGACGACCGTGTTGCCCATGCGCAGGGATGGCGCGATCTGCCAGACCGAGATCATCATCGGCCAGTTCCAGGGGCCGATCGCTCCCACCACTCCGAGTGCCCCATAGTGGACCTCGGCTCGCGCTGCGCCCGCCTCGAAGACGACTTCCGGTTCGAGAACGGTGTCCGCCGCGCTGCGGGTCCACACCGCGCACGCGCCGACTTCGAATCGGGCGTTGGGCCCGTCGAGCGGCTTGCCCTGCTCGCGAGACAGGATGACGGCCAGCTCCTCCGCATTGGCATCGATGTCATCGGCGATGGCGTGCAGCACACGGCTGCGCTCCGCGTGGCCGAGGCCATCCCAGGCAGGCTGCGCGGCGCGGGCGGCGGACACGGCGGACTCGAGGTCGGCGAGGGTGTGGATCGGCGCGTAGCCGATGGTCTCCCGCGTCGCGGCATCAGGGATCGCACGACCCTCTGAGACGGGAACGGTGATGGCATCGAGGATGCTGGTGGCGGTCGTCATGATTGCTCCTGGGCTGAGTGGGGTGATCAGGCGGTACGGGTGAGCGTCGAATCGACGGCGTGGGGTGCGCGGTCGAGAACCTTCCGCGCAGCTGACAGGCCACTCTCGATGGCGCCGTCGATGAATCCGCCCCACCCTTCGGCGACGTCTGAGCCGGCGAAGACGACGCATCCATGTCCGGCGCGCAGCGCCGGCAGCCCCTGTGAGAGGTATCCGGTGCGGTGCATCGGCCAGGTCTCCCCCGACAGCGGATCGGCCGTCCAGTCGTGGCCCGTCGCAGCGACGACGGCGAGCCCGGGCACGAGCCTGTCCGCCGCGGCTTGCACGGCGGCGACATCGCTCGCGTCGATCGCGCACGCATCAGGGCCGAAGCCGATGACGATGGTGCGTCCGTCCACGTGGTATTCGGATTGAAGGAAGGTGAAGGGATCGTCTTCGCTGCCGAAGGCGACGAAATGGGGAAGCTCTCCCTGGACCGCGAACCAGATCTTCGTACCGAGTCCGATCTGTCCGGCGGAGACCGCCCGCCCGGCGCTCTCCGGCAGCGGGGGCTCGAAGCGGATGCGGGAGAGTGCGTTCAGCGGAGCCGTCAGGATCACGGCGTCCGCGCGAGCGTGCGTGCCGTCTGCGAACTCCACGCGAGAGGGGCCGTCACCTTCGACCACGGCCGTCACTTCGGCGCCGAGTCGCAGCTCCGCGTTCGTGTCGGCGAGGATCGCTTCGGCCAGAGCGCGCGTACCTCCCGCGATCTTGTAACTCGCGCACGCCTCGAACATGACCCTCCAGTCACCATTGGCGACCGCGAGCCAGCGCAGGGCCTGAGTGTAGGCGGCCTCGCCGAGGCGCCCGTTGAAGTTCAGCGTCCAGAACGCGCGGAGGAGTGCGCGACGATTCTCGTCGAGATCCAGAGCGTCGATGCGCTCGGAGATCCCGCGGGCATCGAATGCCGCTCCGGGTGCAGAGCTCAGGGGCGAGAACGGCTGCGGGAAGACGGCACGCGCTTCTGCACCGAGCTCGCGGTTCGGCTCGTCCATGAGCTCGAGTAGCGCATCGGGCGCGACGACGGTCGGCTTTCCGTCCACGTGCCACCACGCAGTGGCGGGCGCTGGGCCGGCCACGACTCCGAGTCCGTAGCGATGGAGTTCGGCCCAGACGTACGGCTGCGCCCAGTGCACCCAGGTGCCGCCGAGCTCGACCTCGATGCCGAGCCGACGGTCGAACCATGTGCGTCCGCCGATGCGGTCGCGCGCTTCGACGAGGAGGACGCGTTTTCCGCTCCAGGTGAGTTCGCGTGCGGCGGTGAGGCCTGCGAACCCGGCTCCGACGACGATGACCTCGTAGTGCTGATCGATCATGGCGCGCTTCTCAGGAGTAGACGAAGAACTCGACCGTGGGCGCCAAGACGGTCCACAGCGCGGCAGCGCCCTTGTTGAAGGAGGCCACCGAACCTGCGGTCAGCTCGAAGGGCTCGCCACCCTCGGGCTCGATCCGCAGATGCCCTTCGAGGATGTACACGGTCTCGTCGGCGTGCCCGACGACACGCATTGCACCAGGCGCTTCTTCGGGGGTGACGAACCAGAAACCGGAGGACAGATGGGGTCGCTTGCCGTCGCCCGGGCGTCGGGTCCACTGGACGACGCCGACCTCGAACGGCTCCGCATTCGAGCGGTCGAAACGAGCGTGGCTGATGAAGTCTGGCATCGTGATCTCCTTTGTGGATGGTGCCGATCAGTCGTTCGGATAGGTGGTCTCGTTGAGGATGGTGAAGCGACTGTCAAAGGGGATGTGCACGACGCTCTGCGTCGAGTTCTCCCAGCAGAACATGCGTCCGACGGAGCGCTTCTCGTCGAGGTCGACCACCAGGAAGCTCTCCACCGGCATCACGCCTTCCTTCCAGAAGAAGATGACGATCCCGTCGGCGAGTTCGAACGCCTTCGTCTCGTCGACGTCGGCGAGACCGGCCTCGGCACCAGAGATGCAGTGCCACACGAACGTGCCGCCATTGAGGTAGATGTGCTCGTACCGTTCGGTCTCGCTGTAGCGGTAGTAGATGCGCTTGCCCACGAGCTCGTCACTGCGACGACGGGGTTCGATCTCGCCCGTGCCGACGACCCGACCCGAGAGGAACGTCGTGTTCGTCCGTCCGATGCCATCCGCGATGGTGATGCCGCTGTCCGCGGCCGTGACCCGTCCGTCAGCGAGGTCGAGCACGAAGGTGAAGGAGTGCGTACGCGGCCCCTCGCCCTTGAGGACGTCGACAAGCTGGATGCCGGGGCGCACTTCGACGGCGCGGTACGGATGGGTGCCCGCTGCGCCGACATCGTCACCCTCGAGAAGGGTCCAGGTCAACTCACCGTCGGTATGGAACTCGTGCCGGACCATCCATCCGTTGTCGTACGTGATGTCGATGGTCTGGCCGACGAGTGCGCTGCTGGCGGGCAGGCTCGGGTCGCCGAAGCCGCTGATCATGGCGGAGACGTCGGGCCAGTCACTCTGGGCGACGAAGTCCCGTGCGTGGACCTGGGAGTCGGTGGTTGTGCTCATGATTCGTTCCTTGCTGAAGCTGGCGGTGGGGCTCAGGAGATCGCGACGACGTGGAAGTCGATGTTCTTGCGGAAGCTGGGCATCACGAACCCGATGGCGAAGGCGATGGGGATCATCCAGAGCATCGTCTTCGCGACCGTGCCGTCATCGAACAGCAGCACGTCGAAGTTCGAGAGAGCGATGACGAGAACCGCGGCATTCAGGAGCATCGCGAGCGTCGGCGCGAACTTGGTGCTCCAGAATCCGGTCTCCAGCCGCTCACGGATGAAGAAGGCGAGGATGCCCACCGAGGCGATGGTCATCATCACGATGAAGCCGATGGTGCCCAGCGCGACGAACCAGGCGTAGATGACGACGATGGGGTCCGCCCCGGCGGCGAAGAACGCTGCCAGGATCACCACGCAGACAGCGGCATCCACGAGCGCGGCCAGGTGCGGGGCGCGCTTGACCTCGGACACGCGAGCGAAGAGGCGAGGCAGGACGCGGGATCGGCCCAGCGCGAAGCAGTAGCGGGCGAACATGTTCTGCACGCCGATGAGCATCGCCAGGAAGCTCGTGAGCACGAGGACCTGGAGGACGAGCGAGAACCACGGGCCCACGGCACGGCTGGCGATATCGAAGATCACCCCGGAGAGATCGTCTGCCGACGCCTGCTGGACGTTGTCGGCGCCGATCCCGTAGCTGACCGCCCACGTGGCGAGGGTGTAGAAGGCAGCGACGAAGCCGATCACGACGAACAGCGCGACGGGGATGGTGCGGCGAGGGTTGCGGGCTTCCTCGGCGAACACCGTCGTCGCCTCGAAGGTCGTGAAGCATGTGAAGACGAAGAGGCCGGCGACGCCGACGCCCGGGTTCGCGAGAACCGCGGGGCTGAAGCTCACCAGCGAGGGGTCCTGGCCCGGGAAAGCGACGAGGATGCCGACGACGAGCATGGCGACGACCACGACCTCGAGCGCGATGATCACGCCGAGCACGCGCATGTTCAGGTCGACGCCGCGCATGACGAGGATGGTGGTGATGACGATGGCGAGCATGACCCAGACCCACACAGGGAGGTCGAGTCCCGCCTCGGCAGCCAGCTGCTGTGCGAACACACCGAACTGAGCCACCAGGCCGATCTGAAGGGCGAGGTAGGTCACGACGACGATCCCCGCCGCGCCGGTGGCCGTCCTCGATCCCAGCCCGCGAGCGATGTACGCCACGAAGCCGCCCGCGTTCGTGATGTGCCGGCTCATCTTCAGATATCCGATCGCGAAGATCGCGATCACTCCGGCGACGATCACGTACACCGCGGGTGCACCAGGGCCGACGAGGGAGAAGACGACAGGAGACGCGCCGACGAAGGCAGCCATCGGGGCAGCGGCGGCGATGACGAAGAAGGCGATGCCCACCACGCCGAGACTGTTGCGCTTCAGCGCCGTCGTCGGTCCGGCGGTCGCATCCGTTCGAGCGGTTGCCATGGCGTTCTCCTTTGAACGTCGGGTAGTGCGAGCAATTCCAGCATCTGCTCAATTTAAAGTCAAGCGTTTGCTTAGATTCGCCGTCGCTTCATCGGGAGATAGGGTGCGAACATGGCCGATGAACCTCAACGCATCAAGTACGGCACCGGCCGCGAGGCGCTCATCGAGGCCGCCGTTCGCGTGGTCGCGCGACACGGCCTGCATGGCATGACCTTCCGAAAGGTCGCGCAGGAGGCGGGTGTCAACAACTCGCTGGTCGCCCACCACTTCGGGTCGCTGTCAGCGTTGGCCAACGCCGCCCTCGAGTGGTCGGCCGCGACCGCAATGCGCGACTCCCACCTCGACGGCTTCCTTGACTCGGAGAGCGACTACAAGGCCGCGCTGTGGTCCACCCTCGACCAGCGTCGGGACCTGCACGTCTATCAGTTCGAGATGATTCTCGAAGCGAGTCGGGACGCCGAAGTCCGTTCGCAGATCATCGACATGTACGACCGCTACACGGCGGGAGTCTCGCGGAGCATGTTCGGCAGCGCCGCGACAGCCGACGACGACGCCCTCGCACGCGCCGTCTTCGCAGCACTGGACGGTCTCGTGCTCCAGTACGTCGGCGGCGCGATCACGCGCGACCAGGTGGACGCGTCCGTCAGCGCCCTCTGGCGTCTTGCTGCTGCATCAGGGACGCGCTACCCCAGCACCTCCACGCCGAACCCGGCGACGACCGCGCGCACCTCGTCGAGGTAGCGCTGCGCCTGCTCCGTCAGCGGGATCGCGGCGTGGTCGATCCACCCGATCTCGATGCGCTCGTCGACGTCGAGGGGGATGGCGACGATCTCCGGATCGAGCTCGTCGCTGATGATGCCGGTCGAGATCGTGTAGCCGCCGAGGCCGATCATGAGGTTGAAGATCGTCGCCCGATCGGAGACCCGGATCTCGCGCCTGCTCGACATGGTGGAGAGGATCTCCTCGGCGAAGTAGAAGGAGTTGTCCGCCCCCTGGTCGAAGGTGAGTCGCGGCAGATCCTCGAGGTCGGCGAGGGCCGCGCGCTTCCGGGAGGCGAGCGGGTTGCGCCGTGAGATGAAGATGTGCGGCTCGGCGAGGAACAGCGGATGGAACGCGAGCCCGGAGTCGCGGAGCAGCTTGTCGATCACCTTCCGGTTGAAGTCGTTCCGGTAGAGGATGCCGATCTCGCTGCGGAGCGTGCGGACATCCTCGATGATGTCGCCCGTCCGGGTCTCCCGCAGGGAGAACTCGTACTCGGCCGCCCCGCTCGCCTGGACCATCCGCACGAACGCGTCGACCGCGAACGAGTAGTGCTGCGCCGAGATGCCGAGCAGACGCCGCGACGGGGGCCGGTCGAGGTAGCGCTGCTCGAGGAGCTCCACCTGCTCGACGACCTGCCTCGCATAGCCGAGGAACTCCGCCCCGTCGAGGGTGAGCGTCACGCCGCGTGCGGAGCGCACGAGCAGCGTGCGCCCCACGCGCGCCTCGAGCTCCTTCATCGCCGCCGACATCGTCGGCTGCGCGACGTAGAGCAGGTCGGCGGCACCCGAGATCGAGCCCTCGGCGGCGACCTCGATGAAGTAGCGGAGCTGCTGCAGCGTGAGACCGCTCGTTCCCTGTGCCATAGCCAAAGACTATATGGAGGGATAGCGTCGTCTTCTTACCCGATATCGCCCGAATCCCGGCACGATGGAGGCTCCGACGACCGAGGATCGACCCGACCCTCATCACCCCCTGGATTGGCCCATGGCGAGCGCATTCGAGTTCAGCATCACGACCACCCCCTTCGACGAGGACTACACGCCATCGGAGAGCTCCCGGATCACGACCAACTTCGCCAACCTCGCGCGCGGCGAGCGCCGTCAGGAGAACCTCCGCAGCACCCTGACGATGATCGACCGGCGGTTCAACGACCTCGCGCACTGGGACAACCCGACCCGCGACCGCTACACCCTCGAACTCGAGATCGTCTCCGTGCAGCTGCGCACGTCGGCGGATGACGAGGCTCAGCCGTTCCCGCTGCTGGAGGTCCTCGACACGCGGATCATCGACCGGCACACGGGCGCCCGCCACCACGGGATCGTCGGCAACAACTTCTCGTCCTACATCCGCGACTACGACTTCAGCGTCGTCCTGCCCTCGGCGAAGGATGGCACGGGCGCGCCCGCGCTCCCCCGCGACTTCGGCGTCCTGCATGGCAGGCTCTTCCAGCACTTCCTCGACTCGGATGTCTACCGGCAGCGCTTCCCGCAGGCGCCCGTCATCTGCATCAGCGTCTCGACGAGCAAGACCTACCACCAGACCGGCAACAGCCACCCCGTCCTCGGCGTCGAGTACCAGCAGGACGAGCACTCCCTGACCGACGAGTACTTCGGGAAGATGGGGCTCCGCGTGCGCTACTTCATGCCGCGCGGAAGCGTCGCGCCGCTCGCGTTCTACTTCCGCGGCGACCTGCTGAACGACTACTCGAACCTGCAGCTCATCAGCACGATCAGCACGATGGAGACATTCCAGAAGATCTACCGCCCCGAGATCTACAACGCGAACTCGGCCGCCGCCGCCGTCTACCGCCCGAGCCTGGGCGCGCAGGACTTCTCGCGGACGCAGATCTCCTACGACCGCGAGGAGCGCAGCCAGCTCGCCGTCACGCAGGGGAAGTACGCGCAGGAGCACTTCATCGAGCCGAACCGCGAGCTGCTGGAGCAGTGGACCGCCGGCGACCCCGTTCTCGTCGCATGACCCCCGGAGGACCATCCATGACCCCTGCGCTCCTGCCGACCTCGATCGTCGGCAGCCTTCCCAAGCCGTCGTGGCTCGCCGAGCCGGAGACGCTCTGGTCCCCCTGGAAGCTCGAGGGCACCGCGCTGACCGAGGGCAAGCAGGACGCGATGCGCATCGCCGTCCAGGAGCAGACGCGCCGCGGCATCGACATCATCGGCGACGGGGAGCAGACGCGCCAGCACTTCGTGACGACGTTCATCGAGCACCTCGACGGCGTCGACTTCGCACAGCGCAGGACCGTGCGCATCCGCGACCGCTACGACGCGAGCGTTCCGACGGTCGTCGGCGCGGTGCACCGCGAGCGCCCCGTGTTCGTCGACGACGCGGCGTTCCTCCGTGCGAGCACCGACCGCCCGATCAAGTGGACGCTGCCGGGCCCGATGACGATGGTCGACACGCTCTACGACGCCCACTACCGCAGCCGCGAGAAGCTGGCGTGGGAGTTCGCGACCATCCTCAACCAGGAGGCCAGGGAGCTCGAGGCCGCGGGCGTCGACATCATCCAGTTCGACGAGCCCGCCTTCAACGTCTTCCTCGACGAGGTCAAGGACTGGGGCGTCGCCGCCCTCGAGCGCGCGTGCGAGGGGCTGCGCGCCGAGACCGCCGTGCACATCTGCTACGGCTACGGGATCAAGGCGAACACCGACTGGAAGGCGACGCTCGGCTCGCAGTGGCGCCACTACGAGGAGTCGTTCCCGCTTCTGCAGCGGTCGGCCGTCGACATCGTCTCGCTCGAGTGCCACCACTCCCGCGTCCCGCTCGAGCTCGTCGAGCTCGTCCGCGGCAAGAAGGTCATGCTCGGCGCGATCGACGTCGCGGATGAGACGGTCGAGACCCCCGAGGAGGTCGCCGACACCCTCCGCCGAGCGCTCGCCTACGTCGACGCGGACAAGCTCGTGCCGAGTACGAACTGCGGCATGGCGCCGTTCCCCCGGGAGGTCGCGCTGCGCAAGCTCAGCGCGCTCAGCGCGGGCGCGGCCATCCTGCGCGAGGAGCTGGCCGATGCGCGCGTCTGAGGCGTCGTCCGCCGACGCACCCGCCGAGGCTCCGCGCCACGGCTTCGCGCCGTCGCTGTCGCCCGACGACTTCAAGGCCCTCTTCCGGGGGCACCCCGGGGGCGTCACCGTCATCACGGCGGATGCCGGCGACGGGCCCGTCGCCCTGACGGCGACCTCGGTCGCGTCGGTGAGCGCCGAGCCCCCGCTCCTGGTGTTCTCGATCTCGGCGCTGTCGTCGGCGTCGGACGTTCTCTCGCGCGCAGAGACCGTGGTCGTGCACTTCCTCGACGCTCACGATCTGGAGGTGGCGAAGCTCGGCGCCGCGAGCGGTGTCGACCGCTTCGCCCAGGAGCACCCGTGGACGCGCCTGGCCACGGGCGAGCCCGTGTACGAGGGCGTGCGCGCCTGGGTGCGCTGCGCGGTCATCGACCGGATGGATGCGGGCACGTCGACGGTCGTCGCGGCCCACGCACTGCAGTCACACATCGAGCGCGACATCCACCCGGGCGACGCCGGCGACGCGCTGGTCTATCACAACCGCACGTGGCACCGCCTCGGCGAGCACTCGCGCATCGAGCCCTGACGGCCGCGCGCGCCTGCGGGCGTCAGTCGGTGGGACGCCAGAGCACGACGTCGGTCTGCCGGCGCACGCGGGTGCCCGCACGCAGCGTCACGACCGCGCCGTTCGCGCTCGTCGCGAACACGCGCGCGCCCGGACGCTGCTCGCGCTCGGCGCGCAGCTCGCGCTCGAGCTCGCGGACACGGCCGCGCAGCTCCTGCACCTCGTTCTCCATGTGCAGGATGCGCTCGATGACGGCGAGGCGCACGCCCTCGGACGACAGCCGCGCGACCTCGCGCAGCTGCTCGATGTCGCGCAGCGAGTAGCGCCGCGATCCGCCGCGCGTGCGCCCGGGGACGACGAGGCCCATGCGGTCGTACTGCCGCAGGGTCTGCGGGTGCATGGCGGCGAGCTCGGCAGCCGCCGCGATGGGGAAGATCGGCGCATCGGGGTCGATGTCGGCCGGGTCGACCGGGATCGGCATGGTGCTCACCTCCTGAAGGTGTCGGGGGCGGATGGCGGCAGCGGGCTACTGCTTCGCCTTCGCCATCATCTCAGCGCGGGGGTTCTCCTTCGGCTCGGCCTCGCGGTAGGCGAGGAGCGCCTCGCGCGCGGCGTCGTCGAGATGCGACGGCACAGCCACCTGCACCTCGGCGAGGAGATCGCCCGTGCCCTTGCTGGACGCGATGCCGCGTCCCTTGACGCGGAGCACGCGGCCGGAGGGCGTGCCGGGGGCGACACGCAGCTTCACGGGGTCGCCACCGAGCGTCGGAACCTCGATGGTCGCGCCGAACACCGCCTCGGTGAACGTGATCGGAACGGTCACGCGGACGTTCAGGCCATCGCGCGTGAAGACGGGGTGCGGTCGGACGGCGACCTCGACGACGATGTCGCCGCTCTCGCCTCCGTCCGGCGAGGGACGCCCGCGCCCGCGCAGGCGGATCTTCTGGCCATCCGCGACGCCCGCGGGGATCTTGACCTTGAACGGCTTGCCGTCCTCGCCCTGGAGCGTGATGGTCTCGCCCTTGGCGGCCGTCGTGAAGTCGATCGTCGTGCGCGCACGCACGTCGGCGCCGCGCTGGGGGCCGCCGAAGCCGCGGTACCCGCCCGTCGACTGCCCGAAGCGGCCGGAGCCGAAGCCTCCGCCCCCGCCGGAGAACATCGAGAAGATGTCGTCGAAGTCGCCGGGGGACGCCGTGCGCTGCTGCGTGAACCGGCTGAAGACGTCGTCGAACCCGCCGCCGGCGCCGCCGGGTGCGGTGAACCGCGCACCCGAGCCCATCGCGCGCAGCTCGTCGTACTCCTTGCGCTGCTCGGGGTCGGAGAGCACCGAGTACGCCTCGCTGATCTCCTTGAACCGCGACTCCGCAGCCGCGTCGCCCGGGTTCGAGTCGGGGTGGTACCTGCGCGCGAGCTTGCGGTAGGTCTTCTTCAGATCCGCGTCGCTCACGTTCTTGTCGACGCCGAGGATCTTGTAGAAGTCCTTGTCGAACCAGTCCTGACTGGCCATCTGCACCTTCTTCTTGCGAATGCTCTACGCGTGATCCGGAAAGCGGTCGGCCCCGCCGCAGCGGGGCCGACCGGGAGTCATTCCGCCGGGACGGCGACGACGACCTTGGCGGGGCGCAGCTCGACGTCGCCCAGCAGGTAGCCGACCTCGACGACCTCGAGGATCGTGCTCTCGGTCGTGCCGGGGACCGGCTGCTGGAAGATCGCCTCGTGACGCTGCGGGTCGAACGTCTCGCCGGTCGCGCCGAACGCGACGACGCCCAGGCGCTCGGCGACGCCGCGCACCTTGGCCGCGACGGCCGAGAACGGGCTGCCCTCGGCGAGGTCGCCGTGCTTCTCGGCCCGGTCGAGGTCGTCGAGCACCGGGAGGAGGCCCTTCACGGCCTCGCCCCTGGCGCGGGAGATCTCGATCTCGCGCTGCTCCTCGGTGCGGCGACGGTAGTTCGCGTACTCCGCCTGGAGGCGCTTGAGGTCGTGCAGGAGCTGCGTCTCGTAGTCGCTCTTCTCCGCCTCCGCCGCCTCGTCGGTCTGCTCGGCGCCGAGGATGTCGTCGACCGTCAGGCCGTCGCCCTCCTCCGCGGTCTCAGCCGGCTGCGCCGCGGGGTCGGAAGCGGCGGCTTCCGACCCCTCGGCGTCCGGCTGGACCTCGTCGCCGTCGGGCTGCTCGCCCTGGGGCTCCTCGAAGTCCTTGTCCGTCATCAGCTCTTCTTCTCGTCCTCGTCGTCCACGACCTCGGCGTCGATGACGTCCTCATCCGCCGAGCTCTGCTCGCCGGCCGGGGCGTCCTGCGGCGCCTGCTCCTGCGCGGCCTGAGCCTGCTGGTAGATCGCCTCGCCGAGCTTGGTCTGGCTCTCGTTGAGCTTCTCGAACGCGGCCTTCACGGCGTCGTCGTCCTCGCCCGCGAGCGCGGTCTTGAGCGCGTCGACGTCGGCCTTGACCGAGTCCTTCACGTCGGCGGGGAGCTTGTCGTCGTTCTCCGAGATGAGCTTCTCGATCGAGTACGCGAGCGTCTCGGCCTGGTTGCGGACATCCGCGGCCTCGCGGCGCTTCTTGTCCTCGGCCGCGTGCTCCTCGGCGTCGCGGACCATCCGCTCGATGTCCTCCTTCGAGAGCGACGAGCCGCCCGTGATGGTCATCGACTGCTCCTTGCCCGTGCCCTTGTCCTTGGCGGACACGTGCACGATGCCGTTCGCGTCGATGTCGAACGTGACCTCGACCTGCGGCACGCCGCGGGGCGCCGGCGCGATGCCGGTGAGCTCGAAGGTGCCGAGCGGCTTGTTGTCGCGGGTGAACTCGCGCTCGCCCTGGAAGACCTGGATGGCCACCGACGGCTGGTTGTCGTCTGCGGTCGTGAAGGTCTCGCTGCGCTTGGTCGGGATGGCCGTGTTGCGCTCGATGAGCTTGGTCATCACGCCGCCCTTGGTCTCGATGCCGAGGCTCAGCGGGGTGACGTCGATGAGGAGGACGTCCTTGCGCTCGCCCTTCAGCACACCCGCCTGGATGGCAGCGCCGACGGCGACGACCTCGTCCGGGTTGACGCCCTTGTTGGGCTCCTGGCTCGTCTCGCTCTTCACGAGCTCGCTGACCGCGGGCATGCGGGTCGAGCCGCCGACGAGCACGACGTGCGCGATGTCCGAGACCTTGATGCCCGCCTCGCGGATGACGTCCTGGAACGGCTTCTTCGTGCGCTCGAGGAGGTCCTTCGTGAGGTCCTCGAACTTCGCGCGCGAGATCGTCTCGGACAGCGACACGGGGCCGTTCTCCGTGAGCGACAGGTACGGCAGGTTGACGCTCGTCGACGTCGAGCTCGAGAGCTCCTTCTTCGCCTGCTCCGCGGCCTCCTTGAGGCGCTGCAGGGCGATCTTGTCGTTCGAGACGTCGACGCCCGTGGAGTCCTTGAACTGCTTGATGAGGTAGTCGACGAGGCGCTGGTCCCAGTCGTCGCCGCCGAGGCGGTTGTCGCCCGCCGTGGCACGCACCTGGATGGTCGAGAAGTCGTCGTCCTTCCCCACCTCGAGCAGCGAGACGTCGAAGGTTCCGCCGCCGAGGTCGAAGACGAGGATGAGCTCGTCCTCCTTGCCCTTGTCGAGGCCGTATGCGAGGGCGGCGGCCGTGGGCTCGTTGATGATGCGCAGGACGTTGAGGCCCGCGATCTCGCCGGCCTCCTTCGTGGCCTGGCGCTCGGCGTCGTTGAAGTACGCGGGCACGGTGATGACGGCGTCGGTCACCGTGTCGCCCAGGTACTGCTCGGCGTCGCGCTTCAGCTTCTGGAGGATGCGCGCCGAGATCTCCTGCGGCGTGTACGACTTGTCGTCCACCTTGAACGTCCAGTCGGTGCCCATGTGGCGCTTGACCGACGCGAGCGTGCGGTCGACGTTGGTGACGGCCTGGCGCTTCGCGGTCTCGCCGACGAGCACCTCGCCGTCCTTGGTGAACGCGACGACCGACGGGGTCGTGCGGAAGCCCTCGGCGTTGGCGATGACCTTCGGCTCGCCGCCCTCGAGGACCGAGACGACCGAGTTGGTCGTCCCGAGGTCGATACCCACAGCACGTGCCATGTTGCTTCTCCTTCTGTCGCTGCCTGAAGTCTGCGCGCGATCTTGAGTCGCGCTGACTCAAGCGTACGGCGACAGCCGGGGGAAGTCAAGAAACTTGATACAGCCCGACTCAACTTCACCCCGCACTCTCGAGACTAGCGCCGGTCGTCGAGACCGGTGTCGGGAACACAGGTCTCGACGCCGGACACTAGTCTCAGCGGGAGAACGGGCGGCAGAACGGGCGGCAACGGGGGCGGCACGGGGCGGCGGGGCCCGGCGGCAGGGCCCGGCGCCGGTCAGAAGGGGCAGGTGGAGCGGGCGTCGCTCAGGGTGATGCCCACCGCAGGGCCCGGGCACACGAAGGGGCTGTAGCGCGGGTCGTCATCGACGAACAGCTTCAGCCAGGCGATCGACTGCGCCGCGATCGTCGTGTTCGACGTGTTGGGCGCGAAGTGCGACGCCCCGCGCAGCTCCAGATAGGCGCGCGGCAGATCGGCGGGCAGCCCCTCGTACAGCGGGATGGCGTGACGAGCGACGGGAGCGACCGTGTCACGCTCCGCGCCGAACACCAGCGTCGGGGTCGACACCTCGGGGAACGTCTTGTCCGCGTCCCACGGGGTCATCGCGATCGCGGCCTGGAGCGACGGATCGTCCTTGGCCGCCTCGAAGGCGCCGCCGCCTCCCATCGAGTGCCCCATGACGGCGAGCCGGTTCGGGTCGACGATGTCGCGGACGTCGCTCGAGGAGACGAGGTAGTCCAGCGCGGCGAGGAGCTGGTCGCCCCGCTGGCCCGGCTGGTCATAGCGCCCGAGCGTGTCGATCGTGAAGACGACGAACCCCTGCGAGGCGATCCGCGGCCCGAGCCAGGCGATGCTCGACTGCGAGGCCGTGTACCCCGGCGAGATGGCCACGGCGCCGAATGCGACGCCCTGCTGGCCGGAGGGGAAGTAGATCGTGCCGCCGCCGAAGCCGCGCACGGCGTAGCCCGGCACGCGCTCCTCCGCGACCCCGAACGGACCCCGCGCCGCCTCGATCGTCTGCTGCGTCGGAGGCGGCCCGATCTCGACCGCGGGAACGATCGCGGCCGCCGGCCCCGCTGCCGCCAGCGACCCCGCGGCGAGCGCGATCGCGATCGCCGCCGCGCGAACTCTCCTCCTGAATGACGTCGTGCGTCCCCCCATGGCTTCCCTTTCTGGATTGATCTACCAATTGGTAGATCAATCTGCCAGGCGGGTGTCGCGCTGTCTACCCTGGGTCCATGACGGACGACGACGGGCGCCGACGCCGCTTCGAGCACCGCCGCGGAGAGGTGCTGCAGGCAGCGACCGAAGCGGTGCTCGCGCACGGACTCTCCGGGCTGTCCCTTCGCCGCCTCAGCGAGCACGTCGGCGTCAGCCACGCCACGCTGCTGCACCACTTCGGGAGCAGAGAGCAGCTAGTCGCCGAGGTCGTCGAGTCGATCCTCGGCGCCGCGCTGGCCGCACCGCAGATCCCCGACGGCCATCCCGATCCGCTCGCCGCCCTCTGGGAGAGGGCGCGGTCTTCGCGGGGCCGAGCCCTGTCGACCGCCTTCCTCGAGATCGCCGTCGCGGCAGCGCACGCGGACGGCGCCCTGCGCGAGGCGGTCGTCCGGTCGGTCGGCGAGCGCGTCGACCTGCTCGCCGCGGGGCTCACACGGGCGGGCTGCCCGCAGGAGGAGGCCGAGCCGCTCGCGACCCTCGTCCTCGCGTCGCTGCGCGGCCTCATGGTCGACCTCATCAGCACAGGCGACGAGCGGCGCGCGGAACGGGCCTTCGACGTCCTCCGCGATGTGGTGGAGACTCGTCTCGAGCGCGGCGCGACGGCGCGCCACCGCGCGTTCACCGAGGAGGCCTAGCGTGACCGACATGCCCGAGCCCGCCCGCCCCTCCGCACCGCCCGCGGCCGCCGACACCGCCGCGCTGACCGTGATGGGGCTCGAGCTCCCTCAGCGCGCTCCCGCATCGCGCGGCACCGTCTTCGCCTGGGCGCTCTGGGACTGGGCGACCCAGCCGTTCAACACGGTCATCCTCACGTTCATCTTCACGGCCCTCTACCTGACGACGGACGCCTTCCTTCCGCCCGACATCGCGGCGCGCGGCGACGACGACCCGGCCAAGGTCGCGGCTCTCGCCGACCTCGCGTCGGGCCTCGGATGGGGCACCACGGTCGCGGGCCTCCTCATCCTCCTGCTCGCCCCGGTTCTCGGGCAGCAGGCGGATGCCGCGGGCCGGCAGAAGCTGTGGCTCGGGATCGGCACGGGGGCGCTCATCGTCTGCATGCTCGGCCTGTGGTTCGTCGAGCCCACCCCGACCCTGTTCTGGCTGGGCGTCGCGCTGATCTCAGCGGGCATGGTGTTCGGCGAGATCGCGGCCGTCAACTCCAACGCCATCCTCGTCGGCATCGCGACGCCGAAGACGATCGGGCGCATCTCGGGCCTCGGCTGGGGGTTCGGGTACCTCGGCGGCATCGTCGCCCTCGCCCTCGTCATCGTCTTCTACCTGGGCAACTGGTTCGGGCTCTCGTCGGAGGGCGGCCTCCCGTTCCGCGTCATCGCGGTCGGCTGCGCCCTGTGGACGATCGCGTTCGCCATCCCGATCTTCGTGAAGGTGCCCGAGCCCTCGCTCGGGCGCCCCGAGCGCCGCGTGGGCTTCGTGCAGTCGTACGCGCTGCTCGTGAAGGATGTCGCCGGCCTCTACCGCTCCCCCGCCACGCGCCCGACCTTCTGGTTCCTCCTCGCGAGCGCGGTCTTCCGCGACGGCCTCGCCGGGGTGTTCACGTTCGGCGCGGTGATCGCGGCGAGCGTCTTCGGCTTCGGCACGCTCGAGCTCATGATCTTCGGCGTCGCCGCGAACGTCATCGCGGGCGTCTCGACGATCATCTCGGGTCGCCTCGACGACCGGTTCGGGCCCAAGCGCATCATCCTCTTCTCGCTCGGCGCGATGACCCTCGCGGGGCTCGCGGTCTTCGCACTCGCCGATGCCGGGCGCACCGTGTTCTGGATCGGCGGGCTCATCCTGTGCGTGTTCGTCGGACCGGCCCAGGCGGCGTCGAGGTCGTTCCTCGCCCGGGTCACGCCCGCGGGCCGCGAGGGCGAGATCTTCGGCCTCTACGCGACGACGGGGCGCGCCGCGAGCTGGATGGCCTCGGCCGCGTGGGCGCTCCTCATCACCGTCACGCACCAGACGACGTTCGGCATCCTCGGCCTCGTGCTCGTCCTCCTGCTCGGATTCCTCCTGCTGCTGCCCGTGAAGGCCGCGCGGTGATCAGGGGCGGGTAGCGTCGGGAGCATGCCCCGCACCGCCCGCCGTCGCATCGTGTTCCTCGACATCGACGGGACGATCCTCGACCACGACGGGACCATCCCGCCCTCGACGCCCGATGCCATCCGCCGCGCTCGCGCCAACGGCCACCTCGTGCTGCTCGCGACGGGGCGGACGCCGTACGAGGTCGACGTGCAGGTGACCGACATCGGGTTCGACGGCATCGTCGCGGGCGCCGGCGCGTTCGTCGAGTACGACGGCGAGTGGATCATCGAGCGCCTCATGCCCGAGGCGTCCTGCCGGAGGCTGCGCGAGGAGTTCGACGCGCTCGGCCTGGACTACGTGCTCCAGGGGCGCGAGTACTTCTATGCCACCACGGGCATGCAGCGGCACCTGCGCCGTCAGCTCGGCGTCTCGGATGGCGAGGGCGTCTCGGATCGCGGGCTCGGCCGGTACCTCGGCGAGATCCCGCCGCTGCGCCACGATCGCACGGCGAAGGCCGTGTTCTCGGGCGACGACCTCGGGGCCTACGACGCCGTGCAGCGTGCCGTGGGCGCCGAGTTCACGGTCATCACGGGCACGATCCCCGGCATGGGCACGGCGAGCGGCGAGGTGTCGATGCCCGCGGTGACGAAGGGCAGCGCGATCCGCGAGCTGGTCGATCGGATCGGGATGGACCTCGCCGATGCGATCGCGATCGGCGACAACAACAACGATCTCGAGATGCTCGAGCTCGCGGGTGTCGGCATCGCGATGGGCAACGGCACGCTGCAGGCGAAGGAGGCGGCCGACGAGGTGACCGCTCCGATCGACGAGGACGGCCTCGCGAAGGCCTTCGCGCGGCACGGTCTCCTCTGACGCAGACGGAATAGGGGCGCGCCGACGGCGGTTCACGCCGGTGTGACGCTGCTGACCCCGCTCCCCGCACTGCGCGACGGCGATGCGCTCGAGCGCCTGCTGTCGTCGCTCGAGTGGGAGGTGCGCAGCACCGACCGGCTCCGCATCGAGCGGGAGATCGCTCTCGGCGCGGGCGACGCCGCGCTCGTGTACGTGCTCGAGGGGGCACTGGCCCTGCCGCCGCGCGCCTACGACTGCGGCGCGCGCGACGGAGCGCCGCCGACCGAGCTCGTCGCGGGCGACACGCTTCTCTCCCTGGGCCGCGAGCCGATGCGGATCCGCGGCGACGGAGCCTTCGTGATCGTCTCGCGGCTGAGCGCATCCGAGTCCGTCCAGCGGCAGCTCGCGATCGTGCCGGATCTCGTCTCGGTCAGCGGGTTCTCGCGCATCGAGCCCGCCGCCGCGGCGCTCGCAGCCCACCTCGGCCTCCCCGCGGTGACGAGCCCGTACGCCGGGGCGACTCCCGTGATCTGCCGCCTCATGGCGACGACGCTCGCTCTCGCGACGCTGCGCGCGTGGGCCGTCGCCGGCTGCGCGCCCGACGGATGGCCCGCGCGCACCGCCGACCCGTTCCTCGCGCGCGTGATCGAGGCCATCCACGCGGAGCCCGGGCGCGACTGGACGGTCGAGCGGATGGCCGCGATCGCGGCCATGTCTCGCTCGGTCTTCGCCGAGCGGTTCCGCTCGGTCGTCGGACGGTCGCCGCTCGGATACCTGACGGAGGTGCGCATGGCGGCCGCGCAGGACCTGCTCGCGGGCGGTGCCGGGGTCTCCGAGGTCTCCCGCCGCCTCGGCTACGCGTCGGACGAGGGCTTCAGCCGCGCATTCCGACGCCACACGGGCGTCACGCCGTCGGCGTGGCGTGCGCGAGCGCTCGTCCGCGCGTAGCCGCGACCGGCCCTACCGGCGACCGGCGAGACCGAACAGCACGGCGCCGAGGGCGACCGCGACGGCTCCCGTGATGTAGGCCGCGTCGACCCCCGCGGCGTCGACGAGCACCCCGCCGATGCCGGCCGCGAGCATGATCGCGAGCTGGAATCCCGCGACGACCAGGCCTCCGCCGGCCTCGAGGCGGTCGGGCAGGCGGCGGCCGATCCAGGCGTTCAGCACGATGAGCCACGCCGAGAACGCGACACCCCACACGACCACGGCGACGCCGACGACCGCGAGCGAGGTCGGCCACAGGATGACCGCGACGATCGGCGCGCCGACGAGCACCGGCACGGCAGCCGAGAGCAGGCCCAGGTGGCGGTCGACGATCACGCCGGTGACGACGTTGCCGACGAGCCCGCCGACGCCGAAGAGGGCGAGGAGGAGCACGATCGCCCCCTCGTCGAGCGGCGTGCGCTGGGGTCCCTCCGTGATCCGCTCCAGCGCGAGCCGGATGTAGGTGTACGCGGTGAAGTGGCCGAGGACCGTGAGCACGTGGCCGGCGAGGCCCAGTGCGATCCCGGGTCGGCGGAGCGTGCTGCCGAGGATGGCGAGGCTCGCTGCGCTCTGCGCCGGCACCTTCGGCAGGAGCACGCGGAGCGCGACGGCGACGGCGGCCGTGACGACGGCGGCGCCCGCGAAGACGGCGCGCCAGTCGGCGAACGTGCTGAGGAGCACGCCGAGCGGAACTCCGAGCACTGTCGCCAGCGACGTCCCGGCGGTCGTGAACATGACCGCGCGCCCGAGCCGCTCCGGGCCGGCGATGCGCGACGCCACCGTGAGCGACATCGACCAGAACCCGCTGAGCGCCGCGCCGAGCAGGACCCGCGACGCGAGCACGATGCCGAGTGACGGCGCGAGCGCGACGAGCAGGTTCGACACGGCGGCCGCCACCGCGAGCCACACGAGCAGGTCCCTGCGGTCGAGACGCGGCACGAGGAGGCCGATCGTCGGGGCGACGAGGAATCCGACGAGGGCGGTCACGGTGACCGCCTGCCCCGCCTGCCCCGCCGTCACACCGAGGTCGCGCGCGAACTCGGTGAGCACGCCGTTCGGAAGGAACTCCGCGGTCACCAGCACGAAGCTCATGACCATCATCGTCACGAGCGCGCCGTAGCGGAGGCGCTCGCGCGGAGGTGAGAGGCGTTCGTCGACGGTCGGAAGCGAGGCGGTGTTCGTCATGCCCTCCAGCGTCGCGGAGCCCGGCGCTGGCCGCCCGACCGCGCGTCCGGGCCATCCGACCGATCGTCCGCATCCGCGTGGATGTGCGGAACGACGCACCAGATGGGCACCTCATGGGCAGAACTCCCCATCGCGGTTCGACAGAATGTCATTTCTGTGAAACACCTGGGTCTCTAGGTTGGGTTCATCCGTCTGCGCACGGCGACGACGCCGTGTCGCAGACATCCGGGCGCCGACCTCGCGGTCGACGCGTGAAACCTGGAGGAAGAGTGAAGTCACGCACCGCATGCGCACTGGGAGCAGCGATCCTGCTCGCCGGGGCGCTCGCACCGACGGCCGCCACCGCGGCACCGAGCGACACCGACACGGCTCCGCCGCTCGACCCGACCGTCCCCGCACAGCAGGACGACCGCCCCGATCCGCTCGCCGAGAAGCGCACGGCGGAGAAGATGCGGGCGGCCGAGCTGGTCGCGACGGGCCAGGCCGAGGTCACCGAGCGCGGCAAGGGGAAGAACAAGACCCGCGTCGTGGAGATCGCCCCCGATGACTGGGTGGAGTACGGCGTCGAGGAGACGGCCCAGCTGTTCTCGATCCTCGTGGAGTTCGGCGACACCCCGGACGAGCGGTTCCCCGAGGCCCCGGCCGCGGGTCCGCTGCACAACGAGATCCCGGAACCCGCCGCCGACGACAACTCGACCTACTGGGAAGAGGACTTCTCGCGCGAGCACTTCCTGGAGATGTTCTTCACGGGCCTCGAGGACCAGGGCGGGGAGTCGTTCCGCGGCGTCTACGACGAGATGTCGTCCGGCCGCTTCGACCTGCAGGGCGACGTGTCCGACTGGGTCACCGTGCCGTACGCGGAGGCGTCGTACGGGCAGACCGAGTCGCAGGACGACATGACGCGCTTCATCCAGGACTCCGCGGACGCCTGGTACGCCGATCAGCTCGCGCAGGGCAAGACGCACGACGAGATCGTGGCGTACCTCCAGACGTTCGACGTGTGGGACCGGTACGACCTCGACGGCGACGGCATCACGAACGAGCCCGACGGCTACATCGACCACTTCCAGGCGATCCACGCCGGCGAGGGCGAGGAGGCGGGCGCCCCCGAGTGGGCGATCTGGTCGCACCGCTGGGCGGCGAACCAGGCGGGTCTCGGCGTCGACGGACCGGCCGACCACCCGAAGGCGGGCGGCGTCCGCATCGGCGGCACGGACATCTGGATCCGCGACTACACGACCGAGCCCGAGAACGGCGGACTCGGCGTCTTCGCCCATGAGTTCGGGCACGACCTGGGCCTTCCCGACTACTACGACACCGACGGCGGCGACAACGGCACCGCCTTCTGGACGCTGATGAGCTCGGGCTCGTGGCTCGGGCACGGCGAGGGCACGATCGGCACGACCCCGAACCACATGGGCGCGACCGAGAAGCTGTTCCTCGGCTGGCTCGACTACGAGACGGTCGAGGCGGGCGAGTCGGCGACCGTCGACCTCGGACCGGCCTTCCACGCGACGACGCGCCCGCAGGCCGTCATCGTCAACCTGCCTCCCGGCGAGCAGTTCGTCGAGACCGGGCCCGCGGCATCCGGCACGAAGTACTTCTTCTCGGGCAGCGGGGCAGGGCTCGACAGCACCGTCACGAGCCCTGCGTTCGAGGTTCCGGCAGGCGCCGCGCTGACCGCGCAGGTCGACTACGACATCGAAGCCGACTGGGACTACGCGTACGCCGAGATCTCGACCGACGCAGGGGCCAGCTGGACGCCGCTCGCGACCGACCACTCGACGACCGAGGACCCGAACGGGGCGAACCTCGGCAACGGCATCACGGGCGCGACCGAGGGCTGGACGGCCCTCACCGCCGACCTGGGGGCCTACGCGGGGCAGACCGCGCAGATCCGCTTCCGGTACGTCACCGACGGCGCGGTCAACAACCCCGGCTTCAAGGTCGACGACATCGCCGTGGGCGACGCGCTGTCGACCGACGTCGAGGACGGCGCAGCGGACTGGGAGCGCGCCGGCTTCGAGCTCATCGAGGACGGCGGGTACACCGTGCAGTACGACCACCGCTACATCGCGGAGAACCGCGTGTACGGCGGCTACGACGCGACGCTCGCCGAGGGCCCGTACAACTTCGGCTGGTCGCAGACCAACCCGAACCAGGTCGAGCACTTCCCGTTCCAGGACGGCCTGCTCATCTGGTACGTGAACGGGCTCTACGAGGACAACAACACCTCGGCGCACCCGGGCGGCGGCCAGGCCCTGCCGGTCGACGCGCGTCCGCAGGCGCTGACCTGGACGGACGGGACGATCGCGCGCAACCGCATCCAGACGTTCGACGCGACGTTCGGGCTCGACAAGACCGACAAGCTGTCGCTGCACCGCGAGACCGAGGAGGGCATGACCACCCTCGAGCTCAAGAAGCAGAAGCCGGTGTCGCTCTTCGACGACTCCGACCCGTACGCCTACTACGACGAGGCCAACCCGCAGAACTCGGTCATCGTCGGCGGCACGGGCACGACCATCCAGGTCGTGGGCGCTGACCGCCGCGAGGGCACGATGACCATCGAGGTCAACGCCGGGTCCTGACGACGGCACGACACCGAGGCCGGGTCGCCCCTCCGGGCGGCCCGGCCTCTCCGCGTCAGCGGGGCGCCTTCTTCTCCTTGGGAGGCAGGGCGAGTGTGCGCGCGACGGACTCGCGGATCCACTCGTCGAGCTGCTCGTCCGTCGGCGACCGCACCCCTGCGAACCCCGTCATCGTGCGCGTCCCCATCTGCATCTCATGCGCTCCCCGCGCGAGCGCGTCGGCCATCCCGTCTCGCCCGACGGGGATCATGAGCTCGTCGCGCGTGATGCCCGCGACCATGTGCCCGCGAAGCGTCCAGCAGAGTCCGCCGAACATCCGGATCTCGACCGCGTCAGCGGGGACGAACGCCCGGATCCGGTCGGCGAGCTCGTCGTCGTATGCCATGCGCACACGGTAGCCCTCCGCGGGACCAGAGCGCAGGAGATTCTCATCCGAGCGGGAGCGGCGGATCGCGTGCCAGCGGAGCCCGCGCCGGCTCAGCCCTGCGGACGGCGCGGGTCGGGCCACGCGTCGGCGAAGCGGCCGAGGAGGTCGGCGAGCTGCGCGCGCTCCTCGGCGGTGAAGCCAGCCAGCGCCTGCTCGACGGCCTCCGTGCGCGCGCCGTGTGTGCGCGCCGCGATCGCGCGGCCCTCGTCGGTGAGCGCGATGAGCGTCCGACGTGCATCGGCAGGATCGGCCTCCCGACGAGCATGCCCCGATTCCACGACGGCCTGCACGAGCCGGCTCGCGCGCGGCTGATCGACGCCGAGGCGCTCGCCGATCTGCCCGACCGACAGCGGACCATCCGCCGTGGCGAGGATCTCCAGCAGCCGCAGACGTGCGATCGAGCGCCCGAACGGACCGCGCGGGTGATCGCCGTGCGGACCGCCGTGCCCATGGTGCGCACCGAGCGGACCGCCGTGCGGCCCGGCGTGGGGGCCTCCGAATGGGCCGCCGTGAAGCGGATGCCCGTGCTCGAACGGCCCCTCCCCGCCGCGGCGCCCGAGCCGCAGCCGCGCGAGGGCGGCGGCGATGCGGGCTGCGGGATCGGTCGGCTCTGCCACCCCTCTAAAGTACATGACACTTGACATGGAGATCCGATGCATGTCATCCTGCATATACATGCACGATGACATTGATTTGGAGACCTCCATGAACACCGACACCACACACCGCACCCCGCACGACGACGGACGCCCCCTCGGCTTCTGGCTGAAGGCCGTCGACTCCCTGCTCTCCCAGCAGATCGACGCCGCGCTCGAGAGCGAGGGCATCGACCACCGCGACTGGCGGCTGCTGAACGCGCTCGCGGGCACGGTCGACGCGCCAGGTCTGCACGACCGACTCGCCCGCAAGCCCCACCGCGTCACGATGCTCGCCGAGCACGGATGGGTCGAGCTCGTCGACGGGGAGTGGACCCTGACCGACGAGGGGCGCACGACGCTCGATCGGCTCGCGCCCCGGGTCGCCGCCGTGCGCGAGCACGTCGCCGCCGCGGTCTCTCCCGAGGACTTCGCCACGACCCTCGCCTCACTCGAGGCCATCGCGCGCGAGCTCGGCTGGGAGGAGGGCAAGCCCCTGCCCCGCCGCACGCGTCCCCGCGGCCGACACGGCCACGGCCCGCACGGCCACGGCTTCGGCCCGCACGGCCACGGCTTCGGGCCCCACCGCTTCGGCGCGCGCGGCTTCCACCACGGCCACCGCGACGCGTCGTGACGCGTTCTCCCTGCACACGGGCGGTCTCGGCCCCGGACCGTAGGCTCGAGTCATGAGCTTCGCCGAGACCTGCCCGTGCGGGAGCGGGCGGCCGTATCCGTCGTGCTGCGGCGCCCTCCACTCCGGCGCGCGCCTCGCGGAGACCCCGGAAGAGCTCATGCGCTCGCGGTACAGCGCCTTCGCGAAGGGCGATGTCGACTACCTCGCGCGCACCTGGCACCCGCGCACGCGCCCCGCCGACCTCGCGCTCGACGACAGCACGACGTGGACGCGCCTCGAGATCCTCGAGGCCGCGGGCGACGAGGTCGCGTTCGTCGCGCACTTCACGACGGCGGATGGCCCCGGCCGGCTCGAGGAGCGCTCCCGTTTCGCGCGCCGCGGCGGCCGCTGGGTCTACGTCGACGGCGACGTCGCCAGCTGAGTCACGCGCCGCTCCAGCCGCGCACGCGGTGCAGCCGCGCCGTCTTCGGGAAGGAGCCGCGGCGCCCGCCGACCTCGAACAGGTCGACGAGCAGGAACAGGGGGCAGTCGGGGGCCTGCGGGATCCGGCGCACGACCATGCCCTCGCATCCGATGACGGTCTCGCCCGCGCCCCAGATCGCGGTCCACGTGTGCGGTCTCGCGGCGTCGAACGGCAGCGTCACCTCGGCCATGTCGGTGCGCAGCCCCGGGTCGCCGTGGGCCTTGATGCCCGTGCGGGCGACGGTCGATGACTCCACAGCCTCCGCGTCGATCTCGAAGATGCAGATCTCGCCCGCGTCCTCTGCGCGCTCATGCTCCGTCCCGACGAGCCACGCGGCGAGCATCGCGCCCTCATCCGCGCTCGCGCTCACGGTGATGTCGACGCGGCCCGAGCGCGGCGCCCACAGCAGGCGCGCCGGTGTCTCGGTTCGAACCGTCAGGCCATCGGGGCGATGCCGATGCGTGCCGCGCGTCGACCCGAGCGGCCCCGAGAAGACCCCGGTCTGCAGATTCGAGACGCGCAACGGCGCGTCCTCGGGGCGCCAGTCGAGCTGGTCCTCATCGATCCGGAGGCGCAGGCCATCCGCGGCGACGTCGAACCGCGCCGCGGAGCGGTCGGGCGTCGTCCAGTGCGGCAGGTAGTGCGCGATCCAGAGGGCGGGATCGGGGCCCTCGGCGAAGTCGTCCTCGACGTCGGGGCGACGCGACGGAGGAGGCGGCAGGGAGTCGCGCATCACGGCGCGACCTTAGCGCGAGCGGGCGACATCGGGCTCATCCGCCTTCGGCATACCGCGTCGCGGTCTCCGCGACCTGCCGCTGGTAGTCGTCGGTGTCGTTGTACGAGCGGATGGCGCCGATCCAGGCCTCGGGCGAATCGAGCGTCCCGTGCGCCTGGCAGAGGTAGCGCGCGGCCGTCGCCGCGGCGTCGTCGATGTCGTGCGGGTCCGTGCGGCCGTCGCCGTCGGCGTCGACGGCCCAGATGGCCCAGGTCTCCGGGATGAACTGCAGGGGCCCGACCGCGCGATCCCAGACCGCGTCCCCGTCGAGAGCGCCGCCGTCGGTGTCGGGGATGGCCATGGTGCGGTTCGTGCCGTCGAGAGGGATGCCGATGATCGCCGGGCGGGCGACGCCGTCGCCGTCCACGGCTCCGCCCTCGAGGGCCCCGTGCCGGCTCTCGACCCATCCGATGCCGGCGAGCGTGTTCCATCCGACCGCGCAGCCGTAGGTCGCCCGCGCGCCGAGGTCGGCCGCCCCGTATGCCGCGAGCGCGCGCGCGGGGATCCCCTGCGCCGCGGCCGTCGCCGCGAGCCACTCGGCGTCGACCGTGGCGCCGTCCGACGACGGCGTCGCGAGCGCGGCGGCCGAGGTGGGTGCGGGCCGAGTGGGCTCCGCGGGCCGCACGGCCAGGGCGATCAGCCCGACGAGCACGCCCGCACCCACGAGGCCGCTCACGACGACCGCGGCGGCCTGCGTCGTGCTCCTCCGGCGCCTGCTCACGCCCTCAGCGTGCCGCAGTCTCCTGACGGTCCGCCCGGCGCCCGCCGTGCGATCACGCCGGCGCGCGCTTCGCGGCGGCGATGTGGCCGAGCTGCCGCCAGACGAGCAGCAGCGTGATGCCGGCGCCGCCGAACGCGAACCACCACGGGGCGGTGAGGCCCCACAGCTGCGCGATCACGCCGCCGAGCGCCTGACCCACGACCATCCCGCCGAACACGCACACCATGTTCAGCGAGCTCGCGCGGCCCTGGAGCTCGTTCGGCACCACCCGCTGGCGCACCGTCGTCGAGATCGTGCCCCACACGAACGCGTACGCGCCGAACACTCCCATGATGACGAGCGCGAGCCATCCCTCGGTCGTGAGCGCGAAGGCGAGGTGCATGACCACCTCGAGCGACAGGCACACGCGCATGAGCGTGGCGAACGAGACATGCCGCTCGAGCCATCCGAACGCCATCGTCGAGAGCAGACCGCCCGCGGCGGATGCGGTCGTGAGCATCCCGTAGCCGACGGCGCCCATGTGCAGGTGCTCGGTCGCGTAGAGGACGAGCACGCCCCACGGCGCCGCCCACGTGATGTTGAAGACGAGGATGACGATCGCGAGCGTGCGCATGGGCGGGTTGCGCCACGTCCAGCGCAGGCCCTCCGCGATGTCGCGGCGGACGGGCGGATGGCCGCCCTCGCGCGGCGGGAGCGGCGGGAGGGCGATGCGCGAGACGAGGAGGATCGCGAGCAGGACGCAGACGATCTGCGCGGCGAACGGCCAGGCGGAGCCGGCGGCGAAGAGGAAGGCGCCGAGGGGCGGCCCCGCGAACTGGTTCGCGACGAGGTAGCCGCCCTGCATGCGCGCGTTGCCGATGCCGAGGTCGTCGTGGTCGACGAGCATCGGCAGCAGCGTGCTGCTCGCGGAGTCGGCAAAGACCTCGGCGACCCCGTAGGCGAACATCGTGACGAGCACGATCCCGATGTTCACCGCGCCGGTGACGATGAACACGCAGAGCATCGCCACGACCAGCGCGCGGAGCGCGTTCGCGATCATGACGAGCGTGCGGCGGTCGAATCGGTCGGCGATCGCGCCGGCGTGCAGTCCGAACAGCAGCCACGGCAGGTACTGCAGCAGTGCCGCCGAGGCCACGAGGAACGGGGAGTCGGTCAGCGACGCGACGAGCAGCGGCCCTGCCGCGAGCGCGATGCCGTCGCCGATGTTGCTCGTCCACGACGACGCGAGGAGCCATCGGAAGTCGCGCCCCATCCGCCGCGGCGCGACGATCTCACCCAGTGATGCCACGAGAGTCGATCCTGGCACCGATCGGCGACATGCGGGGCGCCTTCCTACGATGGGGCCATGGCCTGGCAGACGAAGCGCACGCGCACCGTGTACGAGAATCCGTGGATCCGCGTGCGGGAGGACGACGTCGCCCGGCCGGACGGCGGGGAGGGCATCTACGGCGTCGTCGAGCTGCGGCATCCGGCGGTCTTCGTCGTCGCGCTCGACGAGGAGGACCGCGTGCTGCTCGTCGAGGTCGACCGCTACACGATCGGACGATCGTGGGAGGTCGTCGCGGGCGGCAGCGATGGCGAGCCCGCCGAGCAGGCCGCGCGTCGAGAGCTGCTCGAGGAGAGCGGGCTCGAGGCGGCCGAGTGGATCGAGGTGGGGCGGATGAACGCGCTCAACGGCATCTGCGTCGCCCCCGAGACGGTGTTCCTCGCCCGCGGGCTCACGTCCGCTCACGACGCGGCCGCGCATCAGGCCGAGGAGGGCATCACCGCCTCGCGGTGGGTGCCGCTCGACGAGGCGCTGCGGATGTCCGTGTCCGGGGAGATCTCAGACGGCGAGTCGATCGCCGCGCTCGCGATGGCGGCGGTGCATCTGAAGCGGCTGTAGGTCAGGCTCCGCTCGCGCCCGCGTCGCTCACCGACACGTCCGTCCGGTGGAAGTTCTGGAACGAGCGGGAGGCGGTCGGCCCGCGCTGCCCCTGGTAGCGGTTGCCGTAGGGGCCCGAGCCGTAGGCGTTCTCGGCCGCCGAGGTCAGCTGGAAGAAGCAGAGCTGGCCGATCTTCATGCCCGGCCACAGCTTGATCGGCAGCGTCGCGACATTCGCGAGCTCGAGCGTGACATGACCGGTGAAGCCCGGGTCGATGAAGCCCGCCGTCGAGTGGGTGATGAGGCCGAGGCGGCCGAGCGACGACTTGCCCTCGAGGCGGGCCGCGATGTCATCCGGGAGCGTGACCTGCTCGAACGTCGCGCCGAGCGCGAACTCGCCGGGGTGCAGGATGAACGGCTCGTCGGGCTTGACCTCGATGAGGCGGGTGAGCTCGGGCTGGTCCTCGGCGGGGTCGATGAAGGGGTACTTGTGGTTGTCGAAGAGACGGAAGTACCGGTCGAGGCGCACGTCGACGCTCGAGGGCTGCACCATCGCGAGATCGAGCGGGTCGAGCCTGATGCGGTCGGCGTCGAGCTGGGCCTTGATGTCGCGATCCGAGAGCAGCACGGTGCCAGCGTAGTCGGCGGCGGCCATCCGCCTCAGTGCGCGTAGCGCGAGACGCTGTCGATGCGGAACGTGACGCCATCCGGGACCGCCCCGTACAGCGTGACGTCGGCCGCGCCCGTCTCGCCCGGCGCGATGTCGGCGGACCACGCGATCGACGTCGCCGCCTCCGATCCGTCGGGGTTCAGGGCCGTGATGTCGATCGCGTACTCCATCGGCACGTCGGCGGAGTTCCGGACGCTCACGGGCAGGACGGGCTCGTCGCCGTCGAGCCTCAGCTCGCCGAGGGTCACGTCCTGCGCGAGGTCGTAGAGGCCGACGACCTCGAGCTCGACGACGTCGAACCGCGCGGAGTCGATGCCGGCGAGGTCGTAGTACGACTCGAAGCTCTCAGGATCGGGCACGGCGAGCGAGACGAGGAGCACGTCGCCGGTCTCGACGGGGCGCCCCTCGGGGTCGACGATGACCGTCTGGTTGTCGCCGACGTACTCGTACGCGGTCGCGGGCTGCCGCGCGCTCAACGTGACGAGGTGCGCGGCGGCGTCGGCGGGCACATCGGCCTCCGGCGTGTCCGGCGCGAGGATCTCCGCGTACGCGACGAACCCCTCGCCCACGTGCGCCTCGGAGGCATCCAGGATGGCCGCGAGCCGGGCCGCGTCGACGGGAGGGAACTCGGATGGCTGCGGCGCGGGCGGGGCCGATGGCTCGGAATCGGAATCGGCATCGGCATCGGCATCCGCGGACGGCACGACGGGATCGGGCTCGTCCGGCGCGCCGCTGATCCACGTCTCGACGGTCTCCACGACGACCGGCCACAGCCCGAAGAGCCGTGTCTCGAACGCCGCCACCACGATCACGACGAGGATCGGGAGGACGAGCCACCCGCGCCCGCGCCGTCGGGGTCGGGAGGCCCGCGGAGTCGGCGTGCGCGTCCCGCGACGCCGCATCTCGTCGAGAGGCGGGATGACATAGGGCCCCTGATGCCCTTCGGGCACCGAGGTGAAGGTCTCGGTGTACCGGTCGTCGCGTCCCATGAAGCCGACGCTACTTGCTGTCGGGGGATCCCGGGGTGCCCGCAGCCCCTGTTATGCTGGCGGAGTCGCGTGCTCCACGCGCGCGGGGCTGTAGTTCAATGGCAGAACTTCTGCTTCCCAAGCAGACAGCGCGGGTTCGATTCCCGTCAGCCCCTCCACTGTCAGTTCTCAAGCTAGGTGAGACTTTCGCAACCTAGGTGAGACGCCACAGGCCGGGATCTGGTCCGTTGGTCACGAGCGTCCTTGCAGAGCATGCCCGAACGGCGATGTCGTCGACGACACCGCCGATAGCGCGAGCTACACGACGCGCACAAGGTTAACAATGTGCATGCCTGCCTCCGCTACGATCACTAGCGCGCGCTATTACGCTTCGGCGCTGAGCGGTGAAGAAGCAGAGAGGCTTTCCATGACAATGACGACTCGCACGCCGATGCGGACGCGGTTGCTCGACGCTCCGCTGTTCACGAGTCGCGTGCGCTCGGCACAGGTCTCGGCGCGCGAGCGGTGGCTCGGGTATCTCATCGGCCCGGCTGGCGCGCTCCTCCTCAACGCCGTGCTGGCGAGCTACCTCAACGTCTACTACACGGACGTTCTGGGCGTGCCCGGGCTGTGGGGAGGCGCGTTCCTCATCGTGTTCCCGATCGTCTCGTAGATCCTGCACGCGGGCACGAACTTCCTCATGGGATACCTCATCGACCGCACACGCACCTCGCAGGGCAAGGTATCCCTTCGGCCATGGGCTGTCGTACACCTCATTCGCGTACAGTGATCTGCGCGTGAGCGCCGCGACGAACGGACTCACGGCGAGCGTCACCGTGACCAACACGGGCTCCCGTCGGGGCCGCGAGGTTGCGCAGTTCTACGTGAGCGCTCCCGGTGCCACTGTGCGGCGGGCCGTCCGCGAGCTCGCCGCCTTCGACGCCGTCGAGCTGGAACCCGGCGAGTCCGCGACCATTGACGTCGACCTCCGCCGCGAGGATCTGTCCTTCTGGGACACGGCGGCGGGGCGGTGGGTCCTCGAGCCGGGGGCCGACGTCGTGCACGTCGGCGCCTCCCGCCGCGACCTGCGCCTGTCGGCATCTGTCGAGCTGGCGGGTGACGTCGCCGAGACGCCACTGACCGATGCGTCGACCGTCGGAGAGATGATGGCGCACCCGGTCGTCGGCCCACTGGTGGCCGACATGTCCGGCGCGGCGCAGGGCGTCGACACGGTCGAGGGCCTCGGCTCTGACGCGATGCGGATGTTCGCGGCGATCCCGCTCAGGCAGGCCGTCGCGATGAGCAGCGGAAACTTCACCCGCGAGTAGCTGGACCAGCTCCTCGCTCTCGCTAACGGCGAGCCCACGGGGGATCTCGCCGCGCGCTGAGAACTGCGCGCGTCGCCGCGCCTACTGCGCTCGCAGTAGATGAAGATCCTGCGCCTGGCAGACGTGGCGCGCCGCTGCGGCGGAAAGGCTGGAGATCGTCCGATTTCCTGTCTTGAGGAAGGGGCCTTATGGCTCGTCTGCTGTCACGTCTGGGGCGCTTCAGCGCCCGCCATCGCTGGGCCACGGTGTTCAGCTGGGTCGTCGCGCTCGTCGCCCTCGCCGTCGTCGCACTGAGCGGCATGAAGTTCAGCGACGGCGCCTTCGACGTTCCCGGCACGCCCTCGAGCAAGGCGATGTCGGTGCTGGAGGAGGAGTTCCCGACCGACGATGACGCCGCGAAGGCGCTGCAGCTCGTTGTGAGCACAGGAGACCACGCGGATGTCACGGACCCAGAGATCGGCGCAGACATCGCCGCCGCCCGGGACGAGCTCGCGGCGATCGACGGCGTTCTGACCGTCTCCGACCCGTTCGATCCTGCGCGACCGTACGTCTCGCAGGATCTGAGCACGGCCGTGGTGTCGCTCGAGGTCGACCCCGATGCGGACGCCGAACGGGTCTCCGAGGAGGTCGCGGACGTCGCTGCCGGCCTGGGCGCCGACGGTCTCACCGCGGAGGTCGGCGGGAGCCTCGAGTCGGGCGTGCCGGAGATCATGGGCCCGAGCGAGATCGTCGGCGCCGCGCTGGCGTTCATCGTCCTCTTGATCACCTATGGATCGCTCGTGGCCGCGGGCGCGAACATGCTCGGCGCGCTCGTCGGTGTGGGTGTCGGCATCCTCGGTGTGCTGGGCTTCTCGGCGATCGCCCCGATCGGCTCGCTCACGCCGATCCTCGCGGTCATGCTGGGGCTCGCGGTCGGGATCGACTACTGCCTGTTCATCCTCGCCCGCTTCCGGTCCGAGCTGCGTGAGGGCGCGAGCGTCGAGGACGCCATCGCCCGCGCCGTGGGCACCGCGGGGTCGTCCGTCGTCTTCGCGGGCGCGACCGTCATCATCGCCCTGGTCGGACTGACCGTCGTCGGGATCACGTTCCTCGGTGAGATGGGCCTGGCGGCCGCGTTCGCCGTCGCCGTCGCCGTCCTGATGGCGCTCACGCTGCTTCCGGCGATGCTGAGCTTCATGGGCCGCCGTGCACTGTCGCGCAAGGACCGTGCGTCGCGCAGCACACATCCGGGCAGCGGCGGGCGCTTCATCACCGGATGGGCGAACTTCGTCACCCGCCACCGCGTGGCGAGCCTCTTCGGCGGCGCGCTGCTGCTCGGCGCGCTGGCACTTCCGGTGACGGCCATGCAGACGACGCTGAATGTCCCCGGCGGCGAGGACCCCGAGTCGAGCCAGCGCGCGGCGTACGAGCTGATCGCGGACGAGTTCGGTGAGGGCGCACAGGATCCTCTTGTGGTCCTGGTGCGGCACGACGACGTGGAGCAGGTGCTGCCGGATATTCATGAGCACCTGTCCGAGCTCGACGACGTCGCCATGGTCGTCCCGGCCGGCGTCAACGACCGCGGTGACGTCGCCATGCTCACCGTCATGTCGGAGCACGGCCCGCTCGACGACGAGACGAAGGACCTCGTGCGCGATCTGCGCGCCGAGGACCGCCAGGTGGACGACGCCCAGCTGCTCGTCACCGGCGGCACGGCGATGGGCCTCGACTCCGACGAACAGCTGCAGTCGGCGCTGACCACGTACATCGCTCTTATCGTGGGCCTGTCGCTGCTGCTGATGATCGTGCTCTTCCGCTCGATCCTCGTTCCTCTCGTCGCCACGATCGGCTTCCTGCTGTCCCTCGGCGCCGGCCTCGGCGCGACCGTCGCCGTCTTCCAGTGGGGCTGGCTGGACGCGCTGATCACGTCACCGCAAGGCAACCCGCTGCTGAGCCTGCTGCCGATCGTCGTGACCGGGATCCTGTTCGGGCTCGCGATGGACTACCAGGTGTTCCTCGTGTCCCGCATGCACGAGGCCCACACGCAGGGCATGACCCCGGTGGAAGCGATCCGCACCGGCTTCCGCCGCTCGGCGATCGTCGTCGTCGCAGCCGCCGCGATCATGGCCGCCGTGTTCGGCGGGTTCGCGATGAGCCCCTCCTCCCTGGTCGGCTCCATCGCCCTCGCGCTCACGGTGGGCGTCGTCGCAGACGCCTTCATCGTCCGCATGGTGCTCGTGCCGGCGGCGCTCGCCCTGCTTGGGAAGTCGGCATGGTGGATGCCGCGATGGCTCGACCGCATCCTGCCGAACATCGATGTGGAGGGCGCCGCGCTCGAGCGGCCGACCGCGTCGTCGTCGGAGGAGACGGCGACGCCCGCGCCGGCCGGCGTCCGGTGATGCCCGTGGCGGTATCGGGCGCGTGCTGTGGTCGGCCCGGTACCGCCGCGGCGTGGCAGAGTGCTGATATGAGCGACGGTTCCCTCTCGGCGCCGCAGCGCCCGCGCGGCCTCGGTCTGGGCCTGAACCGCATCGAGTGGGCGCTCGATGCGGCAGCGGCGATCGCGCTTGTTGTCGAACTGACGCGCGAGATCTCCACGGGCTCGTTCTCCACGCTCCCAGTGGTGGTTCTCGCCGCAGCGTCCGTGGCGGCGCGCCGACGGCTTCCGATCGTGGCCGCGTCCGCCGCGCTTCTCGTCAGCGGGCTGGCCCTGCTGGCACCGGCGGGCGCGGTGCCGCTGTGGGTCGCCGCCGAGGTCTGCCTGTTCTCTCTCGCGCTCCGCCGTCCGCGCCGCATCGCCCTCTGGTTCGGCGCGGCGCACGCCACGCTGCTCTACGTCGGCGCCGTGGTCGTCTTCCGGGCGGCACCGCTCGAGCCGGTGGCGCTGATCCTGCCTGTGTGGACCGCGGCGGTCGTCTCGGTCGGCCTGTTCCTGCGCACGAACGACGACTACGTCCGCGCGCTCGAAGAGCACAGCCGATCCGCGGCCGCCTACCGCGAAAGCGAGGTGCGCCATAAGGTCGACGAGGAACGGCTCCGCATCGCTCGCGACCTCCACGACTCGGTCGCGCACACGGTCTCCGCCGTCGCCATCCACGCGGGCGCCGCCGAACGGCACCTGACCGGCGACACCGAGCGAGCCCGGACCGCGCTCCAGCAGGTGCGGGCCTCGGCCCGCGCCGTCGTGGACGAGCTTCAGGATGTCCTGGCGGTGCTTCGGAATCCCGGCGACAGCGCCGAGGACGAGCGGGGGGCGCTCCCCGGCCTGGACGGGCTCGAGGCACTCGTGGAGGCCACGAGAGCGACCGGCATGCACGTCGAGTACAGCGCGAGCCTGCCGGCCTCGCTCGACCGATCGGTCGGCGTCGCCACGTACCGCATCGTTCAGGAATCACTCACGAACGCGCGCAAGCACGGGACGGATCCGGTCACCGTGTCGATCAGGCATGACGATCGCACGCTGCGCATCCATGTCGTCAATCGGCTCCGCGGCACCGCGCGCGAAGACGTGCGCGGCTTCGGGCTCATCGGCATGCGGGAACGTGCAGCGAGCGTGCACGGCACGCTCCGCGCGAGCGCCGAGCCGCATCGGTTCGTCCTGCGCGCGACCCTGCCGCTCCACGCTCACGAAACGGAGGGGCTGGGATGATCCGCGTCCTGCTGGTCGACGATCAGGCCGTGATCCGCGCCGGCCTGCGCAGCGTCCTCGAATCCGCGGACGTCTCCGTTGTCGGCGAGGCGCCGGACGGCGCGCGTGGTGTGGAGCTCGCGCGAAGCCTGCATCCGGACGTCGTGCTCATGGATCTCCGGATGCCCGGGCAGGATGGCGCCGCTGCGACGAAGGAGATCCGCTCCGACGATTCCCTCGAGGACGTCCGCATCCTCGTGCTGACGACATTCGACGGGGACAGAGACGTGGTCGCCGCGCTGTCGGCGGGAGCCGACGGGTTCCTCGGGAAGGCCGCCGATCCCGATGAGATCATCGGGGCCGTCGAGCGCGTGGCCGCAGGCGAATCCTCGCTGTCCGCCCGCGCGTCTCGTGCCGTGATCACCCATCTGTCCGCGGCGCCGAACCAGCCCCGCGCCGAGATCGACCCGGAGCTCGCGGCTCTCGTGGCGACACTGACCCCCCGAGAGCGCGACCTCGTCGCGGCAGCAGCACGGGGAGAGGACAACGCGACCATCGCCCAGCGCCTCTTCATCTCGCCGCTGACGGTGAAGACCCACCTCAATCGCGCCATGACCAAGCTGGGCGCACGCGACCGCGGGCAGCTCGTCGCGTTCGCCTACCGCGGTGGCGTTGTCTGACGGGGGTCCTCCCCTGCCGTTCGCAGCGGGCAGCTGGGAGGGTCAGGCGACGACGAGTGCGGCGACCGCCTGCCACAGCGCGTCGCCATCGGACTCTGCGGAATCGCTGCCGATGTGCCGACGCATAGCGCGCCGCGACGCCTCATCGAGCCACAGGGCGATCACGACGCGCGCCGCGAGGGGCACCGGCATACGCAGGCTCAGTCCCCTCTGAGACGTGAACTCGCTGACGAGGGCTGCCGTCTGCGACTCGAGCGACGCGAAGAACCCGCGCGCGATGTCGCGGGCCTCTGGGAGCCGGATCGACAGCAGCCTGACCTCCGTCAGGATCAGCACCGCAGAGTCCTCGGCGAGTGATTCGTCGACCGCGTGTCGGACGCGTGCGCGCCAGTCTCCTGCAGAGTGCGCCTCTACGAGGGCGACAGCGCGGACCCGGGCGATCGTGTTGTGCGCGATCTCGGCGGCCAGCTCGATCAGGAGCTGCTCCTTCGAGGTGAAGTTCGAGTAGAAGGCGCCCCGCGAGTATCCGGCGTGCCCGCAGATCGTCTGGATCGAGCAGCCGGCGACGCCGTGCGCGGCGAAGGCCGTCTTGGCGGCATCCAGCAGGTGACGTCGCGTGCGCGCGCGCCGACGCTTCGCGCCGGTCACGGTCGT
Source organism: Microbacterium sp. JZ70 (assembly GCF_053903225.1). NCBI lineage: Bacteria > Bacillati > Actinomycetota > Actinomycetes > Micrococcales > Microbacteriaceae > Microbacterium > Microbacterium sp. JZ70. Next base: position 798,244 of record NZ_CP096405.1, on the reverse strand, counting down.
GACGTCGGGAGCCGTCACCGTGCGCGGTCCTCGAGTCCCGCGGCGGCGGCGATGCGCGCGAGCAGGCGCTGATGAGCCGCGGCCTCTTCGGCACCGGTGGAGATCGCTGCTCCATCGAGCACTGCATCGCGGAAGGTCTCTGCCTGGAACGCGTAGGTCGACCGCCGCTCCGCGGCTTCCTCGCGGCGCTCGCCGTTCGCCACGACCCTGGCGCGTGCTCCGTGCTGGGGGTGATACGGGAACGTGACCCGCATTCGCCCGTGCGTGCCCGTGACGACGAGCGACATGTCGAAGAGCCGGGCGGACCACATCGAGGCGACGACTTCGCCGCGCACATCCCCCGGGTACGTCATCGTCGCCGTGATGCGCCGATCCACCTCGCGCATTACGCTCGCGCGGGCGTCGTCGACGCGCACCGGCGGGCCCAGCAGCTCGGTGAGCAGGCGAGTCGGGTAGTAGCCGAGGTCGAGCAGGGCGCCGCCTCCGAGGGCCTTCTGCCATCGGATGTCCTTCCCCGGGGGGATCGGCACGCAGAACGTCGCACGAGCGGACCGGATCTGCCCGAGTTCGCCGGACCGGACGATCTCGGTGAGCCGGCGCTGGAACGGGTGATGGTGGGAGTGATAGGCCTCCATCAGCACCCGGTCGCTGCGCCCCACGGCGTTGACGATCCGCACCGCAGCGTCGGGCTCGGCTGTGAAGGGCTTCTCCACCAGCACGTGCTTGCCCGCTTCGAGCGCGGCGATCGCCCACGGTGCGTGCAGCGACGGCGGCAGAGGGATGTAGACGGCGTTGATGCTGTCGTCCGCGAGAAGCCCGTCATACGAACCGTGCACCATCGGGATGCTGTGCTTCCGAGCGAATGCGTCTGCCTTCGCGCGGTCACGCGCAGCGATCGCGACCACATCGAGACCGCGGATCTCGGAAGCCGGTCGCAGCAGGGCCTGTGGGACGATCCTCGCGGCGCCGAGAACCCCGATGCGGACCCGATCCTCAGCCACGGACTCCGCCCTGCCCCGGACCGGCAGCCGACAGCGCATGCCGTGCGGCGACGTGGCCCATCACGAGGCCCTGCCCGATGGTGGCCCCTGCCCCGGGGTACCGGTTGCCGTACACATTGGCGGCCGTGTTGCCGATCGCGTACAGGCCGGGGATCGGTTGCCCGTCGTCGGTCAGGACACGGGCATGCTCGTCGGCGGCGAGCCCGCCGCACGTGCCGAGGTCGGACAGCACGATGCGCACGGCGTAGAGGCGGCGCTCGTCGAGCGGACGGAGATTGGGGTTGGGCCTGACTGTGGGGTCGCCGTAGTAGCGGTCGTACGCGCTGCCGCCCCGGTGGAAGTCGTCATCCACCCCGGCCGCCGCGAGCTGAGCGAAGCGCTCGGCGGTATGCGCCAGCGTGTCGGCCGGAAGCCGCGTCCTGCTCGCGAGCTCGCGCCAGGATCCGGCCCTCACAGCGATGCCGTGGTCGTACCAGGCCTTCGGCAGAGGCATGCGCGGGAAGACACTGCCCCCGAGCAGGTACCTGTTGCGGTAGCTCTGGTCGAACACGAGCCACATCTCCCGCACCGGGCGCCCCTCCCGCTCGCGCCGCAGCAGCTCCTGCCCGAACGACATGTAGTCGGTGGCTTCGTTGATGAAGCGCCTGCCCTCCTGGTCGACCATAAACGACCCGGGAAGCGAGCGCTCCGCCAGCAGCACGACTGGCCTCTCCCCCGGCAGCGGCGCGACGGCGGGGAACCACCACGCCTGATCCATGAGCGCCAGGCCCGCGCCGACCGCCTGCCCGGCGGCGATCGCATCGCCGGTGTTGCCGTCGGCGCCCAGACTCCAGTCCCCGAGCAGCGCGGACTGCTCACGACGACGGCGCTCGAGTTCGTGGTCGAAGCCGCCGGCGGCGAGGACGACACCGCGCGTGACCGTCACCTGGATGAGCTCTCCCCCGCGACGGACGATCGCACCGGTGACCTGCCCGTCCTCGACCACCAGCCGCTCGAGCGCAGTGCGCGTCCAGACGGGGACTCCCATTCGCAGAGCGGCGTCGTAAAGACCCGCCGCGAGGGCCTGCCCCCCGGCGACGTATCGGCGCCCGAGCACGAGGCCGCCGAGGCCCTGGATCGCGCGCTTGACCGCGACCCACAATCCGCGCTGCGGCACGCGAAGCATGAGGTTGAGCCACTTGTAGTCGGCGCCCGTGACGGGCATGGGGATCGGTGCGGCCATTGTCGCCGGGCGCAGCCGCGTGCGATTCCTCCCGAGGAGCGCGGCATCGAAGGGCCGGGATTCGCAGCTGCGACCGAGGGCCGAGCCGCCCGGACGCTCGGGGTGGTAGTCGGAGTAGCCGCGCGCCCAGCTGAACTGCATCCGCGTCGTGCGCTGCAGCATCCGGATGGCATCGGGGCCGTGCTCCAGGCAGCTCTCCCAGCGCTCGCGCGGAGCGGCATCTCCGACGAGGTCCTCGAGGTACGTGCGCGCGTCCTCAAGTGTGTCCTCGGGCGCCTCCTGAGCGAGAAGCGGATTCGCCGGCACCCAGAAGGCGCCCCCGGAGCGTGCGGTCGATCCACCCACCAGGTCGGTCTTCTCGATCACCAGTACGTCGGCGCCCAGCTCGCGGGCGGACACGGCGGCCGCGAGGCCGGCGCCTGAGCCGACGACGAGCAGGTCGACGATCCGCGGTTCGACCATGCCGCCTGTCGCCGCGGTAGTGCTGGCGGAAGTGCTCTCACTCATGGGCGGACTCCTCACGAGAGCGGCGCAGCTCCTCGGCTCCGCAGGGCACGGTGCATACGGATGGCGACGTCACGGTCACACCACCGGCGCGGGCATCCTGCTCAACCCGATGAGCTGCTCGAGGGCCTCGGCGGGGATCGCGCCGTTGGTGAAGACGAGGAACTGCCGCATCGGCATCGACTCGACCATCCGCAGGCCGTCCGGGTTCGCCTCCGCCTGCTGCTGCTGCTCGGGCGTCATCGACGCGGTCAGCCCTTCCATAAGCGCCGGGCCGACCAGCGGGTGGGCGAACCAGTCGCCGACCGAGGACTCCATGCTGAGCTCGCGCACCACGGTGTCCCCCGCGAGCGAGATGATCTGCTCCGCGATCAGGGTCTGCGCATCTGCGCACACCTGCACCGCGTAGTCGCCCGATGCGACCACCCAGTCGCCCGCTTCGACGTCCCAGTAGGCGAAGGCGCGCCGGTCGAGCTCGAACGTCACGGTACGCGACTGGCCAGGCTGCAGTTCGACCTTGGCGAACGCACGCAGCTCGCGGAGAGGACGGCGGACGCGTCCTGCCGTCGTCGAGACGTACAGCTGCACCACGTGCTTGCCCGTGACAGAGCCCGTGTTGCGCACGGTGACGTGCGCGGAGGCTGTATTGGAGCCGGTGGCCGCGACTTCTAGGCCGGTCGTCTCGAAGGTGGTGTACGACAGGCCATGCCCGAAGGGGTACCGCACAGGGATGCCCGCGGTCGTGTAGTAGCGGTAGCCGACGAAGACGCCCTCGCCGTAGCGGACGTGCCCCTGCTCACCGGGGAAGTTCAGCCAGCTCGGATTGTCCTCGAGCCGCAGCGGGATGGTCTCGGCGAGATGTCCGGACGGGTTGACCACGCCGAACAGGATGTCCGCCAGCGCGCCGCCTCCGGCCTGGCCGAGGAGGAACCCCTCGACGATGGCGTCGACCTCGTCGTGCCATCCTTCCAGGGACACGACGCCGCCATTAGAGAGCACCACGACGGTCCTCGCCGCGGTCTGCGCCACCGCGCGGATCAGCTCGACCTGCCGCTCGGGGAGCAGCAGAGTCGTGCGGTCGAAGCCCTCCGACTCCTCCCGCTCGCCCAACCCGGCGAACACGACGGCGACGTCCGCAGCCGACGCGGTGGCCACCGCGTCCTCCCTGAGCGCCTCGGCCTCGACAGCATCCGCGTCCGCATCGAGGGAGAAGCCGGGGGCATGGACGACCCTCACCTCGCGGGGACCGGCGAGCGCCTGAATCTCCGCGAGCGCGGTGTCCGTGCGGGTGGCGTTGATGTGGGAGCTGCCGCCGCCCTGGAAGCGGGGCTCGGTGGCGAACGCGCCGATGACCGCGACGGTCGTGCGGGCCTCCAGCGGGAGCGCGCCGCCCTCGTTCTTCAGCAGCACCACGGAGCCTGCCGCCACCTCACGAGCGACACGATGGTGGGCGTCGACGGGGATCTCGGACACCGACGGCCGCGGGCGCTCGGTGAGGGCGAGCACGCGCCGGACGGATGCGTCAACGAGCGCCTCCTCCAGGGCCCCGGACTCGACGGCCGCCGCGATCTGCGCGTCGGTCGCGCCGTTGCTGCCGGGCATCTCGAGATCCATACCCGCGCGCACGCCCTCGACGCGGTCGCTGACGGCGCCCCAGTCGGAGACCACGGCGCCCTGGTAGCCCCAGTCGCCGCGGAGGACATCCGTGAGCAGCCAGCGGTTGTGCGAGGCGGGCACGCCGTTGATCCGATTGTACGAGCACATCACCGTGGCGGGCTGCGCCTCGGTGACCACGCGCTCGAACGCGGGCAGGTAGATCTCACGCAGGGTCCGCTCGTCGACATCCGCGCTGACACGCATGCGCTCGGTCTCCTGGTTGTTGGCCGCAAAGTGCTTCACCGAGGCGCCGGGGCCGACCTCCTGCAGCGCGGTGACGTACGCCGCGCCGAGCACACCCGAGATCAAAGGGTCCTCCGAGTAGTACTCGAAGTTGCGGCCGCACAGCGGCGAGCGCTTGATGTTCACGCCCGGCCCGAGCACGAGATCCAGGCCGAACGCGGAAGCCTCGCGTGCGACACCGGCGCCGACGGCCGCGGCGAGCTGCGGATCCCAGCTGGACCCCACGGCGACAGCGGGCGGGAAGCATGTCGACGGGGCGCTGTGGCCGATGCCCAGGTGATCGGAGTCGGCGTCCTGGTATCGGACGCCGTGAGGGCCGTCCGCCATGCTGACGGAGCGGACGCCGGCGTCGTCGATGGGCTTGGTCGAGCCCCAGTCGCGTCCGGAGAGCAGAGATGCCTTCTGCTCCAGGCTGAGATGCGAGAGGTCGTCGGTCATGGCGAGTGAGCTCCAGTCAGATGGCGGCGGTCGTCAGGTCAGGATGGGCGGCCTCAGCGGACCGAACGGATGCGCATCACGACCGCGCCGGCGAGGACGACGGAGAGCGCACCCACGAGGTACAGCAGCGTGTAGTTGCGGTCGGCTCCCGTGACCCCGATGAGCAGGATCGCGGAGGCCGCGAGCGGCGCGAGCGACTGCGGAATCGACGTCGCGAAGCCCACGATGCCCATGAACCGGCCCGCGTCCGTCTCGCGCTCGGGGAGGACGTCTAGGAGCAGGGCGGTATCGACGGCCGCGAACAGGCCCAGGCCGATCGACGTGACCAGCGAGCCGACGATCAGCATCGTGAGGTCCGGGGCGAGGCCCGAGACGAGCATTCCCGCGGCCATGATCACGCCGCCGATCAGGACGAAGATCCGCCGCCGATGCAGGCGGTCCGACAGGAAGCCGCCTCCGAGGGCGCCGGCGGTCACAGCGAGGATGCTGCCGAGGCTGAGGGAGGCGATGACGCCGGTCACCGATTCCACGGCCACTCCCAGGCGGTCGGCGAAGAAGTACGCGGTGTAGGTCGTGTTCAGGGTGATGCCGGTGTAGAAGAGGAACCGTCCCAGCCAGTTCCACGAGAAGTCGGGGTACTTCCGGGGGTTGAACAGGTACTTCGCGAGCAGCTGGGTGACGGTGAGCGCGTCCTTCGGCATCCCGCGGCTGTCATCCTCATGCACGAGCGTGACGAAGAGCAGCACGAAGACGATCCCGACGGCGCCGGGCACCAGGAACAGCAGCAGGGGGTCGCCCGTGAAGAACTGGGCGAGGATGACGCCGAAGACGGGCGCGATCTGCGTGGCGAAGCTCGTCAGACCCGCAACCCGGCCGCGCTGGGCCTCGGGCAGGCGGTCGGCCTGCGAGATGTTGAGGTTGCTGAGCGCAGTCCCCCAGCCCGCCTGAGCGAGGATCCATCCCGCTCCGAGGAGCAGCACGTTCGGTGCGAGGGCCATGACGAACAGCGCCGCGGTCCCGACGAGCATGCCGCCGATGAGGAACGGCCGCCGGCGCCCGATCCGGGTGCGCGTGCGGTCGCTCCAGACGCCCATGAAGGGCGACGTGAGCATCACGAACAGTGCGCCGGCACCGGTGATCAGGCCGAGGAACTCGGGGTGGCCGGGGGCGAGCGCATTGACCCTGATCGTGAGCGAGATCGCCATCGGGGTGATGAACGCCATGAAGACGCCGAACTGCGCGAGCGTCATCAGCCAGACGTAGCGCGGGCCGACCTGTGGCAGATCCAGGCCGCCGCCCGAATCGGTCCCGACTGCGGCGGCCCGGCCACCCGGCGCCGGGCCGATCGTCGCCGAGGTCTGGGTGACAAGCGGCCCGGCCGTGGTCTGGTTGTTCATCTGGACTCCGTCGTCGAAGAAGCGCTTCCGTGAAGCGGGGAACTTGCGCGTGCAAGCGCGACGAACCTACCAACGGCAACTTGCGCGCGCAAGTTGTTGCCTTGCGCACACCGGCCATGGTACGTAAGGTCTCACTAGCGCGAGATAGTGCGTGAGCGGATACCCGCTCACGTGCGCCGCACCCGGCGGTGCCGACCGAGCACGCGACCGACACCCGAAACGAGAGCCATGCCCGACACCTTCGACCGCACCGTTCTCCTGACCGGCGCGACCGGCAACTGGGGGCGCGCCACCCTGCGCGCGTTCCGCGAGCGACCCGACATCCGCGTGCGGGCGTTCGCCCTGCGATCGGCGGCCGACGATGCCGTGCTCGCCGTATTCGCGGACATGCCGAACCTCGAGGTGTTCCGAGGAGACCTCACGCGCTACGACGACGTCCGCCGGGCGATCTCCGGCGTCGACGTCGTTCTGCACGTCGGGGCCATCGTCTCCCCCTTCGCCGACGACCACCCCGACCTCGCCCGCCGGGTGAACATCGGCTCAATGCAGAACATCGTGCGCGCTGTGCGCGCCCTGCCCGACCCGGCCGCCGTCGCCGTCATCGGCATCGGGTCGGTCGCCGAGACCGGGGATCGGCAGGAGCCTGTGCACTGGGGACGCGTGGGCGATCCGCTGCGCGTGTCGCAGTTCGACGAGTACGGGCAGACGAAGATCGTCGCGGAGCGGCTGCTCGTGGACTCGGGCCTCCCCCGCTGGGCGTGGCTGCGTCAGACCGGCATCTTCCACCCCGGGATGCTCGAGATCCGCGACCCGATCATGACGCACTCGCCGTTCTCCGGAGTCATGGAGTGGGCGACCGCCGAAGATTCCGCTCGGCTGCTCGTCGGCGTCGCGTCGCGCGGTGTCCCCGAGCAGTTCTGGGGCGGCGTTTACAACATCGGCGGCGGCGAGCAGTGGCGGCTGACGAACTGGGAGCTGCAGACGATGCTGGGTGGCGCGATGGGCGTTCGCGACATCCGCGGCTGGTACGAGCGCAACTGGTTCGCGCTGAAGAACTTCCACGGGCAGTGGTACAGCGACAGCGACCGCCTGCACGAACTCGTCCCGTTCCGGCAGGACACCGTGAAGGACGCGCTCGAGCGGGCGCTGGCCGCCGCCCCCTCGTCGGTGCGCTCGGCCGGCAAGGTGCCCGCGTGGCTCGTGAAGCACCTCGTCATGAAGCCCCTCACCCGCCGACCCCGGGGCACCATGGGCGCCGTGCGGGGAGGACGCGAGGATGAGGTGGCCGCGTACTTCGGCTCACGCGAGACCTGGGAGTGGATCGGCGACTGGAGCACCTTCACGCCTCCGGCTCCGTCTCGCATGCCGGTTCTCCTCGACCATGGATACGACGAATCGAAGGATCCGTCGACGTGGACCGTGGACGACTACGCAGGCGCGGCGGACTTCCGCGGTGGCGAGCTGCTGAGCACCGAGGCGGGCGCCCCTTCGGCCCCGCTCGTCTGGCGCTGCGGCTTCGGGCATGTCTTCGCGGCGAGCCCTCGGCTCATCCTCACGGCCGGGCACTGGTGCCCCGAGTGCGTGCGCGACAGCGCGGGATACGGCAGGCAGGCCGACGTCAACCAGCACCTCGCACAGGTCGAGAACGCCTCGACACCGCGGCCGGCGGCGCGCCGGGAAGAGGCTGCCCGTCATTAGGATGACGTCGTGAGAGCTTCCGATTCCCCTGTGCCCGGATCCTCGTCACCCGAGCGATCCCAGGCCGCCAATCGCCGCGTGACCGCGGCCGATGTCGCGCGGTCCCTCGGTCTCTCGCGCGCCACGGTGGGCTTCGTCCTGAACGACACCCCAGGGCAGACGATCCCGCCCCATACGCGCGAGCGTGTGCTGGCCGAGGCCCGGCGGCTCGGATACCGGCCGCACCTCGCCGCCCGGGCACTCGCGAGCGGCCAGTCGCGGATCATCCTGCTCGTCCTGCCGGATTGGCCCATCGACTTCACCATGCGTCGCAACATTGAGGAGGCCACCCTCGCCCTGGACGAGGCCGGTTACTCGCTGGTCACGCACAACCCGCTGCACGCGGGCAAGGCGCGACCCCTGTGGGAGACCCTGCAGCCCGACGTGGTGATGTCGCTCACGCCCTTCGCGCCCGAGCGGCTGGATCAGCTCCACGCGGCGGGCGTGCACAAGATCGTCCCCGATCCCGCCCACGTCCCCATCGAGGCGTACACCGAGCAGGGCCCCGCACTGCAGGTCACCCATCTCGCAGACAAGGGCCACCGAGTGCTCGCGTTCGTCGGCACGGCGGATGCGCGACTGGCCGGCCTGGTCGACGAGCGATACGCGCGAGCCGCCGACGCCGCCCGCGACGCGGGGGTGACACTCGTGGACGCGGGCGCCGTGTCGCTTGCAGACGACGATTCCGCGGCGCGGGCGCTCGACGTCGCGCGGGAGGCTGACGCGACCGGCATCGTCGCGTACAACGACGACGTCGCGATCGCCCTCGTCGGGGCGGCCATCCGCGCGGGGCTGAACGTGCCGGGCGATATCGCGGTCATCGGTCACGACGACATCCCCCTCGCGGCCGCCGTCGAACCGCGCATCACGTCGATCCGCTTCGACATCGCGGGGCTGGGTCGCTACCTCGCGGGCATCGCACTCAGCCTCGCGGAGGACTCGCCCCTACCGGAGTCGGCGCCGACACGCTACCTCGCCGTGATCGAACGCGACTCCGCCTGACCCTGGACGCGTTCGCCTCCACCTCCTGATCAAGCCGTTTCTGCCGCCGCTTGCGCGCGCTGGCGATCGACTGTAGGGTCCAGTACGCGCGCGAGTAGCGCGCGCTAGTAACTGAAGGTGCCCATGACACTGCCGTCCCCCGCCGTCTCCGACCTCTCGCCTCTCGAGAGCGCTGTCGACGCCCTCACGCTCGAGGAGAAGGCTCTCCTCGTCGAGGGCGTAGGCGCGTGGAACACCAATGCGGTCGACCGCCTCGGGATTCCCGCCCTGTTCGTCACCGACGGACCGCACGGCGTGCGCAAGGTGCGCAGCGCCGACGGAGGCTTCGGCGTATCCGACAACGAGCCCTCGACCGCCTTCCCGACGACCGCGACGGTCGCGGGATCGTGGGACCCGGAGAACGCTCGGCGCATGGGCGCGGCGATCGCGCATGAGTGCGTGGACCTCGGAGTCGATGTGCTGCTCGCGCCCGGAGTCAACATCAAGCGCCACCCGCTGTGCGGGCGCAACTTCGAGTACTACTCCGAAGATCCGCTGCTCAGCGGCGTCCTCGGGACCGCCTTCGTCGAGGGCGTGCAGTCGAACGGTGTGGGCACCTCGCTCAAGCACTTCGCGGCGAACTCGAACGAGAACTATCGCTTCGTGGGGGACAGCATCGTCGACGAACGGGCTCTGCGCGAGATCTATCTGCGGCAGTTCGAGCGCGTCGTCCGCGAGGCCAAGCCCGCGACGGTGATGTGCGCCTACAACGCCATCGGAGGGGTGTTCAGCTCCGACAACCGCGCCCTGCTGACGGGCATCCTGCGGGAGGAGTGGGGATTCCAGGGGGCCGTGATGACGGACTGGGGTGCGACGCACGATCGCGTCGCCGCGCTCCACGCCGGCTGCGACCTCGACATGCCTGGCGAGGTGGAAGCCAATCGCCGCGCGATCCAGCGTGCCGTCGCCGATGGTCGGCTGCCGATGAGCGTCCTCGACACGTCGGTGCGCCGCATCCTGCGCCTCATCGAGGACAGTCGGCGGGCCGAGCGGCCACGCGAACCCCATGATCCCCGGGCGCACGCCGCACTCGCCGAGGCCATCGCCGCCGACAGCGCCGTGCTGTTGCAGAACGACGGAATCCTGCCGCTGTCCGCATCGGCGAGCGACATCGTCGTAGTCGGCGAGATGTTCGAGCGCATGCGCTTCCAAGGGGCGGGGTCGTCGCTCATCACGCCGACCGAGATCGTCTCGCCGAAGGATGCGTTCGACAGCCGGGGAGTCCGCTACACCTACGCTCGCGGATATCGCTCCTTCACGCCGGGTCGGGATGCCGCGCTGGAGCGGGAGGCACTGGATGCGGTGCTCCCCGGCCAGACCGTGCTGTTCTTCGGCGGCCTCAGCGATCTGGAGGAGAGCGAGGGGTTCGATCGCGAGACGATGGCCTTGCCCGAGGCGCAGTCCGCGCTGCTTCGCGCGCTGCTGGACACCGGAGCCCGAGTCGTGCTCGTGCTCTACGCCGGCGCCCCCGTGTCCCTGCCGTTCGCGGAGGAGCTGTCGGCCGTCCTCGACATGTACCTGCCCGGGATGCGCGGGGGCGAAGCGACCGCCTCCCTGCTGTTCGGCGAGGTCTCCCCCTCGGGGCGGCTCGCCGAGAGCTGGCCGCTCGACGAGAACGATGCCAGTGCGCGCGCCGACTGGGATCGCGGCCCGCAGTCGCGCTACTACGAGTCGATCTACGTGGGCTATCGCTTCTACGACGCAGCGGGAACCGCTCTGCGATACCCGTTCGGACATGGCCTGAGTTACACCGAGTTCGAGTACCGCGACCTGCAGGTCCGCCACGAAGGAGACGACGTGCTCGTCACGCTCGACGTGGCGAACGTCGGTGAGCGCGATGCGCGAGAGGTCATCCAGCTCTACGTGCGGAACAACCGCGGGGAGGTCTTCAAGGCCGAGAAGGAGCTGCGCGCTTTCACGAAGGTCGCCGTCCCCGCCGGCGAGACGGTCTCCGTCACGCTGCGCTTCCCGCTGAAGGATCTCGCATACTGGGACATCGCCGAGCACGGATGGGTGCTCGAGAACGGCGAGTACGAGGTTCTGGCCGCCGCATCTTCTCGCGACGTCCGGCTGTCGCACCCGCTGCGCGTCACGACGGGACGGGAGTCGCGTTCGCCCTACCCGGCTTCCGTGTCCGCCGATTACGCCCGGCCGCCGTTGCGCGAGCCGGAGAGCTTCACCACCCTGGTCGGCGCTCAGCCGTCGTACGAGCGTCCTCGTCGTCTGACGCTGGAGACCCGGCTCGACGATGCCCGCGGCACGATCACGGGCTCGCTCATGCACGCCCTCGTGGTGGGTCGGGTGAAGAAGCAGTACGCCGCCGCGCTCGCCCTGCCCGACAGCCTCGAACGCGACGCGCAGGTGAAGAACACGCATTTCCTCGTGCGGATGATGCCGTACAACTCGCTGCGGAGCATGGCGATGGCCTCCTCCGGTGCGTTCCCCCTGACGATGGCCGCCGCGATCGCCGACCTTGCCGCGCATCGCCCATTCCGCGCCCTTCGCCGGCTCGTCTCCGGCGGCCCGTCCGATGCCGCAAAGCCACCGCGCGCGTCCTGACCGCAGAGCACACCCAACAGCACACCCGACAAAGGAGTCTTCATGAACCGCCTCACCGACCAGCCGCCTCCCGCGCCGTTCGATCCCCTGCCCGACACGCCCACGGTCGCATCCGCCCCGGTCGGCAAGGTGAGCGCCGGATTCCTCGTGCTCTTCGGCCTCGCCAATTTCGGGCTGTACCTGACCGTGATGATGCCGGCGCTGTTCAGCCTTCCGTACAAGATCGGGCTGCTCGCGCCGGATGACAAGGTCGCCGTGCTGGGTGCCGTCGCGACCGTGGGCGCCGTCGTCGGAATCGTCGCCGGCCCGGTCGCGGGAGTCCTGTCCGACCGCACGCACACGCGCATCGGTCGCCGTCGGCCGTGGTTCGTGGGCGGTGTGCTCGTGCTCGCGGTGGGATCTGCCGTCGTGGCCCTGGCCCCGTCGATCCCGCTGCTGGTGGTCGGGTGGGTGATCGTATCTCTCGGCGGCGCAGGTGTCGCGGCGGCGATCACCCCGATCGTGGCCGAGCGCATCCCCGAGTCGCAGCGCGGCACGGCGAGCGCGATCGCCGGGGTGGCGACGCAGCTCGCGGGCGTCCTCGGATACACCATCGGCGGCTCTCTGACGTGGAGCATCCTCCTCATCTTCCTGCTGCCCGTCGTCGCGCTGGCGGTGCTGGGCGGCCTGTTCCTGTTCCTGACGCCCGAGCGGATCGTCGAGCTGCCCCGTCAGTCGATCCGCGACACGTTCCGCGAGCTCGGGTTCGATCCGCGTAAGCATCCGGACTTCTCCGTCCTGTGGGTCGGCAAGCTGCTGATGCAGATCGCGCTGGCATTCCTGTCGACGTACCAGCTGTACTTCCTGCTCGACCGGCTCGGCTTCACCGCGGAGGAGGCCGGACTCCGCCTCAGCCTCGTCGGCGGCATCGGAATCCTCGTCACGATGACGTTCGCGGTCGGCTCCGGGATCCTCTCCGACCGGCTCAAGCGGCGCCGGATCTTCGTGTTCATCTCCGGGATCCTCTCCGCGGTCGGCATGACGCTGATGGCGTTCACCGACGGGTTCGGCCTCTTCTTCGCCGCGGTCCTGTTCATCCTGGGCGCCGCGGGCATGTTCGGCTCGGTGGATGTCGCGCTCGCGAGCGACCTCGTGCCGGAGCCCGAGCGCGCCGGGAAGTGGATGACCAGCTACAACATCGCCGCGACGCTCTCGACGGCCGTCGCGCCGCTGCTCGGCGCCGCCATGCTCATGATCGACACGACCGACAGCAGCAACTACACCGCCCTGTTCCTGGCAGGCGCCGTCTTCTCGCTGGCCGCGGGCATCCTCACGATGTTCGTCCGGTCGGTGCGATGACCACTCCGATGTGACCACGGCGACGCCCGATCCCCACCTCGATACTCAGGAAGACCCGCTTGATGAGAATCTCCGCCCTCACCGTCGACGCCCAGTCCCACGGCTGCCTGACCGACGAGCCGCCCCGCATCGCCTTCGCTCTCGAATCCGCTGTCGCCGGGGAGGCGCTGGCATCGGCGACCATCTCGGTCGGCGACTGGAGCACGGAGACGACCGACCAGGTCGGCACGGTCTATACGGGCGACCTGAGGCCGCGCACCGAGTACCCGGTTCGTGTGACGGCAACGGGTGTCAGCGGAGCCCGGGCGGAGGCATCGACCAGCTTCCGCACGGGGCGGATGGACATCTCCTGGGTGGCGAAGTGGATCACCGACGCCAGCTACGAGACGCCCGAGAAGCAGTCGCCGACGCCCATGGCGTTCCGCCGCCGCTTCCACGCGCGCCCGGGGCTGACGCGCGCATGGATCGAGATCACGGCGCTCGGCGTCTACGAGCTCGACCTGAACGGCAGCAAGGTGGGCGAGGACTACTTCGCGCCGGGCCTCACGTCGTACCACCACCAACTCCAGTACCAGACGTACGATCTGTCGCCGGCTGAGGGCGAGAACACCGTCGTCGTGACCGTGGCCGGCGGCTGGGCGGTGGGTTCCTTCACCCACAAGCGCAAGAACAAGATCTACGCGGATCGGCAGGCGCTGCTTGCCGAGATCCACCTGGCGTACGCCGACGGCACGACCGAGATCGTCGCCACCGATGCGCAGTGGGACGTCAGCATCGACGGGCCCTACCGGATGGCGGAGTGGTACGACGGCGAGACGTTCGACGCCACCGTCACAGCGGAGGACCAGACCTGGAAGGCGGCCGACGTGACCGCCCCACGGGTCACGCCTCGCATCCTGGCCCAGTACGGCGCGCCCGTGCGCTCCCAGCGCGTGCTCTCACCCATCGGGCAGTCGGTCTCGCCGACGGGTGAGCTCGTCTACGACTTCGGCCAGAACTTCGCGGGCGTCGTCAGAGCGCGCATCCGAGGCGAGCGCGGGCGCACCGTCACCTTCCGCCACGCCGAGGTGCTCGTCGACGACGAGCTGTTCGTCACGTCGCTGCGCACGGCCAAGGCGACGGCGACCTACACCTGCGTCGACGGCGACCAGACGTACTCCCCTCGCCTGACGTACATGGGATTCCGCTACGTCGGGGTCACGGGGATCGCCCCGGAGGACCTCGAGCTCGAGGCTCTCGTGCTGCACTCCGACGTCCCCGAGACGGGGAGCTTCCGCTGCAGCAATGAGCTCATCAACCGGCTGCAGTCCGCCATCCAGTGGGGCGGCAGGTCGAACTTCGTCGACATCCCCACCGACTGCCCGCAGCGCGACGAGCGCGAGGGCTGGACCGGGGACTACGCCGTCTTCGCCTCCACCGCGTCGTACAACTTCGACATGAGCCGGTTCCTCGGCAAGTGGCTGCGCGACGTGAAGGCCGAGCAGGGCCGCGGGGGCGGCATCCCCATGGTCGTCCCCCGCGCAGGCAACCCGTACCCCGTGATGGCGACTGCGACGTGGGGCGACGTGTGCATCCTGGCGCCGTGGGCCGAGTACCTCGCGCGCGGCGACCTTCGGATGCTGCGGGATCAGTACCCCGTCATGAAGCGGTTCCTGAAGGCGGCCGGATGGTGGTCCGGCCTGTTCTCGGTGCGCCGCAATCGGCGTCGCATCTGGCGCTTCCCGTTCCACTTCGGCGACTGGACCGCGCCGGACACCGACGTGCGCGGCTGGCTGCGCCGCGGGCGCTGGGTGGCCACCGCCTACCTGGCCCAGTCGTACGGAATCGTCGCGCGCATCGCAGAACTGCTGGGAGAGCCGGGCGATGCTCGCCGCTACCGGCGGCTGCGCGACGAGGTCATCGAGGCGTATCGCGATGTGTTCACCGACGGCGAGGGCACGCTGAAGACCGAGTTCCAGACCGGCTACGTGCTGCCGCTCGCCTTCGGCATGACCTCGGGCCGCGAAACGCAGGCGATGGCCGACAACCTCATGCGTCTCATCTCGGAGGCGGACGGCCATCTCGCCACCGGCTTCCCCGGCACGCCTCAGCTGCTGTTCGCCCTGTCGGAGAACGGGCGCGTGAGCGAGGCGTTCGACCTGCTGCTGCAGACGACGAGCCCGTCCTGGCTCTACATGGTGGAATCCGGCGGCACGACGATCTGGGAGCGGTGGGATGCGCTGCGACCGGACGGCACCGTCAACATCGCCGATCTCAACGGCGGCTCGGACGAGGACTCCGGCGGCGGCATGGTCTCCTTCAACCACTACGCCGCGGGTGCCGTCGGCGATTGGCTGTACCGACGGGTCGCCGGGCTGGAGCCGCTGGAGGGCGGTTACCGGCGGTTCCGCGTGGCGCCGCTGCTCGGCGGCGGGCTGACCTCTGCCGAGGGGGCGGTGATGACGCCCTACGGCCGCGCACGCTCCTCGTGGACGCTGGAGCAGGATCGGTTCACGCTGTCCGTGGACGTGCCGGTGTCTGCCAGCTGCGTCGTCGAGCTGCCCGACGGCACCCGGCACGAGCTCTCGAGCGGCTCACACGAGCTCGAGTGCGCCGTCGCGTGAGCTGACGTACGCCGCCGACCCGATCGCTCCGCGGACCTGCGCGAGCGATCGGGTCGGAGCACTGACGCGGAACCCGGTTGGCAGGTCCCGCCTCGCCGACGGGGACGGCCCCTAGCTGTTCCAGGTGGGGGTCGCGGCCCCCGGTCGGTCGGGGGTCTTCTCCCAGAACAAAGGGGTGCGCTCTATCCCGATCGGGAACAGCATCCGCTTCACGGGCCCGAGCGGGCTGCCGTAGACGCGGTTCTCCCACGGCCCATCGAGCGGGAGCCGGATGTCAGGCCCGCCGTCGGGGTTCGGTCCGCCCTTCATGAGCAAGGAGGCCGTGCGCGCAAGCGAGTACCTGGTGACGGATCCCGCACCGGATTGCAGGCGCCGTGTGAGTCCGCGGATCGCCGCCGCCGCGATCTGGTAGCCGGTGGCGAGGTCCAGCCCCTCCACCGGGGTGTGACGGGGGCGCGTCGCATCGACCTCGTAGCCGTTGATGCGGAGCGGCAGGCGGCGCTCCGGGTCGGCGAGCGCCCATTCCTGGGTCGCGTTCGCCAGGCCGACGCTGAACTGCACAACGGTGTCGAATCCGCGGCGCATCTTCCATGGTCCCTCCCAGCCGTATGCGCGCAGGGCGACCTCGACCAGGTCGGGGTTGAGCCGGCGGCGCTCCTCCTCGGGAACGAAGCCGTCGATCGCCCCCGGACGATACCCGTGGACCAGCACGTCCGCTTCGGCGAGCAGTCGCTTGAACTGCTCGACCCCCTCAGGCGTCTTGAGGTCGAGGAAGGCCCACCGCTTGCCCAGCAGCAGGTCGTATCCGAGCGGCAGGTAGCGCGACTCCTCGGAGTCGGGCGCGTCGATGCGGAGCACCTCGGCGCCGAGCGCCGCCAGGAACCGGGTACCGGTCGGCCCGGCGACGACGCGCGTGAGGTCCAGCACCTTGATCCCCGACAGCGGTCGACCGGGGGTGGGTCGCCATTCCGCTCCGTCTGCGGCGAACTGGGTGACGGCGGCCAGCGGCTCGGCGTCCACCCCGGCCCCGGCTGGGTGCGCGAACCACTCGTCGGGTGTCCGGCTCGCCGCGACGATGCAGCCCTGGTCCACCAGCTCCTGCTCGATCTCGTCGACCGCGCGTTCCCGGATGACAGCCGCGACGGCGTCGATGCTGTCCTCGACACCGAGCGCCTTGACGATGCGCGCGCGATTGGACGGGAACGCGTGCAATCGCAGCCAGCGCCCGTCCGCGGTCGCGATCTCCGTGGCGAAATCCGGCATGTGGATCTGCCCGGTGGGCGGTTCGTCGAGTAGCCGTGACAGCGACGGGGGCAGGATGAACCATCCACTGCTGAGGACACGGTCGACTTCCACTGCGGATGCGGGGGTGCCGCCGGCCTCGAGCAGCTCGCTCACCGCTGCGCCGGCCACGCCGAACGCGGCGGCGGCGAAATCGGTCTGCGCGAACGCGCCGGGCAGCGAGCCCTCTCCGGTGAAGGAGACGCGCTCCGTGACGGACGCGTCGCCTCCGAGTGCTGCCCACATCTCGGACAGGAACGTGCGAGCGAGGGGCGAAGTCGTCTCTGACATGGCGTTGTACCTCTTCATTCGGTGTTCGAACGGCCGGCATCGCTCGGACGTCCGCTGGTGCTGCTCGGCGTCGGCCACCAGCCGTCCAGGAGCGCACGCAGCACTCCGACGAGGGCGAGCGGCTGCTCGAGCATCGGATTGTGGCCGGCTTCCGGCACGGTCGTCACGACGGAAGGCGCGGGGATGAGCTGCTGCATCTCGATCGCGGCCTCGGGGGTGACGAGCCCGTGGTCGGTGCGGATGATCGCGAGTGGCACGCGGACGTCGGGCAGCAGTCTGCGCAGGGGGACGCGGCGGATGCCGTAGCTGTCCGCGCGCTTCCAGCGCCAGGCGTCGCCGTCCCACGTCAAGGATGTCGCGGCGACGTGCCTCTGGATCGCCGGGTCCACCTCGATGCCCACCCGGGACGCAATGGGCGCGAATCGCGCGATTCCGTCCTCGAGGGACGCGAACCGGTCGCTCGGCTTCTCCCGAGCGGGCCACTCCCCGTCGTTGAACCGCACGTCGATGGTCGCAACGCCGGAGAGAGCGTCGCCCATGTCGAGGGCGGCGGTCACGGCGGGGAGCCCTCCCATGCTGTGCCCGACGACGACGGGGCGCGTGAGTCCGTCATCGCGGATCACCGCCGCGATCTCCCGCGCCCACTGCGTCGTGTCGTACTCGTCGCGCCACGTGCTGTCACCGTGCCCGGTGAGGTCGGGGGCGAGCACACGATGCCGACCGAGAAGCGGCGCGATGTGGTCCCACCATCGCGCGTGAGCCAGGCCTCCGTGGACGAGCACCAGCCCGGGGGCCCCGACGGGCCCCCAGGCGCGGTACCGTACCGTCGCACCCTCGACCTCGACGGCCCGCTGCTCCGGCCGTACCGCGAGCGCACGGCGCAGCCACTCGGGCGCGGCGGCATCGATCACGGTGTCACCTGGCGGTGAACCGCACGAGCGTGACCTCGTCACTCGCGTCGTCCCAACTCGCGGTGACAGGCATGTCCACCTTCGCCTCGTCGGGGGCGATGTCGAGACGCACGGTGAAGACCGGCCCGTCGTCCGTCTTCACGCGGCCCACGACGTAGGGGATCTCGTCCTTCTTGCTCGGATCGAGAGCACGGTGGTAGACGATGTAGCTCCACAGCGTGCCGTTCGGCGAGATCTCCGCCCAGGTCTGGTTCGTCGACCAGCAACGAGGGCAGATCTCGTGCGCCGGGTAGCGCAGGTAACCGCAGTCGAGGCACTTCTGCGCGGTCAGGACGTGCCGCCTGGCTGCTTCCCAGAACGGGGCCGTCAGCGGGACGTCGGTGGCGGGGAGGTGGGGGTTGTCACTCACGGGTTCACTCCGATGATCGATGCGGCGCTCTTCAGGAAGGTCATCGTCGAGCAGTACAGGGCGAGTTCCGCTCCGGGCACCTGCCGGTCCGGCTCCACCGTGCCGCGCAGCTGCCGCACGGCCTCGACCATGTGGAGCCAGCCCCACATGTAGCTCTCCGAGAGCTGGCCGCCGTTCGTGTTCAGCGGCAGGTCGCCGCCGGGACGGATGTGCCCCTCGGCCGCCCACGCGGCCCCCTCGCCTTCCGGCGCGAAACCGTAGGCTTCGACCATCTGCAGGTTCCAGACCGCCGTCGGGTTCTGGATGTACAGCACGTCGATGTCGGACGGGGCGAAGCCGGTGTTCTTCCAGATGTCGGCCGCGGTGCCCTTCATGTTCGGGCGCATCAGGAAGTCGTCGAAGGTGTCGCCGGCGACCTCGGTGTTCTCCGCGAGGCCGAGGATGTACACCGGCTTGTTCGGGTAATCCTTCGCCCGTTCTGCGGACGTCACGATCAGCGCGACGGCACCGTCGGAGATCATGGTGATGTCCTCCCGGCGCAGCGGCTCCACGAGGTACGGCTTGTTGAGGTAGTCGTCGATCGTCATCGGCTCCTGGAAGATCGCCAGCGGGTTGCGCTGCGCCCACTCCCGCTCCGAGACCGCGAACCATCCGAAGTCCTCCTCCTTCGTTCCGTACAGGGCCTTGTGACGCTGCATGGCGAGGGCGGCAGGGCCGGCGACGTGCACGAATCCGGATGCGCTCTCCAACGACGGAGCTGCCGCCGAGAAGTTGAACTTGCCCGATCGTGCGTTCGCGCCGTACACCAGCACGATCGTCTCGGCGAGCCCGGAGAGGATCGCCTGCGTGGCCAGATGCAGCGAGTAGTTGCAGGTGCCATAGTCCAGCGTCTGCGCATACTTCGGGCTCAACCCGAAGAGCGGCCCCACCTGGATGTCGATGTTGTTGCCCTGCACGGACTTGCACGTGATCAGGCCGTCGAGCTGATCCTTCGTGAGCTGCGCGTCGGTCAAGGCGGACTGGATCGCCTCAATCGAGAGCTGCTCGGCCGTCTTGCCGGGGAACGTGCCCTGGTCGGAATGGCCGACACCGACGATTGCGACCTTGCCGCGGATGTCCACTGTCATTTCTCTCCTCGTGTCGAGTCTTCTGATGGGTGAGTCAGCCCTGATGGGCGCCCACGGGCGCGGACACGACCGCTCGTTCCACGAGCGACGAGATCTCGTCCTGGTCGTACCCCAGTTCGCCGAGCACCTCGAACGTGTCCTCGCCGATGCGCGGGCCGTTGCGACGGATGCCGGTGGGACCGCCCTCGTCGAAGGCGACGGCCCAGCCGCGCTGGCGTTCGGTGCCTCCACCGGGTGCATCCACCTCCTGCCACCACTCGCGCTCACGGAGGTACGGGTCGTCGAGCAGCTGCTCGCCGCTGCGCACGGGCACCGCCAACACGCCCGCCGCACGCAGACGTGCCGCGCTCTCCGTGTCGGAGTGCGATGCCGACCACTCCTCGGTGGCGAGGCGCACGACAGCCGCGCGCGCCCCCTCGTCGTCGGCTCCCGACAGGTCGGCGCCGACCACCGCCGCGACCAGCTCGAGCTCGTCCGCCGAGCGAAGCGAGATGGCAACCCAGGCGTCGTCGCCCGCGCAGGGCGTCACCCACTCGATGCTGTCGGGGGTGCTGTTGCCGGTGGGAAGCGGGTTCTCGCCGGTGAGCGAGGTGCGCAGCACCTCGTCTCCCATGAGGGCGGTCACGGTCTCGCGCTGCGACAGGTCGAGCCATCGCGGCTGCCCATCGCGGCGCGACGCCAGCACCGCCGCGATCACGAGTCCCGGGGCAAGGGAGTTCGCCGTCTGGTCCGGGTAGTTGATGCGCGCACTCGACCAGATCGGGTTTCCTGTGTCGTACCCCGAGAACGACATGACACCGCCGAGGGCGTCCAGGGTCAGACCGAACGAGATGAGTCCGCTGCTCGGCCCGGTGACCCCCTGACTCGAGATCGAGGCCAGGACGATGTCGGGCTTGACGGCGATCAAGTCGCGGAAGCCGAGGCCCAGCCGCTCCACGACGCCCCGTCGGAAGTTCTCCGTGACCACGTCGCTCGTCGCGACGATCCGCTGCACGATCTCCAGTCCTTCAGGAGTCTTCAGATCGACGGCGAGGGCACGCTTGTTCCGGTTCGCGGTGCGAAACGGCGGGAAGGCGACGTCCTCGCCGATGTCACCGCCCATTCCCCCGCGATACAGATCGGGGCGCGTGACGCCCTCGATCTTGATCACGTCGGCACCGAAGTCCGCCAGCACCTGGGTGGCCGCCGCGCCGGCCGTCACGATCGTGAGGTCCGCGATGCGCAGGCCCTCCAGCAGCCCGCTCACGCGACGACGTCCTCACGCCCGAAGACCTGCCACGGGACGTCGGGAAGCAGTCCCGCGCCCGCGCCCGCGACCTCGACCGGCTCGAAGAAGCCGCGCGAGCGGTACTGGGGCGATTCGAACAGGTCGGTGACGGTCGCCACATACCCGGCGGGTATCCCGCGAGCCTGGGTCGCGTGGTAGAGGTCCTTCTTCGACATGGTCCTTGTCGTCTCCTCGATCAGCGCGACGAGCCGCGCCTGGTTCTCGATCCGGCCCTGAGGGGTGTCGAACGCCTCGTCATCCAGCCGGCTGTCGCCGATGATCTCCTTCATCACGCTCCAGTCGCGCGGAACGTAGAAGGCGGCGAAATGCCCGTCACGGCAGCGCAGAACGAGTGCGCCGTTGTCCTCGCCCCGGCGCTCACGACGCAGACCGGCCTGGACGAAGGTCGCGATCTTCCACTCGGCATGCGCCGCGGCCTCGTACTCCGACGTCGTGAAGCGAGATCCCTCGCCGGTGCGTTCCCGCGCGAAGAGTCCGATCATCACGCCGTCGAACATCAGCAGCGCTGCGATCGCCTGCAGCGGGTGGCCACCCAGCCGCACCGGCTCGCGGTCCAGATAGCCGATGAGCCGCATGAAGCCGCTTGCGGCCTGCAGCGCCAGCTCGTTCGATCGCAGGCCCGCGGCCTCCTCGCTCTCACCCCACGGGCTGATCCGGCCGATGACCGCCGCCGGAGCCAGCTGTGCCAGGCGCTCGGCCGACAGGCCGCGCTCGCGCCATTCACGGGCGGTGCCGGCGACCAGGATCACGTCGGCCGCCCGAAGCATCTCCTCGAGGGTGTCGCGGTCTGCCGCGGCATCGAGATCGATGTCGACGCGGCTCTTGCCGTCGCGCAGCCACACGGCCAACGCGGAGATCGGTGGCGTCCCGTCGCCCACGAAGGGGCCGGTGGTGTCGAGGACCCGGGGCTGTCCGGCCAGGGCGACCTGGGTGACCTGCGCGCCGAGCTTCGACAGGAGGCGGCCGCTCAGGGCTGTCGACACGGACTCCCCGAGCTCGACGACGCGCAGGGTGGGCGTCAGCAGCGCGGTCCGGCGGGGCGCCCGGGCCGCGGCGGCCGCGTAGGAGGATTCCGTCATCGTCGCGCTCCCGGTGCTCAGCGTCCCTGACCCGGGCCGCGCTCGCCCGAGAGGAACTTGGCGACGCCCTCCACCGCTTCCGGTGCCTGGGCACGGATGCTGCCGACGATCAGGCTGCTGTAGTCCTGGGCCTCGTCCCACGTCATCGACTGCACACGGTGGTAGGCGCGCTTGGAGGCGTCGAGGCTGTAGGCGTTGAACGCGGCGATGTGCTCGGCGAGCGCGATGGCCTCGTCGAGCAGCTCGGCATCCGGCACGACCTTGTTGACCAACGCCATCCGGAAGGCGGTCTGCGCGTCGGCGCGCCGCGAGGTGAAGATCAGCTCCGCGGCGTGCTTGGGAGCGATCCGCTTGATGGAGGCCGGCCCCGCCTGCATCGGCCAGCTGCCGAACCCCTGCTCCGGCATCGCGATCTGTGCGGATTCCGCCGCGATCGCGAGCTCGCACGTGTTGATGAGGGTGGACCCGCCGCCGAGCGCGTAGCCGTTGACCGCGGCGATGAAGATGGCGCGGTGCGCTCGGATCTCCGCCTGCACCTGCGTCCACGGGTGCAGCACCTGGGTGCCGTGCGCCTTGCTGAACTCCTCCATCGCCGCGGTGTTCTGCGGCGAGAGATCGACACCGGCGCAGAACGACGTGCCGGTTCCGGTGAGAACGACGACCTTCTTGTCGGCGACCTCCGTGAGCGCCTCACGGAGCCGCTTCATAGAGTCCATGCTCATCGCGTTGCGCTTCTCAGGGCGATTGATCGTGAGGACGGCGTAATCGCCTCGATCGTCGACGAGCACGAGCTCGTCGAAGGGCGTCGCGGTCTTGTCTGCGGAGTTCGGCATGGATGTACCTCTCGGGTCGTGCGCTCACGAGACGCGATCAGCCCTCGGGAGGAGGCCCTGCCGTCGCGTCATCGGAAGATCGGCGTGGGTGATGCAATGCACGATAGACACAACCAACCCAATCGGTCAACCGTTTGGTTGATATCTCTGCGGCGGCGCGGGAACTGCGTTACGGTTGCCCGATGATCGACAGCGACCCGCCGCCTCCATCACCAGCGCCCACCGCCAGGGAGCGCATTCTCCGCGCGGCCGCCGCGGAGTTCGCCGAGCACGGCTTCTCCGGCGCCCGGATCAACCGCATCGCACAGCTCGCGGATGTAAACAAGCAGCTGATCTACCACTACTTCGACAGCAAGGACGGCATCTACGCCGCCGTGCTGGGCGAGATGCTGACCTCGATGCACGACTCCATCGAGTCGGCATCCGGCATTCGCGAGTTCGCTCGCCGCCAGATCGGCGAGCCCGAAGCGCGCCGCGCCTGGTCGCGGATGGTCGCCTGGGAGGGACTCTCCGAGGATCGGCCGGTGATCTCCGCCGAAGAACGCCAGGAATCGATCCACCGCCAGGTGAACGCGATCCTGCGCATGCAGCGGGAGGGCAACCTCGCGACAGACGTCGATCCGCGGTTCGTGCTCGCGACCATCTACGCCGTGGGCATCGCGCCGCACGTGATCCCTCAGCTGGTCGACTTCTGCCTCGGTCCGGGAGCGGCCGAGTCCGAGGACACGATCACGGCTTGGGCCGACATGGTCACGCGGATGTTCACCCGGCGCGCCGAGGCGACCTGACGGAGAACCACCCCCGGTAACCAAACGGTTGACGACTGCCATTCGGCAGAGTAGGTTTCCCTCACACCGGGTGACGACGCCCGGTCTCGAGACGAGGGCAGTTCGATGACCATTGCAGACCAGCGGGTGGCCACCCGCTTTCCCGAGTTCGACCCCGAGCAGCGCTACGGGATGATCATCGACGGCGAGCAGGTTCAGGCCGCCGACGGTCAGACCTATCGCTGCGTCGACCCGTTCGAGGACGCCGAGTGGGGCTATATCCCCGTCGCCGGCGCCGCCGACGTCGACCGTGCCGTGCGCGCCGCGCGCGCCGCCTTCCCGGCCTGGTCCGCGATGTCGCCGTTCGCACGACTCGAGCTGTTCCGGCGGTGGGGCCAGCTCATCCGCGAGCACGCGTCCGAACTGGCGCGGCTGCAGGTGCACGAGAACGGCAAGACCATCACGGAGATGAGCATGGTCCCGGGGGCCCTCGCGCAGGGCGCCGAGTTCAGCGCGAACTACGCGCTGACGCTGCACGGCGAGACGGTCACGCCGATCATGCCGGGGCACACCGCCTGGACGGAGCGCGTCCCGATCGGCGTCGTCGCCGCGATCGCCCCCTGGAACAACCCGCTCGGCCTGCTCCAGTGGAAGCTGTTCGGTGCCCTGGCCTCCGGCAACACGATCGTCGTCAAGCCGTCGGAGGTGACGCCGGTGTCGACGATTCGGCTGATCGAACTGGCACTCGAGGCCGGATTCCCGCCCGGTGTCGTCAACGTCGTGACCGGCGCCGGAGCCACCGGCGCCGCTCTGGTCGAGCACCCCGGGATCGACAAGGTGGCCTTCACCGGATCGACCGCGACGGGCCGATCCATCGCCCAGGCGATCGCGCCTCGTCTCATCCGCGCGACGCTCGAACTCGGCGGCAAGGGAGCCAACATCGTCTTCGACGATGCCGACCTCGATCGCGCCGCCGAGGGCCTGCTCACGGGCATCATCGCCGGCACCGGACAGGCCTGCAATGCCGGATCGCGCATCCTGATCCAGAGCACTGTCCTCGATGACGTGCTGTCCCGGCTCGAGAGGCTCCTCTCCCAGGTCGTGATCGGCGATCCCCTGGACCCCGCGACGCAGATCGGTCCGCTCGCTTCGCGCCCGCAGTACACGAAGGTCACCGGCTACTTCGACATCGCGGAGGGTGAGGACACCACCGCTCTGCTCGTGGGTGGCCGCTGCGGCACGGATGTGCCCGGCGTGACGGGCGGCCTGTTCGTGGAGCCGTCACTGTACGCGACCCCCGATCGCGACTCGCGTCTGCGGCGCGAGGAGATCTTCGGGCCCGTCGGTTCCGTCATCGTGTTCGACACCGAGGATGAAGCCGTCGAGATCGCCAACGACACCGAGTTCGGCCTGGTTGGTGGCCTGTGGACGCGCGACCTCGATCGAGCCCGGCGAGTGTCGCGGCAGATCGACACCGGTGTGGTGTGGATCAACACCTGGCGCGCGTTCAGCCCCAACGTTCCCTTCGGCGGCCGGAAGGTCAGCGGCCTGGGACACGAGATGGGGCTCGACATCTTCGATGAGTACACGGAGCCGAAGGCCTACTGGCACGGCCCCGACAACTCCTGACGTCGCCCGCGAAAGCGCATACCTCTCCGAACTCCGACGCTGCCGTACGAGGTCAGGAGCATGCGATGAGCATGGAGCGCACGGATGACGAGGGCCCCTGGGACCTGATCGTCGTCGGCCACGGGTTCGCCGGGCTGTCCGCCGCAGTGGCGTATCTCGAGGCGCGGCCCGAAGCGACACCACGTGTGGCGGTGATCGACCGCGCGCGGCCCGACGAGCGGGGCGGTTCCACACGCTGGGCGCCTGCGAGCTTCCGTGCCACGGATGTCAGCGCAGCCCTGTCCGAGACGCTCGGCTGGCTGACATCCAACGGCGTCGGTCTTCGTCCGTTTCCCGGCTTCGCGCCATGGCGCACGACGGGCGACTGGCGCTCCCTCGTCGGAGAGGGACGCGGGTTCGTCGAGCGGTATCACGACCGTGCCACCCGGCTCGGCGCCCGCTTCTTCTACCAAACGGAGCTGCTGGGGTTGGGACGGGGCGCCGGCGGTGCAGTGGCCCGGGTCGAGGTGCGCGGCGCTGACCGCGAGATGGCGATGGACACGACTGCGGTCGTGCTCGCCTCCGGGGGCTTCGAGGGCGACCGGGAAGAGCTTGCACGCCGCATCCCCGGGGGCGAGCGACTCGAACCCGCCTCCCCTGGTGCCCGGCTGAGCACGGGAGCCGGTCTCGCCGCCGCGACCGCGATCGGGGCGGCACGAACGGGCCGCCCCGACACGGCGGCGCTGCTTCCGGTCGATCCCCGCAGCGACCGCGTCGCATCGATCGTCGGCACGTGGCTCCGCGGAATCCTCGTCGATCTGGATGGCCGGCGCTTCCTCGACGAAGGCGAGGGCACCTTCGAGTCCCATGCCGACACGGTCGCGCGCGCGGTGCTCGCCCGAGGGGGGCTCGCGTTCGCCATCACGGACGCCACGGTGCGAGCCGCCATGCCGGCGAGCGCGGCATTGCAGCGCACCGATCAGCCTCCGATCAGCGCCGACTCGATCGCGGAGTTGGCCGATCGCCTCGGGATGGACGCCGCGGTGCTGGGACGAACCGTCGAGCAGTACAACGCCGCGACCCCCGGCGCCCTCCACGACGGCAGCCCGCTCGACGGCAATCGCACGACCAGCGCCTCGCCGGAGAAGTCGAGCTGGGCGCTTCCCCTGATCCAGCCGCCGTTCGAGGCGCTGCCGGTCGGCGCGCAAGTCGCCTTCACCACCGAGGGGCTCCGAGTGGATGACGCGGCGCGTGTCCTCGACGCACAGGGCGACGTCATCCCGGGCCTGTACGCGGCGGGGGCGATCGCGGGTTCCTTCCCCGATCACGCGCGCCCGACGGACGCATCCTTCCTGCACGCGATCCTCTCGGGTCGCCTCGCCGGCGCAGCGGCGGCGGCGCAATGCCCGTGATCCGGATCTTCAGGCCCGCGAGCTGGGCGCCAAGCGTTGAATGAGTGCGTCGACGAACGCGCTGTAGCGTTCATGGAAACGATCGCTGTCCGGCGCGTCATGGGTGATCATGCGCACCATCTGCGGCGCCGTGACGGGCCCCAGGGTGAGGAACAGGATCAGGAGGGAGACCAGCTCGGGATCCAGCTCCATCTCGACATCACCCCGGCCTTGGGCCCGCACCACAACCCGCGTGCTCTCAACGAGCGCACGCGAGCGCTCCTCCTCCAGGACGGCGTGTCCGGTGTCGGAGATGCCCTCTCGTACGATCAGGCGAAGCCAGGGGTTGTCGGGATTCCTCCGGGGCCAGTCGGTGATGTCACGCACCCAATCGGCGAACGTCTGAGAGCGCAGGTCCGCCCAGATCTCCTGGGTGATGTCGACCACCTTCGCCATCACGGCATCCCGCAGGCCGTCCTTGCTTCCGAAGTAGTAGTAGACCAGTGACTTGTTGCAGCCGACCGCCTTCGCGATGTCCTCCACGGTGACGGCGCTGATGCCGCGCACACTGAATTGGTTCGCGGCCTCCAGGAGGATCTCCTCCCGACGGAGTCGACCACGTTCGCGCAGAACGCGGTCGTCCGTTGTGGTGGCATTCGGGCGGGACTTCGGGCGCTGGGTCGGCATGTCGATTCCCCACCCTACAGATGCAGGTGAGGGGACGGGCTCACGCAGCGCTGGAGACGGCGAGGAACGTGCGCAACGGGACATCCGGATCCGCGAGCACCGCCGGGTCCAGGACGGCCTTCGATTCCACGAGCTTGCGCGAGAATGCGAAGTCACCGGGAGCCCCCACGATGTCGGCGGCGATGAGCCTGCTCTCCGCGAGGTAGAACACTTCGAGCTTGCGGCCATCCCCCGGCGCACCGCGCACGACGACCGTGTCCGCGGTGGCGCTGAGACCGACCGACTGGAGCTTGAGGTCGTACTGGTCCGACCAGAACCACGGAAGGGCCGAGTAGGTCGACTCCTCCCCCAGGATGCTCCGTGCGGCGTGCCGCGCCTGCTCCGACGCGTTGGGGGCGGACTCCAGGCGCCGCAGACCGCCGTGCTGCGGGCACGGATGCCGGGAGACATCGCCGATGGCGTAGACCCCTGGAAGCGATGTGCGCAGCTGGCCGTCCACGACGATGCCGTTGTCGGCGATCGCCCCGGCACGCTCTGCGAGCGCAGTGCGCGGCGTCACGCCGATGCCGACGAGCAGGAAGTCGATCTCGAGCGCCGCTGCGTCGTCGAAGACGACGGCTGTGACGTCACCGCGGGCATCCGTGCGGAAACCGGCGATCCGTGCGCCGGTCCGGATCTCGACGCCCTCCTCCCCGTGGACGCGCTGGAAGAACGCGGACACGGGTGCGGATGTCACGCGCGCCAGGACGCGATCGGCGGCTTCCAGGATCGTCGTCTCCACGCCGGCGCGCCGGGCGGCCGAGGCGATCTCCAGCCCGATGTACCCGCCGCCGATGATGGCTGCCCGGGCGCCGGGGCGAAGGAACTGCTGCAGCCGAAGGGTGTCATCGAGGGTGCGCAGCGTCAGCACATTCGAGGCACCGCGCAGCTCCGGATGCGGCAGCATCCGGGCCTGCGAGCCCGTGGCGACGATCAGCGCGTCGTACGGGATCGTGTCGCCGTCGTCCAGCTGAACACTCCGTCCCGGCGCGTCGATCGCGGCGACCGAGCGCCCGACGCGCAGATCGATGTCCTCCCGCACGTAGAAGTCATCGGTGCGGAGGGCGATCTCCCCGAGCTGGGCGGTGCCGGCCAGAATGCCTTTCGAGAGCGGCGGGCGCGAGTAGGGCGATGCGTGTTCGTCGCCGATGATGGTGATCGGCGCCTCGCTCCCCGCCAACCGCAGTGCGGCGGCGGCATCGACCCCCGCCTGTCCTGCCCCGACGACCACGATGCGATCAGTGCGCTTCGCCATGGCAGATCACTGGACCTCGGGCACGGTGACGACGAGCCCGTCCGTGTCGGCCTCACACCGGATCTGGCACGAGAGCCGACTGAAATCCGTGGGCTCCGCGGCGGTGACCTGCAGCATGTCCTCTTCTTCGGGGCTCCGCCCCCCGAGGCGATCGAACCAGTCGGGGGCGACGAAGACGTGGCAGGTCGCGCACGACAGCTCGCCGCCGCACTCGCCGATGATGCCCGGCACCAGGTTGTTGAGCGACGCCTGCATCACAGAGGTGCCGTCCTGGGCTTCCACTACTCGGCGCTCCCCGCCGGGCAGCACGTATTCAACTCGCGACATCGGTATCCGGACCTCCTCGTCCGTCGGCCGCGACGTTCGGTCATCGCGGCGAAATTAACTCGTGGGTTAGTTTCTAGCGCACATCTCCCGGAATATCCACTTGAGCGGCGGAACTTTTCTTGACCCGTGCGTTGCATTAGCGGTGAACCTGGCGTAGCTTCGCTCCAGGCCGCCCGCACATCGGAGTGGGGCGAGACATCTGCTGGGAGGCAGTGATGACCGATCTTCACGGTGCAGTGACCGTCGTTACCGGCGGAGGAAAAGGGGTCGGCCTCGGCCTGGCCCTCGAGGTCGCCCAACGCGGTTCGCGCGTTGTGATCGCTTCGACATCCGACGCCAGCGGCGCCGTGGAGGAGATCCGCGCCGCCGGTGCGGAAGCCGACTGGTTCCAGGTCGACGTGTCGGACCGCGCACGGGTGCTGGAGCTCGCAGCGTTCACGCGCGAGAAGTACGGCCCGGTCAACATCCTCATCAACAACGCCGCCGGCGGCGACAGCGCGGGCTCGATCATCGACAACGGCCCGGAGGGGCTCCAGCGGGCGCTGAACATCAACGTGCTCGGCTACGTGTGGACCATCCAGGCGTTCGCGGAGGACCTGCGCGCCAATGCCGCGCAGGGCGCGCCCGCGTACATCCTGAACGTCGGGTCCGAGCACTCACTGGGCGTGCCGCCGCACGTGGTGCCGCTGAGCGCCTACACCGTCACCAAGCAGGCCGAACTGGCCCTCACCGAGGTCGTCCGCCGGGACCTCGCGGACACCGGCATCGTGGTGTCGCTCGTCGCCCCCGGCTGGGTTCTCACCGAGCAGATCAGAGAGCTGATCTCGGCATCCGAGGACTTCGCCGCGGCAGTCACTCCGTACGCGCAGGAGACCAGCGAGGTCGCGCGGATCGCGGTCGAGGGGCTGCTGTCCGGGCGCGAGCTCATCGTCACGAACCCGAAGTCCGTGCCGTTCGCGAAGGAGCGAGCCCACCGCATGCTCGGCGACCTGAGCTGGGCCGAGCACCGCGAGGAAGCGGCCGAGGCTTGGTCGCACGACGGCACCGGCGACGCCGGCAAGTGCCCGGTCGCCCACGCTCTCGGTCTGGCGTAGCGCCGGCCAGATCCCACGCGCCGCGGCGGATCCGCCCGGACCTCACACCTCATCACCCCACGCAGCTCGCCACCGGCGAGCCCGCACCTGTCACGTCACCATTCAAGGAGGAAGAAATGACACCATCGACCGTCGTGGACGAGGTAATCCCCGATCTCAGCGACCCGCAGACCTTCGTCGAGGGGGTCCCCCACGAGGGATTCCGTCGGCTTCGCGAGCGAGAGGGGCTGTATTGGCAGCCGACCGAGATCTCGCCGTCCCGAGGCGGCTACTGGGCGGTGACGCGGTTCCAGGACATCCAGGCCGTCGAGAAGGATCTCAGCGCCTTCACGTCGACGCACGGTGTCTCGTACCCGTTGATCTACCCGTTCCCAGCGCCGGCCCCGATGAACGACAACCTCATGTTCACCGATCCGCCGCGGCACACGGGCCTTCGCCGCGCGGCTGCTGCCGGGTTCGGCCCGCGCGTTGTGGCGCACTTCGACCCGTGGGTGCGCGAGATTGTTCGCGAGGCCATCGCCGACATCGAGTCACTGTCGGAGTTCGACTATGTCGACAAGTTCGCGCGCACCATTCCGGCCTACGTGATCGCCCGCGTCCTGGGCAGCCCGCGCGAGGACCGCGAGCGCATCGTCGACTGGACGATCCGCCTCTTCGCGGCCGGCCAGGAGACCGGCGACGGCACCCAAGCCCAGATCGCGCTGGTACAGAGCGTCCAGGAGGAGATCCAGGCGTACTGCGCCGAGATGCAGGAGCGGAAGCGGGCCGAACCCGCGGACGACATGTTCACCGCACTGTCCAAAATCGCCGACGCCGGCGACATCACTCAGTCCGAGTTCCTCCAGTGGACGCTCCTCATCCTGGCCGCCGGTTTCGAGACCACTCACACGGCCATCGGCCAGTCGATGAGGATGATCCTCGAGGACGACGAGATCCGGGCTGCCACGGACCGCGCCATCGAGGAGGGCAGCAGCGGAAGGCTGGCGGACGAGTTCATCCGCCTCATCACGCCGGCGATGCAAATGGCGCGCCTGGCCACGCGCGATGTGGAGGTTGCGGGCACCCAGATCCGCCAGGGGGACGCAGTGGTCCTGTACTTCACCTCGGCCAATCGAGACGAGACGGTCTTCTCCGACCCCGACACCTTCAACCCGTGGCGCACGGAGACGGCCACGCTCGCCTTCGGCAGCGGGATCCACCGATGCATCGGCTCCTATCTCGCGAAGCTCGAGGTTCAGATCCTGTTCGAGGAACTGCATGCCGCCGGCATCCGACTGCGCTTGAACGGCGAGCCGAAGCGGGGATGGTCCAACTTCATCAACCAGCTGCAGGAGCTGCCCGTCGCGCGAGTGTGACTGGACGCTGCCAGGTGAGGTGCCGGCCACAAGGCGCGGCGTTTCTGCCATCGAACCTCCCCAACTGAGACAAAGGAGTTCTCATATGTCCCTGTCCAGCACTTCCGACATCCGCGGACCGTGGGATGCGGTCGTCGTCGGCCACGGCTTCGCCGGCCTGACGGCGGCGAAAGCGCATCTCGAAGCGGCCCGCGCCGAGGGCCGGACCGCTCGCGTCGCGGTCCTCGAGCGCGCGCCGTACGAGCAACGCGGCGGCTCGACCCGATGGACCACGGCGGTGCTGTCCCTTACCGCCGAGCAGGAACTCATCCCGTTCTGGGGAGAGCGCGTGCGCGAGACGGCGGGCGAGCTCGCGAACGAGGCGTACATCGAGGCGTTCTACCGCCTCGTTCCCGAGACGCTGGAGTGGCTCCGGGAGAGCGGCATCTCGTTCGACGAGTATCACGGCATGTGGAGCGTGCACGGTGGCGGGGCGTCCGTCGTCGACGCCTTCCCCGATCAGATCCGCGCGCTGGGCGGCGAGATCTTCTACGACACGACCGCTCTTGGGCTCGTGCGTGGGGATGGCGGACAAATCGCGGGCATCGACGTGCGCGATACCTCTGGCGCCACGGTGCGCGTCGAGACCCGGGCGGTGATTCTCGCGAGCGGAGGCTTCGAGGGGGACCACGAGTGGCTCACCCGCTACATCCCGGAGGCCTACAAGCTGCGCACGGTGTCTCCGGGCACGCGAAACAACCGCGGCGACGGGATCCGCATCGCTGTGGAGGTGGGTGCCGACACCGCTGGCCAGTTCGACGGTGCGCATGTCGAGCCCTGCGACCCGCGCTCTGACGACATTGAGCCGCTGGTTCCCGCCTACTGGTGGGGCATCCTGGTCAACCGGCAGGGCGAGCGATTCATGGACGAGGCCGCCGAGCTGCAGATGATCCACTTCGACACCGTCGGCAACACGATCCTGCGCACGCAGGGCAACCTTGCGTACGCGATCGTCAGCGACCCTCAGTCGAGGCTCATCGCCCGCATCCCGGGCGTGCGCCAGACCGACATCGACCCGATCGTGGCCGACTCGATCGAGGAGCTCGCCGAGAAGCTCGCCATCGATCCCGGCCGTCTCCGCCGCACCGTCGACGAGTTCAACGCCGCGACGCCCGACCCCGCGGGCTTCGACCCCACGGCCCTGCTCGACGGCCTCGGTACGACGGGAATCGCCCCACCGAAGTCGAACTTCGCCACAGCGCTGACGGACGGCCCCTTCCGGGCCTGGCCGGTATCCGGTCAGATCTGCTTCACCTACGGCGGTCTCCGCGTGGACGGAGACACGCACGTTCTCGACGTCTTCGGCCGCCCAATCCCCGGCCTGTACGCCGCAGGCGAGATCGCCGGAGTGTTCTACGAACAGTATCCGGCGGGCACCTCGGGCCTGCGATCGATGACGTTCGGGCGGTGGGCGGGGCTGACCAGCTCCCGGGAGTCGGTGCCCGAGCCCGTCGGCTCGGAGGCGTGAGCCCGTCCCGCGCAACGAGGCGGCCGGTCACCTTCGGGTGGCCGGCCGCCTCTCCATGCTCCGCGTGGCTTGTCAGGCGAGCGAGAGCGAGCGGAGCTGAACGTCTGATCCCGACCGCAGCGTGATCGTGACCTCGTAGCGTCCCGGTCCCACCGGGCGCGCGAGGTCGAATGCGCGCGAACCGGACGTCAGCGCGTGCACTGTCGCATGCGCCCCCAACCGGATCTCGAGAAGCGCCGCACCGTGGGCGTCGACTGTCGCCCGGGTGAGGTCGCGATCGCTCACGAGGTATCGGAACGTGCCCGATGCGCCGCCGCCCGGCAGGTGGAGCTTCTCCTGCCCAGCGGCCGACGGGCCGACGTACGCGCCCCCGGAGACCTGGCACGCGCGCCACGCCTCGATCGCCTCTCCCGGGGCGTGAGGGGCGCCCACACCCTGGGACGTCATCGGCACCTCAGCGATCGATCCGTCCGGCGCGATGGTGATCGGCTCGACGCAGAGCCGGCGTCTGGCCATCGAGTTGCCGCTCGAACGGTGGTAGAACACGTACCACCTGCCGTCGACCTGCTCGATCGAGCCGTGGTTGTTCCACGACTGCGGATCGCACCCGTCGTTGTCGATGATGACGCCGCGGTATGTGAAGGGTCCGAGGGGGCTCTGGGCGGTCGCGTAACCGAGGCTCGTGGGCCTTCCGCGAGAGGTGTCCGCGAAGACGAGATAGTATGTGTCGCCGATCCGCCGCATGGAGGAGCCCTCGTGGAAGTGATGCTCTTCCTCGGTGATCAGGTTGTGCACGACCGCGCGGGTGTCGAAGCCGCGCATGTCGTCGTTCAGGCGAACGCCGCTGGCACGGAACTGCCCCCAGTAGTAGTACGCAGAGCCATCGCGGTCCACGAAGACGGCCGGATCGATGCCGGTGGCGGGCAGCCGCACGGGGTCGCGGAAGGGTCCTTCCGGCCGATCGCTGACCGCCACGCCCTCGCTGTCGTCGGACAGGTCGAAGAAGAGGTGATAGCGACCGTCCTTCTCGATGCAGTCCGGCGCGAACAGCGCGGGCCGCGGAGCATCCCGGCCCGCCTTCATCATGCGCTGAAAGGCCGGCCAGACGCCGCCGCGGCGCATCTGGAGCCCGGTCTTGACGAGGTGCTTGGCCTTGGTCCAGCGCCCCAGAGTCGCCACCGGCGACGTGGCAGCCGGCACCGCCTCCCACTGCTCCTTGTCGATCGCGAACGACGTGTCGTGCACGGTCCAGTCGCAAAGGTCAGACGTGGACACGACGCGGTACTCGTTGCTGCAGTACACGTCCTCGTGCCGATCGAGGCTCCCGTACACATACAGGCGACCATCCGGCATGACATGCGCTTCGCCGTCGGGGATCCAGACGTCGGGAGGGAGAACAGGATTGTGGCCGTGCATGGATGCCTCTCGCGGGTGGTGATCAGGCGGGCGTGACGCGACGTCCGCTCGGGAACGCGTGCTTCCTGCGCGCCATCCGCGATCCACCACCCCCACTTCGCTTGCGCGCGCTAGCGGCTCATTCTCGCAAGATCGCCTCCGGAAGGCAAGCCACACCCGGCTCGTTGTCGTCACGGCAACCAGTGCGGCAGCACGAAGACCGCCCAGGTGGCGGCCGGCGCGAGCAGGATGAGCACGCCAGTGTAGCCCAGCAGCTTTTGCTCGTACACCTTCACGTCGACGCCGTGCGAGTTGGCCAGCACCATCGCCCCGTAGGTCGAGAAAGGGCTCACATCGACGATGGTGGCGCAGATGGCGACGGCGACGATGGTTCCGATGACGCTGACGTCACCGCTCTGGAGGAACGGCAGGACCAGCGGGATCAGGATGCCGATGATGCCGAGCGACGAAGCCACCGACGAGACGGCCGCGGCGATGTAGCAGCAGATCAGGATCGCGAGGACCGGGCTCCCCACCGCTCCCACGCCCTCCGCGATGATGGCGACCGTGCCCATCTCCTGCATGAGGCCCACATACGTCAGCACACCGGCCACCAGCAGGAGCGTCGGCCAGGCGACGAAGCCGACGGATCTGCCACGGATCTCACCCGAGTGGACGAGCAGCAGCGCAACCGCGATGATCAGCGAGGTGAAGCCGAGGTCGGTGTTGAATGCCGTCACCACGGTCACGAAGACGATCAGCGCGATCAGCGTCGCGATCTGATGGAACGAGGGACGCTGGATCCGCGACCGCCCCGGCTTGAGCTCGGTGGCGATGGATGCCGTCGCCTGAGTGGCGACGGCATCGCCCCCGCTCGGCTCCCCGCCTGCCCCCTGATGCACCCCGGCGCCGCCACCGGAGATGCGACCTGTCGCATCGACCTTCAGCCCGGACGAACCGGCGACGGGCGACGTGCTCTCGACAGACGCCTCACCGAACGCGGCGTCGAGGTCGTCTTTACGGCCCAGGATGCCCCGTCCCCCGAACGCTCGGAAGCCGATGATCGACGCGAGCGTGTTGAAAGCCATCACGCACACATAGAGCACCCACGGTTCCGGCGTGAGCCCGAAACGCTCCATCATCCCGTTCACCACCACGCCGTACGGCGTGATCGGCGAGAACGCGCCGGCCTGGGCACCGTGCACGACCATAAGACCGATCAGGACCGGGTTCAGCGTGTAGCGGGTGATGAACTTCGCTCCGATCCCTGCGAGCAGAGGCACTGCGCCCGGACCCATGGTCGACATCAGCGCGCTGATCAGGAAGAGGATCCACGGCAGGAACGCAACCCTCCCCCGCACCGCTCTGACGCACAGGCCGACGATCCAGTCGACTGTGCCGTTCGCCTGCGCGACGCCCAGGAGCATCGTGGTCCCCACGAGGATCACGAACAAGTCGACGGGGAACAGCGCGAGCAGATCGGCGGGAGGCTTTCCGAGCAGGACGGTGCCGATGATGAAGGTGGCGATGAGGGCGAGGGCCCCCAGGTTGATGCGAAGCACGGTGCCCATCGTGAAGAAGACCAGCAGCGCGACAATGGACCACATCTCAGGCGTCATTACCTGAACCTCTCTGGCAGCGACGACGGAGACGTCGTCGGGTCGACAGCGTTGTCTGAAGCGGCTTCACCGGTGCGCGGATGTACGGACCCAGCCGCGCCTCGCTGGAGTTGGCAGCGATGTAACCATACGGTTGATCTTCGCGTCAATCATTGGAGGTGATCCGGTAGTCCGCGGATCGAGCCGATCGAGTCTCACAAACGGGCGTGGTCACCTCCGCGGTCGCACCCAGGCAATAGATAGACCTGATCAATGGCCTTTTCCAGCAGCGGACACGCGCCGGAGCTCTCCATGAAGCGCCCGAACGCCGCCCGCCCCACCACCTGGGGGCGGCCCGCCCGATTCCGGAAAGTGACCAACTGGTTGGCCCGAAGGAAGTCGATGGCAACATGCGCGTGCGCCCCCGTGACCGAAGTCGCGGGGGCGCACAGACGGCGGTCGGGTCTCCGTCAGCCGTTGGCCTCGACGGAGAGCCACTCCCACTGCTTCCACGTGGCGAGACGCTGGTCGTACAGCCACGGCACGATCTGCGTGGGCTGCGTGCCGAAGAGCACGCGCAGCGGCGGCTCCTCCGCGTCGACGATCTTCAGGATCGCGGGGCCGGCGGCAACCGGATCGCCCAGGTTCGCATTCGCCGCCCCCTCGGCCATGCCCTTCCGGAGGGCGTCATACTGTGGCTGCGGCGCGGCGTGCACGGCACTGCTGCCCGCCCAGTCGGTCGAGAAGCCTCCCGGCTCGATCAGCGTCACCTTGATGCCGAACGGTGCAACCTCCTGTGCGAGCGACTCGCTGAGACCCTCGAGCGCCCACTTCGATGCGTGATAGCCGCCGAGCGACGGGAACGCGGCGATTCCACCGATCGTGGAGATCTGGATGATGTGCCCGGATCCCTGCTCGCGCAGGAAGGGAAGGACGGCCTGCGTCACGAAGAACGCCCCGAACAGGTTGACCTCCAGCTGAGCACGCAGCTGCTCGGTGGAGATCTCCTCGACCGCGCCGAACAGACCGTACCCGGCGTTGTTGACGACGACGTCGAGACGCCCGAATCGACCGACGGCCGCCGCGACGGCATCGCGCACCGCAGCCTCGTCAGTAACATCGAGCGTCAGCACCAGCAGGTTGTCCCCGTATTCATCCACAAGATCCGCGATCACCGCGGTGTCGCGCACGGTGGCCGCGACGCGGTCGCCGCGCTCGAGCGCGTTCTTGGTGAATTCGCGCCCGAAGCCTCGCCCCGCACCCGTAATGAACCAGTTCTTGCTCACAGCGCCTCCTCGATGTCGCACTCGGCGTCTTAACTGACACCCGGTGTCAATGCTGACTCGCAGGTACACTACGGGCATGAGCGCAGAACCGCAATCCCCGTCGATCCGCGATCGCACGCGGCGCGCCGTGCGCGGCGAACTCGTCGAGGTCGCCCTGCGGCTGTTCGTCGAGCAGGGATACAACGAGGTCCGCGTCGACCAGATCGCGGACGCCGCGGGGATGTCGAAGCGGACGTTCTTCCGCTACTTCCCCAGCAAGGACGCGCTCCTGCTCGGCAAGTACGACAAGCTCGGCGAGGATCTTGCGGCCGCCTTGGCCGCGCGGCCCGCAGATGAGCCGGCATGGCGGGCCCTTCGGCGCATGTTCGATGGCGTCGTCGACTACATCTCCGACCCGGGTCGCGCCGCCCAGGCGGAAGCGATCGACCACATCATCCAGTCATCCGACGTCCTCCGCGCGGGCTACCTCGAACGGATGCAGCGCGCACAGGAGCGCATCGTCTCCGTCGTCCTCGAACGGGCCCCGGGAACCGTCGGGGAGCTGGAGGCAGCCGCCGCGGTCGCCGCCGCCTTCTCGGCGCTGTCCACGGCACACCTGCACGCGGCGCGCTCCTCGATGCCCCTGGCCGAAGCTCTCGACATGGCGATGAGCGCGATCTCCGCGATCTCCTGAGCGGGTCGGGCGGCGACCTCAGGGCCGCCAGGACGCCAGGAAGTTGCCGAGCCGCTCGACGGCCTCTGAGACGACGCGCACCTCGGCCAGCGTGACCATGCGGACATGGTCCGTGCCCGGCCAGTTGAAACCCGAGCCCTGCACGAGCAGCACGTGCTCGGCGACGAGGAAGTCGCGCACGAATGCGGCGTCGTTAGGAATCTCGTACACGTCCGGATCGAGCCGTGGAATGCGTAGAGTGCGCCGCGCGGTTGCACACACGACACCCCGGGAATCGCCTCCAGCCCTGCCCACGCCGCGCTGCTCATGCAGCCGGCCTGTCGGGGCGATGAGCGCGTCGATGGACTGCACACCCGACAACGCGGCCTGCGCGGCGAACTGCGCCGGCATGTTCGGGCACAGTCGCGTGGATGCCAGCAGGCTGATGCCGTGCAGGAAGCCGCGGCGTGCTCACGGGGGCCGGTGATCACCAGCCACCCCGACCGGTACCCCGCGACGCGGTAGGTCTTGGACAGTCCGTTGAAGGTCAGACACAGGAGGTCGGGAGCGACGGTCGCCATGGGCACGTGCACCGCGTCGTCGAACACGATCCGGTCGTAGATCTCGTCGCTCAGCAGCAGCAGCGAGTGCTCGCGCGCGATCTCCGCGATGCCCTCGAGCACCTCACGCGAGTACACGGCGCCCGTGGGGTTGTTGGGGTTGATGACGACGATCGCCTTGGTGTTGGCGGTCACCTTCGATCGGATGTCCTCGAGGTCCGGTTGCCACTCCCGCGATTCGTCGCATAGGTAATGCGCCGGCGTCCCGCCGCCAAGGCTCGTCATCGCCGTCCACAGGGGGTAATCCGGAGCGGGGATCAGCACCTCGTCGCCGTCGTCGAGCAGCGCCTGCATCGTCATCGTGATCAGCTCGGACACACCGTTGCCCAGGTACACGTGATCGGGGTCGACCGGGGGGGGGAAGCCGGGCTCCTGCTCGTATCGCGCCGAGACCGCGCGGCGCGCGGAGAGGATGCCACGGCTGTCGCCGTATCCGTGCGCATGGGGCACCGACGCGATCATGTCGCGCACGACCTTATGCGGAGCCTCGAAGCCGAACACCGCGGGGTTGCCGATATTCAGCTTGATCACCCCATGACCCTCGGCCTCAAGGCGCTCCGCCTGAGAGAGCGCCTCTCCCCGGATCTCGTACAGGACGTTCCGCAGCTTCGCCGCGCCGCAGTCGTGGAGGTATGGCAGTCATGGGATCCCGTCACTATCAACCAAACAGTTGAAACATATCGACTATGCCCGTCTCCCACCAACCTGGCGCGAGAGTCCGCGCAATGAACGCGACAGCCCGACTACAGGACGGGCGCCATCCGGGTGACCTGGGTGACGTGGCGCGGCTCGAGATCGTCGAGGGAGCTGACGCCGAGCAGCTTCATGGTGCGCTCGATCTCGGCGCGCAGGATCACGATGGTGCGGTCAACGTCGGCGCGTCCGCCCGCCATGAGGCCGTAGAGGTAGGCGCGGCCGATCAGGGTGAACTTCGCGCCCAGGGCGATCGAGGCGACGATGTCGGCGCCGTTCATGATGCCCGTGTCGATCATCACCGTGGCGTCCCGGCCCACCTCGCGCACGACCTTCGGCAGCAGGTGGAACGGGATGGGAGCCCGGTCGAGCTGACGCCCGCCGTGGTTGGACAAGATCAGCCCGTCCACGCCCATGTCGATGACCTTCACCGCATCCGGCACGTTCTGCACGCCCTTGATCACGATGTTGCCCGGCCACATCTCGCGGATGATCGCGAGGTCATCGAAGAATTCCCGTAGCCCTCCTCAAATAGGTTCCTCGCGCATCGACACCTCCTTCGCACGGGCTCTCGGTCGTGCGCGTAAGCCACGCACAGGCGGCGGTGCGGGTGTGCGAGAAACTCGTCTCAACTAGATTGAGAGCGCCGAGCGACGAGCAGGTGAACGCGGGGCAAGGGTGCCAGTCTCAACTAGGACTTTCTGTCTCACCTAGCTTGAGAACTGACATCCACAAGGTCATCCTGCGTCGATGCCGCACTCGAGAGAGCCGCTCACGCGTTGTCGCCGAGCACCACAGCCACGGCTTCCGCGACCTGCACGCGGCTCTCCTCAGCCGTCGGCTCCGCGTCGAGTCCGAGCAGCCGGCGCCGATGGCGTTCCCCGAGAAGGAGCGAGAACAGCAGCGGCGCGGACTCGGGCGAGCCTCCGGCGTCGACCAGCTGCTTCGCGAGGAAGGCCTGCGCCACGGCGGGGCCGTTCGCGTAGAACTCCCTCGCGAGTTCCGGGAACGAGACTGCGGCGGCGATGACGACGCGGTGCAGGGCGACGGCCTGGTCGGTCATCAGGGAGCGATGGACCGCTTCCGCAGCCTGAACCAGGTCGGACGGCTCGCTCTCCGGTTCCGTGTACCGGTGCTGCCGCCGAACGACGGCGCAGAAGATGGCGCTCTTGTCGCCGATCGAGTCGTACAGAGTCCGCTTGGCGATGCCCGCCATTCCTGCGACCGCATCGAGTGAGACCGCTTCGTATCCGCGCGCGAGGAAGAGCTCGGTCGCGACCTTCAGCACACGCTCCTGACGCTTCGCGCGCTCATCCGCCGTGGGCCGCCCTCGCTTGCTCGCCATGAGGGCACGGTAACATAATGACACGACAGCGTTTCATTACAGCAGGAGGTGTGGCGACCGTGGACGTGATCTGCCATGTGGCGATAGAGGACGACTGGGGGATGAGCCGGGGGTTCGGCCAGTACGAGGTCTCCAAGCGCGGCGTCCCCCTCGACGACGCGGGCTATGTCCGCGCGACGACCCCGGAACGCGTGGCCGAGGTGGTGCGCGACGGCTATGCGGACCTGTCGCTCCCGCTTCTGCGCATCGATCTGAGCCTGGCGGGACTGGAGCGCGCGGGGGTCCCGGTCGAGTGGCACGACGGCGACCCTCGCGTGCTCGGTCCGATCCCGATGGACCCGGACGTCGTTGTCGGCGAGGAGCCTCTGAAGCCCTGAGCGCGCGCCTCACCCCGCCAGGTGCGCCCACCGCGGCGCCAGCTCGCGCCAGGGGCCGACGGCAGCGACCTCGCCGTCGGACAGCACGACCACGCGATCCGCTCGGGCCAGCGCGGCACGCTTGGACGTCGCGCCGATGACGGTCGCACCACGATCGCGCAGCGCCTGCCAGAGCTCGATCTCCGTGCGCGCATCGAGCGCAGACGACACATCGTCCGCGAGCAGGAGCTCGGCGTCGGCCGCGAGCGCCCGCGCGAGCGCGAGCCGCTGCACCTGCCCGCCGGACAGGCGCACTCCGCGGTGTCCGACGAGGGCGTGGGCGCCGCCCGCCTCGCGGACGTCCTCGCTGAGCCGGGCGCTGTCGATCGGACCGTCGACGTCGCGCTCGTGATCGAGGCGCACGTTGTCGGCGAAGGTGCCGCTGAGGACGCGGGGCACCTGGGCGACGTGCGCGACCTGGCCGGGGCGGAGGAACTCCTGCGCATCGGCGATCTCGACCCCGTTCCACCGGATCTCGCCCGTGTGCTCCATGAGCCCCGCGAGCGCCGCGAGCAGGCTCGACTTGCCCGATCCGACCTGCCCGAGGAGCAGGACCAGCTCGCCTCGGCGCACCTCGAGATCGACGTCCGTCACGCCGAGCGTGCCGTCGTCGTGCACCGCGCTCACCCCGCGCAGCTCGAGCGCCTGCAGCGGCTCGCGGCCCGTCGCGGGCGGCTCGGGCGCGGTCCCCGCGACGAGGTCGACACCGGGCACCGGATCGACGAGGTCGACGCCGCCCGCGAAGCGCGCGGTCGCCTGCTGCCAGCTGCGCGTGCCCGGCGCCTCGGTGACCACCGCTCCCGCGACGACGCCGAACCATCCGAAGCCCGTGACCGCGTTCGCGACCAGGAGGGTGGTCGCGAGATCCCAGACGCCGGAGAGGAACGCCGCCCATGCGGCCACCGCCCCGATGTGCAGGGCGACGATCGGGACGCCGTCGAGGACGGCCTGCACGCGGTGCTCGAAGATCGCCGCCCGCACGCGGCCGCTGTCGACCTCCTGGAGATGACGGTGCACCTCCGGCGTGCGGGCGGCGAGCTTGACCGTGCGCGCGGCATCGAGAGCCGAGACCAGGGAGCGCCCGAATCGCGCGCGGGCAGCCGAGGAGCGTGTCGCCGAGCGACCGGCGATCGGCCGGCCGACGGCGGCCGCGAGCGCGGAGACCACCATGACCGCGAGCAGCACGCCGCCCGCGAGCCAGGAGCGCGACACGAGCGCCGTGACCGCGGCGATGACCAGGCCGTTCACGAAGTCGACCCAGCGGTCGGCGTACATGACGTAGCGGTCGGCGTCCATCGCGCGCGCGACGATCTCGCCGGCGGGAGTCGTCGGCAGCCGATGCTGGCGGGTCTGGCCGTACATGACGCGCATGCGGACGCGCAGCAGGTTCTCGACCCACCAGCTCGGGTAGAGGTAGATCGCCCGACCCAGCGCGAGCGGGCTGAGCAGCATCAGCACCACGAGCCCGAGGAGAAGGGCCGACGGCAGCTCGCCCGCCTGAAGCGCCTCCACGATCCGCCCCCAGAGGAAGCCGGTCAGCGCGCCCTGCGCCGCGGCGAGCGCCGACACGAGGAAGAGCGCCGCGCCCGCGATGCCCCACTGGGGCCGGACGAACAGCACATGCAGGATGCCGCGCGCGAGCGACGGCCCATCGCCGGGCTCCGAGAGCGCGGGCGGAGTGCCGGTGCGGCGCCGCGTGCCGACGCCGGCCGCGGCGTCGGGAGCCGCCGCCGGGGCATCCGCCTCCGCGCCATCCGGCTGCGCGTCGGGCGCGGCGTCGTCGATCTGACCGTCGGACGCTGCCGCCTCGCGCAGGCGGCGGAAGGGGCCATCCGCCGCCGCGAGAGCCTCGCGCGGCCCCTGCTGGACGATGCGCCCATGATCGAGAACGGCGACGAGGTCGGCGCGCTCGATCGTCGTGAGGCGGTGCGCGACGAGCACCCCCGTCCGCCCCCGCAGCAGCCGCTCGGACGCCGCGACCACGCGCGCCTCGGTGAGCGGGTCCATCCGCGCCGTCGCCTCGTCGAGGACGACCACCTGGACGTGGCGGACGAGCAGGCGCGCGAAGGCGACGAGCTGCTCCTCGCCTGCGGAGAGCGCAGTTCCCCCCGGCCCGAGGGCGGTGTCGAGCCCGTCGGGCAGCCCGGCGACCCAGTCGGCGATGCCGAGCTCCGCGACGGCCGCCTCGATCTCGCGCCGGTCGACCGGGGCGAACAGCGCGATGTTCTCCGCGAGCGTGCCCGACAGGATCTCGGTGCGCTGCGTCACGACGCCGACGGCGGCGCGCAGCCTCTGCAGATCCAGGTCGCGCACATCGACGCCGCCCAGCAGCACCGTGCCGCGCGGCGGCTCCTGCGCGCGCGAGATCAGCGCGGCGAGCGTCGACTTGCCCGACCCCGTCCGCCCCACGAGCGCCACGGTCTGCCCGGCCGGCACGTCGAGCGACACCCCGGCGAGGGCGAACGCGCCCTCCTCATAGGCGAAGTCGAGGTCGCGCACCTCCAGACCGACCTGGCCGGGCGGCACGTCGAGGCCGCCCACCGGCTCGGGCTCCACCTCGAGCATCTGCCGGATGCGGATGAGCGCGCCGATGCCCTCCTGGATGTCCGGCAGGTGGTGGACGAGGTTCGACACCGACCCGACGAGCAGGGCCGTCGCGAGGAAGAGCGTGACGAGCTGCTCCGCGGGGAGGCTGCCGCCGAAGGCGAGCACGGCTCCGGTCACCGCGACGCCGCCCAGCAGGGCGTGCAGCAGCACCTCCGCCCGGTTGATGAGCCGCATCTCGAGGCCCGTCAGCGTGCGGAGCCGCGCGTGCACGACGGCCGAGATCTGCGCGAGGCGCCGCACCGCGAACGCCTGGCCGAGGCTCGTGCGGAGGTCGTTCCGCGCAGCGACCGCCTCCTCGAACGCGGCGGCGTGGTCGGTCCACGCCTCCTCCTCCGCGACCTTGCGCAGGGCGATCTCGCGCAGCAGCGGGCGGGCGACGAGCGCCACGATCACGCCGAGGACGGGGAAGAGGATCCACGCGGGCCACCACGTCGTGCTCGCCACGATCCACAGCGGCACGACGCCGACGAGGGTCCGCCCGGCTCCCCACAGCTGACGCCGCACGAGCGAGCCGACCGCGCGCGTGTCGTCGTCGACGCGGTCGAGCACCTCGCCCACCGCTTGCTCCGACAGCACTGCCAGGGGCTGGCTCATCGCGGCCGTGAGCAGATCGCCGCGCAGGCGCCCCTCGGCGCGGTCGACGACGCCGGCCCACAGGACCTGCCCGACGCTGTCGACGACCGCGCCGCCGACGACGCACAGGGCGAAGAGGAGCAGCGCGTCGACCGTGGGGTCGCCCGAGAGGCGCCCCGCGATCACGGTCCCCGCGGCCTGGCCGGTCGTGCCAGCGACGAGCAGGACGATCGCGGCGAACGCAGCGGGCCCGCCCAGCCGACGCCAGCCCAGTCGGCGCCAGGCAGGGCGCTCGGATGCGCTCCGCGCCGCGTCAGCGGGACGACGGGGGCCGGAGGGCGCGGGAGAATCGGGAGAGGCTGCGTCGGACATCACCGCCAACGCTACGGGCAACGACCGACAGGCGGGCGCTGCCGGGGGCAAGGACAAGGGGTCCTGCCAACCTCATGGCAACTCGGTTGACACGTCCGCGCAACGTGTAAAAATTCGGCGGTATTTTTTACACGTTACGGTCACGTCGTCGTAGGCTTTCCACATGACATGGTCGCCTTCGGAGCCGTACAACGCGCTTCCGCTGCTCCCGCCGAACGCGGAGATCGAGACGAAGGCGGTCCTCCGCGACACGATCCGCGCCCGCGCCGCACTTGCAAGCCTGAACGAAGCGGCGAAGCGGATGCCCAATCCGCTCGTGCTCGTGAACTCGATCTCGCTCCTCGAGGCGCAGGCGAGCTCGGAGATCGAGAATATCGTCACCACG
Source organism: Microbacterium sp. JZ70 (assembly GCF_053903225.1). Classification (NCBI taxonomy): domain Bacteria; kingdom Bacillati; phylum Actinomycetota; class Actinomycetes; order Micrococcales; family Microbacteriaceae; genus Microbacterium; species Microbacterium sp. JZ70. The sequence goes on along the minus strand of NZ_CP096405.1, from coordinate 753,314 downwards.
ACCGACGACCTCTTCCGATATGCGCACGACCCCGCGGCAGCCGCCAGCCCGGACACCAAGGAGACTCTGAGCTACCGCGCTGCCCTGTTCGCCGGTCTGGAGATCATCGCCCGGCGCCCCCTGTCCGCCTCAACCGCCATCGAGGTCTGCACAACCATCCACAGGCGGGAGATGGATGTCCGGACTCTTCCTGGCACCTACATCGGGAACCCCGCAACGCACGAGGCGATCTACACTCCCCCCGTCGGAGAAGGCGTCATCCGCGACAAGCTCTCGAACTGGTCTGAGTACCTCCACCGAGATGATGAGATCGACCCGCTCGTGCGGATGGCGATCTCGCACTACCAGTTCGAGGCCATTCACCCCTTCGAGGACGGCAACGGCCGCACAGGCCGCATCCTCAACGTCCTCTACCTGGTGCAAGCGGGGCTCCTCGACGCTCCGATTCTCTATCTGTCCCGCTACATCATCCGGAACAAGAACGACTACTACCGCCTTCTCCTCGCGGTCACCCGGGACGGCGCGTGGGAGGACTGGGTGCGGTTCATGCTGCGGGGACTCGAACAGACCGCGCAGGAGACACTCGGCAAGATCGACGAGATCCAATCTCTGCAGGAGACAGTCCGCCAGGAGATCCGCGATCTGACCACGGCCGGCAGCAACTCCGACCTGCTCGACGTGCTCTTCGAGAATCCCTACGCACGCATCGCGAACGTGATCGACCGGTGCGGTGTCTCCCGCCCCACCGCGGCCTCGTGGTTGAACGCGCTCGTCGCGGGCGGCGTCCTCCGAGATCTGCGGCTCGGCCGGGACCGACTCTTCATCAACGTGCGCTTCCTGGACATTCTCTCGCGCAACGCGCCGCCCCCGGCACGCGCCGTGATGCTCTTCTGACAGGTCTCCTGTTACGCGCGGTTCCGACCACCGCCGCCGCGCGCCCTACGCTGAGTCGGTGACCAAGACACTGCGCGCCCTCTCGGGCCTCGCCGGCGTGATCGCCGTGCTCGCCCTGGCCTCCTGTGCAAGCCCCGCGTCCGAGCAGCCGGCCGAGTCGGCACCGGCCGAGACCCCTGCGGCCGAGACGGTCGTCGACGGCGCGTGCGCCGACGACGAGGGCATCTCGCTCATCGTCGACAGCACCGCGCTCGAGGGCGGCGAGCGCAACGAGCGCTGCGTCCTCGCGGACGAGCCGCAGGTCGCGGCCGACGTCCTGGCCGAGGCCGGCGTCGAGACCGAGGGCACGGAGGAGTACGGCGACGAGGTGCTCTGCCGCGCGGACGGCCTGCCGTCGGCGACCGAGCCGGTCGGCTCGACCGAGGACCCGGCGTACGTCGAGGAGTGCGCGTCGATGCCCGCCGCGTTCGCCTACTGGTCGATCTGGATCCAGCCCGCCGACGGCGAGTGGGGGTACGCGATGGAGGGCTTGTCGACCCAGGAGGTCGCACCGGGCGAGAGCCTCGAGCTCCTCTTCACGCTGGACGGCGCACCCGCGGCACCGTGACCACGCGATCCGCGGCGGTGAGGACCGCGGCCGTCGTGGCCGCGGGCTTCATCGTCGTCCGGATCGTCTACCGCATCCTCTTCCACGGCGCCGACGGCGACGGCGCCGTGCTCTGGGCGCTGCCCGAGCTGCGCCTCCCGCCGCCCTTCGCGCATGTGCGCCTGCTCGGCGAGGTCACGGCGGATGGCCTGGCGGACGCCGCGCTGAGCGCGGTTCCGATCGCGCTCGTCATCCTCGGGATCGGCGTGCTCACGGCGCTCGTCGACGTGCCGCGCCTCCTCGCGCACGGCGCGCGCGGGCGCTTCCTCGGCGGAATCTGCCGCGCCCTCGCCATCGCGTGGGCCACCGTTCCCTCTCTCGCCGACGCTGTCCGCGCCGCGCGGTTCGCCCAGCGACTGCGGGACGAGCGGAACGCCGCGCGCCTCCTCGCGCCCGTGCTCGAGCGCGCCCTCGAGCGCGCGACCGCGCTGAGCGCGGCACTCGAGCTCCGCGGCTACGCGGGCCGGCCATCCCCCGCGGCACGCGCCGAGACGGCCGTCCTGCTCGATGGCGTCCGCGCGGGGTTCGGCCCCGTCGAGGTCGTGCGCGTCGATGCGCTCTCGCTGCCGCGGGCATCCGTCGTCTGCCTCTCGGGGCCGACCGGCGCCGGCAAGTCGACGCTCCTGCGGCTCATCGCGGGGCTCCACACGCACGTCGACGGCGGATGGATGGCGGGACGCGCGGAGGTCGTCGGCCGCGACCGCAGCGCGGTGCCGCCGCGCGACCTCGCGCGAGACATCGGCGTCGTGCTGCAGCAGCCCCGGCAGGCGTTCGCGGCGGCTCGCGTGGCCGACGAGATCGGCTTCACCCTCGAGCTGCGCGGCGTCTCCGCAGCGGACAGTCGCAAGAAGGTCGCCGACGTCGCGGAGCGGATGGGCATCGCGCACCTCCTCGAGCGCCCCGTCCGCGGGCTCTCGGCGGGCGAGGCGACCCTCGTCGCCCTCGCATCGGCCATCGTCGACGACCCGGCGCTCCTCCTCGTCGACGAGCCGCTCGCCGACCTCGACGCCGACTTCCGCGGCCGGATCGTCGCGCTCCTCGACGCGCTCGCCCATCGCGACGGCATGTGCGTCGTCGTCGCCGAGCACCGGATGGCCGAGCTCGCGTCGATGGCCGACCTCTCGCTGCGGATCGAGGATGGGACGGCGGGGCCTGCCGACCTCCCTTCCGGCCCCGAGCGAAGCAGAGCGCCGCGCCGCACGCCGCCGCCCGCAGGCGTCGTGGCCCTCGCGGCCCACGACGTCACCGTGCGACGCGGGACGCGCATCGCCGTCGACGAGGCGAGCCTCGAGCTGCACGCGGGCGAGGTGCTCGTGCTGACCGGCCCCAACGGGGCGGGCAAGTCGAGCCTCCTCGAGGCGCTCGCGACCGGAGCGCCCGGGGTCGCGGCCGCGGGCGGCGCGCGCCGCGGCGTCGCGCTCGTCCCCGATGCGTCCGACGACCTCCTCCTGCGCGACACGGTCGCCGCGGAATGCCGCGCGGCCGACCGGCGCTTCCGCCCCGCGCAGCCCACCGCCGAGCGGCTCGCGGCGTTCCTCGGCCTCGAGCCCGGGGCGCCGACATTCACGCGCATCCTCCGCACGCACCCGCGAGATCTGTCCGCGGGGCAGCGGCGCTGCCTGGCCATCGCCCTCCAGACCGCGCGCAGCCCGAGGGCGCTGCTCATCGACGAGCCGACGCGTGGGCTCGATCCCGCGGCCCGCGCACTCGTCGCACGCGCCGTGCTCGCCGAGGCCGACGCCGGGGTCGGCGTGCTGCTCGCGACGCACGACGCGGCGTTCGCGGAGCTCGTCGCGGACCGCCGGCTGGCGATCGCGGACGGGCGCGTGGGTGTGCCGGGGACGGAGGGGGACGGCGTTTCGGCTCGCTCCGCTCGCTCAACGACCGGGGGCAGCGCCGGAAGCAGGGTGCGGTTCTCGACGACGGGTCACGACGTTTCGACTCGCTCCGCTCGCTCAACGACCAGGGGCAGGTCGCTCCTCGTTCTCGCCAACCTCGTCGCGGCGGGGGCCTTCCTGTGGCCCCTCTTCGCGAGCGCCCTCCCGACCGAGGCCCAGGCCGCCGTCCCGTACGTGGCGGTCGCCGTCGCGCCGCTCGCGGTCATCGCCGTGCTCGCCCTCCTCGACGGCTCGGTGCGCTCCGCCCACACGCTCGCGCACCTGGCCGTCCTCGGCGCCGTGGGCGCGGCCATCCGCATCGTCGGGACGGGCGTCGGCGGCGTCGAGGCGCTGTTCGTGCTGCTCATCCTCGCGGGCCGCGTGCTCGGGGCGCGCTTCGGCCTGCTGCTGGGCGCCGTGTCGATCGGGATGTCGGCGCTGCTCTGGGGAGGCGTCGGCCCGTGGCTGCCGTTCCAGATGTTCGCGTGCGGATGGGTCGCGGCGGGCGCGGGGCTCCTCCCCCGCCGCGTGCGCGGACGGGCCGAGATCGCGATGCTGTGCGTCTACGGCGTCGCGGCGTCGTACGCCTTCGGGCTCATCATGAACATGTGGTTCTGGCCGTTCGCGGTCGGGGCCGGCACGGGAGCGTCCTACGCGCCCGGGGCGCCGCTCGCCGAGAACCTCGCGAGCTTCCTCGTGTACTCGCTCGTGACCTCCACGCTGAGCTGGGACACGCTGCGGGCGATCACGACCGTCGTCGGGCTCGCCCTCGTCGGCACCGCCTGCCTGCGCGCGCTGCGGCGGGCGAAGCCGGCCGTCACACCGAGAAGTACTTCGCTTCCGGGTGGTGGAAGACGAACGCGTCCGTCGACTGCTCGGGATGCAGCTGCAGCTCCTCGCTGAGCTCGACGCCCATCCGCTCGGGCCGCAGCAGCTCGACGACCTTGCGGCGGTCCTCCATGTCGGGGCACGCGGGGTAGCCGAGCGAGAACCGCGCGCCCCGGTACTCGAGCTTGAACAGCCCCTCGGTGCTCGTCGGGTCCTCGGCCGAGAACCCCAGCTCGTCGCGGATGCGCGCATGCCAGAACTCGGCGAGCGCCTCGGTGAGCTGCATGACGAGGCCGTTCAGCTCGTAGTAGTCGCGGTACCGGTTCTCGGCGAACATCCGCGCGGTCACCTCGTCGATCCTCGCGCCCGCGGTCACGAGCTGCACGGGCAGCACGTCGACCTCGCCCGATGCGCGTGCGCGCACGAAGTCAGACAGGCACAGGTGCCGATCACGGCGCTGGCGCGGGAAGTGGAAGCGCAGCCGGTCGGAGCCGACCGACCCGCCCGAGCCTCCGTCGGGCGCGAGCAGCCCCGCGCGGCCGATGCGGCCATCCGGATCTTCTCCGTGATGGAGCACGACGAGGTCGTCGCCCTCCGAGACGACGGGGAAGTACCCGTACGCGACCGACGGATCGAGCATGCCCTCCGCGAGGATGCGGTCGAGCCAGTACCGCAGGCGCGGCCGACCCTCGCGCTCGACGAGCTGTTCGTACGACAGTCCGTCGTCGCCGCGACCGGGCTTCAGCCCCCACTGGCCCATGAAGGTCGCGCGCTCGTCGAGGAAGGCCGCGAAGTCAGCCAGCGCGATGCCGCGCACGATTCGCGTGCCCCAGAACGGCGGCGCCGGCACGGGGTTGTCGGCCGCGACGTCGGAGCGCTCGGGCATGCTCTCCGGCTCGGTGAGCGTGAGAGCGGCGCCCTTGCGGTGGATGCGCTTCTTGAGGGGCGGGAGGCCCACCTCGTCGGGCGAGGCGCCGCGCGCGATCGCGACGAGCGGCTCCATGAGGGCGAGGCCCTCGAACGCGTCCTTCGCATAGCGCACCTCGCCCTCGAACAGGCTCGCGAGGTCGTCCTCGACATAGGCGCGCGTGAGCGCCGCACCGCCGAGGATGACCGGCCAGCGCCTCGCAAGGCCCCGCGCCTGCAGCTCCTCGAGGTTCTCCTTCATGACGACCGTCGACTTCACGAGCAGGCCGCTCATGCCGATCACGTCGGCGTCGTGCTCCTCGGCCGCGGCGATGATGTCGGCGATCGGCTGCTTGATGCCGAGGTTGATCACCTCGTACCCGTTGTTCGTGAGGATGATGTCGACGAGGTTCTTGCCGATGTCGTGCACGTCTCCGCGCACGGTCGCGAGGACGATGCGGCCCTTGCCCGCGTCGTCGCTCTTCTCCATGTGCGGCTCGAGCAGCGCGACGGCGGTCTTCATGACCTCGGCCGACTGCAGCACGAACGGCAGCTGCATCTGGCCCGACCCGAAGCGCTCGCCGACAACCTTCATGCCCTCGAGCAGGTGGTCGTTGATGATGCCGAGTGCGGTCATCCCCTCGGCGCGCGCGAGGTCGAGGTCCTCCTCGAGCCCCTTGAGCTCGCCGTCGATGATCCGCCGCTGGAGCCGCTCTCCCGTGGGCAGCGCGGCGAGCTCGGCCGCGCGCTGGTCGCGGAGGGCGGCGCTGTCGACGCCCGCGAAGAGGTCGAGCATGCGGGCGAGCGGGTCGTAGGTCAGGGTGCCGTCGGCGTCGTACGCGCGGCGGTCCCAGACGAGATCGAGCGCGACCTGGCGCTGCTCCTCCGGGATCGACGCGAGCGGCACGATCTTCGCGGCGTCGATGATGCCCGAGTCGAGACCCGCCTGCGACGCCTCGTGCAGGAACACCGAGTTCAGCACCGAGCGGGCGGCCGGGTTGAGCCCGAACGAGACGTTCGAGACGCCCAGCGTCGTGTGGATGCCGGGGTACTTCGCGACGAGGGCGCGGATGGCCTCGATCGTCTCGATCGCATCGCGCCGGGTCTCCTCCTGGCCGGTCGCGATCGGGAAGGTGAGGCAGTCGACGATGATGTCGGAGACCTTCATGCCCCACTCGCCGACGAGCTCGTCGACGAGGCGCGAGGCGATGCGGAGCTTGTCCTCCGCGGTGCGCGCCTGCCCCTGCTCGTCGATCGTGAGCGCGATCACGGCCGCGCCGTGCTCCTTGACGAGCGGCATGATGCGCCCGAAGCGCGAGGTCGGGCCGTCGCCGTCCTCGTAGTTGACCGAGTTCACGACAGGGCGACCGCCGATGAGCTCGAGACCGGCCTGGATGACGGCGGGCTCGGTCGAGTCGACGACGAGCGGCAGGGTGGAGGCCGAGGCGAAGCGCGAGACGATCTCGCGGATGTCGGCGACGCCATCGCGCCCGACGTAGTCGACGCACACGTCGAGCAGGTGCGCGCCGACGCGGATCTGCGAGCGCGCGATCTCGACGCAGTCGTCCCACCGGCCCTCGAGCATCGCCTCGCGGAACGCCTTCGACCCGTTGGCGTTCGTGCGCTCGCCGATCGCGAGGTAGGACGCGTCCTGGTCGAAGGGCACGTGCTGATAGAGCGAGGCGACGCCGGGCTCGATCTGCGCCGACCGCTCGGCGGCGGATGCCCCGCGCAGCCGGTCGACGACGGCCTGCATGTGCTCGGGCGTCGTGCCGCAGCATCCGCCGACGAGGCCGAGGCCGAACTCCCGTACGAACTGCTCGTGCGCCGTGGCGAGCTCGGCGGGCGTGAGGGGGTAGTGCGCGCCATCGGCCGTGAGCACGGGAAGGCCGGCGTTCGGCATGCACATGACCGTGACGGGCGAGTGCTTGGAGAGGTGCCGCAGGTGCTCGCTCATCTCCTGCGGCCCCGTCGCGCAGTTCAGGCCGATCGCGTCGACGCCGAGCGGTGCGAGAGCCGTGAGCGCGGCGCCGATCTCCGACCCCATGAGCATGGTGCCGGTCGTCTCGACGGTCACCTCCACGAAGATCGGCAGGCGGATGCCGCGGGCGACGATCGCCTGCTTGCACGCGTTCACGGCGGCCTTCGTCTGGAGCAGGTCCTGCGACGTCTCGATGAGGAGGGCGTCGGCGCCGCCGTCGATCAGGCCCTCGGCCTGCTGCGCGAAGGTCTCCTTGAGGTGCGCGTAGGTCGTGTGCCCGAGCGAGGGCAGCTTCGTGCCCGGCCCCATCGACCCGAGGACCCAGCGCATCCGGCCATCCGCCGCCTCCGCCGCATCCACCCGCTCGCGCGCGATGCGGGCGCCCGCCTCGGCGAGCTCGTGGATGCGGTCGTCGATGTCGTAGTCGGAGAGGTTCGACCAGTTGGCGCCGAAGGTGTTCGTCTCGATCGCGTCGATGCCGGTCGCGAGGTAGTCGTCGTGGATGCGGCCGACCATGTCGGGGCGCGAGACGTTGAGGATCTCGTTGCAGCCCTCGAGCCCCTGGTAGTCGTCGAGCGTCGGCTCGTATCGCTGCAGCATCGTGCCCATCGCGCCGTCGGCGATGACGACGCGCGTCGCGAGCGCGTCGCGCAGCGCCTGCGCGCGGGGCGCGTAGGGGATCCCGTCGATGTCGAGGGGGTGGCGGAGCGAGGGGGTCGGCACGGGGTCGATCTTAGGGCGCGGGCGCAGGCCAGACCGTTGACAGCTCGACCGACGACGTGGTGAAATTCCTTTACCCGAAACAGGTGTTCCATATTATGGAACTTTCATCATCCCTCTCCCCTGACGACGAAGTCGAGGAAAGAAGCGTCCATGTCGACCGAAGAGTACGTCCACATCCCGAGCCGCGCCTCCGAGGGGCTCGCGAACCCGCCATCCGCCACCTTCGCCGTCCAGGCCGGCATCAGCCCGCGCCTCTACAACAGCGACCTCGCGCCCACGACGCGCGAGGGCCGCCACTGGAGCGCCTACAGCATCTTCACCCTCTGGGCCAACGACGTGCACAGCCTCGGCAACTACGCGTTCGCGATCGGCCTGTTCGCGCTCGGGCTGAGCGGCGGCGCGATCCTCGGGGCACTCGCGTTCGGGGCGCTCTTCCTCTTCCTGCTCCTGACGCTGTCGGGGTTCATGGGCGAGAAGACGGGCGTGCCCTTCCCCGTCATGAGCCGCATCGCCTTCGGCGTGCACGGCGCGCAGATCCCCGGCCTGCTCCGCGGCATCGTCGCGATCGCGTGGTTCGGCATCCAGACGTACCTCGCGTCGCAGGTGCTGCAGGTCGTCATCATCGCGGTCGCGCCCGGAGCGGTCGCACTGCAGGCCGGATCCTTCCTCGGCCTGTCGGCCCTCGGGTGGATCACGTTCCTCGCCCTGTGGGCGATCCAGGTCGTCATCGTCAGCTACGGCATGGAGATGATCCGCAAGTACGAGGCGTGGGCCGGGCCGATCATCCTCGGCACCTTCGTCGTCCTCGCCGTCTGGGTGCTCATCCAGAGCGGGTTCCAGATCGACTGGGCGCCGCTCGGCACCGCCGAGGGCGGCGAGCTCTGGCTCACGATGCTCGGCGCGGCGTCGCTGTGGGTCTCGATCTACGGCACCTTCGTGCTCAACTTCTGCGACTTCACGCGCGGCGCGAAGTCGCGCGCGGCCGTCGTCAAGGGCAACTTCTGGGGCATCCCGATCAACATGCTGTTCTTCGGCGCGATCGTCGTCGTGCTCTCGGGCGGCACGTTCCGCCTGAACGGCACGCTCATCACCTCGCCCGCCGACGTCGTCGCGGCCATCCCGAACACCTTCCTGCTCGTGCTCGCCTCGCTCGCGCTCATCGCCCTCACGATCGCGGTGAACCTCATGGCGAACTTCGTCGCCCCGACCTACGCGTTCACGAACCTCCTGCCGCGTCACCTGGACTTCCGCAAGGCGGCCATCCTGTCGGCCGTGATCGGCCTCGCGATCCTGCCGTGGAACCTCTACAACTCGCCCGTCGTGATCAACGTCTTCCTGGGCGGCCTCGGCGCCCTGCTCGGCCCGCTCTTCGGCATCATCATGGTCGACTACTGGATCATCCGCCGGCAGCGGATCAACGTGCCCGAGCTGTACTCGACCTCGCCGGTCGGCGAGTACGCGTACACCCGCGGCTTCAACCCGCGCGCCGTCATCGCCCTCGCGATCTCGGGCGCGATCTCGCTCCTGTTCACGTTCCTGCCCGCGTTCGCCGCGGTCCGCGACTTCTCGTGGTTCTTCGCCGCCGGACTCGCCGCGGTCGTGTACGCCGTGATCGCCGATCGCCGCGGGCCCTTCCACGATGTCGCCGGCACCGACATCGCCGTCACGCCGACCCACTGATCGCCCCGGAAGAAGGAGCACCGACATGCGCATTCTCGTCGCGAACGTGAACACGACGGAGTCGATGACCGAGGGCATCGCGGAGGCGGCGCGCTCGGCCGCCTCTCCGGGCACCGAGATCATCGGCCTCACCCCCGACTTCGGCGCCGAGTCGTGCGAGGGGAACGTGGAGAGCTACCTCGCTGCGATCGCCGTGATGGACAAGGTGACGCGGTACGAGGGCCCGTACGACGCCGTGATCCAGGCAGGGTACGGCGAGCACGGGCGCGAAGGACTCCAGGAGCTCCTCGACGTGCCCGTCGTCGACATCACGGAGGCCGCGGCGTCGACCGCGATGTACGTCGGCCGTTCGTACTCGGTCATCACGACGCTCGACCGGGCGGTCCCGCTCATCGAGGACCGGCTCGTCCTCGCCGGGCTGCACGATCGGTGCGCCTCGGTGCGGTCGTCGGGCCTCGGCGTGCTCGAGCTCGAGTCCGACCCCGCCCGCGCGGTCGAGGCGATCGCGGCGGAGGCGCAGCGCGCCGTCGAGCAGGACCGCGCGGAGGTCATCGTGCTCGGATGCGGCGGGATGGCCGAGCTGAAGGACCGCGTCGTGCAGCTGTGCGGGGTGCCCGTCGTGGACGGCGTGCAGGCGGCGGTCGCGGTCGCGGAGGGCCTCGTGCGCCTCGGCCTTCGCACGTCCAAGGTGCGCACCTACGCCCCGCCGCGCCCCAAGCGCGTCACCGGGTTCGCCGCGCTCGCACGCTGACGAGGGGGGCCGAACGACGGGCCCTCCGCGTCAGACGCGGAGGGCCCGTTCCCATTGTTCGTGATTAACCGATTGACCATCTCCACCGAGACCTGCTAACGTCCTGCTCAACCGATTAACCACCAATGACGGGGTGACGATGAGCCGACGAGGGTTCTACCGACCGGACGGAGCCTGGGTGGGGGACGTGATCCCCTGGCAGGAGGATGGCGTCTTCCATCTCTTCTACCTTCACGAAGAGCGCCGCGAACCGAAGACCGGAATGCCGTGGCTGCGCATCGAGACGACGGACCTCGTCGAGTTCTCAGAGAAGGGCGTCGCACTCGCCTCGGGTGGGCCGGACGCGGCAGACTTCAACGTCTACACCGGCAGCATCGTCCGCGACGAGAGCGGCCTCCACCACGCGTTCTACACGGGTCAGAACCCGGCCGTACTCGGATCCGACGGCCTTCCCGTCCAGGTCGTCATGCATGCGACGAGCGCAGACGGCATGCGCACGTGGCAACGGCACCCCGACGACGCCTTCGGCGCAACGCCCGGCTACGAGACCTCGGACTGGCGCGATCCGTTCGTGTTCCGCGACCACGAGGCCGGCCTCTGGCGCATGCTCATCACGGCTCGCCACGACAGCGGGCCGCGGCGCCGACGGGGCGTCATCGCGCAGTGCGTCTCGCACGACCTGCGCGCGTGGCAACCCGCAGCGCCGTTCTGGGACCCGCGGCGCTTTCTCGCGCACGAGTGTCCCGAGGTGTTCCAGTGGGGGGACTGGTGGTACCTCGTCTCGTCGGAGTTCAGCGAGTCGTTCACCACCCGGTACCGGATGGCCCGGAGCCTCGACGGCCCGTGGCTGGTACCCGAGCACGACACGCTCGACGGACGGGCCTACTACGCGGCCAAGTCGGCCGAGCGAGACGGACGACGCCTCTTCTTCGGCTGGATCGCGACGCGCGAAGGCGCGTGCGACGACGGCGCGTGGCAGTGGGCCGGCACGCTTTCGGTGCTCGAGGCGGAGCAGCGGATGGACGGCACGCTCGCCTTCCATCCGCCCGCCGAGCTGCGCAGCGCCTACTCCACCGGGTCGACGGGGGTCGTCATGCACGCTGAGACGCTCGCCGCACCCGACGGCTATCAGCACATCCTCTCGCACGAGGACGCCCCTGACGCCTTCCGAGTCACTGCTCAGTTCGAGATCAGCGAAGGCACGACGGAGTGCGGCATGCTCCTGCGGACGAGCGCCGACGGCGACGCCGGCTACGCCATCCGCGTGGAGCCTCGACGCAACCGCCTCGTCTTCGACCGCTGGCCGAGGCGCCGCACGGGCGGCGAGCAATGGCAGATCTCGGGCGACGTCCCGTTCGCGGTCGAGCTCGAGCGGCCGTGCACCGTCGACCCGGGCGCGCACGTGCTCGACGTCCTCGTCGACGGCGACATCTGCGTCGCGACCCTCGACGACGCAACGGTGCTCAGCACGCGCATCTACGACCGCACCTCGGGCCGCGTGGGCTTCTTCGTCGGCGAAGGGTCCGCACTCCTGCACGAACTCACCGTCCGCGTCCCCGAGTCCACCGCCTCTGCGGATCGCCGCGAGAACCTCCTCTCCCTCGGCCGCTGAGCCGACGCCCGCCCACACCCGATCGATCAGTCAATGGAGATGACGACCATGTCCCGCCCTCACCGCAGCGCGGCGCTGCTCGCCGGCCTCGCCGCTTCCGCTCTCGCCCTCGCCGGCTGCTCCGGCACGACCGCCTCCTCCGATCCCGCCGACGTCGACCCCGACGGCGAGATCGTCGCCCGCGAGATCTCGTGGCTCCTCTCCCGACCAGCAGACGGCGGCGTGATCACGGCCATGCAGCAGATCGCCGACGAGTACGCCGATGAGCACCCCGGGTTCGCCCTGAACCTCATCACGACACCGGACCGCCCCTCGTACATCCAGAAGTACGAGACGCTCGCCGCGGCGAACAAGCTGCCCGAGCTGTTCGACACCGATGCGACGCCGTTCGCGCAGAAGCTCGCCGATCAGGGTCGCATGGTCGACGTGGAACTGCTCCTCGAGGATCTCGGGCTCGCCGACGACTACCGCGAGGCCGCCCTCGCCTACCAGCGGTTCGACGACGGGTCGCTGTACATGGTGCCGTTCGAGTTCCAGCTCGAGTTCTTCTGGTACAACACCGATCTCTTCGCCGAGGCGGGCGTCCAGGTGCCCGCCACACTCGACGACTTTCCGCAGATGTGCGAGCAGCTGAGCGCCGCCGGCATCACACCGATCGCCCTCGACGGGGCGGACCAGTGGCCGCTCGAGCGCTACCTGGCCTACTACCCGTTCCGGATGGCCGGGCCCGAGTACGTTCAGGACCTCAAGAACGGCGACGCGTCGTTCGCCGACCCGGCGGGTCGCGCCGCTGCCGAGTGGATGCACGCACTCGGCGAGGCCGGCTGCTTCGCCGACGGCTTCTCCTCGACCGGATACGCGGACGCGCAGGCGCTCTTCACCTCGGGGCGCGCGGCCATCTACAACATCGGGACCTGGGAGCTCGGCAACCTCGCGACCGATGCCCTCGACCCGGCGGTGCGAGACGCCGTCGACTACTTCACGCTGCCGACGATCGACGGGGCGGTGACGGCCGAGAACGAGTACGTGACGCCGTCGGGCATCGGGATGGCCGTGAACGCGAAGACGTACGACCCGCTCGTCCGCGACTTCCTCGCGTTCGCGCTTGAGCGCTACCCCGAGGTCTACGCGGCCACGGGCGCACTGTCTCCGACGACGACCTCCGAGACGGCCATCCCCGAGGGCGCCACCGACCTGTACACGCGCGCGGTCGAGCAGGCCGACGGCGTCGGCGAGGCCATCGCGATGCCGTGGGACACGCAGCTCGATCCCGCGACGAACACGCGCCTCCAGCAGGAGCTGACGCTGCTCGTACAGGGCGAGATCACCCCGGACCAGTTCATCGAGACGATGGACGCGACCCTCGCGGAGAACCTCGATGGCTGAGACGGCTCGGTCCGGGGCGAGCGTACGCCGCCCGTCCCGGCCCCGCCCGACGATGCGGACGTCCATGCTGCCGCGCCGCTCGGCGCTCTCGGTCGCGGTGTTCCTCGTCCCGCCGTTGCTGCTCTACGGCGTCGCTGTGCTGCTGCCGATCATCCAGTCGCTCGTCCTCAGTCTGTTCCGCTGGGACGGGATCACCGACATGGTCTTCGTCGGCGTCGACAACTACGTCAAGATGCTCACGCGTGACGACGTGTTCTGGACGTCGTTCGGAAACGCGCTCGGCTACCTCGCGATCTGCCTCGTGCTGCAGCTGGGCGGCGCGCTCGCGGTCGCCGGGCTGCTCACCGCGCTGCCGCGCGCCCGGGAGCTCGTGAAGACGCTCTACCTGCTGCCTGCCGTGATCTCGACCGTCGCGATCGCCTTCCTCTTCCAGCGCATCTACTCGCTGGACCCGGTCGGCCTCCTCAACCAGGCGCTCGCGTGGCTCGGTCTCGAAGACCTTCAATCCGCGTGGCTCTCGGACGTCCAGACCGTGCTCGCTGCGGTCTCGATCCCCGAGGGATGGCGCTTCACCGGCCTGTACATGCTGATCATCTACGCGGCCCTGATCGCGGTCCCGCGCGAGCTCGAGGAGGCCGCTCGTCTCGACGGCGCCTCCTGGTGGCAGACCTTCTGGCGCATCCGCTTCCCGTATATCCGCCCCGTCTGGATCACCACGACGATCATGGCGACGACCTTCGCCCTGCGGGGGTTCGATATCCCCTACCTCCTGACGGGAGGAGGTCCGGGGCAGGCCTCCGAGCTCCTGACGACGTACATGTACAAGACCGCGTTCGTGCACACGGACTACGGGTACGCGAGCGCGATCTCGGTCTTCATCGTCGTCGAGTGCCTCGTCGCCGTCGGCCTCATCATCCTCCTGCTCCGTCGAAGGGACGACTCGTGACCGCTCCCGCCCTCATCCGACCTCCGGAGACCGCCGTGACCGAACCGCCGCGCGATCGCGCGCGGAGCCCGCGCACGCAGCGACTCCCGATCCACCGCGCACTGCTGAGCGTCACGGTCGCCCTGATCGTGGTCGTGCAGGTCTACCCGCTCGCCTGGCTGTTCGTGACGAGCTTCCGCACGGCGTCCGACTTCGCGGGAGGCAACCCGTTCGCCCTGCCGTCGGCGTACACGCTCGAGAACTACGAGCGGGCGTTCGCGACCGGCGACCTGTGGCTGAACATCCTCAACAGCCTCATCGTGACGCTCGGCTCGAGCGCGCTCATCGTGATCGCCGGGATGATGGCGGCGTACTCCCTGCAGGTGCTCGGCTTCCGCTTCAGCGGGCTCGTGCGCTCGCTGTTCCTCCTCGGCATCATCGTGCCGGTCCAGATCGCGCTCGTTCCGCTGTTCATCGACTACTCGCAAGTGGGCCTGCTCGACACCCATATGTCGATGATCATTCCGCTCGCGGCGTTCTCTCTGCCGATGTCGGTGTACCTGTTCTCCTCCTTCTACGAGTACATCCCGCGAGAGATGTACGAGGCCGCCTCACTCGACGGAGCGGGCCCGTATCGGATCTTCGCGAAGATCACCTTCCCCCTCTCCGCGAACACGATCATCACGGTCGTCCTCGTGAACAGCATCTTCATCTGGAACGACTTCATCTTCGCGAACACGTTCGTGCTGTCGGATGGTCTCAAGACCATCCCGCTCGGCCTGCAGAATTACATCGGGGCGATGGGCAACACCGACTGGACAGCGACGTTCGCCGCCGTGTGCGTCACGGTGACTCCGCTGCTCCTCGTGTTCCTCGTGCTCAACAAGGCGATGATCAGCGGACTCGAGAGCGGAGCGACCAAGGGATGACGACCACCGACCACGGGCGCTCGCCGGTCACCATGAGAGACGTCGCCAGGGCCGCAGGCGTCTCGGTGGCGACCGTCTCCCACGTCGTGAATGACAAGCCCGGCGCGCGCATCGGCGAAGACGCCCGCCGCCGCGTGCAAGAGGCCGTGCTCGAACTCGGCTACCGTCCGAACGCCCTCGCGAAGACCCTGTCGCAAGGCTCCTCGCGCTTCATCGGCCTCGTCGCCGATGCGATCGCGACGACGCCGTTCGCCGGCCAGATCATCCACGGCGCACAGGACGAGGCCTGGAAGCACGGCTATGTGCTGCTCGTCGCCAACACCGACGGCAACACCGCCGCCGAGACGGACGCGATCGCCATGATGCTCGAGCACCAGGTGCAGGGCATCCTCTACTCGACCTGGTACCACCGCGAGATCGTCGTCCCGGAGACCCTCCGCCAGACCGACACCGTGCTCGTCGACTGCTTCGCGCCGGGCAGCGGCCTCCCCGCGGTCGTGCCGGACGAGGAGCAGGGCGGCCGCACGGCCACCGAGGTTCTGCTCGCAGCGGGGCACACGAGGATCGCCTTCATCAACACGACCACGCCCTCGCCCGCTCAGAGCGGACGCCTGGCGGGCTACCGCGCAGCCCTCGAGGCGGCCGGCGTCCCCTTCGACGACGCGCTCGTCCTCCCCGCGGCGCCCGAGCAGGAGGGCGGCTACGCGTCCACGCGGCAGGTCCTCGCGTCACAGGCGACAGCGGTGTTCTGTCACAACGACCGCGTGGCGATGGGCCTCTATGACGGACTCCGCGAACACGGACGACGCGTGCCGGAGGACATCGCCGTGATGGGGTTCGACAACCAGGAGGTCATCGCCGCGCACCTCCGACCGCCCCTGTCGACGGTCGCCCTCCCGCACTACGAGCTGGGGGCCGCCGGCGTGCGGGTTCTGCTCGGCATCGACGAGGCGGCCGACGGAGTGCGCCGCATCGCCTGCCCTCCCGTCGCCCGCGCGTCGATCGCGGAGCCTCGGTCATGATCCGCGTCCCTCGTCCGGCGTTCCACCTCACGCCGAGGCGCAACTGGATGAACGACCCCAACGGCCTGGTCCATCACAGCGGCCTCTGGCATGCCTACTTCCAGTACAACCCCGAGTCGTCCGACTGGGGCAACATGAGCTGGGGCCACGCGTCCAGCACGGATCTCGCGCACTGGACCGAGCACCCGGTCGCTTTGCGGCACCGGCCGGGTGAACAGATCTTCCCCGGGTCCGTGGTGGCCGAGCAGGACGGCGGCCGGCTCATCGCGCACTACACGAGCGCATACGACGACGGCCGGCAAGCGCAGTCCCGCGCCGTGAGCGACGACGGCGGCCTCACCTGGTCGCCCGACCTCGAGAACCCGGTGCTCGACCGAGGGACGACGTCCTTCCGCGATCCGAAGGTCGTCCGGTTCCCGACGGCCGACGGCCGCGATCGATGGATCCTCGTCGCGGTCGAAGCCGACGCGCGTCAGGTGCTCTTCTACGGGTCCGACGATCTCCGCACGTGGGAGCATCTCAGCTCGTTCGGGCCACTCGGACCCGACGGTGTGGTCTGGGAGTGCCCCGACCTCGTCCCGCTCGCCGTCGACGACGATCCGGATGACATCCGCTGGGTTCTCCTGCTCAGCACGAACCCGGTCGGCGACGATGCCGATCCTCGCGGATCGGCCATGAGCTGGATCGCCGGGACCTTCGACGGGATCGCCTTCACACCCGACACCTGCCAGTTCGCTCGGCTCGACGAGGGACGTGACCTCTACGCCGGCGTCACGTTCGACAGCGCACCAGACGGCGAGGCGGTCATGCTCGCCTGGATGAGCAACTGGCGCTACGCCCATGCCATCCCGTCGTCGCCCTGGCGGGGAGCGATGTCGCTCCCGCGTCGACTCTCGCTCCGCCGAGACTGTCGCGGACGAGTGCGGCTGCGCCAGGAACCCCCGGTCTTCGTGCGTGAGCACCTCGCCGGTACGCCGTCGAAGGTGGTCCTCGCCGCGAGACCATTCGCTGAGCTCGCCCTGACCGGCCACTCCCTGCTCGAGTTGGAGTGGGATCCGCGCACGACCGGTTCTCTGCGCCTGCGGCTCGCGGGCGACGCCGACGCGTTCGCGGAGCTGAGCCACGATCCCGAGACAGCGACCCTCCGCTTCGAGCGCGGCGGCCCCGACGCGGAGGCCGTCCATCCCGACTTCGCATCGGCGTGCACGACCGGGTTGATCGAGGACGGATCGACGCGACGGCTGCTGATCAGCCTCGACGGCCCTCTGCTCGAGGTGTTCGCCGACGACGGCGCGGCGACGATCACACATCTCGTGATGCTCGGGGACGGCCCAGTCGTCGCAAGCCTGCAGACCGAGCGGGCGGGCGCCGTCAGGGCCTCGACCGCCCATCTCGCCGCCGATCGTCCGACCGAGACCCTCGCCGCCGCCCTCGCCTGACCCTGCCCTTCGAACGCCGCCGTCCGCACGCGCCACGGCGGGCGCACCGTTGCGCCCGCGAACACCGAGAGGAATCTGCGATGATGCATCCGATCTCCCGCCGCCGACTCATGCAAGGCGCCGGAGCCGGCGCCCTCGCCCTGCTCGTCGGCTCCGTCGACACAGCGCCTGCGCGCGCGCTGACGTCCCTGCGCGCGATCTACCACCTGACCCCGCCGTCCGGCTGGCTCTGCGATCCCCAGCGTCCCGTCCACGTGGGCGGCGCCTACCACCTGTACTACCTGCATTCCGATGTGAACAATGGGCCAGGCGGATGGAACCACGCAACGACCGTGGATGCGGTGACGTTCACGCACCACGGGACGGTCATGCCGCTGCGGCAGAACGTCCCGGTCTGGTCCGGATCGCTCGTCGTGGACGCGGCGAACACCGCGGGCTTCGGGTCAGGGGCGATCGTCGCGCTCGCGACGCAGCCGACCGACGGCGTGCGCCGTTTCCAGGAGCAGTACCTGTACTGGTCGACGGACGGCGGGTACACGTTCACTCCCCTGCCGGACCCCGTGATCGTCAACCCGGATGGGCGCACGGCGAGCACGCCCGAGGAGATCGCGAACGCGGAATGGTTCCGCGACCCGAAGATCCACTGGGATGCTGCACGGGGCGAGTGGGTGTGCGTGATCGGCCGTGCGCGCTACGCGACCTTCTACACCTCGGCGAACCTGCGCGACTGGCGCCTGCGACGCAACTTCGACTACCCGGACCACGCGCTCGGCGGCATCGAGTGCCCCGACCTCTTCGAGATGACGGCCGACGACGGCTCTCGTCACTGGATCCTCGGCGCGAGCATGGACGCGTACGGCGTCGGACTCCCCATGACCTACGCGTACTGGATGGGCACGTGGGACGGCGAGCAGTTCCTTGCCGACGACCTCACTCCGCAGTGGCTCGACTGGGGCTGGGACTGGTACGGAGCGGTGACGTGGCCGAAGGCGGACGCGCCCGAGACCCGCCGCTATGCGACCGCCTGGATGAACAACTGGAAGTACGCCGCCCGCGATGTGCCGACAGACGCGACCGACGGATACAACGGGCAGAACGCGATCACGCGCGAACTGCGCCTCGTACGCCAGGCCGGCGGCTGGTACAGCCTCCTCAGCAGTCCCGTCGCGACGCTCGCGGAACGCGTGACCTCCGAGACGGCCCTGCCTGATCGGATCGTCGACGGAAGTGTCGTGCTGCCCTGGAGCGGGCGCGCCTACGAACTCGAAGTGGACATCTCGTGGGACTCGGCGACCAACGTCGGCGTCTCGGTCGGGCGCTCCGCAGACGGCGCGCGCCATACGAACATCGGCAAGTACGGCAGCGACCTCTACGTCGACCGCGGGCCGTCCGAGCTCGCGGGGTATGAGCTCGCGCCCTACACGCGGGCAGCTGCGCCGATCGATCCCGCCGCGCGCACGGTGCACCTTCGCATCTTCGTCGACACGCAGAGCGTGGAGGTGTTCGTGAACGCCGGACACACGGTCCTGTCACAGCAGGTCCACTTCACTGAGGGCGACACCGGCATCTCGCTCTACACCGACGGCGGCCCGGCGCGCTTCTCGGGTATCGTCATCCGCTCTTTCGAGGGGAGCTGAAGGCGTGTGCACTAGCGTTGCGCTATGGCCACGGCGGAACCGAAGCGGAGGGTCGGCATCCGTGATGTCGCTGCTGCCGCCGGCGTGTCGCCGACGACGGTCTCCCACGCCTTCAGCGGCGCACGCGCTCTCAACCCCGATACCCGCGCGCGGGTGATCGAGACGGCTGAGCGATTGGGCTACCTGCCGGATGTCCGCGCGCGATCGCTGCGCGGCTCGCGCACGTACACGCTCGGCTTCCTGAGCGACGTCATCGCATCCACGCCGCACGCCGGTCGCATTGTGAGCGGCGCCCAGGCGGCCGCTGCCGAGCACGACAGCGTCCTCGTCGTGCTCGATTCCGATGGGATGGCCGACCGCGAGCGACGTCAGATCCGCACGCTGCTGACGCATCGCGTCGACGGCTTCATCTACGCGCGGATGTTCCACCGATCCGTCGTCGTCCCCGACGAGTTGCGCGACCAGAACGTCGTCCTCGCCGACGCGACGAGCGACGATCCGAGCCTCTCGTCGGTCGTGCCCGATGAGCACGGGATCGGACTCACCGCGACGCGGCACCTCATCGCGGCGGGGCACCGTCGGATCGCCCTCGCCACGATCGGCGGGGACGTGCCCGCTGCGCACGGGCGAGAGGCCGGCTACCGCGCGGCCCTCGCGGAAGCGGGGCTCGCGGCCGACGAGCGGCTCGTCGTCCGCGCGAGCGGCGATCCGGCCGGTGGTTACGAAGCCGGCGTCGCGCTGCTCGCGCGCACACCGCGCCCGACCGCCGTCTTCTGCTTCAACGACGAGATGGCGATGGGCGTGTACCAGGCGGCGGCAGCAGCGGGCATCTCGATCCCGCACGAGCTCTCCGTCGTCGGCGTCGATGACCTGCGGATCATCTCCGCAGGGCTCCGCCCGTCTCTGACGACCATCGCGCTGCCGCATGCCGAGATGGGCCACTGGGCGGCGTCGCGTCTGCTCGCGGCTGTCGAGGGCGACACCGAGCCGGTCCAGGCCCGCCTGGAATGCGCCCTCGTGGAGCGCGGCTCGGTCGCGCCTCCCGCGTGAGCGGGGTGCATCGCCCCGTCGGGTCACGACAGGGCGATGCACCGTGCAGCGATCGGAAGATGCGCACGTCACTTCTCGAGTGACCGCCCGGAGGCTAACACTGTTGCAAACCGATTTGCAACCCGTCTTCTCGCGGAAACCGTCTGCCGCCGCTGCCCGGCAACCCGGGCAGTTGACACACCCTCAGCGCAGTCATAGCGTCTGCCCCGGAAGATCACACGTCACGTTCGAGCGGCCGTCCCACCCATCTGACGAAAGCGAAGATCGTGAGCACACAACGAACCCGGCGCCGCCTTCTGGGCGTCGCCCTGGCGCTGAGCGCACTCAGCGCCACTGTCATCGCGGGGCCGGCGATCGCCGCCCCTGCGGCTACCGCGCTCGATGCGGTGCCCGGTTTCCCCGCTCCCACCGAGCACACGCAGGAGGCATACGACCCGCTGTCGGACTTCACCGCGAAGTGGACGCGTGCGGATGCCATGCAGATCCAGGCGATGTCCGATCCGAACGCCGCTCCCCGGGAGAACTCCCTCCCCGAGGAGTACACGATGCCGACCATCCCGCAGGACTTCCCCGACATGAGCAACGAGCAGGTCTGGGTGTGGGACACCTGGCCGCTCACCGACGAGAAGGCGAACCAGTACCGCGTGAACGGCTGGGAGATCATCTTCTCCCTCGTCGCCGACCGCAGCCTCGGCTTCGACGCACGCCACCAGTACGCCCGCATCGGCTACTTCTACCGCCCGGCCGGCGTCCCGTCCGAGGAGCGCCCCGAGAACGGCGGCTGGACCTACGGCGGCCTCGTGTTCGACGAGGGCGTGACCGGCACGATCTTCGAGGACCAGTCCTACAGCCACCAGACCCAGTGGTCCGGTTCCGCCCGGGTGTACCCGAACGGCGAGATCAAGCTCTTCTTCACCGACGTGGCGTTCTACCGCGACGAGAACGGGCAGGACATCAAGCCCTACGACCCGCGCATCGCCCTCTCGGTCGGGCACGTGCACGCCAACAAGAACGGCGTCAAGCTCACGGGCTTCGACAAGGTCCACGACCTGCTCCAGGCCGACGGCGAGTACTACCAGACCGCCGAGCAGAACCCGTTCTTCAACTTCCGCGACCCGTTCACGTTCGAGGACCCCGCCCACCCCGGCGAGACCTTCATGGTCTTCGAGGGCAACACCGCCATGCCCCGTGACGAGGCCTACTGCACCGAGGAGGACCTCGGCTACCGCGAAGGCGACCCCTACGCGGAGACCGTCGAAGAGGTCAACGCCTCGGGCGCGACTTACCAGATCGGCAACGTCGGACTGGCCCGCGCGACGAACAAGGACCTCACCGAGTGGGAGTTCCTCCCGCCCATCCTCTCCGCGAACTGCGTCACGGACCAGACCGAGCGCCCGCAGATCTACATGCAGGACGGCAAGTACTACCTCTTCACGATCAGCCACCGATCGACTTTCGCAGCCGGCATCGACGGCCCGGAAGGCGTCTACGGCTTCGTCGGCGACGGCATCCGCAGCGACTACCAGCCCCTCAACCGCGGCTCCGGCCTCGCCCTCGGAAGCCCGTCGAACCTGAACTACTGGGCAGGGTTCCCGTTCGACCCGGACTACAACCAGCACCCCGGCCAGTTCCAGGCGTACTCGCACTACGTCATGCCCAACGGCCTCGTGCAGTCGTTCATCGACACGATCGGCACCAAGGACGACTTCCGCCGCGGCGGAACCCTCGGCCCCACGGTGCGGCTGGAGATCTCCGGCGACACCGCCGTCGTCGACCGCTCCTACGGGGATGACGGCCTCGGCGGCTACGCCGACATCCCGGCCAACCTCGAACTGAAGCCCAAGAAGAACCGCTGACGCGGTGCCGAGTGTGGCGTCTCTCGTCAGCGCGTGCTGGAGAGAGACGCCACACTCACGTCCTCGACGATGACGTCACCGCCGACGGACTCGACGGCGATCGCTCGCGCCGCGGGATCGAGGAAGACCAGCCCCGTGAGCGACGCGATCCCGCCCTCCGCGAAGGCTTCGATGGAGATCGCGTCGACGACGACGTCGAACTCGACCCGCCCGTCGGCGAGCGGCGCCCGCGCGGTGCGCACAGCCCCGTACTGCTCGGGCATCGCGTCCGCAGCGAGGTCCGCGTCGCGGGCGAGGAAGACGGCTCCCTGGGCGAAGTCCGCGCCGACCGTCGCGAACGCGCTCTCGTCGCCGACCCGCACCCGGACCTCGTCCGCAGGATCGCGAGGGTCCTGGGCGATCGTCATCCGCAGCCGGAACGCGCCCTCCGTCGGCTGCGGGATCCCGTCGACCGCGGTCTCGCCTTCGACGATCCGGATGCCGGATGCCGAGATCGGCGCGCCCTCGAGGGCGCCGATCGCGTCGATGGGCTCCGACGTGAGAGCAAGGCGCCGGTCCTGTTCGCGAAGGCGGAGCTCGCGCACGATCGAGAGCGCTCCGCCCTGCCACCCTGCGG
This sequence comes from Microbacterium sp. JZ70, assembly GCF_053903225.1. Lineage (NCBI taxonomy): Bacteria > Bacillati > Actinomycetota > Actinomycetes > Micrococcales > Microbacteriaceae > Microbacterium > Microbacterium sp. JZ70. The sequence continues at coordinate 730,556 of NZ_CP096405.1, read as the reverse complement.
TCGGCAGCGATCCGGCGTACGCCCAGTTGTTCATCCATCCGAGCGCATACCGCCGCATGCTCGCGGCGCCGTCGCGCGGATCGCTCCACGTCACGCCCGCATAGAAATCGGCGCCGCCGTCCAGCCAGAGCGGGTCATCCTCGTCGGGGGCGAACACCTCGCCGTCGAATGAGCCCGTCCAGTACGCGTACCCGGTCGTGCGCCCGTGCGCCTCGCCGTTGGCGCTCACACCGAGCACCCAGTGCCGCGACCCGTCCTCGGCCGTCATCTCGAAGAGGTCCGGACACTCGAGCACGCCGAGATCGTCGCGCTCGAACCCCGAGCGATAGGTCCACTCCTTCAGGTCAGGCGAGGTGTAGAAGCCGATCTTGTCGCCTTCAGCCAGGAGCATCAGCCAGCGCCCGCGCTGCTCGTCCCAGATCACCTTGGGATCCCGCCAGGCGTCGACCCCCGGGTTGTCCATCACCGGATTGCCGTCGTACGACGCGAAGCTGGCACCGCCGTCGGTCGAGAAGAAGAGCGACTGCCGCTGGACGCCGTCGTCCTGCTGCGTGACGAGCGCAATGAGCGCGCCCGCCCCGAAGCCCGCTGTGCCGTGCTCGTCGACGACGACGCTGCCGGTCCAGATGTCGCCGAGGCCGTTCCGGTACTTCTCGATCGCGACGCCCTCGTCGCGCCAGTGCACCAGGTCGGTCGAGCTCACGTGGTACCAGGCCGTGCCGTTTCCGTGCGGGTGGTCGGCGTTGTAGAGGTAGTAGAGGTGCCAGCGACCGTCGACGAAGACGGGCCGCTGAGGGTCGTTCATCCAGTGCGCCGACGGGGTGAGGTGGATGCTCGGACGACCCTCGGCCGTCGCGGTGGGCGACCCAGACGACCCGGGTGCGGATCGGCCATCGTCGCGGGGCCAGGCCCACACGAGAGCGACGACGACAGCCAGGACGATGGAGAACGCGGCCAGCACGGCGAGGCGCGTGCGAGCGCGGCGGGAGGTCATGAGGACTCCTTGGGGTGCACCGCCTCCCCGCCGATGGGCGACGGAGACGGTGCACCATCGCGGACAACAGGGGTGGAAGTTCAGCACGCCACATCCGAGTGACGCCTCCACCGTATGGCGTTACAAACCGTTTTGCAATCAGTGGATTCCCAGGAAACCGCCTTCCGCCGCGCGATGACGCGGCGGAATCGGCAGCCGATCTCCGCGTGATGACCCGATGCGTTTGACACGGCTCTCAGCGCGCGCATAGCTTGCCCACCGGAAGATCACACCCTGCGTTCGAGCGACTTTCCTGTCTCCCCACGAAAGCGAAGAACGTGACCATCACACGCACTCGACGGCGCCTGCTCGGCGCCGCTGTCGCGATCGGCGCCCTCGGCGCCTCCCTCCTGGCCACCCCGGCCATCGCCGCCTCGGATGCGGTGCCCGGTTTCCCCGCTCCCACCGAGCACACGCAGGAGGCATACGACCCGCTGTCGGACTTCACCGCGAAGTGGACGCGTGCGGATGCCATGCAGATCCAGGCGATGTCCGATCCGAACGCCGCTCCCCGGGAGAACTCCCTCCCCGAGGAGTACACGATGCCGACCATCCCGCAGGACTTCCCCGACATGAGCAACGAGCAGGTCTGGGTGTGGGACACCTGGCCGCTCACCGACGAGAAGGCGAACCAGTACCGCGTGAACGGCTGGGAGATCATCTTCTCCCTCGTCGCCGACCGCAGCCTCGGCTTCGACGAGCGCCACCACTACGCCAAGATCGGCTACTTCTACCGCCCGGCCGGCACCGCTCCGGGCAACGAGGGCGGCGAGTACGCCGAGAACGGCGGCTGGACCTACGGCGGCCTCGTGTTCGACGAGGGCGTGACCGGCACGATCTTCGAGGACCAGTCCTACAGCCACCAGACCCAGTGGTCCGGTTCCGCCCGGGTGTACCCGAACGGCGAGATCAAGCTCTTCTTCACCGACGTGGCGTTCTACCGCGACGAGAACGGGCAGGACATCAAGCCCTACGACCCGCGCATCGCCCTCTCGGTCGGGCACGTGCACGCCAACAAGAACGGCGTCAAGCTCACGGGCTTCGACAAGGTCCACGACCTGCTCCAGGCCGACGGCGAGTACTACCAGACCGCCGAGCAGAACCCGTTCTTCAACTTCCGCGACCCGTTCACGTTCGAGGACCCCGCCCACCCCGGCGAGACCTTCATGGTCTTCGAGGGCAACACCGCCATGCCCCGTGACGAGGCCTACTGCACCGAGGAGGACCTCGGCTACCGCGAAGGCGACCCCTACGCCGAGACCGTCGAAGAGGTCAACGCCTCGGGCGCGACCTACCAGATCGGCAACGTCGGACTGGCCCGCGCGACGAACAAGGACCTCACCGAGTGGGAGTTCCTCCCGCCCATCCTCTCCGCGAACTGCGTCACGGACCAGACCGAGCGCCCGCAGATCTACATGCAGGACGGCAAGTACTACCTCTTCACGATCAGCCACCGCCACACGTATGCCGCAGGCCTCGACGGCCCCGAGGGCGTGTACGGCTTCGTCGGCAACGGCATCCGCAGCGACTACCAGCCCCTCAACCGCGGTTCGGGACTCGCGCTGGCCAGCCCGTCGAACCTGAACTACGCGGTGGGACACCCCTTCGACCCGGACTACAACCAGCACCCCGGCCAGTTCCAGGCGTACTCGCACTACGTCATGCCCAACGGCCTCGTGCAGTCGTTCATCGACACGATCGGCACCAAGGACAACTTCCGCCGCGGCGGAACCCTCGGCCCCACCGTCCGCATCGAGATCGACGGCGACACCGCAACGGTCGACCGCACGTACGGCGACAACGGCCTCGGCGGCTACGCCGACATCCCCTCCAACCTCGAGCTCAAGCCCCAGAACAGCCGCTGAGCCGCAGCACACGAGGGCCCTCCGCGCACGCGCGTGGAGGGCCCTCCCTCATCTCGCTAGGCGACTTCGCCGCGTCGCGGCGGGTCCGCGCCCGGGCGTGAGACCGTGACGGCTGCAGCCCGCGCGGCCCAGTCGAGGATCGACGCGAGCTGCGCCGAGTCCGCCGCGCGCAGCGCATCGCGCGCGGTGCCGTCTACCCACCCTGCGGAGATGAGGCCGTCGATCAGAGCGCCCATGAACGTGTCCCCCGCACCGACCGTGTCGACGACCGAGACGCGGCGCCCTGGCACCTCCAGCTCCCCGCAGTCGGCGACAGCGAACGCACCCTTCGCCCCCTCCGTCACGATGACGACGGCCGGCCCGGAAGCCTGCCAGGCGCGTGCAGCGTCGCGAGGGTCGAATCCGGGATAGAGCCAGTGCAGATCCTCGTCACTCGCCTTGACGACGTCCGCCTGGGCGACGAGGGACTCGACCCTCCGCCGGGTGTCGGCCCCATCCGACACGAGGGCGGGGCGGATGTTCGGGTCGTACGTGACGAGCGCTCCGGGTCGCCCCGCTTCCACGATGCGCAGGACCTCGTCCGCTCCCGGCTCGAGCAGGCCGGCGATCGAGCCGACGTGGATGACGTCCGCATCTTCGGTCGTCGCCCCGGAGAGCGACCAGGCGATGTCGAAGACGTACGTGGCCGCTCCCGTCCCATCGAGCTCGGCCGTCGCGGTCGCCGTCCGCGGGATCTCAGCGTGCGCGACATCGACGCCCGATTCGGCGAGCCAGTCGCGCAGCACCCCGCCGTGGCCATCCGCCCCGAGCGCCGTCAGGAGACGCGGCGAACGTCCGAGGCGCCCGAGCGTGATCGCCACATTGGCGGGACTGCCACCGGGGATCTCCTCGATGCGCCCGTCCGCGCGGCGCACGATGTCGATGAGCGCCTCGCCGACGACGAGGATCCGCCGCGCCGTCACGTGCGCCATCCGTCGACCGACGCCGGCTCGAGGAAGCGCAGCGCGCTGCCGCCGCCCGTGACGTGGTCGGCCAGCTCGGCGTTGAACGCGCTGCCGGCGTCGCCCCCGAGGTGCGCGTCGAACGCCGCGCGATCGCGGTACACCTCGAAGACGAAGAACTGCTCGGGCGCCTCGGCCCTCCGGTACACGTCGAACACGACGTTCCCGGACTCTGCGCGCACGACGCTCGCGTACGCGGTGATCAGCTGCGCGACATGATCCTCGGAGCCGGGTCGGGCGGTGAACTCGGCATGCAGGACGACCGGTTCGCTCATTCGGTGGCCGCTCCCGTCATGATCGCAACGGCGTCGGTCATGGAGTGCGACTGCGGCGTGATCGTCGCGGCCCGCTTGCCGAGACGCTGGATGTGGATGCGGTCGGCCACCTGGAAGACGTGCGGCATGTTGTGCGAGATGAGGATGACCGGCACGCCGTTGTCGCGCAGCCGCGTGATGAGCTCGAGCACCATATTCGACTCGCGGACCCCGAGCGCGGCCGTCGGCTCGTCCAGGATGACGACCTTCGAGCCGAAGGCCGCGGCGCGCGCGACAGCCACAGCCTGACGCTGGCCCCCGGATAGGTTCTCGACGGCGACGGTGACGTCCTGGAGCGTGGAGATGCCCAGGCGCTGCACTTCATCGCGGGCATCCTTGCGCATCCCCGCGGTGTCGAGCATGCGGAAGACCGAGCCCAGCACACCGGGCTTGCGCCGTTCGCGCCCCAGGAACAGGTTCGAGGCGACGTCCAGCGCGGGCGACACGGCGAGGTTCTGGTACACGGTTTCGATGCCCGCCGCGCGCGCGTCCTGCGGACGCTTGAAGTGCACGGGGGAGCCGTCGAGGAGGAGCTCGCCCTCGTCGGGGATGTAGGCGCCCGTGAGGCACTTGATGAGCGTGGACTTGCCGGCGCCGTTGTCGCCGATGACAGCGAGCACCTCGCCCGCGTGGAGCTGGAGGCTCACGCCGTCCAGGCCGACCACGCGGCCGAAGGTCTTCACGAGCCGGCGTGCTTCCAGCACCGGGGCGCGCCCCGAGGCCACGGCCGCCGCGGCGGCGCTCTCTGAAGGGATCACTTGCGCACCTTCCTGATCCACTGGTCGACGGAGACGGCGACGATGACGAGGATGCCGATCGCGAGCGTCTGGTAGAGCCCGTCCACACCGGCGAGGAAGAGGCCGTTGCGGAAGACGCCGACGATGATCGCGCCGAGCAGCGAGCCCCAGATGACGCCGCGCCCGCCGAACAGCGACGTGCCGCCGATCACGACCGCCGTGATGGAGTCGAGGTTGAGATCCGCGCCGGCGTTGGGGCTGGCAGCGCCGGACCGTCCGATCTGGATCCAGGCGGCGATCGCGAGCACGGCTCCCGCCGCGACGTAGACGCTCATCAGCACGCGGCTCGTGGAGATGCCCGCGAGGCGCGCCGCCTCGGCGTCGTCGCCCACGGCGTAGACGTGACGCCCCCAGGCGGTTCGGCCGAGGATGAACGCGACGCCCGCGTACAGCGCGAGCATGATGATCGCCCCGACGGTCAGCCGGACGTCTCCGACCGGAATGGCCGTAGCAGTCCAGGTCATGAGGTCGGGCATGTCGGTGCGCCTCACGGTCTGCCCGCCGCTGTACAGCAGGCTCAGCGCGAGGAACGCGTTGAACGTCCCGAGCGTGGCGATGAACGGCGGCAGCTTCAGCCGCGTCACGAGCAGTCCGTTGATCGCACCGGCAACGAGAGCCACGACGAGGCCCACGACGAGCGCGAGAGGCGCCGGAAGCCCCGCGTCGGCGGCGGTCTGCGCGGCGACCATGGACGCGAGGATCATCGCCGCGCCGACCGAGAGGTCGATGCCGGCGGTGAGGATGATCAGCGTCTGCGCGACGGCGACGGTGCCGACGACCGAGACCTGGTCGAGCACGAGGGACAGGTTCGCGGGAGCGAAGAATCGCGGGTTGATGCTGCCGAAGACGATGACCGCGAGGACGAGCACCACCGCGGGACTGATCACGGGGTACCGGTGCAGCAGGCCGCGAAGGCGGTCGACGGGCGTCCGACGATCGAGGAACTCGGCTGCGAGGTCGAGGGCGCTGGTCGGCGGTGAGATGTTCTGAGTCACGGGATCTCCAGGGATAGGGATGGCGTGGACGAGGAGAGGGGGCGGGGAGGACGCGCCGCCCCGCCACCTCCGCCTATTCGGCGCCCCAGCAGAGGTCCGCGCCCTCGGCGGTGTCGATCGAGTCGACGCCGTCCACGGGCGTGTCGGTCACGAGCGCGACGCCTGTGTTGTAGAAGTCCAGGCCCTCGCTGACCTCGGGGGTCTCGCCCGTCTCTGCGAGCTGCGCGATCGCCTCGACGCCGAGCTCCGCCATCTTGACGGGGTACTGCTGGCTCGTGGCGTCGATGATGCCGTCCGCGACCTGGCCGACGCCGGCGCATCCGCCGTCCACCGAGACGATGATGACGTCCTCGGGGCTCTTTCCCGCTGCCTCGAGCGCCTGATATGCGCCGTAGGCCGCGGGCTCGTTGATCGTGTAGACGACGTTGATGTCGGGGTTCTTCGCGAGGAGGTTCTCCATCGCCGCGCGTCCGCCGTCCTCGGCGCCCTGCGACGCCTCGTTGCCCACGATCGTGTATGAGCCGCCCGAGTACTCGCCGCTCGCGGCCTCGTCGCCGTTGACGGCCGGATCGCCGAGATCGACGCCGAGCCCGTCGAGGAAGCCCTGGTCGCGGCTGTAGTCCACCGTGACGACCTTGTCGTCGAAGAGATCGATCATGCCGATCACGGCGTCCTCCCCGCCGAGCGCGCCGGCCGTCCACTGGCCGATCAGCTGTCCCGCGAGGAAGTTGTCCGTGGCGAAGGTGATGTCGACCGCGTCGGCCGGCTCGGGCACGGTGTCGAGGGCGATGACGTAGAGCCCGGCGTCGCGCGCCTTCTGGATCGCGTCGAGGACGGAGGGACCGTTCGGGGTGATGAGGATGCCCTGGTCGCCCTTCGAGATCGCGGCCTCGATGGCCTGGATCTGGGTGTCCTCGTCGCCATCCTCCTTGCCGGCGGCGACCGTGAGGCTCACGCCGTGTTCTTCTGCCGCAGCGCGGGCGCCCTCCTCCATCGCGATGAAGAACGGGTTCGAGTTCGTCTTCACGATGAGCGAGACGCCGATCGCCTCTGGGTCGCCACTCGACGCGGAACCGGCACAGCCGGAGAGCGCGAGCGCGGCGGTCGTCGCGAGGCCGACCGCGATGAGGGAGCGGGACCGGATGCTGTGCTTCGTCATTGAGACCTCCAGGTGATGACAACGATGTCAGTGACGTTTGTATCCGAGGGCTCGGATAGAGTCAAGGGGACAAACCGTCGCCGAGATGAGAATGTGACATCGATGTCAGATTTGGCAGAAGACCACGCCCGCAGACCCCGGGCGACCATGAAGCACGTGGCGGCGCTCGCGGGTGTCGGGATCAAGACCGTCTCGCGCGTGGTCAACGGCGAGCCGAACGTCGCTGCGGCGACGGCGGCGAAGGTCTGGGACGCGGTGCGCACGCTGGACTACCACGTGGACCTCCAGGCCGGCAGCCTGCGCAGGGCCGACGGACGCACGCGGACGATCGGGCTCCTGGTCGGAAGCGTCGACAACCCGTTCGCGGGCGCCGTGCACCGCGCGGTCGAGGACGCGGCCTCTCCCCGCGGCGTGGCCGTGCTCGCCGCGAGCATGGACGACGACCCGCACCGCGAGGACCTTGCGGTGCGGACCTTCCTGCAGCGCCGAGTGGACGGACTCATCCTCACGACGGCCCAGGCGCGCCCCGCCTACCTCGAGACGCTCCGCGCGCGGGGCATCCCGGCTGTGTTCGTCGACCGCGACCCGCTCGCCGAGGTCGACCAGGTCGCGAGCGACAACCGCGACGGGGCAGCCGCAGCCACGGCCCACCTGATCCGGCACGGGCACCGCCGCATCGCCCTTCTCGCCGATCGGCTTGACATCGAGACCGCACGGATGCGCCAAGCGGGATTCTTCGACGCGCTCGGGGCGGCGGGCGTCCCGACCGCCCTCGCGCCGACCGTCACCGAGCTGCACACCCCCGAGCAGGCGCGCGCGGCGCTCGCCGAGCTCCTCGCGCTCGAGACGCCGCCCACCGCCGTGTTCAGCAGCCAGAACCTTGTCACCGTCGGCGCACTCCACGCCCTGCGCGAGGCTGGTCTCCAGCATCGGGTCGCGCTCGTCGGGTTCGATGACCTGCCCCTCGCGGACCTCCTCGATCCGGGCATCACCGTCGCAGCGCAGGACCCGCAGGAGATCGGTCGCCGCGCTGTCGAGCTGCTCTTCGCGCGGCTCGAAGGCGAGGACGCCTCCGCCCGCCGGATCGTCGTGCAGACGAGCCTCATCCCACGCGGGAGTGGCGAGATCGCCGCTCCCGCGTGAGCGGGGTGCCCCGGGGACGAGCCCCGGGACACCCCGACTCACCCCGCGACGCCGACGCGGACTGCGCCGCCGTCGACGACGCCGACCGAGTTCTCGAGCTCGACGCGGTACTCGTGCGCGCCCGGCGAGGCGCCGCTGACCAGGAACTCGACGACGCGATCGCTCGCGACGGCGCGGTGGACGCGGCCGATGACGCGTCCGTCCTCGAGCAGCCGGACGACCGTCGTGGGCTGCCCCTTGCCGACCTTCACCTTGATCGAGAAGTCGCCATCGGCATCCGGTCCACGCCTCGGGCCGGTGAGGGCGCTCACCTCGGCGGCCGGGGGCGTCGCGGTCGCGTCGTCCGCGCCGGCCTCCTTCCACATCGCCCCGTGCATCGGCGTGATCGTGAGGGACTCGACCATCGCGCCGTCTCCCTCAGCCCAGAGCGCCAGGCGGTCCGCGCCCTCGTTCGGGAACACCTGGTCGGTGATCGAGATCTCGCCGTCGGCTGTGAGGACCTCGACGCTCGCGCGGTCGACGTAGGCCGTGATCGCGACCCGGCCGTCTTCCAGCGCGACGGGGGCGTCGTCGAGGGACGGGAACGCGGGGTGGAACGCCACGTCGCCCGAGTCGCGCCGGTCGACGAAGAGGCGCCCGTCCGCGTAGCCGATCCGAGTCGCGCTCTCGTCGTCTCCGAGGACGCTGAGTCCGACGGCGTCGGCACCGCCGGTTGCGAGCACGGCGTCGATCCTCAGCACGTCGCCCTCGACGGGGAGCGTCGCCGCGCCGTCGGCGATCGGTCCGGCCGGTGCGTTCCACGCGCGGTCCGACTGCTCGAGCTGCGCGAACTCGGGTACGACGTGCTGGACGAGACGCGGCCCCTCGGGAGTGGACGCGAGCTCGACCTCGCGAGGCAGCGCCATAGCGCTGCGCCATGAGCCGGTCGGGATGTCGTTCGCGTAGTCCCAGTTGTTCATCCACCCCAGGAGCACGCGACGCCCGTCCGGCGCGCCGTTGAACGACACGGTCGCGTACGCGTCACGCCCCCAGTCGAGCCAGTCGTAGGACTCGATGCGGGGGGCAGCCGCCTCCGGTCCGAACATGATCTGGTCGACGAGGATGTGCCCCCAGCCGAACCGGTTGTTGTCGACGATGCGGATGGTCGCCTCGCGCCCGAGGTACTCCTCGACGTCCCAGCTCACCCAGTCGAGGGTCTCGCTGTTCGCTCCGGTCGCGGTCCGCACCACCTCGCCGTCGACGACGAGACTCACGCTTGTCTCCTCGGAGCGCGGCTGCGCGGGCTCCGCACCCAGCACGAGGTGATCGACCGTGAGGTGTCCCCACCCGCCTGTCGCGTCGTCATGCACCTGGAAGCGCGCTTCGCTCCCGGCGAACTCCGACACATCCCAGGACTGCCAGTTGAGCTGGCCGGCCTCCGGCCCGGTCGCGGTGCGGACGACCTGCCCGTCCACGATCAGGCGCACCTCGAGGGTCCCGTTCGCACGCTTGCCACCGCCGATGAGGAACGACAGGTGGTCCTCGCCGGGCTCGATCGCGAAGGCGGGCGACGTGAGGTCGCCGAGGTTCTCGTCGCCCTTCGGCCCACCCTCCCACGTATTCAGACGCTTGGCTCCCAGATAGTAGTCCCCACCTGTGGTCGACGGGTTGCGCGACGGATCCGTCGCGAAGTCGCCCGTGAGCTCCCATCCGGCGTCGGCGAGGTCCGTGCCGTCGGGCAGCTCGAAGCCATCGAAGAGAAGGCGACCCTCGGGCGGTTCGTTGCCGAGCTGGGTGCCGTCCACACGCGGATGGCGCCCGCCTCCCACGAGGAGGTTGACGTGCGACTCCGACACCGTGAACGGCGGCGACTCCATCGAGCCGACCGGCCCGTCGCCGCCGACGAAGCCGTTGACCAGACCACTGCCGACGAAGCCGGTCACGGGGTTCTGGCCGTCCAGCGTGCCGGGCGCGGGAGCCGCGCCCCACGGACCGGTGCCCCCTTGCTCGTTCATGACCGTCCAGCCGTCGTAGCCCCCGCCGTCGAACCCCGCGAACAGCTCCCCTTGCGGCAGAGTATCGCCCGCGACGGTGCTCTCGGAGGTGAAGGTCGTGCCATCGAACTCGCCGACGAAATACTGGCCACCCGACCCGCCGGCTGGTGCGCCCGGGTTGAGGTTCACGACGAGAACCCACTTGGTGTTCGCGGGATCGCCGTCGACCGGAAGCGGGAAGAGGTCAGGGCACTCCCAGATGCCGCCGACCGCGTTCGCCGGGCCGAAGTCGCTGAGATGCGTCCACGTGCGGAGGTCATCGCTGCGGTACAGCACGACCTTGTGATCGAGCGCCTCCACGGCGACCATCACCCAGTACGTCTCACCCGATTCGGGATCGGTGTACGGGATGACCTTCGGGTCGCGGAAGTTCTGCGAGCCGCGGTCGAGCACGGGATTCCCCTCGTACTTCGTCCACGTCCGGCCGTGGTCGAGGCTGTACGCGAGCGACTGCGCCTGGATGCCGGGATGGGTCGAGTGGTGCGGGGTGTACGCGCTCGTGTAGATCGCCACGAGCGGAGGGTTCTCGTTCGTCCCGAAGCCGCTCGTATTCGCCTCGTCGTAGACCACGGAGCCCGAGAAGATCTGCTCGATCTCGGTGCCGCTCTCGTCGAAGCCGCGGGGGATCGCGAGCGGCTGCTCCTCCCAGTGCACGAGATCCGTGCTCGTCGCGTGCCCCCAGCTCATGTTGCCCCAGCGCGTGCCATGAGGGTTGTGCTGGAAGAACAGGTGCCACGTGCCGTTCTCGAAGACGAGTCCGTTCGGGTCGTTCATCCAGTTGCGCTCGGGCGTGAAGTGCAGGTACGGCCGGTGCTGCTCGGTCTCGGGCGGTGGTGGCTCGTCCGCGCCCCATGCGGGCGATGCCGCGAGGGAGCATCCGAGAGCAGTGGCGGCCGCGATCGCGGCCAGGCGCAGGAGTCGTCTCTTCGTCATGGGATCGTGTTCGCCCTTCGTCGCGCGGGGGTTGACATCGTTGTCAACGCCTGGAGCGAGACGCTACGCATTGTCCGCCGGACATTGCAAGGTCTTACCCGCGCGCGTCGGCGAAGGCTGGGATGGACGCATGCATCGCATCGCCTCGCTCACCGGCACGGTCCTGAAGGCGCTCTTCTCGGGACTCGTGCGCCTGCGCCATCCGCGCCCCGTGCATCCGCATGGCGTCGCGCTCACGGGCGAGATGCGATGGCTCGGCCGGAGCGGCTCGGGGATCGCCTGGGTCGACGAGCCTCCGGACGGCCCGCAGCGCGTGTCGGCCCGAGCATCGCGCTCGATCGGCGTGCCCGCGCCGCTGCCCGACGTGATCGGCCTTGCGGTCCGTGTGCACGATGAACGCGGCCCCGTGCACCTCGCGCTCGCGTCGACGGGGCGTGGGCCCGTCTCCCGCTGGCTTCTCACGGCGCACCGGTCGCCCTCGGCGGCATGGCTGAGCACCTTCCTCCCCTACACGGGCTCCCGGGGCTCTCTGCTGCTCGCCGCGCGGCCGCTCGCGCCGAGCGATCTGCCGAGCGAGCCATCCGCCCTGGCCGCCGCCCTGCGCGAGACGCCCTGGCGCCTGCGCCTGCACGTCGCCACCCCGACCGGACGCTGGCATCCCTTCGCCGAGCTCACCCTCCGGCACGAGACCGGCGCGCTCGACACGTCAGAGCGCATCGACGTGGGCGCGCATGTTCCGCCGGGCGCGACGGTGGCGTCGTGGATCCACGCGATCCGCGACCCGTCGTACCGCGAGGTCCAGGCACGGACGTCCGGGGAGCCGAGCGGTCGGCCTCAGCCGGACGGGTGACCCGCCCTCCTCAGAGCTCCTCGTCGAGGCCCAGCTCGTGCGCGACCTCGACGGCCCGCCGCCGCGCATCCCCCTCGAGCGCGCGGAGCGGTCGCGGCAGCGGGTCATCCGCCGTGAGACCGAGATGACCCGCGAGCGCTGCGACGACGCGCAGGCTCCCGTGCGTGCGGAAGAGCTGCCACAGCGGCTCGAGGCGCTCGGATGCCACCGCCGCGGCGGTGTGATCGCCCCGGCCGGCCGGCTCGGCGATCGCCATCGCGGCCCGCGGGAAGAGGCCGCCCACCACCGAGTACCAGACGGCGCAGCCGGCGGCGAGGCCCGCGGCGGCGAGCGGGTCGACCGAGATGCCGACGCTCACGCTCTCCGGGATGCGCCCCCGCAGAGCCCCGACGCGCTCCCGGGCAGCGAGCGGCTCGGCGGGCACGCCGGGGATCTTGATCGAGGCGATGTGGGGCAGCGCCGCCACACGCTCGAGGAGATCGTCAGTGAAGGCGAAACCCGTCGTCGTCGGGTTGTCGTAGACGACCACGGGCACCGACACCTCGGCCGTCAGCGCCTCGAAGAGGGCGAAGACCTCGTCGTGGGTCAGAGGCTGGTAGCTCAGCGCGGGCAGAAGCAGACCCGCCGCTCCCGCCTCCTGCGCGTCGGCGGCGAGCGCGCGCACCTCGCTCGCCCGCAGCGCGCCGATCCCGACGAGCACGGGCTTCTCGCCCGCGCTCTCGACCGCGATGCGCACCGCCTCTGCACGCTCGGCGCGCGACAGGTACGGAGCGCAGCCCGTCGAGCCGAGCGCGGTGATCGTGTCGACCTCGCTGCGCGCCAGGCGCTCCACGAGGCCCGCGTACGCGTCACGATCGAGCGCGTCGTCGCGCAGCGGCGTGAGCGGGAACGCGCTCACACCCGTGAATGCCGCAGAGGTCATAGGTGCACCATAGTGCACTGGCGGGGCGGGTGCCAGCGTCAGCGGGCGCCCGCGGCGCGGGCCAGACGTGCGGCCGCCCGGACGCCGTCGCGCCACGGCTCGCCGTGGCCGGGCAGCATCAGCGGCGCCTCGACCTGCGCGAGCGCGTCGAGCGAGGCGAGCGCAGCCCTGCTGTCGGCCGTCGCGGCGTTCGCGACGAGGCGCGGCCCGGTCTCGGCCGTGTACGGGTCGAGCGTGACGATCGCGTCGCCCGAGAAGAGGATCCCGATGTCGTCGAAGAGAAGCGCGCAGTGCCCGTCGGTGTGGCCCGGCGTCCACAGCGGCACGGGCGATCCCGGCACATCGAGCGGATGGCCGTTCGCGAGGGACGCGCGAGCGGTCACGCCGCGCACGCCGAGCGCTCCGTGCAGGACCATGTCGCCGAGCACGGGGAGCGCCTTCGGATACCGGGCGAGGTACGGCGGCCGGGCGCGCTCGGGGCGGTAGAGGTACGGATGGCGCGCGAGTCGTCGATCCCGCGCGTGGACGTGCACGGCGGTCTCGTGCGCGCGCTGCAGCCGCCGGGCGATCCCGACGTGATCGAAATGGCCGTGCGTGAGCACCACGGCGTCGATGTCGGCCGGTGTCGCGCGGAGGTGGCCGAGCACGTCCCGGAGCGCGCTCCACGTGCCCGGCAGGCCCGCGTCGACGAGGGTCATGCCGTCGGGGCGCACGACGAGATAGCAGTTCACGTGCGCGACATCGAGCCGGTGGACCCCCTCGGCCACCACGCTCCAGGATCTCGATCGATCGCGCATGAGAGCACCCTGCGTCCGCGTCGCCGCGTCCGCCAGGGGCTTGCCGCACGCCGACCCGCGGTGTTAGGGATTGCTCCGACGGGAGGAACCGATGGCAGCATGCGAGCGGCCATGAGACGCCGCATCGACTCGGACACCGTGGTCGTGGTGCTCGGCGCCTCGAGCGGTATCGGCCGCGCTGCTGCGCACGCCTTCGCGCGGCACGGAGCGCGTCTGGTGCTCTGCGCGCGCACGCCGGCCAGCCTCGAGGCCGCCGCGGACGAGTGCCGCAGCCTCGGTGCGGCCGACGTCCTGATCTTCCCCCTCGACGTCGTCGACGAAGACGCGGTCGCCGACATGCTCGCCTCGGTCGAGCGCCGCCTCGGACGCGTGGACGTCTGGGTCGCCGCGAGCTCCCTCTACAGTCTCGGCACGGTCGAGAGCACGCCGAGCGAGGTGACGCGGCGCATCATCGAGGTGAACCTCATCGCGCAGATGGAGGCCGCGCGTGCGGCCATCCCGCTCCTGCGGAGAGCGCACGGCACGATGATCCTCCTCGGCTCGGTCTTCTCCGAGGTGCCCGCCCCGTTCGTCGGCGCGTACGCGGCCAGCAAGCACGGCATCGCCGGCTTCGCGAAGGTCCTGCGCCTGGAGCTGCGCGGCGAGGTCGACGTGTGCACGCTGCTGCCTGCGACGATCGACACCCCCATCCACCAGCACGCCGCGAACGCGACCGGCCGCGCGATCCGCCCCCTCCCTCCGCTCGTCCCCGCGGAGCGCGTCGCGAGCGCGGTCGTCGAGCTCGCCATCCGCCCGCGCCGACGTCGCGTCGTCGGCTGGACGCAGGGAGCCGCGGTCTACCTGCGCCCTCTGTGCCCGGGGCTCGTCGACGCGTTCATGTCGGCGTACATGCGCCGTGTCGGCGTGGGCAGGATGGCCGCCTCTCCCTCCGAGGGGAACCTGTTCCACGCCGACCCCGGCTCGAACGCCCTGAGCGGCGGATGGCGGCGGTCGCGTGCACGTGAGGAGAAGCGGACCGCTCGTCAACCCCATTAAATCCACGCGGGAGCAGAACATAGCCTCGGGTCCACGAAGAGAGCACTCCATCATGCGACCAGCCGAGGCACACATGCGCACAGCACTGACCGGAGAGATCGACGTCGAGGCCCCTCCCGGGGAGGTGTACGCGCGCTGGAGGGACGTCGAGGCGTTCCCCGAGTTCGTCGAACTCGTGGAATCCGTCCGCCGCGTGGACGACATCCGCTCGTTCTGGACGGTGCGTCTCGGGCGGACCCCTCAGACGTTCTACGCCGACATCGTCGACGACGTGCCCGAACGGCGCATCTGCTGGCAGAGCACCGACGGCGCGCTCCACTCCGGACGCGTCGAGTTCGCGCCGCGCGACGGCGGCACCCATGTCGCGCTCGAGACGACCTGGGATGCTCCCGACCCGTTCGCCGCGATCGGCCTGCCGCTCGACTTCGACCACGACCTCGCACAGCGCGACCTCGAGCGCTTCAAGCGCCTCGTCGAGGAGCGCAGCCGCGCCGCCCACTGAGGGCTCACGCGGGGTCGTCCTCGGGCGGGTACCAGACGCGCTCGCCCTCGACGCGCGCGAACGACGTGAGCGTGTGCGGCCGGGACGCGGTCGGGCTCATGATGTCGACGACCTCGATCCCGCGCACGAGCAGCGCGTCGCCCACGAGTGAGCGGTGGCAGCGCCACGGAACCGCCTCGGCGCACATGATCGCGGTCCGCTGCCGCTCCGCGAGGCGGATGAGCTCCTCCACGCCCCGCGCGAACGGCTCGGTCTGCATGTAGTCGGCGTACGCGCGGAAGCTGCGGTTGCGCCAGGCTCCGTTGATCGACTCCTCGCCGACCCGCGTGTAGCGACGCCCGCCGAGGTCCTCAAGGCGCCGGTATGCGATGCCCGCGTCCTCGAGCGCGCGCGGCAGCTCGTCGCGCCCGAACTGCGGATTGCGCCGTGACCCCACGACCGAGCGCACATCGCCCACGAGCTCGATCCCGCTCGCGGCGAGCATCGCGAGGAACTCCTCGATCGGCCGGTTGGAGTGCCCGACCGTGAACATGGTCGTCGTCAGCGGAAGCATCCTCTGCAGTATGTCGCGGTTCAGGTCGTGACGGGCACGTACATCACGACATGGAGGTCGGAGGCGTCGGACGGCACGAGCCGATGGTGCTCGAACGCGAGCAGACCCGCCTCGCGATGCCGGAACATCCGCCGCCGCGACGCGAAGCGCAGGATCTCGAGCTCGGCCCACTGGACGCGGAAGTCGTCGCTCGCTGCGCGCAGCCGCTCGACGATCGCGCGATGCCGCGGGGTCGCGAGGCGGACGCCCGCCTCGGCGCGGAACTCCGCGAGGAACCGCCGGCTGTCGCGCTCCCAGTCGGGCAGCATCTCGCGCAGCTCGGGGTCGGTGTAGACGAGCCACAGCAGGTTGCGGTCGGCGTCGTCGAGGGTCGCGATCCGCGGGTACAGCCAGGCGTACCGGGCGTTCCATCCGGCGATCGCCCAGTCGGTCGCGACGATGAACGCGGGGAAGTCGAGGGCGTCGACGAGCCGCTGCAGGTGGTCGGGCACCGCCTCGCGCTCGGGCGCGGGCTCGGCTGACTCCTGCTCGGCGAGCGCGAAGACGTACTCCGTCTCGACCGAGGTCAGCCCGAGCACGCGCGCGACGGCGGCGAGCACCTGGCGGGAGACGTTGATGTCGCGCCCCTGCTCGAGCCACGTGTACCAGGACCCGCTCACGCCGGCGAGCGTCGCGACCTCCTCGCGGGTGAGACCGGCGTCGCCGCGGCGGGCGGTCAGCGGCAGTCCCAGGGCGGAGCGGCTCGTCGTGCGGCGGCGCGCGAGAAGGAACTCGCCGAGCTGCTCGCGACGAGGAGTGCGCGGCCGGATCACGCTTTGATGGTACTGCGAGTACCGGTACTGACCGCATCTCCCGCTTCCTCGTGCGACGTGCGGAGATGGGAGCATGCCCGCACTCCGCTCTCGCACCATCACGCACGGCCGCAACATGGCCGGCGCCCGCGCACTGCTGCGCGCCGCCGGCGTCCCCGGCGCCGACATCGGCCGGAAGCCGATCATCGCGGTCGCCAACTCGTTCACCGAGTTCGTGCCCGGCCACACGCACCTCGCGCCCGTGGGCCGCATCGTCTCCGACGCGATCACCGCCGCGGGCGGGGTGCCGCGCGAGTTCAACACGATCGCGGTCGACGACGGCATCGCCATGGGCCACGGCGGCATGCTCTACTCGCTGCCGTCTCGCGACCTCATCGCCGACTCGGTCGAGTACATGGTGAACGCACACTGCGCCGACGCCCTCGTGTGCATCTCCAACTGCGACAAGATCACGCCCGGGATGCTGCTGGCCGCTCTGCGCCTCAACATCCCGACCGTGTTCGTCTCGGGCGGACCCATGGAGGCCGGCCGCGCGACGCTCGTCGACGGCACCGTGCGCACCCTCGATCTCGTCGACGCGATCTCGGAGGCCGTGAACGAGAACGTCTCGGATGCCGACATCCAGCGCATCGAGGAGTCGGCCTGCCCCACCTGCGGATCGTGCTCGGGGATGTTCACGGCGAACTCGATGAACTGCCTCACGGAGGCGATCGGCCTCTCGCTCCCGGGCAACGGATCGGTGCTCGCGACCCACACCGCGCGCCGCGCGCTCTACGAGAAGGCCGGCTCGCTCGTCGTCGACATCACGCGCCGCTACTACGACGAGGACGACGCCTCGGTCCTCCCGCGCAGCATCGCGACGCCTGCCGCGTTCGGCAACGCGATGGCGCTCGACATCGCGATGGGCGGGTCGACGAACACGATCCTGCACCTGCTCGCTGCCGCGCACGAGGCCGGCGTCGCATTCGGGCTCGATGAGATCGACGAGGTCTCGCGCCGCGTGCCGTGTCTCGCGAAGGTCGCGCCGAACGTCGCGAACGGCCGGACCTACTACATGGAGGATGTGCACCGCGCGGGCGGCATCCCCGCGCTCCTCGGCGAGCTGCGGCGCGGCGGGCTCCTCGACGAGAACGTGCACACGGTGCACGCGCAGACGCTGGGCGCCTGGCTCGACGAGTGGGATGTCCGCGGCGGCTCCGCGAGCGACGAGGCCGTCGAGCTGTGGCACGCGGCTCCCGGCGGGCGCCGCTCGGCGACGGCCTTCTCGCAGTCCGAGCGCTGGGCGGCGCTCGACCTCGACGCCGAGGGCGGCTGCATCCGCGACGTCGCGCACGCGTACTCGAAGGATGGCGGACTCGCGGTCCTGCGCGGCAACATCGCCGTCGACGGCGCGGTCGTGAAGACCGCGGGCGTCGATCCGTCGATCTGGACGTTCTCGGGCCCCGCGGTCGTGTGCGAGTCGCAGGACGAGGCGGTGCAGAAGATCCTCGCGAAGGAGGTCGCGGAGGGCGACGTCGTCGTGATCCGCTACGAGGGCCCCAAGGGCGGGCCGGGCATGCAGGAGATGCTGTACCCGACGTCGTTCCTCAAGGGCCGCGGCCTCGGCAAGAGCTGCGCGCTCATCACCGACGGCCGCTTCTCGGGTGGCACGTCGGGTCTCTCGATCGGACACGTCTCCCCCGAGGCCGCGGCGGGCGGGCTCATCGCGCTCGTGGAGGACGGCGACATCATCTCGATCGACATCCCCACGCGCGCGATCTCGCTCGACGTCGCACCCGAGGAGCTCGAGCGCCGTCGCGCTGCGCTCGAGGCGGGCGGGGGCTACCGGCCGAAGAACCGCGTCCGCGAGGTCTCGCCCGCGCTGCGCGCCTACGCGGCCTTCGCGCAGTCGGCCGACAAGGGCGCTGTCCGGATCGTCCCCGAGAACTGATCGGGGCATCCGGATGCGAGAGGATGGTCGGGTGCTGCGCCCCGCTCAGACCGACGACGCCCCGGCCATCCTCGCGCTGCGCGATGCGCTCGCCCGCTGGCATCTCTCGCGCGGCATCCGCCAGTGGACGCCCGGGCAGGTGCCGCTCGCCGAGATCCAGGCGCAGATCGCGGATGGCCAGTGGCACGTCCTCGATGATCGCGACGGGATCGAGGCGACCGTGCGGGTGCTCGACGACGACCCGCTCTTCTGGCCCGACGCCGAGGGAGACGACGCCGGATACATCCACGGCCTCATGGTCGCGCGCTCACGGGCCGGCGAGGGCCTCGGCGGGCGCGTCCTCGCGTTCGCCGAGGGGATGATCCGCTCGCGCGGGTGGGCAGCGGCGCGGCTCGACTGCGTCGCCTCGAACGCCGATCTGCGCGGCTACTACGAGGGCCGCGGGTACGTCTTCCAGGGCATCCGCGAGTTCCCGCCGGAGATCGGCCGCGTGCCGGCCGCGCTCTTCGAGAAGCCGCTGGGCTGAGGATCGTGGGCGGAGTTCCCCGCTCCCCCGCTCGGTGAGCCGGGGCGTCCGCCCACGATCGGCTGTCAGGAGGGGATCGCCACCGTGAGCTGGCGCATCCGCTCACGCTGCGACGCCGCCTCGGCATGCTCGACATGGAAGCAGTCGGCGTGCGCCGCGCGGAGCGCCACCATCACCTCGCGCGAGACGTCGAGGCGATCCACGGGCTGTGCGCCCTGGGGGAACGCCCGCACATCGTCGAAGTCGTTGTCGTCGAGCAGCAGCAGGACGTAGGGCGGGATGCCCTCGGGCGTCGCGAGCGGAACCAGGGCGTACCCCGTGGCGCCTATGTCGGCGAGGACGGTCGCGAAGCGCTGCGAGACGATCGGTGCGACGGGCGTGCTCGACCAGAGGATGTCGCCGAGGCGGCCGCCGCGCTCGAACGCGAGTCGCAGCGGCGGGAGCGACGCGATATCGCCCGCGGCGAGGACCTCGTCGATCGCGCGCCCGTCGGGCAGCTCCCACCAGCGCTCGTCGTCCCATCCGTCCCAGGCGATGAGAGCCCAGGCGTCGTCATCCGCGCAGCAGCCCTCGATGACCTCGCGGCCCGCGTAGCCGCGGCGGCCGCCGATCTGCTTGAGCACGGGTCACCGCCCCGTCGGACGGTGGTAGCCGTCGGTCAACGGCGGGAAATGCGGGATGGGCACGGGTCGCTGCGACGGGTGCCTCCCGTTCGCGGCGCCGGCACGGCGGAAACCGTCGCGTCTGTGGGGGTCTGCGTTCTGCAGGGGTTCGATCATGGTGCACGTCCTCGTCTGTCGTGTGGTCTTCGTCGATCACGCGATGTCGCACTCCCGGGTGCGAGGGCAACGCCGGCGGCGCGAGTGCGCCGCCGGCGTTGAGGAGGCCTCTTACTTGAAGGCGTCCTTGACGTTCTCTCCGGCCTTCTTGAGCTTCGCGCCGAACTGGTCGGCCTCGCCCTCAGCCTCGAGCTCTTCGTTGTCCGTGGCCTTGCCGGTGGCTTCCTTCGCCTTGCCCGCGATGTCCTGCCCGGCGTTCTCGATCTTGTCGTCGAGTCCCATGGGGCCTCCTCTCGTCGTGCCTTCGGTCGTGCAGACCATTCGACTACACGCGACGGGCAGGCAGAACGGGGTTGACAGAGCGAGGAGGAGAAGGCAGGGGTCCTGCGCGCCTCTTATCGCTCGTATCTCTTTGCGAATGTGGAGTTATCCACAGTTTGGGATTGTTCGCTGGAATGTCCGATGGGGTGGGTAGTGTGGGGGTATGTCGAGGACGATGCCGCGGGAGGATGCGGGGGTGGGTTGGGAGCCCACTCCGGCGGAGGTCGCGGTGACGCGTTCGGCGGTGGAGCGGGCGCGTCGGGCGCGGGCTTTGCGGGCGGAGGCGGATGCGCTGGAGATTCAGGCGCTGGCTGAGGCGGGGGAGGTCGCGCGGGCGCAGTTGGCGAGGTCGGGGGCGGTCTCGTCGCGGTATGACTTCCCGTTCCGGGCGATGGCGGGGGAGTTCGCGGCGGCTCTGGGGGAGTCGAAGGGACGGATGCAGACCCGCATGGGGGATGCGATGGTGCTGGTGGGGTCGTTCCCGGAGACGTTCGCGGCGCTGGAGGGCGCGCGGATCACGGGCCGGCACGCGGACGTGATCCGGCAGGTCGGGATGCGGCTGCCGGACGGGCTGCGGGAGGTGTTCGAGGCCGCGGCCGTCGGGTACGCGGAGGGTGCGACGCCGTTCGATACGCGGATGTTCGCGGAGGCTCTGGCGGAGAGGCTGGATCCGCGGTCGTTCTCGGATCGGCATCGGTCGGCGATGGCGCGGCGGGGTGTGTGGGTGAAGGTGCTCCCGGATGGGACGCAGGCGCTGGAGATCGTGGGCGAGGCGACCCGGATCCAGGCGATCGCCCGGGCCCTGCGCCAGCACGCACGGGACCTGGCCCGACAGGAACGCCGCGCCGCCGAAACCACCACCGGTGGGGGCGCGGGCGCCGCGGGTGCGAGCGCCGCGGGTGCGGGCGTCGCGGGTGCGGGCGTCGCCGGTGGGTCGGGTGTGCGGTTCGAGGATTCGGAGCGGGTCGGTGAGGGTGGGGAGGGGCCGCGGACGGCGAAGCAGATCGCGTCGGACCTCGCCGTGGAGGTCCTGTCCGCCCTGTGCAGCGACCCCGACGACACCCCCGCCCCCTGGACCACAGACACGAACGCAGACGGCGCGGGCGCGACGGACGCGGGCACGACGGATGTCGGCGATGCGGACGCGGGCGCGAGCACGACGGACGCGGGCACGACGGAGCCGGGCGCGGACGCGGTGACACCGGATGCGGACGACGTGAACGTGGACGCCGCGGGTGCGACCGCGGACATGGATTCGGCGGCCCCCGATGCGGCCGCCGAGGACGACGGCGCGAGCCCCGACGCGGACGATGTGAACGCGGGCGCGGATTCCGATGTCTCGGATGCCGCGGGATCGCCCGCCCGGACCGACACGGGAGCTCATCCGCCCGGCACGGGCGACGCTGACCCTTCGAACACGGCGTCCGCGCGCGGCGCGCTGCTGTCGGTGCGGGGCTTGGTGGGGGATGTGGATCGGGTGCTGTCGCGGGTGCGGGCGGTGGTGCAGGTCACGGTCGCGGCGACGACGCTGGCGGGGTTGGATGATGAGCCGGGGTTCCTGGCCGGGTACGGGCCGATCGACGCGGACACGGCCCGGAAGCTCGCGGGGAACGCGGCGGGGTGGGAGCGGGTGTTCTGCCACCCGGACACCGGGGCGCTGCTCACCGTCGACCGGTACACCCCCACCGCGGCGCAGAAGCGGTACCTCCTCGCCCGCGACGAACGCTGCCGCACCCCCGGGTGCCGCAACCTCGCGATCACCGCCGACCTGGACCACACCATCCCGTACGCCCAGGGCGGTGTCACGGACGTGGGCAACCTCGCCTGCCTGTGCGAGGGATGCCACCAGGACAAGCACCACACGCCCTGGCAGGTCCGACAGCTCGGCGACGGGGTCCTGGAATGGACCAGCCCCGCCGGACACACCTACACCGAGAAACCACCCCCGCAGGTCCGCGCGGAAGCCACCCCGAACCCGCTCATCGCCGACGCCCTCGCCCGCCACCACCGCGACCGCGAGCACGCCGAGCAGCGCCGCCACGCCCGCCAGCACGAACGCGAACAGGAGCGCGAGCAGGAACAGCGCCAGCAGGAACGCGAACAGCACCAGCGGGAACAGGAGGAGCAGCGCCAGCGGGAGCAGGAGGAGCGGGAGAGGGAGCGGCGGCTGCACCTCGAGATCGAACAGGACATCCAGGAATGGCTCCGCCACTACTGGACAACCCCCGAATACCTCGCCCAAGCCCTCCTCGACGCCGACGACATCGCCCACCACGAAGACCTCGACCACGGCACGCCCGCACGCATCGAACCGCAACCGCAGCTCGCCACAGCAGCACGCTGAAACCGGCCCGCCGGCGGAGGCCCGGACGGGCGGACGCAGGGCGGACGGAGACGCGGGCGACGGAATCGCGAGGAGGCCCGGGCCGACGGAAACGCGGCGGCCCGACGGAAACGCGGCGGACACGGACGCGAGGAGACGCGAAGGCGCGGAGAGCCCCGGCTACGACACGGCAGGTGCGATGTGCTCCTCGACGAGCGTGACACCGCCGAGCACGTTGGCCGAGGTCGCCAGCTCCTCGAGCCAGGCTCGGTTCAGTTCGGGCGCGACCGGCTCATCGAACTCGAAGCGCAGCGGGATGGCGGGGTGCACCCAGATCGTGCTTCGGCCCGCGGGCTCGCCCTCGGGATGGCGCCACGAGACGGCGAAGCTCTCGTGGCGGCGGAGCTTGGTCACGATCACGACTTTGAGGTGCGCGAGGGTGCGATCCTCGATCGCGATCGGCAGCGACTCGGAGCCGTAGTAGAGGACGCCCATGCGCTCGACCCTACGCGACGCCGCGGCCGGTCACGAGGCGACGGCGCCGTCCTCCGCATCTCCCTCCGCCGCAGCCGCACCCTCGACGAGCGCCTTGAACCGCTCGAGGTCGCGCTGCATCGGGCGGTCGCCGAGCTCGGAGCCTGTGCCCTCATCGCCTTCGACCTCCCACGCCATGCGCAGCACGATCCGGGTGCCCGTGCCGTCGCGCGAGAGGTCGACACGGCCATTGTGGAAGACGCCGTCGGTGCTCTGCCAGGCGAGACGCTCGGGAGGGGTCTGATCGACGATGTCGACGTAGAAGTCGTCGGAGACGCCCTCGATCGTGGCCGACCATCGCGAGCGCACCTCGTCGATGCGCCGCACGGAGTCGATTGCGTCGATGTAGTCCGGGAACGACTCGACCGCCGTCCAGCGACGGTAGGCCTCCTCGATCGGCACGTCGACGTGGATCTGCGCAACCTGCGTGGTCGTCATCTTCCCTCCCCAGGGCTGACGTCGGGCGTCGGGCCGCCCTCCTGGTGAACAGATCCTAGACCCGTGGTGGGCATGCCGCACCCACCTTCCCGTCAGCCCGAAGAGACCCGGTCCAGCAGACCCCCCTCGTCGACGAGCTCGAGCGCGAGCACCCGGTACCCCGCCGTCTCGAAGAACACGGTCATCCGATCCTCCTCGACCTCCATGACGGTGCCCTCGCCCCACTCGCGATGACGCACGCGATCGTCCGCGCGGAACGCCGCATCCGGCGCGTCTGACACGTCTGACACGGCAACGTCCGTCAGATCAGGCCCCTCTCCCCGCTCCTCCGCGCACACATCGCAGTTGCCGCACGCGTCGGCGAGCTCCTGGCCGAAGTAGCCGAGGAGCACCTGGCGTCGGCAGCGCCGGGCCTCGGCATACGAGCGGAGCATCTCGATGCGCGATCGGTCGATGCGCTCCCGGTCCTCGACGTGCGCGAGCGCGGCGTCGACCGCCGAATCGTCGTCCACCCCGCGTACGAGCGCGGCCCCTCGCCGGTCGAGGCGCACCGTGCCGGTGTCGGACAGGAGCGTGAGCAGGGCCGAGACCCTGCGGGCCGGGACGCCCGCGGCATCCGCGATCTCCGCGCGGCGCCGGCGTCCGTCACGGATGGCTCGGAGAACACCGCGCAGATCGTCGGGATCGGCAGAGCGGGCCGCGAAGTACCGGCGCAGCGCGAGGTCCTCGGGCCGATAGTGCAGCGTCGCCTGCGCTGCCTCGCCGTCGCGACCGGCGCGCCCCACCTCCTGGTAGTACCCATCGAGCGACTCGGGTGCATCGGCATGCACGACGAAGCGCACGTCCTCCTTGTCGATGCCCATCCCGAACGCCGAGGTGGCCACGACGACGTCGACCTCGCCGTCGAGGAACGCCTCATGCACGCGATGGCGCTCGGCGGCGCGAAGACCCGCGTGATAGGCCGCTGCGCGCACGCCGCGATCCGCGAGCTCGTGCGCGTACCGCTCGGTGTCCTTCCGCGTCGAGGTGTACAGCAGACCCGTGCCGCGGAGACCGGCGACCTCGTCGACGACGGCGGAGCGCTTGGCGGCGTCGTCGCGATGGCGGCGGACGGCGAGAGAGATCTCCGGACGATCCATGTCGCCCACGAGCACCGCGGGCTCGCGCATTCCCAGGCGCCGAACGATCTCCTCGCGGACGGGCGTCGACGCGGTCGCCGTGAGGGCGACGATCGGCGGGCGCCCCAGCCGATCGGCGAGCCCTCCGAGGAGGAGGTAGTCCGGGCGGAAGTCGTGCCCCCACGACGTGATGCAGTGCGCCTCGTCGACGACGAGCAGCGAGACATCGCATGCGGCGAGCGCGTCGAGGACGTCGTCCTTGACGAGCTGCTCGGGTGCGAGAAGCGCGTACTCCGCGTCGCCCTCGCGAATCCGACGCCAGGCCTCTCTCTGAGCGCGCACGCCGCGCGCGGAGTTCAGTGCGACGGCACCGGGCGCGGATGGCGCATCTCCGAGCCCGGCGAGCTGATCCTCCTGCAGGGCGATGAGCGGCGAGACGACCACCGCGAGCCCCGGGCGCAGCGCACCGGCGACCTGGTACACCGCGGACTTGCCCGATCCGGTCGCCCAGACCGCGAGCACGTCACGCCCCTCGACCGCCGCCGCGATCGCCTCCGCCTGCTCAGGGCGAAGCCGATCCAGCCCGAAGCGCTCGCGCGCGGTGCGCTCGATGTCGGCGCGGCTCATCCCTCGTCGCCATCGGCCGGGCCGCGTCCCGCGTCGAAGCGGGCGCGATACCGCTCCTCGGCCTCGTCGAGCAGCGCGTCGGCGAGTCTCGCGACGGGTTCGACGTCGGCGAGCAGCGGCTCGCAGTCGGGGCCGCGACCGGCCTCGCGGCCGCGCAGAACCCACGCATAGCGCTCGGCGTCCTTCTCCTCCAGGTGGCGGTATTGGCAGAGCTGGCGGGCGAGCCAGTCGTCGAGCGGGCGCGTCCACCATGGTTCCGGATCGAGCGGGTTCACCGACAGGCCAGGCAGCTCGAGGCCGCTCTCGGTATCGATGCTCGTCCGCGACGCGTCGGCATCGGGCCCCGCGGAGTAGCGCACGTGCAGGCCCCTCGCCGCGCGGACCGCGGCCGCGAGCTCCTCGAGCGTGCGCAGAACGGGCAGGCTCATGCGAACACCACCGCCATCCCGCCCTCCGGCCGCGCCGGGATGCGCCGCAGGCTGATGCGCAGATCCTGCGGCAGAACCTCGTATCGCGAGCTGTTGACGAGCAGCGACAGCGCCTCGGCGACGAGATCGGATGTCGCGAGCTCGCCGGGGCACCGGTGCGCTCCGAGGCCGTCGCCGACGCCCTGCGCGACGATCGCGTGCGGCGAGGCGTCCGCGAAGCGGAACGGGTCGAACACGTCCGGCCGCTCCCAGAGCTCGGGCGAGTGGTCGGTGCCGTAGAGGTCGAAAAGGAGGCACTGGCCCGCCGGGAACTCCTCTCCGCGCAGGCGGAACGGCGCGGTCGCGATCCCGCCGATCATCGGGAAGAAGGGGTAGAAGCGCCGCACCTCGTCGGCCATCCAGCGCGTCGTCTCGGCGTCGCCGGTCCCGACCCGTGCCGCCCATTCCGGATGCGCGTGCAGCGCGTGTCCCGCGAACGCGACGAACCGGGCCACGGCGACGACGGGGCGCAGGAGGTTCAGCAACTCGACCGCGGCGACCTCGACGTCGAGCGGGCGGCCATCCTCCTCGTGGTGCGCGAGGCGACCGACGATCGAGACGGCGTCTCCGCGGGATCGGGCGGAGGACACGAGCGACGCCGCCCAGCGCTCGACCCGGCGACGGTGCGCGCGTGCCGCCCAGTTGCGGGGGCCGATGCTCGCCGCGCTGTCGATCATGCCGCGCAGGCCGGCCGTGATCGCGCGCTCCTCCACGGGCGGCGGCATCACCCCGACCCAGTGGAACGCAGCGCGTGCGAGCGCCGTCGTCGCGACATCCAGCAGACTCGTCCGCTCCCCCGACACCTCCTCCACCGCGGCGCCCCACTCGGAGCGGAACAGCGCCACGAGCGTCCCGCGCCCGCGCTCGGCGATCTCGAGGAGGAGCGCGCGGCGCACGCGGTGCCGTTCGCCCTCGAGCGCCTGGACGCTGCCCTCGTCCTGCAGGAGGTGCATCGCGGATCGCGGGATGGCGCCGCTGCGTCGGAAGCCGCCGGCGCCGAAGACGTGGGCGGCCTCGGATCCGCGGGCGACGACGACGGGGCGCCCGACGAGCCGGGTGCGGAAGGCGTCGGCCTCGACGTCCCGGTATCCGCGGAGGCCGAAGGCGTAGCCGTCGCGCGCGAGGCGGTGGGTGGCGTCGAGGCACAGCGTCGGGATGCCGTCCGCGGCGGATCCGTCGGAGGGCCTCGAGGGCGCGGAGGCGGATGCGGTCATGCTCCGAGGTAATCAGGGCGCAGGGCCGGATCCCACGGGGTTGACAGGCGCCTCCGGCACGGGGCAGCCCGACGAAGGGTATCTTCGCGCGCCCTCGCCCCTCACGTTCGGCAGGCGTTGTCAACCCGTGTGCTCCGGAGGATCGCGGACGCGACACTGGACGGCACATCAGCGGACGGATCGACAGCGCTGTCGAGAGCGGAGGAGAACCGTGAGCGTGATCTCAGATGCCCGAGAGGCCCGGAGCGCGACGCCGGAGGCCGTGCGGTCGCTCGGCGCGCGGCTGATCCCGGTGACCCTGACCTGCTATCAGGTCGCCGTGGGCGACCAGGTGCGCGGATACCTCTGCTGCACGGGCGAAGGATGGGAGTGCTACGCCGGACGCGCCCTGGACACCGCCGAGGACCTCGGCGTGCGCCGGACGCTCCTCGAGGCCGTGCGCACCGTCGTGGGGTAGCGCCGCTCAGCCCTCGTGATCGCTTCCGAGCACGACGCCCGCGAGCGATCCGGAGAGCTCGTGCCGCGCCCGCTGCCGTTCGGCGCCTGTGCCGCGCACGAGGATGTCCCGCGCGCCGGTCTGCGCCCGCTTCGCATCGCCGTTCGCGCGCAGGGCCGCGCGGACGTGACCCAGCAGCGCCTCGACGGCATCCGCCGCGGGCACCGCGCGCCCCGCGCCCGGGTCGACGAGGTCGCCGCGAACGCCCCACCGCGCCGCCATCCACGAGGCGAGGCGGATGGCCGGCGTCGGGATGTCGGGAGCCGGCTCGCCCGCGCGCCATGCCGCGGCCGCGGTGTCGACGAGGGCCCGCACGAGGACGGCGATCGTGATCGTGTCCTCGGGATCGAGGCAGACGTCGGCGACGCGGATCTCGACGGTCGGATGGTGCCGCGACAGACGAGCGTCGAAGTAGAGCTGCCCGTCGTCGAGGATGCCGCCCGTCGCGAGGAGCGACTGCACGAGCTGCTCGTAGCGGGCGGGCGTGTGCAGGAGCTCGAGCGGACCGGCGGTCGGCCACTGGTGCCAGACGACATGGCGGTAGCTCGCGTACCCCGTGTCGGCGCCGTCGCGGAAGGGCGAGTTGGCGCTGAGTGCGAGGAGGATCGGCAGCCACGCGCGGATGCGGTCGAGGACGGCCACTCCCTCCTCGGCGTCCGCGATGGACACGTGCACGTGGAGGCCGCATTCGAGCGTCGCCGCGGCGAGTCCGCGGAAGCGCTCCAGCACCGCGTTGTAGCGCGGGCTCACGCTCGTGTGCGGCCGGCCGCGGATGGGCGACGTGGCGAGCGCGACCGCGCGCGCATCGAGCTCGCGAGCGAGACCATCCGCTGTCTCCCGCCCCGCGAGCACGAACGACCTCAGCTCGTCGGCCGTCGCGCACGGGGGCGAGATGACCTCGAGCATCTCCTGGTCCATCTCCGACTCGAGCGCGAAGCCGGCCAGCTCGCGGCCGGCCGCCTGCGCGAGGATCTCGGGCGCGAGCGGACGCGGCCGCCCCGTGGTCGCGTCCACGAGCAGCAGCTCCTCCTCCACGCCGAATGTCCTCATGCTCGAGTATCCGCACGTGCGCTCGCGCGACGGGAGGTGCTTGCCGGAAGGGCTCCGGATCGGGTAGCGGGCGCGTAACAGAGCCTTCACACGGCGCGGGATCGGCCGCAACACGGCTCCGCTCGAATGAGACGACCATTCGAGCCCGGCGACGAGGAGCCAGATGACCACGTCCACGCAGTCGCGTCCCACGATCTCCGCCCCGACCGCACCGCCCTCCCCCGCCAGGCGGCTGCTCCCCGCGAGCCGACGCCGACCGGGCCCGCTCCTCGTGACGGCCCTGTTCTCACTCGGCTGGGTCTTCATGTACGCCGATCGGAACATCCTCTCGCCCGTGATGACGGTGATCCAGGAGGAGTGGGGCCTCTCGCGCACCGAGCTGGGCCTGATGTCGACGGTGTTCTTCCTCACCTACGCGCTCATGCAGATCCCGACGGGGTACATCGCCGATCGGTTCGGCCGCGTGCGGGTCGTGGTCGTGGGCTACGTGCTCTTCGGAATCGGCACCATTCTGAGCGGCTTCGCGTCGACGTTCCTCATCTTCCTCATGTTCCGCGCGTTCACGGGCGTCGGCGAGGGCACGTACTACAGCCCCGTGTACGGCATCTCGTCGAGCTACGTCTCGAAGCGCTGGCGCGGCGTCTCGGCGGCCGTCATCAACAGCGGGATGGCCGTCGGCATCTCTCTCGGATTCATCGGGTCGAGCTATCTGACCTTCACGCTGGGCCTGCCGTGGCACGTCACCTTCCTCGTGTTCGGCATCGCGACGGTCGTGGTGGCCGGGCTCATCCACTACTTCCTCGCGCCGATCGACGACGAGCACCGCGCGCAGCTCGCCGCCGCGCGCACCGTCGCGACTCCCGACGCGCCGGCGCGACGCGCGCTCTTCTCGCGCAACCACCTGCTCACGTACGTGCTGATCTTCTGCTCGCTGTACGGCTTCTTCTCGATGCTCACGTGGCTGCCGACCTACCTGCAGCAGGTGCGCGACGTCGCCCCCGCGCAGACGGGGATCATCGCCTCCCTCGTGCCCTGGGCCTCGATCCCCGGGGCCATCGTGCTCAGCATGCTCGCCCGCCGGATGTCGAACACACGGCCGCTGATCATCGCCCTCGCGCTGCTGGGCGGCCTCTGCCAGATCCTCGTTCCGCTCACGGGCGACTACGCGCTCATGATCGCGGGACTCGTCGTCTACGGCCTCGTGGGCAAGCTCGCGCTCGACCCGATCCTCATCGCGTTCCTGGCCGAGAACACGCCTCAGGAGATGTACTCGCGGGCGTACGGCTACTTCAACTTCGCCGGGATGCTGTCGTCGATCTTCGCTCCGTACATCACCGGCGCCCTCGCCGACGCGACCGGCATGCTCGAGTCGGGCTTCTATCTCTCCGCAGCGCTCCTCCTCGTGGGCGCGATCGCGTTCTGCTTCACGAAGCCCGCGCGCGTGGAGGCGTGAGGCCGGGCGGGGCGGTCACCGGGTGCCGCGGCCGCCGCCGCAGGCTGCGGGCCTCCTTGGCGGCCTCGACGGCCTGCACGACCTGGGACACGACGACCACCCCCACCATGAAGACCGCCACTCCCGCGAGAACGAGCACCTCGACGACGGCGCTGGCGGCGGATGCACCGCGCACGAGCACCTCGCTTCCGACCGACTGGACCGTGGACATCGGCTTCTCCCTCTTCGAACGACGGTGATCCCACTCTCGCGGGCGGCAGCCGCGAGGGGATCACCCCGGAGGCCGAACCGCGTCATCCTCGAGAGGGACATCCGCCGCGCACCCGGCATCCGGACCATCCCGGCCTCCGTGAGAGAATCGAGGGTTGCCGCCGCCGTGCGGCGAGAACCCCGAAGCGCAGAACGGAGCGGCCCGAGTGAGCGGAGTCCCCAGGGACGTCGCACGCCTCACCGAGGCGCGCGAGGGCGCGGCGCTCAGCCTCGTCCGCAGCCGCTGGGCACCGCTCATCCTCGCGATCTTCCGGGCCTCGTTCTCGCAGGAGATCAAGCAGGTCCGCGCCGAGCGCCTGCACGTGCAGGTCGACACGTACCTGCACGAGCTGCGCGATGCGGGCTTCGAGGTCCCCGCGCAGGAGGAGGGGCGCGCGCTGTGCCTGTCGTGGATGCGCAGCCAGTGGCTGCGGCGCGTCCCGCTCGACGACGGCGGCGAGGCCTACGAGCTCACATCGCACGCCCTCGCGGCGATGCGGATGCACAGCGAGCTCTCGCGCGAGCGCGCTCTGCTCAGCGAATCGCGGCTCACGACCATCCTCGACGCGGTCCGCCGCTGGGCGACCGAGGCGAACCCCGACGAGACGACGCGGATGGCCGTGCTCGACGCCGAGATCGCGCGGCTCACGGCCGAGCGCGAGCGCATCGCGGCGGGCGGCGAGGTCGAGATCGCCGACGACGAGCGGATGCTCGGGGGCTACATGGATCTCGTCGACCTCCTCGGTCAGCTCCCCGGCGACTTCCGCCGCGTCGAGGAGGCGCTCGACGCCATCCACGACCAGATGGTGCGCGACTTCCGCGCCGAGGAGCGCCCCAAGGGCGAAGTGCTCGGCGAGTACCTCGCCTCGAGCACCCGCCTCGCGTCGCAGACCCGCGAGGGCCGCGCGTTCCAGGGCGCCCTCACCGTGCTGAGCGATGAGGACCTGCTCGCCGAGTTCCGCGAGGACCTCCGCGCGATCATGAGCCATCCGTTCGCGCGCGACCTGTCCCCCGACGAGCGCGCGGCGTTCGTCAACGCCGACGCGCTGCTGCGCCGCGGTCTCCGCGACGTGCAGACGCGCCAGCAGCGCGCGTCGCAGTCGCTCGCCGAGTACCTCGCGGCGTACGACTCCCTGCAGGAGCGCGAGGTCACCCGCACGCTGCGCCGCGTCGAGCAGGAGCTCGCAGTGTGGATGGAGACCGCCCGCGCCCGCGACACCGTCCCCCTGCCGTGGATGCCGTCGCGCCTCGACATCGAGCACCTCCGCACGCGCTTCTACGATCCGAGCCGGGAGAAGCCCGCTCCCGCGCTCGAGGACGTCTCCGACCTCGCGCCGGCGCCGCCGTCGCTCGACGACGTCCGGCGTCAGGGCGGCCCGCTGCTCGACGAGGTGCGCCGGGGGCTCGACGCCGCGGCCGCCGACGGCGCGACCACCCTCTCGGAGGCGTTCAACGCCCTCCCGGACGACCTGCGCCGCCCCGTCGAGGTCTTCGGCCTCGCCTACCTCGCCGCCCGCGACGGCCTTCCCGGCGGGATCGCCGATGACGGGGGCGTCGTCCGCACCGTCCGCCCCGACGGCACCGAGCGCGCGCTCGCGCTCCCCCGCCTGCAGCCGCCGACCGACCTGACAGGAGACGACGATGACGACGCCTGACGACGCCTTCGCCGACGACGCCTTCACGACGCCCGACGCGATCGAGAACGCGCCCGACGACACCGCCCTGTCGCTCTTCGACGGCGACGACGGCATGCTCACGCTCGAGCAGCGCCGCTGCCTCGTCGTGATGCTCAAGCACCAGATCATCACCGACGAGCGCGAGGAGTGGCCCGTCCTCCTGCGCGACGCGCGCCTCATCAAGAGCCGCCTCAACGACCTCTTCCTCGACCTCGTGATCGACCGCGATCGCGGCGTCGCCTACAAGGTGCAGATCCGCTCCGACGCGTCGGGCTACGTCCCCCCGCTCCTGCGCGACTCCGCGTACACCCGCGAGGAGACCGTCCTCCTCGCGCACCTGCGCCAGCGGCACCTCGCCGAGCGCGGCAGCGGGCGCCCGCACGCCCACATCGACCGCGACGACTGCCTCGCCGCGGTGGCGCAGTTCCGCCCGGCGCACTCGACCGACCGCTCGGGCGACGAGAAGAAGGCGAGCGCCGCCGTCGACTCGCTCGTCAAGGCCGGCATCCTCGTGAAGGCGGACGGCGACGACCGCTTCCTCATCTCGCCCGTGATCGAGACGCTCCTGCCGATCGACCGGCTCCGGGTCATCCAGGAGTGGCTGGCCGAGCAGAACCGCCCCGAGAACGCCCTGCGGCGGCGGATCGAGCCGGCGGCGGATGAGCCGGAGGACGCACCGCAGGACGAGGACGACGAGGAGGACGCCGCGTGACGGATCTGCTCATCGCCGGGTACGACGACGAGACCGCCCAGTGGCGCGCGAGCCACCTCCAGGTGCTGAACTGGGGCGGCTTCCACGGCCACCACCGCGTGGACTTCGACCGCGAGGCGACCCTCATCTCGGGCGGCTCCGGCACAGGCAAGAGCACGCTCCTCGACGCGTACATCGCGCTCATGATGCCGTCGACCGTGCCGTTCAACGGCGCCTCGAACGACGCGACGGTCGGCCGGGCCCGCGGTGCCGACCAGCGCAACGTGCTGACGTACCTGCGCGGCAAGCGCGACACCGTCCGCGATGTCGAGCGCGTGCTCCGCGGCGACGGCACGAGCGCGTGGGGCGCGATCTCGATGACCTTCGTCGACGGCTCCGGCCGGCGGTACACGGCCCTGCGCACGTACTTCGCGCCCGCGGGCGCCCAGCGCAGCACCGAGGTGCGCACGCGCCAGCTCACCGTCGAGGGCGACTTCCATCTGCCCGATCTCGCCGACTTCGCGGACGGCCGGTTCGATCCGCGCGCCCTGCGGGCCCGGTTCACGGGGCTGCGCTCCTACGAGACGACCCAGGACTTCCTCTCCGCGGTCGCCGCCCGGCTCGGCATCGGCGAGGGCGGCAACAGCGACAACGCCCTGCGCCTCTTGTCGCGCATCCAGGCCGGCCACCAGGTGCGCACCGTCGACCGGCTCTACAAGGAGATGGTGCTCGAGGAGCCGCCGACGTACGCGGCCGCGGACGCCGTGCTCGCGCAGTTCCAGGCGCTCAAGCAGAGTCACGAGAGCCTCGCGACCGACGAGGCCAAGGAGCGGATGCTCGCCGAGATCGCGCACCTGCACGACGACTACGAGAGCGCACGAGACCGCGTCGCGCGCCTCGACCGCTACGGCCTCACGCGCGGCGACGACGCGACGCCCTTCCGGCTGTGGTGCCTGACGACGGAGTACCGCCTGCTCGGCGAGGCCGAGGAGGCGAACAAGGCCGCGCGCGATGCCGAGAAGGAGGCGCTCACGCTGGCCCTCTCGGCCGAGACCGCGCTCGCGGTCGAGGTCGAGGAGATCAAGGAGCAGCGGGCGCAGAACGGCGGCGACCTGCTCGCCCGGCTCGACGCGCGGGTCGCGGAGGCGCGGGCCCGCGCAGCGCGGATCGCCGACGCCCGGCGCACCCTCCAGGAGCGCGTGCGCACGCTCGGCGCGGAGTTCCCCACCGAGAGCGCGCTGCGCTCGGTGCAGGATGCCGCGGCGACGTTCCTCGAGGGCGTCGACGACCGGCTCGCCGAGCTCAAGCGCCGTCGCGACGAGGAG
Source organism: Microbacterium sp. JZ70 (assembly GCF_053903225.1). NCBI lineage: Bacteria > Bacillati > Actinomycetota > Actinomycetes > Micrococcales > Microbacteriaceae > Microbacterium > Microbacterium sp. JZ70. The sequence continues at coordinate 696,595 of NZ_CP096405.1, read as the reverse complement.
GTCCTCGCGATCGGCGACCTGACCCGCCGCCGGCGCGGCGACGCCGCGGAGCTCGAATCGCTCTCGGGGCGCGACAGCCTCATCCCCGACGCCTACGACCGCACCCGGCGCGAGATCGCCCGCGCATGCGGGCTCGAGCCATCCGACCTGCCCTTCGCCGCCGAGCTCATGGACGTGCACCCCGACCACGAGCCGTGGCGCACGGCCGCCGAGGTCACCCTGTCGGGCATCGGCATGACGATGCTCATGGACGCGCGGCGGCAACGGCAGATCCGCGAGGCCATCGAGTCGATGAAGCTCACGCGGCGCATCCGCTTCGACGGCGTCGACCTGTCGGAGGACGCCGAGACCCCGTCGGACCCGCGGTACATCTCGGGGCGCCTCGTCTTCCGGGACTCGCCGTTCACGGCGTGGGTCAAGCGGCGCGTCGTCGCGGGCGACCACCTCTGCGTGGACTCGCCCGCCGAGCTCGGCGGCGACGAGCCCAAGGTCACCGTCAACGGCCAGACGTCGCACGGCCGACGCGGTGCGCACGGCCGCGATCCGCGCGAGCGCTCGATCCTCGGCTTCTCGAACGCCGCGCGCCGGCAGGAGATCGAGGCGGAGATCGCCGAGACGATCGCCCGCATCGCCGCGCACGAGGAGGCCCGCGCCGCACACGAGCGCGAGGCCGACGAGGTGCAGCGCGTCGCCGAGGCGTACCGCCGCGTGCAGGACGTCGAGTGGGCGTCGATCGACGTCGCCTCCGTCGAGAAGGAGGTCGCCGAGCTCGAGGCGCAGCGCGAGGCCATCCTCGACCGGTCGGACCTTCTCGTCGAGCTCGAGGAGCGGCTGCGCGATGCGGCGGAGCGCCTCGAGTCAGCGCGCGAGGAGCGCTACCGCCGCGCGGCCGCGCTCGAGGACCTCGAGCGCACGTGGGGCGCGATCGTCGACCGGCAGGATGCCGTCGCGACCGAGCGCGACCGCCTGGCCGAGCGCCCCGACATCGTCCTGACCGACGAGGACGCGGCGCACCTCGACCGGGAGTTCCGCCGGATCGAGCCCGACGCGACGCACGACCGGTTCGCGAAGGCCGTCCCCCGGCTCGCCGACGAGCTGCAGCTGGACGTCCGCCGCGCGCACGCCACGCTCGACTCGGCCGCGGCGTCGCTCGAGCGCATCTTCGCCGCCTACAACGAGAGGTGGCCGGATCCGAACCGCGGCACGACCGTCGACGCGTACGACGAGTTCGCCGCGATCTACGAGGAGATCACGCACCACGGCCTCTCGCAGCACCGGCTCGAGTTCCGGCGTCACCTGCAGGAGGTCAGCACGATGGACCTCAAGATGCTGAGCGACTCGTTCGGCCACGCCCTGCTGAGCATCGAGGAGCGCCTCGAGCCGGTCAACGACATCCTCCGCGATCTGCCGTTCGCATCGGAGACCGACCGGCTCCGCATCGACATGCGCCATCTGCACCCCGAGCGCATCGAGTCGCTCAAGACGCAGCTGAGGGAGCTCTCCGCGGATGTCACGGGCGAGTGGACCGCGGAGGAGGCCGACCGGCGCTTCGCGCGTCTGCAGGAGTTCATCGACCTCATCGACCTCCCCGAGTCGGGCGTCAACCCGCGCCGAGACGAGGTGCTCGACGTGCGCCGCCACATCGAGATCACGGCGAGCCGCATCGATCCCGAAGGCCGCGAGGTGAGCACCTACTCGACCCTCGGCGACAAGTCGGGCGGCGAGTCGCAGGAGCTCGTGGCGTTCATCGTGGGCGCCGCCCTGCGGTACCAGCTCGGCGATCAGACGCGCTCGTGGCCGCGGTTCGCGCCGGTCTTCCTCGACGAGGGATTCGTCAAGGCCGACAGCGCGTTCACGGGGCGCGCGATCCGCGCGTGGCTCGGCCTCGGCTTCCAGATCATCGTCGTGGCGCCGCTCGACAAGGTGACGACGCTCGAGCCGCACATGGGGCTCAACCTCTCGGTCACGAAGAACGACGCCGGCTACTCCTTCATCACGGCGTTCCGCGACGTCGCCCTACGCTGAGACCGGCGCAGCCTGCAGCGCGTGCACGACCGGAGCGAGCTCGGGTCGTGCAGCGGCCTCGTCCAGCACGCGCTCGAGCGTCTCGTCGTGGATGGGGCGCGCCCGCTCGAAGAGATCGCGTCCGGCGGGCGTGAGCTCGGTGTAGATGCCGCGGCGGTCGTCCGCGCAGAGGACGCGCGTCAGCAGCCCGCGGTCCTCGAGCCGGTTCACGAGCCGCGTCGTCGCGCTCGCGCTCAGGGCGGCGGCGCCCGCGAGCTGCTGCATCCGCATGTGCCACCCGTCCTGACGGCTCAGCGCGTCGAGCACCGTGTACTCGACGACCGAGAGCTCGACGGATGTCGCGAGCGCGCGCTCGAGCGCGGTCTCGATGAGGCCATGCAGGGCCGCGAGCGTGCGCCATCCCTGCGCGCGCACCTCGACCGCGTCGTCGGCGATTCCCATGTCTCCTCCAGATAGTTGCTTGCGCGTTGTATCCGCGTGTGGCAGTATTTCTCGGGCCGCTGCAAAATCCCGCGCGTGCAAGTAAACCGAGCATACCAGGAGACCCCTTCATGCCCCTCGGACTGATCGCCCTCGCCATCGGCGCCTTCGGCATCGGACTCACGGAATTCGTCATCATGGGCCTGCTGCCCGAGGTGGCACGCGACTTCGCCGTCTCGGAGGCGGCCGCCGGATGGCTCATCTCGGGCTACGCGCTCAGCGTCGTGGTCGGCGCCCTCCTCCTCACGGCCGCGACCATCCGCCTGCCCCGCAAGGCCGTGCTCCTCAGCCTCGTCGTCCTCTTCATCCTCGGCAACGCGCTCACCGCGCTCGCACCCGACTACGCCACCGCCATGGCCGGGCGCATCCTCGCCGCGCTCTGCCACGGCGCGTTCTTCGGCATCGGCTCGGTCGTCGCCGCGGGCCTGGTCGCGCCCGAGAAGAAGGCCGGCGCGATCGCCATCATGTTCACGGGCCTCACGGCCGCGAACGTGCTGGGCGTGCCGTTCGGCACGTTCCTCGGCCAGGAGCTCGGCTGGCGCTCCACGTTCTGGGCGATCTCCGCGATCGGCCTCATCGCGCTCGCGGGCGTCGCGGCTCTCGTCCCGGCCATCCCCGCTCCCGAGGAGCGCGTGAGCCTGCGCCGCGAGCTGCGTGCGTTCCGCTCGACCCAGGTCTGGCTCTCGCTCGTCGTCACGGTCCTCGCGTTCGGCGGCATGTTCGGCGCCTTCACGTACATCGCGTACACGCTCACCGAGGTCAGCGGCTTCGCGGCAGGCGCCGTGCCCTGGCTGCTCGTGGTGTTCGGGGCCGGCCTCGTGCTCGGCAACGGCGTCGGCGGGCGGCTCGCCGACCGCGCGATCGACCGGACGCTCATCGTCTTCACCGCGGCGCTCGTCGTCGTGCTCGCGCTCTTCGCCCTGCTCGCCGGATCGCAGATCGCGACCGTCGTCGCCCTCTTCCTCATGGGCGGCTTCGGCTTCGGCACCGTCCCGGGCCTCCAGAGCCGCATCATGGCGTATGCCGGCCAGGCTCCGACGCTCGCCTCGGGCGCGAACATCGGCGCGTTCAACGTCGGCAACGCGCTCGGCGCGTGGGCCGGCGGCGTCGCGATCACCGCGGGCCTCGGCTACACCGCGCCGATCTGGGTCGGCGCCGCGATGACCGCCGCCGCCCTGGCCGTGCTCGCCGTGGCAGCCGGGATGGCGCGCACCCGGGTCGCCGCCGACGCGGTCGCGGTCGCGGCCTGACCGCAGGAGGAGAATAGAGGGGATGGCTCCTCCCTCCTTCCTGCGCGACCTCTTCCGCATCCAGCCGGCGCGCGGGGAGTGGACCGTGGCCATCCGGGCGGCGCTGTCCGTGCTGCTGCCCCTCCTCGTGCTCTGGGGAGCCGACCGGCTCGACTGGGCGATGTACGCGTCGTTCGGCGCGCTGTCGTCGATCTTCGGCCGGACCCTCCCCCTCCCCGAGCGGCTGCGGTCGCAGGCGGAGGCGGGGCTGACGCTCATCCTCGCGATCCTCCTCGGCGTCGCGGTGGCGCTCTCGCCCGGACGGGAGTGGCTGCTCATCCCGGTCGCGGCCGTGTTCGCGACCGGGATCGCGGTCGTCTCGCACCGACGCAACTGGCACCCGCCCGGCGTGCTCTTCCACGTCTTCGCGCTCGGCGCGTGCGCCTCGACCGCCCGCACCGTCGCCGACCTCGTGCCCGCCGCGCTCGTGTCGGCCGCCGCCCTCGCGCTGAGCCTCACGCTCACCTATCTGACCTCGCTCGGTCGCCACCTCTGGCGGCGCCACGTCGCGCGCGTCGCGCAGACCTGGCCGCGCCGCCCCGCGGACCCCGGCACCCTGCCTGGCGACGGCCCCGAGTGGCCGCTGCGGCACTACCTCGTCCGGTACGGACTCGGCGTCGTGCTCGCGGGCTCCGTCGCGACCGCGATCGGCATCGGCCATCCGTACTGGGCGATCGTCTCGGTCGTCGTCCCGATGGCGGCGCCGACGGCATCCGCGCGCCTCCTCCGCGGCACGCAGCGCGTCGTCGGAACCCTCGTCGGCGTGCTCATCACGTGGGCCGTGCTGGCCTTCGCGCCGCCGCCGCTCGCCCTCATCCTCATCATCGCGGTGATGCAGCTCGGCGCCGAGCTGTTCATCGGCCGGAACTACACGGTCGCGCTGCTCTTCATCACACCGCTCGCGCTGTGCATGGTGCAGCTCGGCCATCCGCTGCCGGTGGCGCAGCTCATGGCGGACCGCGCGATCGAGACCGTGCTCGGCGTCGCCGTCGCGATGGCCATCACGCTGATCACCCGCGAGCGCCGTCAGCGCGGCGACGCGGAGTAGGCGCCGACGACGTCAGTCGATCGGGCAGACCGCCTTCTCGGCGACGACGGCGTGGAAGTCCTCCGCGGTCCACGGGAGGCCGAACTCGGGCTGCTCCTGGCCGCCCGCGGCCGGCGCCTTCGACGCGATCGCCGCGAGCTCCTTCGCGAGCGCGCCCACGAGATCCGCGCCGGCGGCCGAGTTGTTGAGCGCGACGGCGACGGTCATGCCCGTCTGCGGGTCGGCGTACACGCTCGTCAGGTACCCGAGCGCAGCGCCCTTCTGGCCGACGAGGCTGCCCGCGATGTACGCGCCGCTGACGTAGTCGTCGCCCTCGTAGGGCAGCGCCTTCGACCAGCGCTCCGTGCGCTCCCCCTCATCGTCGACCGACGCGAGCGCGAGCGACTGCCCGAAGCGGGCGAGATCGCCGATCGTGCTCGTCGCACCCGAGTCGGTGAAGCCGATGCTCGACGAGCTCGTCGTGTACTCCGTCGGCGCGACGCAGCCGGCCTCGCGATCCGCGCCGTCCGAGATCCAGCCGCGCAGCGCGGGCTCCCCCGGCTCGGCGGCCGCGTCCTTGGGGAGCTCGGTCGCGGTCAGGTCGAGCGGCTCGGCGAGGTACTCCTCGAACAGCGTGTGCATGCTCTCGCGGGTCGCGTGCTCGAGCGCCATGCCGAGGAGGATGTACCCGGCGTCCGAGTCGCGGACCTCAGCGCCCACGCGCCCCCGTTCGGCGATGCCGGTCGCGGCGAGCTCACGCGGGTTCCACTCGCGCTTCGGCGTGGCCGTGAACTGCGGGGAGAGGCGGTCGCGGCCGTCGCCCAGGCCCGACGTGCCGTCGCAGAGCTGCTGGAGGGTGATGTCGGAGAGATTGGGGACGCTCGACACCCACTCGCTCACGGGGTCGTCGAGGGCGACGACGCCCTCGTCGGCGACCCGATAGAGCACGTCGCACGTCATCGCCCGGGTGACCTCGCCGACGCGGAAGCGCATGTCGGTCGTGACGGGCTCGTCCGAGTCGGGGCCGGTCGTGCCGATGCCCTCGACCCAGGCCCCCGCCCACGGGATCCAGACCGAGACGAGGGCGCCCGATGCTCCGGCGCCCTGCATCGCGTGGTCCACCGCCGCCTCGAGCTGCTCGACGGTCTTCTCCGGAAGCTCCGACGAGGCGATCGGCACCTCCGATCCGGCAGCCGCAGCGCTCGCCGTGCAGCCGGACGCCGCGAGCGCGATCGCCGCGAGTCCCGCGAGGACCGCCGAGGCGCGCGCCATCCGCGCGCGCACAGTGGATTTCCGCATTCCACAACCCCCCAGTTGCTCCGAGGTCGAGTTTAGGCGACCCTTGCCCGGGATCCCGGCGAGGATGCAGAACCGTGACGTTCCGCGGCGCTCAGCCCGTCGCCGCCGAGCGCATGCCCGCCGCGTCGCGCTCCCACGCGGCCCGCATGAACCGGCGGACGTCCTCGTCGACGCGGATGTCGGATGGCCGCAGGGGGCGGGTGAGGTACAGGCCGTCGAGCGACGTGAGGCGCGAGAGCGCGACGTACGTCTGCCCGGGGGCGAAGGCGCCTGAGCCGAGATCGACGATCGCGCGGTCGTAGGTCTTCCCCTGCGACTTGTGGATCGTGACGGCCCACGCGAGGCGGAGCGGGAACTGCGTGAACTCGGCGACGACGTCGCGGCTGAGCTTCTTCGACGCCGCGTCGTACGAGTAGCGGTGCTTCTCCCACACGGTCGGCTCGACGTCGAACTCCTCGCCGTCGACCTCGACGCGCACGGAGTCGCCCATGATGCGGGTGACGATGCCGATCGTGCCGTTCACCCAGCGCGGCCCGTCGGGGCCCGACACGTCGTTGCGGAGGAACATCACCTGCGCGCCGACCTTGAGCTTGAGCTGCTCGTCGGCCGGGTACACGTCACCGCGGCCGAAGTCGCCGCTGATCTCGGCGACCGCGGTCTGCTCTCTCCCGGCCAGTGCGGCGAGGTGCTTCGCGTTGATCGCGTTCACGCGGTCGTTGCGCGTCGCGAGCGTGATCACGGGATCGGAGGGGTCGGCGGGCGGGGTGCGCGCGCCCGCGCGGTTGAGCTTCTCGGCGATGTCGGCGGTGACGCGCCCGTACCGGACCGCGTTCAGCATCGCCTTGAACCCGTCGTCGGACTGACGGTGGATGTGGGTGAGCTCGCGGATGTGCAGATCCGCTCCGTGGCGCCCCAGGTCGATGAGCCCGTCGCCGCCCGGTTCCGCCCCGGCCCACACGTGGGCGTCGAAGAACCAGAAGGAGCGGTAGTGGTCGGCAATGTAGCGCGCCTCGTCGCCGCGCGGCGGGACGGGGGCGAGCTGGTAGGGGTCGCCGAACATGACCACCTGCACGCCGCCGAACGGCTCGCGCCGTCGGCCGCGCGCCTGCCGGAGCGACCGGTCGATGGCGTCCATGAGGTCGGCGTTGACCATCGAGATCTCGTCGATCACGAGCGTGTCGATCGCGTTGAGAAGCTTGCGGGTCGCGTCGCTCTGCTCGAGATCCTGGTCGGCGATGAGCCCGATCGGCAGCTTGAAGAGCGAGTGGATGGTCTGGCCCTCGACGTTGAGCGCCGCAACGCCCGTGGGCGCGCAGATCGCGATCTGCTTGCTCGTGTGCCACGTGAGGTGGCGCAGCAGGGTCGACTTGCCCGTGCCCGCGCGCCCCGTGATGAAGACATGCTCGCGCGTGTCCTCGATGAGGCGGAACAGGGCTTCCTGCTCCGCCGACAGAGCAGGTGCGGTCACCCTTCCATCGTAGAGAGGTGAACGCGGCCCGGTTCCGGCACTCCACAGCCGTTCGCAGGCTCCGCCCGGCGTGTCGTTCCTAGACTGGCCGCATGGAGCAGGCCGTGACCGATGCCGCGCCCTCGCGCGGGGGGTCGGCCGACGCGCCCTCCCCGGCCACGGCCATCCGCCGGCGCGAGCGGGGGCGCACCGCCGAGGTCGCGGGCTTCGTCGTCGTCGGGCTGCTCCTCGTCGCGGCGATCGCCGCGGGCTTCGCCGCCCTGTATCGCGTCTTCTGGGGCCCGGAGGCCTTCGTGGAGCGGTACGTCGGGATGCTCGCCGACGGGCGCGCGGCCGACGCGCTCACGATCCCCGGCGTCGCCGTCGACTCGGCGGATCTCGAGGCCGCCGGGATCCCGACGACCGTGAGCGACGCGCTGCTGCGCGGATCGGCGCTGTCGGATGACCTCGACGACGTGAAGGTGATCGCGTCGCGGATGTCCGAGGGCGTCGTCGAGGTGACCCTCTCGTTCTCCGCGGCGGGCCAGGAAGGGCGCTCCACGTTCCGCGTCGAGCAGGACGGATGGTCGGGCCTCGTCCCAGCCTGGCGCTTCGAGACGACGCCACTCGCCGTGCTCGATGTGACGGTGCGCGGCTCGATGCGCTTCACGGTCAACGGGTTCGAGCTCGACAAGCGGCAGGTCTCGCCCGACGGGGCCGACGCCGCGCCCCTCGATCCGGTCTCGATGCTCGTGTTCGCGCCGGGCGCGTACGCCGTCTCGGTCGACACGTCGGCCGCGCAGGCCGCGCCCGTCCGCGCTCTCGCGCAGCAGTCCCTCGCGGCGGTCCCCGTCGACGTGCAGGCGCGCCCGACCGACGAGTTCAACGACATCATCACGGGTCAGGTGCACGACTTCCTCGAGCAGTGCACGACGCAGCGGGTGCTTCAGCCGACCGGCTGCCCGTTCGGCTACGAGACCTACGAGCGCGTGATCACCCCGCCGACCTGGTCGATCGCCGCGCAGCCGAACGTCGCCGTCGTGCCGGACGGCGCGTACTGGGCGATCGCGCCCGCCGGCGCGATCGCCCACATCGAGATGGACGTGCAGTCGATCTACGACGGCTCGATCTTCCACGTGAGCCAGGACGTGACCTTCACGATCGACGGGGCCATCGACATCCTGCCCGACGGCTCCGCCGCGATCAGCATCGGGTCGCCGGACGTCTAGGCGACGGGAGCGCGCGTTCCCGCCGTCGCAGCGCGGACGACGGCCAGAAGGGAGGCCTTGAGCGCTGAGCGATCCCTGCCTGCGGCCCATCCCGCGGCCCGCTCGCTCCGGAACTCGATCAGGGTGAGGGCTTCGCTGCCACCGCCCCCGCCGACGCTCGTCTGGCACAGGCTCAGGATCTCCACGCGGAGTCCGATGCCCGCCAGCGCGGCGGTGAGGGCCTCGATGGGTCCGACCCCGTCATGGCGGGTCGTGCTCGGCACCCCGGCCACGCGGAGATCGATCACCGTGCTCCGTCCGGTCACCTCGAAGCCGGCGAGCTCGACCCCGGACGAGACGTCCTGTTCGAGGTACGCACGTCGGAAGATGTCCCAGAGCCGGTCGGCCGTGATCTCCTCACCCGACAGGTCAGCGTGCTGCTGAACGCGCCGGGCGAGATCGATCTGGAGGCGGCGCGGCAGCTCGATCCCGTACTCGGTCTCCAGCAGGTAGGCGATCCCGCCCTTGCCCGACTGCGAATTCACCCGGATGACGGCGTCATAGCTGCGTCCGATGTCGGCGGGGTCGATGGGCAGATAGGGCACGCGCCAGTCGGCCTCCCGTTCGTCACGCCCTTCCGCGGCGGCGCGAGCGCGATGCTCGGCGAGGCCCTTCCGGATCGCGTCCTGGTGCGTGCCCGAGAAGGCGGTGTGCACGAGATCTCCGACGTAGGCGTGGCGGGGGTGGATCTCGATGCGGTTGCAGTGCTCCACCGTGCGGCGGATCTCGTCGATATCGGAGAAGTCGACCATCGGGTCAACCCCCTGCGCATGCAGATTCAGAGCGAGGGTGGCGAGGTCGACGTTGCCGGTGCGCTCGCCGTTGCCGAAGATGCACCCTTCGACGCGCTGGGCGCCGGCGAGCAGCGCGAGCTCCGCGCAGGCGACCCCCGTTCCGCGGTCGTTGTGCGGGTGGACAGAGAGGATCACCGCGTCGCGACGAGCGAGGTTCCTGTGCATGTACTCGATCTGATCCGCGTACACGTTGGGGGTGGCGACCTCGACGGTCGCCGGGAGGTTCAGAGTGACGGGGCGGTCCGGAGTCGCGCCCCAGAGCTCGGTCATCGCGTCGCACACCTCGAGCACGTAGTCCGGCTCCGTGAGATTGAACACCTCCGGCGAGAACTGGAACCGGATGTCTGAGAGGTGTCCAGCGAACTCGAGGACGTCGCGACCTCCAGCGAGGATCAGGTCCTTGAGCCCTTCACGGTCCTGCCCGAGGACGACGTCGCGCCAGGTCGGCGCGGTCGCCGTGTACATGTGGATCACGACCGAGTTGCGGATTCCCCGGATCGACTCGACGGTCCGCTCGATCAGCTCGCGTCGCGCGGGCGTGAACACGACCACCGTCACATCCGCCGGAGCGATATCGGTCTCCGCGATCAGCCGGATGAAGTCGTAGTCCGTCTGCGACGCAGACGGATAGCCGACCTCGATCTCCTTGTACCCCATCGCGACCATCAGCTCGAAGAAGCGCCGCTTGCGCAGAGGGTCCATGGGCTCCGCCAGGGCCTGGTTCCCGTCCCTCAGGTCGACCGGCACCCAGAGCGGAGCCTGCGTCAGCCGCCTGCCGGGCCAATGGCGCTCGGCGACCGGCACGTGGACGCGGGAGTGCACGTCGCGGTACCGGTGCGAGGGCATCTGCGAGCGACGCTGCCGATTCCAACTCGGTGCACCACGGGGGATCTCGCCCGCCGGAGTGGAGAGGGTGGGGAAAGCGCTGTTGTCCATCAGGGGTGTTCCTTGTCCGGTCGTCAGGAGGTGAACCTATCACAACTCCTCAGACAAGTAGATAAGTTGCGGACCGATGAGAGAATCGCACCATGACGATCGTGCGCCGGGAGTCCCTCGCCGAGCAGGCCAGCGATCTCCTACTCGAGCGCATCCGAGCCGGCGAGTGGAGCGTCGGCACGAAGCTGCCGGGGGAGACCACGCTCGCGCCTCAGTTGGGCGTCGGGCGCTCGACGATGCGGGAGGCGATCCGCATCCTCGCCGCGCGCGGGGTGCTCGCCACCCGGCAGGGCGCGGGCGTGTTCGTGACCGCGAGCGACGTCCCCGAGAACTGGGACGACGTCATCCGACGCGCCCACATCGTCTCCATCATTGAAGCGCGCACGGCCATCGAGGTCGAGGCGGCCGCGCTGGCAGCGGAGCGGCGCGCGACGCATGAACTGGAGCTCCTCAGAGAGGCGCTCGAGGCTCGACTCGAACGAGTCGGCATATCTGAGCACGTCGAGGCGGACATGGCCTTCCACCGGGCGATCGTCACCGCGGCTCACAACCCGGTCCTCGAGGAGCTCTTCGACGGCTTCGCGCAGCGCTCGCGCCTCGCGATGATCGACATGCTCACGATCCGCGGCCGCCACGGCGACGAGATCGATCAGGAGGTCCATCGGCGCATCTACGATGCGATCGCTTCGCAGGATGCCGAGACGGCGGCCGCTCTCGCTCGTGGACACCTCACGGCGCTCCGGAGGATGCTCACGTGAGGGGTGCAGCGCGATGAGCGACGCTTCGACCGCGCTTCGTGTGTTCGTCGCCGGCGCGAGCGGCGTGATCGGCTCGAGGCTTCTGCCGCGGCTGGCCGAACTCGGGCATGTGGTGGCGGGCATGACGCGAACCCCTGCGAAAGCAGAATCTCTCCGCGTGCTGGGTGTAGAGCCGGTCGTGTGCGACGCCTACGACAGGGCGCGGCTCATCGCGGCGGTGACGCGATTCCGTCCGGACCTCGTCCTGCACCAGCTGACCGACCTCCCCGATGCCGTGGAAGAGCTGCCGGAACGACGAGCGGCCAATGCGCGCATCCGTGTCGAGGGCACCGCGAACCTTCTGGCCGCGGCCGCGGCGGCCGACTGCCGGCGGCTCCTCGCGCAGAGCGTCGCGTGGCAGCTCCCGCCAGGGGGCGGAGCGGACGCCGTCCGGACTCTCGAGGAGGCCGTGCTCGGTTTCGGCGGGACGGTTCTCCGGTACGGCCAGCTCTACGGCACTGGCACCTTCTACCCGGTCTCGCCTCCCGACGGGCCCCGCATCCACATCGATGCCGCCGCCGCTCAGACCGTCGAGCTGCTCGGGGCGGCAGGCGGCGTGTTCACTATCGTCGAGGAGTCGTGAGCGCGGCCGTCGGCGTGGTCGCGGTGTCGACGCGGACGACGAGAGATGCCGCGTAGCCGCCCGTCGCATCGCCCGTGAGGGTCGCGACCTGCAGTGCGCCGCCGTCGTCGCCGAACACGTTGTCGCTCGCGAGCGTCACCTGGGCGAGGTTCGCGGTCGATCCCTCGTACCCGGCGAGCGCGTACACGGTCTCGCACGCGGCCTGCGGAAGCGCGAGCTGCGACGTCGCGATCGCGTTCGCCGAGTCGGAGATCGACGCCGCGTCGGGGTACACCTCGAAGTGGATGTGAGGCCAGCGCCCTGAGTAGCACGCGGGGAAGATCGACGTGAAGGTCACCTGCCCGTTCGCGTCGGCGATCTGGACGCCTCGGAGGTAGGTGACGTCCTCGACGCCGGACGAGTACATGGAGTAGCGGCCCTGCGCGTCGCAATGCCAGGCGTACACGGCCACGCCCTCGAACGGCGCGTCGCCGTTCGCCATGTCGGTCAGCCGCAGGGTGAAGGTCAGGGGGACGCCCTCGGCGGTGGCCGACCCGTCGATCGATGACGTGATGTCGCTGCGGATGATGCCCGAGTCCGCGAGCGCATCGGGCCCGTTCGACCCGTCCCCCGGATAGGGCCCCGCCGTCTCGTCGGGGATCTCGCCGTCGGGGAGCGCAGCCTCCGTCGAATCGGCCGTTGCCGTCGGCGTCGGGGTGGACGTGCTCGCGGACGTGTCCGATGTCGCGCTCGGGGTCGAGGTGCTCGTCGAGCTCGTCGCGGCGGGCGCGCAGGCCGCGAGGGTCGCGGCGCCCACGCCGACTCCGACGAGGCTGAGGATGCCTCGCCGGCTGACGAGCGTTCTGAGATCGAAGCCGGCACCCTGGTCCACGACCTCCTCGTCCGGTCGGGCGAGGAGCCGGCCCTCGTAGGCCGGCCCGTCAGGGGTCTGCTCGGGCTCGGGAATGCGCGCCATGATCCGTCTCCTTGTCTCGCGGCCGCCCGCTCGGGGCGGTGATGCGTCCATGCTGGAGAACGGCGCTATGCGCGGCCGTTCACCGGTCTGTGAACGGCCTATGAGCGCTGAGGGTCAGAGTCCGCGACGGCGGTCGCGCTCGGCCAGACGGGCGAGACGCGCGTTGTACTCCTCGAGCTCGGCGTCGCCGGTGCGGTCGGCGTGGCGATCGGCGCGCTTCTGCGTCCGCTCGTCGCTGCGGCTCCACTGGATCGCGACGATGACGGCCGTGATGAGCGTCGGGATCTCGCCGATCGACCACGCGACGCCGCCGCCCGTGTACTGGTCCTCGAGCGGGGTGGCGCCCCACGTGCGGCCCATCGCGCCGAACCACTCCGCGACCATGAGACCCGAGTGGCTCATGATCGAGATGCCGAAGAACGCGTGCATCGCCATGGTGACGATGAGGGTGACGAGACGCCCTGCGTACGGCAGGCGGTACGGCACGGGGTCGATGCCCACGAGCGACATGACGAACAGGTAGCCCGACAGCAGGAAGTGGACGATCATCCACTCGTGGCCCAGGTGGTCGTACAGCGACCACCGGAACAGATCGGTGTAGTAGAAGGCCCACAGCGACCCGATGAAGATGCCGGCCGCGACGAGCGGGTGCGTGATGACGCGGGCGAACGGGCTGTGCACCGCCCACAGGATCCACTCGCGGCCGCCGCGCGTGCCATCCTCGCGCTTGCGGATGGCGCGAGCCGCGAGCGTGACCGGTGCGCCGGGCACGAGGAGCAGCGGGATGGCCATGCTCAGCAGCATGTGCCCGAGCATGTGCATGCTGAAGAGGTAGTCGCCGTACGCCGTGAGCGGCCCGCACGTCACCCAGACGAGCAGGACCATGCCGATCGTCCAGAGCACGGTGCGGTGCACGGGCCACGCGTCGCCGCGCGCACGCAGGCGCCGCACCCCCGCGTAGTAGAAGAAGAGCCCGAAGCCCGCGACGAACACCCACAGCAGGTCGATGTCCCACGCGGTGAGCCAGCGGGCGGGCGTCAGCTCGGGAGGCAGCGGCGCCTCGGTGAGGATCTCGGCGGGCGTCGACTGCGGCGCTGAGATCTCCCCGACCGGCGGCGACGTGCGCGCGAGCGCGGCGGCCGCTCCGCTCGCGATGCCCATGAACGCGAGCTCGACCGCGACGAGACCCCAGAACGCGCCCGCGCCATCCGCCGCCCGCGCGAGGAGTCGACGGCGGTAGAGCGCGCCGAGGAGGCCCATCGCGAGCAGTGCGACGATCTTCGCGATGAGGATGGCCCCGTACGGCGTGAGCAGCTGGTCCCACTGCCCGATGGAGGTGAGGGTTCGCGCGTAGCCCGAGACCGCGACGACGACGAACGCGGCGAGCGCCAGCGACGAGTAGCGCGCGAGAAGCGGGCCCAGGCGCTGCTCCTCCATGGCGGGGCGCAGGATGACGAGCAGGAGCAGGCCCCCGAGCCAGACCGCCGCAGCGACGATGTGCAGGGTCAACGCGGTCACCGTCGCGTCGTGGCCCGCGAGGTCGCCCGAGTGCCCCTGCGTGGCCATCGGGACGAGCGTGATGGCCGCGAGGACGGCGGTGAGGAGCGTCGGGGTCCACGAGCGGATGGCGAACGCGAGGATCGTGACGACGGCCGCGAGGACGGTCGTCAGGAGCCAGGCGCTGCCGAGCTCGGTCTGCGTGAGGAAGCGGCCGAGCTGCGCACCGAACTCCGCGCCGAGACTGAGCTGCGGGTTGAACGACGACAGGAACGTCAGGAACCCGACCGCGCCGCTCGAGAGGGTGAGCACGGCCGCGCCGATCGACGCCGTGTCGAGCGCGACGTCGAACTCGCGCTCCTGCGCGCGCAGCCCGAAGAGCGCGAGCACCAGCGCGCCGAGCATCGTCGCCGCCGCCAGGTTGACGACGAGCTTCGCGATCGGGAGGCCCCAGCGGACGAAGGCGCCGGGGTCGGCGCTGAACCGCTCGGCGGCACCGCCGCCGATCACGAGACCCGCGATGACGGCTGCGATCGCCGCGACGACGAGGATGAGGGGCCCAGCGGCCCGCAGCGCGCGCGGGTTCACCCCTCAACCCTATGCGCGCGCCCCTGGGCGGACGCCGCGCGGGGCATGTCCCGATCGTTCGCCCTTCCGCGGGGCATGCGAAAGGGCGCCGTCCCGGAGGACGGCGCCCTTTCGACGCGGCAGACGTCTTACTTGACGGCGGCCTTGAGCTTCGAGCCGGCGGTCACCTTGACGCGCTTGCCCGCGGGGATGGCGATCTCCTCGCCGGTCTGCGGGTTGCGGCCGGTGCGGGCAGCGGTGTCGACCTGCTCGAACGCGATCCAGCCGGGGATCGAGACCTTCGCGCCCTTGGCGACGGACTCGGAGACCGAGGTGAACAGAGCGTCGAGGACGCCCGAGACGGCGGCCTGGCTCTGACCGGTGGCGCTGGCGATGCTCGCGACGAGCTCGGTCTTGGTGATGGTCTTGTCGGCCATGTCATCCTCCAGCGGCGTGAGGACGCCGCGACGTTTCAACGGACCGGAGGCGTTTGCCTCCGGTGGTCTTGCGACCGTGATGAATGTACCAACGCGCCCCGGAATTCCGCGGATTCTCGCGGCTTTCCGCGCGATTCGCCCGGCGTGTCGCCCTCCGGATGTGACGGATGTGACGGAAGTGACGGTTCGCGAGGCGGGAAAAGGAAGAGGGCGGGACTCCCGAAGGAGTCCCGCCCTCTTACCGAAGCGGGTGCTTACCAGCTCGACTTGGTCACGCCGGGCAGCTCGCCACGGTGCGCCATGTCGCGGAAGCGGACACGCGAGATGCCGAACTTCGTCAGCACGCCACGGGGGCGGCCGTCGATGACATCGCGCGAGCGGAGACGCACGGGCGACGCGTTGCGGGGCAGCTTCTGCAGGCCCACGCGAGCGGCCTCGCGCTGCTCGTCCGTCGCGTTCGGGTCGACGAGCTGCTTCTTCAGCTCGAGGCGCTTCGCCGCGTAGCGGTCGACGACGGCCTTGCGCTGCTCGTTGCGAGCGATCTTGCTCTTCTTCGCCATGATTAACGCTCCTCGCGGAAGTCGACGTGCTTGCGCACGACCGGGTCGTACTTCTTCAGCACGAGGCGGTCGGGGTTGTTGCGGCGGTTCTTCTTGGTCACGTACGTGTAGCCCGTGCCCGCGGTCGAACGCAGCTTGATGATGGGACGGACGTCCTGAGCCTTCTTCGCCATTAGAGCTTCACACCCTTCGCGAGCAGGTCCTTCACGACCGATTCGATGCCGCGGACGTCGATCACCTTGATGCCCTTGGCGGAGACGTTCAGCGTGACCTTACGGCCGAGCGACGGAACGTAGTACGTCTTCTTCTGCACGTTCGGGTCGAAGCGGCGCTTCGTCCGTCGGTGCGAGTGCGAGACATTGTGACCGAAGCCGGGTACGGCACCGGTCACCTGGCACACAGCAGCCATGGTTCACTCCTTCACTACCGTGGAGCCGGACGGCTCCACCCAAGATCTCTTGTCTGCGCAGCCGTCACCCACCCGGAGACCGGGCTGTGTACAGGTGGGGCCGCACGAACTGCGCGCAGGAGTGCACGCAGACAAACGTCGATCCTAGCACAGTCGGGCGTGTCGCCCGAATCGGAGCGCCCCGGCCCCCGCCCACTCCCCCGTCTCGCCCTTGACGCAGCATTTCCAACGTTGGAATACTGGCGACGCGCTCGGAGCCGAGCGCATCCATCACCTCGACGAGGAGGTCTCATGGCCGCATTCCCCCGCCCGCACCGCAGACGACGCGCCGGCATCGCCCTCGCGCTCGCCTTCGCGGTCGCTCTCGCGCCGCTGGTCGCCCCCGGCGGCGCCGAGCCGACCGCCGCGGCGACGTATCCGAATCCCGGATACGTCACCGGCTCGACCTACACGCACGACCCCGAGGTCGTGAAGAAGCCCGACGGCACCTACCTGCTCGCGCAGACGGGCGACAACATCCCCCTGAAGACCTCGGGCGACCGCACCGCCTGGGCCGACGCGGGCGTCGCCTTCCCCGGCGGCATGCCGTGGGTGCACGGCTACACGAACGGGACGAACACGGTGTGGGCGCCCGACCTCACCTATGCCAACGGCAAGTACTACCTCTACTACTCGGCGTCGACCTTCGGCTCCAACAACTCCGCGATCTTCCTCGCGACGAGCACGAGCGGCGCTCCAGGCACCTGGACCAACCAGGGCGCGATCATCTCGTCGACGACGTCGAACGACTGGAACGCGATCGACCCGAACCTCGTGATCGACCACACGGGGCGGTGGTGGCTGTCGTTCGGATCCTTCTGGTCGGGCATCAAGATGATCCGCCTCAGCAACGTGTCCGGCCTCCGGCTCGACAGCACGTTCGCGAGCATCGCGGGGCGCGGCGGCGGCGCGATCGAGGCGCCGACCATCCACTACCGCGACGGGTACTACTACCTCTTCGTGTCGTTCGACCGCTGCTGCCAGGGCGCCGCGAGCACGTACCGCGTCATGGTCGGCCGCGCGACGTCGGTCACGGGGCCCTATCTCGACCGCAACGGCGTCGCCATGACCGCGGGCGGCGGAACGGAGATCCTCGCGAGCCACGGATCGATCCACGGTCCCGGGCACCAGGCCGTGCTGGCGGACGCGGACGCCGACGTGCTCTTCTACCACTACTACGACGACGCGGGCGCCTCGCGCCTCGGCATCAATCTGCTCGGCTACTCGGGCGGATGGCCCTACGTGTACTGAGCCGCTGAGGCGCGTGCGCCGTCCACGGGCGGCGCACGCGCCTCAGCGCGGCTCGACGGCGCCGCGGCCGCCGCGTGCGCGGACGCTTGCAGGTGAACTGACACGTATGACGGGGCAGGTCATGAAACTCGACTCCAAGGGACAGGTGACGATCCCCGCGGAGCTGCGGCGGGCTCACGGCTTCCTGGAAGGCGACGAGGTCGAGGTCATCGAAGACGGCGCGACGCTGCGCATCATCCACGCCACCCGGTCGCGTCTCGCGGCGAGCGCATCGTCCGACGCATGCGCGGACGCGCCGGCGCCTTCGAGAGCGTTCCTCTCGTATCGTCTGCTCACACGCGACAGCGGTCGATACGCCACGTACTTCCCGACTCTCGTCCTGATCGAACCGGGAGCGTGAAAGAGCGCGTCACTCCCGAGCGATCATCTGCAGCGTCACGCGACTGGGCACGGTCTCGACATGCGAGATGTGGATGACCGCGCCGTCCTGGTCCAGCGCGACCTTCTCGATGACGATGAGCGGATCGTGCTCCGGCCTCTGAAGCCAGCCCGCGGTCTCGGCTGTCGTATAGCCGACCCGCACTTCGCGCCGCACCTCCGCGAACCGCACGCCGTAGTCGCTGCGCAGCACCTCGTAGGTGGACGTGTCGTCCTCGATCTTCTGTGCGAAACCCGGGTACCTGTCGAGTGAGTAGACACTCCGGTCCAGCGAGAGCGGCACGTCGTTGAGGAGGAAGACACGCTCGAGCCGAAGGATGGGAGACCCCGGCGAGATCCCGAGGGCGCGCGCTGTTCGCGCATCGGCATCCGAGACGTCCGCCCGCTTCACCGAACGGGACTTCCTCCCCGTCGCGGTCAGCTGGTCGGCGAACCCACCGATCGCCATCGTGCTGAGGAGCTTGGGCGGGTCGGTCACGAAGGTTCCCGTTCCCTGTCGGCGCTGCACGATCCCTTCGCGCTCGAGATCCGCGACCGCGCGCCGCACGGTGATGCGACTCACCCCGAAACGCTCGCACAGCTCTGGCTCGGGCGGGATCCGCCCCGTGTCGCTGTAGCGACCGTCCTGGATCTCCTGAGCCAACGTCATGCGCACCTGCTCATGAAGGCTCGCACGGGAACGGGTCACGTCGATACCTCTCTTCTCAGGCGCCGGGATAGCGTCTGAGCAGCTGCGCTCGGGCGTCCTCCCCTGCTTCGACAGGGTAGCCGAAGGCACCTCGGAAGGAACATGCGAGCGCGCCAGCGGTCGACGCGACCTCGAGGCATCGCGGGAGGCTCTGCTCGGCCGACCGCGACGCGAGGAAGCCCGCCACGAACGCGTCGCCCGCGCCCAACGCGTCGACCGCATCGACAGCCTTGACTTCGGCAGAGGTCCGATGACTGCGCTCGAACGCGATGGACCCCCGCGCCCCGAGGGTCACGACCGCCACCTCCATCCCGGCCGCGACGGCAGCGCTGCCCAAAGCGTCCACCTCGCCTTCGCTGAGCGCGCTTCCGGAGAAGAAGCCCACCTCGACGTGCGGGGCGGTCTGGACGATCACCTCCGAGCGCGGATTCTCGGAGTAGTCATACGAGACGCGCGTGCCGTGATCGCGGATGGCGGCGAGCTCCACGTCAATCGACGAGTAGACCGACGTGTGCACGCGGTCGAACCGGGAGATGTACGCGTGATCCTGCTCCGTCAGCCGCAGACGCAGCTCGTGCTGCACTCCGCCGCGATTCGAGCCGACGAAGCGTCGGTCACCGTCATCATCGAGGGAGACGAAGGCCATGCCGTTCGCTCCCGGCACGACCCGCACGCGCTCGCGATCCACCCCGATCTCATCAAGCACGTGGCTGAGGTGCGCTGCGAAGCGGTCGTCCCCCATGATCCCGATGAACCCGGACTCGCCATGGAACAGGAGGCGCGAGTACACCGCCACGTTCAAGGCGTTCCCGCCGGGGTACGCGAGATCCTCGTGCAGGTAGCAGTCGAGCACGTTGTCGCCGATTCCGACGAGAGAATGCGGGGGAACCGTCCCCAGGATCTCTCGCAGCTGCTCAGGCGTGTACATCAGTGGCTTCTCCTTATCCCTTGACGCTGCCGGCCGTGATGCCGGCGACGAAGTACTTCTGCAGCGCGATGAAGACGATCACGATCGGCAACGCCGCGATGACGAGGCCCGCCAGCAGCACGCCCCAGTCGGTCGACAGCGCATCGCGGAACGACATCAGGCCGGCGGGGATCGTGCGGCTCTCGTCGGAGTTGACGAAGACGATCGCGAACAGGAACTCATTCCACGCGAAGTACGCGGTGAGCACGCTCGCCGTCATCAGGATCGACCGGCTCAGCGGCAGGTAGACGTGACGGAACACCCCCAGCGAGCGGCAGCCGTCGATCGTCGCCGCGTCCTCGAGCTCCTTCGGGATGCCGAGGAACACCGAGCGGATGAGCAGAATCGCCATCGGCAGCCGGAAGGCGACGTAGGGAAGGATCATCGCCCACAGGGTGTCCAGCAGCTCGAGGGCGTCGAGCATCTGGTACAGCGGGATGAGGCTCACCTGCGGAGCCACGACAAGGCCGCCCATCGCGACGATGAGAACGACGTTCGCCGCGCGGCTCGCGATGCGGACCATCCCGTACGCGCACAGCGCTGCCAGCAGCACGGTGCCGAGCGACGTGACGAACGTGACGACGACCGAGTTGAGGAAGTAGCTGGAGATGCCCCTGTCCCAGGCTGCGGCGTAGTTCTGCACGAGCCAGGTCTGCGGCAGACCCCACGGGTCGTTGAAGATCTCCGAGGATGTCTTGAACGACGAGATCAGCATCCAGATCAGTGGGTAGGCGATGAGGATCGCGTAGATGACGAGCACCAGGTACACCGGTGCGTTCCAGACGTGCTCGGCCGGGCGCTTCTTCTTGTCGTGGATGGTGGTGATCACCTGAGTGGACATGGCCTCAGTCCTTTCCTGTGCGGAACGACTGCATCTGCACAAGGGAGAAGATGAGCGTGATGACGAAGATCAGCGTCGCGATCGCCGAGGCGTACCCCATCTGGTTCTGGAAGAAGCCCTGGTTGTACATGTAGGTCGCGAGCACCTGGGTCGTGTTCCCTGGTCCGCCGCCCGTGAGGATGTACGGCTCGTTGAACACAGTGAACGCACCGGAGACGGTGAGGATCATCGCGACGAAGATCATCTCCTTCGCCTGCGGCACGGTGATGCTGAAGAACTGACGGATGCGGCCCGCGCCGTCCAATGCGGCCGCCTCGTAGTACTCCGCGGGGATCTGCTGCAGCGTGACGACGTAGAGCATGCAGAGGTAGCCGATGCTCTGCCACTGCGACACCGCGATGACCGATCCCATCGCCGTGTCGACATCCGCAAGCCAGGACGTCTGCAGATGCCCGAGCCCGATGGCGTCGAGGAAGGAGTTCAGCAGACCGCCGCGAGAGCTGTAGATGAAGGTGAACATCAGCGCGATGACCGTGATCGAGATCACCGCCGGCATGAAGTAGATGCTGCGGAGGACAGCGGCGATCCGCGGACGCAGCAGATGCGTCAGCCAGGCGGCGACGACGAGGCCCCCGCCCACCTGGAACACGATCGACACCGCGGCGTAGACGACGTTGTTGAGGAGCGCTGAGGAGATGACAGGGTCGCCCAGCAGGCGGGCGAAGTTGTCGAGCCCGACAGGGGTGAGGTCGCTCGCTCCGGCGCGGAACGAGAAGAAGCCATAGAAGAGATTCGCGGCCAGCGGATAGTAGACGAAGATCGCGATGAGGATCAGGGCGGGCAGGATGTAGAGCCAGTTGCCCAGGGCACGGGTGCGGGTCTTCATTGATGCACCATTTCTGGAGTCGGTTGCGGACGGGGCGCCGGCGGCTTCGCCGGCGCCCCGGGGACGATCACAAGATCAGGCAGCGGAGCGCACGCGCTCTGCCACCTCCTGAACCTTCTGCATGACGCCCTCCGGCGTCTGCTGTCCGCCGAGCATGAGCTGCGCCTCGGCGAGGTACGTCGCGACGATCTGCGGGTCGTAGGCGTTGTCGAGCCACGGCGTCATCTCGGATGCATCGAGGATCTGCCCAGCGAGCTCCTTCGTCGTGTCTGAGACGTCGGCCTTCTCCACGGCGCCCTGGACGGCGCTCAGCTCTCCGGTGTCCTCCGTGTAGGTCACGCCGTTCTCGCTGTTCAGCATGAACTCGACGAACCGCTGCGCCTCCTCCGGATGCTCGGTGTTCTTCGAGATGGCGAATCCCTCGGGCGCACCCGTCAACTGGTTGGGGTCGCCCTTGCCGCCTTCAACCGCGGGGAAGTTGAACACCGAGTAGTCGAAGGCCACATCGCCGAAGTACCCGATCTCAGCGCTCTGCGCATAGAACAGCGGAGCACCCTCGCCGGCGATCCACGAGTTCCGGGCCATCTCGTGGTCGATCGCGAGGAAGTCCTCGTTCGCGTGTCCCGCGATCTCCTGCAGCCGCTCCAGCGCGGTGACGTAGCCCGGGTCGGTGAACTCACCCTGGGCCGGATCCTGGTCGGCGACGAAGACCTCCGGATCGACGACGCGCTGGTTGAGCGTGCCCAGGTAGTGCGCGATGGTCCAGGTGTCCACGGCGCCGAACTCGATCGCGGGCTTCCCGGTCTCCGCCTCGATCGTCTCGACGACGTTCAGGAACTCGTCCCAGGTCTTCGGCGCCTCGAGCCCGAGCTCGTCGAAGACCTCCGTGTTGTAGTAGAACACCTTCGAGTGCATCCCGAGGGGCAGCGCGTACTGGACGCCGTCGACCTGGAACGGGTCCATCTGGCTCGGATAGAAGCTCTCGGCGAACTCGGTGTCCGCCTCGAGCCATGGGCCGAGATCCATGAGCGCGTCGCTCTTGACGAGCTCGGCGACGAACGACCCGCTCCAGGTGAAGAGAACGTCCGGCGCGTTCGCCGAGCCGGCGACGACCTTGACCTTGTCCTTGTAGCTGTCGTTCAGCACGCTCTCGACCTTGATGTCGACGTCCGGGTTCTCGGCCTCGAACTCCGCGACGAGTTCGTCGAAGTAGGTCTTCTTCGGCTCGTTGGGCCAGCGGTGGAAGAAGTCGATCTCGACCTTGTCTCCGTCGCCGCTCCCGGAGGAGCAGGCCGCGAGCGGCAGGGCCAGCGCGACGGCGGCCAGCGCGGCTCCTGCGATTCGTGTCTTCGTGCGCATCGTTGCGTTCCTTGTCTCAGCTCAGTACTCCATGCGCCACATGTAGCGACGCACGCTCAGGGGATGGCCGCGGTGATCGGCAAGCGCGTCCGCGTAGGTGCGCAGGACGACGTTGAAGAGGATGTGGGCGAAGTCGCCTCGGATGGTCTCGTCGACGCTCTCGAGACCGAAGTCGTTTGCGTCGATCACGAGCACGTTGTCCGAGTGCTTCGTGGCGAAGTCGACGGCGCGCTGTTCGAGGGGACGGGTCGCGTCGAGGCCGAGGAGCGCGATGAAGGGCACGTCGAGGTCAGTCACCTCGAACGGTCCGTGGAAGTACTCGCCCGCGTGGATGCACGCCGAGTGGACCCACTGCATCTCCTGCAGAAGGCAGATGGCGAAGGAGTAGGCCGAGCCGTAGTTCGACCCCGCAGCCATCGTGTAGATGAGCTCTTCCCGGCGATGCTCGAACGCCCAGGCGTCCGCCTTCTCGGCGTAGGCCGCGCGCGCGGCGGGAGCCAGCTCATCCAGGGCGGCGACGGCCGCGTCTGCGGAAGCTGACAGGCTCACGCCATCGAGGTCGTCGAGCATCCCGGCGGCCAGCCGCAGCAGCAGGGCGGGCGCGATGCGCGCTTCGCTCTTGCCCTCGCCGTGCTGGTAGGCGATGACATGCTCGGAAGCTTCCGCCAGGGGCGAGGTCGGATCGAACGTGAGGGCGATCGTGAGGGCGCCGCGCTCGCGCGCGTGGCGTGCCGCGCTGACCGTCTCGGGCGTATTGCCCGAGTGCGAGCAGAGGACGACCACGGTCGCGGCGTCGATGCGCGTCGAGTTCCGCGAGGTGAACTCGGCGGCGTTGATGGCGCGCGTCTCGAAGGATGCCGATCGCGCGTCAAGGAAGAACTCGATGGGCATCATGTTGGCGTACGAGCCGCCGCACGCGGTCAGGACGACGCGGGCGACATGGCCGCGCTCGGCGACCGCGCGCCGTGCGGCGGACAGTTGGCCTTCGATGGTTTCGGAGTCGACAAAGGAGGCGGTGCTAGTCAAGATGGACCCTTCTGAAGGTAGGACGTTATGAGACGTATTAGCACGTCTCATAACGTCTTACCGTAGCGGCCGGAAGTCGACTTGGGAAGACCCGATTCTTGACGCGGTGGCGCGCCGCAATGCGCATCCCGCGCGAATCAGCGCGGCTCGACGGCTCCGCGGCCCGGGCGGAACGACGACACGGTCGGGTCTCCCGGGATCCAGAAGCGCCACGGGAACGCGCTCGTGCCCGCGAGGCCCGCGACGCCCACCCGCGGCCCCGAGACGAACCCGATCGGATGGTCCCGCAGCTGCAGGCGGGCAGTCGCGCCGGCCTGCAGCTCGCCGGTCACGGCATCGATCCCGTCGTGCACGGGGTAGCGCAGCCCGACGGCGTCGCCCAGACGACCGGGGCCGCGGGCGAGATCCCGATCCGTGCGCGCGACGCCGCGCTCCTCGCGCCGCCGGCGCGCGACATCCGCACCCTGCACGATCTCCCCCGCGCGCAGGAGGACTCCGCCGGCCTCTCCCTCGGGGCCGCAGACGACGTTGACGCACGAGTGGATGCCGTGACTGAGGTAGACGTAAAGATGGCCGGGCTCGCCCCACATCGTCGCGTTGCGGGCGGTGCGCCCCATGCGGGCGTGCGAGCCGGCGTCGTGGACGTCGCCCGTGCCGAGTCCGTGATACGCCTCGACCTCCGTCAGCCGCACGACGACCTCGTCGCCATCGATCGTCGTCGTGAGGAGCCCGTCGAGGAGCCGGGGCGCGACCTCGACGGGAAGACCGCGCAGCTCTTCCCGCGTCGCCGCGTGGAGACCGTCGGTCATCCGGTCACCGAGTCCCACGGGCCGACGTCGCACCAGCTGATGCCGAAGCCCGACAGGTTCGAGACCTCCTCGCCGGTCTCGATCTCGATGATGTGGGTCTCGAGCGTCGTCGGCAGCGGTTGCAGGGCGTCGTAGTCGTAGCGGTTCGTCGTGAGATCGGGAGCGACGAGAGCCGCCGCGTACCGGCCGCTCGGCGACACGCACGTCTGGAGCAGGCCATCCGCGCCCGTCGCCTCGAGCAGCGTCCGCGACGCGCCCTCGTCGTCGACGTACGCGACCAGCTGGGCCTCGGGCGTGCCATCCGCCCCGAGCCGGACGAATTCCCGGACGGTCCCTCCGCCGGGCACGGGCAGCACACGACCCGGCTGCCCGAGGTCGTCTGACGGCTCGACGAGGTCGGTCTCGTCGCCGGTGGTGAGGTCGAGCTGCACGCCGCCCGCGACATCCAGGCGCTCGATGAATGCCGTGTACGTGCCGCGCGTGACGGCGTCGATCGCGAACGCCGTGCCGAGAGCGGTCGGCGACGGATTCTCGGCGGCCGGGTCGTAGACGATGAGGTCGCTCGCGAAGTTCACGAACAGCAGCGCGGAGGAGTCGGGCACGAAGCGCCAGCTGGCAATGCTCGGCTCCTCGTCGCCGACGACCATCGGCTCGGGCTCCGCATCGGGCTCGCGGAGGTCTGCCGTGAAGAGCACGCTCGCCCGCCCCTCGGTCTCGCTCAGCTGCAGGTCGGTGTAGGTGTACCCGACGAGCTCGCCGCGGCTGGAGACCTGCAGGCCGGTGATCGTGCCCTCGCCCGGCAGCGGCATCCTCTCGGCATCCGAGCCGTCGCGGTCGGCGACGTAGAGCGCCGAGGCATCGTCCTCGCGCACCGAGACGACGAGATGCTCGCCCGTGACCCGGAAGTCGTCGATCGACGCCGCGGTGTAGACGGGCACCGCCGCGTCGCCCGAGATGTCGCTGCGGAAGATCGTGTCGTCGCCGTCGGCGTCGCGCTGCAGGAGGAAGATCTCCGCGGGCGGCGTGGTGAAGGTCGTCTCGAGCGTCGCCGCCGGCCCGCCGCCGACGCTCTCCGCGCCGTCGATCGTGACCGTGTACTCGGTGTCGTCGTCGAGAGGCACGGTGAACCGCACGCCCACCATGCGCCCGGCCGCGTCGACCGTGAACGGGGTCTCAGGAGAGACGGTGACCTGCGACGCGTCGATGTCGGCGAGGGCCTGGTTCGCGGTGAGGACGACGCGGCTGCCCGAGGCCTGCGTGGCTGCCTCGGCGTCGACCTCGACCGTGCTCACGCGCGGCCCCTGCGTGAGGCTCACGGCCGCGCCGCCGCCGGCGAGCACCGCGAGCACGCCGAGCACCGCGAGCATCGCCCCGACGAAGCGGCGCGGCCGCGCGGATGGCCCGGGCTCCGCGGGGCGGGATGGTGCGGGTTGAGGCGGTTCGGGCTCGGATGGCGCGGGCTGGGGCGGCTCGGGGGCTCGCGCGGCCTCGGGGGCTCGCGCGGCTTCGGTCCGCTCGCGCAGCTCCCGGCGGCTGAGAGGACGCCCGCCGTCAGTACTCATACGGATCTTCCGGTGCGTCGACGGCCGTGATGGTCTCGGGCTCGATGGAGAGCGCGCCCGACGCGTCGGCGGCGATCGTGCCGGTGACCTCGATCCACTCGCCGACGGCGAGGCTGGCCGTGCCCTCGGGCACCGACACCGGAACGGAGGCGGGCTGCGCGTCGATCACGCAGTGCGTGATGACGAGGCGCCCGAGGCGGACGCCGTCGGGGCTCTCCTCGTCGGGCGTGACGAAGCCCGTGAGGGTCACCTCCTTGCCCGCATAGGCGTCGGGGTTCGTCGCCGTCGCGAAGACGGTCGACCACTCCCCGATGCCGAACCCGCTCGTGTCGCCGCTCGCGGCCAGGGTGACGGTGTCGGCTCCGGCGAAGAGCGGCGGCGTGCCCGTGTCGCGGTCCATCGCGAGCTCGACCGACAGCGAGGCCGGCGGGAGGACGAGCGCCGCGACCGCGACGGCCGATGCCGCCACACCGCCGACCACGACCGCCGCCGCCCCTGCGACGCGCCGCGTCCCGGTGACTCGCCGCACCCCTGCGACCCCACGTACCCCTGCGCCGTGCCGCCCCTCTGCATGTCTCACTCCCGGCGGGTATGGCGGTCGGTTTCCCGCGTCGATCGAGACATGCTGATCGGGGTGGTGCCGGTGGGCCGGGCCGTGAACGTGGTCGTGGTGGGCGTGGGCGCGGGCGTGGGCGTGGCCGTGGTCGTGGCCGTGGTCGGCCTCGGCGCCGAGCGGGAGCGCGAACGACCACACCGTGCCCGCGAGCGCGAGCACGGCCATCCCGACCGCGAACCAGGTCTGCGCGGGGTTGATGTAGAGCTGCAGCCGGCCGGTGACGGCGAGCCCGATCGTCACGACGGCGAGCACGGCCGCGAGGCCCACGCCGAGCCAGCGTGCGCCCGCCTTCCGCACGGCGGCCATCCGATCGTCACGCAACGAGGTTCACCCCGATCCCGATGACGAAGGCCGACAGCAGCACGACCGCCACGATGCCCGCGAGGACGCGCGCCGTGAAGGTCGTGCGCATGAGCGCGAGCATCTTCACGTCGACGATGGGGCCGACGAGCAGGAAGGCGACGAGCGAGCCCGACGAGAACGTCGAGGCGAACGAGAGCGCGAAGAACGAGTCGACGTTCGAGCAGATCGCGACGGTCATCGCGAGGAGGATCATCGCCACGATCGACAGCACGGGGTTCGAGCCGATCGCGATGAGCACGCTGCGAGGGGTGAGCACCTGCACGGCTCCCGCGATCGCCGACCCGATGACGAGCGCCGGCATGACCGCGCGCAGCTCGACGACGAACTGGGCGAGGCTGCGCCGCGCGCGGTCGCCCTGCTCGCCCGCGACGACCTCGCACGTGTCGCGGAAGCGATCGGTGAGGATGCGCTCCGGGGCGGGATGGCGGCTGTACAGCCATCCGATGAGGTTCGCGATGAGGAAGCCGCCGACGAGCCTCGCCACGAGGATGCCGCCGTCCCACCCGAACGCCTGATGCGTCGTCAGGATCACGATCGGGTTGACGATCGGCGCCGCCACGAGGAAGGTCAGGGCGTCGGCCGGGGTGAGCCCGCGCATGAGGAGCCCCCGCGCGAACGGCACATTCCCGCATTCGCATACCGGGATGAGCATGCCGAGGAGCGACAGCACCGCCCGCCGCGCCCAGCCCTGCCGCGGGAGCGCGCGCTCGATCACGTGCGCAGGCACCCACACCTGGACGACGATCGACAGGAGCACGCCGAGCACGACGAACGGGAGCGACTCGATGAGCACGCTCAGCGAGAGCGTGAGGCCGTCCTGCGCGCGCGTGGGCAGCGGCTGCGGGAAGAGCGCGGGCGCGAGCGCGTCGATGAGGAACAGCGCCGCGACGACCGCGAGCCCCGCTCCCAGCCCGATCGCGAGACGGCTCCGGGATGTCGGCGGCTGCGCGGGGCGCTCGCGCGTCGTGACGGATGTCACGCCGAGGCGGCGTCCTTCTCGGCCGCGCACTCGGCGCAGATCCCGAAGATGTCGATCATGTGCTCGGCCTCGCGGAAGCCGTGCTTGGCGGCGGTCTCCTGTGCCCACCGCTCGACCGGCGGGGCCTCGATCTCGACGGCCTTCCCGCAGCGGCGGCAGATCAGGTGGTGATGATGCCCCTGCGAGCACGCGCGGTAGAGCGCCTCGCCGTCCGGGCTCTGCAGCGTGTCGGCCTCGCCCGTGGCCGTCAGCCCCGCGAGCGCGCGGTACACCGTCGCGAGCCCGATGCCCGTGTTCTCGTCGCGCAGGGCCGCGTGCAGCGCCTGCGCGCTGACGAATCCCTCGGCGTCGCTGAGGGCGTCGCGCACGCGCTCGCGCTGCCACGTGTTCCGCTGGGCCATACGAGAGATTCTAGGCCGGGCGCCTATGCGATGCTCGGGGCGGCGCTGGGCGCCGACTGAGCATCGCCGGTGCGCAGGGCCCGATCGCGACGCCACGAGATGAGGCGGCACACGCCCCAGATCGCGAAGGAAATCGTCGTGATGTAGGGGCTCACCGGCAGGGTTCCCGCGATCGCGAGGAGGATGCCGCCGACCGCCGAGACGAATCCGAACAGCGCCGACAGGAGCGGCACGGCGAGCGGACCGTGGCTCACCCGCATCGCCGCCGCCGCGGGCGTCACGAGCAGGGCCATGACGAGCAGGGCGCCGATGATGTGCACGGCGACCGCGACGATGAGGCCCAGCAGCAGCATGAACAGGATGCTCACGCGCCGGGTCGGCACGCCGCGCGCCTCGGCCGACTGCGGGTCGAGGGAGTCGAAGCGCAGCGGATTCCAGATGAGCAGCAGGCCTGCGAAGACGATCGCGCTGATGAGGATGAGCCAGCCGAGGTCGGGGCTCGAGACCGAGACGATCTGGCCCGTGAGCAGGCTGAAGCGATTCGCGCTGCGGCCCTCGTAGAGCGACAGGAAGAGGATGCCGATGCCGAGCCCGAAGGGCATGAGCACGCCGACGACGGAGTTGCGGTCGCGCGCCTTCGCACCGAGGGCGCCGATGATGAGCGCGGCCGCCACGGCGCCGAGCAGCGACCCCATCACGACGCTGCCGCCGAAGAGGAGCGCGGCGGCGGCGCCCGCGAACGACAGCTCGCTCACGCCGTGCACGGCGAACGCCATGTCGCGCTGCATGATGAAGACGCCGATCAGCCCGCCCACGATGCCGAGGGCCGCCGCGGCGATGATCGAGTTCGACACGAGCTGCAGCAGGGCGCCGTAGTCGTCGAACGAGAAGACGTCGCTCCACTCGACGCCGGGCAGGATGCGCGGGCTCATGCGTGCGCCTCCGCGTCATGGTGGGCGTGGTCGTGGTGCTCGTGCGGATGGTGCGGCTCGGCGTCCGGGATCCCCACGACCACGAGGCGGCCGCCCGCGCGCAGCACCTGCACGGGAGCGCCGTACAGGTCGCTCAGCACCTCGGTGCGGAGCACCTCGTCGGGAGCGCCGAACGTGAAGCGGCCGCCCGCGATGTAGAGGATGCGGTCGACCGAGTCGAGGATCGGGTTCACGTCGTGCGTCACGAACAGCACCGCGGCGCCGTGCTCGGCGCGCTCGCGGTCGATGATCGCCGTCACGGCGCGCTGGTTCGCGAGGTCGAGGCTCGAGAGCGGCTCGTCGCACAGGAGCAGACCCGGCGCGTCGGCGAGCGCCTGCCCCACCCGCAGCCTCTGCTGCTCGCCGCCCGAGAGCGACCCGACCGGGTCATCCGCGTACCGCGTCGCGCCGACCGCGTCGAGCAGCGCATCCACGCGCGCGCGGTCGCCGCGCCGCGGGATCGGCAGGCCGAAACGTGAGCCGCTGACGCCGAGCGCGACGAGGTCGCGGGCACGCAGGCTGGTTCCCGGGGTGAACGGCCGCTGCTGCGGGATGTACCCGATGCGGCGGTTGCCCTTGCGGACGGGCTTGCCCTCGACGCGGATCGAGCCGGCGCTGAGCTGCCGGAGCCCGAGGATCGCGCGCAGGAGCGTGGTCTTGCCGGACCCGCTCGGCCCGAGCACGGCGACGAACTCGCCGGGACGGATGGCGAGGTCGAGCCCCGACCACAGCTCGCGTCCGCGCAGGCGGAGGGCGGCTCCGGAGATCTCGAGGACGGGTTCGGGCATGACCGTCAGCCTAGTCCCGGATTGATAATCGTTCTCCGTGAGAGCGGGAACTCCCCCGCCGCGCATCAGCCCTCGAGAGCGTCGCCCAGGGCGGCGATGTTGTCGGCCATCCACTCGACGTACGTCTGCCCCTCCGGGAGCGTCTCGGCGTACTCGACCACCGGGACCCCCGCGGCCTCGGCCGTCTCGATGATCCGCGTCGTCTCCGCACCGCCGGTCTGCGCGTTCGCGACGACCACGTCGACCTCGCCGCCCTCGATCGCCTCAGTCGCGGCGAGGAGCGTCGCGGGCGCGACATCCTGCCCCTCCTCGACCGCCTCCGCGAAGCCGTCGGTCGTGACGTCCTCGATACCGGCCGCCTCGGCGAGGTAGCCGCCGATGGGCTCGGTGAAGAAGACGTGCGAGCCCGCATGCGCGGTGGAGATCTCATCCAGCGACGCCTCGAGCCCCTCGATGTCGGCGACGAGCGCCTCCTCGGCCGCAGCGATGTCGGATGCGGCGTCGGGGAGGAGCTCCTCGAGCTCGCCCGCGAGATCCTCGACGACGTGCGCGATCGTGTGCGGGTCGTACCAGACGTGCTCGTTGAAGCCCTCGATGTGGTCGTGGCCCTCGTGAGAGGCGCCCTCCTCCTCCTCAGCGTGGTCGTGCTCCTCCTCCGCCTCCGCGGAGTGGTCGTGGCCGTCGCCCTCCTCATGCCCCTCGTTGCCGGGGTAGGCGTGCGAGAACTCGACGGCGGTGAGCACGTGCTCGGTCCCCGCGGCCTCGACGAGCTCCTCCATGAAGTGGTCGTACCCGCCGCCGTTGAGGATGGCGATGTCGGCGCCGTCGACCGCGAGCTGATCGCGCGCAGTGGCCTCGTACGAGTGCGGATCCTGCGTGGGCGAGTCGATGATCGCGGTCACCTCGGCAGCGTCGCCCACGAGCTGCTCGGCGAGCGAGGCGTAGACGCTCGTCGAGGCGACGATCCGGAAGGCGTCGCCGCCGTCGCCCGTCTCACCGCTCGACGCCGTCGCGCAGCCGGCGAGGGCGAGCGCGGGGAGGGCGATGACGGCGGGCAGGGCGAGGCGGCGATCGAGCATGACTCCAGACTAAACGAAATGAGAATCGTTCTCGAATCGGGTGGCGCGATCGTCAGAAGGCGCCGGGGTGGAGGATGCGCGCGATCTCGGCGAGTCCCTCGGCCGCGCGGGAGCCCGCCGCGCCGGTCGCAATCGCACCGCTGACCGCGTGCACCTCGCTCTCGCGGATGGCGGTGACCTCGGCGACGGCCGGGGAGTCGAGCAGCGGACGGAACGGTTCGAGACCGGCGCCGCGGAAGTCCTCGACGATGATCGCCTCGGGGTCGAGCACGGCCACCTGCTCGGGGTCGGCCGGTCGCGCGCTGTCGCCTGCGCCGACGGGCTCGCCGCCCGCCGTGCGGACGAGATCGGCCATGAGCGTCGACGCGGGCTGGATCATGAGCTGGCCCCCGCGCGCCATGAGGAGCAGAACCTCCGGCGCACGGTCGGCTGAGGCGACCGCCGATGCGATCTCGTCGCGCTCCGCGGCCATCCGGTCGGTGATCCGCGCGGCCTCGTCCTCGGCGCCGAGCGCGTCCCCGAGCACCGAGATGCTGTCGAGGACGGCGTCGAAGGTCTGGAAGTCGGCGGCGGCGAACGCAAGGGACGGCACGCCGGAGGCCTGAAGGAGTTCGGCCGCAGCGGCCTCCCCCTCGTGTCGTCCGGTCAGGATGACGAGGTCGGGGTCGAGAGAGAGGATCTGCTCGGGATCGGGCGCCGTGCCGGGCGCGAGCACGGTCTCGACCTCGCGCGCCTCCTCGATCGCATTGCCGGTTCCCTCGGTCACGCTCCCGCTCGCGACGGCCGCCACGCGCTCGGGGCCCACAAGCTGGAGGGCGAGGTCGCCCGTCTCGGTGGAGAGGGCGACGATGCGCTCGGGCGGCGCCGCGATCTCGACCGCGGCTCCGCCTACCTCGACGGTGCGCGGCCAGTCGGCGGCGGGCCTCGCCGGCGCGGTCGTCGCCGCGGATTCGGCGAGCGCAGACGGAGCGCATCCGGCGATCGCCGCGATGGCGAGACCGCAGGCGAGCGCGGCGGCGGCACGGGAGAGGACGTTCTTCATCAGGAGCTCCTGGAGGGTGTCGGGATGGCCGCGGACGGCCGCGGTGCGGACGGCAGACTCGCGATCATGGCGATGCGGAGCCCGCCGGTCGCGGGGTCGGGGGAGACGTCGGCGCGCACGCCGTACACGTCGGCGATCAGCTCGGGCGCGAGCACCTCGGCGGGGGCGCCGGTCGCGACGACGCACCCGTCGGCGACCAGGGTGAGGCGGGTGCACACGCGCGAAGCGAGCTCGAGATCGTGCAGGACGAGGCCCACGCCGACGCCGTCGTCCGCGAGCGCGCGCACGACGGCGAGCGCGTCGAGCTGGTGGCGCGGGTCCAGCCCGGCGAGCGGCTCGTCGAGGAGCAGCACACGGGGGTCCTGTGCGAGCGCCTTCGCGAGGAAGGCGAGGCGGCGCTGCCCTCCCGAGAGGGTCGCGACCGGGCGGGAGGCGAGCTCCGCGATGCCGGTGCGCTCGAGCGCGGCCTCCGTCGCACGATGATCTTCGGGGTGTGCCGCGCCCCACGGCGCGCGGTGCGCGTAGCGGCCCATCTGCACGAGGTCGCGCACGGTGAGGTCGTCTCCGGATCCGGTGTC
This sequence comes from Microbacterium sp. JZ70, assembly GCF_053903225.1. Classification (NCBI taxonomy): domain Bacteria; kingdom Bacillati; phylum Actinomycetota; class Actinomycetes; order Micrococcales; family Microbacteriaceae; genus Microbacterium; species Microbacterium sp. JZ70. The sequence continues at coordinate 663,542 of NZ_CP096405.1, read as the reverse complement.
CTGCGGCAGGAGAGCTCGGAATCGGGCGCGTCGGCGCGCCGACATCCACGCGAGATCCTCCTCGTCGGCGCGCACCGCGCCATCCGTCACCGCGATCGTCCCGGCGAGGGCGCGCAGCAGCGTCGACTTGCCCGCGCCGTTCGGGCCGATGATGCCGTGGATCTCGCCCGGAGCGATCGCGATGCGCACATTGTCGAGGAGTCTTCGCCCGTCGCGCCGGACGCCGACGGATTCCGCACGCAGCGCGCTCACGCGGCGCCTCGGCGGCGTCGGACGACGAGAAGCAGCAGCACGGGCGCGCCGACCAGAGCCGTGACCGTGCCCGTCTGGAGCACGACAGGGTCAAAGAGCAGGCGCGCTGCGGAGTCGGCCACGACGAGGAAAACCGCACCCGCGGCGGCCGACAGCGGCAGGAGGCGCCGATGCGGTCCGCCGACCACGAGGCGGACGAGGTGCGGGACGACGAGTCCGACGAACGAGATGACCCCGGTCACCGCGACCGCGGCGGCCGTCGCGAGTGCGGCCGTCGCGAGCAGCGCCTGGCGGGCCGCCACCGCCGGCACACCGGTCGCAGCCGCCTGCTCCTCCGAGAGGGAGAGCAGGTCGAGCACGGCCCCCGCGCAGCAGAGCACGGCCGTGCAGACGAGGATGGGCGCGGCGGCGACCCCCGCGTCGCCCCACGTCCGCGCCGTCAGATCGCCGTTGAGCCAGAACAGGGCGCGCTGCACCGCGGAGGTGTCCGACGCGTTCGCGAGAAGGGCCGCGACGACCGCGCCGAGGAGCGCATTGAACGCGATGCCGACGAGGACGAGCGTCGTCGGCGCCCCACCCGCGAGTCCCGCCACACCCTGCACGGCGAGCGTCGCCGCGAGGGCGCCGACGAAGGCGCTCAGCGGCAGCGCCCACCACACGGCCGCGGCTCCCCCGGCGACGACCGCGACCACGGCGCCGACGGCCGCTCCGCTCGACACGCCCACGATGCCGGGCTCGGCGAGCGGGTTGCGGAAGACCGCCTGCATGACGACGCCGCTCACCGCGAGCGCGGCGCCGACGAGGGCCGCCACGACGACGCGCGGCAGACGCACGCTGAGGATGAGCGCCTCGATGCCCGAGGCGGGCGCACCCTGCGTTGCGCGCGAGAGGGCGCCGAGCACGTCGACGGGAGCGGTCGGGATGGGCCCGAGCCCGGCGGCCACGAGGAGGACGGCGAGGACGGATGCAGTCACGCCGAGGGCGACGCCGCCGGTGCGGAGCGTGCGCCGCGCCGCAACGGGTCCCGTCAACCCTGTCGACCCTTGAAGCGCGGGTTGAGCTTGTTGATGACGTAGACGCGGCCCCGACGGCGCACGACCTGCGCCCCCGGCTGATTCTTGAGCGACTTGAGGGATGCGCGGACCTTCATGGCGACCTCCGTTAGTGAGAATGGTTCTCACTAAGGTAGCGTGTGCAGACCCGCCTGCCCAACGGAAGGACCACCTCATGCCGCAGATCGACGTCGTCGCAGTGGTCGGCACGTGCCCGCCGGAGCGCCTCCGATACGCGGTCGAGACGGCCGAGCACACGGCGCGCACGGTCATCCCCGCTTCGCGTCTGGCCGTCTCGCTCGACCCCGTCGACGAGGCGATCGCCCTTGCGCCGTGGGTGGAGACGCGTGCGGGCGCCGTGATCGAATTCCCCACGGGCACGCCGACGACCGAGATCATCGGCGAGTTCGCGCATCCGTCGTCGCCCGCCCGCCTCGTCGGCGTCACGTGCGTCGTCGATGCGCCGCACCTGCTCGACGATCTCGGGCGCGACGACTACCTGGCCTGTCGAGCGCCCGACGGGGGCAGGACGCTGCGGGCCGCCGCGCTCGCGGCCGTGACGCAGATCGAGTACGCCTCGACCGTCGTCCTCGTGGGCTGGGAGCGCCTCTCGACGCCCGACCTGTCGCTCGCGCTCGCGATCGTGAGCGCACTGAGCCCTCGCTGCCGCCTGCGCCTCCATCCGGCGCCGTCGTCCGCGCCCGAGCTCCGCACCGAGTACGCCGCGGTGCAGGAGCGCCCGGGTTGGATCGCCGTGCTCAACGACGACCATGCACCGCACATGACCGACGCGCGCGTGAGCACGCTGCGCTACGAGGCGCTGCGCCCGTTCCACCCCGGTCGTCTCGCGGCCCTGCTCGACGGCCCCGTCGAAGCGGGCGCCTTCGGGACGGTGCTCCGCTCGGCCGGCTTCTGCCGCCTCGCGACGCGGCCGCACGTCACGGCGCACTGGGAGCACGTCGGGCGGATGCTGTCATTCCAGCCCCTCGCGACCGACGACGACCTGGGCGTCGATGACGAGCTGCTCGCCGCCGGGCAGGACCTCGCGTTCATCGGCCTCGACCTCGATCGCGCCGGACTCGTGGCCGCCCTCGACGCGGCGTGCCTCACCGACGACGAGTTCGCCGCCGGCCCCGAGGCGTGGGCCGGCCTGCCCGACCCGTTCCCCGCGTGGGAGGGCGCCGGCGCGGACTGAGCCCGCCGCGGTCAGTCGAGCAGGAGCGCCGGCTCCTCGAGCACCGACGCGATGTCGGCGATGAACCGGCTGATCTTGTCGCCGTCGATGATGCGGTGGTCGAACGACCCCGACACGGTCGTCACCCAGCGCGGGCGCACCTCGCCGTCGACGACCCACGGCTTCTGGCGGATGGCCCCCATCGCGATGATGCCGGCCTCGCCCGGGTTGATGATCGGCGTGCCGGCGTCCATCCCGAACACCCCGATGTTCGTGATCGTGATCGTGCCGTCGCGCTGGTCCTCGGGCGTCGTCTTGCCCTCGCGCGCCGTGACGGTGAGCCGCTCGAGCGCCTTCGCGAGGTCGCGCATCGACATGCTCTGCGCGTCCTTGATGTTCGGCACGAGGAGGCCGCGCGGGGTCGCGGCGGCGATGCCGAGGTTGACGTAGTGGCGCACGTGGATCTTCGCGCCGTCCTCCTCCTCGACCCACGCCGCGTTGATCATCGGCGTGCGGCGCACCGCCCAGATGACGGCGCGCGCCATGATGAGCAGCGGGGAGACCTTGACGTCGGCGAAGTCGGGCGACGCCTTCAGCCGCTTGACGTACTCCATCGTCCGGCTCGCGTCGACGTCGGTCCACACCGACACGTGCGGCGCCGAGTACGCGGATCCGACCATGGCGTTCGCGGTCGCCTTGCGGACGCCCTTGACCGGGATCGACTCGACGCGGGAGGGATCGGATGTCCAGGGCTGGGCCTCGGGGGCCGCGGGCTCGGCCACGGGGATCTTCTCCTCGCGGACGGGCGACCACTCGGGCGTGGAGATGTTGCGGAACACCGACGCCTGCTCGGCGTGGCGCACGACGTCGTCGCGCGTCACCTCGCCGGAGGGGCCCGTGGCGCGCACCTCCGACAGGTCGACGCCGAGGTCGCGTGCGAGCTTGCGCACGGGCGGCTTCGCGAGCACGCCGGCGGGCTTCGCGGGCGGCGTCTCGGGGCGCTTGCGGCGTCGGCGCGTCGACGCCTCGCCCCCCGATCCGTACCCGACGAGGACCGAGCCGCCGCCCTCCTTCGCGGCAGCGCCATCCGCCGCACCTCGGGGCTCCTCGGGGGCCGCGTCGTCGGCCTCCGCGATCGTGATGATGGCGGTTCCGACGTCGACCGTCTCGCCCTCCGACACGAGGAGCTCGCCGACGACCCCCGCGTAGGGCGAGGGCAGCTCGACGACCGACTTCGCCGTCTCGATGTCGGCGACGACGTCGTTGACCTGGAGCGCGTCGCCGGGCTTGACGCGCCACGCGACGAGCTCGGCCTCGGTCAGGCCCTCGCCGACGTCGGGGAGGTGGAAGGTCTGCATCCGTCGATCCTCTCAGTACGCGAGCGCGCGGTCCACGGCTTCGAGCACGCGGTCGGCGTCGGGCAGGAAGGCGCCCTCGAGCTTGGCGGGCGGGAAGGGGACGTCGAATCCCGAGACGCGCAGCACGGGCGCCTCGAGCGAGTAGAAGGCGCGCTCCGCGACGGTCGCCGCGATCTCGCTGCCGAGGCTCGTGAACTGCGGCGCCTCCTGCGCGTAGACCATGCGGCCGGTCGCGCTCACGGAGTCGATGATCGGCCCGTAGTCGACGGGCGAGAGCGAGCGCAGGTCGACGACCTCGCAGCTCGTGCCCTCCGCCTCGGCGAGCGCGGCGGCCTGCAGGAGCGTCGTGACCATCGCGCCGTGGCCGACCAGCGTCACGTCGGTGCCGCGCCGCACGATCCGGCTCGCGTGCAGGGGCGCGGGCCGCTCGCTGCGGTCGACCTCGCCCTTGGGCCAATAGCGGCTCTTCGGCTCCATGAAGATCACGGGGTCGTTCGAGCGGATGGCGTCCTGGATCATCCAGTAGGCGTCGTTCGGCGTCGAGGGGCTCACGACCCGCAGACCCGGGGTGTGCGTGAAGTACGCCTCGGGGCTCTCCTGGTGGTGCTCGATAGCGCCGATGTGACCGCCGTATGGGATGCGGATGACGACGGGCAGCGACAGGGCGCCCTCGTGCCGGTTCGTGAGCTTCGCGAGCTGCGTCGTGATCTGGTCGAACGCCGGGAACACGAAGCCGTCGAACTGGATCTCGACGACGGGGCGGAAGCCGTTCATCGCGAGGCCGATCGCGGTGCCCACGATGCCCGACTCGGCGAGCGGGGTGTCGAGGACGCGCTGCTCGCCGAACTCCGCGAGCAGGCCCTCGGTGATGCGGAACACGCCGCCGAGGCGGCCGATGTCCTCGCCCAACATGAGCACGCGCGGGTCGTCGGCCATCGCCTGGCGCAGGCCGGCGTTGAGGGCTTTCGCGAAGGTCAGGGTCTCGAGGGTCATGCGCGTCCCTCCTCGAACGAGGCCTCGTAGTCGGCGAGCCAGCGGCTCTGCTCGTCCATGAGGGGGTGCGGATCGGCGTAGACGTGCGCGAACATGTCGGCGGGCACGGGCGCCGGCAGCTCGACCGTGCGCTTGCGCACGTCGGCGGCGAGGTCGGCGCCCTCGGCATCGACCTCGGCGAAGAAGGCCTCGGATGCCCCGCGCGCGAGGAGGTACGCGCGCATGCGGGCGATCGGGTCGCGCTGCGCCCAGGCGGCCTCCTCGTCCTCCGTGCGGTACTTCGTGGGGTCGTCGCTCGTCGTGTGCGCGCCGCGGCGGTAGGTGACTGCCTCGATCGCACGCGGTCCGGGCGTCGAGCGCGCCTCGTCGAGCGCCACGCGCGTCGCGGCATAGCTCGCGAGCACGTCGTTGCCGTCGATCCGGACCGATCCGATGCCGTAGCCGGCCGCGCGCGCGGCGAACGGCGCGCTGGCCTGGGTCGCGACCGGAACCGAGATCGCCCACTGGTTGTTCTGCAGGAAGAAGACGGTCGGGCTCTTGTACGAGGCGGCGAACACCATCGCCTCGTGCACGTCGCCCTCGCTCGATGCGCCGTCGCCGTAGTAGACGATCACGGCCTCGTCCTTCTCGGGGTCGCCCGATCCGGTCTTGCCGTCGAAGTTCAGGCCCATCCCGAAGCCGGTCGCGTGCAGCGTCTGCGAGCCGAGCACGAGCGTGTAGATGTGCGTGTTGCCGTTGCGCTCCTCCCACGGGTTCCACCCGCCGTGCGTGAGGCCGCGCATGAGCTTGATGATGTCGATCGGGTCGACGCCGCGGATGCGCGCGACGACGTGCTCGCGATACGACGGGAAGACGTGGTCATGGGGGCGCGTCGCGCGCGCGGACCCGACCTGTGCGGCCTCCTGCCCGAACGACGGCGGCCACAGGGCGAGCTGCCCCTGGCGCTGCAGGAGCGTCGCCTGCTGGTCGAACGCGCGGATGACGGCCATGTCGCGGTAGAACTGCTCGAGATCGGCGTCGCCGAGCGCTTCGATCACGGGCAGGTACCGCTCCGCCGCGGGGGACGGCGCGAAGGTCCCGTCCGGGGCCAGGACGCGAACCGTCTCCGGGTCGGTCAGGAAGTCTGACGAAGTCACTTCTCCACGCTAATCGCCCTGCGGCGGTCGGGCGGGGGAACACGGCGGACAACGGATCGCCGATTTCGTGGTCCGCACCCCACAGTCGTATGCGCCGCGGCGGATGCGCGGAGGATCAGCGACCCGGCGCGACGGCCGCGGCGACCTCGAGGATGCGCTGGACGGCCTCGGGCTCGCCGACCGAGATCCGGATGCCCTCGGGGAACGGCCGCACGATGATGCCGGCCTCCTCGAACGCGTCTGCGACCGACTGATCCGCTCCGTCCAGCCACACGAAGTTCCCCTCGGCGGCCGGCACGCGCCATCCGAGCTCGCGCAGTCGCGCGGCGAGATCGTCGCGCCGGGCGACGATCTCGGCGACGCGCGCCTCGAGCTCGTCGGCCGCGTCGAGGCTCGCGAGCGCCGCCTCCTCGGCGTGCGCGGTCACCGACAGCGGGATGGCCGTGCTGCGGGCCGCGTCGAGCACGCGCGGGTGCCCGATCGCGTAGCCGACGCGGAGCGCCGCGAGCCCGTAGGCCTTCGAGAAGGTGCGCAGGACGACGACGTTCGGGTGCGCTTCGAAGACGCGCTCGGCGAGCCCGTCGACGCGCGCCGCGTCGGTCACGAACTCGGCGTAGGCCTCGTCGAGGAGCACGAGGACGTCGGCGGGGACCCGCGCGATGAACGCCGCGAACTCGGCCGCCGTGATGATCGGCCCTGTGGGGTTGTTCGGCGTGCAGAGCAGGATGACGCGCGTGCGATCGGTGACGGCGGCTGCCATCGCGTCGAGATCGTGGCGCCCGTCGGGCAGCAGCGGCACCTGCACGCCCCTCGCGCCCGCGACGAGGACGAGGCTCGGGTACGCCTCGAACGATCGCCACGCGTAGACGACCTCGTCGCCCGCCCCCGCGGCGGCCTGGATGAACGCGGCGAGCAGCGACACGCTGCCCGCCCCGACGATGACGCCGTCGGCCGTGACGCCGCAGCGCTCGGCCAGCTTCTCGCGCAGGCGGGCGGCCGTGGCGTCGGGGTAGCGGTTCAGCGCCGACGCCCCGCGGACGGCCTCGACGACGCTCGGAAGCGGGTCGAACGGGTTCTCGTTGCTCGAGACCTTGAACCCGCCGACGCCCGCGGCCTTGCCCTGGCGATACGGCGGGAGGGCCGCGATCTCGGGACGGATGCGCGGGAGGACGGGCTCTGGCGTGGTCACGGGTCGATTCTAGGGACCGCCGCCGGATGGCCAGCGCGGATGCAGCTGGCGGTGGAAGACTGCGGGCATGCGCTTCGTCATCCGCGTCGTCGTCAACGCGTTCGCGATCTGGATCGTGAGCCTCATCCCGTTCCTGCATGTCACCGTGACGCCGTTCGCGCCGGGCGGCGACCTGCAGCTCGTGCTCACGCTGCTCGCGATCGCGGCGGTCTTCGCGATCGTGAACACGATCGTGGGCACGGCGATCAAGATCGTCGCCTTCCCGCTGTTCATCCTGACGCTGGGCCTCATCTCCCTCCTGCTCAACGGCGTGCTGCTGTGGGTCACGGCCTGGGTGATGTCGTCGTGGGGATGGGGTCTCGGCCTCGACGGGTTCTGGCCGGCCGTGCTCGCCGGCATCCTCATCAGCATCATCAACTGGCTGTTCGGCGTCATCCTGCGCCCGCAGCAGAAGCGCGCCCGCTGACGCGGGTCAGAACGCACCGCCTCCCTCCCGCGCCGACCGCTCGGGCGACTTCTCGGGCCGGAAGTCGAACACCTCGACGGTCGGCGCCTCCTGCAGGTGCGCGAGGCGCTCGCCGAGCGCGGCGACCCTCGGATCCCCCGAGGCGTCGAACGAGCGCATCGTCTCGATGTACGCCTCGAGCCGATGCGCGGGGATCGCGACGTCGAAGGGCGTGCTCGCCTGGTCGAGCGTGCGCTCGATGAGCACGCTCCGGTCGGAGCCGGGCGCATGCGGCGCCCCGCCGCCCACGAGCAGCGGGAACGGGTCGTCGTCGTGGCGCACCGTGACCACGACCGTGTCGGAGCGGGTGTCGAGCTCCATGGGCGCACCGAGGGTCACGAGCGTCTGCACGTCGTAGCGCCCCTCGGCCGCCAGCCAGCCCGCGATCATGCCGCCCTGCGAGAACCCGGCCGCGTGCAGCACGTCGCCCGGCTGCGCCCCCGCCTCCTCGAGGGCGCGCTCGACGGCCTCGTACGCCTGCGACCGCTCGCCGCTGTAGAGGCGCACGTTCGAGTCCCAGTCGAGCACCGTGCCGCTCTCGCCCTGCGTGCCCGCGACGTACACGGCGAACTCGCGTCGGCCATCCGCGAGCGTGTACCGCTCGACGCGGATCGTCGCGTCATCGCCGTCGGGCACGCGGGACGCGAGATCGCCGAACGACAGCGGAGCGCGCCCCGGCTCCCCGCGTGCCCCCGGCCGCATCACCGGCTCGGGGGCGCGCCCGCGCAGGGAGGTGCCGTCGGGGATCCGCCCCGTGCGCGCGCGGCGCAGCCCCTGGATGATGAACGGCACGGGCGCGAACATGAGCGGAGCCGAGAGGCCGAACATCCCGAGCAGCCAGCCAGGGCCGCGGTCGATCTGCCGCAGGAACTCGCCGCCATGCTCGGCGCGCCACGCGCTCAGCAGGCGCTCCGCCTCCTCACCCGCACCGGGGCTCCGCTGCTCGAGCTGCTCCTGGCGCATCCGCAGGAGCTCGGCGAGCGGACCTCGCGCGTCTGCGTCCTGCTGCTCCATGAGCGCGCGCGCTTGCAGCTCGACCATCTCGTAGGTGTCGGCGGCGAAGCGCATCGCCCGCGCGATGTCTCCGGCGGATGCCGCGTCCGCCGCGACGGTCGAGGCACACGCGTGCAGCCCCTCGACCGCCGCGAGCACGTCGCCGAGCAGGCGCGCGACGCCGCCGATCTCGCGCGCGAGGTCGCCCAGCCGAGCGGCGTCGCCATCCAGCTGCGCCGCGAGGGTGCGCAGCTCCGAGGGATCGACGGCCACGGCGCCGCCCGAGCCGACGTCGATCATGCCGCGGGGAAGAGCACCGTCGCCGCGGCGGACGGCAGCGCCCGCGCCTCGGCCTCGCACCGGAACGCCGCGCTGTGCAGGGCGGTGAGGAGGTCCCTGGCGGACGCGCGGAACCGGTCGGCCGCCTCCGACCGCCATGTCGTGAGCAGCGACACGGCCTCGACCGAGGCCGCCACCTCGCGCAGCTCGCCGGCGATCTCGTCCATCCTGCGCTGGGCGATCTCGATCATCGCGGCCAGCTCGTCTTGCGTCATCATGCGTCCAGGATCGTGCGGACGGCGGCCCGGGAAGACGACGGAGCGGGCGCGTGGATGGCCCGCGCGCGTGTCGCCCGCCTGTGCACGCGGTGAGGGGCCGCGATGCCGCGCTGAGTATGATCGGGAGGGCCAGCCACGCCGCTGTCCCGCCGCTCCCTTCCGCCATCCGCACGCGAGCGCGCGCCAGCCCGTCACCGGAGGCTCATCGTGACCGCATTCCCCACCCAGCCCCTGAGCCCGCTCGACGGCCGCTACCAGGGCGTCGTCTCGCCGCTCGGCGACTACCTGTCGGAGGCGGGCCTCAACCGAGCCCGCGTCGAGGTCGAGGTCGAGTGGATCATCGCCCTCACCGACAACGCCCTCTTCGGCACCGCGCCGCTGTCGGGCGAGGACAAGGACCGGCTGCGGGCCCTCTACCTCACCTTCGGCCAGGCCGAGATCGACTGGCTCGCCGAGCGCGAGGCCGTCACGCGCCACGACGTCAAGGCCGTCGAGTACCTCGTGCGCGACCGCCTGTCCGAGCTCGGCCTCGACGCGATCGCCGAGCTCACGCACTTCGGCTGCACGAGCGAGGACATCAACTCCCTCTCGTACGCCCTCACGGTGAAGCGCGCCGTCATCGGCGTCTGGCTGCCGGCCCTGCGCGCGGTCGTCGAGCGCCTGCGCGCACTCGCCCACGAGCACGCCGACGCGCCCATGCTCTCGCGCACGCACGGACAGCCCGCGACGCCGACCACCATGGGCAAGGAGCTGGGCGTCTTCGTGTGGCGCCTCGAGCGGGTCATCCGGCAGATCGAGGGCACCGAGTACCTCGGCAAGTTCTCGGGTGCGACCGGCACGTGGTCGGCCCACCTCGCGGCCGACCCGCAGGTGGCCTGGCCGAACCTCGCGCGCGACTTCGTCGAGTCGCTCGGCCTCACGTTCAACCCGGTCACGACGCAGATCGAGTCGCACGACTGGCAGGTCGAGCTGTACGACCGCGCGAAGCACGCCGGCGGCATCCTGCACAACCTCGCGAGCGACATCTGGACGTACATCTCGCTCGGCTACTTCGCGCAGATCCCCGTCGCGGGCGCGACCGGATCGTCGACCATGCCGCACAAGATCAACCCGATCCGCTTCGAGAACGCCGAGGCGAACCTCGAGATCGCGGGCGGCATCTTCACGACGCTCGCGCAGACGCTCGTCACGTCGCGCCTGCAGCGCGACCTCACCGACTCCACGACGCAGCGCAACATCGGCGTCGCGTTCGGGCACTCGCTGCTCGCGCTCGACAACCTGCGCCGGGGTCTCGGCGAGGTCTCGCTCTCGCGCGACGTGCTCCTCGCCGACCTCGACGTCAACTGGGAGGTTCTCGGCGAGGCCATCCAGACCGTCGTGCGCGCCGAGGTCGTCGCGGGCCGCTCGCAGATCAGCGACCCCTACGCGCTCCTCAAGGAGCTCACGCGCGGTCGCCGCGTCGGCGCGGCCGAGCTGGCCGAGTTCGTGAAGGGCCTCGACATCGGCGACGAGGCGAAGCAGCGCCTGCTCGCGCTCACGCCCGCGACCTACTCGGGCCTGGCCGAGCAGCTCGCGCGCACCTACCTCTGAGCCGGGTCCGGCCATCCGTCGTCGGCGGATGGCCGGAGCGCCCGCGCGGGATCAGGACGATCGCGCCGCGACAGGACCGATCGGCCCCTGCCGTCCTGCTCTCGGCGGATTCTCCTGCGCTCGCACGCCGGGGAGCCCCATGCCGCGACGCGTGCCCGCGACGATGTCGGCCACGTTCGCGCGGAAGTTCGGGCACGTCGAGATGTCGTGCGCGCGGCACTCGAGCGCGTGCAGCGCCATCGCGCGCGCCCGCTCGAGCGCGGCCATGCTCTCGTCGATCTCGGCGAGGTGGCGCTCGAGGATCTCATGCCGCCCGGCCGCGCCCGTGTCGACGAGCGCGCGGATCTGATCGAGGCTCATCCCGGCGGCCTTGCTCGCGATGATGACCGCGACGCGATACGCGTCGGCCTCGCCGTAGCGGCGCCGCCCCGCGCCGTCGCGCTCGGGCGCGAGGAGCCCGCGGTCCTCCCAGTGGCGCAGCACGTGCGTCGCCAGCCCGAATCGCTCCGCCAGCTCGCCGACCGTCCACGCACTTGACTTCATGTCGACATGAAGTCACACACTGGCCTCCTCCCGCAACCCGCACCATCCGGAAGGAGCCGCACATGCACGACGTCGCGATCATCGGAGGAGGCCCGGCCGGCCTCCAGGCCGCCCTCACACTGGGCCGGATGCACCGCTCGGCCGCGCTCATCGACTCGGGCGTCTACCGCAACGCCCCCGCGAGCGCGATGCACAACATCGTCACGAACGACGGACGCCCGCCCGCCGCGTTCCGGGCTGCGGCACGCGAGGAGATCGCCGCCTACCCGACGATCACGTCGGTCGAGGGGAAGGTCGCGTCGATCACGGGCGACCTCGGAGCGTTCGCCCTCGAGCTCGAGAACGGCGATCGCATCGATGCCGGCCGCGTGATCCTCGCGACGGGCGTGGCCGACGCCCTGCCGGCCATCCCGGGGCTCGCCGACGCGTTCGGCGACGCCGTCGCGCACTGCCCGTTCTGCCATGGGCACGAATTCTCGGGCGGCCGCGTCGGCATCATCGGGGCCGGCGAGCACACACCGCGCCTCGTCGCCATGCTCGCGCCGATCGCCGCCGAGACGGTGGTCCTGCCCAGTGACGAGCCCGTCGTCCCGGAGGTGGCGGGCGCGCTCGCGCGGCTCGGCGCCGCCATCCGATCGGGCCGGATCGCCGAGATCGCGCAGGAGGGCGACGGCGTCGCCGCGCGGCTCTCGGATGGCTCGAGCGAGCGCTTCGCGGGGATGTTCACGTCGACCGCGTGGCGGCAGGCCGCGCCGTTCGCCGCGGACCTCGGACTCGCCATGAGCGACGGCGGAGCGATCGTCGTCGACGGGTTCGGCCGCACGAGCCGCGCGGGCGTGTACGCCGCGGGCGACATCGCGCAGCCGCCGGGCCTGCCGATGCCGCTGCACGCGGTCGCCGCCGCTGTCGCGTCGGGGCAGCTCGCCGGCGCCGCGTGCGTGCAGGATCTCGTGGCGGAGGCTCTGGGGATGTAGGGGCGGGCTCAGTCGCCGACGACGCTCTCGAGCGCGGGATGCAGGTGCCGCGATCCGATCGCGATGCGGGCCTGCTCGGCGGCGGCGCGGAGGGCCTCGTCGACCGCCGCCCCGCGCGCCGTCGCCGCGAGGAAGCCCGCCATGAAGGCGTCGCCCGCGCCGTTCGTGTCGACCACGGTCGCGGGAGCGGCCGCGACCTCGAACCGCTCGCCCGACGCCGACAGGGCCACCGCGCCCTCCGCTCCGCGCGTGCAGACGGCCAGGCGCGGGCCGCGGTCGAGGCACGACCGCATGAGGGCCCAGGGGTCGTCGGTGCGGTCCTCGTTCATGAAGACGACGTCGGCCGCGCGGACGAACGGCTCGTGGAAGGCCGACGAGCCGTCATAGTCGTGCAGGTCGATCCACAGCGGGGTCGCGGGCGACCGCTCGACGAGCAGCATCCCGAGCTCGCTCAGGTCGACGACGGCGATGTCGGCCTCCGCCACGGCGAGCGCGGCCGCGTCGACATCCGCCGACGACGGCGTGGTGGGCGTCGAGACGTACAGCGATACGCGCGCGCCGGCGTCGGTCATGAGGTTGACGTGGCGCTCGGTGCGCTCCGACGCGACCCGGTCGACCGTGACCCCTGCCGCCTCGAGCGCCGCGAGAAGACGCGCGCCGTCGGCGTCGTCGCCGGCGGGCGTCCGCAGGCGCACGTCGACGCCCAGGTCGGCGAGGTGCAGCGCCTTGCCGGCCGATGTGCCGCCCGCCGTGTGCCAGGCGCGCTCGGCGAACTGCATGTGCGGAACGGGCTCGGGGAGCCGGTCGAGCACGATCAGATGGTTCCAGGCGGAGGGGCCGCACACGACGACGCGAGGAGAGGGCATGCCCCCATCCAACCGGATGGCGGGTCAGTCCTCCTCGGTCGAGTTCCGCAGCGCCTCGTCGTCGAGGAGCGGCAGGTCGGCGCGCGTCACGAGCTGCGACGACACCGCGTACTCGACGAGGCGCGCGCGGCGATTCGTCGCGAGCTTGCCGGGGCCTCCGCGCAGGCCCTGCACGCCCATCCGGTCGAGCTTGTCGCAGACGTTGTCGAGCTTGCGGTTGAACTTGCTCATCGTCCACCCGAGCCGCGCGGCCGCGGCGCTCGACGACGGCAGCTCGCTCACGCTCACGCCCTCGCGACGCAGCATGGGCTCGGCGAGCGCGACGATGAGCACGCGCTGGAGGGGCGTGAAGCTCACCGGCATCACGGTCGTCTCGCCGCTCATCGACGTCTGCACCTGACTCGAGACCGCGTAGTGGGCCTCCTCCGTGTGCAGCCCGATCTCGTACGTCGTGGGGCCGGCGGTGAAGACGATCACGCTCTGCGCGAAGACGACGGGCATGCGGGCGCCGGGCGAGAGCCACGACTGCACCGCTCCGCCCGCGCTCGAGACGGTCGCCGCGAGGCGCGACCCGACGTTCGCGAGCCACCAGAGGCCGTCGTTGAACGACAGCTCGAGGAAGTGCCGGTGGAGGTACTGGTTGTCGTCGACCTCGAGGTCGCCCTCGCGCCCGATCGAGAAGCGCGCTCTCGGGCTCACCGTGAACCACTCGCCGGCGAACTCGACGCGGAGCGGGCGCTCGGCCCCCGGGACGGTGTCGGTGGGAGCGCTGTCGGGAGCGCTCATGAGGTTGTCAGACATGGAGGACCTCCATCGTGCGATCGCCGAAGCGGATGCGGTCGCCTGGGCGGATCGGAACAGGGACACCGACGGCGACAGGGTACTCGACGCCGGTTCGGATGACGCGCGTGCCATTGCCGGAACCGCGATCGAGGACCGCCATCCCTTCGGCCCGCACGTCGAGGGCGAAATGGGTCTTGGACACCGAGCGGGCGTCGTCGCGGACGGGCAGCGCGTAGGCGACGCGCTCGTCGGGCTCGGGTGCGGGCATCCGGCCGACGAGGCAGAGCCCCGAGACGAGGTACTCCTCGCCCGTGTCGAGGCGCACGCGCGCCTGTGCCGAGGCGGATGGCGCGGGCTCGGCCGGCGCGGATGGCGCGGGCGCGGCGGATGGCGTTAGCGCGGGCGCGGCGGATGGCGCGGGCGCCACGTCGACGCGCGCCCTGGCCCGGCCGCGCGCGGCCTCGAACGCGATCGGGTCGGTCGGGTCGACCGCGCGCAGGTCGATGAGCCACGCGCGCGCCGCATGATCGTGCCAGCCGCGGCGGCGCCCTTCGCGATCCCACAGCGGCGACAGCAGGACGACGGCGGTTCCGACCACGGGCACGACGCCCGCGGCGACGGGGATGCCGACCTTGAGGACCGCCCGCCAGAATCCGATCGGACGGAGTGTGTCGGCGCGGACGGTGCGCAGCTGCAGCAGCTGCTTGCCGAACGTCTGACCGCGCGAACCGTGCGAGGCGAGCTGCACGAGCCCGTAGACGACGAGGAGGAGCGCACCCGTCGCGGCGATGAGGATCCAGAGGAGCTCGCCGGAGAGGATGGCGCGGGGAGCGAGCGCGACCGGCGCCGCGAACACGGCGGCCGGGAGGGCGTCGATCGCCGCCGCGCCGATGCGGCGCCCGAGCGGCGCGGCCCGGAGGCCGAGCTGAGCGGCGCGGTCGACGCTCACGGGGGTCGGCTCCGGCGCCGCCTCCCGTGCGTCGATGATCGCCCAGCCGCTCATGTCACCCCGCGGGCGTCATCAGCGCCCGGGCGGGCGCGCCTTCGAACTCGAACGATGCGTGGCGCCCGTCGGCCGCCTCGAGCCACACGAAGACACGGTCGCCCTCGCGATCCTCGACGGTCTGCAGGATGGCCTTCCCCGCGCCGGCGCCGCCGGCCGCGTCGGGGAACGACGCGAGGCCGCCGGACTGGATCTGCGCGAGCCAGCGGTCGTACGCGCCGACGTCCCCGAACCGGGCGGTCCGGCCCGTGCGGATGCGGTGACCCGACGCGCGCTCGACCCAGTTGCGCGCACGGAAGATCGCGGCATGGGCGAAGAGGAGGCCGAAGAGCCACAGGAACACGAGGGCGATCACGACCCCCACGAACCCCATCCCCGCGCCGCGGAACGGGCGCACGGGGTCGTACCCGGCCTGCGCCATCCCGCTGAAGTGCGCCCAGAACGCGGGCAGGCTCGCCGTGCCGATGATCGCGGCGAGCAGCAGCACGCCCGCGGCGATGCCGTACCCGACGAGCTTCTGTCGCGAGCGCTCCTGCGCGAACCGCTCGGGCTGCGCGCGGAGGAGCCCGAGCTCGATCTCCTGCAGGGCCATCCTCACCACCCCGGGAATCCCGCGCACCCGAGCGCGAGACGGTAGAAGCCCGTGGACTGGTCGGTGAAGAGCCGGTAGGACTCCGCGGCGTCGCCGCGCTCGAGCGCCTCGACCATGCCGCGCACGGTCGAACGGGCCGTCGGGAGCCAGTCGGCGAAGGCTCCGGGCTCGATGCCCGAGCTGTCATCCTCGAGGATGGCCTGCACCTCGCGCGCCGCGACGAGCGCCTCCGCGATGCCCGTCGGGCTCACCGCAGCGCCGATGCTCACGGCGGTCAGCTGGGTCACCGGCTCGCGCAGCCGCTCGCAGCGCTGCGCGAGGGTGTCCGCGGTCGTCGACACAGTCCTGCTCCGCTCCGTGGGTCCTGCCTCGCCGTCGCGCGGGCGCGACGGCATTCGCGATCCTCCATGCTAGAGGCGCGGGCCATCCGCTCCCCGTCCGCGGCATGGGGAGTTCAGCCCATGCGCATGCGCGGCACCCGGGACGGGCGCGCCAGCGGGTCGTCCTGCCCATGTCGGAGACCCGCGCCCGGCGGGCGCGCTGGCTAGGCTCGAGGCATGTTCGACACGCTGCGGCAGGAACTCGCGCGCCGATCCGTGCACCCTCGGGCGGTGATCCTGCCCGGAGACGACGGCCCCGCGCTGGAGGGTGCGCTGCGCCTCTCCCCCGACGCCGACGGATGGCTGCTGGAGACCGTCGACTACGGGCGCGCCTTCGCGCTCGGATCGGCGCCGGACGAGGCCGCCGCCGCCACGCTCCTGCTCGCGTACCTGGACCGCCCGATCCCGGAGGAGACGACGCTGCCGGAGGCGGAGGTCGAGCGCGCCGTGCAGGATGCGACGGCGCACTTCGCCGATCTGCAGGACCGCGCGGCGAGCGGCTCGCTCCTCATCGAGCTGCCGTCCGGCGTCGCGCTGGACCGGATCGGCGCTCTCGACGGCACGATGCTCTTCCCCTACGGGACGGCCTACGAAGCACGCTCGCTCCCGCCGGTGGGCGTGCTGCCCGAGGGCTCGGAACGGCATGCGTTCCTCACCCGGTCGAACGTGCTCGTGCGCGTCGAGATCGCCCAGCCCTGGTTCGGTCAGCGCGGCGGAGGACTCCGCTGCACGCTCGCTCAGGACTTCGTCGGCATCCGCGACCTCGTCGTCGGCGGAGCGCTCGAGCGGATCCGCGTCGACGGCTGACGGCCGTTCAGTCGCGCGGGAGACCGAGCGAGGACTCGACAGCGCGCACCGCGACGGACGCGTCGGACGAACGCGCGAGCTCCCGCGCGGAGCCCCGCTCGACGCGATAGGCGACGAGCACGCCGTCCTCCTCCGCGATGAGCCATTCCAGCTCCATGTCGCCCACCGCGAGCAGCACCCCTGCTCGACGAGGGAGCACGTCGACACCCGCGCGCGCGGCCAGATCCTCGGCCAGGCCCGGGACCGCGGACCGCGCGAGGTCGCCCGTGGCAGCCGGCGCGCCGAACCGCTCGATCGGCGTCCGCTCTCCCCGTGCGAAGTCCTCGTAGTCCTCTCGACGCACGGTCTCCGCGTCCGCATGCCACACGGAGCCGTCGGGCGCGACGTACACGACGGCGTGCCCCGCTGCCCACACGACCGCGAGCTCTTCCGGACCCGCCGTCACCGCGTAGCGGAGGCTCTCCCGGTCGAGATGCTCCCCGCGCTGCGCCGCGAGCCGGCCGAGGAGCTCTCTCGCCCAGGACGCGTGCCGGATCGCACGCGCACCCCAGATGTCGAGCTCGGCCTCGTCGACGAGGGGCGCGTCCGGGCCGCGGGGCGGAGGCGCCGAGAAACTCGTGCGCATCGTCACCGGCGGCCGTCGCGCGGCCGGAACTGCTCCGGCGGCGTGCGCCGCCCCGACCGGAAGACCTCGATGGCCTCGTGCGGGGGCGCCCCCGACCCCGCGAACAGGACGGATTCATCGGCGGCGACGTAGATCCGCCCTCCGCCGCGCACGGCGTGCGAGACGACGACCGCATCGTCGTCCGGCAGCAGCTCGACGCCGAGCGGAGCCTCCTCCGACACCATCCGCCGCCAGTACGCCACACCGACGTCGATGAGACGCTGCTGCGCTGGAGAGGGTGATGCGCCGCTCACGACGAGGCCTCCTCGAGCTTGCGCTTCAGCCAGTCCGGCTGGTTCTCCGGATCGCGGGGGAACCGCTCCTGGTCCTGCGCCCATGCGCTCGCCGCCGGGGCGACGTGGAAGGCCGGCTCGCCGTCGTAGTCGTACCGGGCTTCGACCGACCCGCTCCGCGACACCTCGAGCTCGAGCGAGAACCAGGTCCCCTCGCCCGGCCGGTACATCGCCGCGCGGAGTCGCCTCCGAGGCAGCGCGACCGACGGAGCGTCGAGGAAGGGCTCCTCGCGTCCCTCCCGCACGAGGGAGATCGTGACATCCGCGACGCCGGCGACGGTCGCGGCGCGGTAGCGGATGGCCTCCCAGTCGTCGGGTGCGGCGCTCGCCAAGGTCCTCGCGATCTCCTCTCGGAGCCGCGCTTCGACGAGGAAGGGGGGTTCGACCGCCGCGTCATCAGATGTCGTCATTGAAGAACTCCCTCATCTTCACCTGTCCGTTCTCCGTCCAGCGGACTTGGATGACATCCGGCGTCTTGGCGTTCCCATCGTAGATCGGCGAGATCCGCACCTCGATCGGCGTCTGCGGGTGGGCGCGGCGGAGGTCGGCCCAGTGCTGCTCGAGCGCGTAGAAGCTGTCCGCTCCGCTGTTCTGGTTGACGTCGCGCAGCATCGCGACAAGGTTGACGCTCTCGCCGCCGCCGCCGAACTGATTGCCGAACAGGTGCCCGCCGTCGTAGTCGGCACCGCCCTGCCGACCGACACGGCTCTGCACGCTCTCCGATCGACGCGCGTCGTCGAAGTCGAGGCTGTCGGTGTGCGCTTCGATCGTCCGGCCCCGCTGGTCCGTCTCGAACGTGTGCGTGCTGTTGCCGTTCTCCGTGGTCACGACGTAGGTCGTGCTCGGCTGCGGATTGTGGAGGTCCGGATTCAGTCCGTCCGAGCTGTACGAGGTCTCAACGCGGGTCACCGTGCCGGAAGCGTCGGTGTAGAACGTCCCCCGGCCCTTCACCTCGTAGACGGCGTTCGGCTCCAGCCCCCTCTGCTTCGCGAACGGCGTCCTCGGACGATCCCAGTCGACCGTGTACGTGTGCCGGCCCGCGGCGTCCTGTCCCGTGTGCACGGGCTGCATCCGCCGCCCGCCCGTCCGGTCCCCGCCCGAGCCGTCCCCGTCGGCGCCGGCATCCGCGTCGACGCCTCCGTCGACGACGTCTGACGGGTCGATCGACGCGTCCCAGTTCGTCGCGTCCGGCTCGTCCGGCGGCCACGGCGTCCGCGTGCCGTCCTGGCCGTCGACGACCCAGACCTGCTCGCCGTCGAACACCGCGTTGAACCAGTGCCCGTCGAGGTCGTCGCCGCGGTCGACGCCGACGACGCAGTGGGAGCCCGGTCCCTGAGCGCGCAGCGTGGCCTCGATCTGCTCCGGCGTCATCGGGGTCTGCGGCAGCCCCGTGCGCGCCTCCATCTCGTCGATGTCGAGCGTGCCGGTGTCGGCATCCCGGATCGGCTGGCCGCTCAGGAAGTCGTGCATGTTCGCCGCGACGTTCCCGCAGTTCTCGGCGTACCCGTTCGAGAGGTCGTACGGGTCGTAGCCCGTGTTCGACTGCCCCAGCGCCTCGTCGATCTTGTCGCGGATCTGCTCGGGGCTGTCCTCGGGCGAGGGCGACCGCGGGTCGCGCTCGCCCTCCTGGGTCGCGGGCTGGTCGCCGGAGGCCGCACCCGTCTCGTCCGCGTCCGCAGCGCCATCCGAGGCGTCCGCGGCGCCGTCCGCGGCGTCCGCAGGGCCATCCGAGGCGTCCGCGTCGTGTCCGGTCGCGGCGCCGTTCCGCGTGCTCGATCCGTCGGACGCGTCCGGGGCATCGGGATCGCGGAGGTGGCCGCCGCGCTCGAGAGCCTCCTGCGACATCGGCCGGCCGCTGCCGTCGAGGATGCGCACCTGCAGGCCGCTGCCCGGCTGCCCGAAGGCCGGCGCGATCCGGGAGACCTCGATCCGCCCGCCCGGGGGGAGGCTCACGAGATCGCGGATCGTGTAGTCCGCGCGGAGGTTGCCCGGCGGAAGGGCGCGCGCCTCGAACGGCGTGCCCGGAAGCGAGAAGTAGTCGCCCTGGGGGCCGCCCATGCGATCGAGCTGCCCGCCGTAGTTCTGGTGGAACACGTCGAGGTCGGTGATGTGCCGATACGACCCCGGGTCGCCGCCGTCGTTGCCGGGATACACCGGCCGGTTGTTCGCGTCGGTGTACCGCGACTCCCAGTCCGCCTGCGAGAGCGGGTTGCCGGCGTCGTCGCGCCCGTACGGGGCAGCGGGGTCGGTGACGAGGTGCTGGACGTCCGGGCGGACCGCGCCCGGGTGGGTGTACCGCGGATCGAGCTGCCCGCTGTTGCCCGGCCCCCGCGGGTCGCCGTAGGCCGGATCGATCGGGTTCGACCCGACGGGGCTCTGCGCGCGATCCCACCCGTTCCCGAACTGATCCGGCGAGCTCATCGGGTCGCTGGACGACGGGTCGCTGGACGACGAAGAGCCGTTGCCGGCACCCGCACCATGACCGCCGGCGACGCTGCCGGTTCCGGCTCCCGCCCCCCGGAACGGCATCGCGCGCGGGGCGGCCAGAACGCCCGCCGCCGCGGCGGCGGAAGCCGCTCCGGCCGCGGCAGCCTCCTCGGCCTCCTGCTGCTCCGCGTCCTGCTGGTCCGCGTCCTGCTGGTCGCTCTCGCCGTCGCGGGACTCCTCGGTGTCACCGGAGTCGTCGGTGTGGGACGACTCATCGGCGTCGGACGACGCGTCGGCGTCGGACTCGGCCGAGGTCGCGGCCTCGGTTCCGGCGCCGTCGCCCGCGCTCTGCCCGGCATCCGCATCGGCCGGCGCCGCGTCCGTCTCGCGCGTCGATGCACGACCGGCGGCCGCGGCAGCGGGCGTCTGGTCGCTGTCCGCAGCGGCGTCCGTGCTCGAGTCGGGCGACTCGGTGCTCGTCGAGCTCTCCTGCGGCGAGGCCGCGTCTGCGTTCGAGGCGGAGTCCGTCGAGCTCTCGGGCGATGCGTCCGAGTCGCCGGCCACAGGGTGTTCCGCCGAGCCGTCCGACGGAGAATCCGTCTGCGTGCCCGACTCCGGCGACGCGCCCTCCGGCGAGGTGGCCTCGGGAGCTGTGCCGTCCGGGGCCGTGGCCTCCGGCGAGGTGGTCTCGGGGGCTGTGCCGTCCGGGGCCGTGGTCTCCGGGGTGGTGGCCTCGGGAGTCGTGCTGTCCGGCGTGGTGCCGTCCGGGGCCGTGCCCTCCGGCGACGTGCCTTCCGGCGTGGTGCCCTTGGGAGTCGTGCCATCCGGCGTGGTGCCCTCGGGAGTCGTGCCATCCGGCGTCGCGCTCTCCGGGGTCGCGCCCTCGGGAGTCGCGCCATCCGGCGCCGCGCTCTCCGGGGTCGTGCCATCCGGCGTCGCGCCCTCGGGAGTCGTGCCATCCGGCGTGGTGCTCTCCGGGGTGGTGCCGTCGGGCGACGTGGTCTCCGGGGTGCTCTGCGTCGCGTCGGGCGTCGTGCCATCCGTGCCGTTGTCGCCCGCACCG
This sequence comes from Microbacterium sp. JZ70, assembly GCF_053903225.1. Classification (NCBI taxonomy): domain Bacteria; kingdom Bacillati; phylum Actinomycetota; class Actinomycetes; order Micrococcales; family Microbacteriaceae; genus Microbacterium; species Microbacterium sp. JZ70. Next base: position 642,348 of record NZ_CP096405.1, on the reverse strand, counting down.
TTCTCCGGGGCAGAGCCGTTCTCCGGGGTCTCGGCCGAGGGGCCGTCGCCTGGGAGCTCGGCCGGCGCGTCGGGGCTCGCATCGGTGGGCACGTCGACGTGACCGCCGTCGCCTCCCGCGCCCCCGCCATCCGCTCCGCCGCCCGGGGTCGGGCCGTCGTAGTCCGACGTGCCCGCTCCGCCGCCGCCGGCGGTCGTCGAGCCGCCGCTGCCCACGCCGCCGGGGGTCGGACCGTCGTAGTCGGTGCGGCCCGTCCCGCCGCCGCCGTTCGACGATCCGCCGCCGACGCTTCCGCCCGTGGCCGGGCTGTCGGGCAGGTTCGTCGTCGTGCCCGCGTTCTGGCTCGGCGAGGCGTTGCCGCTCGTGTCGCCGGCCGGGTTCGGCGTCACCGTGCGCCCGTTGTTGAGCCCGAGGGCGTTCCGGCCCGCGTTCACGGCGCTCGTGCCGCCGCGCATGCCGGTGGACATGACGCCGCCGATGATCATGCCGCCCACCGCCGCGCTCAGCGGGTTGAACTCGGTGCCGTTCATCGCGGCATCCACCGCGCCGCTCGCGAGGCCGTCGAGTGCACCGCCCGCCGTCTCGCCGCCGACCTGGCGGAGCCCGCTCCGGAAGCCGGGGCCGCCCGAGCCGCCGAGCCCACGCGAGACCGGGGAGGCGACCGCGCCGCCCGCGAACGCGGAGATGAAGGCCGTGCCGACATCCTGCTGCTGGTAGGACGGGTCGTTCTCGTCGTGCGCGGCGTTCATGATCGCCGTCGAGACGGAGCTCGAGATCGCCGACTGGAGGCCCTCACGGCCCGCGGCGAGCGCGGCGCGTGCCGTCACCCCGCGCGCCCCGCGCATCGCGCGGAGGGCGTTCTTCAGCTTGTCGATGAGGTTCTTGATCTTGATGGCCCAGCGAACGACGGTCGCGGCGGCCTTGGCGGAGCCCGCGATCGCGCCGAGCCCGAAGGTGAGGGCGCCGAGGATGCCCGTGATCGCGAGATCCACGGCGAGCTCGAGCGCCATCTGCTGCAGGAAGTCCTTCAGCTGCTCGCGCATGATCTTGAGCTGCTCGACGAAGTCGTCGATGCGCGTCGCGAGGCTCTCGGCGTTGCCGGCGATCGCGGTCGTGGAGGCGCGGAGGCCGTCGTGCGACGTCTGGACCATCGCCTGCTGCGGCAGGCTCATGCCGCCGATCCACGAGAGCGCGCCGTCGGCGGTCGTGCCGCAGGTGCGCACCGTCGTCGCGAGGGTGATCCACGCGGTCGATCCGCGCGCGAGCTTGTCCTCGTCGCCCGTGGGGATCACGACGCCGACCTGCTGGAGGCCCCACTCGATGATCTCCTGGAACTCGCCGAGCACGCCGGGGAGCCCCGGGCCGAGCGCCGAGGGGGCGTCGATGCCCTTCTCATCCTTGACCTCGGTCGCCGTCGCCTTCTCGATCGTCGGAGTCTGACCCGCACCGGGAGACTGCGCGGCGCGGTACATCCGCGCGGTGTTCTCGAGCGCGGCGGCCATGATCCAGTAGCCGTTCGCGATGCTCTGGACCGACTGGAGCACGGCCGTGGCCGTCGCGTCATAGCCGTCGTCGCCGCCGCCGGCGAAGTCCTCGGCGGCGTTGTCGTCGCCGGCCATGCCCGCGACGCCGCTCAGCGACCCCTTCGCGACCGAGACGGCCGATTCGAGCTGCTGCGCGGCGTTCCGATACGTGGCGGCGTCGGCCTCGATCGTGGCCGCGGTGATCTTCACTTCTTTCGACATCGTGCCTATCCCAGAGCCGCCGCGAGGGTCGACCAGTAGTCCTCCATGGCGTCGACCGAGGTCTCGTACGCGACCTGAGCGGCGTGCACCTGCTTCTGCAGGCCCTCCGCACTCAGGCGCATGGCCTCGGCGCCGAGCGCCCAGGAGTTGAACGCGCCGAGGAACGCCTGCATGGCGGGCCCCTGCCACTCGTTCGGGAGCATGTACGCGAACCCGGACGCCCCGCTCCGGAGCGCGTCGCAGTAGCCCACGAGCTCGGTCATCGCCTGCTCGAGCGCCTTGAGCTCGGCGGGATCGGCCTGCTGATCGGTCATCGCTCCCCCTGCGTGTCATCGAACGAGAGCTCGACGTCGGCCTGCAGCGACTCGGCCTGCAGCGACGGGCTCTCGAAGCTCACGGCGCCCATCTCGGCCCGGAGCGACTCGGCCTGCAGCGACGGGGCCTCGACCCGCTGCTCGCCGACGAAGGCCTCGAAGGACGGCGCATCGAGCGATGGGGCCTCGGCGCGCTGCTCCGGCGCGGGCCGCTCGAACTCGGCGGGCCCGGCGTCGCCGTGGATCGACGAGTCCGCAGCCGGCGGCAGATCGGCGGGAGCTGGCTGCCCCTGGGCGTCGAGCCCGGCGGCGTCCTCGCCCGCGCCCGCGCCGCCATCCGCTGGCGCACCGCCATCCGCTGCTGCGCCGCCGTCCGAGGCGTCTTCGCCGGCGTCGACGGCGTCCTCGGGCTTCTGCACGACGCCGTCCTCGGTCTCGACGAAGCCCGCCTCGAGCTCGCTGTCGTCGCCGTGCAACTCCTCGACCGACTCGTCCGACAGGAACGGCGTCGTGCCGATCGAGTCGTCGTCGCCGTCGCCGTCGGTGTCGCCCGAGCCGCCGCCCGTGTAGCGGCCCTTCGAACCGCCGAGAGCGCCTCCCCCGAAGCGCTCGACCTCGTCGTCGCCCGCGTAGTCGCGGCCGAAGAACTCGGCCATGTCCTCGGCGCGGGCCTCGCCTCGGGCGACGCCCTCCTCGAACTGCACGGCGTGCTTGCGCAGGCCCTGCACGCTCGGCACCGTCTGCGCCATCCCCTGGCGGAGCCCGCTCTCGGTCGTGTCGTAGCTCACGCCGGCGGAGATGAGGCCGTTCTGCAGTCCGGTCAGCGACAGGCGCACCTGCTCGGAGAGGGCGACGAACCGCGACCAGTTCTGCCGGAACGACTCGGCGTCGTCGCCCTTCCAGTTCTGAAGCGCGTTCTGGACCTGCGAGTCGACCGACGAGATGTTGCCGTCGAACGTCGCGATCACCGAGCCGAGAAGGCCCGCGACCTCGGCGAGCGACTCGGCCCGCACCCTGAACTGCACCATGGAAGCCCCCTACGCAGGCGCGGTCGTCGGCGCGGACGCCGACGACCGCGACGGATCAGCCGTTGAACGTCGCGGCGATCGCCGACTCGCTGTCCTCGTACGAGAGCGCGGCCTGGTTGAGGAGGTCGCTGATCCCCTGCAGCGACTCCTTGAGCTGGATGCCCGCCTGGTCCCACTGCGAGTAGAGCTCGTTGAAGCTCTGCGACGCCTGGCCGTTCCAGTCGCCCGCGATGAGGCCCTCGACGAGGGACTTGAGGTTCGACAGCTGCGACTCGATCGACTGCGATCCGCTCGAGAGCTGTCCCGCGACGCTGGCGAGCGACTCGGATGTGACCTTGATCTCTGCCATTTCTTCCTCCGTGGTGTGACCGCGCTGCGCGGTGAAGTCGTGCCCCCTGACCCCAGATGATCGGGGTCGCCTCCACGCTAGCCGCGGGCCCGAAATCCGTCTGTGGGGAGGAGTGCCCAGGCGCAGCCGGCGGGCAGGCGGCAGGGGATGTCGCCGGCAGCGACGCCGAGGGCGTCTCCCGGACGCTCTCGACGCCCTCTGCACAGCGCCGCCATCGACGCGCCGGCATCCGCCCGGGACCCGCCGGGATCCGCCCCCGCGACGAGCGCCACCACCGCCCAGGTCGCAGTTTGCGGCCCCAAATCGACGATGGGGGCCGAAAAGTGCGACCGGAACGCGCGTGAACCGCGAGCCAGAGGTCGCGGTGGCTGTGGAGAGCGCGGACGCGCCTCGGCGCGCTGGTGCGACGGTGAGGAGATGGGCCGGCACCGGATGAACCTCCCGCAGGATCTCGGCGACACCTTCGCCGTGCGCGACGCACGCGCGCTGGGCGTCGGGGAGAAGCGCCTGCGCGCGGCCGATCTCGGGCGCCCGTTTCGCGGCATCCGCACGGTCGACCTGGCTCCGTGCGAGGTCGAGGACCCTTACGAACGGCAGCGGCAGCAGCGGCTCCGACTCGCCAGGGCGTACGCGCATCGCCTGCACCCGGGGCATTTCTTCTGCCGCGAGACGGCAGCGTCGGTCTGGGGCGCGCCGCTGCCCCTCGTGTTCACGCCGGACGGAGCTGTCGCGGACGAGACGCACCTCGGCGTCCACGTGGGTGTGATCGGACCGACGGCGCTTCCTCGCGCTCGAGGCGTCATCCGGCACCGCGCGCAGGCGAAGATGACGTCGCTCCGCGAGCACGCCGGCCTGCTCGTGACCTCGCCGGCGACGACCTGGGCCGGCCTCGGAACGCTTCCGCTGCCGGATCTCATCGCCCTCGGCGACTTCTTCTGCCGGGTCTGGCGCGAAGGCGTCGGCCGCCCGACGCCCGGACGGCCCCCGCTCGCCACCGTCGCGCAGCTCGAGGCCGCGCTCGCGACCGGCCGGTGGCAGGGAATCGTCAGGCTGCGCGAGGCGGTCGGATGGATCCGTCCCGACGCCTGGTCGCCCAAGGAATCGCGCGTCCGGTTCGAGCTCGTCTGCGGCGGACTGCCGGAGCCGGAGCTCAACGGCGACGTGTTCGACGATTCCGGACGATTCCTCGCCTGCGTCGACATGCTCTACCGCCGCGAGCGCGTGGCGATCGAGTACCTCGGGATGCTGCACGGGGCCTCGTGGGCTCGCGACGTGGAGCGCATCGCGTCACTGCGCGCAGCGGGATGGACGGTCGTCGAGGTCACCGCACCGCTGCTGGCGAATCCGCGCGAGCTCGTCCGACGCGTGCGTGACGCGCTCGGCGGCCGTCGCGCCTGATCCCGGTCGCACTTCCCGGCCCCAAACCGCCGAATACAGCCGCAAAGTGCGACCCCGACAGCCGCTCCCACCACTCCGGTCGCACTTCCCGGCCCTGAACAGCCGAATACAGCCGCGAACTGCGACCCCAACAGCCGCACCGCCACTCCGGTCGCACTTCCCGGCCCTGAACAGCCGAACACGGCCGCGAACTGCGACCCCGGCAGCCGCGCCCACCACTCGGGTCGCACTTCCCGGCCCTGAACCGCCGAACACGGCCGCGAACTGCGACCCCAACAACCGCGCCCACCACTCCGGTCGCACTTCCCGGCCCCAAACCGCCGAATACGGCCGCGAACTGCGACCCCAACAGCCGCACCCCCACCACCGGCTCAGGCGGGCGACAGCGCGATGTCGACGTCGCCGACGCGGAGGGCGTCGCCCGGGCGCACCTCGACCCGCTGCTCGCCCACGGGGAGCGGGATGGTCCGGTCGCCGCGGCGCAGCGATGAGCCGTTTCCGGAACCGGCGTCGCCCGCCCGCAGGACGCCCCGCTCGAGCTCGAGGTACAGGTGCACGCGCGACATCGACCGGGTCGTGTCGGCGACCTCCACGGCCTGCGCGCCGAGGGTCGCCGCGGTCTGCTCGGGTCGCCGCCCGATGACCGCGCTGCCCGAGACGATGACGTCCTCCCCTGTCGAGAAGACGAGTCGGACCCGCTCGCCCCACGCCTCGCGCGCCCGGGCCGCGGCACGGGTCGCGGGCGGTGCGATGTCGGGCGGCGTCCACGCGGGGGCGGATGGCGCGGTGGCGGCCCTCGAATCCGCGGCCGGCTCCGCGGGCGGCACGGGTGCCGGAGCCGCCGCGCGCTCCGTCGGCTCCCACCCGTCGTCGGCGGCGCGGTCGGCGCGCGTCGTGAGGACGAGCTGCCCGCACGCGAGGCAGTACATGCTGCTGGGTTCGAGTGTCGCAGCGCAGTACGCGCAGCGTGCCGATGCCATGTCAGCTCCTCACTGGCGGATGTCGGGAACGCGGACGGGCAGCCAGCCGCGGGGAGTGGAGAGCACCCCGCCGCCGATCGGCACCTGCCCGAGCATGAACTTCGGGATGGCCGCTCCCGCGGCCTGGGTGCCGTAGAGCGCGGCCTCCGGGCGGAGCACGATCGCGCGCCGCGAGCGCTTGGCCTCGACGAACGGACCGCCGAAGAGGGTCGACGTCGACTCGGCGTCGACGGCCACGATGAAGACGGCACGGTGCCGCACGCCCGTGAGGGCGTGGTCGAGCGGGGCGTTCTTGAGCTGCTCGACGTCGTCGACCACGAACGTCACGACCCCGGGGAAGGGCGCGAGCACCTCGTCGAGCTCGAGCGGGGTGAGTGCCGTGTTCTCGATGACCGGCACACCCACGTCGCGCGCGAGCTCGCTGAGCGGCGAGGGCCGGGGGGCGACGACCACCGCGTGGTCGCCGCGCTCGGCGAGCTGGCGCAGGATGACGGCGAGCGTCGACGAGCGCCCCGAGCGCCGCGTGCCCGAGACGACGAAGCCGCCGTCGCCCGGCCACGTGAGCGTGCAGCGCGCGAGTCGGTCGCCGCCGACCGCGACGACGATGCCGTCGGGGTCGTCGCCCTCCGCCACGGGCAGGTCGCGCACGGCCGACAGCGCGATGTACTTCGGCAGCGGGTCGACGCGGAACGGCTCGGGACCGGTCGCTCCCCCGCGCTCGTCGAACGCGTCGCGCACGCGCTCGACGACGCGCCGCAGCGCGGTCGTCTGGGCCTCGCCGCTCGTGTCGCGGCCGAGCACGGCCAGCTGCGCCTCCGCCGCCTCGGCGCCGAAGAGCACGCGTCCCTGCGGGAGATCGGTCGGGACATCCTTCGCGTGGATGCCCGCCGCGCGATAGTCCGCGATGTCGCGCACCGGCAGGACGTACTGCGTGTCGACGAAGTTCGTCACCTTGTCGCCGAAGATGCCGCGGTCGCCCGTCATCACGACGCGCACGCCCACGGCGGGGCCCTCTCGCAGGAGTCGGATGAACTGCTCGCGGAAGGCGAGGAGCTGGTCGGGGCCCATCGACGAGAGCAGGCGCTCCCAGCCGTCGACCGCGACGATCGCGAAGGGCAGTGCGGCCTCGGGCGCGTTCCGCCGCTGCTCGGAGATGTGCCCGACGCCCGCGCTCGAGAGCACGGTCTGGCGGCGCTGGAGGTCCTCGAGGAGACGCTGCATGAGGCGCGGCAGCCGGTCGCTGTCGAGCTGGGTGACGACCGCGCCGCAGTGCGGGGCGTCCGCGAGCGGCAGGAGGGCGCCGTTGCCGAAGTCGGCGATGTAGAGGTGCACGTCGCCCGGGTCGACCCGCTCGACCACCTGCGCGAGCACGGTGCGCAGCGCCGTCGTGCGACCCGACAGGGCCCCGCCCGCGAAGAGCAGGTGCGAGCCGGTCGCGATGTCCCACGTGAGGGTGCGCTGCGCCTGGGCCTTCGGCACGTCCTCCAGGCCGAGGATGATCTCGGTCTCCCGCAGCGCCTCCCCCTCGAACCGCTCGATCGGCAGCGTCACCGGCAGCGGGACGAGCCACGGGCTCGGGTTCTTCGCGATGCCGAGCTGGTCGGATGCGGCCGTGATGAGGTTCACGAGCGCGCGCAGATCCGTGTCGTCGTGGTCGTGGTTCTCGGCGTGCGCGGCAGCGGGCGGGTACTTCACGGGGAAGCCGAGCGCATCCCACGTGATCGGCGCCTTGGGCGGCAGCACCTTCGTCGTGCGCACAGCGCCGGGGCGGATGCCTGCGACGCGCGCCGTCTGGAAGCCCATCGGCGCCGCCGACGGCCCCAGGCGCACGAAGCCGCGCCCGGGGGTCGACGGGCTGATGAGCGCGGCCTCGCCCGAGCCGAGCACGTCGGACGAGTCGTTGCGATCGGTCACGCGCAGGGCGACGCGGAGGTTGATGTTCGACTGCATCTCGGGCGTGACGACACCGGATGGCCGCTGGGTCGCCAGCACGAGGTTGACGCCGAGCGAGCGGCCGACGCGGGCGATCCGCACGAGGCCGTCGATGAACTCCGGCAGCTCGGTGCGGAGCTCGGCGAACTCGTCGATCACGAGCATGAGGCGCGCGAGGCCGCGGCGGGCTGCCGTCTCGGCATCCTTCGCCCACGCGGCGTCCACGTCCTTCGCGCCCATCTCGCGGAGCACCTGCTCGCGGCGCTTGAGCTCGGCGTCGAGCGACGCGAGCGCGCGCTCGGTCTCGCGCGCGTCGAGGTTCGTGACCATGCCGACGGTGTGCGGCAGGCGCTCGCAGTCGGCGAACGCCGACCCGCCCTTGTAGTCGATGAGCACGAAGTTGAGCGCGTCCGGACGGTTGGCCATCGCGAGGCCCACGACGAGCGCCTGCAGGAACTCCGACTTGCCCGATCCGGTCGTTCCCGCCACGAGGGCGTGCGGGCCGTCGCGCGAGATGTCGAGCGCGAACTCCCCGTCGGCGTTCGCGCCGACCACGACGTAGGTGTTGCGCGGCTGCGCGTTCCAGCGGCGCACGAGCGGCGACGGATCCTCGAGGTCGATCCCGAGGAGGTCGACCATCCGCACGCTCGTCGGCAGCATCGCCTCGTCGCCCACCCCCGAGACGTGCTCGAGCGAGCACAGCGCCCTGGCCATCCGCTCGCACTGCGGCACCGAGACGCCGTCGAGCAGCACCGACGGGAAGTAGCCGCCCGGGCGCTCGAGCGACGCCATCGACGGATCAGACGGGTCGACGACCACGACGCTCGTCGCCTCCTCGGGCAGGCGCGACCGGTCGCTGTCGAGCGCGAGGACGTGGATGCCGTGCTGCGCTCCGTGCTCGAGCAGCGGCACCATGCCGGGCAGCATGCGGAAGCGGCGCGCCCCGTCGACGACCACGAGCACGTCGGTGGGCGCCTCGTAGCCGCGCTGGCCGGCCATCCGCATGCGCACGTCGAGGGCGACGGCGATCTCCCGCAGCCGCTCGCGGCGCGTGTCGTCGTCGTTGCCGATGAGGGCGGGCACGTGCTCGGCGGTGTGCGCGTGCGGGAGCCAGCTCGTCCACCCCCACTCGGCCTCCGCGCCGTCGTCGCACAGCACGATGACCTCGGCGTCGCGGGGGCTGCGCAGGGCCGCGAACGACAGCACCATCGAGCGCGCGAGCGACCGCACGGCGTCGGCCGGCCCCGCCACGCCCACGACGCCCGCGCGGCAGTCGACGGCCACGGGCGCGGGCCCGACGCCGACGCGCTGCTCGGCGCCGCGGTCGCGGCCGCCGCCCTCGAAGCGCACGTCGAGGTCGATCTCGGTCACGCCCACGCGCAGCGCCATGGCGTCGTCGTCGGCCTTGCGCCGCTCCCACAGACGCGAGAGCGGGCGCAGGACGATGTCGCGAACGACCACGGGGTCGGGCAGCCGGTACCAGGCCGCCAGGCGCTGGCGCTTGACGAGATCGCGGATGCGCTCGCCCGCGACGCGGACCTCGTCGATCCACTGCTGCTCGGTCTTCAGCCCCTTCTTCTGCGCGAGCTTGCGCTGCGTGAGGAACGAGCCGATCACCATGATCGGGCTCGCCGCGGCCATGAGCAGCATGACGGGCCGCTGGAAGAGGATGGCCATGGTCACGCCGAGCACGACGGGGATGACGGCCGACAGCCACGGCAGAGGCGACTGATCGGGGTCGTCCGGCTTGTCGCCCGGGAGCTGGATGGACGGCTGCACGGCGCGCGCGGGGACGCGCGACGGGCGGTTGAATCCTCGGCCCCCGATCGTGTCGGTGAGGTCGGCGTCGGCGTGCGGCGCCATGCCGATGCGGAGCACGAGGCTGCCGATCTGGACGAGGTCGGCCGGCACGATGCGCTCGGGCGCGGTGATCGCGACGTCGTTGACGAGCGTCTTCGCCCCGGCCACCGGGGTGATCGTCGCGAGGAGGGGGTCGGATGGCCCGCCGAGGGCGATCTGGATCGTCAGATGGGCGGGTGCGAGCGCCGGGTCGGCGACGCGCACGTCGTCGCCCTCGCCCGAGCCGACGGTGAGCGCCTGCCCGCGCTCGACGGGGACGGTCTGGCCCGCGAACGGACCGCCGACGATCTCCAGGCGCACGGTGCGCGGGTCGGGCTCGGGCGCAGCCCGGTCGGGGATGACCGCGCCGGAGAGCAGACCGGCCCCGGCGAGCGGCGTCGCCGGGTCTGCGCCGCCCGCGAGCAGCTGCGGGCTCACGCCGAGCGACTCGGCGACCTCGCCGACGGTCGTCGCCTCGTCGACGTCGAGCAGCCAGGAATCGGCCTGCGCGGGCGTCGTCTGCAGGGTCAGGCGCACGCTCATCGGCTCGCGTCCTCTCGGTCGTTCGGGGTCTTCGGGGTCATCGGGCGCCCACCCGGTCGAGCAGCGCGCCGAGCGGTCGGAAGACGCCCGCGGAGCGCTCCGATTCCACGGGCGTCGCCGGCGCGAGCCGCAGGGGCACGCGCAGGCCGACGAGCTCGACGTCCTCGTCCTCTGCCGGCGGCTCCTCGCCGCGCGCCTCCGCGGCCTCGACCTCCTTGTCGCGCTGCGCCTGCTGCGCGGCCTCGAGCTCGGCGCGCGGCACCCGCTCCGCGGGCTCGACCGGCTGGGCGGACACGAGGCCCTCCGTGGGCAGGTCGCCGTCGGGGAGCGCGAGCGTCACGGAGCCGGTCGCCTGCGCGCCGCCCTGCGCGATGTGGAAGCTGAACTGATCGGCGCGCGCGCCGTCGCGGGGCAGATAGCGCGCGATGCCGTCGGCGCCGCACACCACCGTCCCGTGCACCGCGTCGCCGCACGAGACGAGAGACAGACGCGCACCCGGTTCGGTCGCCACGAGCCCCGCGAGATCGAACTCGGAGACCTCCCCGGGCGTGAGCGGCGCATGTACGGACTGCGCCACGGGCGGCCGCTCGGCGCGGTACACCGGCACCGTGATGGTCGCGGGCTCCGACCAGGTGCCGTACTGGTCGGCCATCCGCACCGTGACCTCGAGCGGGCCGTCGAACGAGGCCTTCGGGCGGATCACGAGGTGCGTCTCCGTGGCCGTGACCTCGGCGACATCGGACGGCGAGACGGAGAAGACCTCCAGGCGACCGCCTCCCCCGCAGACGAGGCACGTCGCCCCCAGGTCGCTCACGGGGAGGAGCAGGGTGCCGCCGGCCGCGACCGGATGCGGGTAGGCGGCCGACGGGACCGACGGAGCCTCGGGCGCCTCGAGAGACACGACGTACTCCATGGTCGTCGTCGTGCGCCCGTTCGTCATGGGCACCGGCACGATGTCGCTGCCGTAGTCGGGGTCGTACTCCTCCGCGCGCAGGAGGAACCCGTCTGCCGCGCACGCGACGACGAGGTCGGACGCGGCCAGCACGGGCGCGCAGTCCGTCACGGTCCAGCCCTCCGGCGTGTTCACCGCCTTCTCATCGAGATACGGGATGGCGATCGCGTTCGGCCCGCTGTAGGCGGCGGCCGGCGCGACGAGGCTCGCGGCAGAGGCCGCGGCGAGCGCGAGGACGGCGAGGCTGCGGCGCATGCGTCGCTCCTCTCCGTCGCCTCGCCGCGCGCGGACGCGGCGGCTTCCCATGCTAGGTCGGGCTGCCCGGTGTCGTTGGGGGCAGTACTCCCCACCTCCGCCCATCCGGTCGTGCGCGAGAATCGACGGGACCCCATGAACGCGCCATCCGCAGCCCCGCCGCCCGCGATCGGAACCGACGCCGGGCAGACGCGCCTGCGCGCCGACGGCCCGAAGCCGCCACTCGGCCGCGGCGGATGGCCGCTCCCCGAGCTGACCGCGCGCCAGCAGCGCCCCAAGCGGTGGTGGCGGCACCCCGCGTTCCTCGTCTCGGCCATCCTCACGATCCTCGCGATGCTCGGGATGGCCGCGTGGATGGTCGTCAGCGCGATGCTCTCGAGCGACGTCGTCGTCTCGGACATCGCGCTCACCGTGCAGGACGGCAACGCCCACCTCGACTGGGAAGGGCCCGACGCGGCGTACTCGGTCTACGCCGTGCACGGCGGTGGCACGGCGACCGACCTCAGCCAGTTCGTGATCGAGAGCACCGAGGTCTGGCTGCCGCAGTCGACGGGCGCGTTCGAGAGCGACACGTGCTTCGTCGTGCGCGCAGCAGCCTTCGCCGACCAGCCGGTCGCGCTCGACGCGGCGGCCCTCGCCCGCGAGGGCGCGCAGAGCGTGTGCGTGGCGCAGGCGAAGCGATGAGACGGCCCTCCGCCGCCCTCGTGCTCACGGCGACTGCGTTCGCGCTCGCCGGCTGCTCGGGCGCCGCGGGCGTCGAGGCGGAGCCGCTCGAGGGCGTGGACCTCGGCGCCTACGACCCCGCGCACCCGGGGAACGGACTCTGGCTCATCCCCGGAGAGCAGGCGATCGCGGAGATCGCGGAGGCGGTGCGCGCCGCGGGCGACGTGCGCTACGAGGGGTCGTACACCGAGCTCGTCGTGCACGACGATCCCGAGACGCCGCCCTCGCCCGGCCGGACGGTGTCGGTGACGTTCGCGGGCGACCCCGAGTCGTACGAGGCGAGCCTCGCGGCCGGCGACCTCGCGCTCGACGTCGTCGTCGCCGAGGGCGCCGCGTACGTCCGCGGCAACGACGCGTTCGCCCAGCGAAGCGGGCTCGCGGCGGCGCGGGACGGCTTCGTGTGCCTCGCCTCCGCGAGCGCGCTCGACGACTGGCAGCCGCTGCTGGATCCGTCGCTGCTCGTCGAGCAGCTCCTGCGCAGCGCCGAGGAGGTCGCCGTCATGCCGCCCGCGGCCGGCGCCGAGACGGCCGAGCTCGTGATGGGCGGCAGCGAGAGCCCGACCGGTCACCTGACCGTCGCCGCCGTGGGCGCGCCGCTCCCTCTCGAGTTCCTCGCGGGAGATGGCTCCGGCGACGGCCGCTTCTCGTTCGCGGGATGGGGCGAGGACGTCGCGGTGACGGCCCCGGAGGATCTCGCGCAGGGGTGCTGACCTCCGTCGTGCGGCGGATCCGCGCGGCCGGGACGCGCGCCTAGGGTGGTCACGACGACGACCGGGGAGGTCCCATGTCCCGATGGATGCGCGCGGCGGTCGCGACCGCCATCCCCGCCCTGACCGCGCTCGGCGGCGCGACGGCAGCGCAGGCCGTCTCCCTCGACGACGGCGACCTCGTCGTCGAGGACACCGCCGGTCGCCTCTACCTGCCGCAGCTCGAGGACGCGCTCGACGAGATCGACTTCTACGCGCCCACCACCGTCGCGATCTACACCTACGAGGGCGAGGCCTCCGATGAGATGAACGAGCGCGTCCTCGCGTACGCGCGCGAGAGCCATCCCGAGTGGATCACCGACGACGGCCAGAAGTGGGCCGACGGGCTGTTCCTCCTCGCTCTCGACCCCGAGGGCCGACAGGTCGGGACGTACTTCGGCGAGGACCGCGCCGTGTCGCTCGACGACCAGGCGGCCATCCAGGACGCGACGAAGGACGCGTTCCGCGCGGGCGACTGGACGGGCGGGGTGATCGACGGCGTCGAGGCCGCCGCGGGGATCATCGAGCGCCCCTGGTACGCCGCGCCCGCCGTCATCGTCACAGGCTGGGTGGGCGGGGGTGCGGCTGTGGGCGCGTGGCTCATCGCCCTCGGCGTCCGCGCGAGCCGCCGTGAGAAGGTCGCGGCGGCGCTCGCGCGCGGCGGCGAGCATCTCACCCGCGTGACGATGGACCTCGAGACGACCGAGCTCGCGGCGCGCACGCTGCCGTCGGACTCGCCGTACGCGCAGCGGCTCGACCAGCGCTTCCACGACTTCTCGGCCCGCTACCACCGTGCCCTCGAGGAGCAGCGCCGCATCGAGGCGCTCACGAAGAAGGAGCGCTCGCGCGCCGGCGCCGTGGAGGCCGCACGCCGGTTCGCCGACGAGACGGCCGAGATGGACTTCGTCGACGACGCGATCGTGCACGCCGCGGCGCTCCTCACGAAGTCCTACACGTGGGAGCGCGCGTGGGCTGCGCAGGTCGATCCGGTGCGCGAGGACCTCGCGGGGATCACGGCGCTCGTGGAGGACCCCGCGGCGGCTGAGCTCGCGACCGCCCACGCGCTCACGGCCTTCCGGGCGGAGGCCGAGGCCGAGCTCGAGCGGCTCGGCGCCGGACTGCGCGCAGGCTCCCTCGAACCGGGCGATGCGCTCGCGGCGCTGGAGGCGCTGCGCGCGCGGCTCTCGGACCTGCTCGCCGATCACTCGCGCGCCCTCATCGCGGCGTTCGCGCAAGCCGACTCGGAGCGCGAGGCGATGGAGGCCGAGCTCGAGCGCGAGCGCCAGACGAGCCGCGCCCGCACGGGCTCGATCCTCGACACGGTGTCGACGCCGGGGCAGTACTGGAGCCCCGTGGCCTTCAGCGCCGGCTACTCGGCCGGCGTCACGCAGGTCGAGAGCGACCGCAGCGCCGCGTCGTCGTCCTCGTTCTCGAGCGGCGGCAGCGCGACCGGGTACGGCTCGAGCGGCGGGAGCTTCTCAGGCTCCGGCAGCTCGTCCCGGTTCTGAGCACGCGGACCGCGCGCCAGAGCAGGAGAATCCGCCCGCAGCAGGATGGATTCGGCGACGACGTCCTGCTGCCGCGCGATTCTCCTGCGCTCGGCAGTGGCGCGGGGCGCGGGGCTACTTCGCCTCCGGCTCGTCCTCGTCGGGGAGGAGCACGGGGCGGTCGATCGTCTTCGTCACGTCGGCCGGGTCGACCACGAGGAGCAGCATCGCGACGACGAGCAGCACGACGATGAAGACGATGCCCGCGATGATCGAGGCGACCGTCCACGCCTGGGAGATGACCTCGATGGGCTGCTGCGTGAACGCCCCCATCGACATGGCGCCCACGAGCAGCGCGAACACGGCCGACCCGAAGGCGATCGCGAGCAGCTGGACAGGGCGCATGAGCGCGCGTCGGGTGGGCTTGTCGGTCACGGACGGTCCTCCGAGGTGCGGGGGTCGCCCCCGCTGATGGGTGCTGCGGTCTCCGCCGACGCGGCGGACGGCGACGCGGGCGAGAACCCGGCGATCGCGAGGAACACCGCGACGATCGCCGCGTAGCCACCGAAGAGGCCGACCGCGATGATCTCGCCGGTGAGGGTGAAGGTGCGTCCGGCGTCCTCGATGAAGTAGTCGAGCGCGTATCCCGAGGGCACGAGCAGCGTCGCCGCGCCGACGACGAGGGTCAGCACGCCGATCGTGAGGGTGTCGCGCGCGACGATCCTCTCGCCACGGCGGCGCTGGGCGACGCCGAGGCCCGTCTCGAGCGCTCCTGCGACGAGCGCCCACACGGGGATGACGACGAAGTAGAGAGCGGGGCCGCGCAGGCTCGTGATGCCCGCGGCCATGCCGGCGAAGAGGTGCGCGAAGGCCAGCAGGGCAGGCAGGACGCGCTGCCCCGCGGGCGTGACCATCCAGGTGCCGAGCCCCAGCACGACGGCGGTCGCGATCGCCCACCCGCTGAAGACCGAGAGCCCGACCGCGGCCGAGTGATCGGGCGAGAAGGTCACCATGAGGGCCGCCAGCGCCGCGATGAGCGCGCGCAGCAGCTGGACGTGGCGCGTGCTCGGGGCGAACGGCTGACGTGCGGGCATGGTGATGGGACCTCGTGCGTGCGAAGGGACACGTCCAGTCTAGGGAACCCGCCCCTGGGAACGGCCCGTCACGGGAGGGAGGGGCCCGTGCAGTCCCCTCCCTCGCGTGACGATCAGACGCGCGCGACCGGGTTCGGCATCTCGCCCGCGTACAGCAGCGACTCCGCCTGGTTGGCGAGGTCGACCATCTGGAGCGTGTTGCGCAGCTGGAGGCGGTTGAGGCACGAGTGCGCGAAGGACCCGGCCCTCAGGTCGACGTCGCCCGCGAGCCCGCGCGCGAGGTCGGGATGGTCGCCCTCGTAGCGGTCGAGGCATTCGGCCACGAGCCGCCAGAACGACGGGGCAGGAAGGAGCCCGTCCGCATCGAGGATCGCCGCGAGGTGCCGCAGGACGCCGTCGAACACGTCGGTGAAGATCGCGAGGGCCTTCTCGCTCCCCGGCGCCTCGGCGCGGATGCGCTCGACCTCCGGCGGCAGGCCGCGCGGACCGAGCACGGCGACCTCCTCGCCGATGTCCTTCATGAACGCGCGCGCGACGGTATGCTCGCGCAGCACGAGGATGAGGTTCTCGCCGTGCGGCATGAACGCGAGATCGTGGCCGAGCACGCCGTGCACGAGCGGCCGCAGGTACGCGTGGAGGTAGGCCCGCAGCCACTCCTCGGGCGATCGACCCGACGCCCGGATGAGAGTCGTCGCGTAGGCGGAGCCCTCGTGATCGCGGTGGAGCAGGGCGGCCATCGTGACGAGCCGCTCCCCCGGGCCGATGAGCGGCACGGGGCTCTCGCGCCACAGCGCCGCGAGCATCTTCCGGTGGGGGTTCGGGGTCGGCGTGCGGTGGTAGACGTCGCCCGTGTACCCGATCGCCGCACGCTCGCGCAGCACGGCGAAGCCGGCCTCCGCGAAGGTCGCGTCCGACGCGACGGTGTCGGCGACCCAGTCGTTGATCGCGGGGGTGTCGCGCATGTACGCGGGCGAGAGCCCGCGCAGGAAGCCCATGTTCTGGATGGCCAGGGCCACCTTCACATAGGGAGCGCCGGGTCGCGTGAGGTTGAGGAACGTCCGGATGGACTGCTGCGCCTGGTACTCGTCGGCGCTCCGCCCGAGGAGGACGAGGTGACCGCGCGCGACGTCCGCGGCGAAGGTGACCGGGAGACGGTGCTCCGCCTGCCAGGGGTGGAGCGGGAGGAGATGGAAGCCCGCGGGGTCGTGCCCCGCGTCGGCGAGGCGCTCCGCGAAGGCGCGCCGCTCGTCGGCCGTGAGCGCCTGCTCGAGGTGCGTCGCCTCGTCGAGACCGCGCCCGAGCGACAGGTGCGTGTGCTCGCGGGCAGCCGCGACCCACACGAGGCGCGTGCGGCGGCCGTTCTCGGGCGCGTACGCGCTCCAGTCCGCGTGGGAGAACCCGATGCGCCCGTTGTTCGCGAGGAACCCCGGATGCCCTTCCGTCATCGCCGCCTCCGTCTCGGGGAAGCTCGCCTCGAGCAGGCCCTCGGCGGTGGGCGCCGCGCCCTCGAGAGCGCGCAGACGCTTGCCGGCCGCGCTCGCGAGCGTCGACGAGAGCTCCTCGAGGTACACCGACAGGAGCTGATCGGGGATGCCCAGGCGCGGCTGGAGCTCGAGGATCAGCTCGAGCACGTCGAGCTCGAGCTCGGCGCCGTCGCGCTCGCGCCGCACGCTCGCGGGGTCGATCGCCCAGTGCTCGAGGGGGAGCAGGCGGGCGCGGAAGGTGTAGCGCACGTCGCCCTCGGCTACCTCCCACCGCCCGTCCGCGAGCGGCGTCGGCGCGATGAGCCGCTCGTGGGAGAGCTCCGAGAGCGCCTTCACGACGAGGTGCCGATGCGCCTGCGCCGCCAGGTCGGCGGTGAGGTGCGGCAGCGGCGAGCGCTCCCCCGCCCAACCGGCGCCCAGCGGGCTCGCCGCGAAGTCGTCGCGCGTGCAGACGCTGAGCGCGGCGCGCTTGACCCGCCCCTCCGCGAGGAGGTCGACCTCCCCGAGCACCCGGAAGCCCGCTGCGGCGTTCTTCGCGAGGATCGGCTCGTTGCGCACGTCGGGCTCGACGACGACCCGGCTCCGGCCGAGTCCGCGCTCCTGCGCCGTGCCGAGGCAGAAGCGCATCACCCCGCGCATGACCGCCGACGTGAAGCCCGTCGTCGGGTCGCCCGCAGGCGGCGCGATGAGGAGATGCATGCCGATGTCGCCGGGCTCGGCGCGGAACACGTCCGGCGGGAGCAGCGTGCCGGGCTCGTAGGTCTCGACGTAGAACGCGGCCTCCCCGTCGACGCGCCCGAGCCATCCGCCGTGCCTCGCGTCAACCGCGATCGTCTCGAGGTACGCGCGGACCTGCGCGACGTCGAGGTCCGCCATCTCCCAGAAGCGCGAGCGCGGATGCGCGAGCCACCGCTGCAGGCGCGCTGCGTCGCGCGCGGGGTCGATCGGCTCGATCTCGACGGCGAGCCGGGCGGAGACAGCCGTCGCGCTCATCGCGCCGCCTCCTCGAGCACGCGCGCCGCGCCATCCGTCGCCGCGCCGTCACCGGGGACGCCGAAGGTCTGGAAGGCGATCCGCCGCTCGATCGGGTACGGCTCACGGCCCGTGATGGCGGCGAGCACGACCGACGCCCGCCAGGGCCCGAAGCCGAGGTCGGGCGCCGTCACGCCGTGCGTGTGCTCCTCGCCCCCGACGACGTGGATGCGCTCGGCGTCGTCGACGGCGTACGTCCGCGCGACGTCGAGGCGGCCGCGGCGATCCCTGCGCACGCGATGCGCGACCGGGTCGAGGAAGTCGGGGACCTCGGCGCGGTAGCCGGTTGCGGCGACCACGGCCCTCGTGCGGTGCTCGTGCGTCCGATCGAGCTGCGCGTGGCGCAGGGTGAGCACGTGATCGCCCGTCTCGACGTCATGGCGCGCGTCGACGACCTCGGTGTCGGTGAGCAGCGTCGACGGCACCGTGCCGTCCGCGCTCGACAGCCGGTAGAGGGTGTCGTAGATCTCGTCGACGAGGTCCGCGCTGATGCCCTTGTAGAGCCCGCGCTGCTCGCGGCCGAGACGCTCGCGCAGCTCCTCGGGAAGGGAGCGGTAGTGGTCGGTGTACTCGGGCGACGTCATCTCGAGCGTGAGCTTGGTGTACTCCATCGGGAAGAACCGCGGCGAGCGCGTGACCCAGTCCACCCGCCCATCGCGCGCCTCGAGCAGGTCGCGGTAGACCTCGGCGGCGGACTGCCCGCTGCCGACGACCGTCACCGCGCCGCTCGCGAGGAGCGCTGCGCGGTTCGGGAGGTACTCGGCGGAGTGGACGACCGGGCCTGCGCCCGCGCCGGACAGCCCCTGGAGAGCCGACGGCAGCACGGGCCGCGTGCCGACGGCCAGGACGACGTGCCGCGCGAGATGCTCCTCGATGCCGCGCACTCCGCCATCCGGCCCGCGCACCTCGGCGCGGACGCGGAGGAGGTCTCCGGCCTCCTCCACGGCGACGACACGGCGACGCCAGCGCAGCGTCGGCAGCTGCGCCGCGACCCAGCGGCAGTAGGCGTCGTACTCCGAGCGCAGCGGATAGAAGGACTCGCGGATGTAGAACGGGTAGAGCCGCCCCGTCGCCTTCAGGAACGCGAGGAACGAGTAGGGCGAGGTCGGGTCGGCCATCGTCACGAGGTCCGCGAGGAACGGCACCTGGATGGTCGCGCCGTCGATCATCATGCCCGGATGCCACCGGAAGCCGTCGGCCTGGTCGAGGAAGACGGCATCGACGTCGGGCAGCGGCTGCGCGAGGGCGGCGAGCCCGAGTCCGAACGGGCCGATGCCGATCCCGACGAGATCGCGGACCGCGCTCATCGGCCGTCCTCCTCGGCGGTCAGGCGCGGGAGGCGCGGATGGACGTCGCGGCACGGCGGATCGTCGCGCGTCGCGAGGGCGTCGCCCGCGAGGAGCCCGTGCGCCGTCGCGCGCACGAGGTCGAGCACGGCCTCGATGTCCGCCAGAGTGGCGGCGGGGTTCAGCAGCGTCAGCTTGAGACACGGGACGCCGTCGATGACCGTCCGGGCGACCATGGCGCGGCCCGACTGGAAGAGCACGCGGCGCACGAGCGGGACGAGCCGGTCCGCGGTCGCGTCGTCGACGCCATCCGGCTGGTAGCGGAACAGCACCGTGCTGAGATCGGTCGTGCCGACGGGGCGCAGCTCGGGGTCGGCGTCGAGGCGCTCGCGCACACGGCGGGCCAGCGCGCAGACGTCGTCGAACATCCGCCCCACCCGGTCGGGGCCCAGCGCGCGCAGGGTCGTCCACAGCTTGAGCGCGTCGAAGCGCCGCGTGGTCTGCAGCGAGCGGTCGACCTGGTTCGGGTCGGCGTCGTCGGCCCGCGCCTCCTCGGCGGGGTTCAGGTAGTCGGCGTGCCACGCGGCGGCGAGGAGGTCGGTCGCCTCGCGCACGATGAGCGCGCTCGAGGACACCGGCTGGAAGAACGTCTTGTGGAAGTCGACCGTGACCGAGCTCGCGCGCTCGATCCCGTCCAGCAGCCCGCGCCGTGTGGGCGACACGAGCAGGCCCCCGCCGTACGCGGCGTCGACGTGCAGCCACACGCCGTACGCATCGCACAGACCTGCCGCCGGACGGATGGGGTCGACGATGCCGCGGTCGGTCGTGCCCGCGGTGACGACGACGGCCATGACGACCCCGCCCGCGCCCGTCGTCTCCGCGAGCGCCCGTGCGAGCGCCGCGGGATCCATCCGCCCGTCCGCGTCGACCCCGACCGGCACGACCGCGTCGGCCGAGAGCCCGAGAAGGTGCGCGGACCGGGCGACGGAGAAGTGACTCGCGGCGGTCGTGAGCACGCGCAGCCGCGCCATCGCGCGTCCGCGGTCGTCGACCCCGCGCAGCGCCTTCTCCCGCGCGAGGAAGAGCGCCTGCAGGTTCGACTGCGTGCCGCCCGAGGTGAAGATCCCGTCGCCGTCGGCGAACCCGATCCGCTCCGCCGTCCAGGCGACGAGGCGCCGCTCCATGAGCGTCGCGACGAGCGACTGGTCGTACGTGTCGACCGAGGTGTTGATCGCCGCGAGCATCGCCTCGGCGGCGACGGCCGGGAGGACGACCGGGCAGTTGAGGTGCGCGGCGTAGGCCGGGTGGTGGAACCAGACCGCGTGCTGCGCGTAGAGCTCGTCGGCCTCGCGGAGGGCCGCCGCGCTGCCGATGCCGTCGTCGTCGAGCGCGACGGCGTCGACGAGCGCCTCGAGCTCCCGCCGCTCGGCACCCGAGGACGGGGCGGTCGTCATCCGGAACCGCGCCGCGACGGCGTCGACGACGCCGTGCACCAGCCGCGCGTACTCGTCCGCGGTCCGATCCGTCAGCAGCGCGGTCGCACCGGCTGTCTCCCCCGCGGCGCTCCCGCTCGTCTCCGGCAGAACTCGTGCCATTCGCGTGATCCTCCATGCTCGTCTGTTACTTAGGCTTGGCTAACCTAAGGCACGGTAGCGGATCCGGCGAGTCGCCGCTGCACGGATGGCCGGAGAGGCGCTGAGAGAATGGAGGGCATGACGCCCCAGAGGGAAGAACTGATCGACCACGCCTGCCTCATCGTCGACGGCCCCGACCAGTCGGGAGTCGTGGCCGCGATCGCCGCGCTCATCGCGCGCAACCAGGGCAACATCGTGTCGCTCGATCAGCACTCGACCGACCCCGAGGGCGGGAAGTTCTTCCAGCGCGTCGTGTTCCACCGCCCCAACTTCCCGGTCGCGAAGGACGAGATCGAGGCCGATCTCACCGCGACGCTCGCGCCGCTCGGCATGAACTGGACGCTCAACGATCTGTCGATCCCGAAGCGGATGGCCATCCTCGCCTCCAAGGACGACCACTGCCTGCTCGACCTGCTCTGGCGCCATCGTCGCGGCGAGCTGCCGGTGAGCATCCCGATGGTCATCGCGAACCACACGACGACCGCCGAGGACGTCCGCTCGTTCGGTGTGCCGTTCTTCCACGTGCCGTCGCAGGCGGGGCCGGACAAGTCGCAGTCCGAGGCCGAGATCATCCGGCTGCTGAAGGGCAACGTCGACTTCGTCGTGCTCGCTCGGTACATGCAGATCCTCTCGAGCGACTTCCTTGAGCAGGTCGGCGTGCCCGTGATCAACATCCACCACTCGTTCCTGCCGGCCTTCATCGGGGCGAATCCGTACCGCAAGGCGAAGGAGCGCGGCGTCAAGCTCATCGGCGCGACGAGCCACTACGTGACCGAGGACCTCGACGAGGGTCCGATCATCGAGCAGGACGTCGTGCGGGTGACGCACGCCGATTCGGCCGACGACCTCCGCCGCCGCGGAGCCGACGTCGAGCGCGCGGTCCTCTCGCGCGCCGTGCTCTGGCACGCCCAGGACCGGGTCATCCGCCACGGCAACCACACCATCGTGTTCTGACCCTCTGACCCCCGGGTCTTCTGCCCCCTCTGCATGTCTCACTCGCCGCGGGAATCCCGCCGCCATTCCCGCGGCGAGTGAGACACGGTGAGCTCTCTGCTCTGACCTGGGCGGGCCGATAGCATCGGGCTGGACACGAAGGAGACCCATGCGCGCGCTCATCGCCACCGGAACGGGCCGCTACGCCGACCCCTGGCATCCGTACACGAAGACCAGCCCGCTCATCGCGGATGTCCTGCGCGACGCGGGCTTCGACGTCGAGATCGACGAGGACGTCGACGGCGCGATGACCCGGCTCGAGGGCGTCGGCCTGCTCGTCGTGAACGCGGGCGACCCGTGGCGATCCGAGACGACCGAGCCGCTCCCCGGGGCCTCCGTCGACGGCCTGCATGCCGCGCTCGAGCGCGGGATCGGCGTCATCGCCGTGCACGCGGCGCTCTCCTCGCTGCGCGACTACCCCGACTGGCCGGGCGCGATCGGCGGGATGTGGGTGCCGGGCATCTCGTGGCATCCGCCCCTCGACCGCGTGCGCATCGCGGGCGACGCGCTGCCCGACGGCACGCGGATCGACGACTTCGACGTCGAGGACGAGCGCTACACGCGTCTGCAGGCCTTCGGCAAGCGGATGGTCGTGGCGCGGCACGAGACGGAGGGCGAGAGCCAGCCGACCGCATGGGTGCGCGCGCACGGCGCGTCGCGGGTCGCCGTCGACGCGCTCGGCCACGACGAGCGGTCGTGGGCCTCGGATGGCCACCGCGCGCTCTTCGCGCAGCTCGCGCGCTGGGTGACATCCCGCGACTGACGCGACTCGGCCGCCCGTCAAGACCCTGCCGCCTGTCAAGACCCGGCCGCCTGTCAAGACCCGGTGGCGCAGAGGGGCCGCGGCTAGCGTGGGGTCATGACGTCTCCGTACGACTCCCGGCCCTGGCTGTCCGCGTATCCGCCCGAGGTGCCGCACGAGATCGGCGAGGTCACCCAGACTCTCGTCGACATGATGGACGCGAGCGTCGCCGCCTTCGGACGCCGCACCGCGCTCGAGTTCTTCGGCGCCGAGACGAGCTACCGCGAGCTCGGCGAGCAGATCGAGCGCGCGGCCGAGGGCCTGCGTCGTCTCGGCGTGCGACGCGGAGACCGCGTCGCGATCGTCCTGCCGAACTGCCCGCAGCACGTGGTCGCGTTCTACGCGCTTCTGCGTCTGGGAGCCATCGTCGTCGAGCACAACCCGCTGTACACGGCGCGCGAGCTGCGTCATCAGTTCGAGGACCACGGCGCGCGCTTCGCGATCGTGTGGGACAGGGTGCACGACACCGTGGCGGGGTTCCCCGACGACGTACGCGTCGAGGGCATCGTGAGCGTCGACCTGACACGGGCGCTCCCGTTCGCGATGCGGCTGGGCCTCCGCCTCCCCCTCCCGTCGGCACGCGCCGCCCGCGCGAAGCTCACGCGGCGGCCATCCGCCCGCCGGGTGACGACCTGGGAGTCGATCGTCGGCGCGCGCCGCCTGTCGCGGCGGACGCCCCGCCCCGCGCTCGACGACATCGCGCTCCTGCAGTACACGAGCGGCACGACCGGCTCGCCGAAGGGCGCCATGCTCACGCACCGGAACCTCCGCGCGAACGCGATGCAGGGCGAGGCCTGGGTGCCAGGGCTCCGGCCGGGTGCGGAGACGTTCTACGGGGTCCTCCCCCTGTTCCACGCGTACGGCATGACGCTCTGCCTCACCTTCGCGATGAGCATCGGCGCGCGCCTCGTGCTCTTCCCGACGTTCGACGTCGACCTCGTCACGAAGGCCGCGCGCACGAGCCCGCCGACGTTCCTGCCGGCGGTTCCGCCGATCTACGACCGTCTCGCGCGCGCGGCCGCGCAGGGCGCGATCGACCTCCGCTCGATCCGCTTCGCCATCTCGGGCGCGATGAGCCTGCCGACGGCGACCGTCCGCCGCTGGGAGGAGATCAGCGGCGGCGTGCTCGTCGAGGGCTACGGCATGACCGAGTCCTCCCCCGTCGCGCTCGGCAACCCGATGGGACCCACGCGCCGCCCCGGGACGGTCGGCGTCCCGTTCCCGAGCACCGACATCCGCGTCGTCGACCCCGACGATCCGACGAAGGATCTGCCTCCGGGCGAGGCGGGCGAGCTGCTCGTGCGCGGGCCGCAGGTGTTCTCGGGCTACTGGCAGCGCCCCGCCGAGACGCGCGCGGCGCTGCTCGAGGGCGGATGGCTGCGCACGGGCGACATCGCGACGGTCTCGCCCGACGGGTTCGTGACGATCGTCGACCGGCTCAAGGAGCTCATCATCACGGGCGGGTTCAACGTCTCGCCGAGCGAGGTCGAGGAGACGCTCCTGTCGCATCCCGACGTCGTCGACGCGGCGGTCGTGTCGCTCCCGCGCGGGCAGGGCGGGGAGTCCGTGGGCGCGTCGGTCGTGCTGCGCGAGGGCGCGGCGGCGGAGCCCGAGGCGCTGCGCGACTTCTGCCGCACGCACCTCGCCGCCTACAAGGTGCCGCGGCGCATCGACGTCGTCGACGAGCTGCCGCGCTCGCTCGTCGGCAAGGTCCTGCGACGCGAGGTGCGCGAGCGGATGGTCGGAGCGCGCCCGTAGCGCACCTCCGGAACGCGACAGGGGCTCGGCCGAAGCCGAGCCCCTGTCGCATTCCGAGGTCGTCAGACCCCCGCCCTGCGCCCCTCGTCGTCGCGCTCCTCGTCGCGCTCGTCGTCGGGAAGGCGGTCGCCGCCCGGCGCGGCCGAGCCGCCGAGATCGGGCTCGGTCTCGTCGGACACGATCGGCATCGCCTCGGTCTTGGCGTAGAGCTCCGTGAACTCCTCGTCCACGACCGGCTCGACCCACGCGAGGTCGTCACTCGAGTGGTCGTACGGAGCGGGGACGAGCGCGAAGTCGTCGCCGTACTCCTCGAGACCCGTCCGCACGCTGTGGCGGACGGCGCGCTCGGCGTACTCGTCGCGGAGGATGAGCGGGTCGCGGTGCAGGTCCTTCATGAACGCCACCATCATGAGCGCCATGATGACCGCGAACGGCAGCGCGGCGATGATCGTCACGTTCTGCAGGGCGGTCAGGCCGCTCCCCTCCTCGCCCGACACGAGGAGGATGGCCGCGATGACGCCGACGAGGGCGCCCCAGACGATCGTCACCCAGCGCGTCGGCTCGGGGTTGCCGCGCTGCGACAGCGTCCCCATCACGAGGGAGGCGGAATCGGCGCCGGTCACGAAGAAGATCGCGACGAGTACCGCGAGGATGACCGTCGTGACGCCCGCGAGAGGAAGGTTGCCGAGCACGCCGAAGAGCACGCTCTCGGGCGGCGAGACCTCGAGCCCGGCGCCGTTCATCTGCTGGTCGATCGCGGTGGTCCCGAAGATCGCGAACCAGATGAACGAGATGACCGACGGCACCACGACGACCACCGACACGAACTGGCGCAGCGTGCGGCCGCGCGAGATCTTCGCGATGAACATGCCCACGAAGGGCGACCACGAGATCCACCAGGCCCAGTAGAAGATCGTCCAGCCCGAGAGGAACGCCTGCACCTCGGGCCCCTGCGAGCCCGAGCGCGCGGCCATCGTCGTGAAGTCGGTGAGGAACTGCGCGGCGACCGACGGGATGATGTTGATGATGAGCATCGTCGGGCCGACGAAGAAGACGAAGAACGCCAGGAGCAGCGCGACGACGGCGTTGATGTTCGAGAGCGCGCGGATGCCGCGCGAGACGCCCGACACCGCCGACGCGATGAAGGCCGCCGTGAGCACCGCGATCACGCCGATGAGGAGGCCGTTGCCGACCTCGCCGATCCCCGAGATGAGCTCGACGCCGTGGCCGATCTGCAGCGCGCCGAGGCCCAGCGAGGCGGCCGTCCCGAACAGCGTGACGATGATCGCGAAGACGTCGATCGTGCGTCCGACCGGACCCGTCGTCCGCCGCTCGCCGAGGAGCGGCGCGAAGATCGACGAGATGAGGGGCGTGCGCCCGCGGCGGTACGCGCCGTACGCGATCGCGCCGCCGACGAGCGCGTAGAACGACCAGGCCTGCGGGCCCCAGTGGTAGAGCACCTGGGTCAGGGCGGTGTGCATCGCCTCGACGGTGCCCGCCTCCGCCGTGTTCGGAGGAGGCGACTCGAAGAAGGTCAGCGGCTCGGCTGCGCCCCAGAAGACGAGGCCGATGCCCATCCCGGCGGCGAAGAGCATCGAGATCCAGGAGAACACCGAGAACTCGGGCTCCTCGTCATCGCGCCCCAGCCGGATGCGGCCGAACCGGCTGAAGCCGATGTACAGCATGAAGGCCAGGACCACCGTCGCGATGACGGTGAAGAACACCCCGACGTACTCGATGACCCACGACAGCACGCTCGAGGCGGTGCCCGCAAGGTTGTCTCCTGCCGCAACGCCCCAGACGATGAACGCGATCGTGACGACGATCGCCGCACCGAAGACGACCCGGTCCGTCCGGAAATCACGGCCGGTCTGCTCGACCCCGATGCCGGGGATGAGCGCCGGGTGGACTCCCTGCGGTGCCGGGTCGGCGATGTCACGGACGATTCTCTTCGCCGCGTCGGCGGGCCCCGATGGCTTCAGGGGCGCGCTCTGCTCACGGCGGCTCTTCTCAGTTCCGCTCATTCGCTCCATCCTGCCACGCAGGCCTTGAGCGGTACCTGGGCACCCGTGCGCAGCGGCCCCTACGCGACGCTCGCGCGCACCTGCGCCGCCTCGGCGCCGCGGCCCAGCCCGTCGAGCAGGTCGGCGAGCTCGAGGCTGATCCCCGTGTGCGCTGCCGTGCCGACGGACACCCGATCGCGGGCGCTCGCCATCACCGCGACGGCCTCGTCCGCGCGGTCGGCCGCCGCCAGACCGCGCGCGGCGTACACCTCGCCGCCCGCTGCCGTCATGACGTCGCCCTCGCGCGCGAGCACGTCGGCCGAGGCGAGGAGGACGCGCACGCCCTCGTCGAGGCGGCCGGCGTCGACGAGGAAGCGCCCCTTCGTGTCCTGCACGTTCGCGGCGTACCAGACCGCGTCCTCGGCCTCCGCCTGCGCGGTCGCCGCGTCGAGGTCCGCGAATCCCGCCTCGTCGCCGCCCATCAGCCGCGCGCGGCCCATCCCGTGCAGGAGCGCGGGCATCCCCCGGAAGCCCTCGACGCGCCGCCCGTGCTCGAGCGCGCGCTCGAACACGTCGCGCGCGTCGGGGTCGCCGAAGCGGAGCAGCAGCTCGCCGAGCGCGGAGCCCGCCTCGGCGGCCAGCCCGAAGGCCTCCGCCCCTTCCGCGAGGTCGGTCGCCTCGCTCCATGCGCGGTACGCCATCCCCGGCTCGTCGTTCGCGAGGGCGGCGTGCCCGAGATGGAGACCGGTCTCGGCCACCGCCTCGGGAGCCGCGCCCGTCGCCTTCTCCTCGAGGTAGACCGTCTCGAGGTTCTCCAGGCCGGCGGCCGCCTGCCCCGCCTCGAGCTGGATGCGCGCGAGGTTGAACCGCAGGCCGACCGTGGGCAGCTCAGCCCGCTCGGCGTGGCGCAGGGCGAACTCGATGCGCGCCGCGGCCTCCTCGGGCCTCCCGAGGTCGCTGAGGATCATGGCGGTGAGCTGTGCCGACGACGCGATGAGGCCCGCGACGTCGATCGCGACCGACTCCGCGAGAAGCCGCTCCGCGAAGCCCAGCGCCTCGTCGAAGCGCCCCTGACCGCCGAGCACCTGGGCGCGCAGGCGCAGCTCGGAGAACAGCGGCCACCCGGCGTTCGCGCGGTCGTCGATGCGCGACGCGGCGAGCGCGTCGGCCTCGTCCGCTCGTCCGAGCTGGATGAGCGCCTGTAGCCGCTCGCTCTCGAGCGCGTGGCGCAGCAGGAGCGGGTCGTCGGCGGGGAGAAGCACCTCCGCCTCGTCGAGAGCGGCGAGCGCGGCCTCGGGCTGCTCGGCGCGCAGGCGGGCGGCGCCGATCGTGATGAGCAGGTCGGCGACGACGGTCGACGGCAGGTGCGCGGCGCGTGCGCGCTCGATCTCCGCCTCGAGCGTCGGGATGTCGTCGGGGGTGCACCGGCCGAGCAGGAGCAGGCCGAGACGCTTCTCGAGGTCCGCGTGCTCGGCGAGGCCGTGGGCGCGCAGGGCCGCGGTCCGCAGGGCCAGAGTGGCCAGGGCGGCCTCATCGTCGCCGCTCTCGAGCTGCGCGTAGAGGAGCACGCGATGCAGCTCGGCATCGTGGTCGCCCTCTCCGAGCGCGAGGCCTGCGGCGACGGCCGCCCGCACGCCGTCGAGGTCGGCCGCGAAGAGGCGCCGACGGGCGCGCGTCAGCCATCCGGCCGCGTCAGCGGGCTCGGCGTCGTCGACGACGGGCGGCGCGTAGCTCTCGCCGCCGAACGGCGCCTCCCAGCGCTGCGCGCTCAGGGCCCGCTTGCCGTCCAGCGTGCGGGCGAACCAGTCGTTCCCGTTGCGCGCGTCGAAGCGCGCCGCGATCGTCTCGGCGGCCGACCACGCGGCATCCCGCAGCTCGCCCGCGGTCCGCGGCCCGTCCGCGGCGCCCAGGAGCGGCTCGAGCGTCGGATGGTCGGAGCCGCGCACCCGGGTCGCTCCCTCGCCGGCCTCGACGACCGCGTCGAGGAGGACGCCGACGGCGGCGAGTCCCGAGAAGTGGTTCGCCTCGTGGAAGGGGTCGTGCGCGAGCCCGTCGATGTGCCGCTCGAGCAGCTGGAGCCCGCGCGCGAGGTTGCCGGTCACCGCGCAGAAGACGAGGTGGTTGGCGATGATGGGGAAGCCGTCCGGGTTGGTCCGGGCCGCGCGGTAGCTGCGGGCGTGGGCGGCGAGCGCCTCCTCGACGCGCCCCGCCCTCAGAAGCGGGAGCAGCGCCTCCGACTCGGCGAACTCGGGCTCCTCCCCGCACGAGAGGCCCTGCTCGAGGATCTCCTCCCACAGCCGGATGGCCTCGGCATCGTCTCCCCGCAGCTGGGCGAAGGTCGCGTCGCTCGAGCGCACGCACGCCTCGCAGTGCGAGTAGTCGTCTCGCTCGAGTCCGTCGCGCTCGATGAGGAAGCGCGCGGCCGCATCCGGGTCGCCGAGCAGCAGCGCGACGTCGTGCCGGGACTGCAGGACGCCGGTCTGGCCGACGCCGGCCTCGCGATAGCGCCGCTCCATGTCGGCGTGCAGCGCGGTGACGCGCTCCCGCGGGAACCGGCTGTTGCTCGCGAGCCGCCCGGCCATCCACTTGTACTGGAACAGCAGGTCGACGTGCACGCCGGGGTCGATCGGAAAGCGCACGGGGTCCGCATCGTGCTTGCCGACGCACCATCCGAACGACGCGAGCATCGTGTCGGTGTCGCCCGCCATGTGCGCCGACGGGGTGAGGTGCATGCGCGCGCGATAGGCGAGCTCCTCCTCGCCCGCCTCGTCGGCGAGCCGCACGGCCTCGTCGAGCAGCGCGCGCTCCTCCGGTCCGACCGGAAGCTCCGCCGCCTCCTCGAGAAGCCGCTCGATCTTCCGCGCCTTGCGGCTTCCGGGTGCGCTCATGCCTGTTCCCCTTCGAGGTCTCCGGCGATCCCGACGCTCAGGGTCACCATGTCGTTCATCGCCGACGTCAGCATCCGGCGATCGGCCGCGGTGAGCGGCCGATGCGACGCGAGCAGCGCCTGCACGTACAGCAGCTTGACCGTGCGGTCGAAGACGAGGTCGTCGCCGAGCGCCGCGAGGCGCGCGACGAGCGGGCTCGTCCAGTTCAGGCAGAGGCGCACGGTCGCGGCCTCCCTGCCGTCCTCGCGACGGCGCTCCTCGATGAGGGCGCTCACGTCGCCGAGCACGTCGCCCCAGATCCCGCCGGATGCGACCTCGCGCGCGCTGTCGCGCTCGATGCGGCGCACGACCTCGGGATCCACGACGCAGAGCGCGGGCAGCTCGGCGGGAGCGAACCCGCGAGCCGAGACCGAGCAGCCCACCTCGGCCAGCGCGGCCGTGGCCCGCTCCTCGAGCGCGACGGCCCTCGCCCGCTCGGCGAGCGGCGGCGGCGTGAGCTCGTCGAGGAGCTCGCTCACGGTGACCCGCGAGACGGGGAAGTCCAGCAGCTCGGGCAGCCGCCGCAGCAGCGCGGCGTCGTACGCGTATCCGCCGTTCACGACGGGAGCGTCGGACGGCACGATCGCCGCGACCTGGCGGAATTCGTCGACCGTCTCGGCGTAGCGCGCCCCGTCGTGCCGCCGGGTCAGGTCGGCGATCGTCATGTCGCCCGCCGACGTCTCGACGGTCAGCCACGGCAGCACCGTGCGCGCGAGCTCGTCGTCGTGAGCCGCCATCGCCTTGAGCGCGAGCTGGTGCACGGCGAGGAACTCCTGGAACTTCCACGGCCGGGTGGTCGCCTGCCGCAGGATCCACGCGCGGATGGCGGCACCCAGCTGCTCGCGCGTGTGCTCGAGCGCGGGGTCCTCCACGAAGGCCTCGCGGCTCGCGGTCGGCGAGAGCCCCGTCGTGTCGAGCACGCATCGGGCGAAGAAGGCCCAGTCGGGCAGCAGGCCGTCCAGGTGCTCGCTCACGAGCATCCGGCCCAGGTGCACCGTGCTCGCCTGGCGCGCACCGGGAGGCGGCGCGAACGGGAGCACGAACGCGACGCCCTCCGTCCCCGTCCCCGGGACGGAGAGCGGGATGACGTCGAGCGGCCGCCGGCCGAGCAGCTCCGTGCCCAGCGCGAGGAGCGCGTCGGACGGCTCATCCGCCGCGGCCCCGAGGAAGACGGGCGTGCGGGTGACGGTGTCGAGCGTGGCGTCGTCGTTGCGGATGGCGACCGAGACCGGCAGGTACTGCCCGAAGCGCGTCGCGAGGGCCCGGACGCGGTCGGGCGCGAGCAGAGCCGCGTCGTCGGGGCGCGGCTCCAGCACGATCTCGGTGCCCACGGCCATCCGCGCGGTCTCCTCCGGGTCGAGCTCTCGGATGCCGAACTGCCCCGACGCGTCGCCGATCCACTCGATCGCGGGCGCTCCCTTCGCCGATCGGCTGCGCACCACGATCCGGTCGGCCACCATGAAGCAGCTCAGCAGGCCGATGCCGAACTGGCCGAGGTAGTCCGCGCGTCGGGCCTGCAGGAGGTCGTCGCGCTTCGACGAGCGCCCCACGGTCGACAGCAGCTCGGCGGCCTCCTCGGCCGTGAGGCCCACGCCGTTGTCGCGGAAGCGGAAGGGGCGTCCGGAGGCGGCCGGCTCGATCTCGAGCACGCCGGCGGGAGCCCCTCCGTCGAGGTCGCGGCGCGCCCGGATGGCGTCCCGGCCGTTCTGGAGCAGCTCGCGCAGGAAGACCTGGGGGCTGGAGTAGATGTGGCGGCTCAGGAGGTCGACGACCCCGCGGAGATCGACCTGGAAAGGCCGGACGTCAGGGGCACCCGATTCGAACCGCACCCGTCCAGCCTACGGATGTCGGTGAACTCCCGGTGCGCGCGGGGCCGTCAGGCGTCGCGGCGTGCCTCAGACGACGTACTCCATGAGCTCGCGGCCGAGTGCCCGGAACGCCTCGTGCGCACGGTCGCGGTGCAGGATCCCGGCGTCGTCGAACTCGACGAAGAGCGCGTAGGCCACGGCGCCGCGCGCTCCCGCGAGCACGCCGGCCTCGGCGCGCACGTCGGGCGCCCTGCCCGTGCGATTGAGGAAGAGGAGTCCGTGGGGGTCGTCGTCGTGGGCGAACGGGTCGAGCCCGGTCGCGCTGCCCACGAGGCTGAGATCGTGACCCTGCGTCAGCCATTCCGCGACCTGCGCGCTCACCGCGGCGTTCACGACGCGACCCGACACGATGTCGGCGAAGAGCCGCGCGAACTCGCGCGCCGTTCCGAGCGCGACGTGCGGGGCATCATCCGGCCCTCGCCGTTCGCGGAAGTGGTCGAGCAGGGCCGACCGCGGCATCCCGAGTGAGACGAAGCGCCGGGTCACCCTCTCGTGCCCGACCCGGTCCAGCAGGGCGTTCGCGGCGAGCGCGTCGTCGGTCGTGGCGGCGAGGATCGCGAGGTCGCCGGCGGGGAGCTCGCGCGTGCGCAAGTGCCGCCACACCCCCGACATCCGCACGGGGTCGAGCGGATCCCGCGCGACGATCTCGTCGGGATCCAGCTCTCCGGCGTCGAACTGCGCGGCGGCCTCGATGAGCAGCGGCACCGTGCCCACGCCGCCGACCGGCAGGGTCACGTGGTCGTCTCCGCTCAGCAGCACCGTCTCGCGGTCGAGGTCGACGACGTGCACGCCGGCGCGGGCGTCCGCCGCGACGAGGGCCTCGATCGAGCGGAGCGTCGCGGTGAAGGTCGGCTGCAGGATGGCACGGCGACGCAGGCGGCGCGCCTCCCGACGCTCGCCGCGCAGCGAGACGGCTTCCTTCTGAGGCTCGATGGCCACGGGTCCCTTCCCATCCGCTCGCACCCGCGAGCGGCGACGTCGGGGTGCTCTCGGCGACGCCCGCTCCGCGATGGATGCAGGTGTGTCTCGATTATGCCCGCGCGGGAGCCGCCCTCAGCGAACTCTCACCAGATCGTCACGCGCTGGTCCTCGGGGAGCCACAGCGCGTCGCTCGGCTGGACGTCGAAGGCGGCGTAGAACGCGTCCACATTGCGCACGATCTGGTTGCACCGGAACTCGTTGGGCGAGTGCGGGTCGATCGTGAGGAGGCGGATGGTCTCGGCCTCACGCGACTTCTGCTGCCACACCTGCGCCCACGACAGCAGAAGGCGCTGCACACCGGTCAGGCCGTCGACGACCGGCGCCTCCTCGCCGCCGAGCGAGAGCTCGTAGGCCTTGAGGGCGATGCCGAGACCGCCGAGGTCGCCGATGTTCTCGCCGATCGTGAGCGCTCCGTTGACGGTGTGCGACGCGTCGAGGCCCTGCGGGACGAGGGCGTTGTACTGCTCGATGAGCGACCGGGTGCGCTCCTCGAAGGCAGCGCGGTCCTCCTCGGTCCACCAGTCGTTGAGCGCCCCGGTCCCGTCGTAGCGGCTCCCCTGGTCGTCGAACCCGTGGCCGATCTCGTGCCCGATGACGCCGCCGATGCCGCCGTAGTTCGCCGCGGGGTCGCGATCGGCGTCGAAGAACGGCGGCTGCAGGATCGCCGCGGGGAAGACGATCTCGTTCATGAGCGGGTTGTAGTACGCGTTCACGGTCATCGGCGTCATGAACCACTCGTCGCGGTCGATCGGCTTGCCGACCTTGCCGAGCTGCCGGTCGTGCTCGGCGATGTTCGTGCGGCGGACGTTGCCGATGAGATCGGTCGCGGTGATCTCGACGGCGTCGTAGTCGCGCCACTTCGCGGGATAGCCGATCTTCGGGGTGAAGGTGTCGAGCTTCTCGAGCGCCTTCTCGCGCGTCGCAGGGCTCATCCACTCGAGCGTCGAGATGCTCTGGCGGTACGCCTCGGTGAGGTTCGCGACGAGCTCGTCCATCGCGGTCTTCGCGCTCGGCGGGAAGTGCCGCTCGACGTAGACGCGGCCGATCGCGTCGCCCAGCGCTCCCTCCGCGAGCGACACACCGCGCTTCCAGCGCTCGCGGATGGTCGGCACGCCGGTGAGCTCGGTGCCGTAGAAGGCGAAGTTCTCATCGACGAAGTCGTCGGACAGGTACGGCGCGAGGGCGTGCACGACCTGGAACCGCAGCCACGCCTTCCAGTCGTCGAGGCGCTCGGCGACGAGGAGCGAGCCGAGGCCCTCGAGCGCCGAGGGCTGGTAGACGACCGCCTCGGCGAACACCTCGGGCCTGCCCGGCGCGACCGCGTCGCGCCACGGCGCGAGGTCGACGCCCGCGAGCTGCTGGATCTCGTCCCACGACTTCAGGTTGTAGGTCGCGACGGCGTCGCGGCTGCGGACGTTGTCCCAGTGATGCGACGCGATGTCCTTCTGCAGCGCGTAGAGGCGCTCGGCCTGGCCCGCGGCGTCGTCGACGCCCGCGAGCTCGAGCAGGCGCTCCACGTGACGGCGGAACGCCGCGCGCGTGCCCTCGAAGTTCTCGAGGCGGAAGTAGCTCTCGTCGGGGAGCGAGATGCCCGACTGGACGAGGAACGGGACGTAGCGCGTGGGGTCGCCCGGGTCGGGCTCGACGAACACGCCGATCGGGCCACCCAGACCCTCACGGTCGAACTCGCCCGCGGTGCGCAGGAGCGATGCCACGTCGTCGACCGCGTCGACGCGCTCGAGGAGCGGGACGAGCGGAGCGGCCCCGAGCGCGGCGATGCGCTCGGTGTCCATAAAGCTCGAGTAGAGGTCGCCCACCTTGCGCGTCTCGGTGCCGGGCTCGGCGGCCTGCGCCTCCTCGACGATCGCTCGCACGTCCTTCTCGGCCTGCTCGGCGAGCTGGTGGAAGGCGCCCCAGCGCGCCTTGTCGCCCGGGATCTCCGTGCGATCGATCCAGGCGCCGTTGACGTGGCGGTACAGGTCGTCCTGCGGCCGGATCTCCTCACTGAGCTCGTCAAGGGCGATACCGGAGGGGAGGGATGCAGCCGTCATGCGCTCCATCGTATGCACAGCCCCGGACGCGGGCGCCGCGCTCGCGTCCCGCCTCCGTCCTAGGCTCGGATGGTGACCGCCCGCCGCTCCCTCGACCGCGACATCCTGCGGCTCGCGGTCCCCGCTCTCGGCTCGCTCATCGCCGAGCCGCTCTTCCTCGCGGTGGATGCCGCCATGGTCGGGCACCTCGGCATCGACGAGCTCGCGGGCCTCGGCATCGCGTCGGCGGTCCTCACCACGATCGTGGGCCTCATGGTGTTCCTCGCGTACTCCACGACCCCCGCGGTCGCGCGCCGCTTCGGCGCGGGAGACGTCCGCGCGGCCGTCTCGGTCGGCATCGACGGCATGTGGCTCGCGCTCGGCATCGGCGCCGTCCTCGCGGTCGCCGGGACCTTCGCCGTCCCCGCGCTCGTCGCGGCGTTCTCGCCGGACGCCGCGGTCGCCGGGCACGCCGAGGCGTACCTCGGGATCTCGATGTGGGGTCTTCCCGCGATGCTCATCGTGTTCGCCGCGACGGGCCTCCTGCGCGGGCTGCAGAACACGATCGTGCCGCTGTGGATCGCGGGCGCGGGCTTCACGCTCAACGCCGGGGTGAACTGGCTGCTCATCTACGGGCTCGGATGGGGCGTCGCCGGGTCGGCGGCCGGAACCGTCCTCGTGCAGTGGGGCATGGTCGGCGCCTACGTCGTCGTCATCGGGCGGCTCGCGCGACGCCACCGCGCGATGATCCGTCCGCACCGCGAGGGGCTCGGCGGCTCCGCCCGCTCGGGCGGATGGATGTTCCTGCGCACCGTGAGCCTGCGCGTCGCGACGCTCGGCACGGTCTGGGTGGCGACCGACCTCGGCACGCGCGAGCTCGCCGGATGGCAGGTCGTCTTCACGATCTTCTCCACGACGGCGTTCGCGCTCGACGCGCTCGCGATCGCCGCGCAGGCCCTCGTCGGCAAGGCGCTCGGCGAGAGGGACCCGCGGCAGGTGCGCGCCGTGCTCGGCCGCACCGTGCTCTGGGGCGTGTGGGGCGGCGTGGCGGCCGGCGTCGTCATCGCCGCGCTGTCGGGCGTCATCGGCGTCGTCTTCACGGGCGACGCGGAGGTGGCCGCCGACATCCAGCCCGCGCTCCTCGTGCTCGCGGTCTCGCAGCCGATCGGCGCCTTCGTGTTCGTGCTCGACGGCGTGCTCATGGGCGCGAACGACGCACGCTACCTCGCGATCGCGGGAGGCCTGAACCTCCTCCCCTACCTGCCCGCGCTCATCGCGCTCGCGTGGCTCTCGCCATCCGGACCGGGAGCGCTCGCGTGGCTCTCCGCGACCTACTACGGGGTCTACATGCTCGCGCGCGGCGTCACGCTCGGCGCGCGCATCCGCGGCCGGGCGTGGATGGAGCAGGCCGCGTAGCTCAGGCGCTCTCGAGCTCGGCGATCACGACCTTCTTCTGCTGCATCATCACCTGGATGGCCGCGGGGCTGCTCACGAGCTCGCCCATGTTGCGCGGGATGATCTGCCAGCTGACCCCGAACCGGTCCTTGCACCATCCGCACTGCTCGGCCTCGGGCACGTGCGACAGCGCCTCCCAGTAGCGGTCGATCTCCTCCTGCCCGTCGCACGAGACGACGAACGAGACGGCCTCGTTGAAGGTGAAGAGCGGTCCGCCGTCGAGGCACACGAAGTCGACGCCGTTGAGCGTGAACTGCCCGTTGAGGACCTTCCCGCTCATGCCCGTGAAGTGGGCGTCGAGCTTCTCGTCGGGGTACTCCTCGATGCTGCGGATGCGCGAGTTCGGGAAGACGGAGACGTAGTACTCCATCGCCTCCCGCGCATTGTCGTCGAACCACAGGCACGGCTGGATGCGGGCGAGCTCGGCCATTTCGGACTCCTTCGGCGTCGACGGTCGCTGACGCCGCTCACGCTACGCCCGCGCGCGGGTCGCGTCGAGGGGTGGCGTCACGCGTCGCGCGCGTGCCGCCGGGCCCACTCGTACATGACGATCGCACCCGCCGCGGAGGCGTTGATCGAGCGCGTCGAGCCGTACTGCGTGATCTCGACGTGGCCCGAGGCCGCGGCGAGCGCCTCGTCCGTCAGGCCCGGCCCCTCCTGGCCGAAGAGGAGCACGCACCGCTCTGGCAGCTCGGCCCTGTCGACGGGCACGGCGTCGCCCACGTTGTCGACCGCGATGATCGGGAGCCCCTCCTTCGCGGCCCAGGCCGCGAACGACGCGACATCCGGATGGTGGACGACGTGCTGGTAGCGGTCGGTCACCATCGCGCCGCGCCGGTTCCAGCGCTTGCGGCCGATGATGTGCACCGACTCGGCGAGGAACGCGTTGGCGCTGCGCACGATCGACCCGATGTTCATGTCGTGCTGCCAGTTCTCGATCGCGACATGGAACGGATGGCGGCGCGTGTCCAGGTCGGCGACGATCGCCTCCATGCGCCAGTAGCGGTACCGGTCGACGACATTGCGCGAATCGCCGTTCGCGAGGAGCTCGGGGTCGTAGTGATCGCCCTCGGGCCACGCGCCGGGCCAGGGCCCGACGCCGTGCGTCGACGCCTCGCGGTGGGGCTCGGGCTGCGCGTCCGTCACCGGACGAGGCTACCGGGTGTCAGCGCAACACGGCCCCGGTGCCCGGTCCTCCTGTCGGACTCGTGGGGCTCGTGTGCGCGTGTCGACCCCACCCGGCGACACCAGCCCCAGCCATCCGAATCCGCACACGCACGCCGGCCCGGCGCCCGGTCCTCCTGTCGGACCCGTGGGGCTCGTGTGCGCGTGTCGACCCCACCCGGCGACACCAGCCCCAGCCATCCGAATCCGCACACGCACGCCGGCAGCGCCCACGCAACGCGAGCCGCTGCCCGAGCCCCCTCAGCGCACGTGACCCGTGTGTCCAGGGACGACGGGGGTCTCGACCCACTGCCCCGAGGCGGCCGACTCCTCGGCCGCGGTCAGCACCTGCGCCGACGCGAGCCCGTCGTGGATGGTCGAAGTATCGGATGGCTGACCCGCCACCGCGAGCAGGAACTTCTTCGCCTCGATCGTCTTGAGATCGTCGTAGCCCATCGACGTCCCGGACCCCGGCTGGAAGCGCGCGAACTCGGGGAAGGTCTCGTCGGCGAGCAGCCGGGTGTACCCGAGGCTCTCGCCGGGGCGGCGGATGGCGAGCTCGAGCTCGTTGAGGCGCTCGAAGTCCCAGCGCAGCGAGCCCTCGGTGCCGAAGACCTCGATCGCGTACTCCGCCTTGGGGCCGACCGCGAGCCACGAGGCGTCGAGCGTGCCGAGCGCGCCCGCGGCGAGCGCGGAGTCGTCGAAGCGCAGGAGCATGTTCGCGTAGTCGTCGTTCTCGACCGGGAGCATCCGCCCCTCGTCGGGCGTCCCGGCGAGGCCCGGGCGCTCCGTGATGAACGTGCCGGTCGACGCGGTCACCGAGCCGATCGGGCCGAGCAGGAAGTGCACGAGGTCGACGAGATGGCCCATGAGGTCGCCGAGCACGCCGGATCCGCTCGTCTCGCGCACGAAGCGCCACGCGCGCGGCGACTGCGGGTCGGCGCTGAAGCCGCCGAAGAAGCGACCGCGCACGTTCGTGATCCGGCCGAGGGCGCCCTCCCCGATCAGCTGGCGCGCCCGCTGGATGGCCGGCGGCTGGCGGTAGTTGAAGCCGACGGCCGACTGCACGCCCGCGTCGACGACGGCGTCGCGGATGGCCGCGGTCTCGTGCGCGCCGCGGCCCGCGGGCTTCTCGATCCAGATGTGCTTGCCCGCCCGCGCGGCCGCGACGCCCACCTCGGCATGCAGGAAGTTCGGCGCGCAGATCGAGACGACGTCGACGTCGGGGTTCGCGAGCACCTCGCGATAGTCCGCCACGGCGCTCTCGTAGCCCAGCACATCCGTCGCGTGCGAGCGACCCGCCTCCGCGGTGTCCGCGGCCTGGACGAGGCGCGGCCGCAGACCGAGCTCGGGGTAGACGAACGGGACCGACCGGTAGGCGCGGCTGTGCAGCCGGCCCATCCAGCCGACGCTGACGAGGCCGACGCCGATCTCGCGGACGGGGGATGCGGTCATCGACGACCTCCGGGGCACGGGCGACGACGACGTCGCGGGAACGGGACCGCACCACGCTACGAACGCGCATCCCTTTTGTCAAGACATTAGCTCTTTCAGCACCTCCGCGCGTCGCCGTAGGCTGATCGCGTGGCTTCACCCGCGGCGGACGACTACCTCAAGACGGTGTACTCGCACACCGAGTGGCAGGACGACCCGATCACGCCGTCGGTGCTCGCCGGCAAGCTCGGCGTCGCCCCGTCGAGCGTGACCGAGATGGTGAAGAAGCTCGCGGCGGCCGGCCTTGTCTCGCATGTGCCCTACGGCGCCGTGCGGCTCACGGAGGAGGGCGAGCGTCGCGCGATCGGCATCATCCGCCGGCACCGTCTCATCGAGACGTGGCTCGTGCGCGAGATGGGCTACGGCTGGGACGAGGTGCACGACGAGGCCGAGGTCCTCGAGCACGCGCTGAGCGACCGGCTGCTCGAGCGGATCGACGAGCGCCTCGGGCGCCCGTCGCTCGACCCGCACGGCGACAAGATCCCGGATGCCGAGGGCCAGATCGAGCGCGAGGCCTTCGTCCTGCTCGCGGATGCCCCGGTCGGGCACGTCGGCCGGGTGCTGCGCGTGCGCGACCGCGACCCCGAGCTCCTGCGCGAGATCGAGGGCGCCGGCATCGACGTCGGCCGCGAGGTGGCGGTCACCGAGCGCGGCGTGCTGCTCGACGGCGACGACGTCGTGCTGCCCGAAGGTGCGGCCGACGTGATCTGGCTGACGGCGTAGTACCGCAGTACCGCACCGCCCCGCGAACATCCGCCTCCGCGCCGACGCGGCAGGGCACCTGTCCTCCGTAGCGTCGGAGGCATGATCACGGCAGAGAACCTCACGAAGCGCTTCGGCGCCAAGACCGCCGTCGACGGCATCTCGTTCGAGGTGCGGCCGGGGCAGGTCACCGGCTTCCTCGGGCCCAATGGCGCGGGCAAGTCGACCACCATGCGCATGATCGTCGGCCTCGACCGGCCAGACGCCGGCTCGGTCACGGTGAACGGGCGCCCGTTCGCGCAGCACGCCGCTCCCATGACCGAGGTCGGAGCGCTCCTCGACGCGAAGGCCGTCCACCCGGGGCGCACGGCGGAGGCGCACCTGCGCATGCTCGCCGCGACGCACGGCATCGGGATGGCCCGGGTCGCCGAGGTCATGGAGCTCACGGGCATCGCCGGAGTCGCGAAGCGCCGCATCGGCGGCTTCTCGCTCGGCATGCACCAGCGCCTCGGGATCGCCGCGACCATGCTCGGCGACCCGCACACGCTCATCCTCGACGAGCCCGTCAACGGCCTCGACCCCGAGGGCGTGCACTGGGTGCGCGGGTTCGTCCGCTCCCTCGCGGCCGAGGGGCGCGCGATCTTCCTCTCCTCGCACCTCATGAGCGAGATGGCGCAGACCGCCGACCACATCATCGTCCTGGGCAAGGGCCGCATCCTCGCGGATGCACCCGTGGGCGACTTCCTGCGCGGGTCCGAGCGCGAGCGCACGCGCGTCCGCTCCTCCGACGCGCGCCGGCTGGGTCTCCTCCTCGCCGACCCGGACGTCGCCATCACCCAGGCGGCCGCCGACACGCTCGACGTCGAGGGCCTGCCCGCGGCGCAGATCACGCGCGTCGCCGTGAACGCCGACATCGACGTGCACGAGCTCGTCCCCCTGCGCGGCTCGCTCGAGGAGGCCTACCTGGCTCTCACGGGCGACGCCGTCGAGTACCGCAGCGACCCCGCCGCTCTCGCGGCCTGAACGGAGTTCCCATGACCGCCATCGCCGCGGCTCCGCGCCGCACCGCCTCTCTCGGCGCCCCGCGCCTGACCTTCTCCCGCCTCGTCCGCGCCGAGTGGATCGGCCTGACGAGTCTGCGCGGCACGATCGCCTCGCTCGTCGTCGGGACCGTGCTCGTGCTCGCCGTCTCGGTCGGCATGACCGCCCTGCTCCTCGCCGTGAACGGCGACCCGGCGGGCGCGCCGCCCGCGCTCATGATGACCCTCGGTGCCGCGACCGTCGCGCAGATCATCGCCGTGCTCGTGGGCGTGGGCGTCTTCGCGAAGGAGCACGCGACGGGTTCGCTCCGCACCCAGCTGGCGGCGGCACCGCGCCGCGTCGCGACGGTCGGCGCGAAGGCCGTGGTCGTCGCCGTGAGCACGTTCGCGTGGTCGCTCGCCTCACTGCTCCTGTCGTTCGCGGGCGTCGTCGCCGTCGGCGCCGTCTGGGGCGTCGAGCCCGCCCTCGACGACGCACTCACGGCCATCCTGCTGCCGATCGTCGGCGCGGCGCTGTTCACGGCGCTCGTCGGCGTGCTGTCCCTCGGCGTCGCGGCGCTCCTGCGCTCCGAGACCTTGTCGGTCACGCTCGTGCTCGTGTTCCTCCTCGTGCTCCCGACCGTGCTGCTGACGCTGCCGTTCGAATGGGCGCCGACGATCCACGACGCGCTCATGGCACCCGCCGGCGACGCCCTCATGACGCCGAACGCAGACGTCGACGGCGAGACCGTCCGCGACATCGCGATCGCCTTCGCATGGCCGATCGCGGCACTCGTCGCCGGGATGGCCGTGGTCCGCCGCCGCGACGCGTGACCATCCGCTCATCGGGCCGATGGCCCCGTCCCGCGCGGGACGGGGCCATCCGCATAGGGTCGGAGACGTGAGCAGCGCAGAGGGCACGAGGACGGGCGGGCTGGACCTCGCCCTCCCCCGCCCTCCCGGCGTCATCCGGCGATGGGTCGATCGCCACCCGCGGATCGTCGACGTCCTCATCGTCTTCACGTGCCAGATCGCGCCGGCCCTGCTCACGCTCGTGCTCGCGGCCGCGGTCCCGGAGGACTTCCCCCTCGACGGATGGTCGGCAGCGGGCGCCGCCGCATCGATCGCCGTCGGCTCGGTCGCGCTCGTGGTGCGGCGCGAGCGCCCCCTGATCGCCGCGATCGTGTGCGGCAGCCTGGCCGTCCTGCCGCTCCCCTTCAGCATGGGCGGCCATCTCGCCGTCTTCGTCGCGCTCTACGCGCTGGGCGTCCACAGCACTCCGCGGCGCACCTGGATCGGCTACGGGATCGTGGCGGCGGTGACGGTGATCGTCTCCGGCGTGGCGACGTGGCTCACCCTCTCGGGTGCCGTGCTCCCGGAGGACCCCGACATCAGCCCCGCGGCCACGGCCGTCCCGAACGCGATCGTCTACCTCGTCCCGACCCTGCTCGGGCTCTCGGTCGGCAACCGCCGCCGGTACATCGACGCGATCATCGCGCGGGCCGCCGACCTCGCGCGCGAGCGCGACCAGCGCGCGCAGCTCGCGGTCGCAGACGAGCGGGCGCGCATCGCGCGCGAGATGCACGACATCGTCTCGCACAGCCTCACGGTGATGGTGACCCTGTCGGAGGGGGCGGCGGCCCAGGCCGAGACGGGCGGGCCGCGCGCCGCCGAGGCCATGCGCCTCGTGGCCGAGACCGGCCGGTCGTCGCTCGCCGAGATGCGGCGTCTGCTCGGCGTCCTGCGCGCGCCCGACCAGGCGGCGCAACTCGCGCCGCAGCCGGGCGACGCGGATCTCGAGGTCCTCGCCGAGCGCTTCCGCGAGACGGGCCTCCCCGTCCGCCTCACGCGGATCGGCACCCCGATCGCCGACCGCGCGCTGCAGCTCGCGGTCTTCCGGATCGTCCAGGAGGGCCTCACGAACGCCCTCCGGCACGCGCCGGGCGCGCGGTACGCGGCCGTGACCATCCGCCGCGAGGACGGGATCGTGACCGTCGAGGTGCGCAACGACGCGCCCGCGCGGCAGAGCACAGCGCCTCCCGGGCGCGGGACGGGCATCATCGGGGTGCGGGAGCGCGCCGCTCTGTACGCGGGTCACGTGGACGCGGGGCCGACGGCGGATGGCGGATGGCTGCTGCGCGCGCAGCTGAAGGAGGAGCAGGGATGACCGGGGAGCGGATCCGCGTCGCGATCGCCGACGACCAGCAGCTCGTGCGGATGGGGCTGCGGATGGTGCTCGACGCCCAGCCCGACATCGAGGTGGTCGCCGAGGCCGAGGACGGTGAGCACGCCGTGGCCGTCGCCCGCGACGGCAGGGTCGACGTCATCCTCATGGACGTGCGCATGCCGCAGCTCGACGGGATCGCAGCCACCGAGCGGATCGCGGCCGCGGGGCCCCTCCCCCGTGTGCTCGTGCTCACGACCTTCGACCTCGACGAGTACGCGTTCGCCGCCCTGCGCGCAGGAGCGAGCGGCTTCCTCCTCAAGGACGCGCTGCCGGCCGACCTCCTCGGCGCGATCCGCGCCGTGCACGCGGGCGACGCCGCGCTCGCGCCGAGCGTCACCCGCCGGATGATCGAGCAGTTCACCGCGCACGCCGCACCGCGGCCATCCGCCGAGCTCGACGCCCTGACGCCGCGAGAGCGCGAGATCTTCGCGGCCATCGCCGAGGGCCTCACGAACGACGAGATCGCCGCGCGGTTCTACCTCGCGTCGTCGACGGTGAAGACGCACATCGGGCGGCTCCTGCAGAAGCTCGGGGCGCGTGATCGCGTGCAGCTCGTCATCCTCGCCTACGAGGCGGGGATCGCGGGCAGCTGACGCGTCAGCGGCCGGCCAGGCGCGCCGCGCGCGCGAAGGGCCACTCCATGCCCGAGAGCCGCTCGCAGGTCTCCCAGATCCGCTGACGCACCTCGGGGTCCGCCGACGTGCGCGAGGGCTGCTGCCGGGTGGGCTCACCCCGCGTGATGAGGCGCGGCCCCCAGTACTCGCCGCCCGTGATGGCGGGATCGACGAGCGCGCGCACGAGGGAGGCCGCCCCGCGCTCCTTGGACTGCGCGATCGGGGCCTGGAGGCCGTCCTTGAAGCGCTTCCACGCACTCGGCTCGTTCACGCCCTGCACGCGCGGCGTGCGTCCGCCGATCGAGTACCCGGGATGCGCGACGACGCTCTCGACGGGCACGCCGGCGTCGCGCAGGCGCACGTCGGCCTCGATTCCGAGGGCCTGGACGACGACCTTCGACTGCACGTAGGCGCGATACGCGTGGTACCCGCGCTCGAGCTGGATGTCGACGGGATCGTATGCGCCCATGCGGGTCGACATGCTGCCGAGCCACACCATGCGCGGCGTCCAGGTGCGGGTCGCCGACTTCGACAGGGTCGTCAGCAGCTCGGCGGCGAGCACGAAGTGCCCCAGGGCGTTCGTCGCGAGGACGAGCTCGCGGCCGTCGCGGGTCGTCTCCCGCTGACGCGGGGTGTGGACGATGCCCGCGTTCAGCAGCACGCCGTCGAGGCGCTGCCGCTTGAACAGGCCGCCGCGCACGCTCGCGGCCGCCGCGCGGATCGACCCGGTGTTGCTCACGTCGAGGAGGAGCGTCTGGACCGAGGCATCGGGCACCCGAGCCTCGAGCGCGTCGTGCGCCGCGGCGAGCTTGTTGGGGCTGCGCCCGCTGAGGATGACGTGGGCGCCTGCGCGCGCGAGCTGCTCGCTCGCGAAGTAGCCGAGACCCGCGTTGGCGCCCGTGATGAGGAAGGTGCGGCCGGTCTGATCCGGCAGGCGCGCCGGATCCCAGCTCCGGGGCGCGTGTTCGGTCACGAGACGAAGATACGCCGAACGGCATGCCTTCGGGAGCATGCCGCGAGCGCGCGCCGGAAACCGCGTCCCGGCGCGCGGAGCGTCGCGGCCGAGCCGCACGCTCTCTAGGCTGATGCCATGGCGCGACGCGACGAGATCGAGTGCTGGCTGACCGACATGGACGGCGTCCTCGTGCACGAGGAGCAGCCCATCCCCGGCGCTTCCGAGCTGCTCGCGCAGTGGCGCGACACCGGCACGCCGTTCCTCGTGCTCACGAACAACTCGATCTTCACGCCCCGCGACCTCGCGGCCCGTCTGCGCGGCTCGGGCATCGACGTCCCCGAGGAGCACATCTGGACGAGCGCCCTCGCGACGGCGGCGTTCCTCAAGCAGCAGAGCCCCGGCGGCT
Source organism: Microbacterium sp. JZ70 (assembly GCF_053903225.1). Taxonomy (NCBI): domain Bacteria; kingdom Bacillati; phylum Actinomycetota; class Actinomycetes; order Micrococcales; family Microbacteriaceae; genus Microbacterium; species Microbacterium sp. JZ70. The sequence goes on along the minus strand of NZ_CP096405.1, from coordinate 598,129 downwards.
CGGCATTCGTCATCGGCGAGGCCGGCATCCTCACGGCCATGCACGAGGCCGGGTTCATCATGACCGAGACGAATCCCGACTACGTCGTCGTCGGCGAGACCCGCAACTACTCGTTCGAGGCGCTCACGAAGGCCGTGCGCCTCATCAACAACGGCGCCCGGTTCATCTCGACGAACCCCGACGCGACCGGGCCGAGCGCCGAGGGCGTGCTGCCGGCGACGGGCGCGATCAACGCGCTCATCACGAAGGCGACCGGCAAGGAGCCCTACATCGTCGGCAAGCCCAACCCGATGATGTTCCGGTCCGCCCTCAACCGGATCGGCGCGCACAGCGAGAACACGGGCATGATCGGCGACCGGATGGACACCGACATCGTCGCGGGTATCGAGGCGGGGCTCCACACCGTGCTCGTCATGACGGGCATCAGCACGCGGACCTCGATCGAGCAGTACCCGTTCCGGCCCGACGAGATCGTCACCTCGGTCGCGGAGCTGCTCGACCCCGAGGTCGAGGGCGAGGGCGGCGCCGAGCTCGACGCGGGGGTCTGAGGATGTCCGAGCGCGACCTGCTCTTCGCCGCGACGTTCGTCATCGCGGCCGGCACCCTCGTCGCGTTCGTCTGGCAGTACATCCGCCGCAACCGCGACGACGACTGAGCGTCTCAGGTCATCGTCGCGACGGCACGCTCCCCGGCACGGCCTCGAGCAGCTCGCGGGCGTAATCCGAACCAGGAGTCACGAGCATTCGGGACGCGGGTCCCTGCTCGACGACGCGCCCCGCCCGCATCACCACGACATGGTCGGCGATCTGCCGGACGACGCCGAAGTCGTGCGTGATGAACAGGTAGCCGAGCCCGAGCTGCGCCTGCAGGTCGACGAGAACCTGCAGGATCTGCGTCTGCACCGAGACGTCGAGTGCCGAGACGGGCTCGTCGAGCACGAGCATCTTCGGCTGCAGCGCGAGCGCCCGGGCGATCGCGACCCGCTGCCGCTGTCCCCCCGAGAGCTCGGCCGGCAGGCGCTCGGCCACGTCACCGGGGAGCCGCACGGAGGCGAGGAGGTCGCGCACGCGCCGAGCCTGCTCCGCCCTGCTGCCGATGCCGAAGGCGCGCAGCGGCTCGGAGACGATCCGCTCGATGCTCATCCGCGGGTCGAGGCTGCCGAACGGGTTCTGGTAGACGACCTGCACCTCGCGCCGCCACTCGCGCAACCCCGCGCCGCGAAGGGCCGTGATGTCAGCGCCTCGGAAGAGGATGCGCCCGCCGTCGGCGTCGACGATGCGCGCGGCCATACGCGCCGTCGTCGTCTTGCCCGATCCCGACTCGCCCACGAGTGCGACCGTCTCGCCCTCCGGCACCGCGAAGGAGACGTCGTCGGCTGCGACGACGTCGCCGAACGTCTTCCGCAGGCCCTCGATCTCGAGGAGCGGCGGCCCGTCGGGCGCCGGCGTCGAGTCGCCGACGATCGTCGGCTCGAGGCGACGACTGGTGAGCCCCGGCGCCGCCGCGACGAGCTCGCGCGTGTAGCCGGTGCGCGGGGATCCCAGCACCTCGTCGGTCGTGCCCTCGTCGACGACGAGCCCCTGCTGCATCACGACGACGCGGTCAGCGCGGTCCTTCGCGACGCCGAGGTCGTGCGTCACGAGCAGCACGGCGGTGCCGCGAGACGACGCGAGCTCCTCGATCTGGTCGAGCACGCGGCGCTGCACGGTGACATCGAGGGCGCTCGTGGGCTCGTCGGCGATGACGAGCTCCGGGTCGCAGCTCCACGCCATGCCGATGAGCACGCGCTGCTTCATGCCGCCCGACAGCTCATGCGGGTACTGGCGCGCGCGCAGCTCCGGGCGCGACAGACCCACCTCGCCGAGGATCTCGACGGCGCGCGCGGCGGCATCCGCCCGAGTCATCCGCACGTGCAGGCGCAGGCCCTCGGCGATCTGCTCGCCGATGCGCAGGACGGGGTTGAGAGAGGCGTTGGGGTCCTGCGGCACGAAGCCGATGCGTCCGCCGCGGATGCGCCGCAGCTCTCGCTCGCGCACCCGCGCGAGGTCGAGGCCCGCGAAGCGCACCGCACCGCCGGCGATCCGTCCGTTCTCCGGCAGTCGGCGCACGAGCGCCTGCGAGACGCTGCTCTTGCCCGAGCCCGACTCGCCCACGAGCGCGACGATGCCTCCCCGCGGCACGCGCAGATCGACGCCGCGCACCGCCTCCACCTCGCGCCGCCCGGTGCGGTAGGCGACCTGGAGGCCCTCTACCCGGAGGATGTCGTCGCTCATCGTTCCACTCCGATCACGCGCGCGATGCGGGTGACGGCGAGCACCACGCAGACGATGACGGCACCCGGGAGCACCGTCAGCCACCAGGCGGTGGCGATGTAGTCGCGGCCGTCGCTGACGAGGGCGCCCCACTCCGGCGAGGGCGGCTGCGCGCCGAACCCGAGGAAGCTGATCGTCGAGACCGACAGGATGGCCGTGCCCAGCTCGAGTGCGGCCATCGCGAGCACAGGACGCATCGCATTCGGCAGGATGTGCCGGCCGAGGACCGCGAGAGGGCGCACGCCGAGCGTCGCCGCCGCCTCGACGTACTCCTCGCCGCGCACGCGCAGCACCTGCGCGCGCATGACGCGGGCGAAGCTGCCGGCGGCGCCGAGGCCGACGCCGAGCGCGATACTCCACGGGCCGAACCCCAGCGTGGCGACGACGATGAGAGCGAGCAGGATGCCGGGCACGGCGATGAGCACGTCGACGAACCGCATGACGATGAAGTCGACGACGCGCCCCGCGCGTCCGCGCAGGGCGCCGCACACGAGGCCGACCGCTCCCCCGACGAGACCTCCCACGAGCACCGCGGCCGTCGCGGCCGCGAGCGACAGGAAGGCCCCGTGCACGACGCGCGTGTAGACGTCTCGGCCGAGCGCGTCGGTGCCGAAGAGGTGCCCGCCGCCCGGCGCGAGGAGACGGACGGACGGATCTCCCGCGAGCGGATCGCCGGGCGCGAGCAGCTGCGGCGCAAGGGCCATGACCGCGGCGAGCGCGACGATCGCGAGAGACAGGAGCGTCGTCGGACGCAGCAGGCGGGCCCTCATCGGAGCTCCTCCTTCCGAGCGGGGGTGTCGACCGCGGCGACCGCGGGAGCCGCCTCCGCGCGCACGGCGCGCGTCCGCCCGCGGGGGCGCAGCCGCGGATCGAGCAGCGGGTACGACAGGTCGACGAGCAGCGCCGCGAGCGCGTAGACCACCGCGACGACGATGATGACGCCCTGGATGACGTTGACGTCGCGCGCCTGCACGGCGGCGACGACGACGCGCCCGATGCCGTCGCGCGAGAACACTGTCTCGACGACCGCCGTTCCACCGGCGAGGAAGCCGATGAGCAGGCCGATGCTCGTCACCGACGGCAGCAGCGCGTTCCGCAGGATGTGCCGCCCGAAGACGGCGAGTCGCGAGAGGCCCTTCACATCGGCCGTGAAGACGTACGCGCTCGACTCGGCCTCGCGGATGGCCGCGGAGAAGACCTGGAAGAAGATGGCGCCGACGGGGAAGGCGAGCGTGACGGCGGGAAGCACGACGCTGAGCGGCGAGCGCGCGCCCGAGGCGGGCAGCCATCCGAGCCCGAACGAGAACACGCTGATGAGCACGAGCCCCGTGACGAACGCAGGCACGGCGACGCCGAGGGGCGGCAGCTGGACGAGGGTCTCGCGCAGCCAGCGCCACGGCGAAAGGTACGCGAGGAAGCCGATGGCCAATGACATCGCGACCCCGATGACGAGCGCGAGCGCCGCGACGACGAGTGTGCCCGGCACGACGTCCGCGATCATCTGCGCGACCGGCCGCCCCGTGGCGAGCGACGTGCCGAGGTCTCCCGTGAGGAGTCCGCCGAGCTGCGAGAGGTACTGCTCGAGGAGGCCGCCCGCGAGCCCGGCCTCCTCACGCAGCGCCGCGAGCTGCTCGGGGTCGACGGTCGTCGCGTCTCCCGACTGCACCGCGAGCGCGGCGAGCACGGGATCGCCGGGCAGGACGCGGATGAGCAGGAACGTCACGGTGTAGGTCGCCCAGACCACGAAGACGAACTGGAGGAGGGGCGCGACGATCCGCCTGAGGAGGTCGGCGCCCCGTGACGTTCCCGCAGCGGTCATGTCAGCCGAGCTCCACATCGTAGAGGTGGAAGCGCGACGCCGAGTCGAACGCGAAGCCCGTCACCTCCGGCTGGGACGCGTGCAGCTGATAGACCTCGAGGATCGGGAAGAGGTAGCCCTGGTCGATCACGGTCGCCTGGATGTCGTCGAGGATGGCCTGGCGCGCGGTCTCGTCGCTCGTCGCCGCCTGCGAGACGAGCATCGCCTCCAGGTCGGCGTCGTCCACGACGGCCCAGTGCGACGGCGCTGCCTGCTCGAACATCACGGCGAGCGCGTCGGGGCCGGTGCGCGTGAGCGCCGCGAACAGCACGTCGTAGCTGCGCTCCGCGATCGCGCCGAAGAACCCGCCGGCGTCGGTGAAGTCGATCTGCATGTCGACGCCGATCTCCTTCAGCTGCAGCTGGATGAGCTCCATCATCTGCTGCTCGTAGAAGCCGGTCGCCGTGAAGGTGAGACGCTGGCCGTCCTTCTCGCGGATGCCGTCCGCTCCCTCCGTCCAGCCGGCCGCCTCGAGCACCGCGATGGCGGCGTCCGGGTCGTAGGCGAGAGCATCCGCCTGGCTCGTGTATCCGGAGGTGCCGCTCGAGAGCGCACTGGTCGGGACGTCACCGCCGGCATAGCCGAGCGTCTCGGTGATCTCGGAGCGATCGATGCCGAGCTGGATGGCCTGGCGCACGGCGTCATCGGCGAGGACGGCGCTCTCGAGGTTGGGGATGAGGCTCGTCGGGATGCCCGGGTTCGCCTTCGCGTAGATCGAGTAGCCCTCCTGCGAGATGCGGGGCTCATCGGCGTACGGCAGCTCTCCGACGATGTCGAACTCGCCCGACTGCAGCCCGCCCACGCGCACGCTGTCCTCCGTGACGACGGCGAACTCGATGCGGTCGAGGTAGGCGTCGCCCTCGTGACCGCGCAGCGGAGACGCCCAGGCGTAGCCCTCGCGACGATCCATCGAGACCTCGCTGTTGGGTGCGTAGGAGTCGTAGACGAACGGCCCGGTGCCGATCACGCCATCCTGGCAGCGCGCCTCCGGCGTCTCCTCCGTGGTGGCGAGCGACACGATGCCGAGGCTCATCGTGCTCGCTCCCTGCAGGAACGCGGCGTTGGGAGCGTCGAACGACACGGTGAACGTCTGGTCGTCGGAGACCTCCGTGCCGCTGTACCCCGCGAGGTACTGGCCGGCGAGCGTCGCCGTCGAGCCATCCGCCGACATCTCGACGATCGCGTCGAAGTTCGCCTTGACGACGTCGCTCGTGAGTGCCGTCCCATCGCTGAAGGTGACGTCGTCGCGCAGGGTGAACGTGAAGGAGGTCATGTCGTCGGCCGACTCGTACGACTCCGCGAGCCACGGGACGATCTCGCCCGTCTCCGGATCCTGGTCGACGAGCGAGTCGACGACCTGGCGCCCGATGTAGAGCGCCTGGGTCACCGTGGGCTGCTGGGGGTCGATGCAGCTCGGGTCGGTCTCGACGGCGAAGACGAGCGTGCCGCCGCCCTCGGACTCGGAGCCGCCCGCGGCGCAGCCAGCGAGGAGCGCGCCGAGCGCGAAGACGGAGCCGGCGACGAGCGCCGCGCGGCGCGTAGGTGATGAGTTCACGGTGGATCCTCTCGAGGGGAGGTGGTGCAGGGGGGTCAGGAGGGCAGGGAGCCGGCGACGAGGCGTCCGCGGGAGACGACGGCGACGATGCGGTCGACGTCGATGTGCGAGGCGTCCTCCCACGGACGGCCGTCGACCACGACGAAGTCGGCGGCGAAACCGGGCCGCAGACGGCCGATGCGGTCGCCCATCCCGATCGCGTCGGCCGCGTCGCTCGTCGCGGACACGAGGGCGCGCTCGGCAGACCAGCCGAACATGCGCGCCATCAGGCGCACCTCGGCGTGCTGCTCGCCGAAGCGCACCATGACGCCGTTCGCATCCGTGCCGAGCACGAAGCGCACGCCCGCCTGGGCGGCGCCCGCGAAGTTCGCGTCGCGCTCGGCGACGACCGCCGCCGCCTTCTCGCGCGCCTCGGCGCTCACGGGCACCGTGCCATCCGCGAGCCGGTCGTTGATCAGCAGCGTCGGGGCGACGGGCACGTCGCGGCCGGTGACCAGGGGCCACAGCTCCGGCACGAGCCCCGTGCCGTGCTCGATCGAGTCGACGCCGGCCTCGAGCGCGCGGCGTGCGCTCGCGGCGTCATGGCTGTGCGCCGCGACGGGCATCGCGAGTGCGTGCGCCTCGTCGATGACCGTGCGGATCTCCTCGTCGGTCTGGTTCCGCCATCCGACCCGGTCCCCCATCGAGAGCACGCCGCCCGACGCGTAGATCTTGATGCCGTGCGCGCCCTGGCGAGCCCACTGGCGCACGAGTTTGCGGCATTCGTCTGGGCTGTCGGCCACGGGAGCGCGATGCGGGTAGTGAGGCGGGATGAAGAGGTCGCCGTGCCCGGCCGTCATGCCGACCTGGCCGTGGACCCGCACGCGCGGGCCGACCTGCACCCCGTCGTCGAAGACCCGGCTCACGGCGAGCTGCAGCGCGTCGCCCGCGAGGTCCCGCACGGTCGTGACGCCCGCGCGCATCGCGCGCTGAGCCTGTGCCGCGATGTGGAAGACCTTCTCGGCATCGGGTGTGACGAGCGACCAGGGAGATCCCCACGGCTGCTCGCCCGGGCCGGCGTAGCCGCCGAGGTGGACGTGGGTGTCGATGAGCCCGGGGATGACCGCGTAGCGCGGGGTCTCGTCCGCCGCTTCGGCCTCGACGGCGATGATCTCGTCGCCGTTCCACGACAGGCGGCCGGCGCCCAGAGGGCGGGTGCCGTCCCAGATGGCGACGCGGGACAGGGTGCTTTCGGGCACGGGTGCTCCAGAGGACGATCGGTCGTCGTCGGACAGGGTGGGTCCGGCGCATGCGCGTCTGCCATCTTGCGGCCAACGCAACTAATTTACCGACAGTAAAACGTCCGGTGTTACACGCGTGTGTCAGGCGCCTGCCGGATTGACCGACAGAAAGCGAGCAGGACCGGCGATCACGGCCGTCGGGCCGTGCGGGGTCTCGGCGTCGAGGAGGATGGAATCCCCCGCCTCGAGCACGTGCTCGTCGTCACCGTGGCGGAAGAGGACAGCGCCCTCGAGCATGTAGAGGAACTCGATGCCGGCGTGCTCGTAGAGAGGGAACTCGGCCGCCTCGGCGTTGAGCGTCACGATGACCGGCTCGAGGGAGGGTCCGCTCGTCGACAGCAGGTTTCCCAGGCTCGCGTAGCGGTGCCCCTGGCGGCTTCCCGCACGCACAGACTCCGTGCCCCCACCTGCCTTGACGACGATCGCGGCGCGCGGTGCGTCCGCGCCGCGGAAGAGCGAGGCGACGGGCACCTCGAGGGCGCGAGCGAGGCGATGGATGGTCGTGAGGCTTGCGGAGGTGGTCGCCGACTCGATGCGGGAGATCATCGCGGGCGACAGGCCCGAGCGCGCGGCGAGGTCGCTCGCCGTGAGGCCGGCGGCGAGCCGATGGTGCCGCACGCGATTGCCGACCGTCCGCTCCAGGCGGGAGTCGGCGGCCACGGGCTCGCGGGCGTGCGGGTCGCTCATGCTCCACAGACTAGGCGGCGCGGCGGCGTCTCGACGTCGAGGCTCCTCCCGGGGTCCGCCGCAGACCCGCGGGTACGATCTCAGACGTGAGTCTGAACGAGGTGCTGCTGCGCATCGACCGACTCGCAGCCGGGCGCCAGCGCGACATCCGCGTGCCCGCCGTGCGCCTCGCCGATCCGACCCTGCATCGCGACTGGCTCGTCGTGCGCGTGCTCCTCGGGGTCGCGATCATGCTCGGCGTGAGCGCGCTCGGGATCGCCTTCTGGCTCACCATGCAGGGCATGCCGGAGCCGTTCATGGTGTGGATGCGCAGCGCGGTCGTGCTCGGACTCACCGGCGGGCTCGGCTACTTCTCGTTCCGCGCCGAGCAGGGCTGGTACTGGGCCTACTCGCGCATGCGCCTGTTCTCGTTCATCTTCCCGTGCGTCACCCTGGCGATCGCCGCCATCCCCGGGATCTACCCGCTCTGGATGACAGTCGAGCAGCTCGCCTTCGCCGCTCTCATGCTGGGCGTGGGCGCGCTCCTCACGACGCCGCGCATGCGCGCCGCCTACCGCCGCGCCTGAGCGGGGTCGCGGCGTCGGCGGGTCGGCGGGTCGCCGCGTCACCGGATTCGGATGGCCGGGGCGCGTGTGCGCGTGTCGGTCCCGCGGGTCTTCACCAGCCCCAGCACTCCGATTCCGCGTACGGGTCAGGCGCGCAGCACGAGCGCGGCGGCGCCGATGATCGGCCCATCGCCGCCGAGCGCGCTGCGGACGACACGGGTGCGCTGCGCGTACGGCAGGGCGGCCCAGTCGCGCAGCGCCGCCGCGACGAGGTCGACGTAGTCGTCGGACACGTTCGAGAAGCCGCCGGAGATCGCGATGACCTCGAGGTCGAGCAGCGACGACGCGTCGGCGAGCGCCTGGCCGACCGTCTTCGCCGACCGCTCGATCGCCGCGCGGGCGATGCGGTCGCCCTCCGCTGCCGAGCGCGCGAGGTCCTCGCCGGTCTCGCCGTGCCATCCCTGCAGCTGCGCCCAGCGGACGCTCGCCGGGCCCGCCGCGATCTCCTCGACGGTCAGCTCGCCGACGTGCATCTGGCCGAGGTGGCCGGCGTTGCCGGAGGCGCCGCCGATCGGGATGCCGCCCATCACCACTCCCCCGCCGACCCCTGTCGACACGACGAGCGACAGCGACGTGCGCGCGCCCGCCGCGGCGCCGAGCCACGACTCGGCGAGCGCGAGGCAGCCGCCGTCGTGCCGGAGGCGCACGACCGGGTCGAACTCCCCGCTGGACGCGATGACCGCGTCGCGCACGGCCTCGACGAGCGCGAAGCCGTGCACGCCCGGCATGTTGACGGGATGGATGGACCCGCTCGCGAGGTCGATCGGGCCCGCGCTGCCGATGCCCGCGCCGGCGAACTCCGCGCCGTCGGGCAGATGCGCGAGCGCATGGGAGACGACGTCGGCCACAGCGGCGCGGAGGCCGTCGGGCGTGATGGCGGGCCCCGTGGGTCGACGGTTCCGGCTGGGCGCGAGGATCGCGCCCTCGTCGTCGATGAGTGCGGCGTCGATCTTGGTGCCGCCGAGGTCGACGGCGAGCGCGATGCGGGTCATGGGTGCTCCTCTGGATGGCCCGTGGCGCGGGCAACCACAGCGTAGCGGCGACCGCGGGCGCCGCCGGACGAGGCTACTGCGCCTCGAGCCCCAGGTCGTCGAGGTCGACGGCCGCGAGCCACTGAAGGCCCTCGGCCTCGATGCGCTCCTGGGCGCCCGTGCGGCGGTCGACGATCGTTGCGACCGCGACGACCTCGGCTCCGGCCCTGCGCAGGACCTCGACCGCCTTGAGCGGCGATCCGCCCGTGGTCACGGTGTCGTCGAGCACGACGACGCGCTTGCCCTCGACCTCGGCCCCCTCGATCTGGCGCCCGCGACCGTGGTCCTTGGGCTCCTTGCGGACGACGAAGGCGTCGACGGGTGTGCCCGCAGCCACCGAGGCGTGCACGACCGCATTGGCGATGGGGTCCGCACCGAGCGTGAGCCCGCCGACCGCCGAGACGCCGTCGATATCGCGGATGAGGTCGAGCATGATGCGGCCGATCGCGGGTGCCGCGCGGTGATCGAGCGTGAGCTTGCGCATGTCGACGTAGTACGTGGCCTTCTTGCCGCTCGAGAGCGTGAAGTCGCCGTGGAAGACCGCGTCCTCCTTGATGAGCCGGATGAGCTCCTGGCGGTCGGCTTCGAGTTCGGGCGTGGATGCGATGGCCATGCGCTCCAGCTTAGAGACGATGGGCTGCCGCGGTGGACGGCGACGGCTCCGTTGACAGCGTCCACCCCGCCCAGGTCGCAATTGGCGGCCCCCAACCGCCGATCCAGGACGCAAGTCGCGACCCGAACAGCACCAACCCCGCCCAGGTCGCAATTGGCGGCCCCCAACCGCCGATTCAGGACGCAAACCGCGACCCGAACAGCACCCACCCCGCCCAGGTCGCAGTTCGCGGCCCCCAACCGCCGATTCGGGACGCAAGTCGCGCCCCGGACAGGGCGACGCCCCCGACAAGCGACCCCGCCAAGCCACGGCCCGCGGAGCGACGGCCGTGTCCGCGGCGGGAAATAGGCTGGGAGCATGCGCCTTGCCACCTGGAACGTGAACTCGATCCGCGCGCGCGTCGACCGCATCGTGTCGTTCGCCGAGCGCCAGCACATCGACGTGCTCGCCATGCAGGAGATCAAGTGCAAGCCCGAGCAGTTCCCGTACGCCGCGTTCGAGGCGGCGGGCTACCACGTCGAGGCGCACGGGCTCAATCAGTGGAACGGCGTCGCGATCGCCAGTCGCGAGCCCCTCGAGGATGTGCAGCACGCCTTCGCGGGGATGCCCGGGTTCAAGAAGGGGTACGACGGCGACGACGCTCCGCACGAGGCGCGCGCGATCTCGGCGCTCGTCGGAGGCGTGCGCGTATGGAGCCTCTACGTCCCGAACGGCCGCTCGCTGAACGACCCCCACTACCAGTACAAGCTGCGGTGGCTCGAGGCGCTCCGCGAGGCGACGCGCGCCCAGCTCGCGGCGGAGCCCGACCTCCCGCTCGCGCTCGTGGGCGACTTCAACATCATCCCGTTCGACGAGGACAACGGCGACCCGGACATCGTGCCGGGTGTCTCGACGCACGTCTCGCAGCCCGAGCGCGACGCCTTCTTCGCGCTCGAGACCGCCGGCGTCTCCGACGTCGTCCGCCCGCTCGTCCCCTCCGGCTACACGTACTGGGACTACCAGCGCCTGAAGTTCCCGCGTGACCAGGGCATCCGCATCGACTTCATCCTCGGCTCCCGGGCGCTCGCCGACGCCGTCACGGGCGCGTTCATCGAGCGCGAGGAGCGCAAGGGCGACTCCCCGAGCGATCATGTGCCCGTCGTCGTGGACCTCGACCTCTCCCCTGCGGAGGACGACGACGTGCCGATGATCTTCGGCTGATCAGCCGAGCGCGTCGAGCCAGTCCGCGACCTCGCGCGCGGTGCGCAGCCTCACGAGCGTCACGTCGGGTCGGCTCTCGAGGCGCGCGGGCAGCGCGTCCTCGCCCGTGCGGTACTTGTCGCGTGTGCGCCACGCCCACCGGACGATGTGCTCGGGGTCGACGAGCGCCGAGAGGATCGGCGGCTCGATGTTCCCCGCCCGCCACAGGCGCTCGCGCCGGATCCGGCGCCGGATGGTCCGGCGGATGACGCGCGCCATCGTGACGCGCGTGGGCAGGTCGATCCAGACCACCGCCTGCGCGCGGGCGAGCAGGACAGGCCGCGCGCCCGCGTACTGCCACTCCGTCACCCACGCGTCGCGCGCCGCGAGGTCGCGGACATCGGCAGCGAACGTCGGCCGGGGCTGCCAGCCAGGGCCCCAGTGGAGATCGTCGAGCTCGACGTGCGGGATGCCCGTCCGCTCCGCGATGCGCGCGGCGAGCGTCGACTTGCCCGAGCCGGACACCCCGGCGATGAGGATGCGCCGCGCTGTGAACTCCACCGGAGGAGCCTATCGGCGCGCGCGCCCTCCCATCGCTCAGTCGAAGGTCCCGGTTCGCACCTCGAGATCGACCGGCGCATACCGCAGCAGGACCGCTCCGCTCTCCCCCGCCACCGGCGGCGCCGTGAGCCGCAGGGTCGCCGGCACCGCGCCATCCGGGAAGACCTTCTTCCCGCGGCCGAGCACGACCGGGTACACCCAGAGGCAGAGCTCGTCGAAGAGCTGACGCGAGAGCAGCGTCTGCACGAAGTCGACGCTGCCGATCACGGCGGTGAGGGCGTGACGGGAGCGGATGGCCGCGATGTCGGCCTCCAGATCGTCGCCGATGCGCGCGCTCCCCTGCCAGGACAGGTCGGGCTCGCCGCGGGAGGCGACGTACTTGGGCACGGCGTCGAACTTCCGCCCGATCGGCCCGTTCTCACCCGTCGTGTGCTGCGGCCAGTAGCCGGCGAAGATGTCGTAGGTGCGCCGGCCGAGCAGCAGCGCATCCATGGCGTCGATCGCCTGTCCGACCTCGCGGCCGACGGTCTCGTCGAACAGCGGCGCCTGCCAGCCGCCGAAGGGGAACGCGCCCGAGGGATCCTCCTCGGGGCCGCCGGGCGCCTGCGCGACGCCGTCGAGGGTCGTGAAGAGGTCGATGCGGATGCGGCCTCGCGTGCTCGTCTGCTCGTCCATGAGCTCCTCCTGGGGTCAGGCCGCCTCCGCCGTGGCGGTCGAGCGGCCGGGGTCGATGTGGAAGGTCCTCGCGAAGCGCTCGAGGTGCGAGACGTCGCCCACGAGGAGGTGCGCGATCTGCTGATCGATCGCGTCCTGCGGCGCGATCTCGCCCGAGATCACGCCGCGGATGCCCGGACCCGCCACGATGACGGCGTCCGGTTCGCCGCTCGGCGCCGCCCCGCCGACGGGCGGCATGGGCGGTGCGAGCTGCGCGACCGCGAGCTGGGCGCCCGCGACGTCGGCGCGGAGCACGACGTCCCCGACGTGCAGCTCATATGCCGTGCTCGGAATAGTCGCGGCGACATCCGGGCGGAAGGCGGTGCGCAGAGCCATCGTGAGCGAGTCCGGCGTCACGGCGTCGCCCTCCTCCGGCTCCCCCATGCTCTGGAATCCCCAGCGTCCGAGCGCGAGCACGATCGGCTCGAGCTCGCGCCCGTACGGCGTGAGCTCGTAGACGAGCCCGCAGCGCGCGATGGGCACGCGACGCACGACGCCCCCCGCCTGCAGCTCCTTGAGCCGCGCGCTGAGGATGTTCGTGGGGATCCGGGGCAGGCCCTGCTTGAGATCGGTGTAGCGCCGAGGGCCGACGAGCAGGTCGCGGATGATGAGCAGCGCCCACCTCTCCCCGACCAGCTCGACGGCCGTCGTCACGCCGCAGTACTGCCCGTAGCTGCGTGCTGCCAAGCGATCAGGCTCCCTGCTCGGCGAAGAAGGCCTCGGGGCCCTTCTCCGCCGCCACCGGGTCCATCCACAGGAACTCGATGATGTTGCCGTCCGGGTCGGCCATGCTCACGGAGTACATGAAGCCGTAGTCCTGGGGATCCTTGTTCTCCGACCCGCCGGCCTCGAGGATCTTCGCGCGAATCGCGTCGACGTCCTCGCGGGAGTCGCGGCTGAGCGCGGTGATGACCTGCGCGCCCTCCGAGCCGAGCACGACCGACTTCGACGTGAAGGTCGCGAAGTACTCCTTCTTGAGGACCATGAAGAAGACGTTCTCGTCCCACTTCACGCACGCGGCGTTCTCGTCGGTGAACTCGGGGACGATCGTCGTCCCGAGCGACTCGTAGAACGCCTTCGCGCGGTCGAGGTCGGTGACGGGCAGGTTGACGAAGATGTGAGTGGCCATGACGGTGTGCTCCTCGCGTATCGCTCTGGTCTGTTTCGCGCCGCCTCTGTGCGGCACGGCACCAGCTTGTTAAAAGCAAGCACGCTTGTCAAGAGCAAGTTCTTCCGTCTCGCGACGGATGTCTGGACGGCGCAGAATGCCTACGGTGGAGGGATGACCGCCACGACCGCGCCCGCCGAGCCCGAGGCGGAGATCGACGAATCAGAGCCGCTGAATCGGCGCGTCACGCCACGGGACCTGCGCAAGGACGCGATCCTCGCGGTCGCGCTCTTCGGCGCGGCCATCGTGAGCATCGCCCTGACCGCCGTCTCCGGCGCGTACCTCACGGAGCCCGAGAACGCCGGGTGGTCGCTCCTCGCGAGCGTGTTCATGACCCTGCCGCTCGCGCTGCGCCGACGGTTTCCCGTCACGGTGGCGGCCGTCATCTGCACCGCGTACTTCGTGGCCACGTCGTTCCAGGTTCCGGAGATCTACGTCAGCCAGGTGACGATGTTCATCGGCATGTTCACGATCGGCGCCTGGGTCGACGATCGACGCCGGGCCGCGCTCGCGCGCGTCGTCATCATCGTCGGCATGTTCGTGTGGCTGCTCGTCACGACCTTCGTCGGCGCGACCGACACGGAAGCGCTCCAGGAGAACTTCCCGGGCGGGCTCTCCCCGTACATCGCCTACATGCTGCTCATGTGGCTCATCAACGCCGCGTACTTCGGCGGCGCCTACTATATGGGCAATCGGGCATATGCCGCCGCGCGCGACCGCGCGGTGCTCCAGCGGCGCACGCGCGAGCTCGAGGAGGAGCGCGAGCTCACCGCGGCCCAGGCGGTCGCCCTCGACCGCGTGCGGATCGCGCGCGAGCTGCACGACGTCGTCGCCCACCACGTCTCGGCCATGGGGGTGCAGGCGGGGGCCGCCCGCACCGTGATCGAGCGGGACCCGGAGGCGGCGCGCCGCGCCCTCTCGGTCGTCGAACAGTCGGCGCGCTCGGCGATCGCGGAGCTCCGCCACCTCCTCGACACCCTCCGGTCGCTCGACGGCGATCCCGACTTCGCGGTCGGCGCGCCGTCGACGCTCACCCTCGAGGGGCTGCCCGCCCTCGCGGAGGTGATGACCGCGTCGGGGACGCCCACGCGGCACGTCGTCGTGGGCGACCCGGTGCCCGTCCCCGACCTCGTGCAGGTCAACCTGTACCGCATCGCGCAGGAGGCGCTCACCAACGCCCGTCGGCACGGCGGCCCCGACGCCCGCGCCGAGATGCGCGTGCGCTACACCCCGGAGGCCGTCGAGCTCGAGGTCGTCAACACCGGCCGCGTCGCGCTCGATGCGCGTCCAGGCCTCGGCCAGCTGGGGATGCGCGAGCGCGCGATCGCCTCGGGCGGCCAGCTCGAGCTCCGACCGCGCGAGCAGGGCGGCTACCTCGTGCGCGTGACCGTGCCACTGGCCTCGCCCGTCACCGCAGAGGAGGATTCGTCATGACCTCGCCCATCCGCGTCCTGCTCGTCGACGATCACGCCACGATGCGCGCCGGCTTCCGGATGATCCTCGAGGCGTCGGGGATCGACGTCGCGGGGGAGGCGGCCACGGGGGAGGAGGCGGTCGCCCGCGCGGCCGAGCTGCGCCCCGACGTCGTCTGCATGGATGTCCAGATGCCCGACATGGACGGCATCGAGGCCACGCGCCGCATCGTCGCGGCCGGAACGGCGGCTCAGGTCGTCATCGTGACGACCTTCGACCGCGACGACTACCTCTTCTCCGCGCTCGACGCCGGTGCCAGTGGATTCCTGCTCAAGAATGCGGGTCCCGAGGAGCTCGTGGGCGCCGTGCGGGTCGTCGCCGCAGGCGACGCTCTGCTCGCTCCCGAGGTGACGCGGCGCGTCATCGAGCGGCACACGGCGTCCGCCCCTGCCGCGTTCGCAGGCCCTGCGGACCCGTCTGCGGCGGGTCTCACGGAGCGCGAGCTCGAGGTGCTGCGGCTGCTCGCCCGGGCCATGAGCAACAGCGAGATCGCCCGGGAGCTGTACATCGGCGAGGCGACCGTCAAGACCCATGTGTCGAACCTGCTGCTGAAGCTCGGTGCGCGCGACCGTGTCGCCGCCGTCGTATACGCGCACCGGCATGGGCTGACCTGACGCCTCGCGCGGGAGGCGGCTCCCCCGCGCGACGGAGGCGCGCGTTCCTCCCCGCGGGGGACGCGCGCCTCCGCGCCCGTCCGTAGCGTGTGAAGCACACGATGAGGAAGGGAGCGCGGATGCTGAGACTGCGCGGGATCACCAAGCGATACGGCGAGCGGCAGGTGCTCGACGACGTCTCGTTCGACGTCGCGCCCGGCCGCCTCACGGGCTTCGTCGGCGGCAACGGCGCGGGCAAGACGACGACGATGCGGATCGTCCTCGGCCTGCTCGCCCGCGACGGGGGAGAGGTCACGCTCGACGGCGCGCCGCTCACGCCCGAGGAGCGCCGCAACTTCGGCTACATGCCCGAGGAGCGGGGCCTGTACCCCAAGATGAAGGTCCTCGACCACATCGTCTACCTCGCCCGCCTGCACGGCTTCGGCAGGGCGGAGGCCACCCGCAGGGCCACCGACCTGCTCGAGCAGCTCGGCCTCGCCGAGCGCCTGGGCGACAACGTCGAGACCCTCTCGCTCGGCAACCAACAGCGCGCGCAGATCGCCGCGTCGCTCGTGCACGAGCCGCGCGTGCTCATCCTCGACGAGCCCTTCTCGGGGCTCGATCCGCTCGCGGTCGAGACCGTCGCGTCGGTCCTGCAGCAGCGCGCGGCGGACGGCGTCTCCGTGCTGTTCTCGTCGCATCAGCTCGACGTCGTCGAGCGCCTGTGCGACGACCTCGTCATCATCGCGGGCGGCACCATCCGCGCGGCCGGCGGGCGGGACGCCCTCCGCGAGCAGCACGCGACGAACCGCTACGAGCTCGTGTCGGATGGCGATGCCGGCTGGCTCCGCGGCGAGCCCGGCGTGCAGGTGGTCGACTTCGCGGGCGGCTTCGCGGTCTTCGACGTCGACTCCGACGACACGGCGCAGCGCGTGCTGCGCAAGGCCGTCGACCTCGGGGCGGTCGCGAGCTTCGCGCCCCAGCACCCCTCGCTCTCCCAGATCTTCAAGGAGGTCATCCAGTGAGCACCCCCACGAGCGTGCGGTCGACGCACCGCACCCCGGCGCCCGCCCCCACGACCGCGCAGAGCGTGTGGCTCGTCGCCGAGCGCGAGCTCGCCGCGAAGCTGCGCAGCAAGGCGTTCCTCATCTCGACCGCCATCCTCGTGCTCGGCGCCCTCGCGGCGGTGCTGTGGATGGGCTTCTCGGCCGCAGGAGGGGGCACGACGCCGGTCGCCGCGACGCAGGCCGTGGCCGCGCAGCTGAGCGCGGCGGACGCCCTCGAGGTCATCGAGGTCGACGATCGAGCCGAGGCCGAGCAGCTCGTCGCAGCGGGCGAGGTGGATGCGGCCGCCGTGCAGGACGACGCGTCGCCGACCGGTGTCACCGTCATGGCGCAGAGCGAGGCGCCGGCGTCGGTCATCGCGGCGCTGTCGCTGTCGCCGACGGTCGAGCTGCTGGATGCGGGAGCGGGGGAGGAGGGCCCCCTGCGCTACATCCTCGGGATCGTGTTCGGCATGGTCTTCTTCATGGCCGCGATGTCCTTCGGCACCCCCATCACGCAGAGCGTGATCGAGGAGAAGCAGACCCGCGTCGTCGAGATCCTCATCTCGGCGATCCCGGCCCGCGTCCTGCTCGCGGGGAAGGTGCTCGGCAACACCATCCTCGCCCTCGCGCAGATCGTGGTGCTCATCGCGGTCGCCGTCGTGGGACTCATCGTGACGGGGCAGACGGAGTTCCTCCAGGGGCTCGGCGCGCCCATGGTCTGGTTCGCCGTGTTCTTCCTCTTCGGATTCATCCTGCTCGCGGCCATGTTCGCCGCCGCGGGCTCGCTCGTCTCCCGGCAGGAGGACTCGGGTCCGACCCTCACGCCGCTCATCTACCTGACGATGATCCCGTACTTCCTCGTCATCTTCCTCGGCGACAACCCCCTCGTCATGACGATCCTGTCGTACGTGCCGTTCTCGGCCGCGGTCGGGATGCCGCTGCGCCTCTTCTTCAACGAGGCGCAGTGGTGGGAACCGCTCCTCTCGCTCGTCGTGCTGCTCGGCTCGTGCGTGCTCGTGATCGCGCTCGGCGCCAAGATCTACGAGAACTCGCTACTGCGGATGGGCGCGCGCGTCAAGCTCAAGGACGCTCTGAAGGGCTGAGCCCGACGCGCGAGACGCCGTCGCCCTCGCGGGCGGCGGCGTCTCGCGTTTCCGCGTGTTGCGTCGGCTCGCGGCGAAGAGCATGCGCCGGAATACAATCGTCCCCGCGGAGGTTCCCTCTCCCATCGGGCAACGGCGCCCACCGAGTCCACCGACCAGCAAGGAGCACGCCATGGGCGCCACGACCCTCGACCGCACCGCGGCCACCGACCACCCCGTCCTCGATGTCCTCGCCGACCGCTGGAGCCCGCGCGCCTACGACGCGACCGGCGCCGTCGACGAGGCCAAGCTCGCGAGCGCCCTCGAGGCCGCCCGCTGGAGCCCGTCGGCCTACAACGTGCAGCCCTGGCGGTTCATCGTCGCGCGCCGCGGCACGGCCGAGCATGCGGCCGTCGTCGAGTCGCTCGTCGAGTTCAACCAGCTCTGGGCCGCGAACGCCGCCGTCCTCATCGTCGCGGTCGCCGAGACGGCGAACGAGGAGGGCCGCGCGAACTCGCACGCGGTCTACGACCTGGGCCAGGCCGTCGCGCACCTCTCGGTGCAGGCCCACCACGACGGCCTCGTCGTCCACCAGATGAGCGGCTTCGACCCCGAGGTGGTGCGCGAGCGCTTCTCGCTCGACGCGCGCTTCGCCCCGACGACCGTGGTCGCGCTCGGCGAGCTCGGCGACGTCGACGCCCTCCCCGAGGCGCTCCGCGAGCGCGAGACCGCGCCGCGCGAGCGCCGTCCGCTCGCCGAGACGGTCATCGTCGACGCGCGCTGACCTGACGAGCGCACGGAGCCGGCCCCGGGAATCCTCCCGGGGCCGGCTCCGTGCGTTCGGCCGGACCTACTGGCCCTCGCTGACGAGCGCGAGGTGGTCGCCCGCGGCGTCGACGTCGACGCGCACTGTGTCGCCGTCATGCACGCCGCCCGACAGGATGGCCATGGCGAGGCGGTCCTGGATCTCCTGCTGGATGAGGCGGCGCAGCGGCCGCGCACCGTACACCGGGTCGTAGCCGCGCTCGGAGAGCCAGGCGCGGGCATCCGGCGTCACCGCGAGCGTGAGCCGACGGTCGCCCAGCCGCTCCTGCAGCGCGTCGACCTGCAGCTCGACGATCTGCGCGAGGTCGTCCTGGCTGAGGGCCTGGAACATCACGATGTCGTCGAGACGGTTCACGAACTCCGGCTTGAACGCCTGCCGCACGAGGAGCATCACCTGCTCGCGCTTGGCCTCGGCCGAGATCGTCGGATCGATGAGGATCGGCGATCCCAGGTTCGAGGTCAGGATGAGGATGACGTTCTTGAAGTCGACCGTGCGGCCCTGGCCGTCCGTCAGCCGTCCGTCGTCCATGACCTGCAGGAGCACGTCGAAGACCTCGGGGTGGGCCTTCTCGACCTCGTCGAGAAGCACCACGCTGTAGGGCCGCCGGCGCACCGCCTCGGTGAGCTGCCCGCCCTGCTCGTAGCCGATGTAGCCCGGAGGGGCGCCGACGAGGCGCGAGACCGAGTGCTTCTCGCCGTACTCCGACATGTCGATGCGCACCATGGCGTGCTCGTCGTCGAAGAGGAACTCGGCGAGCGCCTTCGCGAGCTCGGTCTTGCCCACGCCCGTGGGGCCGAGGAACAGGAACGACCCCGTGGGCCGGTTCGGGTCGCTGATGCCCGCACGCGAGCGCCGGACGGCGTCGGAGACGGCCTTCACGGCCTCCTTCTGACCGATGAGCCGCCTGCCGAGCTCGGCCTCGAGGTGGAGCAGCTTCTCCGTCTCGCCCTGCAGCAGGCGCCCGACGGGGATGCCCGTCCACGCCGCGATGACCGACGCGATGTCGGCGTCGGTGACCTGGTCCCCGACCATCCGCTCGTCGCTGCGCTCGGCCTTCTCGGCATCCGCGAGCTCGCGCTCGAGACCCGGGATCTCGCCGTAGAGCAGGCGCGACGCGCGCTCGAGGTTGCCCTCGCGCTGCGCGCGCTCGGCCTCGCTGCGTGCGGCGTCGAGCCGGGTCTTGAGGTCGCCGACGCGGTTGAGCGACGCGCGCTCGGCCTCCCAGCGCTCCTGCAGCCCCTTCAGGTGCGCCTCCTCCTCGCGGAGCGTCTCGCGGAGCTTCTCGAGCCGGTCCTTCGACGCGGCGTCCTTCTCCTTCTTGAGCGCGAGCTCCTCGAGCTTCAGGCGGTCGACGTGCCGGCGCAGCTCGTCGATCTCGAGCGGCGCGGAGTCGATCTCCATGCGCAGCCGCGACGCGGCCTCGTCGATGAGGTCGATGGCCTTGTCGGGCAGCTGCCGGCTCGGGATGTACCGGTGCGACATCCCCGCAGCCGCGACGAGCGCGCCATCCGAGATCGCGACCTTGTGGTGCGCCTCGTAGCGCTCCTTGAGACCGCGGAGGATGGCGACGGTGTCCTCGACGCTCGGCTCGCCCACGTAGACCTGCTGGAAGCGGCGCTCGAGAGCGGCGTCCTTCTCGATGAACTCGCGGTACTCGTTGAGCGTCGTCGCGCCGATCATGCGCAGCTCGCCGCGGGCGAGCATCGGCTTCAGCATGTTCGCCGCGGCCACCGACCCCTCGCCGCCGCCCGCGCCCATGAGCACGTGCAGCTCGTCGATGAACGTGATGACGCGGCCCTCGGACTCCGTGATCTCCTGGAGCACCTTCTTGAGGCGCTCCTCGAACTGGCCGCGGTACATCGCGCCCGCGACAAGGGCGGAGATGTCGAGGGCGATGAGCTCCTTGCCCTTGAGGCTCTCGGCGACGTCGCCGGCGACGATCCGCTGGGCGAGCCCCTCGACGACCGCGGTCTTGCCGACACCGGGCTCGCCGATCAGCACGGGGTTGTTCTTCGTGCGCCGCGTGAGCACCTGGCTCACCCGGCGGATCTCGCTGTCACGGCCGATCACGGGGTCGAGCTTGCCCTGCTTGGCGCGCTCGGTGAGGTTGATGCCGAACTGCTCGAGGGCGCTCTGCTGCTCCTCCTGCTGCGGCATCTGGTTCGCCTGCATTCCTGTCCTCCCTGAGTCACGGTGACTCTAAACCTGAGTCGAAGTGACTCAAGTTTATCAGCCGCCTGACCCGCGGGGAAGGGCGCGGCTCAGATCCAGCCGCTCTCCTCGGCCATGAGCACGGCCTGCTGCCGTGTCTCGACCCCGAGCTTGCCGAGGATCACCGAGATGTGGTTCCGGACCGTGCCCGGCGCGAGAGACAGCGAACGCGCGATCTGCCCCGTGGTCTCGCCGCGTCGTCCCACGCGCAGCACGTCGAGCTCGCGCGGGGTGAGCGGGCAGCGCTCGTCCGCGAGGGCGTCGGCCGCGATCTCCGGGTCGACGTACCGGCCGCCGGCCGCGACCCGCCGGATGACCTGGGCCACCTCGCCCGCGCCGCGCGACTTCGGCAGGAACCCCGCGACGCCCGAGGAGAGCGCGCGGCGCAGCACGCCGGGCCGCGCATGGCGCGTGACGACCACGCACCGCGTCGCGATGCGCCGGCTCAGCTGCGCGGCGACCTCGACGCCGTCCAGACCCGGCATCTCGAGGTCGAGGAGGCAGACGTCCGGCTCGACGCGCAGCGCCTCCGCGACCGCCTCGGAGCCATCGGCGCACTCGGCCACGACCTCGATGTCGTTCTCGAGGCGCAGGAGCGCCGCGAGCGCGGAGCGGATCATCGCCTCGTCGTCGGCGAGCAGCACGCGGATCATCGGACGACCTCCTCGGGAACCTCCACCACGACGGCGAACGCGTCGGGGTCCCGTCGAACGTCGAGACGCCCGCCGACCTCGGCGACACGGCGTCCGATCCCCTCGAGGCCGGCGCCGTCGCGCGCCTCGGCGGCCCCTGCGCGGTCGTTCGCGATCTCGTAGCGCCATGCGCCGTCGACGCGCGCGAGCGAGAGGCGCGCCATCCGCCCCCCGCCGTGCCGCAGGACGTTGGTCGTGGTCTCCCTGATGACGGGCCCGAGCACGGCGCCAGGCGCCTCGTCGGCATCCGCGGGCATCTCGAGCGCCGCCGCGACCCCCGCGGCCTGCAGGAGGTCGCGCGCGTTGGCGAGCTCATCCGACAGCGGCGCCGACCGGAAGCGCGTCGCGAGGTCGCGCGTGCCCTGCGTGGCATCCGCGACGCTCACCCGCGCGGCCCGCACCTGCTCGAGCGCCGCGCCGGTCTCGCCGCGATCCATGAGCTTCTCGGCCAGCTCGAGCTGCAGCGCGATCACCTGGAGGTGGTGCCCCTGGAGGTCGTGCACGTCGGTCGCGACCCGGAGCCGCTCCTGCGTCGCCGCGAGCCGCGACTCCGCGACGCGCGCGCGGTCGAGCGCGACGAGCACATCCCACCACCACAGCGACAGGACGGCCACTCCCGGCAGCATGACGCAGAAGGCCGCGAGCATCGGCGCCCCCTCGACCGCGAGGATGCCCCCGCCGCCGCGCGCGTCGACCCACCATGCCGCCGCGAGCGCGGCCGTCATCGCCATGACGAGGCGCAGGCGGACGCCGCGAGACCAGTTGAGCAGGACCACGGCGTGCGCGGGGAGCAGGAGGCCGAGGAGCCAGCTGTGCGTCAGGACGCCGAGGACCGCGCCCGATGCGGCCGCGACGAGCACGAGCGGCACGAGGCGCTGCGCCACGAGCGGGTCCGACTCGCTGCGCGACCGATGCACGAGGAGGAGGGGCACGGTGCACGCGACCCACACGACGCCGACGGCTCCGGCGAGGAGCCCCTGCCACGCGGCCCCGCTCGCGACGGTCCAGGTCGTCGTCCAGAGCAGGGCGATCATGGCCTCGAAGAAGATCACCGCGCTGATCGTGTACCACCATGTCGCGGCGATGCCGCGCGTCAGATCGATCGCGCCCCGACGCGCGTCCCCCGATGTCGCCTTCACTCTCACCACAGTACGGCCGTGACAGATGTCACCCCCTGCGCGTGCAGCTCTCCCGCACTCCGGTGACACCTCGGCACTGCCGCGATCGGCCGCGGCGCGATGGAGTGGAGACATCGCCGGAGAGACCCCTCCGCAGCACAGCCGACAGGAGCACAGCATGAACCTCATCGAGACCTTCCAGAACCTCGTCGCCCAGGTCCCGGAGCTCGTCCAGCCGCTCATCGTCGCCCTCGCGGGCGCCGTCCCGTTCATCGAGGGCGAGGGAGCCGCGGCGATCGGCATCATCGGCGGCATCCACCCGGCGATCGCCGCCGCGGCCGGCGCGATCGGCAACTTCCTCTGCGTCGCCGCGCTCGTGCTCCTCGGCTCGGGCACCCGACGCGCGATCGTGACGCGGCACCGCGAGCGCGTGGCGGTCGCCGCGGGCGGCGGCGCGATCACCGAGGGCGGCACCGCCGTCGCGGCCCCCGCTGCGTCGCCCCGCAGGGAGAAGTTCCAGCGGGCGCTCGTGCGCTACGGCGTCCCTGGCGTGAGCCTCCTCGGCCCACTCCTCCTGCCGACGCAGTTCACCGCGACGATGCTCGCCGCCGCCGGCGTGGGCCGCGCGCGCATCCTCTTCTGGCAGGGCATCGCGATCGTCGGCTGGACGACCCTCATCACGCTCGCCCTGACCGGCATCATCTCGATCGCGAGCTGACGCCCCGCGCTACGCGGCGACGAGCGGATCGGCCCCTGCGGCCATCCGCTCGTCGCCGTCTGCCATCTCGGGGCACGCGAAGCGCGCACGATACGCGGCCGGCGAGATCCCGAGCACGCGCGAGAAGTTCTGGCGCAGCACCGCGGCCGAGCCGAAGCCGCAGTCGGCCGCGATGCGGTCGAGCCCCCAGTCCGTCCGCTCGAGCAGGCGCTGCGCCTGGATGACCCGCTGGCGCGCGAGCCACGCGGCCGGCGTCGTGCCGAAATCGGCCTTGAACCGCCGCGCGAACGTGCGCGGCGACATGTGCGCACGGTGCGCGAGCTCGTCGACGGGCAGCTCGCGGTGGAGGTTCTCGAGAGCCCAGTCGGCGACCGGCGCGAGCGACAGGCTCGCCTCCGCCGGCAGCGGGTTCAGGATGAACTGGGCCTGGCCGCCGTCGCGCTGCGGCGGGACGACCATCCGCCGCGCGATCTGGTTCGTGAGCTCGGCCCCGATCTCCTGGCGAAGGAGGTGCAGGCAGGCATCGAGACCCGCCGCCGTGCCCGCGCTCGTGATGATGCGGCCCTCCTGCACGAAGAGGACGTCGGGGTCGACCTCGATGCGCGGGTACATGCGCCGCATCGTGTCGGCGTACATCCAGTGCGTCGTCGCCCTGCGCCCGTCGAGCACGCCCGCGGCCGCGACGACGAACGAGCCGCTGCAGACGGTGAGCACCCACGCTCCGCGTGCGACCGCGCGACGGATGACCTCGCACACGCGCTCGTCGACGGCGCCCCACGACGACCGGGGGATCGGGGTGACGACGACGAGATCGGCCTCGTCGGCGAAGGACAGGTCGGCGTCGACCGTGATCGAGAACCCGAGGTTGGATGCCACGAGACCGGGCGTCGGGGAGACGAGACGGAAGTCGAAGCTCGGCACGCCGTCGGCGCTGCGGTCGAGGCCGAACGCCTCGCACGCCAGCCCGAACTCGAACGGGGCGAACCCCTCCTGGACGATGCACGCGACGGTCTTCATGAGCGCTCCGGTTGGCAGAAATGCGACGATCTGTGGCCATCCTGCCACTCGCGGCAGGAATCGCACAACCGTAGCGTTCCTGCCATGCTCGTCGTCGTCATCGTCACCGCCCTCGTCGTCGCAGCGGGAGCCGCCGTCGCCGCGGCGGTGCTCCCGGGCGGCGGCGCGCCCTCGGACGGGTCCGAAGCCGACGCGACGCGCGCGCACACGGTCGGCGTGAACCCCGTGCAGGGATGAGTCAGCTGCCGAGCACGCGCTCGTAGACCTCGACCATCGCCGCCGTGCGCGACGACTGCAGGAACTCGTGGGCGACGCGCTCGGTCGGGACGGGCGCGGTGCCGGCCGCGATGTCGGCGGCGGCGGTGCGGATGGCCGCGGCGAGCGCCGCGATCCGGCCCGGCTCGTCGTCGGGCGCGGGCACCGCCCAGATGCCGCCGTCGAACTCGCCCGCGATGTCGGGGTCGCTGATGATCGACGGCGTGCCGAGGGTCGCCGCCTCGAACGGGGTCATGCCCTGGGTCTCGAAGCCGATCGAGGTCTGGATGAGGGCGTCGGCGGCAGCGATGCGCGCGAGAGTCTGCTCGTAGGGGAGCCGGCCGGCGAACCGCACGCGGTCGCCGAGCCCCCGCTGCGCCACGAGTCGCCGCGCCTTCTCGAGCTCGAACCCCCCGCCGATGACCTCCAGCTCGGCGCGCACGCCGGCGTCGGCGAAGGCCTCGAGTGCGGGGAGGAGCCGCTTCTCGGGCGACATGCGCCCGAGCCACACGAAGCGCGGACGCCCGGGGGCGCGGAGGATCGGGGCGGCCTGCAGCACGCGCGCGCGGACGTCGTCGTCGATGCCGTTCCACACGACGTCGACGGGCGCGAAGACCCCGTGCTCCTCGAGCCGCCGCGCGAAGTGGCGCGAGGGCGCCGTCACCGCCGACGCACCGCGCGCGAGGCCGCGCAGGTAGGCCCATCCGTCATCGCCCGGTCCTGAGCCGGGGAGGGCGCGTCGTCGCCATGCGTTGAGCGCCCGGAGGACGAGACCCGGGAAGGGCGCGGTGGCCTCGATGCCGACGTCGACCCGGTTGTGCATGGTGTGCACGACCGGAACCCGGAGCCGCCGCGCGAGGCGATGCCCCAGGAACGCGCTCCAGAAGTCGGCCTGGACGTGCACGAGGTCGGGCAGCGGCGCGCCCTCTGCGACCCGGCGGGTCAGCGCGCGGTCGATGAACGCGTCGGCCGAGGCGCCCGGCCAGGTGAACGAGTACTCGCGGTCCCACGTGACGGGCACGGACGGCAGGTCGAGGTAGGCGGGATCGTCGCGGTTCACGGGGTCGCGCGACCAGCGCCGGGGCGCGACGACGGTGACGACGTGACCCGCCCGCTCGAGGAAGCTGCGCTGCAGCCGCGTCGAGACCTGCGCCCCGCCCAGCGTCTCGACGTGCTGGTCGCCGAAGATGACGATGTGCACGGCGTCAGGCGGGGAGCGCTTCGCCCCGGTACAGCGCCTCGAACGTGTCGAGCGTGCGCGTGATGTCGTGGGCCTCGACCATCCGCAGGGATGCCTTCTGCATGCGCTCGCGCTCCTCGGGAGCCGCGGTGAGCACATCCGTCAGCCGCGCCGCGAGCGCGTCGACGTCGCCCGGCTCGAAGAGGTAGCCGTTCTCGCCCTCGTGCACGAGGTGCGGGAGTGCGACGGCGTTCGCCGCCACGACCGGCAGACCGGACGCCATGGCCTCCATGGTGGCGATCGACTGCAGCTCGGCGATCGAGGCGATCGCGAACACCGAGGCGCGCGTGAGCGCGTCGCGCAGCACCTCGTCGGTCGTGTGGCCGAAGAACGTCACGCGGTCGGCGATCCCCAGCTCGTCGGCGAGCCGCTCGAGCAGCGGGCGCTGGTCGCCGTCGCCGACGAGGTCGAGCTTGACGTCGAGGGCGGGATCGAGACGCGCGATCGCGCGGAGGAGCACGTCCACGTGCTTCTCGGTCGTGATGCGCCCCACGAACACGACGCGGTTCTCCGTGCGGGGGGAGAGGTCGGCCGTGTACTGCGACTTGTCGATGCCGCAGCTGATGGGGATGACGCCGGCGATGTCGATCGTCGCCTCGAGGAAGTCGGCGGCCTTGCGCGTCGGGGTCGTGACCGCCGCGGTGAGGTCGAACGTGCGCTTGGCGTCGTCCCACGCGAGCTTGACGAGGAGGCGGTTGAGGGCGGGCGGCAGCTTCGTCGAGTCGACGATGTTCTCGGGCATCACGTGGTTCGTGGCGATCACGGGGATGCCGCGCTTGCGCGCCTCGCGGGCGAGGCCGCGGCCGATGACGATGTGCGACTGGATGTGCACGACGTCGGGCTTCACGGCGTCGAGCACCTGGCGCGCGTAGTGCTTCGAACGCCAGGGCCACACGAATCGGAGCCACTCGTGCCACCACAGGTGCACCGACGGCAGCCGGTGCAGGGTCATCGGCTGGCCCTCGATGACCTCGGTGCGCGGCGCCGTGCGCTTCCACGCCGTGTTCGGCGCGCTCACGTGCACGTCGTGTCCGCGCTGGACGAGACCCGCGGCGAGGCGCTCCGCGAACCGGGCCGCCCCGTTGATGTCGGGCGAGAACGTGTCGCACCCGAGCAGGATGGTCAGTCGGTCGGACGCGGAAGTGGTCACGGATGCCTCACAGTGCAGTTCGTGGCGGCGCCATGCGGCCTGGGGGAAGTCTTCCCGAGCCTATTGCACCAGTTTGGAGCTGACTGTGAGGCGTGCCGACGCGGTTCAGCCCTGCTCGGCCCACCACGCACGCAGCCGTCGCTCGGCCTCCTCGGGGCCCAGCGCGCCCTCGTCCAGGCGCAGGTCGAGCAGGAACCGGTACGCCTGGCCGACCACCGGGCCCGGGCCCACGTCGAGGATCCGCTGGATCTCGTTCCCGTCGAGGTCGGGGCGGATGGCGTCGAGCTCCTCCTGCTCGCGGAGAGCCGCGATGCGCGCCTCGATGTCGTCGTACGCGTGCGCGAGACGCGCGGCCTTGCGGCGGTTGCGCGTCGTGACGTCGGCGCGGGTGAGGATGTGCAGGCGCTCGAGCTCGTCGCCCGCGTCGCGCACGTAGCGGCGCACGGCGGAATCCGTCCACGCGCCCTCGGCGTAGCCGAAGAAGCGCAGATGCAGCTCGATGAGCTTCGAGACCGAGCCGATCGTCTCGCCGTCGTAGCGCAGCGCCTGCAGCCGCTTCTTCGCCATCCGCGCGCCGACGAGGTCGTGGTGGTGGAACGAGACGGCTCCGCCGGGCTCGAGCTTGCGGGTGCGCGGCTTGCCGATGTCGTGCAGGAGGGCGGCGAGGCGCAGCTTCACATCGGGCTCGGCGTCCGGATGGCGCGCGCGCTCGTGCTCGATGGCCTGCGCGAGCACCGTGAGGGAGTGCTCGTAGACGTCCTTGTGGTGGTGGTGCTCGTCGACCTCGAGGCGCAGCGCGGGGATCTCGGGGAGGAACTGGTCGATGAGGCCCGTCTCGACGAGAACGCGCAGCCCGCGCACGGGGTCGTCGGTCTGGAGGAGGCGGGTCAGCTCGCCCTGGACGCGCTCGGGGCTCACGATCGCGAGCGTCTCGCGCAGGTCGGCGATCGCCGCGCGCGTGCCCTCCTCGATCGCGAAGCCGAGCTGCGCGGAGAAGCGGGCGGCGCGCAGCATGCGCAGCGGGTCGTCTCCGAAGCTGACCCGCGGATCGATCGGCGTGCGCAGGACGCCGGCGACGAGGTCCTCCACGCCGCCGGTCGGGTCGACGAGCCGCACGTCGGGGACGCGCAGCGCCATCGCGTTCACGGTGAAGTCGCGTCGCGTGAGGTCGGCCTCGAGGGTGTCGCCGAACTCGACGGTCGGCTTGCGCGTCTCGCCGTCGTAGCTGTCGGCCCGGTAGGTCGTGATCTCGACCTGCTCGCCCTGCACGCGCGCGCCGATCGTGCCGAACGCCCGGCCGATGTCCCACTGCGCGGAGGACACCGGCGTGACGATCCGCAGGATGTCGTCGGGGCGCGCGTCGGTCGTGAAGTCGAGGTCGTTCGTCGTCCGCCCGAGGAGGGCGTCGCGCACGGGTCCGCCGACGACCGCGAGGTCGTGGCCCGCATCGGCGAACGCCTGCGCGAGGGTCGCGACCACGGGCGACGCCGCGAGGTCGCCGAGGCGCGCGAGACCGGCGGCCATGTTGAGCATGGCTTCCAGGGTACCGGGCGGTCGCAGGGCGACCCCCGAGACTAGCGCTCGTCGTCGAGACCTGCGCCCGGTGCGCTGGTCTCGACGACGGGCGCTAGTCTCACGGACCCGGGGGCGGGGGCCGGGGCCGGGGCGGGCCCCGGGGCGCGGCCCGGGGGCGGGGTCAGGCGGGGGCGAGGAAGCCGTCGAGGACGAGCTCGCGGACGGCGGGCAGGAGCCCCGCACGCAGCGCGTCCTCGTCCGTCTCGAGCAGCTGCGCGAGCGCCGCGACGATCTGCCCCAGGGCGAGTTCCCCGTCGCACGCGCCGACGAGCGCGGCGAGCGCCGGGTCGGCCTGCACGGAGCGCCCGAAGCCGCCGCCCTGACGCAGCTCGATCACGCTGGGGTCCGCGGCGCCGGGGAGGTGGTGACGGGACTCGGTGACGTCGGGCGCCGCCCGCAGGTGCAGGGCGAGCAGCTGGGCGTCGGCGAGGGGCGCGATGCGGTCGTGTGCCGCGAGCACCGCCGCGAGATGCGTTCCGAGCGCGCCCTCAGACGGGATCGCCTGCGTGAGGCGCTCATAGCGCGCGAGCCGCGGCGCGCCATCCGCCCTCCTCAGCAGCACGTAGCCGAAGCCGATCGCCGTGACGCCTCGCTCCGAGAAGTCGTCGAGCCAGGCGTCGAGGAGTCGGTCGTGCTCGGGGCTGCCAGGGGTCGTGCCGCCGTCGCGGATCCACATCTCGGCGTAGGCGATCGGGTCGAGCTCCTCGCGCTCGATCACCCACGCCTCGAGAGCGACGTCGGACGCCTCGACCCACGCGCGCATGCGGTCGAGCCCGGGCACGCCGTCCTTCGTCTCCCAGTTCGCGAGGAACTGCGCGGTTCCGCCCGGAGCGAGGTGGCGGCCGACGCCCGCGACGACCTGCTGCACGAGCGCGTCGCCGACGAGCCCTCCGTCGCGGTACTCGTACTCGGGCACGCCCGTGACCCGCGGCGTGATGACGAACGGCGGATTCGACACGATGCGGTCGAACACCTCGCCGGCGACGGGGTCGAACAGCGACCCGGCCCGCGTCTCGATGCCCGTCGCGCCCGCGAGCGCCGCGTTCAGCTCCGCGAAGCGGAGGGCGCGCCGGGAGATGTCCGTCGCGACGACCCGGTCGGCGAAGCGACGGGCGCGCAGGGCCTGGATGCCGCACCCCGTGCCGAGGTCGAGGACCGTCCGCACGGGAGTCGGAAGCTGCAGACCGGCCAGCGTGAGGGATGCTCCGCCCGCGCCGAGCACGTGATCCTCCGCGAGCGCGCCCCCGCCCAGGGCGATCTCGTCGAGGTCGCTCGCGAGCAGCCACTCGCCCGGACCGCGGTCGTCGTGGAAGGACTGGGGGCGGATGACCGCGAGCGGCGCGACCACGTCGGCGTCGACCGCGGCGAGTCCGAGTGCGACGAGCCCGCTGGCGCCGACCCGGGGGAGCGCGGCGTCGACCGCGGCGAGCGGCTGCCCGACGCCGAAGATGAGCAGCCGCGCGAGGACGGCGAGCGCGTCGTCGCGCTCGCGGATGGCCCGGAGGGCGGGGGCGCGGAGCCCGCGCCCGATCGCGTCATCGGCCTCGACTCCCCACATCGCGCGCAGCGCCTCGGATCGGAACCGTGCGGCCGAGAGGTCGGCGGCGAGGTCGCGGCACAGGGCGGAATCGGGGTGCGGGCTCACCCGACCATTCAACCGCGCGCTCGTGTCATCCGCTTCCCCGCGCCGCTCCGAGCGAGCTCGAAGGGAGCTCACAGCGCACTTTTAGCACTCTCCCCCTGAGAGTGCTAATTTGAAACATGAGTCGATGCGACTCAAGGTGATGTTGCGAACAGCGCCGAGCGAACAGAGGAGGACGATCACGATGGCGATGTTCTTCGATCCGTTCCGTGAGTTCGACCGGGTGGCCGAGCAGCTCTTCGACCGCCAGGGCCCCCGCCTCATGCCGATGGATCTCTACCGCGATGGAGACCACTACGTGCTGAGCGCCGACCTTCCCGGCATCGATCCCGGAAGCGTCGACATCGATGTCGACGGCCAGCTCCTGACCATCCGCGCCCAGCGGACGGGCCGTAGCGAAGAGGGCGTGAAGTGGATCACGCGCGAGCGGCCGACGGGCGCGTACATGCGTCAGCTGAACCTCGGCCAGGGCATCGATACCGAGCGCATCACGGCGACCTACGAGAACGGCGTGATGAGCGTGCTCATCCCTATCAGCGAGAAGGCGAAGCCGCGCAAGATCGAGGTGCAGCGCTCGGGCGACAGCAGCCAGACGCTGACGGCCCCCGAGCTCACCTCCTGATCCCCCGGATCATCCGCGCGCACAGGGAGAGGGGCAGATGCGATCGCATCTGCCCCTCTCCCTCTGCGCTGGCTATGCGTCGCGACGCGCGCCCTCCGACGGCGTCACCGTGAAGGTGTGCGGCGCCCGGAAGCCGCGTTCCGCGAAGGCCGCACGGGCCGCCTCGGCGACGACGTCGACCCGATCGGCGTCCACGAGCGCGATCGCCGCGCCGCCGAAGCCGCCGCCGGTCATGCGCGCGCCGATCGCACCCGCCGCGAGCGCGGCCTCGACGGCGGTGTCGAGCTCGGGGACCGAGATCTCGAAGTCGTCCCGCATCGACGCGTGCGACGCGACGAGGAGGTCGCCGATGGCCCGCGGCCCGGCCGAGCGCAGCGTGGCGACGGTGTCCAGCACACGCTGGTTCTCCGTCACGATGTGCCGCACCCGGCGGAAGGTCACCTCGTCGAGCGTCTCCGCGGCGCGCGCGAGGTCGTCGACCGACAGGTCGCGCAGCGAGGGCACGCCCATGTCGGCCGCGCCCTTCTCGCACGAGGCCCGGCGCTCGCGATAGCCGCCCGTCGAGTGCGCGTGCGTGACCTGCGTGTCGATGACCAGCAGGGCAAGCCCCTCCCGGGCGAAGCCGAGGTCGACGGACTCCGTCGCGAGGGTCCGGCAGTCGAGGAACGTCGCGGCGTCGGGCCGGCCGAGCGTCGACGACACCTGGTCCATGATGCCCGTCGGCGCGCCGACCGCCTCGTTCTCCGCCGTCCGCCCGATCTTCGCGATCGAGAGGCCGTCGAGCCCGAGCTCCCACAGATCGCTGAGTGCCGACGCCGTCGCCCCCTCGATCGCCGCCGACGAGGACAGTCCCGCGCCGACCGGCACGTCCGATGCGAGGGCGATGTCGAGGCCGCCGACGTCCGATGCGCTGCGCCCGGTCGCCGCGAGGGCCGCCCAGGCGACGCCGAGGGGATAGGCGGCCCACTCGGGCACCGATCCGCTGTGCACGGCGTGACCCGCTGCTCCGTCGAAGGTGGCCGCGAGCGCGTCGATCGACAGCTCGAACGGGGCCCGGTCGAGGGTCGAGATGACCCGGATAATGCGGTCGCCTCGCATGCCGACCGAGGCATACGTGCGGTGCTCGATCGCGAACGGGAGCACGAAGCCCTCGTTGTAGTCGGTGTGCTCCCCGATGAGGTTGGCGCGCCCCGGCGCCGACCAGACGCCCACCGGCTCTCCGCCGGTGAGCGAGCGGAGCAGGTCGATCGCCTCGTGCTGCGCGGTCATGCCCCCACCGCCTCGCGCAGTCGCTCTGCGGTCTGCTCGGGCGGGACATCCCCGATCCACGCTCCCATGGCGGCCTCCGATCCGGCGAGGTACTTGAGCTTGTCGGCCGCGCGACGCGGCGAGGTGAGCTGCAGGTGCAGCCGCGCCGTGTCCCTCGCGACGTCCACGGGCGCCTGATGCCACGCCGCGATGTACGGCGTGGGGGTGTCGTAGAGACGGTCGACGCCCTGCAGCAGACGCAGGTACACCGAGGCGAGCTCGTCGCGCTCGGCGTCCGTGAGAGCGACGAAGTCGGGAGCATGGCGCCGTGGCACGAGGTGCACCTCGACGGGCCATCGCGCGGCGAACGGCACGTACGCGATCCAGTGCTCGGCCTCGAGCACGACGCGGGGGCCCTGCTGCTCGAAGGCGATGATCCTCTCGAACAGATCGGCGCCCTCGCGCTCGATGGCCTGCAGCAGGAGCTTCGTGCGCGGCGTGATGTAGGGGTACGCGTAGATCTGGCCGTGAGGATGGTGCAGCGTCACGCCGATCTGCTCGCCCCGGTTCTCGAACGGGAAGACCTGACGGATGCCCGGCAGGGCCGAGAGCGCGGCGGTGCGGTCTGCCCATGCCTCGATGACGGTCCGAGCGCGGGT
This sequence comes from Microbacterium sp. JZ70, assembly GCF_053903225.1. Classification (NCBI taxonomy): domain Bacteria; kingdom Bacillati; phylum Actinomycetota; class Actinomycetes; order Micrococcales; family Microbacteriaceae; genus Microbacterium; species Microbacterium sp. JZ70. The sequence continues at coordinate 565,399 of NZ_CP096405.1, read as the reverse complement.
CGCCGTCTGCGTGCCGAAGGAGCCCTCGCGCTCGGGGCTGAAGCACACGACCTCGCAGCGGCCGACCGACGTGCGGCTGCGGCCGAGCCCCGGCGCGTCGAGGTCGTCGAGGCCGAGCGGCGGGTCGACGGCGGCGGGCGCGTCCCCCGTGGCGACGTCGAGCGCCGGGCCGAACGACGGCGACTTGTTCTCGAAGACCGCGACGTCGTAGAGGCTCGGCACCTCCGACGGGTTCGTCGGCGTCTGCGGGGCGAGGGGGTCGAGCTCGGCCGGCGGCAGGAACGCCCGGTTCTGGCGCGCGGCGGCGACCGAGATCCAGTCGCCCGTGAGCACGTCGCGACGCATCGTCGCCGTCTCGGGCCGCGGACCGAGCTCGCGCTCGTCGATGCGCCGCTCCTCGGGCAGCGTCGTGCCCGGGTCGTCGTAGTAGATGAGCTCGCGCCCGTCGGCGAGACGCGCGACGCGCTTGACCACGCCGGCGCCCAGCGTCGTCCCCGGTGCCACCATGGCTCCTCCGTTCCTGCGCGATGCCGCGCGTGTTGACGTCAACATGGATGGTAGTGCAAAGTGGGTCGCAGGAGAAGGGAGACCCCATGGCGCAGGTGTCGGCCGCCGACGTCGCCCGACTCGCCGGGGTCTCGGGCCAGACCGTCTCGCGCGTCGCCAACGGATCTCCTCGCGTCGACCCGACGACCCGCGCGCGGGTCGAGGCCGCCATGGCTCAGCTCGGCTATCGGCCGAACCGCACCGCGCGCGCCCTGCGGACCGGCCGCACCCGCACGATCGGCGTCGTCGTGCGCACGCTGGCCTCGGTCGGCAACACCCGCATGCTCGAGGCCGTCACGCAGGCCGCGTCGGCCCGCGACCACGCCGTCCTCGTGGTGACGCTCTCGGAGGACGCCGAGCGCGCCGACACGGCGTTCGCGGCGCTCGCCGACCACGGCGTCGACGGCGCCGTGGTCCTCAACGAGGCGACACCGAGCATCCACGAGGCCGCGGAGCCCGGGTTCCCCGTCGTCGCGGTCGACGCCGACACGAGCGAGCGGTTCACCGTCATCTCGTCGGATCACGCCGGCGGCGCCGAGAGCGCCACCGCGCACCTCCTCGCGCAGGGGCACGCCTCCGTGCATCATCTGGCCGGCCCCGCGGGCTCGTTCGCCGCCGCCGAGCGCGAACGGGGATGGCGCGCCGCCCTCGCGGCGAGGGGCGCGACCGCGCCGCGTCCTCTGCGCGGAGACTGGACGGCCGCGACCGCCCGCGATCTCGCGGAGGAGCTCGTCGCGGACCCCGCGGTCACCGCGGTCTTCGCGGCGAACGACCAGATGGCGCTCGGCGCCCTGCACGCCGCCCACGCAGCGGGGCGCGACGACCTCGCAGTCGCCGGGTTCGACGACGTCGTCGACGCGGCGGACTACTGGCCGCCGCTCACGACGGTGGCGCAGGACTTCGACGAGCTCGGCTCGACCGCGGTCGACCTGCTCCTCGCGCTGCTCGCGGGCGACGCCGTGGCCGACCGCACGATCGTGCCGACGCGCCTCATCGTCCGCGAGAGCTCGCTGCGCCCCCGGTGACCACTGCGGCACGCCTCGCAGGGCGCGTCCAGCCGTGTTCGTAGGATTGAACGGTCCCGTGCGCCCTCGCACGACCCGATGAGCAGGATGTCCATGACCCACCGCCGCACGGCCGAGGCACGCAGCTGTCTGCGACGTCTGGGCGCGCCGACCGCGGTCCTGCTCGCGCTGCTCCTGGGCGCCCAGCCCGCGCTCGCCTCGGTCCCCGATGCGACCTCGGAGCCATCCGATGCGCCCCGCCGTCACGTGACCGCTCCGAAGGAGAGCGGGCAGGAGGCGCGGGTCGGCGTCCCCGCGGACGCGGACGGCGACGACGACCAGGCGCCCGCTCTCTCGCTCCTCCCCGCCCAGCAGGGAGTGCTCGGCGCCGGTGCCGCCCTCAACGCGACGGCGACGATCGCCAACCCCGGCGCGGAGGCGCTGCCGGCGGGCACGCTCCGCCTCGACATCGCGCGGTCGGCACTCGGCGACCGCGCCGCGCTCGACGCCTGGCTGGCGTCGGGCGACGCCGACGGAGACTTCGCGACGCTCCAGACCGCACCGGTCGACGAGGTCGGCGGAGGTGCGAGCGCGACCGAGGAGCTCTCGGTCGCGGCGGATGTCGCCGGCCTCGAGGGTCTCGCAGCCGGCGTCTACCCGCTGCGCGCGACGCTCGGCGCAGGCGCGTCCGCGGTCGAGGGCCGCAGCGTCGTCGTGGTCGCCGACGGCGAGCGCGCGCCGGTCTCGGTCATCGTCCCGATCACCGCGCCGCCGACCGCGGCGGGGCTCCTCACCGCCGACGAGATCGGCACCCTGACCGGCCCCGACGGCGCGCTGTCGCAGGCGCTCGAGGCCGTCGCCGGCACGACGGCCGTGCTCGCGGTCGATCCGGCCATCCCGGCGGCGATCCGCGCGCTCGGCACGGCAGCGCCTGCTGCCGCCCTCGAGTGGCTCGAGCGGCTCGAGGAGCTGCCGAACGAGCGCTTCGCCCTCCAGTTCGGCGACGCCGACGTGACGGCGCAGATCCAGGCCGGCCTCGCGGCGCCGCTCGCGCCCACGAGTCTGCGCGCGTTCGAGAGCGGCGAGAACTTCGCGGCACCTGAGCCGACGCCGTCGGCCACGCCCGCCGCGGAGGAGGAGCCCGCCGCGCCGGATGAGCCCGCCTACCCCTCCCTCGAGGAGCTCCTCTCCATCGGCGAGGAGGCGGCGCGCGTGTACTGGCCGGCCGAGGGCTCCGCGGGGCCCGACGTCGTGTCCGCTCTCGCCGTGGAGGGAGCGACCACGCTCATCCCCTCGACGTCGACCGCCGAGGGAGCAGAAGGAGCCGCCGTGCCCGCGCGCGCCGAGGGCGCGCTCGTGTACGACGAGGCCATCTCCGAGGTGCTCAGCGCCGCCGCGCTCGACCAGAGCGCGCACGAGGACGATCTCGTCGAGGCCTCCGCGGAGCTGTGGTTCGCGGCGCACGAGACCGGAGGAGCTCCGCTCCTCGTCGCGCTCGACCGCCCCGCGTACCCGGCCGACGACGCGGAGGCGCCCACGGCCATCCGCACCGAGGAGAGCCTGCGCGACGCCATCGAGAGCGTCACCCGCAATGCGTCGGTCGAGGCCGTGCCGCTCACCGACGTCCTCGAGGCCGAGGCGCAGCCCGTCACGGTGTCCGAGGTCGCGCCGGAGCCGGAGCGCACCGCGGCGGTCTCGGCCTTCACGTCCGCCGAGCCGGGCCTCGCGCACATGGCGTCGGCGCTCGACGAGCCCGAGCTGCTCACGGGCCAGGCGCGCGCCGAGGCCCTGCAGCTGCTCGGCGTCGGATGGACCGACGACCCCGACCGCTGGCGCGAGGCCATCGGCGCGCACGCCGAGCTGACCGCTCAGCGCGTCGACGGCATCGGCGTCACGGTGTCCGACCAGGTGCAGCTTCTGAGCGCCGAGGCGCCGCTGCCGGTCTGGGTGCGCAACAGCCTCGCGTGGCCCATCACGGTCGTGCTCGAGGTGCAGCCCGACAACGTGCGCCTCGACGTGCAGGAGCGCATCGAGGTGCAGGTGCCGGCGGGCAGCAACCCGCGCGTCGAGATCCCCGTCGAGGCGCGCGTCGGAAGCGGCGAGGTGCAGCTCGCGGTCTCGCTGTTCACGGCATCGGGCGAGCAGATCGGCGGCGTGCAGACCATGGACGTGACCGTGCGCGCCGAGTGGGAGCGCATCGGCATCGCCGTGCTCGTCGCGATCATCGTGCTGCTCGTCGTGGGTGGCGTGATCCGCACGGTGCTCCGGCGACGCCGGCGGATGGCCGAGCGCGCGACCCCGGACGGCGCGACGGCGGACGGCGCGGATGGCCCGCCCGCAGGGGAGAGGGACGCATCGGATGACTAGCCTCGGCCGCTCCAGCGCCATGATCGCGGCCGGGACGCTCGCCTCGCGGGTCACGGGTCTCGTGCGCTCGATCGTCCTCATCGCGGCGGTCGGCTCGTTCGGCAACGCCTCCGACGCGTTCACGGCGGCGAACCAGCTGCCGAACAACATCTTCATGATCATCTCGACGGGCGTTCTGACGGCCGTGATCGTGCCGCAGATCGTGAGGTGGAGCGCGCGCGAGGACGGCGGGGCCTCGCACATCTCGAAGTTCATGACGCTGGGCGGTGTGCTGCTCGCGGGCGCGAGCGTGCTCGCGATGATCCTCGTCTGGCCGCTCATCTGGCTGTACGGCGCCCGGTTCGACCCCGACACCATCGCGCTCGCGGTCGCCTTCGCCTACTGGTGCCTGCCGCAGATCTTCTTCTACGGGATGTTCGCGCTGCTCGGCGAGACGCTCAACGCGCGCCGCGTGTTCGGCCCGTACGCGTGGGCGCCGATCGTCAACAACATCGTCTCGATCGCGGGATTCGGCGTGTTCATCGCCGTGTTCGGCGGCCATCAGTCGTCCCTCGCGCAGTGGACGACCGCGGACGGCGGCTGGAACCTCCCCAAGGTCGCGCTCCTCGGCGGCGTCGCGACGCTCGGCATCGTCGCCCAGATGTTCGTCCTGCTGTTCTTCTGGCGCCGCACGGGGCTGAGCATCCGCCCCGACTTCCGCTGGCGCGGCATGGGTCTGCGCGAGGTCGGCAGCCTCACGAGCTGGACCTTCCTCATGATGGTCATCGGCCAGCTCGTGTCGATGTACCAGCAGAGCACGATCTCGGACGCGTCCGGGCAGGCGTCCGTGACCGTCTGGTTCACGTCGTGGCTCGTGTTCATGCTCCCGTACTCGGTGATCGTCCTCTCGATCGGCACCCCCTACTTCACCCAGCTCAGCGAGCACGCGGCTGCCGGGCGCGACGACGAGGTGCGCGCCGACATCGGCCGGGCCATCCGGATGCTCGGGCTCCTCTGCGTGCTCGCCACGGCGGCCGTCATGGCGGCGGCGGCGCCCGTCGCCCGGATCTTCACCGAGAACGGGGAGCAGGCGGTCGAGGCCTCCCTCGTGCTCATCGGATTCCTCATCGGGCTCGTCCCGCTCGCGGTCCAGTTCGTCGTGCAGCGCACGTTCTACGCCTACGGAGACACGCGGACGCCGTTCTGGTTCACGGTCTTCCAGGGCGCGCTGTCGGTGACCTTCGCGACGGCGTCGATCCTCGTCTTCTCGACCGACGAGCTGCGCCCCTACCTCACCGCCGCGGTGGCCACCGGGCAGTCGCTGTCGAGCACGGCGCAGGTCGTGCTCGCGACCTGGCTCCTCCGGCGTCGTCTCGGGCCGCTCGGCCTCGGCGTCTCGCTCCGGGCCCTGCTGCGCTTCGCGCTGGCCGCCCTCCCCGCCGCCGGTGCGGGCGTCGGCGTGTACCTCCTGTGCGGCGGCGCCGGGGGATGGATGCTCGACGGCATCGCGCAGGCGATCGCGGGGTGCATCCTCATCGGCGGCGCCACGGCGCTCGTCTACGTCGTCGCCCTCGCGGTCCTGCGCTCACCCGAGCTGAAGTCCGTCACGCAGCTCATCCGCGCGCGGCTCAGGCGCTGACGCTCACCTGCGGCGGGCGCGTTCCGAGGCGCGCCCGCCGCAGGCGGTCACCGGAGCGCTGGGGACGCCTGCCGGTGCGGCTCCGGGCGCTGGGGTCGCCCGAGCGGAGCACCCGCGGAACGCGGGCGCCTCCGACGCTATCGGCGCGGTGCGAGCGCATCGGGCGCGTCGCCCGTCGCACCACGCCAGGCGGGCAGTTCCACCCGGGCAGAACGGGGAGTCGTGGTCAGAATCTCCGCGAGACCTGCCGCCTCGGCTCTCGGGCTCAGTCGGCGCGCGCGATCCGCGGGTCCATCCGGCCATCCATCCACTCGCGCACGACGCCGTTGAAGAGGGGGACATCCTCGACGTTCCAGACGTGGTGCATCCGAGGGACGAGGCCCGTCCGCGCGGTCGGCAGCGCTGCCCGGAGCACGGCGAGGGACCGGCGCACGACGGCCGGCTCGCGTTCCCCGGCGACCGCGAGGAGGGCGCCGCCGTAGGCGCCGAGACCCGTCGGCACGCGGCCCGCGTCGACATCGGCCGACATCGCACGGGCGTTCTCCTTCCGCACCGAGAGCCCGTGCCGCACGAACTCCTCGCGGGCATCCTCCGGCAGCCGAAAGGCCGCGGCCTGCGCACGCCAGAACCAGGCGGCGTCCCACAGGGCGAGCTGCAGCGCGGCGATGGCCCGCGCGCTGCGCCCCACACCCGTGAGCGGTGCCCCCGTCACGAGCGCTCGCGGCACATCCGCCCCGTGCCGGGCCAGCAGCCGGAGGGCCACGACTCCGCCCAGCGACAGTCCGACGAGGTCGAACGCGCCGCCGACCCCGGCCGACCGCACCTGCGCGACGACGTCATCCGCGACGGCGTCGAGGCCGGGCCAGTCCTCCGCCGTGCGCGCGCCGAATCCCGGCAGATCCGGCGTGAGCACCAGCCGGTCGCGGAACGCCTCGACCTGCGGCGCCCACATCCAGTTCGCGACGTTCCCGCCGTGGAGGAGCACGAGGGGCCGAGTGCCCGTCTCCGCATGCACCGGGTGGATGACGGGGAAGGCGCTCATGGCAGGTCCGCCTCGATCTCGTCGAGCCAGGCGAGTTCCGCCCGCATGTGCGCGATGCCGTTCGCGAGCGTCGCCAGACGGAAGCGCGCAGCGCGATCGCGGGGTGCGCCCGTCGTGTCTCGGATGCTCTCGAAGTGCGCGAGGAGCTCCTCCGCCTCCTGACGGCGCACCGCGAGAAGCCGACGGAGAGCCTCCGGCTCGAGCCCGTCGGCGAAGAAGAGACGCGCGAGGAAGGGGTCGCGGTCGGCATGCGCCTCGACGGGGGAGACCAGCCATTCGGCGAGCGCCGCCCGCCCCTCCGCTGTGATGCGATGCACCTGGCGGTCGGGCGCGCCCGCACCGGGCACGACCTCGACGGCCGCCAGCCCGTCGTCCACGAGGCGCGCGAGCGTCCGGTAGATCTGCGCCTTGTCGGCCGCCCAGAAGTGCCGGGCGGTGGAGTCGAAATGCCGCTTGAGGTCGTAGCCGGTCATCGGCGCGAGAGCGAGCAGGCCGAGGATGATGCGGGAGAGGGTCACGCCCATAGTAGACAACACATCTAGGTGACTTGTCTACTAGTTCGGGGGCGAGCCCTCGCCCCTCACTCCTGGCGGAACACGGCCACGCCGCGCGGAGGCAGGGTCTCCCCGCCGAGGAGCGGCGCGCCGGCGACCCCGTCGAGAGGCAGCTCGTCATCCGTGCGATTGAGCACGAACGCGAAGCGGGCGCCGTCAGAGCCGCGCAGCGTGAGCGCGGCTCGCCCGCGCAGAGCCTCCGGCAGCTCGCTCTCGACGCCGGCGCCCTCGAGCAGGGCGGGGACGATCGTGCCGAGCCCCGCGGCGCCCAGGCGCGTCGAGACGTAGGCGGCGGATCCTGCGCCGACGGCGCGCCGCGTCACGGCGGGGGAGCCGTCGAGCTCGGACTCCGCGTAGCGCGCGAGCACCTCGACGCCCGGGTCCACGAGGTCGACGGGCTCGCTCCAGAGGGTGCCGATCGCGCCGGAGTCGAGGCGGATGGTCTCGCCGTCGTACAGAGGACGGAACTCCTCCACGCGCACGCCGAGCAGCTCCCGGAACGCGCCGGGGTAGCCGCCGAGCCACGCGCGGTCGTCCTCGTTCACGGCACCCGAGAAGTACGTCGTGACGAGGTGCCCGCCCGCCTCGACGTAGACCGCCAGCGTCTCCGCGAGCGCAGCCGGGACGGCGTAGAGCACAGGGGCGATGACGAGGCGGTAGCCCGAGAGGTCGACGTCGGCGGGCACGACGTCGACGCGCACGCCGGCATCCCGCAGGGCGGTCCACCAGTCGAGGGCCTCCTGTCGGTACCGCAGCAGCTCGGTGGGGTGGGAGTCGAGCTCGCTGCCCCACCACGAGTCCCAGTCGAACAGGATGGCGACAGGGGCCGGCACGGCCTCGGCGCCCGCGATGTCGTCGAGGCGCCGCAGCGTCGCGCCGAGCTCGACGACCGAGCGGAACACCCGGCTGTCGGGGCCGGCGTGCGGGACCATCGCCGAGTGGTACTTCTCCGCCCCCGCCGCCGACTGGCGCCACTGGAAGTAGCAGACGGCGTCCGCTCCGTGGGCGACATGGGTGAGCGAGTCGCGGACGAGCTCACCTTCGCGCTTCGGGCGGTTCACGCTCTGCCAGTTGACCGCGCTCGTCGAGTGCTCCATGAGGAACCACGGGCGGCGATGCGAGATGCCCGAGACGAGCGCGGCCGAGAAGGCGAGCTCATCGTACGACTGCGGCCCGGGGTGCCGGTAGTGGTCGTTCGAGACGAAGTCGAGCTCGTGCGCCCAGTCGGCGTAGTCCGCGTGCTGCGTCTCGCCCATCACCATGAAGTTCGTCGTGATGGGGATGTCGGGGGTGATCCGCCGCAGCAGATCGCGCTCGGCGATGAAGTGCTCCTTGAGCGCGTCGGACGAGAAGCGCTTGAAGTCGAGCTGCTGCGTCGGGTTCGGATGCGAGTCGACTTCGCGCGGCGGGAGGATCTCGGAGAAGGATCCGTACTGCTGCGACCAGAACGCCGTGCCCCACGCGTGGTTGAGTCGCTCGATCGTGCCGTAGCGCCTCTCGAGCCATCCGCGGAAGGCGCGCGCCGCGTCATCCGAGTAGTCCCACGCGTTGTGGCAGCCGAGCTCGTTGTTGACGTGCCACGCGACGAGCGCCGGATGGTCCCGGTAGCGCTCGGCGAGCGCCTCGACGAGGCGCAGGGCGTAGCCGCGGAAGACCGGCGACGTCGGGCGCCAGTGCTGACGCGCGCCGGGGGAGAGGATGTGCCCGTGGTGCGTGACGGGGAGCACCTCGGGGTGCTTGATCGTGAGCCACGGCGGAGGAGACGCCGTGGCCGTCGCCAGGTCGACGCCGATCCCGTTCGCGTGCAGCAGGTCGATGACCTCGTCGAGCCACGCGAAGTCCCACGTGTCCTCTGCCGGCTGGATCTTCGCCCACGAGAAGATCCCGACCGAGACGACGTCGACGCCCGCCTCGCGCATGAGGCGGACATCCTCGTCCCACACCTCTCGGGGCCACTGCTCGGGGTTGTAGTCGGCGCCGTACGAGATGCGTCGCGTCGTGCCTTCGGGGGTGCGCAGCCAGCGGTGCGTCTGCATGGATCGGCTCCTTGTCATGGGGATGGCCCGGCGGATGGCGCGGGACGAGGCGCGGGGTGCGTCGCGGTCGCGACGCACCCCGCGAGGGGAGGTCGCGGCTACTCGACCGTGAAGCCCTGGTCGGCTCCGTACTTCACGAGGGTCTGCTGCCACTCGGCGAGGCCCTCGGCGATCGTCGTGTCGCCGACGTACGCCTTGCCGACGGAGTCGTTGAACACGCTGTTCGCGTACACCTGGAACGGCAGGTACTCCCAGCCCTCGACGACGTTGGCCGACGACTCGGAGAGAACCTCGTTCACGGTCTGACCGCCGAAGTACTCGAACTCCTTCGCGAGGAACTCCTCCGACTCGAGGTCCGCGACCGTCGCGGGGAACCCGCCGCCGTCGATGCGCAGCTGCACGCCGTCGCCGTTCGCGGCGAACTCGAGGAAGTCGTAGGCGAGCGCCTTGCTCTCGCTGCTCTCGAGCACGCTCATCGCGCTCCCGCCGTTCTCGGCGGTCGCGGTGCCGCCCTCCTCCCACTGCGGCATGGGCGCGACGCGCCAGTCTCCCGCCGCGTCCGGCACGCCGGTCTCGAAGTTGCCGGGCATCCACGCGCCGATGGTGAGCGTCGCGATCGTGCCGTTGCCGAGGCCCTGGTACCACTCGTCGCTCCACGAGCTGATCGGCGCGACGAGGTCCTCCTCGACGAGTTGCTGCCAGTACTCGGCGAAGCGCGTGGAGCCCTCGTCGGCGAGATCGATCGAGACGTCGGTGCCGTCGACCTGGAACGGCTGACCGCCCGCCTGCCAGATCATCGAGGTCGCGAAGCCCGCGTCACCCGTGTCGTTCGTGATGTAGAGGTCGGGGTCCGCCTCGTGAAGAGCGCGCGCGGCCTCGAGGTACTCGTCCCACGTGGTCGGCACCTCGATGCCGTGCTCGTCGAAGACGGCCTGGTTGTAGAAGAGCGCCATCGGGCCCGAGTCGAGGGGCAGGCCCCAGACGCCCGTTCCGCCGTAGTTCACGGCGTTCCAGGGCCCCGGAGCGAACGCGTCGGCGAGATCGGCCGCGCCGAACTCCGTCAGGTCGGCGAGCGACTCGCCGATCGCGAACTGCGGCAGCGCGTAGTACTCGACCTGGGCGAGGTCGGGGGCACCGGATCCGGCGGTGATGGCGTTCTGCAGAGCGGTGTACTGGTCGTTGCCGGTGCCGACGTTGACGACGTCGATCGTGACGTCGGGGTGCTCCTCCTGGTATGCGTCCGCGATGGTCTCGACGGTCGGATCCCAGGCCCAGACGGTGAGCTCGCCGCCCTCCTCGGCAGCGGTGTCGGGGTCGGCGGCGCCGCCCGAGCACCCGGCGAGGGCGAGGGCTGCGACGCCCGTGAAGGCGGTGCCGATGAGGGCGCGGCGGCCCAGGCGGCGGAAGGTGCGGTTCATGCGGTTGGCACTCCTTTGTGGTGGGTGAGGACGGTCACTCCTTGACGGACCCGGCCGCGAGGCCGGACTGCCAGAAGCGCTGGAGGAAGAGGAAGGCGATGATGAGCGGGACGATCGTGAGGAGCGACCCGGTCAGGACGAGATCGAAGATCGCCGTGCCGCCGGCGGTCGCGGCCTGCGCGTTCCACTGGTTGAGGCCGATGATGAGCGGGTACCAGTCGGGGTCGCGCAGCATGATGAGCGGCAGGAAGTAGTTGTTCCACGTCGCGACCATCGTGAACAGCAGCACCGTGACCATCCCGGGAGCGAGCAGGCGCAGCGCGACCTGCCAGAAGATCCGGAACTCGCTGGCGCCGTCGATCCGCGCGGCCTCCATGAGCTCGGTCGGGATGGCCTCGCTCGCGAAGGTCCACATGAGGTAGAGGCCGAACGGCGAGATGAGCGACGGGACGATGACGGACCACGGCGTGTTCGTGAGACCCATCTCGCTGAACATGAGGAAGGTCGGCACGGCCAGGGCGGTGCCGGGCACGGCGACCGCTCCGATGACGACCGCGAACACGGCCTTCTTGCCCGGGAAGTCGTACTTCGCGAGGGCGTAGCCGCCGAGGACGGCGAGCAGGGTCGCCCCGCCCGCGCCCACGATCACGTACAGGAGGGTGTTCGCGAACCAGCGCAGGAAGATGCCGTCGTCGTACGTGAGCGCGCGGCCGATGTTGTCGAACAGCGCGAACTCGTCGCCGAACCAGAGGCCGAACGTCGTGAAGAGGTCGTCCTGCGTCTTCGACGCGTTGATGAACAGCCAGACGAGCGGGATGAGCGAGTAGATGAGGATGATCGCGGTCAGCGCGGTCAGGAGCACGCTGCGACGCGGGCGGTCGATCGTGCCGAGCGGGCGGCGCGCGCGAGCGCCGGGGCGGAGGGTGACGAGGCTCGTGGTGGACATGTCAGTCGGCCTTCCGCATCCCGCGCAGCTGCACGACGTAGGCGATCACCATCGTGATGACGCCCATGATGATCGCGACGGTCGCGGAGTAGTTGAGCTGCTGGCCCGAGAACGCGAGGTTGTAGGCGTACAGGTTGGGCGTGAACGAGGTCGTGATCGCGTTCGGCGCGAGCGACTGCATGATGCTCGGCTCGTTGAAGAGCTGGAAGCTGCCGATGATCGAGAAGATCGTCGCCACCACGAGGGATCCGCGGATGGCCGGGAGCTTGATCGCGCGGATGACCCGGAACTGGCTCGCGCCGTCGATCGCCGCCGCCTCGTAGAGAGAGGTCGGGATGACCCGCAGCGCCGAGTAGAAGATGAGCATGTTGTAGCCCGCGAACTCCCACGTGACGATGTTGCCGATCGACGCGAGCACGAGGTCGGGGGAGAGCAGCTCGGGGAGCGCGATGCCGAGCAGGTCCTCGAGGTTGCCGACGAGCCCGAAGCGCTCGCCGTACATGAAGCCCCACATGAACGCGGCGACGACGGCCGGCACTGCGTAGGGCAGGAAGATGCCGATGCGGAAGAAGTCCCGTCCGTACAGGCGGCCGCTGTCGATCGCGAGAGCGGCGATGAGCGAGATGCACAGCATGATGGGCACCTGCACGACGAGGAACAGCGCCACGCGGACGAAGCCCTCCCAGAACGCGGCGTCGGAGAACGCCGCGACGTAGTTGTCGAGGCCGACGAAGACCGTGCCGCCGACGAGCTGCGAGCGGAAGAGGCTGAGGTAGATCGAGTACGCGATCGGGGCGAGGAAGACGAGCGCGAACACGATCATGAACGGAGCGAGGAACCCCCATCCGGTCCATCGGCCGCGTGCATGGCGCGCGGCTCTCGTCTGCGCCCGGCCCGGTGGCTTCACCGAGACGGCAGGCGACGTCGTCATCATCCTGGGGTCCTCCGCTGCGTCGACAGGAGTGTGGGAACAGCTATGTTTGCGTAAACATCGTACGCGACATCGATGAGCGCGCAACTCGGCGGGGTCACGATACGGTTTCAGGACGATGGACGAAGACGCTTCCCCCCGCCCCCGGCGCCGACGCCGCACCTCCGAGGGACGCCGCGTGTCGATGGCCGATGTCGCGGCCCATGCCGGCGTCTCGGCGCAGACCGTCTCGCGCGTCGCGAACGGCTTCGGCGGGGTGCTCGACGAGACCCGCGAGCTGGTCATCGCGGCGATGGACGAGCTCGGCTACCGGCCCAACAGCGCGGCGCGCGCCCTCAAGCTCGGGTCCTTCCGGACGATCGGCGTGGTCTCCAGCACGCTGTCGACGATCGGCGACATCCGCACGATCGAGGCGATCGCCCACTCGGCTGCCGTCGAGGGGTACACGACCACGCTCATCCCGCTCCGCGCGCAGGCCGAGGGCGGCGTCAAGCGCGTGTACTCGCGGCTCCAGGAGCTCGCCGTCGACGCGCTCATCCTCAACATCGAGAAGCAGCTGCTGGATCGCGCGGAGACGCTCGTCCCGCCGGGGGTGCCGATCGTGCTCATGGACACGAGCGCGGATGACACCCATGTCGTGGTCGACACCGATCAGTTCGACGGCGCGCGCCAGGCGACCGAGCACCTGCTCTCGCTCGGACACCGCACGGTGTGGCATCTGACCGGCCCCGAGGAGTCGCATCCCGCGCAGCGCCGCGCGGACGGATGGCGGCAGACGCTCGAGCGCGCCGGGCGCGACGTGCCGCCGCTGCTCCGCGGCGACTGGTCGGCGCAGTCCGGCTACGAGATCGGGCGGACTCTCGCCGCGGATCCGTCGTGCACGGCCGTCTTCTGCGCGAACGATCAGATGGCGCTCGGCCTCTACCGTGCGCTGCGGGAGGCCGGGCGCCGCGTGCCCGACGACGTGAGCGTGGTGGGCTTCGACGACACGGCCGACGCGGTCGCGTACGACCCGCCGCTCACGTCCGTGCATCAGGACTTCGCGGACGCCGGTCGACGGGCCGTCGCGGCCGCTCTCGCTCAGCTGCGGACCGGAGCCGAGAGCCGACCGGGGGTCGACGTCGTGCCGACCGAGCTCGTCGTGCGCGAGAGCACCGCCCCGCCGGCGCGGCCATCCTGATACATTGACGAATATCTATGGAATACCGCGGACGTACCATGGGTTGAGTCATCCAGACACCTCAGGAGGCGCGCGTGCGACAGCTCATCATCATCGGATCAGGCCCGGCCGGATTCACGGCGGCGATCTACGCGGCGCGCGCGAACCTGCAGCCGCTTGTCGTGGCCAGCTCGGTCGAAGTGGGCGGCGAGCTCATGAACACGACCGAGGTCGAGAACTTCCCCGGGTTCCCCGAGGGCATCATGGGCCCCGAGCTCATGCAGAAGATGCAGGAGCAGGCTGAGCGCTTCGGCGCCGAGGTCCGCTATGACGACGTGACCGAGCTCGACCTCGCGGGCGATGTGAAGCGCGTCACGCTCGGCAGCGGCGCCGTGGAGGAGGCCCAGGCCGTCATCTTCGCCACGGGCTCCGCCTATCGCAAGCTCGGCGTGCCCGGCGAGGAGCGCCTGTCCGGTCACGGCGTCTCGTGGTGCGCGACCTGCGACGGATTCTTCTTCCGCGAGAAGGAGATCGCGGTCGTGGGCGGCGGCGACTCGGCGATGGAGGAGGCGACGTTCCTCACGAAGTTCGCGTCGAAGGTCTACGTGATCCACCGCCGCGACAGCCTCAAGGCCTCCAAGATCATGCAGGACCGCGCCTTCGCGAACGAGAAGATCGAGTTCGTGTGGAACGCCGAGGTCGCTGACGTGCGCGGTGAGTCGGCCGTGGAGGGCGTGACGCTGCGTGACACCGTCACCGGCGAGACCCGCGACCTCGCGCTCGACGGCCTGTTCGTGGCGATCGGCAACGATCCCCGCACGCACCTCGTCCACGACAAGCTCGAGCTGACGGCCGACGGCACGATCGCGGTCGACGGCCGCTCGTCGCGCACGTCCGCGCGCGGCGTGTTCGCCGCCGGCGACGTGATCGACCCGTCGTACCGTCAGGCGGTCACCGCGGCCGCGTCGGGCACGGTCGCCGCGCTCGACGCCGAGCACTTCCTCGCGTCGCTGGGCGACGCGGGAGAGCCGGCCCCGACCGAGGACCAGCTGGTCGAAGCCTGACCCGGGGAACATCGCACCGCCATCCGGTGTTCTCCCCCTTAGCTGCTGAACAAGGAGATCCCATGAGCAACGTCAAGGCCACTTCGTCGGCCACTTTCGAGCAGGATGTGCTCCAGGCCGACGGCCCGGTGCTGGTCGACTTCTGGGCCGCCTGGTGCGGTCCGTGCCGCATGGTCGCGCCCGTCCTGGACGAGATCCAGGCCGAGAACCCCGACAAGATCACCATCCTCAAGCTCAACGTCGACGAGAACCCCGACCTCGCGATGAAGTACCAGATCACGTCGATCCCGGCGATGAAGGTCTTCCAGAACGGCGAGGTCGCCTCGACCATCATCGGCGCCAAGCCGAAGTTCGCGCTCGAGCAGGATCTCGCCCCCTACCTGGGCTGAGACTCCGCGCAGGAGCGACTCCTGCGCCGCGTGCACCTCGAAGCCGTCCTGCGGATCCGTCCGCAGGGCGGCTTCGCCGTGTCAGCCGCGATCCACGACCCGGACGACGGCGTCCCAGCGGCGATGGGTGTTCTCCTGGCCGATGAGCCGCCAGACGGCCTTCGTGAGCTCGGGGTACTCGGCCGCGATGAGCCGCAGCACGCGCTGATTGCGCGCGTGCGTGGGCCGCAGGCCGCCATCCGCCTCGATGTGCTCAGCCCGGAGCGTGAAGACGACGAGCTCGTCGACCGTGGGGAGGTCCTCCATGAAGTCCCAGGGATCCTCGCCCTCGCGCAGCCGCTCGTGGATGAGGGCCGCGAGCTCGTCGGCCGCCTCGGCGCGCAGCACCTCGACGCTCGCGCGGCGGCGGGGGAGGGATTCGGCGGGCAGCTCCACCCGTCAAGCGTACGCGCGTGCACGCGCACGAGGGCCGCGCGCACCCCATTCCGCCCGCGCTCTCCCGCGCTTCCCGACTCTGCATGTCTCACTCGACGAGGGATCCGGGTCCGGATGGCCTCGCCGAGTGAGACATGGAGCGGCCGCGGGGCGGCTCAGTGGTTGCGAAGCCGGTCGATGAGCTCGCCCTTGCGGAGCTTGGAGTACCCCTCGATTCCGAGCTCCTTCGCGCGCTTCTTCAGCTCCGGCACCGTGCGCTCCTCGTAGTCCTCCGCCTTGCCGCCGCGCTTGCCGACCGAGCTCCGGCCGTCTCGCGCGGCCGCGTTCGCGATGCGTGCGGCCTTCTCGGCCGACGCACCGTCCTCGCGGAGCTCCTCGTAGAGCTTCTCGTCCTTGATCCTCGGATTGGGCATCTGCGTGCCTCCTCTCAGAAGGGGCGGCCCCCGGTGACCGGGATGACCGCACCGGTGACATACGTCGCCTCGTCGCTCGCGAGGTACACGTAGGCGCCCGCGAGCTCGGCCGGCTGGCCCGCCCGGCCGAGCGGGGTGTCCGAGCCGAAGGTCTTCACCTTGTCGGCGGGGAAGCCCGTCGCGGGGATCAGCGGCGTCCAGATGGGGCCAGGAGCGACCGCATTGACCCGGATGCCCTTCTCGGCCAGCTCCTGCGCCAGAGCCTGCGCATAGGCCACGAGAGCGGCCTTGCTCATGGCGTAGTCGAGCAGCCCGGGGGAGGGCTCGGACGCCTGGATCGACGTCGTGACGATGATCGAGCCGCCCGCCGGCATGTGCGGCACGGCCTCGCGGGCCAGCACGATGGCGGAGACGAGGTTCGTGTGGAACACGCGCTCGATCTCCGACACCTGCATCGACTCGATGCCGTCGCGCTGCTTCTGGTAGGCGGCGTTGGGAATGAGGATGTCGATGCCGCCGAGGGCCTCGCGCGCCGCGCGCACGAGCTCGACCGTCTGCTGCTCGGAGGTGAGGTCGACGGCGAATGTCGCGCAGACGCGGCCCTCCGCCTCGACGAGACGCCGCGTCTCGGCTGCGTCGGCCTCCTCCTCGGGAAGGTGCGCGATCGCGACATCCGCGCCCTCTCGCGCGTACGCGAGCGCGACCGCGCGGCCGATGCCCGAGTCGCCGCCCGTGATGAGCGCCTTGCGCCCGATCAGGCGGCCTCGACCGACCCAGCTCGACTCGCCGTGGTCGGGCTCGGGGGTCATCTCCTCGGTCAGCCCCGGCTGCGTCTCCTGCTCCTGCTCGGGGAAGGGGCCCCCGTCCTTCGCGTCACGGGGGTCCTGCCCGCTCTGCGCTCCGCTCGTGCCTGCGTTCTCGGTCGTCTCCATGGGGCTTCGTCCTCCCGGCTCGGTGTCTCGACAGGTCGTGCGGTTTCGACGTTACGAATCCGTGACCCTGCTCGAAACCCCTTGACGGTCGTGCGGCGCATGCCCTACGGACAGCGCTCAGGCCCCGCGGTAGCCGATCAGCCAGCGCAGCCCGTGCGCATCCACGACGATCCCGTCCCAGTCGCCCCAGGAGCGCCTCTCGAGCGGCGAGACGATGGTTCCCCCCTCGGCCAGCGCATCGAACCAGCGGTGCAGCGTAGCCGCGTCAGATCGCCCCAGGAGCGACAGCATGACCCCGGTCAGCGCGACCCCGTCCTCGTCCGCGCCGGCGTCCGCGCCCTGAAGCGAGACGGGCCCGAGGAGATCGCCGTGCGCGATGTCGTCGGCAGGGCCGTCGGTGCGATCGAACTCGCCGTACGTGTGGAGTTCGAGCTCACCGCCGAACACAGCGCGATAGTGCTCCAGTGCCTCTCGGCAGGTGCCGGGGAAGAGGATGTACGGCGTGGGCGCGGTCATGCGACCACGCTAGCCGCCGCCGTCACTCGCCGTAAGCGGTCTCGCCGATCTCCTCGAGCATCCGATTGAGGTCCTGGATCGAAGCGAAATCGATTGTGACCTGGCCTTTTCTCGCCGTCAGCTTGATCCGGACCTTTGTGCTCAGCCGGTCGCCGAGTCGTGTCGCCACTTCATCGAGGTAGGCGCGCCGCGCTCCGCCCTGAGGGCGGGGAGTGCGCTGGGGCGCTGCGGTCCCGGCTGCGGCGATCTGCTTGGCCGCTGCCTCGGCAGCGCGGACGGACAGATCCTCGTTGACGATCTTGTCCGCGAGCTGCTGCATCTGCTCCTCGGTCTCGAGGGAGAGGATGGCGCGCGCGTGGCCGGCGCTGAGCACGCCCGCCGCCACTCGCTGCTGCACGGGCACCGGCAGCCGGAGGAGACGGATGGTGTTGCTGATCTGGGGGCGCGAGCGCCCGATCCGAGTCGCGAGCTTCTCTTGCGTGATCCCGAAGTCCTCGAGGAGCTGCTGGTACGCGGACGCCTCTTCGAGCGGATTCAGCTGCGACCGGTGGAGGTTCTCCAGCAGGGCGTCGCGCAGGAGGTCCTCATCCGCCGTGTCGCGGATGATCGCCGGGATCTCGGTCAGTCCCGCCTCTCGCGACGCTCGCGTGCGGCGCTCGCCCATGATGAGCTCGTACGTCCCGTCGCCCTTGTCGCGCACGACGACCGGCTGCAGGACGCCGAACTCCTTCACACTGTGGACGAGCTCGGCGAGATCGTCGGGGTCGAAGTTCGTGCGCGGCTGACGCGGGTTGGGGACGATCGCCTTCGGGTCGATGTGCACGAGGCGCGCGCCCGGGACCTCGACGAGCTCTTCGCCCGACGCGGGGGAGGCCTCCTCCTTCGACGCACGCTTCCGGGGCGACGTCTCGCCGGCGCTCGAGCCCTTGGTCTTCGTCGACGACGGGAAGAAGACGTCGACGGGACGCTCGTCGCTCAGCTCCGAGGTCGGAATGAGCGCTCCGATGCCGCGACCCAGGCCAGTACGTTTCGCCATCAGGATTCCCCTTCCTTCGCGTCCGCGCTTCCGCGTCGCACGATCTCGAGCGCGGCCTCGCGGTACGCGATCGCACCTGCGGAGTTGCCGTCGTATGTGATGACCGTCTGCCCGAAGCTCGGTGCCTCGGAGACGCGCACGGAGCGCGGAATGACGGTGTCGAGCACCTCGCCCGTGAAGTGCCCTCGCACCTCGTCGGCGACCTGCTGAGACAGACGCGTGCGCGCGTCGAACATGGTGAGAAGGATGGTCGACAGACGCAGGCGCGGATTGAGGTGCTTCTGGATCATCTTCACGTTCCCGAGGAGCTGGCTCAGTCCCTCGAGCGCGTAGTACTCGCACTGAATCGGGAGGAACACCTCGGTCGCTGCCGTGAATGCGTTGATCGTGAGGAGCCCGAGCGAGGGAGGGCAGTCGATCAGGACGAAGTCGAGACGCTCCTCGCGATCCTCGAGGTACTCCGCCAGCGCGGTCTTCAGCCGCTGCTCACGGGCGACCTGCGTGACCAGCTCGATCTCGGCGCCGGCGAGGTGGATGTTGCTCGGTGCACACACCAGCGTCTCGCCCTCAGGGCTCTGCTGGACGACATCCTTCAGCGGAACGTCGTCGATCAGGACGTCGTAGATGCTCGGGCTCTCGGCGTTGTGGGGGACACCGAGCGCCGTCGACGCGTTCCCCTGCGGATCGAGGTCGATCACGAGGACACGACCACCCAGCGAGGCGATCGCGGCAGCGATGTTCACTGTCGTCGTGGTCTTGCCGACCCCGCCCTTCTGGTTCGAGATCGTCATGATCCGAGTGGGGCCGGTGAACGACACCTCGACGTCCGCAAGCGCGCGGCGACGGGCTGTGAGGTCGGCCAGCTCCCGCGCGATCGGACTGTCGTCAGGCTCCGTGATGTTGCCGGACTGTTTCACGTGAAACACTCATCCCTTCGCCGCGAGCAGACGCTCTCCACTCTAACGGGCGATACGCCGCCACGCCTGCAGGGGCACCCAGGTAGAGGCTGGGTGTTGGTGCCGGCGGGATGTTTCACGTGAAACGTCGCGTCGATCACGGCGCCGCCGCACTGCCGGTCCGGTTCTCGCGCCGCGGCCCGCAGCGTTTCACGTGAAACATCGCGCGCAGCAATGCCGCACTCGAACCTCAGAGCGGCGGCACGAGCCATCGAGCCCATGCAATAGAGATGGGCGCGGGGTGGCTCGGCGTGTTGCAGAGCGGCGAGCTCGGGCTCCGCTCGAAGTTGCGGTCCGAAGCGGTCGGCCGTCCCCGTGTTTCACGTGAAACGTCCCGACCGGGCTGATCTCGAGCGCCCGGTCTACCCGACCGCATCTCCGGAGTCGATGCAGGGCGAGCGGAGGGCCCAACGTCGCCACCGCGGGGGAGACCGACGGGCAGAAGGCATCGAGGAACGTCCCGCATCGAATCACGGAGACGACCGCGTTGCACCGGATCTGACGAGTGAGATTCGTGCAGAGCGCGGGTGCGGCCCGGGAACGGGCGGGCAGCGCCCACGACCAAGCGGGCCTCCACATCGACGTCTCGTCGCTCTCCCAGATCTCTCACGCTGCCGAGTCCGAGGCGTCGCTTCCGTCTTCAAGGTGCCGCCCACACGGACCAACATGGCTCTGTTTCACGTGAAACCCCTCGCGATCCTCACAACGCGCCATCTCCTCCGGACATACGCGCCTCGGGACGGCATGGGGCGCGACAGCTCGCGCGACACCCGCTGGCCGCGACCGCGGTCGCCGCGCTCCGCAATGTTTCACGTGAAACGCGTCATCTCCTCGTCTTCGGTGTCGAGTGGTGTGCGCGTGCGGGCGAGCGCCGGTACGCCCGGGTCACTGCGCCGGTCGAGACGCAATGCGCTCCGATCCTCGTGATCGTCTGATCCGGGCGCGTACTCGCGGTGAACCGGAAGATCCAGATTCATCGATGTCGCGCACGGCCACTCCCGCGCCCGTGAGTCCGTATCGGCAGCGCCCGACAAGACCGCCGGCCGCCCACCCAGGAGCAATCCCGCGAAGCAGCGGTGCGATCCGCGAGGGGCCGCGGCGTTTCACGTGAAACGCCACACGAACCCGGTGCACACACGCAACCGATCCAGCCACTCCCGAAGGGGTTTCACGTGAAACGCATCTGCACCCAGGACCACGCCGCGTGCGCAGCGACTCACACCTCGTGCGGTCTCGACGCGATGCCGAGAAGGTGCGGTGACAGGTCCGGGCCATACGGACTCGCCTCCAGGCGCTTCGCAAGCACGTCCCCGGCCGCGACCACCTCCTCGTCCGGCGCCATCAGTTCGAGACCCATCCCGCCGGGACCTTCCAGCCCCACGACCTCCACGTCGACGAAGCCGGCCTCCGAAAGCTCGTGGGAGAGCTCCGCAGCCGTGTGATGATGGCCACCCGGAAAGCGCCCCGCGGCGGGCTCCAGCGAACCCGCAGTGGTTCCGATCTCGAGCAGCACGCGCACCTCATCCGCGGGCAGATCGCGGAATCCACGAGCCAGCACCGTCTTGGTCAGTGCAGAGAGGCGAGAGATCGCTCCCGCGAACACGACTCCACCCGGGCGCAGGACGCGGAGCGCCTCAGTCAACGCGCGCAGCCGATCGGCCCGATCCTGCAGGTGGTAGAGCGGCCCGAGCATGATCACCGCGTCCGCGCTCGCGTCGACGTCTTCCAGAGAACGTGCATCCCCGACCACAGCCCTCACCCCGAGGATGCGGGCAGCGACGTCGACCTGGGCAGGCACCGGATCGACCAGGGTCACGGCATGCCCGTCGGCAACCAGCCAGCGCGCATGCGTGCCGGTCCCCCCGCCGACGTCCAGCACGGTCGACGCGGGCTGCAGCCGGGCGCGGACCAGCGACTGAACACGGAGGAACTCAAGTCGACCCGCCGCCGATCGCGAGGACAGGCGCTCGCCCTCGTCGAAATGCTCCCCGTAGTACGCGCGGATGCGTTCGTCGCGCTCGCGTTGATCCATGCTCCGAGGCTACCGAGAGGCGGCGCACGGAACCATCACCGGTCGTGCGACGAAGGGAACCCCAGATCAGTGGGCAATTACGCGCGGACGAGAGCGCGCACGACTCGCGTGGGCTCGGAGATCGTGCCCTCGCCGACCATCTCGACGCGGACATCCGAGAGCTTGTACTTCCGGATGGCCTTCGCCGCGGCATCGATCTCGTTCGGAGCGCTCTGCCCCTTGAGGAGGATCAGCTCTCCGCCGTCGCGCACGAGCGGAGCAGTCCAGGGGATGAGCGTCCTCAGCGCCGACACCGCGCGTGCCGTGACGGCGTCGAGCACACCCTCCCAGCGCCCCGCCTCTTCGGCGCGTGCGCGTTCGACCACGACGTTGTCGAGGCCGAGCGCCGCGACCTGCTCGTTGAGCCAGGTCGTGCGACGCTCCATCGGCTCGATGAGCACCCACTGCACATCCGGCCGCGCGATCGCGAGCACGAGCCCCGGCAGACCGGCACCCGACCCCACGTCGCCGACGCGTCCGCCCTCGGGGAAGAGGGGCGCCGTCACGGCGGAGTTGAGGATGTGGCGCGACCACAGGCGCGGAACCTCGAGGGGGCCGATCAGCCCGCGCTCCTCGCCGTGCTCGGCGAGCGCCTGCGTGTACGTGCGCGCCAGATCGATCCGATCTCCGAAGAGCGCGGCCGCCTCGGCGGGCTCGGCCTCGAGGCCAGCGGGGGAGGAGACCATCAGCCGCGGCGGATGACCGTGTGGCGGTCGGATCCCTCGCCGTACGACTCCGAGACGAGACCGCGGTCCGCAGCGATGTCGTGCACGAGCTTGCGCTCGTACGACGACATCGACGGAAGGGACGCCTGCGTGGCCCCCTCCTCGAGCTTCGCGACGGCCGCGTCGACGAGCGTCTCGAGCTGTCGACGGCGGACGTCGCGCGAGCCGCCGATGTCCAGGATGAGCCGCGAGAAGGCGCCGGTCTCGCTCTGCACCGCGAGCCGGGTGAGCTCCTGCAGAGCCTGCACGGTGTCCGGGTGCGAGATCACGCGCAGCGACGCGTCGTCCGACTCGACCGACACGTACGCGCGCCCCTGGCGCACGTCGAGCGTGAGGTCGCCGTCGATGTCGGCGATATCGAGAAGGCCCTCGAGGAAGTCGGCGGCGACGTCGCCCTCGCGCTCGAGGTCGGCCTCGGTGGGGGCGTCGGCCGCGGTGGCGGGCTGCGTGTTCATGGCGTCCATTCTCGTGTGGCCGGTCCGGGCGGAGGGGGCGTCAGCTCGACGCGCCGTCGGGCCGCTGCTGCTTCTTCGCGCGCTTGGCGCTCATGGGCTGCTGGCGCTTGGGCTGCTTCGCGCGGGCCTCCTCGGCCTTGCGCAGCAGCTCCTGCTGCTCGGCCTCGTACTCGGCCATCGTGACGACCTTGCCCTGGCTGTTGATCGCCTTGCCCTTGCGGGCGAGACGCGCCTCGCGCTCCTTCGCGGCATCCGAGCCGGGCGTCGGGAGCTCGCGGATCACGAGGAACTGCTGGCACATGGTCCAGAGGTTGTTGAAGAACCAGTACGAGACGACGCCCAGCGGGAAGAAGACGCCCGAGAAGATCATCGCGAACGGGATGATGTAGAGCATGATGCGCTGCATCTGGTACGCCTGGCCCGTCTTGGCCTCGGGCGAGAGGTTCTTCGAGACGATCTGCAGCTGCGTGAAGAACTGCGTCGCGATCATCAGCGCGACCATGATCACGAGGATGATCGTGGTGCCGACCCAGCCGTCGGGGCGGTGCTGGATGGCGTCGACGAGCGTCTCGCTCAGCGGGGCGATGTCGAACAGCTTCGCGTTGTTGAACTGCTGCGTGAGCTCCGGCGACAGCAGGCCGACGCCGCCCTTGTTCGCTGCCGCGTGCGCCTTGATGTCGTACAGCGTGTAGTACAGCGAGAAGAAGACCGGCATCTGAACGAGCAGAGGCAGGCAGCTCGACACCGGCGTCGTGCCGTGCTTCTTGTACAGCGCCATGGTCTCGCGGCTCATCGCCTCGCGAGAGAGCTGATCGCGCTTGCCCCGGTACTTCTCCTGGATCTTCTTCATCTCAGGAGCGATTTCCATCATCTTGCGCTGGCTCTTGATCTGCTTCACGAAGAGCGGGATCAGAGCCGTGCGCACGATGACGACGACGCCGGCGATCGAGAGGACCCAGGTGAGTCCGCCGTCCACCGGCATGCCGAAGAAGGTCAGGACGGCGTGCCAGCCGACGAGGATCATTTCGATGACCCAGCGGATGGGCCAGAGGATGATTCCGAGGAAGTCCACGGAGGTCAGTCCTTTCGTAGCGGCACGACGAAGCCGTGACGGGTGAGGTCGTAGCGGAAGCGCGGGTGCGGCGTCACGTCGTCTTCGCCGCCCGCAGCCCACGGGTGGCACCGGGCGATGCGCATCGCCGCCAGTCCCGATCCTTTCACGAGACCGTGCTGCTGCACGGCCGTCACCGCGTATGCGGAGCAGGAGGGGTAGTACTTGCAGACGTCGCCGTAGAGGTGCGAGATCGTCGCGCGATATCCATGCAGGAGCACGAGGCCGGCGTTGCGCGGCAGCAGCGGGAGCGCCCGAACGGCGTCGGATACGCGAAACCGCGCCGACCCTGTGGCCGACGCGGGCAGCACGCTCATGCCGCCGCCTTGCGCGCGAGGCAGCGCGTCACCTCGGAGCGGAGCTCCTGGAAGGTGGCGTCGGCCGCCGAGGGCAGGGCGCGGATGACGACATCGGCCCCCGGTCGCACGTCCGGAAGCGCCTCCGCGCACACCGCCTTGAGGCGGCGGCGCACGGTGTTCCGGGTGACGGCGTTGCCGACGGCCTTGCTGACGATGAATCCGAACCGCGGCGCGCGCTCCTCGAAGGAGTGCACGACGTGCGTCACGGTCGACGCACCGGCGCATCGAGAGCCTCGACGCACGACCTTGCGATAGTCGGCGCCGAGGACCAGGCGATGCGGCCTCGCGAGCACGGACTCGTCGTCGGGATTACGCCGAGAGCTCGACGCGACCCTTGCCGCGACGTGCGGCGAGGATGGCGCGGCCGGCGCGGGTGCGCATACGAGCGCGGAAGCCGTGCTTCTTGGCACGACGGCGGTTGTTGGGCTGGAAAGTGCGCTTGCTCATGGAATCACTCCGGAGGGATGGTCACCGGAATCATGTGACCGGAGACGAGAGTTGGTGGAGCCCGGAAGGGCATAAGTCAACCGATTTAGAGTACGCCGACCGAGGGCGATCCTGCAAATGAGGCGGACAACCTGACAGTATCTCCACAGTGTCGGATCCGCGCCCGCAGGAACACGCGAGCGCGCGCCAAGACGGAGTTTGCCGTTCGCCATCCATCCACTAGCGTGTCACGAAGTTATCCACAGGCTAGGGGAGGCCATGAGCGCGCACGAGATCCCGGACGTCCCCGTCTGGCGCACGGTGCTGGCGGAGCTGGCCAGCGACGATCGGATCACTCCTCTTCTCGAGGGATACCTGAGTCTCGCCGTCCCTCAGGGCGTCATGGGGGGCACCCTCTACATCGACGTGCCGAACGATCTGACGGCCGCCCAGATCAACAAGCGCATGCGCGAGCCGATCATGGAGGCGCTCGAGCGCATCGGCGCCGACGCCAAGTCGTTCCGCGTGTCGGTGAATCCCGAGCTCACCGAGGCGTCCTTCGACGCGCCCGCGCCGCCGGTCCCCGTGGAGGCTCCGCAGCGCCCTGTCGCATCGACGTCCGCGTCGGCGCCGCCGCAGAGCAGGTCGCGGGAGGACACCCGCCTCAACCCGAAGTACACCTTCGACAACTTCGTCATCGGCCAGTCGAACAGGTTCGCGCACGCCGCGGCCGTCGCCGTCGCCGAGGCACCGGCCAAGGCGTACAACCCGCTCTTCATCTACGGCGACTCGGGCCTGGGCAAGACGCACCTCCTCCACGCGATCGGCGACTACGCGCTCAACCTCTATCCGGGCGTCCGCGTGCGCTACGTCTCGAGCGAGGAGTTCACGAACGACTTCATCAACTCGATCGCGAACAACCGCGGCGCCGCCTTCAACGCGCGGTACCGCGAGGTCGACATCCTGCTGATCGACGACATCCAGTTCCTGCAGGGCAAGGCAGAGACGCAGGAGACGTTCTTCCACACCTTCAACACGCTGCATGACCACGACAAGCAGGTGGTCATCACGAGCGACGTCGCGCCCAAGCTCCTCACGGGCTTCGAGGACCGCATGCGCAGCCGCTTCGAATGGGGCCTCATCACGGATGTCCAGGCACCCGATCTCGAGACGCGCGTCGCGATCCTGCGGAAGAAGGGGCAGGCCGAGCGCCTCGACATCCCCGACGACGTGATCGAGTACATCGCGTCGAACGTCTCCACGAACATCCGCGAGCTCGAGGGCGCCCTCATCCGCGTCTCGGCGTTCGCGAGCCTCAACAGGTCGCCCGTCTCCCTCGAGCTCGCCCAGACCGTGCTGCGCGACATCGTCGACCAGTCCGAGGACACCGTCGTGTCGCCGAACGACATCATCAGCGTGACCGCCGGCTACTTCAAGCTCACCGCCGACGATCTGCACGGCTCGAGCCGCGCCCAGTCCGTCGCGCAGGCCCGTCAGATCGCCATGTACCTCTGCCGCGAGCGCACGAGCCTCTCGCTCCCCAAGATCGGGCAGCTCTTCGGAGGACGCGATCACACGACGGTGATGTACGCGTACCGCAAGATCAACGAGCTCATGAAGGAGAAGCGCTCGGTCTACAACCAGGTGCAGGAGATCACCACGCAGCTCGGGCGGCGCTGACCCGCCCTTCCCGCACGAGGGCTCGGAACCACGCGTTCCGGGCCCTCGTCGGCGTCTGCCGGACAATACGGCCTCGATCGGGACATGCGCTTTCCGTCACCTGTACGCCGCGTGACGTATGCCTGAACGCGCTCTTGACGCAGGGCGCGTCGACCCCCTATAACAAGTTCTCCCCATGTGAAAACTCCTGTGGATAACTGGGGAGACACGCCTCGGACGGTGTGGAGGACACGCCACGGATGTGTGGAACCGCCTGTGACAGCGGCTCGGCGGCCATCCGAGCCGTCCACGACGCGTCCGCAGCTCCTCCACAAGTCACACACATGTCGTTCCCTACTCCCGCCTCGCATCCACAGAGTTATCCACACTGTCCACAGCGGTTAACACGGTTAAGAGATCTCTTGTCGGAAAGGGCCTCCGATGACCTTCTCGACGGACGGTCGAACGCGGGGCACTAGCATGGGAGACCCGTGGGCCAAGAGCGCCCGTTGTTGTGATTCCGAGGGGAGCGACACGTGAAGTTCCACGTGAACCGCGACGTCTTCAGCGAGGCCGTCTCATTCGTCGTCAAGCTGCTGCCGCAGCGCAACCCTCAGCCGATCCTGGCGGGCGTCCTCATCGAGGCGAACGGCGACGGCAGCCTCGCCCTCTCGGCGTTCGACTACGAGGCGTCGGCGCGCACGACGATCGAGGCCACGGTCGACGAGCCGGGCACGATCCTCGTGCACGGCCGACTGCTCTCCGACATCGCGAGCCGCCTGCCGAACCAGCCGATCCAGATCTCGACCGAGG
The DNA here is from genome assembly GCF_053903225.1 of Microbacterium sp. JZ70. NCBI lineage: Bacteria > Bacillati > Actinomycetota > Actinomycetes > Micrococcales > Microbacteriaceae > Microbacterium > Microbacterium sp. JZ70. The sequence continues at coordinate 538,418 of NZ_CP096405.1, read as the reverse complement.
ACGACGGCAACATCGCGCTGACGTGCGGCTCCGCGAGCTTCGCCCTCGCGTCGATGCCGGTTGAGGAATACCCGGCGATCCCGGAGGTCACGGGCGAGTCGGGCCTCGTTCCCGGCGACGACTTCGCGACCGCGATCTCGCAGGTCGCGTTCGCCGCGTCGCGCGACGACGTGACCCCCGTCCTCACCGGCGTGCAGCTCGAGGTCTCGGGCACGGGCCTGAGCCTCGTCGCCACGGACCGGTACCGCGTCGCGCTCCGCGACATCCCGTGGGACGGCAGCCAGCAGGAGGCGACGGCGCTCGTGCCGGCGCGCACGCTGCAGGAGGTCGGCAAGACCTTCTCCCACGGCGGCAACATCTCGATCGCGTTCTCCGGGTCGGGCGACCGCGAGATCATCGCCTTCACGGCCGGCAACAAGACGGTGACGTCGCTGCTCATCAAGGGCAACTTCCCGCCGGTCCGCCGTCTGTTCCCCGCGCAGACCGAGCACTACGCGGTGGTGAGCACCGCCGACCTCGCGGAGGCCGTGCGCCGCGTGTCGCTCGTGCTCGACCGCTCGGCGCCGCTGCGCTTCACGTTCTCGACCTCGCAGGTCACTATGGATGCCTCGGGCGGCGACCAGGCCCGCGCGTCCGAGTCGGTCGACGCGCACCTCACGGGCGGCGACGAGGTCACCCTCGGGCTCAACCCGCAGTACCTGCTCGAGGCGCTCGGCGCGGTGAAGAGCGAGTTCGTGCGGGTGACGTTCACGTCGAGCGACAACGCGAACAAGCTGAGCCCGATCCTCATCACGAGCCAGACGTCGGTCGACCAGGCGGGTCAGGACTCGTTCAAGTACCTGCTCCAGCCGAACCTGCTGCTGAGGTAGGGCCCCGGCGCGGGCCGCGCGCCGCTGATCGGTCGTTGAGCGAGCGGAGCGAGACGAAACGTCGCGACACGACGTCCTGGATCGCCTCCGCGCATCTCGGAAGGAGGTCGAGGACATGATCGTCGAGCACCTCAGCCTCGTCGACTTCCGCAACTACGCAGAGGCCGAGCTCGCCCTGCAGCCGGGGCCGAACGTCCTCGTCGGACGGAACGGCCAGGGCAAGACCAATCTCGCCGAGGCGATCGCGTATCTCGCGACGCTCGGCTCGCACCGGGTGTCGTCGGATGCCCCGCTCGTGCGCGAGGGGAAGGACGCGGCGTTCGTCCGCGCGCGCCTCGCACACGGCGCCCGTCGGGTGACCCTCGAGCTCCAGATCAACAAGCAGGGATCGAACCGCGCCCGCGTGAGCGGCTCTCCCGTGCGCACCTCCGAGCTGCCGCGCTACGCGCAGGCCGTGCTCTTCGCCCCCGAGGACCTGCAGATCGTGCGCGGCGACCCCTCGCAGCGTCGTCGTTTCGCCGATCAGCTGCTTATCCAGCGCACGCCGCGCATGGCCGGCGTCATCGCCGACTACGAGCGGACCCTGCGGCAGCGCACCGCGCTGCTGAAGTCCGCGCGGGCGCGCGGCCTCAAGGGGGCGCAGCTGTCGACGCTCGACGTGTGGGATGACAAGCTCGTGGCGCTGGGCTCGCAGCTCATCGACGCGCGCGTGCGCCTCGCGCAGGATCTCGCCGAGCCCGTCGCCGCGGCCTACGCGGGGGTGGCGGGCGAGGACCATCGCCCCGAGCTCAGCTGGGTGCTCTCCGTCCGCGGCGCGGATCCCGAGGAGGGGGATGAGCTGCCCGCCGGCGCGGACGAGGGCTCGACCGAGGAGCTCTTCCGGTCCGCGCTCGCGGCGCGCCGCGCGCAGGAGCTCGACCGCGGGCTGACCCTCGTCGGTCCGCATCGGGACGACCTCCTGCTCACGGTTCGCGGCCTCCCCGTGAAGGGCTACGCGTCGCACGGCGAGTCGTGGTCGGTCGCGCTCGCCCTGCGCCTCGCGTCGGCCGAGCTGCTGCGCGCCGAGTCTCAGGGCGGCGACCCCATCCTCATCCTCGACGACGTGTTCGCCGAGCTCGATGCCGACCGCCGCCGGCGCCTGGCCGACGTGGTCGCCGACTTCGAGCAGGTGCTCGTCACCGCGGCCGTCGCCGCCGACGTGCCCGAGCCGCTGCGTGCGAACGCCGTGCGCATCGAGGCCGGAGCCGTCCTCGGGCCGCTCGCGGACCATCCGCTCTCTCCGGAGCCCTCGGATGGCTGAGCCCGAGGTCCCCGAGACGATCGCGACCTACCTGCGGCTGCGCGGGCTCGAGCCCAGCAAGAGGTATCGCAAGAAGCGGCGGATCGTCGACGACGACGATGAGAACGCGCCGTTCGCGCCGGGGCGCGACCCGAAGCCGCTGGGAGAGGCGCTCGACGTGCTCACCCGATCGAGCGGATGGGAGCCGCACCTCCAGCGCGAGGACCTCGCCCTGAACTGGGAGGAGATCGCCGGGCCCGACAACGCCGCGCACTCCCGGATCGAGACCTTCTCGAACGGCGTCGTCGTCGTGCGGTGCGACTCGACGCCGCGCAGCAAGCAGATGCATCTCATGCGCGCGCACTTCCTCACGCGGGTCGTGCAGCTGTACCCCGAGGCGGGCGTCACCGACATCCGCTTCTTCGGGCCCGACGTGCCCTCCTGGAATCACGGCATCAGGCGCGTTCCAGGGCGCGGCCCGCGCGATACCTACGGCTAGCACGGGTCGGATCGTAGGCTGCCTGTTTTTCTCGCGTGAGACGGGCGGTGACGGCCGCGGCCGAGCGCTCGGGACGATAGACTCGGAAGGCTGCCGATCACAGATGTGGAGCACTTCTTCCTATGACGAGCGAAACCCCTCAGAACGAGTCCGAGCCGATCGACGACGGTCGGGCAGACGAGAGGGGCGACGCCGCATCGGGCCCCCGCAAGGTGCAGAACGAGTACGGCGCCGATGCGATCCAGGTCCTCGAGGGCCTCGAGGCCGTGCGCAAGCGCCCGGGCATGTACATCGGCTCGACCGGTCCGCGCGGTCTGCACCATCTCGTCTACGAGATCGTCGACAACTCGGTTGATGAGGCGCTCGCGGGCTACTGCGACACGATCGTCGTGACGCTGCTCGCGGATGGCGGTGTGCGGGTCGTCGACAACGGCCGCGGCATCCCCGTCGCGATGCACAAGACCGAGGGCAAGTCGACGCTCGAGGTGGTCCTCACCGTGCTGCACGCGGGCGGCAAGTTCGGCGGCGGCGGCTACGCGGTCTCCGGCGGCCTGCACGGCGTCGGTTCGTCGGTCGTCAACGCGCTCTCGACCCGCCTCGACGCGGTGGTCAAGCGCGACGGCTACGTCTGGCGCCAGTCGTTCTCGGGCGGCGGCGTGCCGATCGCGCCGATCGAGCAGGGCGAGGCCACCGAGGAGACGGGCACGAGCATCACGTTCTGGCCCGACGCGGAGATCTTCGTCGAGGGCGTCGAGTTCGACTACGAGACCCTCCGCACCCGCTTCCAGCAGACGGCGTTCCTCAACAAGGGCCTGCGCATCGAGCTGTCGGACGAGCGCGAGTCGTCGGCGGAGGAGGTCGAGGCCGAGGACGGCTCGACCGAGATCGTCAAGCGCCACAACGTCTTCCACTACGAGCGCGGCCTCGTCGACTACGTCGAGTACCTGAACAAGGTGCGCAAGGCCGAGCGCGTGAACGAGGAGATCGTCGTGCTCGAGTCGGAGCAGGGCGATGGCCGGATGGCCGTCGAGATCGCCATGCAGTGGACGACGAGCTACACCGAGAACGTCTTCACGTACGCGAACATGATCAACACGCACGAGGGCGGCACCCACGAGGAGGGCTTCCGCGCGGCGCTCACCTCTCTCGTCAACCGGTACGCGCGTGCGAACAACATCATCAAGGAGAAGGACGACAACCTCACGGGCGACGACGTCCGCGAGGGGCTGACCGCCGTCATCTCCGTGAAGCTCTCCGAGCCGCAGTTCGAGGGCCAGACGAAGACGAAGCTCGGCAACACCGAGGCCAAGGCCTTCGTGCAGAAGGTCGTGAACGACCAGCTCGCCGACTGGTTCGAGCGGAATCCCGCGCAGGCGAAGAACATCATCCGCAAGGCGATCGACGCGGCGACGGCCCGGATGGCCGCGCGCAAGGCGCGCGAGACGGCGCGTCGCAAGAGCGTGTTCGAGTCGGCCGCGATGCCCGACAAGCTCAAGGACTGCACGTCGAAGGACCCGTCGATCAGCGAGATCTTCCTCGTCGAGGGAGACTCCGCAGGCGGCTCGGCCGTGGGCGGCCGCGACCCGCACACGCAGGCGATCCTCGCCCTGCGCGGCAAGATCCTCAACGTCGAGCGCGCGCGCATCGACAAGGCGCTGGGCAACAAGGAAGTCCAGGCGATGATCCAGGCGTTCGGCACGGGCATCGGGCCCGAGTTCGACATCGAGAAGGCGCGCTATCACAAGATCGTGCTGATGACGGATGCCGACGTCGACGGCCAGCACATCACGACGCTCCTGCTGACGCTGCTGTTCCGCTACATGCGTGGGCTCGTCGAGGCCGGCTTCGTGTACCTCGCGATGCCGCCTCTGTACCGCCTCAAGTGGTCGAACGCGCCGCACGAGTACGTCTACAGCGACCGCGAGCGCGACGCGCTCCTCAAGGAGGGCGCGGCCGCCGGCAAGCGCCTCCCGAAGGACGCGGGCATCCAGCGCTACAAGGGTCTCGGCGAGATGAACGACTCGGAGCTGTGGGACACGACGATGAACCCCGAGACGCGCACGCTGCGTCAGGTGACCATCGACGACGCCGCCGCGGCCGACGAGATCTTCTCGGTGCTCATGGGCGAGGACGTCGAGTCCCGCCGCAGCTTCATCCAGCGCAACGCGAAGGACGTGAGGTTCCTGGACATCTGACGACTCCGGCGAGCGAGACGCCACCCGGTCGTCGAGCGAGCGAAGCGAGTCGAGATGTCGCACGCCGACCTCACGAACTGATCCGAAACTGAGAGACCATGACTGACGAGAGCAACGACGAGCAGCGCCCCGACCTCACGGCGGCCCACAACCACGGCCGCATCGACCAGGTCGACCTGCAGTCGGAGATGCAGCGCAGCTACCTCGACTACGCGATGAGCGTGATCGTGGGGCGTGCCCTTCCGGATGTGCGCGACGGCCTCAAGCCCGTGCACCGCCGCGTCGTGTACGCGATGTACGACGGCGGCTACCGGCCCGACAAGAAGTTCTCGAAGTGCGCCCGCGTGGTCGGCGAGGTGATGGGTCAGTACCACCCGCACGGCGACACGGCGATCTACGACGCCCTCGTGCGCCTCGTGCAGCCCTGGTCGCTGCGGTACCCGCTGGCACAGGGACAGGGCAATTTCGGCTCGCCCGGAAACCAGGGCGCGGCTGCGCCCCGGTACACCGAGACGAAGATGGCCCCGCTCGCGCTCGAGATGGTGCGCGACATCGAGCAGGAGACCGTCGACTTCCAGGACAACTACGACGGCGAGACCCAGGAGCCGTCGGTCCTCCCGGCGCGCTTCCCGAACCTCCTCGTCAACGGCTCGGTCGGCATCGCGGTCGGCATGGCGACGAACATCCCGCCGCACAACCTGCGCGAGGTCGCCGACGGCGCCCTGTGGGCTCTCGAGAACCCCGACCTGCCGCGCGAGGAGCTGCTCGGGGGACTCATGCAGCGGATCCCCGGCCCGGACTTCCCGACCGGTGCGCAGATCCTCGGCACGAAGGGCATCCACGAGGCGTACCGCACGGGGCGCGGGTCGATCACGATGCGCGCGGTCGTCGAGATCGAGGAGATCCAGGGCCGCACGTGCCTCGTGATCACCGAGCTCCCGTACCAGGTGAACCCCGACAACCTCGCCGTGAAGATCGGCGAGCTCGCCCGCGAGGGCAAGGTCACCGGGATCGCCGACATCCGCGACGAGACGTCCGGCCGCACGGGCCAGCGTCTCGTGATCGTGCTCAAGCGCGACGCGGTCGCGAAGGTCGTGCTGAACAACCTCTACAAGCACACTGAGCTGCAGACGAACTTCGGCGCGAACATGCTCGCGATCGTCGACGGCGTGCCGCGCACGCTCCCACTCGACGGCTTCGTGCACTACTGGATCGCCCACCAGCTCGACGTCATCGTCCGCCGCACGGAGTTCCGCCTCCGCAAGGCCGAGGAGCGCATGCACATCCTGCGCGCGTACCTCAAGGCGCTCGACGCCCTCGACGAGGTGATCGCGCTCATCCGCCGCTCCCCGACGGTCGACGAGGCGCGCGAGGGCCTCAAGGCGCTCCTCGAGATCGACGACATCCAGGCCGACGCCATCCTGCAGATGCAGCTGCGCCGCCTGGCCGCCCTCGAGCGCCAGAAGATCATCGACGAGGCCACGGAGCTCGAGGCGCAGATCGAGGACTACAAGGCGATCATCGCCGACGAGGGCCGTCAGCGCGTGATCATCCGCGAGGAGCTCACCGAGATCGTCGACCGCTTCGGCGACGAGCGCCGCACCCACATCCTCCACGGCTTCGATGGCGACGTGTCGATCGAGGACCTCATCGCCGAGGAGGAGATGGTCGTCACGATCACGCGCGAGGGCTACATCAAGCGCACGCGCAGCGACAACTACCGCTCCCAGCGCCGCGGCGGCAAGGGCGTGAAGGGCGCGCAGCTGCGCGCCGACGACGTCGTGGAGCACTTCTTCGTCACGACGACCCACCACTGGCTCCTCTTCTTCACGACGAAGGGCCGCGTCTACCGGACGAAGACCTACGAGGTTCCCGAGGCCGGCCGCGACGCGAAGGGCCTGCACGTGGCGAACCTCCTCGCGCTGCAGCCCGATGAGCAGATCGCCCAGGTGATCGAGCTGAAGTCGTACGACGACGCCGAGTACCTCGTGCTCGCGACGCGCTCGGGCCTCGTGAAGAAGACGCGGCTCACGGAGTACGACTCGAACCGCCAGGGCGGCATCATCGCGATCAACCTGCGTGACGGCGACGAGCTCGTCAGCGCGCTCACGGTGAACGCGGACGACGACATCCTCCTCATCAGCCACCACGGCATGTCGCTGCGGTTCTCGGCGACCGATGACGCGCTGCGTCCGATGGGCCGCTCGACGAGCGGCGTGAAGGGCATGTCGTTCCGCGAGGGCGACGACCTGCTGTCGGCATCGGTGGCGGCGCCCGGCTCGTACGTGTTCGTCGTGACCGACGGCGGCTACGCCAAGCGCACCGCGATCGAGGAGTACCGGGTCCAGGGCCGCGGCGGTCTCGGCATCAAGGTCGCCAAGCTCAACGACGACCGCGGCGTGCTGGCCGGCGGCCTCATCGTCCAGGAGGATGACGAGGTTCTCGTGGTTCTCGAAAAGGGCAAGGTGGTACGCTCTGCCGTGGCCGAGGTACCTGCGAAGGGCCGCGACACGATGGGTGTCGTCTTCGCGCGGCCCGACAAGAACGACCGCATCCTCGCGATCGCCCGAAACACCGAACGCGGGCTGAGCGACGAGAGCGGGGAAGACGCCGACGAGGCGGCCCCGGGATCCGAGACCCCCGAAGGAACCACTGACGCATGAGCACAGTAGCGGACAAGCTCGCCAAGAAGCAGGCGCACAAGACCAGCGCGAAGCAGGTGCGTCTGCGCCTGGTGTACGTCGACTTCTGGTCGGCCGTGAAGCTGTCCTTCCTCGCCGCGGTGGCGCTCGCCGTCGTGACGATCGTGACGTTCTTCCTCATCTACATGGTCGTGCAGACGACGGGCCTCATCGCCCAGGCCGATGAGCTCATGGCGGCGTTCTCCGACGGCGAGCTGACGCTGTCCGCGTTCGTCGGGCTGCCGCAGGTGATGGCGTTCGCCGCGGTGGTGGCCATCCTCAACCTCATCGTCGTGACCGTGCTGGGCGCGGTCGTGGCGGGGATCTACAACCTCGCCGTGAAGATCACGGGCGGTCTGCTCGTGGGCTTCACCTCGAACTGACTCGCCTCACGCGGGAAGGGCCGGGCATCCGAGGATGCCCGGCCCTTTCGCGTTCGCCTCAGGCGACCACGCGTCCCGCTTCGAGGCGGATGACCCGGTCGGCCGCCGTGATCGACGTCTCGTCGTGCGTCACGCAGGCGACCGCCGCTCCGCGCGCGGCCTCCTCGCGCAGGATGGCGCGGGTGCGGTCGCGGCTGCGCGAGTCGAGCCCGGCGGCGGGCTCGTCGAGGAGCAGGATGGCCGGGCGACGCACGATCCCCTGCGCGAGCAGGGCGCGCTGACGCTGCCCTCCCGAGAGGCTGGAGAGAGGGCGCTCCTCGAGGCCAGTGAGCTCGACGCGCGCGATCGCGTCGGCGACCGCTCGCCGGCCATCCGCTCGGCGACGGCGGGCCCCGCGCGCCCAGGTGCCCATCGCGACCGTCTCGCGCACCGTCACGGGCAGGGTGTCGGGTGCCTCGGGGCGCTGCACCACGAGGGCGACGTCACCGTCTCGAGAGACACGACCTGACCGCGGCGTGCGCACGCCGGCGAGGAGCTCGACGAGGGTCGACTTCCCCGAGCCGTTGGCGCCCGCGATCGCCGTCACCTCGCCGAAGGCGAGATGCATGGAGATGTCGTGCACGGCATCCTCCGCTCCGTAGGCGAAGCACAGCGAATGGGCGAGCAGGGCGGGGCGGTGGGAGCGCATCCCGCCCACTATAGCAATTGATAATCGTTCTCATTTTGGGTTAGGCTCGACCACCGTGTCCTCCTGGCTCCTCGATCCCCTCAGCACGGCGTTCGTCCTGCGCGCCCTGACCGGCGGCGTGCTCGTCGCCCTCATCTGCGGCATCGTCGGCACCTGGGTGGTCATCCGCGGGATGGCCTTCCTCGGCGAGGCGATCGGCCACGGCATGCTCCCGGGCGTCGCGATCGCGACCGTGCTGGGGCTGCCGGTCCTCATCGGAGGCGCGGTGAGCGCCGTCGCGATGAGCGCGGCCATCGGAGCGCTGCAGCGGCGGGGGCGGCTGTCGTACGACACGAGCATCGGCCTGCTCTTCGTCGGGATGCTCTCCCTCGGCGTGATCATCGTGTCGCACTCGCGTACCTTCGCCACGGATGCCACCGCCATGCTCTTCGGCGACATCCTCGCGGTCGACCTCGGCGACATCGCGCTCCTCGCCGGCGCGCTCGTCGTCACCGTCGCGGTCGCCGCCCTGTTCCATCGCGCGTTCGTCGCGTCGGCGTTCGACCGCCGTATCGCGCACACCCTCGGCCTGCGCCCCCGTCGTGCGCAGCTCGCGCTGGTCGGGCTCGTGACGCTCGCGGTCGTCTCGTCGTATCAGGCCGTCGGGTCGCTGCTCGTCGTGGGGCTCCTGCTCGCACCCGCGGTCGCCGCGCGGCCCTGGACGACGCGGATCCCCGTCACGATGGCGCTCGCGGGCGCGATCGGCGCGCTCTCGGTGCTCGTGGGCCTCCTCGTGTCGTGGAACGCGGGCACCGCGGCCGGCGCCTCGATCGCGGGCAGCGCCATCCTCCTCGCGGCGCTGTCGGGGGTCGTCCGATCGAGCATCGACCGCATGCGCCGCCGCACGGCGACCCACGGCGCGCAGACCCCGGATGGGCCGACGCACGCCTCCGCGACCGCGCGCCCGCGCGAACCGCGCATCGCCCGAACGGCGGCGATCCGATGACCCGGAAGGAACCCATGCCCCGAAACCTCCCCCGCCTCCGACTCTCGATTGCCCTGGGTGCGGGAGCTCTGCTCCTCGCCGGATGCGCCGGAACAGCACCCGCGGCCGCGCCGCCGACGAGCTCGTCACCGGCAGCCGACGGACACGGATCGGTGGCCGGGGCCGCTCAGGTCGACGAGCCGCCGCTTCAGCTCGTCTCGATCGACGAGGAGGGGGCCGTCGGGGTGCTCGACCTGCTCGACGGAACGGCCGTGGAGCTCGGCGAGATCGGTGCTCCGACCGCGGTCGCGACGGATGGCCGCTACGTCTTCGCGACGACCGAGGCCGGGGTCGAGATCGTCGACAGCGGCACGTGGACCTGGGATCACGTCGACCACTTCCACTACTACCGCGCGGCCCCGCGCCTCGTCGGCACGCTCGAGGGGTCGGGCACCGCCGCGGTCTCGACGGGGCCCCTCGCGACGGCCGGCGCGACGGGCATCGTCCTCGGCGAAGACGCCGTGCTGCTCGACAACAAGGCGCTCTCGAACGGCGAGATCGTCGAGACGCTGCGTCTCGACGCCGGTTCCGCCGACGGCGTCATCGCGCCGCTCGGTGCGGGCGCGCTCGTGAGCGAGGCCGACGCGGACGGTCGCGTGCAGAGCCTCCGCTTCGTCACGGCAGAGGGCGACCAGGCGGAGGCCGAGACGCCGTGCGTCGACGCCGAGGGCACGATCACGACGCGGGTCGGGCTCGTCGTCGGCTGCGCCGACGGCGCCGTGCTCGCGACGGTCGACCGCGGCGAGCCCGTCTTCGAGCGCATCCCGTACCCCGAGGGGACGACCGCCGAGCGTGCGACCGCGTTCGACGGCCGCAAGGGGCGCCCGACGGTCGCCGCTCTCGCGGGGGAGCGCGGCTTCTGGCTGCTCGACACCCGGGAGCGGGCGTGGCGGCTCGTCGAGACGGAGGCACCGCTTCTGCGTGTCGCGGCGGTCGACGATGCGGACGGTCATGTCGTCGCACTCGATGCGGAGGGCCGCGTGCGCGTCTACCTCGCCGAGACCGGTGCGGAGATCGGGGCGTCCGAGCCGCTCCTGCCGCAGACGCTGGCCGACGCCGACGCGCTCGCGGACGTCTCGCTCACGGTCGATGCGCAGCGGGCGTACGTGAACGCGCCGCGCGAGGGGGTCGTCCACGAGATCGCCTACGCCGACGGCGCGCGCGTCGCGCGATCGCTCGAGACGCCGACGGCTCCCGCGTTCGTCGCGGAGGTCGGGCGATGAGGCGGATGGCTGCCGGGCTGCTGGCTGCGCTCGCGCTCGCGGTGAGCGGGTGCGCGGCCATCGCCCCCGCGGACGAGACGCCGCGGATCGTCGTGACCACGAACATCCTCGGCGACGTCGTGCAGAGCGTCGTGGGCGACGAGGCGGAGGTGCTCACCCTCATGAAGCGCAACGCCGATCCGCACTCCTTCGAGATCTCGGCACAGGAGGCCGCGTCGCTCGGCGATGCCGACCTCATCGTGTCGAACGGGCTCGGCCTCGAGGAGGGGCTGCAGCAGCACCTCGACCGCGCGGAGGCGGAGGGGGCGCGGATGCTCGCGGCCGGCGACGTCGTCGACGTCCTGCCGTACGCCGAGGGCGGTGCGCCGGACCCGCACTTCTGGACCGACCCTGCGCGGATGGTCGAGGTCGTCGATGCGCTCGAGGCGGCGGTCGCCGGCATCCCGGGGATCGATTCCGCCGTCGTCGGAGGCAACGCGGACGCCTATCGGAGCGAGCTCGCGACGCTCGACGAGGAGATGACCGCGGCGTTCGCGGCGATCCCCGAGGAGCGACGTGCCCTCGTCACGAACCACCACGTCTTCGGATACCTCGCCGACCGCTTCGACTTCCGCGTGATCGGCGCGGTCATCCCCGGCGGCACCACTCTCGCGGCGCCGAGCGCCGCCGATCTGCGCGACCTCGCGGGCGCGATCGAGGAGGCGGGGGTTCCGACGATCTTCGCGGAGTCCTCGCAGCCCGACCGGCTCGTGCAGGTGCTCGCGAGCGAGGTCGGCATCGAGGTCGACGTCGTCGAGCTCTTCACGGAGTCGCTCACGGAGCCCGGAGAGGGCGCCGACACCTACCTCATCATGATGCGCGCGAACACCGAGCGCATCTCCCAGGGCCTGAGCTGAAGGCCATCCCGGAAAGGAACACGATGACACGACACACACGACGTCTGACGGCGGCGGCCGTGATCGCGGGGGTCTCCCTCCTCGCGACCGCGTGCGCGACCACGTCGGGCTCAGGTGCCGCCCCCGACACCGCGAGCGAGGAGCCGGCGGCTCCGGCGGAGGGTCGCGTCGCGGTGGCCTACGAGAACGGCATCGCGGTGCTCGACGGCACCTCGCTCGAGGTGGTGGACACCTTCGAGACCGAGGAGTTCACGCGGCTCAATCCGTTCGGCGACGGACGGACGATCGCCGTGACCACGTCGAAGGGGTTCCAGGTCCTCGACACGGGAGCGCCCGAGCTCACCGATCTCGTCTTCGAGGCGGCTGCCGCCGGGCACGTCGTCGTGCACGAGGGGAAGACGGTGCTCTACGACGACGCGACGAGCGAGACGACCATCCTCGACACCGACGTGTTCGCTGGTGGCTACGACGCGCTCCCGGAGGGTGAGACGCATCGCTCCGAGGCCGCGCACCACGGCGTCTCGATCGTCCTCGAGGACGGCACTCTTCTCACGACCGTCGGCGACGAGACCGCGCGGTCGGGTGCCGTCGCGCTCCACGCGCACGACGACCACTGGGATGAGCTCGCGTCGAGCGACGAGTGCCCCGGCATCCACGGCGAGGGGACCGCGGCCGGCGAGGCCGTGATCTTCGGCTGCGAGGATGGCGCGCTCCTCTTCCACGACGGCGCGTTCGAGAAGTTCACGGCGCCCGACGAGTACGGGCGGATGGGCAACGCGTACGTCTCGGAGACGAGCCCGATCGTCGTCGGCGACTACAAGAGCGACCCCGACGCCGAGGGCTACCTGCTCAACGCGGTGACGCTCATCGACACCGCCGCGCACACCTACGAGGTCGTGGAGCTGCCGGACGAGGTGCAGTACACGTACCGCGATGTCGTGCGCGGGCCGGAGGATCTCGCGTACATCCTCTCGACCGACGGACAGATCCACGTGCTCGACCCCGAGACGGGTGAGATCGTCGACGCGTTCCCCGTCGTGGAGCCGTGGGAAGGGCCGGCCGAATGGCAGGACCCGCACCCCACGATCAAGGTGAACGGCGACATCGCCTACGTCACCGAGCCCGCTTCGAACGCCGTGCACGCCGTCGACCTGACGACGGGCGAGACCGTCGCGACCGTCGAGCTCGAGGCCGCGCCCAACGAGATCGCGGTCGCGCTCGGCTGAGCGGCCCCTTTCCGGTGAGACTAGCCCCCGTCGCCCGGACTAGCGCTCCGGGCGCAGGTATCGGCGACCCGGGCTAGTCTCACCGCCGATCGGGTGCGACACCCCCGGGAGGGCGGCGTCGATTGGCGCCGGCCCCCCGGTTCGGGTATGCTCTTGCAGGTTGAGAGTTCGGCTCTCGCAAGACGGGGCTATAGCTCAGGCGGTTAGAGCGCTTCACTGATAATGAAGAGGTCCCAGGTTCAAGTCCTGGTAGCCCCACTCCGTCTCCTCTCGGGGCCTTAGCTCAGTTGGTAGAGCGCTTGCTTTGCAAGCAAGATGTCAGGAGTTCGAATCTCCTAGGCTCCACACGCAGGAATCGCCCCGGCCACTCGGCCGGGGCGATTCGCGTTTCCGCGCCGGAGCTCACCGGGAGCGCGGCAGCTCGACGGGGCTGCGGGATCGATCGATCGCGACATCACTCGGATCAGCGGGATCGACAAGCAGGTGGACGGTCGACCCGGGGGAGAAGCCGGCGACGAGCGCGCGATCGATGCGGACGACGAGCTCCGCATCGTGCGAGGATCCGCGGAACGGGAAGCGCACGTGAAGGCGCATCGTCGGGGCCTCCTCGCCGCCGCCCGGGTGCCTTGCCCACGCCGTGATGCCTGCCTCGACGCGGACTCCGCCCACCTGGAGGCGGTCGGCGCGGGACCTCTCCTCGCCGACCGGCCGGTAGCTCCGCGCGAGCGCCCGGGCGACCACGACGGCGATCGCGACGATCACGGTGAAGAAGCCGGCGATCGCCAGGATCGCCGGCAGCGGCATCGCGTCTGCGTTCTCCATCCGCCGTCAGCGTCGCACGGCGAAGGGGGCCTGCGGTGAACGGACGGGGAACATTCGCTGCCGACGCGCTGCATGAAAGGGCGCGGCTGACGAACCTTCTCTACCGTGCGCGGGGCGGCGCCGTCGATCCCCGGTCGATGAGCGTCGGCGAGAGGCGGATGTGCCGGGGCTCGGCTTCGGGGTCGTCGAGCCGGGCGAGGATGGCCCGCGCGGTCTCCGCTCCCACGTCGCGGCTGCGGTCGTCGATCGTCGTGAACGACAGGTAGCGGCTGTTCGCGAGGGGCGAGTCGTCGTAGCCGACGAGCGACACGTCATGCGGGATGGCGAGACCTCGGTCGCGCAGGGCGGCCGCGGCGCCCAGCGCCATGACGTCGTTCGACGCGAAGATCGCGGTCACGTCCGGATGCGCCTCGAGCAGCTGCCGTGCCGCGCGGTAGCCCCCTTCGTCGCTCGTCTCGTGCTCACCGCCGGTCAGCAGCGGATCGAGCCCGGCTTCGCGCATCACACGGGTGTACGCAGCGCGCCGCAGGGCCGCCGACCCTCCTCCGCCGGTGAGATGCCCGATGCGACGATGGCCGAGCTCGAGGAGATGCCGCGTCGCGATCCGCGCGCCCTCGGTGTCGTCGTTCGCGACCGTGTCCGCGCCGGGGATCGAGCCCGCGCGCCCGCCGACGACGGCGACCGGGACGGGGATGCGCAGGGCCGCCGCGTCCGGCTCGGCGGCGACGACGACGGCCTCGGCATGGGTCGCGATGAAGCCCTCGACCGCGTGCGCGTCTCGGCGGAGGTCGGCCACGCTGACCTGGAAGCCGGCGGGGTCGAGCACATCGCGCATGCCATCGAGGAGGTCGACGAACCAGAGGTTGCGGAAGTCGTCGATCACGAGGCCGATGTTGCGCGTGCGCACTCCGGCGAGCGCGGTGGCGGCTCGGCTCGGACGGTAGTCGAGTTCTCGGATGGCCTCCTCGACCGCTCGGCGCCGCTCCGGGCTGACTTTGGGCGAGCCGCGGAGAACGAGGGAGACGAGGGACTTCGACACGCCTGCGCGCTGGGCGACGTCGTAGATCGTCGGTCGGGACGCGGTCATGAGATTCCCCTTTGACAGGACATTACGTCGTAGTCTACCGTGATCGTTGTACCGCTCCAACGCGCGGTTCATCCCCATCCTCGCACCTGCAATGACGCCGCGGCCGGAAGGCCGGGCGAGACCTCGAAGGAGAGAGCCGATGCCCGAGAGCCTCGGAGTCGCCGTCATCGGAGCCGGCATGGCCGGCCGCGCCCACGCCGCGGCGTACCGTGCGGCGTCCACCGTCTACGCCCCGACGCTTCCGCCCGTCCGCCTTGTGTCGATCAGCGACGTGAACGCCGAGTTCGGCTCCCTCGCCGCGCGGCGCTTCGGCTATGAGCGCAGCGACACGTCGTGGCAGGCGATCGCCGAGGCGCCCGACATCGACGTCGTCAGCGTCGTCGTGGCGAACCATCTCCACCGCGAGATCGTCGAAGGGCTCCTCGCCGCCGGCAAGCACGTCCTGTGCGAGAAGCCGCTCAGCGACAGCCTCGACGATGCGGTCGCCATGGCCGACGCGGCGCGCTCGGCGACGAGCGTCGCGCGCGTCGGCTTCACCTACCGGCGCTCGCCCGGCATCGCGTATCTCCGCGACCTCGTGCGCAGCGGCGTGCTCGGCCGCGTGCTGCACGTCAGCGGACGCTACTGGACCGACTACGCCGCCGACCCGCACATTCCGATCAGCTGGCGCTTCAAGGGCGCGCAGGGCTCGGGAGCGCTCGCCGACGTGGGCAGCCACCTCGCGTACATCGCCGAGTTCATCGGCGGCGACATCGCCGAGGTGTCGGGTGGCCGCTTCGCCACCGTGATCTCCGAGCGTCCCGAGCCCCTCGGCGCCGTCATCGGCCACGAGCACGGCGCCGTGTCGGACACGTTCGACACCGTCGAGAACGACGACTACGCCGCGTTCTCGTTCGACTTCGCGGATGGCGGAGCAGGGGCGATCGAGGTCTCCCGCGTCGCCTCGGGGCACGCGAACACGCTCGTCCTCGAGGTGTTCTGCGAGAACGGCTCGGCGTCGTTCGACTTCCGCACGCCGTCCGAGATCGGACTCATGCTCAACGAGGGCCCGGTCGCGCAGCGCGGCTTCCGGCGGGTGCTCCTCGGCCCCGAGCATCCGTACCTCAGGGGAGGTCTCGCCATGGACGCGACCGGTGTCGGGTTCGGTCAGAACGAGGGCTTCGTGTACCAGGCGCGGGCGTTCCTCGAGGAGGTCGCCGGCATCGAGGAGGCGGCATCGCTGCCGCGATGCGCGACGTTCGACGAGGGGGTCCGCAACATGCGGCTGCTCCAGGCGGTGGCGGAGTCTGCCGCGCGACGCGGCGCGGCGGTCGCGATCCCGCAGGAGGTGCGCGCATGAGGCTGGGCGTCTACAACGCGATCCTGCACGACCGCACGCTTCCCGAGGCGCTCGAGGTCGTCGCGTCGCTCGGTCTCACGGGGATCGAGCTGAACGCGGGCGGATTCCTGCCGGCGGTCCACATCCCGTCCCTCGACGACATCCTCGTGTCCGACGCCGCGCGCGACGACTTCCTCGGGCAGTTCGAGGGGACCGGCGTCGAGATCGCCGGCCTCAACTGCAATGGCAACCCGCTGCACGCGAAGGCCGACATCCGCGCGCAGCACGCGGAGGACGTGCGCCGATCCATCCGCCTCGCTGCCCGCCTGGGTCAGACGCGCGTCGTCACGATGTCGGGTCTGCCGGGATCCGACGAGACGGCGCGATTCCCGAACTGGATCGTGAACGCCTGGAGCTCGGCGCACCTCGACGTGCTCGACTACCAGTGGCGGGTCGTCGCAGACTTCTGGCGGGAGATCGACCGGCTCGCTGCCGACCACGGCGTCAAGGTCGCGCTCGAGCTGCACCCGCAGAACGTCGTCTTCAACACCCGCGACGTGCATCGTCTCGTCGAGACGACGGGCGCCACGCACATCGGCGTCGAGCTCGACGCGTCGCACCTCTTCTGGCAGCAGATGGACCCCGTCGCGGTCGTGCGAGAGCTGGGCGAGCTCGTCTTCCACGCAGCGGCGAAGGATGTCCGCATCAACCGCGAGACCGCGCAGCTCTACGGCGTGCTCGACAACGGCTTCCGGCGGCTCGACCCGTCCGAGTCGCGCACGGGCCTCGGGGGCGACGAATGGGCGAACGAATGGCCGAAGCCCGCCGCCTGGGACTTCGTCGCGCTCGGCAAGGGGCACGACACGGCGTACTGGACGGAGTTCCTCCGTGCTCTGCACGAGGTCGACCCGGACATGTGGGTCAACATCGAGCACGAGGACGTCGAGCTCGGCCGCGTCGAAGGGCTCCAGGTGGCCGCGGCCGTGCTGCGGGACGCCGATCGAGCTCTGCAGGAGTCGCTCGGGCAGGGGTGAGTTCGCACAGGGCGGTTCTCGAGGCCGGGTCGCGGCGTCTCGACTCGCTCGTTCCTCGCTCGCTCAACGACCGGGGGAGGGATGGCCGATCGCGCCTTGCAGAGGGATGTGTCAGCGGGCGACCGCGTACGCCGCCCGCACACGTGCGAGGCGCTCGTCGAAGGCGGGCGGCAGCGGCGAGGGCAGGTCGCGGAGGGGGAACCACGCCAGGTCGTCCGACTCATCGCTCACCTGCAGTGCCACGGCGTCGCGGTCGACGACGGCCGCGACGCCGACGTCGAGGTGCGATGCGCACCGGCCGAACCGCGAGCTCAGCGGATGGTGGTCGAGATCGACGACCCGGACGTCGCGGAGGAGACCGCGGGAGACGCCCGTCTCCTCCTCGAGCTCGCGTGCGGCGGCCTGCGCGAGCGACGTGTCCCCGGCCTCGAGGTGGCCGCCCGGCTGCACCCAGAACCTCCCCTTGCCGTGGAGGCAGAGGAGGATCTGCTCGCCGGTCGAGTCGAAGACGAACAGGCTCGCCGTGAGGTGCGCGGGCGGTCCCTCGCGGTCGAGCGCGGCCGCGCCGTGCGCCTCGAGAGCCGCGACGAAGTCGTCGTGCGCGGGGACCGACGGCCCCACCAGGGCGACGGCCTCGCGCGCGGACGCGAGCAGGGAGGAGCGCGGGTCGATCACGGCTTCGAGCCTGTCACAGGCCGGGGACCGGAGCGAGGATCCGAGTGACCGACAGTCGTCGGTGAAATCACCATGCACAGACATGAAGCGAACCAGGGAGCAGATCGGTAAGACACGGACCGGCACCACTGTGCACATTGCCGCCCGATTTTGCTCGATCGGCCCATGAGGCGGATACTCATGTCGCGCGCGTCCCCCGCGCACCGAGACCATGAGCATCCTCCGCACCCCGCACAGCGCCCTCGAGAGCGTCACGGTGGTCGGCCCCGGCCGACTGGGCCGGAGCATCGCCCGTGCCCTCCGGGCGGCCGGCGTCGTCGTGCACGGCCCGGTCGGGCGCGGCGAGGAGATCCCCGACGCGCCGGTCGTGCTGCTGTGCGTTCCGGACGGCGAGATCGCTGCCGCGGCGCACGCCGCGACGGCGGCGGGGCGGATGATCGGCCACACCTCCGGCGCGGTGCCGATCCACGATGTCGACTTCGGCCTCCACCCCCTGCAGACGTTCACCGGCGATGACAACCCGGCCGTGTTCCGCGGCATCGCGTGCGCGGTCGCGGGGCGCTCGGACGAGGCGCTCGAGACCGCGACGGGCATCGCGCTCCTGCTCGGCGCACGCGCGTTCCCTCTCGATGAGGCCCACCGGGCGGCCTACCACGCAGCCGCGTCGGTCGCGGCGAACTTCCTCGTGACCATCGCCGATGCCGCGGAGCGGATCGCCGAGACCGCGGGCATCCCGGCCAAGGAGGCGCGCCTGCTCCTCGCGCCGCTCGTGCGGCGCACCGTCGAGAACTGGGCGTCGGGAGGACCGGCGACAGCCCTGACGGGCCCGATCGCCCGCGGGGACGAGGAGACGGTCGAGCGCCAGCGCGCGGCGATCTCGGCCGGCCGGCCCGAGCTCGTCCCGCTCTTCGACGAGCTGTGCGAGGCGACCCGCGCGCTCGCACGCAGGAAGGAGCACGCGACATGAGGATCGTGCGCACCGTGTCCGACATGCGCGCCGCCGTGCGCACCGCGCGAGCCGAGGGCGCCTCGATCGGCCTCGTCCCCACGATGGGGGCCTTCCACGAGGGACACCTCTCGCTCATGCGCCGTGCGCGGGAGGCGTCCGACGTCGTGGTCGTGTCGCTCTTCGTCAACCCCACGCAGTTCGGGGCGAACGAGGACCTCGGCTCCTATCCGCGCGACGAGGCCAGGGATGCCGCGCTCGCCGAGGAGGCGGGAGCGGACATCCTCTTCGCGCCGCCCGTCTCCGAGATGTATCCCGACGGCTTCGCCACGACCATCCACGTGTCCGGCATCACCGACGTGTTGTGCGGCGCGCACCGCGGCCCGCACCACTTCGACGGCGTCGCCACCGTCGTCGCCAAGCTGCTCTCGATCGTGACCCCAGAGGTCGCCTTCTTCGGACAGAAGGACGCGCAGCAGGTGCTCGTCGTGCGCCGGCTCGTCCGCGACCTCGACCTGCCCGTGCGGATCGAGGCGTGCCCGATCGTCCGCGAGCCGGACGGCCTCGCGATGAGCTCGCGCAACGTCTACCTCGATGCCGCAGCGCGGGCGCAGGCGACCGCTCTGAACCGGGCGCTGACCGCGGCGGAGGATCTCGCGGCGCGGGGCGAGCGGGATGGCGCGGTGCTGCTCGCGGCCGCGCGATCCGTCCTCGCGGAGGCCGGCATCGAGCCCGAGTACCTCGAGCTGCGCGACGCCGAGCACCTCCGCCCTCTCGTCCGCGTCGATCGGGACGCGCTGCTCGCGGTCGCGGCCAGGGTCGGCGCCGCACGCCTCATCGACAACCGCATCCTCAAGGGAGAATCCTGATGCGCCGCATCATGCTCAAGTCGAAGATCCATCGCGCCACCATCACGGGAAGCGACCTCAACTACGTCGGCTCGATCACGATCGACCCCGATCTCCTCGAGGCGGCGGACATCCTCGAGCACGAGCAGGTGCACGTGCTCGACGTCGACAACGGCGCGCGCTTCGAGACGTACACGATCGCGGGGGAGCGGGGCTCGGGGGTCATGCAGGTCAACGGCGCTGCCGCCCGGCTCGTGCACGCGGGCGACACGATCATCGTCGTCTCCTACGCCGAGTACGACGAGAAGGACCTCGAGACGTACGAGCCCGTCGTCGTGCACGTCGACCGGGGCAACGGCATCATCCAGGTCGATGACGCGGTCGACCGTCTCCTGACGGCGCGCGCATGAGCACGCGGCCGGCGGCCCGCCCGCGCGTCGCGCCGGCCGACCTCGCCGCGCGCAAGGCCGCAGGCGAGCGCATCGCCATGGTGACCGCCTACGACCATCCCAGCGCGCAGGTGGCAGAGGCGGCAGGCGTCGACGTCGTGCTCGTGGGCGACTCGGCCGCGATGACGGTGCTCGGATACGACAGCACCGTGCCCGTCACCGTCGACGAGATGATCATGCTCACGGCCGCGGTCCGCAGGGGCCTGCAGAGTTCTCTGCTCGTCGCGGACCTGCCCTTCGGCTCGTACGAGGCCTCCGACGAGACCGCCGTCGCGACCGCGCAGCGCTTCGTGAAGGAGACGGGGTGCGATGCGGTCAAGATCGAGCGCGGCGGCACGTCGGTCGATCGCGCGCGCGCCATCGTCCGCGCGGGCATCCCCGTCATGGGGCACGTCGGCCTCACGCCGCAGACGGCGACCGCCCTCGGCGGATACCGTGCCCAGGGCCGGACCGCCGACGACGCGCTCGCGGTGTGCGAGAGCGCACTCGCGCTGCAGGAGGCCGGATGCTTCGCGATCGTCTTCGAGGCGATCCCGAGCGACGTCACGGACGCCCTGATGCCCCGGATGAGCGTCCCCGTGATCGGCATCGGCGCGGGCCCCGCCACCGACGGCCAGGTGCTCGTATTCCATGACCTTCTCGGCATATACGGGGGTCATGCGGCGCGCTTCGTCAAGCGGTACGCGGAGCTGCGGGGGGACATGATCGCCGGCGTCGAGCGCTATGTCGCGGAAGTCCGCGCGGGACAGTACCCCGCGACCGAGCACGGCTACTCCATGCCCGAAGAGGAATCTGCCCGGCTGAGGGAGCTGCTCGACGCGCTCTGACCCGCCGACTTGCGCGACCGCGGCTCCCTGCTACTCTGATCCGGTCCACACGGGAGTCCCAGCAGGGGCTGAGAACGAGCTGACGCTGCTCGCGACCGTCGAACCTGTTCGGGTCATGCCGGCGTAGGAAGTAGGAGCAGCTCTTTTGCGCACCCTGGAAGCGACGCATTCGCTCGCATATCTGCACGACGACGAGCACGGGATCCGGGTGCCGGTCACCCGCATCGCGCTCACGGACTCGCCGAACGGCGAGCGGAACGAGCCGTTCACGGCCTATCGGACGTCGGGTCCGGGCAGCGACCCGGTGAGGGGGCTGCCGCCGCTGAGGGCCGACTGGATCGCCGCACGCGGCGACGTCGAGGAGTACGACGGGCGCCCGCGCGACCTCCACGACGACGGCCGTGCGGCCGCGCGGCGCGGCGCCGCCTCCGCGGAGTGGCGGGGAGAGTCCGCCCGCCCGCGCCGCGCACGTCCCGGCCGGCGCGTGACGCAGATGCACTACGCGCGGCAGGGCGTCATCACGCCCGAGATGCGGTTCGTCGCGCTGCGCGAGGGGTGCGACGTCGAGCTCGTCCGCTCGGAGCTCGCGGCGGGGCGCGCGATCATCCCGAGCAACATCAACCATCCCGAGAGCGAGCCCATGATCATCGGGCGGGCGTTCCTCGTCAAGATCAACGCGAACATCGGGAACTCGGCCGTCACGAGCTCGATCGCCGAGGAGGTCGAGAAGCTCCAGTGGGCGACGACGTGGGGCGCCGACACGGTCATGGACCTCTCCACGGGCGACGACATCCACACAACGCGCGAGTGGATCATCCGGAACGCGCCCGTGCCGATCGGGACGGTCCCGATCTACCAGGCGCTCGAGAAGGTCGACGGGCAGGCGCATCGCCTCACCTGGGAGATCTTCCGCGACACCGTGATCGAGCAGTGCGAGCAGGGCGTCGACTACATGACGATCCACGCGGGCGTGCTGCTGCGCTACGTGCCGCTCACGGCAGAGCGGGTGACGGGCATCGTCTCGCGCGGCGGCTCGATCATGGCGGGCTGGTGCCTCGCCCACCATCGCGAGAACTTCCTCTACACGCACTTCGACGAGCTGTGCGAGATCTTCGCGCAGTACGACGTCGCGTTCTCGCTCGGCGACGGCCTGCGTCCCGGCTCGACGGCCGACGCCAACGACGTGGCGCAGTTCGCCGAGCTCGACACGCTCGCCGAGCTCACGCACCGGGCGTGGGAGCACGACGTGCAGGTCATGGTGGAGGGGCCCGGGCACGTGCCGCTGCACCTGGTCCGGGAGAACGTCGAGCGCCAGCAGGAGCTCTGCTCGGGGGCGCCCTTCTACACGCTCGGCCCCCTCGTCACCGACGTCGCCCCGGGGTACGACCACATCACCTCGGCGATCGGCGCGACCGAGATCGCACGGTGGGGCACCGCGATGCTCTGCTACGTCACGCCCAAGGAGCACCTGGGGCTGCCCAACCGCGACGACGTGAAGACGGGCGTCATCACGTACAAGATCGCGGCGCACGCGGCCGACCTCGCGAAGGGTCATCCGGGGGCGCGGGATCGGGATGACGCGCTGTCGAAGGCGCGCTTCGAGTTCCGCTGGCGCGATCAGTTCGCCCTCTCGCTCGACCCCGACACGGCCGAGGCCTTCCACGACGAGACGCTCCCGGCCGAGCCGGCCAAGACGGCGCACTTCTGCTCGATGTGCGGCCCGAAGTTCTGCTCGATGCGGATCTCCCAGGACATCCGCGACCGCTTCGGCGGCGCCGAGGAGCAGGAGGCGATCGCGGCCATGCGCCGGAAGTCCGAGGAGTTCGTCGCCGCCGGCGCGTCCGTCTACCTCGACGAGCCCCGTGTCCGGAGCTGACAGCAGGGTCGACGTCGCCGTCATTGGCGCAGGGGTCGTCGGCACGGCGATCGCCGTCGCGTGTGCGCGCGCGGGGCGCTCGGTGCGACTCATCGACCCCCGCCCGGGAGACGGCGCAACGTATGCCGCGGCCGGAATGCTGAGCCCCGCGGGCGAGCTCCAGCACACCGAGCGCGCTGCCGTGGCGCTCCACCGCGCCGCGGCGGCCGCATACCCCGACTTCGTCGCATCGCTGCCCGGCGGCGCCGCGGCGTGCGGGTACGAGGCCGCCCCGACGCTTCTCGTCGGGGTCGACGACGCCGACCGCCGACGGATCGTCGAGCTCGTGGACGCGGCGCCCGCGGTGCAGGCGGAGCGACGGAGCGTCCGAGAAGCGCGGGCCGCCGAGCCTCTGCTCGCGCCGGGACTCTCGTGCGCGTACGCGGCGGACGGCGACCATCGCGTCGATCCGCGCGCCCTCGTCCGCGCGCTTCGGGGCGCGCTCGCGCCATCCGCTCTCCGTCCGCTCGCGGCGAGGCGCCTGCTGCGCGGGCGGGGCGGTGCTGTGCACGGTGTCGAGCTCTCCGACGGGACAGCGATCGCCGCGGCCGAGGTGGTCGTCGCGAACGCGCTCGGCGCGGCGGACCTGGGCGCGACGCCCCCCGGCGTGCTGCGCGCGGTCCACGGAGACATCCTCCGCCTCCACGCGGCGGGCCTCCCGCGCCTCGCGCACACGGTCCGCGCCCTCGTCCGCGGCCGTGCCGTCTACCTCGTGCCGCGCGTCGACGGCGGGCTCGTCGTGGGCGCGACCGAGCGCGAGGACGCCGACGACGCGGTCTCCGCGGGGGGCGTGTCGGCGCTGCTCCGCGATGCGGCCGAGGTGATGCCGCTCGTCGACGAGTACCTCTTCGTCGAGGCGACCGCCCGCGCCCGTCCGACGACCCCCGATCATCTGCCCCTCGTCGGGCGGACCGCCCCGGGCCTCGTCGTCGCGACGGGAACGCATCGCAACGGCGTGCTGCTCGCCCCGCTCATCGCAGACCTCTGCCGCCGCATCGTCGACGACGTCGCCCCGCCGCGCGGCGTCGAGGCCGACCTGCTCGACCCTGGGCGGTTCGCCCCCACCCGCCTCCAACCCGGGCGCGACGTCGCGCCCCGTGACCGTGAAGGAGTCCTCGCATGATCGAGATCGATGTCAACGGAAGTGCTCTGCGGCTGCCCGAGGGGGCGGCGGTGTCGACGGTCGTCTCGGCGCTCACGGGCCGCGCGGTGACGCCCGAGGGCACGGCCGAGGACGGCGCGCCCCTCGGCGTCGCGGTCGCGGTCGACGCGGTCCTCGTGCCGCGCGCCCGCTGGGGGTCGCATCGGCTCGGCCCGGGCGCGCGGGTCGAGGTGCTCACCGCGGCGCAGGGCGGCTGACGTGGAGCCGCTCGTCATCGACGGCGTCGCCCTGTCGTCGCGGCTCATCGTCGGCACGGGCGGTGCGCCGAGCCTCGAGGTGCTCGACGAGGCTCTGCGGGCGTCGGGTACCGAGCTCACGACGGTCGCCGTGCGGCGATACGGAAGCGGAGCGGGCGGCCTCTACGCCCTGCTGCGCGAGCGCGGCATCCGCCTCCTCCCCAACACCGCGGGCTGCCGCACGGCGCACGACGCGGTGCTCACGGCCGAGCTCGCGCGCGAGGCGTTCGGCACGAGCTGGATCAAGCTCGAGGTCGTCGCCGACGACACGACGCTCCTGCCCGACCCGGTCGAGCTGCTCGACGCCGCGGAGCGGCTCGTCGCGGAGGGCTTCACGGTCTTCGCGTACACGAACGACGACCCCGTCACGGCGCTGCGGCTCGAGCAGCTCGGGGTCGCGGCTGTCATGCCCCTCGGCGCGCCGATCGGAACGGGCCTCGGCATCCTCAACCCCCACAACATCGAGCTCATCGTGTCGCGCGCATCGGTTCCCGTCGTGCTCGACGCGGGCCTCGGCACGGCGTCGGAGGCGGCGCTCGCGATGGAGCTCGGCTGCGACGCGGTGCTCCTGGCGACCGCGGTGACCCGCGCGCACGACCCCGTGCGGATGGCCGCCGCGTTCCGCCATGCGGTCGAGGCGGGCCATCTCGCCGCGCATGCGGGGCGCATCCCCCGACGGCGGCATGCCCGCGCATCGTCGGAGACCGAGGGGATGGCGGTCCTGTGACGGCGCTCGTGGCACCCGGTCCGGCGCTCTCCGACGAGGAGCGGGAGAGGTACGGCCGGCAGTTCATCCTGCCCGGCATGGGCGATGCCGCGCAGCGCCGGCTGCGTGCGGCGCGCGTGCTCGTCGTGGGCGCAGGCGGCCTCGGCTCGCCCGTGCTGCTGGCGCTGGCCGCGGCGGGGGTGGGCGTGCTCGGCGTGGTCGACGACGACGCCGTCGAGCTCGGCAACCTGCAGCGCCAGGTGATCCACCGGGTCGCGGACATCGGACGACCGAAGACGGCATCCGCACGCGACGCCATCGCGGCGCGGAACCCCGGGATCGAGGTGCGCGCGCACGCGCTGCGCCTGGATGCGCGGAGCGCGGCCGGCGTTCTCGCGGACTACGACCTCGTCGTCGACGGCTCGGACAACTTCGCCACGCGGTACCTCGTCGACGACACGGCGGCGGCGCTCGGCCTTCCGCTCGTCTGGGGGTCGGTCCTCCGGTGGGAGGGCCAGGTCGGGGTCGTCTGGGCCGAGCGCGGCACGCGCTACCGCGACCTCTACCCGGATGCGCCGGGAGCGGCGCTCGACTGCGCGACGGCGGGCGTGTTCGGCCCGCTGTGCGCGCTCGTCGGCGCCCAGATGGCGGCCGAGGCGATCAAGCTCATCACGGGAGCAGGACGCCCCCTCCTCGGCCGCGTCGTCGTCGTGGACGCACTCGGCGCCGGATGGCGCGAGGTGGCGTTCGCGGCGGATGGCCAGGCCCCAGCGGATGGCCCGGCGGAGGCCACGGGGGACGGCGCGACGGGGGCCACGGCGGATGGCGCGGTGCCAATCGTCTCGGCCGCCGAGCTCCGCGCTGCCCTGGCCGGCGGCGCCGCGCCTCTCGTCGTGGACGTGCGCGCGCCATCCGAGCCCGGGGCCATCCCGCAAGCCGTCCGCTGGACGCTCGACGAGATCGAGGCGGGGGAGGAGCCGCCCGAAGCCGTGCGGCGTGCGCTCGTCGAGCGGCGCGAGGTCGTCGTGCACTGCGCCCTCGGGGTGCGGTCGCGCCGCGCGGCCGAGGTGCTCCGCGGGCGCCCGGAGTGGCAGGCTCATCCGCTCCGCTCGCTCGCGGGCGGGATCTCGGCGTGGCACGCGCTCGAGCAGGCCACGGCGCCGACGTGCGCCGCGGCGCCGTGACGCGATTCGGGAAAACCCGAAAGAACGTCTCCGGCTGACTCTGGGGCGCCCGCGCGAGGGCCGCCCTAGCTTGGAGGCATGACCACACAGCTCGCCTCCGCTTCGACCGCGAGGACGTCGCGCCCGCTCCGGGTGGCCGGGGCGATCGCCCATCTCGCGGCGCTCGGCTTCCTGGGCGCCTTCGCGTTCACCGCTCTCTTCGGGCTGCTCGGCTTCGGCCTCGGCACCCTCCCGCTCCTCGGCTTCGGGCTCCTGCTGCTCGTCGCCTTCGTCTACGTCCTCTTCGCCGTCGCCTGGCTCGAGACCGCGCGTGTCGACGGGCTGTACGGCTTCGGCCTGCCCGCGCTCGCATGGCGCCCCCGCGTCGGCCCCGGCTTCGGCGGCTGGCTCCGCACGCTCCTGCGTCAGGCGGTCGACCCGCGCATGTGGCGGGCGATCGCCAACCTCGCGATCGCGACGGTCTTCGGCGTGATCGTCATGGGGCTCTTCCGCCTGCTCATCTGGTCCATCGCGATCTGCTTCGCTCCTCTCTCGGGCGCGGAGACCGTGCGCGGCGCGTTCGGCCTCGAGTTCGCCGCCGCGTGGGCGCCGCTCGCCGGCATCCTGGGCGTCATCGTGACCGCTGCCGGGATCGTGGGGCTCGCGCTCCTGCACGGCGTGCTGAGCCGCGCGATCGTCGTGCCGTCGCAGGAGGAGCAGCTGGCCGCGCAGGCCCGCACCTCCGACGCGCAGCGAGCGGGGGCCGTGCGCGCCTCCGAGGTGGAGCGGACGCGCATCGAGCGCGATCTCCACGACGGCGTGCAGCCCCGTCTCGTCTCCGTCGGGATGACCCTCGGCCTCGCCCAGCAGAAGATCGACAGCGACCCCGATGCCGCCCGCTCGCTGATCGAGGAGGCGCACACCTCGACGAAGGCGGCCATCACCGAGCTCCGCCAGCTCGCGCGCGGCATCCACGCGTCCGTGCTCGACGACCGCGGCCTCGATGCGGCCCTGTCCGCGCTCGCCGGGCGCTCGCACATCCCCGTGCACCTCGATGTGCGGATGGACGGCCGCTGCAGCCGGGAGGCCGAGGCGGCGGTGTACTTCGCGATCGCGGAGTCGCTCACGAACGCCGCGAAGCACTCGCGTGCCGCGGAGTGCCGGGTGATCGTGCGCCGCCGCGACGACGGCGTGCTCTGGGCCCGCGTCGAGGACAACGGCATCGGCGGGGCGCGCGTGCTCCCCGGCGGCGGCCTCGACGGCATCTCGAACCGCATCCTGTCGGCGGGCGGCACCGTCCGCCTCGACAGCCCGAACGGCGGACCGACCGCCCTGGAGGTGAGCGTGCCATGCGCATCCTGATCTGCGAGGACTCGGTCCTCCTGCGCGAGGGCCTCGTGCGCCTCCTCGAGGACGCCGGCCACGAGATCGTCGCGGCCCTTCCCGACGCGAGCGATCTGCTGGCGACCGTGGAGGCATCCGCCCCGGATCTCTGCATCCTCGACGTGCGCCTCCCCCCGACCTTCACCGACGAGGGGATCCGCGCGGCGATCGAGGTGCGGGCGGCTCATCGCGAGCTCCCCGTCCTCGTCCTCTCGCAGTACGTCGAGGAGCGCTACGCGAGCGAGCTGATCACGGCGCAGGGCGGCGCGATCGGCTACCTCCTCAAGGACAGGGTCGCCGACGTCGCGGAGTTCGTCGAGTCGGTCGACCGCATCGCGCAGGGCGCGACCGTGCTCGACCCCGAGGTCGTCGCGCAGCTGCTCAGCCGGCGCACCCGCGACGAGCGGATGACGCGGCTCACGGAGCGCGAGCGCATGACGCTCGCTCTCATCGCGGAGGGCAAGTCGAACCAGGCGATCGCCGGCGTGCTCTTCGTCTCGGAGGCGAGCGTCGAGAAGTACGTCACCTCCATCTTCCAGAAGCTCGGCCTCGAGCCGGACGAGTCGGGCAACCGCCGCGTTCTCGCAGCTCTCGCCCACATCGAGAACACGGGCGGAACGCCCCAGACAGGAGCGACACGATGAGCACCCCCACCACCCCGCCGGCCTTCGATGCGTCGGCGTACGATCCCGCGGCCGTGCCCCCGCGCCCGGCCCCTCCCACCCCTCCCGCATCGGGCGGCAAGGTCGTCGCGCTCGTCGTCGCGGTGATCGGCGGCGTGGCGCTGCTGGGCACCGCCATCGGCTCGGGCGTCGCCGCGGCGCGCGGCGCGTTCTCGGTCGACGAGACCCTCACGGCGGCGGCCGCCGGCGTGACCTCCCTCGACATCGACGCCTCTGGGGCCTCCTTCGCGATCGCCTACGGCGACGTCGACGAGGCCGTGCTCGAGGTGACGAACGCGGATGACGGATGGCGCGTCTCGCGCGACGGCGGCGAGCTGTCGGTCGACCGCCGCGACGGGTTCTTCCGCGGCTGGTGGTTCGGCGGCGACTGGTTCGGCGGCGACTGGTTCGACGACGAGCAGACCGTCGTGCTGACGCTGCCGGAGCGCCTGAAGGGCGCGGGCCTCGATGTCGACCTCTCGCTCTCGGGCGGCAGCCTCACGGCCGAGGGCGACTTCGGCGAGGTCGACGCCGAGGTCGGGGCGGGGTACCTGAGCCTCGACGGCTCGGCCGCGTCGCTCGAGGTCGATCTGAGCGCGGGCCAGGCCGACCTCGCGCTCGCCGACGTCGCGGAGGCCGGCTTCACGGTCGCTGCGGGCCGTCTCGACGCCGAGCTCACGGGCGACGCGCCCGCCGAGGTGACCGTCGATGTGAGCGCGGGCTCGCTCGACCTCGTGCTCCCCGACGAGACCTACGCCGTGCGCTCCGACGTCTCGGCAGGCGACTTCGACAACCGCCTCGACGTCGAGAGCTCGTCGCCGCGCGAGATCTCGGTGCAGGTCGCGGCAGGGGATGCGACCCTCCGACCGGGTGGCGCCTCCGCGCGCTGACGGGCTGCCGCACCGCGAGCCGGCCCCGGGTTCCGTCCGGGGCCGGCCCACTGCGCGTTCGGTCGCTGCGGGATGCCCCGGGCCCGGTCGTTGAGCGAGCGGAGCGAGTCGAAACGCGGGGGGTTCGGAGGCTGGGTTGCGGCATTTCGTCTCGGTCGCTGCGCTCCCTCGCTCAATGTCCGGAGGGAGGCTCCGGATCGTCTCGGTCGCTGCGCTCCCTCGCTCAATGTCCGGATGGAGATTCCGGATCGTCTCGGTCGCTGCGCTCCCTCGCTCAATGTCCGGAGGGGGAGTCCGGATCGTCTCGGTCGCTGCGGGATGCCCCGGGCCCGGTCGTTGAGCGAGCGGAGCGAGTCGAAACGCGGGGGGTTCGGAGGCTGGGTTGCGGCATTTCGTCTCGGTCGCTGCGCTCCCTCGCTCAATGTCCGGAGGGAGGCTCCGGATCGTCTCGGTCGCTGCGCTCCCTCGCTCAATGTCCGGAGGGGGAGTCCGGATCGTCTCGGTCGCTGAGGAAGGCCTCCGGTCCGGTCGTTGAGCGAGCGGAGCGAGTCGAAACGGGGTGAGGTTCCGATGACGTGCGGAGCGGACATCCCGGATCGTTCGGCGAACGGTGAACCTCGTGGCACAGGATGGAGGGCATGGCTCAGGATCGTCGTCGGCGCGTGATGGAGAGCGTCCGCAGGGCGCTGTGGAGCGACGCGTCGAAGGCCGCCCCCACCGAGCTGCTCACGGTCGTCGACGACGCGATGGCCGTGCGGATCATCGACCTCGCGATGCGGGTGGCCGAGGTCATGCTGTCGGTCGGCGCGTCGGCGAAGGAGGTCGTGCTCGCGGCCCTGCGCATCACCCGCGCCTACGGGCTCAAGAGCGTGCACGTCGACGTGACCTACAACTCCGTGACCGTGTCGGATCACCGCGGAGGCGACGACCTGCCGATCACCCTCATGCAGGTCGTGCGGTCGGCCGTTCCCGATCACGCGAAGCTCCAGCGCCTCCAGGCGCTCGTGACGGAGATCGAGGAGGGCCTCGAGCTCGGCGAGGCGCGGGCGCGGTTCCGCCAGATCCGCCGCACGCCGTTCCTCTACCAGCCCGGCGTCGTGATCACGGTGCAGGCGCTCCTCGCGGTCGGCGTCGGCGTGATGTTCGGCGCCTCGTGGATCGCGCTGGCCGTGACCTTCCTCGCCGCACTGGGCGTCGCCGGATCCCAGGCGGGGCTCGCGAAGCTGCGCGTGCCCATGTTCTTCAGCCAGGTGGTCGGCGCGTTCACGCTCGTCGCCGTCACGGTCGTCGCCGCGCTCCTGTCGCGCCTCGGCGTCGAGCCGTTCACCGATGTCCGCTCGACGATCGTCGTCTCCTCGGGCATCGTGCTCATGCTCGCTGGTCTCGCCGTCGTCGGCGCCGCGCAGGATGCGATCGACGGATTCGCGCTCACGGCGGGAGGGCGCATCCTCGAGCTCACCCTGCAGACCCTCGGCGTCGTGCTCGGCATCGTGGTCGGGCTGCAGCTCGCGAGCGCGCTCGGCGTCGGCCTGCAGCTGCCGAGCGAGGCGCTGCCGTTCGGGCCGTTCGCGGGCCAGATCGTCGGTGCGGTGATCGTGGCGATCACCGTCGCGGTCATGAACGGCGCCGGCCTCCGCATCGTCGTCGTGAGCGTCCTGCTCGCGACGATCGCCTGGACCGGCTACGCGCTGCCCTCGGCGGCCGGACTCGACGCCGCCGGAGCGAGCTTCGCGGGGGCCTTCGCCGCGAGCCTCGTCGGCGCGCTCATCGCCCAGCGCCTGCACGTGCCATCCGTCGCCGTGACGACGGCAGCGATCGTCCCCCTCGTCCCGGGCTCCGCCGTGTTCCGGGGCCTTCTCGGGATGGTCGAGGCCGGCGACGACACCGCGCGGCTCATCGTCGCGACGCAGGCGCTCGTGACCGCCGGCATGATCGGCATCGCGCTCGCCGCAGGCGCGACCCTCGGCCTGTTCATCGGCTCCCCGCTGCGTGCGACCCTGGACGGCGTGCGGATGAGGGTGCGGACCACCGCGCGGCCCCGCGCCGCCGCCGGCACCGGGAAGCTCGTGCCGGTCCCGCCGCGCGGCGAGGCCGACGGCGCCGCGATCCGGGATCAGTAGGCTGACGTCATGGACCTGAGAGTCGCCGCCTACGCCGTCATCGTCGACGACGCCGAGCGCGTGCTGCTCTCGCGCTGGATCGAGGGGTCGAAGCCCGCCTGGACGATGCCGGGCGGCGGGATGGACCCCGGCGAGCACCCCGCCCAGACCTGCCGCCGCGAGGTGCGCGAGGAGACGGGCTACGAGGTCGAGCTCGGAGACGTCATCGGGGTCGACTCGGTCGTCATCCCTGCCCGCAAGCGGCTCGCGGGCACCGGCGACATGCAGGCGCTGCGGATCGTCTACCGGGCGACGATCACGGGCGGGTCCCTCGCCTACGAGCTCGACGGGTCGACCGACATGGCCGAATGGATCCCGCTCAGCCGCGTGGGGTCGATCGAGCGGGTCTCGTTCGTCGACACCGCCCTGCGGATGGCCGGACTCCTGTGACGAAGGGAACGCACGTGAACGGTCGGATCCTGCTCGTGAACGGGCCGAATCTCAACCTCCTCGGCACGCGCGAGCCCGAGATCTACGGCTCGGACACGCTCGACGACGTCGTGGCGCTCGTCGAGCGGACGGCCGCCGATCTCGGGTTCGAGGTGCGGGCCATCCAGAGCAACCACGAGGGCGCGCTCGTCGACGCGATCCACGAGGCGCGCACCGACTGCGACGCGGTGGTGATCAACCCCGGGGCGCTCACCCACACGTCGGTCGCGCTGCGCGACGCCCTCACCGGCGTGCACCTGCCCTTCGCGGAGGTGCACATCTCGAACGTGCACGCGCGCGAGCCGTTCCGCCACCACTCGTACCTGTCGGACGTCGCCAGCTGCGTGATCGTCGGAGCGGGCGTGCAGGGCTACGCCTTCGCCGTGCAGCGCCTCGCGGCTCTGCTCGCTCCCGCGCGCTGACCGCGGCCTACTCGAACGGGGCCGCGAGACCGAGACCCTCGCAGAAGTCCTCCGTGGATGCGTACTGCTCGTTGGGCAGCACGGCGAGCCGGCGATCCTGCATCATGCACACGGTCGGGTTCACGACCCGCACCATCTCGACGTCGCCGTCGGTCGGCACCGCGTTGTAGCCCGCCATGCAGAACTCGAGGGCCTGCGCGACCCGATCCTCGAGAGCGAGCGTGCGGTCGCGATCGCGGTCGTCGTCGACGAACGACGTCGTGCCGTGCGGCGCCGACAGGTCGGCCGTCGTGTAGCAGTCGAAGCTCACGTTGAGGTCGTCGGGCTTCGCCATCTCGACGAGGATGGCGCCCGCGGTGGTGACGGCGACGACGAGCGCGGTCGTGGCCGCGGTGAACGTCAGCCTCGAGCGGCGGCGTGCGCGGTTCCGGGCGATCTCGGCGAAGATCTTGCGGCGCATCGACGCGACCTGGTCGTCGGTCGGGGGGTGCAGTCTCATGATCCCTGCTCACGGAAGGTGCCGCGGAGGGAGCTGCGCAGCTCGGCCCTGGCGCGCGACAGGCGGTTCCGCACCGTCCCGTCGGTGACGCCGAGCGCGTGCGCGGCCTGCCGGTAGGTCATCCCCCGGTCGAGGCAGAGGTGGACCAGCTCCTGGTCCCGCGGCGAGAGTCGGCCGATCGCCTCGGCGATCGTCAGGGAGAGCTCGGCCTGCAGGGCGCGGCTCTCGGGCGACGCCGTCGGATCGGCGACGTCGTGCTCTCCGGCGTCGAGGTGCGCGTGATCCTTCGCGCGCTTCCGCAGATGCGCGTACGACAGGTTGCGGCACGTGACCATGAGCCAGGGGAGGGCGGATCCGTCGGCGGTGCGGATCCTCGCGGCCTTCTTGAACGCGACCACGAAGACCTCCTGCGTCACGTCCTCGACGTCGCGCGGTGAGATGCCGAGGCTCAGCGCGAAGCGGAAGACCGTGCGCACGTGGCGCTCGTAGATCGTGGCGAACGCCGTGTGGTCTCCGCGTGCGACCGCGTCGAGCAGCGCCTCGTCGGCCTGCGACGGCACGGCTGCCACGTCGTGTTCCACTGCGTTCACACCCTGTAATGCTCCGGTGTCCCGAATCGTCTCACACTTCGTCCGCGACGTGTCCCCCATTCGGAGGACACAACGCCTTGACACCGTCCGCACGGCGTGCGAGATTCCGGGGACGGGGTTCGTCGATCGGGGCTCCGGATAGAGGAGTCGGCATGGGCGCCATGAGGAAGCGAATCGGAGCGGTGCTCGCCTGCATCGCGGCTGTCGGGGCGAGTGCGATCGCGGCGGCGCCCGCGACGGCATCGGTCGAGCAGGATTGCGGCGTCTTCGTCGACACGGGCGAGACCATCTGCGTGCCGCGCGGGGAGGACCTCCACGCCGCCGTCCTCGAGCAGACCGGCCAGGTCGTCGTCGACGCGGCCGCGCCATCCGCCCGCTCGTCGAGTGCCGACGGGCTCGAGGCGGGCGTCGCGGCGACGTACCTGCTCGCGCGCCTGTACGACGGCACATCATACACCGGCTCGTACTGGGACCTCTACGGATCGAGCTCGTGCGTGTCGGGGCAGTGGATGGGCAACGCCAACATCTCCTTCCAGGACCGCGCCTCGTCGATGCGCGGCTACTCGAACTGCAAGGTGAAGGTCTACGAGCACACGAACTACGGCGGGGCGTCGTACGGGTACTACTCGTACTCGAGCTCGATCAGCAGCACGATGAACAACAAGGCGTCCTCGGTCCGCGTCTCGGGATAGCGGTCAGCGGATGGCCTCGATCGGGTCCGTGATATCGGCGACGGTCGCGCCGTAGGCGGCGATCAGGGCGTCCGCGTCGACGAACAGCGTGTAGCCGTGGGCTCCCGCGCCCATCGAGACGCGCTTGCCGACCATCCGCTCGTCCGCGTAGACGGGCCAGTCCCGCGTGGATCCGAGCGGGACGATCGTGCCGCGCTCGTAGCCCGTCGCCTCGAGAGCGAGGGGCGGCTCGGGCAGGCGCAGCCTGTTCACGCCGACCACGGCGCGCAGCTTCGACCACGAGATCGAGCGATCGCCGGGCACGAGCGCGAAGTAGAACCGGTCGCCCTTGCCCTTCACGACGAGGGTCTTGACGATGTCGGAGGGCGCGATGCCGCGGAGCGCGGCGGCCTCCTCGAGGGACGCGGCACGCGGAGACGCCTGCACGTCGATGTCGAGTCCGCGCTGCGCGGCGGCCGCGCGGACGCGCTCGAGCCCGTCCTGCGTCGTCGTGCTGTCGGCCATCCGCTCTCCTCCTCAGCGTGGCGCTCCGCGAGGAGCACCCGCGAGCGCAGCGGAACGGCGCGGCGGGTCGCCCCGCCGCGCCGGATCCTCAGGTCAGGCGTCGGGCGCCGCGAGCGGGTCGTCGGCCACCCAGAGCTCGTCGTCGGCGCGCAGCGTCTGCCACGCGGCGTAGAGCACGCCCGCGGCCGCGGCGATGCCGAGGATGAGGGCGATGACCGGGCCCGCGCTCGACTTCTTCTTGGGAGCGACGACGGGGAGCCCGGCGCGCGAGCGGGCGAGCTTGTCGCGCGTCTCGGCGGCGACGTCCCAGGCCGAGAGGGCCTTGCCCACGACCGCGCCGGCGACCGGGACGACCGATCCGTCGATGAACTTCTTCGAGGCCTTGACGCCCTGGTCCACGAACGGGCGAGCCCGGTTCACGTAGGGCTCGAGGATCTCGTGGTACTTCTCCTCGACCGCGGGTGCGACCTGCTTGCGCCCGAACGTCTCGAGCTGGCGACCCGCCTGCCGTGCGACGTCGGCGGCGCCGGCGGCGACGACCTGCTGCGCCTCCCAGACGTGCGCCGCGGACTGCTGGAGCTTCTTGAGCTCCTTCTTCTGCTTCCTGCTGAGGCTGAGGCTCACGTGTGCCCTCCCGCGTCGATGGGGTCTGCTTTCGACCATCCTGCCAGATGGCATCCCCGATCAGCTCCGGCCTTGCGGACTCTGAGAGAATGTGCCCATGACTCAGCACACCGCCGTCGCGACCATCCACACGAACCACGGCGACATCGTGGTCAACCTCTTCGGGGACCACGCACCCCGCACCGTCCAGAACTTCATCGGGCTGGCGGACGGCTCGCAGGAGTGGACCGACCCGCGCACGGGCGCAGCCGGCGAGGGCCCCCTCTACAAGGACGTCATCTTCCACCGCATCATCCCGAACTTCATGATCCAGGGCGGCGACCCGCTCGGCCAGGGCGTCGGCGGCCCCGGCTACACGTTCGACGACGAGATCCACCCCGAGCTCGACTTCAACGCGCCCTACAAGCTCGCCATGGCCAACGCGGGCAAGCGCCCGAACGCCATCACGGGCAAGCTGAGCGGCACGAACGGGTCGCAGTTCTTCATCACGACCGACCCCACCCCGTGGCTGCAGGGCAAGCACACGATCTTCGGCGAGGTCGCCGACGACGCGTCGCGCGCCGTGGTCGACGCGATCGCCCAGGTTCCGACCGGCGCGGCCGACCGCCCGCGCGAGGACGTCGTCATCTCGTCGATCGACGTCGTCGCCGTCTGACACGGCGCTCGCGTGACCACCGCCGACCGACCCCGGAATCCCGACGACTACTGCTATCGGCACCCCGATCGCCAGAGCTTCGTCCTGTGCCAGCGCTGCCTGCGCACGATCTGCGCGGACTGCCAGACCCAGGGGCCGGTCGGCGTCGTGTGCCCGGAGTGCATGAAGGAGCAGCGCAAGAGCCGCACACCCGCCCAGCGCCGCGCTGAGCGGCGCTGGCGCGGAGGCGGCGCGGTCGCCATCGCCGGCGGCCGTCCGCGCGTCATGGCGTGGATCGCGGGCATCACGGCCGTCGCCTACCTCCTCCAGATGGTCGACGGATACGGCTTCGGCGGCGCCATCGGCGTCCAGCAGTGGCTCGCGTTCTACGCTCCGACGCTGTACCCCGAGCTGACCGGCACCACGCAGCCCTGGCGGCTCGTGACGGTCGCGCTCGTCCACGGCGGCTTCTGGCACGTGGGCCTCAACCTGCTGTCGCTGTGGATGATCGGCCGCATCCTCGAGCCGATCATCGGCAGCGGGCGCTTCCTCGCGCTGTACATCCTGTCGACCATCGGCGGCTCGGTCGCCGTGGCCCTGCTGGCCTTCTCGACGCCCGTCGTGGGCGCCTCGGGGGCCGTGTTCGGCCTCCTCGGCACGCTGCTCGTCATCGGGCGCCGGCTGGGCGGCGACATCCGCGGCATCCTCGTCGTGCTCGGCATCAACCTCGTGATCGGGTTCATCCCGGGGTTCAACGTCTCGTGGCAGGCGCACGTCGGCGGCCTCATCACGGGCCTCGTCGTCGGACTGGTCCTCGCTCGGACGAGCGGCCGCAACCGCCGCGGTCTGCAGATCGCGCTGCTGTCGCTCGTGGGCGTCGCGCTCCTCGTGCTCCTCGCCGTGCCGCCCGTGCTGGGATACCCGTCGCTCACCTGACACGCAGGGCAGACGCCAAGGGGCCGGATCCGTCTGGGATCCGGCCCCTTCGCGTGCCCCCGGCGCCTGCCGCGTGGGGCCGCTTGTGGGCGCGGATGGCGGCCACTGGCGGCAGGTGCGCGGCTCGCGACCCACGCAGGCAGGCTGCGCGCACGTCCGGATCGGGCGAGTTCTCCACAGGCTGTCCACAGCTGTGGGAAGGTTCTCCACGGTTAACCCCCCGTTCTCCACCCCCTCTCCACGGGGTTCTCCACCTTGTTCCCCCACTTCTCCACGGGGTTATCCACAGATCTATCCCCACCTGGGGATGAATTACACCTCTGTTATTCACAGGTGTGAGGCGAGCTGGGGATGAATCACACCGTTGTCATTCGGATGGCCCGGGCCGGGAGATCGCTGGGGAGAGGGAGCCCGGCCTCGGCTCGGATGGCCCCCTGGCGTAAGCTCGCAAGCGGATCGTGAAAGGACCCGCGATGAGCGAATCGCCCGAGCACCCGTCGGCTCCGCCGGTGACCCGTCGCGCACGCGGCGGACAGCACGCGGCCAAGCGATCGCGTCGCGGCGGCGCCTGGAACACGGTCCTCACCGTCTTCGGCGTCCTGCTCCTCGTGGGCGGGATCGGCCTCGGCGCCGGCACGCTCCTCGCCCCGCAGTCGGTCGAGCAGGCGTATGGCGCGATCAAGGTCGGCGTCGCCGAGAAGGTCCAGCAGGTGCAGGAGGAGGTCTTCGAGGAGCTCCCGACCGTGAAGCTCGGCGTCTCGGGCGGCCAGACCGAGCTCGACTGGTGCGACGGAACCTTCACCGAGATGCTCTCGTACGAGCGCGACGGTGTGCCGCCCGTGTGGGCCGCGCACAACAACTGCGGCGGCGACGTGCTCCTGCCGTGGGAGATGGGCCAGCGCATCCGAGTCGAGGGGGATGACCAGGTCTACGAGATCGTGGACATCCGGTACACCTCGAAGATCTGGTCGTCGACCGCCGACCTCGTGGGCCTCAAGGGCGCGTTCGCGCTGCAGTCGTGCTTCTACGGCGAGGACCGGATGAAGTTCATCGGCCTCGAGCCGGTCGACGCGTAGCCGAGGAGCGGCAGCGTCGCGAGGCACGCGAGCACGGGCACCGCGAGCAGCACGTACATGACGGCGTAGCCGTCGGGGAGCCCGGGCAGAAGTCCCGGGGCGATCAGAGTGCTCGCGAGCACGGGCGCGACGATCGGCGCCAGCGTGTTGGCGACGTTGAAGACGCCGAGTCCGAGTGCGGACTCCGTCGGCGGCAGCGCCGCCTGGGCGATCGACCGGGTCGACGTGAAGCCCGCGCCGATCGCGCAGCCGGCGAGGGCTGTGGCGATGTGGAAGTGCAGCACCTCGGTGGCGAGGCCGCGCCCGACCATCGCGAGCGCGAGCACGATGAGCGCGGGGGCGAGGAGACGACGCGGGTCGACGCGCGCAAGCGGCGTCGCCGCGATGAGAACGGAGGTCGCGACGACGCCGAGCGCGCCGATGAGCGTCGCGAGCGACACGAGGCGGACGGCCAGGGCGTCCTCGAGGCCCCACCGGTCGAGGAACAGGTAGAGGCTGAAGGTGAGGCCCGCGGCGAGCTCGAGTGCGAGCACGAACCGCACGGCGAGCACCGCGACGAACCGCCGCGTCAGCAGCGCGGCGACCGCACCCAGCCTCCACGGCTCGGCCGACGCGCGCCCCGGAAGGCGACGGAGTCGCAGGGCGACGAACAGGATGGCCGCGGCCGCGATGCACGGGACGATGAGCGTCATCGCGACGATGCTCGTGGGAAGGAGCGCCGCGGCGGCGAGGCCGGGGAGCGTCCCGATCAGGGAGGCCGCGGAGAAGACGCCCGCGGCGCGGGTGCGGTCCTGCGGGGCGAGCCCCTCCGAGAGGAGCCCGTTGATCGCGCCGAAGCACGCGTTGTAGCTCGCCTGCGCGAGCATCCATGCGATGACGAGCCATGGCACGTCCGGCGCGAACGCGACCGCGGCGCATGCCGCCACTCCGGCGATCGCCCCCGCGACAAGCCACGTGCGTCGTCCACCGGGCACGCGGCTGCGGTCGGCGGCCCATCCGAAGAGCGGATTCGCGAGCATCGCCGCGGTCGAGCCGGCCGCGGCGACACCGGCGAGTGCCCCCGGCGCGGCGTCGGCACCGACCATGTCCCGGATCATGATCGAGAGCCCGACGACCGCGGGCGCCGTGAGCGATCCGAGCACCGCGCACTGCGCGAGTGCGAGGAGGAGCACGCGTCTCACGACACGGCCTCCTCTCCGTCGCTGTCGTCCTCCGGGGACAGGAGGTCGAGCGCGATCGCGCGTGCGAGAGCCTCCTCGCGTGAGCTGACGCCGAGCTTCGCGTAGAGCGAGCGCAGCTGCGCCTTGACGGTGTTCACCGAGACGAAGAGGCGCTCGGCGATCTCGGCCCTGCTGCCCGTCTCGGCGAGCGCATGCAGGACCACGGTCTCGCGGCGGCTGAGGACCGGCGCCGCCTCCGCGCCCCAGACCGAGTCGTCGATCTGGGCGGGGAACGCGGCGAAGGCGTCGCGGAGCACCTCGGCCGTCCCGAACTCCGCGGCGCCCTCGAGGGCCGCGAGGATGCGCTCGCGGTCGGAGGGGGAGACGAGCACGAGCGGCCAGCGGAGACCGTGCTCGGAGACGATGCCCGCGATGCGGGCCGCCGTGCGGTGGGTATCGCGCAGGCCGCCGGTCCGCAGCGCGAGCGTGGTGGCCGAGATCGCGGCGAACAGCTCGTCGACCGGGTCGCGGGCGTCGCGCTCCGCGCGCGCGATGAGCGGCGTCGCGCCGGCCGAGCCGGCGAGCGCCGACTCGGCCATCCCCTCCACGGCGCGCAGCAGCGGCGAGGAGCGCCGGTTGTTCCCCCGGCGGCGCACATCGGCGATGTGGCCGGTCACGAGGTCGAGCAGAGCCTCGGCGGTCGCGAGGCGGTCGAGGCTCGAGGGGAGGGTCGACCGCTTCGTGCGCGCCGCGCGAACGCGCTCGAATCGGTAGGCGGCCTCGCGTCGGCGCCCCAGCATGCTCTCCGCGAGCACGCGCGCGATGAGGATGAGCTCCCAGTGCTCGATCGTGTCGAAGTGCGGATCGAGGACGGTGAGCTCGTCGAGCGCGCCCTGCGGGTCCGGCTCCGAGAGCAGGACCCACGCGCGCGCGATGCGGGCGAGAGCGCCCATGTATCCGTCCCGCCAGGTGTGCGGCCAGTCGGCGTCGACGATCCGCTCGAGGGTGCGGCGGGCGGAGGTGACCCGCCCGGCCATCGCGTCGAGGAAGGCGAGACCCGACAGTGCGGCGTTGCGGCGATGTCGGAAGTCGTGGCGGTCCGAGAACTCGACGAGGGCAGAGAACGCGCGCCGGGCGGTGTCGGGCTCGTCGGCGTAGAACGCGCTGACCCCGCTCTGGTACAGGAGGGTGCTCGCGATGTCGGCGAGACGGTCCTCCGGGCTCGGCGCGGCTTCCATCTCCTCGAGCAGATCGATGCAGCGTCGTGCCGCATCGATCATCCGCCTCGGCTGACCCAGCATCCGCCACACCACGCTCTCGAGTCCGCGGTGCACCGCGCGCTCCCAGGGGCTGAGGCTTCGGCTCTGCAGCCGCGCCATGACGCCCGCCGACGCGAAGAACTCGGGCGCGCGGCTGTGGGTCGCCGGGTCGGCATTGAGGACGAGTCCGTACCAGAGCGCGAGCAGGGGATGGCGGTGGATCTGGACCGCGGGGATGCGGCGGAGGAGCTCGACGACCCGCGATCCCTCGTCGCGGTTCAGCGGGAGCGCCCGAAGGGCGACGTGGCCGGCGAACTCCAGGTCGCGGGCCTCGAGGGCGTGCTCGAGCGCCGCCATGTCGTCCTTGAGCTCGTGGAAGAGCCACTGCGCGATGCGGGCGTGGAGGTCGCGGAGCGCGTGCGGCTTGCGTGCCGCGAACTCCCCAGCGGCCTGCGCGCGCACGTGCGTGCCGTAGCGGAAGAGTCGGGCGCCCGTGTGCGACTCGATCCAGTGACCCGCACCCGCGCTCTCCAGGCGCGTGAGGAGCTCGGATGCGTCGTCGCGCCCCGTGAGCTCTCGCGCGAGATCCGCGTCGAGGACCGGGGAGAGCGCGGTGGCGCCCACGAAGTCGCGCAGCTTCGAGTCGCCGAGCCGGTCGATGAGCTCGCGATGCGCGTGTGCGAGGACATCGTCGCTCTCGCGCTCGCCCGAGCGCGCGA
Source organism: Microbacterium sp. JZ70 (assembly GCF_053903225.1). Classification (NCBI taxonomy): domain Bacteria; kingdom Bacillati; phylum Actinomycetota; class Actinomycetes; order Micrococcales; family Microbacteriaceae; genus Microbacterium; species Microbacterium sp. JZ70. The sequence continues at coordinate 497,629 of NZ_CP096405.1, read as the reverse complement.
CAGCGTCGAGGCTGTACCGGAGCGAGCCGACGTGCCGCGACGCGTCGTTGCCGGCGATGAGGTCGCGCGCTCCCGTGGACAGCCAGGGCGACGCGGTCTCGGACACGGCGCGGACCTCGTCGTCGGTCAGAGCGAGATCGGCCTCGGTGAGCACGCGCCGCCCGAGCGACGGCTCGGCATGCTCCAGCGCGGTCGGCTGGCTGGTGGCGACGATGCAGCGGAAGCTCGGCACATCGCGGAGGAGGCGGAGCAGATCGTGCGCGACCTCGTCCCACGCGTCGCCGTGGGCACCCGGGTGCACGCCGTCGACGATGAGCGTGACGGGTGCGGCGACGTCGTCGAGTGTCCGCCTCATCGCCGATTCCACGTCGCCGGGGGCGTCGGCGATCGCGGCGACCTCGCGGTAGAGCGTCGCATCGTCGACGAGTCCGCGGGCGTGCACCTGGGTCAGTGCGCGGAGCCAGAAGCTCGCACGCGACGTCGGCGCGGGGTCGCCGTCGATCCAGACGACCACAGCCTCGTGCGCGTGCTCGGCCCACTGCGTCAGCAGCGTCGTCTTGCCGGTGCCTCCCGCGGCGCGCACGATGCAGAGGCGCTCGGGTCCGTCGAGAGCGGCCAGGAGCCGCGGTCGCACGATCGACCCGGACGGCGGCTGAGGCGCCGTCGGGAACGAAGCGCGTGATGTCACGTTCCAGGCCTCCCTCCTCGACCCGCGGTCGCGCGCGTGCGCCGCGGGGTCTTCTCGGGTGAACGGCGGGTCGGGCGACGCGGTCACACCAGTGTGGACCCGAGCCTACGCCGGTCCGAGAAGCCCGGGAGGATCGCGAAGCTCGCGCTCGCCGTCGTCGTCGTGAACCCCATGAGGTCGTCCACCTCGTCGAGCCGGTGCTGGGTCTGGACGAACGTGCGCAGGTCGCGCTGGAAGCACGTGAACAGGAGCCCCGCATCGGCTGTGCCGTCAGCGGCGATGCCGTCGTCGAACCCGTACCCACGCCGGAGCATGAGCGCGCTGCCGGTGAAGGACGGGTGGGCGGCGCGAACGTGCGAGCGGGCCGGGACGACGAACTCGCCCTCGGGGGTCTTGGCGAGGAGATCCACCTCGTCGTCGCGCGCGCCGCCGGAGAGCGGCGAGCCGTCGCCGCGCCGTCGCCCGACCACGCCCTCCTGCTGCGGCTGGGCGAGCGCGCGGAAGCGCTCGATGTCGATCCGCAGGCGGCGGATGACGCAGATCGTGCCGCCCGCGAGCGGGCCGTCCGCGATCCACACGTGCTCCGACATCTCCCGATCGCCGTGCGGCACGATGATGCCGTCGAGGAAGCCGATCGGACTCCGGGCGACGGTGCCCTTCCCGACGCCGCGGAACCCCCGCTGCGCCCAGCGAGGGACGGCGCCCGAGCGCGCGACGAGGGCGCGAGACGCTGCAGCGGCGTCGTTGACGTCGCTGCTGCAGACCGCGATCAGCAGGTCGCCGCCGGTGCGCTCGGCGGGAAGACGCGCGTCTCCCGCGAAAGCAGGGAGCGGCTCAGCGCCGGGGAGCGAGCTGTCCAGGGCCGCGAGCACCCGCGGGCCGAGTCCGACCGTGACCGTCAGGTCGCGCGGCCCCTCGAACATGCCGGCGGAGCTGCGCGCGCTCTCCCCGTCGGGGCCCGGATCGACGAGCGCCGTGATGAGCTCGCCGAGGTGTGCCAGCATCTCGCCGAGACCGGATCGGAACGTCTCATCCGCGCCATCCGCGGCGGGGACATCCGGCAGGTCCAGCACGGTGACGACCTCGTGCGCCTGAGGGGTGGACGGGCGGGCGATGCCCGCCTGGTGCGCACCGTGCGGGTCCACGCGGGCGAAGGCGCCGGGCGCGGCCGTCTCCCGTGCGGACTCCGGTTCGCCGCTCTCCGCCGCCTCGGCCGGGAAGGCGCGCGACGCCGACCACCCGCCCACCGCGCCGGCCGCGACGCCGAAGCCCGCGGCAGCGACGCCGCGCAGGAGATCGCGTCGAGGCAGGCCGGTCATCGCCCGGCTCCGAGGAACGCGTCGGCGAACGCGACGCCGGGAGCCTCGTCGAACTCGACGGCGGTCCACTCGCCGCTCCCGCCCAGCCGCACCTCCGCCCGGTGAAGGAGGCCGCTCTCGTCGATCCAGTAGCGCAGGACGGCGTCGCTCCCATCGTCCGCCGCCCCCGACTCCGGGTCGTAGGGGGTGTCGGAGGTCGGGCCCGCGATCACGTCCACGGCGACGTCGCCGATCGTGTCCTCCCGCAGCCAGCGGGCATCCGTCTGCTGAAGGAGCAGCGGGTTGTCGGGGCGGTCCGAGGTGAGGGAGAGCACCACGCTGAGCGCGGCGTGCAGGCGCGACGCGTCGGGCACGAGATCGCTCGTCGTCCACTCGGCCGCGTCCGCGTCCAGCCCGGGCGGCGGCAGCGGCGGCGTCGGGTCCGCCGACGGATGGCTGCTGATCGCGTCGGCACTCCATGCGATCAGCGAGCGCTCGCCGCGGGCGTCGATCGTCGCGTAGCCGAGGTGCGCGGCGTAGTCGACCCACCCCGACACCGCGTAGTCCTGGCCCGCGTCCGCGACGCTGAGCTCGACGGCGCGGACGCCGGCGTCGAAGTTCCGGAACCGCATCATCGCGAGGCTCTCGGCTTCGTCCGATGACAGGGGACGAGCGTCCTGAGCGGGATCCTCTGCGGGGGCCGGCGTCGGGGCGCATGCGCTGGCCGCCACGAGGACGGTCGACACGGCACCGCCGATGAGGAGGCGGCGCAGCAGGCGGCGGCCTCTCACCGGACGGCCGCCCGGTCTTCGAGGAGCGTCCGCTCGGGCAGCGGATGCTCGGAGGCTGCGGGCATCTCGACCGCGGCGGGCAGGGGCTGCGGCGGGGTCTCCACGTCGTCGAGACCCGGTTGCGCGGGAGGAGCGGGGATCTGGAGGAAGCTCATGCCGCGCGGCACCTCGACGTCGGGGGTCGTCCCTCCGCCGGGTGCGACCGCATCCGAAGGGCACGACGTCGCGCGGAGCTCCTCGGGGGCGGAGGTCGCGGGTCCTGCGCCGTCGAAGCAGTTCCCTCGGCCGAGAGCGCGTTCCGCCGACGTGTCCACGGCATCGACTCCGTTGCCGGACACGGCGTTGTCCGAGAAGGCGTTGTCCTCGGCAGGGATGTCCTCGGAGTTCGACAGCAGGATCCCGGCGGTCGGGTTTCCCTCGATGCGGTTGGCCGAGATCACGTTGCGCTGGCCGCCGTTGACGGCGAGGCCGACGCCGAACCCGCCGAGCGCGTGGGCCGGCGACTCGCCGTTCGCGTTGTCGACGATGAGATTGCCGAACACCGCGTTCTCCCGCTGCGGGGTGAATGCCTCCTGGTAGTTCGAGATGAGCGTCATCCCGATGCGGTTGCCCGAGAACCGGTTGCCCGCGATCGTGAGCGAGTCGGACGCATTCGCGTTCTCGAACCCGATGGCGTTGCGCTCTGCCACGTTGCCGGCGACGAGGATGTCGCAGTCCTCGCACTGGCCGACGTAGAAGCCCGAGTCCGCGGAGCCCGACGCGTAGGAGTCGGTGATCGATCCGTGCCGGGCGTTGAAAGCATAGATGCCGTAGAGGCCGTTGTTGTAGGCCGTGACGTGGTCGATCGAGAACCGCTCGACGGGCGGGAACCGCTCAGGGTCGAGCTCGGTGTAGCCCGGGCCGCCGTGCGCGAGAGGGCCGTTCTCGTCGTGCATCCCGGTCACGAGCACCCCGTAGAACTGCGTGGAGTGGACCGTCAGGTTCTCGACGCGCACGCCGTCGGCGGGCACGAAGACGCCGAACGAGTTCGTCCCGCCGCCGTCGATGATCGTCTCGTTCCGGTCCTCGCCGCGGAGCGTCACGTCGTCCTTGTCGACGGTCACCTCCTCCGCGTAGGTCCCGGGGGCGATGAGGACCATCCCGCCCGGGGCGACGAGGTCGACGCCCTCCGAGATCGTCGCCGCGTCCTCGGGAACGCTGACGAGCTCGTGAAGAACCGGCTCCTCCGGCTGCGCGGACGTCGTGGTGCACCCCGTCGCGCTGAGGGCGATGGCGAGGATCGCGAGTGTCCTTGCGAGAACGGAGACGCGCGCGCGAGGACACATGCGGTCGAGCATAGGTCGGAACCGGCGTCCGATATTACGGATGCTCGGGATGATGTGAAAAGAGGGGTGAAATAGCGCACACAGCTTGCACACAGGCGGCTCACAGCCGGTTGGCTGATCCCGCGGGGACATCCATGCCCGCTCGCGCCATGGCGGCGCGGCACCAGGAGCGCTCCGCCCGGAGCGACAGTCCAACTCGGAGGGGAGCACCGTGCCACGGTTGCAGAGGAGGTCCGAGCAGCGTGTGCTGTCCGGATCGTCGGGGGGCGCGCGGCGATGGATCGCCAGCGCATCGATCGCAGGACTCATCGCGACGGGGTTCGTCTCCGTCGCCGCGCCGGCCGCGGCCGCGACGGGCGATGAGATCACGGGAACGATCTGGCAGGACTACGACGCGAACGGTGTCTTCGACACCTATGAAGACGGGATCGCGGGCATCGAGGTCTATGCCTACGACGACGCGGGGAACTCCGCCGGACCTGCCGTGACCGCTGCGGACGGCACCTACGTCCTTCCGGTCACCTCAGACGCACAGCGTTGGCGCGTCGAGGCGAACGTCCCAGACACCCAGCAGTGGGAGGCGTGGGAGGACGCGGTCGTCGGTCGCGCGGGCGACACGACGAACGGCACGACCGTCCAGTTCGTCGACATCGCCGATGCCGGCGCCGTGGACTTCTCCTTCCACGTTCCGGGCGCGTTCGTCGAGAACAACCCGCGCGTCTACCTTCCGAAGATCCAGTACGCCGGATCGGATGGCCCCAACGCCGACAAGGAGGGCGGCCAGATCATCTGGTACGACGCGGAGAGCGCGAGTGCCAGCAGCGAGGTGCCGACAACGGTCAACGTGCCGTTCCGCGACGTCGGCGCCACCAACGGCTCGACGTGGCGCCGTGCGACGTCGCCCGACCAGGTGGGCGAGCTCTTCACCGCCGCGTACATGCGCCGCCACTCCGGCCTGGGTCCGGAAGGGCTCGGCGCGATCTACCGCGTGACGCCGGACGGCGGCACCCTTGATTCGGCAACCGGCTCGGGCTCTCTCTTCGTCGACCTCACCGACCATGGGATCGACGTCGGCGCGGAGTACGACCAGGGCGCGCTCCCCGGCCCGGACGGCATCCGACCGCGGGTCGCGATCGACAACCCCGCGTACGACTGGTCGATGGATGCCCAGGCGTGGGCGCGCGTCGGCCGCACGGGTCTCGGCGGCATCGCCATGTCGCCCGACGAGACGCAGATGTTCGCGGTGAACCTCTTCAAGCGCTCGCTCGTCGTCATCGACATGGGCGAGCCTGGCCAGCCGCCCGTGAACGTGCGTGAGATCGAGCTGGACGGGTACTTCCCTGACGGCAGCGACCTCCGTCCCTTCGGCGTCTCATCGGACCCGATGACGAACACCATGTACATCACGGCCACGAACACGGCCGAGTCGACGAAGAACAACGCCGACCTGCACGGCTACGTCTATGCGTTCGACCCGGCGAACCCCGCTGCACTCACCCAGGTGCTCGACTTCCCGCTTGACTTCCCGCGCTACGGTGACACGCCGCAGAGTCCCGGCGACTACCAGTTCTGGACGACGGACTCCGGTGACTTCGAGAACTTCGCGCGTCGTCCCACGCCGATCGTCGCCGACGCCCGGGTCCAGCACGGCAACCTCGTCGTGGGCGTGCGCGACCTGCACGGCGACCTGATCGGCTACCAGACCGCGGTCAGCCCGACGGATCGCCGACTGGCGACGATCCGTTCGGTCGGCGACGTCTACATGGCCATGGGCAACGGCGACGGCACGTTCACCATGGAGTCGAACGGCTTCGCCGACGGCGTCCAGGGAGACGGCGCGACCGCGCCCCTGTACCAGCAGCCTGCGGGCCTGCTCGGTCCGGGCGGGCACAAGTACTTCGACGACGCGTGGCAGATCGACGGCTTCCAGCCCGGTCAGTTCACGGGTCAGGCGCTCGGCTCGATCATCACGGTGCCGAGCCGCGACGACGGCGTGCTCACGACCGGCATCCATGTCGCCAACAGCGGATTCCAGGTGGGTGTGCGACGCCTCTATCAGGAGACGGGCGCGCACTACGACCCCCGTGGCGCGATGGTCACCCAACTCACCCCGGTGGCGGGGGTGCCGGACGCGACGATGAAGGGCAACGGCCTCGGCACGATGTCGGCTCTTGCCTCGGCTGCCCCGATCGAGATCGGCAACTACGTCTGGTACGACACCGATCGCGACGGCATCCAGGACCCGAGCGAGGACCCGGTCGAGGGCGCGACGGTCAACCTCTACGAGGTGGGCGCCGATGGCGCACGCACCCTCGTGTCGAGCACCCTGACCGACGCCAGGGGCGAGTACTACTTCTCGTCGAATCCCGATCTGAACACGAACGGCTACGCGCTCAAGACCAACGCCGACTACGTCGTCGGCATCGACAACCCGGCCGACTACGCGGAGGGCGGCCCGCTGCTGGGCTGGTACCCGACGGTAGAGAACACGGGTGACGCCGACTCAGTGGACGCCGACCGGAACGACTCGGATGGCATCGTGGAGGTGTCGGATGCGGGTCACTTCCCGTTCGCGGCGGTCACCACGGGCGGTCCGGGGCAGAACGACCACACGATCGACTTCGGCTACGCACAGCTCGACTACACGCTCGAGAAGCGCACGGTGTCGGGCCCGACGGAGAACCCCGACGAGGACGGCACCTGGACGATCGAATACGACCTCGTCGTCGAGAACCCATCGCTCTCGCCCGGCGAGTACGGACTCGAGGATGACCTGCGCGGCTACGGCGAGGGCATCGAGGTCGTCGGGACCGAGGTCGTCTCGGGGCCTGAGGGCGCCGTCCTCAATGAGGACTGGGACGGCGTGGAGAACCGGTCGGTTCTCGCCGAGCGGTTCCCGATCGCGGCCGAGAGCATCGGCGACGACGCGCACGTCTACCGCCTCGCGGTGACCGTACGCCTCGCGGCCGACGCCGAGACCGGCGAGGCGACCGTCGACCCGGCCCAGCTCGGCTGCACCGACGGGCAGACGCCCGCCGATGCGACAACGGGCCTGTTCAACACCGCGACGCTCGACCCCCTCAACCACGAGGACCTCGTCGACGACGAGTGCGGCGAGCTGCCGCTCGTCGAGCTCGACAAGACCATCGTCTCGGAGCCGAGGGTCGTCGACCGCGACAACGAGCCCGGGGTGTGGGAGGTCGTGTACGGCCTCGAGGTGCGGAGCCTGACGGACGCCGACACCGACTACGACCTGGTCGACGAGCTGCGGTACGGCTCTGCGGTGGAGGTGCTCTCGGTCGAGGCCGAGAACGTCGATCCGGGTGACATCGCCGTGCGCGACGCGTTCGACGGCCTGACGGATCACGTGATCGTCACGGACGAGCCCATCGCGGGCGGTGCCACGCACCGCTACGAGGTGACCGTCCGGTACACCTTCACGCTGCCGAACCCGCCGGCCGACCCGAACCCGTCGGACTGCACCCTCGCGGGCAGCGGCGAGAGCGGAACCGGTCTGCTGAACACGGCGCAGACGGAGTTCAACGGCTACCCGTCGCCCGACGACGAGTGCCGCGAGCTCGGGCAGGTCACGCACGAGAAGGAGCTCATCTCGGCGAACCCGATCGGGGACGGCCGCTGGCAGGCGGACTACCGGATCACCGTGTCGAACAAGGGCGTCGAGAAGACCCTCTACGACCTCGACGACACGCTCCGGTACGCCGATGAGGTCGACGTGGTCTCCGCCGAGGTGACCGGTGCGCCCGAGGGCGTCACGCTCGCCGACCCCGCCTGGGACGGCGAGGAGAACACGCGCGTGGCTTCGCTCGTGTCCATCCTGGGCACGGACGATGAGGGCTACGCGCCGCACGAGTACACGCTGACCGTGATCTCGGATGTCCCGCTCGCGTTCGAGGGCGCGGGCACCGAGGACGACCCGACGGTGTGCGCGGACGGCACGGTGCGCCCCGGCGGCAGCGCTCTGTCGAACACGTCGACGCTGACCGACGAGGCCGGTGTGACCGAGGACGACGAGGCGTGCGCGCCGCTGCCGTCCATCGACATCGACAAGTCGATCTCGGCCGGCCCGGTGCCCAACGGCGACGGGACGTGGACCGTGACGTACGACATCGTCGCGACGAACGACGGTGCAGCCGAGGGCGTCTACGAGGTGTCCGACCGGATGACCGAGATGGGCGACCTGCGGGTGCTCTCCCGTGAGGTCGTCGAGACGCCGGAGGGCGTGACCGCCCAGGAGGGGTGGACCGGTCTGGGCGAGGAGGGGTCGGCGGAGAACTTGATCGCCTCCGACGTGCCGCTCGCCGCGGGCGGGGTGCACACCTACCGCATCGAGGTGCTCGTCGAACTGGACGAGTCGCTCGGCGGGCTGGCCGAGGTGGCCTGCTCCGAGTTCGACGAGGATGGCGCGGCCGGACTGGTGAACTCGGCGGGGATCGGGCACAACGATCTGGCGGATGCGGACGACGCATGCGTGACAGTCGCCCAGATCACGATCGACAAGTCGATCTCGGAGGGCCCCGTGCCCAACGGCGACGGCACCTGGACGATCGTGTATGACCTCGCGGCGGAGAACCTCGGCGAGGTGTCGGGTGAGTACGACATCTTCGACCGGCTGCGCTTCGGCGAGGGCATCGAGATCGTCGAGTCCGAGGTGGCGGAGGTTCCCGATGGCGTCACGGCGCTCGATTCCTGGACAGGACTCGGTGACGAGGGCGCGGCGGAGAACCTCATCGCCGAGGACGTGACGCTCGAGGGTCAGGGCAGCCACACCTATCGGGTGGCGGTCACGGTCGCACTCGATGAGTCGTCCGTCGACCCGAATGCTCTGGCCTGCCCGGAGCCGGGCACGGGGGGCTCCGGCGGTCTGAACAACGCCGCCGGCCTCCTCCACAACGGCATCGAGTCCACGGACGAGGAGTGCGCGTCGCTGCCGCTGTTCACCTTCGACAAGACCCTCGCCGAGGGTCCGGTCGCGAACGGGGACGGCACCTGGACGATCGTGTACGGCCTCGAGGTCGCGAACGTCGGTCAGGCCGCGGGCGACTACGACCTCGACGACAGCCTGCGCTACGGCGACGGCATCGTCGTGGAGTCGTCGGATGTCGTCGCGACGCCCGAGGGCGTCGAGGACCCGGCCGGTTGGACGGGTCGGGGCGCAGACGGTGCCGACGAGAACCGGATCGCCACGGCCATCCCGCTCGACGCCGGTGCCGCGCACTCCTACCGCGTCGCGGTCACGGTGTCGCTCGACCTCGAGACCGTCACGCCGGATGCGCTCGCGTGCCCGGCGCCGGGCAGCGACGAGAACGGCGGCCTGAACAACGTCGCGGGCATGACCCACAATGGCGAGACGCAGGAGGATGACGTCTGCGCACCGCTGCCGCTCATCGAGATCGAGAAGTCGCTCTCGGGTGCGGTGACGCCTGTCGAGGGCCAGCCGGGGCAGTACGACGCGACGTACGAGATCGCTGTGACGAACAGCGGTCCGGCGGCGGGCGCGTACGACCTGGATGACGAGTGGGTCGCCGGCAACGGCCTCACCGTCCTCGGCGTGCAGGACATCTCCACGGATGCTCCTGACTCGGTGGGCATCAACCCGGGCTTCGGCACGGATGGCGACACCCGCATCGTGACGGGGCAGCCGATCGCGGCGGCCCCCGAGGGTGGGTCGACGGTGCACACCTACACGGTCGTGCTCCGCTACGCGCTCGATCTGGCCGAGGTCCAGACGCCCGCGGCCGACACCTGCGACGCCGGCGACGGCAGCGTCCCCGACGGCGCGCTGCGGAACGACGCCATGGTGAACTGGAACGGCATCTCCGACGAGGACGACGCGTGCGTTCTGTCGGGCAAGCCGACTCTGGACAAGGAGCTGACGTCGGCCACCCCGGTCGGCGAGGGCCAGTGGGAGGTCGTGTACGACCTGACGGTAGGCAACACCGGCAACGAGCCGACGCGGTACGACCTGGACGACGAGTTCCTCTTCGCTCCGGTCGTGACGGTCGACGAGGTGTCGGTGACCGGCCCCGAGGGCGTGGAGATCGAGGGGTCGTTCGACGGCGCCGAGAACCAGCGCATCGCGACCGGCGTCGAGATCGCCGGGCTGGATGACGAGGGGTACGCCCCGCACGTCTACCGCGTGACGGTGCTCGTGGACGTGCCGCTCCACTTCGCTGAGGCGGAGCAGGATGGCACGGGCGCACCGGGTTGCACGGCTCCCGAGGGTGGCAACTTCCTCGAGCAGGGCCTGAACAACGCCGCGACGCTGACGGACGAGACCGGCGGGGAGATCACGGACACCGACTGTGCTCCGCTGCCGTCCATCGACATCGCCAAGGAGATCGTCGGCTCGCCGACGGTCGACGAGGACGGCGTGTGGACGGTCGAGTACGAGATCGTCGCGGTGAACGATGGCGCGGAGGCCGGCGTGTACGACCTCTCCGACCGTCTCCGCTTCGGCGCGGGCATCGAGGTCCAGACCGCCGAGATCGCTGAGGCGCCCGAGGGCGTCACGCCGAACGACGCCTGGACGGGTCAGGGCGAGGAAGGCGCGGACGAGAACGTCGTCGCGTCGGATGTCGCCCTGGGTGCGGGAAGCGAGCACACCTACCGTGTGGTCGTGACCGCCACGCTCGACGCGGAAGCGACGGACGAGTCCACGTTCGCCTGCCCGGCACCGGGTGAGAACGGCACGGGCGGCTTCGCGAACACGGCAGGGATCGTGCACAACGATCTGACCGACACCGCCGAGGCCTGCGACGTGCCGAACGAGCCGGGCCAGCCGAATGAGCCCAACGAGCCGAACGAGCCCGGACAGCCGAACGAGCCGAACGAGCCCGGACAGCCGAACGAGCCCAGCGAGCCCGGCAACCCGCCGGCGCCGAACGAGCCGAACGAGCCCGGCAACCCGCCGGCTCCGCAGGACCCGCTGAGCCCGACCGGCGTCGCGATCGGCGTCGGTGTGCTGGGAGCCGCGCTGCTCCTGACGCTCGCCGGAGGGATCCTGCTGTACCTCCGTCGGCGCCCCTCGGGCATCGAGAGGTAGCGCACTCGCCCGCGCCTGACCGGTCAGGCGCGGGCGGGCCCGTCTTCCGATGGGCGCGACCGAGCCCCGTCCACGATCGACCTCCTCCCCCAGGAAGGTCGTGGGCGGGGCTCGACTGTGCTCGGGGCCGCGATGGCGGTCAGGAGCGCTGCAGGTCAGAGGAGGCGTGCGCGCGCGGCGACGGCGACCGCGTCCTCGCGGCTCGAGACGCCCAGCTTGCGGTACACGCTGCGTGCCTGGCTGCGCACGGTGTTGAGCGACACATTGAGGCGCTGAGCGATCATGCCGAGCGTCTCGGAGGTGGCGAGCGCACGCAGCACGATCTGCTCCCGCGGGGTCAGTCTCACGACGCGGAGCGGGGCATGCGCCGTTCCGGTCCCCTCGGGCAGGGGATTGTGGACCCCGGCGAGCGTGCACAGCCGCGCGAGGTCGTCCGGATCCATCTCCCGGAACGCCGATCGGTTGCGCGTCGCCAGGTAGTACTCGTGGGCGCGTCGGAACAGCTCGCGCGCATCGTGCTCGTCTCCTCGCCGCAGCTGGGCAGCGGCGAGGACCAGGAGATGATCGAGTGCGTCCCGGCGAGTCGTCGTGGCCCGCTGGAGAGGAGACGACGAGAGGCGGACCGCTTCGGAGAGGTGCCCCGCGCGCAGGTGCGCGCGGGCGAGCGGCACGTTCAGGAGGTCCTGGTCCGGATGGTCCACCGCGATCCCGAGGACGGCCGCCCCGTCTCCCGCGGCCAGGAGGAGGTCCGCGCGCACGCGCAGCAGGAGGCCTCCCGCGATCTCGGCGATACGGGATCCCGCCCCGTGCGCGGCGCACACCTCGTCGAGCTGCAGGAGTGCGGCGATGGGCGAGCCGAAGAGCGCGCCGAAGCGGGCCCATCCGGCCGCTGCGAACGGCCAGAGCTCGTTCGACGCGAACGGATCGCCGAGCGACCGCAGCGACGCCCGGGCGCGCTTCTCGTCCAGGTGATCCATCGCGAGCACAGCCGTGGCCAGGCGCGCGGGGGCTGTGACCGGACTCTCGACCGGCAGTCCGCTTCGCGTGTGGTCGCGCACCTCCCGGAGCCATCGTTCCGCCGAGGCGCGGCCGCCGGCGGCCGCCGACAGCAGCGCGGCGATCGCGGCGCCGTTCACGCCCGCGAAGTGGTGGGATGGCGCCGGCCCCATCTCCTCGAAGGCCGCGCGCGCGTGCACCATGGCGTCGTCGTACCGGCCGAGCAGCATCGTGGTGAGTGCACGCTGGGCGGCGAGCCAGCCCGGGCGGTGGTCGGGGTGTCGCGACCAGGGCAGCGGCTCCGCCTCGGGCATGCGGGCGAGCTGCTGCGCGAGCCGATGCGCGATGCCCTCCGCCTCCGTGCAACGGCCGCGGAGGCGCGCGCCGATGAGAGCGATCATCCCCGCCGCGTGCACATCCGCGCGCTCGCGGAACGCCGAGAATCGCAGGGCGAATCGCTCGCCACGCGAGAGATACAGCGGGAGGAAGCCGCGACGTGCGTGATCGCCGCCGGGCGTGGACATGTCGTGCGCCTGATAGGCGGCGAGAAGGAGACGAGGTCGACGCTCGAGTTCCGCCGGCGAGAGGGTGCTGACGAGGCGGACGAGCGCCGGCGCCTGCGTGGCCGGGAGCCGGAACCAGAGCGCGTCGGCGAGGTCCTCAACGGCGTCGAGGTCGCCGGTGCCGATCGCGTCGGCCAGCGCCTGCGCGATCTCGACTTCATCGGCGATGTTCGTCATGTCATCGACGAATGTCGCACAGCGGCGTGGTGTCCTCGGGCCGGTTCCGGGCCTCTTCACCCCGGAATTCACCCCGCCCCGGGCCATCCGCTTCACCGGACAGCGAAACGGGTCGGAACCATTCGGTTCCGACCCGTGTCGTTTCGCGCTCAGGGCGCGGAAGAGGGGAGAGCGGCTATCGCCACTGTGTCGTCATGAGGAAGCCGATGAAGGCGATGCCGAAGCCGATGACGAGGTTCCATGCGCCGATGTCGGGGATGGGGAACGCCATGCCCGAGAGGTAGAAGACGAGGATCCAGACGAGGCCGATGAGCATGAAGCCCACCATGACCGGCTTGAACCACACGGGGTTCGGCGCCTTGCCGCTCTCGCTGCGCTCGAGAGGTTCTTCGCCCTGGGATGCTCGTGCCATGCGCATGAGTCTACTAGGCGCACGCGCGATTCCGTGGCCGCGAGCCGCCTCGGCGGCACCGCTGAGTGCAGGTGAATCGCTCGGCGGCAGGACGAACCAGCGGCGATCATCCTGCAGCAGGCAGACTGTCCTGATCTGAGGCGCGACGCGGCGGCGAGCCGGCGCCCGGCGGCGTCTAGCGCTCGGCCGGGTCGGCGTCGATGCCCTGCGTGGGCGTCGGGGTCGGAGTGGGCGTCGGCTCGCTGCCCGTGCAGACGCGGATGCGGATCGTCGACTGGATCGGCACCGATCCGATCTCGGACTGCGACACGACGCCCGGCTGCTCCGACTCCTGGCAAGTGTCGTCCTCGACGACCTCCGCCGTGAGGCCGAGCTCCTCGAGCGCGCGCTTCGCGGCGTCGAGCGAGAACCCCTTGAGGTCGTTGACCTGGACGCGGCCCGTGGCGACCTCGAGGTCGATCGTGGCACCGGCGGGGAGCTCGTCGCCCTCCGCGACCTCGTCGTCTCCCGCGTGGACGCGGAGCACCGTCGAGGCCTTGTGCTCGGCATCGTCCACCGGCAGGATCGCGCCGAGCGAGAGCCCGGCCTTCGAGATCGCGTCGCGCGCCTGCGACTCCGTCAGTCCGACGAGCGCGGGGACGACCGCGACCTCGGGCCCCTCCGACACGAGCACCTCGACGCGCTGATTCGGGCTCACCGAGAGATCGGCGCCAGGGTCCGTCTCGACGACGACGCCCTCGGGCACCGAGTCGCTCGGCACGTCCTCGCGCACCGGCACGAGATCGCGCGCCTCGAGCTCCTCGACGGCCTTCTCGTAGGTCATCCCGGCGACATCCGGGATGATGCGGGCGGTCGACGGCGTGCCATCCCACGGGCGGATGGTCGCGAGCCAGAAGACGAGGGCGACGATCAGCACCGCGATGAGCGCGACCGCCGACCAGATCCACACGACCGGGGGGCCGGACTGCGTCCGCGTCATCGTCGTGTCGCTCGAGAGCTGCTGGAGCGTGCGCGCGGTCTCCTGCGCCTGGCGCGGGCTCGGGCCGTAGAGCTCGTTGGTGAGCGTGTCGAGCTCGCGCTTGGTCGGCGCACGGCCGTCGAGAGCGGCGTCGAGCGCCTCGCGGAACCGTGCGGCGTCCTGATAGCGCTGGAAGGGGTCCTTCGCGAGCGCGCGCAGCACGACGGGGTCGAGACCCTTGGGCACGTCGGGGTTGAGGGCGGTCGGCGTGACGGGCGTCTCGCTCACGTGCTGATACGCGACGGCGACCGGCGAGTCGCCCCGGAAGGGCGGGCGCCCCGTCAGCAGCTCGTAGAGCACGACGCCGGTCGAGTAGAGGTCGGCGCGCGCGTCGACCGACTCGCCCTTGGCCTGCTCGGGCGAGAAGTACGCGGCGGTGCCGAGGATGGCCGTGGTCTGGGCGACCGTGGACGACGAGTCCGAGACGGCACGGGCGATGCCGAAGTCCATGACCTTGACCTGGCCGGACTCGGTGATCATGACGTTGCCCGGCTTGATGTCGCGATGGACGACGCCAGCCCGATGCGAGTACTCGAGGGCCTCGAGGATGCCGTCTGCGTAGCGCACGGCGTCCTTCGGGGCGACCGGGCCGCGCGCGATGATGTCCTTGAGGAGCGTGCCGGTCACGAGCTCCATGACGATGTACGGCACCGGGCGGACGCCGCCCGTGGCGTCGGTCTCGGTGTCCTCCCCGGCGTCGAACACGCGCACGATCGACGAGTGGGCCATGCGGGAGGCGGCCTGCGCCTCGAGCCGGAAGCGCGTCCGGAACGTGCTGTCGCCCGCGAGGTCCTTCTCGAGGATCTTGATGGCGACCGTGCGGCCGAGCTTCTCGTCGAAGCCGCGGAAGACGCTTGCCATGCCCCCTCGGCCGATGAGCTCATCGACGCGGTAGCGGTCGTTGAGGACGCGTGTCTCGGCCTTCACAGATGGACCCCCCGGAGTAGCAGGCGGGGTCAGCATAGCCTCACCCGCTGAACGTCGGCCCCGCCGACGAGACGATCAGCCCGTGGTCGAGCCGCCCTGGCCGGTGCCGCTCTGGCCCTGACCCTGGCCGTTCGACGAGGTGTCGCTCGAGCCGCCGTCCGCGCCGCCGTCGGGGGTCGGCGTCGGGGTCGGGGTGCTCTCGGGCTCGTCGGCCTCGACCGTCACCGATCCCGAGGCGGGGGCCACCTGCGTGCTGTCGGGCATGCCGCTGCAGGTGACCGTGTAGTTCGCGGTGATCGTCTGGCCGGCCTCGCCGGCGGTGATCACGGCGCTCGTCTCGTTCTGGAGGAACTGCCGCTGGGGGCCGCCGACATCCGCGAAGTTCGCGCCGGTCAGCGTCACGTCGTAGGTCGCGTCGCCGAAGCCCTCGGGGCAGCTGTACTGATTCCAGCGCACCACGAGGGAGGCGCCCGCGGGCACCGAGCTCACGCTCGTGGACCCGTTGTACTCGAACGTCGCGGCCTCGGCGGATGCGAAGGTGGGCGCGGTGTACACCGTGAGCTCGATCGTCGACCCCGCCGCGATGTTGCCGCGCGGCGAGACGGAGGCGACCGTCTCGATCTGGTCGGGGCTCGTCGCCTCCTCGCCCTCGGCGCGCGTGCCGGCCAGGCCGGCGTCGCTGAGGACCGAGAGCGCCTCCTCGTACGGCCGGCCGACGAGGCCGAGGGCATCGACGTCGACGAGCTGCGTCGCGGTCTCGCTGGGGGTCGGGGTCGTCGACGGCTGCGACGAGCTCGGCGGAGGGCTGCTCGTCTCGGTCGTCGGGTCGCCCTCGTCCTGGTTCATGAGGAACGCGGCGACCGTTCCGCCGAGCACGAGCAGCAGGAGGACGATGAGCGCGATGAGCGGCCACGTCCACGAGCTGCGCTTCTTCTTCTTCTTCGGCTCCTCGGCCTCCGCGGGCGGCAGGCCCGGATCGAAGGGGATGGGCCGGGTCGAGTTCATGAGGCGGGTCGTGGCGTCGTCGCCCGCGCCGAGCAGCTGAGTGAGATCGTCATCGGCGAGCGCGGCGCCCGCCGCGACGGCCGGCACGGCCGCGGCCGCGGCCGCGACGTCGCCGCGACGCAGCGCGTTGGCCGCGCGTGCGACGGCGGCCGACGAGGCGGGGCGATCCTCGGGCTTCTTGGCGATCATCGCCATCACGAGGTTCTGCACCGGCTGCGGCACGTCGGAGGGCAGCGGCGGCGGCTGCTCGTTGATCTGCGCCATCGCGATCGCGACCTGCGACTCGCCCGTGAAGGGGCGCTTTCCCGCGAGGCACTCGTACGCGACGATGCCGAGCGAGTACGTGTCGGTCGCGGGGCTCGCCGGGTGGCCGGAGGCCTGCTCGGGCGAGAGGTACTGCACGGTGCCCATGACCTGGCCGGTCGCCGTGAGGGGCACCTGGTCGGCGATCCGGGCGATGCCGAAGTCGGTGATCTTCACGCGGCCGTCGGGCGTGATGAGCAGGTTGCCGGGCTTGATGTCGCGGTGCACGAGACCGGCCGCGTGGGCGGCCTGCAGCGCGGCGGCGGTCTGCGCGGTGATGTCGAGCGTGCGCTCGGGCGGCAGCGCGCCCTCGCGCTCGAGGATGGTCGACAGCGCCTCACCGGGGACGAGCTCCATGACGAGGAAGGCCGAGCCGTTCTCCTCGCCGTAGTCGAAGACGCTCGCGATGCCCTCGTGGTTGACGAGCGCGGCGTGACGGGCCTCGGCGCGGAAGCGCTCGAGGAACCCGGGGTCGCCCATGTACTCGTCCTTGAGGATCTTGATCGCGACCGAGCGTCCGATGACGTGGTCGGTCGCCTCCCAGACCTCGCCCATCCCGCCGATGGCGATGCGCGAGTTCAGCTCGTAGCGGCCGCCGAAGGAAACACCTCGTGTAGGTCTCATCGTCCCAGCACCGCCTCCATGACTTCCTTCGCGACGGGAGCCGCGATCGTGTTCCCGCTCCCCGACTGGCCCTGACCGCCGCCGTCCTCGACGACGACGGCGACCGCGACCTGCGGATCATCCGCCGGCGCGAAGCCGGTGAACCAGAGGGTGTAGGGGCCGTCGTTCGGCGTCTCCGCAGTCCCGGTCTTCCCGGCCACCTCGACCCCGTCAATTCTTGCATTGGTGGCCGCGCCATCCTGCACGCTCGCCGTCATCGCGTCGGTGATCGCGTCGGCGAGATCGGCGTCGAGCGCCTGGCCGAACTGCGAGGGCTCGAAGGTCTGCTGCACGGAGAGATCCGACCCGATGACGTCGTCGACCATCCACGGGTTCATGACGAGGCCGTCATTGGCGATGCCGGCGGCCAGCATCGCGATCTGCAGCGGCGTCGCCTGCACCTGGCCCTGCCCGAAGCCCGTGAGCGCGGTCTGCGCGTCGTCGTCGAGCTCGGGGTACGACGATGCCGTCGAGGGCAGCGGCGTGGTGAAGCTCTGGTTGAAGCCGTACTTCTCGGCGGCCGCGCGGATCGCGTCGTCGCCCAGCTCGACGGCCAGCTCGGCCATCGGCACGTTGCACGAGAGGCGGATGGCGTCGTGGAGTGTCACCTCGTCGCCCGATCCGCACGTGCCGCCGGTCGCGTTGCGCACGACGTGCGACGAGCCGGGCAGCTCGTACGAGGCGGGGTTCGGCAGCTTCGAGTCCATCGTGTAGTCGCCCGACGCGATCGCGGCGGAGACGGTGATGAGCTTGAACGTGGACCCTGGCGGGTAGAGGTCGCCCGCGATCGCGCGGTTCTGCAGCGGCTCGAGGGCGTCGGCCTCGAGCGCGTCGTAGGTCGCGTTGACCGCGTCGGAGTCGTGCACGGCGAGCTGGTTCGTGTCGTAGCCGGGTGTCGAGAGCATCGCGAGGATGCGGCCGGTCGACGGCTCGATCGCGACGACCGCGCCCGTGTAGCCGCGGCTCGTCATGGCGTCGTACGCGGCCTGCTGCGCGGCGGGGTCGAGGCTCAGCTCGATGCTCGAGCCGCGCGGATCCTGACCGGAGATGATCTGGTCGATGCGCTGGAAGAAGGCGGAGGCCGCCTGACCCGACAGCTCCTGGTTCATCGCCTGCTCGAGACCGGTCACCGACTGGAGCACGGGGTTCATGTATCCCGTCACGGTCGACCAGAGCTCGGGGCTGGCGTACTGGCGCTGCCACGCGTAGATGTCGTTCGACGCCGTTGACGTCGCGATCTCCTGGCCGCCGGCGATGATCGAGCCGCGCTGCACCTCGAAGCTGTCGTACAGCGTGCGGCGGTTGAGCGGGTTCTCGTTGAGCGAGGAGGCCGAGACCACCTGGATCCAGCTCGTCGCGACGAAGAGCGAGAGGAACATGAACAGCACGACGATGCTGAGCCTGCGGAGCTCCTTGGTCATCCGATCACCGCCTCCTCCCGGTCGTTGAGCGAGCGGAGCGAGTCGAAACGCCCGGTCATCCGATCACCGCCCTCGGCTGCTGGCGCACCGCGTCGCTGATGCGCAGGATGAGCGCCACGATGAGCCAGTTCGACACCAGCGACGAACCGCCCGCGGCGAGGAACGGGGTGGTCAGGCCGGTCAGCGGGATGACCCGCGTGACGCCGCCGACCATGATGAACACCTGCAGGGCGAGCGTGAACGACAGCGCGGTGGCGAGCAGCTTGCCGAAGTCGTCCTGGCCGAGCACGCCGATGCGGAGCCCCCGTGCCGTGAACACGAGGTAGAGGCAGAGGATCGCGAACAGGCCGACGAGCCCGAGCTCCTCGCCGAGACTCGGGAAGATGTAGTCGCTCTGCGAGACGGGCGTCAGGTACGGCCGACCCTGTCCGAGACCCGTGCCGAAGAGGCCGCCGTGCGCGAGGCCGAAGATGCCGTTCACGAGCTGGAAGCTGCCGCCGTCCGACGCGTCGTACAGCGCGGGGTCGAGGGCGTTGAGCCACGTGTCGAAGCGGTTGTGGACGTACGTCAGCACGAACGATGCGCCGATCGCGCCCGCGACAGCGAGCACCACGCCCGTGAGCATCCATCCGGTCTTGCCGGTCGCGACGTACAGCGTCGTGACGAACATCCCGAAGATGAGCAGACCCGTGCCGAGGTCGCGCTGGAGCACGATGATCGCCATCGAGATGAGCCACACGACGATGAGCGGGCCGAACTCGCGGGCGCGGGGGAAGGTGAATCCGAGGATGCGCCTGCCGGTCGACGCGAGGCTCTCGCGCGTGCGGACGAGGTAGCCGGCGAAGAAGATCGCGAGGCAGATCTTCGCGAGCTCGCCGGGCTGGAAGTTGAAGCCGAACACGTTGATCCACACGACCGCGTTGCCGCCGCCGTTGAGGAACGGGATGAACGGCAGCACGAGCAGCACGATGCCCGTGAGGCCGAAGATGTACGTGTAGCGGAAGAGCACGCGGTAGTTCACGAGCGCCCATACGAGGGCGATCGCCAGCGCGATCGAGATCCCCGCGTAGGCGATCTGGCTCGGCGCGGCGATGTGCGCGTCCACCGTGGCGTTGTAGACGTCGATCCGGTGGATCATCGCGATGCCGAGGCCCGTGAGCAGAGTCGCGATGGGGACGAGGAACGGATCGGCCTGCGAGGCGCGGATCCGCAGCACGACGTGGAGCGCGAGCGTCAGGAAGCCGACGATGCCGAGCCCGACGAAGATCCCGGGCTGCAGCTCGCCGACCGCCCCGAACTGCACGAGGACGACGGCACCCGCCGAGAGCGCGAGCGCGAACAGGAGCAGGAGCAGCTCGCGGTTGCGCAGCGGCTGCGGCCGGCGCACGCGGCGGAGCGCCTTCTGGATCTGGGTGTCGGCGGCGGTCATCCCTCGCCCTCCGGCGTCTGCATGGGGGTCGGCGTCGGCGTCGAGAGGTCCTCGGACGGGGCGTCCTCGTCGAGCGTCTCATCGGGTTCGCCGGGCTCGAGCTGGTACGAGCGCAGTCGCTCGACGATCGCCTCGGCGTCGGCGAGCGAGCGGGCCGTGATCGTCCGCTCGACCTGCGCGCGGTAGGCCTGCGGCAGGTCGGCGAGCACGACATCCGTGTCCTCGCGCACCTCGGACAGCGAGATCGGGCCGAGCGACTGCTGGATGCCCTGGTAGATCACGACCGTGTCGTCGTCGGCGCCGACGTAGTAGCGCGTCTGCGTCCAGCTGAAGAAGGCGGCCAGGCCGCCCGCGACGGCCGCGATGAGCAGCAGCAGGGCGCCGATCGCGCCCAGGCGGCGCCGCCTGCGGCGTCGCCGGTCCTCGGCGATGAGCTCCTGCAGGTACTCGGGCTCCGGCTCGAAGTGGGTGGGCTCGTTGGCCGCCGCGCGATTCGGGTGGAACCAGCTCGTCGGCAGCACGCTGCGGCTCGGCGCGACGTCGACCACGACGCCGTCGGGGTTCGACGCCGACCCGACGATCGTCGGCGTGCCCGTGTAGAGCGGGTGCTGGCCGCCGACGTCGACGATGACGATCGTGACGTTGTCGGGCGCGCCGCCGTCGAGCGCGTACTTCAGGAGGATGTCGGCGGTGCGGCCGGGCGCGAAGCCCTGGCGGAGGGCCTTCGTGATGTGCGCCTCGTCGACGACGCCCGACAGGCCATCCGAGCAGAGCAGCCAGCGGTCGCCCTCGTGCGTCGGCATGATGAACGTGTCGACCTCGGGGTGCGCGTCCATGTCGCCGAGCACGCGCATGAGCACCGAGCGCCGCGGGTGGAAGCGGGCCTCCTCGGGCGTGATCCGACCCGAGTCGACGAGCCGCTGCACGAACGTGTGGTCGGTCGTGATCTGGGTGAGCTCGTCGTCGCGGTAGAGGTAGATGCGGGAGTCGCCGATGTGCGCGATGACGGCGTTGTCGTCGACCATGACGATCGAGCTGACCGTCGTGCCGAGACCCGCGAGCTCGGGGCGCTTCGCGGCGATCTGGATGAGATCGCCCGCGGTCGACGTGATCGTCATCTTGAGCGCGGCCTCGGCCTCGGCGGGGGAGCCGTAGACCTGGTCGAGGGGCTCGATCTTCTGGATCGCGACGGCCGACGCGACGTCGCCGCCCGCGTGGCCGCCCATCCCGTCGGCCACGACGAAGAGGTTGGACCCGGCGTAGCCGGAGTCCTGGTTGTTCGAGCGCACCTTCCCCGTGTGGGAGATGGCGGCGCTGGACCCTGTGAAGACCATCGGCCGGGGGCTACTTCCGCAGCTCGAACGTCGTCGCGCCGACCTTCACCGGGACGCCGAAGGGCACAGGGACCGGGGCGTCAGGCGAGACCTTCTTCCCGTCGAGGAACGTGCCGTTCGTCGACTGCAGGTCGTGCAGCATCCACTGCTCGCCCCACGGAACGAGCCGCGCGTGGTGGCTCGAGGTGTAGTCGTCGCGGATGACGAGGCCCGACTCGCTCGAGCGGCCGATCGTCAGGGGGTCGCGTCCGAGCGGGAGCTCGAGACCGGCCTTCGGGCCGGAGGTGATGACGATGCGCGTGCCCCCGCTGGCGGCGGGTGCGGGCTTCGCGGCCGCCGGTGCCCCCGACGGCGGCGTGCTCGGTGCGCTCGGCGGTGCGCTCGCGGTGGCGCTGCTCGGCAGCTTGCGCACCCGCACGCCGAAGATGTCGGCGCGCAGGGAGAACACCACGACGAAGACGAAGAGCCACATCACGAGCAGGAACGCGTACTGCAGCAGCAGCTGGGTGAGCTCGTTCATCGGTCGCCTCCGCGGAAGTCGTACAGCTCGGTGGCGGCCTCGTGACGCGGAACGCGCTGCGGGGGAGCGGCCGACGGGACGAGCCGGAAGACGATGTCGGTCCGGCCGATCGTGATGACCTGGCCGTTCGCGAGGGCGGCCTGCTTCACGGGGCGCCCGTCGAGCTTCGAGCCGTTGGTGGAGCCGAGGTCGCGGACCATGGCGCGCTCGCCATCCCACAGCACCTCGACGTGGCGGCGGCTCGTGCCGGGGTCGGGGATGGTGATGTCGGCATCGCTTCCGCGCCCGATGACGGTGCGCGCGCGCTCGAGCGGATGGCGCCGGCCGGCGATCTCGACGACCGCGCGCCAGTCGACGCGCCCCTCGGCCATGACGGAGTCGACTCCGAGCGTGCCGGTCGCGACGTCGGGGTCGGTGCGCAGCGCGATCGAGACGGGGCCGGGGAAGCTGTACCCCTGCTTGGCGGCGTGCGCGCGGACGATCTCGTCGAGCTCGGTGCGCAGCGCGGAGCCGAGGGCATCCATCCGCTCGGCGTCCGCGGGGCTCACGCGGACGGTGAAGCTGTTCGGCGCGAGGACGCGGTCGCGGGTGACGATGGCGGCCTTCTTGTCGAGCTCGCTGCGCAGGGCGGATGCGATCTCGACGGGCTGCAGCCCGCTGCGGAAGGTCTTCGCGAACGCGCTGTTCACGGCGCGCTCGAGCCCCTTCTCGAAGCTGTCAAGTAGTCCCACTGGGCTCCTCATGCAGGCCGACTGGTCAGGGTCATCGTAGCCACGTCGTCTGGAAAGCCGGGTCCGGGCGACCTGGGAAGGCGCCTCCGGGAGGATGCGGATCATCCGCGGGATGTACGCGATGCGGGTGCGACGCGCCCGCCGTCGCGCTTTCGCGAGGGCCTCTCGTGCGTGATATCCTCGGGAAGTTGAGTTCGGAGCGATCCGGATTCTGCGCGCGAGTGGCGGAATTGGCAGACGCGCTGGCTTCAGGTGCCAGTGCCTTCACGGGCGTGTGGGTTCAAGTCCCACCTCGCGCACAGACAGGGCCCCGGTCTTCGGATCGGGGCCCTTCGCCGTACCCGGGTGGACATCACTGCCAGGCGCTGATCACGACCGGCGTGCTGGGCGTTCCGAACACGTGACATCGTCGGCCGTCGTGGGCGTCTTCCAGATCGAGGACGAAGGGCTCTCCGGCGCGCAGGGCGGCGCGCACCGCCTCCGTGACCGTCTCGACCTCCTCGTCGCGGATCGTGATCCGCTCTTCGCCGATGCTGACGCGTGCCATGGCGATCACCCCTTCGTCGATCTGGCCTCACGCTAGCGATGCCTTCGCGGAGTCCTTTGTCTCGGTTGCCGCGTTTCGCGTCGAAGCCGGGTCTGATCGCCGCATTTCGCGGCGACCGAGCGGATGGGCACTGCTCGACCGAGCGGATGGCGGTGCGGCTCAGCGCGCCTCGAGCTGCGCGATGAACTCGTCGGCCATCGCGAGCTGCTCGGCGAGCTTGCGCCGCCGGGCGGCGGCATCCTCGCGGAATCGCTCGAGCGCCGCGTCGCTCTCCGGGGTCGAGTCCCCGCCCTGCCGTGCGTCGATGACTGCGAGCAGCTCGGCCATCTCCTCGAGCGTGTAGCCGAGGGGCTTCATCCGGCGGATGAGCATGAGCCGGCTCAGGTCGTCGGCGTCGTACTGCCGGAAGCCGCCCTCGCTGCGACCGGACGGCTTGACGAGGCCGACCTCGTCGTAGTGCCGGATGGTGCGCAGGGACAGGCCGGTCCGCTCGGCGAGCTCGCCGATGTGCATCATGCCCGACTCGGCCATCCGACTCCCCTCGCCGCGACTCTACCCTCACGTTAGGGTAGAGTTCCTGTGGTCCGGCCTCCCGGACCATCCGCCATTCTCTCCCGTCGACCTGTGTCGGCGATCCGCGCAAGGGCGCGCGCTCGAACCGTCCTGACCATCCCGAGCCCCGCGCAAGGAGCCGCATGACCGCCGTCACGCCCGCAGCCGATCCCGCCTCCCGCTATCGGATCGAGCCGACCGTCCTCCAGGCGCTGCGGAGCCCCCGCCTCCTCACGCGCGAGGTGCTCGCCGGTCTCGTCGTCGCGATCGCGCTCATCCCCGAGGCGATCGCGTTCTCGATCATCGCGGGCGTCGACCCGCGTCTCGGCCTCTTCTCCTCCTTCGTCATGGCGGTGACCATCGCGTTCCTCGGCGGACGGCCGGCCATGATCAGCGCCGCGACGGGAGCCGTCGCGCTCGTCATCGCCCCGGTCGCGCGCGACTACGGGATGGACTACTTCATCGCGACGGTGATCCTCGCGGGCGTGTTCCAGGTCGTCTTCGCCCTGCTCGGCGTGGCGAAGCTCATGCGGTTCATCCCCCGCTCGGTCATGGTCGGCTTCGTCAACGCGCTCGCGATCCTCATCTTCGCTGCGCAGTTCCCGCAGCTGATCGGCGTCCCGTGGCTCGTGTACCCGCTCGTCGCAGCGGGGCTCCTCATCATGTACCTCATGCCCCGCCTCACGAAGGCGGTGCCCGCGCCGCTCATCGCGATCGTCCTGCTCACCGCGGCGGCGGTCGTCTTCGGGCTGAGCGTGCCGACCGTCGGCGACCAGGGCGAGCTGCCCGAGAGCCTGCCCGAGCTGTTCATCCCGAACGTGCCGCTCACGGGCGAGACCTTCGCGATCATCGCGCCCTTCTCGGCCGCGATGGCGGTGGTCGGCATCCTCGAGTCGCTCATGACGGCGAAGCTCGTCGACGACATCACCGACACCCACTCGCGCAAGACCCGCGAGACGCTCGGGCAGGGCGCCGCGAACGTGCTCTCGGGGCTCTTCGGCGGGATGGGCGGCTGCGCCATGATCGGCCAGACGATGATCAACGTGAAGGCGTCGGGCGCCCGCACGCGCATCTCGACGTTCCTCGCGGGCGTCTTCCTGCTCATCCTCGTCCTCGTGTTCGGCGACGTCGTCGCGATCATCCCGATGGCCGCCCTGGTCGCGGTCATGATCGTCGTGTCGATCTCGACGTTCGACTGGCACAGCGTGCGCCCGTCGACGCTCAGGCGGATGCCGAAGAGCGAGACCGCGGTCATGGTCCTCACCGTCGTCGCGACCGTGTGGACGCACAACCTCGCGGTGGGCGTCGGCGTCGGGGTGATCGCGGCGATGATCCTCTTCGCGCGGCGCGTCGCGCACTTCACGAGCGTCACGCGCGAGGTCGGGGCGGATGGCGATGGCCAAGTCGCGCGGTATGCGGTCGACGGCGAGCTGTTCTTCGCGTCGTCGAACGACCTCACGACCCAGTTCGCGTACACGCAGGACCCCGAGCGGGTCGTCATCGACATGTCGCGCTCGCACATCTGGGACGCCTCGACGGTCGCGGCGCTCGACGCCATCGTCACGAAGTACGCGCAGCACGGGAAGAGCGTCGTCATCGAGGGGATGAACGACGCGACGACCGACTTCCACGGTCGCCTCTCGGGAGGACTCGGCGCCAGGCACTGAGCGGGCGCGCCAGTCCCTGATTGCACAGAGTCCGCGCCGGGTCAACCCGCGCGCGGAAAGCGGCCCCGCCGTGTTCCATCGATGGTGGAGCAGAAAGGCAGGGACATGACGCGAACGCACACCGCCCCGAACCGCGACGACGACGCGCGCACCTCCGCCCCCGAGCACCCGCGCGAGCCGGACTCGCCCACGGACATCCGCCGTCCGTCCTGGGCGTTCGTGCTGCGGAAGTCGATCCGCGAGTTCTCGACGGATCAGTGCCCCGACATCGCCGCGAGCCTCACCTACTACAGCGTGCTCGCGCTGTTCCCGGGCCTCATGGCCGTGTTCTCGCTGCTCGGCCTCGTCGGTCAGGGCGACGAGGCGGCCGGCGCCGTCCTCTCGATCATCGGCTCGTTCGCCCCGCAGGACACGGTCGACACCGTCCGTGAGCCGATCGAGGAGATCGCGAACTCCCCGGCGGCGGGCTTCGCGTTCGTCACGGGTCTCGTGCTCGCCGTCTGGTCGGCATCCGGCTACGTCGGCGGGTTCAGTCGCGCGATGAACCGCATCTACGACGTCGAGGAGGGGCGCCCGTTCTGGAAGCTCAAGCCGCTCCAGCTGCTCGTCACGGTGATCGCGGTCGCCTCGCTCGCGGTCGCCGCGGTGCTGCTCGTCGTGTCGGGACCCGTGGCGAAGGCGATCGGCGACGTGATCGGCCTGGGCGACGCGGCCCTGCTGGCGTGGAGCATCGGCAAGTGGCCGGTGCTCGCCTTCATCGTCGTGTTCCTCATCGCGCTGCTCTACTACACGGGGCCCAACGTCCAGCAGCCGCGGTTCCGCTGGATCAGCATGGGCGCCGTCCTCGCGATCGTCATCCTCGTGATCGCGTCGCTCGGGTTCGCGTTCTACGTCGCGAACTTCTCGAACTACGAGCGGACGTACGGATCGCTCGCGGGCGTCATCGTCTTCCTCCTGTGGCTGTGGATCGCCAACATGGCGCTGCTCGTCGGCGCCGAGTTCGACGCCGAGCTCGAGCGCGGTCGCCAGCTGCAGGCCGGCCTCCCGGCGGAGGAGCGCATCCAGCTTCCGCTGCGCGACGGCACGCGCATCGACAAGGAGGCCGAGCGCCACCGCAAGGATCTCGCGAAGGCGCGCGACATCCGCCTCGAGCACAGCGACGACGAGACGCGCTGAGGCGGATGGCGGCGGCGGATGGCTGCCGGGGATGACTACGGCGCGCGGCCGTCGGCGGGCTCGCCTCCCTGCTCGAGGCTCACGCGCGACGTGCGCTCGCCGCGCTGGAGGATGTCGCGCAGCAGGGCGAGCACCTCGTCGGGCAGCTCGCGCTCGCCGACGGTGATGTCGATGCGCTGCGAGATCTCGATCCGCCACGTGTAGGCGTCGGGGACGGCGCGCTCGGGCTCGTCGCTTGCGGCGACGGTCTCGACGAGCGACTCGAGGCGCTCCCGCTCCGGCTCGGGGAGCTCCGATTCGGGGACCTCGGCCACGTGCACCCGCCCGAGGATCCCGCCCGACCGCTCGACGCGCACGGTCTCGTCCTCAGCGGCCGCGGGTGCCTCGGCGGATGCCGCGCTCGCCGTCACGCCGACCTGCTGCCAGGCGTCTGCGACCGCGCGGTGCTCGGCCGAGCCGCTGCCGAATCGCTCCTCCGCCGCGGCGATCGTGGCCGCCGCGAACGACGCGAAGTCGGCGTCGGCCGCGACCAGGCGCCGCTCGAGCACATCCATCCAGACCCGGCCCGCGCCATCCCACGCGTGACCGCCGATCCCGGTCGCCGCGAGGTGGAAGGCGCGGTTCGGGATGCCCGAGTTGATGTGCACGCCGCCGTTGTCGCTCGTCGTCTCGACGTAGTCGTTCATGTGCCCGGGCTGGGGGTCGCGGCCGAGGACGTCGTCGTCGTACGCGGTGCCCGGCGCCTTCATCGAGCGCAGCGCGACGCCCTGCACCTGATCCGTGAAGACGCCCGCCCCGATGAGCCAGTCGGCCTGCTCGGCGGTCTGGCCGAGCTGGTGCTGCTTCACGAGGCTGCCGATGACGTCGGCCATCGACTCGTTGAGTGCCCCGGGCTGCCCCTGGTAGACAAGGTCGACCGTCGACTGGATGAGCCCGTGCCCGAGCTCGTGCCCCACGATGTCGATCGCCGAGGTGAACGAGCGGAAGACCTCGCCGTCCCCGTCGCCGAAGACCATCCGCTCGCCGTCCCAGAAGGCGTTGTCGTAGCGGTCGCCGTAGTGCACGGTGGCCAGAAGCGGGCGGCCAGCGCCGTCGAGCGAGTCGCGCCCGAAGGCATCGAAGAGCATCGTCCAGGTCGCGCCGAGCGCGTCGTACGCCTCGTCGACCGCCGTGTCGCCCGTCGCGGGATCGCCCTCGCGGCGGACGGTGCTGCCGGGCAGCGCTGTCGTGTTCTGCGCGTCGGAGATCGTCCGCTGCGGCCCGGGCGCGGCCATCGCCGCGCGCGGCCACGTCGTGGGCGCCGCCAGAGACCGCTTCGTGCGCAGCGCGCCGTCGACGGTGAGCGTGCGTGCCGCGCACGTCGACACCGCCTCGTCTCCGTGGCGGGTGAGGCGCTCGAGCAGATAAGGAGGAACGATCCCGTGCATGGCGCCGACGCTACGGGCACCCTCCGACATCCGCGAAGGGGTTGCGGGATGTGCCGCTAGCGTGGGAGGCGCAGGAGGACCGGATGGCGGATCAGCGGCGAGTGCCGAGCATCTACGACGTCGCGCAGCGCGCGGGCGTCTCGCATCAGACCGTCTCGCGCGTGCTGAACGACTTCGAGGGCATCCGGCCGGCCACGCGCGAGAAGGTGCTCGACGCCATCCGCGAGCTCGGCTACCGGCGCAGCGTCGCCGCACGCACCCTCGCGACGAGCCGCACGGGGTCGATCGGGGTGCTCACGCCGGCGACGGCCGGGTTCGGGCCGGTCAGCACCCTGCTCGCGGTCGAGCACGCGGTGCGCGACGCCGGGTACCGGCCGCTCGTGACGAGCGTCGTGCCCGAGCCCGACGCCGTGCGGGCGGGCGTCGAGTTCCTCCTCGATCACTCGGTCGAGGCGCTTGTGGCGATCACGCCCTACCGGGTGATGCTGGCCGAGCTCGAGGGCGTCGACCTGCCCGTCCTCACCCTGCAGGCGGGCGGCGAGGGCCCCGACGCCGTGGCCGTCGACCAGCTCGCCGGCGTCGGCGCGCTCGTCGACCACCTCCGCGGCCTGGGGCACACGGCCATCCAGCATGTCGCCGGTCCGGCGGGATACATCGAGGCCGATCTGCGTCGCGCCGCTTTCGAGCGCACGGCGCGCGAGCGCGGACTCGCGCCGCTCCCGACGCTCGAGGGCGACTGGACGGCCGATGCGGGCTACGCGCTCGCCGCGGCGATCGCGCCGGAGACGACCGCGATCGTCGCGGGCAACGACCAGATGGCGCTCGGGATCATCCACGGCCTGTCCGACCGCGGGCTGCGTGTGCCCGACGACGTGAGCGTGACGGGGTTCGACGACATCCCCGAGGCCGCGCATTGCCTCCCGCCGCTCACCACGGCGCACCAGGACTTCGCCGAGATCGGGAGGCTCGCCGTCGCGCGCCTCGTCGCGCGTCTCGACGGGCGTCTCGACGGGCGTCTCGACGGGGGCGAGGCGACCGCCCCGGCCGCGGTCGCGCCGCGCCTCATCGTGCGCGGGTCGACCGCCTCTCCGCGCCGGGGCTGACAGCCCGGGAGCCAGCCCCGGCCATCCGGCGATTGCGGATGGCCCTCGTGCGCGGTAATCTGAACCGCACACATCAATGTGAGCGCTCACATCCGCGGTCATGGACGCGTCGAGGAGGACAGATGTCGGATGCAATCGCGCAGGCGTCGCTCGGGATCGAACTGGGGTCGACCCGCATCAAGGCGTGCCTCGTCGCACCGGACGGAACGACGCTCGCGACGGGCGGCTTCACGTGGGAGAACCAGCTCGTCGACGGGCTGTGGACGTACTCGCTTGACGACGTCCGCGCGGGCGTGCGCGCCGCGTACCGCGAGCTCGCGGAGAACGTCGAGCGCGACCACGGTGCGAAGCCCTCGACCTTCGCCGCGATCGGCGTCTCCGCGATGATGCACGGCTACCTCGCGTTCGACGCGGAGGGGGAGCTGCTCGTGCCGTTCCGCACGTGGCGCAACACGAACACGGGGCCCGCGGCGGCGGAGCTCAGCGAGGCCTTCGCCTTCGCGATCCCGCTGCGCTGGTCGGTCGCGCACCTCCACCAGGCCGTCCTCGACCGCGAGGAGCATGTGCCCCGCGTGCACGCGATCACGACCCTCGCGGGCTACGTGCACGAGCTGCTC
This sequence comes from Microbacterium sp. JZ70, assembly GCF_053903225.1. Classification (NCBI taxonomy): domain Bacteria; kingdom Bacillati; phylum Actinomycetota; class Actinomycetes; order Micrococcales; family Microbacteriaceae; genus Microbacterium; species Microbacterium sp. JZ70. The sequence continues at coordinate 467,876 of NZ_CP096405.1, read as the reverse complement.
ACGGGGCGCCGCGTGCTCGGCGTGGGCGACGCGTCGGGGATGTTCCCGATCGACACCGCGACCGGCACGTACGACGCGACGATGCTGAGCACCTTCGACCGCCTCGCCGCCGAGCACGGCGCGGAGGGGCTGCGGATCGCCGACGCGCTGCCCGAGGTGCTGAGCGCGGGCGAGGACGCCGGTACCCTCACGGCCGACGGCGCCGCTCTCCTCGACGAGTCGGGGGCGCTGCAGCCGGGCATCCCGCTCTGCCCGCCCGAGGGCGACGCGGGCACGGGCATGGTCGCCACCGGCGCCGTCGCGCCGCGCACGGGCAACGTCAGCGCCGGCACGAGCATCTTCGCGATGGTCGTCCTCGAGGAGGGCCCGCGCACTCCGCACGAGGAGATCGACATTGTCACGACCCCCGCGGGCGACGCGGTCGCGATGGTCCACTGCAACAACGGCGCGAGCGAGCTCAACGCCTGGGCGGATGTCCTCGGCGAGTTCGCGGCCGCGCTCGGCCATCCGTCGGCGCCCGATGCGGTCTTCGAGGCGTTCCTCGGCGCGGCGCTCGAGGCCGAGGCCGACAGCGGGATGCTCGTCTACAACTTCCTCTCGGGCGAGCCCATCGCGGGTCTCACCGAGGGACGGCCGATGTTCGTGCGCACGCCCGACGCGCGACTGACCCTCGCGGGCTTCGCGCGCGCGCAGCTGCAGGGCGCATTCGCCACCCTGAGCCTCGGCATGCGGACGCTGACCGACGAGGGCGTCGCGATCGAGGAGATGCGCGCGCACGGCGGCATGTTCCGCACGCGCGGCGTCGCGCAGCGCATCCTCGCGGCCGCCATCGGCGCCCCCGTCTCGGTCGCCGAGACCGCGAGCGAGGGCGGGGCCTGGGGGATCGCGGTCCTCGGCCAGTACCGCCGCGCGGTCATCGACGGCTCCGCGTCGGGCCGCGACCTCTCGACCTGGCTCGACGAGGAGCTCTTCGCGAGCGCGTCGGCCGAGACCATCGTCCCGGAGGCGGCCGACGTCGCCGCCTTCGACACCTACCTGCAGCGCTGGCGCGCGGGGCTCGCGGCCGAGGCGGCCGCCGTCTCCGCCGTGTCCGCGTCGCCTGCCGACTCCTGAGAGCGAGGAACGACATGACCGACTTCAGCCCCGAGGTCCAGGCCTCGATCGACCGCGTCCGCGCCGACGTCGCGAAGCTCCACGGCGAGCTCACGCGCTACGGTCTCGTCGTGTGGACCGGCGGCAACGTCTCGGGCCGCGTGCCCGGCGCCGACCTGTTCGTCATCAAGCCGTCGGGTGTGAGCTACGACGAGCTCGCGCCCGAGAACATGATCCTGTGCGACCTCGACGGCGACGTCATCGAGGGCACCCCCGGCTCGGAGCGCAGCCCCTCGAGCGACACCGCCGCGCACGCATACGTGTATCGGAATATGCCCGAGGTCGGCGGGGTCGTGCACACGCACTCGACCTACGCCGTCGCGTGGGCCGCCCGCGCCGAGCCCATCCCCTGCGTGATCACGGGCATGGCCGACGAGTTCGGCGGAGAGATCCCGATCGGGCCGTTCGCGGTCATCGGCGACGACTCGATCGGCCGCGGCATCGTCGAGACGCTGCGGGGGCACCGCTCGCGCGCCGTCCTCATGCAGAACCACGGCCCCTTCACGATCGGCAAGGACGCGAAGGACGCCGTCAAGGCGGCGGTCATGGTCGAGGATGCCGCGCGCAGCATCCACATCGCCCGCCAGCTGGGCGAGCCGGTGCCGATCCCGCAGGAGAAGATCGACCACCTCTACAACCGCTATCAGAACGTGTACGGCCAGACGCCGCAGGGAGGCATGAACCGATGAGCCGCAGCATCATCCCGGATCTCGCACAGCACGAGGTCTGGTTCCTCACGGGGAGCCAGCACCTCTACGGCGAGGAGACGCTCCGCCAGGTGGCCGAGCAGTCGCAGCAGGTCGCGCAGGGCCTCGTGGACTCGCCGGATGTCCCGGTCCGAGTGGTCTGGAAGCCCGTCCTCACGGGATCGGACGAGATCCGCCGCATCGTGCTCGAGGCCAGCTCCGACGACAACGTCATCGGCCTCATCGCGTGGATGCACACGTTCAGCCCGGCGAAGATGTGGATCTCGGGCCTGAACGCGCTCCAGAAGCCGCTCCTCCACCTGCACACGCAGGTGAACGTCGACCTGCCGTACGCCGACATCGACTTCGACTTCATGAACCTCAACCAGGCCGCGCACGGCGACCGCGAGTTCGGGTACATCGAGACGCGACTCGGCATTCCGCGGACGACCGTGGTCGGCCACGTGAGCGACCCCAAGGTCACCGCGCGCGTCGGCGTGTGGGCGCGTGCGGCTGCCGGCCGCGCGGCCGCGCAGGGTCTCAAGCTCGCGCGCTTCGGCGACAACATGCGCTTCGTCGCCGTCACCGAGGGCGACAAGACCGAGGCGGAGATCCGCCTCGGCGTGCAGGTCAACACGTGGGGCGTGAACGATCTCGTCGAGGCCGTCGACGCGGCGAGCGAGGCCGACGTCGACGCGCTCGTCGACGAGTACCTCGAGCTCTACGACGTGGCCGAGGAGCTCCGCCCGGGCGGGGAGCGCGCCGAGTCGCTGCGCTACGGCGCCAAGATCGAGCTCGGCCTGCGGTCGTTCCTCGAGGCGGGCGGCTTCAGCGCGTTCACGACGTCGTTCGAGGACCTCGGCGGTCTCCGTCAGCTCCCGGGTCTCGCCGTGCAGCGCCTCATGGCCGACGGCTACGGCTTCGGGGCCGAGGGCGACTGGAAGACCGCGGTCCTCGTGCGCCTCGCGGCCGTCATGGGCGCGGGCCTCCCCGGTGGCGCGAGCCTCATGGAGGACTACACCTACCACCTCGAGCCCGGCAACGAGCTCATCCTCGGTGCGCACATGCTCGAGGTCAGCCCGTCGCTCACGACGGCGAAGCCGCGCCTCGAGGTGCACCCGCTCGGCATCGGCGACCGCGAGGACCCCGTGCGCCTCGTCTTCACCGCCGACCCCGGCCCGGCCGTCGTCGTCGCGATGAGCGACCTGCGCGACCGCTTCCGACTCGTCGCGAACGTCGTCGAGAACGTCGAGCTCCCCGCGCCCATGCCGAAGCTGCCGGTCGGGCACGCGCTGTGGAAGCCCGCGCCCGACTTCCACACCTCGGCGGCCGCGTGGCTCGCCGCCGGCGCCGCGCACCACACGGTGATGTCGACGCAGGTCGGCGTGGAGGTCTTCCGCGACTTCGCGAAGATGTCGGGCGTCGAGCTCGTCACGATCGACGACGACACGACGCTCGCCGGCTTCGAGCGCGAGCTGCGCTGGAACGCCGTCTACTACCGCGTGGCCCAGGGGCTCTGACCCGCATCGCACCGCGACCATCCGGACCCCGCGCCCTGCTGTGAGGGCGCGGGGTCCTGCGCGTCGACGCGGTGGGGCGCTGTTGCGGGGTGTGTTGGCGGTGGGGTGCCCGTGTCTCGCGTGGTGTGGTTATCCGGGGGTGATTCCGGCGACGGGTGAGACATGGGCGCCTTGCGGGGTGCCCGTGTCTCGCGTGGTGTGGTTATCCGGCCGTCGTTCGGGCACCACCTGAGACACGGTGTCCTGGCCTCGAGAACAGCGGGCCTGAGCCCGAGAAACAAGGGCCGTCGCAGGCCCCCGGTGGGTGCAAGATCACGATCTGATGAATCTCGATTTTGTCCCCCATTTGGGGGACAAATGCAGTATCGTGTTCGCAGACGTCCCTCTCGGTCGTCCAGCCCTCATCGCTATCCCCCCTAGTCGATGAGGGCTGATTCCTTTCCTGGCCATCTGCCGACCATCTTCGTCATTCGGCAGATGGCCCTATCCATTTCGGCTCGACTCCCGTAGCGTGGGCCTCGGTCGGCGCGAAATCTGCATCGGCACCCATCAAGAAGAACGGCAGTACATGAGCACGCAAGGCACCGTCAAGTGGTTCAACTCGGAGAAGGGCTTCGGCTTCATCGCTCCTGACGAGGGCGGCTCTGACGTCTTCGCGCACTACACCGCGATCAGCGCGAGCGGCTACCGCTCGCTCGAAGAGAACCAGCGCGTGGAGTTCGAAATCGCCCAGGGCCCCAAGGGCCTCCAGGCGGAGAACATCCGCCCGCTGTAACCCACAGCGTTCGAAGGGCCCGTGCGACCAGCTCGCACGGGCCCTTCCGTCTGCCCGGACGGGCCGGCGGTCAGGCGCTCGCGCGGTCGTGGTCCGCGAGCGCCTTCGCGTCCTCGGCATGGCGGATGGCGCGGCGCGCGTCGTCGAGAGCCTCCACCGGGTCGACGGTCTGCCGCGCCTGGGCGAGTTCCGCGCGGGCGGCGTCGAGCCGCACCCGCGCCTCGAGCGACGCGCCGTGACCCACCGCCGTCTCCGCCCGGGCGAGCGCCGAGCGTGCGGCGGCCAGGGTGCCGGGGAGGGCGCTGCGAGCGCCGAGCAGCCGCTGCTGCGCCGTGCGGGCATCCGCGAGGGCCATGTCGAGACGGTCGCGCAGACGGGCGACGCCCTCGTTCGTCGCGACGGGCCGGCGCTCCGCCTCCGCCCGCAGCCGATCGAGCTCGTCGGCCGCCCGCTCGATCTCGCGCCCGAGGCGCTCGGCATCGGATGGCTCGAGCGCCGCGCGGATGCCCGTGGCCGAGCGGATGGCCGCCGCGGCGGCGTCGAGCTCGCCGCGCACCGCCTGCGCCGCCTGCAGCACGATGCGGTGGCGCTCCTCGAGCGCGCGCGACCGCTGCTCGGCCGTGCGGAGTCGGCGCTCGGCCTCCGCGAGATCGGCCAGAGCTGATCGCGACGGGTCCTGGGCTGCTCGCTCCGCCTCGTCGAGCAGGCGGCGCGCATCCTCGAGCGCCGCTCGGGCGTCGTCCGCCGCGCCCGCGGCGTCGTCCCACTCCGACCGATCCGCGCGTGCCGCGAGGTCGTCGAGGAGCGCCGAGGGGTCGCCCATCCGCTCGGTGACGCCCGCGAGGCGCTCGCGGGCGGACGCCACCTGCTCGGCCGCCGTCACGTGCGAGGCGATCCAGGCGCTGTGCTCGCCGCGTGCAGCCTCGACGGCCTGCAGCGCTCTGTCGAGGCGCGCCGTGAGGGCGCGCGCGGCTCGGCGGACGCGTGCGGGAAGCTCGGTCGACTCGCGCAGCGCGCGGTACTCGCCGAACGCATCGTCGCGCGTGTGCTGCGCGGTCATGCGCGACCGGCGCAGCGTGGGCGGCGGGTCGCCGCCGTACAGGGCTCCCGAGAGCTGCAGCTCGAGCTCGAGCTCGTCCACCGCGTCGTCGAGTGCGACGAGCTTCGTGCCGACGCCGTCCAGGGCGGTCGCCGCCCGTGCACGCGCCCGGCGACCCCGACGGGCGCGCTTGACGATCCACACCGTCAGCACGACGACGAGCGCGGCCCCCGCGAAGACCGCGAGGGCGGGCAGGACCCACGCCAGGACGGTCTCGAGCTCGATGTCGAAGTCGTCGAACACGGCGGCGGGCTAGGCGGCGTCGGACTGCTCGGACTGCTCGGACAGGAGAAGCGGCCGCAGCTGGTCGATGTCGTCGACGACCGCGATCGCGCCCTCCTCCTCGCCCGGGGTGCCGAAGCCCCATCGGACGAAGATGACGGGAAGGCCGTGCTCCGTGGCGCCGTCGACGTCGTGGTGGCGGTCGCCGATGAGCACGGGGTGCGACGTGTCGACCCCCGCCTCCTTCAGCCGCTCGAGCGCCTTCGCGAGCACGGTGGCCTTCGTGTCGAGTGAGTCAGCGTCGGAGGACGCGCCCGTGATCGAGGTGAAGCAGCCGGCGAGCCCGTAGTGCTCGAGGATCGCGATCACCTGATTCTCGGGCTTCGTGCTCGCGGTCGCCTGCGGAACGCCCGCGGCGTTCACGGCATGGATGAGGTCGGCGACGCCGGGGTACAGCGCGACCGACTCGGCGTAGCCCTCGCGTGCGGCGAGCTCGCGGTAGCGCGCGACGGCGTCGACGGCCTCCTCGGGGCTCAGCATGCCGCGCACCTGGAACGACTCGAGCATGGGCGGGCCGATCCAGGCCGACAGCTCGTCGGGGCCGGGCGGGGTCCGGCCGAGGTCGGTGAGGACCTGCGTGATGCGGGGGAGGATCCCGGCGGATGCGTCGGCGACGGTCCCGTCGACGTCCCAGAGGATGCAGGACCAGGGGGAGATCTCGGGCGCCATGCTCCCCACCCTATCCGCGGCCCGTCGCAGCACCGACGAAAACGTCAGGCAGGCGCGGGACGCACGAGAGGCGCAGCGGACGGCGCGAAGGCTGAGCTGAGCACCTGGCACCCGGCCCCGATGGCGGTCGCATCGGAGCCGAGGGACGAGGTCGACACGCGGAGCGCATGCGGCAGGACGTATGCGCGAGAGCCGGCGATGAGCCGCCGGACCTCCGGGAGGACGACAGGCGCGAGGTGGTTCCAGAACGCTCCGCTGAAGACGATGTCGCTGAGGTCGAGGAGGTTCGCGACCGCGACGGCCGCTGTGGCGATGTCGACGGCGATCTGCTCGAGGAGGCGCGCCGCCCGCTCGTCGGAGGCGCCGGCGGCGCAGACGTCGGCGTACGCGGCGGCGATCGCGCCGTGATCGGCGTGGTCCACGTGCGGGATGATCCCTCCGCGCACGGCGTCGCTCACGAGGCGGGCCGGTGCGATGTTCTCTCCGAGGCAGCCGCGGTTCCCGCATGCGCAGACGACGCCCTCGTGCGACACCCGGAGGTGGCCGATGTCTCCCAGATTCGATGTGGCCCCGCGCCGGACGCTGTGGTCCAGTGCGACGCCGAGACCCACGCCTGTGCCGACGTAGAAGACGGCGAAGTCGTCTCGCACGCTGTCCTGGCCGGACCAGAGCTCGCCGATGGTCGCGGCGGTCACATCCTTCTCGAGTGCGACGGGAAGTCCGAGCGCGTCGCCAAGCGCGTCCCTCAGGGGCACCCCGTTCCACCCGGGGAGCAGCGGCGGGTTGTCGACGGTTCCGCGTTCGAGGTCGAGAGGGCCGGGCGCGGCGATTCCGATGCCGAGCAGCCGGGCGCGGTCGATATCGGCCTCGCCGAGGAGCCGCTCTACCGAGAGCCGCATGCTCTCGATGACGTCGGCGGGCGAGAGCACGGGCGGCGTCGGGGTCGCCGCTCGCGCGATCACCGAACCGGCGAGATCCACGACGGTGTACGTGATGAACGACGGATCGAGGTGGATGCCGACCGCGGTGCGCGCCCCGGGAACGAGATGAAGCGAGGTGCGCGGCTTCCCCGGGCCGGTCGCGAGCCGCTCGCCCTCGCGGATGAGCCCGTCGGCGAGGAGGCGCCGGGCGACGTTCGTCACCGTCTGCGACGACAGACCGGTCTGCGCCGCGATCTCGACGCGGCTCACCCCCGTCGGCGCCACGCGGATGACGTCGAGCACGACGGATTGATTGAACTCGCCGATCGACGGCAGGTTCGCGCCGCGTCGCATCATGGGCCGCACCTCCGTCTCCAGTATCGACCTCGCAGGAGGGCATCCCCGCGAGCACCTTGACTTTAGTAAACCAAGACGATTTATTAATTCTCGAAGCGGCCGCGCACCGACGCGTCGGCCGATGCGGACAAGGGAGTCTCATGATGCGCAGGACGACGACGTCGCTGGCACTGCTGGGGGTTGGCGCGCTGCTGCTCTCCGGCTGCGGAGGCGGCGAGGCAGGCGGCGATGCGGACACGATCCGCGTCGCGTACCAGAAGTTCGGGACGTTCACCCAGCTCGACGACCTCCTCCAGGACGTGAAGGCGGACTACGAGGAGGCGCACGAGGGCGTCACGGTCGAGCTCGTGCCGATCGAGGCACAGCAGAACGACTACTTCACGAAGCTCGCTCTCATGAACCAGTCGCCCGCCACGGCGCCGGACGTCATGTACGAGGACACCTTCATGATCAAGTCCGACGTGGACGCCGGCTATCTGGCTCCTCTCGACGACTACGTGGCGGAGTGGGACGACTGGGACCAGTTCTTCGACAACGCGAAGCAGGCGGGGCTCGGCGACGACGGGAAGATCTACGGGATCCCGATGGGAACGGACACGCGCGCACTCTGGTACAGCACCGAGCTGTTCGCGCAGGCCGGGCTGCCGGTCCCGTGGGAGCCCAAGACCTGGCAGGACGTCCTCGACGCAGCGCAGACGATCAAGGAGTCGATCCCCGACGTCATCCCGCTCAACGTGTACGCCGGCAAGCCCCAGGGGGAGGCCGCGGCCATGCAGGGGTTCGAGATGCTCCTCTACGGCACCGACGACACGCTCTACGACACGGAGACCTCGAAGTGGGTGACCGGCTCCCAGGGGTTCGTCGACGCGCTGCAGTTCATCGCTGACGTCTACCAGGGAGAGCTCGGCCCGACGCCGCAGGAGGCGCTCGATACGAACGTGGGGACGAAGGTCGCGGCCGAATGGCTGCCGCAGGGCAAGCTGGCGATCGCGCTCGACGGCTCCTGGCTGAGCGGCACGTGGCTCGAGACCGGAACCGCTCCGTGGCCGGAGTGGAGCGAGGTGATGGGCCAGGCGCCGATGCCCACGCAGAACGGCCAAGAGCCGGGAGCGACGAGCATGTCGGGCGGATGGACTCTCGCCATGGGGTCGGGAACGGACAATCCCGATGCGGCGTGGGACTTCATCGCACTCGCGCTGAACAAGGAGAACTCGCAGACATACGACATCGCGGCGAGCCAGATCGCGGTGCGCTCCGACGTCGCCGACGACCCGGAGTACACCGCAGCGAACGAGTCGTTCGAGTTCTTCTCCTCGCTCGTGGACGTCACGCACTACCGCCCGGCGACGAGCGACTACGCGCAGATCTCGAACGAGATCACCGTGGCCATGGAGGCGGTCATGACGGGGCAGCAGACGCCCGAGGAAGCCGCGGCCGCGTACGACGCGGCGGTCGTCGACATCGTGGGCGAGGAGAACACGCAGGATGGCTGACGTCCTGTCCGAGACCGCTCTCGTCGTCGGCGTGGACCCGCGCCGACGACGGGGCGGTCCCCGCCCGCCGCGCGGGCGGCTCCGTCGCGACGCGGTGCGCGCGCTCCCGCTTCTGCCCGCCGTCGTGCTCCTCGCGGTGTTCCTGCTCGGGCCCGTGATCAGCTCGTTCTACGGGGCCTTCACGAACGCGGCTCTGAGGGGCGCCGCCGCGCGAGACGTCGAGTTCGTCGGATTCCAGAACTACATCGATCTCTTCTCCGATCCGGACTTCCCGCAGTCGGTCGTCCTCACGCTCGTCTTCCTCATCGGCTCGGCGATCATCGGCCAGAACGTTCTCGGGATGATCCTCGCGCTCGCGATGCGCTCGTCGGCCGCCATCGTGCGGGGCGTGGTGGCGACGATCGTGGTCGGCGCCTGGGTGCTCCCCGAGATCGTCGCGTCGTTCGCGGCGTACGCGTTCTTCGCGCAGGACGGGACGCTCAACGCGCTGCTCGGGCTGGTCGGCGTCGAGGGTCCGTCCTGGCTGTACGACGCGCCGATGCTCTCGGTCATCCTCGCAAACATCTGGCGCGGCACCGCGTTCTCGATGCTCGTGTACTCGGCGGCGCTCGCCGAGGTGCCGCCGGAGATCACCGAGTCGGCCGAGGTGGACGGCGCGCGCGGATGGCAGCGCTTCGCCTACATCACGGTGCCGATGATCCGACGGAGCATCTCGACCAACCTCATGCTCACCACCCTGCAGACGCTGTCCGTCTTCACGCTCATCTACGTGATGACCGGGGGCGGCCCCGGCACCTCCTCGTCGACGCTCCCCGTCCTCGCCTACCAGGAGGCGTTCAAGTTCTCCGAGCTCGGCTTCGGGACCGCGATCGCGACCATCCTGCTCGTCGTCGGAGGCATCTTCTCGATCGTGTACATCCGTGCTCTGCGACCGGAGGCAGACCGATGACGCTCGCACTGACGTCGCCGCGAGGACGCGGGCTGCGCCTCACGGCCAACCTCATCCTGGTCGTGATCGGCGTCGCCTTCCTCCTCCCGATGGGGTGGCTCCTGCTCGCCTCGTTCGACCGGTCCGCCACGCTGTCGGTCGCGATCCCTGCGGAATGGACGCTCGAGAACTTCACGGCGGTCCTCACGCCCGAGCTCGCCTTCCGACCGCTGCTGAACAGCGTCATCCTGTCGGGAGGATGCGCGATCATCACCGTGATCGTCGCCGTCCTCGCGGCTTATCCGCTCTCGAGGTACCGGCTGCGCATCAACCAGCCGTTCCTCTACGGCGTGCTCTTCGGCACCTGTCTGCCGATCACCGCGATGATGGTGCCCGTCTACATGCTGTTCGTGTGGTTCAACCTCATCGACTCCGTCCTCGGAACGGTCCTGTTCCTCGCGGCGACGTCCCTCCCGATGGCGATCTGGATGACAAAGAACTTCATGGACTCCGTGCCGATCTCGCTCGAGGAGGCCGCGTGGGTCGATGGCGCATCGATGCTGACCACCCTCACGCGCGTCGTCATGCCGCTCATGCGCTCGGGCATCGGAGTCGTCTTCATCTTCGTGTTCATGCAGGCCTGGGGGAACTTCTTCGTCCCGTTCGTGCTGCTGCTGAGCCCAGACCGCCAGCCGGCCGCCGTGAGCATCTTCGCCTTCTTCGGGCAGTACGGCGCGGTCGCCTACGGGCAGCTCGCGGCGTTCTCCCTCATCTACTCGCTCCCCGTCCTCGCGCTGTACGTCCTCGTCACACGGCTCTCGGGCGGATCATTCGCTCTCGCCGGCGCGGTCAAGGGCTGACCCACACTTCGGAAAGGAACCCCCATGCACGATGACTCCGCCCTGATCGCGAGCCGCATCGCCCGCACCTACCGCGATCGCATCGCCCCGGCCATCCGCGCCGAGCAGGCGCCGATCGAGGTCGATGCGTGGGAGGCGCCGGACGAGCCGGTGCCGTTCGCTGCTGTGCCGCGCGACGGCTTCAGGCCGATCGCATCGGGCGACGCATGGGGGCGCCCGTGGGGCACCACCTGGTTCCGCGTGCGCGCGGAGGTGCCGAGCGGATGGCGCGAGCGCGCGCAGGCGGGGACGCACGACATCGAGCTCGTCGTGGATCTCGGGTTCATCGCGGGGCAACCCGGCTTCCAGTGCGAGGGCCTCGTCTACACGCCCGAGGGGAGTGTGCTCAAGGGACTCGAGCCGCGCAACGACTGGGTCGCCGTCGATGCGGCAGCCGCGCAGGTCGACGTGCTCATCGAGGCGGCCTCGAACCCCGACGTGGGGTCGGACTGGGAGTTCCGCCCGACGGCGCTCGGCGACAAGGCGACGGCGGGGAGCGACCCGCTGTACCGCTTCGGGGGCGTGCGCCTCGTGCTGCGCGATCGCGAGGTCGCGGCGCTCGAGCGGGACTGGTCGACACTCGAGGGCCTCCTCGCCGTGCTTCCCGAGCGGTCGACGCGGCGCGCGGGCCTGCTCCGCGCCCTCGAGCGGGCCTCCGACGCCCTCGACCCGGACGACGTCCCGGGGACCGCGGCGCTCGCGAGGGAGGCGCTCGCGCCCGCGCTCGCCGCGGCATCCCCCGCCTCGACGCACCGGGTCGCGGCGGTCGGCCATGCGCACATCGACTCGGCCTGGCTCTGGCCCGTGCGCGAGACCATCCGCAAGTGCGCGAGGACGTTCTCGAACGTCCTCGACCTCATGGACCGCTACCCCGACTTCGTGTTCGCGGCGTCGTCGGCGCAGCAGTACGCGTGGATGAAGGAGCACTATCCCGAGCTCTTCGCGCGCATCCGCGAGCGCGTCGCCGAGGGGAGGTGGGCGCCGGTGGGCGGCATGTGGGTCGAATCCGACACGAACATGCCGGGCGGCGAGGCGCTCGCTCGCCAGTTCGTCGCGGGCAAGGGGTTCTTCCTGCGCGAGCTGGGGGTCGAGACGACCGAGGTGTGGCTGCCGGACTCCTTCGGATACTCCGGTGCGCTGCCGCAGATCGTCGCGGCATCGGGATCGGAGAACTTCCTCACCCAGAAGATCTCGTGGAACGAGACGAACGTCATGCCGCATCACACCTTCCTGTGGGAGGGCGTCGACGGCACCCGCGTGTTCACGCACTTCCCTCCTGTCGACACGTACAACTCCGACCTCGGCGCGGTAGACCTCGCGCGCGCCGAGCGCCAGAACGCCGAGCGCGGGATCAGCGATCTGTCGCTCGTGCCGTTCGGCTACGGCGACGGCGGGGGAGGGCCCACGCGCGAGATGATCGAGACCGGCCTCCGCAAGCGCGACCTCGAGGGGTCGCCTCGCGTCGACTTCCTGCGCCCCGACGCCTTCTTCGCGCAGGCCCGCGCGGGCCATCCGTCGCCGGCGACCTGGTCGGGCGAGCTCTACCTCGAGTTCCACCGCGGCACGTACACGTCGCAGGCGCGCACGAAGGCGGGCAACCGGCGCAGCGAGCACCTCCTGCGCGAGGCCGAGCTGTGGGCGACCGTCGCGACCGTGCGGCACGGGGCGCCGTATCCGACCGATGCCCTTCGCCGCGCATGGGAGACCGTGCTCCTGCAGCAGTTCCACGACATCCTGCCCGGCTCGTCGATCGCCTGGGTGCACCAGCAGGCCGAGGAGAACTACGCGCGCGTGGCCGACGACCTCGAGGCGCTCATCGCCGACGCGCTCGACGTGCTCGCGGGCGACGGCGACGAGGAGGTCGTGTTCAACGCGGCGCCCATCGCGCTCCACGGGGCGCCGGCGCTCGCCGCAGCGCCGACACGAGCGGATGGCGCGGGCTCATCCGTGCGCGAGGCCGACGGCGGGTACGTGCTCGAGTCGGACGCCCTCCGGGTCGTGATCGACGCCGACGGCGAGATCGTGTCGTTCGTCGACCGCCGAGCCGGTCGCGAGGTCGTGCCGCCCGAGGGGCGCGGCAACGTGCTGCAGCTGTTCCGCGACACCCCGAACCAGTGGGACGCGTGGGACATCGACCACCACTTCAACCGCACCCCGCTCGCGCCCGCCCGCACCGCGGCCATCCGGATCGAGGGGAACGCGGTCGTCGTCGAGCGCGAGGTGGGGAGGTCCTCCGTCGTGCAGCGCCTGCGGATCGCCCCGCACGGCGCCGCGCTCGACATCGAGACGACGGTCGACTGGCACGAGCGGCAGAAGCTCCTCAAGCTCGCGTTCGACGTCGACGTGCTGGCCGACACGGCGGCGTCGGAGATCCAGTTCGGACACATCCGCCGCCCGATCCACGCCAACACGTCGTGGGATGCCGCGCGGTTCGAGACCGTGGCGCATCGATGGCTGCACGTGGACGAGCCCGGCTTCGGCGTCACCGTCGCGAACGACCGCGTGTACGGCCACGACGTGACGCGCCGCACGCGCGCCGGCGGGGGCGGCGCGACGCGCGTGCGGGAGTCGCTGCTGCGGGCGCCGGTGTTCCCCGACCCCGAGGCCGACCAGGGCGTGCACGTCTTCCGCCATGCGGTGTCGACCGGCGGGGTCCTCGACGCGGCGGCAGAGGGCTACCGGCTCAACCTGCCACCGCGCATCCGGCGCGGTCGCCCCGTCGAGCCGATCGTGAGGATCGACGGAGCGCCCTCGATCCTCGTCGAGGCGGTCAAGCTCGCGGAGGACGGGTCTGGGGACGTCGTCGTGCGCCTGTACGAAGCCCGCGGGGCGCGTGCCTCGGGCCGGCTCGTGCCGGGGTTCGCGGTCGCCGAGGCGCGGCGGACGGACCTCCTCGAGCGCGCGCTGGAGCCCGGGTCGGGCGATCCACTTGCTCTGGAGCTGCGGCCGTTCGAGCTCGTGACCCTGCGCCTGCGCCGGGCCTAGGGGCTGGTCCGTCTCGCCGGGCGGACTGCGGCCGTCGTTGTTCAGGTCGCAGTTGGCGTCTGTATTGGCCGGTTTGGGGCCGGAAAGTGCGACCTGGGCGGGGAGGGGGTTGTTCAGGTCGCAGTCGGCGTCGGTGTTGGCCGGTTTGGGGCCGGGAAGTGCGACCTGGGCGGGAGAGGGGGTTGTTCAGGTCGCAGTTGGCGTCTGTATTGGCCGGTTTGGGGCCGCGAAGTGCGACCTGGGCGGGGGAGCGGCTTCAGAACAGTCGGGGGACGCCCGACTCGATGCCTTTCATCTCCTCGTAGTCGAGGGTCAGGCAGCGGATGCCGCGGTCCTCGGCGAGCACGCGGGCCTGCGGCTTGATCTCCTGGGCAGCGAACACCCCCTGCACGGGTGCGAGATGGGGGTCGCGGCCGAGAAGCTCGAGGTACCGCGTGAGCTGCTCGACGCCGTCGATGTCGCCGCGGCGCTTCACCTCGACCGCGATCGCGACGCCGGCCGAGTCGCGCACGAGGAGGTCCACGGGCCCGATCGCGGTCGGGTACTCCCGGCGCACGAGGGTCGCGCCGGTCGCGATGAGATCGACCTGCTCGGCGAGCAGGCGCTGCAGGTCGGCCTCGACGCCGTCCTTGATGAGGCCGGGGTCGACGCCGAGGTCGTGCTGCGTGTCGCTCAGCACCTCGTGGATGCGCACCGTCAGGGCGTCGCCGGTCTTCTTGTGCGTGACCTTCCACACCTGCACGACCCCGGCCGAGGCGAGCTCCTCATCCGGCTCGACGACGTCGAGACGGCAGGGCGGGCTCATCCAGTTGAGCGGCTTGTACGAGCCGCCGTCCGAGTGCACGAGCAGGCTCCCATCGCCCTTGTGCATGAGCACGCGCGTGGCGAGCGGCAGATGCGCATTGAGTCGACCGGTGTAGTCGACGGAGCAGCGGGCGATGACGAGACGCACCGCACGAGCCTAACCGTCGAGAGGGGCTCTGGAGCGCCTCAAGATGCATGCCGCAGAGGGCATTTCCCAGGTTTTCGGCAGGATCACGCGGATCGGCACCTAGAATGGAGGGAAACCCCGCACCTGACCCGCCGCGCGCGACGAGCCAGAGGAGATGCCTATGCTCGTGCTCCTGGCGATGTTCGCGGGCGGAGCGCTTCTGCTTCCGGTTCTGGCGAAGTGGCTCGGAGCGCGGGTCTTCTGGGTCGCGGCCCTCTTCCCCCTCGCGGCGCTCGTGCATGCGGTGGTCGTCTCGCCCCGTGTGATCGACGGCCCCATTCCGTTCGAGTCATACACCTGGATCGGGCCGCTCGACGTCGCGCTCTCGATGCGGATGGACACGCTGAGCTGGGTCATGACCCTGGTCGTGACCGGCGTGGGCGCGCTCGTCATGCTCTACTGCCGCGTGTACTTCCGCGGCAAGACGTCGGGTCTGGGCCGCTTCTCGGCGGTGCTCCTCGCCTTCGCGGGGGCGATGTACGGGCTCGTGCTGACCGACGACGCCGTCATGCTCGTCATGTTCTGGGAGATGACGAGCATCCTCTCGTACCTCCTCATCGGGCACTATCACACACGTGCCGCGAGCCGCCGTGCTGCCCTGCAGGCACTCCTCGTGACGACGCTCGGCGGCCTCGTCATGTTCGTCGGCGTCGTGATCCTCGTCGTGGTCGCGGGCACCACGAGCCTGTCGGGCATCCTCGAGCTCGCGCCGACCGGCCCGCTCGTCGATGTGGCGCTCGTGCTCCTGCTCGTGGGCGCCGTCAGCAAGTCGGCGCTGTTCCCCCTGCATTTCTGGCTTCCCGGTGCGATGGCCGCGCCGACTCCGGTCAGCGCCTACCTCCACGCCGCCGCCATGGTGAAGGCGGGCATCTACCTGCTCGCCCGGTTCGCCCCCGCCTTCGCCGAGAGCGATCCGTGGCGCCCCGTGGTCGTCACGCTCGGCGTCGTGACGATGATCCTCGCTGGCGTCCAGGCGCTGCGCGAGACCGACCTCAAGCGCATCCTCGCGTTCGGCACCGTGAGCCAGCTCGGGTTCATCTCGACGGTGATCGGCTTCGGCGCGCGAGACACCGCGCTCGCGGGCGTCGCGCTCCTCCTCTCGCACGCGCTGTTCAAGTCGGCCCTCTTCCTCGTCGTCGGCGTGATCGACCGTCAGCTCTCGACGCGCGACATTGACGAGCTGAGCGGTGTCGGCCGTCAGGCGCCGACGATGGCCGCCCTCTCGATGGTCGCCGTCGCGACGATGGCCGGCCTGCCGCCGACCCTCGGGTTCGTGGCGAAGGAGGCCGCCTTCACGGCGCTCCTCGACGAGGCGCTTGCGGGCGACGTCTGGGGCCTCATCGCCCTCGTCGGCGTCGTCCTCGGATCGGCGCTCACGCTCGCGTACGGCATCCGCTTCGTCTGGGGCGCGTTCTGGACGAAGCGCGACGCGAGCGGCGCGCAGCGGGAGCAGACGCACTGGCCCGATCCGCCGCTCGGGTTCCTCACGTCCCCGCTCATCCTCGCGTCCCTCGCGCTCGCGGGCGGGCTCGTCGCGCCGCTCCTCGACGACGTCCTGTCGGGCTACGCCGACACCGCCCTGGGCGACGGGCACTACCACCTCGCGCTCTGGCACGGTCTCGAGCCCGCGCTCCTGCTGTCGCTGCTGACGATCGTCGCGGGCGCCGGCGTCTTCTGGGTCGCGCGCCGCACCGGCTGGGATGCATCGGGCCGCGTCCTGCGCATCCAGGCGGCCGACGTCTACTACGCGACGACCCGCACGGTCGACCGCCTGTCGGTCGCGGTGACCTCGCTCACGCAGCGCGGGTCGCTGCCCCTGTACGTCGGGACGATCTTCGTCGTGTTCGTCGCCGCGGAGGGGACCGTGCTCCTCGCCGGCCACGAGTGGCGCGTCGCGCTCGACGCGTGGCAGCACCCCGTGCAGCTCGCCGCCGCACCGCTCATGATCGCCGCGGGCATCCTCGCGGTGCGCGCGCGGAAGCGCTACACGGGCGTCGTGCTCGTCTCGGTCACGGGGCTCGGGATGGTCGTGCTCTTCGCGGTCGAGGGAGCCCCCGACCTCGCGCTCACGCAGGTGCTCGTCGAGGCGATCACCCTCATCGCCTTCGCGCTCGTGCTGCGCCGACTGCCGTCTCGGCTCGGAAGCCACAACGACTCGGTGGCCCCCGTGGCGCGCGCCGTCCTCGCGATCGCGGTCGGCATCACGATGGCGGTCGTGGCCGTCCTCGCCTCGAGTGCGCGCATCCACGAGCCGATCTCGACGGCGTGGGGCGAGATGGCCTACGAGATCGGCCACGGCCGGAACATCGTGAACGTCGCCCTCGTCGACCTGCGCGGGTGGGACACGATGGGCGAGCTCTCGGTGCTCGTCCTCGCGGCGACCGGCGTCGCGTCGCTCGTGTTCGTCACGCACCGCTCCGACACGCTGCGCTCGACGACCCGGAAGCTCCCGCGGGCCGCGCGCAAGGCGGGCCGCACACGCCCGCTCGTGGAGACGACGGATGGGATCCGCACCGAGACGAGCGCCAACCGCGACCGGCCGCGCGCGTGGCTCGTCGGCGGACAGCGGATGAGCCGCGAGGCGCGCTCGATCCTGCTCGAGGTGATCGTGCGCATCCTCTTCCACACGATCATCGTCGTGTCGCTCTATCTGCTCTTCGCCGGCCACAACCTGCCCGGCGGCGGATTCGCGGGCGGGCTCGTCGCCGGCATGGCGCTCGTCATGCGGTACATCGCCGGCGGGCGATACGAGCTCGGTGTCGCGGCGCCGGGCGACGCCGGCCAGCTGCTGGGCATCGGGATGGTGCTCGCGGTGGGGACCGCGGTCGTGCCGCTGCTGTTCGGGCTCGACCCGCTCACGCGCGGGGTCTGGGAGGCCGATCTGCCGCTCGTCGGCCACGTCGAGTTCGTCACGTCGACGATCTTCGACATCGGCGTCTACCTCGTCGTCATCGGGCTCGTGCTCGACGTCCTGAGGAGTCTCGGCGCCGAGGTGGACCGCCAGCTGCGCACCGAGAAGGATGCCCAGGAGCAGACGGCGGTGACCCGATGACCACCTCGTTCACGCTCATCGCGATCATGGCCGGCCTGTACGCAGCGGGTGTCTACGCGATGCTCGAGCGGAGCCTCACGCGCGTGCTCATCGGCTTCCTGCTCCTCGGCAACGCGACGAACCTCCTGCTGCTGACCGTCATGGGGTACCCCGGGGTCTCGCCGTTCTACGGCGACGACGGGCCGCAGAGCGATCCCCTCCCGCAGGCCCTCATGCTCACGGCGATCGTCATCACCTTCGCCGTGAGCGCATTCCTCCTCGCGCTCATCTACCGGTCGTGGCAGCTCGGCCGGGCCGACACGGTCGAGGACGACGAGGAGGACCTGTCGCTGCGCGAGCGCGCGATCCAGACGGAGGACGTGCTCGAGGTCGAGGAGGAGGATGCGGAGACCGGCGACGAGTCGGTCACCGACTTCGTCGGGGTCGCCGCGTCGCCCATCACGCTCCTGCACGCGGCGGATGCCCCGGGCCTGCAGGATGACGCCCCCGTCGACATACCGGATTCGGAATACAGACGCCGCGCCGATCAGGACGACCGAGGGGAGGAGAGCCCGTGAGCAACCTCGTGCCGCTCCTCGTCGCCATCCCGCTCCTCGGGGCGGCCCTGACCCTCATCTTCGGCCGCCGGCGCCGCCTCCAGGTGACGCTGTCGATCCTCACGCTGAGCGTGACGTTCGTGCTCGCGGTCGTGCTCCTCATCGCGGTCGACCTCGGCACGCCGCTCGCGGTGTCGGTCGCCGGATGGCCGCTGCCGTTCGGCATCGTCCTGTACGTCGACCGGCTCGCGGCCCTTCTCGTCGCCGTGTCGAGCGTCGTGCTCCTCGCCGTCCTCCTCTTCTCGGTCGGCCAGGGCGCGGCGGACGGCGACGACGAGACCCCCGTCTCGATCTTCCACCCGTCGTATCTCATCCTCGCGGCGGGCATCTTCAACGCCTTCATCGCGGGAGACCTCTTCAACCTCTACGTGGGGTTCGAGATCCTGCTCGTCGCGTCGTACGTGCTCATCACGCTCGGCGGCACGAAGGCGCGGATCCGCTCGGGCGTCGTCTACATCGTCGTCTCGCTCGTGTCGTCGATCCTCTTCCTGTCGTCGATCGCCGTGATCTACGGCGCGCTCGGCACCGTGAACATGGCGCAGATCGCCGAGCGGATGGTCGAGCTCCCCGCCGACGTGCAGCTCGTCATCCACGTGCTGCTCGTGCTCGCGTTCGCGATCAAGGCGGCCGTCTTCCCGCTGTCGTTCTGGCTGCCCGACTCGTACCCGACCGCGCCCGCGCCGGTCACGGCCGTCTTCGCGGGCCTCCTCACCAAGGTGGGCGTGTACGCGCTCATCCGCACCGAGACCCAGCTCTTCCACGACTCCGACATCAACGCGCTGCTGCTCGTCGTCGCCCTCGCGACGATGCTCGTCGGCATCCTCGGCGCCGTGGCGCAGGCTGAGCTCAAGCGCATCCTCTCGTTCACGCTCGTGAGCCACGTCGGCTACATGATCTTCGGGCTCGCGATCGCGACCGAGGAGGCCGTCGGGGCGACGATCTACTACATGGTCCACCACATCGTGGTGCAGACGACCCTCTTCCTCGCGGTCGGCCTCATCGAGCGCCGCGCGGGGTCGACGTCGATCCTCAAGGTCAAGGGCCTCTTCGCGGCGGCGCCGCTGCTCGCGGCGCTGTACTTCATCCCCGCGCTCAACCTCGGCGGCCTGCCGCCGTTCTCGGGCTTCATCGGCAAGTTCGCCCTCTTCGAGGCGGCCGCTCGTGTCGGCACCCCGCTCATGTACGTCGTCATCGCGGGCGGCATCATCACGTCGCTGCTCACGCTGTACGCCCTCATGCGCGCGTGGAACCTCGCGTTCTGGCGCGAGGAGGAGGACTCGACCGAGACCGAGGCCCGCATCTCGCACCTCTCCGACGCCCCCGCGGCGGGTGTGCAGACCGAGCGCCGGGTCATCCCGCGGATCATGACGACCGCGACGGTCGGGATGGTCGCGGTCACGGTGGGCCTGACCGTCTTCGCGGGCCCGCTCTACGATGTCTGCGAGCGGATCGGCCAGTCGCTGCTCGAGCCGATCTCGCTCGTCCAGCTCGAGGACGTGGAGGGCGGAGCATGAGCCCGGCAGCTCCCCGCACCCTGCTCAGCCGGGTCTGGCGGCAGCTTCCGTTCTTCGTCTGGCTCGTCGTGCTCTGGATGCTGCTCTGGGGCCAGTTCACGGTGCTCGCCGCGGTCACGGGACTCGTCATCGCGCTGTTCGTGACGACCGTGTTCCGCCTGCCGACGGCCGAGCTCTCGGGACGCGTCAACATCTGGTTCGGCGTGGTCTTCGTCGTCGTCTTCCTCGCATCGCTCGTCCGCGGTGCGCTCACCGTGGCGTGGCAGACCCTGACGCCCGGGCAGCCCGGCGCCGCGATCATCCGCGTCCCGCTGCGCATCGACGACGACCTCGTGATGACCCACACCGCGGTCGCGACGTCGCTCATCCCGGGATCGCTCGTCGTCGAGGCCGATCGCGAGAACCGCGTGCTATACCTGCACGTGATCGGCGTCCGCTCGGCGGCGGATGTCGAGAGCCAGCGTGCGTCCGCCCTCCGCTGGGAGGCGCGCGCCGTGCGCGCGGTCGGCTCGCGCGAGGATGTCGCGCTCATCCGGGACGGCGCACCTGCCGTCGAGGACCGCATCGCGCAGGGAGGCGCCCGATGAACCCGCTCGTCATCGCCATCCTCGCGGTCTTCGCGATCGCTGCCGCGCTCACGATCGTGCGGATGGTCGTGGGCCCGTCGATCCTGGATCGCGCGGTCGCGAGCGACGTGCTGCTGAGCATGGTGCTGTGCGTTCTCGGCGCGGAAGCGGTCATCAACCAGCACACGCGCACGCTGCCGATCATGCTCATCATCGCCGCGATCGGCGTCTTCGGCTCGATCGCGGTGGCCCGCTTCGTCGCGCGGAAGGAGCAGGACCGATGAGCGGCGACGAGATCCTCGACACCACGGCCCTCGTTCTCGTCCTGGTGGGGGCGCTGCTGTGCCTCACGGCCGCGATCGGCCTCCTGCGCTTCCGCGACGTGCCGTCGCGCCTTCACGCCGCGACGAAGCCCCAGGTGCTGGGCCTCCTCCTCATCGCGATCGCGGCCGCGCTGTCGCTGCGGTCGTGGGCGGCCGTGGCGATGCTCGTGCCGATCGTCGTCATCCAGATGGCGACCGCGCCGCTCTCGGCGCACATGGTCGGCCGCCAGGCGTACCGGAACAGGACGATCGACGAGGAGAGCCTCTTCGTCGACGAGCTCGCCGCCGACGCCGGTTCGAGCGACGAGCTCGCGAGCCCGCCCCATCCGCGAGACTAGCGCTCGTCGTCGAGGCTAGTGCTCCGTGCGCCGGTCTCGACGCCCGGGGCTAGTCTCGATGGAACCGGCCTCGGGAAGACGGCCGGGGGTCAGCTGGCGAGTGCGTAGCCGAAGGCCGAGGCGACGCCCGCGTTCGTCACGGAGCCGCCGAACACGTTGAGCCCCTTCGCGAGAGCGGGGTCGGCCTGCGCGGCCGCGTGCCAGCCGCGGTCGGCGATGGCGGCGATGTAGGGCAGCGTCGCGTTCGTCAGGGCACGCGTCGACGTCTCGGGCACGGCGCCGGGCATGTTCGCGACGCAGTAGAAGAGGCTGTCGTGCACGGGGAACGTCGGGTCGTCGTGCGTCGTCGCGTGCGAGCCCTCGAAGCATCCGCCCTGGTCGATCGCGATGTCGACGAGCAGCGATCCGGGCTTCATCGCGGCGACCATCTCGTCGGTGACGAGCTTGGGGGCCGCTGCCCCGGGGATGAGCACCGATCCGATCACGAGGTCGGCGCGCTCGAGCGCCTCCCCGATCGCGTACCGCGTCGAATGCCGCGTCTGCAGGGCTCCGCCGTAGCGGTGCTCGAGCTCGCGCAGGCGCGGCAGGCTCACGTCGATGACGGTGACCTGCGCGCCGAGGCCGAGCGCACTCGCCGCGGCATGCTCGCCCGCGACACCGCCGCCGATGACGACGACCTCGGCCCGCGGGGCGCCGGCGATGCCGCCGAGCAGCATCCCCCGGCCACCCTGCGGCCGGGTGAGGTGATAGGCGCCGACGGCGATCGAGAGGCGTCCGGCGACCTCGCTCATGGGCGTGAGGAGCGGGAGCGACCGGTCGGCGAGCTGCACCGTCTCATACGCGACGGCCGTCGTGCCGGCCGCCATGAGCGCGTCGGTCAGCGGCTGGTCGGCGGCGAGGTGGAGGTAGGCGAAAAGGGTCAGGTCGTCGCGCAGGTAGCCGTACTCCGAGGCGATCGGCTCCTTGACCTTGACGAGCAGCTCGGCGTCGCCCCACACCGTCTCCGCGTCCGAGACGATGCGGGCGCCCGCGGAGCGGTAGTCGTCATCGGAGAAGTGCGATCCGGCCCCCGCGCCCGCCTGCACGAGCACCTCGTGACCGCGATGGACGAGGGCGTCGGCGCCCGCCGGCGTGAGGGCCACGCGGTTCTCGTTGTTCTTGATCTCGGTGGGGATTCCGATGCGCATGGTGGGGCTCCTGGTCTCCGTCGACGGCGCGCGCGGCCTCGTGAGCCGCTCTCCTTCGATGCTCGCAGGATCATCGCCCGAGGTCATCCGGTCCCGAAGATCCTTCGGAAAGAGAGCGGATGTCACTACGCTTTCGTTCATGGATGGCCCCGGACGCGACCCGCGATCGAAGGATGTTCGAACCGAGCGGCTCGACGACCTCGATGCCCGCATCCTCGCCATCCTCGAGCGCGAGGGGCGGATCACGAACGCCGACCTCGCGGCGGCTCTCGACATCGCGCCCTCGACCGCTCACGCCCGCATGCGCTCGCTCGTCGAGCGCGGCGTCATCACCGGCTTCCACGCCAGCGTCGACCAGGAGCGCCTCGGCCGCGGCCTGCAGGCGATGGTCGGCGTCACGCTGCGCCCCGGGTCGCGGCACGACAGCATCGTCGCGTTCGCCGACGAGGTGCGGCGCCTGCCGCAGGTCGTGCAGCTGTTCTTCATCGGCGGCGCCGACGACTTCCTCGTCCACATCGCGGTCGAGCGCGCATCGGACGTCCGGCAGTTCGTCGTCGACCATCTCTCCGCGCAGCCGTCGGTCGCGACCACGCGCACGAGCATCATCTTCGAGTACCACCGCAACGCCGTGGCAGCGCCGTTCCGCTGACCCGCGCGGACGGCCATCCTGTTGCACTCTGTGTCGCCTGGTTGGCGGGTCGGCGGCGCGTCTGCCTACCGTGGAATCCCTGCACCCGAGGAGCTTCACATGGCATTCCGCATTCGCACTCTGGCACCCCTCGCCGTCGTCGGCCTCCTGGCCGTTGCCGGCTGCGCCTCCGGTGGCGGCGACGCCGCCGAAGAGCCCGCCGCGGAGACCCGCGGAACCGAGGCCGACCCGGTTCAGCTCGGCGTCGTCGGCGCGAGCGAGCCCTACTGGGCCGTCTTCGAGGCCGCGGCCGAGGAGGAGGGCATCTACGTCGACATCGTCGACTTCACCGAGTACACGCAGCCCAACCCTGCGCTCAGCGAGGGCGAGCTGGACATCAACCAGTTCCAGCACATCCTCTACCTCGCCGACTACAACGTCTCGGCCGGAGACGACCTGCAGCCCATCGGCTCGACGGCCATCTACCCGCTCGGCCTCTACTCCGACAAGTACGACAGCGTCGAGGACATCCCCGAGGGCGAGACGGTCATCGTGCCCAACGACACGACGAACCAGGCCCGCGGCCTGCTCGTCCTCCAGTCGGCGGGCCTCATCGAGCTGAAGGATGGCGGCAGCCCCTTCTCGACGCTCGAGGACGTCATCGAGGACGAGTCGCGCGTGAAGGTCGAGGGCCTGGACGCATCGCTCATCGGCACGTCGCTGCCCGACGTCGCGGCCGCGATCATCAACAACGACTTCCTGGAGAACGCCGGTCTCACCGGCGAGGACGCGATCGCGTCGGACGACCCGTCGGACCCGTCGGCGCTCCCGTACGTCAACATCTTCGCGACGCGCGCCGAGGACGTCGATGACGAGGTGCTGAACAAGCTCGTCGAGATCTACCAGACCAACCAGGACGTGCTCGACGGCGCTCAGGAGAGCGCGAGCGGCACGGCCGAGTTCGTTCAGACGCCCAAGGAGGAGCTCCAGGCGTCGCTCGAGGAGGTCCAGGAGCAGGCGCAGAGCGCCGGCTGACCGACCCCGCCGCGTTACGATACGCGGGTGGCCCGAGGCCGCCCGCGTATCGCGCTTTCCGAGAGCCGAGGAGCCATGCCGCACATCACGATCTCCGATGTCACGAAGAGCTATCCGCCGCAGCGGCGCGGCGACGGACCGGTGGTCGCCGTCGACGGCGTCTCGCTCGAGATCGAGCGGGGCGACGTGTTCGGCATCATCGGCTACTCGGGGGCCGGCAAGTCGACCCTCGTCCGGCTCATCAACGGCCTCGAGCCGGTGACGGCCGGCTCGATCGACGTCGACGGCACCGACATCACGGCCATCCCCGAGCGGCGGCTGCGTGAGCTGCGGCAGGGCATCGGCATGATCTTCCAGCGCTTCAACCTGCTGCGCTCGCGCACGATCAGCGGCAACGTCGCGTATCCGCTCGAGGTGGCGCGGATGCCCCGGGCCGAGCGCGCGAAGCGGGTCGCGGAGCTTCTCGATTTCGTCGGGCTCGCGGACAAGGCGAATGCGTACCCCGAGCAGCTCTCAGGGGGCCAGCAGCAGCGCGTCGGGATCGCCCGCGCGCTCGCCGCGAACCCGGGCATCCTGCTCGCCGATGAGGCGACGAGCGCCCTCGACCCGGAGACGACCGACGAGGTGCTCGACCTGCTCGCGCGAGTGAACCGCGAGCTCGGCATCACGATCGTCGTCATCACGCACGAGATGGATGTCATCGCGCGGATCGCGAACAAGGTCGCGGTCATGGAGCGCGGTCGGGTGGTCGAATCGGGCCCGACGTACGACGTCTTCACGCGTCCGCAGACGGAGACGGCCAAGCGCTTCGTGCGCACGGTCGTCCGCGCGCTTCCCGACGGGGACGCCCTCGCGGCGCTCCGGACGCAGCACGAGGGCCGCTTCTTCACGATCTCGTTCACGGACGAGGGCGCGTCGGAGGCCCGCGTGTTCGGCGCCCTCGCGCGAGCGGGGGTCGACTTCAACCTCGTGCACGGCGGCGTGGACGACATCCAGGGACGCGTGTACGGCCTCCTGACGATCGCCGTGCGCGGCGACGAGCAGGCCGTGCGCGGCGCTCTCGCCGAGATCGGCGACGGCGTCACGGTGACGGAGGTGGCCGCGTGAACGACATCCTGGAGCAGATCGGCGATATCTTCCCGGAGCTCGTCGAGCAGACCGGCATCATGCTGTGGCTCGTCGCGGCCTCGCTCGTCATCGGCGGGATCGCGGGCCTCGTCGTGGGCACAGCGCTCTTCGTCACGCGTCGCGGCGGCGTGCTCCAGCAGCCCGTCGTCTACTGGGTGCTGAACCTGCTCGTCAACACGTTCCGCCCGATCCCGTTCATCATCTTCCTCGCGGCGCTGCAGCCGCTCGCGCGCTATGTGATCGGAATCGGGATCGGCAACGCCGCGGTGATCTTCGCGATCTCGATCGCCGCGACGTTCGGCATCGCGCGGATCGTGGAGCAGAACCTCGTCACGGTCGACACCGGGGTGATCGAGGCGGCCCGCTCGACCGGCGCCGGTCCGTGGCGCATCATCCTCACCGTGATCCTGCCCGAAGGACTCGGCCCGCTCGTGCTGGGCTACACCTTCGCCACGATCGCGATCATCGACATGTCGGCCGTCGCGGGCATGATCGGCGGCACGGGCCTGGGCAACTACGCCATCGCCTACGGCTATCGTCAGTTCGACCCGGTCGTGACCGTCGGCGCGCTCGTGATCATCATCATCGTGACGCAGCTCGTGCAGGCGATCGGCAACGGTCTCGCGCGGCGCATCCTGCGGCGCTGAGGCGGGCCGCCGAAGCGCCGGAGGCCCGCCTCGGAGGTCGTCAGGCTCCGCTGTTGACCATCCACTGCACGCCGAAGCGGTCGGACAGCATGCCGAACCAGTCACCCCACGGCGCCTGCTCGAAGGGAACGACCACGCTGCCGCCGTCGGCCAGCTTCTCGAAGATGCCGCGGAGCTCCTCGGCGTCGCCGTCGAAGATCGTGACCGACAGGTTCGCGCCCTCGTCGCGGGGCATGCCGGTCGGGGTGTCCGAGGCCATGAGCGTGAAGCCGTTCTCGAGCTCGAGCTGGCCGTGCATCACCTTGTCGGCATCGGCCTCATCGAGCTCCGGGCTGGGGTACTCGCTCATCTTCGAGATGTTGAGCGTGCCGCCGAGCACGCTCTGGTAGAACTCCAGCGCCTCCGCGGCGTTGTCGACGAAGCTGATGTAGGGCGAGATCTTGAAGGCCATGGGATGTCCTCTCTCCGCCGGGCCCGCTGCCCGGATCCGAGATGAGGATGGCACGGGGCGCCGACATCCGGAAGGCCGTCTCGTGAACGCATCGCGACGCGACCCGACCTAGGGTGAGGCCATGGACATCCTCGGCATCATCGGCGTGATCGGGATCGGTGTGGCCGGCCTCATCTGGCTGGGCGCGATCATCTACGCCATCGTGAAGACCATCGCCGACCCCGCCATCGGCGGTGTGCTCAAGCTGCTGTGGATCATCGTGATCCTGGCGTTCCCGCTCGTGGGGCTCATCATCTGGGTCATCGCGCACGACCGGATCAACGCGAGCATCCGGCGCTGATCCGGTACGTCGAAGCGGCCCCTCCGATCGGAGGGGCCGCTTCGTGCATTTCGACTCGCTGCGCTCGCTCAATGACCGGGCAGCTCGCTGCGCTCGCCTGGCTCAGTCCGTGCCGGTGTCGAACGCGGCGGACTCGCCCGCGGCGTCGAGCGCCTCGTCGCCCTCCGTGCCGGCCGTGATCTCCTCGGCCTCGCCCTTCTCGAGGGCGCCGATGAGCTCGCCGGTCGTGCCGCCGATGAGGCCACGCGAGACGTAGCCCTCGAGGCGCGAGCGCGAGTCGGCGATGTCGAGGTTGCGCATGGTGAGCTGGCCGATGCGGTCGGTCGGGCCGAACGCGGCGTCGCCGACGCGCTCCATGGAGAGCTTCTCGGGTGCGTACGACAGACCGGGGCCCTCGGTCGCGAGGATCGTGTAGTCCTCGCCGCGGCGCAGGCGCAGGGTGACGGTGCCGGTGATCGTCGATCCGACCCACTTCTGGATGGACTCGCGCAGCATGAGCGACTGCGGCTCGAGCCAGCGGCCCTCGTACATGAGACGGCCGAGGCGGCGACCCTGCTCGTGGTACGTCGCGAGAGTGTCCTCGTTGAGGATGCCGTTCACGAGGCGCTCGTAGGCGATGAAGAGGAGCGCCATGCCCGGCGCCTCGTAGATGCCGCGCGACTTCGCCTCGATGATGCGGTTCTCGATCTGGTCGCTCATGCCGAGGCCGTGGCGGCCGCCGATGCGGTTGGCCTCGAAGACGAGCGCGACCGGGTCGGAGAACTCGACGCCGTTGAGGGCGACGGGGCGGCCGGCGTCGAACGTGACCGTGACGTCCTCGGTCTCGATCTCGACGGCCGGGTCCCAGAAGCGGACGCCCATGATGGGCTCGACGGTCTCGAGCGAGACATCGAGCTCCTCGAGGGTCTTCGCCTCGTGGGTGGCGCCCCAGATGTTCGCGTCGGTCGAGTACGCCTTCTCCGCGGAGTCGCGGTAGGGGTAGTCGTGCGCGACGAGCCATTCGCTCATCTCCTTGCGCCCGCCGAGCTCGGAGACGAACTGCGCGTCGAGCCACGGCTTGTAGATGCGCAGGCGCGGGTTGGCGAGCAGGCCGTAGCGGTAGAAGCGCTCGATGTCGTTGCCCTTGTAGGTCGAGCCGTCGCCCCAGATGTCGACGCCGTCCTCCTTCATCGCGCGCACGAGCAGCGTGCCCGTGACCGCGCGCCCGATGGGCGTCGTGTTGAAGTAGGTCCGACCCGCCGAGCGGATGTGGAACGCGCCGCACGCGAGGGCCGACAGACCCTCCTCGACGAGCAGCGGCTTGCAGTCGATGAGGCGCGAGGCCTCCGCGCCGTAGGTCAGGGCGCGGCCGGGGATCGACTCGATGTCGTCCTCATCGGGCTGCCCGAGGTCGCCGGTGTAGGTGAACGGGATGGCGCCCTTGTCGCGCATCCACGCGACCGCGACGGAGGTGTCGAGACCCCCGGAGAAGGCGATGCCGACGCGCTCGCCGACGGGGAGGGATTCCAGGACCTTCGACATGCTCTCCATCCTAGAGCCGCGCGGCTCCCCGCCCGATTCGGCCGCCATCCGGCGCTACGCGATCGGCGTGCGCTCCTCGGGGAGCCGGCCGGCGGCCATCCGCTCGGTCGCCGTGCGCGCTGCGCGCCAGCGCCCCACGCCGATGACGGCCGCGCCGATGACGCCCATGGCCGCGGCGATGCCGACGATGTACAGCGCGACCCCGCCGTATCCGCCCTGGAGGTGCGGATCGAGGAACGGATACGGGTACCACCAGGGGTTGCCGGTCGCCGGCCCCGTGATCGCGTTCGCGCGGACCAGCGTGTACACGGCCCAGACGACGGGGAAGGCGATCACGACGGCCAGCGCGCGCCAGGGCAGGGCCCCGCGTCGCGGGGCGACGAGCACGTCGGCGAGCAGGAAGAGCGGGCCGACGACGTGGAGCACCTCGTTCGCCCACGCGACCGAGGTCGTCGGGTCCTCGATGCCGCGAAGGAGGATGTTGTAGACGACGCCCGTCACGATCATGTACGTCGAGACGCAGGCGAGCAGAAGTGACAGTCCGGCGGGCTCGCGGCGGCCGTCGCGACCGCGGGTCCACGTCCAGATCGCGGCGACCACGAGCAGGATGGCGCTCGAGAGGTTCGACTCGATCGTGAAGTAGCTGAAGAAGTTCGAGATCACGGTCGGCAGGTGAGACGCGTGCGGCTCCGTCTTCGTCAGCGCGTTGCCGACCGTCCGCGAGAACTGCGCAGCGGTCGCCGAGACCAGGGCGATCGCGGTCGCGATGCGCGCGATCTGCCATGCCGTGGTCCAGGCGCGCGAATCTGCGGTCATGCCGCCGAGACTATCCGCCGGGCGGGGCAGGGCGGGAGCACCGCGCGGCTCAGCTCGAGAACGCCTCCGTGAGCGCGGGAGCGTGCGCGAACAGCGCAGGAGCGCCGCCCGTGTGCAGGAACAGCACGTCCTCGTCGTCGGAGTACGCGCCGGAGCGGACCCCGGCGATGAGCGCGGCCGCCGCCTTCCCCGTGTAGACCGGGTCGAGGAGGATGCCCTCGGTGCGCGCGAAGAGCTGGATGGCCTCGGTGCCGCCCTCGGTCAGGACCCCGTAGCCCGGGCCGATGTGCGCCGCGTCGAGCCAGGGCGACTCCGCGGGCTCGCGCCCGAAGAACCCGAGCACCTCGCGCGAGATCCACTCGACGGTGTCGGTCAGGGCGTCGACCTCGGGCGAGACGGCGACGCCGTGGATCCGCGGGCGACCGGCGCCGGGAAGCAGCTCACGGGCCGCGAGGAGGCCCGCGTGCGTGCCGCCGCTTCCGTTCGCGAAGACGATCTCGTCGAAGGTGCGGCCGCTGTCGGCGAGCTCCGCGTACGACTCGAGGTAACCGAGGGCGCCGACCGGCGTCGAGCCTCCTGTCGGGATGAGGTACGGCCTGAGGCCGTCCTGCCGGAGCTGCGCGACGACCGCGTCGGCTGCCGCGATCTCGGGGTGCGCGTCATCCGCCGTCTCCTCGACGAGCACGACCTGCGCCCCGAGCGCCCGGTCGAGGAGCACGTTGCCCGAGCCGCGGTACTCGGGCGTCGCGTCGCCGGGCACCCGCAGCACGAGGACGCACTCGAGCCCCGCTTTGGCCGCGGCGGCCGCCGTCTGGCGGGCGTGGTTCGACTGGCCGGCGCCGACCGTGACGAGCACGTCGGCGCGGTGCTGCCGTGCATCGGCGAGGAGGTACTCGAGCTTGCGCGTCTTGTTGCCGCCCAGTGCGAGACCCGTCAGGTCGTCGCGCTTGACCCAGAGCCGCGGACCGCCGCCCAGCTTGTCGCGCAGCCGGTCGAGCGGCTGCAGGGGCGTCGGCGCGACCGCGAGATCCTCGCGCAGGGTGCGGAGGTCTCGGATGGCCGGATCCGCGACGTCGAGGAAGAGCGGGTCGAGGAGCGCATCGGCGGTCATGCCCGTCAGCATAGGCGGCATCGTCAGGGGATTCCGAGCGTTCCCTGCGACCTCATCAGGCTCCGCGCAGGCCGTTCTGAGCCCGCACAGGGGCGCCGCTGGGGCGCCGCCTGTTCTCTGGATGCCTGGATGCAGGGTGCATCCGGGGAGGAGGCATCATGGAAGCGATCCTGCAGGCGCTCGTCGCCCTTCCGCTCATCGCGGTCGTCGCGGCGCTCGCGCTGGAGCCGCTCGTCGACGAACGGGCCTGACGGTCAGGTGGTCGGCCGCGGGTTCTGCGGAGCGCCCGGCTGCTCGCGGCCATCCGAGACCCACAGCGGGTCGAACGAGCGGTGCGCCGTGACCCGGTCTGCGATGCCGTCGAGTCGCGCGACGACGTCGGGGTCGAGGCGCACCCCGACGGCGCCGAGGTTCTCGTCCACGCGGTCGGCGAAGCGGGTGCCGGGAATGGGCACGACCGGGAGCCCCAGCTGCTCGCCCTTCGCGGCGAGCCAGGCGAGCGCGAGCTGTGCGGGTGTCACGCCGGCGTCGGCCGCGAGGTCGCGCACCTCGGCGAGGATCGGCGCGTTGGCTGAGAGTGCCTCGGGCGCGAAGCGCGGGAACTTCGGCCGCCCGTCGCCCTCGACCATCGCCGCGGCGTCGAACGCGCCGGTGAGCCACTGCCTGCTGAGCGGGGAGTATGGCACGAAGCCCACGCCGAGCTCGCGCGCTGCCGAGACGACGTGCGCTTCGACGTCGCGGCTGACGATGCTCCACTCGCTCTGCACGGCGGCGATCGGATGGACCGCAGCGGCCCGGCGCAGCTCGTCTCCGGTGGGCTCCGAGAGGCCGATGTGCAGGACCTTGCCCTCCTGCACGAGCTCAGCGAACGCGCCGACGGTCTCCTCGATGGGCACGTTCGGGTCGACGCGGTGCTGGTAGTAGAGGTCGACGTGGTCGGTGCCGAGGCGGCTGAGACTCAGGTCGATCTGCTCGCGGATGTGGGCGCGGTCGCCGCGCACAGACCTCTCGCCGATGCGGCCGCCGGGCACGATGCCGCACTTCGTCGCGAGCTGCACCTCGTCGCGGCGCGTGGCGAGGAGCCGCGAGATGATGCGCTCGCTGCGGCCCTCGCCATAGACGTTCGCGGTGTCGATGAACGTCACGCCGGCATCGACCGCGTGCGTGAGCGTGCGGAGGGCGTCGTCATCGGAGATCGGGCCGTACACGTCGGTGAGGGACATGCCGCCGTATCCCTGCGGTGAGACGCGCAGGCCGTCTCCGAGCTCGACGAGGGCGGATGTCCGGGTGTCGGTTGCGCTCACGAACGCGAGCGTACCGGCCATCCGCCCCCGTCGGGGCCGTCGAATGCGGTCAGAGCACCTTCGAGAGGAAGTCCTTGAGCCGCTCGTTCCTCGGGTTGCCGAACAGCTCGGCGGGCGGTGCGGCCTCGACCACGACGCCCCCGTCCATGAAGACCGTGCGGTGCGAGACCTCGCGCGCGAAGCCCATCTCATGCGTGACGAGCACCATCGTCATGCCGCCCGCGGCGAGGTCGCGGATGACCTGCAGCACCTCGCCGACCATCTCGGGGTCCAGGGCGCTCGTCGCCTCGTCGAAGAGCATGACCTCGGGGTCCATCGCGAGCGCGCGGGCGATG
Organism: Microbacterium sp. JZ70; assembly: GCF_053903225.1. Taxonomy (NCBI): domain Bacteria; kingdom Bacillati; phylum Actinomycetota; class Actinomycetes; order Micrococcales; family Microbacteriaceae; genus Microbacterium; species Microbacterium sp. JZ70. The sequence continues at coordinate 436,228 of NZ_CP096405.1, read as the reverse complement.
GCGACGCGCTGCTTCTGCCCACCCGACAGCGACGCGGGACGAGCGTTCGCCTTCTCGGCCAGCCCGACCCGCTCGAGCAGCGCGAGCGCGCGCTCCTTCGCCTGAGCCTTGGTCATGCGTCCCAGCTCGACGGGAGCGAGCGTGATGTTCTCGAGCACCGTCATGTGCGGGAACAGGTTGAAGTGCTGGAACACCATGCCGATGCGCTGACGCACGTCGTCGAGCTTGACGCTCTTGTCCATGAGGTCGACGCCGTCGATGATGACGTGGCCGGCCGTGGGCTCCTCGAGCTTGTTGAGGCAGCGCAGCAGCGTCGACTTACCCGACCCGGAGGGCCCGATGACGGCGACGACCTCGCCTTCAGCGACCGCCAGGTCGATGCCCTTGAGGACCTTGTTGTCGCCGAACGACTTGTGGAGGTCCTTCACGACGATCTTGCTCATGCGTTGAACTTCCTCTCGAGGCGGTTCGCGAGAACCGTGAGCAGGGTGATGACGACGAAGTAGATGACGGCGACGATGGTCAGGACCTGCGCCGACAGGTAGGTGCTCGCGATGATCTGGCGCGACTGGAAGGTCAGCTCGGCGAGGCCGATGACGCTGAGGAGCGACGTGTCCTTGAGCGTGATGATGCCCTGGTTGACGAAGGAGGGGATCATGATGCGGAACGCCTGCGGGAGGACGACCTTCTGCATCGTCTTCGCGTGGCCGAGGCCCAGCGACCGCGACGCCTCCGCCTGACCGGGGTCGACGGCCTGGATGCCGCCGCGGATGACCTCGGTCATGTACGCGCCGGTGTTGAGCGAGAGGGTGATCGCGCCCGCGACGAACGGGTTGAACTGCAGCCCGGGGAAGAGCTGCGGCACGGCGAAGAAGACGAAGAACGCCTGCACGAGGATCGGCGTGCCACGGAAGACGTACACGTAGGCCGTGGCGATCCAGCGGTACGGCGCGATCTTCGAGATGCGGCCGAAGCCGAACACGATGCCGAGCACGAAGGCGGCGATGATCGCGATGATCGTCGACAGGATGGTCAGCCAGAGGCCCTCCATGAGGGCGGGCCAGTACTTCGCGGCGACGGAGAAGATATCCGCGGGTGCCGCCGCGTCACTGCCCGTGCCGATGTAGGTGTCGAGGATCTCGTCGTACTCGCCCGACTCCTGGAGGTTCGCGAGACCGGCGTTGAACATCTCGATGAGCTCGCCGTTCTCGCCCTTGTTGACGGCCATGCCGTACTCGCCGCCGAGCTCGGGCTCGCCGACCAGCTCGAAGCCCGATCCCTGCTGGATGCCGTACGCGAGCACCGGGTAGTCCTCGAAGTACCCGACGGCCTGGCCGGCCTTGACGGCATCGACCATGTCGGTCGTGTCCTGGTAGGGGCTCACGCGGAAGCCGTACTGGTCCTTGATCTCCTCAGCGAAGGTCTGGCCCTGCGTGCCGGTCTTCACGGCGACGGTCTCGCCCTCGAGATCCTCGTACGACTCGATCGGGCTGCCCTCGAGGACGCCGAGCTGGATGCCGCCGGTGAAGTAGGGGTCGCTGAAGTCGAAGGTCTCCTGGCGCTCAGGGGTGATCGACATGCCCGCCATGACGGCGTCGACCTGGTTGGCCTGAAGAGCCTGCACGGCCGCGTCGAAGCCGAGCTGTCGGATCTCGACCTCGAAACCCTGATCCTCGGCGATGGCGCGCAGGAGGTCCATGTCGATGCCGACGAGGTCGCCGTCGCTGTTCGTGAACTCGAATGGCGCATACGTGGTGTCGGTGCCGATGACGTAGGTCTCGCCCTCTTCGGCGGCCGTTGCGGCGGACGCGCCGCCCAGGAGGGAGACGACGGCGATCGCGGACGCGATGAGAGCCGTCCCCGCCCGCCGGCCTGCCGTGCGCAGCCGGGCCGCGCGGTCGGTGATCTGATGCACGATGTGTGTTCTCCTCGTGGTGGACTCGCCCGGCCCTGCGGGCGGCCGGCGACCCTCCACCCTAAACCGTGGCCTGCCCGGCCAGCGAGAGAAGGAAGCCGGATCGTTCACCGCGCACGCTCGAGCGCGACAGGCCGCGGCCGTTCGAGGTGCGGAGCGGGCGGCGGCTTGAGGTGCGAAGCGGCGGCTTGAGGTGCGAAGCGGGCGGTTCGAGGCGCGAAGCGGGGGAGCGGCTCGCGGTGCACCGTGGTGGGTCAGGTGCGGATGCGGGTGAGGGTGCGGCGGATGCGGGTGCGTATGCGGGTGGCGGATCCTTGTGCGGGGCGGGGTGTGCAGTCGCGGTCGATCCATCGGGGCGGGACGATGTAGGGCACGCCGTGGTGCATGTGGATGGTCCAGCCGGAGGTGTCGAGGTGGTGGTGGTGCCACCAGCAGAGCAGGACGCCGTTGTCGGTTTCGGTGGGTCCGCCTTGGGTGCGGTCTTGGACGTGGTGGATCTCGCACCAGGCGGCGGGGATGGTGCAGCCGGGGATGATGCAGTCTCCGTCGCGGGCGACGATGGCTTTGCGTTGGGTGGGGGTGAAGCAGCGTTGGATGCTGCGCAGCTCGAGGATGCGCCCTTCGGGGGTGAAGACGGCGCGGAGGATGTCGCCGGTGCATCCGATCCGGCGGGCCACGGTGGCGGGGACGGGCGCGTCGACCCCGTCGAGGTGCGCGATGCCGCGCCGGCCGGTGTCGGTGTCTGTGGTGGTGAGGTCGTCGGCGGTGATGTGGATCATGACGGTGGGGGCGGCGCCGCCGAGGGCGGGGGTCTCTGCGGCGCGTGAGGCGGCCTGGATCATCGCGAAGAACGCGTCGTGCCGCTTCTGCCCTGGTGAGCGGGTGTCCGGCATGACCGGACCCAACTCCGCGCCATCCGCGCCCGCGCCGATGCCGTCGTCGGGTCCGGCATCGTCCGCGGCCTTCCCTCCCGCGTCAACGTCTCCGTCCCCGCTGTCCGGCCCGCCGCCCGCGTCGCCGCCGCGGGTTTCGGTGAAGGTGACGTTGCGGGCGGGGTTGGTGTGGGCGGAGAGGAGGTTCTGCAGGAGGGCGCCGGCTTCGGGGACGAGGGTGCCGTTGACCCGGAAGGCTCCGCTGGGCAGGGGTGTGAGGGTGAGGGTGCGGTCGCGTTCGGGCCGGTCGGGGTCGGGTTCGGTGCCGTCGGCGGTGAGCACGTCGATCCACGCCTGCGCGTGCACGTTCACCACCGACAGCGGCGGGACCGGCGCGAGCTCCTCCAGCGGATCCCGCCCCGCCATCGCGTCCGCGTCGCCGACGCCCGCCTCCATACCCGTGTCCGTGTCGGGGCCGGTGTCCGTGTCGGTGTCGGTGTCCGTGTCGGGGTCGGTGTCGGGGGTGATGGTGCCGGTGGCGAGGGCGACGAGGTGGCGTTCCATGAGCTCGACCCGGTCGGGGTGCCCGCCGCCGCGGCGGGCGGTGTCGACGGCCTTCACGATCCCCGCGGCCGCTTCCGCGCCGAGCAGTCCGGACGCGAGCCCGGCGGCCACGTGCACGCACCGGGGATCGAGGTCCTGCCCGGTCAGGGTGGTGCGGGTGCGGGTGGCCTCATCCAGCCGCACCCGCCCGCGCAGCTCCCGGTTCGACGCCCCGGTGAGCCGTTCGAGCAGCTCGAGCCCGGTGCGGCACCCGTACCGGGCCGCGAGCGGGTCGTCGTCACCGCGGCGGGAGCGGGCATCGATCTCTCCCGCGACCCGGGTGCGCAGCGCATCGAGCGTGCGCCCGAGGTGGTCGACCTCCCCCGCGAACGCGATCAGGTCCGCGTCCGTCACCCCACGCACGCCCTCGGCCAGGCCTTCCAGCCGCGTCAGCGCTTCCCGGACCGCCGCGCCCGGGAAGAGAGGTTCGAATCCTGGCTCCTTCGCCATACATTCAGCATAGAACAGCGATACGACGAACGCAACACTTTTCTTCTCCTGATCGGGATGTTTCTCCGACGCGCGCTAGCACACACCACCGACATCCACCCAGCACACCAAGCGACAGGCGCACCAAGCGACAGCACACCAGACGACAGCCCACCAAACAACGCCGCACCTCGGCGCGCAGCCGCGTGCGCAAGGGAGATGCGGGTGCGCTCAGCGCTTGACGCGCACGCCGTGATCGCGCCCGAGGAACTCGCGCACGACGTGGTCGATCGCGTCCACCGTGAGGTCGAGCGACTCGAGGTCGATGCGCTCGTTGTGCCCGTGGAAGAGGGTGCGGAACTTGCCGTAGTCCCAGCGGTCGCTGAGCACGCCGAAGCCGTAGGCCGGCACGCCGCGCAGGCGGTAGAAGCGCCCATCCGTGCCGCCCGCGGCGAGCATCGGCAGCAGGTCGGCGTCGGGGCGCGCGCGCCGGACTGCCCCGCGCAGCACGTCGAAGAGAGGAGTGTCGGTGGGCGAGACGGTCGACTGCACGAACTCGTCGCCCTCGATGCGCACGTTCTCGAGCAGGTCGCCGAGCGCCTCGCGCAGATAGCCGTCGACATCCGCCGCGTCGACATCGGGGAGGACGCGGATGTCGAGACGCACGGTCGCCTCGCCGGGGATCACGTTGAGCTTGTCGCCCGCGTGCACGACGTTCGGCGAGATGGTCGTGTGCGTCGACGCGTGCGCGAACCCCTGCAGCAGGCCGGTCGCGGGCAGGCCCTCGTAGAGGCGCTCGGGATCCTGCAGCTTCGCGGTCGTCTCCGCGTCGAGCTCGAGCGCGTCGGCGTACGCGTGCCACTGCGGCGTGATCACGGTCGGCGTGCGGAACCGCGCGATGCGCGCGACGGCCTCGGCCGCGATGACCGCGGCGTTGCGCGACCCCCACGGGGCTGATCCGTGGCCCGGGACGCCCGTGACGCGCAGCGTGCGCGGCGCCTGGCCCTTCTCGCCGATCATGATGCCGATCGCGGGCTTGCCGCCGGCCGGGGCGCCGCCCGACTCGGTCAGCACGTAGTCGGCGTCGATGAGGTCGAGCCGGTGCTCGGTGAGCCAGCCGGCGCCGTAGTGGCCGCCGTTCTCCTCATCGGCGACGGCGGCGAAGACGAGGTCGCCGCGCGGGCGGAACCGCTGCCGTGCGATCTCCCGCGTGACGACGGCGTAGGCCGCCGTGAGGTTGAGCATGTCGATCGCGCCGCGGCCCCACAGCACGCCGTCGACGATCTCGCCGCCGAACGGATCGCGCTCCCAGCCGGCCTCCTCGACGGGCACGACGTCGGTGTGCCCGAGAAGGGCGAGGGACGGCGCGTGCGGGTCGGTGCCCGGGATGCGGATGATGAGGCTCCCGCGGCCCGGGTGCGGCTCGACGACGACGCCGTCGAGCCCGGATCCCTCGAAGAAGCTCTGCAGGGTGCGCACCTGGCGGATCTCGTGGCCGGAGTCCGGGCGGCCGTCGTTCACCGCCGCGTTGCGGATCATCTCCTGCAGAAGCTGAGCCGTCTGCAGCCCGAGGCGCGCGCTCATCGCGCCGCCGCCATCCGCGCCGGCTGGAGAGGGAGGTTCCACATGCGCATCCCCTCGACGGTATCGGAGAACGCTGGCAATCCCGAGGCCGATGACGCCCCGTGGCAGCTCAGCGGGCGCCGCGGACCGGCCCCGATAGGATGGCCAGGGAGAGCGCCGCGGCACACGCACGCCTCCGCCGGGAGCCGTTCCGGGCATCCGGGCACAACGACCCATCAGGGGGTATTCCATGCCGGGCATCGTGATCGTGGGCGTCCAGTGGGGCGACGAGGGCAAGGGCAAGGCGACCGATCTGCTCGGCGAGCGGACCGACTGGGTCGTCAAGTTCAACGGCGGCAACAACGCCGGGCACACCGTCGTCATCGGCGACGAGAAGTACGCCCTGCACCTCCTGCCCTCCGGCATCCTGAGCCCCGGTGTGAACCCCGTCATCGGCAACGGCGTCGTCATCGACCTCGAGGTGCTCTTCGCCGAGCTCGACGCGCTGTCGGCGCGCGGCATCGACGTCTCGAAGCTCCGCGTGAGCGCGAACGCGCACATCATCACGCAGTACCACCGCACTCTCGACAAGGTCACCGAGCGCTTCCTCGGCAAGCGCCAGATCGGCACGACGGGGCGCGGCATCGGCCCCGCCTACGCCGACAAGATCAACCGCGTCGGCATCCGCGTGCAGGACCTGTTCGACGAGAGCATCCTCCGCCAGAAGGTCGAGGGCGCGCTCGAGCAGAAGAACCACCTGCTCGTGAAGGTCTTCAACCGGCGCGGCATCACGTGCGACGAGATCGTCGAGGACCTCCTGTCGTACGCCGAGCGCCTGCGCCCGATGGTGTGCGACACCGGCCTCCTCCTCAACCAGGCGCTCGACGCCGGCGAGGTCGTGGTGTTCGAGGGCGGCCAGGCCACCATGCTCGACATCGACCACGGCACCTACCCGTTCGTGACGTCGTCGTCGGCGACCGCGGGCGGAGCCGCGACCGGATCGGGCGTCGGCCCCGGCCGCCTCGACCGCATCGTCGGCATCGTCAAGGCCTACACGACGCGCGTCGGGTCGGGCCCGTTCCCGACCGAGCTCTTCGACGAGCAGGGCGACTGGCTGCGTGCGGCCGGCTTCGAGTTCGGCACGACGACCGGGCGCCCGCGCCGGGTGGGCTGGTACGACGCCCCCATCACGCGCTACGCGACCCGCATCAACGGCATCACCGACCTCGTCCTCACGAAGCTCGACATCCTCACGGGGCTCGAGAAGATCCCCGTGTGCGTCGCGTACGACGTGAACGGCGAGCGCTTCGACGAGGTGCCGGTCAACCAGAGCGACTTCCACCACGCGACGCCGATCCTCGAGCACTACGCGGGCTGGAGCGAGGACATCTCGTCGGCGCGCACGTTCGAGGACCTGCCGCAGACCGCGCAGGACTACGTGCTCGCGCTCGAGGAGATGAGCGGCACGCGCATCTCGGTCATCGGCGTCGGCCCCGGTCGCGACCAGGTGATCGTGCGCCACGACCTCATCTGAGCGCGTGATCGCCGCGGGCGCCGCGCTCGAGCGGCTCTGGACGGGCGGAACCTGGTGCGAGGGGCCGCTGTGGATCCCCGACGAGAGCTGCGTGCGCTGGAGCGACATCCCGGGCGACCGCATCCTCCGGTGGGATGCGGCGACCGGCGACGCGACCGAGCACCGCACGGGCGTCGAGTTCACGAACGGGCGCGCGCTCGATCGGGACGGCAGCGTCGTGCAGTGCTCGCACGGCCGTCGGCGGCTCGAGCGTGAGCGGGCGGATGGCACGGTGTCGGCTCTCGCGGACGGATACGACGGCGTGCGGCTCAACTCCCCGAACGACGTCGCCATCGCCGCGGACGGCGCGTACTGGTTCACGGACCCCGACTACGGCATCACGCAGCCGCTCGAGGGGCACCCGGGCGAGCGAGGGTACGGGGCGTGCTGGGTGTTCCGGCTCGGTCCCGACGGCACGCTCGCGCCCGTCGTCCGCGACCTCGACCGCCCCAACGGCATCGCGTTCTCGCCCGACGGCGCGATCCTCTACGTGACCGACACGGGTGCCGCCCCTGCGATCCATGCCTACGACGTCGAGGGCAGTGCGGTGGGGGACGGCCGTCGCTTCGCGGCACCGGCCGTGGGCCACTCCGACGGCATCGCGATCGACGTCGACGGCCGCGTGTGGTCGTCGGCCGGCGACGGCGTGCACGTGTACGAGCCCGACGGCCGCGAGTCGGCCTTCATCGCCGTGCCCGAGGTCGTGTCGAACGTGTGCTTCGGCGGCATCGACCGCGACGAGCTCTTCATCACGGCGACGGCGAGCCTCTACCGCATCCGCACGGCGACCCGCGGGGCGGCGTAGCCCACACGGCCAGCCGCGGGGCGGCATAGCCCGCGCGTCACCCGTCCGGCAGCGGGGAGGCGCCCCGGCGCGAGAGGATGGCCACATGAAGTTCTGGATCGGCGGCTGGGGCCCTGCGCAGGGCGGGGAGTCCGAGGGCATCTCGCTCATCACGGCGGGGGAGGCGGAGTCGCCGCTCGCCGGAGGCATGCTCGCCGACCGCGGCCTCGCCGCGCGCGCCGAATCGGCGTCGTGGCTCGCCGCTCATCCGACCCGCGACGTCGTCTACGCCGCGCTCGAGGCGGACGGCCGGATCGCCGCGTTCACGCGGACGGGGGAGGTCTCCCTGACACCGCACGGCGACGCCGTCGAGGCGGGAGCCGCCGTGTGTCATCTCGCGGTCGCCGCCGACGGCTCGCACCTCATCGCGTCGTGCTGGGGCGATGGACGAGTCGTGCACGTCCCGCTGCGTCCGGACGGAACGCTCGCTGCACCGACGCTCGGCGCAGCGGCCGCCGACCCGTATGCCGCGGCACCCGAGCCCGACCTCGGCGCCGCGCTCGAGGGCGAGGGCACGGTGGAAGTGAAGGACCTCCTGGCGCAGGGTGCCGAGCCGACCGACATCGCGGCCCTCCTCGCGGGTGAGCAGAGCGCGCAGCCGTCATGGGAGGGCGCGATGGACCTGCGCGCCCTCGTCGAGGGCGACGCCGACCCGAGCCGGATCGCCTCGATGCTCGCGGGGAACACGGAGGACGACGGTCTGTCAGGCCTCCTCGCCGCGCTCGGTCAGGGCGCGTCCGACCCGTTCGACGACCCCGCCGTGCGCGACCTCCTCGCGAAGCGCGACGACGACGGCGGCCTCGAGACGCTCCTCCGAGACGCGCGCGCCGCGGATGGCGACCCGGAGGCGGGCGGCCGCGCGCCATCCGAGCCCCGGCCGTCCCGCGCGCATTCGGCGCTCTTCCTGCCCTGTGGGCTCGTCGCGACGACCGACCTCGGCTACGACCTCGTGCGCTTCTGGCGGCACTCGGCGCGCGGGCTCGCGCCGCACCACGAGGTCGTGCTCCCGTTCGGCACCGGGCCGCGGCACATGGTGCTGCACCCGAGCGGTTACCTCTACGTGCTCACCGAGTTCTCGGGCGAGGTCTTCGTGCTCGGGCGCGATCGGGATGGTCGCTGGGCGCTGCGCGGCGGATCGCCCGCGTCGGGCGCATCGCTCGCCGGCGACACCGGCGCCGAGCTGGCCCGCTCGCGCGACGGCGAGTTCCTCTACGCGGGCCTGCGCGGCAGCGACACGATCGCCGTGCTGAGGGTGCGAGGCGACGGCGGCTCTCTCGATCAGGTCGCGCTCGTCGAGGCGGGCGTCGTGACGCCGCGGCACCACTTCGTCGGGCGCGACGCTCTGCTCGTCGCGGGCCAGGGGTCGAGCGAGATCGTCTCGCTCCCGCTCGACACGCGCACGGGCGTGCCCTCCCGGCCGCGGCACCGCCTGCCGCTGGCGACGCCGACGCACCTCCTGCCCACGCGCTGAGGGCCGGTACCCTCGATGGCATGAGCCTGAACGACGAGGAAGCCCGCGCCGAGCTGCTGCGCCTGCGCGCCAGCATCGACAACATCGACGCCGCGCTCGTCTACATGCTCGCCGAGCGCTTCCGCTGCACGCAGCAGGTCGGCCGCCTCAAGGCCGAGCACGCCCTCCCGGCGTCCGACCCGAAGCGCGAGGAGCAGCAGGTCGCGCGGCTGCGTGCGCTCGCCGAGGCCGCGCACCTCGACCCCGAGTTCGCCGAGAAGTGGTTCAACTTCGTCGTCGCCGAGGTCATCCGCCACCACGAGGCCGCGGCCGAGCAGCGCCAGAGCTAGCGCGAGAGCGCCGTCTCGGTCGCGATGCGCGAGAGCTTCTCGGGGTTCCGCACGTAGTAGAGCCCCGTGACGAGCCCGTCCTCGACGCGCAGGGCCAGGGCTCCGTCGACCTCCCCGTCGACCGACAGCAGCAGCGCCGGCGTGCCGTTGAGGTCGGCGGGCGCCGAGGTCAGCACCCCGCCGTGCTTCGCCATGCCGCCCGTGAGCAGCCGCACGACGCGGTCGGCGCCCACGATCGGGCGCACCGCGGCCTGCTTCCGGCCGCCGCCGTCGGCGATCATGACGACGTCGGGCGCGAGCACGTCGAGCAGCGCCTGGAAGTCGCCGGCCTCGATCGCCCGCTGCATCGCCGCGACGGCGACGCGCGCCTCGCGCATCGACACGGTCTGCCGGGGGCGGCGGGCCTCCACGTGCGCCCGCGCGCGATGCGCGATCTGGCGGATGGCCGCGGGCGACTTGTCGAGCGACTCGGCGATCTCGGCGTAGTCGAACCCGAACGCCTCCCTCAGCACGAACACGGCCCGCTCGGTGGGGGCGAGCGTCTCGAGCACGACCATGAGCGCCATCGACACGCTCTCGGCGAGCTCGACATCTTCGGCCACGTCGGGGGTCGTCCGCAGCGGCTCGGGCAGCCACTCGCCGACATAGGTCTCCTTGCGGCGGCTCAGCGTCCGGATCTGATCGAGAGACAGGCGCGTGACGATCCGCACGAGGTACGCGCGCTCATCGCGAACCTCGTTTCGGTCCACACCCGACCAGCGCAGCCAGGCCTCCTGCAGCACGTCCTCGGCGTCTGCGGCCGAGCCGAGCATCTCGTACGCGACGGTGAAGAGCAGGTGGCGGTGGCGGACGAACGCCTCGGTCGCTGGAACGCTCATGCCGCGCTCGCCGCCGGGCGCTCGCCGGTCTCGCGGAGCCGGCTCGCGCCATCCGCCGCCGCTCGCACGCGCTCGGCCCGCCGGCCGTCCTTGACCGGCCAGCGGTGCGTGCCGGGGCGGCGCGCCTCGGCCCTGATCTGCGAGATCGGGCTCTTGCACGCCTCCTCCTTGAGGAGCGCGCCGAGCCGGCCGGGCACGTGCAGCCGGATGGCGGTGTCGTCGAAGCGCGCGAACTGGAACACGCCGAAGCGGCGCCCGAGGCTCACGCACATCGCCGCGATGCCGCGGTCGAAGCCGGCTGGCGTGCCTCCCGCGATCCGCTGCAGCACCGTGTCGGCGGCGTGCGACCCGAGCGGCAGCGCGGCCTGGCAGCTCATCCGCAGCGGCGCGCCCTGCGGCGAGGCCGCGTCGCCGGTCGCGACGATGCGGTCGTCGTCGATGCTCGTGAGCGTCTCGTCGGCGAGCAGTCGGCCGTCCGCGTCGGTCGAGAGGCCGCTGCGGCGCGCGAGATCCGAGGCGGCGAAGCCCGCGGTCCAGATCGTGACCGCGCTCGGCGTCGAGCGCCCGTCGGCGAGCTCGACGGATGCGCGCGTCACGCGCACGGCGGTCGTCCCCTCGAGCAGCTGCACACCGAGGCTCTCGAGACGGCGGCGGATGGTCCGGCGCGCGCTCTCGTGGCTGTACGGGCTGAGAACGCGCCCGCACACGAGCGTCACGCGGCGGCCGAGCTCGGCGAGCTCCGCGGCGGTCTCGATGCCGAGCGGACCCGAGCCCACGACGACGAGGGGCGCGTCGACGGGAGTGCTCCGGAGTGCCGCGCGCACCCGCTCGGCCTCCTCGAGCGTCGCGAGCGGGAGTGCGTGCTCTGCGGCGCCGGGCACCTCGAGCGGCCCGCTCGTGCTGCCCACGGCGTAGACGAGGTAGTCGTACGCGAGCGGCTCGCCCTTCTCGAGCACGAGCCGTCGGCGGGGCGCGTCGATCTCGGTCACGGTGTCGACGACGAGGCGGACCCGCTTCGCGAGCAGGTCGCCGAAGTCGACGACGGCGTCATCCGATCCGCCCACGAGCTGGTGAAGGCGCACCCGCTCGACGAAGCGATCGCGCGCGTTCACGAGCGTCACCGCCACGTCGTCGCGGCGAGTGAGGCGGTTCGCCGCCAGCACTCCCGCGTAGCCGCCGCCGATGACGACGACCTCGGTCCTGCGTCCCGTCACGTTCCCCATGATGCCTCCTCTGTCGAGCCTTCGACATGGAGACGCCGGCGGGGGCGGATGTGTGACAGGACGCGGCGATGGCCGCCTCCCTCGGGAAGCGGCCATCGCCATCCGCGGTCAGGCGGGCATCCGCCGCAGCGTCGCGTACGACCCCGCCGCGAGCACCGCGCCGAGCAGCAGGCCCCACAGCGACAGCCCGACGGCGCCGCTCTCGACGATCCAGGCCCCGACCTCGGGCCAGGCCTGCTGCCACGTGATGAGCGCGGCGACGCCCACGAGCAGGAGCACCGAGGCGAGGATCGCGGCCGTCAGCATGGCGGGCCCGAACCGCTTGTAGATCGTCGCGAACCAGAAGCCGACCGTGAAGAACAGCATCGTCAGGACGAAGAACGTGAAGCCGGCGCCGAGGGCACCCGCCTCCCACACCCAGTCGAGGTATGCGAAGTAGCCGTTGACCCCGTATCCGCCGGTCGCCTGCTCGAAGAGGCCGATGGCGACGAACACCGCCGAGAGGCCGAGCGCGCTCACGGCCGCGGCGATCATCGAGCCGAGGAAGAACTCGCGCCGCGTGAGGCTCATCGCCTGCGAGAACGGGAAGGTGAGCGTCATGGCGTACGCGCCCACCACTGCGAAGTACCACATCGGGGCCTGCGATCCGCCGCCGTACTTGGGGCCGTCGACGCCGGCGCCCGCGAGGATCAGGTACACGAGCAGGGTCACGAGCCACGCGCCGCCGAGCACCATCAGCGGCACCCAGATGAAGGTCTGCGTGTTGATGAACTGCAGGCGCACGACCTTGAGCGTGCGGCCGTGCGGCGTGACGTGCTCGGGGGTCGAGAGAGCGGTCATCGGAGTGCTCCTTCCTGGGCGCCGGCGCCGGCGTGCGCGGAGGTGCGCTGCGTGCGCCGGACGATGAGCTGCTGCAGGGAGACGGGGGCGAGGTCGAGGCCGGCCGCCGCGAGCTCGGCCCGCTCGGCGTCGTCGATCGGGCCGAGGAAGGTGACCGAGGTCACGCGGCCGAGGCTCTCGCGGTGGATGACCTCCCGGCCGCGGATGGCCGCCTCCACAGCCGCGGCGTCGCCGACCACGTTGGTGGCCTGCGCGCGGGCGTCGTCGGTCGACTCGTCCATGATGATGCGGCCGTCGTCGATCACGAGCACGCGCTCGATGAGGTTGGCGACCTCGTCGATCAGGTGGCTCGAGAGGAGGATCGTCCGCGGGTGCTCGGCGTAGTCGGCGATCAGCCGGTCGTAGAAGATCTGCCGCGCGACCGCGTCGAGCCCGAGATAGGGCTCGTCGAAGAACGTGATCTCGGCGCGCGAGGCGAGCCCGATGATGACGCCGACGGCCGAGAGCTGGCCGCGGGAGAGCTTCTTGATCGTGCGCTTGAGCGGCAGCTGGAAGTCGTCGACGAGGGCGTCGGCGAAGTCCTGATCCCAGTGCGGGAAGAACAGCCGCGCGGCGGCCAGCGCGTGACGCGGGGTCGCGTCGTCGGGGTACTTCTGGCTCTCCCGCACGAAGCACATGCGGCTGAGCACGTGCGCGTTCTCGTAGGGGCGCTCGCCGAAGACGCGCACCTCGCCGCTCGTGGCGAAGTTCTGGGCCGTGAGGATCGACATGGCGGTCGTCTTGCCGGCGCCGTTGCGGCCGAGGAAGCCGTAGATCGTGTCCTTCTCGATGTCGAAGCTGACATCGTCGAGGGCGAGCTTGTCCTTGTAGCGCTTGGTGAGGTTCCGGACCTCGATGACGGGGTTCATGGTGTCCTTCTCGATCACGAAGAGGCGGTCTGGGCGGCGTGCTCGCGCACGAGGTCGGCGACGTCGTCGGGCCCGAGCCCGAGCTTGCGGGCTTCGACGAGCAGGGGCTGCACGTAGCGGTCGGCGAACGCGCTGCGCCGCTCGCCGAGCAGCAGCTCGCGCGCCCCCGGGCAGACGAACATGCCGATGCCGCGGCGCTTGTAGAGAACTCCCTTGTCGACGAGCATGTTCACTCCCTTCGCGGCGGTCGCCGGGTTGATCCGGTAGAAGGCGGCGAGCTCGTTCGTGGACGGCGCCTGCGCCTCTTCGGCGAGGCTCCCGTCGACGATCGAGTCCTCGACCTGCTCGGCGATCTGCACGAACAGGGGCTTGCCTTCTTCGATCACGGCGACCTCCGGTTGGTCGGTTAGTTACTCGACTAATGAACCATGGAAGCGGGCGCGCGTCAACCCCCTCTTCGAGAGGGATCTCGGATGGCAGCGGTCAGCGGCGATGCGTTGTCGCGCGGATCAGCGGAACTGCAGGGACCACAGGTGTGCGTATCTACCGTTTCGCTGGACGAGCTCGTCGTGCGTCCCGACCTCGGTGATCCGCCCTCGTTCGAGCACGACGATCCGGTCGGCGCGTCGGATGGTTGAGAGTCGGTGGGCCACGACGAGGGTCGTGCGTCCGAGCATCAGTCGATCGAGGGCTTCTTGAACCTGGATCTCGGATTCGGAATCTAACGCGCTCGTGGCCTCGTCGAGGATGAGCACCCGTGGGTCCCGGATGAGCGCGCGCGCGATGGAGAGGCGTTGCCGCTGGCCGCCGGACAATCGTGCCCCACGCTCGCCGACCGTCGTGTCCCATCCGTGCGGCATGGATGCCACGATGTCCGCCGCGTTGGCATCTCGAAGGGCATCCCGCACGCGGTCGTCGGATACCTCGCCGAGGCCGTACGTGACGTTCTCACGGATCGAGCCCTCGAAGAGCACGGATTCCTGCGGGACGACTGAGACACGTCGCCGTACCGAGCGCAGGTCGAGCGTCTGCATGTCGACGCCGTCAAGGAGCACCTGCCCTCCGGAGGGCCTGACGAAGCCGAGGACGGTGTTGACCAGCGTAGATTTGCCGGACCCCGACGCCCCGACGAACGCGACGGTTTCGCCAGGGTGGATGTCGAGCGTGATGTCGTCAAGGGCGGGGGCAGCCTGCTCGTCGAAGTGGACCGACACCCGCTGCAGGCGGAAGCCGCCCTCGATGTCGTCGACCTGACGCTTGCCCTCGTTGAACTCCAGGTCCGGCTCGTCGAGCACCTCGGCGATGGACGTCATCGACTCGCGCCCGCGGGTGATGACGGGCATGAAGTTCAGCACGGTCAGCACCGACGTGGTGAGGGTCGTGAAGTAGGTCCCGAGCAGGACGACCTGGCCGGGGGTGATCGGCAGCGCGTCCGAGACGCTCATTGCCGCGGCCGCGAGCAGGCAGCCCATAGCGAGGACCTGCATGGTCACCCAGCTCATCGCGCCGAAGTGGCCGTTGACCATGTCGAGGGAGATGCCGCGATCGCGCACGATCTCGGCATCCGCAGTCACACGCTTGATCGAGACGGACTCAAGGCCGTGCGCCCGGGTGATCGGCATGAGCGTCGCCATCTCGCCGACCCGTCGGGAGTAGCGCTCCATCTGGCGACGGAACTCCTCGTTCGTGCGCTGGGCGCGTCGTCGCATGATCCACCAGACGAGCAGGCCGGTAGGAACCGTCAGAGCATAGACCGGTAGGAATTGCGGGACGTTTATGGCAGTCATGACGACGGCTCCGGTGAACACCACGGTCGCACCGCCGAGCGGATTGCCGATCTGGCTGTACATGAGCTCGACGTTTTCGACGTCGCGCACGACCTTGCTCTGCATGACCGCCGCGCTCGTCCGACCGAAGTAGCCGATCGACACTGACTGCAGCCTGGCGGTGATCGCGGCCCGGAGGCTGAGGGCAATCTGGCGCACCATTGTCATATACAGCCGTGTGAACAAGATGTGGGTCGGATAGACCTGCAGCAGGGCGACGGCGGCTACCACGGCGAGCCAGACGATGGACGTGAGGGGGCCGCGCTTGACGACGACGTCGACGGCCTGAGCTGTCACGACGGGGAGTAGCCAGTTCGGAGTGTCCTTCACCAGGAACACGAGGATGATCAGGGAGAGCCGACCCCTGTACGGTCGAAGCAGCCCGATGAGGGTCCGTGGTGACTGCGATGGATCGATGGGGATTGCAGCAGTGTGCACGGCGTCGGGCTCCGGGGAAGCGTTTGCGTGAAGGGGCAACTGCCCACGCTATTGCGCGAGGGCTCCGCGGAGCATGGCAGATCGTGCGGTCGGGATGGATGAACAGATCGCGATTGCGGTGCCGCGGGTTGCCGGCAAGATCCGCGCTTCGTCCAGGGTTGCCGTCGATTCCTCATGGATCCGATCCATCTCGCCGCTTAGCTTCGTCGAGTGACCATTTCGTTCGACGGCGAACAGCCCGACACCACGACCACGACCGCTTCCCGATCCTCGGCCACCTCAGCTGCCCCGTACCGGGCGCGCGTGCACACCCCGCCGCCCGTGAGCACCACTCCTCTGGAAATGGGCGACCCCGACTCGACGAAGCAGCGCCTCCAACTCACGACGCGCTACGTCACCCGCGACGGAGAGCCTTGGATCCCCGTCATGGGGGAGTACCACTTCAGCCGCGACCTGCCCCAGCACTGGGAAGCCGAGCTCCGCAAGATGAAGTCCGGCGGCATCAACGTCGTCGCGACGTACATGATCTGGATCATCCACGAGGAGATCGAGGGCGAGGTGCGGTGGGACGGCCACCGCGATATCCGCCGCTTCATCGAGATCGCAGACCGTGTGGGCCTGAAGGTCATGCTGCGGATCGGCCCATGGGCGCACGGCGAGGCGCGCAACGGCGGCTACCCCGACTGGCTGCAGGCGCTTCCCATCGGTCACCGCTCGAACGATCCCGCGTATCTGACGCTCGCGCGCCGCTGGTATGCCGGCATCGAGGAGCAGGTCCGCGGGCTCTTCCACACAGCGGAGAACCCGTCCGGGCCGATCATCGGCATCCAGGTCGACAACGAGCTGTACGATAACGGGCCGCACCTCGCGACGCTTCGCGACCTGGCCGAAGAGGTCGGGATGTCGGCGAGTCTGTGGACCGCCACAGGGTGGGGCGGCGCCGAGCTGCCCTATGGTCGCGTCCTGCCGGTCTACGCCGGCTACAGCGACGGATTCTGGGAGGAGTCGACCACGGGCTGGCCCGCGTTCGGCGTGATGCACTTCACCTACAACACGGTGCGCGATGACCTCACGGTGGGAGCGGACCTCCGCGATGCGCCCGTCGACATCCAGGCCGACTCCTCACTCGGCGCCGATGACCCGTGGCCTTTCGTGACCTGCGAGCTGGGCGGGGGGATGGCGGTCGCCTACCATCGTCGTCCGCTCGTGGACTCTGACGACGTCGCCGCGCTGGCGCTCACGAAGGTGGGCAGCGGATCGGCCTGGCAGGGCTACTACATGTACCACGGCGGTCTCCAGGTGCTCGGTCGTCTGAGCAGCACGCAGGAGTCCCACAGCACCGGCTACCCCAACGACACCCCTGTGCGCGACTATGACTTCTTTGCCCCGCTGGGCGCCGCCGGCACTGAGCGCGCGCACTTCCACAAGCTCCGCCGACAGCATCTGTTCCTGGATGCCTTCGGTGCGCAGCTCGCTCCGTCTCCGGCCGTCATACCGGAGCAGATCGAGGGCGGGCCGCGGTGGGCCGTCCGCGGCGACGGCCGCCGAGGGTTCCTGTTCGTGAACAACCACCAGCCGGCGATCGCCGCATTGCCTGCGGTCGAGGACGTGCAGTTCGCGGTGGAGTTCGAGGACTCGACCGTGACGATCCCCTCCGCGCCGATCACTGTCGCCAGCGGCGACTACTTCGTCTGGCCGCTCCGGCAGTCATACGGGTCGATCCCCTCCGTTACCGTCACCGCGCAGCCGATTACACAGCTGCGCACCAATGCCGGCACCGTCGTGCTGTTCGCGGCGACCGACGGGGTCGCGGTCGAGCTGGAGCTCGAGGGCGTTGCCGCCGCCGACGTATCCGGTGCGCAGCTGCGCATCGGGGACGGTGTCGTCTACGCGAGGCCGGATGCTGCGCCGGGCCTGTCGAGCGAGGTGCGAGTTGGTGACACGACTCTCGTCTTCCTCGATTCGGCGCTGGCCGACTCGGTCTGGCAGGGCGCCATCGACGGCCGCGAATCGCTCGTCATCTGGGCGGGTAGCGGCTGGTTCGACGACGCGTTCCGAGCCGAGCTCGCCGCCACCGACGCGGTCGTCGACGTCTTCCCCGCGCTGCAGGACGGATCGCTCGGCGAGATCGTCGGGGAGGGGAGCGTGTTCACCCGCTATGCGCTCCCGGCCGCGCCCGCGCCCACCGAGGTCGCGGTCCCCCCGTTCGACCGCGCGCCCGTCGTCCCCGTCCGGACCGCGGGTTCGTCGGGCCGGCTCTCCGCACCCTCCGATGGTGACTTCCGTGAGGCCGCTGTGGCCGAGGTCGAGGTGCCCGCGAGTGCCCTCGCCGGCGAACGGCCGGTGCTCGAGCTGGACTGGGTGGGTGACGTCGTACGGCTGTACGTGGGCGACCGGCTCATCGCTGACCAGTACTGGTACGGCCGCCCCCTCGAGGTCGACCTGACCCCCTACGCCGAGGAGCTGATGACGTCGCCGCTGACACTGAAGGCCTTCGCCTGGTCGCCGTCCAGCGGTGTCTACGTCGACCCGCGGGTTCGGCCCGCGGGTGAGGAGCCGCGGCTCGAGGTCCGGTCCATGGTCGTCCGCCCGCGACCCACGGTTTCGGTGCGGTAGCGCTGCGTCGCGGGGCGCAGCACTGGGGTCAACCCTTGTGCTGCGCCCTGTACTGCGTCGGATTAACGCCGTGCACCCGACGGAAATGGCGGGAGAAGTAGAGCGGATCGGTGTACCCCACCGCGCGCGCGATCTCGGTCACCGTCAGAGCGGTGGTGTCGAGCAGGTTGCGTGCCCTGGCCATCTTCAGCGAGGTGTGGAATGCCCCGGGTCCGCCCCCGGTCGCCCGACGGAAGAGCGCACTCAGGTGCGACGGCGACATGCCGACCATCGCCGCCAACTCGGACACCTGAATGTTGCCGTCGACCCGCGCCTCGAGGAACCGCATCGCCCGTTCGAGCGGCGAACCTTCCGCGGGGAGGAGGCTGTCGGCGACGATCCGTGTCAGCAGCTGCCATGCGACGCCGGCCGCAGCCAGCATGTGCGCCGGTGACAGGCGACGCTCGAGCAGTCCGACCAGTTCGTCGAACAGGCCGGCCACGCCTTCCACGGCCCGAAGCCTCGTGAGAGGCTGCGGGATGCCGAGCAACGGACCGGTCAGCTCGGCGACGTCGGTGCCGCGGACATGCATCCACCAGATCGTCCATGGGTCGTCGAAGGACGCCTGATACTCGTGCGGTGTCAGCGGGGGGATCGTGATGCATGCCCCCGGCGTGAGGGTGTAGGTATCCGCACCCATCCGGACGGTGCCTGCGCCCGTGACGCATAGGATCACGATCGTCTCGCGAGCCCCTTTCGATCGCACACGGCGATGCCCGGCAGCGGCGGGGAAGTGGCCCGCATCGGTCACGACGAGACGTCGCGTGACTGGTCGGTCGAGCGCGGCTTCGACCTGCGGGCGCGGGACAACGCACAGGCGCTGGTTGTCGAAGCCGTCCTGACGATAGAACGGTTCGTGAATCGTCGGCGTTTCGTCCATGATGTTCCTCTTTCTCACCATACCCCTCGGCTGTCAACCGCCGTACCGTCGTTTCGGACTGCAGCCTGGCTGCGTTCGATCCTGCATCTCCCGGCGCCGCGCCGCAGCCCAGAAGGAGGACGGCGATGACTGCCGAATCCACGCACCTCTCCCTCGCCGACGAAGGAGTCCCCGCAGAGCCCGGGACGCAGGACGCACGGGCGGCGGCGCTCGATCTCCCGTCCGCCCCAGCCGACCTCGCCGACGCACTCGCCGGCGGAGAGGCCGTCGCCTGGAGCGAGCCGCTGCAGATCAGGACGTACGAAGCCGGCGAGCCGAGCCGGTACCCGATGTACCTCGACCACCGCGTCTACCAGGGCTCGAGCGGCAAAGTCTACCCGGTGCCGTTCACCGAGCGCATCGAGGACGAGCCCGTCGAGCGGTCCTGGCAGGCGATCCACCTCGAGAATGAGTTCGTCCGGCTCGTAGTCCTCCCCGAGCTGGGCGGCCGCATCCACGTCGGATACGACAAGACCACCGGATACGACTTCTTCTACCGCAACAACGTCATCAAGCCCGCCCTCGTCGGGCTCGCGGGTCCGTGGATCAGCGGCGGTGTCGAGTTCAACTGGCCGCAGCATCATCGCCCTGCCACCTACCTCCCCGTCGAGACGTCTATCGAGTACGACGACGACGGCACCGTTACGGTTTGGTGCCACGATCACGATCCGTTCGCTCGGATGTCCGCACAGCACGGCGTGCGCCTGCGCGCTGGCAGCTCGGTCGTGGAGTTGGTCGTCCGGCTTCACAACCGTACGGACGAGCGGCAGACCTTCCTCTGGTGGGCGAACGTGGCCGCGCACGTGCATGACGAGTACCAGTCGTTCTTCCCCGAGGACGTGCGCTACGTCGCTGATCACGCCCGCCGCGCGTTGACGGCCTTCCCTGCCGCGGATCGTCCGTACTACGGCGTGGACTACCCGGCGCTGGCGGCCGAACAGCCCGGCGCAGACCGCATCGACTGGTACAAGAACATCCCGGTACCGACGTCGTACATGATTGTCGACTCCGCACAGGACTTCTTCGGCGGGTATGACCACAGTGCCGGCGCAGGCTTCGTCCACTGGGCTGAGCGCCGTGTGTCCCCCGGCAAGAAGCAGTGGACCTGGGGGAACGCCCCCTTCGGACACGCTTGGGATGCGCAGCTGACTGACGGCGACGGTCCGTACGTCGAGCTGATGGCTGGTGTCTACACTGACAACCAGCCGGACTTCAGCTGGCTCCTGCCGGGTGAGACGAAGGTCTTCACCCAATACTGGTATCCCATCCCTGCCATCGGTGCGGCGCATCAGGCCACTCCGGATGCCGCAGTCCACGTCGAGCGGTCGGGCGCCGTGTCCGCGGCCTTCGCCGTGACCCGCCCGCAGCAGAACGCCGTTCTCCGCGTCTTCCGAGGAGACGAGGTGATCGCGTCCCGTGTGGCCGACATGCGACCTGGGGTCCCGGTGTCGCTCACAGCCGACATCGCTGACGACGCAGCCGTGCGCGTCGAGCTCCGGACATCGGCGGGTCAGCTACTCGTGGGCTGGGCGCCGACAGAGGTTGCCGATGAGGAGCCATGGGTGGCCGTCGAGCCGCCTCTCCCCGACGAGGTCGAATCCGTGGAGGAGCTATACCTCACCGGAGTGCACCTCAGCCAGTACCGGCATCCCACGCGCAATCCGCTGATCTACTGGAAGGCCGCCCTCGATCGCGACCCGGGCGACGTGCGCACCAACCTCGCGCTCGCGGATCGCGACTACCGGGCCGGACGATACACCGCCGCTCTCGATCGGATTGAGCTGGCCGTGTCGCGCCTGACCCGGCGCAACGCAAACCCTGCCGATGCCGAAGCGTTCTACCTGCAGGGACTCGTGCTGCGTCGCCTCGGTCGAGTGATCGAGGCTGAGCAGGCCTTCGGCAAGGCCGGGTGGGACGGCACCTGGGCCGCCGGTGCGGGACTCGCGCTCGCGCGCTCGCTCGCCGCCCGCGGCCAGAACCGTGCCGCGCTTCGCGTCCTCGACACTCTGGACAGCGTGGTGGGTCACGACACCCGACGCGTCGCCCTACGCACGGTCGTCCTCCGCCGTCTCGGCCACCACGCCGACGCCGAGCAGATCGCGACGCTGGCACTGCAGGCCGACCCGCTCGACGCGACGCTTCGCGTCCTCCTCGGCCAGTCGCTCCCCGCCGACCCGGGGATGCTCATCGATGTCGCCGTGGACCTCCGCGACGCCGGAGCACTCGACGATTCGCTCTCGGTGCTCGAGGTGGCCGTCTCGTTGCCTGTGACGGGGGCGGGGAACTTCCGCCCCGTTGCGCACTATCTCGCTGCCGCGATCCACGAGTCGCGTGGTGATACGCATGCCGCTCGCGCGGCGCGAGACAGAGGGCGTGCGTCCGACTTGGCGCGCGCGTTCCCGTACGGCTTGGACGCCCTTGACGCCCTCGACGCGGCCATCGTCGCGGACCCGAGCGATGTCGCGGCACGGTCGCTCCTCGGGATGCTGCTCTATGCGCACGGACGGCGTCGCGAGGCCACCGCACACTGGGACGCCGCAATCGAGCAGGGTGCAGCCGACCCCGTGCTCCTGCGCAACGCCGCCCTGGCCGCGTACAACATCGCGCACGACGACGACCGCGCACGCGAGCTCTACGGGCGTGCGGTCGCTGCGGCGCCGGACGACCCGCGTCTTCACTACGAACGCGACCAGCTCGCGGCTCGCCTGGGCGACGCCGCCGACGTGCGGCTCGAGCGTCTGCGCCCGGTCGAGCAGATCGTGCTGACCCGCGACGACTTCACCATCGAATACGTCAACCTGCTCATCGCGGCGGGTGACCCCACGCGCGCCCACGAGATCCTGGTCGCCCGGCCGTTCCACCCTTGGGAGGGCGGCGAGGGCCTCGCGATCGCAGCATGGGATGCCGCGCTACGCGCCAACGGGCTGCCGATCACCGACCCTCCCGCGACGCTCGGCGAGGCCCGTGCGCAGTACGCACCGCCGGTGGCCCGTCACGACGATGGCATGACGGACTACTTCGCGACGAGCCTGCCGGAGCTGCTGCTGTTCGCGCGAGAGTACGACGAGGAGTGATCGGGACGCCGCCCGCATCGGGCGTCCAGAACACGCTGCAGTCGGGCCCCTACCGCGCGGAGATCGCCGGTACCGGAGCGACACTACGTTCGCTCCGGTACCGCGACCGTGACCTGATCGTCCCATTCGATGCGGACGCGCTGCGCCCGGCGATGCGCGGCGCGATCATGGTCCCGTGGCCGAACCGGACCGCGGACGGACGGTATTCGTTCGGCGGCGACGAACATCAGCTCCCCCTGAACGAGGTGGAGACCGGGAATGCGTCCCACGGCCTGGTGGCGTGGCGGGACTTCGCGGCGACCGACGTGAGCCCCAAAATGCTCGCCTTGGCCTGCGAACTCGAGCCGCAGCCGGGCTATCCGTGGCGACTGCGCGTGGAGGTGCGGTTCGAGGTCGACAACGACGGGCTCAGTCAGGAGGTGACCGTCACGAACCTCAGCGATGCCGCCGCGCCCGTCGGCATCGGCGGTCATCCGTACCTGCTCGCGGGGCCCGCGAGGGAGAACGCGGTCGACGCGTGGCACCTCACGGTGCCGGCCGACAGGATCCTGCGCGTGTCCGCCGACCGGCTGCTGCCCGTCGCGGTTGAGGCGGTCGAGGAATCCGACGCCGGTGCGCGCGACTTCCGCTCCGGTCGCGTCCTCGGAAGCACCCAGCTCAATCACGCCTTCACGGGTCTGCTGCGAGACGACAACGGTCTCGCGCGTATGCGAGTGGTAGCGCCGGACGGCTCAGGAGCAGAGATCTCATGGGACGAGCGGGCACCCTGGGTGCAGCTGTACACGGCCGAAGCGTCGAGCGCCGAGGGGTATCGGCATGCCGTCGCCGTCGAGCCGATGACCTGTCCGCCAGACGCGCTGAACTCGCGCCAGGACCTCCTGATCGTCGCGCCGGGCGAGGCGGTGAGCGCCGGATGGTGCATAAGAGCGATTGCGGCGCGCGACGACGCGGACTGACTTCGTCCATGCCAACGTTCCCAATTCGTTACCAATCACCTGCTGATCGACGAACTCTGCTCCACGACTACGTCGTTTCATCCATGATCGCCGTCGATTCGGCCATCGCCCGACGCCGAGGCGGTTCCTACCATTGCCGTGGGCTCGACGAGGAGCGTCTACACCGGCTCTCGCCCCGAGAACTCGGCCCGAACCCTTCCCGGGACACCGGGCGCCGGAGAACATGATCGAGCCGCTGGGGACTCGACACAGCACGAGGCAAAGGAGACATTCGTGAACAAGCGCGCAATCGCGGCACTCATCGGTGGGGGGCTCGCCGTGACTCTCGTGGGATGCAGTGCCGGCAACGGCGCACCCCAGGGCGACGGCGGCGGCGAGACCGGAGAAGACATCACTCTGGTCGTGTGGGAATCCCTTGAGGGCCGTTCCGACTTCATCAAGCAGGCCGGCGAGGCCTACCAGGAAGAGCACCCCAACGTCACGATCGAGTACAAGAACGTCGAGCTCGGCGACGCCCTCGGGCAGATCGCGCTGGACGGACCCGCCGGTGTCGGCGCCGACGTCTTCGCCGCACCGAGCAACGTGACCGGTGACCTCGTCACGGGCGGTCACATCGTCCCGGTCGCCGACCCAGATGCACTCGCGAGCGAGCTCGTCGAGGGCGCCATCCAGGGTGTCACGTATGAGGATCAGATCTGGGGTGTGCCGGTCACGATCGACACGTACGCCCTCTTCTACAACAAGGCCTACATCGACGAGGCTCCGAAGACCTGGGACGAGGTGTACGAGTTCTCGAGGGAGTTCAACGCCGCTAACCCGGGCAAGTACGGCTTCGCCTTCAACCCCAGCATCTACTACTCGGCACCGTGGGTCTTCTCCGCTCCCGACAACCTGCTGTTCGGCCCCAACGGTAACGACCCCGAGACCCCGAACACGAACACGCCCGAGGCGGTCGCGGGGCTCGAGCAGCTGCTCAAGCTGCGCGAGGTCCTCGACGTACCCGCCGAGGATCTGGATGCCGCGTCCGTCGACTCGCTCTTCGAGGGGGCGCAGTCGGCCATGACCATCACCGGCTCGTGGAACATTCCCGTCTTCGACGACGCCGGCCTCGACTACGGCGTCGCTCCGCTCCCCGCACTCGAGGGATCCGACACCCCTGCCGGCTCTTTCGCGAATTCGCGCACGATGTTCACGTCGGCGTACTCCGAGCACCCCGAGGAAGCGCAGGATTTCGCAGCGTTCCTGGCCAGCCCCGAGATGCTCAAGCTCGCCTACGACCTGACGGGCTCCGTCCCGCCGGCCGACATCGAGATCGACAACGCGGCCACCCTAGGCCTCGTCGAGCAGGGCCAGTACGCGTTCGCGACGCCCTCGATCCCCGAGATGACCCAGTTCTGGACCGCCATGGACTCCGCCATCATCAACATCTGGAACGGCGCCGACGTCCAGTCAGAGCTGGACGCCGCGACGCAGGTCGTCCGCAACCAGTAAGACCGTACGGCCGCTGCGGATGCGGCGCTCTGGCCGTTTCGACCGGAGCGCCGCATTCGGCGAAAGGAACACCTCATGACCGTCACCTCGACGCTGGTTACCGCGAAGACGCGGAAAGAGCGGCCGCCGACCCCGCTGCCTCCCCACGAGGTCGCAGGCATCACGCGATCCCGCGTCCGAGCGCTCGCGCTCCTGTTCATGGGGCTCGCGCACCTCACGGTCCTCCGGCAGCGGTGGAAGGGCGCGGCGTTCGCCCTGGTCGAAGGCGTCTTCCTCATCGCGCTGCCCACGATGATCGGACGCCTGGTCGATCTCGTCACCCTCGGTGAGCCGCAGCCCACCCTCCCCATCACGCAGCGCGACAACTCGCTGTTCATGCTCATCGACGGCGTGATCACGCTCGCGATCATCGGCGTCTTCGTCGCGATCTACGGCATCTCCGTCCGAAGCGCTCTGCTCGATCACCGCCTCGGTGTTCGCCGGGAGCGTCAGAACGCACGCCGCCAGCTCTCGGCCATCAGTTCCCGGGCATTCCCCATCATCGGCCTCGCTCCGACGGTGCTCCTCATCCTCTTCTTCGTCTTCGTGCCGCTCGTCTTCTCGGCGGCGGTCGCGTTCACGAACTACTCCTCGCCGCGCAACGTGCCGCCCGGCAACACCGTCGACTGGGTGGGGCTGGACAACTTCGTCGACATGTTTGGCGGCGACCAGCTGTGGACACAGGCACTGTTCCGTGTCTTCATTTGGACGACGATCTGGGCGATCCTCGCGGTCGGCACCTGCTACATCGGCGGCATGATCCTGGCTGTCGTCCTGCACGAGTCGAACCTGCGCATCAAGCCGATCTTCCAGGCGATCTTCATCCTGCCCTATGCGATCCCCGCTGTCGTCTCGCTGCTGGTCTGGCGCAACATGCTCAACGGCGCCTTCGGCGCGGTGAACAAGACGCTGATGGATCTCGGGCTCATCGACACCGCGATCCCGTGGCTCACCGAGCCGAGCTTCGCCCGCTTCACCGTTGTCATGATCAACCTGTGGTGCGGCTTCCCATACTTCATGCTGCTGACGATGAGCGCGATGACCGCGATCCCTCAGGACGTAAAGGAGGCGGCGGCCCTCGACGGCGCCACCGGAATCCAGCGCTTCCGCTACATCGTCCTGCCGCTGGTGCTCTATCAGACCTCGCCGCTGCTGATCATGTCGTTCGCGGCGAACTTCAACAACTTCGGCGCGATCTACTTCCTGACCAACGGCGGACCGACGGCGTCGGATACGACTCTCACCGGCGCAGGGGCCACCGACATCCTCGTCAGCTGGATCTACCAGATCACCATCGGACTCATGAAGTACAACTACGGAGCAGTCATCGCCGTGATCATCTTCCTCGTGCTCGCTCCGTTCGCGATCATGCAGTTCCGTCGCACCAAGAGCTTCAAGGGAGAGATGTGATGCGCGTCGACAAGCTCGGGTCCGTCGTCCTGCGGATCATCACTCTCGTGGGCTTCGTCCTCCTGGCGTTCGTCGTCATCTGGCCGATCCTCTACACGCTGAGTTCCGCCGTCTCGCCCGGCAACTCTGCCGCTGCACTGTCGTCGGTGCCGTTCGCGAACGGCTTCACGCTCGGCAACTTCGAGCACCTCTTCACAGACACCCTGTATCCGCGGTGGTTCATGAACTCGTTCATCATCTCGGCGAGCACGGCCATCGGCACCCTGTTGATCGCCTCAGTCGCCGCGTACGTGTTCTCTCGATTCACCTTCACGTTCAAGGGCTCGCTCCTGACGAGCATGATCGTCCTGCAGATCTTCCCGTCGTTCGTCGGCATGATCGCGGTATACGTCATCCTCATGCGCATCGGTGCGCTGGACACGCTGTGGGGGCTCGTGCTCGTGTACCTCGCGGGCAACCTCCCGTACAGCATCTGGCTTGTGAAGAGCTACCTCGACACCATCCCGCGGGGCCTTGACGAGGCCGCACGCATTGACGGGGCATCCCACTTCAGGACATTCGGGACGATCATCCTGCCGATCGCGCGTCCGATCCTGATCTTCCTCGGTGTGACGACGTTCGCCGCTCCGTGGATGGACTTCATCTTCCCCAAGCTCGTGCTGCGCAGCACTGAGCAGCAGACGCTGGCTCTCGGCCTGATCAGCTTCGTCTCGGAGCGGAACCAGGACTTCACCACCTTCGCCGCAGGCGCGATCATCGTCGCCATCCCGTTCATGATCTTCTTCTTGCTCACGCAGAAGTCGCTCATCACCTCGCTCGCCACGGGAGCGTTGAAGGAGTGAGCGTCCAGAACCGGACTGGGGGGCGTTGTGCCGCAGTTTGATCTCGCCCTCGACGACCTCCGGGACTACCAGCCCGCAGTGCGCCGTCCGGACGATTTCGACGAGTTCTGGGCCCGCACCCTCTCGGAGTCACGGTCGGCATCATGGCGACCGCAGACGCAGCGCGTGGAGACGGGGCTGCGCCTCGTCGACACCTACGACCTCACCTTCGCAGGGTTCGGTGGGCATCCCATCAAGGGGTGGATCCACGTCCCTGCGGGCGACCACATCGCACAGCCGACGGTCGTGGAGTACCTCGGGTACTCCGGGGGGCGCATGCTCCCCTGGACTGCGCACACCTACGCTGAGGCCGGGTACACCCATATCGTCATGGACTCCCGCGGGCAGGGGTGGAACGGGGGAGTAGGCGCGACGCCCGACCCGACGAACGACGCCGGATCGAGCACCGTCCCGGGGGTCATGACCAAGGGGATCGAGTCCGCGGAAACGTACTACTACCGGCGGCTCTACACCGATGCCGCGCTGATCGTCGATGCCGCCCGGGCGCTGCCCTGGGTCGACCCGCATCGGATCGCCCTCGTGGGCACCAGCCAGGGCGGCGGCCTGGCGATCGCCGCGGCAGGTCTGAGCGACGGTATCGCAGCGGTGAGTTCCGACGTGCCGTTCCTGTCGCACTTCGCGCGAGCGCTGCAACTGACCGACCTCGATCCGTACGGCGAAATCGCTCGATACCTCGCGCGCTACCGCGATCGGGTGGAGCAGACCTTCGAGGTGCTGAGCTATGTCGACGGAGTGAACATGGCCGCTCGCGCGGACGCGCCCGCGCTCTTCTCCGTCGGACTCTGCGACCTCGTGTGCCCGCCGTCCACGGTCTTCGCCGCGTACAACGCATGGGGGTCGTCGCAGCGGGAGATCGAGGTCTACCCGTTTAACGGACACGACGGCGGTGGTGAGCACCACATGCCGCGGCGACTCGCCTTCCTCGCCGAGCACCTGCTCGCGCCCTGAGACCCGGCGACGTGACGTCCGCGAAGCGAGGAGCCACGTGGCCGGGTGCCAGAGCGGTCAGCACAGGTCGAGACTGAGGTCTGCGAGGCGCGCGACGATTGTGTGACCATCCAGCGGGTCCGGAGCCGTGAGGCCGAGCGTGGAGCTCGTGACCGCCACGACCGCATCGGGTCCTCCGGTGATGACGAGGCTGGTCGGGTTCTGGGCAGGCACGTCGAAGGACGCCGAGCGCTCACCATCGGGCGCGTATATGTCGACGCGCGCTCGTCCCCACACCGGATTCCAGATGCGTCCGACGTCGTCGATAAAGAGTCCGTCAGGGGCGCCGTCGATGCCGTCGACGAGGACGTCGACCCGGCCCTCCGCGGTGACGCGGAGGATGCGTCCCGCGGCGGTGTCCGCGAGGATCGCGTCCGTCCCGCTGCCCGCGAATGCGGGGCCGTTGGGGATGTCGATGCCCGCGAGCACGAGGGCAGGGCGCTCCTGGCCGGGGTTCCATCGCCACAGCGCGCCGTCCGGCGACGATCCGTCGTGGACCATCGTGCCGAACCACACGGAGCCGTCCGGCGCGACGGTGCCGTCGTTCACCCGATATCGAGCGGCATCGAGCCCCGTGTCGGTGAGCGGCGTGAGCACCGTGCCGTCGACCCGTGCCAGACCGGTGCCGGCGGCCGCGATGCCGCCGCCCGCCCACGGCTCGACGAAGCCGAGCGGTTGCGGCACGCTCAGCACGCGGGCGGCCGACGGGCGATGCGGGCTCCACTGGAACAGCGTGCCCTGCAGGAGGTCGACCCACCGGATCCCGTCCCCGGCGACGCGTGCGCCTTCGCCGAGCTCCAGCGCGGTGCCGCTCGCCGAGGTCCAGAGCCCGGTTGCATCCGTCATTCCGAGTCCTTCGTGATGCTCCAGCCGCCGTCGACGTGCAGCTCTGCTCCGGTGATGAACGAGGCTCGCTCGGACGAAAGGAAGGCGATGGCCTCGGCCACCTCGTCCGCGCGGCCGAGACGGCCCAGGGCGGTTGCGTTGCCGGCGGTCCGCCGCGCGTCCTCATCGAAGTCGTCCCATGCCGCCGTCAGGATAGGGCCGGGCAGGACGCTGTTCACGCGGACCTGGGGGCCGTACTCGGCGGCCAGCTGACGCGCGAAGCCCGTGAGCGCGGCCTTCGTTGCCGCGTAGGCGGGCCGTCCGGGGATGCCGAAGCGCGCGTGCACGGATGAGACCATGACGATCGTGCCGTTCTCGGCAGTGCGCAGGTCGGGCAGCAGGGTTCGGGTTGCGAGGAACGCGCCGGTGAGGTTGACGTCCAGCTGGCGGTTCCAGGACTGGAGCGAGGTCTCCTCGACCGAGCCGACGTTCACGATGAACGCATTGTTCACGAGCGTGGTCGGAGCGCCCATGTTCTCGCGGCAGTCGGCGAGCGCCGCTTCCCACGCGGCCTCGTCTGTGATGTCCATCACGCACGCCCGCGCCCGGAGGCCGTCGGCGGCGAGCTCCGCGGCCCGGTCCAGCACCGCGGGCGAGCGATCGATCAGATAGACCGCCGAGCCGTCTACGGCCAGCCTTCCAGCGGTCGCGGCGCCGATTCCTCCCGCGCCCCCGGTGATGACGGCGACCTTGTCGCGCTTCGAACGCGCACCGATCATCGCGGTCCTTTCTGCATGCATGTTGGATTCGACCCTCACCACTCGGCGAAGGCGCCTTGGTCGTCGCGCCAGACGGGCGAGGACCAGTCCACGCCGCGACGGTCCGCCTCGCGGACCGCCTTCTCGTCGATGTCCACGCCAAGGCCGGGCGCGGTGAGTCGGGAGAAATGGCCATCCCGTGTCTGGAAGACGGAACGGTCCAGGACGTGGTCGAGCACGTCGTTGCCTCGGTTGTAGTGGATTCCGGAGCTGAACTCCTGGATGAGGAAGTTCGGCGTGCTGAACCCGACCTGCAGGCTCGACGCGAGTGCGATCGGTCCGAGGGGGCAGTGCGGCGCCACCTGCACGCCCCACACCTCGCCCATCGCGGCGATGCGGCGCAACTCGGAGATCCCCCCGGCGTGGGAGATGTCCGGCTGGGCGACCGCGATGCCTGCATTGAACGCGGGGAGGAACGCGTGACGGCTGAAGAGCCGCTCGCCGGTGGCGATCGGAACCCCCAACTCGACGATCTGCGGCAGGAGGTGAATCAGCTCCGGCACTAGGGGTTCCTCGACGAAGATGGGATCCGCCGCGCGGAGCCGGGGGATGACGCGTCGGCAGTCCGCCGGTGACATCCGCCCGTGGAAGTCGATGGCGACGTCGCCGTCCGGTCCGAGTGCGGCGCGTGCCTCGAGCGCGCGGTCGACCATTCCGTCGAGCTGACCGGGGGAGGCGAAGGCGCGCTTGCGTCCAACGCCGTTCATCTTGATGGCGGTGGTCCCGAGGGCGACCTGTTCGGCCACCCGGTCGGCGATCTCGGTGGGCTCATCGCCGCCCACCCAGGTGTAGTACCGGATGCGGTCGCGGACGGGCCCCCCGAACAGCTCGTGGACGGGGACGCCGCGGGCCTTGCCTGCGATGTCCCAGAGCGCCTGATCGATGCCCGCCACGGCACTGGAGAGCACCGGACCGCCGCGATAGAACGTGCCCTTGGTCATGATCTGCCACAGATCTTCGACACGCAGCGGGTCCTGCCCGATGAGCAGAGGCGCGAGCTCCTCGACGGCGGTCCGCACGGTGAGCGCGCGGCCCTCGAGGCTGGGTTCGCCCCAGCCGACAATCCCGTCGTCGGTCTCGACCCGGCAGAACAGCCAGCGCGGCGCGACGAGGAAGGTCTCGATGCGTGTGATCTTCATCAGCCTGCCCTCCGTGGACTCGTGCGCTCCTGAAAGGCACGAGTGACCGATGTCTCGTCGTCGGATGCCGCGCGCCCGACGATGTGCTCGGCTGCGGCGCGGGCGGCGTCCGCGTCGCGCGCGATGATGGCGTCGAGCAACGTGCGGTGAAGGTCGAGGGCGTCGACGGTGCCGACGTGTCGGTGCGCGAGTCGGTCGCGCTCGGCGAAGATCGACCGGGTCAGGAGCTCGACCCTGGTCAGCAGATCGTTCTTTGCTGCCATCGTGACGGCACGATGGAACCGGAGATCGGCGTCGGTGACGGCCGCGAGGTCGTCCGTGCCCGTCATCGCCTCGAACGAGGCGCGCAGCGCCTCGACGTCGCCCTCGTCTCGTCTCGCTGCGGCCAGCGCCGCGGTCTCCGGCTCGAAGATGGCGCGCAGCTCGCCGAGCTGGGCAAGCATGCGCGGCAGGTTCTCGGTCGTCATGTCCCACAGGAGCACGTCCGGGTCGAGCAGGTTCCACGATTCGCGGGCCGTGACGAAGGTTCCGCGCTTCGGGCGGGCGTCGACGATGCCCTTTGCTGCCAGGACCTTAAGGGCCTCTCGGATAACGGTCAGACTCACTCCGAACTCGCGTTGAAGGGCATCGGGCTGGAGGGTGTCGCCTTCGGCGTAGTCACCCTGCACGATTCGTCGTCCGATCGCTTCCACGATCTGGCCGTGCAGCCCACGTCCGTTGTAGCTCGACACCGTCGTCCCTTTCGCGTCGCTCACGACTACTCTAGCCGCCCTCGATCAATTCTTTGTATATTATGAATATTACAGGGTGCTTCGCGGACTCAACTGCCGCCGGCCGCCCCCTCCCGACGAGGTGAGAGGAACGACATGACCGAGACCAGGCGAGGCGCACTGCGCCTCGACACGCTCCTGAGTCGGCGTACGCTGCTCGCCGGCATGAGCGCTGCCAGTATTCTCGCGCTGGGCGCCTGCGCGACGTCGAGGCCCGCCCCTCTCACGTCGGGGGCGGCGAGGCTGCAGCTGTGGACGCACGATCCGAGCTACATCACGACGTTCGAGAACGCTGCTGCCGATACAGCGCTGATGCGCGGATCGGTCTTCCGCCCCTCCATCGCGCCGGTATCCGCCAACGGTGCGGATCTGTTGAGCCGGACGATTACGCAGGCGGTGGCCGGCGGTGAGGGGCCCGACCTGCTGGGGATCATCATCAGCGAGTTCCCGCGCGTCCTGAAACCGCAGATGGCTGAGAACCTCTTCGTGGATCTCAGCGACGTTATCGCCCCCTTGGCGGACGATCTGCTCCGAGTGGCCCCGTACTCCCGTGACGGCAAGGTGTACGCTCTCGAGTCCGACGCGTCCATCTCCGTGTTCTATTACCGGGAGGACGAGTTCGAGGCGCTCGGCATCGATCCGGCTATGGAGACGTGGGACGAGTACCTCGATGCCGGCGCGCGCGCCTTCGAGTCCGCGGGCAAGTCCATCGGCATGGTCTCCAGTGGCGACAACACCTCGATCTTCAACTCCTTCCTGCAGTTGTTCCTGCAGCGTGGCGGGTCGCCGTTCGACGAGTCCGGAGCGCTGTCGATCGACTCTCCCGAGGCGATCGACGTGCTCGACTACATCCAGCGCGGTGTTGCCAGCGGCGCGCTCATGGTTCTGGGCGATCCGTACGGATCGGCCGCGGCATCTGCCCTCAAGTCCGGCACACTCATCGCCACGGTCATGCCGAACTGGTACAACCTTTACGGCTTGCAGTCGAATGCCCCCGACCAGGCCGGGTTGTGGCGGATGCGAGCGATCCCGCGCTTCGCGGGTGGCGGACACGTGGCGAGCAACCTCGGCGGCACGGGGTTCGCTGTGGGGCTCGGCACGCCGCGGCGTGACGCGGCGCTCGACCTGCTGTCCCGCACCTACCTCACACCGGAGGGCCAGCTCCTGCGGTACCAGGCTGGCGGCTATCTGCCGACGCTCCGTTCGCTCTACGACGACCCCGCATTCACCGAGATCACCGACGAGTACCTGGGCGGTCAGCGCGTGTTCGACGTCTACCGGGAGTCGGCGCGCGATCTGCCCGCCTTCTTCCAGTCCGCGACCATGCAGCAGCTGTCCGCCGCCATGGGCGCACCGCTGCTGTCGCTCTACCGCGGCGACCTCACCCCCTCTCAGACGATCGCGGCGACCGTCGAGGGCTACAAGCAGCAGACGCGCCAGAGCGACTGAGAACAGCGAAAGGACACCGATGAGCGACAAAGCCGTCGTGCCGTACCCTCCCATCGAGGTCGACGCACGTTCGCGAGCCTCTGCACTGAGGCGGCCCCGGCACACCGGGAGCAGTGCGCCGTACCTCTTCATCTCGCCGTTCTTCGTGCTCTACGCACTCTTCATGCTGTTCCCCATCGGCTTCGGGGTGTACCTCAGCTTCACCGAGTGGGCGGGACTCGGAGAGCCCAACCTGGTCGGCTTCCGCAACTACGTCGAGCTGTTCCGCGACCCGAGCTTCTGGACCGCTCTTGGCAACACCGGGATATACACGCTGGCGGCGATGGTGCTCGTGCTGCCGCTCGCGCTGCTGCTGGCGTTGGCCATGAACGCGCGGGGGCTCCGACTGCGCGACGCGTTCCGCGCCGTCTTCTTCCTGCCGATGGTCGTCTCACCGATCGTCGTGGCGCTCGTGTTCGGTCTCTTCTTCGACCAGCAGTACGGCCTCGTGAACGCGCTGCTCCGAGCGGTGTTCGGGATCCCGGGCGTCGACTGGCTGACCAGCCCCGGGTGGGCGAAAGCCGTCGTCGTGATCCTCGTCCTTTGGAGGTGGACGGGATACCTCACGATCTTCTTCCTCGCCGGGCTGCAGAACGTGCCCCGCGAGCTCCATGAGGCGGCGGCGCTCGATGGGGCCGGACCCGTTCGCGCATTCTGGAGCGTCACGCTCCCCGCGCTGCGGCCGATCGCGAGTTTCGTCGCGGTCACCGTCCTGGTGAGCTCCGCGCAGATTTTCGAGGAACCGTTCCTGCTCACGCAGGGCGGACCCGGCGAGGCGACCATCTCGATCGCGCAGTTCATCTACCGCGCCGGATTCCAGCGTCAGGAGCTCGGATACGCCTCTGCGGCCGGCGTCGTGATGTTCCTCATCGTCTTCATCATCGGCCGATTGGCCTACCGTTCGCTCGGGATTGGAAAGGCACAGTGACCTCGCTCCGCGCTCCCTCCACCGAGACCGTGACCGTCGGGGTGCGACGTTCGTCGCGCAACGCCGCCGCGCCCGAGCGCGGCAGGGCTCGGCCGTTCATCTTCATCGGGTTGACGCTCGCGGGGATCTTCTGGATGTTCCCGCTCATTTGGGCGCTGGCCTCCTCTTTCAAGGATCGCAGCGCCCTCTTCGCCTATCCGCCGAGCCTGCTCCCGGCGGAACCGACGCTCGGCAACTACGCGCAGCTGTTCGCCGGCTACCCGTTCCTGAACTGGTTCGCGGTGAGCGCGGTCGTAGCCGTCGTCTCCACGGTCATCACCGTGTTCGTCTGCGCGATGGCCGGCTTCGGGTTCGCAAAGTACGAGTTCCGCGGCAAGAACCTGCTGTTCGACGTGATGTTCAGCTCGCTCGCGATCCCCTTCGCGGTCATCATCATCCCGCTGTTCATCATGCTGGCCAAGACCGGCCTGGCGGCTCCGTGGTTCGCGCTCATCGTCCCCTGGGTGGCGCCGGCGTTCGGCATCTTCATGATGCGCCAGTTCACGGAGCAGGCCGTTCCCGACGAGATCCTCGCCGCGGCGCGGATCGACGGCGCGAGCGAGTTCACCATCTTCCGCAGCATTGTCCTGCCGTTGCTCCGGCCCGCGCTCGGTGCTCTGGCGGTGTGGAGCTTCCTCGGCACTTACAACAATTTCCTGTGGCCGTTGATCATCGTCAGCGACCCGCAGCTGTACACGCTGCCGCTCGGTCTGCAGTCCATCTTCGGAGCGGAGGGTCGTCAGTACGACATCGTCCTCGCCGGAGCCATCCTCGCCGCCATCCCGAGCATCCTCGTCTTCATCGGGCTGCGGAAGCAACTCATCGACGGGCTCTCGGCCGGCGCGGTCAAGAGCTGACGAAGGAAGGAACCCGTGTCCTACACCCCAGTCCCCATACCGACCCACGTCCCCGAGAAGCTCACCATCAGCCTGTGGGACTTCACCTGGTACACCCGCACGGGCCCCGGTGAGCCCTTCGAGGACCTCGACCGCGCCTTCGCAGAGGCGGTCGACCGCGGCTACAACACAGTCCGGATCTGTGCCATGCCGTTCCTCCTGTTCCGGTCCGGGCTCGACACGACGCGTGCCTCGTTCGGTCCCCTCGGCGGCGAGTACGCGCAGGGCACCCGCTGGTACGACGTGCAGCATCGGGTCGAGGTCGACGCCCTCGAGCACACCCGGGAGCTCTTCCGTGCGGCGAAACGTCACGGCGTCTTCGTGATCGTCTCGAGCTGGGAGTACCAGCAGAGCTCGTCGTTCTACGGCGACCGGTCCTGGTTCGATGCGCTGCTGGCGGTCGATCCCGACGAGCGTGCCGTCGTCCTGGCCGACGCCCTCGCCGATCTGTACGACGAACTCGAGCGACACGATCTCGCTGATCGCGTCGCGTTCGTCGAACTCCACAACGAGGTGCAGTACGGGATGCTGACGGACGGCATCACCCGGGACGGCGTCGACCCGGTTCTCTTGTTGACAGACCGGCTGACGAGGGGACTGGATCGCTTCCACCATCGGCTGCCGCACGTGCCGGTCACCGTGAACTATGCCCGAGTTCCGGTCAACGCGATGCGAGCCATCCCGGCGAACATCGACGTTGCTGTCTTCCACCCGTATATCTACGGAGCGCTCGGGGAACTCATGGAAACCCTCGCCCTGCGCGACGAGGCGCGCTTCGACACGGCGCGAGCGCGACCATTCCTGCGCCCCGGCGCACCCGAGTACGAGGACTGGCAACCTCCGCAAGCAGACCTGTGGCGCAAGGAAGCCACAATCGTCGGCAAGCCCGAGATCTTCGTCCACGATTGGTGCGACCCGGATGCCTGGGACCGGTACCTCTACCAGCGTCAGGCGCTCTTCGACCCAGAGATGCACCTCAAGCTGCAGGTGTGGATCGATGTCGCCGCGGACTTCAGCCGGGCACGCGGCATCCCCCTCGTCTTCGGGGAAGGGTGGATTGGCTACACGCCGCTGAACACCTGGTACGAAGAGGGTCCAATCGGCACCGAGTTCCACCGCACGGCTGCGCGTCGCGCCCGGGATGTCGGTGCGTGGGGCGCCGTCGTGTCCTCGAACGCCGCGCCGCACCACCCGATGTGGGGCGAGATCGAGCTGCAGCGGGAGTGCACTGACCTCTTCGGGGGCCCACGTGGCGACTGACATCGCATGCCTCGGCGAGACGATGGTCATGCTCGTCCCCGAGGACGCCACCCCCCTCGCCGCAAACTCGCGGCTCGTGCTCCGAGTAGGAGGCGCCGAGTCTAACGTCGCTGCAACGATGGCGCGTCTCGGCCACGGCGTGCGGTGGGTGAGCGCACTAGGAGACGATCCCTTCGCCGGCATTATTCGTGATGAGTTGCACGGTGCCGGTGTCGATCTCTCGTTCGTCGCCACCGATGAGGAAGCGCCTACCGGGCTCTACGTGAAGGACCCGGACGGCGAACGAACGACGGTCTACTACTACCGGCAAGGGTCCGCCGCGTCGCGCATGACCGCCAATGGCGTGTTGGGCTCCGGTGCGCTCGACGGCACGCGCCTGGTCCACGTCAGCGGCACGACGACCGCGCTCAGCGCGAGCTGCCGAGCTCTCACCAACGCGATCGTCGCGGATCGTCGCCACGGGGACGCCGCCGTCAGCTTCGACGTGAACTATCGGCCGCGGCTGTGGCCGGTGGCCGAGGCTGCACCCGTCCTCGCCGACCTGAGCAGGCGGGCCGATATCGTCTTCGTGGGCCGCGACGAGGCGGAGACGCTGTGGGGCACCTCGACGGTCGAGGACGTGCGGGACTTCCTCCCGGAGCCGGCCGTCCTCGTCGTCAAGGACGGTGCCATCGGCGCGGCGACCTTCGGTCCGGACGGCGTCGACTGGGTCGATGCACGCCGGGTCGATGTGGTCGAGACGGTGGGCGCGGGGGATGCCTTCGCGGCCGGGTGGCTGAGCGGCTGGATGCGTGGGGCATCCCCTCGGCAGTCCCTCGCGCTGGGCCACCTGCTCGCCTCGCGCACGGTGCAGATCGTCGGGGACTGCCCCCCGGTGCCGACGGACCAGGAGATCGCGACGCTGTTCGCGTTGGTGGAGGAGAACCGAGCATGAGTGGAGCCGAGCTGTTTGATCGTCTGTTCGCAGACGTGCGGATCATGGGCATCTTCCGGGGCGCGTCCCCGGACGACACGGTCACGCTGTGCGCGGCCGCGTGGGATGCCGGCGCGACAGCGGTCGAGGTGCCGGTCCAGTCGGATGCCGGGTTCGAGGCGCTGCGGGCGGCCGTCGAGGCGGGCCGCGAGCGGGGGCGGGTTGTCGGCGCCGGCACCGTTCGCTCGCTCGCGACACTCGATCGCGCGATCGACTGCGGCGCGCAGTTCACGGTCGCGCCGGGCTTCGATCCCGAGATCGTGGCGGCGTCGGCACGCGCCGGCACGCCGCATCTGCCCGGGGTGGCCACGTCGACGGAGGTCCATCAGGCCCTCGACGCCGGCCTCACGTGGCTCAAGGCGTTCCCCGCCTCGGTGCTGGGCTCCGGGTGGGTGCGCGCGCAGCTTGCGCCGTTCCCCGAGGCGCGATTCGTCGCCACCGGCGGGATGTCGGCAGACAACGCCGAGGAGTTCCTCGCCGCGGGATGCCGGGCGGTGGCGGTGGGGTCGGCATTCGCTGACCCGGCCGAGGTGCGGCGACTTGTCGCGGCCGGCCACCTCCCCGGCGCGTGAAGCGGACACACCGACCGTGACGGGCGCAGAGGTCAAGCGCGTGCTGAGCGCCGAGGAACTCAGCGCCGTGCTCGCCCCGGTCGGTCGTCCGGTCCCATCACCTCGCGACCGCTCGGCGCTGGCCGCGTCACTCGCTCGAAAGGTGGTCATCGTATGGATGATCCGACGCCCGCTGATGGAGGATGCCATTGATTCGGCGCCGACCGCGTTGCGCCGTCTCTAGCATCCGTAGGGTCGGCGAACCCGGGCTCGTGGGCGGCCGCACTCGCACAGCAGGTCTGTCCCCGAAGCACGACAACGACGTCGGGGTCCAACGATGGGAGCGTCCATGGGACGGGGAAATCGCGCACGCGCGCTCGGCGGGGTCGCAACGGCGGCTGGGGTCATCGGTGCCAGCTTGATCGCACTTCCCGGGGCGGAGGCAGTCGCCGGGCCGGTGACCGTGCCCAACGGTGGCTTCGAGGAGTTCACCACTGCCGACAGTTGGGTGGCGGCCGACTGGAACATGACCACGACGGTCTGGGTGACGGATGCCGCGGCTCACAGCGGCACCTATTCGCAGGGCCTGAATCAGTGGAACGACGCCGCGACGCTCTCCCAGACGCTGACCGCGCCCGAGGGCTCGTACGACGTCTCGCTCTTTGTGTGGGCAAACGACAGTCTGGGTGACAGCCGACTCGTGGCGAACGGAGCATCCGTCCCCATCGCCAGCGGCGGGGCGACCCAGATCGACGGGACGAAGACGTGGGACGAGATCCGCGTCGAAGATGTCCCGGTCGGTGCCGACGGTCAGCTCGAGATTCAGATCGTCGTCCCCGAACTGACGTCTTCCACGCTGACGGGCTTCATCGACGATGTGACCGTCGAGCCCGCCACCGACGGTCCGGGTGAGCCCGAGCCGGCGGAGTCTTTCCTCACCGAGCCGGGCTTCGAAGATGGCGGCGCCGCCTGGGACATCGGAGGGGAGCTGCTCGACTCCGGGCGATCCGGCTCCGCGCACGCCGTCCAGCACTCGGAAGCCGGTGGGCACGAGACGTCCCAGGTCGTCGACGGCCTCGCGGACGGGTACTACCGCCTCACCGCCTGGGTGCAGAACGACGGCGGCTTTGATGAGGCCTACATTTTCGCTGCAGGTGGCGGTGACTCCGACGCGAAGACTGCGATACCACGCACGAACTTCGCCTACGACGAAGCCGGCACCTGGAAGCGCACCACGCTTCGCGGCGTGCACGTGACGAGCGGGCAGGTAGAGGTCGGTCTGCGGACGCTGGGAAGCGACGCAGGCTCCGTGCGCATCGACGACCTCGCCCTCGTGAGGGACGACGACCCGTACGAGATGCTCGTCGGCGGCGACATCTCGGCGCTCACTTACACCGAGGACCTCGGCGGCCGGTACTCCGACGCTGCCGGACGGGAGACCGATCCGCTGCAGATCCTCGCTGATAGCGGCTGGAACATCGTCCGCATCCGCGTCTACAACGACCCGGGCAAGGGACGAGGCGACGGCGGCTACTACGTGCCCGAGGGATACGTGGACACGGAGGACGCGCTCGCGCTCTCGCAGCGCGCGAAGGCGGCCGGGCTGCAGATCCAGCTGTCCCTCCACTACAGCGACTACTGGACGAACCCGGGTCTGCAGAAGATCCCACACGAGTGGCAGAGCCTCATCGACGGCAAGACCGATGCCGAAGCCGTTGACATCCTCGAGACGCAGGTCCACGACTTCACGAGCGACGTCTTGCAGCAGATGAACGATCAGGGCACAACCCCGGAGTACGTCTCGCTCGGCAACGAGACCCGTTCGGGCATGCTGTTCCCCTACGGCAGCCTTGCGAACTGGGACAACCTCGGACGGTTCTACAACGCCGGTGCCGCCGCCGTGCGTGAGAAGGCGCCGGACTCGAAGATCATCATCCACCTGGACGACGGCGGCAACACCGCCACGTATCAGTCGTACTTCTCCAACGCCGCCGCGCAGAACGTCGACTACGACATCATCGGCACGTCCTTCTATCCGTACTGGACCAACAAGTCCGCACCTCGCTTCGCGGAGTTCGCGAACACGATCACGCAGCAGTTCGACAAGCCGATGATGATCATGGAGACCGGATTCAACTACCAGGACGAGAAGGGCGCCGGCGGACCGGGGCAGCTCGAGCACATCGGCCCGTACGGTGAGCCGTCGGATGCCTCTCCCGAGCTCCAGCGCGACTTCATGATCGAGCTCTTCAACGAGATGCAGGGCGTCGCCGGCGGCAAGGTCATCGGCGACCTGTACTGGGACCCGATCCAGACGTACGCGGGCGGACAGACGGGGTGGGCCTACTTCGAGTCCACCGACCGGGCCGACATCAACGCGATCGACAACACGACCCTGTTCGACCTCGAGGGCAAGGCGCTGCCCGTCCTCGACGCATACCGACTGAACACGCGCGGTGCGGATACGAGCACCGTCGCTGGCACCGTCACCGACGACGCCGGGCTGCCGGTGACGGGTGCCACCGTCACGCTCGCGACGCCGGGAAGCGACGCACGGACGGCGATGACCAACGAGTACGGCGACTACTACTTCGCCCGCGCGGCGACGGGATCGCACACCGTCACGGCCGAAAAGTCCGGACTCGGGGCGCCCGAAGCCGCGACGGTCTCGGTCACCGCGGGCGCACGCGCCGATCTCGACGTCGTGCTCAGCGGAACCCAGCCCCTGCGCGCCGTGTCCGGAACCATCACCGGCAGCGGCGGCGAGAAAATCGTCGGCGCGCTGATACGGATCACCGGCAACGGGTACGCGTCCAGCCGTCTGGCAGGCGCTGACGGGGTGTTCCGCTTCCCGACCGTCGCTGACGGCACATACACGATGAAGGTCACGCAGGACGGATACGTCGCGAGCACCACGCAGCTGACCGTGTCAGGTTCCAACGTTACCGCGTCCGTGCAGCTGATCGAGGACGTCGGCACGGTGACGGGCACGGTCGTCGGGACCGACGGTCAGCCGCTCAGCGGCGCTGCCGTCCGGATCGGCGAAGCGGAGACAACCACCGGATCAGACGGTGCATTCACCATCGCCGGGGTGCCGTCGGGGCAGGGTCTCGTCGTCACGGCTGCGCAGGTCGGATACCTCGACTCGTTCTCGGCGCCCATCACCGTCGTGCACAGCCAGACGACCTCGGGAGTGCGCATCGAACTGCCGGTCGCGGTGCCGGTCGTCAACGGTAGCTTCGAGACGGCGGGGGCCGACGGAGACGCATCCGCCGAGGGCTGGACACTCACGAGCGAGCCGGCCGGAG
The DNA here is from genome assembly GCF_053903225.1 of Microbacterium sp. JZ70. NCBI lineage: Bacteria > Bacillati > Actinomycetota > Actinomycetes > Micrococcales > Microbacteriaceae > Microbacterium > Microbacterium sp. JZ70. Next base: position 395,088 of record NZ_CP096405.1, on the reverse strand, counting down.
CAGTCATCCGGCAGGACCGCCGACCCTTCCAGGGCACCGTGGACGGCTCTTACGCCGTTTCGTTCTGGGCAGCTTCGGCCTATACGGCGGCACCATGCAGGCGGTCCCGGTCACGAAGCCCGGCACCTACACGGTGCGCGCGTATTCGTACTCGGGCGTCACAGGAACGCTGACAATGCAGATCAAGGATGCCGCCGGCGCAGTCCTCGCAGAGAAGACCCTCCCGCGGACCTCTAGCGCACAGCAGGTCGAACTGCTCGCCGATGTCAACGGAAGCTCGTTCACTATCGGCTTCGCGGTCGACGGGCATGCCGGAGACTGGGCGGTCATCGACAAGGTCGAGGCAGGCTTCGTCAGCGCACCCACGACGGAATCGGACACCACCCTCCCCACGGCCGCCATCATCACGCCGGTCGATGGCGCCGTGCTCGCTCGGTCGAACGGCGGCAAGGTATCGGCCACCGCGAAGGACGCCAGCGGACTGGCGCAGGTCACGGCCGACCTATACGACGGCGCGAACGAGCAACTGCTGAAGACGCTCGGGAGTACCGCGTCGATCGACGCGAACGAGTGGTCGGGGCGTTGGTCGCTGCCCACGAAGCTCGTCGACGGCTGGTACACCATCCGCTTCTCGGCGACCGACCTCGCTGGCAACGTGTCGACGGTCACCCGACGCTTCCGCGTGGACAGGAAGCGAACCCATGTCGCGACCATGAGCCCGAAGCCCGGCACTTCCGCCACATCGAAGAATGGACACAAGATCGAGATCACGGTTTCGGACAAGGGCGGCCTCGACATCGTGGGGCCGGTAGATCTGACCGACGTCGACGCGAGCAAGTAGTCGGCTCGGATCCTCCTCGTCGCCAAGGGAGTTGCGGCGGGCCTCGCTGTACCGGGACAAGCTCGCCTGTATTCAGGCACAGAGTGCGATCACCGCAGCCAGACGGAGCGGGTGCGTGAAGCCCTCGGCAACGTGGCGCCCAATGTCGGAAACGAGCATGCGGTCGAGGTGCGCTTCTACAAGCGGCGGGGAGCGCGCGCGACGGAGGCGCCCTCGCCGGGCGTGCAGGGGATGAGCGTCTGCGGCAGCGGCCGGTCGGGCTCGTTGATGCGCTCGATGATCGCGTCGACACCGAGTCGGCCGAGCTCGGCGGCGGGGGAGTCCATGTGGGTGAGGACGGGCTCGGCCATCGAGGCCATGTGCGCGGATGTGCCGATCGAGATGATCGACAGGTCGTCGGGTACCCGCACGCCGTGCTGCGCGAGCCCGATGGCGAGCCCGGGCGCGGCATGCTCGTTCATGAGGACGATCGCGGTCGCGTCGGGGTGGTGCTCCACGAGCTCGGCGGCGAGGAGGCGACCGGCCGCCGAGTTCTCCCCGCAGGTCAGCGTCGTCGCCGTGAGCCCCGACTGCGCCATGGTCTGGAGATACGACTCGCGGGCGCGGGCCACGCCTCCGTGCGCCACGAAGCGCTTCTCGGTCGCGCCGGAGATGTAGAGGATCGACGTGTGGCCGAGCGCGACGAGCTCCTCGATCGCGGTCTCGACCGAGGAAGCGAAGTCGACGTCGACCCAGGCCATCCCCTCCGGATCCTGCGTGCGCCCGATGAGGGCGAAGGGCGTCCGTCCCTCCTTGAGACGGTCGACTCGCCCGTCCTCGAGCTGGACCTCCATGAGGAGCACGCCGTCGACGAGGCCGCTCGCGGTGAGCTCGGTGATCTCCGCGGCCTCGTTGTGGGCGGGCCAGAGCACGAGCGTGTACCCGCGCTCGCGCGCGCGGTCGGCCGCGCTCGTGAAGAACGTCATGGCCGTTCCGCTGAGGTTCCGCTCGAAGGCCGGGTAGAGGAGCGCGATGATGTCGGTCCGCCCGCGGGCGAGGGCGCTGCCGGCGTGGTTGCGCGAGTAGCCGAGCTCGCGCATGGCCGCCTCGACGCGCTCGCGGGTGTGGGGGAGGACCTTCTTCGAGCCGTTCACGACGAAGGAGACCGTCGCGATCGACACGCCCGCGCGCTCCGCGACCTGCTGCATCGTGGCCATCCGATCATCCTCCTCTCCCGAAATCGAGTCGGGGCAAACCGTGGGGTTGACAACTTACCGTTCCCGAACCCATACTCTTTCACACAGCATCTAAGCGCTTAACCGCCCGAAGGGGAAGCGCTGGATCCGCCCCCGCCACCGCGTACGAAGGAGTATCGCCATGCGCACCAGGACCCGCGCTCTCACCGCCACCGCGGCCCTCGCCGCCGTCCCCCTCGCTCTCGCCGCGTGCAGCGGCGGGGCAGGCGGCGGCCAGGGCTCCGGCGACGCCGACACGCTCACCGTGCTCGACTACTACAACAACGAGCCCGACAAGACCCTCGTGCAGGAGGCCCTCGACACGTGCGCCGCCGAGGTCGGCGTCGAGCTGGACCGCGAGACCGTCCCCGGCGCCGACCTCATCCAGACCGTGCTCCAGCGCTCGTCGTCGCGCACGCTGCCCGACGTGCTCATGCTCGACAACCCCGACGTGCAGGAGATCGCCGCGACCGGCGGCCTCGCGCCGCTCAGCGACTTCGACGTCGACACCTCGGGCTTCGCGCAGGGGATCCTCGACGCCGCGACGTACGAGGGCGAGGTCTACGGCATCGGGCCGGCCGTCAACACGCTCGGCCTGTTCTACAACGTGACCGCGCTCGAGGAGGCCGGCATCGAGCCGCCGAAGACGTGGGACGAGCTCAAGGACGCCGCCGCCAAGCTCACGCAGGGCGACCAGTACGGCATCGCGTTCTCGGCCATCGCGAACTACGAGGGCAGCTGGCAGTTCCTGCCGTTCATGTGGACGAACGGCGGCGACGAGACCGACCTCACGAGCCCCGAGGTCGCCGAGGCGCTGCAGCTGTGGGTCGACCTCGTCGAGTCGGGATCCGCCTCGCCGAGCGTCGTCAACTGGAAGCAGGGCGACGTCAAGGACCAGTTCGTCGCGGGCAAGGCCGCGATGATGATCAACGGCCCGTGGCAGATCCCCGCGCTCGCCGAGACCGACGTCGAGTGGGACTCGGTGCAGGTGCCCGTGAACGAGGAGGGCCAGACGCCCGTGGCCCCGCTCGGCGGCGAGGTGTGGACCGTCCCGCAGACCGGCGACGAAGCGAAGCAGGCGAAGGCGGCCGAGTTCGTCGAGTGCATGTCGAGCCCCGACATCTCGATGTCGCTCGCCGAGAGCCGCTACCTCGTGCCGACGCGCACCGACCTCATCGACGACTACGTCGAGCAGGTGCCCGAGATGGCCGCCTTCGCGGAGCAGATCAAGGACGCCCGCGCCCGCACCGGCAAGCTCGGCGAGGACTGGCCGGAGGCCGCCACCGTGATCTACGACGCGATCCAGCTCGCGATCACCGGCAAGGCCACGCCGGCCGAGGCCTTCGAGCAGGCCTCGCAGGGCTGATCCACCACCCGTCGTCCGGCCGGGCGCGCGAGCGCCCGGCCGGCCCGAGGAAGAGGACGCTGATGACCTCGATCCCGTCCACCGCGCGACGTCCGCGCCGACGGCTGCAGCGCGACGACTTCGTCAAGGCGCTCTTCGTGATCCCCGCGGGGGTCTACATCCTGCTGTACTTCGGCTACCCCATCGTCAAGAACCTGATGATGAGCTTCCAGGAGTACACGACCAAGACCTTCTTCACGGGCGAGGCGCCCTGGGTCGGCCTCCAGAACTACGTCACGGCGGTCACGAGCAACCTCTTCTGGCCGGCCATCGTCAACACCCTGCTGTTCACGCTCGGATCGCTCGCTGGCCAGTTCGTGATCGGCCTCGCGCTCGCCGTGTTCTTCCAGAAGCGCTTCCCGCTGAGCGGCTTCATGCGCGCGATGCTCCTGCTGCCCTGGCTGCTCCCGCTCATCGTCGCGAGCGCGACGTGGCGCTCGATCCTCGATCAGGACAGCGGCATCCTCAATCAGTTCCTCACGGCGATCGGGCTGAACGCCGTGCCCTGGCTCACGAGCCCCGACGTCGCGCTCATCGCGGTCATCCTCGTGAACATCTGGGTCGGCATCCCGTTCAACGTGACGCTGCTCTACGGCGGGCTGCAGGACATCCCGGGCGAGCTCTACGAGGCCGCGTCGCTCGACGGCGCCACGGGGTGGAAGGCGTTCTGGCACATCACGCTGCCGAACCTGCGCGCCGTCATCGGCGTCGTGCTCGTGCTCGGCGTCGTCTACACGCTCAAGGTGCTCGACGTGATCCTCGGCCTCACGGGCGGCGGGCCGGCGAACGCGACGCAGACGATCGCCATCCGCTCGTACCAGACCTCGTTCATCGACTTCGAGTTCGGCGTGGGTGCGGCCTTCAGCAACATCCTCATCCTCATCTCGCTCGTGTTCGCGTTCGTGTACCTGCGCGGCACCCGCAAGGCCGTGGACGAGTAAGGAGACGACCATGACCACCGCACTCATCACGGTCGACCCCCGGGCCGCTCGACGGGCCGGCGGCCGGCGTCCGCTCGTCTACACCGCGCTCGGGCTGCTGTTCCTCGGCATCATGCTGTTCCCCGTCTACTGGATGGTGAACGCGTCGCTGCAGCCGTCCGGCAACACGCTCAATGCCGCGCTCATCCCGCTCGAGCCGAGCTTCGCGGGGTACGAGCGCGCGATCGCCGACCAGGGCCGCAACCTCCTCACGAGCCTCATCGTGTCGGTCGGCGCGGTCGTCGTGAGTCTCGGCATCGCGGCGCCGGCCGCGTACGCGCTCGCGCAGTTCCGGTACCGCTGGATCAACATCGCGCTGCTCGTCATCCTCATCGCGCAGATGATCCCCGGCATCGTCATCGCCAACGCGCTCTATGCGGCGTACAACGACCTCGGGCTGCTCAACACCGTCGCGGGGCTCATCCTCGCCGACGCCTCGCACGCGATCCCGTTCGCGATCCTCGTGCTGCGCGCGTTCATGATGAACGTGCACCCTTCGATCATCGAGGCCGCGCGCGTGGATGGCGCTGGCCAGTTCCGCGCGTTCTGGTCGATCGTGCTGCCGGTGTCGAAGAACGCGCTCATCACGGCGGGCCTGTTCGCGTTCCTCTTCGCGTGGAGCGACTTCCTCTTCGCCCTGACGCTCACGACGACGCCCGACATCCGCCCGGTCACGCTCGGCATCTACCAGTACCTCGGCACGCAGGTGTCGAACTGGAGCGCCGTGATGGCGACGGCCGTGCTGTCGTCGCTGCCGGCGATCCTCCTCCTGCTGCTCGCGCAGCGCTACATCGCCGCTGGGGCGATGGGCGGCGCGGTCAAGTAAGCCTCCGGAACCTCTGAAAGGACACATCGATGACGAACAACCCGATCCGCGTGATCGTCTGGGGCGAGAACCGCCACGAGCAGGTGCAGCAGAACGTGCGCGACATCTACCCCGACGGCATGCACACGACGATCAAGGAGGGCATCGAGGAGAACCTCGGCGACCGCGTGTCGGTGCGCACCGTGACCCTCGACGACCCCGAGCACGGCCTCACCGAGGAGGTGCTCGCCGAGACCGACGTGCTCGTGTGGTGGGGGCACGCGGCCCACGGCGAGGTGGCGGACGAGGTCGTCGAGCGCGTGCATCAGCACGTCCTGGCGGGGATGGGCCTGCTCGTGCTTCACTCGGGGCACTGGTCGAAGATCTTCGGGAAGCTCATGGGCACGACGTGCACGCTGCGGTGGCGGTCGAAGGACGACCACGAGATCGTGTGGACGGTCGACCCGACGCACCCGATCGCGCAGGGCGTGCCGCATCCGTTCATCATCCCCGCGCAGGAGATGTACGGGGAGTTCTTCGACGTGCCGGCCCCCGACGAGCTCGTGTTCCTCTCGACGTTCTCGGGCGGCGAGGTGTTCCGCAGCGGCATGACGTACCGTCGCGGCTTCGGCAAGATCTTCTACTTCAGCCCGGGCGATCAGGACTACCCCGTGTACCACCAGGCCGAGGTGCGCAAGGTCATCGCGAACGGCGTCGCATGGGCGCAGACTCTTCGTCCGGAGCGCTCGGTGCCGACGCTGCTGCGGTACGAGACCGAGGACTTCTACAACGGACGCGGCTACGAAGGGGCGATGCACAATTGACCGGCCAATCAGATGGCCGCCTGCGCGTCGTGCAGGTCGGGGCCGGCGGGATGGGCCGGGCCTGGATCGGGGCGATCACCGCCTCGGATGAGACGGAGCTCGTCGGCCTCGTCGACCTCAACATGACGACCGCGCACGACGCGCTCGCCGACGCGGGCCTGACCGACGTCGCGGTGGGCACGTCGGCGGCCGAGGTCGCGCGCGCGGTCAGCGCCGACGTCGTCGTGAACGTCACGGTGCCCGTCGCCCACCTGCCCGTGAACGTCGAGGCGCTCGCCGCGGGCTACCCCGTGCTGTGCGAGAAGCCGGCGGCGCCGACCGTCTCGGACGCCCTCCGCCAGGCGGCCGCCGCCGAGGTGCACGGCCGCCTGCTCATGATCAGCCAGTCGCGCCGGTACTTCGACGGGCTGCGCGCCCTCAAGCGGCAGACCGAGCGGCTCGGCGAGATCGGCGCCGTGACGACCGACTTCTTCCGGGCACCGCACTTCGGCGGCTTCCGCGAGGAGATGGAGCACGTGCTCCTCGTCGACATGGCCATCCACCAGTTCGACGCCGCGCGGTATCTCATCGGCCGCGACCCGGTCGCGGTGTACGCCGAGGAGTACAACCCGAGCTGGAGCTGGTACCGCGGCGACGCGAACGCCGTCGCGGTCTTCGAGTTCGAGGGCGGGGCGCGCTACACCTACAGCGGGAGCTGGTGCGCGCCGGGGCTCGAGACCTCCTGGAACGGCCGGTGGCGCATCAGCGGCGAGGCCGGATCGGCCGAGTGGGATGGCGACGGCGCGCCGCGCGCGGAGATCGGCGTCGGGTCGGTGGAGCAGGAGCTCGACACGGCTCCCGAGCAGATCGAGGGCTCGCTCGCCGAGTTCGTGGCCGCCGTGCGCGCGGGGGAGACGCCCTCGACCGACGCCCGGTCGAACGTCGCGAGCCTCGCGATGGTGGAGGCGGCGGTGCGCTCGGCCTCGACGGGCCGCCGCGTGCGCATCGCGACGGTGATCGAGGAGGCGTACGAGGCCGCGCTCGTCGACGAGAAGGATGACGCGGTGCGCGAGGTCCTCGAGCGCTGGCGCGCCGAGGTGCTCCTTCCCCGTCGGTGAGCGATGTTTCGACGCGGTCGTTGAGGGAGCTCGTCTTTCTCGGTCGTTGAGGGAGCTCGTCTTTCTCGGTCGTTGAGCGATGTCTCGACTCGGTCGCTGCGCTCCCTCGCTCGACACGGGTCTCCGCGAGTCGAAACGCCGATCTCGGCTCAGCCCGTCGGGGCCGTGATCTCGACGGGCTGACCGAGCCGCTCGAAGGTCTGCGTCACGGTTCCGGCGAAGCCGTGCACGGTGAGGGCGACCTCGGCGCTCAGCGGCGTCGCATCGGACGCCAGGCGGAGGACGAACGTGTCGACGTCGACCTCGTTCCAGCGGAACGGCGCGGTGCTCGCGATGCGGTAGACGCCCGCGGCGGCCGGCTCTGCGGCCACCTCCCACGCGGGGCTCGCCGCGATGAGCTCGGCGATCGCCCGCGGATCCGAGAACGGGGCCGCGTAGTCGGCGGCCTCGGCGGCGATCTGCTGGTCGCGGTCGTCGGATGACGCGTCGGCCTCGACGGCGCCGTCGCCGCGGTCGAGCCAGTGCGCGCCGTCGACGAACCAGAGGTCGAACGGGATGTCGGTGCCTCCCGTGCCGTCGAGGTGGAAGGCATAGTCGGGCTCGAAGGTGAAGTCCACCGTCCCGCGGAGCATCGGGCCGCTGAGGCTGATCCGCCCGGACCCCTGCGCGACGAGGACGTCCTGCACGCAGGCACCGAGGTCCGCTCCGTCGACGGTCGCGCCCGCCTCGATCCCCGCGCACGAGTCGGGCGCGGTCCATCCGCTCGGAGTGGGCGTCGGCGTCACCGTGGCCGGCGCGGTCTCCGCCGTCGGCGAGGGTGCGGCGGTCTCCTCGGGCGCCGTCTCGTGGGGCGGCGTCTGGGCCGCGCAGCCCGCGATCGCGGCGGCGAGAGCGAGAGCGGCGGCTGCGCGTGCGACCTTCATGGTCGGAGGATACTCGGCGCACTCGGGCGCAGACGCAGAGGCTCCTGGGTGCGCGGCGGGCGGCCGGGCTCGCGCCCGACCGCCCGCTGTCCCTCCCCCCTCGGACGTCACTGCGCGGGCATGAGCACCGTGTCGACGAGGTAGACCGTCGCGTTGGCGGTCTGGACGCCGCCGCAGATGACGGTCGCGTCGTTCACCATGAGGGCGTCGCCCGAGCCGGTCACCTCGAGGTCGGAGCCCTGAACGGTCGTGTGGGTGCCGGCGATCGCGTCGGGAGCGATCTGGCCGGGGACGACGTGGTAGGTGAGGATCGACGTCAGCAGGTCGGCGTCGGTGCTGAGCGTCTCGATCGTGGCCTCGTCGATCTGCGCGAACGCGTCGTCGACGGGGGCGAAGACCGTGAACTCGTCGCCGTTGAGCGTGTCGACGAGGTTCACGTCGGGGTTCAGCTCTCCCGACACGGCCGAGACGAGGGTCGTCAGCAGCGGGTTGTTCGACGCCGCGACCGCGACGGGGTCGGCGGACATGCCCTCGATCGAGCCCGCGCCATCCGGCACCGCCTCGGCGTAGTCGGCGCAGCCGGGCCCGACGAGGTTCGCGGCCGGGTCGGCCATCGTCTCGGGGCTCTCCTCGGGGGTCGTCTCCTCGGGCGCGGCCGACTCCTCGACCATGCCGGAATCGCCCGACGTCGGCTCCTCCTCGGCGGTGGTGGCGCCGCTGCTGCAGGCGGCGAGGCCGAAGACGGCGACGAGCGACAGGACGGCAGCGCCGGCGAACGTGGACTTCTTCGTGGACATGGCGTTCTCCTCTTCAACGGTGGGTGCCCCGAGGGGCGGTGCCTCTCGGCTTTCACGACGTATTCGGGGTGGTCGGCGAATCGGATGGGTCGATCTCGAAATCGCGTCGGGATGGCCCGCGGACCGCCTCGTGACGGGGATGCGGCATGCTTGTGGGCATGGTGATCGACGGCGTCGAGGTGGGCGAGCACGCCGACGGACCCGTCGACCACGTCGCGGACCTCCTCGTGCGCATCGCGGACGGCGATCAGGGCGCCTTCGCGTCGCTCTACGACATGCTCTCGGGCCGGGTCTTCGGCCTCATCCTGCGGGTGCTCGTGGATCGCGCGCAGAGCGAGGAGGTGCTGCAGGAGGTCTTCCTGGAGATCTGGCAATCCGCCGCGCGCTTCTCTCCGAACAGAGGTCAGGGGAGGACATGGGTCCTCACCATCGCGCACGGCCGAGCGGTCGACCGCGTGCGATCCGCGCAGGCGAGCACCGACCGGGATGTTCGCGTGGGCTTCCGGGACCTCGGAGTGCCGTTCGACGGGGTCGCCGAGGATGTGGAGCTCCGGATGGAGGGACGACGCGTCGTCGAGGCGCTCCAGAGCCTGCCGGAGGCGCAGCGCGAGGCGCTCACCCTCGCGTACTACGGGGGATACTCGCAGAGCGAGATCGCGGCCATGACCGCGACGCCGCTCGGAACGGTGAAGACGAGGATGCGCGACGGGCTGTCGCGCCTGAGGACCTGGATGGGGGTGCCGGCATGACCGAGAAGGATCTCGACGAGCTGCTCGCCGGCCGCGCCCTCCACGCGCTGTCGCCCGAGGATGCCGCCCGGCTGGAGCAGGCGCTCGCCGCGGATCCCGCGCTGCGCGCCCGTGCGCAGCGCGATGAGGAGACCGCCGCGCTGCTCGCCGATGCGACGCCCGAGGTCGCGCCGCCCGCCGCCATCCGGGACCAGCTGCTCGCGCGGATCGCCGGAGCCGCGGCTCCCGCGGACGTGACCCCCGAGCAGAGCGCCGATGCGCCCGCCCAGCCCGCGGGGTCCCGGGCGGGCGAGGCCGTCGAGCCCGCGGCATCCGCGCCTGCGGAGCCCGCGCCATCCGCGCCTGCGCGCCCGGGCCGTCGCCGCTGGTTCGCGCTCGCGGCCTCCGTCGCCGTCGTCGCGGCGGTCGGCCTCTCGGCGCTCACGATCGGGCGCCTGCTCGACCGGCCCGACGCCGTCGTGGCGCTCGAGCAGATCGCGCAGGCCGACGACGGACAGGTGCTCGAGGGCGAGCTGCCGGGCGGGGGCGCGATCGAGATGCACTGGTCGCACTCGGTCGGCGAGGTCGTGGTGCTCGCCGATGAGGCGCCGGCGCTCGACGAGGGCCGCCAGTACGAGCTCTGGCTCGTGCGCGGAGACGAGCCGCTCCCGGCGGGGGTGTTCGACGGCGGCGTCGACGAGCCGCTCCTGCTCGACGGAGAGCTGGCACCCGGCGACGTCGTCGCCGTGACGATCGAGCAGGAGGGCGGGTCGCCGACCGGCGTCCCGACGACCGAGCCGATCGCCGTGATGCCGACCGATTGAGCGACGCGACGGGAGCGGAGGACGGCCCCGGGGCCATCCGCCGCTCCCGTGCCCGCGGCTCAGCCGAACGTGAAGGAGTAGACCTCCACGCCCGGATCGACCGTCACCTCGATCTCGCCTTCGCGCGCGTCGCCGCTGCGCAGCTCGTAGGAGCGCGGCGTGCCGGAGATCGCGATCTCCTCGGGGGCTCCGCCGTCGACGCGTGCGGTGATGCTCCCCTCTCCCGCGAGGACGATGCGCACCTCGCTCGCGGAGTAGGCGAGGCGGATGGTCGCGGGCGCCTCGGCCGGGGTCGCGAACTGGGTCTCGATGGTCCAGGAGCCCTCGAGAGCGAACGTGTCGCGGGGCTGCTCGTCGGGGAGGGCGAAGCGGGCCGTGCCGCCCGTGTACGGTGTGGCGCCCGCGTAGTTGACGTCCTTCGTCCAGCCGAGGAACGTCTCGGGCGTGCGATCGGGATCGACGGGGGTGCGGTCGTCGACGGCGGTCGGCTCAGGGAGTGCGACCGCGGGGTCGGCATCGACGAGCAGCTCGCGGATCATCCGCTCGGTCGCGGCGTAGTTGCCCTCGCCGAACGAGATGTGCCGGACCGTCCCGTCGGCGTCGATGAGGTAGTGGGCCGGCCAGTACCGATTGCGGTAGTTCGTCCACGTCGCGAGGTCGTTGTCGAGGGCGACCGGGTAGGAGATGCCGAAGGCGTCGGCGCCCGCCTGCACGTTGGCCGCGTCCTTCTCGAACGCGTACTCGGGCGAGTGCACGCCGATGACCCGCAGCCCCGCGTCGCGGTACGCTGCATCCCACGCGACGACGTGGGGGATGCTGCGCTGGCAGTTGATGCACGAGTAGGCCCAGAAGTCGATGAGCACGACCTCGCCGCGGAGGCTCTCGAGGTCGACGGGAGCGCCGCCCGGGGTGTTCAGCCACTGCTCGATCCCGCGGATCGAGGGCGCCGTGCCGCAGGACTCGAGCTCGTCGGCTCCGTTGGTGCACTGATCGAGATCGCGGTTCTCGTCGGTGACGATGCCGCCGAGGTCGAGCGCGTCCTGCACGCCCTCATCCTCGGCGAGCTGCTGCTGGAGCGTCGAGGTGTAGTCGGGCACGAGCCGCTGGAGCGCGGCCGGGACATCGAGCACGAGGCCCACCGCGAGGGCGAGCATGGCGACGCCGGCCGCGATCCGCAGTCCGCGCTCGCGGCGGCGGAAGGCGCGGATGCGCTCGATGACGCCGCGCCCCGCGAGCGCGAACAGCAGGAGCGGGATGGCCACGCCGACCGCGAACGCGATCGTCAGGACGACGGTCTCGGGGCCGATGCGGCCGGTCGACCCCGCGACGATGATCGCCGCGAGCACCGGGCCCGCGCAGGGCACGAAGACCGTGCCGAGCGCGAGCCCGACGGCGAACCCGTTGCGGCGGTTCGAGACCTCGCGCTGGGGCAGCCAGGTGAACGGCTTCTCGAGGAGCCGCTCGAACGCGGGCACGAGCAGCCCGAGGCCGATGAGCGCCAGCAGCGCGATGCCGACCCAGCGGATGACGCCCTGGGGCAGGCCGAGCGCGCCGAGCGCGAGGGATCCGAGCAGGGTCACGAGCGTGAAGCTCGTCATGAGGCCGAGCACGACCAGGTAGGGGCGCCAGCGCGAGACGCTGCCGTCGTCGGCGCCGCTCCGGGCGGACTGCGCCCCGCCCGTGAGGAAGATGACGGGCAGCACGGGGAGGATGCACGGCGAGATCCCCGTGATCAGTCCGCCGAGGAACCCGATGATGGCCAGTGACATGTGCGCTTCCCTTCTCCGCTGACTCCTCTTCGTGGCGGGAGGTCGAGCGGATTGGGCGGGGGCGGGACACAGTGCAGGAGATCTGCGAGCGCGCGCTGAGGGGAGCCGCGAGATTACGCGAGGTCCGGGTTCGGGCAGCCCGGCTTCTCCTGCGTTGTGTCCCGCTTCCCGCGGGGGCGGCTCTGCGTGTCCCGCTTCCAGCGGTGCGGCTGTGCGTGTCTCGCTTCCCGCGGGGTCAGCCGCGCAGGTCGCGCCGCGTGAGCGCGACCACGCTCCCCGCGAGGAGCAGCACGACGCCGATCCACAGCGGCCAGAGGCCATCCGTCCATCCCTCGCGGAGCGGGCTCTCGTGATAGGCCCACGAGTACGGGGAGAGGGCGCGGAGCGCGTCGAAGTCGTCGTTCTGGTTGGCGACGCCGTTGAAGAGGAACGCCGCCGCCGCGACGAGCGCACCCGCACTCGTCGCCCACGCGCGACGGCCGAAGAGGGAGCCGACGAGCAGCGCGACCCCGCCGCTGAAGAGCCACAGCCCGATCGCGGCGAGCGTCTGCGGGATGACGTTCTCGCGCGCGAGGTCGAGTTCGAACGGCGAGTTCACGGCGAGCAGCAGGCACCCCGAGTAGACGCCGAGCCACGCGAGCCGTGCGACGAGGGCGAGCACCTGCCCGGCGACGTAGCCCGTGCGCGAGATGCCGTGGGCGAGGTCGAGCTCGAGGCGCCCCTGCTCCTCGGCGCCCGCGACCGCGGCGGAGCCCCAGCCGATCGCGGCGACCGTCGGCAGAACGAATCCGAGGATGCCGTAGAACGTCGCCTGCGCGTAGCCCGCGCCCGACGTGATCTGGTCGAAGCCGAGGGTGTTCACGAGCGAGGGCGGCAGGGTCTCGAGCATCTGCATCATCTGCCCGTCGATGCCGATGCTCGGGTAGAGCGAGAGGTAGAGCATCATCACGGCGGTGAGCGCGAGCGTCCAGACGAGGAGGCCGCGCCACGACTCGGCGAGCGTGCGGATGAACACGGGGATCATCGCGCGCCTCCCTCGTGCTGGACCGGCCCGGCGGAGGGCAGGTCTCCGGACGAGGCGGCTCCGGATGGCTGTCGCCGGCGGTCGCGTCGGAGGCGCGGCGGATCGGATGGTGCGGGTGCGGGTGCGGGTGCGGGTGCGGATGGCGGCGGGTCCGCGGGCGCGGATGAGGGCGGCGTCGCCGGTCGGCGGGACCGGGCGGCTTCTGCGCCCGCTCCCTCGCCGTACAGCCGCAGCACGGATTCCTCGAGGTCGGGCTCCTCGAGGGTGAGGTCGACGACGCGGAACCGGGCGAGCACCTTCACGATCGGGTCGACGTCACCCTCGATCGTGACCGCCACGCGGACATGGCCCGTGCCATCCGTCACCTCGAGGTCATGCAGGGTCGTCTCCGCGCCGGTCCGGCCGAGCGCGTCCCGCACCGATGCGACCGAGGCGTCTGCGATGCCCGCGCGCATGCGGCGCACGGCGCCGAGGCGCAGCGAGGCGACGTCGCCCGCCGCGACGACGCGGCCCGCACTCAGGACGGCGACCTCATCGGCCGCCTGCTGGATCTCGCTCAGCACGTGCGAGCTCAGCAGGATCGTCTGCCCGCGGTCGCGCGCCTCGCGCACGAGCTGCAGGAACGCCCGCTGCACGAGCGGGTCGAGGCCGCTCGTCGGCTCGTCGAGGATGAGCAGCTCGGGCTCGTGCATGAACGCCTGCACGAGCCCGAGCTTCTGCTTGTTGCCCTTCGAGAGGGTGCGGACGCGGCGGTCGAGATCGAGCCCGAGCCGGTCGGCGAGCTCGTCGATCCGCCCGGCTCGCACGGGGCCGGAGACCTTCGCGTAGAAGTCGAGCATCCCGCGCCCGGTCGTGCGGCCATCCAGCCGCAGTTCGCCGGGGACGTAGCCGATGCGGCGGCGCAGCGCGGGGCCGCCGTGCTGCGGGTCCTCGCCGAGCACGCGGACCTCGCCTCCGGATGGCCGGATGACGTCGAGCAGGATGCGCAGCGTCGTGGTCTTGCCGGCGCCGTTCGGGCCGATGAGCCCGAACACGGTGCCGGGCTCGACCCGCAGGTCGAGGGAGTGCAGGGCCGTGTGCTGCCCGTACCGCTTGTGGAGCGCCTTCGTCTCGATCGCCACCATGTGCCTCAACGTAGCGCCGTGCCGGCCGCAGCCAAAGGGTCGCGAGCGCGCGTCCGCTCAATGCCACAGCACGGCGACCGCGATCTCGACGTGCGCGGGCTCGCGGTCGTCGTCGAGGTGGTGCCGCAGGAGGGCTCAGGCCTCGGGCGCCGGCGGGCGCAGGGGTGTCCGCTCGGGCCGCGCCGGGGCCTTCGGGGTCTCTCGGGGCTTCGGGGTCGCGGCAGGGCGCCCGGCCTCGAGTTCAGGGGCGACCTGCTTCTCGAGCACCTCGACCGCGTCGTCGGAGAGGACGATCAGCCCGTCGAGCTCCTCGCGCACGCGCTTGTACGCGATCTGGCGCTCGGCCGCTGTGGCCGACTGGTCGACCGCGGTGCGGAGGAGCTGTTGTGCGCGGTCGAGGCGTCGGCGCTCGTCCTCGGTGAAGCCGCTGTCGCGCACGCGTCGGGCATCCTGCTCGGCGATGTCGAACGCGACCTCGAAGTCGTGCACGGCGTCGCGGTACTCCGCGAGCGTCGCCGCATCGATCTTGACGTCCGCGGACGCTGGGCGGAGGCCATCCGCCACCTTCTTCGCCCGCAGGAAGGCGGCCGTCAGCGGCTGGCGGCCGTCGCTCATCGTCGGGAACGCGATGAGCTTCGCGACGTCGAGCTCGTAGTCGAGCCAGCGGTGCATGACCTCGTCGTGCGTCGCCATGAGGCGCGCGAGCCTGGCCTGCCGGCTCGCCGCGTCGTCGGCCTCGATGTCTTCGGCGGGGCCATCCTGCGCCTTCGACGCCTTGAGCTGCGCCCGCGCCTGCATCTCGACCGCACGGGCTTCGCTCTTCGCCTTGATCAGCTCGAGGCGGCGCTTGTGACGCTCCTTCGACTGCTTGGACCACCATCCGCCGAAGCCGCTGGCGACGCCCATGAATGGGAAGACGAGCCACCAGTAGTCGCCGAGGAAGTCGAGGAGGGGTTGCACGCGTCCATGCTAGGCGCGGGGCTCCCTCGTGGGGAGCGGCCCTCGAGCCCCGCGCCTCTGGGGGACATGCCCCGGGGAGGCGTCGGGTCAGAGGGCGAGCGAGCGTCGGCGCTGGAGGGTCCAGACGACCAGGGCGAACGCGAGGATGGCCGCGGCGGCGACCATGACGAGCGGCCACCCGCCGAGATCCCACAGTGCGACCGCGAGCGTCGAGCCAACCGACCCGCCGAGGAAGTTTCCCACCACGAACACCGTGTTCAGCCGGCTGCGCGCCGACGGATCGATGGCGAGCATGCGGGTCTGGGTGAGGACCATGACCGACTGCACGCCGATCGAGTACAGGGCGATCGACGCCATCACCGCGATGAGCGAGTGCGGCGCGACTCCCGACACGGCGAAGGCGAGGATGGCCAGCACGAGACCCGCGCCGATCGCCGGCACGGCGAGTCCGCGGTCGTAGAGGCGCCCCACGAGCTGCGCCGCGACCGCGCCGCCGATCCCGACGAGGTTGACGAGGCCGATCTGGGTCGCGGAGAAGCCGAAGGGCTCGGTCGAGAGGAGGAGGGTGAGCGCCGTCCAGAAGAGCGTGAAGCTCGCCATCGCCGCCGCGCCGATGAGCCCCACCGCCCGCGCGGTCGCGCTCACGAGGTGCGTGCGCAGCACCGATGCCAGGAGCGCGGGGTAGGACACCCGCGCTCGCGGCTCGAGCCGGGGCAGCGAGCGCCACATGACGAACGCGAGCACGACCATGACGAGCGCGATGAGGGCGTAGAGCGCGCGCCATCCGATGAGGTCGGTCGCGATGCCGCTCACCGCGCGCGCGATCATGATGCCGAGCAGCAGCCCCGAGGCGACGGTGCCGAGCACGCGCCCTCGCTGCGCGTCGGTCGCGAGGTCGCCTGCGAGCGGCGCCAGGAACTGCCCCGACACCGTGCTCACGCCCACGAGACCGAGCGTCGCGAGCAGGATCGGGAAGGTCGGTGCGAGGGCACTCAAGCCGAGCATCGCGGCGGCGAGCAGCATGAAGAGCGGGATGGCGCGCCGGCGGTCGACGACGTCGCCGAGCGGGACGAGGAAGAACACGCCGACGGCGTAGCCGAGCTGGGTGACCGTGATGATGAGGCCCGCGGTGCTCGCGGAGACGCCGACGTCCGCGCCGATCACGTCGAGAATCGGCTGCGCCCAGTAGAGGTTGCCGACGGCGGCGCCCGCCGCGACGGCGAACAGGAGCGTCGCGCCGGCGGACATCCCTCGGGGGCTGGCTGACTCGGTCATGGTGCCTTCTTCACTAAATCCAACGTTCACGTTGGAAGTCACTGTAGTACCGTGGAGGGCAATAAGCAACGCTGGCGTTGGAAATGGGGAAGCGGATGGCCTGGGACGTCGAGGGCACGAAGCGCAAGATCATCGAGGCGGCGACGGAGGAGTTCGTCGCGCACGGCCAGCACGGCACGACGATCGAGCGGATCGCGAAGCGCGCGGGCGTGAACAAGGAGCGGGTCTACAACTACTTCGGCGGCAAGCCCGAGCTGTTCGCTCTCGTGCTTCGCGAGAAGGTCGCGGAGGGGGCGGTGTCGGTTCCGTACGTCGCCACGGGCATCGACGATGTCGGCGGATTCGAGTCGCGACTGGTCGACTTCAATCAGGCGCATCCCGAGCTCATCCGCCTGCTCGCATGGGAGGCGCTGGCCTACACCGACGCCGTGCCGGATGAGGAGAAGCGCGTCGAGCGGTACGCGCGCCGCACCGATGAGATCCGGGTGGCGCAGGACGCAGGCGCGCTCACGACCTCGCTCGATGCCGACATGCTGCACGTGCTCCTGCTCGCGCTCGCAGGATACGGCGCCCTGGTGCCGCAGGTGGTCCGGATGATCACGGGCGTCGGGACCGACGACGAGCGCTATCGCGCGGCGGTCGTCGAGGCCGCGCGTCGCCTCGCGGCCCCGTGACGCGGGGCTCGATCGCGGGTCACCCGCGCAGTGCCTCCACGGCGAGCTCGCCGAGGCGGGCATCGCGCGTCTCCTCGTGCGCGGTGATCGTGAAGACCGCGTTCCGCGTCGGGTCGATGATCGCGTACTGGCCGTAGCGCCCGTCGAGTCGCCAGGTGCCATCCGGCCCGCCCCAGGCCGCGAGTCCGTACCGCGCGGATGGCTCGGGCGCTCCGGTGTCGACCCAATCGGAGTGCATCGCGTCGATCCACTCCGCGGAGACGAGCTGCCGGCCATCCCACGCTCCGCGGTCTCGGAGGAGCCGCCCGATGCGCGCGACCTCCTCGGTGCGGAGCTGGAGGCCGCTGCCGCCGATGATCCATCCGGCAGGGCAGCGATGCCACTGCGGGTTGTGGATGCCGAGCGGATCGAACAGGCGCGGCAGGAGCCAGTCGCGCACATCGCCGACGACCGCGCCGAGCACGCGCATCGCGACGTACGTGCTGACGGTGGAGTACTGGAAGACGCGGCCGCGGGATGGCCGGCGCAGCATCTCCTGCGCGAGGTCGGGCCAGGGCACGGGGTCGAGCGCGAACCACTCGAAGTCGATGCCGCTTGTCATGGTGAGGAGGTGCCGGAGGGTCACCTCCTCGACGCCCTCGCCGAGCCGCATGCCGGGGAGGGAGGAGTGGATGGGCTCATCCAGGCTCACGAGGCCTTCGTCGATCGCGATGCCGACCGCGAGGGCCGAGACGCCCTTGGAGATCGAGTAGACGTTCTCGCGGTCGTCGCTGCGCCACCGGTGCTCGGCGGTGTCGTCGTCGATGAGCACGTGCGCGCCGTAGGCACCGAGGTTCTCTGCATCGACGGCTCGGACGAATCGGTCGAGGATGGCCTGTGCCGAGGTCATCGGTTCAGTCTGCCAGGCACCTGCGGGGTTCCGTCGAGGGCCCGCGCGGCGCTCTGCCTCGCGCCGCGTCTGCATGTCTCGATTGCCGCGGGTAAGCGGGGCGGAAACCCGCGGCGAGTGAGACATGGGTCAGGGGATGGACCCGTCGAGCGCCTCGACGGCCAGCTCGGCCAGACGGTGGTCGCGGGACTCCTCGTGCGCGGTGATCGTCAGGACGGCGTCGCGTCGCTCGTGCACGATGACGTACTGGCCGTAGCGTCCGTCGAGGCGCCAGGCGTCACCGGGGCCCTCCCACACGGCTATGCCGTAGCGGGCATATGGGGGCTCTCCGACGTCGACCCAGGTGCCGTGCATCGCGTCGATCCACTCGGCGGAGACGAGCTGCCGGCCATCCCACGCTCCGCGGTCGCGAAGGAGTCTCCCGATTCGGGCGAGTTCAGATGTGCGGAGCTCGAGTCCCGAGCCGCCGACGATCCATCCGAGCGGGCACCGATGCCACTGCGGATTGTGGATGCCGAGCGGATCGAACAGCCGCGGCAGCAGCCAGTCGCGGACGTCGCCGACGCGGGCGCCGAGAACCCGCATCGCGACATACGTGCTCGCGTCGGAGTACTGGAAGACGCGCCCGCGGGATGGCCGACGCAGCATCTCCTGAGCGAGGTCGTCCCAGCGGACCGGCTCGTCGCCGAACCACGCGAAGTCGATGCCGCTCGTCATCGTGAGCAGGTGCCGGAGGGTGACCTCCTCGGTACCCGCGCCGAACTCCAGCTCGGGGAGGTACGAGCGGATGGGCTCGTCGAGCGTCACGAGGCCCTCGTCGATCGCGATGCCGATCGCCAGCGCCGAGACGCCCTTCGAGACGGAGTAGACGTTCTCGCGGTCGTCGCTGCGCCACCGGTGCTCGGCCGTGCTGTCGCCGATGAGGACGTGCGCGCCGTACGCGCCGAGCCCTTCTGCATCGACGGCGCGGACGAAGCGGTCGAGGGCTGTCTGTGCCGCGGTCACGCGGTCAGTCTGCCAGGCTTCCGACGCCCGGTTCTGCATGTCTCGTTTGCCGCGGGTAAGCGGGGCGAATAACCGCGGCGAGTGAGACATGGGTCGTCCGCCGACCGTGGTGGCGGAGACGCAGGAGCGAGACACCGACGGGAGTGTCACCGCAACAGCGCCGCGACCGCCTTCGCCGCCATCTCGTCGGCGCCGAAGTGATCGTCGGCCGTGATCGTCACGACGGCATCGTCGAGGAAGATGAGCAGCTGACCATACGCGCCGTGAAGCCGCCACGCTTCCCCCGGCCCGCCCCAGCCGGCGAGGGCGTAGCGCTCGTACCCCGGATTCGCGTCGCGCTCGATCCAGTCGCTGTGCATCGCGTCGATCCATCCGCGCGAGACGAGCTGCCGGCCATCCCACCGCCCGCCATCGCGGATGAGGCGACCGATCCGGGCGAACTCGTCGAGCGTGAGCGAGAGGCCGCCGCCCGCGACGATCCACCCGTTCGGGCAGCGCTCCCACGCCGAGCCGACGATGCCGAGCGGCGCGAACAGCCGCGGCTCGAGCCATCCGTGCACGTCGCCGACGACCGCGCCCAGCGCCCGCATCGCGGTGTACGTGCTCGCATTCGAGTACTGGAAGACGCGGCCCTGCGACGGACGCCCGAGGAACTCCCGCGCCAGATCGGGCCAGTCGGTCATCATCGTCTCCGACCACGGGAAGTCGATGCCGCTCGTCATCGTCAGCAGGTGCCGCGTTGTGACGGCATCGACGCCCTGACCGAGCGCGATGCCGGGAAGGTACGTCGCGACAGGGGCGTCGAGATCGAACAGGCCCTCGTCGGAGGCGATGCCCGCCGCGATCACGCACACGCCCTTCGCGGCGGAGTGGATGTCGCGGCGGATGTCCTCGGCCCAGAGGTGCGCGGCCGCGTCGTCGCCGATGCGGACGTGCACGCCGTGGGCGACGAAGCCCTGCTCCTCGGCGCCGCGGACGATGCGGTCGAGTACGGTCTGCGCGCGGGTCACGTCCTCAGTCTCCCAGGGTCGGCGTCACCCCCCGCGTCACGCCAGGGACTGCGCGCCGATCACCGACAGCAGGCGCAGCTTCTCGGCGCTCTCCGAGCCCGGCGTCGCGGTGTACACGAGCAGGCAGTGCGACTGCTCCGGGTCGATGAGCCGCTGGCACTGCAGCTCGAGGGCGCCGACCTCCGGATGGACGAAGTGCTTCACGTCGCGCGGCCGGATGCCGATCTCGTGGCGCTCCCACAGCTCGCGGAACTCCGCACTCTCGGCCAGGAGCAGCTCGGCGTACCGCGCCGCCCGCGACGACGGACCGCGCAGCGTGGCGAGCTCGCGCAGCCCCGACACGTACATCCGCGACAGGAACGCGTGCTCCTCGGGAGCATAGAGTCGCCGAGCATCGGGATCCGCGAACCACCGGTACCCGATGCTCCGGAACGGGCCTTCGTGCGCCGTGAGATCTCCCGTGAGCGCGACGCCGGCGGGCGTCTGCCGCAGGGTCTCGCCGAGCTCCGTGACGATCTCGGCGGGGGTGTCCGTCAGGCGATCGAGGATGCGGATGAGCCCGGGGCTGACGTGCTCGGATGACCCGCGATCGGGCGGCTGCTGCCCCGCGAGCCGGAAGAGGTGGTCGCGCTCCGCGAGCGAGAGACGCAGGCCCTGCGCGATCGCGGCGAGCATCTGAGCGGATGGCTGCGGCCCGCGCTCGCGTTCGAGACGCGCGTAGTAGTCGGTCGACATGTGGCAGAGCGCAGCGACCTCCTCGCGACGCAGCCCGGCCGTGCGGCGTCGGCTTCCGCGGGCGAGGCCCACGTCCTCGGGCTGGAGCGCCTCGCGGCGCCGCCGCAGGAACTCCGCGAGCGCGGGTCGGTCGATCGTGGTCACGTCCCCATCTCACACGACCCGGGCCCCGCGTGCCACGGATCGCGGATCCCCCTCTCGCGAGGGGCGGATCGGCAGTCCCTGGATGCGCCCGCCGCACCCGACGAGCATCGATGCGACAGCCATCCGAGCCGAGGAGCACGCCGATGCCACGCCATCCGATCGACATCACCATCCCCGACCTGCGCGGCAAGCGCGCGATCGTCACGGGCGCGAGCGACGGCATGGGCCTCGTCATCGCCGAGCGCCTCGCGGCGGCCGGTGCCGAGGTCGTGATGCCCGTCCGCAACGCGGCGAAGGGCGAGGCCGCGGCCGCGGCCATCCGTTCGCGCCGCCCCGACGCGCGGCTCGTGCTGCGCGCGCTCGACCTGTCGTCGCTCGACTCCGTCGCGGCGCTCGGAGACACGCTCCTCGAGGAGGGCCGCCCCGTGCACCTCCTCGTGAACAACGCCGGGGTGATGACGCCGCCATCCAGGCAGACGACGGCGGATGGCTTCGAGCTGCAGTTCGGGACGAATCACCTCGGGCACGTCGCGCTCGTCGGGCGGATCCTGCCGCTGCTGCGCGCGGGACGGGCGCGGGTCACGTCGCAGGTGAGCATCGCGGCGCGGCGCGGACGGATCAACTGGGACGACCTGCAGTGGGAGCGCCGCTATGACGGGCAGCGCGCGTACAGCCAGTCGAAGATCGCCTTCGGGCTGTTCGGCCTCGAGCTCGAGCGCCGCAGTCGCGCGCACGGGTGGGGCATCACGAGCAACCTGTCGCATCCTGGGGTGGCTCCGACGAGTCTGCTCGCCGCGCGGCCCGAGATCGGGCGCAGCGGCGACACGACGGGAGTGCGGATCATCCGCTGGCTGTCGGCGCGGGGCATCCTTCTCGGCACGCTGGAGAGCGCGGGGCTCCCGGCGCTCATGGCGGCGACGGAGCCGACGGCGAAGCCCGGTGCGCTCTACGGCCCGAGCGGGCCCGGCCACCTCGGCGGCGCTCCAGCCGAGCACGCGCTGTACCGTCCGCTGCGCAGCGCCGAGGAGGCCCGCCGCGTGTGGGAGGTGTCGGAGCAGCTGACCGGCGTGCGCTTCGGGGCGTAGGCCCGGACCTGCATGTCTCGCTCATGCACCCTTCCGCCGCTCGGTGGGGTGAAGAAGTGAGACATGCAGGGGGGCTCAGCGCCCGAAGAAGTCGCCGAGCCCGAATTCCGACGCGGGGTCGCCCAGGCCGCTGCCGGCCTCCGACACCTGGTCGCCGAGGCCCTGCGTGAACGCGCCGGCCTCCGAGACGAAGCCGCCAGCACCTTCGGCGATCGCCGACACGTCGACACCTTCTGCGAGGGCGTCGAAGTCGACGCCGGCTCCGAGAGCGTGGCCGATGATCTCGGAGCCGATGCTCGTGAGGATGGCCCCGCCCGCGACCGCCGCGAGGATTCCGCCGACCGCGAGGCCGCCCGCGACGGCGCCGCCGGCGATGCCGACCGTCCGCGTGCGGGCGAGGAGCCCGCGGAGCCTGCCCGGCTGCGACGCCTCCGCACGAGCGGCGACCCGCGCGAGCTCGGGAGCATCGTACGAGCGCGGGTGCTCGTACGGCGGCAGCTCCGACCGCATCCGCTCGGCGACCTGCGCGCGCTGCTCGGGCGTGAGCCGCGCGAAGGCCTCGCGGTGCACCTGCTCGATCTGATCGGGGCGCGCGGTCTGCAGGAGGTAGTCGTAGCGGGCGATCGCGGCGCGGTCCTGCGCGGATCCGGATGGCGCGGTGCGCGCCGAGCGCGACGCCGACGGATGCGAGGCGGGGTACGGAGGAGGGGTGAGCCCGGTCGAGCGCCGGGTGTCCGGCGCGTGGTCCTGGCGGTGGCTCGGCTGAGGGCTCGCCGGCCGCTCGTCCCCGAGGAGCGAGTCGACGGCGCCGCGTGCCTTGGCCATCCAGTCGGTGCTCGACGAGCCGCGCTGCGACGAGGACGAGGAGGAGCTCGCGTCCATGGCCTTCTTCGCGAGCTTGATGAACTGGTTGAGCTTGCTCATGGGGTCCTTCCGGAAGGGTCGGCGCAGCCGACGTCTGCCAAAGTCTCCTTCGCTCCGGATGCGGAGCCGGCCGCCCGGAACTCGATGGCGAGTCCGTACTGACGGGTTGACCGCGGTGGAAGTACTCCCTCTGTGCGACCGAAGCTATCCGCCGACCTTATGCGCGCGGTGTGAGCGGCTCCCCGCCCCTCGCATGTCTCGCTTATGCCGGCCAAACCACCCCGGAAGCCTGAACGAGTGAGACATGCCGGAGGGAGGAACCGCCACGACCGAGACATGCCCCAGGGAGGACGCCCCCACAACGCGACAGCGGCCATCCGAGATCCGGATGGCCGCTGCGCGTCGAAGACGATGGCTTACGGGAAGAGCAGCGCGAACAGCGCGGAGCCGCCGCCCGTCGCGATGAGCGCGACGATGGCGATCCACGCCGTGATGCGGATGCGGCGCGTGCGCTGCGTGGAGTACGCGGCGAACTCGTCGTCCTCTTCCGGAGTCGTCATCAGGCGGTGGGCTCGACCACGGTCGGGCCGAAGTGCTTCGGCAGCGTGGAGGTCGAGAGCTCGCGGAGCTCCGCGGCCGAGACGGTGAAGACGTCCTGCACCTCGAGGTCGGCGACGGTGTCGGTGACGCCGATGCGGAGCACGGGGTAGCCGCGGCCCTCGCAGAGCCCGCGGAACTTCACGTCCTCCTCGCGGGGCACAGTCACGATGACACGGCCCGTCGACTCGCTGAACAGGGCCGTCGCGGCGTCGACGCCGTCGCGCTCCATGATCTCGGTGAGCCAGACGCGCGCGCCCACGCCGAAGCGCAGCACGCCCTCGGCGAGGGCCTGGCCGAGGCCGCCCTCCGAGAGGTCGTGCGCCGACGAGATGAGCCACTCGTCGCGTGCGGCGGCGATGAGGCCCGCGAGGCGCTTCTCGCCCTCGAGGTCGACGGCCGGCGGGCGTCCGCCGAGGTGGCCGTGCACGACGTCGGCCCAGGCCGAGCCGTCGAGCTCCTCGCGCGTGATGCCGAGGAGGTAGATGTTCTCGCCCGCGTCCTGCCATCCGCTCGGGATGCGGCGCGCGACGTCGTCGATGATGCCCAGCACGCCGACGACGGGGGTCGGGTGGATCGGGGTGTCGCCGGTCTGGTTGTAGAACGAGACGTTGCCGCCCGTGACCGGCACGCCGAGGGCGAGGCACGCATCGGACAGGCCGTCGACGGCCTGCGAGAACTGCCACATGACCTCGGGGTTCTCGGGCGACCCGAAGTTCAGGCAGTCGGTGACGGCCGTCGGGGTCGCGCCCGTGACGGCGACGTTGCGGTACGCCTCGGCGAGGGCGAGCTGCGCGCCCGCGTACGGGTCGAGCTGGCAGTAGCGGCCGTTGGCGTCGGTCGCGATCGAGAAGCCGAGGCCCGACTCCTCGTCGACGCGGATCATGCCGGCGTCGTCGGGGAACGACAGGGCCGTGTTGCCGAGCACGTAGTAGTCGTACTGGTTCGTGATCCACGAGGTGTCGGCGAGGTTCGGGCTCGCGACGAGCCGGGTGAACTGCTCGCGGATGGCCTCGGGCTCGGTCGGGCGCGGGAGCGCCGACGCCGAGTCCTCCTGGAGGGCGTCGATCCACGTCGGGTAGGCGACGGGGCGCTCGTAGACCGGGCCGTCGACTGCGACCGTCGAGGGGTCGACGTCGACGATGGTCTCGCCGTCCCACGTGATGACGAGCCGGCCATCCCCGGTGACCTCGCCGAGAACGCTCGTCTCGACGTCCCACTTCGACGTGACGGCGAGGAAGGCGTCGAGCTTCTCGGGAGCGACGATCGCCATCATGCGCTCCTGCGACTCGCTCATGAGGATCTCCTCGGGGGTGAGCGAGGGGTCGCGGAGGAGCACGTTCGTGAGCTCGACCTTCATGCCCGAGCCGCCGTTCGCGGCGAGCTCGCTCGTGGCGCACGAGATGCCCGCGGCGCCGAGGTCCTGGATGGCCTCGACGAGGTCGCCCTTGTAGAGCTCGAGGCAGCACTCGATGAGCACCTTCTCGGCGAAGGGGTCGCCGACCTGCACCGCGGGGCGCTTGGTCGGGCCGCCGTCGGCGAAGGTGTCCGACGCGAGGATCGAGGCGCCGCCGATGCCGTCGCCGCCCGTGCGGGCGCCGAAGAGCACGACCTTGTTGCCGGCTCCGGTCGCGTTGGCGAGGCGGATGTCCTCATGGCGCATGACGCCGACCGCGAGCGCGTTGACGAGGGGGTTCGCCTGGTAGACCGCGTCGAAGACCGTCTCGCCGCCGATGTTCGGCAGGCCGAGGCAGTTTCCGTACGACGAGATGCCCGAGACGACGCCGTGCACGACGCGCGCGGTGTCGGGGTGGTCGATGGCGCCGAAGCGCAGCTGGTCCATGACGGCGACCGGGCGCGCGCCCATCGAGATGATGTCGCGGACGATGCCGCCGACGCCGGTCGCGGCGCCCTGGAACGGCTCGATGTACGACGGATGGTTGTGCGACTCGACCTTGAAGGTCACGGCCCAGCCCTCGCCGACGTCGACAACGCCCGCGTTCTGGCCCATGCCGACCATGAGGCGCTCGCGCATCTCGTCGCTGACCTTCTGGCCGAAGCGGCGCAGGTAGATCTTCGAGCTCTTGTAGGAGCAGTGCTCGCTCCACATCACGGAGTACATCGCGAGCTCGCCCGACGTGGGGCGGCGGCCGAGGATGGCCTTGATCTGCTCGTACTCGTCGGGCTTCAGGCCCAGCGCGTCGTACGGCTGCTCCTTCTCGGGAGTGGCCACGGCGTTCTCGACGGTGTCGGCGACGTGGGCGTGCGGGGCAGCGGATGATGCGGGCGTGGTCACGCGGAAGCTCCTGAGGGGCGAGGGGGAGCGGACGAGGAGAGTCTACCGGGCGGGGCGTGAGGCGGTTGAGGGGCGGGGGACGGCGGGAAGCGACGCGGGGCCGCGGTTGATGTGCGTGCGATAGGGCTAGGTCAGATCCGAGACGTAGAGAGCCACTTCGTGTCGGTCAACTACATTCGCGCACACTTCGGGTCCCGCAGTGTGAGCGAGTCCGGGGCGTATGGGGTTGCTATGGTTCCGATCAAACACTCGTGTTCAGTGAGGATGAACGTTGACTGAGGCCGAAGACGCCGTCGTAGATGGCCTTCCCGGTGAGCGCGCTAAAGCCGCCGGCGAGACATCCTCGGACGAGCGGGTGACCATGATCGAGAGGCTCTCCAGCGTCGTCGGCGTGGACTTTTCCGCCTTTGAAGCTCCATACCGCTCTTTCATAACGACTGCGCAGATGGATGTGCAAAATCACGAATTCTATTGGGAGCTATCGGACCTGCACGATCAGCTTTCCAGAGAACTCGTAGTTGGGAAGATAAGAGCCGTCGACGCGTGGGCAAATGGGGAAACGGCATTCAAGCTGGTTGTGAAACCGTGGGAGTCTGTGCTCGACAAGCTCTATCGACTTAATATTGAGGAGAATCCCGAAGACGGTCCTCCTCAGCTCCTTAGCATTGACGACCGGGCGGAGAAGAAGCGCGTCCCCTCTGTCCGTGCATGGGTTACGCCGGACAGGGTGCACGAATTCGCGGACGATCTGATCCGCACGAAGTTTGTCGTGCCGTTCGTTGACGGGGTCGTCGATGTTAGTTCCCGCATTGCTGGAGCTGCGAAGGCCCTCGGGTTGAAGTCCTTCCCTCGGTATCACGCGAAAGATTCCGGGTATCACGCTCGTCACATCTATGTCGTCATTCCCGTAGTCGACGGGTCCGGAGCAGACGTTCACATTGCACTAGAAGTGAAGGTGCTTACAAAGCTCCAAGATACGCTCAGTGAACTCACGCACCTCCTCTACGAACTAAAACGCACCGGACAAGCGCCCTCGGTAAAGAAACGTAAGCTCGCGTGGCAGTTTGGTGATGCTGATTTTGAGGCTTCTTATGTCGGTCACAGCGCACACTACATTGAGGCGTCTCTCGTGCGATTGAAGGAACGTCTCGCCGCCTTCGAAGATAAGGACTGAATATGGAGAATCCGGAGCCGCGGGCACAGTACCTCAATGTTGTGCTGCGCCAAATCGACCGGACCTCGCTAAGGATTCCGCGATTTCAACGGCATTTCGTGTGGGACGAGAGCGACGTTCTGGAGTTGCTCGAAAGTATCAAGCGGGGATACCCCATTGGCAGTGTGTTGACGTGGAAGGTTGAGTCTGCCGACGGATATTTCTCCGGTTTTCGGACGGAAGCGTTTCCGGAAGCTGACGAGCGCGTCACTTCGTTTGAGGTCATCCTCGACGGCGCCCAAAGGCTTTCCAGTCTTTATGGATGCTTGCGACACCCGGATGCAAGTCCGAAGTACAAGATCTACTACGACGCCGACAGCGACGAATTTGTGCACGCCGATTCTGTTCGGTCGCTTGAAGCGTGGCACGTTCCTATGAGTGCCCTATTTGACAGTCGTAGCTTCCTCAAGGTTCAAGGCGACATAGCGGCGCTCGAGAACGGGGAGGCGCTCCTGCCTCGAGCCCTTGATCTGTACGCGACATTCCAGGACTATCAGGTCCCCATTATCGCTCTTTCGAATGCACGCCTTGAGGATGTTGTCGAGGTCTTCCGGCGCGTCAATAGCAGTGGCACCCCCCTGTCTTCTGTCGACTTCGTCCGTGCTCTCACGTGGCGATCCAACTTCGACCTCGAGGATACGTTTGACACTCTCTCGGAGAGATTCCGCGCCACGCCCCTGGATGGTCTAAATGATGAGTTCCTGATTCGCTGTCTATCGGTCGCCGCTGGCCTGTCGCTCGATTCGAGAGACGTTGGGCAACTTAAGAATCTTTCCTTGCGCCCCGGGGGTTTGTCGAACGAAGTGTCGGAGATGGAGGCTGCGCTTGACCGCATGTCGGAATTCCTCCAGCGTCTGGCAATCTCCGGCTTGTCTGAGGTGCCATATGAAGCGCAACGGCTCATTCTGTTCGGGATCATGCTCTTTAAGGTTAAGTTGCGTCCGGCCGAGATTGAGGATTGGTTGTGGCGTTCTACCTTCGCCGAGGAGTATCAGAGCAAGCCTGAGTCTTACCTGACGCGCTTGATTCGGGAAGTTAAGGGCGGTGATCCCGTCCGCGCGCTGGAGGTTCGCAAACCAATTGAGCCGGACTTGTTCGTGGGGCGCGTTCGCCGTGGCGGTTCGGCAGTCACAATCGGGTTCGATCTGCTCCTTCGTCGCGAGAAGGCGCGGTCATTGCTGTCTGGCGAGGTTGTCGGGTCGAGTGAAGGACAACACGAATACCTGTTCACGCGGGAGCAACTAAGCGAAGGCACGTTCGGCCGTGTGGCGAGCGCGGCGCTTCTGGCTAATCTCGTCTTGCTGACCGCCCACGACGCCCTTACGTGGCGGAAGATGCGGAAGAACCTTACGTTGCGTCAGATGTATGAAGAATGCGAACGGCGAACCGGAGATGCGGCCGAGATCTGGCGCAGTCAGGGGTTGGTCCTTCGTGAGGAAGAATCACCCACCTCCGTGTTGGAGAACCGATCGTCGTATCTCGTCGGGCGTGTAACTGGTCGCGGATTTGCGTGACCTCCAGACGGTCTAGATCGTGAGTGGTTAGGCGCATCGATCGATAGGCGAGGCTAGCCGACCGTCGAGCGGCGAGCCGCGGCGGGAGCGCGGGCGGCCTCGACCGCTGATACGTTCGCCGTATGTCAAGCGTTGCGGTCTTCGAAGAGCTGCGCGCGTTCGTCCGCGAGCGCGACTGGGCTCAGTTCCACACGACCGAGAACCTCGCGAAGAGCATCGCCATCGAGGCGGCTGAGCTGCTCGAGTGCTTCCAGTGGAACGCCGACGGTGACCCGGCCGACATCCGCGACGAGCTCGCCGATGTCCTCACGTACTGTTTACTTCTCGCGGACAAGCTCGGTGTCGACCCGTACGAGATCGTGCTGAGCAAGCTCGCGAAGACGCGACAGAAGTACCCGGTGGAGCGTGCGAAGGGGCGGAGCACGAAGTATGACGCCCTCTAGGATCGAGCGCCTCCCGTTCGACGCGAAGGAGGTCCGCACCTGGGGGCGGCGAGATCGCGCGCATACGGATTGGCCGGTCGTCTACGTCCTCGACGGCGACCAGCGGCAGGCGCGTCCGGCGGTCTACGTCGGCGAGACCCTGAACGCCGCAGCGCGGATGAAGCAGCACCTCGCGAACGCGAGCAAGCGGGAGGCCGGACTCACGACCATCCGCGTCGTCATCGACGATCGGTTCAACAAGTCCGTATGCCTCGATCTCGAGTCGCACCTGATTCGCTGGCTCGCCGGGGACGGTAGGTTCACGGTTCTCAATGGGAATGAGGGCATCACCGACGCGGCGTATTTCGACAGGGACCTGTATCGCGAATCTTTCCGCGACATCTTCGAGCAGCTGCGGGCCGACGGGGTCTTCGAGCGCTCGATCCCGCAGATCGAGAACAGCGACCTCTTCAAGCTGTCGCCCTTCAAGGCCCTGACGAATGATCAAGCTGCGGCTGTCGAGGACATCCTGGAGGGGCTCTTCGCCGACCTCGAGACGGGTGTCGATTCGACCGCCGTGGTTCAGGGCCAGCCCGGCACCGGCAAGACGATCGTCGCGATCTTCCTCATGAAGCTGATCGCCGACATCCGCGATCACGACGAGAACGACGAGGTGCAGCCTGACTCGATCTTCGCGGATCTGTTCGTCCCGGAGCATCGGGCCCGGTTGCAGGACTTCCGGATGGCGCTGGTGGTTCCGCAGCAGTCGCTGCGGCTGTCCATCCGGAAGGTGTTCAAGAAGACTCCGAAACTGGATCCGTCGATGGTCCTCTCGCCGTATGACGTGGGAAAGGCCGAGGAGCCGTTTGACCTGCTGATCGTCGACGAGACGCATCGGCTCAACCAGCGAGCGAATCAGTCGTCTGGCATGCTCAATCGCGACTTCATCGAGATCAACAAGCGGCTGTTCGGCGCGGATGATCTCTCGAAGACGCAGCTCGACTGGATCAAGGCGCGCAGTTCGCACCGAATCCTTCTCGTGGACGGCGAGCAGAGCGTCCGGCCGGCCGACCTGCCCGCGGCGACGCTCGCCGCGGAGGTGCGCGCGGCGTCGGCTCTCAGCCGCCGGTATCCGCTGCTCACCCAGATGCGGGTGAAGGCAGGAGCGGACTATGTCGACGCCATCCGCCGGCTGTTGCGGGGCGAGGAGGGCGCTGACGTGTCGGGGGAGATGCTCGGCGAGTACGACCTGCGGTTCTTCGATGACCTTGCTGACATGCGCATGACGATCCTTCGCAAGGACGAGGAGCACGGGCTTGCGCGACTCGTCGCTGGCTACGCCTGGGAGTGGCGAAGCCGTCGCGACCCCAGCGCCTTCGACATCGAGCTCGACGGGGTCAGGCTCCGCTGGAACAGCACTGACAAGGACTGGATCAACGCGCCGGGTTCCCTCGACGAGGTCGGTTCGATCCATACGGTGCAGGGATACGACCTCAACTATGCAGGCGTGATCATCGGTCCTGATCTGCGATACGACCCGCTTGCTCGGCGTCTGTTCGTCGATCGCGAGTCGTACCGTGACAAGAAGGGCAAGGAGAACAACCCGGCTCTCGGTATCTCCTACTCAGACGATGACCTGCTCCAGTACATCCGGAACATCTACGGGGTGCTGCTCACGCGGGGTATCCGCGGGACGTACGTGTACGTCTGCGACCCGGCGCTGAGGGGATGGTTGCGTGAGCGGCTTCCCGCGCGGTCGAAGGAAAGAAATTGACCAAGGAGGTGGCGCGATCGCGCCACCTCCTTGAGATCATCGGTAACGCGCGACGGCCTCTCGAATCGCGTCGGCGTGGTCGTAGATCTCGTCGAGGGTCTCGATCGGGTGGCGCGTCTCGGTCTTCGCCTCGTCCAAGAGCCCGAGGTACTTCTGCTTCGTATTGAAGTGAAGTCGAGCGACGGGCTTGCGGTTGTTATCGTCAAGGAGGATCGCGAAGTACGACTTCTGGTCGCGATGGACGACGCGCTGGGGCTTCACCTCACTACATGCGATCGCCTTGACGATCTGGTAGCCCTCGAGTTCTTCCAGGGTCGTTTCGATCTCGGTGTCTCGATTCAGGTCCTGCTCGACCACGCTCTCGCTGGACACCTCAGCTGTTGCGGAACCCACAGGAACGCTTACGCCCGCGCCGAGAGCAGTCTTCAGGCGATCGTTAACCTGCTCGGTGAGGAACTGCTTCGAAGCCTTTCCAACCAGCCCGCTGAATTGCTCGCGCACCTTGGCGGTGAAGGAACCTTCATAGACGCGTGCGGTGAAGAACTTGATCCACTCGTCCGAAGGCTCTCGGAACTGCCCAGCGATTTCGCGCTTGAGGGCGCCGACATACTTCAGTTCCTCTGCCGCGCTGATGATCGAATCGAGGTCGAAGCTCTCCTTGCTCAGCTTCTGGATCTCGGGGATCAACGTCTCGTCGATGTCGAGCAGATCGAGCACGAGGAACGGCTTCGCGTCCATCTTGTTCGGAGCATCCAGGTCCGTGTAGAACTGCCAGACCACTCCGTTCGTGAGAACGGCCAGGCGAGCATTCGTGGTCGCGAAGTAGCGGAAGAGCTGTGAGGCGTGCTCGATCTTCAGGGCGCCGAGCGACGCCTTGCACTCGATCAGGATCTGCACCTCGCCGTCGCGCACGATTGCATAATCGATCTTCTCGCCGCGTTTCGTGCCGACGTCGGCGGTGAACTCGGGGACAACCTCGAGCGGGTCGAACACGTCATACCCGAGGATGGTGGAGATGAATGGCATGACGAAGGCATTCTTCGTTGCTTCCTCCGTCCCGATGGCGTCCGCCTGATTCCTGACCTTGGTCGCCAACGCTTCCAAACGCTCGCTGAACTCCACTGCTGCTCCTCGTCAAGCCGCCGGTGACTCGTTTGCACCGGGATATCGGTAGCGTATCGGTGCCCGGGGACAACTCCACCTATCTGCGGAGTATCTATTTCCGCCAGTTGGGGAACTATCGCCCTGCAGAGTTATGTCGCCGATGAACCCCGAAGACGCTCAGGGCGCCCGTCGCTCGACGGACACGACGCGGTACACGGCGTCCTGCGGGATCTCCATGAAGAAGGCGTTGTCGGTTCCCGACTGTCCGGGGTTGAGATTGTCGACGTGAACGTACCCGGAGTCGTACTGAGTGCTGCCATCTGGGCTCTCGGCGACGACCTCGATGGAGTAGCTCATCGGGCCCGCCGCGCTGTTCGTCACCGTGATCGGAAGCTCCATGCTTCCGTACCCGCTCCAGACCGGCGCGCCGATCACCGTGTCGCCCGTCAGGTCCTTGTAACCCACCTTCTCGACGGCGACGACCGAGAGCGCGGGGACCACCTGGAGCGCGCCCATCGTCGTCTCGTACTCGATGGCCCCGCTCACCACCGCGTGCACCTTCAGCACGTCCTCCGAGACGACTCCGTTGAATGGTGCGTCGTCCTCGGCGACAAGGAAGGTATTGACATCGAGCTCGTACGCGCCGCCGGGCTGCGTTGCGCCCACATTCGCGCGCACGCTGTCGGTGCCGGTGTAGGAGTCGTACTGGGTGACCTCCGCGTAGACGATCACCTGCTTGCCGACGTGGGCATTCGCGTCCGCGGCGATTGCCGCCCAAGTCGCCGCATCAACCTCGCCGAAGGTGCTCAAGTCGACGGGCTCGGGCTCGGGTTCTTCCTCGGCCACCGGCTCGTCTTCCGCGACGGGTTCCTCGTCACCCTGCTCATCATCGGCGCTCGCGCCGCCGTCTGAAGAGGTGGATGAGGTGTTCTCTTCGCGCGCTGTCGTGATGGCGTTCGAGATGATCTGGTCAGCGACGTTCACCACGGCCAAGATGACGACCACGACCGCCGCCGCGACGATCCACGGCCACTTCTTCCGCTTCTTCTTTGGGGTCGCCTGGGGTGCGAAGGGATGCGAGGCTGACGACACGGGGTCCTGCGAGATGGCCGTTGTATCGGTGAAGGCAGGTGCCGTCGGCGGTTGGGTTGCGGGAACCCATTCGCCTCCTTCGGTGAGGAGCCAACCGTTGACGACGTCGCCAGGGCGGTAGGGAGGCTGTTCGGGAGGGTTCTGATCGCTCATGGTGTTCCTTCGAGTGCCCGGGTGCCCGGGGTGGTCACATGAAGATATCGGCATCATGCGACATTCGGGTCGTCTCCCTTCGACAACGTCTTCAGCGAACGACCGCGATCCGCTCTTCGAGCGCCCTCTCCAGCCCCTCCTGATCGCCGCCGGCCCACGCCACGTGCCCATCCGGCCGCAGCAGCACAGCATCCTGACCCAGGTGCTCGCCAACGTCGGCGATCCGGTGGATGATCCCGGGCCATCCGTCGACCGACAGCCCGCCGGTCGGGTCGAGCAGCAGCCACCGCCCGTCGCGCATGCGCTCGTACAGGCGCCCCTCCGCCAGCGGCATGTCGCGAAGCCTCCGCCCGACGAGCGGGTTGTCTGAGCCGAGGTCGTAGCGGATCCCGATCGACGCGACGCGCTCCGCGAGGAAGCGGTTGACATCGTCGAAGTCCATCAGCTCGGCGAAAAGCCGACGCACTGCCTGCGGGCCAGGAGCTGCGTCGATCAGCACACTCTGCGCGCGCGTCAGTGTCAGCACATCCGCCGCGACCGGATGCCGCTCGGCGAAGTAGGTGTCGAGCAGGCCGGGCGCGGCCCATCCGCGAATCTCTGCCGCGAGCTTCCACCCGAGGTTGAACGCGTCTTGGATGCCGAGGTTCAGGCCCTGCCCGCCGAGCGGCGGATGCACGTGCGCCGCATCGCCCGCGAGGAACACGCGGCCCACGTGATACCGATCGGCCAGGCGCGTGGCATCGGTGAAGCGGGTGAGCGAGATGGGGGAGTGGGCGCCGAAGTCCGTCCCGGCGAAGGCGCGGAGCTGTGATCGGAACTCGTCGAGGGTCGGGGGTACGGTGCGGTCCTCCGAGACGGATGCCGCGGGCACGACCGCGCGGAAGTGGCCGTCCGGCGTCGGGCCGATGCCGAACCCGCGATGCGTCTTGCGCACCTCATCCGAGGCCGTGGCCACCTCATCCGCCGGCGCCGTGATCTCGATCTCGCCGAGCAGCCACTCCGTCGTCGCGGCCTCACCGGGGAAGCCGACGCCGAGCGCGCGGCGCACGAGGCTGCGACCGCCGTCGCAGCCGGCCATCCACCGGGAGCGCACCCTCGTGCCATCCGCGAGCTCGACCGTGACGCCATCCTCATCCTGTGTGAAGCCGACGATCTCGATGCCGCGGCGGATGTCGGCGCCGAGTTCGGCTGCGCGCTCGGCCAGCAGGCGGTCGGTGATCGGCTGTGGGATGCCGAGGATGTATCCGTGCGCGGTGTCGAGGTCGGCGGGCTGCGGCTTGTCGATCCCCGCGAAGCGCCCGACCCCGGGGTGCCTCGTGCCGTGCTCGAGGAAGCGCTCGAGAAGCCCGCGCTGATCGAGGATCTCGATGCTGCGCGCGTGCAACCCGAGTGACCGCACGAGGCGGGTCGGCTCCGCGTCGCGCTCGAGGACGAGCACGCTTACGTCGCGGAGGCGCAGCTCGCTCGCGAGCATCATGCCCGTCGGGCCGCCGCCGATGATGATCACGTCGCACATGTGCCGCCCCCTTCCGCGCCGGAATCTCCGGCGCGGCGGACCATTCTGCTCCGTGCCGGGGGCCTTGCGGCAAGCCCCTGGGCCGCCGATATCCTGAAGGTGGCAGGAGGCGTTCGAGCTTCCTGCCTTTGTCATCTCTACGGCGTCAGCACCTCGACGTCCGCGCCGGCGAGGGCGGCGCTCAGCTCTGGGCTCGGCTGCTCGTCGGTGATGAGGTAGTCCGCCTGCTCGAGCGGGACCACCTGGGCGAACAGGCGGCGGCCGAGCTTGGTCGAGTCGGCGAGGATGGCCGTGCGGTCGGCGCGGCGCACCATCTCGGCCATCATCGTCGCGTCGCCGAGGTTCGAGGTCGAGTAGCCCGTCTCGTCGACCGCGCCGACGGCGACGAGCGCCAGGTCGCATCGGATGTCGACATCCGGCGTGCTCGAGTTCAGCGCGAGGGAGACCGGTCCGGTCGTCGCCTGCGTCAGGGTGCGGACGGCACCGCCGAACACGTAGAGGTCGCGGAACGCGTTCGGCGAGATCTCGGCCGGGATCCGCAGGTTGTTCGTCGCGATCGTCAGGTTGCGGTGGTTGCGCAGAGCCCGCGCCACAGCGAGCGTCGTCGTGCCGGCGTTCAGCATGATGACCGACCCGTCCTCGACCAGCTCGGCCGCGATGCGGGCGATCTTCTCCTTCTCGGCGACCTGCATCCGCAGGCGGACGTCTAGCCCGCGATCCCGTCCGGGGCTCTCGGCGGTGCTGACCGCGCCGCCGTGCGTCCGCACGACGACGCCCTCGCGGTCGAGCTGATCGAGATCGCGGCGGATGGTGTCGATCGAGACGCCGAAGTGGGCCGCGAGGTCGGCGACGGTCACCCGGCCGACCTCGTCGACGTAGGCGGCGAGATCGGCTTTGCGGCCGGCCGGGAGGCGCCGACCGCGTGCGGGTGAGGGAGCTTCCATGCGGTCATATCTAGCACAGAGCGCCCAGATCACTGAAGAAACAGCAGGAAACTGCACGATCGGCGGCAGTCAGTCGGGTCGGCTGATGTCGCGCCAGCGGCGGAAAGCCATGGAAGAGACCCGGAGAAGGGCTTGACGAGACCGCGCTGCTCGCCGCATACTCGTCCTAAACCGGCATTAAAACGCAGAAGAGCGCGGAATGCCGCAGGATCTCGAAGAGGAGAGACCATGGCAATTGATCGGAGTGCGGCCCGGCGGGCGCGAGTCGTCGCCGGCATCGCGACGGCTGCAGCGTCGGTCCTGGCGCTGTCCGGCTGCGGCGCGAACGGCGACTCGGGGGCGTCTGGGGGAGACGTCACGATCGAGTTCGCCCAGTGGTGGGAGCCGGAGCTGCCCGACGGCGAGTTCCGCGCCCTCATCGACAGGTTCGAGGAGGAGAACCCCGGCATCACGGTGGAGCTCGTCAGCGGTCCCTACGCCTCGACGAAGGAGCAGCTCTTCGCCGGCGCCGCCTCGGGCACGATGCCCGATGTCGTGGGCCTCGACGGTGCCTGGGTCAACGACTTCGCATCGAAGGGAGTGATCGCCGATCTCACGGCCCTGATGGCGGAGTACGACTACGACGACAGCGAGCTCGCGAGCCAGATCAAGGTCGACGACAAGACCTACATGATCCCGGTGGTCAACTTCGTGTACCCGATGTTCACGAACGACGGCCTGCTCGCGGAAGCCGGCGTCTCCGAGCCGCCGTCGACCCGCGAGGAGTTCGCCGACGCGGCCGAGAAGGTCTCGGCACTCGACGGAGACGCGTCGGGATGGGTCCTGCCGCTGTCGCTCGAGGCGCCGAACGGCGTGCAGAACGACGTGATGTCGTGGGTGTGGGCCTCGGGCGGCTCGATGCTCGACGGCGGTCAGCCGGACCTCACGAATGACGACGTCGCCTCCGCGATGGAGTTCATCGAGGGGATGTGGGACGCGGGCTCGATCGCGTCCGGCAGCTTCACGATGAAGGAGCAGGACAAGGTCGAGGAGTTCACGAACGGCCGCGTCGGGATGATGATCGACTCGCTTGCGCACATCAACCTCATCCGCGAGACGAACCCCGACCTCGAGTTCTCCATCTCGGCCATCCCCGCCGAGGAGGGCTACGAAGGCGAACGCGGCATCCCCTACGCGTCGTGGGGCATCGGCGTCGCAGAGAACTCCGAGAACAAGGAGGCGGCGTTCAAGCTCGTCTCGTTCCTGATGGAGTCGGAGACGAACTCCGAGCTGTCGACGATGGCGAACGCGTTCCCCGGCAACACGGAGTCGGTGCCCGACTTCGTCGCGGATGACGAGCTCTTCGCGAAGGCCTTCGAGATCTACCAGGCCGGCTATCCCGCGAACGAGTTCACCGGTCTGCCCGTCGCGGAGGAGCTCATGCGGCTCCTCGGCGAGCAGCTCCAGTCGGCTCTCGACGGTCAGCAGTCGATGCCGGACGCGCTCGAGAAGGCGCAGGAGTCCTGGGAAGCCGAGTTCTGATCCCGTTCCCGTTCGGTCGGATGGCGCGCGGCGGCGCGCGCCATCCGATCCCGACAGAGGTCGACGCCACATGAGCATGCAGACATCCTTCGCTCCCGACACGGAGACGCTCGTCACGGGTGCCCCGCTGTCGCGGAAGCGCCGCCAGCTGCGGAAGGCCGGCGAGTCCTACGGCTTCCTCGCCCCGACTCTCATCCTGCTCTTCGTCCTGATGATCGTGCCGATCGTCATGGTGATCGGGTACTCGTTCCAGGACGAGGCCGTGATGGGGTCGTCCTCCGGGCTCGTCGGGCTCGAGAACTACATCGCCGTCCTCTCTGACTCGGGGTTCTGGAAGGCGACGGGCAACACCGTCTTCTTCACCGTGGTCAGCGTCGCGGCGCACCTCATCCTCGGCCTGGCGTTCGCGATGCTGCTCAACAGCCCCCTGATCGGAGCGGTGCCGCGTGCGATCTTCCGCGCGCTCTACGTTCTTCCGTGGCTCTTCACGGCCGCGGTGATCGCGGTCCTCTGGCGGATGCTGCTGGCTCCGAACGGCATCATCAACTTCCTCCTCAGCACCGACGTCGAGTGGCTCGCCTCTCCGCAGCTCGCGCTGGGCACGGTCACCTTCATCAACATCTGGGCCGGCTACCCGTTCTTCATGGTGAGCCTGCTCGCGGGCCTGCAGGGCATCCCGAACGAGCTGAACGAAGCGGCGACGGTCGACGGCGCCAATGCACCCCAGCGGTTCTGGAACGTGACCATCCCGCAGCTGCGCCCCATCATCGTGAGCCTCGTGCTGCTCGATCTCATCTGGACGTCGCAGCAGTTCGCGCTGATCTGGATGACCACGGGCGGCGGGCCCATCGACGTCACCGAGGTGCTCAGCACATTCACCTACAAGCTCGCGTTCGCCGAATACGACTTCTCGCTCGCCGCGACCTCCGCCGTCCTCGTGCTCCTCATGTCGATGGTGCTCGCGGTGTTCTACGTCCGCCATCAGAAGGCGAGGGACTGACATGGCGCTCTCCGTCACCGCCCGCACGCGCACGGCGCGCACCGGCGTCATCATCGGGCTCCTTCTCGGCGCGGTCTTCGCCGCCGGGCCGGTGCTCTGGATGCTCTCGAGCTCGTTCAAGTCGAACACCGAGATCTTCGAGCTGCCCCCGCGGCTCATCACGGACTCGTTCTCGCTCGACGCCTACGTCGCGATCCTCACGACGCCCGAGACGGTCCGCTTCTTCCTCAACAGCTACATCGTCGCGGGAGCCGTCACGCTACTCACGCTGGTCGTGGCCATCCAGGCGGCGTACGCCTTCAGCCGATTCGAGTTCCGCGGCAAGCGCGTGCTGAACGTCGTGATCATCAGCGTGCAGGCAGTGCCGCCGATCACGCTGCTCATCCCGTACTTCGGCCTGGTCGTCGCACTCAAGCTCTACAACACGTACCCCGGCCTCATCCTCACCTACATGGTGTTCACGCTGCCCTACGCGATCATCATGATGACCGGGTATTTCAACACCCTGCCGCGCGAGCTCGACGAGGCCGTCCGGATGGACGGCGCCGGCTCTCTCACGGCGCTCTGGCGGATCCTCGTGCCGATCTCGGTGCCCGGCATCGTCTCGGTGGGGATCTACACCTTCATGATCGCGTGGAACGAGTACCTCTTCGCGCTCACCCTCACCCGCACCACCGACATGCGCACGGTGCCCATCGGCATCCAGCTGCTCATGGGGCAGCACTCGTACGAGTGGAACCAGATCATGGCGATGAGCATTCTCGGCTCGATCCCCGTGCTGATCCTCTTCCTGGTGCTGCAGCGCTTCTTCATCAGCGGTCTCACGGCCGGCTCCGTGAAGAGCTGACCGACCTCGCCATCCATCAACAAGGAGAATCACATTGCTGTACACCGGTAGGTCCATCCTCGACGTCGCCAACGAGCACGCCTTCGCCATCCCCGCCTTCAACATCAGCGACTGGGCGATGTTCAAGGGGATCATGGACATCAGCGAGGAGAAGGACGCGCCCGTCATCATCGCCATCCACCCCGACGAGGTCTCCCACATCACGACCGACCTCATCCCGGCCATGCACGCGCGTGCCCATCGCTCGAGCGTTCCGGTCGCCATCCACTGGGACCACGGCGGCACCTTCGAGCAGATGATCACGGCCATCCAGGCCGGCTTCACGTCGGTCATGATCGACGCCTCCCTGCAGCCGTTCGACGACAACGTCGCCCTCACGCGCAAGGTCGTCGAGGCAGCGCATGCCGTGGGCGTGCAGGTCGAGGGCGAGCTCGGGACGATCGGGGCGAACGACAGCTACGGCGAGGCCGGCGCGGCCGAGATCATCTACACGAACGTCGACGACGCGGTCCGGTTCGTGGAGGAGACCGGCGTCGACAGCCTCGCGATCGCGATCGGGACCTCGCACGGTCTCTACCCCGCCAACAAGAACCCCGAGCTGCGGCACGACCTGCTCCAGGAGATCAAGGCCGCCGTGGGCATCCCTCTCGTCCTGCACGGCGGATCCGGCAACCCGGACAGCGAGCTGGCGCGCGCGGTCTCGCTCGGCATCAACAAGATCAACATCTCGAGCGACATCAAGGTCTCGTACCACAACCGCATGCGCGAGGTCCTCGGCACCGACGTGCGCCTGCGCGAGCCGAACGCCATCCAGCCGGAGCCGCTCGAGGCGATGAAGGTCACGGCGGCCGAGAAGATCGACCTGTTCGGAGCCGCGGGCAAGGCCAACCTGTACTGATCGTCACAGAAGACGGAAGGAGCCGGCGTGGGATCCGATCTGGTGCTGGGGCTGGGCGGGACGGTCGACTACGAGATCCGCTGGGACACCGACGTGGTCAACGCGCTGGTCGGCGAGCTCGGCATCGTCCGCGCGGAGCTGACGGCCGACGAACCGATCGTCGATGAGCGCACGCTCGTCGCGGCGATCCTCGCCTTCGCCGCCGTGGGAACGGGCGGCGAGCGCTTCGTCGCCACGTCGGAGATCGTCGAGCGGTTCGCCGCGCGGTTCTCGACCTCGGTCACCCTGGGCGGGACGGGGGTGCGGGCGGGTCTCGCGCTCGACCGACTCGGTGTCCCGAGCACCCAGCACCTCGTGAGCATCGACGACACCGTGCGCCGGCTCCTCCCGTCGTCGATGCGCGTCGTCAGCTCCGCGACGCGCGACACCCTCGATCCGCACCTCATCGTGCAGTACCCGGCCGGTGCGCGAATCCGGCTGGCGGATGGCGAGGTCGTCACGCCGAGCGCCAATCGGCTGATCTTCGCGAACGATCCGCCGAACCGCGAGATGGCGATCGCGGATGGCCTGGGCGACGCCCTCGCGACGGCGGCGGTGTTCCTCGTCTCGGGTTTCAACACGATGCAGGACGACCGGCTGCTCGTGCGGCGCCTCGATGAGCTGCGGTCCGCCATGCGACGACTGCCGAGCGACGCCGTCGTGTACTACGAGGACGCGGGCTTCTACCGGCGCGAGTTCTCGCGGGAGATCCGAGCACGGCTGCTCGATCGCATCGACGTCTACGGCATGAACGAGGACGAGCTGCAGGAGTACCTCGGTCGGAGCGTGGATCTCCAGGACGCGGACGATGTGGTCGTCGCGCTGCGTGACATCCATCGGCTCATCCCCGCGCCGGCCCTCGTCGTGCACACCCGCACGTGGGCTGTCGCCGTCGGCCCCGAGGCGGAGCGTTACCGCGATGCTCTCGAGAGCGCGGTTCGGATCGCCGCGACCCGATATCGACTCGGAGACGGCTTCGCGCCATCCGATCTCGACGCGACCGACCGGTGCCCGCGGCATCAGAGCGGCGCCCTCGTCGTCGATCGAGTGCGTGCGTCGATTCCCGGCTCCGCCGGGGTCGCCGGATTCGACATCGACACGTCGTCGCCGACGACGATCGGGCTCGGGGACACGTTCGTGGGCGGCTTCCTGTCGGCGTTCGCGCCCGCGAGGAGAGCGGCGGCATGATCCACGAGCTCGGCCCCAATCGACCGCCGGAGAGGTTCTATCGCGGAGGTCGGGCCATCGCCGCCTTCCGCGGCGAGCCGTCGGCCGCCGAGCGGGAGCCGGAGGACTGGATCGGGTCCGTCACGACCGTCCGCGGGGAGGCGGAGCTCGGGCTGACGCGGCTGCCCGATGGCAGGCTGCTTCGCGACGCGGTGGCGGAGGATCCCGTCTCCTGGCTCGGAGCGGAGCATGCGGCCCGCTGGGGTGCTGATGTGCGGCTCCTCGTGAAGCTGCTCGACGCGGGCCAGCGGCTGCCTGTCCACGCGCACCCCGACGACGGGTTCGCCGAGCGCCATCTCGGCTGCCGGCACGGCAAGGCCGAGGCGTGGTACATCCTCCAGGGCGGCACCGTGCACGTCGGGCTCACGCGGGAGGTGTCTGCCGACGAGCTGGCCGATCTCGTCCGCTCCCAGGATGTCGACGCGCTCCTGGGCCTCCTGCACGCGGTGCGCGTGGAGCCGGGGGACGTCGTCTGGGTGCCGCCGGGTGAGCTGCACGCCATCGGCGAGGGCGTCTTCCTCCTCGAGCTGCAGCAGCCCGAGGACCTGTCGATCCTGCTCGAGTGGGAGGGGTTCGCGATCGACGGCGCGACAGAGGGGCACCTGGGCCTCGGCTTCGACAGGGCGCTCGCCGCGGTGAATCGTCGCGCCCGTCGCGTCGAGGAGCTCGCGGAGCTCGTGCGTCCGGCACCCGTCCGGGGGTCGGTCTTCCCGCAAGAGGCGGACCCGTACTTCCGGCTCGAGAGGCTGCCAGTGGACGGGCAGGCGACCGTCGCCGCGGGCTTCTCCCTCCTCGTCCTCGTGGAGGGCTCGCTCGTGATCGACGGCGCGCGGGCCGCCGTCGGCTCGACCTTCCTCGTGCCCGCAAGCCACGGACCGGTCGAGGTCTGCGGCGTCGGCGAGCTGCTCGTGGCTCGCCCGCCTGCCCCCTGACCAGGGCAGAGGCCGACCCCGCTCGACCCGTGGGAGTGGGACGGCCGGGCCTGACGTTCGGCGTCCCGCGCGCGTGCGCCGTGCCATCCGCTTCTCTCCTGGCAGGATGACCCGGATGATCGCCGTCGAGATCGCACCCGTGACGCTGCCGGACACCGTCGACGCGCGCGACGCGCGGGATTTCCTCGACTACCTCGAGGTCGCCGCGACCGTCATGCGGGAGCAGAGCGGCGCCGGCGTCGGCGCGCAGAAGCCTGCCGACGCACTCGAGCGGCTGCGCGGCGCGACGTGCGTGCCGCTGCTCGCGCGGATCGCCGGGCGGGCCGCGGGAGCAGCGCAGTTCATGGCACCGG
Organism: Microbacterium sp. JZ70; assembly: GCF_053903225.1. Taxonomy (NCBI): domain Bacteria; kingdom Bacillati; phylum Actinomycetota; class Actinomycetes; order Micrococcales; family Microbacteriaceae; genus Microbacterium; species Microbacterium sp. JZ70. Next base: position 352,650 of record NZ_CP096405.1, on the reverse strand, counting down.
CCGACGGGGGAGCGCTCGCGAGCATCAGCGTGTTCGTGCCGCGTCGCGATGCCGGCATCCTCGAGGCGATGCTCATCAAGGCCGTCGAGGAGCAGGCGCGGGCGCACTGGTTCGCGGCGGTCCGCGCGGTGAGTCTGCATCGGCCCGATACGGAGGGCGACGTCATCCCGGCGGCGGATGGCGGTGAGGCGGCTCCGCGCGACCCCCAGGCGCGGGCGCTCGCGGAGTCGGGCTATGCGCTCGAGACCGTCACGCGCCATCCGACGGGCTGGGGCGACCTGGAGTACCTCGCGGCCGAGTGGCGGAAGGACCTCGCCGCATAGACGGCGGGCGTCCGATCACGAGGGCGCGCCCCGCTGTCCCCGTTATGACTAGGATTCGGCGGCTACGAGCTGCTCCGACGTTTCGCTCACGTGCGGCGCCGGGCGATCCAGACGCCGACAGCGAGAACGACGATGCTCGCCGCCGCCCAGGCCCACACGTTCGTGGGCAGGCCGGTGACCGACATGAAGGTCGTTGTGCAGAACGAAGCAGCCGGAGTCGTCGCGTCAGCGCAGTATCCAACGGTGATGACAGGCGCGAGCAGAAACGCAACCGCGAGCAGCGCGGCGCTCGTGCCGACGATGATGCGACCGCGGCGCGACACGACAACAGAGTGTCATATCCACAGCGGGGAAGGCGTTTCCCGACTGTTCACCGCCGTCCGCGAGCCTTCCGGCATCCCCTCCGCGGCCATCTGACCGCGCCCGCCGCGAGTCCGACCCGACGGACTCAGGAAGGAAGATCCGTGCCATCCGCATTCCCTCGTCGCAAGGCCGTTGCCTGCGCTGTGCTCCTCCCGCTCCTCGTCGGCCCCGCCTTCGCGCAGCCGGCCTTCGCCGCGAAGGACGACGACCTCGTCGACGCGTCGGCCATCGAGCCGCGCGCGGCGGCGTACGGCGCGTTCGTCGACACGTACCGCCAGAACACGACCGACTTCACGACGCCCGAGACGAACCCGGCAATCGGCGTGCTCTCCGAGATGCTCGAGTACTGGACGCCCGGCACCACCTGGAACGACGGCACGGTTCTGAACGCCCAGGTGCATGAGCAGAACATCGCGGCGATCGAGAGGATCACGCAGAACCGCACCGACGAGGAGGCCGACGCCGCCTATCTCGCCGACCGCCGTCACCAGAGCTACTCGATGATCGAGGGGCTCGAGGAGGACGCGCAGGAGTTCCGCGACCTCGCGAACGCGGGCACGACCATCCTCGACGAGATCCCCGCCGACGCGCTCACGACCAAGTACGACGACCGCGGCAACGAGAACGGCGCCTGGGCCGATGTCGACTCCGAGCTCGGCAGCGTCGTGCAGCTCGTGAACACCGTGCGCGGGCCGTGGGCGACCTCCAACCGCGCCAAGGAGTACTACCAGTACATGCGCCCGTTCCGCTGGAGCGACGACGTCGTGCTCGTGCCCGAGCTCGAGCCGGTCAAGAAGCCCGAGGCGGAGGCCGCGTCGGACGGCGGATTCCCGAGCGGGCATACGAATGCCGCCTTCCTCGCGGGCATCGCGCTCGCCACGGCCGTGCCCGAGCACTACGACGACCTCCTGCTGCAGGCGTCCGACCTCGGCTACAGCCGTGCCGAGGCCGGGATGCACTCGGCGCTCGACATCATCGGCGGCCGCATCCTCGCGACCGGCCTCGCCGCGGCGACCCTCGCCGACGACGAGAACGCCGAGCTGATCGCCGAGGCGACGGCGGACGCCGACACCGCGCTCGAGGCCGAGCTCGATCTCGACACCGACCGCGACGCGTACCAGGCGCGCCTCGCGGAGTACCTCGCGAACACCACGTTCGGCCTCGACCCCGTCGGCGAAGCGGGCGTCGCGCCGGTCGTGCCGGAGGGCGCCGAGGAGCTCATCCGCACGCGCTATCCCTACCTCGACGACGCGCAGCTGCGCTGGGTGCTCTACTCGACCGCGCTCGAGTCGGGTCTCCCCGTCGCGGATGACGCCGAGGGCTGGGGCCGGCTCAACCTCTTCGCCGCCGCGAACGGCTTCGGCGCATTCGACCGCGACGTCGCGGTCTCGCTCGACGCGACGGCGGATGGCTACGGTGCGGTGGACGTGTGGCGGAACGACATCGACGGCGCGGGGTCGCTCACGCTCGACGGCACGGGCACGCTCATCCTCGCGGGCGAGAACTCCTTCACGGGCGGCGTGCGCGTGAAGGGCGGCGAGCTCGTCGCGACGACCGCGACCGCGCTCGGCACCGCCGACGTCGAGCTGCAGCGCGGCGTCGTCCGCGAGCAGGCGGATGGCACGCTCGAGGTGGGTGGGGAGCTCACGCAGAAGAAGGGCGCGACGCTCGCGCTCACGATCGAGGACGCCGCCGCTCCCGCCCTCTCGGTCGACGGCCAGGCGAAGCTGCGCGGCACGCTCGCGGTCGACGTGTCGGCGCTGGCCGAGGTGCCGGCCGAGCTGCCGCTCATCGAGGCCGCGAAGTTCCCGGGCGCGCTTCCGTCGCTTGAGGTCACGGGGCTGCCGGAGGGCTACCAGCCGGAGCTGCGCATCGAGGGCGGCGTGCTCACGCTGGTCGACGCGCGCTGACATGTCGGCGGGCGGGGAGAACCCCGCCCGCCCGCCGGCTGGGTGGGTGAGAGGACGCGACCCCTCACCCACCCGGATGCTCAGCCGAGCGGCTGCGTCGTCGGCGAACCGAGCACCATCGGCGCGACGATCAGCTTGTCGACGCGCGGGGCCTCGTCGTCGGCGCTGAACACGCGGAGCGGCTCGCCGTCGCTCGACAGGGTCACCTGCATGCTGCGCTCCAGGAAGCTGTTCCAGCTGAAGGTGTGGCGGTGGTAGCCGTGCCCCACCTCCTGGTCGCCATCGGCGATGTCGAGGCGGAGGTCGACCACCTGCGGGTTGTACGGGTGGGGCGAGGCGAGGCTCGCGTTGGAGTACCAGACCGACACGGCGTAGTCGCCGGCGCTGTCGAAGCCCGCGGAGCGCGCGAACTCGATCGCGTTCCCCTCGCCGCCGCCCAGACCGTCGACGTAGCCGCCGCCCGTCGCGTTCGTGCCCGTGGCGGGGGCGAGCGTTCCGGCCTGCGCGGTGCCCGTGAGCTGCCCGTCCTCTGCCTCCAGGACGACGCGCGCGTCGTCGGCGGCGCGGACCCGCGTCGTCGTGACGCTCTCGATCGCGACATCGCCCGACGAGCGCAGCTCGATCTCGTTGATGCCCTCAGCGAGGTGCACTCGGGCCGTCGACTCCCAGCTGCCCTTTCGCTCGCTTGCGAGTTCGACAGGCGAGCCGCCGTTGATCGTGACCTCGATCGCGCCCGCGCGGCCGCTCTCGTAGGCGACCGACAGGTCGTAGTAGCCCGAGTCCATCGCCGTGACGTAGAGGTCGGCGCGCCCGCTGTCCGACAGGCTCGCGAATCCGGACGCCTTCTTGCCCTTGTACGCGATCTTCGCCCCGTCGTACAGACGGAACGTCGAGGCCGGGTGCACCGTCGGCTCGCCGTCGGTCACATCCGTGAGCAGGAAGCGGTCGAGCGTGACGTCGGGGTAGGGGAGAAGGTTCTCCCCATCCGCGGTGGTGCGGAGCGTGAGCTCGTGCGTGCCCGCGGTGAGCTCGACAAGGGTCTCGCCGCTGCCGCGGTAGTTCCAGTGCAGGTCGGCCCGGTACTGCACCGTGCTCGCGTATGCGCCGTCGACCCACAGGGCGTGCTGGCCGGGGTTCTTGTTGGAGGCCCCGATCGCCTGGAACCGGTAGAGACCGTCGCGCGGCACCTCGACCGTCCAGGTCGCGGTCGAGTCGAGCGTCTTGAACGCGCGCACGTCCTGGTTGCCGGAGGCGAGCCACGTCCAGCCGCCACTCGCCTTCGGGTCGTGGCTCTGCACGTACGAGCCGGTGATCGCGGTGCTCTCGGCCTCGACCGTCGCGCTCCAGGGCTGCGCCGCGAGATCCTGCTCGACATCGTGCGTGCCGGCCGGAGTGATCAGCACCTGGTAGGCCGCGTAGCGGTTGAACGTGTCGACCGGGATCGTGAGCTTGCCGCCCGCGAGCGCTGCGCCATCCGCCGCCCAGACGAGAGCCGGGGTGTCGGCGAGCCCCTGCGCGCCGACCGTCGCGATCTCGCGCACCTCGACGTCGACCCGGTTGCCGAACACCTTTCGATCGAGCCCTTCGAGCGACACCTCGACGTCGGCGTCCGTCCCGCCGAGAAGCACGGTCGCGCGCCGGTTCTCGTCGTCGACGGCCGCGATGCCCTGCAGAGTGTCGGCGGTGTCGGGACGCGGCGGCGTCACACGCACGGTCTCCGACCCCTCGAGGTCGCCGTACCACTTGAACATCCACCACCCGGCGTTCGCGCCGTTCGGCCGCGAGGAGTTGTCGGAGAAGTTGCCCGAGTAGCCCCAGTACGCGGTCTGGGCGTCGACCTTCGTGTCCTCGAACATCGAGAACCACTGGATGAGCTGACCGGGCTGCCCCATGTCGCGCAGCATCCCGTACTCCGTGATGTTGACGGGGATCGGATCGATGCCCTTCGATGACTCGATCCCGCGGAACTCCGCGAGATGACCGCGATAGGTCGCGAGATTGTCGATGCCGAGCTCGTGCCAGATCCACACGTCGGGGACGGATCCGTCGGCGATCGCGTAGTCGAGGAACTCCGTGCTCGGCGTCTTCCGCCAGTGACTGTCGCCGGGGCCGCCGATGCGCGGCCGGTCGAGACCGTGGCGCGCGTAGACCTCCTCGATCTTCTCGTGCACCGCGGTCCAGTCGGCGAAGAACTGCTCCTTGTCGGCCGCCCAGTCCGAGTACCAGATCCAGTCCGGCTCGTTGAACGGGATGAAGGTGTACTCCTCGGGGTGGTCGGATTGCGTCGCGACCGCCTCGGTGACGAACTCGATCACCTCGAGGTAGTCCCAGACGCCGTTGGCGCCCTCGGTGTAGGAGCCGGTCGCGACGTCGTAGGTGCGGTCGTCGCCCGGGCGGACGCCGCTGTTGTACGGCCACTCGGGGTAGTAGTCCTGCTGGTAGATGTACAGGTCCTCGCCGTGCTTGTCGAAGAACCCGTCCTCGATCTTCAGCGTGTCGCCGCCGGGGTGCTGCGTGCCGTACGGCGGCTTCTGGGACGTGTTCGTGATGTGCGCGCCGTTGATCAGCGCCTGAGTCGGAGCGCCGTCGTCGCCGAACCCGTACAGCGTTCCGCTCGCGCCTCCGCGGAACTCTCCGGTGCGATCGGAGAAGTCGACGGTCAGGCGCTCCGCGTCGGCCGCGACCGCGGGTGGAGCGGCGAAGCCGCTCGTGACCAGCGCAGCGGCAGCGAGCGTCGTCGCCGCGCCCAGTGTTCTCTTCATGGGAAGGGATCTCCTCTTCATCGAGTCGGGTGCTTCGGCTCACCACTGGGAGGCGACACTAGCAACGCGTGATAACGATTACAAGACAGACTTGATAGCGATTTCAGAATCCGCTACGTTCGCCTCTTGAAATCGCTATCAGCGACTCGACCGGGTCGCGTGGACCGCAATGACGAGGAGTGACGTGACCGAACAGCTGGCGTGGGGAGACGGCGACCTGACCCTCACCTTCGGATGGGCCGACGACGCCCCCGTCCATCTCGCGGCTCTCCGGATGGGCGAGCGCGCGCTGCCGCTGTACCGCGTCCCGCTCGTCGAGATCCTCACGGCCACGGCCGGGCACCTGCCTGCGTCGGGCCGCCTCTCGCACACCGAGCTCGGTGCGCGCCTTCGCCACATCGATCATGAGGTCGATGAAGACGGGCGCCTCATCATCCGCCAGCAGGCCGACGGCGTCGAGGCGGTGACCCAGCTCGAAAGGCTCGAGGGCGCTCCTCGGGCCGTCCGCGCGCAGACGAGTGTGCGCGCGGTCGGAACCGACCCTGTCGTCCTGCGGTCGGTGACGTCATGGGCGGGCGGCTTCACGGCGCGCGACGCGAGCGGGCCCGAGAAGCTCGACGGGTGGGTGCGCGTGTCGGGCGTGAGCGACTGGCTCGGGGAGGGGCGCTGGTGCCGCACGCCGCTGCGCGGGCCGGACTTCCCGCACCTCGCCGAGCACCTCACGGGGCACAACCCGCGCGGCGCCTGGGCGGTGAGCTCGGACGGCACCTGGTCGACGGGCGCGGACCTGCCCGTCGGGGGGCTGGAGAGCGCAGCGCTCGGGCTGGCGCTCGTGTGGCAGATCGAGCACAACGGAGCCTGGCGCAGCGAGATCGGCGAGGACACGGACGGCGGGTACCTGAGCCTCTCGGGGCCGACGGACACCGACTCGTCGTGGACGCGTCGGCTCGCACCGGGGGAGGCCTTCGAGACGGTTCCGGTCGAGCTCGCCTACGGTCGGGACTTCGAGGACGCGCTGGGCGCTCTCACGGACTTCCGCCGCTCCGCGCGCCGCGCCCACCCGGACAACGTCGCGATGCCGGTCGTCTTCAACGACTACATGAACACGCTCAACGGAGATCCGACGACCGAGCGGCTGCTCCCGCTCATCTCCGCGGCGGCCGAGGTGGGGGCCGAGGTCTTCTGCATCGATGCGGGCTGGTACGACGACAGCGGTCACTGGTGGGACACGGTCGGAGAATGGCGGCCCTCCCGCACCCGCTTCCCGGGAGGTCTCTCGGAGGTGGTCGACGCCATCCGCGACGCCGGGATGGTGCCAGGGCTCTGGCTCGAGCCCGAGGTCGTCGGCGTGCGCAGCCCCGTCGCAGAGACGCTTCCGCGGGAGGCCTTCCTCCAGCGTCACGGACAGCGGATCGTCGAGCACCACCGGTACCACCTCGACCTGCGGCACCCGGCGGCGGTCGCTCACCTCGATGCGGTCGTCGACCGCCTTGTCGCCGACTTCGGCGTCGCGTTCTTCAAATTCGACTACAACGTGAACCCCGGTGCGGGAACCGACCACGACGCCGACAGCCCGGGCGATGGGCTCCTCGCTCACAACCGCGCCCACCTCGCCTGGCTCGACGGCGTTCTCGACCGCCACCCCGGACTGGTGATCGAGAACTGCGCCTCGGGAGCGATGCGGATGGACTTCGCGATGCTCTCGCGGCTGGCCATGCAGTCGACCTCCGACCAGCAGGACTTCCGGAAGTACCCGCCGATCGCAGCCGCGGCTCCGATCTCGATGCTGCCCGAGCAGGCGGCGAGCTGGGCGTACCCGCAGCCCGACATGAACGCGGAGGAGCTCTCGTTCAGCCTCGTCACGGGACTTCTCGGCCGGTTCTACGTGTCGGGCTACCTCAACCGGATGACCGACGCACAGCGTGAGGTCGTCGCAGCGGCCGTCGCGCAGGCCAAGTCGCTGCGCCCGCTCATCCGCAGCGGCAAGGCCCATTGGCCCCTCGGGCTTCCGGGATGGACCGACCCGTGGGTCGCGCTGTCCATCCGCTCGGAAGGCGAGGAGGTCGTGTCGGTCTGGCGCCGGGACGGCGAGAGCTCGACGTCCCTGTCGTTCCCGCACCTCATCGGCGCCGACGTGGAGGTCTCGCCGGTGTTCCCCCTCCACCTCCCGGCCTGGCGGACGACGTGGGACGCCCCCTCCGGGACCCTGGCGCTGCACGCCGGCGATGCCGATCTCGCCGCGCGCACCATCCGCCTCAGCGTGGGCACCCCGACCCGCTGACCTCTCTCCGGTGCCCATCCCGAGCGCCGGAGCAACCACGAAGGAGCAATTCGATGAAGAACACGTTCCGCGCAGGCGCGGCGCTCGCCGCCGTCGCCGCGCTCACCCTCACCGGGTGCTCGGATCCCGGCGCGGGCGCCGGCGCGAGCGACCCCGCCGAGTGGCCCGCGCAGGACGCCGATCTCGCGGGAACGACCCTGACGATCTGGGCGGCGCAGAACTCGAACACCGTGCCGGACAGCGTCATCGCCGGCTTCGAGGAGCTGACCGGCGCGGAGGTCGAGGTCGTCACGATCCCGGATCCCTACGAGCAGGGCGTGCAGACGAAGGTGGCCACGGGCGACAAGCCCGATCTCGCGTTCTGGCAGCCGACGGCGTCCATGCTGACCGCGCTCAACGCCCCGACGAACCTTCAGCCGCTCGACGACGCCCCCTGGCTCGACGCGTACAAGCCCGAGCTGCGGGATATCACCGGCATCCTCGACGACACGCGCTACGCGGCGCTCATCACGACCCCCGCTGTCGAGGGCGTGTACTACAACAAGGAGGTCTTCGAGGAGGCCGGGGTCACCGACCTCCCGAAGAACTGGGACGAGTTCATCGCGCTCGCGCGGGACCTCAAGGAGCAGGGCACGACGCCGTTCTTCGACTTCGGCGGGGGCACGCCCTGGGCCACGCAGTGGTGGGTTCAGGTGCAGCTCGCCGACGCCGCGAAGGACGGCCTGTGGGACGAGGTGAACGCGAACGAGAAGGGGTTCGACGAGTCGCCGATCCAGGACGCGATCGACGAGTACGCCGCCCTGATCGATGAGGGGCTCTTCAACGAGGACATCAAGACCGCGACGTTCGAGGAGCAGGGCCCTGCCCTCCTGAGCGGCGAGGCGGCGATGGTCGTCCAGGTGAACTCGTTCTTCGGCCAGCTGCAGTCCCTGGCGGATACTGCGGAGCTCGATGAGAAGATCGGCTTCTTCCCCATCTCGCCGAGCGGCAACGTGGGCACCTTCATCCCCGATCAGTCCAACGCCCTCGTGGCGTTCAAGACGGGGGATGCCGAGCGCGAGGCCGCATCGCGCCAGCTCCTCTCGTACTGGCTCGGCGACGGCTACGAGGAGTTCGTGAACGCCCAGTCCACGGTCTCGCTGCAGACGGATGTCCCGTCGTCGGACGAGGTGCCGCAGGCGCTTCTCGACGTGAGCGCGTCGCTCGGCGACGCGGTCGGCTCGATGCAGGCGCTCGCCGTCGCCAACCCCGACCTCTACCTGAACCTCGGAGACATGATCCAGGGCACCATGACGCCGGCCGAGGTGGGCGAGGCCACGCAGGCCCAGTTCGCCGAGCTGGCCAAGGCGATCGGCGCCTCCGGCTTCTGACTCTCGGACAGCCGGGCGCCGACGAGGTCGGCGCCCGGCACCCCACCGGAAGGCATTCACCCATGACGACCACCCTCGGTCTCCCGCGCCAGGCGGCGCCGGCCGCTCGACCTGACGAGCAGCCGGCCCCGCCCGCACGACGCACGCAGGACCATCCGGCCTGGTTCCTGATCCCCGCGCTCGTCGTTCTCGTCGTGTTCTTCCTCGTGCCGACGATCTTCAACTTCATCTACGCGTTCACCGACTGGTCGAGCTTCAAGTCCGAGATCGGCTTCGTCGGCTGGGCGAACTTCACCGCGCTGTTCTCGAGCGGCCAGCTCGTGAACGCGCTCTGGGTGACGCTCCTCTACGCCGTGCTCGTCGCCGTCTTCCAGAACCTCTTCGGTCTCGCGCTCGCGCTCCTCCTCGAGCGCGACACGCGGCTCAACCGGATCATCCGCGTCGCGTTCTTCATCCCCGTCATCATGTCGGCGCTCGCGGTCGGCTACATCTTCCAGGCGATGCTCAAGCCCGAGGGCGCTCTCAACGGCATCCTCGGCTTCCTCACCGGGCAGGACGTGCAGATCGCGTGGCTCGGAAGCACGACCTGGACCATCATCGTCGTCGCTCTCGTGCACGCATGGAAGTGGATGGGGCTGTCCATGCTCATCTATCTCGCGGGGCTGAAGACGATCAGCGGCGATGTTCTCGAGGCGGCGCGGATCGACGGATCCGGCTGGTGGGGAACCTTCACCGCCATCCGCTTCCCGCTCCTCGCACCCGCGGTCACCTTCAATGTCGCGACCGCGCTGCTCGGCTCGATGAACGGATTCGACATCGTGCAGGCCACGACGGCGGGTGGTCCGGGCGGCACGACCGAGCTCCTCAACATCTTCATCTTCCGCACATTCGGCCAGGGCCTGTTCGCCCAGGCCACGACGATGAGCCTCGTGCTCTTCCTGACGGTGGCCGTGCTGGCCTTCCCCGTCATCCGCATGCTCCGGAAGCGAGAGGACATCCTGTGACCGCCACCATCTCTCACGCCGCGTCGCAGCGTCGCTCGAGCGTCGCGGCCTCGCGGTGGGCGCAGCCTGTCGTCGCCGTCGTGACAGCTGTCGTGCTGCTCGGGATCCCGTTCTGGCTCGTCGTCGTCACCGCGTCGAAGACCCAGGCGGAGGCCTTCGAGCCCGACCTCAGCCTGCCTTCCGAGTGGCGTCTCCTCGAGAATCTCGCGACGGTCTTCACCGAGGGCCGGATGTGGCCCGCGTTCCTCGGGAGCGCGCTCGTGATGATCCCCTCCGTGCTCGGGGTGCTCATCCTCGGGTCCATGGCCGCTTGGATCCTCGGGCGCCGACGGGGCCGCGTCATGTCCGCTGTGTACGCGCTCGGCATCAGCGGCATCGTGCTCCCGCCCGCGGTCGTCACGATCGTCCTCCTGCTGCGGCAGCTCGGCCTCGCCGGAACGCCGCTCGGCATGATCGGCGTCTACATGGGCATGTACCTCTCCACCGTGATCTTCTTCGTGACCGGCTTCGTGAAGACCATCCCCGCCGAGCTCGAGGAAGCCGCGCGGGTCGACGGCGCAGGGCCCGTCCGGGTCTTCGTGCGGATCATCCTGCCGCTGCTCATGCCCGTGCTCGCGACCGCGACGATCCTCATCTGCCTCTACATCTGGAACGACGTCTTCTACGCGCTCTTCGTGGTCGGCGGTCGCCTGGACACCCTGCCCCTGAACCTCTACCAGGTCGCGAGCTCGGGACTCTACCTGCAGAACTGGCACCTGATCTTCGCGTACATCGTGCTCATGAGCCTTCCGCTCCTGATCACGTTCATTGTGGCGCAGCGCAAGATCATCTCCGGTATCACGAGCGGCGCGGTCAAGTGAGACGATGAGGGCGAAGGACACCATCGACATGAAGAGCAAGCACCCCACCATCGCCGACGTCGCCCGGCGCGCCGGAGTCTCGGTGCCGACGGTGTCACGGGTGCTCACCGGTGCGGCGAGGGTCAGCCCGACGAAGCGCGAGGCCGTCGAGAACGCGATCGCCGAGCTCAACTACCGCCCGAGCGCAGCCGCCCGCGCCCTCGTCTCGCGGCGCTCGCAGGTCATCGCCGTGATCGCGGGGGACACGTCCCGCTACGGATACGCCGAGACGATCCGCGGCGTGGAGCTCGCCGCCCGCGCCGAGGGATACACCGTCATGATCACGGTCGTCGAGTCAGCCGACGATGACGAGGTCGATCGGGCGATCACGGCCACGCTCACACATGCCATCGCGGGGGTGGTCGTGCTCAAGTTCGACCCTCCCGGGGTCGCCGTGGTGAACCGGCTTCCCGACGACATCCCGGTCGTCGCGCTCTCCGGCGTGCGCGACGTGAGCGTTCCGCAGGCGGTGCTCGACGAGACCCGCGCGGCAGAGGAGCTCACGAACTTCCTGCTCGAACTCGGCCACGAGACGGTGCATCATGTGCGCGTGCCTCCCTCGCGTCGGGAGGACGGGCGGACGACCGGATGGCGCCGAGCGCTGCGGAAGGCCGGCGCACCGATCCCCGCGCCGTTCGACGCGACGTGGGAGCCGGTGAGCGGACGGCAGGTCGCGCGGGAGATCGCGGCGGATCCGACCGTGACCGCCGTGTTCTGCGGCAACGACGAGATCGCGATGGGCGTCATGCGCGGTCTGGCCGACGCCGGCCTGCGCGTCCCGGAGGACATCTCGGTGGTCGGATTCGACGATCACCCGCTGAGTGAGATCTGGTCGCCTCCCCTGACGACCGCCCATCAGGATTTCGCCGGGATGGGACGCCGGGGGTTCCAGCTGCTGCTCGACCTCCTGAACGGCGCCGGCGGCAAGCGCTTCTCCTCCGAGCGCCCGGCGCTCGTCACGCGGGAGAGCGCCGCAGCGCCCAGCCCTGAGCGCATGCGCGCGCTCGAGGACACTCGAGGCGAGCTGGCCGCGGGCGCCTGACGCGCGCATAGAACCGGGCCGCCGAACAGAAGTAGGCGTCCCGTCAGGCGGCGATCTTCGGCCGTCGCCGACCGTGGCGGGGCCTCGTCCGCGTTCCGCGCGAGGCCCCGCCACGCTGCTCAGCGGCGTGCCGGCGCCGGCAGCATCCGCTGCTCCTCGCTGACGAGGGTCGTGCTCTCGACACCGGGAGCCGACACGGTGAGCTCGACGCTCAGGTGCTTGCCGGCGTCGCCGCGGACCGGCGTGTAGCTCGAATCCGTCGCACCCGCGATCGGCCGCCCGTTGCGCAGCCACTGCCACGAGACGTCGCCGTCGGCGGGGGCGAACTCCGCGATCGCCTCGACGGGCTCGCCGATCGCGGGCGCCTCGCTGAGCTCGAGCCGCGTGATCACGGCCGTCCTCGAGATCGCGACGGTCGTCTCGCTCGAGACGGATCCGTCGGCCGACGTCACGACGATGCGCGCGGTCCATCCGTTCGAGGCGTCGGCCTGCTCGACCTCGACCGATGCCTCATCGTCGAGCGCGAAGGCCTGCACGACGGGCGGAACGGACGGATCAGCCGTCACCTTGTAGGCGCTGGCCTCGGGCGAGAAGCCCTCCACCGTCGCGCCGGCCACGCGGAGGTCCGCGAGGGTCGCGACTGCGGCCGGCGAGGCCACGCTCTCGAACAGCTCGACCTCCGAGACGATCATGTGCATCCCCTCGGCGGCGTGCAGGGTGAAGCGCACCCCGGTCGCCGTCCGGGTGGCGAATTCGGCCGTCACGATCGGAGCGCCGGTGGACGGAGACTCCACCGCCTGCGGAGACTCCCAGCCGGGCGCGGGCGCCCAGGTGCCGTCGGCGTCGCGCACCTCGATCGTCATCGTCTCGGCCCAGCTCGGGCGGCCGTCGCGCCAGAAGCGGATCGCGGCTCCGTCGAGGTCGCGCGCCTCGAACGTGTACGTGAGGGTGCTCGTCTGCTGCTGAGCGCTGCCGGACCAGTTCGACCATCCCTTGTCGTCGAGGACGCCGTTCAGGGTGCGCTCCGCCGGGTAGCCGGGCTCCGTGTAGCTGGCCTCCACCGCGACGCCGCCGTCTGCCGCGAAGCTGCGCTGGGTGCCCTCCGTGACGAGCACGGCGAGCCGCGCGTCGAGCTCCGCGCCGTCGGCCCGCGCCGTCCCGGCGATCGAGATCGCACCGGGCTCGGTCAGCGCGCTCTCATCGAGCGTCGTCCAGTCCCACTCGACCGGCACCTCGAAGGCGTGCTCCGACGCCCCCACGCGGGCCGGGACGGTGTCCGGCGCCGCGGCGCGCACAGCGTCCGCCGTGGTGCCCGCCGCGACCGTGACGGATACGGGATCCGTCGCGGTGAGGCCGCCGACATCGACGTGCGCGACGACGGTGAACGTCTGCCCGAACAGGTCGGCGGCCGTGCCCGGCACCTCCACGCGGCCCTCGTTCTCCCAGGTCGCGTCATCGGGAAGGTCCCACTCGACCGGAACCGCCGCGCCCGTGCCCCACGCGTACGCGGAGAGGACGGTCTCGGGCAGCAGAGGAGCGACGCCGGCCGTTGTGCGCGCAGGGATCGCCGTCCCATTGACGGGGGTCAGGTCGCGCGCCTCCCAGGCCTGGTTCGCTCCTCCGTTGGAGCCGTACACGCCGACCGAGGCGCCCTCGGCCGAGGACTGCCCGCCCACCTCGAGCGCGAGCGCGAGCGCCTCGTTCACGAACGAGAAGCTCTTCCCGTCGGTGGTGTTGACGATCCACCGTGTCTCGGGGCTCTCGGCCGCGGCCGACGGGTCGATGTCGCGCAGGTCGGTGCCCGCGCTCGTCGCGCCGAGGACACGGCCGTCGCCGTTCTCGAGCACGACGCGCTGGGTCGCGGTCCTCTCGCCGACGGCGACCGTGTGGGCCGTCCACTTCTGCGCCGCTGCGGTCGCGGTGTCGTCGGCGAGCGTCGTGATGCTCGTCGCCGCACCGGAGCCGCCGGCAGTGAGCGCCTTTCCGCTCTGCGCGCCGACGAGCTGGTAGCTGTGCCCGTCCTCGATGGCGGGAGCATCGGCGGAGACGCCGGAGACGCCGTCGATCACGAACGTCGTGACCGACTTCGCGGGCACGGTGAGCGTGGCCGACGCGTCGTCGACGGGGACGGGTGCTCCCTCGACGAGCGCGTTCGCGGTCGGCTCATCGGGCGACGGGGCCTCCGTCGTGACGTACGGCGTCACGGTCGCGCCGTCCGCGATCTCGCCGAAGGCGGAGAGATCGAGCGTGACCGAAGCCGCATCCGCGCTCGTGTTGCGGTGGACGACGGTCGCGCCCGTTCCGTCACCGCGGATGGCCGCGGTGCTCGAGGTGTCGTCGACGGGCACGAGGCGATCGCCCTCGTGGATGAACTTCGTGAAGTTGCGGATGGTGTTGAACTTCGAGTTGACCTCGACGCCGCACGGCTCGACGGCGGTCGAGTCGCCGCCCGCGTCTGCGACGCGTCGCGCCGACTTCCACACGGTGCGGCCATCCTCCTCGTAGGGCTCGCAGTCGAGGTCGATGAAGACCGAGCCCCAGTTGAGGTCCTCGCCCTGCGGCTGCATGTTGTAGAGGTCTTCGACGGGCTGCCAGAGCACCCACGCGCTCGGCTCGAGCTCGCGCAGGTCGTCCATGATCCGGCCCGCGATGCCGAGACCGTTCTCGATGTCGACGGGGTCGTAGCCGTCGACCCAGCTGCCCTCGATCTCGCTCATCCAGAGCGGGGTGTCGGCCTGCTTCGCGAGGTCGCGCACGACGAGGCGTCCGCTCGTGCCATACGTGTGCACGTTCATGCGGTTGACGTCCTCGCGCGTCTCCGCGGGGTATGCCGCCCAGTTCCGCGCGAAGATCCCGGGGTTCGTCTCGTCCATGGCCGAGATGCGCGCATCCGTCTCGGCCCCGTCGAGCACGGCGGCGAGCGCCTCGACGACCTCGACCTGGCGCTGCGGCCCGACGTGCATGCCCTCCTGGCGACCGCCGACCGGAACGCCGTTCTCGAGCCGCGTCCCCCAGTAGTTCGTGTTCGGCTCGTTGAACGGGTCGATCGTGTCGACCTCGATCCCGTGCTCGGCTTCGAGGTGCTCCGTGACGTTGACGAGGTACTGGGCGAACGCCTCGTCCGCCTCGGGCTTGAGCTGCTCGGCTGCCGCGTCGAACCCGCCCGAGACGTAGCCGCTCTCGGTCATGAAGTAGGGCGCCGAGTTCGCGAAGGTCTCCCAGTGCGTGATCTGCCCGTCGGCGACCAGCCGGTCGACCCACCAGCGCTGCGTCTCGTCGGCGTCCCAGTCATAGTGCGCGGGGTCATCCGCGTCGAACGCCTCGAGAACCGCGTCGCGATCGGCGTAGGTCGTCGCCGCTCCGCCGTAGATCCCCTCGGAGCCGTCCGGATCCGGTGCCCACCAGCCCTCGACGGCGCCGCCTGCGCGCAGGTAGTCGGCCACGTCCGAGGCGTTGCCGCCGCCGATGTTGTAGCGGGCGATGTTGAGGTCGAGCCCGTCCTCGCCGAAGACCGCCTGGTAGAGCTCCTCGCGGAGTTCCTCGGGGTAGTTGCCGGTCGCATTCGCGAACCAGACGAGGCTCGTGCCCCACCCCTCGAACGCCTCGCCCGCGTAGGCGGGGTTCGGCGTGATCGTGACGGATCGCTCCGCCGCCTCGGCCGCGCTCGCGGCGGGTGAGGCGACCGCCGCCCCTCCCACGAGCGCGGCGCCCGTCGTGAGCGCCGCGGCGCGCCGCAGCGTGTGCGATGTCGGCATCGACACTGCCCCTTTCGTCGTCGAAAGCGTCGCGCGGCGCCCGGCTGGGTCGTCCGCTGCGACAGACCATGTTTGCGCAACCATAGCGGATACGGCGCGACCGTCGCAGGGCGCGTCCACGCCACGACCTCGCGATTGGCCCGAGACGGAGGGCCCACTTCTCTGCGAGCCTGCTCGGATGGGCGTGCCATGCACACGCGAGAAGGGAACGAGATGACGACGACGGCGACCGGATACACGGCAGGCGACTTCGCGGTGCGGCGGAATGCCGCCCCGACCTCGGTCGGCGAGCGTGAGCGCATCCTCGAGGACCCGGTGTTCGGCCAGCGTTTCACCGACCATATGGCGATCGCGGAATGGAGTGCCGACAGCGGCTGGCACGACCTGCGCGTGGAGCCCATGGGGCCGCTTCCGCTCCATCCGGCAAGCGCCGTCCTGCACTACGGCCAGGAGATCTTCGAAGGCCTCAAGGTCTATCGCCATCCGGATGGCCGGCTCGTCACGTTCCGCCCGGAGATGAATGCACGGCGGATGGCGCGCTCTGCGGAGCGGCTCGCCCTGCCGGTCCCGCCGGAATCGCTGTTCCTCTCGGCGGTCGACGCGCTCCTCGCGCAGGACGCGGAATGGGTTCCCGGGCGCCCCGGCGCGAGCCTCTACCTGCGTCCGTTCGTCATCGCATCGGAGGCGTTCCTCGGCGTGCGACCGGCGAAGCAGGCGCTCTTCGGAGTGATCGCCTCGCCCGCGGGCGCCTATTTCTCGGGCGCGAGCGAGGGCGTCTCGCTCTGGCTCTCGACGGACTTCTCGCGCGCGGGGCGCGGCGGCACGGGAGCCGCGAAGTGCGGAGGGAACTACGCGGCGTCGCTCGCCGCCCAGCGCGAGGCCGAGGCGCACGGCTGCGCACAGGTGCTCTTCACCGACGCCGAGACGCACACCTGGGTCGAAGAAGCCGGCAGCATGAACATCTTCTTCGCCTTCGCCGACGGCTCGATCGTCACGCCCCCTGCCGAGGGGACGATCCTCGAGGGCGTCACGCGCGACAGCGCGCTCGCGCTCGCGGCCGACCTCGGCCACCGGGTCGAGGAGCGCCCCGTGAGCGTCGACGAGTGGGCCAGGGCGGCCGCGGACGGAACCCTCGTCGAGGTGTTCGCGACGGGAACCGCCGCCGTCGTGACGCCCATCGCCCGCCTCGTCTCGCCCGCCCGCGTCATCGAGACGCCGACCGCGGGCTTCGGCCCGATCGCCGCCCGGCTGCGTGACGAGCTGACCGGCATGCAGTTCGGCATCGTCCCGGATCGATTCGGATGGCTGCGGGAGGTCGGTCGCGCGCCGGCCGCTTGACGGCGGGCCATCCGCCGCGCGTCTCGCGAGCGGCGGATGACCCGATGCGCGTCAGGCGCGCTCGACCGGGAGCCAGAGCTCGCAGCGGGCCTGCGTGAACGCGGCGTCGTGCTCGAGAACGGCCACGATGGAGGGCCCCGGGCGCAGGCGCCAGGGGTTCGACGGGAACCACTCGGCGGCGGTCGCGGCCCACATGTCCTGCAGGGCCTTCGGATGTGGGCCGTCGCTCGTGAAGACGGCCCAGCTGCCGGCGGGCACCGCGATCGCATCGAGGTCGTCGGGAGCGTCGACCTCGTTCGAGATCGCGACACCGTGCAGGTAGGTCAGCTCGCTGCCCTCCGCGCTGTCCTGCTCGATGTCGTCGGTCACCTGGAGGATGCCCGCGGGCTCGGTGTCGCCGAGCGCCTTGAGACGCACGTGCTCTTCCATCGGGATGCGGGCGATGTGCTCCTGGATGTGGGGGTTGACCCCCTCGTAAATGAGCGGCACGCGCGTGGCGTGGCCGACCAGCCGGAGTGCGGGGCGTTCGATGAGGCGGACGTGCATGGGGGTGCTCCCTTCGACGGTCAGGCGGAACCTGAGGTGCTGTTGACTGCGGAAGGGGCCGCCGTCGCGACGGGCCTCGCTCGGGCCGACGCCGTGCACGCTGCGGAACGCCCGCGCGAACGCCTCGGTCGATCCGTAGCCGTACCGCACCGCGATCGCGAGCAGGTCGCCCGACGACTCCGCGACATCCGCCGCGGCCAGGGTCATGCGCCGCCGCCGGACGTATTCCGACACCGGCATGCCCGCGAGCGACGAGAACATCCGTCGCAGGTGGTGCTCCGTCGTGCCTTGGGCGTGCGCGACGGCGGCCACGTCGATCTCGTCGTCGGGCGTGCGCTCGACGGCGTCGATCAGGTCGTTGAGTGCGGCGATCATGGCCCCTCCTTCCGCATCGAGTCTCGTTCGCACGACCGCTGCTCCGCCCGACCGTTCCGGACCGATCCGGTCGGGTGCTACCGCAGCGCCTCGCGCGCGAAGAGGGCGATGTCGGCGCTTCCCTCGCGCGTGAGTCGCTCGCGCCATCCGAAGAGCACCCCGAGCAGGTCCTCCGTCCGCCCGGCGACGCTCGCGATGTCGTCGCGGTCGAACTCGCCGCTCGGGTGCTGCCATCCCGCCATCGTGAGCCCGAAGGCGATCGCGCGCCACCGCTCATCCGCCGGGGTGCCGTCGGCGAGCGAGAGGAACAGGAGCACGGCCGCGTCGACCTCGGCGTCCTGCAGCTTGCGGTAGAGCCCGCGCGCGACGAGTCGCAGCAGCCGCCGCGGATGGCCGAGCGCCTTCTTCGCCTCTGCGCCCAGCAGCAGGCGCCCCTTCTGCACCCGCACGAGCCCGAGGCGCTGCGCCGTCTCGCGCAGGTTCGCGATCGGCGGCGTGAGGTCCTCGCGGTTGCCCTTGCCGATCCAGTCCTCGATCCAGCCGAGCGCGGTCATGCCGTCGAGCACGACGTCGGGCGGCAGCCAGCCCGCCGAGGTGAGGTCGATGCCGCCCGCGCCGACGGCATCCACGAGCCACGCGAAGGGGCGGATCAGCCGCTCGGCCGTCGCATCGTCGAGGTCGGTGGGCGCGAGCACGCCGGTGCGATAGAGATGCTGGCGGAGCTCGGAGCGGATGGCCGGAGGGAGCGTCCCCGCGAACGCGACGATGGGCGACTCGAGGTCGACATCGCCCGGCGGGCGCAGCTCGTCCGCCTTGACGAGGCCCGACATGTCGTACGGGTGGACGCCCGAGCCGCTGGGGTTGAACAGCAGGTTGAGCTCGGCCTGGATCGACGGCGGGTCGAAGAACGTGGGGTCCGCGGGCGCCCAGGGACCGACGGTGTCGGCCACCCACTGCCGGATCTCGTCGTGCTCGGGATGGTCGGGGTCGGCCCAGATCGCGCACTTCTCCTGGTACCCCTCCGCGCCGCCGGAGTCCTCCCACGGCCCGCGATTGCGCCCCGTGCGCAGAAGCACGGGCGGGGCCTCGGCGATCGGCGTCATCTCGTGGTTGATCTCCACGAGGTGGTGCCACGTGTCGCCGAAATCGTAGATGTAGGCGAGCGGTGACTCCTCGAGGGCCCCGAGGATGGTCCACTCGTCCTCATCGAGGATCTCCGGATCGTCGGACGACGGCTGCCCCCACCGCAGGGGCGGGCGCGGGGTCAGGTCCTCGGTGAGGGGCAGCCCCTCGAAGGTCTCGTGTCGGTGGGTCTCGCGCCAGCCCAGCATCACCTGGATCGCCATATGCAGCTGGCGGATGGTCATCTGGCCGTCGATCTCGAACTCGCGCCAGATCTCCGGCTCGACGTCGCGCAGGGTGACGCGGAGGTAGAGGCGCTCGTCCGGTTCCATGGGTCGATCGTACGGACAGCCCGCGGCCCAACGTTGGGCCGCGGCCCTTGCCGCTCGTGCGCCGCGGCCCTACCGTGCTGTGCGAGAAGCCGACGCGCTCGACGCCGGAGGAGGGCCCATGACCGCCATCACGCCCCGGAGCCGGCCCTGGCTGCTGCGCCGCTGGGCCGCCCTCGCCGGGATCGTGTTCGGAGGGGCGCTCGCCCTCGCCTTCGCGCGCGGCTTCTCGGACTCCGCCGAGGTCGCTCAGGTGCTCACGGCGGCCGGCTTCGTCTACCTCGGCGCCGCGGCGCTCGGCCGGCCCAGCCTCGCGTGGCCGCTCTTCGGCGTCACCTTCGTGCTCATCGGCGCAGGAGCCCTCATCGACGGATTCGGCCCGTTCTGGGCCCTCGTCGTCCTCGCGATCGCGCTCGCCGTCGTCGGCGTCGTGCGCGGGGCCATCCGGCCGCCGTGGGGGCTTCCGCTGCAGGCCGCTGCGATGGCGGTGATCATCGGGATCGCGCTCGTCGTCGCGGCGCTCGGTCAGCCGTGGGCGGGAGTGCTCGTCGGGCTCGGGCTGCTGGGGCACGCGGCGTGGGATGCGCGGCACCTGCGCGCCCGGCGCGTTGTCGCGCCATCCATGGCCGAGTTCTGCTGCGCTCTCGACGTGCTGCTCGGCGTGGCGGTGATCGGGATGTCCGTGGCCGCGTGAGTCACGGTGACTCGGACACGGTGGTCGACGCGCGCACGAGGAGCTCGGGCGTCAGCAGCGAGGACTCGGGTGTCTCGCCGGCGACGACGCGCAGGAGGGTCTCGAGAGCACGTCGCCCCATCTCGTGCATCGGCGAGCGGACGGTCGTGAGCGGGATGCCCACGGAGGCCGCGAGCGGCGTGTCGTTGTAGCCGACGAGGGCGACGTCGTCTGGCACCGACATACCCCGCGTGATGAGGGCGCCGAGGCTTCCGATCGCGGCGAAGTCGTTGGTCGCGAAGACCGCGTCAGGGCGGATCCCGGCGTCGAGCGCCGCCATCGTCGCCTCCTGCCCGGCGGCCGCGTCGAATCCGCGATAGACGATGCGCTCGGGCGGCACGTCCACGCCCGCGTCATGGAAGCTGTCGATGAGCCCCTGCGTGCGGTCGCGGGCGGTGGAGGCGAACGTGAGGCCGGCGAGGATCAGGACGTCGGTGCGGCCGATCTGGAGCAGGTGCTCGCCGACGAGGCGGCCTCCCAGATAGTCGTCGCACGTGACACCCACGTGCGGAGGGCGTCGTCGCGAGGTCACGACGAACGGCACTCCCTGCTCCGCGAGCTCGTCGAGGAACGGGTCGTCGAGGTGGGCGTCTCCGAAGATGATCCCGTCGACGCGGCGGTCGAGCATCTGCTGGGTGCGGATGCGCTGCTGCGCGACGTCGTCGAGCGAGTTCGTCACGAACGTCGAGATGCCGCGCTCTCCGGCGGCCTCGTCGATGCCCTCGTAGATCGTGGCGAGCACGTAGTCCTGGAGTCGGGGGACGATCACGCCGATCTGGTTCGATCGCGCCGTGCGCAGGCTCGCCGCGTGGGGGTTGCGGCGGTAGCCGTGCTCCTCGGCGATCTGCCGGATCTCCGCGACCTTGCCCGGTGAGGCCCAGCGGAGGGCCTCCTCGCCGGGGGCGCCCAGGACGCGGGAGACGGTCGTGATGCTCACGCCGGCGAGGTCGGCGATGCCGCGCTGGGTGATGGGGCGCCGGCCCGGTGGTGGTGTCACGCGTGCTCCTCGTGGGACGAGTCCATTGTGGCGCACGGCGCCGTCGCCGCCGACGCGATGTCGCGTCGGTTTGCCGCAAACTCCTGTAACACGATCTTCACACAAACGATTGCGTTTAACGATTGTGTGGGAGCAGTATGGACGGCAACCCGCTCGCTCGACCCTCGGAAGAAGCTCATGCCCCACCTCGTGCTCCTCGGTACCGGAGGCACCATCGCCTCGCGGCGCATGCCCTCCGGCGGGTCGAAGGCGACCGACTCCGCGGCCGAGCTCGCCGCCGCCGCGGGAGATCTCGACGGCGACATCACGGTCGAGGTGCACGACGTGCTGGCGGTCAACTCGTTCAACCTCGAGCTGTGCGACCTGCGAACCATCTCCGACGCGGTGGCTCACGCGCTCTCCCGAGACGACGTCGACGGCGTCGTCGTCTCGCACGGCACGGACACGCTCGAGGAGACGGCTGCTCTGCTCGACCTCGTCCACGACGATCCCCGCCCCGTCGTGCTCACCGGTGCGCAGCGCTCCGCCGACGCGCCGGACACCGACGGTCCGCGCAACCTGCGAGACGCCCTGGTCGTGGCCGCCTCGCCCGACAGCCGCCGTCGCGGGGCCCTCGTGGTGTTCGCGGGCGAGGTCTTCAGCGCGTTCGGGCTTCGCAAGGCGCACACGCTCGCGGCCCAGCCGTTCGCGAGCGTCTTCGGAGGGCCGATCGGGCGTGTCCTCGAGCGACCGGAGTACGCGTTCCGCCCCGACGCCCGCGCACCCCTCGCCCGACCGGGTGCCGCCTTCGACGCCGTCCGCGTCGACCTCGTGCTCGCCTATCCCGGCGCCGACTCCGCGCTGCTCGACGCTGCGGTGCGTGCGGGGGCGCAGGGCGTGATCGTCCTCGGCGGCGGCGCCGGAAACCCGGGGACCCGACTGACCGAGGGGATCGCGCGCGCCTCGAGGGCGGGCGTCGTCGTCGGGCTCGGAACGCGGACGGGGGCAGGCGCCGTCGTTCCGCTGTACGCGGGAGGCGGCGCGGTCGACGCCGTCCACGCCGGCGCGGTGCCCCTCGGCGCGGTGCCGGCGACCCAGGCGCGCATCCTCCTCGCCCTGATCCTCGCGGAAGCCCAGGACGCGGCGGACGACGGCGCCGCGGAGACCGCGCGCAGCCGATTCGCGCGCATCTGCACGCATGCGGACGCGCGGTCTGCGCCGTCCGCTGCCCTCTGACCACCCACACGAAGGACATCCGTCCTCACTGAGAAAAGGAGATCCACCATGGCCAAGGAAATCTTCGTGGCTTTCGGAGTCGACGTCGACGCCGTCGGCGGATGGCTCGGCTCGTACGGCGGGGAGGACTCGCCCGGCGACATCTCGCGCGGCCTCTTCGCCGGCGAGGTCGGCGTGCCGCGGCTCAACCGCCTGTTCGAGCGGTACGACCTGCCGAGCACGTGGTTCTGGCCCGGGCATTCCATCGAGACGTTCCCCGAGCAGTTCGACCAGGTCGTCGCCGCGGGCCACGAGATCGGGGTCCACGGCTACAGCCATGAGAACCCCATCGCCATGACGCGCGAGCAGGAGTCGGAGATCCTGACCTACTGCATCGACCTCATCGAGCGGCGCGCGGGCAAGCGGCCCACGGGCTACGTCGCGCCGTGGTGGGAGTTCTCGCCCGTCACGAACGAGCTCCTCATCGAGCAGGGCATCCGCTACGACCACTCGCTCATGCACCGCGACTTCGAGCCGTACTACGTCCGCGTCGGGGACACCTGGGACAAGATCGACTACGACAAGCCCGCGAGCACGTGGATGAAGCCGCTCGTGCGCGGTCAGGAGACCGATCTCGTCGAGATCCCCGCCAGCTGGTACCTCGACGACCTGCCTCCCATGATGTTCATCAAGTCGAGCCCGAACAGCCACGGCTTCGTGAATCCCCGCGACATCGAGCAGATGTGGCGCGACCAGTTCGACTGGATCCACCGCGAGAACGACTACGCGGTCTTCACCATGACCATCCACCCGGATGTCTCGGGGCGCCCGCAGGTGCTCCTCATGCTCGAGCGCCTCATCGAGTACATCAACTCGCACGACGGCGTGCGCTGGAGCACCTTCGACGGCATCGCGACCGACTTCCTCGCCCGTTCTCCGCGTCAGCACTGACGCGCACCCGAAGGACACGACATGTCAACCATCACCCCCGCGCTGCGCAGAGTCGGCGTGAGAGAGACCCGCCGGGCGACCGGCATCGCCTTCTTCGCCTGGACCATCGCGGTCTACGACTTCATCCTCTTCGGCACCCTGCTGCCGCGCATCGAGGAGGGATTCGGCTGGGAGCCGAGCTTCGCCCTCCTCGTCTCGACGTTCGTGAGCATCGGGACGTTCATCGTCGTGATCCTCGTGGGTCCGCTCGTCGACCGGCTCGGGCGCCGCAAGGGCATGGTGATCTCGGTCGGCGGCACCGCCGCCTCGTCTGCCGCGACCGCGATCACCCAGGGCGCCGTCTCGCTCGTCGGCGTCCGCGCGATCAGCGGCCTCGGCCTCGCCGAGCAGTCGGTCAACGCGACCTACCTCAACGAGCTCTACAGCGTCACCGACGACGAGAAGATCAAGCGCAACCAGGGCTTCGTGTACTCCATGGTGCAGACGGGCTGGCCGCTGGGCGCCCTGCTCGCTGCGGGCTTCGTGGCGATCATGACCGCGATCGTCGGCCCCGAGAACTGGCGCATCGTGTTCCTCGTGGCGACCGTCCCGGCGATCATCGTCGCCCTCCTGTGCCTCACGCTCAAGGAGAGCCCCCAGTTCGTGGCGATGCGCCACATCAAGAAGCTCAGCGCGGCCGGCGACCACGAGGGCGCCGAGCAGTTCGCCCGCAGCGTCGGCCTCGACGTGCAGAAGCACGCCCCGTTCCGACGCATCTTCCAGGGCCGTCACCTGCGGAGCACGATCGTGCTGTCGCTCGCGTGGCTGTTCAACTGGTTCGGCATCCAGACCTTCTCGGTGCTCGGCACGACCGTGCTCGAGAGCGGCAAGGGCTTCGACGCCTCGAACGCGCTCATCATGATCGTCCTGTCGAACATCGTCGGCGCGCTCGGCTACCTCACGCACGGATGGCTGGGCGATCGGCTCGGCCGACGCAACGTCATCGTCGGCGGATGGCTGCTCGGCGGCATCATGTTCGCCGCGATGCTGCTCGGGCCGAGCAACCCCGTGTTCGTACTCGTGACGTACATGCTCGGCCTGTTCTTCCTGCTCGGCCCGTACGCCGCGATCATGTTCTTCCAGGCGGAGTGCTACGACGCAGACTGCCGCGCCACGGGCTCGACGTTCATCGGCGCGATGAGCCAGCCCGGAGCCGTGATCGCGGGGTTCATCCTCACCGGCCTCGTCGCGGCCGCCGTGCCCTTCTCGATGGCGGCGTTCATCGTCGGCGCGCTCGGAACGTTCCTCTCCGGCCTCATCATGCTCTTCGTCAAGAAGGGCGCGGGCGCCGTCGAGCCTCGCGCGGGGGAGGTGCCCGCATGACGGACGCACCGGTCACGATCATCTCGGGTGCCGCCAGCGGCATCGGCCGGGCGACGGCCGTGCGTCTCGCGGGCGACGGGCACCGCGTCGTCATCGGGCGCTTCCCGGGCGACCCGCACGACGCTCACGAGACCCTGCGCGGCGCGGAGTCCGCGGGTGGCGAGGGGATCGTCGTGGACCTGGATGTCGCGAGCACCGCGTCGACCGACGCCTTCGCCGAGGCGGCGCTCGCGGCCTTCGGGCGGATCGATCACGTCGTCGCGAACGCCGGCATCCTCCGTCGGGCCGCCTTCGCGGACATGACCGACGAGGCCTGGGACGCCATGCTCCAGGTCGACCTGCACGGCGTCATGCGGCTCGTGCGCGCGGCCATCCCGCACCTCTCGGAAGGCAGCTCGATCGTCGCCATCTCGTCCATCGCGGGCGGCGTGTACGGCTGGGAGGAGCACGCGCACTACGCGACGGCGAAGGCGGGCGTCCTCGGACTCGTCCGGAGCATCGCGGTCGAGTTCGCTCCGCGCGGCATCCGCGCGAACGCGATCATCCCCGCCCTCATCGAATCGCCGCAGTCTCTCGACGCGGCGAACTCGCTGGGCCCGGACGGCCTGCGCGCCGCGGGCGACTACATCCCCTGGGGGCGCGTCGGTCGCGTGGAGGAGGTCGCGAGCGTCGCGGCGTTCCTGCTCTCGCGCGACGCGGCCTACGTGAGCGGCCAGTCGATCACCGTGGACGGCGGGCTCACCGTCGCGATGAGGAGCTGAGGATGACCCTTCCGGACTACGGCGGAGTGCTCGCCGGCCGCACCGCGCTGGTCACCGGCGCGGCGAGCGGGATCGGCCTGGCCACGGCCATCCATCTCGCCGCAGCGGGGGCACGCGTCGCGCTCGCCGACCGCAGCCCTCGTGTCGCAGACGCAGCGGCCGAGATCTCGCGCGGCGGGTCGGCCGAGCACGTCGGCCTGACCTTCGACGCGGCGGAGGAGGCGAGCATCGTCTCCGTTGTCGCGGAGGCGGAGCGCGCGCTGGGGCGCATCGACGTGCTGGTCACCTCGCACGGGATCCTGACCGAGTCGCCGGTCGAGAGCATGGGCCTCGCGCAGTGGAACGAGACCCTCTCGATCGATCTCACCAGCGTCTTCCTGCTGTGCCGCGAGGTGCTCCCGGGGATGCGTGCGCGCGGGCGCGGTCGCATCATCAACGTCGCATCGCAGCTCGGGCAGAAGGGCGGAACGGGCATGGCGCACTACGCGGCGGCCAAGGCCGGCGTGATCGCTCTCACGAAGTCGCTCGCTCTCGAGGTGTCGCGCGACGGCGTGCTCGCGAACTGCATCGCGCCGGGCCCGATCGAGACGCCGCTCGTGGCCGGCATCAGCGATGACTGGAAGGTCGCCAAGCGCGCCGAGCTGCCCCTCGGGCGCTTCGGGCAGGTCGACGAGGTCGCACCCACGGCCGTCATGCTCGCGTCCTCGCCGTTCGGAGACCTCTACGTCGGCCAGACGCTGGGGCCCAACAGCGGAGACGTGATGCTCTGATGTGCGGAGGGTGCGGGGCAGCGCAGGCATCGTGGGCCGATGCCGTGCTGTCCCGCGCCCACGCGCGCGGCGTGGTCGCGCGGATCGCATCCGCACTCGGACATCGCCTGAGCGTCCGCGCGTCGCCGAGCGGATGGACGGTGTCGCGCGCCGGATCCGCGCCCGCCGTCTGCAGGACCGCTCGCGAACTCGCGCACGCCCTCCGGCCGGAGGTCGAGGTTCTGCACGCACGGGATGGCGCCGACGGTCTCCTCCAGTGGATGCTCACTGAGGGCGAGCACCGGCCGGTGACCGTCGCCCGCGGGGACGTGCCGGCCGGGATGGTCCAAGCCGCGCCGGATGATCGCGCTCGCCCCGTGCGCCCCGAGGCGGTCATCCCCTCGGTGCTCCATGCGTGCCTTCTCGAGGTCGCGGGCGTCGCCGCTCCGCGTCTCCTGCTCTCCGACGACGAGGGCCGCTGGATTCTGGACCCGTCGTCACATGCGGGCGGCTGAACGGCGATCTGTGACGAACTCCCCTGCTGCAGGGGGGGCTGACCGCCGTTCGGAAACACAGGGCCCTGCTCGGTCAGTGCGCCGATATCGTCGGTGGTCACGGTGCCTTGGCCGAGCGGTGAGGCAGCGGCCTGCAAAGCCCCGCAGGCGGGTTCGACTCCCGCAGGCACCTCGTCCCCGTCGAAGGAGAAGCCCGTGAAGCGCGCGATCATGACCGACCCCGAGCAGCTGCGATCGCTCGAGGGCCAGCAGTACGTCGTGCTCTGCCCGACGGGCCCGGTGGCAGCGTTCTTCGACTCGACGCAGGAGGAGCTCCGCGCGTCGGTGCCGACGGCGCCCTTCCCGACGGTCGGGCACGTGACGCTGCGCGGCTTCTCGGAAGCGCGTCGCGTCGGAGAGCTCCGCGATGAGATCCGGGCCTGGGCGGCGGGGATCCCTCCCATCGAGCTGCAGGTGGACGCCGTCGACGCCTTCCCTGCGCCCTTTCAGATCGTCATCACGCGGCTCGCCCGGACCGCGTCGCTTGTCGACGCCTACTCGAGCCTCACCGATCGCCTCGACGCCACGGACTTCAGTCGGATCGGCGAGCTGCCCCTCGAGCAGTGGGTCTTCCATCTCTCGCTCATCTACGGCGCGGTGCTCTCCGCGGAGGAATGGGAGGCGCTGCGTCGCGGAGCCGTCCGCGACATCCCCTCGGGCCCCAGCGAGACGGTCGCGAGCGTCGAGTTCGTGTGGTTCGAGGGCGGTGCCGAGCACTCCGAGACGATCGCGCTCGGGGCCTGACCGCCCTGACTCACGCGCCGCCCGCGGACGTCAGACCGCGACGAGCCGTCGCAGCCCCTCGACCGTCTCCCGCTGATGGTCGAGCGTCTCGATGCGCTCGTCGATGGACTCGAGATGATCGCGCAGGTAGTCGGCGACGCACGCGTCGAGTCTGACGCCATCGCCGATGAAGCAGGGCAGGATCTTCGCGACGATCGCGAGCGGCAGGCCGGCGTCGAGCAGACGCCGGATGCGGAGCACCGTCTCGACGGAGGCGCGATCGAAGCGGCGGTGCCCCGCCGCGGTGCGAACCGAGGTGATCAGGCCCTGCTGCTCGTAGTAGCGGATCGAGCGGACGCTTGAGCGCGTGCGCTCCGCGAGCTCGCCGATCCCGATCGCATCGAGACGCTCCATGTCGATCTCCTCTTGCATCTGACACTGATGTCAGGTCCTACGGTCGCCCCATGACCACGACACACGACGCAACCGCTGCCCTGACGCAAACCTTCCCGCTCGGAGGCGACCTCGCCATCCACCGGATCGGGTTCGGCGCGATGAGGCTCACGGACGCGACCGGTGATGGCACCCAGGCCGGAGCGCGGATCTGGCAGGCACCCGCTGATCCGGCTGCTGCCATCGCTGTGCTTCGCCGGGCCGTCGAGCTCGGGGTGCAGTTCATCGACACGGCCGATTCCTATGCCCTGGGCGAGAACGAGGAGCTGATCGCCCGGGCCCTGCACCCCTACGGTGAGGATCTCGTGATCGGAACCAAGGTCGGCAACCTCAGGCCCTCGCCGGATGAGTGGGTCCCGCTGGGGCATCCCGTCTACCTCCGTCAGCAGGTCGAGCTCTCGCTCCGACGGCTCCGTCTCGACCGGATCGATCTCGTCAGCCTCCACCGCCTCGACCCGGCGTACCCCGTCAGCGACCAGGTCGGGGCTCTCGCCGAGCTGCGCGCGGAGGGCAAGATCCGGCACATCGGTCTGTCCGAGGTGTCGGTCGCCGAGATCGACGAGGCCCTCGCGGTCGCGCCGATCGCCGCTGTTCAGAACCTCTACAACGTGGGCGCGCGCGATCACGACCCCGTGGTGGACTACACGGCCGCACACGGGATCGCGTTCGTGCCGTTCTTCCCGCTCGCGGTCGGCGCCCACACGCGCGCCTCCGGAATGCTCGACGAGGTCGCGCGCAGGAACGGCGTGCTGCCGGGTCAGGTGGCGATCGCCTGGCTCCTCCGTCGCTCTGCGAACGTCGTCCCGATCCCCGGGACCACATCCATCCGCCATCTGGAGGAGAACATCGCGGCCTCGAGCGTCGAGCTGAGCGATGACGACCTGATCGCGCTCGGCGGCTGAATCACCGTGATTCAGCCGCCGCGTGGATGACCTCCACGAGCGGTCGGGGCAGTTCGTCGGGGCGGAGGATCGCGACGAGAGCGGACGCGTAGCGGAGCTTGCGCCCGCCGATCGACCCCATGAAGCGGTGAAGCACCTCCTCGACGGGGTGCTCGCGGTGGAAGGGCTGGCCGCGCAGCGCGCGCCACGCGGGCAGGTCGCCCTCCGCCTCGATGACGTCGAGCACGCGGTCGGCTCCCGCCGCGCGGATCAGCTCCTCCTCGAGATCGCGCTCGCACGCGAAGAGAGCGGATGGCTGCGCCGACGAATGCGCGAGCGCGCGCTCGACACGGTGGTGCTCGGGCGCGTCGTAGAGCACGACGACGCGGTCGGCCGCGTGCTCCTCAAGGTGACGAAGGAGGTTCGTGATGCCGTACATGACGACGATCTCGGCCGAGAGCGGGCGACGCAGGGCCACCGCCGCGGCCTGCAGCGCCGCGCGGTCGCTCTCGCCCTCGACGAGGATCACGGTCCGCGACATGAGGGGACCGTAGCAGGGCCGGAGGGCTCTGTCGCGGCGCGACGACAGGCGGTCGGAACCTCCCTCTTGCGCCGACCGCGGCGCATCCGCTAGCTTCGAACCGGTTCGAAGTCGAACCGGTTCGAAGTGGAGGACAGCATGGTCACCATCGGGGACGTCGCCCGCGTCGCAGGCGTCTCGCGGAGCACCGCCTCGTATGCGCTGTCGGGGAAGCGGGCCATCTCGCCGGAGGTCCGCCAGCGCGTGGAAGAGGCGGTCCGGTCACTTGGCTTCACCCCGAACGCCGGAGCCCGTGCTCTGGCGACATCGCAGACGAAGGTGCTGGGGGTGCTCGCCCGGTTCCTCTCAGACGAGTTCGCGCCCGCCATGCTGCAGTACATCCTCGGAATCTCTGACTGCGCTCGCGCGCGCGGCTACGACACCCTGCTGATCTCCGAGGAGGACGGGGTCGCGGCTCTCAAGCGCATCTCGGACTCCCGCATGGTCGATGGGTTTGTCCTCCTCAACGTCGCCGAGAACGACACCCGCCTCGCGCCGCTGCGCGCTGCGCAGCAGCCCGGTGCTCTCGTCGGACTGCCCGCCGACACATCGGGCGTCGACGTGTTCGATCTCGACTTCGTCGCGACCGGCCGTCTCATGGTCGACCGTCTTCACGAGCTCGGTCATCGCGACCTGATCCTCGTCTCTCAGCCGGAGCACGTCGTGGAGCGCGGCGGCGCGTACGTATGGCGCCTCGCCGACGCTGCAGCTGGGCGCGCCGAAGAGCTGGGGATCACGCTGCACCGCTACTTCGGCGCATCGAGCCAGCCCGACATCGGGCGCGATCTGGTGTCGTTCCTCGACGCGCATCCGGACGTCACGGGGTTGCTGTTGAACAACGAGGCGGCGGCGGCGGCCTTGCCCAGCGTCCTGTGGGAGCGCGGTCTCAGGACTCCCGAGGACCTCTCCGTCATCGGACGCTACTCCGATGACTTCGCGCGCACGTTCTCCCTTCCGTTCTCTTCCGTCGACAGTGCGGCGGCCGAACTCGGCCGACGTGCCGTCGAGCAGCTCGTCGCCCGGATCGAGGGCGCCGACGTGCCCCACACCGTAGAGCTCATCCCACCCGTCATCCACGATCGCGGCTCCATCGCCGCACCCCCCGCTCGCGCCTGACAGCATCCGCCCGCACCCGACGGGCATCCCGTTCAAGGAGGAACCCCATGATCATCAGGAACCTGCGCAGGCCGCTCGCGCTCGCGAGCGCCCTCATCGCCGTCGGCGCGCTCGCCGGCTGCGCGGGCACGACCGGCACCGAAGCCGGCTCGGGCTCATCCGACACCTACACCTGGTGGGATCCGTACCCGCAGCACGAGGAGGGATCCGACTGGGCCGACCGCGTGCAGGCCTGCGGCACCGAAGCGGGCGTGACGATCGAGCGCACGGCGTACGACACGACGGCCCTCACCAACCAGGCGCTCCTGGCCGCTCAGGAGAACAATTCGCCCGACATCATCCTGCTCGACAACCCCGCCGTCTCGACGCTCGCGGAGACCGGCATGGTGTCCACCGTCGATGAGCTCGGCCTGGACGTTTCCGGCGTCGACGAGAACCTCCTCGCTGCGGGCGAGCTGGACGGCGAGACCTACGGCATCCCGATCGGGGCGAACACACTTGCCCTCTACTACAACGCCGTCATCCTGGCCGAGGCGGGCGTCGACCCCGCCTCGATCACCGACTGGTCGAGCTTCGAGGAGGCGCTGGCTGCCGTATCCGAGACCGGCAAGCGCGGCATCACCTTCTCGGCGCTCAACACGGAGGAGGGCTCGTTCCAGTTCCTTCCGTGGTTCTGGGGCGCAGGGGCAGAGCTCACGGAGCTGAACTCGCCGGAGGCAGTCGAGGCCCTCGAGCTCTGGAAGGGGTGGCTCGATGCGGGCTACGCCCCCAACTCGGTCATCACCAACTCGCAGAACACCGTCTGGGAGGAGTTCCTCACCGGTGAGTTCGCCTTCGCCGAGAACGGCACGTGGCAGGTGAACAGCGCTGCCGAGGCCCCCTTCGAGACCGGAGTGATCACGCTGCCTGCGAAGGACGGCGGTGCCGCTCCCGCTCCGACCGGCGGCGAGTTCATCATCGCCCCCGTCCAGGCGGACACCGCGCGCTATGAGGTGACGCGCCAGATCATCGAGTGCATGACGACGTCCGAGGGGTTCGTCGAGACCGCGACGACGTTCGCGTACTACATCCCGCCCACGGCCGAGGGACAGGAGGCGCTGCTGGAGGAGAACCCGGAGCTCGAGACGTGGGTCTCTGCGGTTCAGTCGGCGAAGGGCCGCACGAGTGACAACCTCGGCACGGACTATCCGATCATCTCGGAGCAGCTCTGGACCGCTGTCCAGAGCGCGCTCTCGGGAGTCGAGTCTCCGCAGGACGCCCTCGACGCCGCGCAGGAGGCCGCCGCGGCCGAGACCGGGGGCCAGTGACCCCGTGAGAGACGCCGGGGCGGAGCCTTCTCCGCCCCGGCCCGAAACGAGAGCATCATGACCCTCACAACCTCCGCACGCACCGCCGGCGCACCGCGCGACACGGCCGCGTTCGTCGTCCCCGATCCGCGCAGGCGCCGGCCTTCGCCGCTGCTCGGATCGCGCTGGGTCGCGTTCGCCTTCGCGTTGCCTCTGCTGGCGTACCTGCTGATCTTCTACGTCTTCCCGCTCGTCCGCAGCGTCGACCTGAGCGTCCACGATTACACGATCCGCGCGTTCGTCCAGGGCAATGCCGAGTTCGTAGGCCTCGCCAACTACGTCGACATCGTGCAGTCGCCGCTGTTCGCTACGGCACTCGCGAACACGGCAGCATTCGTCTTCGTCTCGCTGCTGTTCCAGTACGCGATCGGCTTGGCGCTCGCCGTCTTCTTCCGGACGAGCTTTCCGCTGTCAGGCATCCTGCGCGGACTCTTCCTCGTGCCGTGGCTGCTCCCGCTCATCGTGTCGGCCTCGACCTGGTCGTGGATGCTCAACAGCGACAGCGGCATCGTCAACTCGGTGCTCGCCGCGTTCGGCGGGCCCCAGATCAACTGGCTGACGTCGCCCGAGACGTCGCTCACCGCGGTGATCATCGCGAACATCTGGCTCGGCATCCCGTTCAACCTCGTCATCCTCTACGCCGGCCTGCAGAACATCCCCGGCGACGTCTACGAGGCGGCGTCGCTCGACGGAGCCGGCCCGTGGCGACAGTTCTGGAGCATCACGTTTCCGCTCCTGCGTCCGGTCTCGGCCATCACGCTCCTGCTCGGGCTCGTCTACACCCTCAAAGTCGTCGACATCATCTGGATCATGACGGCCGGCGGGCCCGCGAATTCCTCGACGACGCTGGCGATCTGGTCCTACCGCGAGGCGTTCGGGACCGGCCAGCCAGACCTGTCGCCCGCGGCCGCGATCGGCAACCTCCTCATCGTGATCGCCCTCATCTTCGGATTCCTCTATCTGCGCGTGCAGCGACGCGAGGTGAACTCATGACGGCCCGACACAACTGGTGGAAGGTCGCGCTGGGCGTCATCTTCACCGCCCTGATGCTCTTCCCCGTCTACTGGATGGTCAACGTCTCGCTGACGCGCACGAGCGACCTGCGCGCGAACCCGCCGCACGTCTTCCCGTTCGACCCGACGTTCGAGGGTTTCGAAGCGGTCTTCCGCCAGCAGCTCCCGAACCTCGGCACGAGCCTGCTCATCGGCCTCGGCTGCGTGGTGCTGACGGTCGTCATCGCAGCACCGGCGGCCTACGCGATCGCGCTGCTCAACCTCCGCGGAGGGCGCACGCTGAACTTCCTCCTGCTGGTGGCGCAGATGATCCCGGCCGTGGTCATGGCGATGGGCTTCTACGCGATCTACGTCCGCCTCGGACTGCTCAACAGCGTGTGGGGCCTCATCCTCGCCGACTCGACGGTCGCCGTGCCGTTCGGCGTGCTGCTCTTCAGCGCGTTCATGATCGGTCTGCCACGGGAGCTGCTGCAGGCGGCTCGCGTGGACGGCGCGGGAGCGTGGCGTACCTTCGTGTCGATCGTGATGCCGATGAGCCGCAACTCGGTGCTCACGGTGTCGCTCTTCGCCTTCCTGTGGGCGTGGTCCGACTTCGTCTTCGCATCGACCCTCGCGCGCAACAGCGACCTGCGGCCCGTGACGCTCGGCATCTTCGCATACATCGGCAACAACACCACGCAGTGGAACGCCATCATGGCGACCGCCGTCGTCGCTTCCATCCCCGCTGCCGTCCTCCTTGTGATGGCTCAGCGCTACGTCGCCGCCGGTGTGACCGCCGGCGCAGTGAAGGACTGATCCGTGACCTCATTCTCGACCTCGACCGAGCCGTCCCCGAATGGCCTCCGCGTCGGCAGTCGTCCCGTGGCACCCGCGAACGCGCGCATTCACGGCGTGGACGTCTCGTCATACGCGCTCGACGGGGCGGGCTTCTGGGGCTCGCGGCAGCGAGTGAACGGCACGGCGACCATCGCGCACTGCCTCGAGTGGATGGAGCGGCTCGGCTGGATCGAGAACTTCGACCGGATCGCCCGCGGCGACGTGACGCGCGAGCGAGCGGGATGGCAGTTCTCCGACTCCGAGGTGTACAAGCTTCTCGAGGCGATGGCCTGGGAGCTGTCGCGCCGGGCGGACGACGAGCTCGCGGGGGCTTACGCGCGTCTCGTCGCGCGGGTCGCAGCCGCCCAGGACGACGACGGCTACCTCTCCACGGCGTTCGGCCATCCTGGACTCCCGCCCCGGTACTCCGACCTGGCGATGGGGCATGAGCTCTACAACATCGGGCACCTGCTCCAGGCGGCCGTCGCGCGGGTGCGCACCTATGGCACCGACGATCTCGTCGCCGTGGCGCGCCGTGCCGCCGACCACGTCTGCACCCGATTCTGGGACGACGAGGACGGCCTCTGCGGGCACCCTGAGATCGAGGTCGCGCTCGCGGAGTTCGGACGTGCCCTCGGCGAGCCGCGCTACGTCGAGCAGGCCCGTCGCTTTCTCGAGCGACGTGGCAGGGGGCGGCTGCCCGTGCGACCGCTGCTGTCGGCCGATTACTTCCAGGACGACGCGCCGATCCGTGAGGCCGACGCGCTGCGCGGGCATGCCGTGCGCGCGCTGTACCTGTCCGCGGGCGCCGTCGACGTTGCGGTGGAGACGCACGACGGCGACCTCCTGGCCGCGCTCGAGCGTCAGTGGTCCCGCACGGTGGAGCGGCGTACGTACCTCACAGGAGGGATGGGGTCGCGTCATCAGGATGAGGGCTTCGGCGACGACTGGGAGCTGCCGGCCGACCGTGCGTATTGCGAGACGTGTGCCGGCGTGGCCTCGGTCATGTTCGCGTGGCGGCTCCTCCTCGCGACGGGCGATGTGAAGTACGCCGACCTCATCGAGCGCACCCTCTTCAACGTGGTGGCGACGTCACCGAGCGCGGACGGCCGTGCCTTCTTCTACGCCAACCCACTCCACCAGCGGGAGGAGGCCGGTGAAGCGGCGGACGGGGTCAATCACCGCGCGGAGGGCGGTGTCCGGGCGCCGTGGTTCGATGTGTCCTGCTGCCCGACCAACGTCGCAAGGACGCTCGCCTCCCTGCCGGCCTACCTCGCCGCCGAGGAAGGCGACGCGCTCATCCTCCTGCAGTACGCCGCCGGGGAGCTCACCGGGCGAGGGCTCGTGCTGCGGATCGAGACCGACTACCCGTTCGACGGTCGCGTCCGCGTGCACGTCGTCGAAGCTCCCGACGAGGAGCGCACGTTGCGGCTGCGCGTCCCGTCATGGGCCGAGCACGCAACGCTTGCGGCACCGGACGCCGCACCGACGTTCGTCGAAGCCGGATGGGCGCAGGTGCGGCGCGTCTTCTCTCCCGGGGACGTCGTCGAGCTCGTGCTGCCTGTCGGCCCGCGCTTCACGTGGCCCGACGCCCGCATCGACGCGGTTCGGGGGACGGTGGCTGTGGAGAGGGGGCCGCTGGTGCTCTGCGTGGAGTCGCTCGATCTCCCGCTGCAGACGCGCATCGACGGCGTCCGCGTCGATACCCGCTTCGAGCCGCGTCCGGACGCCGACGGCGCCGTCGTGAGCGTCGCCATGGCACCGGAACGGGATCCGCGCGGATGGGCGTATGGCCCGGTTCCGGCGGAGAGCCCACAGGAGCGTCGATCAGAGGTCCGCCTCATCCCCTACCACCGTTGGGCCGAACGCGGTCCGTCGACCATGCGGGTCTTCCTGCCCGCGCTCACCGCCCGCAGCTGACGGCGGGCGTCACCACGCTCTCCGCCATCGGAGGGCAACGCACATACACGAGACAGAGAGGTCTTCGACCATGCGCATCACCACCAGATCCGGGCCCGCCGTGTTCCTCGCGGCGGCCGCAGTGATCAGCACGGGGCTCACTGCTCCCGCGTCCGCAGCCGAGGACGGCCCCGCGCCCGTCCTCGTCTACACGATGGACGACGTCGCCGACGGGAACGTCCCCGACTCCTCCGGCAACGGGTGGGACGGAGTCATCGTCGGCGATGTCCCGACTGTCGAGGGTGCAGAAGGCGGCGCCATCGACGTGCGCTCGGGGAGCGTGCGGGTCCCACGGCCTGCGCTCGAGGGCGCAACCGACCTGACGGTGTCGGCGAGGATCCGTTGGGACGGATCCGGCGGAGCGTGGCAGTGGGTGTTCGGTCTGGGATCCGACACCACGCGGTACCTCTTCGCGACGCCGTCGAACGGAGAGGGCCGCATCCGCGCAGCCGTGACGACTTCGGGGGCCGGCGGCGAGGCGAAGGTCACCGGCTACGGCGCTCTGCCTGCAGATCGTTGGAGCACGCTGACGCTGACGCTCGACACCGAGGCCGACATCCTCACCGCGTATGTCGACGGAGTCGCCCTCTCCCGAGCTTCGACGACGGCAACGGCGAGCCAGCTCCTGTCGGCAGGGGCGGCAGACGCGGGCGCTATCGGCGGCTCGTTCTACCCGGATCCCGCTTTCCGCGGAGAGGTCGACGACTTCCGCGTGTACCACGACGCTCTCTCCGCCGAGGAGGTCGGCGCGCTGGTCGGCGGGGAGCTGCCCGGCCTCGACGCCCTTTCCCAGACGGCGTTCGAGGTTCGGACGGCTGTCGGCGTCGCGCCGGACCTGCCCGCGTCGATCCGCGCCTCGTTCACGGACGGCGTCGACCGCGACGTGCCCGTGGAATGGGAGCCGGTCGACCCCGCTCAGTACGGACAGACCGGCACCTTCTCCGTAGACGGGACGGCGGCCGGCCAGCCCGTCACCACAGAGGTGACCGTGCACCGCGGCGAGGTCCGCATCGACCTCGGAAGCAATACCGGTCCCGTTCACGGGGGCGCGTCGGGGGTCCTGTACGGCCTCTATGGCGATGGGATGCCGACGGACAACCTCCTCGAGGGCATGAACGTGCGCAGTGTCGCGACGAAGGCGCAGGACGGCTCCCAGCACCCTGGCTCGGACGCCCTCGAGATCCTTCCGGCGCTCTCCGAGACGACGGGCGGCGACGTCTACCTTCGCGTCACCGACTGGTATCGAGGGTTCCCCTATCAGTGGCCCGGCGACACTCCGGAGGAGAAGCTCGCGGACTATCGCGACGTGCTCCGGAAGCAGCTCGACATGATCGCCGAGATCCCCGACGAGCAGCGGGCGCACCTCGTCATCGAGCCGTTCAACGAGCCCGAGGGAAACATGTTCGGCACCGGGCAGTGGAGCCTCGACGGCACGAGCTGGCTTGACGACCCGACTGCCTACTTCGCGGCCTGGGACGAGACCTATCGGACGATCAAGGCCGCGTTCCCCGACATCCGCGTCGCCGGCCCGGGCACGAGCGTCCTCTTCGATCAGATGAAGGGCTTCCTCGCGCACACTGTCGAACAGGACACGGTGCCCGACATCATCACGTGGCACGAGCTGTCGCACCCCCAGGCCATCCGCGACTCGGTCGAGCGATTCCGCGCATGGGAGGCCGCCGCCTTCGAGGGCACGGCGCGCGAGGGGACCGAGTTGCCCATCAACATCAACGAGTACGCCTTCAACTACCACACGTCAGTCCCCGGCCAGATGATTCAGTGGATCTCCGCGATCGAGGACGCGAAGGTCGACGCCATGATCGCCTTCTGGAACATCAACGGCAACCTCGCCGACTCGGCTGTGCAGTCGAACCGGGGCAACGGCCAGTGGTGGCTCTACAACTCCTACGCGCAGCTGAGCGGGCACACCGTGGAACTCACCCCGCCCTCGCCGGGCGAGAACTACTCCCTTCAGGGCGTGGCCGCTCTCGATGAGGAGCGTCGCGTCGCGCGAGCGCTCATCGGGGGCGCGTCTGGTGCGGCACCCGTCGACTTCGCCAACATCCCCGCGGACGTCTTCGGCGATCGTGTCGAGGTCACGGTGCGCGAGATCGAGTGGACGGGTCAGCTCGGCGACTCGGAGGGCCCCGCAGTGATCGGCGATCAGGTGCTCGAGGTCGTAGACGGCGTCGCGACGCTGCAGTTCGGCGGTGACGAGCTTCCAGCTCTCGAGGAGTCGTCGGCGTACGAGCTCGTCGTGACCCCGGCGGACGAGGCCACGGAGGCGTCCGCGCCGACCGCTCCGTGGTCAGCCGTCTACGAGGCCGAGGACGCCGACTACGCCGGCTCGGGGTACAGCCTCAACGGCCCCGAGGGCTCGCCCTCGGACGTCAGCAAGTTCTACACCTCCGGCGGGTACAACGTCGGCGGCCTGCGCACGGGCTCGGATGGCCGTCTCTCCTTCACGGTGGAGGTCCCGGAGGACGGCTCCTACGATCTCTCGGTCTACGCGAACAGCCTCAACACATACAGCCTCGTCGCGGAGAACGGCCCGACCAACGTCTTCCTGACGGTCGACGGGGCCGCTGAGCAGGAGATCCTCCTCCCGCTCGGCTACAAGTGGGTCGTCTGGGATCACGCCGACACCACCGTCGAGCTTGCTGCCGGAACGCACACGATCACGCTCGCCGCGAAGAGCCTCGACGGCTCACGCGCGACGCAGGGCGACGCACTCGTGGACCGCATCGTCCTCACCCGCCAGGACAGCGGCGTCGACGAGTACGAGGCGACGCTGTCGGACCACGACGGCACGGCGACCTACACGGGCAACGGCACGGTCGCGCTTGCGGCGGATCAGACGGCGACGTTCTGGGTGCACGGTGCACGCGATGGTGAAGCGCTGCTCGAGGTCATCGGCTCGGGCGACGGCCGCGTCGCCGTGAACGGCGAGGAGGTGCTCGACCTCGCCCGGTCGACCGCCGGGGCTGTGCACCTGGCGGGCGGCATCAACAAGGTCACCGTGACGGGCGAAGCCACGATCGACGGCCTGCGGGTCTCGTCCGGGGCGGGAATGCTCACCGCGACCGAGTACCAGGCGGAGGACGCGACGCGGTCCGGTGTCGCTGAGATCGTCGACCTCGCGAACGCCGAGGGCGGAAAGGCCGTCTCGGGCGTCGGCGGCGAGCCGGGGAACGACAACACGCTGTCGTTCACCGTCCAGGCGGAGGAGGCCGGGCGCCACGCCGTGGTCGTGCGGTTCTCGAACCCCGAGCAGATCCCCGCGACGCACTACAACCCGAACCCCATGGCACGCCACGCCGACATCTCGGTGAACGGCGGTGACCCGCTGCGAGTGCTCTTCGTGCCGACCTTCCACCGGAACAGCTTCTGGGAGCGGACGATCGTGCTCGATCTCGAGGCGGGGGAGAACACGATCACGTTCGCCGCCGAGGAGCAGCCGAATTTCGACGGCGTGACCTACGCGGAGGACAACTGGCCGGGTATCCCGCTTCGCGCCCAGGACGCCCCCATCCTCGACCGGATCACGGTCTCGCCGCTCGCGGCCGAGATCGTGGAGGAGGAGCCGTCGGTGACCGCCCCCGAGCGCGCTCGGGCCGGCGAGACGATCCAGGTCGCGCTCGACGGTGTCCGCGAGGGGGCCGATGCCGTCATCAGCATCGGGCGCGGCGACGGCTCCCGGGCCGAGGAGATCGCGTCGGTGTCCGGAGCGGGCGCCCATGAGGTCGCCCTTCCCGGTGACCTGAAGCCCGGCAAGTGGACGATCGTCCTCTCGCTCGATGGCGAAGTCGTGGCGAGCACCCGGATTCACATCACGCGCTGATCCCCGGTCGGCGCGACGCGATCGCAGTTCCGTGATCCGGACGGTGCGGCGGCAGAGCTCCTGCCGCCGCACCGTCCGGATCTCTCATGCTGAGAAGGGCCGCGGCGGCCCCACCGACTCCCGCTCGATGAGCGGCATGGGCACAAGCTCGTGGCCGAGCTCGCGCTCGCCGAGGATCATCGACGCGCCGAGTGCGCCGATCTCGGGGTAGGGGAGCCGCGCGGTGGTGAGCCCTGGTCGCTGGTAGCCCGCGAGCACCTCGTCGTCGAACGAGATCACCGAGACGTCGTCGGGGATCCGCCGACCGCGCTCGAGGAGCACCTGGTAGACCCCGAGCGCGACCGCGTCGTTCGACGCGAGGATCGCCGTGAGGTCGGGTTCCCGCGAGAGAAGCGCCGCCGCGGCGTCGTAGCCGAGCGCAGGCTGCCAGTCGGCGATGTCCACGCGCGCAGGGACGACCCCCGCCTCGTCGAATGCGCGCTGGATGCCGTCGAAGCGCAGCGCGATGGTCGCGCTTCGCCGGAGGTCCGACACGATCTCATCGGGCAGGTCGCCGACGAGGCCGATCCTCCGGTGCCCGGCGTCCAGCAGGCGTCGCGCCACGGCGTACCCCGCTGCGCGCTCGTCGGGCAGAACGCTCGGATGATCCGAGGACGATCGCCCGTTCACGATCGCCACGGGCACGTTCGTCGAGGTCTCCGGCAGGTCGATCATGCGCGCACCCATGAGCCCGATGAGGATGCCGTCGACGCGGTGGTCGATCATCGTCTCGAACGCGTCGGCGAGGGCGCCGTCGCCACCGCCGGTCTCGGCGATGAGCACGGTGTGCTCGTGCGCCTTGGCGACCTCGAGCGCTCCGCCGATGAGCCCCGAGGCCTGACGCGTCAGCGTGACCTGATCCGAGATGAATCCGATCGTCTGGGTCCTGCCGCGGCGGAGCACGCGGGCAGCCGGATTCGGCCGGTAGTCGAGCTCGGCCGCGGCCGCCCGCACGCGATCCGCCGCGGCGGCGGAGAGTCTCGAGCCCGGCCGGTCGTTGAGGATCATGCTCACGGCGGCCTTCGACATGCCCGCGCGCTCGGCGACGTCCGCGAGCGTGGCGCGGCGGCTCTGCTTCGGCATGGCACTCCTCGCTGCGTCCTCACCGACGCCCGGTTGCTGAATTGTTTCAGCATATCCCTCGCACACGGTTCCCGACCATGCTACGGTGCATCTGCTGAACGCATTCAGCACCCCATTCACGGCACACGGTCTGCTCGCGCGAGCCGCCCGTGGCCCCATCCGCAGGAGCAACAACGTGGTTGAACTGAGTCGCAGGGCTGCGCTCGCCCTGCTCGGCCTCGGGATCGCCGGCACGGCGATCTCCTGGCCGCGCCTGACCGGCGCCGACATCCCCGGTCGCGGCGACGACGCGCTCACCGTCGCCCTCTTCGGGACCGCCCAGGACGCGGCCGCCCGCCAGTCGCTCGTCGAGGGCTTCCAGCGTCTCCATCCCGGCATCACCGTCCGCATCGTCGCGGTCCAGGGCCAGGACTGGAGCAACTTCTTCGCGAAGATCCTCACGATGGTCGCCGCGGGCAACCCGCCCGACGTCGTGTCGGTCGCGACCGAAGGCACGCAGCTCTTCGCCGAGCGGCTCGCCCACCCGATCGACGACTACGTCCAGCGTGACGCCGCCGACCTCCAGGAGTACTTCGACGACGTCCATCCCTCGCTCATCGAGTCGTTCATGTACAAGGGGAGCCTCTTCCAGCTGCCCGACAACTTCAACGCCGCGAATGTGTACTACAACACGGCTGCGCTCGAGCGGGCAGGTCTCGAGCGGCCGCGCGACGACTGGACGGTCGACGACTTCTTCACCGTCGCGCGCACGATGAAGGACTCGGCCGAGGGGAGCTTCCTCCCGTACTTCTGGAACAACCGCCTGTGGGGCGGCGTCGTGCCGTGGCTGTACGTCAACGACGCGAGCTTCCTCACCGAGGAGAAGGCGCCGGGCGGCGACTGGCTCTGGTCGCGGTTCTACCCCGGCGAGGCGCCGCGCGGCGGCGGCTATCTGTGGCAGAACGCCGACGCGCTGAACGAGCGCACGATCGAGAGCTTCGAGGTGCTGCAGCGGATGGTCGGCGAGGGCATCGCGGCGAACCCCGCGCAGGGCGGCGGCAACGAGCTCGTCTCGCTCTTCGCCCGCGGCTCGGTCGGGATGACGCCGGCCGGCGGGTTCTGGGTGCAGGGTCTGCATGACGCGGGCTTCGCCAACGACGAGTACGACGTCACGTACTTCCCCCGGATGCGCAGCCAGCGCCACCAGTTCGGCGCGGGTGGGTACGCCATCATGCAGACGTCGCCCCGCAAGGACGAGGCGTGGGAGTGGCTCAAGTACTGCATCTCGACCGAGGGCATGGCGCTCGCCCACCAGAAGCCCGACTCGTCGCTGCCGCGCCGCACCCTGAACGCCGAGCTGTACGGCGGCGAGATCGGACCGAAGCACTGGGAGGTGTTCTACGACACCCTCGACCGCCATCCCGACACCGGGCCCATGCCCGCTCCGCCGCAGCAGGCCGCTGTGGAATCCGCGCTCATCAAGAACGTCGTCTCGACGATCACGAACGGGCCCGGCGGCGTGCGCCGCGGGCTCGAGACGATGCAGCGCGACCTCGAACTCGCACTGAAGGGACGCTGATGTCCACCGTCGTCACTCCGCCGCCGAGCACGCGCGCGGCCGTCCTCCCTCGGGGCGTGAAGGGCGTTCGCCCCGAGGCCACGGCCAAGAAGGGCAGTCGCCTGCTCATCTGGGTCTTCCTCGCGCCCACCGTCATCGGCCTGGGCCTGTTCAGCTTCGTCCCGATCGTCGGGTCGTTCCTTCTCGCCTTCTTCCGCTGGGACGTGATCACGGCCCCCGAGTTCGTCGGCGTGGACAACTTCGTCGAGCTCGCCGCCGACCCGACCGTGCGCGTGTCGTTCCTCAACACGATCGGCTTCGTCGTCGTCGCGGTGCTGCTCCAGCTCGCGGTCGCCCTCTTCCTCGCCGTGCTCGTCCAGTCGAAGATGCCGAGCTGGCTGCGGACGTTCTTCCGCTCATCCCTCTTCTTCCCGCTCATCCTCTCCGCGGCGTCCGTCTCACTCGTCATGGCCTACCTGTTCAACCAGGAGTTCGGGCTCGTGAACCAGGTGCTCGGATGGTTCGGGGTCGCGAATATCGGATGGCTCACGACGGGGTTCGGCGCGAAGATCGTCGTCCTGCTCGTCTACGTCTGGCAGAACTTCGGGTTCACGTTCCTGCTCTTCCTCGGCGGCGTCTCGGCCATCCCGAAGGAGGTCTACGAGGCGTCCTCGCTCGACGGCGCGACCGGGTGGACGCAGTTCCGCCAGATCACGCTTCCGCTCGTGAGCCCGACCATGCTCGTCGCCTCGGTGATGGCGATCATCAACGCGCTGCAGATCTTCGACCAGCCGTACGTGCTCACCCGCGGCGGCCCCGGCGACGAGACCCGCACCGCGGTCATGGTGATCTACGAATCCGCCTTCCAGCAGCTCGAGTTCGGGCTCGCCTCCGCGATCGGCATCGTGCTGACCGTCCTGATCATGCTGGTGACGCTCGTGCAGTTCCAGCTCAGCAAGCGCTACGTCTTCTACGGATGAGGAACGACGATGTCCATCCACGCAGTTGAAGCCCGCTCCCCGCGGCAGGCCCTCGCCCAGGTCGGAAAGTACGCGGTGCTCGTCATCGCCGCGTTCTTCACGCTCGCTCCGGTCGTCTGGACGCTCATCACGGCGCTCACGCCGTCGAACCCGGAGACGAACGAGACCGAGTTCGGCCTCGGCGCCTTCGCCGACGTCTTCGCGCAGATCCCCGTCTGGCTCTACACCTGGAACAGCGCGCTCGTCACGCTGCTCATCGCGGCCGGGCAGATGCTCACCGCCGCGATGGCGGGCTACGTGTTCGCGCGGTTCGAGTTCCGCAGCAAGAAGGTCCTCTTCGCGCTCATCCTCGCCACGATGATGGTGCCGATGCAGGTCACGATCGTGCCCGTGTTCATGCTGATCCGCGGCATGGGCCTGGCCGACACGCTCCTCGCGCTGATCGTGCCGATGCTGCCGACCGCGTTCGGGACGTTCCTCATGCGGCAGTACTTCATGGGGCTCCCACCCGAGCTCGCGGAGGCCGCCGAGATCGACGGCGCCGGGCCGTGGCGCGTCTTCTTCGGGGTCTACCTGCCGCTCGCGGCACCGGGTCTCGCGATCGTCGGGATCCTCGCGTTCAACTACCACTGGAACGAGTTCTTCCGCCCGCTCATCCTGACGATCAGCGAGCAGAACTTCACGCTCCCGCTCGGGCTCGTCACTCTCCAGGGCAACCTCGGCACCGGCTCGATCGCGACCGTCCTCGCAGGCGTCGTGCTCTCGATGATCCCCGCGCTGCTCGTGTTCATCTTCGGCCAGAAGCCGCTCCGCGAGGGCCTCACGGCCGGCGCGGGCAAGTAGCAGCTCCGCGCGGCTTCCCGCGTCCTGCGGGAAGCCACGCGTCATCCCCTCACGAAAGGACCCCATGTCGGACATCCTCGCCCCGGCCGTCGACCACCCCGATCGAAGCTTCCCGCGGCTTCACCCCCGCCCCGCGCGCGGCTGGGTGAACGACCCCAACGGCATCCTCTTCACGGAGGGGCGGTGGCACCTGTTCTTCCAGTACAACCCCGATTCGGCGCGGCACGAGCGCATCTGCTGGGGCCACGTGAGCTCGCCCGACCTGCTGCGGTGGGACGAGCATCCGATCGCCCTGCGCCCGCAGGAGGGCGGGCCCGATGCCGCCGGCTGCTTCAGCGGCGTCGGCGCGCTCGACGACGGCGTCCCGACCGCGATCTACTCGGGCGTCGTCGGCTTCGACGGTCGCTCGGA
Source organism: Microbacterium sp. JZ70 (assembly GCF_053903225.1). Lineage (NCBI taxonomy): Bacteria > Bacillati > Actinomycetota > Actinomycetes > Micrococcales > Microbacteriaceae > Microbacterium > Microbacterium sp. JZ70. The sequence continues at coordinate 308,309 of NZ_CP096405.1, read as the reverse complement.
GGTCGTGATCGCGCGCGGATCCTCCGACGCCGAGACGTGGGAGCAGACCGGACACGTCGCGGCACGGATGCCGGCCGACCCCGCGATCACGATGGTGCGGGATCCGTTCCTCTTCGAGCTCGGCGCCCGCCGCTGGGCCTTGCAGGGATCGGGTCTCGCGGGGGATCGCGGCGCATTGCTGCTCTATGCCGCCGACGACCTCGACGCGTGGGAGGAGCACGGCTTCCTGCTCACCTCGGACGACGAGGTGGCGGCGCAGCTGCCGGCGTGCGAAGGCTGGGAGTGCCCCCAGCTCGTGCGCAGCGGCGACGACTGGGTCGTGCTCGTGTCGCTGTGGCGCGACGGCCAGCCGCATCTCGGTGTCGGCTACATCATCGGCGCGCTCGCCATCGATCCCGCCTCGGGCCTGCCCGCGTTCCGCGGGCGCGCTTCGGGGATCCTCGACGAGGGGGCGGCGTTCTACGCGCCGCAAGCCGTGCAGGATGAGCGCGGCGACCGCGTGCTCCTGTGGGGATGGGCGCAGGAGGTCGCGGAGGACGGCGCCCGCGCGCGCACCCAGGAGGACAGCGACGCGCAGGGATGGTCGGGGCTGCTCACGTTCCCGCGCGAGCTGAGCGTGCGCGGCGACGACGTCGAGCTCGCACCCGCACGCGAGCTCGACGCGCTCCGGGCCCAGGAGGTCGACCCCGCAGCGCTCCCGGATCAGGCGGAGATCCGGCTCTCGGGGGAGGGGGCGGCGGACCTGCGCCTGGGCGAGCAGGTCGTGTGGCGGGGTGAGCTCGAGGGCGACGACGTGCGCATTCTCATCGACGCGTCGATCGTCGAGGTGCACCCGCGGGGACGCGCATCCGTCACCCTGCGTGCGTATCCCGCGGAGGGGGAGCACTACGCCGTGTCGGCTGAGCCGGGGGTGTCGACGACCGCGTGGCGGCTGGCGCTGCCCCAGGAGTGAGGGCGGGCCACCGTGGCAGACAGAGAGACGGCCGGCCATCCTCTCGGATGACCGGCCGTCTCTCATCGGGTCAGGCCGCGTCGCGCTCGCGACGACGGCGGACGACTATCAGGGCCGCACCGCCGGCCGCGGCGACGAGCGCCGCCAGGAGCGCGCCCACCGTGATCGACACGCCCGTGGGCGACAGCGAGCCGTCGTCCTCCGGCTGCGGGGCCGGCGTCGGGTCCGCCGGCGCACTCGGCGCGGGGTCGGCGGGGTCGGATGGCGCGGGCTCCGCGGGCTCGCTCGGCTGAGGCTCCGCGGGCTCGCTGGGCTGAGGCGCCGGGTCCGTCGGTGTCGGCTCCGGGGTCGGCTCGGGTGCCGGGTCGGTCGGAGTGGGCTCCGGGGTGGGCTCGGGTGCCGGGTCGGTCGGAGTGGGCTCCGGGGTCGGCTCGGGTGCCGGCTCCGTCGGCGTCGGCTCGGGCGTGGGCTCGGGTGCCGGGTCCGTCGGAGTGGGCTCGGGGGCCGGGTCCGTCGGCGTCGGCTCCGGGGTGGGCTCGGGGGCCGGGTCGGTCGGAGTGGGCTCCGGGGTCGGCTCGGGCGTCGGCGTCACCGTCGGGTGCTCCGTGCACAGGCGCGAGTCGGCGTCGCACGCGGTCGGCGGCTCCTCGCCCGTCCGGGTGAGGTGGTTCGCCAGCGTGTGATCGCCCTGCTCGTCATACGGGCGCACCTCGACCGTGTAGGTCACCGCGGCGGTGGCCTCCGCGTCCAGCGTTCCCGTGACGTGCAGCACGTCTCCGTCGAGGACGACCGTGAGGCCATCCGCCGTCGGGCCCTCGACGAGCTCGGCGTCGTCCAGCACGTCGGCGAGCGAGTCAGCCCAGTCGACCGCGGTCGCTGCCTGGCCGTCGTTCGCGAACGACAGCGTGTACGTCACGCGGTCGCCGGCGTCGACGGCCGTGCCCGATGCCGGGTCGGCCGACTTCTCGGCCGTGATGCGGCCGATCGGCGTCACGGTGCAGTCGGCCCCGTCGCACGTCGCGGGCGGCTCCTCGCCCGAGGGCACGAGGAAGTTCGCCGCGACGTCGTTCCCGCGCTCGCCCTCGGCGTTGACGACGACCGTGTATCGCACGGTCACGATCTGGCCTGCCGCGAGCTCGCCGGTGATGGCGAAGGCGCCGTTCAGCACCTCCGTGACCTGCAGTGCGTCGTCGGAGGCCACCGGGGCCTCGCTGAGCGTGGCGTCGTCGAGCACGTCGGCCAGGCGGTCGACGTGCGCGACGGTCGCGGGGCCCTCGCCCTGGTTGTCGAACGTCAGGGTGTAGGTGAGCTCCGTGCCCGTCACGATCGGGTCGGACGACGCCTCGACGGCCTTGCCGGTGAGCAGGCGCCCGATGGGCGTCACCGTGCAGTCGGGGCGCTGGACGTCGGCCGGCTGGCACGTCGGCTCGGTCGGCGGCTCCTCGCCCGCCGGCAGCAGGAAGTTCGCGGCGATGTCGTCGCCGCGCTCGCCGTCGGCCTTCACGGTCACCGTGTACATCACGGTCTCGACTGAGCGCGGTGCCACCTCGCCCGTGATCGCGATCGTGTCGCCGTCGCGGATGGCCGTGAGGGCTCCCGCGGTCGGCTCGACGGTCACGTCGGCGTCGTCGAGCACGTGGACGAGGTGGTCGACCTCGTCGACGCTCGCGGGCGCCTCGCCCGTGTTCTCGAAGTGGAGCGTGTAGGTCAGCTCGGTTCCCGCGGCGACGGGCGTCGCGGATGCCTCGACCGACTTCCACGAGGCGAGCTCGGGAACAGGGTGCTCGGTGCACGACACGAGGGCGTCGTCGCACGACGGGTCCTCGAGGTCGCTCGGCGCGAGGACGTTGGCGAGGCGGTTGTCGCCGCGCGCGCCATCCTGCCCGACCTCGACCGTGTACTCGACGGTCGTGACCTGGCCCGGCTCGAGCGTGCCCGACACGCGCAGAGCGTCTCCGTCGATCACCGCGTCGAGCACGGCGGAGGACGGGTCGTCGACGAGGGCCGCGTCATCGAGCACACCGGACAGGTCGTCGACGTACTCGACGTCGCCGGCCGCCGTGCCGTCGTTGCGGAACTCGAGCGTGTAGGTCACGCGCTGGCCCGCGACGACCGTCTCGCCCGTCGCCGGGTCGGCCGACTTGGCGGCCGAGATCGCGGGCATCGGGGTCGACGTGCAGTCGTCGCCGCTCTCGCACGAGGTGCTCGGAGTCTCACCCGGCGCCACGAGGAAGTTGTCGGCGCGGTGGTCGCCCCGATCGGCCGCGGCCTTGACCGTGACCGTGTAGGTGATCGTCGCGGTCCTGCCCGCGCCGATCGTGCCGCCGATCGCGAAGCGGCCGTCCTGCACCTCGGTCACCGTGACCGACTCCGTGTCGGACGACGGCTGGGTCGTCAGATCGGCGTCGTCGAGCACTCCCGAGAGGTCGTCCTCACGGGCGACGGGCGCGGTCGTCTCGCCCGTGCCCGTGACGGTGATCTCGTAGGTGAGCACCGTTCCCTCGGCGACCGGATCGGTCGACGCGGTCACCGACTTCGCGTACTCGACGGCCGCGATGGGCGTCGTCGTGCAGTCGGGGAAGCGCGCGGCGTCGGACTCGCACACGGGCTCGGTCGGCGGCTCCTCGCCCGCGGGCAGGAGGAAGTTCGCCGCGATGTCGTCGCCGCGCTGCCCATCCGGCTTCACGGTCACGGTGTACCGCACCGGAACCGTGGCGCCGGGAGCGACCGTGCCCGTGATGGCGATGCGGTCGCCGTCGCGCACGACCGTGAGCGTGTCGGACGACGGCTCGACGGTCACGTCGGCGTCGTCGAGCACGTGCACGAGGTGGTCGACCGCGTCGACGGTCGCATCGGCCTCGCCGTCGTTCGCGAACCACAGCGTGTACTCGAGCGTCGAGCCGGCGACGACGGGGTCGTCGTCTGTCTTGACGGTCTTCCACCACGTGAGGTTCGCCGCCGGGATCTGCGCGAAGTCGCAGCTCGGTGCGCCGGACGCGGTGTCGGCCTCGGGCACGCACGCGGTGTTCCGGAGGACGTTGTCACCGGTGCCTCGGAAGTCGACCGTGTACTCGATCGTCACCGTCTGGCCCGACGCGAGAGCGCCCTGCCACGTGAGATAGCGCTCGCCGTCGAAGACCGGCTGCGGGTCGACATCGGACGTCGCGGTGCCGAAGACCGCGTCGTCGAGCACATCGACGAGGTCGTCCTCGACGCGCGCGGGCTCCTCGGCCGTGAAGGCGCCGGGGCCCACGTTCGTGAGCTCGATGCGGAACGTCGCGGTCTCGCCGACGGCGGGGAGCTCCTCGGTGACCGCGGTCTTCACGACCTTCAGCTTCGGGAGCAGGTGCACGGCCTCCGCGCAGGGCTCGCCCGTCGTCGGGTCGACGCCGCCGTCGTCGGGGTCGCAGCTCGGGGTCGCCGGGTTCTCGGGGTCGTTCGGCTCCCACGCGACGTTGCGCGCGGTGCCGTCTCCGCCGGTCTTCACCGTGGTCGTGTAGGTGATCTCGACGGCGTCGCCCGCGGCGAGGGGCCCGGTCCACGACAGCAGCGGCTCGGCGTACGCGAGGTCGCCCTCGCGGTCGGCTCGCGCGTCGTCGCTGTACGCGGCGTCATCCAGCACGCCCGAGAGATCGTCGAAGACGACGGCCGGGTACGCCTCGGTGTACGCGGTGGCTCCCGTGTTCCGCGCGCGGACCGTGTAGGTGACCGTGTCGCCGGGGCGCGTGTCCGCGGTCGCGTCCGAGATCTTCTCGATCGCGAGGTGGGGCAGGGCGATCGAGAGCGCGTGGTCCTCGACCTCGCCCGTCGTCGTCATCCCCACGGGCGAGGCGACGCCATCCGCCGTCTGGGCGATGCGGATGCGCGCGAAGCTCGCGCCGTCCTGCGCGTCCATCGGCACGGTCCACGCCAGGTCGACGGACGCCCCGACGCACTCGACCGCTCCCGAGCGCTCGCCGTCGTCGAAGGCGCCGTTGCGGTTCCAGTCGATCCAGGCCGCGACGAACCCGGGCCCCGTGCAGGACACGTCCTCGAGCACGTAGGGCTCCCCGGGCGTCACGTCGATCGATCCGATCGCGCCCACAGCGTCCTCATCGGCCTGGGCGGTGCGGTCGTCCGCGTCGGCGGCCGCGCTGAACTGGTGGCCGTTGTCCGAGTCGACGATCGCGCCGAGGCGCGTGCGGGGCTGGCTCTGGGTCGCCAGCGCGAACGACGACGAGGAGACGTTCGTCTCGCCCACCGGCACCTCGCCGCCGGTCCAGGCGCGCTCGAAGAGGGCGCCGGCCGCGCCGTAGCTCTCGGGGGCGTCGCCGAAGTCGGCCTCGAGGACGACGCCGAGCGCGACGGCGCTCTTGCCGCCGCCCTTGACCGTCACGGCGGCGCCGGTCGCGCCGTCCATGTAGCCGATCGCCATCGGGCCGCTGCCGCCCCGCTGTCGCGAGGAGCACTGCTCGGCATCCGGGTGCAGGCGCAGGGTCTTGTCGGTGGCGAGGGTCGCCAGCACGTTCGTGTCGCAGCTGCGCGCCCGCTCGATCACGCGCCAGGTCGTGGCGGCCTCGTCGGGCTTGGCCTGGACGTACTCGCCCTGGCTCCGGTTGCTCGACTCCGCATCGGCGACGACGAGGCCGCCGAGCGGCACGAGGGCGCCGTTCAGGCGCGTCTCGCACGAGAAGTGGAAGCTCACCGTCGCGCCGTTGTCGCGGTTCACGAGGCCGTACACCATCTGGTTCGCGGAGCCCGCGCCGCCGATGTTGTACAGGTCGTCGAGCGAGTCGCCGCTGTAGTCGCCCGAGCGGTACGCCGCGACGCTGCCGACGACATCCGTGATCGTGCACGTCGTCGTGAGCTCCTGACCCGCGATGTCGCGCGTGCTCGTCGCAGTCGTCCCGTTCGTGATCGGAGCGCCGCTCGCGCCCCATTCGATCCAGTCGATCGCGCCGATGTGCCGGCCCGATCCGCCCTCCGCATACGTCGCCGCAGCGGGCTCCGCGACGACGAGCGCGCCCGTCGCTCCGACCAGCCCTGCGACGAGCGTCGTGATGACCGCCATCGCGCCGCGTCGCGTCCTGCGTCGTCGTCCGTCGCGGCGCCTTCCGCGCACGCCGAACGTCGGTGTCTCCGTTTTCACCGGTGCCTCCCCAGACAGCCTCTTTTTCGAGAGGGCAGGAGACACGGCGCGCTCCAAGAGCGCACGGCACCAAGCCGAGATGACCGTCGGCCCCAGACCGAACGATCGCATGGGCGTGCGAGCACGCCGAGATTCCCCAACCCCGCCTTCGACCTTATGGGGACTTCTGCCCGGTCATTGTCCGCACTCAGCGGATCTGCAGGTTCGCCCCGCTTTTTCGCCCGCGCATTCACCCCGCCTCGTCCGCGGGCGTGTCGGGAAGCGCCTGCGGCCGTCGCGCGTTGCCGCTCGTGCCGCCATCCGCTCGACAGGAGGACTCCCATGACCTCGGCCATCCCGCTGCCCGCCGACCCCGCGATCGACGACGCGGTCCTCGACAACCCGGCCTGGTCATCCCTCACCGGCCCGCACGCGCACTTCGCGATCGGCAACGAGCTCGTGAAGCACTACCCGGCCGACGTCTCGCCGTTCGTCGGCGTGCGCTCGTGGAGCGACCGCGACGTGTGGGACGCGCTCATCGACGTGTTCGGGCCCGGCGCGCCCGTCACGATCTCGAACGCCGACCCCGAGCTCCCGAGCGGATGGGCCGAGCTCGGCCGCGGCTCGGGCGTCCAGCTCGTCGAGACGGATCGGCTCGCGCCCGTGCCCTTCGACGAGGCCGTCGAGCTCGGCGCGGGCGATGTCGCCGACATGCTCGCGCTCGTCGAGCGCAACCAGCCCGGCCCGTTCCTGCCGCGCACGCACGAGCTCGGCCGCTACGTCGGCGTGCGGCGGGACGGCCGCCTCGTCGCGATGGCGGGGGAGCGCCTGCACCCGGCTGGCTGGACCGAGATCAGCGCCGTGTCGACCGACGAGGCCTACCGCCGGCAGGGCCTCGCGTCGCGGCTCGTGCTCGATGTCGCCTTCCACATCCGCGAGCGCGGCGACCGGGCCCTCCTGCATGCGGCGGCCGACAACGTCGGCGCGATCCGCGCCTACGAGAGGCTCGGGTTCGCGCTGCGCCGCACGTCGGAGTTCCGCACGGTGCAGACGCCCGAGCACTGACCGGGCCTCCCCGACGGCACCGCGGCGACCTACACTGGTGGCCATCCGCTTCCTCGACGAGGAAGGAGCCCCATGTCGTCGCCGTGGCTGCGCAGCGAGGGCGTCCGCGCCTCGCGGCTCCTCGTCGAGCGCGCGCACGATGAGCTCCTCGCCGGCAACAGCGCGGATCCGCGCCTCGCGCAGGTGCGGCCGCTCGTGCGGGAGTCGTGGCGGAGGTCCGTCGGCAGCGCGGTGGGAGCGGAGGCCCTGCCCGCGCTCGAGCTGACCGGAGCCGCCCTCGAGGAGTACCGGCGTGCCCATCCGCTCGCGGGCGCGCTCGCGCTCATCCGCGGACTTCTCCTCCCCGGCGAGGCCGACGAGGCGGGCGTCGTCGTCGCGGTCGGCGATGCCGCCGGACGCCTCCTCTGGGTCGAGGGCGACCGCCGCGTGCGCGCGCTCACGGGCGACATGGGCTTCGTCGAGGGCGCGAACTGGGCCGAGGACCGGGTGGGCACCGCGGCACCCGGCACGGCGCTCGCCCTCGGGAGGTCGGTGCAGGTGCGCGGCGCCGAGCACTTCAACCGCTTCGTGCAGCCGTGGTCGTGCACGGCCGCCCCGGTCAGAGACCCCGAGAACGGCCGCCTCATCGGGGTCATCGACGTGACCGGCGGCGACGAGGCGGCGACCCCGCAGGCGCAGCTGCTCGTCGACGCCACGGCGCGCGCGGTCGAGGGCGAGCTCCTGGTCGCCCGGCTGCGCGCGGAGAAGGCGCCGTCGCGGAAGCCGCGTCGACGCGTCGAGACGGCGCAGCGGGCGACGCTCAGCGTGCTCGGCCGCGATCGCGCGCTGCTCACCCTCGCCGGAGACGGCGGCGAGCGCGTCGTCGAGCTCGGCATGCGCCACGCGGAGCTCGTACTCATGCTCGCGACCCACCGTCAGGGGCTCACGGCCGAGCGGCTCGCCGAGCTCGTCTACGGCGACCCCGCCGCGATCGGCACGCTGCGGCCCGAGATGGTGCGGCTGCGCAAGCTGCTCGAGCGGATGGCGCCGGCGCTCGTCCCCGAGTCCCGCCCGTATCGGATGGCCGGCGAGATCGAGACCGACGCGCAGCAGGTGCTCTCGCTCCTCGACCGCGGCGCCCACCGCGTCGCGCTCGCCGCCTACCGGGGCGACGTGCTGCCCGACTCGGCCGCACCGGGCGTCGAGGAGCTGCGCGAGACCATCCGCTCGTCCCTGCGGGAGGCGCTCCTCGCGGAGGCCGGCGTCGACGTGCTCCTCGCGTACACCGACACCGCGGCGGGCGCCGACGACGTCGAGGCGCTGCGGCAGGTGCTGCGGATGCTCCCGGCCCGGTCGCCGCGGCGCGCCGGCGTCGTCGCCCGGCTCGCGCCGCTCGAGTAGCCCGCCCGCGCGCAATCCGATGCAACCTCCGCCGACGTAGCGTGACGGCACAGCCACGCGGGGGCATCCCCGCGACGTCGCGCAGTCGAAGGAGACAGCAATGACCATCGTGGAAGAGGGCGTCTCGAGCGTCTACGCCGCCCCGGGCGAGAAGGGCTCCGTCGCCCAGTACCGCGCTCGCTACGGCCACTACATCGGCGGGGAGTTCGTCGCCCCGGTCAAGGGCGAGTACTTCGAGGACATCTCGCCCGTCAACGGCAAGCCGTTCTGCGAAGTCGGCCGCGGCACAGCCGAGGACATCGACCGCGCCGTCGAGACGGCGTGGAAGGCGTTCGCGTCGTGGCGGCACACGAGCCCCGCCGAGCGCAGCGTCATCCTCAACCGGATCGCCGACCGCATCGAGCAGAACCTCGAGGCGATCGCCGTCGCCGAGACGTGGGAGAACGGCAAGCCCGTGCGCGAGACACTCGCGGCCGACATCCCGCTCGCGGTCGACCACTTCCGCTACTTCGCGGGCGTGCTCCGCGCGCAGGAGGGCGGGATCAGCCAGCTCGACGAGAACACGGTCGCGTACCACTTCCACGAGCCGCTCGGCGTCGTGGGCCAGATCATCCCGTGGAACTTCCCCATCCTCATGGCGACGTGGAAGCTCGCGCCCGCGCTCGCCGCGGGCAACTGCGTCGTCCTCAAGCCCGCCGAGCAGACGCCCGCGTCGATCCTGTTCCTCTTCGACCTCATCGGCGACCTCCTGCCGGCGGGCGTCGTGAACATCGTGAACGGCTTCGGCATCGAGGCCGGCGCTCCGCTCGCGTCGCACAAGCGCATCCGCAAGGTCGCGTTCACGGGCGAGACGACCACAGGGCGCCTCATCATGCAGTACGCGTCGCAGAACCTCATCCCCGTGACGCTCGAGCTCGGAGGCAAGAGCCCCAACATCTTCTTCGAGGACGTCGCGTCGGCGCAGGACGCGTACTACGAGAAGGCGAAGGAGGGCTTCGCGATGTTCGCCCTGAACCAGGGCGAGGTCTGCACGTGCCCGTCGCGCGCGCTCATCCAGCGGTCGATCTACGACGCGTTCCTGGCGGATGGGCTCGACCGCGTCTCGAGGATCCGGCAGGGCAACCCGCTCGACCCTGAGACGATGATCGGCGCCCAGGCGTCGAACGACCAGCTCGAGAAGATCCTGTCGTACATCCAGATCGGCAAGGACGAGGGCGCGAAGGTCCTCGCGGGCGGCGAGCGCGTCGACCTCGGCGGCGACCTCACGGACGGGTACTACGTGGCTCCGACCGTGTTCGAGGGGCAGAACAGCATGCGGATCTTCCAGGAGGAGATCTTCGGCCCCGTCGTCTCGGTCACCGGCTTCGACACGTACGACGACGCCATCGCGACCGCGAACGACACCCTCTACGGCCTGGGCGCGGGGGTATGGAGCCGGAGCGCCGACCTCTGCTACCGTGCTGGTCGCGCGATCGAAGCAGGGCGGGTGTGGACGAACACCTACCACCAGTACCCGGCGCATGCCGCCTTCGGCGGCTACAAGCAGTCGGGTATCGGCCGGGAGAACCACCTGCGTATGCTCGATCACTACCAGCAGACGAAGAACCTTCTCGTCTCCTATGCGGAGGGGCCCATGGGCTTCTTCTGATCCGATCGGATCCGCCCGGGCGGGATGACCCGAATCCCCGCCCGGGCGTCGGATCCCCGCGACGACGACGTCGCGGGTGCACAGGGAAGGAGGAGGGATGTCCGAGGAGCTCAGCAGGGTCGCGGTGACCGAGGAGGCGGCTGCTCTCCTGCGCACGCTCACGGCCCAGCACGGGCCGCTCATGTTCCACCAGTCGGGCGGGTGCTGCGACGGCTCGTCGCCCATGTGCTATCCGGTCGGGATGTACCTGACCGGCACGGGCGATGTGCTGCTCGGGACGATCGACGCGGGTCTCGACGACCCGATCGAGGTCTACATGTCGGAGTCGCAGTTCGAGTACTGGAAGTACACGCACCTCACGATCGACGTCGTGCCGGGGCGCGGGGGAGGGTTCAGCGTCGAGTCGCCCACGGGCATGCGATTCCTCATCCGGTCGCGCATGCTCACGGAGCCCGAGCTGCAGCACTTCGGCCTGACGCCGCGGGCGTAGCCGCATGCCGGTAGCGCGCCCCAACTCACGCCGCCCCCTGCATGCATGTCTCGCTCACGGCGGGTATCGGGGCGCCGAACCCACGGCGAGTGAGACATGCAGATCTGGGCTGCCGTTACCGGCGTCGCGTGAGGGAGCCGAGGGCGCGCACCGCGAGGACGCCTGCGAGCACCCACGGCCCGACGACGATGATCGGGTCCATCCAGGCGTGGCGGAGGTCGATGCGGCCGCGGCCGATGCGCGACCCGACCGGCCGCCGGCTCCACTCTCCCCGCACGCCCGTCTGCGTGATCGGGTTGTCGGGATGGCGCGACGCGAGCGAGCGCACATGCGCGCCGATCGATTCGACGCGGTCGCCGAGCACGAGCAGCAGCCAGTGCCGCAGCTTGCCCTCGCTGTACCGTGCGTAGGCGATGCGGCGGATCCTGCCCGAGAGCCCGTGCAGCGGCTGGGCGGTGCCGAACACGGGCGGCAGCTGCGGATGCTCGATCGAGTGCTCGCGCGCGGGGTCGGACATCCGCTCCTCGAGCGCCCAGGGGGCGGCGAGATCCTGCGGGTCGAGCTCGTGCTCCTCGCGCCATCCGTCCTCGAGTTCGATCCCCCAGCCGGGGATGCGCGGGCGGAGCGCGTCGACGGGCTGCGTCATGTCCATCCTCCTCAGTCGTCCGAGACCTCGACGACGGTCTTGATGCAGTCGTCGAGCTTCGCCGAGACCATGTGGTAGCCGTCGACGATGTCGTCGAGCGGCAGCCGGTGCGTCACGAGCTCGCGCGGCGCCAGCCGGCCGGCGCGCACGTGGTCGAGCAGGGCGGGCCACATCGCGCGCACGGGCGTCTGGTTGGCGCGGATCGTGAGCCCCTTGTTCATCGCGTCGCCGAACCGGACGGCGCTGTGCAGCGGGCCGTACGCTCCGATCACGGCGACGTTGCCGCCCTTGCGCACGCCGTCGATCGCCCAGTTCAGCGCGACCGGAGAGCCGCCCTGGAGCTTGAGCTTCGAGGCGGTCACGTGCTGCAGCCATCCGCCGTCGGCCTCGGCACCCACGGCGTCGATCACGACATCGGCCCCGAGGTGGTCGGTCTCGCGCTTGAGGTGCAGCACGGGATCGCCGATCTCCGACAGGGCGTGCGTCTCGGCGTACGCGAACGAGCGCGCCTTCTCGAGGCGGTAGTCGAGGTGGTCGAGCACGAGCACGCGGCCCGCGCCCATGAGCCAGGCCGAGCGCGCCGCGGCGAGCCCCACGGGGCCCGCTCCGAAGACCGCGACGGTGTCGCCCTCCTCGATGTGCCCGAGCCGGGCGCCGAAGTAGCCGGTCGTGAACGCGTCGGTGAGCATGAGCGCGTCCTCGTCGCTCAGCCACTCGGGGATGACCATGGGCCCGACGTCCGCGAACGGCACGCGCACGCGCTCCGCCTGCCCGCCGTCGTAGCCGCCCGCCGTGTGGGAGTACCCGTAGATGCCGCCCACGGCCGTCGCGTTCGCGTTCACGCTGTGGCAGTTCGAGAAGAGGCCCTGCCGGCAGAACGCGCACGACCCGCAGAAGATGTTGAACGGCACCATGACCTTGTCGCCGACCGCGAGGCGCTGCACCGAGCCGCCGACCTCCTCGACGACGCCGATGAACTCGTGGCCGAACGTGTGCCCGATGCGCGTGTCCGGGAGCATCCCGTGCAGCAGGTGCAGGTCCGACCCGCAGATCGCGGCCCGCGTCACGCGGACGATCGCATCGTTCGGATGCTCGATGCGCGGGTCGGGCTTTTCCGTCACCTGGAGCTTGTACGGACCTCGGTACGTCAGCGCCTTCATGTGTCCTCCTCGTCGCGTCGAGTCTGCGCAGGGCGCTCGGATGGCGCGAGGGGGTTGCGGATGGCTCGGCACTGTGCGACGCCGCGCGTAGCACGACGGGTCGGCGGATGTCCATGGCTTGGATGGCGACGGCGCACGCGAGAGCGTCGGAGCATGGCCGGATCTCCTGACCCCCGGACCCTGTGGGCCGCGCGCGGCACGTACGCGACGCGCACCGCGTGGGCCGGTGCGCTCTTCGGCATGGGCCTCGTCGCGTTCGTCGACGAGGCCGTGTTCCACCAGATCCTGCACTGGCACCACTTCTACGACCGCGGCACCCCCGCGGCCGGCCTCGTGTCGGATGGGCTCTTCCACGCCTTCAGCTGGTTCGGCACCGTGGCCGGGCTGTTCCTCCTCGCGGATGTCGCGCGGCGCGGGGCGCTCTGGACGCCGCGCTGGGTCGGCGGAGCCCTGCTGGGCGCCGGCGCCTTCCAGCTGTACGACGGCACGATCCAGCACAAGGTGCTCGGGCTCCACCAGATCCGGTACGTGGACGACGTCCTGCCCTACGACATCGCCTGGAACGCAATCGCCGTCCTGCTGCTCGCGGCGGGCCTCGTCCTCGTCGTCCGCACGCGCCCGGCCGCCGCGTGGGCGCACGTCGAGCGATGACGCCGATGTCCGACGGCCACGCGCACGCCCACGGGGCGGGAGTCCCGCTCGACGTCGTCGTCCTCGCATTCGCCGCGCTCGCAGTCGCGTCGTACGCGGCAGGAGCGATCGCCTCGCGGCGAGGCGGGCGGCCGTGGCCCGTGCACCGGATGGCCCTCTGGTGCGTCGGCATCGCGGCCGCGGCCGCGCCGGTCGTCGAGCCGCTCGCCTCGACCGTTCACGGCAGCTTCGTCGGACACACGTGGGGCCATGTCGTGGGCGGCATGCTGGCCCCGATCCTGCTCGTGCTCGCCGCGCCCGTCACCCTCGCGCTCCGCACGCTCCCCGTCACGCCCGCGCGGCGGCTGTCGCGCCTGCTGCGCAGCGCGCCCGTGCGCGTGCTCGCGCACCCCGTGACCGCGGCGCTCCTCTCCTCGGGCGGCCTGTGGCTCATCCACCTCACGCCGCTGCACGAGGCGATGCAGGCGAGCCCGTTCGTGCACCTCGTCGTGCACGCGCACACCGTCGCGGCCGGCTACCTCTTCGCGGCCGCGCTGATCGGCGTCGACCCGAACCCGCATCCGAGCCGATGGACGACGCGCGCGATCGTGCTCGTCCTCGCGATGGCGTCGCACGCGGTTCTCGCGAAGCTCCTCTACGCGCATCCCCCGGGGGCGACCTCCGTCGCCGACGAGCGGCTCGGCGCGCTCACGATGTACTACGCGGGCGGGGTCGTCGAGCTCGGGCTCGTCGTGCTCCTCTGCGCCCGCTGGTATCGCGAAAGCGGGCGCCGCGTCGCGATCGGCGCGGATGATCCGCTCAGTCGAGCACGCCCATCACCTGCAGCACGAACTGCAGGATCACGAAGGCGATGATGACGACGCCGAACCACGAGAACCGGCGCTTGAGGCGCCGACCCGGCTCGGCGACGCCGCGCGGCGGAGGCGTGAGGGGCGCGGCCGCCGAGAAGGCCGGCGCCTCGTGGTGCCCCGAGGCGATCGGACGCGGCACCCCCGTGCCCGCCGCGAGCCGCTCGTCACGCCAGCGCCCCCACTGATCGAGCTTGTGGATGAGGGCGGCGACGACCGAGAAGAGCCACGCCCAGGTCGCGGGATCGAGCGTCGAGACCTCGCGCCGCGTGTAGAGGAACAGCCAGTCGTCGACGATCTCGACGTCGAGCTGCCCGGCGTGGTCGAGGAAGCGCGCCATGATGTCGGGCGTGAAGAGGTAGAGCGCGTCGGCCTCGTAGCCCTGCGGGCAGTACAGCGCGAAGTGCCGGTCGAAGTCGCCCTCGAGCGACAGCCGCTGGTCCTTGTCGAAGCCGACCGGGAGGTTCGAGCCGAAGATCGTGTTGTTGCCCACGGCATCGAGCACGATGTGGGGCAGCGGTGCGTCGAGTCGGATGGCCACGTAGCCCCAGCGATGCGTGGTCTGGTTCTTCCCCGAGCCGGTCGTGTACTGGTAGTTCGCGAACTCCGCGAACCGCGGCGCCTCGCCCCGCACGAGATCGTTCGAGCGGCGGGCGCGACCGAGCCCGAAGATCATGCCGGGGAGGGCGGGGTCGCCGAGCGACGGGAGGTAGCTCATGCCGTTCGCGCGCGCGAAGCGGTCGAGCCGGTACTGCCGCTCGCGGCGCTGCCCCTGGAACGCCCGGACGCCCCAGACGACCGCGCCGGTGATGAGGGCCGCGATGCCGAGCGACACCCAGAATCCGGCGCCCGAGCCGCCGTCGGCGTCCGTGACCATGAACAGGATCGACAGGATGAGGCCGCCGAACCCGAGGATCATGACGCCGACGAAGACGATCGCGATCACCGCGATCACCGCGCCGGCCCCGGTGCCGCTCGGGAAGCGTCGCGAGAGCTCGTCGGCGAACCGCTTCACGTCGGCGCGGTCGACGGGCTCGGTGAGGGGGCGCGCGTCGAACGGCACGCTCTGCTGCGTCGTTCCGGACATGGCCTTCACGCTACAAGAGCGCGCGGATCACCCCACGATGACGTCGAGCGCGACCTCGCCGCAGGAGACGCGAGGCAGCGTCGCGAGGCGGCTCCCGCGCACCGAGTCGCCGGCCCCGGAGCGATGGTCGGTCGACACGACGACCCGGCCGACGCCGTTCACGAGGGTCACCGGGAGCCCCACCTCCTCGAGGCGCGGCGTGAGGTCGCGCTCGATCGAGTCGACGAGCAGGTCGAGCGCGGCCACGCCGGCGAACGCGCCACGGGAGGCGACCGGCGCCGCGATGGTGACCGTGTACTCGTCGCTGCAGAGGTAGTCGACGTAGGGGCCGGCGACGTGCGGGCGGCCCGTCGCGTGCGGCACGCGGAACCACTCCATCTCGCTGTAGTCGATGCGCTCCTTGCCGAGCGATTGCGCCGCGAGGACGAGGCGCGACCGGTCGCTGCCCTGCCACCAGGCGAGGTGGCTGCGTGCGTCGTCGAGCAGGTCGATCGCCGCGACGTAGCCCGCGCCGTACACGGCGAGGTCGGGCAGCGCCAGCAGCGTCATCGCGTGCGGCTGGACGAGTGCGTCGAGCTCGGAGACCGTGAGCGGCGCGGCCGCGCGCACGGCGTCGAGATCCCGCGAGACGGCGGCGGCGGTCTCGACGAGGCTGTCCACGGGCGCGCGGAAGTAGCTCTCGACGATCGACGCGGCACGGTCGACGGCGGTGTCGGTGTCCTGGTGCATGCTGACCTCCTCCTTGAGGTTCACGGGACGTCGTCCGCGCTCGCGGCGGGTCGCGAGCGCAGCTCGATGAGGGTGTCGATCACGGCGGCCGTCATCTCCTCGACCTCGCGGCCGGCGCCGACGTCGTCGCCGGCCTCGATCGCCGCGACGACGCGCTCGAGGCCAGCGCGGTAGGCGTCGCGCGCGGACGCGTCGGCGTCGATGAGCCGCAGGTACGGGGAGAGCTCGGCCTGCAGCTGCATCTGCACGCGGGTCAGCCGCGCCGACTGGCTGAGCGCGACCAGCTCGAGCTGAGCGTCGTCGAGGATGCGGCGCCAGGCCTCGATGTCGGCCGGGTCGAGCCGCTCGAGGTGGCGCGCGACGAGGCGCGCCTCGCTGGGGTCGGCACGCCGTGCGGCGAGACGGACGGCCGCGCCCGTGATGGCGGCGTAGTGGACGCCCATGTCGCGCAGCGCGGTCCGCGTCGCGCGACGGACCGCGTCGCGCGCGTGGGCGAGCGGGTCGGCATCCTCCGCGACGAAGCTGCCGCCGCCCCGGCCGCGCCGCGTCACGACGAGGCCGCGCGAGCGCAGCGAGAGGAGCGCTTCGCGGACGGTGACCGGGGCGACCCCGAAGCTCTTCGCGAGATCGGTCTCGCTCGGCAGGCGCTCGCCCGCGCGCAGGTGCCCGCCGGTGATCGCCTCATCGAGGCGTCGCTCGACGAGCGCGGCGCGCCCCTCGTCGCCGATCGGCTGGAACAGCGCGCCCTGCAGGCGACGCGGGCCCGAGGAGGCGACGGCGTGCGGCGGCGCCTGTGCGGCCATGAGCGGTCCTCCCTCGAGAGCGGTCGTCCCAACGTTATGCCTTCGAGACTTGAAATATGAACTATGGGTTCATATGTTAAACCTCAGCTTCCGTGTTCGACGATGATCCGAGGAGGAGCGATGAGCTCATCGCCCGCTGCCGCACCCGCCCGCCCGCAGTCCGGCGACCCGCACGTGGGTGCTGTCTCGCTCCGCGGTGTCACGAAGACGTTCGGCGAGTTCGACGCCGTGAAGGATCTCGATCTCGACGTCCGCCCGGGCGAGTTCCTCTCGATGCTCGGGCCGTCCGGCTCCGGCAAGACGACCGTCCTGCGCATGATCGCCGGCTTCGAGGACGCGACGTCGGGCGCCATCTCGCTGAACGGCGTCGACGTGACCCGGGTGCCGCCGCACCGACGGCAGGTCAACACGGTCTTCCAGGACTACGCGCTGTTCCCCCATCTCACGATCGAGGAGAACGTGGGGTACGGCCTGCGAGTGCGGGGCGAGGGGAGGGCCGCGCGCCGCGAGCGGGTGGGCTCCGCACTCGAGCAGGTCCGGCTGGCCCACGTCGCGCAGCGGCTCCCGCACCAGCTGTCAGGCGGCCAGCGTCAGCGCATCGCCCTCGCCCGTGCGCTCATCCTGCGCCCGCAGGTGCTCCTGCTCGACGAGCCGCTCGGCGCGCTCGACAAGCAGCTGCGCGAGCAGATGCAGATCGAGCTCAAGCAGATCCAGCGCGAGGTCGGCATCACGTTCATCTTCGTGACGCACGACCAGGAGGAGGCTCTCACCCTGAGCGACCGCGTGGCGGTCTTCAACGGCGGTCGGATCGAGCAGATCGGCACGCCGCGCGAGGTGTACGAGTACCCGCAGACCGAGTTCGTCGCGCGGTTCCTCGGCCTCTCGAATCTGCTGCCCGCAGACGCGGCCGAGCGCATCGCCGGCCGCCGCGAGGCGCTCAGCATCCGGCCCGAGCGCGTGCGGGTGCTCGGGCCGGACGAGCACCCGCGCCCCGGCGAGGTGACGGTCGCGGGCGTCGTGGCGGAGGTCGTCTACACAGGGCCGTCGACCCGGTACCTCGTCGACGTCGAGGGCGGCCTGCAGCTCATCGCCGAGCGCCCCAACGCCCACCATCCGTCCGCGGCCGAGGCCGTCGAGCGCGGCACCGCCGTGCGCGTCGGCTGGCTCGCCGACCACGCCGCGCGCCTTCCCTGACCGCGGCCATCCGCCATCCACCCATCACAGAAGAACCGAACGAGGAGCGATCACATGCGATCCAGGATGATGACCCCAGCGGCGCTCGTCGCCGTCTCGCTGCTGGCCGTGACCGGCTGCAGCAGCACGTCGGAGGCCGCGGGCGGCGAGGAGGCCGCCGGCGGGCTCCAGATCGACGTCCCCGACGTGCCGATGCAGGAGGAGCTCGGCGACTACGAGGGCGAGGTGAACATCGTCGCGTGGAGCGGGTTCGTCGAGCCCGCATGGAGCGACGCGTTCACGGAGGAGACCGGCTGCGTCGTGAACCGCCGCGTGGCGGGCACGAGCGATGAGATGGTCCAGCTCATGCGCACCGGCGACTACGACCTCGTGTCGGCGTCGGGCGACGCGAGCCTGCGCCTCATCGCCGGCGGCGACGTGGCGCCCCTCAACCTCGATCTCATCCCGAACTTCGGAGACGACATCGTCGAGGGCATGAAGGGGCAGGTCTACGACACCATCAACGGGAAGTCGTACGGCGTGCCGATCGGGCGCGGTGCGAACATCCTGCAGTACAACAGCGAGGTCGTCACCGAGGAGCCCACGAGCTGGGACGTCGCATGGGAGGCCGACAGCCCCTACGCCGGCAAGGTGATCGCGTACGACGCGCCCATCTACATCGCCGACGCGGCGGTGTACCTCATGGCGCACGAGCCCGAGCTCGGCATCACCAACCCGTACGCGCTCGACCAGACCCAGCTCGACGCCGCGATCGAGCTGCTCCAGCAGCAGAACGAGATCGTGTCGGAGTACTGGGCCGACCCGGCCGCGCAGATCACCTCCTTCGTCGGCGGCACGACCGTGCTCGGCACGTCGTGGGAGGTGCTGCGCAAGCTCACCGAGGACGAGAAGTTCAAGAGCGTTCTGCCCGAGGAGGGCTCGACCGGATGGTCGGACGCCTGGATGCTCGCGGCCGAAGCCGAGAACCCCAACTGCGCGTACGCGTGGATGGATTACACCTCGTCGCCCGAGGTGAACGGTGCGATCGCGATGAACTTCGGCATGGCCCCCGCCAACGCCGCCTTCTGCGAGACGAGCGACGAGGCGAAGGAGCACTGCGAGTACTACCACGCGACCGACGAGGAGTACTTCGACAAGGTGTGGTTCTGGACCACGCCGATCGAGCAGTGCGTCGACGGCCGCACGGATGTGACGTGCACCAACTTCCAGCAGTGGACGGACGCCTGGCTCTCCGTCAAGAGCTGACCAGCCCGGCGGGGCGGACCCCAGCCGCCCCGCCGTCTCCTCTTCACGACAGGACGACCATGAAACGGCGACTCCAGCTCGCGGGCCTGCTCGCGCTCCCGATGGCCTGGCTCATCGGCATCTACATCTTCTCGCTCGTCATGCTGCTCGTGACGGCGTTCTGGGTGACCGACCCCTTCACCTCGAAGGTCGAGCCCGGGTTCACCCTGCGCAACTTCGAGCAGCTCGTCGCGAATCCCGCCTACCTCTCGACCGCGCTGCGCACCCTCGCGATCGCCCTCGCAGTCACCGTGCTCTGCATCCTCATCTCGGTGCCGCTGGGCATCTTCATGGCGAAGATCGCGCCGACGTGGCTGCGCGCCGTGCTCGCGGTCGCGATCACGCTCCCGCTGTGGGCGGGCTACCTCGTGAAGATCCTCGCGATGCGCATCACCTTCACGGAGGACGGCTTCTTCAACGCCGTGATGGCGCCGCTCGGGATCACGGGCCCCGGGTTCAGCGTGATCACGGTCGTGCTCACACTCACCTACCTGTGGCTGCCGTACATGGCCGTGCCCGTCTACACGGCCATCCGCCAGCTGCCTCCGAATCTCTTCGACGCGTCCGCCGACCTCGGCGCGGGCGCGGGCCGCACCATCCGCACGGTCGTGATCCCGCTCGTGAAGCCCGCGATCATCGCCGGCTCGATCTTCACGTTCTCGCTGAGCCTCGGCGACTACATCGCGGCCAAGTTCGTCGGCGGGTCCACGCAGATGATCGGCAGCGTCATCGCCTCGAACATCAACCTCAACCCCCCGATCGCGGCGGCCTTCTCGGTCGTGCCGATCGCCTTCGTCGTCATCTACCTGATCAGCGTGCAGCGCACCGGCGCGCTGCAGCGGATGTGAGGCCGTCATGCTCAGACTCTCCCTCGGCGCGCGGATCGCGCTCGGCGCCATCGTCGCGGCCGTCCTCGCGTTCATGTACGTGCCGCTCCTCCTCGTCGTGCTCAACTCGTTCAACGAGGCGCGCATCGCGAGCTGGCCCATCCGCGGCTTCTCGCTGCAGTGGTGGGGAGCCGCGCTCGCGAGCGAGCCGGTGCGCGCCGCCGTGGGCAACTCGGTCGCGGTCGGGCTCGGCGCGACCGCGATCGCCCTCGTGCTGGGGACCCTCGTCGCCTTCGCGCTGCAGCGCCACGCCTTCTTCGGCAAGCAGACCGTGAACCTGCTCGTCGTGCTGCCGATCGCGCTTCCCGGCGTCGTCACGGGTGTCGCGCTCAACAACACCTACAACCAGCTGCTCGAGCCGATCGGCATCCACGTCGGCTACTTCGGCATGATCATCGCGCACGGCACCTTCTGCATCGTCATGGTGTTCAACAACGTGCTCGCGCGACTGCGGAGACTGAGCCCCAACGTCGAGGAGGCCTCCGCCGACCTCGGCGCGACGCCGTGGCAGACGTTCCGCATGGTCACGTTCCCGCAGTTCCGCAGCGCGTTCGCCGCGGGCGGCATCCTCGCGTTCGCGCTCAGCTTCGACGAGGTCGTCGTGACGATCTTCACGGCGCCCGCCGGCGTCGACACCCTGCCCCTGTGGATCATGAACCAGATGGCCCGGCCGAACGAGGCGAGCGTGGTCAACGTGGTCGCGACGGTCATCATCGTGCTGTCGTTCATCCCCGTGTGGATCTCGCAGCGGCTCGCGAGCGACCGCGACGGGGTGTGAGGGGGCGGGCGCGCCGTCACGGGATGTTCACCTCGGATTCCCTTCCGGGTACGGCGGTCTCGTAATTCGGCGTCACCTCGACCGGGTTGCCTTTCGATATCGCCCGTCGCGATATCTCCTCCCGAAAGGACACCCGCCATGCGCGCCCGCGCCCTCCCCGCCCTCGGCCTCCTCGCCCTCGGAGCCGTCGTCCTCTCCGCGTGCTCGAGCTCGTCACCCGACGATGCCGCGGCCGCCGCGTCCGACGCGCCCATCACGTTCGCCACGACGCCCCTCGGCGACGACCCGACCGCCGAGAACCCCATCGAGGCGTTCGCCGGTCTCGTCGAGGAGGAGACCGGCCGCGCGGTCGAGATCGTCGACGTGCCCGACTACACGGCCGTCGTCGAGGCGATCCGCAACCACCACGTCGACATCGGGTTCATGAGCGGCTTCCCGTCGGCGCTCGCCGTCAACACGGGCGAGGTCGACGCGCTCGTCGCGTGGCCGGGCAGCGACGAGCCCGTGTCGACGTGCCTCGTGCTCGACGACTCGCCCCTCCAGTCGCTCGAGGACATCACGCCCGAGACGGTCGTCGCGTTCGCCGACCCCGCATCGAGCTCGGGGTACTTCATGCCCGTCGCGATGCTCGACGCCGCCGGCCTCGAGAAGGACGCCGACTACACGGCGATGTTCTCGGGCGGCCACGACATGAGCTTCATCGCCCTCAAGGAGGGCCAGGTCGACGTGGCGTGCACGTCGACGATCTTCCCCACGATGACGGGGACCGATATGTTCCCGTTCGCCGAGGGCGAGACGCGCTCGATCGGCGAGAGCGACTCGATGCCCGTCGCGGTGACCGTGCTCGCCGACCAGGGCATCGCCGACGACAAGCGGGAGCTCCTGCTCGAGGCGCTTCCGAAGGTCTTCGTCGAGGAGAACGCCGAGGCCCTCGGCGCGATGTTCGAGGCGATGCAGGGCACCGAGCCGATCCTCGAGCCCGAGGACGAGCTCTTCGAGCCGTTCGTGGATATCGCCGCGATCGCCGACGTCGACATCTCGGACCTCGGATGAGCCGCGCGGACACGGCCGTCGAGCCGACCACGGCCGAGCTGCGCCAGCGGCTGCCGCTCGTCTCGGTGCGCGGGCTGAAGGTCGCGTACGGAGACGGCCCGCTGGTTCTCGACGGCGTCGACCTCGACCTCTTCCCCGGAGAGATGGTCGCGCTGCTCGGCTCGTCGGGCTCGGGCAAGTCGACGCTCATGAAGAGCCTGACGGGCTTCACGCCCATCACGGATGGCGCGGTGCGCGTCGGCGGGTACGACATGGCGAACCTGCGCCGCGGGCAGCTGCGGCGGGTGCGCGCGTCCGTCGGCCAGGTGTTCCAGCAGTTCAACCTCGTCGGCCGGCTCAGCGTGCTCACGAACGTCCTGACCGGCGCGCTTCACGACGCCGGGCCGCTCAACCTCGTGGGCGGCTTCTCGAGCGCGCACCGGCGCCGCGCGCTCGAGCTGCTCGACCGCGTCGGCATCGCGCACAAGGCGCAGGACGAGGCGCGATCGCTCTCGGGCGGCCAGCAGCAGAGGGTCGCGATCGCGCGCGCCCTCATGCAGGCGCCTAAGGTCATCCTCGCCGACGAGCCGGTGGCATCCCTCGACCCGCGCATGTCGCACCAGGTGCTCGAGCTGCTGCACGAGATCGCCCGCGAGGACGGCATCCCGGTGCTCGTGAGCCTGCACGTCATGCCGCTCGCGCTCGCGCACTCCGACCGCATCGTCGGGCTCCGGCACGGCGAGATGCTCGTGTCGGCGCCGACCGCCCACCTCGACGCGACCGCGCTCGAGCCGATCTACGCGCACGACGAGGAGGAGCAGGATGTCGACGGCATCGCCTGAGCGCACGGCGCGGGCCTCGGGCTCCGCGAGGGCCGCCAGCGACCGCGCCCCGCGCAGCCCGCAGCTGGACCCGCGGGACCGGGAGCGGATGGAGCGGGCCTTCCGCGTGCCGCGCGCGCGGTTCCTGCTCGGGCTGCCCGTCGCGGCCCTCCTCCTCGTGTGGTCGTTCACGGGTGCGGGCTTCGACGTCGGCAAGCTCGGCGAGGGCGCCGTCAACATGGGCGCCTTCCTCTCTCGCCTCTTCCCGCCGACCTGGGACAAGTTCGGCACGATCGCGGAGCTCCTCGTGGAGACCCTGCAGATGGCGATCGTCGGGACCGTGCTCGGCGCCGTGCTGTCGCTCCTCGTCGCGTTCGGCGCCGCGTCGAACATCGCCCCGCGCTGGCTGTACTACCCCACGCGCTGGGTCATGAACGTCATCCGGTCGCTGCCCGACCTCGTGTTCGCGCTCATGTTCGTCTCGGCCGTCGGCCTCGGGCCCTTCGCCGGCATCCTCGCGATGACGATCGGCTCGATCGGGTCGATCGGCAAGGTGTTCGCGGAGGCCATGGAGTCGGTCGACCGCGGACCGGTCACCGCGATGCAGGCGGTCGGAGCCTCGCCGCGCCAGGTCGTGCAGTACGGCGTCCTGCCGCAGGCGGCCCCGCTCCTCGTCTCCTACACGCTGCTCCTGTTCGAGGGCAACGTCCGCGGCGCCACGATCCTCGGCATGGTCGGGGCGGGCGGCATCGGCCTCGAGCTCACCACCGCCATGAAGATGTACGACTACGGCCACCTCTCCGCGATCGTCATCTGCATCATCGTGCTCGTCACGGTCATCGACCAGGCGAGCGCCGTCATCCGAAGGAAGATCACATGACCGTCGTCGACGCCCCCGCCATCGCGCTCTCCGCGCCCGTCAACCTCCGCGACCTCGGCGGCATCCCCGTCGCGGGGGGAGCGGTGCGCGAGGGCTTCGCGATCCGCGCCGACGACCTCTCGATCGTCACCGAGGAAGACGCCGCCCGCCTCGTCGCCGCCGGCCTGCGGGCGGTGGTCGACCTGCGCTCCTCCGACGAGGTGGCGCTCACGGGCCGCGGGCCGTTCGGAGCGCTCGCCGACGTGAACTACCACCACGTGCCGTTCCTCGCGTCGATCGGCGACGGCATCGACGACATCGAGCTCGACCAGTCGTCGTTCGCGGGCATGTACGTGCGGATGTTCGAGGGCGCCGCCGCGCAGATCGTCACGGCGCTCGCGATCATCGCGCACACCCCCGGAACGGTCGCGTTCCACTGCGCCGCCGGGCAGGACCGCACGGGGGTGCTCGCGGCGGCGATCCTGCTGACGCTCGGCGCCGAGCCGGACGACATCGTCGCGGACTACGCCCGCACGGGCGAGAACACCGCAGCGATCATGCGGCGGATCGCGCCGGTCATGCAGCCGCTCATGGCGCGATACGGATTCGATCTCGATGACGCGGCCCGCGCGGCCGCTCGCGCCGAGTTCTCGCCGGCGCCCATGCGGGGCCTGCTCGGCGCGCTCGCGACGCGCCACGGGGATCCGCTCGCTCCGCTCCGCTCCGCCGGCCTCACCGACGCGCTCATCGGCCGCCTGCGCGAGCGCGCGCTCGCCGCATGAGCGCGACCGCAGCCTCCGTGCGGGCCGGCGCCGCGCCATCCGCTCGTCGTGTCGAGCGGAGCGGGATCGCGGAGGGCGGCGCGACGTCGGCTCGACGGCCCGGTCGCCCGCGTGCCGAGGGACACGACGCGCGGATCCTCGCCGCCGCGGTCGAGCTGCTCGAGCGCGGCGAGGAGGTGACCGTCAGCAGGGTCGTCGAGCTGAGCGGCGTCAGCCGCGCCGCGCTCTACCGGCGGTGGCCGAGCATGACCGATCTGCTCGCGGCGGCCCTCGACGTCGGGCGCGAGGCGCCGCGCATCCCGCTGGGTGACGACCTGCTCGCGGCGCTCCTCGCGGCGTACACGACCGGATCGGCGGGGCCGGGCTACACCGAGGAGCGCTTTCGGATGCGGCTGCGGCTCGCGATGACGGACCGCAAGCTCGCGCAGGCGTACTGGCGCTCGCACGTCGCGCGACGGCGCGGCGGCGTCGCCGCGCTGCTCGCCGAGGGCGTCCGCCGGGGCGAGCTGCGCGACGATCTCGACATCGACGCGTGCATCGACCTCATCAACGGCGTCTTCTACTATCAGTTCGTCGTGCGGGGTGTGAACTTCGACGATCCCGCCGCCGTCGCGCGCTGCGAGAACGCCGTCCGCGTAGCCTGGCGGGGGATGGCCGCAGACCCTCCGGCCGCCGACGCCGCCCACGAGGAGGACGAATGAGCATCCGCGAGATCCCCCGAGGCCTGGTGAACCTCCGCGACGTCGCATCGTCGACCGCGCGCGTGCGGCCGGGCGTGCTTCTGCGCAGCGACGCCCCGCACTCGGGCGACGACGCCCCCGAGGTGGGGGAGTGGCCGCCCGTCGTCGTCGTCGACCTCCGCGACGACGCCGAGAAGAGCGAGGACCATCCGCTGCTCGGCGTGTGCCGGGTGGTGGACCTGCCGCTCCTGGGCGGCCGCGCCACCATGGACGCCGACGAGGAGGAGGTCGCGGCGTTCCTGCGCGCGGGGCTCGGCGGGATGTACGCCTCGATGCTCGAGGGCGAGGCCGCGGCGCTGCTCGTGCGCGCGGTCGAGGAGATCGCGCGGGCGGATGGCCCCGTCCTCGTCCACTGCACGGCGGGGAAGGACCGGACGGGCGTCACGGTCGCGCTCGCTCTCGCCCTCGTCGGCGTGCCGGGCGATGAGATCGTCGCGGACTACGTCCGCACGGCCGAGAACATGCCGCACGTGCACGCCCGCGCACGGCGCACGGTCGCGGCGCGGACCGTCGGCGTGCAGCTCGCGCTCGACATCCCGAAGGAGATCCTGTCGGCGCCGGCGGCGGCGATGGAGGGGTTCCTCGACGACCTCGCCTCGCGAGGCGGCGCCGAGGCGTGGTTCCTCGCGGCGGGCGGCACTCCCGAGACCGTCGCCGCGCTGCGCCGCCGCCTCCGCGCGTAGCCGCCCGCGGACATCCGCCGGGATCGCCGTGGCGCTCGCGGTGCGCGCGCCGGAACGGCCGCTGCTCGCGGTGCGTGCGCCGGGTGTCTCGCTCGCATGCGGATGCCGCGGCCCGATCGTCCCCCGATGATCGAGCCGCGGCATCCGTGCCGACGCGAAGGAGCGCGCCGGCGGGTCCGCTCAGACGGCGGGCGGCTGCGGCGGCAGCTGCGTGCCCGGCTCGGGCGGAAGGGTCGTCGCCTCGCGACGGGTCGGCGGCGTGGTGCTCGGCGGGCCGGGCACCGACGTCGCGGCCGTCGTGTCGGCCCTGCCCAGCTCGCCCTCGACGGCGCCGAGCCACTTCTCCCAGCGCGAGCGCATCGGGGCGATGAGCCCGCCGCCGATGCCGACGATCGCGATGCCGACGATGGCGGCGAGCACGGCGACGAGGATGGGCATGGTCACCGTGACGGCGATGCCGATCTGGTTGAGCGCGGCGATGACGCCCATGGCGATGATCGAGATGACGACGATCTTCGTGAGGATCGACCCGAAGCGGAACCTCGCGAGCGCGGGTCGCATGAGGTCGCCGACGAAGTTCGCGATCGCGGCGACGACGATGACGATCACGACCGCGACGAGCACGCGAGGCAGCCAGCTGATGATCTCGGTGACGATCCCGGACACGGGGTTGTCAGGGCCGAACGCGCCCAGCGCGAGCAGCAGCGCGATGAGGAGCACGAAGTAGTACACGAGCTTGACGACGAGCGTCAGCGGGTCGATGCCCGTCGGCGCG
This sequence comes from Microbacterium sp. JZ70, assembly GCF_053903225.1. Taxonomy (NCBI): domain Bacteria; kingdom Bacillati; phylum Actinomycetota; class Actinomycetes; order Micrococcales; family Microbacteriaceae; genus Microbacterium; species Microbacterium sp. JZ70. The sequence goes on along the minus strand of NZ_CP096405.1, from coordinate 281,908 downwards.
AGCAGCTTCGTGATGCCGGCCTTGTCGAGCAGCCGCTGGAATCCGATCCTCTTGAAGAGGTACTCGAGCGCCTTGGCGATGCTCTTCGCGATGAGCCATCCGATCAGCAGGATGACGAGGAAAACGATGAGCTGCAGGATGAAGCTCCCGACACCGGCGAGCATGTCGCCGATCCCTGCGGTGATTCCGGACCAGTCCATGGTCTGTACCTCCCCCTTCGTCGGCCCGAGCGAGACGATCCCGGACGGGCGTTCTGCCTCCGGTCTAGCGACGGGGCGCGCGCGGCGTCAACGGATGCCGTGGCATCCAGCGGTGTATCGAGCTCCTTCCCCGGGGCGAAGAGGCGGGAGTTCGCGGGAGGAAGTGCCCGGGGAGCGCGTCGGCGCAGGAAGGGGGCTTGGGTCTTCGCCCTCGGATCGGGTACGCTATGAAGGTTGTGCGACGGCAGCCCTGTCTGCGATCACGTCCGCACAACGTGCAACACACCCTCCTGGTGCCGGGAAATGCCCGGCATCCGTTCAAGTCCGAAGGAGGTGGGTAAGTGACGCACCAGTACGAACTCATGGTGATCATCCAGCCTGAGGTCGACGAGCGCCAGGTCCCCGCACACCTCGACAAGTTCCTGTCGGTCATCACCGAGCGCGGTGGATCGATCGAGAACGTCGACATCTGGGGCAAGCGCCGTCTGGCATACGAGATCCAGAAGAAGAACGAGGGCATCTACGCCGTCGTCAACTTCACCGCGACGAGCGAGGCGACGGTCGAGCTCGACCGCCAGCTCAAGCTCAACGAGCTGATCATGCGCACCAAGGTGCTGCGCGCCGAGGAGGCCATCGCCCTGGTGGCTGCCGAGGCGAAGCGCGCCGAGGAGAAGGCGGCTCGCAAGACGGCGGCGAAGGCCTAACGCACCATGGCTGGCGAAACCGTCATCACCGTCGTGGGGAACCTCACGGCTGACCCCGAGCTGCGCTACACGCAGAACGGCCTGCCCGTGGCGAACTTCACGATCGCCTCGACGCCGCGCAACTTCGATCGCGCGTCCGGCGAGTGGAAGGACGGCGAAGCCCTGTTCCTCCGTGCCAGCGTGTGGCGCGAGTTCGCCGAGCACGTCGCCGGATCGCTGACGAAGGGCATGCGCGTCATCGCGCAGGGCCGTCTGCGTCAGCGCTCCTACGAGACGAAGGAGGGCGAACGCCGCACCTCCATCGAGCTCGAGGTCGACGAGATCGGCCCCTCGCTGCGCTACGCGACGGCACAGGTGACCCGCGCCGCATCGAGCGGCGGCGGCAACTACGGCGGCGGGAACAACGCCGTCGGCGGGAACTACGGCGGCGGCAGCGCTGGCGGCGGCTACGGCCAGCAGCAGCGCCCGCAGCAGCAGGTCTCGGAGGAGCCCTGGGCGACACCCGGCCAGTCCGGCGCCGATGCATGGAGCACCCCGGGGTCGTTCTCGGACGACACCCCGTTCTGATTCAGAACTCACACTTTCAAAGGACCCAACATGGCTGGAAAGTCGAGCGGCGACCGCCGCAAGCCGCGGAAGGGCGCGAAGAACGCCGCTCCCGCGAAGTCGATCCGGGTCGGCGTCATTGACTACAAGGACGTCGCGACCCTTCGCAAGTTCATCTCGGAGCGCGGCAAGATCCGCGCCCGTCGTATCACCGGTGTCTCGGTGCAGGAGCAGCGTCTGATCGCCCGTGCGATCAAGAACGCGCGCGAGATGGCGCTCCTGCCCTACGCAGGCGCTGGCCGCTAAGGAGCACCCATGTCGAAGCTGATTCTCACGAACGAGGTCGACGGCCTGGGCAGCGCCGGAGACGTGGTCGAGGTCAAGGACGGCTACGCCCGTAACTACCTCATCCCCCAGGGCTTCGCGGTGGCGTGGAGCCGCGGTGGCGAGAAGCAGGTCGCGGACATCCGCGCGGCCCGCGAGGCTCGTGCCATCGCGACGCACGACGACGCCGTCGCCCTGAAGAACACCCTCGAGAACGCCCGCGTGCGCCTGTCGGTCAAGGCCGGCGCCGAGGGCCGTCTGTTCGGCTCGGTCAAGCCGGCCGACATCGCGAACGCGGTGGCGGAGGCCGGTCTCGGCCAGCTCGACAAGCGCACCATCACGGTGCCGTCGCCCATCAAGGCCGTCGGCGACCACGAGGCGCTCGTGCGTCTGCACGACGAGGTGACCGCGGTCATCTCGCTGCAGGTCGTCGCGCTCAAGAAGTAAGTTCTCGCGAACGCCGGAAGCGGCGCGGAGCCATCGGCTCCGCGCCGCTTCGTCGTGTTCGCGACGGGTCTCCTGGCCGTCATATCGGACTCTCGGAGGCGCGGTTGTACACAGTGCGAACGGCCTACCACAAACCTTCAAGTGCTCCTTTAATCACACATCCATCCACAGGGTGTGCGAAACAGGATGGCCAGGTCAGGCGGCGTTTCGGTGGAGAGATCTCCCGGGCGAGTCTTTTCTCTCCACAGGGCGATTCCACACCCTCCACGGCGTTTTGCGCAGGCCCTCCACAGAGTTATCCACAGGCCGCGTTGAAGGTGCGGGTGGCTGCCCATAGCCTCGTCGGGGCGGTGTCGGTGGTCGCTGGTGTCATGAAGCAGATCACCCCCGCGGGGGAACGGAAGAGGAGGGCGCGTGTCGATCGCTGAAATCGGGGAGGACCGTCTCGGGGGGCCTCGGGAACGCGACAGGACCCCGCCGCACGACGTCATCGCGGAGCAGAGCACGCTGGGCGGCATGCTCCTGTCGAAGGACGCGGTGGCCGATGTCATCGAGACCCTGCGCGGCCCCGACTTCTACGTGCCGAAGCACGAGGTGATCTTCGAGGCCATCCTCTCGCTCTACTCGCACGGCGAGCCGACCGACGTCGTCGCGGTGACCGACGAGCTCATCAAGACGGGCGACCTCCAGCGCGCGGGCGGGGCCGACTACCTGCACTCGCTGACGTCGATCGTGCCGACGGCGGCGAACGCGGGCTACTACGCGGGCATCGTGTCGGAGCGCGCCCTGCTGCGCCGACTCGTCGACGCGGGCACGAAGATCGCGCAGATGGGCTATCAGGGTCAGGGCGAGGCCGTGGAGCTCGTCAATGCGGCCCAGGCCGAGATCTACAACGTCACGGGCACCGAGCAGACCGAGGACTACGTGCCGCTCACGGTCGCGGTCGACGCGGCCGTCGACGAGATCGAGGCCGCACGAGGTCGCGACGGCCAGATGACCGGCATCCCGACCGGGTTCAGCGAGCTCGATCAGCTCACGAACGGCCTCCACGGCGGGCAGATGATCATCATCGCGGCGCGACCGGCGATGGGAAAGTCGACCCTCGCCCTCGACTTCGCGCGCGCGGCGGCGATCAAGAACGACATGCCGACGATCTTCTTCTCGCTCGAGATGGGGCGCAGCGAGATCGCGATGCGCCTGCTCAGCGCGGAAGGCGCCATCCCTCTGCAGTCGATGCGAAAGGGCACGCTCGACTCGCGCGACTGGACGACCGTCGCCGCGACGCGCGGACGCATCAACGACGCGCCGCTGTACATCGACGACAGCCCGAACATGACGCTCGTCGAGATCCGCGCGAAGTGCCGGCGGCTCAAGCAGCGGGCCGGGCTCAAGATGGTCATCATCGACTACCTCCAGCTCATGACGAGCGGCAAGAAGGTCGAGTCGCGTCAGCAGGAGGTGTCGGAGTTCTCACGTGCGCTCAAGCTGCTCGCGAAGGAGATCCAGGTGCCGGTCATCGCGCTGTCGCAGCTGAACCGAGGGCCCGAGCAGCGCCAGGACAAGCGGCCTCAGGTGAGCGACCTGCGCGAGTCGGGTTCGATCGAGCAGGACGCCGACATGGTCATGCTGCTGCACCGCCCGTCGGTGTACGACAAGAACGACAACCCGGGCGGCGCCGAGATCATCGTCGCGAAGCACCGCAACGGCCCGACCGCCAACATCGAGGTCGCGTTCCAGGGCCACTACTCGCGCTTCGCCGACATGGCGCCGGTGAGCGAGTTCGGCGGGGGCGACTGAGGCGACGCCTCCGGTCCGAGGTCAGCCCCGCTCGGCCGAGGGCCTGACGTCGTCCTCGGTCAGGTCAGGCAGGCCCGCCTCTCTGCGGCGGCGGATGATGTACGCCACTCGCGGCTCGGGGTTCTCGCTGCGGGAGCGGATGTTGCGGAACGTGTTCAGCCACCGCTGGTTCCACGTCCGTCCGTCGGACAGGACGTGTCCGCGCGCCTCCATGGCGATCATGCGGTCATAGTCCTCGAATGCGCCCTCGCGCTCCGCGTCCGTGTCCGCGATGCGGACGCGGCCGGCGTCATCCACCGTGATGTCGATCCCCATCCACCGCTTCGCCGCCCGGATCCGTCGCCGCGCCTCCCGCGAATCAGCGGCCGACCGCTCCTCGTCGGTCATGTCAGGTGCCGGCGTCCGGCCGCCATCCGGAGGGGATGCTGTCGGGCGTCTGGCCCGCGCTCAGACGGTCGATGTGGTACTCGGCCCATGAGACGATCATCCGCTCCGGCGTCGCGTGGTACAGCTCCGCGAGGGCGTCCAGCGCCCGCGCGCGGTCGACGTCGAGCTCGATGAGGAGCCTCCGCGAACGCGATCCGCCGGACACAGCGCCATCCTACTGAGCGCGCGACGGCCCATCCGTGCTCGAGCATGCGCGGGCGAGGCGCCGCGGTCCGAGGTCAGACGAACCGGATGGCGCTCTCGAGGCGCGTGCGGACGTCGAACAGCACGTTGCCCCCGACGATCTGCGCGCCGGGGATGCCGGCGCGGAGGACCGCACGCAGCGCGCTGCGGCGGACGGCGGCGACAGGCAGTCCCTTCACGGAGCCGAGCACGACGACCGGGTCGGCGAGGTCGTCGTCGGGGAGGACGAACACGGCGCCGCCGAAGCGGACGCGCGCGGCGCGCGAGACCGAGCGGATGCGCGCGAGCAGGTCGGCGACGGGGGTCGCCTCACCGATGACCTCGCCGCCGCGGAACGCGACCGGGCGGCCGAAGTCTTCGCTCGTCAGGCCGTAGAGGCCGGTCGGGCTGAGGACGACATGGTCGAGCTTGTCGTCCGCGTCCGCCGTCGTCGCGACGTCGTGCCAGGCCGTGAAGCCCATGCCGAGCTCATCGATCATCGCCGCGGTGTCCTCCTCGGCGAGGGCGTCGGCGAGCATCCGCCGCAGCTCCCGCGGCGCCGACCGGACGAAGGCGGGCGCGTACGGGTCGGCGACCTCTCCGGCCCACTCAGCCGCCATCGCGAGGTAGCGCCTGCGCCGCCAGGCTCCCGCGGCTCCGTGCGAGCGTGTCCGGGGTCGCGTGTCCCGTCGGCCCGTTGTGCGTCGCCCCGCCCACTGCAGCTGCGCGCCGTCATCGCGGTCGTACGCGGCGCGAGCCTCGGGTGTGCCGACGAGCTCCCACGCGCGCTGCACCTGGATGAACGCGGCGGCGTCGCCGCCCGTATCGGGATGGGTGCGCCGCAGCTGCAGGCGATACGCCCGGCGGAGCTCCTCGTCGTCGGCCGAGCGGAGAACGCCGAGCACCTCGTACGGCGACGCGGAGAGCGGGCTGTTGAACATCGCCGCCCAGGCTATCCCGGGGCGGCGGTCAGCGCCGCAGGGCCGCCGGGCGCGGCAAGCCGAGATCCTCGATGAGGTCGCCGAGTGCGCGGTCGAGCTCGGCTCCGCCCTGCGTCACCTTGTTGATCTCGAAGGAGCGCAGGCGCGCGCTCGGCACATCGAAGGTCAGGATGGTGCCGGGCTGCGCGGTCGTGTGCGCCTCGACGCGCACGTGGGCGGAGAGGATCGCGCCGGGATCGAGGCGGTGCAGTCGCGCGGCGATGCCGTGGTGCGCGATCGTCCAGACGACGCTCCGCGTCGTGCTTCCCGCGTGCTGCAGGAGATCGCTCGGGCGAGAGGTCGCAAGACGCACGAAGCCGCTCGGCGACTCCCACTGCAGGCCGCGGATGAATGCGGCCCAATCGCCGGAGAGCTGCGCACGGGCATCCGCCTCGGACAGGGAAGGCACCGCGGCCTCGAACGCGTCGACGAGCGCATCGAACTGCGCGTTCGCGGCGAGTCGAACTCGGCGGGCCGTGTACTCGAAGACCGTCTCGTCGACCTCGTAGCTCATGTGACCATCCTCTCGCCGCGTGCACAGGGTCTCGTCCGCCCGCGCGTCGTCCTCGGACCGTCCCTCGGCGCGGTGACCGGGTCGTTCGCCGCTTCACGATGAGGGGATGAGCGCGCTCAGCACCTCCGGGTTCCTGCCCGACCGACCTCCCCTCCATCTTCCGTACGTCGGCGAGGAGGAGCGCGACGTCGTGCTCGAGGAGATCACTGATCTGTTCGACGATCTTCCGACCCTCTGTCTCACGGTGGCGCAGAAGCACATCCGAGAGGATCAGCTCGACGTGCCGACGAATGAGCGCGTCTTCGCGGCTCTCGTGGCGCTCGTCGAGACGATGCTCGATGAGGATGGCCCCGAGATCAGCCCGGAGCAGCACGGGCAGCTGCTGTTTCTCACTCTCGTTCCGGGCGTCACGTTCGCGGTTGCTCTGCAGGTCGCCTTCGGCGTGGCGATGGCGGACGCGAACGTTCCGCGCTTCGCCGAGCTGACGGCGTGCCTCGAGCGGGTCGGACTCGACGCTGACGGCGACGTCGTCCTGCCCCAGCCGCCGCCGACGTTCGCGCCACTCGCAAGGGTGCTTCGCGGTGAGGCTCGGCGCGCCATCGACATCGCGCGCGTGCCGCGGCATCCAGGTGCTGCGCCTGACCGCAGCATTGGCGCCGGCTCTGTTCGATGTGCCGATCTTCTGCGTGCTCGCCTGGTTGCACTGGGCGCGCGGGCAGCGACCGCTCGCGATGGCGTACCTGGCCGCGGCCCAGACGGTCGATCCGGGCAGCCGAATGGTGACGCGACTGTCGGAGCTCTTCATGGTGCGTCTGCCTCTGTGGCTCTGCGAGTAGATGGCCGCGCGGTCGAGCAGCGGTCATGGTACGCGGTTCACTGCGGATCCCGCGGTTGTCAGCATCTGAGGTGTTGGGTGAGTTTGGCGTGGAGTCGGGTTCGGGAGGTGGGTGCTGGTCGGTGGCGGTGGTGTCGGTCGATCCAGTTGGGGGCGGCGATGTAGGGCACGCCGTGGTGCATGTGGATGTTCCAGCCGGAGGTGTCGAGGTGGTGGTGGTGCCACCAGCAGAGCAGGACGCCGTTGTCGGTTTCGGTGGGTCCGCCTCGGGCGTGGTCTTGGACGTGGTGGATCTCGCACCAGGCGGCGGGGATGGTGCAGCCGGGGATGATGCAGCCTCCGTCGCGCGCGACGATCGCTTTGCGCTGGGTGGGGGTGAAGCAGCGTTGGATGCTGCGCAGCTCGAGGATGCGTCCTTCGGGGCTGAAGACGGCGCGGAGGATGTCTCCGGTGCATCCGATCCGGCGGGCCACGGTCGCCGGGACGGGCGCGTCGACCCCGTCGAGGTGCGCGATGCCGCGCCGCGGGCGGGCGAACGCGGAACCCGGGCCGTGGGCCGCGGTGTCATGCACGCCGTCGCGGTCGCCGCTGGGGTCTGTGTCTGTGGTGGTGAGGTCGTCGGCGGTGATGTGGATCATGACGGTGGGGGCGGCGCCGCCGAGGGTGGGGGTCTCTGCGGCGCGTGAGGCGGCCTGGATCATCGCGAAGAACGCGTCGTGGCGCTTCTGCCCGGGGGTGCGGGGGTCGTGGATGATCTCGTCCGGTCCCCACGGGTCCGTGTCGTTGCGGGTCTCGGTGTCGATCCCGTCGAAGAACCCGCCATCGCCATCCGCGTCCGCGCCATCGCTCGCCGCTGCGCCTGCCGCGCAGTCTCCTGCGGCCGCGTCCGCACCGTCCGCACCGTTGTCGGCCTCGGCCGCACCGTGGGCGCCGTTGTCGGCGTCGGCCGCGCCGCTTTCGTCGTCGCGGTCTGTGGTGGGGGTGAAGGTGACGTGGCGGGCGGGGTTGGTGTGGGCGGAGAGGAGGTTCTGCAGGAGGGCGCCGGCTTCGGGGACGAGGGTGCCGTTGACGCGGAAGGCCCCGTCGGGCAGGGGGGTGAGGGTGAGGGTGCGGTTGCGGATGGGGCGTTCGGGGTCGGGCGGGAGCCCGTCCGCGGTGAGGACGTCCACCCACGCGTCCGCGTGGGCTTTCACGACGCTCCACGGCACGGCCGCGGCCGTGCCGTCCGGGTAGGCGGAGGTCATCTGCGCCGGGGGTGCGGCCTCGTCCAGGTCGGTCGCGATCGCGCCGGTGGCGATCCCGACGAGGTGACGCTCCATGACCTCGAGCTTGTCGGCCTCGGAGGCGGGCGCGCCGCGGCGGGCGGTGGCGACGGCCTTCACGATCAGCGCCGCCGGCTCGACCCCGAGCAGGCCCGCTTCCACCGCCGCGGCCACCGCCGGGTGCGCCGGCGGGACGGGGAGCCCGGTGGGGCCTTCCCGGTCCCGGGTGGCCTCATCCAGCCGCACCCGCGCGGACACCGCCGGCCCGGGGATCCCGGTGAGCCGCTCGAGCAGCTCCCGCCCGTCCCGACAGCCCAGCTCTCCCGCGAGGGGCCGTTCCAGGCCCCGCCGGGACCGCCACGCGACCTCCCCCGCCGCCCGCACCCGCAGCGCGTCCACGACCCGCCCCAGCTGCTCCAGCTGCGCGGTGAATCCCGCGAGATCGCCCGACGTCACCTCCCCCACCCGTGTGAACAGCCCGTCCAGCAGCCCGACCGCGGCGCACACCGCGCCGGCCGGATCATCCTGCCCCTCATCGGGCGCCCACGGGAAGGCCATACCCCATGATAGAACACAACTACGACCAGGTGCAAGACATTTCTCGAAGATTCTTCGAAGATTTCTTGCTCTCCGGGCCCTGTTGTGCCAGTGACTCCGTGGGAGAACCTTACCGTGAAGCACCGACATTGATCCGTGTAGGTAAGTGAAAAGCTTACCTATGGCCGCCGAGAGCGAGACATGCTCCGTTCGCGCGTGTCCTGCGTGCGCGCGGCCGTCTCGAGGCGGCGGCTCCCGGGATCGGCTTGCGGCGTTTCGTTTGCGCTCGCTGGCGCTCGCTCCGCTCAACGACCGAGAAGGGAACCTCGCTCCGCTCAACGACCGAGGGGGGTGAATCCCGACCCGCTCGCTCCGCTTAACGGCCGAGACAGTGAACCCTCACACCACGTCGCGCGCCGTGGACGCGCGGCGGCGGTAGGTCGACTGGAGCGCCCTCGGCGCTTCCTGCGGGCGCCCGGAGATGATGTCGTGCAGCATCTCGACGAGCGCGTTGCCGATCTCGCGGTGCGGATGCTCGAGGGCCGAGATCGCGGGGCGTCCGAACCGCGTCTGCGCCGAGTCGGATGCCGCGACGACCATCGTGTCGGCGGGAATCCGCAGGCCGGCTTCCAGCGATCCGGCCGCCGCACCGGCCGCATGTCGGCCGGTGAGCGCGACGATTGCGTCGACGGGACCCTCCTTGAGGATGGCCGGCACGAGCGCCCTCGCGCGAGCGGCCTGCTCGTCGTCTTCGGCGGCAACCCGACCGGTGTCGCGGTGTACTGCATCTTCACGTGCCTCGTGCTCGGGGTCTGCACGCTACTCCTCTGCGAGGGCGCGCACCGCAGCGTCGAGGAGCTCGAGGACACGGCGGCCCCGCGCGAAGCCCAGCCCGCGTGAGCGGAGGGAGGGCGGGCACGCCGCCCTCCCTCGCCACGGATGTCAGCTCGTCGCGCGGCGCACGAGCTCGGCGACCCGCTGCTCGACCTCCGGCGTCCAGGCGCGCACCGCGAACGCGGTCGCCCACATGTCGCCGTCGTCGAGAGCGGCACGGTCCTCGAAGCCGATCGTGGCGTACCGCGCCTTGAACTTCGCCGCCGGCTGCAGGAAGACGACGATCTTGCCCTCGGCGTTCGCGAAGCCCGGCATTCCGTAGTAGGTCTTCGGCACGAGGTGAGGCGCGACGTCGGACACCACGCGGAAGAAGCCCTCCGCGAGCGCCCTGTCGTCGTCCTCGAGCTTCGCGATGGCGTCGCGCACGGCCTTCTCGCCCGCCGCGCGGCTCTTGCCCGCCTTCTCCTGCTCGCGCAGCTCCTTCGCGCGCTGCTTGACGGCGTCGCGCTCCTCCTTGCTGAGGCCATCCGATGCGGTCATCCCTGCTCTCCTCTCGGTCGGGTTCGTCCCTGATGAACCCAGGCTAGGGATGGCCTCGGCCCGCGGCTTCTCGATTCCTGACCGATGCGCGGAGGGCGATCACGGGCCGTCGGCCGCCGCGATCGCGTGCGCCGCGGCCGCCGCGCGCTCGCCATCCCTGGCCGTGATCGCCTCGGCGAGCTCGAGATGGCGGCGGGCCGCCTCGAGCGAGATGTGCGCGGCGTCGGGCGCGCGCGGGGGAAGCGACTCGGCGAGGAGGCCGCCGAGCGCCCGGAAGAGGCTGTTGCCGGATGCCGCGAGCACGGCCGTGTGGAGGGCGCGGTCCTCGGCGACGAACGCCTCGCGGTCGGCTCCTGCCGCCGCCGACCAGAGGGCGCCGGCCCGCGCGGCGATCTCGGCGCGGTCCGACGCCGAGGCCGCCGAGGCGGCCGCGCGCGCGGCGGCTGGCTCGATGAGAGCGCGCAGCGCGGTGAGCTCGGCGGTCACGGCATCGCGAGCCGGCCCGGCGAGACGCCACCGCATGACCTCCGGCGCGAGCCGCTGCCACCGCTCCGGGTCGGCGACCTCGAAGCCGATCCGGCGCCGAGGGGCGACGAGCCCGAGCGTCGCGAGCGCGCTCATCGCCTCGCGCGCCGCCGGCCGCGAGACGCCCGTGCGCTCCTGCACGGCCTCGAGGGTGAGCGCGGTTCCGGGCGCGAGCCGCCCGGCGCAGATGTCCGCGCCGAGGGCGTCGACGACGCCCGCGACGAGCGAGGTCATCGCGCGACCGTGCCGAGCGGGCTGATCACGAGCTCGTCGATCCGCACGTGCGGCGGGCTGTCGAGGATGAACCGGATGGCCCGCGCCACGTCGGCGGGCGACAGCATGACCTCGAGGGCAGCTCCGCGCGGCGGATTCGGCCGCTGGTGCAGGAACTCCGTGTCGATGTCGCCCGGGCACACGATCGACGCGCGCACCCCGTGCGCGGCCTCCTGCTCGTTGAGCGAGTCCGAGAGCGCGCGGAGGCCGCGCTTGCTCGCGCGATACGCCACGCCTGCCCCCGGGGAGGTCTTCCAGGCCGCGATCGACGAGACGATCACGACCGTGCCCGACGCCGCCCGCAGGGCAGGCAGGGCCGCGTCGATCATCCGGGCGGGCGCCGTGAGGTTCGTCGCGACGATGGCCTCGAACTCGTCCATGCGCTGATCGGCCCACGCGCGGCGGGGCGCGTTGAGGCCCGCCGACAGCACGAGGTCGTCGACCGGCCCGATCTCGTCGAGCAGGGCGCGCGGGTCATCCGCCGTGACGTCGAAGGCGCGCGCCGTCACCGCGGCGCCGGCTGCGCGTGCGGCGTCCGCGGCCTCCGCGAGGCGGTCGGCACGGCGGCCGAGCAGCACGAGGTCGTGCGTCGACGCGAGCGCCTCCGCGACGGCGCGTCCGGTGCCTGAACCGGCACCCGTGACGAGCACGCGGCGCTTTGAAGTATGATCTGAACTCGTCACCATGCAATGAAGTATGACATGAGGAGATCGGATGTCCGAGAGCAGGACCGTCATCGTGACCGGCGCGGGCCGCGGCATCGGCGCCGTCATCGCCCAGCGCCTCGCCCGCGAGGGCGACACGGTGTTCGCCGTCGACCGCGATGTCGCCGAGGTCGGCGAGGGCATCACCGGCATCGCGTGCGACATCACCTCGGACGCAGACGTGGCCGCCGCCGTCGAGCGCGTGCTCGCGGCGACCGCGCGCATCGACGTCCTCGTCAACAACGCGGGCATCAACCTCACCGGCCCGCTCCAGACCGCCGATCTCGACGCCGTCCGCGCCTGCTTCGACGTGAACGTCGTGGGCCTCCTCCGGATGTGCCAGGCGGTGATCCCGACGATGAAGCGCGCAGGCGCCGGGCGCATCGTGAACGCCGCGTCCTTCGCGGCCATCGTGCCGGCGATCGGCGGCGGCGCCTACGCCGCGACCAAGTCGGCCGTCGTCCAGCTCACCCGCGTGCTCGCCGGCGAGCTCGGCCCGTGGGACATCACCGTCAACGCCTATGCGCCGGGCATGGTCCCGACCGCGATGAACGGCTTCGCGGACATGCCCGCCGCGCAGCAGGACGAGCTGCTCGACACGCTCACCCTCCGCCGCTGGGGGACGGCCGACGAGGTGGCCGACGTCGTCGCATTCCTCGCGAGCCCGGCGGCGCGCTACGTCACGGGCACGCTCATCGACGTGAGCGGCGGCAAGCTCGCCACCCAGATCCCCGCTCGCGCGCACCGCGCCGCGGAGGCCTGACGGGCGTCTAAGACTCTCCTCACGTTCCCATCACAGGCGCCTCATGGCGCAGCGCCATCGTGGAGTCCGTGAGAGACGAGACGAGACGCCGCACCCCGATCCGCGACACGACGGATGGCCAGGGCCGCCTGCGCGTCGCGCTCTATTCGCACGACGCACAGGGCCTGGGTCACATCCGCCGCAACCTCGCCATCGCGCATGCGCTGAGCGGGATGGACGAGGCGCCCGACCTCCTGCTCCTCACGAGCGCTCCCGACGCCGCGCACGCGGGACGGCCATCCGGATGCGACATCGTGTCGCTGCCCGCGCTCGCCAAGGACGGCGCGGGGAGGTACGGCGCGCGGCACCTCTCGGTCGACCCGGCGCAGCTCTCCGAGATGCGGACCGCCGTGCTGCACGCCGCCCTCGCCTCGTTCCGCCCCGACGTGCTCATCGTCGACAAGCACCCGCGCGGCTTCCGCGGCGAGCTCGAGCCCGCCCTCGACGCCGTCCGCGCGCACGGCGCGCGCGTCGTCCTCGGCATCCGCGACGTGCTCGACGACGCGCACACCGCGGCGCGCGAGTGGCGCGAGGCCGAGGGGGCAGTGGCGCTCGCGGCCTGGTACGACGAGGTGTGGGTCTACGGCGACCGCGACGTGCACGACCCCCTCGCCGGGCTCGAGACCCCCGCGCGCGTGCGGTACACGGGCTACCTCGCGCATGGGCGCCCGGCGCCGCGGATGCGCACGCGCGCCGACGAGCCGTTCGTGCTCGCGATGGTCGGCGCGGGGCAGGATGGCGCGCACGTCGCGCACGCCTTCGCCCGCTCGCGCCTGCCGGAGGGACATCGCGGTGTCGTCATCGCCGGCCCGCACATGCCCGACCCGGCGGTGCACGCGCTGCGCGCGATCGCGGCCGAGCGCGACGATCTGCGCGTGGTGCGCTCCGCGCCGGACGCCGCGGGCCTCATCGCGCGCGCCGCCGCCGTCGTCGGGATGGGCGGCTACAACACGGTGTGCGAGGCGCTGGCCGCGAGAGCGCCGCTGCTCGTCGTGCCGCGCGTCGAGCCGCGCCTCGAGCAGCTCGTGCGCGCCGAGGCGCTCGCGCGGCGCGGCGCCCTCGACGTCGTGCTCCCGGACGACCTCTCGCCCGACGCGATCTCCGCGTGGACCGCGCGCGCCATCCGCCGCGCGCCGCGACCGGCGCCGCCCATCGACCTCGACGGCCTCAGCCGTCTGCCCCGCCTGTTCGCCGACCTCGTCGGCACGCGCACCGAGGAGAGCCGCCATGTCGCATGAGCGCACCGCCGAGCGGATCGGCTACGTCGTGAAGATGTACCCGCGTTTCTCGGAGACCTTCATCGTGTCGGAGATCATCGCGCGAGAGGAGCGCGGCGCCGACCTGCGCATCTTCTCCCTGCGCCCCACGGTCGACGTCCGCTTCCACGACACCCTCGCGCGCGTCGCGGCGCCGGTCGAGCAGATCCCCCGGCCGACGCGCGTGTCCGAGCTGTGGGAGCTCCTGGGCGAGGCGCACGGCGTGCTGCCGCGCGTGCCGCACGTGCTCGAGGAGCTGCTCGCGGCCGACGTCGCGGACGCGGCCCAGGCCATCCGGCTCGCGATCGCGGTCGAGCGCGAGGGCATCACGGCGCTGCACGCGCACTTCGCGAGCCTCGCGACGACCGTCGCACGCCTGGCCTCCCTCCTCACCGGGGTGCCGTACTCGTTCACGGCGCATGCGAAGGACCTCTTCCACGAGAGCGTCGATCCGCAGGACGTCGATCGGAAGATCGCCGACGCGTCGCATGTCGTGACCGTGTCGGACTTCAACCTGCGGCACCTGCGCGAGCGCTACCCCGCGGCGGCTCGCACGTCCATCCACCGCGTCTACAACGGCCTCGACCTCGACCGCTTCCCGTACGCGCCGGGCCGACCCGCCTCGCCCTCGATCGTCGCCGTGGGGCGGCTCGTCGAGAAGAAGGGCTTCGCCGACCTCATCGCCGCCGTGCACCTTCTCCGCGAGGGCGGGCGCGCCGTGCCGTGCCGCATCGTCGGGGCCGGCGAGCGCGAGGGAGAGCTGCGCGCGCTCGTCGGCGCGCTCGGCCTCGACGACCTCGTCACGTTCACGGGCCCGCTGCCGCAGGGCGAGGTGCGGGCCGAGGTCGCGCGCGCGAGCGTGTTCGCGGCGCCGTGCGTCGTCGGGTCGGACGGCAACGCCGACGGCCTGCCGACCGTGCTCCTCGAGGCGATGGCCCTCGGCACGCCCTGCATCTCGACCGACGTCACGGGCATCACGGAGGCGGTGCGACACGGCGAGACCGGCCTCGTCGTGCCGCAGCACGCTCCCGCGGCGCTCGCGGCGGCGATCGCGCGCGTCCTCGACGCCCCCGCGCTCGCCGAGACCCTCGCACGGCGGGCCAGGGCGCTCGTCGAGAGCACGTTCGACGTGCGGCGCCAGGCGCGCGAGCTCGACGAGATCGCCCGCGCCCGCTCGCTGCAGGAGGTGGCCTGATGCGCATCGCCTACGTCTGCGGCGACCCCGGCATCCCCGTGTTCGGCGCGAAGGGCGCGTCCGTCCACGTGCAGGAGGTGCTGCGCGTGCTCCTCGCCGCCGGCCACGAGGTCGACCTCCACTGCCGACGGGCGGGCGGCGAGCCTCGCGGCGCCCTCGCCCGCGCGCACGACGACGGACGCCTCCGCGTGCACCCTGCTCCCGTCGCGGGGGAATCGGACGTGCGCCAGCGCGAGCGGATGCTCATGGCCGCGGAGGAGGGCACCCGTCGCGCTCTCCTCGCCGCGCACGCCGATCGGCCGTTCGACCTCGTGTACGAGCGGTACGCGCTCTTCGCGATCGCGGGCACGTCGTTCGCGCGCGAGGCCGCCATCCCCTCGATCCTGGAGGTCAACGCGCCCCTTCCGATCGAGCAGGCGCGGCACCGCTCCCTCGTGCACGCCGACACCGCCGACGCGGTCGCGCGCGCCGTGATCTCCGATGCCTCGCTCGTCACGTGCGTCTCGGAGCCGGTCGCGGCGTGGGCGCGCACGCAGGCGCCCGCCGCCCGGATCGTCGTCGAGCCCAACGGCGTCGACGCCGACCGCTTCGCGACCGCTCCGCGACCCGCTGGCCGGCCGTTCACGGTCGGCTTCGTCGGCACTCTCAAGCCGTGGCACGGCACGGAGCATCTCGTCGACGCCTTCGCCCTGCTCACGCGGAGGCGCCCGGATGCGCACCTCGTGATCGTCGGCGACGGGCCGGAGCGCGCCGCCCTCGAGCGGCGGGCGGTCGAGCGCGGCATCGCCGACCGCACGGTGTTCACGGGGGCCGTCGATCCCGCCGACGTGCCCGAGCAGCTCGCCGCCCTCGACGCTGCCGTCGCGCCGTACCCCGCGCACGGAGACCCGTACTTCTCTCCGCTCAAGGTGCTCGAGTACCTCGCCTCGGGCGCGGTCGTGGTCGCATCGCGGGTCGGCCAGCTCCCCGAGCTCGTCGCGGATGGCCGCACGGGCCTGCTCGTGCCGCCCTCCGATCCCGAGGCGCTCGCGGCGGCCCTCGACCGCCTCGCCGCCGACCCGGGGCTGCGCCGCGCTCTCGCCGACGCCGCGCGAGACGACGTGGCGCAGACCCGGACGTGGCGGCACGTCGTGCGCCGGACCCTCGGCGCGGCCGGCCTCCCTCTCGACCCGGACGAGGAGGCGGCGGCGTGAGCCGTCGGCGCGGCGACGCCGAGGCGGGGCGCGGGCGGCGCCTCGGCCGCTTCCTCCGGCCGTACCTCCGCCCGCAGGCCGGGCTCGTCGCGGGCGGGTTCGTCGCCATGCTCGCGGAGGTGGCCTTCCGGCTGCTCGAGCCGTGGCCGCTCAAGGTCGTGATCGACGCCGTGATCGCGCCGGGTGCGGCGCAGGAGCCGGGCATCTTCACCCTGCTCCTCGTGTGCGCACTCGCCGTCGTCGCGGCGGCCGGCCTGCGCGCGCTCGCGTCGTACCTCATGACGGTGTGCTTCGCCCTCGCCGGCACGCGGGCCATGAACGCCGTGCGCGCAGACGTCTTCGCGCATGCGCTGCGCCTGCCCCTGCGCTTCCACACCGGAACCCGCTCGGGCGACCTCATCAACCGGCTCGTCTCCGACATCGGCAAGCTCCGCGATGTCGCCGTCACCGCCGCGATGCCGCTCGTGGGCAACGTCGTCACGCTCGTCGCGATGCTCGCGGTCATGCTCGTCCTCGACTGGCGCCTGGGTCTCGTCGTCGCCGCCGCCCTCCCCGTCTTCCTCCTGCACTCGCGCCGCGCGTCGCGCCGGATCACCGACGCCGCGCGCGTGCAGCGGCGCCGCGAGGGCGAGATCGCGGGCACGGCGGGAGAGTCGTTCGGAGCCATCAAGGTCGTGCAGGCCTACACGCTCGAGGGCACGCTCGAGCGCGACTTCGCGCGGTCGAACGAGCGGGAGCTCTCCGAGGGCGTCCGCGCGACCCGGCTGTCGGCCGGGCTCGAGCGCGCGACCGATCTGCTCGTGGGCGTCGCGACCGCCGCCGTCCTGCTCGTCGGCGGCTGGAGCGTGCTCGAGGGCCACCTCACCCCGGGTGAGCTCGTCGTGTTCGTGCAGTACCTCAAGGGCGCGTTCAAGCCCATGCGCGACCTCGCGAAGTACACCGGCCGCATCGCGAAGGCAGCGGCCTCGGGCGAGCGCATCCTCGACCTCGTCGGGACGCGCAGCGACCTGGCCGACCTGCCCGGTGCCCACCGCATGGGAAGCGTGGCGGGTGCGGTGACCTTCCACCGCGTGTCCGCCTCGTACGGCGACGGCGAGCCGGCCCTGCACGAGGTCGACCTCGACATCGCCGCCGGCGAGCGGGTCGCGATCGTCGGGCACTCGGGGTCGGGCAAGTCGACCCTCGCGTCGCTGCTGCTGCGCCTCCAGGACCCCGTCCGCGGGTCGGTCATGATCGACGGCCGCGACCTGCGCGCCTACACGCTCGCCTCCCTGCGCAGCGGCATCGCGATTGTCCTGCAGGAGTCGGTGCTGTTCACGGGCTCGATCCGCGAGAACATCCGGATGGGCCGCCCCGACGCGACCGATGCGCAGGTCGAGCGGGCCGCTCGCGCGGCGGGCGTCGACGAGTTCGCGGCGCGGATGCCCGAGGGCCTCGACACGCTCGTCGGCGAGCGCGGCGACACCCTCTCGGGCGGCCAGCGCCAGCGCATCGCGATCGCGCGAGCCGTGCTCCGCGACGCGCGCATCGTCATCCTCGACGAGGCCGCGACAGGGCTGGACGCCGCGAGCGGCGCGGCCGTGCGGGCCGCGCTCGATCGGCTGAGCGAGGGGCGGACGACGCTCGTCATCACGCACGCGCTCGAGGACGCCCTCGCGTGCGATCGCATCGTCGTGCTCGAGCGCGGCAGGATCGTCGAGCAGGGGCGTCCGGACGAGCTGCTGGCCCGCGCGGGGTCGCGGCTGGCGATCCTCAACGAGGCCGCCCGTGCGTGACCCGATCCCGCACCTCGCGCCCGCCGATGCGGCGCTCGCCGCGCGCGAGACCGCGCTGCCGGGGCTTCCCCTCGTGCTCGATGCGGCCACGCTGCACCGCGCTCTCGAGGCCGCGGGGGTCCCCGTTCAGCGCGTCGAGACCACGTACCTGCGCTTCAAGCCGGGCACCTCGGCGGTCGCGGGCGTGCGCATCGAGACCCCGAGCCGGTCGATCCGGGCGCAGGCGGTCGCGTATCCCGTCGGCGTCCACCGGAAGCTCGAGCGGATGGCCGCGCACGCGGGCGACGGCCTCCTCCTGCTCGATGCCGAGCGGGGGATCGCGGTGGTCGACGCGGCCGCCGACCGCGCGCTCCCGGGCATCCGCGTCGCGCTTGAGCGGCACCCGGACGCGGAGGTGCTCGTCTACAAGCCCGGCCGTCGCTGGGTCGCGCGCTGCGCAGGCTGCCGCGTCATCGTCAAGGTGCACGCGCCCGATCGCGCGGCGTCGGCCATCCGGGCGCAGCATCGTGTCGAGATGTTCGTGCCGACCGCCGCGCTCGTCCGCGCCGACGCGGTCGTCGGGCTCGTCGAGACCCACCTGCTCGCCGGAACGCCGCTGCCGGAGATCGCGGATCCGGAGGCGGAGCGTCGCGTGGGCGGAATGCTCGCGCGGCTGCACACGGCACCGGCCCGAGAGGGCATGGCGGCGGATGGCGCGCGTCCGCCGGGGATCGAGCGCGCTCTCGCGCGCGCACTCGACGCCGCGGCGTCGGGGGTCGCGCCCGTGCTGCCCGCCCTCGAGGATCGCGCGCTCCGCGCGGCCGCCGCCATCCGCTCGCTGCTCGAGGAGCGGCGCGTCCGCACCCTCGTGCACGGCGACTGCTCGATCGACCAGGTCATCGTGGGCCCCGACGGCCGCCCGTGGCTGATCGACCTCGATCGGGCGGGGGAGGGCGACCCGCTGTCCGACCTGGGCTCGTGGGCCGCCGATGCGATCGCCCGGGGCGAGAGCGCGTGCCGCGCGGGCACCGCGCTCGTCGCGGGGTATCGGGAAGCGGGCGGCGCTGTCGACGAGGCGGCCCTGCTCGCCCACACGGCCGCCGGTCTGCTGCGGCGCGCCGTGGAGCCGTTCCGGGCGAGGATCGCCGACTGGGACGCGGAGGTCGCGCACCTCGTCGCCGAGAGCGAGCGCCTCGTCGGGCTCGCGGCGCTCCGTGCGGACGCGGCGCTTCCCGGGGCCGCGGCGGTCGAACCGTTCGCGTCGGCGCGCGTCATCGCGCATCGGCCGGGGCGGCGCGCCGTCCTCCGCCGAGCGGACGGCGACTTCGTGAAGCTCGTCCGGCCTGCACGGTTCGCCGAGGTGGCGGAGCGCGCCGAGCGCGTCTCGGGCCTGCGCACGCTCCGGTCGCCCCAGGTGGTCGCGCGCGACGACGCGGCCGGTGTCCTCCGCCTCGCGAGCGTCGGCGAGCGGACCCTCCTCGACGCCGGGGCCGACCCGTCCGTCTCCGACGACGCGCTCGTCGCCGTGTGGACGCGCGTCGGTGCGGGGCTCGCCGAGCTGCATGCGCTCGACCCCGCGGGGCTCCCGCGCCACGGCGTCGCGGACGAGATGCGCGCCATCCGCCGTGCCCTGGCGTCCGTCGGCGGCGCGCTCGATGGGGACGATGTCGCCGACGCGCTCGCCGCGGTCGAGGCGGCGCTCGCGGCGGATCCGCCGGAACGCGTCGACGGCGTCCTCCATCGCGACCTCCACGACAAGCAGCTGCTCGTGCCATCCGGCTCGTTCACCGCGCGGGACGTCGCGGCGGGGCGCACGCGCGTCGGCCTCATCGACGTCGACACCCTCGCGATCGGCGAACGCGCGCTCGATGTGGCGAACCTGCTCGTGCACCTGGAGCTGCGGGTGCTGCAGGGGCTGCTGCCGACCACGCGGGCCGACGCTGCCGGCCAGGCCTTCCGCCGCGGCGTCGGCGACGGCCCGCTCTGGGCACGCGTGCCGGCGTACTCCGCTGCGGCGCGGCTGCGGCTCGCCGGTGTCTACGCACAGCGCGACGGATGGCACGATGTCGCGCGCGCCCTTCTGCGGCGAGTCGGGAGCCCCGTCACGGCAGGGCGGTGAGGCCGAGGCTGCGGGGGTTCGCCGCGAAGTGCGGCGAACGCCCGAGGCGGGCCCGGTGGCTCAGTCGTCGTCGACGTCGTCCAGGTCGTCGTCCACGTCCACGTCCGTGTCGTCATCGACGTCGGTGTCGGGATCGTCATCGACCTCGACGGGGGGAGCCGGCGGCAGGTGCTCGGGCTCGGTCTGGGCCGGCGGCGCGGTCTGCTCGGGCGGTGCGGTCGTCGGCGTCGGCGTGGGCGTGGGCGTCGCTCCGCGCTGGTCCGAGCGGAGGTCGCGGCCGACGGCCCCGCCCGTGTAGTCGCCCGTGACCGCACCGCCGTCGAGGATCTGTCCGCCATCCGTTCGCTGCTCGAGCGCCTCCGACGCGACCACGATGCCGCCGGTGAGGGCGAGCAGGCCGATGCCGCCGATGACGGTGTACGCGATCGCCTTCCGCATCGTGGCTCCTCCCTCTCCCCTCCAGGATGCGCGCCTCGCCTAAACGGGTCGACAGCCGCACATGAGACAACCCTTATGGTCGCCGGATCCGAGCGGTCGCGCGCGCCCCGGCGACGATACTGGGACCGTGGCGGACGGGAACGGCGGACCGAGGCGGCGGCGCGTCGTCTCGGTGCGCGTGCGCCTCATCGCCGTCATCACCATCGTCGCGGCGCTCGGGATGGCCGCGGTCGGCCTCTCCGTGTACATCGTCGAGCAGGCCACGATCATGGCTCAGATCGACGACCGCCTCCGCGCGAACCTCGACTCCGCCCGCTTCATCGTGGCAGGGACACCGGAGGAGCCGCAGGCCTGGGAGTCGTCGCGCGAAGCCGCTGAGGACATCGTGCGGCGGATGAGCCCCGACGACAACACGGGGGTCGCGGGTGTCGTGGACGGCAAGGCGGCGTTCGTGCCCGGGGTGCCGCTCGACGTCGACCTCCGCAGCGCGCCCGGATTCATCCCGTTCGCGGTGCGGACGACCGCCGGGCGCGAGCCCGTGCTCGGGACGTACGCCGAGGAGGGCGTCGTCTGGCGCTTCCTCGCCACGCCTGTCGAGGTGCCCGGCGCCCCCGATGCCGAGAGCGTGCTCTTCGTCATGGCCTACGACGTCGAGGCCGAGCTGTCGGAGATCAACGGCCCGGCTCGGGTGTTCTTCGTCGCGGGCGGCATCGTGCTCGTCGTCATCGCGGGGGTCGGCACGGTCGCGGCCGGTCGTCTGCTGCGCCCGCTGCGGCGCATGCGCGAGACGGCGGAGCGCGTGTCGGCCCAGTCGCGCTCGGAGCGCCTGCCGATCGAGGGGCGTGACGACGTGTCGGAGCTCGCGGCGACGATGAACGCCATGCTGGATCGACTCGACGATGCGCTCGACTCGCAGCGGCAGCTGCTCAGCGATGTCGGCCACGAGCTGAAGACCCCGCTCACGATCGTGCGCGGGCACGTCGAGCTGATGGATCCCGCCGACCCCGACGACGTGCGCGAGACGCAGCAGCTCGCGGTCGACGAGCTCGACCGGATGAGCCGACTCGTGCAGGATCTGTCGTCCGCGGCGGCGCTCCACGGGCCATCCCCCGTCGCCCCCGAGCCGACCGACGCGGCGGATCTCGTCGCGCAGATCGTGCGCAAGGCCCAGGCGATCGAGGGCGCGGATGTCGCCGCCGGGCCGATCGCGGATGTCGTCGCACCGCTCGACGCGGCCCGCATCACCCAGGCCGTGCTCCAGCTGGCGCAGAACGCCGTGACGCACGGCGGAGGGCGCTTCGTGATCGGCAGCAATGTCGAGGAGGGCCGCCTCGCCCTGTGGGTGCGCGATTACGGCCCTGGCGTCCCGGACGACGAGAAGAAGGCCGTGTTCGAGCGCTTCCGACGCGGACGCGGACGCGAGCGCGCGGCAGGGAGCGGCCTCGGCCTCAACATCGTGCAGGTCATCGCGCGCGCCCACGGCGGCCGAGCTCGCGTGACGGACGCCCCGGGCGGCGGCGCGCTGTTCGCGATCCTCGTGCCGCTCGCGCCCGACGACGAGGACACACCGCCGCACTCGGACGGAAGGAGCCACCGTGGCATCGATTCTCATCGCCGATGACGAGCAGCGCATCGCGGGGTTCATCGAGAAGGGCCTGCGCGCCGCCGGCTTCGCGACCCGCGTCGCCGCCGACGGCGTCGAGGCGCTCGAGCTCGCGCAGACCGGCGAGTTCGACCTGCTCGTCCTCGACGTGAACATGCCGCGCATGAACGGCTTCGACGTGCTCGAGAACCTGCGCGGCTCGGGCTCGCGCATGCCGATCATCATGCTCACCGCGCGCACCGATCTGGGTGACACCGTCGCAGGGCTCGAGGGCGGGGCCGACGACTACATCGGCAAGCCGTTCCGCTTCGACGAGCTGCTCGCGCGCATCCGCCTCCGCATGCGCCGCGACGAGGAGGTCGCTCCCGCGGCGGGCGCCCTGCGTCATCGAGACCTCACACTCGATGTCCGCACCCGCCGCGCCGTCATCGACGGCGGGCCGTCCGTCGACCTCTCCGCGCGCGAGTACGCCCTCGCGGAGGAGCTCATCCGGCACGCCGGCCAGGTGCTGAGCCGCGAGCAGCTGCTGAGCCGGGTGTGGGGCTTCGACTTCGACCCCGGGTCGAACGTCGCCGACGTCTACATCGGCTACCTGCGCCAGAAGCTCGGGGCCGACCGCATCGAGACGGTCCGCGGTGCGGGCTACCGGCTCGTGTGAGCTCTCATCTCAGGGCCCGCTCCGCGGTGATCTCCTCGAGAGCGAGGATGGCGGCGCCGGTTCCGTCCTCTGCACGGATGAGCTCGCCGATCGCCTCTGCGCGGCTCGCCACCGCCGGCGAGCCGATGAGCTCCGCGAGGCGCGCCGCGAGCGCCTCTCCGGTGACCTTCCGCAGCGGAAGCGGCCGCGGGCCGAGTCCGAGCTGGTGGATGCGCGCGCCCCAGAACGGCTGGTCTCCGAGCACCGGGCAGACGAGCGTGGGGCGCCCCGCGCGCAGGCCGGCCGCGGTCGTTCCGGAGCCGCCGTGGTGGACGACCGCCGTCACACGGGGGAAGAGCCACGCATGCGGCACATCCTCGATCACCATGATGTCCTCCGACGCGCCGACCTCCACGCCGCCCCATCCGGTCGCGACGACCGCGCGGACGCCCACGCGGCGCACGGCGTCGAGCACGACGCGACCTCGTTCGGGCGCGTGGCGCCCGAAGCCCATGCTCCCGAACCCGATATAGACGACCGGGCCATCCGCTGCGAGGAACTCCTCGAGCTCCGGCGGCGGGGTCCCATCGCGATTGCGGTCGAACCACCATCCCGTGACGTGGGCCGAATCGGGGTAGTCGCGCGGGACAGGGACGACGTGCCGGCTGAACGGATAGAGCACGGGCACGGGGCGGCCGTCCGCCCCGTGGAGGTAGTCGCTGGTTCGGCTCATGCGACCGAGGCCCAGCTCCTCGGTGCGGAATCGGTTGATCATCCCGCCGTACGCGATGCCGGTGAAGCGGTTGAACGCGTAGGTCGCCCGGTTGAGCGCGGGCGGAAGGCCGCGCGACAGGAACGGGATGGGGAAGTCGCGCGTCGGGGTGAGAAACGGAAGCGGCAGCGAGGCGACGAAGGGGACGCCGAGACGCTCCGCGATGTGAAGCCCCCCGAGTGCCTTCGGATGCGACACCATCACGGTGGGCGCCGCCTCCTGTGCGGCCGTCCACTGCTCGCTCAGCGAGGTGCGCATCGCCGCCGACATGCGCCGTGCCAGGCCGAGCGCCTCGCGCGGGCCGCCGATCCCGGACATCCCCTCCCGCATGACCTCGTGCATCGCCGTGCACACGGGGGCGAACTCCGCTCCAGTACCTTCGACGGTCGGACGGTAGGCCTCGGGCGCCGCGAGCACGGCCGAATGGCCCTCGGCCACGAGCCTCCTGGCGAGTGCGACGTACGGCTCG
This sequence comes from Microbacterium sp. JZ70, assembly GCF_053903225.1. Classification (NCBI taxonomy): domain Bacteria; kingdom Bacillati; phylum Actinomycetota; class Actinomycetes; order Micrococcales; family Microbacteriaceae; genus Microbacterium; species Microbacterium sp. JZ70. The sequence continues at coordinate 258,039 of NZ_CP096405.1, read as the reverse complement.
ACGTCGCCGCGGGTGCCGTATGTCGAGATGAGCGCTCGCATGTCGCTGCCTTCCGGGACGAACGGTATCGATCGCCGACCAGGCTTCCACTCCGGGGGAAACCGTACTCGGTTCCGAGGCGCGATGCCAGGCCCTCACCCGTCGTGTTCGTCGTGCTCGAGGACCATCCCGACCGCGGTCGCGCACGCGTCTCCGCGCCAGGCCTCGACGCCCTCCCGGATGGCGAAGGCCGCGATGACGAGACCGGCAGCCGCATCGGCCCACCACCATCCGAGGAGGCTGTTCAGAAGCAGGCCCGCCAGCACGGACGCCGACAGGCAGGCGCAGATGAGGGTCTGGCGCGAGTCCGCGACCGCGGTCGCCGAGCCGAGCTCCCGCCCAGCGCGGCGCTCGGCCGCGGAGAGGAGCGGCATCGTCACCGCGCTCGCGGCCGTCAGGACGATGCCCACCGGACTGTGGTCGGGGACATCGCCGTTCGCGAGCGCGAGCGTCGCGCTCGCTGCGACGTAGATCGCGAGCGCGAAGAACGCGATGGCGATCACGCGCAGCGTCGGCTTCTCCCAGCGGTCCGGGTCGCGTCGCGTGAACTGCCAGGCGACGGCCGCCGCGGAGAGCACCTCGATCGTCGAGTCGAGCCCGAAGCCGATGAGCGCCGCCGAGGACGCGGCGCCTCCGGCGATCAGCGCGATGACGGCCTCGACGAGGTTGTAGGCGATGGTCGCGGCGACGATCATTCGGATGCGTCGGTGCAGGACGGCGCGCCGCGCGGCCCCCGTGGCCGGCGTACCCGGCATCAGCAGGTGCACCCCTCGCTCGCGCAGCAGTCCGGTTCCACGACGAGCGCGACGCGGAGGAGCTCGTCGAGCGCGGGAGCGAGGTGCGGATCGGCGAGACGGTAGAGGCTGCGGCGCCCATCCGGCGTCGATTCGACGAGCCCGCAGCCGCGCAGGCAGGCGAGGTGGTTCGACATCGCCTGCTTCGAGACGCCGAGCGATTCCGCGAGATCTCCCGGGTGCGCGGACGCGGTGCGCAGTGCGAGGAGGACGCCCGCCCGCGTCGGGTCGGACAGCGCGTGCCCGAGGCGAGCGAGTGCCGCGGTATGTGTCAGGGTCGCGGTGAGCATGGGGCGATAGTACAGGAAACGGTGTACTATCGCCTCCCCGTCGCGTGCGCTCCGGCTGTCAACCCCTCGCCCCGGGGTCGCGGTCGGCGTACCGTGGCGCGCAGCCGGACGCGATCCGGGGAGATGTCGCGGAGGAATCCCATGAGCGATGGCGGACAGCACAACACGCAAGGCGTTCCCGACGAGAACGCCGAAGCCGACACGGCATCGGGCGGCGCGCCCGAGGAGCCGGACGAAGGCGACGACTTCTCCGAGGCCTCCGACGAGGAGCCCTCGGGCGAGTGATCGACCTGGTCGCGCCGCTACGCGGAGCCGTTCGGCGCGACCAGGCGCTCCCACGTGCGAGCGCCGGCGTCGATCCGACCTGACGCGTCGAGTCTGCGCGCCGACGAGGTCGGCTTCCGCTCGGCCTGATCGTGGATGCGCTGCGCGAAGTCCGTCGAGAAGGCGCCTCGCGGCAGGTGCGACTCCACCGCGACGAGCAGCGCGGCATCCCACTTCTCCGGGGCGACGCCCGAGACGTCGAGGCTCGTGGCGACCTCGAGGAGGTGCGATTCGGCGTCCTCGTCCGGATCGACCGCCGTCCACATGTGCCGCACGATGATCTCCTGGACGCGGTCCCTGCGGGCGCGCGGCCATCCTGCGCCGGCGGCGAAGGCCCATCCCGCCGCTCCGCCCGCCGCCTCGAACGGGACGACGTCGGCGTCGAACTCCGCGACGAGCCCGAGGTCGTGCAGCATCGTCGCGACGTACAGCAGCTCGGCGTCGTAGGTCAGGCCCAGCGCGTCGCCGAGCATCGATGCCCACACCCATGAGCGCAGGCAGTGCCGCACGAGCTCGGGCGGCGACCAGGCCTCGAGCACCTCGCGGGCACGTGCGGCGACGGGAGTGGGCGGCGCGATGAGCGCGTCGATCTGTGCGGGCGACATGGGGTCCTCTCGGTCTCGCCTCCACTCTCGCGAGCGGATGACGCGGCTCGTGAGGCGATTCCGGTCAGCATCCGGAGGAATCGCGTCAGCAACGGCGCGACGCGATCTCACAGGTTCTCACATGCTCGCGCATCCTCCTGCCTAGAATGAGCGCATGAGCTCCCTGGCCGCAGAAGAGCGCCGCAGCTGGCTGCTGGCGCAGCTGCGCGCCACCAAGACGGTGTCCCTCGTCGAGGCGTCGTCCGCGCTCGAGGTCAGCGAGATGACCGTGCGGCGTGACCTGGACCACCTCGAGCGGTCAGGCCTCGTGCGCCGCGTGCGCGGCGGCGCGGTCTACAGCGGGCCGGTGAGCTTCCAGGGGCGCGAGCGGTCGTACGCCGAGGAGAAGCGGATCATCGCCGAGAAGCTCCTCCCGCTCGTTCCCGAGCGCGGCGTCGTCGCGTTCGACTCGTCCACGACCATCCACCGCCTCGCCCAGATGCTCCCCGAGCCCGAGGATCTCACGGTCGTCACGAACGGCCTGCTGACCTTCCAGGTGCTCCAGGATCGTCCCGGCGTGACGGCCATCCTGACGGGCGGCGCCGCGGACCGCCGATCGGACTCGCTCGTCGGGCCGGTCGCGACGGCCTGCCTGGAGGGCATGCGGTTCCAGGGCTTCTTCGCGTCGGCCGCCGCGGTCGACGAGCTCGCCTGCTACGAGGACACCCTCGAGGAGGCCGACGTCAAGCGCGCGTTCGCGCGGTCGTCGGCCCGCGTGTTCATCGGCGCGAACCTCGCCAAGCTCGGCGGGAACGCGACCGCCGCCGCGGTCACGCTCGATCGCGTGAGCGTCTTCGCGACCGAGCTCGACCCCGCGGACGTCCGCGTGGCCGGCTATCGCGGGGTCGTCTCCGAGCTCCGCTGAGCCCCGGCGCTCCCGCGCCTCCGGTCGACCGGCTCCCGCGTCTGCCGTTCCACGCGCCGCAGTGCCGGTGATGCATGTCTCGGCCAGGTAACAAGATCTCCCAACTCTTGACAAGATCTAACATCCTCGAACAGGATGTATCCGATTCACCCGATCAGTCACGAAGGAGTGGTGGTCACCATGACCGACGCCGATCTCGCAGCGCCGCGCGGCGCCCAGGAGCGCGACACGGCCTTCCTGCGCGCCACGGGCATCCGCAAGCACTACCCCGGCGTCGCCGCGCTCGACGGGGTGGACCTCGAGCTGCGTCGCGGCGAGGTGCACGCGATCGTCGGCGAGAACGGCGCCGGTAAGTCGACGCTCATCAAGATCCTCGCGGGGGCCGTCGAGCCGACGGAGGGCACGATCGCCGTCGACGGCGAGACCCACACGCGGCTCACCCCTGCGCTGGCCCGCGAGCTCGGCGTCGCCGTGATCTACCAGGAGTTCACGCTCGTCCCGACACTGAGCGCGGCCGACAACGTCTTCCTCGGCGAGTACCTCACCCGAGGCCCCGTCCTCGACCGCAAGCGCATGGACGCCCGCGCGGCCGAGCTCTTCGCTCGCCTGGGGGTCCGCATCTCGCCCCGTGCGCTCGTCGAGACCCTCACGACCGGGTACCAGCAGGTCGTCGAGATCGCCAAGGCGCTCTCGAAGGACGCGCGCCTGCTCATCATGGACGAGCCGTCGGCGCCCCTGACCTCCGCGGAGGTCGAGGCGATGTACCGCGTGGTCGACGCGCTCAAGGCGCAGGGCATGACGATCGTCTACATCTCGCACCGCATGGACGAGATCTTCCGCCTCTCCGACCGCGTCACGGTGCTCCGCGACGGCAAGCACGTCGCGACGCTCGACACGGCGGAGACATCCCGGCGCGAGCTCATCACCCTCATGGTCGGGCGAGAGCTCAGCGAGGCGTACCCCGACCGCGACGTCGAGCCCGGCGAGGTGTCGCTCACGGTGCAGGGCCTGACCGGCAACGGCGTCCGCGACATCTCGTTCGAGGCCCGCCGCGGCGAGGTGCTCGGGTTCGCGGGCCTCATCGGCGCGGGGCGGACCGAGCTCATGGAGCTCATCTTCGGAAGCGTCCGCGCGCACGGAGGCTCGGTCCGACTGCACGGGAGGGCCGCCGAGGCGAAGACGCCGATCGCCGCCATCCGGAACGGCTTCGCGCTCGTCCCCGAGGATCGCAAGCGCCACGGCGTGGTGCTCGACTTCACGATCAAGGAGAACATCTCGCTGCCCGTCCTCAAGGGGATGTCGCGGTTCGGCGTCATCCCGCGAGCGCGCGAGGCGAAGCTGGCGGCGACCTACATGGAGAGCCTGCGCATCAAGGCGCCGAGCTCGCGCGAGCGCGTCGGCAACCTCAGCGGCGGCAACCAGCAGAAGGTCGTGCTCGCGAAGTGGCTCGCCACCGAGCCGGAGGTGCTCATCTTCGACGAGCCCACGCGCGGCATCGACGTGGGCGCCCGCCACGAGATCTACCAGATCATGAACCGCCTCGCGGCGGAGGGGAAGACCATCCTCATGATCTCGTCCGACATGGAGGAGCTCATCGGGATGTCCGATCGGGTCGTCGTCCTCCAGGAGGGCGTCCAGCAGGGGACCCTCCGCCGTCACGAGATCACCCAGGAAGCGATCATGGCCCTCGCGGCCGAAGGAGAAGCAGCATGATGAGCAGATTCATCCCGCGGGTGAAGGACCTCGGCATCGTCCTCGTCCTCGTCGTCCTCGTCATCGCCTTCAGCGTGATGGCGCCGTCGTTCCTCGACCCCTCGAACCTCTTCAACATCGCGCGACAGATCGCCACACTCGGCATCTGCGCGGTCGGGTTCGCCTTCGTCCTCATCACGGGCGGCATCGACCTCTCGGTCGGCTACCAGATCTCGCTCTACGTCGTCGTATGCGGGATGCTCATGGCCGAATCCGGGCTGCCCTGGTACCTCGCGGTGCTCGTGGTCCTCGTCCTCGGGACGTGCATCGGCGTCCTCAACGGACTCATCATCACGCTCACGGGCGTCGCGCCCCTGATCGTCACGCTGTCGATGATGACCGTGCTCAACGGCGCCAGCTACCTCCTGTCGCGGGGCCTGCCGATCTTCGGCTTCCCCGCCGACTTCGCGATCCTCGGACAGGGGGCCGTGCTGGGCGTTCCGGTCTCGCTCATCGTGCTCATCGCCGTGTGGGCGGTCGGCATCTTCATCCTCAACAAGACCTACGTCGGCCGCTACTTCTACGCGATCGGCAACAACCCCGAGGCCGCACGTCTCTCGGGCGTCAACACCAAGGCCACGCTCATCCTCGTGTACGCCCTGTGCGGGTTCTTCACGGCGATCGGCGCGGTGCTGCTGCTCTCCCGCCTGAGCTCCGCCCAGTCGGCGACGGGCGCAGGCTTCGAGTTCAGCGTGCTCACCGCGTGCGTGCTCGGCGGCGTGAGCGTCATGGGCGGCCGCGGCTCGCTCTTCGGGGCGTTCGTCGGCGTGCTCATCGTGGGCGTGCTCGACAACGGCCTCGTCCTGCTGAACGTGAGCGAGTACATCCAGCTCGTCATCAAGGGCGTCATCCTCCTCGCCGCCGTGATCTACGACGCGATGTCGAAGACCTCCGGCGGCCGCAGGAAGCAGATCGGCGGCGTCGCCATCGCTCCGGCCGGGCAGAACGCCGGCTGATCCCTCCGCCGGGGAGCGCCCCGGCCATCCGACCCTTCGCCGACGACGCGGACGTCGCCGGCAGCACCCGAAAGGAACCCCATGAAGAAGACCCGCGCACTGGCCGCGATCGGCGCCGTCGGCGCCGTCGCCCTCTCGCTCGCCGCCTGCACGACGGTCGGCCCCGACGGCACCCCGGCGGCGGACGGCGACGACGGCAGCTACACGGTCGGCGTCACCTTCTCCGACCTCAGCAACCCGGTCTGGGCCGAGCTCGTCGAGGAGGCGACCGCGTACGGCTCCGAGCAGGGCCTGAGCGTCAACTACGTCGATGCACGCGGCGACTCCGCGCAGCAGGTCACGCAGATCGAGAACTTCATCCAGCAGGGCGTCGACGCGATCATCATCTGCGCCGTCGAGTCGAACGCGCTGTCGGCTGTCACCGCCCGCGCCCAGGAGGCCGGCATCAAGGTCGTCGGCTACACGCAGGTGCTCGAGAACTACGACGCGCAGTACCTCGTCGACGCCTACAAGACCGGCTACGCCAACGGCGAGGCCGCGGCCGAGTGGATCAACGAGAACTACGGCGACGAGCCCGTCGTCGAGTGGGCGCTCATGGATCTGCCGATGTTCCCCGAGATCATCGACCGCGCCAACGGCATCAAGGACGCCATCGCCGAGCTGGCTCCGCAGGCCGAGCTCGTGGCGACGGCACCCGCTCTGACGGCGGAGGAGGGCGTCGCGAACGCCGAGAACTTCCTGCAGGCGAACCCTGACCTCAAGGTCATCGCGACGATCGGCGGCGGCGGCGCGGTCGGCGGCAACGAGGGCGTGAAGTCGGCCGGTGTGACCGACTACGACGCGTTCGGACTCTTCGGCATCGACGCGACCGAGAACGAGATCCAGAACATCATCAACGGCGACCCGCAGAAGGCGTCGGTCAGTCTCGGCGGCGGGAAGGCGCACGGCCGGACGCTCGTCGACATCACGGTCGACCTGCTCGAGGGCGAGGACGTCGAGAAGGACCAGTACATGCCGATCGAGGTCATCGACTCCTCGAACGCGCAGGAGTACTACGACGAGATCTTCGGCGACTGATGCCCCTCGGGGAGGTGCGGCGCGCGGCGCCGCACCTCCCCGCACAGACCGCGCGACGGGCCGGATGGCCGCGGTGCGCGCACGGAAGGACGAGACATGACCCGCATTCTTGCCGCCGGCGACCGGTTCATCCGGTCCGCGCGACTCCGCGACGCCGTCGCCCGCGTCGTGCCGGACGATGTGGACATCCGCGAGATCGAGTTCCCCTGGCCGGATGAGCCGTTCGGCTCGGTCGCGGAGGTCGACGAGGCGTCGGGCACCGAGGACGAGCTCATCCAGGCGCTCGAGGGCGTCACAGCGATCGTGACCCAGCTCGCGCCCCTCACCGACCGCGTGCTGCGGGCTCGGCCCGAGCTGCGGCTCATCGCGGTCTCGCGCGGCGGACCCACGAACGTGAACCTCGACGCCGCGCGCGAGCTCGGCGTTCGCGTGGCCAACGTCCCGGGTCGCAACGGCATCGCGACGGCCGAGATGACGCTCGGGCTCTCATTCGCGCTCCTGCGGCGCATCCCCCTTGCCCACGACAGCATGCTCGCGGGCGAGTGGCGGGGCGACCTTTACCGCTCCGACGCGATCGGGGGCGAGATCTCAGGCGCGACGATCGGGCTCCTCGGCGCGGGGATGGTCGGCGGCCACGTCGCGAAGGTCTTCCACGCGATGGGCGCGCGCGTGCTCGTGTTCGACCCCTACCTCCGCGCGTCGGCGCTGGATGGCATCATCGAGCGCGTGGACGACGCCGACGAGCTCTTTCGCCGCAGCGATCTCGTCTCGGTGCACGCCCGTCTCACCCCGGAGACCCGGCACCTGGTCGACGAGCGTCGCATCGGACTCATGCGGCAGGGCGCTCTGCTCGTGAACGCCGCCCGCGGCGGCCTCGTCGACTACGACGCCGTCGCCCGTGCGATCGACAGCGGCCATCTCGGCGGCGCCGCGTTCGACGTGTACCCCGAGGAGCCGGTCGACTTCGGGCACCGCCTGTTCGCACTCGCTCGCGAGGGGCGCGATCTCGTGCTCACGCCGCACATCGCGGGCGCGAGCCGTGAGACCGCCGAGCGCGCCGCGACGGGCGTCGCGGAGGAGGTCCGCCGCTTCCTCGCCGGCGAGCCCGCCCTCCATCCGCTCGTCGAGGGCGAGGCGCCGTTCGCGCGGAGCGCGCCGTGACCGGAGCGCTCGTCGGGATCGACGTCGGGACGAGCTCGGTCAAGGTCGTCGTGATCGACGCCGCCGGTCGCCGGGTCGCCGACACGGCGGTGCGATACCCGACCTCGACCCACGGGACGGGCGCCGAGCAGGACGCGGCGACGTGGTGGAGGGCGGTCGGAGAGGCGGCCCGGCACGCGGTGGCCGGCGCTCCTGTCCTCGCGGTCGCGGTGACCTCGCAGGCGCCGACCCTCGTTCCCGTCGACGAGAACGGCGCCCCCACGGCGCCGGCCCTCACGTGGCTCGATCGACGCGCCGTCGACGAGGCCGCCCGCATCGCGGACATCGTCCCCGAGTCCCGCAACGGGAAGGACCCGTTCTTCGGCACCGCCAAGCTGCCCTGGATGGCCGCTCACCGGGCTTCGGCCCTCGAGCGCTCACAGCACGTGCTCTCGGCCAACGGCTTCGTCGTGCGGCAGCTGACGGGGCGCGCCGTCCTCGACGACACGACCGCGTCCCTCATGCAGGGGTTCGACGACGCGTCGAGCCGCTTCCCCGACGCGCTCCTCGCGGCGGAGCCGTCGCTCCGGCTGCTCCCGGAGATCGTGCCCGCGCTGTCGGTCGTCGGCACGGTCACCGCGTCGGCCGCGGCCGCGACGAGCATCCCGGAGGGGACCCCGGTCGTCGCCGGCGGGATCGACGCCATCGGCTCGGCACTGGAGGCGGGGTGCCTCGCTCCGGGCGACCCGCTCGTCGACATGACCGGGTTCTCGAGCGTGACGATCCTCGCCGTCCCGCGCGGCACGCGCGTTCCCGGATTCATCCACTCGCGGCACTGCGTGGCCGACGTGGACCTGCTCATCACCGCTCAGGTGACCGCCGGCGCCACGATCGACTGGGTCAACGGGCTCGACGGGGCGCGCGATCTGCGCGACGAGACCGCGCTGCTCGCTCGGCCCCGTCCTGGCCGCCTGACGATGGTTCCGAGCCTCGCGGGGGAGCGCACCCCGCGCTGGAATCCCGAGGCCCGCGGCATCATCGACGGCATCGACCTCGCGACCGACGGCACCGATCTCATGCTCGCCGCGATGGAGGGCAACGCCCTCGCCATGGCGCAGGACGTCCAGGTCCTGCGCGACCACGGGTTCTCCGTCGACCGCGTGATCAGCACGGGCGGCGGCGCCGCATCGCTCGCATGGCTCACGATCAAGGCCGATGTGCTCGGCGTGCCGGTCGTGCGCCCCGACAGCGGTCACGGCGCGGCGCAGGGCGCCGCGGCGATGGCGGGATGGGCCGTCGGCCACTTCGCGACGGCGGACGAGGTCCGCGCGCTGAGCGGCTCGGCCGACGTCACGGTGCAGCCCGATCCCGCGCACACGGAGGCGTACACGGTCGCGGCGACCCGCTACGCGCGACTCGTCGAGCTCAACGCCGACCGCCCGCGGATCGCATCCCCCGACGTGTGATCACCCCCGGTCGACCGCGGCCATCGCCTCCGCGAGCTCGGAGAACGCGCCGACGCGCTCGGAATGAGCGTCGAAGGCGACGAAGCGGCCATCCGGCCCCTTCTCCACGAAGCCCATGAACATTCCGTCTCGATTCGCGACGTGGAGTCCCTTCTGGACGCGGCTCCAGGTCGTGTGCGTGCCGTGATCGGCGATGGTCATCGCTGTGTCTCCTTCTCTCACCGGTGCGCACGGAGAGTGCTCCGGCAACGCGGTCGTCGTTGACCGCCTCACGACTCTATGCGCGACCTCCGACAGGCGGAGGAGGGTTGTGGACGCGCGGCCGGGGTGGTATTCACACGCTCCCGCGCCTGCTCGAGAGCGAGGCGGTCGCACCCGCGCAAGGGGGAGACAGCGGGCGGTCTCATCGCCTAGCGTCGGCGGAGCAGGCCACGATCGGAGGAGGCGCCATGGGACAGGACGAGATGACCGATGAGGAGAAGCGCCGCGACCAGCTCACGTCGGCGCCCGACGCGACCGAGGAGGACGCGAAGCCGCGCATCGAGGTCACCCGTCGCGAGGGCGTGACCCGCATCGACGTCGCGGAGGACGCCGCCGTGCGCCCCGGCTTCGGCGAGCCGGGCGAGGCGACGGACGCGCAGGAGGGCGGCGACCGCGCGTAGCATGCCGAGCATGCTGCGCCTCCTGCTCCTGCGCCACGCGAAGTCCGACTGGCCCGAGGGGGTCGACGACGTCGACCGCCCGCTGACGCCGCGCGGCGCAGCCCAGGCGCGCGACGTCGGCGCGTACATGCAGGAGTACGGGCTCATCCCTGACCGCGCGGTGGTCTCGATCGCCCAGCGCACGCGCGAGACGTGGGCGGGCGTCGCGTCGCCGTGGCAGGAGGCGCCGCCCGTGCAGTTCGACGACGACGTCTACGCGGCGTCCGCGCGGCGGCTGCTCCAGGTCGTCCGCGAGCAGGGCGGCGACGCGCGCTCGCTCCTGCTCGTCGGGCACAATCCGGGCGTCCACGATCTCGTCGCGACGCTCGCGGCAGAGCGCGACCGCGTCCCGCTCGCGTACCCCACCGCGACGCTCGCGGTGCTCGAGCTGCCGGTCGACGGATGGCCCGAGGTCGACGCCGGGACGGCGCGCGTCGAGCGCGTCGTGGTCAAGGGCTCGGACTGATGTCGGACCCGAACATCCCTGACGCGTTCGACGTCTTCACCGTGGTTCTCCTGCGGCGCCCCGCGGATGCGCCGGAGATGACCGAGGACGAACTCGACGCACTGCAGGCCCGCCACCTCGCCTACCGGGCACAGCTCGCACGCGACGGCGCGACGGTCGCGAACGGCCCGTTCCTCGCGCAGAGCGACGAGACCCTGCGCGGGATGTCGGTCTTCGCGCGCTCGCCGGAGGAGGCCGCGCGGCTGTCCGCCGCCGATCCGTCCGTCATCGCGGGGCGGCTGTCGTTCGAGGTCGTCGAATGGTGGGTCGCCGCAGGCTCGATCGCGTTCCCGAACGCGACCGAGCCCGTCGGCGACCGGAGGCCTCTGCCCGCCGACTGATCCGTCAGCTCGCGCGCGGCGTGCGGTTCTCGGCGCTGACCATCCAGGACAGCTGCTCGAGCCGCTCGAGCACGGCGTGGAGGATGTCGGCAGTCGTCGGGTCCTCCTCGTCGACCGCGTCGTGCACCTCGCGGCACGTCTGGCAGACGGCGTCGAGGCGCTCCGTGATGAGGTCGATGACCTCGGTCGTGGCGATCTCGCCCTGCGGGAACTCCGGGAGCGACGTCCTCTCGGCGACGGTGTCGCTGCGGCCGTCGGGGAGCGCGTGCAGCGCGCGCATGCGCTCGGCGATCGTGTCGGCGAACTCGCGCGCCGCGGCGATGATCTCGTCGAGCTGGAGGTGGGTGTCGCGGAAGTTGGTGCCGACGACGTTCCAGTGCGCCTGCTTGCCCTGCAGCGACAGCTCGATGAGGTCGACGAGCACGGACTGCATGTGCCCGCTGAGCTGCTCGGACGCGGTGAACCCCTTCTCGGCGTTCTGCTCATCCGTCAGCTCGGCTCCCGAGCGGGCGGGGCGGCGGCGGTTCTTCGGGGCGGACTGCTGCTTCTTCTCGGCCATCGTGTTCCCTTCCGTGTGCCTGGGCCCAGGCTACGGAGCGCACGGCGGGCTGTCGCGGCCTTGTCGGGGGCGCCCGCTCGTGTTACCGGTGCGGTGGGTCACGGTGCGGCGCGCAGATGCGCGGAGGCCCACTCGCCGAGCTGCTCGAGCACCGGGATGAGCGCCTCGCCGGCCGGTGTCAGCGTGTAGACGACCGAAACCGGAGGGCCGGCATGCACCTCGCGCGAGACGAGGTCGACCGCAGCGAGCTCGGCGAGGCGGTCGGAGAGGACGGCGTCGCTGATGCCCGCCACTCCGCGCCGCAGCGCCACGAAGGAGAGGGGGCCGCTGCTGAGCGTGTCGACGATCATGCCGTTCCAGCGCTTGCCGAGCACCGAGAACGCGAGCGAGACGGCGGCGTCGCACGCCGGTCCGCCGTGCTCGATCTCCGCCATGCAGCCATCCTACCTGTGCTAATGTCCCGATAGCCGCTCTGCTTTTCAGAGTGCCTCATCGAACCTGATCGGAGCACCCATGACCCTCTTCCGCCTGGATGCGAGCATCCTCCCCGCAACCTCCGCCAGCCGCTCCCTCGGCGATCTCGTCGAGTCCGAGTGGAAGGCGGCGCACCCCGATGACGTCGTCGTGCGCCGCGACCTCGCCGCCGAGCCCGTCTCGTCCACCGTGTGGCAGAACGCCGTGACCGCGGGCTTCGCGCCCGAGGCCGATCGCACCGAGGAGCAGCGCGCAGCGCAGGCGCTCGCCCGCGCCTTCGCCGACGAGCTCATCGACGCCGACGCGCTGCTCTTCACCGTGCCGCTCTACAACTACGGCGTCTCGCAGCACTTCAAGACCTGGTTCGACGTCGCATACACCGACCCGCGCATCGACCCGCAGGGCACGGCGCTGCAGGGCAAGCCCGCGACGCTCGTGACCGTGCTGGGCGGCAACTACGCGCCCGGGACGCCCAAGGAGGGCTGGGACCACTCGACGGCGTGGCTGCGCCGCGTGCTCGAGGATGTCTGGGGCCTGGACCTCCGGGTCGTCCAGCGGCCGTTCACGCTCGTGGGCGTGAACCCCGCGCTCGACGCCTTCGCCGACGTCGCGGCGGACCTGCGGGCAGCGGCAGAGGACGCCGCCCGCGTCGCCGGTCGGGAGCTCGCGGAGTCCCTCCAGGCGGCGTGAGGTCGTGAGGAGGGGCGCCGTCGGGCGTCCCTCCTCACCGCGTCACCGCGCGGGTGCCGCCTGGGTCCGCACGAGCTCGAGCGCGAGGGCGGTGGCCGGCTCAGACGGACGCCGTGCGATCGCCGAGACGACCCACGGCGGCGCATCCGCGGGCATCGGCCGCACCGTGAGCGCCGCGGCCTCGGGCTTCGCCCCGACGTGCGCGGGCACGATCGCCGCGCCGAGGCCTCGGCGCACGAGGTCGATGAGCGTGTGGACGTCGCCGGTCGCGCACCGCACGCGCCGCGCGACGCCGCGCGCGCCGCAGACCGCGTCGTTGAGCGAGCGCACGGCCCACGACCCCTGGAAGTCCACGAAGTCGACGTCGTCGAGGTCGGCCCACGAGATGGGCTCCACGCCCGAGAGCGGATGGCCGGGCGGCGTCAGCAGGACGAGCGGCAGGCGACCGAGCTCCTCCCGGTGAAGCGAGCCGAGGTGCTCCGTCGCCGCGACGAGACCGAGGTCGAGGTCGCCCTCGCGGACCCGCGCGGCGAGCTCGTGCGACCCGGCCTGCGCGAACTCGAGCTCGACGAGGGGATGGCGCAGGTGGACCTGCTCGAGCAGGCCCGAGACATCCACGAGGCCGAGGCACTGCTCGGCGCCGATGCGCAGCCTCCCGGTCAGTTCCTCCGTTGCTCGCGCGACGGCGCCGCGCGCTGCGGACGCCTGCGCGAGCATCGAGCGCGCGTGCGGCAGGAGCGCGCGGCCGGCCGGCGTCGTCTCCACCCCGCGGGGCGAGCGCGTGAAGAGGTCCGTGCCGAGCTCGGCTTCGAGCGCCCGGATGGCCGCCGACAGGCCCGACTGCGAGATGCCGCAGACGGCGGCCGCGCGCGTGAACTGCTGCTCGTCGGCGAGGGTGACGAGGTACTCCATCTGGCGCAGATCCATCAGCACTTCTCCTTCTGGCGGGCATCTGCTCCAGTTGTTGGATTTCTGCCGCACCGCTCCCTATCGTAGGAGCGCCCGCGGCGCCGTCGCCGGGCGGCACCGGAAGGACACCCATGAAGACCGTCTCCCTCGGCCCCGGAGGCCAGCAGGCTCCCAACGTCATCGCGGGGCTCATGCGCATCTCCGACAAGACCGACGCGCAGATCCGCGAGCTCGTCGACACCGCCCGCGAGGCCGGCATCGACTTCTTCGACCACGCGGACATCTACGGCACCGAGCTGCACCAGTGCGAGCGCCGCTTCGCCGAGGCGATGCGCCTCACGCCGTCTGAGCGCGCCGAGCTCACGATCCAGACCAAGTGCGGCATCGTGCGCGAGGGGCCGTACTTCGACTTCTCGTACGAGCACATCGTCACGTCGGTCGAGGAGTCGCTGCGAGCTCTCGACACCGACTACATCGACGTGCTCCTCCTGCACCGCCCGGATGCGCTCGTCGAGCCCGACGAGGTCGCCCGCGCGTTCGACGAGCTCGAGGCTGCGGGCAAGGTGCGCGCGTTCGGCGTCTCGAACCACACGCCCCGTCAGATCGACCTGCTCAAGACGGCCGTGCGCCAGCCCATCGTCGCCAACCAGGTGCAGCTCTCGATCACGCATGCGCCGATCATCACGCAGGGCATCGCGGCCAACATGCTCGGCGTCGAGCAGTCGCAGGTGCTCGACGGCGGAGGGCTCGTCGAGTACAGCCGCATCAACGGCATCACGCTGCAGGCGTGGTCGCCCTTCCAAGCCGGCTTCTTCACCGGCGTGTTCCTCGGCTCGGAGGCGCACTCCGAGCTGAACGCCGTGATCGACCGCCTCGCCGCGCAGTACGGCGTCGAGCCGATCGCGATCGCGACGGCGTGGATCACCCGCCACCCCGCGGGCATCCAGGTCGTCCTCGGCACGACGACGCCGGCCAGGGTCGCGGCGGCCGCGCAGGGCAGCGACATCCCGCTCACGCGCGCCGAGTGGTACGAGCTCACCCGCGCGGCGGGCCACGTCGTCCCGTAGGGGCGGCCCGGCGGGCCTGCCGGGAGGCCGGGCGGGCCTGCCGGGCGGCCCGTCGCCAGGAGGATCACGCTTTCCCAGGACGGATACGGCAGAACCGTCCTGGGAAAGCGTGATCCTCCTGCTTTCAGGGTCGCGGGGTCGACGTCGGACCGGAGGTGGCGGCCGGTGTGTGCGGGTGCGGGTCGACGCGCAGGGCAGGTGGTGCCCGACCGGCGTGCGCCGGCGCACGTCAGCCGACGACGCGGCCCTCGGCCATCCGGATGGTGCGGTGCGCGAGGGCCGCGACGTCGTCGGGATCGTGACTGACGAGGATGGCCGTGCGCCCGGCGAGGACGCGCGCGAGGACCGTGCGCAGCTCGGGCCGGGCCGTCGTGTCGAGCGCGGTCGTCGGCTCGTCGAGCGCGAGGACGGACGGCTCGGCCGCGAGGGCCCGAGCCAGGGCGACCCGCTGCGCCTGCCCTCCGGAGAGGTCGGATGCGCGGCGCTCGGCGAGGTGCCGCACGCCGGTCTCGAGCAGCCAGCGCTCCGCGGCGTCGCGCGCGGCGGACCGCGACAGGCCCGACGCGCGCGGACCGAACGCGACGTTGTCCCGAACGGTGAGGTGCGGGAAGAGCAGGGTCTGCTGCGTCATGAGGGCGATGCCGCGTCGATGCGGCGGAACCCAGCGGCGTCCGTCTGCCAGGGGCGCCCCTTCGAGCACGACGGCGCCCGCGTCGGGGCGGATGAGCCCCGCGACGAGCTCGAGCGCGGTCGACTTGCCCGCGCCGTTCGGCCCCACGATCGCGACGGTCTCCCCGCGCGCGACGTCGAGGTCGACGGCGACCCCGCGGCCCGTCACCCGTGCGTGCACCTCGAGGAAGCGAGCGGCGTCATCCCGGCTCTGCCGCGTTTCCGGGCGGCCCGGCGTCGGTTCGCCGTGTTTCGGGGCGAACCCGGTGGAATCCTCCTCGGTCACGGCTGCCCCCTCCGTGGACGGTACGCCAGCACGACGCCGCAGATGGCGAGCACGATGAGCACGAGCGACAGCGCCACGGCCGAGGCGCTGTCGCTCTCCCGGACGAGATACACCTCGAGGGGAAGTGTGCGGGTGACGCCCTGCAGGCTCCCGGCGAAGGCGAGGGTCGCGCCGAACTCCCCGAGCGCACGGGAGAAGGAGAGAATGGCCCCCGAGAGGATGCCCGGCGCGATGAGCGGGAGCGTCACGCGCCACAGCACCCGCCCCGGCGATGCCCCCAGCGTCGCCGCGACCGCGGCGTAGCGCGTGCCGGCGGAGCGCAGCGCCCCCTCCACGCTCATCACGAGGAACGGCAGGGCGACGAACGTCTGGGCCATGACGACCGCCACCTCGGTGAACGGGATCTGGATCCCGAACGGCGTGAGCGCCTGCCCGACGAGCCCGCGGCGCCCGAACGCGTACAGCAGCGCGATGCCTCCGACGACCGGCGGCAGCACGAGCGGCACGAGTGCGAGCGCGCGCAGCGCCTTCAGCCCGGGGAAGCGCCCCCGCGCGAACACGGCCGCCATCGGAACGCCGATGAGCAGGCACAGCGCGGTCGAGACGAGGGCCGTCCGCAGGCTCAGCGCGAGGGCGTCGCGCGCGGCCGCCCCGGCCAGCAGGTGCCAGAAGTCGCCCCACTCCGCGCGCAGCACGAGGGCGGCGAGGGGCACGAGGATGAGCGCGAGCCCCAGCGCGGCCGGAATCCACAGCCAGCGCGGCAGATCGGTGGCGATCGGCCGCGACGCCCGAGCGGATGGCCGCGCCGCCCGAGCGGGCCGCCCCGCCCGAGCGGATGGCCGCGCCGCCGCGACCTCGGGCGGTCGCGGGGCGCGGGCCGCCGCGTCTCTCTCCTCGTGCTCGACCATCCGCTAGTCCGCCGGGAGGAAGCCCGCGTCGGCGAGGACGCGCTGCGCGGGGTCGTCGAGGACGAAGTCGACGAACGCGCGAGCGAGCGCCGGGTCGGGGGCGCCGTCGAGCGCCGCGATGGGGTAGTCGTTCACGGCGGCATCGGGCGCGTCGACCGGCACGCCCTCGACCGCGTCGCCCGCACGGCGGACGTCGGTGGCGTAGACGACGCCCGCGTCCGCCTCGCCCGAGGTCACCTTGCCGAGCACATCCGTCACGGCGTTCTCCTCGCTCGCAGGGTCGACCGCGACGTCGAGCGCCCGCTCGACCTCGGCCGTCGCGCGCCCGCACGGGACGACGACCGCGCACACCACGACGACCACGTCGTCGCGCGCGAGATCCGCGAATCCCCGGATGTCGGCCGGATTGCCCGCGGGCACGGCGATCTCGAGGGCGTTGCGCGCGAACACTGCCGGCTCGTCGGCGGCGTGCTGCGCGACGGATTCCATGGTCGCCGTGTCGGCCGAGGCGAACACCGCGGCGGGCGCTCCCTCGGCGATCTGCGTCGCGAGACCCGCCGACCCGTCGAAGCTCAGGCTGACCGAGACGCCCGGATGCGCCTCCTCGAATGCGTCGGCGATCTCGGTGAAGACCTCGGTGAGCGACGCCGCGGCGAAGACGTGAAGCTCCTGACCCGCGGTCGGCGGCGCAGCGCAGCCGGACAGCGCGAGCGCGACCGCAGCCGCGACGGCTGCGCGCGCCCGCCGTCTCACGGCGTCTCCACGAGGACGGTCGTGGCCTTGACGACGGCCACCGCGATCGATCCCGGCTCGAGGCCGAGCTCGCGCACCGCCTCCGTGCTCATGAGCGACACGACGCGGTGCGGTCCGCACTGCAGCTCGACCTGGCTCATGACGGTGTCGCTCGTGACGGCCGTGACGAGTCCCGTGAAGCGGTTGCGGGCGGAGCGGCCCCCGGAGAGCGGATCTTCGGGGGCGTCGGCATGCGACCGCGCGAATGCGGCGAGCTCGGCTCGGTCGATGACCCGGCGGCCCGCGTCGTCGCGGTGCGCCGCGAGCGCGCCCGCCGCGATCCAGCGTCGGATGGTGTCGTCGCTCACGCCGAGCAGGTGGGCGGCGTCGCGGACGCGGATGTCGGGCATGCGCTTCTCGATTCGCAGATGCGGATGGTCTGGGTCGATTCTGCCGCAGATGCGGCATGCATGGGCGTCCAAGGTCGAGCGGCTACCGTCGTCGCATGCGCCGACTCGCCATCCTCCCGCTCCTCGCCGTGGGCCTGCTCGCCGGCTGCGCACAGGCCGCCGACATCGCCGGCGACGCCCTCGGCGTCCCGGTCGACGAGATCTGCACGACCGCCGACGCCGCCTACGCGCAGTACCAGGCGATCCTCGAGCAGGGCGACGTGACCGCGGAGCAGGCCGACGTCGCGCGCGACGACCTCGTCGCGACCCTCGAGCGGCTCGCGGATGACGTGGGCGGCCAGCCGGGGGAGCTCATCCGCGCGAACGCCGAGCAGCTGTCGCAGGTGAGCGATCTCACGGCGCCCGAGACGGTCGAGGCCGTCGAGCAGGCCAAGGGCGCGCTCGCGACCCTCTGCGGCTGAGCCGCCCCGCGCCCTCGTAGGATCGGACGAGGCCCCGCCACCTCGACGGCGCCGGATGGGGAGGCGCGCATGCGCGTGAGCGGTGAAGACGTGACCTGGGTGCTCGTCGACGGCGAGAACATCGACGCGACGCTGGGGACGTCGATCATCGGGCGACGGCCGCAGCCGGATGAGCGGCCTCGGTGGGACCGGCTCGTCTCGTTCGCGGCGCGGCAGTGGAACCAGCGCGCACGCGGCGTGTTCTTCATCAACGCCTCGTCCGTCATCCCGCAGAGCTTCGTCCAGGCGCTCAAGGCGATGGACTACGAGGTCGTGCTCCTCGCAGGCGCCCCCGACGAGAAGGTCGTCGACATCGCGATCCAGCGCACCCTGCGGGCCCTGGCTGACCGCGACGACGACGTGATGCTCGTGAGCCACGACGGGGACTTCCTCGACGACGTCGCTGCGCTCATCGGCGGCGATCGGCGCGTCGGGATCGTCGCGTTCAACGAGTTCCGCAACGCGGGGTATGCGACCCTGCCCGGCCTGCAGCGATTCGACCTCGAGTACGACGCCGCGGTGTTCGACGCGCAGCTCCCGCGCCTTCGCGTCATCCCGATCGACGAGTTCGACCCCGCGAGCTTCCTCGGCGCGTAGGGCCGAGCCCGGGGTCGCGGCGGTGGCCGTCCCTTGGTATCGTGCAGTTGTGCAACGTTGTAAATTCTCCTCGTACCTCTTCGTCCACTTCACGGGCGAAGACGACGATGCGGCCGAGCAGGTCCACTTCGCAGTGAGCGACGGCGCCTCCCTGAGCGACTGGGACCTGCTGGCGGACGGCGCGCCCGTGCTCACGTCGGAGCTCGGCACGCGGGGCGTGCGCGACCCGTTCCTGCTCCGCAAGGAGGACGGCGGGTTCGTGATCCTCGCGACCGATCTCAAGGTGCACGGGGCCGGCGGCTTCGGTGCGGGGCAGGAGAACGGCAGCACCGACATCCTCGTCTGGGAGTCGGATGACCTCGTGACCTGGACAGGCCCGCGTGCGGTCTCGGTGATGGGCGCCGAGGCCGGCAACGTGTGGGCCCCGGAGGCCGTCTGGAGCGCGGAGCACGGCGCCTACCTCGTCTACTGGGCCTCGAACCTCTACCCCGAGGGCGGCGAGCGCCGGGCCGCCGACAGCTACAACCGGATGATGATCGCGCAGACGGCCGACTTCGCGACCTTC
Organism: Microbacterium sp. JZ70; assembly: GCF_053903225.1. NCBI lineage: Bacteria > Bacillati > Actinomycetota > Actinomycetes > Micrococcales > Microbacteriaceae > Microbacterium > Microbacterium sp. JZ70. The sequence continues at coordinate 238,779 of NZ_CP096405.1, read as the reverse complement.
TCGGAGCCGCGCGTGTGGATCGACGTGCGCCGGGGGCCCGGGTACGGGACGATCGACTCGACCCTCGCGCGCGACGGCGCCCACTGGTACCGCTTCACGAAGGACGAGGAGCCCGGCACCATGCACGTGTTCGCCGAGCGCGGCGACGACGTGCTGCGCCCGACCGAGGGGCGCATCGGCTCGGCGTGGGAGCTGCTCGCCGAGGGGATCGGCAGCGACGTCATCTCGCACGGCGAGGGGCCGATCATCGTCCGCTCGCTCGACGAGCGCTCGTGGCTGCTCTTCATCGACTGGCCGCCCTACGGCGGCGGCACGGGCTACCGCGTCTTCGAGAGCGCAGACCTCGCGGATGGCACGTGGACGCCGAGCGCGCACGCGGTTCCGCCGCGCTTCCGGCACGGCTCGGTCGTGCCGATCACGGCGGAGGAGCGGGAGCGCCTGCTCGCGGCCTGGCCGTCGCGTCGCGTCACGACGGCGGAGCCCGCGGTCAGTCGCGGATGACCGGGATCGCCCCGGTGAGGGCGGATCCGGGTGCGTCCTCGCTCGCCCGCCGCGCCGCGAGGGCGGTGCCGACGCTCGCGGCGACGACGAGCGCGATCGCGGCGATCCGCAGCGGGCTCATCGCCTGAGCGAGGAGCAGCCATCCGGCCGCCGTCGCGATGACGGGCTCGAGGCTCAGGAGCACTCCGAACACGCGCTGCGGAAGCCGCCGCAGCGCCATGAGCTCGAGCGCGTACGGGATGACCGAGGCGAGGAGCGCCGTCCCGACGGCGAGCACGAGGAGGTGCGGCTCCGCGACCACCTCGACCGCCGCCGGCACGCCGAAGGGCAGCAGCGCGGTCGAGGCGATGACGAGCGCGACCGCGAGCCCGCCCATCCCCGGGACGAGCTGGCCGACGCGCGCGCTCGTGCGGATGTAGAGGGCCCAGAACCCGGCGGCGACGAGCGCGAACACCACGCCGGCTCCATCCAGAGGGACGCCGATGGCGCTGTCGACACCCAGGAGCGCCATGCCGACGAGGGCGACGCCGACCCACGCGAAATCGAGGGCGCGTCGCGTGAGCACGGCCGCGAGCACGAGCGGGCCGAGGAACTCGATCGCGACCGCGGTGCCCAGCGGGATCCGCTCGAGCGAGGCGTAGAAGGAGCCGTTCATGGCCGCGAGGGAGAGGCCGTACGCGGCCACCCATCCCCACTGCTCGCGGGTCCAGGTGCGCACGCGCGGGCGCACCGCCGCGCACAGGATGAGCGCCGCGATCGAGAGGCGCAGCGCCGTCACGCCCCACGTCCCCAGCTCGGGGAAGAGCTGCACGGCGAGCGCCGCGCCGAACTGCAGCGACGTGCACGAGCCGATGACGAGGGCGATCGAGGCGGCCATCCCCCGAGGGCGGATCCGGGTGAGCATGCCTCCAGTCTCGCTGGAGGCCGCTGGTCAATCCAGCAACCGTTTCTTAGCAAAAAGCGTAAGGTGACCTGATGTGTTGAACGTCGCGCGCCTCCGCCTTCTGAGCGAGCTCAGCCGCCGCGGAACGATTGCCGAGACGGCGCGGGCGCTCGCATACACGCCGTCGGCGGTGTCGCAGCAGCTCGCTCAGCTCGAGCGGGAGACTGGCGTGCAGCTGCTCGAGCGCGTCGGGCGCGGCGTGCGGCTGACCGGCGATGCGCTCGCCCTCGTGGCGCATGCGGATGCCGTCTTCGCGCGGCTCGAGGAGGCCGAGGCCGAGCTGACCGCCGCGCAGAGCACGCTGCGGGGGCGGCTGCGCGTGGCCTCGTTCCAGAGCATCGTGCTCGCGCTCGCGCCGATGGCGCTCGAGCTGCTCGCCGGGCGCCATCCCGAACTCGATGTCGCCATCGCCCAGCGCGACCACGGCCCGGCCTACGACGCGCTGCTCTCGCACGAGTTCGACGTCATCATCGGCGAGGAGTACCCCGGCATCCCCGAGGTGGTCCGCGACGGCGTCGATCGCGCCGAGCTCCTCGTCGACCCGCTCGGCCTCGCCCTGCCGGCGGAAGGGCGGCTCTCGCGGAGGCCGCGTCGCCTCGCGGAGCTCCGAGACGCGCCGTGGGTGCTCGATCCGGCCGACACCCCGACCGGCGCCTGGGGCAGGGCGCAGTGCCGCGGCGCCGGCTTCGAGCCCGTCGTGCGCTTCGAGAGCACGGACCCGCTTCTGCACGCGCACGTCGTCCGGATGGGGCAGGCCGTCGGGTTCCTCCCCGCGCTGCTCGGCGAGCCGCACCTCGCCGGCACGCAGCTCGTGAGCCTGCCCGGCGAGCCGCACCGCGTGCTCTACACCGCCGTCCGCTCGGGTCGCGCGGGGCATCCCGCCGTGCGCGCGTTCCGGTCGGCCCTCGTCGACGCGCTCGCGGCGCGGCACCCCGCCGCTCCCGTCTGGAGCGCGGCGCTGGCCGAGTAGGACCCGGGCTCAGCGCAGGAGGCGCGCCGAGACCACGCCCGGGGCGGGAGCACCGTCGACGGGAGAGAGGCTGATCCGCGTGCCGGGCGACGGCGGCGCCATGACGACCTCGAGCGATGTCGCGCCGGGCGCGAGGCGCTCCTCGACGGCGAGCTGCTCGCCGACGCGCACCGCGATCGCCGTCGCCTCGGCGGATGGCCGCAGCTCGAGGCGCAGGCGACGCGACTGCCACGCGGGGTCGCGGAGCTCGATCGAGACGCCGGTTCCGAGCTCGCGCCAGTGCGCGTCGCCCTCGACGCCGACGGTCGAGCCGTCGCCCGAGAAGGCGTGGTCGGACTCGGGCTGCTGCTCGCCAAACGCCACGGCATCGACGGTCGCCGCGTCGATCGCGAGCCGACCGTCCTGGGCGAGGAGCTCGTCCCTGCGGCCGGGGCCGTCGGCGACCGGCCAGTAGACGGTGTACCGGCTGTCGTGGATGCCCGCGAACGGCTCGAGGTCGACGGCGCCCGCCGGGTCGTCCGTCTCGAGCCGGAAGCGCAGCGGGCCGACCTGGGCGACCGCGTCGGCGCCCTCCGCGACGAGCGGCAGGTCGGCGAACGGGAGCAGCGGGCCCGACGCGATGTGGCCCATCCGGCTGTCGTCGGCGACGAGCCCGTCGAGCCCGTCCTCCCCCGCGCGCGCGGCGAGGACGACGGGCCCCGCGAGGTAGGCCTGCCACGGCGACCCGTCGGGCAGGCGCTCCGCACGCAGGGCGAGGGGCACGCGGAAGACGATCTCGTCGCCGTCCGCCCAGGTCCGCGTGATCCGCACGGCGCCGTCCTCCGCGGTCGCCTCCGCGTCATCGCCGTTCACGCGGAGGTCGCGGAGTCCGTCGCTCCAGCCCGGCACGCGCAGGCGCAGCGCGAACGCGCGCGCGCCATCCGCCTCCACCGCGATCCGCACCTGCTCGTCGGCGGGGAAGTCCGTCGTCATGCGCAGCCGGACGCCGAACTCGGATGCGTCGAGGTCGGCGGGTGCGAAGAGGTTGACGGCGAGCGCGTCGCCCTCCTGTCCGAAGATCCACTCGCCGTACCGGGCCTGCATCTCCATGCCCGTGCCGACGCAGCACCAGAAGCATTGGTCGGGCTGCGAGTAGACGCGGTAGTGGCGGGGGCGCATCGGCGTGAAGTAGACGAACCCGCCGCGCTCGGGATGCTGCGCCGAGAGCACGTGGTTGAAGAGCGCGCGCTCGGCGAAGTCGAGGTGGGCGGGATCGAGCTCGGCCTCGGCGAGGGCGCGCGTGAGCTTCAGCATGTTGTAGGTGTTGCAGGTCTCCGGCCCCTCGCGGTCCTCGATCATCGGCGCGAAGTCGTCCGGCGCGTGGAAGTGCTCGCGCACGCTGTTGCCGCCGATCGCGACCGTGCGCCGCTCGACGACCGTGCGCCAGAACGCGGCGGCCGCCGCGCGCTCGCCGGCGACCGCGTAGCCCACGGCCTTCGGGATCTGCGTGTTCGCGTGGCGCCCGGTCAGATCGTCTCGCCCCTCGCGGAGGGGGTCGAGGATGGCGCGGTGCGCGAAGCGACGGGCCATCGCCGCGAGGTCGTCGCGTCCGGTGAGCGCCGCGAGCTCCGCGAAGGCCTCGTTCATGCCGCCGAACTCGGTGTCGAGCATGGCCTCGAAGGCCGCGTCGTCGATGCCGTCGGCGATGTCGAGCCACCAGTCCGCGAGTCGGACGGCGATGTCGAGCGCGCGCTCGTCGCCGCCGACGACGTGTGCGTCGATGAGCCCCTGGAACGTCTTGTGGAGGTTGTACCAGGGCACCCAGTGCCCGCTCGATGCGAGCGCCCGGGCCGCCGCCACGCCGCCGTCGCGGAGCCCCGCGAAGAGCTGCTCGCCGCCGGGCACGCCGCCGACCCACCCCGTGCCGCGCGCCTCCTGCGCACGCGCGAGCTCGCCCACGACGTAGCGGAGTCGGCGAAGGGCCTCGGGATGGCCCGTCGCCGCGTGCAGGTGGGCGAGGGCCGAGAGCCAGTGCCCCGCGGTGTGCCCGTCGAGCCCTGCATCCTCCCAGTTGCCGTACGAGCGGTCGCGCGGCTCGAGGCCCGCCTCGCGCAGGAAGGGCGCGAGCAGCCGGTCGGCGTCGAGCGAGAGCACGTAGTCGAGGTCGACGCGCAGCGCGTCGGCGAACGGGCCGGCGGTCACGCGCACCGCGCGGGCAGGGAAGAACTTCATCGTGGCTCCCGGGAGGCAGAAAGGGCGTCGAGTGTCGAGCGTAGGGCTACGACGTTGGAAAGCCCAACATCCGCGACCCTCTCCGGAGGCGCTGTCAAGGCCTGACGGGCGGCGGATGCCGTCGGGCAGACTCGACCGCATGCCCCGGCTCCGACGCACCTCTCCCCAGGAGCCGGGTTGGACGCGGCGCCGCTCCGGCCGCGGATTCGTCTACCTCGATGCCGACGGCGAGCGGCTGCCCGCGGAGGAGGTCGCCCGCATCCGCGCGCTGGCCATCCCGCCCGCATGGCGCGACGTCTGGATCACGCCCCACCCCAACGGGCACCTGCAGGCCGTCGGCACCGACGACGCGGGGCGCCGGCAGTACCTGTACCACCCGCAGTGGCGTGCGCGCCGCGATGCCCAGAAGTTCGACCGCGTGCTCGACTTCGGCGTCGCGCTGGGCCGTGCGCGCCCGGCCATCCTCGGCGAGCTCGGGCTCGACGGCATGCCGCTCGAGCGCGCGTGCGCGACCGCCGTGCGGCTGCTCGACCTGGGCTGCTTCCGGATCGGCGACGACGTGTACGCCGACCGGCACGGCAGCTTCGGGCTCACGACCCTCGAGCGCGCGCATGTGCGGCGGACCGGCGACGCCCTCGTCTTCCGCTTCATGGGCAAGTCGGGCGTCGCGCACCGCATCGAGATCGCGGATGCCCCCGTCGTCGCGGCGATCGAGAGCATGAGGCGGCGACGCGACGGCGAGCCCGCGCTCCTGGCGTACCGGGAGGCGGGCGGATGGCGGCGCCTCACGCCCGCGATCGTCAACGACTACGTGCGCGCGTCGACGGGGGCCGACGCGACCGCGAAGGACTTCCGCACATGGCACGCGACGGTGCTCGCGGCCGCGCGCCTCGCCGAGCGCGGGCTCGACCTCGACGAGGGCGCGAGCGCGACGAAGCGCCGCCGCGCGGTGACCGCGACCATGCGCGATGTCGCCGAGTTCCTCGGCAACACCCCGACGATGGCGCGGACCTCGTACGTCGATCCGCGCGTCGTCTCGGCGTTCGACGAGGGGCGCACGATCGCGGCGGCCGTGCGTCGGCGCCATGCCGACGCCGACGCGCGGCAGGTCGCGCTCGAGCGCGCGACGCTCCGGCTCATCCGCGGCTGACGACCTCGGGGGACGTCGCGGGAGCGGTGGCCGGTGCGGCCGGTGCGGCCTGGGCGGTCGGGTCCGCCGTCGCGGCGCGGCGCGCGCTGATCGCCATCCAGGCGCGCATCAGCTGCGGGACGACGAGGTACACCGCGAGCGGCACGACGACGACCGTGAGTGCGAGCGAGCGGAGGACGGGCGGCCAGGTCTCGCTGAACGGCGCGATGGCGTAGAGGCCGATCGTGACGAGCGGGAAGATCGCGAGCCACGTGATGACGGCGCGGACGTGGACGGAGGGCGGGGTGGGCGCGGGCATGGCATCTCACTTTCCAACTGACTGGTTGGGAACAGTGAACCACGTTCCGACGCCGAAGGCAACTGTTCGGTTGGGAATAGGATGGGCGGATGGCCTACACCCCGGAGGAGACGCGGCGACGCCTGCTCGAGGCGGCCGTCGACGAGTTCAGCGCGCACGGTCTCGCCGGGGCGCGCGTGGACCGGATCGCACGTGCCGCCGGGGTGAACAAGGAGCGCATCTACGCGCACTTCGGCGACAAGGAGGCGCTCTTCGGCGCGGCGCTCGAGAGCGAGCTGCTCGCGGTCATCCACGCCGTCCCGATCGAGGGCGAGGGCGCCGAGGCGGTGCTGCGGTATGTCGAGGCCGTCTTCGACTACCACGCCGCGCATCCCCAGCTCTCGCGCCTGCTCGCGTGGGAGGGCCTCGAGCGCGAGACTCCGGTCGCGTTCGAGGCGCGCTCCGAGGCCCACCGGCGCAAGGTCGCTCAGCTGCGCAGGACCCTTCCCGCCCTCGACGACGCGGCCGCCGCCGAGCTGCTCCTCACGATCGTGACCCTCGCCGACGGCTGGCAGGTGTTCCGCTCGGTGGACCGGCTGTACGTGGGCGATGCCGCCGACCGCCCCGAGCGCGTCGCGGCGCGACGCGCCTTCGTCGTCCGCACGGTGGGCGCGCTTCTGGAGTCGCTCGTCGGCTCATAGGGTCGCGGCTCGTGCACAGGCCACGCCTCGCGTGTGGCGACGCCGACGACCTCCGCAGGTGCGGCTCCCGATCGCCGCTCGTGACAATGTCGTCGGGCCGGTTCAGACTGGAGGAGTGCAGATGAGCGAGCCGCAGGTGTGGGTCTTCATGGCCCTCTTCGCGACGTTCGCGTTCGCGACGCTCGGGATCATCTCGACGAACTTCACCCGCATCCTGCGCGCCGAGATCGGCGGCCTGCGCGGTGAGATCGACGGTCTGCGCGGCGAGATGAACGCGCGGTTCGACGCGTCGAACGCGCGCCTCGACGCGACCAACGCTCGGCTGAACGCCGAGTTCGCCGGTCTGCGGGCGGAGATGAACGCGCGGTTCGACGCCGTCCACACGAAGATCGACCATCTCGACTCGGACGTCACGGCCCTCACCCGCCGGGTGATGGGCGAGGCGGGATGACCGACTTCGTCGCCCTGCTCCGCGGCGTCAACGTGGGCGGGATCACCGTGCGCTCGGCCGACCTGCGCGCGCTGTTCGTCGAGCTGGGCTTCGCCGATGCGCGCACGTTCCTCGCAAGCGGCAACGTGCGCTTCACCGCCGAGGAGGACCGCGCGACCCTCAAGCGGCGGATCGAGCGGGCGCTCGGGGAGAGGTTCGGCTACGAGGCGTGGATCGTGCTGGCCACCTGCGATGAGCTGCGAGCCGCCCTCGCCGCCTTCCCGTTCGATGCGTCCGACCCCGATCGCCAGCCGTACATCGTCTTCGGCGCCGACGCCGAGGCGCGCGACGCCGTGCTCGCGCTCGCGGCGGAGGCCCCCGACGACCCGGTGGCGGAGGGCCCCGGCGTCGTCTACTGGAACCCGCCGAAGGGCGCGAGCGTGTCGACGGCGTTCGCGAAGGAGCTCGCCAGGCCGCGCTGGAAGGCCGTGACGACGACGCGGAACATCCGGACGGTCGAGAAGATCGTCGCCTGAGCCGCCGCCCGCGAGCCGGGCCCGGAAACAGCCGAACGGGCCCGCTGTGCGTCAGGCCCGTTCGGAAGGTATGGCGGACGAGGTGGCGGTGCGAGCGTCAGCCCCGTCGAATACCCTCACAGCGTCTCCCGGATGGCGCGCGGGCGACAGCGGCGTGATGGACAGCGTCCGCAAGGATCTCGCCATCCCTGCTCGTCGTGCGGCCGTGCCGTCGTCGATCCCGCGCGGCAGACTGGCAGCCATGGACCCGCTCGACGCGCTCGCCGAGATCGCCTACCTGCTCGAGCGCGAGCGGTCGTCGCGCTACAAGTCGAAGGCGTTCCGCACCGCGGCCGATGTCGTGGCGGGTCTCTCGCCCGAGGAGCTGCGCGATGCGGCGCGGCTGCGGCGTCGGCAGGGGATCGGCGAGTCGACCTTCCGCGTCATCCAGGAAGCGCTCGCGGGCGAGGTGCCGGCATACCTCGCCGATCTGCGCGAGCGCACAGGGGGCGCCGGCCGCAGCGCCCTCCGCGGCCTCCTGCGCGGCGACCTCCACAGCCACTCCGACTGGTCGGATGGCCTCACCCCGATCGACCTCATGGTCGCGGCGGCCCGGCGGCTGGGCCACGAGTACCTCGCGCTCACCGACCACTCGCCCCGCCTCACGGTGGCGAACGGGCTCTCGGCCGAGCGGCTCGAGCGGCAGCTCGAGGTCGTCGCGACGCTCTCGGACGAGGGGTTCACGCTCCTGAGCGGCATCGAGGTCGACATCCTCGACGACGGCGCGCTCGATCAGGACGACGCCCTGCTCGCGCGCCTCGACGTCGTCGTGGCGAGCGTGCACTCGAGACTGCGGATGGACGCCGCGAGCATGACCCGCCGCATGCTCGGCGCCATCCGCAACCCCCGCACGCGCGTGCTCGGCCATTGCACGGGGCGGCTCGTCGAGGGCGCACGCGGCACGAGGCCGCCCTCCGCGTTCGACGCGCACGCGGTCTTCGCGGCATGCGCCGAGCACGACGTCGCGGTCGAGATCAACGCGCGCCCCGAGCGCCAGGATCCGCCGGACGAGCTCATCGCCCTCGCGCTCGAGCAGGGATGCCTGTTCTCGATCGACAGCGACGCGCACGCCCCCGGGCAGCTCTCGCTGCTCGACTACGGAGCAGAACGGGCCGAGCGCGCGGGCGTCCCGCCCGAGCGCATCGTCACGACGTGGCCCCTCGAGCGGCTGCGGGCGTGGCTCGAGCGCACCGCGTGAGCGCGGGCTACTCGCCCTGCGTGAACGTCCGCCGGTAGTCGGTCGGGGTCGTCCCGAGGATCCGCTGGAAGTGCAGGCGCAGGTTCGCTCCCGTGCCGAGCCCGACATCCGCCGCGATCTGCTCGACGCTCCGCTCGGATCTCTCCAGCAGCTCGCGCGCGAGGTCGATCCGCGCGCGCATGATCCACTGCATCGGCGTGTAGCCGGTGTCCTCGACGAACCGGCGCGAGAAGGTCCGCGGCGAGACCGCGGCGTGCCGCGCGAGCACCTCGAGGGTGAGCGGGTCGCCGAGGCGGTGCAGCGCCCACTCGCGGGTCGCCGCGAACCGCTCGCCGATGGGCTCGGGCACGCTGCGCGGCACGTACTGCGCCTGGCCTCCGCTGCGATACGGCGCGGCGACGAGCCGCCGTGCGGCATGATTCGACGCGGCGACGCCCAGGTCGGAGCGGAGGATGTGCAGGCACAGGTCGATCCCCGACGCCGCGCCCGCCGAGGTGAGGACGCTGCCCTCGTCGACGAACAACACGTTCTCGTCGACGCGGACACGCGGGTGCCGACGCGCGAGCGCGCGCGTGTAGTGCCAGTGGGTGGTCGCGCGGCGTCCGTCGAGGAGGCCGGTCGCCGCGAGCGCGAACGCCCCCGTGCTGATCGCGGCCAGGCGCGCTCCGCGCGCGTGGGCCGCGATGAGCGCCTCGACGACCGCCGCGGGCGGATCGTCCTGGTCGGGGGAACGGTAGCCCGGGATGAAGACGATGTCGGCCCACTCGAGCGCCTCGAGCCCGTGGGCGACGTGATACGAGAGGCCGTCGCCGCCCGTGACGAGACCGGGTGCGGGGCCGCAGACGCGCACCTCGTACGGCATGCTCGCGCGGGTCGTGAAGACCTGCGCGGGGATGCCGACGTCGAGCGGCTTCGCGCCCTCGAGCACGATCACCGCGACGCGGCGCAGCTCGGACCGCGGGGGAGACACGGCACTACTCTCGCACGGACCCCAGCTGCACGACCGCGTCATCGGGACGACGGTCGTCGGCCCGGTGCGACACGAGCACGACGACGCGATCCGCGGTCGCACCGCGGACATCCGCCATCATCGCGGCGGCCGTCGGGGCGTCGAGGTGCGCGGTCGGCTCGTCGAGCAGGATGACGTCGGCGCGCGCGAGGAGCGCGCGGGCGACCGCGAGGCGCTGGCGCTCGCCGCCGGACAGGGCGGAGCCGCCCGCTCCCACCCGCGTCGCGAGCCCGTCGGGCAGCGCGTCGAGGAGAGCGCCGAGACCGGCCAGCGCGAGGGCGTCGTGCAGCGCCGCGTCGTCGGGCGCGTCGTCGTGCGCGCGGGCGAGCAGGAGGTTGCCGCGCAGCGTCGAGTCGAAGACGTAGGCGTCCTGCGGGCACCAGGCCACACGCGAGCGCCAGGCGCGCTCGTCGAGCGACGGGAGCGGCGCCTCGTCGGCGCGGATCTCGCCGTGCGCCACCGGGAGGGCGCCCATGATCGCCGAGAGGAGGGTCGACTTGCCCGATCCTGACGGGCCTTCGAGGACGAGCCAGCGTCCGCGTGCGGCCCGGCCCGAGACATCCGTCACGGCGGGGCGCGATGTGCCGGGGTACCGGACGGCGACGTCGTCGAGCGCGACCGAGACGACGGGCTCCGCGAGGGCGCCGTCGCCCCACGGCGCGGATGGGGCGGGCCGCAGCACGGGCGCGAGGCGGCGCACGACCGCGCGCAGGGCGGGCAGTCGGTGAGCGGCCGTGACGAGGCCCGCGATCGGCTCGAGCACGGCGAGCGCGAGCAGCGCGATGACCGACACCTGCTCGGCCGGCGAAGCGGGGGAGAGGAGCGCGACCGTGCACGCGAGGGTCGACGTCGCCGCCGTGACGACGGCGCCGCCGAGCCCCGCGGCCCAGGCGGCGCGGCGCTCGGCCTGGGCGAGGCGCGCCGCGGCGGCGTCGAGCTCCGCGAGAGCCGCCCCGGAGGCGCCGTTCCCCCGGAGATCGGCGGACGCCGAGGCGAGGGCCGACGTGCCGCGGACGATCTCGGAGCGGGCGGCGACGCGTGCGCGGCCCGCCCCCCGCTCGGACGCGATCGCGAGCGCGGCGGCGACGGCGGCGGCCGCCGCGAGCACGACGAGGACGAGCAGGGCGAGGTGCGGCACGACGAACCAGGTCGTGACGGAGGCGCCGAGGATGACGAGGACGCCGACCGCGAGCGGTGCGACGACGCGGGGGAGCTGGTCGCGCAGGTCGTCGGAGAGCGTCACGAGGTAGTCGACGGGCGCCCCGCCCTCGAGGAGACGGCGGGAGCCCGCGCCGCGCGCCGCGATCGCGCGCCACAGTCGCAGACGCAGGTTGTCGACCGTCCGGAACGCCGCGCTGTGCGTCATGAGGCGCTCGGCGTAGCGGCCCACGGAGCGCCCGATGCCGAACGCCCGCACGCCGACGATCGCGACGAGGAGGTACATGATGTACTCCTCGACGCTCGCCCGGACGATGAGCCATCCCGAGACGGCCGTGAGCGCGAGCCCCAGTCCCGTCGCGATGACGCCGAGCCCGACGGCGCCCGCCCACGCCGCGAGGTGCGGCCGGATGAGGGAGGCGAGCGTGACGCCATCCGCCGGCCCATCCGCCGGGTCGGCCGGGGCCGGGGCCGCCTCATGCATGTCTCGGTTGTTGCGGGTGACGGCGCCCGTTTCTGTCGTCGAGTGAGACATGCTGACCGGGGCGGCGGTCGCCGGGGCGTGCGGGGCGGCAGCTCCGCCGACCGGAACCGTCATCGTCGCGAGGGCGAGCGTCTCGGGCTCGTGGCTCGCGAGCACGACCGTCGCGCGCGCGGCGCGACGCAGGATGGCCGCGCGCACGCGCTCCGCCGCGGCGCGGTCGAGGTGCGCGGTCGGCTCGTCGAGCACGAGCAGACGCGCGCCCGCGTCGACCCGGGCGAGGGCGCGCGCGACCGCGAGACGACGCAGCTCGCCGGGGCTGAGCTCGGGGATCGCGGCCTCGGCGACGTGTGCGAGACCGAGCTCGGCGAGAGCGGCTTCCGGGTCGGGCGCGCCGTGCAGCGCGAGCTCCGCCCGGGGCGTGGCCGCGAACGCGCGCGCGGCCTGCGGGGCCCAGCCGGCGCCATCCGCCCCGGTGATGGTCCCGGTGACCTCGGCGTCCGCGGGGAGCGTCCCGGTCAGCGCGGCGAGCAGCGTGGACTTGCCCGAGCCGCTCGGCCCCGCGACCGAGACGATGCCCGACAGCTCGGCGTTCAGCCCCTCGATCACGGGCCGATCGCGCCCCGCGTACCGCACGGCGACGTCCTCGAGCCGCACCGGGGGCAGGGGACTCCGTCGAGAGCAGGACGATTCGGGCATCCGCGTCCTGATCTCGGCGGATTCTCCTGCGGTGGACGAGGGGGAAGGGGCGGATGTCGCGGCGGGCTCCGCGCGCCCCCGCGAGCGGATGTCGCGCGCGAGCGGGCGCGCGAGGAGCGCCTTCGCGCGCTCGAGCGCGGCGAGGCCGTCCTGCGAGGCGTGGAACGCCGTGCCGACCTCGCGCAGCGCCGCGTAGCACTCGGGCGCGAGGATGAGGGCGAGCAGCGCCGGCTCGAGCTCCATCGTCCCGTCGAGAAGCCGGAGCCCCAGGAACACGGCGACGATGGCGACCGAGATCGTCGCGATGAGCTCGAGTGCGAGCGCCGACAGGAACGCCCAGCGCAGCGTCTCCTGCGTGCGCGCACGGTAGGCGCCCTGGATGCCGTCGAGGGCGCGGGTCTGCTCCTCGACCCGGCCCAGCCCGACCAGCACGGGAAGGCCGCGCGCGAGCTCGGCCAGGTGATCGGCGAGACGGGTGAGTGCCGACAGCGCCGCGTCGGTCCGCTGCTGCGTGTGCCGGCCGATGAGGATCATGAACAGCGGCACGAGCGGCACCGTGAGGACGACGACCGCGGCGCTCAGCCAGTCGGCGCCGAGGATCCGCAGGCCCACGATGAGGGGCACGACCGCGGCCGCGATGAGCGCGGGCAGCGACTGCACGCAGTAGTCGTCGAGGTCGTCGAGCCCGTCCGCGGCGAGGACGGCGGTCCCGCCGCCGTCGACGTCGCCCGCGGCGATGCGGCGCCAGAGCCGCGCGCGCAGGTCGCGCTTGACGTCCGACGCGATGCGGCGCGCCGCGACCGAGGTCGCCCACTCCGCGCCGGCCCTCAGCAGCGCGCCTGCGAGGCCCGCGGCGAGCACGGCGCGGATGGCCGCGGCATCGAGGCCGCCCGCCGCGAGGCCGCCGATCCCGCGGGCGACCGCGTCGGCGATGAGCACGAGGCCCACCGCCCGCAGCGCCGCGAGCACACCGAGCGCGACGAGCCGCGCGCGCGGCACGGGGCCGAGGTCGGGCCGCCGGAACCCGGGGGCCGCTGTCGCGCGCGCGGCCTCGATGGCCCACGGATCGATGCCCGGCTCGCGGATGGCCCGCGCGCGGGCCGCAGGGGCGGTCACCGCGCGCGCAGGGCCGCGGGGAGCACGACGTGCGCGTCGGGGATCATGCCCGGCGTCACGCGCTTGCGGAAGATCCAGTAGCTCCACGCCTGGTAGAGGATCACGACCGGGAGGCCCACGCACGCGACGACCGTCATGACCCCCAGCGTGTACTCGCCGCTCGCCGCGTTCCAGACCGTGAGGTCGAAGGCGGGGTCGACCGTCGACGGGAGGACGCGCGGGAACACGCCCGCGAAGATCGCGCCCGCGCCGAAGAGGCCGAAGCCGGCGTAGCCGAGGAACGCCCGCCCCTCGCGGCGGCGGCGCGCGTTCGCCCATCCGAGCACCGCGGCGACCACGGCGAGGCCGACGAGCGTCCACGAGAGGGGCGTCCCGCCGTGGGCGAGCTGCACCCACAGGGCCCAGATGGCCGCGGGTACGAGGCAGAGCGGCGCCCAGCGCGCGGCGAAGCGCCCCGCGCGCTCGCGCACCGGACCATCCGCCTTGAGCCCGAGGAAGGTCGCCGCGTGGGCGAGGGCGAAGCCGACGACCGCGAGACCCCCCACGATCGCGGGCAGGGTCAGCCAGACGAACGGCCCGCCGACGCGATCGCCGTTCTCGTTCAGGGGCAGCCCGGTCGACGTGAGCGCGAGCGCTGCGCCGACGCAGAACGCGACGACGATCGAGCCGACGCCGATGCCGTAGGTCCAGATGCGGGCCCAGCGCGCCGTCGCGACCTTGCCGCGGTACTCGATCCCGACCGCGCGGACGATGAGGCCGAGCAGCATGATCGTGAGCGGGAGGTAGAGCGCGGAGAAGAGCGACGCGTACCAGTGCGGGAAGGCCGCGAAGATCGCCGCGCCCGCCGTGATCAGCCACACCTCGTTGCCATCCCACACGGGGCCGATCGTGTTGAGCATGACGCGGCGATCGCGGTCGTCGCGCGTGCCGAGGATCATGTGCATCCCGACGCCGAGGTCGAATCCCTCGAGCAGCAGGTAGCCGGTCCACAGGATGGCGATCGCGATGAACCAGAAGACGGGGAGCGTGTCCATGGGGGTTCCTCTGCAGTCGGTCAGTAGGCGAAGGCGAGCACGTCGTCTCGCTGCGCGTCGTCGTCGGGATGGTCGTCGTCGCGCGGGTGGGACAGCTCGGGCATCGCGCTCGCGACGCCTCCGCGCACGTACGTGGTGAGGAGGAAGAGCTCGACGACGAGGAGCACGGCGTACACCGAGGCGAGCGCGATCACGGAGAAGAGGAGCTCGCCGGCGGTGACGCCGGGCGAGACCGCCGCCGCCGTGAACATGAACACCCCGTCGACGCCGGTGGCGTCGGGGTTCGGCGCCACGACGAACGGCTGGCGGCCCATCTCGGTGAAGATCCAGCCGGCGATGTTCGCCGCGAACGGCGCGAGGATGCCGAGCAGGGCGAGCCGCATGATCCACGGCGAGCGCGGGACGGTGCCCTTGCGGGTCAGCCACAGCGCGACGACCGCGGCCGCCGCGACGATCCCGCCGAGCCCGATCATGAGGCGGAAGCCCCAGTAGGTCACCCACATGACGGGCACGTACTCGACCTCGCTGCCCGCGCGGTCGCCGTAGAGCGCGTCGTCGGGGATCGTCTCGCCGTACTGGTCGACGTACTGCGGCTCGAGGTCGCTGATGCCGGGCATCTCGGCGCCCCACTCGCCGGTGCCGAGGAAGCCGAGCACGCCGGGCACCTCGATGAGCGTGACGACGTCGGAGCAGTCGCGGGAGCCCGGGTCGCCGAGGGAGAGCACCGAGAAGGCCGAGCCGGTGTGGCAGGCCGCCTCGGCGGCGGCCATCTTCATCGGCTGCTGCTCGTACATGAGCTTGCCCTGGATGTCGCCGGTCAGCACCGTGCCGCCGAACCCGAGGATCGCGACGACCGCGCCGATCCGGAGCGACCACAGCCACACGCCGTGGTCCTTCTCGTCGCGACCGGGGACATCGGCTCGCCCGACGACCACGCGGCCGTCGGCGCCGACCGTGTCGATGCCGTCGTGGCGGCGGCGCCAGAGGTGGTACCAGGAGAGGCCGAGGAGGAACATCCCCGAGACCACGAGCGCGCCGAAGATCGTGTGGGTGAAGGCCGCGATCGCGGTGTTGTTCGTGAGGACGGCCCAGATGTCGGTCATGACGGGGCGGCCGTCGGCGCCGAGCTCGACGCCGACGGGGTGCTGCATCCAGGAGTTCGCGACGATGATGAAGTACGCCGAGGCCCACGAGCCGATCACCGCGCACCACAGCGCGGCGAGGTGGAGTCCCTTGCGCAGCCGCCCCCATCCGAAGATCCAGATCCCGAGGAACGTCGATTCGGCGAAGAAGGCCAGCAGGCCCTCGAGCGCGAGCGGGGCGCCGAACACGTCGCCGACGAAGCGCGAGTACTCGCTCCAGGCCATCCCGAACTGGAACTCCTGCACGAGGCCGGTCGCGACGCCGACGATGAAGTTGATGAGGTAGAGCTTCCCCCAGAACTTCGTCATGCGCAGGAAGCGCTCGTCGCCCGTGCGGACCCACGCGGTCTGCAGCACGGCGACCGTCATGCCGAGCCCGAGCGTGAGCGGGACCATGAGGAAGTGGTAGACGGTCGTGATGCCGAACTGCCAGCGGGCGATGTCGAGGACGTCCACGCGCGTTCTCCTTCGGGAGGTGTGGGCCGGACGCCGCGTCCGGCCGGAACCAATTCTACGCCGTGTAGAACTAGTTCGACAGAGCATAGAAGAAATTCGACCGGGGGTAGAATTGGCGCAGGCGGTCGGATGGCGCGGCCGCGACACGAGGCGAGGAGGTGCGCATGGGAACGCTCGGCGAACTCGAACGCGCCGTCATGGATGCGGTGTGGGACGCGCAGATGCCCATGACTGCGTATGACGTCAAGGAGCAGCTCGAGCAGGATCAGGGGCGCGCGCTCGCCGCGACGACCCTGCTGACCGTGCTGTCCCGTCTCGAGAAGAAGGGCTTCGTGGCCTCCGACCGATCGGTGCGCCCGCACCGCTACACGGCCGTCGCCTCGCGCGCCGACCACGTCGCGGAGCTCATGCACGAGGTGCTCGGCGAGTCGGCCGACCGGATGGCCGTGCTCGAGCGCTTCGTGGGCGGGGTCTCCGACGAGGACGCGGCGGTGCTGCGCAAGCTCCTGCGCGGCGGGGTCTGATCGAGCCGCCCGTGACGCGCATCGGAGCCGTCGTCGGATCCGGGCTCGACGGCGCCCTCGTCATCCCCCACGAGACGATCGTGTGGGGAGCGGTCGTCCTCGGCCTCTTCGCCCTCGCCCTCGCGTGGCCCGTTCCGTTCGCGTTCTCCCGCGCGGCGTGGCCCATGCGGGCTCCCGTCGTCGCGCTGCTCCTGTGGCAGGCGATCGGCCTCGCGGGTGGACTGTCGATGATCGCGGCCCTCGCGCTCGCCGGATATGCGGTCGCCCCCGGCCATCCGCTTCTCGCGCTCGTGCCCGCCGCCGCGTTCACGGTGTACCTGCTCGCCCACCTCGGCGTGACGATCGCGCAGGTGGTCCGGCAGCGGCGGCGCCACCACGCCCTCCTCGACATGCTGACGTCGCCGCACCCCACCCGCGCCCGCACGCGCGTGCTCGACGACGCCGTCCCCGTCGCCTACTGCCTGCCGCGCGGCGTCGGCTCGGTCACCGTCCTGTCGCAGGGGCTCCTCGACCGGCTCGACCCGGACGAGCTCGTCGCCGTCATCGCGCACGAGCGCGCGCACGTCGAGCAGCGCCACGACCTGCTGCTGCTCGCGTTCCGGGCATGGCGTGCCGCGCTGCCGTGGTTCCCCATCGCGGCCCTCGCCGAGGCGGAGGTCGCGGCGCTCGTCGAGATGCTCGCCGACGACCATGCGCGCCGCGAGGTGCGCGACGAGGTCCTGGCTCGGGCCATCCTGCACGTGGGTGCGACGGGTGTCTCCGGCGCCGAGGTCGTGTCGGGCTCCACGCGCGTGAGCGACCGCTTCCGCCGGCTCGCGGCGTAGGGCCTACGCCGACTCGCGCACGACGACCCGCGGCGCCGTGCGGGGGAGCACGGGCTGCTCGCCCGCGAGGATCGCATCGATCGTCGCGAGGTCGACGTCGGCGTCCGCCACGTCGCCCTGGGCGACGGTCGTCAGCTGCGGGAACGTGCGCCGCGCGACCGGGAGGTCGTCGATGCCCATGACCGCGAGCTCATCGGGAAGCGCGATGCCGGCGCGGCGAGCGGCGCCCAGCACGCCGACCGCGACCTCGTCGTTGTAGGCGGCGACGGCCGTGACGCCCTCGTCGCGCAGGCGCCGCAGCTCACGGGCGAGCGGCTCCTGGTCGAGCAGCGGGATGGCCGTGAGCACGACCCCGTGCCGTGCGGCAGCCGTGCGGGCGCCGGCCAGCCGCAGCTCCGACAGGCCCGCGAGCTCGGGCTCGGGCGGCGCGACGTAGGCCACCGAGCGGTGCCCGCGGCCGGCGAGGTGCGCGACCTGCACCTCCGCGATGTCGCGGATCCCTGCGCTCGACGGCGTGGCGAAGACCCGCGCGACGCCGGCCTCGCGGATGCGTCGGATGATGTCGTCGGAGAGCTCCCCGAGCGCGAGCACGGTGGTCGGGTGCAGGCGCCGCGCGAGCGTCACGAGAACCTCGCCGCCGGCGTCGGCGCCCGTGTACTGGTTCACCACCGGCACGTATCCGCGCTCGACGAGCGCCCTCGAGAGCGTGCGGGTCGCCGTCGCGACGAGCTCGCCCGGCGGGATGGTGCTCGTGTCGATCACGACGATCCCTGTGCTCCCGGATGCCAGCGCGCGAGCGTGCACGCTCGGCACGTACCCGAGGTCGGCGGCGGCCTGCAGCACGCGGCGGCGCGTCGGCTCGGGGATCGTCTGGCCCGGGGTGTCGTTGAGGACGTAGCTCACGGTGGCGCGCGAGACGCCGCTCGCGCGCGCCACATCGGCGGCGGTGACGCGGCCGGCTCGTCGGGAGGTGGTCATGGGCGTCCTTGCTTTCCGAGGAGGATCCCGATACATTCAACCCTACACTGAAGCGCGTAAGTGATCTCGGAGCCGAGGTCGCCGCGGACGAGAAAGGCCTCCCTGATGCACGCAGCCGTCTCCCGACTCTCCCTCGACGAGAAGATCTCCCTGCTCACGGGAGACTCGTTCTGGACCACGCGCGGTGTCGAGCACGCGGGCGTGGAGGGGGCGGTCCTCACCGATGGCCCGCACGGCGTCCGCCTGCAGATGGGGAGCGCCGACCACCTCGGCATCAACGACAGCCACCCCGCGACCTCGTTCCCGACGGCCGCGGCGACCGGCTCGACGTGGGACCCCGAGCTGCTCGAGGAGATGGGCGAGGCGCTCGGACGGGAGAGCCGGGCGCTCGGCGTCGACGTGCTGCTCGGACCCGGTGTCAACATCAAGCGCTCGCCGCTGTGCGGGCGCAACTTCGAGTACTTCTCCGAGGATCCGCTGCTCGCCGGGGCGCTCGGCGCCGGATGGGTCCGCGGGCTCCAGGCGCAGGGTGTCGGGGCCTCGCTCAAGCACTTCGCGGCGAACAACCAGGAGACCGAGCGCATGCGCGTGAGCGCCGAGGTCGACGAGCGCACGCTGCGCGAGATCTACCTTCCGGCTTTCGAGCGCGTCGTGAAGGAGGCCCAGCCGGCCACCGTCATGTGCGCGTACAACCGCATCAACGGCACCTACGCGTCGGAGCACCGGTGGCTGCTGACCGACGTCCTCCGCGACGAGTGGGGCTACGACGGGTACGTCGTGTCGGACTGGGGCGCCGTGAGCAACCCGCCCGCGGCCGTCGCTGCGGGTCTCGACCTCACGATGCCGGCGGCCGGCCCCCGCCACGCCGCGGACATCCGTGCGGCGCTCGACCGCGGCGACCTCGACGAGGCGGTCATCGACCTCGCGGTTTCGCGCATCCTGACCGTGCACGACCGCCTCCGTGCGGCACGGGGCGAGACTCCCGCGGTCGATCATGACGCGCACCACGCTCTCGCCCGCCGGATCGCGGCCGAGAGCACCGTCCTCCTCGCGAACGAGGGCGGCATCCTGCCGCTGTCGGCCGATGAGGGATCGATCGCCGTGATCGGCGAGTTCGCCCGGTCGCCGCGCTACCAGGGCGCCGGGAGCTCGCACATCCAGCCCACGCGCCTCGACGCCGCGCTCGATGCCATCCGCGAGGTCGCGGGCGACGTGTCCTTCGCCGCGGGCTTCCGCCTGGACGGCGAGGCGGATGCCGCGCTCGTCGACGAGGCGGTCGCAGCGGCCCGCGCCGCCCGCACGGTCGTGCTGTTCCTGGGTCTCCCCGCCGAGGACGAGTCCGAGGGGTTCGACCGCACGCACATCGACCTTCCGCGCGTGCAGCGCGACCTCCTCGACGCCGTCCTCGCCGTCAACGAGCGCGTCGTCGTGGTGCTCTCGAACGGCTCCGTCGTCTCGCTCGGCGGCATCGTCGGCCGGGCCCCGGCCATCCTCGAGATGTGGCTCGGCGGACAGGCGTCCGGCTCCGCCGCCGCCGACGTGCTCTTCGGAGTCGCCGAGCCGGCGGGGCGCCTCGCCGAGACCATCCCGCTGCGCCTGGCCGACAACCCCGCGCACGTGAACTTCCCCGGCAGCCCGAAGAAGGTCGTGTACGGCGAGCGGGTCTACGTCGGGTATCGCTGGTACGACCGCACCGAGCGCGAGGTGGCCTTCCCGTTCGGATTCGGGCTCGGCTACACGACGTTCGAGCTCACGGATGTCGCGGTGTCGGTTCCCGACGCGGGTCGCGCGCACGCCGTGGTCGAGGTGACGGTCTCGAACACGGGTGCGCGCGACGGCGCCGAGGTCGTGCAGGTCTATGTCGGCGACCCCGAGGCGTCGGTCGACCGGCCGGTGCGCGAGCTGCGCGCCTTCCGGAAGGTGCGCCTCGCGGCGGGGGAGTCGACGCGCGTGCGGCTCGAGCTCGACGAGCGTGCATTCGCCTTCTGGGGTGAGACGGGCTGGACCGTCGAGCCCGGCGCGTTCACGGTCGAGGTCGGCACGTCGTCGCGCGACATCGTCGCGACGACCGAGATCGAGCTCGACGTGCCGCCGGTCGTGCCCGAGCTCGACCTGGAGTCGACGATCGGCGACTGGCAGCGTCATCCGGTCGGTCGCGGCGTGCTCGAGAGCGCGCTCGCGGCGCAGGGCGGCGCGTCGGCGGCGATCTTCGCCGACCCCGAGATCAGCCGGATGATGGAGTCGATGCCGCTGCGCACGATGCTCGGCTTCGGCGGCGAGGTCGACGGGACGGCCGCGACCGAGGCGCTGCTCGCCCAGCTCTGAGTCGCCGCCAGGGCCGGCCCAGGTCGCAGTTGGCGTCCTCAAACCGCCGGTTTTCGGACGCGAAGTGCGACCTGGGCAGATGGGCCTTCGTCGGGGTCGCAGTCGGCGTCCTTAAACGGCCGGTTTTCGGACGGCAACTGCGACCTGGACAGATGGCGCTTCGTCGGGGTCGCAGTCGGCGTCCTTAAACGGCCGGTTCTTGGACGGCAACTGCGACCTGGACAGATGGCGGAGGTCCGGAGGGACGGATGGCGGCCGTCCGGTGGGCGGTCAGGCCGGGGCGAAGGCGGTCGAGAGGCCGGCGGGCGAGAGCGCGTGCTCGACGGCGAGGATGCTCGCGCCGATCACGGCCGCCTTCGACGCGGCGGTCGACTGCACGATCGTGAGGTGCTCGGTCGCGAGCGGGGTGGAGCGCGTGTAGACGATCTCGCGCACGCCCGCGATGAGGTGCTCGCTCACGCGCGCCATCGACCCGCCGATCGAGATGACCGAGGGGTTGAGGAGGCTGACCGACGCGGTGAGCACCTCGCCGATGTCGCGCCCGGCCTGGCGCACCGCCTGGATGGCCTCGAGGCTGCCGTGCTTGACGAGGGCGACGACATCGTCGCCCGTGTGCGCCTCGACGCCCTGGTCGCGCAGGGTGCGGGCGATCGCGGGCCCCGACGCGAGCGCCTCGAGGCACCCGTGGTTGCCGCAGTGGCACGGGACGTCGACGCCGCGCGCAACTCGCACGTGCCCGATGTCGCCCGCGATGCCCTGTGCTCCGCGCTGCAGCCGGCCATCCGACACGATGCCCGCGCCGATGCCGGTCGCGACCTTCACGAAGAGGAAGTGGTCGACGCCCGGCCACGCGACCGCGCGCTCGCCGAGCGCCGAGATGTTGACGTCGTTGTCGACGAGCACCGCGACGGGGAAGTGCCGCTGCACCCACGCCGGGACGTCGAAGCGATCCCACCCCGGCATGATCGGCGGATTGACGGGCTGCCCGGTCGAGTGCTCGACCGGGCCGGGCAGGCCGATCCCGATCGCGGCGACGTCGGCCGACGACCGCTCGGTCTCGTCGAGGAGCCGCTGCGCCGACTCGACGAGCCACGTGAGCACCGTTTCGGGGCCCTGCGCGATCTCGACGCGCTCGCTCGCCTCGGCGAGGATGGCGCCGGTCAGGTCGGTGATCGCGACGTTCGCATGCGACGCGCCCAGGTCGGCGGCGACGACCACCTTCGCGGACGGGTTGAGTGCGAACTGCGACGGCGGGCGTCCTCCCGTCGAGACGGCGTCGGCGACCGCCGTGATGAGCCCCATGCGCATGAGCTCGTCGACCCGCGCGGCGACCGTCGACCGCGCGAGCCCCGTCGACTTGGCGAGCTCGGCGCGCGTGCGCGGCACGCCGTCGCGGAGCAGCTGGAAGAGGTCGCCGACGTCGGCGCGCCCCGTCGGGCTATCGGACATGCGCACTCACCTTCTCGCGCCGTCAGAAGTCGGCCGACTTCTGCCGTGATCCGTCATCCTACGTGCCGGTGTCGGCGGAAGCCGCGTCAGCTGCTGCGCGACGGCCGCCCGGCGAAACGCTGCTGGAGCAGCACCGCGATGACGATGATCACGCCCTTGGCGACCGCCTGCGTCGACGAGGACAGGTTGTTCTGCACGAAGACGTTGCTGAGCGTCGCGAAGATGAGGACGCCGAAGACCGTGCCGGTGATCGTGCCGCGGCCGCCCGTGAGAAGCGTGCCGCCGACGACGACCGCGGCGATCGCATCGAGCTCCCACAGCGAGCCGTGCGTCGAGGTGCCCGCTGTCGTGCGGCCGAGCAGCATGATCGCGGCGACGCCGGCGGCCAGGCCGCTGAGCGCGTAGAGCCACATCGTGTGCCGCTTCACCGCGATGCCCGCGAGGCGCGCGGCCTCGCGATTGCCGCCGATCGCGACCGTGCGGCGGCCGAAGGTCGTGCGGTTCAGGAGGAACCAGCCGCCCGCGGCGACGACGGCGAAGATCCAGATGAGCATGTCGATGCCGAGGATGTCGATGTTGAGCGCGCGGATGAAGTCGCGATCCGACACGATGAGCGTGCGGTTGTTCGCGAGGAGCTCGGCCAGGCCGCGCGCTCCGACGAGCATCGCGAGCGTCGCCATGAACGCCACGACCTTGCCGTACGCGATCACGACCCCGTTGATGAGGCCGGCTGCGGCGCCGACGACGAGCGCGATGAGCATCATGAGCGTCCAGTGCACCGAGTCGGCGAGGTCCTGCACGGCCGCGAGCGTCGCCACGACCGAGGCCAGGGCCACCACCGCGCCCACGGAGAGGTCGATCCCGCCCGCGATGATGACGAAGGTCATCGCGATGCTGACCACGCCGATGATCGACGCCTGGCGCAGGATGACGAGCGCGTTGTCGAAGGTCGGGAACGTCCCGGGCGCCGTGATGGCCCCCACGACGACGAGCGCGAGGAGCGCGAGCACGAGGCCGAGGTTGCGTCCGACGGATCCCGAGAAGATGCGCCGCAGGGGCGAGGCCTGCGGCTCGGCGGCGGGGCTCTGCACGCTCATGCGGCGGCTCCTTTCATGACGAGATCGAGCACGCCGTGCTCGTCGATGTCGGATGCGGGAAGACGATCGAGCACGCGCCCGTCGCCGATGACGAGCACGGTGTCGGCGAGGCCGAGCACCTCGGGGATCTCGCTCGAGACGATGACGATCGCGGTCCCCGACGCGGCCAGCCGCCGGATGAGCCCGTAGATCTCGGCACGGGCGCCGACGTCGACACCGCGCGTCGGCTCGTCGAGCAGCAGCACCCGGCTGCCCTCCACGAGCCAGCGGGCGAGGAGGATCTTCTGCTGGTTGCCGCCGGAGAGCGTGGCCGCCGGACGGTCGGGGTCGGCGGGCCGCAGCTCGAGGGCGTCCATCTGCTCTCTCGCGACGCGGCGCTCGGCCCGCTCGTCGAGCACGCCCCGCCGCGCGATGCGCGGGAACGTCGACAGCGTGATGTTGCGGAAGATCGGCTCGCCGAGCACGAGCCCCTGCGACTTGCGCTCCTCGGGGCTGAGGCCCATCCCGGCCTTCACCGCGGCCGTGACCGATCCGCGCGGCAGCGGGCGGCCATCCCGCTTCACCGTGCCCGCGGTCGCTCGCCGCGCCCCGTAGATCGTCTCGAGGATCTCCGAGCGACCCGATCCGACCAGCCCTGCGAGGCCCACGATCTCCCCCGCGCGCACGGAGAACGACACGTCGTCGAAGACGCCGGCCAAGCCGAGTCCCTCGACCTCGAGCAGCACCGGCGCGTCCGGCGCGATGGGCGTCGCGGGCGGGAAGACGTTCTCGACCGTCCGACCCGTCATATGGCGGATGAGATCGGCCGTGGGGGTGTCGGCGACGGAGAGGTTGCTGGCCGTGCTGCGGCCGTCCTTGAGGACGGTGATGCGATCGCCGATCGCGCGGATCTCCTCGAGCCGGTGGGTGATGTAGATGACGGCGATGCCCTGGGCGGTCAGCTCGCGCACGACGTGGAAGAGGTTGCGGACCTCCTCGGCGTCGAGCACGGCCGACGGCTCGTCCATCACGATGAGGCGGATGTCGTGCGACAGCGCGCGCGCCATGCTCACGATCTGCTTGCCCGCTGCGCTCAGCGAGCCGACCTCCGCGTGCGGCGAGATGCCGCCGTGACCGAGGCGCTCGAGCAGTCGGCGCGTCTCGCGGGCGGCATCGCGCCGCCGGGTGACGCCGCCGCGCGCGAGCTCGTGCCCGAGGAAGATGTTCTCGGCGACGGTGAGATCGTCGACGACGTCGAGCTCCTGGTACATCGTCGCGATGCCGTGATCGATCGCCGCCTGGGGGCTCGTGATCGCGATCGGCTCGCCGTTCCAGCGGATCTCGCCGGCGTCGGGCTCGTGCGCGCCGGCGAGGGTCTTGATGAGCGTGGACTTCCCCGCGCCGTTCTGGCCCAGGAGGCAGTGCACCTCGCCCGGGAGCACGTCCAGGTCGACCCCGCGCAGGGCCTGCACTCCCGCGAAGCTCTTCTCGATTCCGCGGACCGAGAGTAATGACGCGGCGTGGTCGTCTTTGATCACGGCTGAAACCTAACACCGCGGGGCTTCTGCTGTCGATGAGTCAGAACCTGTACAGGCGTCCGCAAGGCTGTTAGCTTGACCGCATCTGCATCACGTTTCAAGGAGGAGACATGGGCACAGTGCGCACGCGCGCAGGACGCGCTGCGGTCGCGGGGATGGCGGCACTCGCGACGATCGGCCTGCTCGCCGGGTGCACCAGCGACGGCGACGAGGGCGAGGGCGACGTCGTCGACCAGGGCACGACGAGCGACGAGAACGCCGAGGAGGGCGACACGGTCGTCATCGGATGGTCGGGGCCGGAGGCCGATCACGGCTGGCTGGGCGCGATCAACTCCGGCGCGCTCGCCGCGGCTGAGAGCTTCGGCGACGTCGAGCTGCGGCAGGCGGAGGGCACGAACGACGCGAGTCAGCAGATCGCGGCGGTCGAGCAGTTCATCAACGAGGGAGTCGACGCCATCGTCCTGCTCCCGACGGATGGCGCCGCGCTCACCGAGGTCGCGATCCAGGCCATGGAGGCGGGCATCCCGGTCATCAACGTCGACCGGGAGTTCTCGAGCACGTTCGCCTCGCGCGTCACCATCCTCGGCGACAACTACGGCATGGGCGTGAGCGCCGGCACCTACATCTGCGAGGAGCTCGAGGGGCAGAGCGACGCGGTCGTCGCCGAGATCGCGGGCATCGACTCCCTCCCGCTCACGCAGGACCGGTCGCAGGGCTTCGCCGACGCCCTCGAGGACTGCGGTCTCGAGGTGTCGGCCCGCGTGGCCGCCGACTTCACCGTGGCCGGCGGCGAGGCGGCGGCCTCGCAGCTGCTCTCGGCGAACCCCGAGATCGACGCGATCTGGAACCACGACGACGACCAGGGCGTCGGCGTGATGGCCGCGATCGAGGCCGCGGGCCGCGACGAGTTCTTCCTCGTGGGCGGCGCAGGCAGCGTCAACATGATGGAGCGGATCGAGGCGGACGACAGCGTCATCAAGGCCACGGTCATCTACCCCTCGACGCAGGCGGCCGACGGCATCGCGCTCGCGCGTCTCGTCGCGCAGGAGAAGACGATGAGCGATCTCGTCACGCCGAGCGTGCCGTATCGGATCGTGCTCGACGCGCCCGTCGTGACGAAGGACAACGTCGAGGAGTTCATCGACCTCGCCTTCGAGTCCTGACGGGTCGAGCCCGGAAGAGCCGAGGAGGAGGCGCCCGCGGGGGAGACGGGCGTCTCCTCCTCTGTCTGTGAACACGCAACTTTTGCTTGTTGATCGACGGAAGTCCTGATACCGTCGGGGACGCGCCTGCGAGAGCGCGCCATCCCCCGAGACCTCACCGTCGAGAGAAGAGTCACATGACCTCTGCCCCCGCCATCGCGCTCCAGCTCTACACGATCCGAGAGGCGGTGGCCGAGGATGCGGGTGCCGCGCTCGCCCGCGCGGCCGAGATCGGCTTCGAGCGGATCGAGCTCTTCAACATCGTCGAGTGGCGCGCGCAGCTCGAGGCGGGCCTCGCCGCGCACGGCCTCACCGCTCCCACCGCGCACGCGGTGCTCTCGAGCGGCGAGCCCGAGCAGTTCTTCGAGGCCGCGCAGGCCCTCGGCGTGAAGACGCTCATCGACCCGTTCATCGCGCCCGAGCGCTGGACGAGCCGCGACGAGGTCCTCCGCATCGCCGACGAGCTCGCCGCGCACGCCGAGAAGGCGAAGGCGTACGGCCTCGCGTTCGGCTACCACAACCACTTCTGGGAGGTGGAGAACGTCTTCGACGGCGAGACGGCCCTCGAGGTCCTCGCCGGCGCCCTCCCGGCCGACGTCGGCCTCGAGGTCGATGCGTACTGGGCCGCCGTCGGCGGTGCGGACGTGCCCGCTCTGCTCACGTCGCTCGGCGACCGGGTCCGGCAGCTCCACATCAAGGACGCGCCCCTCGTCGACGGCGCGCTGAGCAAGGACCGCGAGGACCAGCTGCCTGCGGGACAGGGCGCGATCGCGTGGCAGCCCGTGCTCGCCGCCGCGCCTGCGGCCGAGCTGCTCGTCGTCGAGTTCGACGAGTACCGCGGCGACATCTTCGACGGCATCGCCCAGGGCCTCGCGGGAACCCGCGCGCTGCTCGGCGCGTGACAGCCGCCATCCCGAACCAGAGAGAAAGAGAGCGTCCCGTGAGCGGACACCACCCCGTCGGCGTCGGATTCATCGGCGCGGGGATGATCAGCGACACCTACCTCGAGCACCTCGCCCAGTTCCCCGACGTCGAGGTCGTCGCGGTCGGCGACATCGACACGGTGCGCGCGAAGGCGCAGGCCGAGAAGCACGGCGTGCCGGTGTCGGGCTCGCCCGACGAGATCCTCGCGCACCCCGATGTCGAGCTCGTCGTCAACCTGACGATCCCGGCGGTGCACGCCGAGGTGTCGCTCGCGGCGATCGACGCCGGCAAGCACGTGTGGAGCGAGAAGCCGATCGCGGTCGACTTCGCCTCGGGTCAGGGCCTCGTGAAGCGCGCCGCCGAGAAGGGCCTGCGCGTGGGCATCGCCCCCGACACGGTGCTCGGCCGCGGCGTGCAGAGCGCGCTGCGGGCGATCGCGCGCGGCGAGATCGGCCAGCCGATCGGCGCGTCGACGGCGATGATGAGCCTCGGCCCCGACAAGTGGCACCCGAACCCCGACTTCTTCTTCCTGCCCGGCGCCGGACCGGTCTTCGACATGGGCCCGTACTACCTGACGACGCTCGTCAACGTGTTCGGCTCGGTCGCGAAGGCCTCGGCCTTCGGTCTCACGAGCACGCCCACCCGCACGGTCGTCGCGGGCGACCGCGCGGGGGCGGAGTTCCCCGTGCTCGTTCCGACGCACGTCAACGCGAACCTCGAGTTCGAAGGCGGCGGAACGAGCTCGAGCATCTTCAGCTGGGAGTCGCCCCTCATGCGCATGGGCGTGGTCGAGATCACCGGCACCGAGGGCACCCTCTCGATCCCGGACCCGAACATGTTCGAGGGGCCGCTGCGGATCATCCGCGCGGGCGGCGACCCGCGCGAGCAGCAGTGGGAGGAGCTCGAGAGCGACGGCGTCGTGGGCGGCCGCGGTCTGGGCGTGATCGACATGGTGCGCGCCATCCGGGAGGACCGCCCGCACCGCGCGTCGGGCGAGATCGGCCTGCACGTGCTCGAGACGATGATCGCGATCGAGCGGTCCATCGAGACCGGCGAGACGGTCGCGGTCGAGAGCCGGATCGAGCGCCCCGCGCCGATCCCCGCGGACTGGACGCCCTATGAGCTCTGAGATCGGAGCCGGCTTCGTCGGCGGCGGGTTCATGGCCCGCGTGCACAGCCGGGCCGCGCGGGCTGCCGGCGCCCGGCTGCGCGGCATCAGCTCGTCGTCGGCCGAGCGGGCCTCCTCTGCCGCGGCCGACCTCGACATCGAGAACGCCTTCTCGGGCTACGACGCGCTCCTCGACGACCACGACGTCGACGTCGTGCACGTGTGCACGCCGAACGCGCAGCACGCCGAGCAGACGCTCGCGGCGCTCGCGGCAGGCAAGCACGTCGTGTGCGAGAAGCCGATCGCCACCACCTCGGCCGACGCGCGCCGCCTCGTGGAGGCGCAGGCCGGCTCGGGTCTCGTCGGCGCCGTCCCGTTCGTCTACCGCTACCACCCGATGGTCCGCGAGGCGCGCGCCCGCATCGCCGAGAGCGGCGAGGCCGTGCTCTCGATCGACGCGGCGTACCTCCAGGACTGGCTGCTGGGCGCCGAGGACGGCAACTGGCGAGCCGGCGCGGAGGGCGGCGCATCCCGCGCGTTCGCCGACATCGGCTCGCACCTGTTCGACCTCCTCGAGTTCGTGACGGGCGAGCGGGTCGTGAAGCTCAGCGCGCTCACCCGCACCGTCTTCGAGGAGCGCGCCGGGCATCCGGTCGCGAACGAGGACATCGCCGCCGTCCTGTTCCAGCTCTCGGGAGGGGCACCCGGCACGGCGCTCGTCAGCCAGATGGCGGCCGGTCGCAAGAACGGTCTCGTGCTCGAGGTGCACACGGGCGATGCGGCCTACCGCTTCGAGCAGGAGCGCCCCGAGGACCTGTGGATCGGCCGGCGCGACGGCTCGCTCCTGCTCCCGCGCGAGGAGGGCCTGCTCGCCCCCGACGCCGCGCGCCTGTGCCGCGTCCCCTCGGGTCACCCGATGGGGTATCAGGACGCGTTCAACGCCTTCGTGTCGGACGCATACGCCGCGACCGCGGGGGCGGAGCCCGAGGGGCTGCCGTCGTTCCGCGACGGCCTGCGCGCCGCGCAGCTGACCGAGGCCGTCGTCGAGTCCGCGCGCACGGGCGCGTGGGTCGAGACGCCGGTCGACGCATGACGACCGGAGGAGGATCCATGGCCGAGGCGCGCCATCCCGTCACGCTGTTCACCGGCCAGTGGGCCGACATGCCGTTCGAGGAGCTCGCGCGCCGCGCGGCCGAGTGGGGCTACGACGGGCTCGAGATCGCCGCGTCGGGCGACCACCTCGATCTGCAGCGGGCCGACGAGGACGACGCGTACGTGCAGTCGCGTCTCGACATCCTGGACCGCTACGGGCTCAAGGTGTGGGCGATCTCGAACCACCTCGCCGGGCAGGCCGTGTGCGACGACCCGATCGACTTCCGCCATCAGGCGATCCTGCGCGACTACGTGTGGGGGGATGGCGATGGCGAGGGCGTGCGCCGGCGCGCGGCCGAGGACATGAAGCGTGCCGCCCGCGTCGCGCGCAAGCTCGGCGTCGACACGGTCGTCGGCTTCACGGGATCGAAGATCTGGCCCTACGTCGCGATGTTCCCGCCCGTTCCCGCCGACGTCATCGACGCGGGCTACGAGGACTTCGCGAACCGGTGGAACCCGATCCTCGACGTGTTCGACGCCGAGGGCGTGCGGTTCGCGCACGAGGTGCACCCCTCCGAGATCGCCTACGACTACTGGACGAGCGTCCGGACCCTCGAGGCCATCGACCGGCGCGAGGCCTTCGGGTTCAACTGGGACCCGTCGCACATGGCGTGGCAGGGCGTCGACACGGTCGCCTTCATCACGGACTTCGCCGACCGGATCTACCACGTCGACTGCAAGGACACGCGGATCCGCCGGGCATCCGGTCGGCAGGGCATCCTCGGGTCGCACCTCGCCTGGGGCGACCCGCGGCGGGGGTGGGATTTCGTCTCGACCGGGCACGGCGACATCCCGTGGGAGGACGCGTTCCGCGCGCTCGCCGCGATCGGCTACGACGGCCCGATCTCGATCGAGTGGGAGGACGCCGGGATGGACCGGCTGCACGGGGCAGCCGAGGCGGTCGGCTACATCCGCTCGCTGCTGTGGAAGCTCCCCGAGGCGTCGTTCGACGCCGCGTTCAGCAACCAGTAGACGCATCCGGCACGGCGCCGCTCCGGGGTTCCGGGGCGGCGCCGTCGTGTGCTCCGGCGGGCTTATGTTGAAAAGCGGCGAAAGTAGGTCTACTCTCGGCGTATACGAATCCGCCGACGAAGGAGTCGCCATGCCCAACGGTCTGCTCGATGCCGCGAGCCTCCGCGTCCACCCCGACGGAGCGGCGCTCCAGCTCACCATCCCGTGGTACCGGAGCCTCTGGCTGTCCTCCGTCACGAGCCTCGCCCTCACGGTCGACGGCGAGCAGGTTCCCGAGAGCGATCTCGCCTTCGAGCTGAACGGCACGCGCTACGCGATCGCCGACCTCCCGCAGCAGAGCGACGTCCTCTGGTATCTGCAGGACCATCCGCTTCTCATCATCCGACGCGGGGCGCCGATCGCTCTCGGCGAGACGCACGAGATCGTGCTGCACGGCGAGCTGCGCCTGCCCTACATGCAGATCGCGCCGGGGCAGGACGGCGGCCCCGGGCTGTACGTGCCGAACGTCGTGCACCATGAGCTGACGCTCACGGCCACCGACCGCGACGCCGCGCCCGTCGGCCTCGAGCTCGAGGTGCCGCCGGCGCCCGAGCGATCCGATGACGACCCTTTCCGTCTCGGCCTGACGCTGTACTCCGCGAGCGCGGAGTTCCGGGCCGGCTGGTACGACTTCGACGGCCTGCTCGATCGCGTCGCCGAGCTCGGCATCGGGCCGGGCATCGAGATCGTCGCATCGCAGATGGTGCCGACCTACCCGCGGGTGTCGGAGGAGTTCGAGCGCGCGTGGCGCGCGGCGTTCGACCGGCACGGCTTCGAGGCGAGCTCGTTCGGCGCGAACCTCGACATGGGGCGTCGACGCGACCGCGACATGACGCCCGATGAGGAGTTCGAGGTCACCGAGCTGCTCTTCCGCGGCGCGAAGCGCCTCGGCTTCCCGCTCGTGCGCATCCAGTCGGCCAAGCCCGACCTGCTGCGTCGGCTGCTGCCCGTCGCCGAGGAGCTCGACCTCCGTCTCGCGTACGAGATCCACGCGCCCTCCGGGCCGAACGCCCCCGAGGTGCTGCGCATCCGCGACCTCTACGCCGAGCTCGACTCGCCCCTGCTGGGCTTCGTCGCCGACTTCTCGGCGACGATGCGGGCGATGTCGCCGACGCTGCTGCGCGCCGTGCGGCGCGCGGGCCTCGACGACGAGGCCGTCACGCGGCTGCAGGAGATCTGGGCGACGGATGAGCCCATGCGCGCACGGCAGGAGGAGTTCATCGCGTACCTGCGCGGTCGCGACTTCGACCCGGGCCGGCTCGGCTCGTTCGCCCACCTGGCCTTCAACATGCACGGCCACGTCGACCCGCGGGAGTGGGCCGACATCATGCCGCAGATCCTGCATGTGCACGCCAAGTTCTACGACATCGACGAAGCCGGCCAGGAGCCCGCGATCGACTACCCCGAGCTCGTGCGCGTGTTCGTGGAGGGCGGCTATCGCGGCTTCTGGTCGAGCGAGTGGGAGGGCCACGCGTTCGCCGAGCTCGGCGAGGTCGACCCGCTCGCCCTCGTGCGGCGCCAGCACGACCTCATCCGCGCGAGCATGCGCGCCGCGCAGCCCGCCTGAGCACGGGCAGCCCGCCTGAGCACGGGCGGCTTCCACGCGGGTGATAACCCGCATCGGAAACACTTATGTGACTTTCTGACGTAACGCGGTCATGCTGTGGACAGGAGCACCCGAGCTCCTTCCCTGCACTTCCGACGACGATGTCAGAAAGGCCAGATCATGACACAGCGCACCACGCGGCGGCTCGCCGCGATCGCCATCCCCGCCGCGGGCCTCATCCTTCTCGCAGGATGCGCGGGCGGCTCGGATGGCTCGGGCGACGGAGGCGACGACGGGGGAGAGTCCGTCGAGTTCAGCTTCATGTACGCCACCTCGAACAACCTCGAGAGCCCCTACGAGACCCTCGCGAACGAGTACATGGAGGCGCACGACGGCGTCACCATCACGACGAACCCGCTCCCGAACGACAGCTACGGCGAGACGCTCCGCACGCAGCTGCAGGCCGGCAACGCCCCCGACGTCATCCAGACCACCCCCGGATCGGGCGACCCCCGCAGCGTCGTCCCGCTCGCCGAGGCCGGTTTCCTCGAGCCGCTCGGCGACACCGCGGCCGGTCTCGTGCCCGAGGGCGCCGATGCGCTCTTCACGGTCGACGGGGAGGTCTACGGGCAGCCCATGGACTTCACCCTCTCGACGCTCGTCGTGAACATGACCGCCGCCGCGGAGGCGGGGCTCGACGACTTCCCCGCGACGACGGACGAGCTGCTCGCCTCCTGCGGCGAGGTCGCCGAGAACGGCGCGTCGCTCGTCGTGCTCGCGGGCGCCGCCGCGCCCAACGCGGGCCTCACGGCCCAGGCGATCGCTGCGACGCGCGTGTACGCCGAGACGCCCGACTGGAACGACCAGCGCGCCGCAGGCGAGGTGACCTTCGCCGAGAGCGACGGATGGCACGACGTGCTGCAGACGATCCTCGACATGAAGGACGCCGGGTGCTTCCAGCCCGGCGCCGAGGGCGCCGGCTTCGACGCCATCACGAACGGCCTCGCGCAGGGCACCTCGCTCGGGAGCTTCATCCCGTCGGGGTCGGCCGTCGAGATCGGCCGTGCCGCGCCCGACGTGGAGTGGTCCATCCAGCCCTTCCCGCCCGCTGACGGCGGCGACCCGTACCTCATCGCGAGCTCGAACTACACGATCTCGATCAACGCGGCGTCGGAGAACAAGGAGGCGGCCGCCGAGTTCCTCGAGTGGCTCGCGCAGCCCGAGCAGGCGGAGCGCTTCTCCGAGCTCTCCGGCGAGCTCCCCGTCTCCGGCATCGAGGGCCTCGACCTCACGGACACGATCTACGAGCCCGTGGCGGATCTCCTGCAGTCCGGCCACTACGCGGGGCTCCCGAACGCGTTCTGGAAGGGCGAGGTCTACGAGAAGCTCTCGAGCGGCGTGCAGGGCCTGCTCACGGGCCAGAAGACGGTCGACGCCGTCCTCGCCGACATGGACGCGGCCTGGGGCGACTGACCTGCGACAGGGGGATCGGCGGGCGGAAGCGCCCGCCGATCCCCCTGTCGGCACCGGCTTATGTCGGATATCGAAATTAGTTATGTGTGTTTTCGACCTAGGTGGTCGATACTGAAGGGGGCCCCGCACCTGGGCGGGAGCCGCAGCACTCGACGACGACGTCAGAAGGGCAACGACATGACACAGCAGCGTCGCATCATCCGGGCAGGCGCCCTCGCAGGAACCGCGGCGATCGGAGCGCTTGTGCTCGCGAGCTGCTCGACTTCCGCCGGCGGCGGCGCGGGAGACGGCCAGAGCTTCTCGCTCGCGTTCCCCGTCTCGAACGAGGCGAAGACCCCGTACGAGATCCTCGCTGAGCAGTACATGGAGGAGAACCCCGACGTCGAGATCACGATCGACAAGCTGCCCGGCGAGAGCTACAACACGACGATCCGGACCCAGCTGCAGGGCGGCAACGCCTCCGACATCTTCCTCTCCGCTCCCGGCAACGGCCAGTCCTTCAGCATCGTCCCGCTCGCTGAGGCCGGGCTCCTCGAGCCGCTCGGCGAGACGGCGACGAGCCTCATCCCCGACGGCTCGGAGCACCAGTTCGTCGTCGACGGCGCCGTGTACGGGCAGCCGCTGAACATCGCGCCCGCGGGCGTCGTCGTGAACCAGACGGCCGCCGAGGCCGCCGGCATCACGGAGTACCCGGCCGACTGGCAGGGCGTGCTCGACGCGTGCGAGACCGCGGCCCAGGCGGGCGGCTCGTACTTCGTCGTGGCCGGCTCGATCCCGCCGAACGCGGGCATGATGGCGCAGGCGATCGCCGCGACGCGCGTGTACGCCGAGGACCCCGACTGGAACACGCAGCGCGCCGAGGGCGAGGTCACCTTCGCCGACAGCGAGGGATGGCAGCAGACGCTCCAGGCGATCGTCGACATGAACGACGCGGGGTGCTTCCAGCCCGGTGTCGAGGGCGCGGGCTTCGACGCCATCACGAACGGGCTCGTCCAGGGCACGTCGAGCGCGATGTTCGGCCCGAGCGGCGTCGCGCGCGACCTCGGCGAGGCCGCGGGCGGCGAGGCGACCTTCGTCGCGCAGACGTTCCCGCCCGCCGACGCGGCCGACGGCGCGTTCGGCTACGCCAGCTCGACCTACTCGTACTCGATCCCGGCGTCGTCGAAGAACAAGGACGCGGCGAAGGCGTTCCTCGAGTGGATGGCCGAGCCCGCGCAGGCGGAGACGGTCGCCGAGGAGTCGGGCACGCTCCCGATCACGGGCTACGCGGAGATGGACTTCACCGGCACGGCGTTCGAGCCGCTGGCCGACATGCTCGCCGCGGGCGACTTCGTGCCGCTGCCGAACTCCGACTGGTCGAACCCCGCCGTGTACGACGCCCTCGGCGCCGGCGTGCAGGGTCTCCTCACCGGTCAGAAGACGGTCGAGCAGGTGCTCACCGAGATGGACACGGCCTGGGGCGAGTGACCCGGCCGGACGCGAGGGACAGGACGATGACCGCGATGCTGCAGCACGACACAGCCGACGAATCGGCGACGGAGGCCGTCGTCGTCCCCCGAAGCGGCAAGCGGCGGGGGCTGCGCCCGAAGGCGCGGCCCCGCCGCCCCGGCCTGCTGACGTTCGGGCACTGGTGGTGGGCCCTTCCGGGCATCCTCATGGTGCTCGGCATCCACTACGCCGCGACGATCGCGGGCGGCTTCTTCGCCTTCACGGACTGGACCGGCCTCGGCTCGTTCGAGTTCGTCGGCTTCGCGAACTTCGAGCGCATCTTCGGCGACCCCTCGAAGATGCTCGCGCTGGGGAACACCCTCTTCCTGGCGTTCGGCTCGGTGATCCTCACCAACGTCCTGGGCCTGGCGCTCGCCGTCGCCCTCAACCGGCTGCTCAAGACGCGGTACATCCTCCGCACGCTCTTCTTCATGCCCGTGGTGCTGAGCCCGCTCGCCGTCGCCTACATCTGGAAGTTCATCTTCGACTTCAACGGACCGCTCAACGCGTTCCTCACGGCGATCGGGATGGGCGACCTCGCGCGCGCGTGGCTCGGCGACCCGACGTTCGCGATCTGGACGATCCTCATCGTGATCGTCTGGCAGCAGACCGGGTTCTCGATGGTCATCTACGCCGCGGGCCTCGCGGGGGTCCCGGTCGAGATCGAGGAGGCCGCGACGATCGACGGAACCACGCTGTGGCAGCGGTTCTGGCACGTGACGCTCCCGGCCATCCGCCCCGCCGTCGCGATCGCGACCACGCTCGGCCTCGTGAACGGCCTCCGCATCTTCGACCAGATCATGGCGCTCACCGGCGGAGGCCCCGCCGGCGCCACCGAGACCCTCGCGACCGAGGTCTACAAGCAGGCGTTCTCGCTCGGCCAGTTCGGGTACGGCGCCGCGCTCGCCCTCGTGCTCACCGCGATCATCCTCGTCTTCGCGATCATCCAGCAGCGCGTGACGCAGGAGAAGGAGGACTGACATGTTCCGCTACACGAAGCTCACCGCGGTCCGCGAGGTGCTCATCTGGGTGCTCGCGCTCGTGTTCCTGCTGCCGTTCTTCTTCCTCGTCTCCACCGCGCTGAAGACCGACGAGGAGGTCTTCCGCTCCTCGCCGCTCGCGCTCCCCGAGGCGCCGCAGCTCGCCAACTTCGTCGACCTGTTCGCTGCGCAGGGGCAGGGCAACATCCTCGCCGGGCTCGTGAACTCGGTCGTCCTCACCCTCGGGGCGATTCTCGGCCTCGTGCTGCTCGGCTCGCTGACCGGGTACGTCATCATGCGCTCGACGCAGCGGTGGACGAAGGGCGCCTACTACCTCTTCCTCATCGCGATCATCCTGCCCGCGCAGCTCGGCACCGTGCCCCTGTACATCGGGGCGCGCGCGATCGGGCTCACCGGCTCGCTGTGGGGGATGATCATCCTCTACACGGGGATGATGCTGCCGCTCGCGATCTTCCTCTACGCGGGATTCTTCCGCGGCCTCGGCACGGAGTACGAGGAGGCCGCCGCGATCGACGGCGCCACCCGGACGCAGATCTTCTTCCGGATCGTGCTCCCGCTCATGGCCCCCGCGACCGGCACGGTCGCCATCCTCACGGGTCTCATCGTGTGGAACGACTTCATGACCGCGCTCATCTTCCTCGGCGGATCCGACGCGCAGACCCTGCCGGTCGCGATGTACTACTTCATCGGATCGCTCGTGTCGCAGTGGAACAAGATCTTCGCGATCGTGCTCGTCTCGATGATCCCGATCCTCGCGTTCTACCTCGTCGCGCAGAAGAAGTTCATCCAGGGCTTCGCGGGCGGTCTCAAGGGATGAGCGCCCGCGTCGAGGCACTGCTCGCTCGCCTCAGCTGGGAGCAGAAGCTCGCCCAGATGCAGATCGTGTGGCGTCGGGATCTCGGCGAGGCGACCGCGCTCGCACGGCGCGGCATCGGCGCGCTCTTCTGGCCCGCATCGGCACGCGAGACCAATCAGCTTCAGCGCGCGGCCGTCGAGTCCGGCGGCGTCCCGCTGCTCATCGCGCTCGACGTCGTGCACGGTCAGCGCACGATCTTCCCCACTCCGCTCGCGCAGGCCGCGTCGTTCGACCGCGCCGTCGCCGCCGCGGACGCCCGCGTCTCGGCCCGCGAGGCGCGCTCGGGCGGCGTGAACTGGACCTACTCCCCGATGGTCGATGTGACCCGAGACCCCCGGTGGGGCCGCGTGGTCGAGGGCTTCGGCGAGGACGCGCTCCTCACCTCGACGCTCGGCGCCGTCAAGGCGCGCGCCTACCGCGCGGAGGGTGTCGCGGCCTGCCTCAAGCACTTCGCGGCCTACGGGGCCGCGGAGGCCGGACGCGACTACAACACCGCCGACGTCTCCCGGCGACGCCTGCGCGACGTGTACCTCGAGCCCTTCCGCGCGGGAGCGCACGCCGGCGCGGATACGGTCATGGCGGCGTTCACCTCCCTCAACGGGCGCCCGATGCACGCCAATGCGCCGCTGCTCACCGGGGTGCTCAAGGGCGAGTGGGGGTTCGAGGGCCTCGTCGTGGGCGACGCCGAGGGGGTCGCCCAGCTCGTCGCCCACGGCGTCGCCGAGACCGAGAAGGACGCGATCCGCCAGGCGATCGAGGCGGGCGTCGACATCGTCATGGGGGGAGCGGAGCTCGTCGACGCGAGGGGCGCCGCCCTGCTCGCGCCCGGCGAGGTCGACGCGGACCGCGTCGACGACGCCGTGCGCCGCATCCTGTCGCTCAAGGAGCGGCTCGGGCTCCTCGACGATCCGTTCGTCCGAGAGGAGGCGGAGATCCTCGCGCCGACCGAGGAGTCGCTCGCCGCCGCGCGGTCGGCCGCCGAGCGCTGCATCGTGCTCCTGCGGAACGAGGGCGCACTGCCCCTCGCGCCGCGGGGACGCGTCCTCGTCACGGGGCCGTACGCCCGGAGCCTCGATCACCTGGGCGCATGGGTGCAGCACTTCGCCGCGCCGGCGACATCGACCCTCGCGGACGCGCTCGCCGCGGAGCTCCCGGAGGTCGACTGGGTCGAGGCGGCCGGCTCTGGCTTCCTCTCCGGCTCCGACGAGGACATCGCCGAGGCGGTCTCGCGCGCAGCCGATGCCGACCTCGTCATCGTGGCGGCGGGTGAGCCGAGCCGGCTCTCGGGCGAAGCCGCGTCGCGGGCGGACATCGCGCTCCCGGCCGCGCAGACGCGGCTCATCCACGCCCTCGCCGACGCCGGTGCCCGTGTCGTCGTGGCGCTGCACACGGGGCGGCCCCTGGTCGTCGAGGACTGGATCGAGCGCGTCGACGCGGTGCTGTGCACCTGGCACCTCGGCACGCAGGCGGCACCAGCCATCGCGGGCGCCCTCTCCGGACGCGTGAACCCGGGCGGCCGGCTGCCGATGACGTTCCCGCGGGCCGTCGGGCAGATCCCGATCCATCACGACCACGAGCGCACGGGACGATCCGCGCGGACCGGGGGCGAACTCCTCGACCCCGCGGCGGTCGATGACGAGACCATCCTCGGCCCCAACAACACCGACGACCACTACACGTCGAAGTTCCTCGATCTGCCGCTCGGCCCGCGGTTCGCGTTCGGCCACGGGCTGTCCTACACGACCTTCGCCCTCGACGATCTGGAGGCCGTCCGCGACGACGGCGGATGGCTCGTGTCGGTGCGCGTCCGGAACACCGGCGTGCACGACGGCGATGACGTCGTCCTGCTCTTCGCGAGCGACGAGTGCGCGAGCGTCGCTCAGCCGGTCCGCCGTCTGCGCGGCTTCGAGCGCGTCGCCGTCCCCTCCGGAGGCGCGGCGCGCGTCGCCTTCCGGCTCGAGGCGTCCGACCTGGGCTTCTGGACCGACGACGAGCGGTTCGTCATCGAGCCAGGGGGCTTCGAGCTCGCCGTGGAGGACGGCATGTCCGCCGTGCGGACGCGGATCGTGCTCGAGGAGGCCTCATGACGCTCCCGCAGCTCCGCGACGTCGTCGACGGCGTCGTCCCGAACGCGATCATGCCGCTGTTCTGGCAGAAGGGCGGCCCGGTCGAGACGATCGTCGAGGAGGCGCACCGCATCGCCGACGCGGGGATCGGCGCGGTCATCCTCGAGGCGCGGCCGCACCCGGAGTTCCTGGGCGACGGATGGTGGCGCGACGTCGACGCCGTGCTCGAGGTGGCGCGCGAGCGGGGGCTCAGGGTCTGGTTCTTCGACGACGACACGTTCCCGACCGGCCATGCGGCGGGCGCCCTCGAAGGCGCACCCGCCGAGCGGCGCCGCCGGTTCCTCACCGAGCGGCACACCGACGCGGTCGGGCCCGCCCGCGGAGCGTCATTCATCGTCGACCGGCGGAAGTTCTTCGGCCCCGAGGCGGGGTGGGATCCAGGCCAGCTCGTCCGCGTGGTCGCCTACCGGCGCGAGGAGGGCGGCGAGGCGCTCATCGGAGAGCCGATCGACCTCACCGAGCGCATCGCCGACGGCCGCGTCTTCTGGGACGTGCCGGAAGGGCACTGGCGGGTGTTCTTCGTGTCGGTCGTGTCCGACGGGGCGAGCGAGCGGCATCGCGACCACCTCTCCTACCTCGACGCCGATGCGACGCGCCTGCTCCTCGACACCGTGCACGAGGCCATCCACGCGCGATACGCCGACGACTTCGGGGGCGTCATCGCGGGCTTCTTCACCGACGAGCCCGGGTTCTACAACGACCGCGAGACGTTCGACTTCACCTCGACGGTCGGCAAGCCGGGCGTCGTCCTGCCGTGGCACCCCGACCTGGGCCTCGATCCGCTCGCCGCGCCCCTGCTGTGGTGGGACGGCGATGGGGCGACGCGGACGCGCCTGGCGTACATGGACGCCCTCACGCGCCTCTACGAGCGCAGCTTCGCGCGGCCCGTCGGGGAGTGGTGCCGTGCGCACGGCGTCGAGCACATCGGCCACGTCGTCGAGGACAACGGCGCGCACATGCGACTCGGCCCCGGCGCCGGCCACTACTTCCGCGCGATGGCCGGGCAGGACATGGCGGGCGTGGACGTCATCGGCGCGCAGGTCGTGCCGGGGTTCGGCCGAGGGCCGCTTGCGAACATGGCCGGCGCGGGCGACGGCGAGTTCTTCCAGTTCGGTCTCGCGAAGCTCGCGTCGTCGGCCGCGCACATCGACCCGCTCAAGCGCGGTCGCTCGATGTGCGAGGCATTCGGCGCGTACGGCTGGTCGTTCGGCCTGCGGCATCAGGCGTGGGTGACATCCCACCTCCTCGTCCGCGGCGTGACGCACATCGTGCCGCACGCGTACTCGCCGGCCGAGTACCCCGACCTCGACTGCCCGCCGCACTTCTTCGCGCGTGGACGGAATCCCCAGTACCGCCACCAGGCGGTGCTGAGCGCGTACACGAACCGGGTGAGCCACCTTCTCTCGGGCGGGCGGCACATCGCGCCCGCCGCGGTGCTGTACCCCGCCGAGGCCGACTGGCTCGGGCGGGCGATGCCGGCGGAGCGCCCCGTCCGCCTGCTCGCGGAGGCGCAGATCGACGCCGACATCGTGCCCGCCGACGCGCTCCACGATGCGGTCGTCGCGGATGGCGCGCTGCGGGTCCACGAGGAGGCCTACGACGTGCTCGTCGTCCCGGGCAGCGCGCTGCTGCCCGATTCGACGGCGCGGACACTGCAGCGGCTCGCACAGGACGGCCTCCCTGTGCTCTTCGTCGACGAGGTGCCGGCGGTCGCGGACGGCGACACGCGCCTTCTGCAGAGCGCCTTCGCGCCCGTCGCGCAGGCGGGGCTCGCGGCCGCCGTCGCCGAGCGCACCGCGCGCGCCGTGCGCGCCTCCGCGCCTGCCCCCGAGCTCCGCGTGCACCGTGTCGACCAGGGCGCCGCCGATGTCGTCATGCTCATGAACGAGGGCGTCCGCGCCGCGCTCCCGGTGCGCGTCGCGGTTCCGCGCGGCGGCGAGGCGGTCTCCGTCGACCCGTGGACGGGGGCGCTCCGCGCGGTCGCGCACGAGGGCGGAGCGGACGAGGTCGCGATCGACGTGACGCTCGCCCCGGGGGAGACGGCGCTCCTCATCGTGGGCGATCCCGCCGCGTGGGCCGGGATGCCCGTCGCGCCGCTGCGCGAGCGCGCCACGCCATCGCCCGTCCCGGGGCCCTGGCGCATCGAGACGGCCTCGGCTCTCGCCTACCCCGCCTTCGAGGCGTGGCGGAGCATCGACGACCTCGTCCCGCTCGACCGGCCGGGGCTCCTGCCCCGCTTCAGCGGGACCATCCGCTACACGACCCGCGTCCTCGGGCACGCGCCATCCGCGCCCGCCGTGATCGACCTCGGCGAAGTCCACGAGGTCGCGCAGGTGTTCGTGAACGGGGCCGATCTCGGCGTGCGGGTCGCGCCGCCCTACCGCTACGACGTGCCGGCGGGCGTCCTCACGGGCGACGACGAGCTCGTCGTCGAGGTCGTGAACACACTCGCGAAGGAGCAGCCCGACTTCTTCTCGGCATGGGCCGCGCAGGAGCCGACCGGCCTGCTCGGACCCGTCGTGATCGAGGGGGCCCGATGAGCACCCGCCGATTCGAGGACGGCCGGATCGTCGAGCGCGGGGGCGGCGCCTCCGTGCATGCCGTCCACGACCACCCGATGTTCTGATCCAGGAGGACCGATGTACCAGCTCGCACCGAATATCGAACTGCTCTTCACCGAGGCCGGCGACTACCCGGAGCGCGTGCGCGCGGCGGCGGCGGCCGGGTTCGACGCCGTCGAGATGTGGGGCCCGACCGGGGTCGACGCGCCTGCGAAGCCCAAGGACATCCCGGCTCTCCGCGCCGCGCTCGAGGAGACGGGGACGCAGCTGACCGCGCAGCTCGCCGAGCCGCGCACGCAGTTCATGATCCCGCCGTGGGACCACTCGGAGTTCTTCCGCAAGCTCGACGAGGGCGTCGAGATCGCGCGTGCGCTCGGATGCCCGCGCATCGTCGTGGGCAGCGGGACGGGCTTCGGCGGCTGGAAGCGGCAGGTCCAGCTCGACAAGCTCATCGAGATCTACCGGACGGCGATCGCGCAGATCGACGGGTCGGGCGTCACGCTCGTGCTCGAGCCGGTGAACGTGCGCGTCGACCACCCCGGCTCGCTGCTCGACCGCACCTCCGAGGCCGCCTACGTCGCGCGCGGCGTCGACTCGCCCGCGTTCGGCGTCCTCTACGACATCTACCACTCGGCCGTCGAGGGCGAGGACATGGCGGCGGAGCTCGCGGGTGCGGGCGACCTCGTGAAGTACGTCCAGCTCGCCGACGCCCCCGGACGCGGCGAGCCGGGAACGGGCGAGCTCGACTGGGAGGAGCGCCTCGGCATCCTGCGCACGTCGGGGTACGACGGCCCGATCGGACTCGAGTACTACCCGACGGTCGAGTCGTCCGCATCGGTGCGGCGCATCGTCGAAGCGGCGGCCCGCGCATGAGCCGCTACCCGAACGAGGTCGACGTCGTCATCGTCGGCTCGGGGCCCACGGGCGCCGCCTACGCGCGGATCCTCTCCGAGCGCGCGCCGGGGGCGCGGATCGCCATGCTCGAGGTGGGGCCGACCGTGTCGGACCCGCCCGGCGCGCACGTCAAGAACATCGTCGACGACGCCGAGCGCGCCCGCGCGCAGGTGCGCTCGCAGGGCCCCGCGGCGGAGACCGCCACCGTCACGAACCCGGGCGCGGTCAAGGCGGGGCAGCGGCGCGCCCGCGCCGGCACCTACCTGCTCGATGACGGCTACGCCCAGGACGGCGAGGACGGCCTCCCGGTGGCCGCGTTCTCGAGCAACGTCGGGGGCATGGGGGCCCACTGGACCGCCGCGTGCCCGCGCCCCGGCGACAGCGAGCGCATCGGCTTCCTGGACGAGGACGGCGCCCTCGACGAGCTGCTGTCGGAGGGCGAGCGCCTCCTGGGCGTCACCTCCGACGCCTTCGACGCCGCGCCGTTCTCCGGGCTCGTCCGCGAGCGCCTGGCCGCTGAGGTCGACGCCGAGCGGCCAGCGGACCGCCGCGTGCAGCGGATGCCGCTGGCCGTGCACCGTCGCGACGACGGGCGCCTCGTGTGGTCGGGTTCCGACGTCGTCTTCGGCGACGTCACGCGCGCGAACCGCGGGTTCTCGCTCCACGACGAGTCGCTCGTCACGCGCGTGCTCGTCGCCGACGGCCGCGCGTCGGGTGTCGAGGTCCGCGACCTCCGCGACGGGCAGACGCATCGGATCGCCGCCCGGTTCGTCGTCGTCGCGGCCGACGCGCTGCGGACGCCCCAGGTGCTCTGGGCGTCCGGCATCCGCCCCGAGGCCCTCGGCCGCTACCTCAACGACCAGGCGCAGATCGTCTTCGCGTCGCGTCTGCGCGACGTCGAGGCGCCCGCGACCCGGGAGGGCGGCGACGGCGCTCTCAGCGAGACGAGCGGCGTGAGCTGGGTGCCGTTCACCGACGACCTGCCCTTCCACGGTCAGATCATGCAGCTCGACGCGTCGCCCATCCCGCTCGCCGATGACGACCCTGTGGTGCCGGGCTCGATCGTCGGGCTCGGGCTCTTCTGCGCGAAGGACCTGCAGGCCTCCGACCGGGTCGCGTTCGACGACTCC
This sequence comes from Microbacterium sp. JZ70, assembly GCF_053903225.1. NCBI lineage: Bacteria > Bacillati > Actinomycetota > Actinomycetes > Micrococcales > Microbacteriaceae > Microbacterium > Microbacterium sp. JZ70. The sequence goes on along the minus strand of NZ_CP096405.1, from coordinate 195,542 downwards.
CGGGCCGACGCGTACGGGATGCCGGCCATGCGCATCCACTACACCCTCACCGATCGCGACCGCGCGGTCATCGAGCGCGCGAAGCGCGAGATCGTCCGACTCGGGAAGGCCGTCGGGGAGCCGCTCGACGACCGCCCCTTCGTCATGCCGCTCGGGTCGTCTCTGCACTACCAGGGCACGGTGCGGATGGGCGCGGCGGACGACGGCGCCTCCGTGTGCGACCCGCACAGCGAGGTCTGGGGCGTGCCGGGGCTCTTCGTCGCCGGCAACGGCGTCATCCCGACGGCCACGGCGTGCAATCCGACGCTGACCGCGGTGGCGCTCGCGGTGCGCGGCGCGCGCCGCATCGCGGAGAGGCTCAGCCCCCAGACGGCATCCGAGCAGGTCTCGGGAGCCGTGACCGCAGGCTGAGACCGCCGTGAGGGGCTCCGGGCCCCACCAGGCCTTGACTTAGGTAGAAAAGAAGCATTAGTCTGACGGAAGTCAGACAAAGACGTCTTGGAGGACATCCGTGATCCCCGATCGCATCATCGAGCCCGGCACGCTCAGGACCGACGGCGCGCGCGTCGCGGTCGACGTGCGCATCCCCTGGTACCGCGCATTGCCCGCGTCGTGCATCGCCGGCGCCACGCTCACGGTCGACGGCGTCGAGGCGCCGGCCGACTCGCTGCGCTGGCGTCTCAACGGCGAGGAGCGCACCTTCGCCGACATGGTCGACGACACCGAGAGCTGGTGGTTCCCCGTCGACTCCGCCGTGCTCTCCGGCGACCTCCCGGTGCCCGCGGACGACGCGGAGCACCGCGTCGAGGTGGGCCTCACCCTCTACATCCCGTACATCATCATCGGCGACGACGAGACCCTCCACATCGAGGAGCGCGACGCCAAGACCATGAAGGCGGCAGCCGCATGACGAACCTCGGCGCGCCCATCCAGGGCGTCACCCTCTACAGCTTCACGCGCGCGTTCCACGGCCGCGAGTACGACCTCGAAGGGCTCATCCGCAAGGTCGCAGCCGAAGGCTACGGCCCCGGTCTCGAGATCATCGGCTTCTCGAGCTTCCGCGGCTTCCCGGAGGTCGACGACGCGTTCGCGGGCCGCTTCCGGGATCTCGTCGCCGAGACCGGCCTCGTCACGACCTCGCTCGCGATCAACGCCGACATCGGCATCCACCGCGACCGCCTGCTCGACCAGGACGAGCTCATCGCGTACATGCGGAGGCAGATCCTCGCCGCCGCCAAGCTCGGCTTCCCGATCGCGCGCGTGCAGATCTCGATCACGCCCGACTCGATGGAGGCGCTCGCTCCCATCGCCGAGGAGCACGGCGTGACGCTCGCGCTCGAGGTGCACGCGGACCAGTACGCCTCCCATCCGCGCATCCTCGCCCTGCGCGACCGCTACGAGAAGGTCGGCTCGCCGTTCCTCGGGTTCACGATGGACTGGGGCGCCACCGTGACCGGCTTCGCGCCGTCGCTCATCGAGGCGTACCGCCGTCGCGGCGCATCGGAGGAGCTGCTCGGCGAGGTCGTCGACCTGTGGAGCGCGTTCTACGAGCAGGGGCCGCCTGCCGACCAGGCCGAGCACGGACAGCGCTTCGGGCGCTTCATCGGCCTCGCGGCCCAGCACGGGCAGCCCGAGTTCGGCATCGACTTCGGCATCAACGGCACGGGCCTGTTCGGCCCTGCCCGCGTCGACGACTGGCTCGAGATCATGCCGTGGATCAAGCACGTGCACGGCAAGTTCTTCGGCATCGACGAGAACGGCGAGGAGCCGTCGGTTCCCGTCCGCGATCTCGTGACGCTCCTCGTCGAGAACGGCTACAACGGCGCGATCTCGAGCGAGTACGAGGGCTGGCACTGGAACCACTGGCAGTCGCCCTTCGAGATCATCGCGGGCGAGCAGGCCGTGCAGCGCTCCGCGGCGGAGGCCGCGGGCAGCCGCATGGTGACGGAGGCCGCGCAGGCACGGACCCAGCTGGCAGCGTGGCTGCCTCGAACGGAAGGAGTGAGCGCATGACGAGCGAGGGCATCGCCGGCACCGGCATCCGCCTCGGAACCACCCTGTACTCGATGACGAGCGAGTTCGCCGCCGGGCTGTACACGCCCGAGACGCTGATCGCCGCCGTCGCCGAGAACGGCATCGGGCCGGGTGTGGAGTTCAACATCGCGCAGCTCCTGCGCACCTACCCGGATGTCGACGCCGAGTTCACGAGGCTCTGGTTCGACACGCTCGAGAAGCACGAGCTCGAGCCGAGCGCGGTCGGGACGAACCTCGACATGGGCCGCCGCAAGGATCGCGACATGACCCCCGACGAGGAGTTCGACTTCTTCTCGCGGCAGCTCGCCACGGCGAACACGCTCGGATTCCGGAGGATCGTCATCCGCTCGGCCGGCAAGGAGCTGCTGCGTCGCCTCCTGCCGCTCGCGGAGAAGTACGACCAGCGCCTGGGCTACGAGATCCACGCACCGCAGGGCCCCAACGATCCGAAGATCCTCGAGATCCGCGCGATGTACGAGGAGCTCGGATCCGAGCGCCTCGGGTTCACGGCCGACTTCTCATCGACCATGCACAGCCTGTCGCCGACGCTCCTGCGCACGCTGCGGACGATGGGCATGCCCGAGAAGTACTTCCCGGTCATGGACGAGATCTGGCGGAAGCCGCTGCCCATGCACGTGCGCAATCAGGAGTTCGAGGACTTCCTCACCGCGGAGGGCTTCGACTTCCTCCGGTTCGGGCCCTTCACGCGCCTCGCCTTCAACATGCACGGACTCGTGCCGCCCGAGGAGTGGCTCGACATCATGCCGCAGATCTTCCACGTGCATGCGAAGTTCTACGACATCGGGGCGGACGGCGAGGAGCCGGCCATGGACATCCCCCGCATCGTGCGCCAGTTCGTCGAGGGCGGCTACGAGGGCTTCCTGTCCAGCGAGTGGGAGGGCCACGCGTTCTCCGACCTCGGCGAGGCCGACCCGATCGACCTCGTCCGGAAGCAGCACGCGCTCATGCGCCGCGCGATCGAGGAATCCGTCGCGGCGGCGACGGTCTAGGAGGAGACGACATGGCCACTCACAACTCCCTGTTCTCGGAGAAGGACGTCACGCGCCGCGACGACGGCATCGCCGTCTCGATCCAGCTGCCGTGGTACCGCAGCCTCTGGCTGTCTGCCGTCGACGACGTCGACGTCACCGTCAACGGCGTCGTGATCCCCAAGGAGACGCTGCGCTTCGAGCTGCAGGGGCGCTCGTACACCGTGGCGGAGCTGCCCGACCAGTGGGACACCCTCTGGTTCGTCGCCGACCGTCCTGAGATCGTCATCCCGCTCGAGGGTGTCCTCGACGGCGGGGTGCCTGCCGCGGGGGAGCGCATCACCGTCGAGGTCGTGCTGACCATGCGCCTGCTCTACATGCAGATCGCGCCGGGGGTCGACGGCGGGCCCGGGCGGTATGTGACCAACCGCGTGCCGGTCGAGCGCGAGCTCGTGCTGGCCTGACCACCGGTCCGCGAGTAAGTTGTAATCAACGACAATCGGGAGGAGTTCGCGATGGCGCGACCGATCACGCTGTTCACGGGCCAGTGGGCCGACCTGCCGTTCGAGGAGGTGTGCCGCCTCGCGGGGGAGTGGGGCTACGACGGCCTCGAGATCGCCTGCTGGGGCGACCACCTGGATCCGTGGCGCTGGGATGACGACGCCTACGTCCAGGGCAAGCTCGACACGCTCGAGCGCCACGGGCTGAAGGTGTGGACGATCTCGAATCACCTCAAGGGCCAGGCGGTCTGCGACGACCCGATCGACCAGCGCCACCGCGACATCCTCCCGGACGTCGTCTGGGGCGACGGAGATCCTGAGGGCGTGCGCCAGCGGGCGGCCGAGGAGATGAAGAACACTGCGCGCCTCGCGGCGAAGCTCGGCGTGAAGACCGTCACGGGCTTCACGGGGTCGTCCATCTGGAAGTACGTCGCGATGTTCCCGCCGGCGAGCGACGAGATGATCGCGGCCGGCTACCAGGACTTCGCCGACCGGTGGAACCCCATCATCGACGTGTTCGAGGAGGTCGGCGTCCGCTTCGCGCTCGAGGTGCATCCGTCGGAGATCGCCTACGACTACTGGACGGCCAAGGCGACGCTCGAGGCGATCGGGCACCGACCGGGCTTCGGGATCAACTTCGATCCGTCGCACTTCATGTGGCAGCAGCTCGACCCGGTGGCGTTCGTGCTCGACTTCGCCGACCACATCTTCCACGTCCACGTGAAGGAGTCGGTGACGAACCTCGACGGACGCAACGGCGTGCTCGGGTCGCACCTGCCGTGGGCGAACCCGCGGCGCGGCTGGACGTTCGTGTCGACGGGCCACGGCGCCGTGCCCTGGGAGCCGTTGTTCCGCGCACTCAACGCGATCGGCTACGACGGCCCGACGAGCGTCGAGTGGGAGGACGCGGGCATGGATCGTCTGCAGGGCGCTCCCGAGGCGCTCGCGTTCGTGCGCAAGCTCAACGCCATCACGCCGCCCGCTGCGTCGTTCGACGCGGCGTTCTCGACGAAGTAGCGCCCGCAGAGAGCCGCCCCGGAGCCCGTCATGGGCTCCGGGGCGGCTCTCTGCGCGGGGAGCGCGCGGCTTCCCGGTCGCTGAGCGAGCGAAGCGGGTCGGTTGTGCTCGGTGCTTTCCGGTCGTTGAGCGAGCGGAGCGAGTCGAAACGACGTGAGCCGTCGTCGGGAGCGTTCCCGAGGGCTGGTCGCGGCGTTTCGTCTCGCTCGTTCCTCGCTCGCTCAACGGCCGGTGGCGGGCTGCTCGACGACCGGTGAAGGGGCTCGCTCAACGACCGGGGGATGGTGCGCCCAGCGCCTCGCGCGCGAGCGCGAGGTGGGCGCGGGTCGTCTCGGTCGGGTCGTCGTCGAGCCACTCGTGCCCGCCCCATTCGCTGCAGAGCGTGCCGCGGAAGTCCGATCCGCGCAGCAGCGTCCCGAGGTCGCGGATGGGCGCGCTGACCCGGCCGTCGTCGTCCTCGAGGTCCCAGTACTTGAGGTGGAAGGCGCCGACGAGCGGCAGGATGGGGCGGAGCACGGCGGCCTCGGACCGGCCGAACCGCACGATGAGGTTCATGAAGAGGGTCCGCAGCTCGGGCGGCACCTCGCCCGCGTGCAGGGCCGCCGTCACCGCCGCCGAGGTGCCCGGGTCGCGCCACTCCTCGCGGAGCCGCGCGTGCAGGGCGGGCGGCAGCGCCGACATCCGCTCGAGGTAGGTCCTCGGGAGCGCGGGCATGAGCATGCTGATGTCCACGAGGAGGCGCACGTGCGGGTCGTCGATCGCGGCGACCACGTCGACCGCGGCGGCCTCGCGCTCGGGCGTCTGGTGCCCCTGCATCTCCTCGTAGAGCGTGAGGTCGAGCTCCTGCAGGGTCGGCAGGAGCCGGCGCAGCAGCCCCTCACCGGCCTGCCCGATCGGCAGCCGCACGCCCTCGGCGCCGAGGGCGTGCGCCGCGTGCAGCTGCGGCAGCAGGAAGGCGAGCCGCTCGTCGTCCGATCGGCGCCCGCCGTCGCCGGTCCAGTCGTCGATGCTCGCCCCGGCGATGCTGACGCGTCCGCCCACATCCGCGATGCGCGTGCCGAGCCCTGTCGCCTCGTCAGCGGATGGCGCGGGGAACGATCGGAGGGACTGCCCGAGCTCGACCTCGAGGACATCGGCCGTACCCTCGGCGGCGATCGCGACGGCGATGTCGGGCGCCGAGCGCTCGGCGCGGATGACCTCGGGCGTCCAGTTGAAGGCGCTCGCGGCGAGCGTCCATCGGCCCGCGGCCGCGGCCGTCCGCTCCGGCGCGCGCGGCGCCGCGGCGGGGGAGGGAGCGGACGGCGCCGCATCGAGTTCGAGCACCCGCCGCGCGCGGAGCGGCAGCACGAGCGGATGGCCGGGGGCGCCCGGGAGATAGGGGATGAGGAGCGAGAACGCGACCTCGACGTCGTGACGGCCGTCGGCAAGCGGCCCCGGAGCCACCACCTCGACGCGGTCCTGCAGGAACCACCACTCCGGATGGCCCTCGCGCACCCGTGCGCCGACCGGCTCTCCGTCGACCGAGACCGCGAGGTCCTGAAGCGATGACAGAGGGAGCGAGCGGATCCACGGCAGCGACAGGCGCAGGGCGAACCCCTCCCGATCCGAGACGAGCGCGTCGTCGCGGAGCACGGGGAGCGTCATGCGCCGCTCTTCTGCGTCGCGGGCTCGCCCGCCGCGACCCACTCGTCGAACATGCGGCGCACCATCGGCTCGAGCGTCGTCGGCCACCAGTCGCCGCCCTCGACGGGCTCGCCCAGATCCTCGGGCGTGGGGATGGTCACCTCCCCCGTCGCCGCCCACTCGGCGGCTCGCGGGAAGAGCGCGCGGAACGCGGGGTGCCCGATCGCCGCGACGTCGTGGCCGATGCCGATCGAGGCCGAGCGGCCTGCGCCGTACTCGACCGTCCAGGCGACGGGGTGCTCCTCGCCCATGCCCGGCAGCGCGCGCCACTGGGCGGGCACCTGGGTGTAGCGCAGCGGTTGTCCCAGCCGGTGAGCAGGATCGTCTTCCGCACGCCCTCGGGCCAGCGCAGGCCGACGTAGAGGTCGTCGCCGTAGTGCGGGAACTCGGCGGGCCATCCATCCGTGATGGGGTGCGCCTCGGCCGTGCGGAGGAGGAAGTCGTTGTTCGGCGCCCGCCGCGAGGTGTCCTCGCGCATCACGCCGCCGAGGAGGCGCTCGTACTCCGGATGCCAGCCGACGCCTCCCGCGAGGGTCGGGTGGTAGGCGACGAGGCCCTTGCCCGAGGCGACGAAGTCGAACAGCGCGCGCTCCGTCTCCTCGCCGAAGCGCTCCTCGGGCACGTCGCGCCAGGGGTCGCGCCGCCCGTAGTAGTTGAGGACGACGAGATCGTATGGGCGCAGCGTCTCGGCGGTCGCGCCCCGGAACTCCTCGGAGACCCGGACATCGAAGCGCCCGGTCGACTCCAGCAGCGCGACGAGGGCCGGAGTGGTCTTCCGCCAGTCGTGGTGGACGTCGGTCATCCCGGTGACGATGAGCGTGCGGATGGGCTTCGGGGTCATGACACTCCTTCGTGTGACTTAGACCCAGAAGATACACACTTCCGTCGTTTTTCGTAAGAAGCGGTCTCAGGCCGCGGCGAGCACCCCCTGGATGGTGGGCCGGCCGTCCGCGAACCAGCGCGGGAAGGTCGCGTCGAACAGCTGCTCGATCGCGAGCTGCGCGCCGCCGCGGATGGGCTCGGTCGGGTCGTTCGCGGAGTTCACGATCTGCAGGTCGCGGGTCGCGAGGGGCAGCGAGAGCTCGTACACGCGCTGGCGCACCTCCGCGAGGAAGACCTCGCCCGCGGACGCGATCGCACCGCCGATGACGATCACCGCCGGGTTGAACATGTTGACGAGCGTCGCGATCGACTCGCCGGCGACGCGTGCGGACTTCTGGATGAGCGAGATCGCGAGCGCATCGCCGTGGGTGGCGGCGATCGCGATGTGCTCCGGGGTGAGCTCCTCGTCGTTCTTGACGAAGTAGGCGAGGGCTCCGTCGTCGCCCTCCGCCACCGCGCGTTGCGCGTCGCGGATGAGCGCCCATCCGCTCGCGACGGCCTCGAGGCAGCCGATCTTCCCGCACCGGCACAGCTCCTCCGAGCCGAGCACGCGCACGTGCCCGATGTCGCCGGCCGCGCCGTTCGCACCGCGGTGGAGGTGCCCCTGCGAGAGGAGCCCGGCGCCGATGCCGGATCCGATCTTGCAGAAGATGAGGTCGACGTTCTGCGCACGGCGGCGGTCGCGCTCGCTGAGCGCGAGGAGGTTCACGTCGTTGTCGACCCACACGGGCGCGGAGAACCGCTCCTCGAAGCGCGCTCGGACGTCGAATCCGCTCCAGCCGGGCATGATCGGCGGAGCGACCGGGCGCCCCGAGCTGAAGTCGACGGGCCCGGGGACGCCGACGACGACGGCCCAGATCGGGGCGTCCCCCGTCTGCGCGAGCACGGTCTCGGCCATCTCGATCGCGGCGTCGAGCGTCGCGTCCGGCCCGCGTGTGATGTCCCACGGTGCGTGATCGTCGGCGATCACGCGCCCGTCGAGATCGGTCACGCCGACGCGGATGTGCAGGGCGCCGAGGGCGCACACGAGGATGCGCGCCTGCTCGGATCGGAAGCGCAGCACGCGGGGCGCGCGACCTCCGGAGGATGGGCCCAGCTCGGCGTCCTCGAGGAAGCCCGCCTCGATCGCGCGGTCGACGCGCTGCGACACGACGCCGCGCCCGAGGCCGGTCAGCCGGCCGATCTCGGGCCGCGTGGTGGCCTCGCCGGTCCGGACGAGATTGACGATCCGCAGCAGGCTCGTGACCTCGTCGGTCTGGGCCCCGAATCGGAGGGTGGACTGGTTCGCCATCCTCGGATTCTGGCACAGTGCCCGCGAGATCGCGCGATCTATTGTCGATCGCGCCGAAACTTAGGTGTACTTTTAGCGTAAGTGCGCACGACGAGGAGGTCGCATGCCCACAGGAGTCGGGATCATCGGCGCGGGCCCGGGCGCGGCAGCGCTCCACGTCCCCACCCTCGCCCGCCTGGGCGATCGCTTCGCGGTCGTGCACGTCGCGGACGCGGGCAGCGGGCGGGCGGCCGCCATCGCGGCGCCGCTCGGCGCCCGCGCCTCCTCGAGCGCCGAGGAGCTGCTCGCCGACCCGGCGGTCGAGGTCGTCGTGATCGCGTCACCGCCAGAGCGTCATGCGGCCCAGGTTCTCGCGGCGGTCGCGGCCGGCAAGCGGGGCGTCCTGTGCGAGAAGCCGCTCGCACTCGCGCACGGCGAGGTGGATGCGGTGCTGCGCGCCTGCCGCGAGGCCGGCGTAGCGCTCATCGTGGGGACGAATCACCTCCACGACCCCGCGTGGGGGCGCGCCAAGCACTTCCTCATCGCACGGCGCGAGCGGGTTCAGAGCATCTCCGTCACGGTGTCGCTGCCGGCCAACGACCGCTATCACGCCGCGGTGACCGAGTTCGCGGACCGCGGAGCGTCCGCGCCCGCGCGCTCGGCGCCCGACTGGTCGGATGCGGGCTTCGCCGCGGCGGTCCTCCGCCAGCTCGTCCTCGGCCTCGCGATCCACGACGCCCCGCTGCTGCGCGATCTCGCGCCCCGCCTCGACGAGGTCGTGTTCGCACGCCCCGTGCCGCCGATCGGATATGCGATCGGATTCCGCGCGGGCGACGTGCTCGTGCAGCTCGCGACGGCGATGGTGCCCGACGGCGCCGAGGCGCTGTGGCGCGTCTCCATCCGGACCGAGGGCGATGGCGTCGAGATCGACTTCCCGCCGTCGTTCGTGCACGACGGCTCCGCCGAGGTGCGGATCCGGCATGACGACGGCCGGCTCATCCGCCATCCGCGCGCTGCGGACGACGGCTACGTCGCGCTCTGGCGCGCGTTCGCGGCGGCGCTGGATGGCGACGCGCCCGTCGAGCACGACGAGATCGCGGCCGACGCGCACTACGCGATCGATCTCGCGGATGCGGTCGCGGACGCCGTGCGGAGCGCCGCATGATCGGCGTGGATTTCGCGTCCGCGCGGGAGTCCGCGGACCGCTTCCGGGTCGCCGCGATCGAGCTGCCGCTGACGGTCGGTCCCGGCCGCGGGCGCACCGCGGAGCCCGGGGGCGCGGGTGTGGTCGTGGTCGACGGCGCCGACGGATGGGTCTCGCGGCTGCGCGACGCTCTCGCACGGAGCAGCCGCTCGACGTCGCCGCTCGTGGCCGAGCCGGTGTCCGTTCCGGCCGAGGCGCTCGACGTGCTCGGCGCAGCGGAGTGCGCGGTCGAGCGCGAGCGGCTGCGCCCGCTGCCGGACCAGGCGTCCCGCGCGGCTGCCGCGGCTCGCGCGGTCGTCGTCGAGGCCGCTCTGCCGACCGACGCGGCGGCGGAGTGGCTCCGCGACGCGATCGGCTGGGGCCGCGTGCTCGCCGGGCCTCTCGCGCCGTCCGCGTGCACGCGCAGCTCGGCCGGCGTCCTCGCCCTCCTGGCGACGCCCCACGGGGTCCCCGTGACGCTCCTCGCGGGCGCGACCTCGGGCCATCCGGCGATCGTGGCGCGGACGCTCGGCGAGCAGCGGGTCGAGGTGCGCGTCGATCCCCGTGGCGTCGAGGTGCGGATCGCCTCGGCGGACGGCGAGCTCGTGCTCCCTCGGGTGCGCGAGTCCGCCGCGCGAGCTGCCCTGCGGCGTGCGGTGCACGGCGGGGCGACCGACCTGTCCGACCTCGTGCACGACGAGCGCGTGCGCGCCGTCCTCTCCGAAGGGAACTGACATGAGCGACGCCGAGGCAGCCGGCCTGCCCGACTTCCGGCGCCTCCCCGTGCGCGAGGCCATCCGATGGCTCGCCGAGCACGGGGAGCCGGAGGATCCGCGCCCCGACATCGACACGGCGTCGCTCGAGCGGCGGTTCCCGCATCTGCGCGGGATCGAGACGGTCGAGCACACCGTCGACGGCGCGCAGGGCGGCGTGCCCGTGCGGCTCTACCGGCGCCCCGGGGCGGAAGCGCGCGTCGCGCTCGTCTGGGTGCACGGCGGCGGGTTCATCGGCGGGCACCTCGACATGCCGGAGTCGAACTGGGTGGCCAGGGAGCTCGCGGCACGCGGGATCCCCGTTCTCGCCGTCGACTACACGAAATGCCTCGGCCAGGCGCACTTCCCCGCGCCCTCCGACGATGTGCTCGCGGCCTGGCGCTCCGCGCCCGCCCTGCTGGGGCTCCCGGCTGATCGACTGGTGCTCGGCGGGGCGAGTGCGGGCGGCAACCTCGCGGTCGGCGTGGCCGCGCGTGTGCGCGACGGCGCAGAGGGGCCCCTGCCGGGCGGGCTCCTGGCCGTCTACCCTGCGCTTCACGCGAACAGCGCGAACCCGGGGGTGCCGCTCGATCCCGCATCACCCCATGCGCAGCTCGCCCTGAACTTCGCGGGCTCCGTCGACGCCCTGAGCGATCCGCACGCGTTCCCGGGCGAGGGGAGCGGCGCGGGATACCCGCCCGCGCTCGTCGTCGTCTGCGAGCGAGACGCGCTCCGGCCATCCGGCGAGTCGTTCGCTGGGTCGGTGCGTGCGGCCGGAGGGACGGTCGAGCTGCACGTGGAGCCGGGCGCCGCGCATGGTCACATCGACCAGCCGGGCGACGCGGGTGCGCTCCGCACGCTCGACGTCGTGAGCGACTGGCTGCACGCACGCCAAGGATGACTTTCGACCTACTTATGCAGTTTTTCTACGGAAGCTGATATGCTGGCGAGGACATCGGGGCCCGCGAGGGCTCGTTCCCGTCGGCGCCGAGGCCGACGGGGCACACCAGGTCGAGTCGACAGCCCGGTCGTAAGGGCCATCCGCTGATGAACCTCTCTCCGCTCCGCATCCGACTCCTCGTCGGCGCGCTCTTCGTCGTGTCGTTCCTGGGCGCGCTCGACCACACCATCGTCTCGACCTCGCTCGCGACGATCGCCGGCGAGCTCGACGCGCTCGCGCAGATGAGCTGGATCATCGTGGCCTACACGCTCGCGAGCACGGTGCTCATGCCGGTCATCGGCCGCCTCGGCGACATGATCGGCCCGCGCCTGGTCTTCCTCGTCTCGCTCGCGGTGTTCCTCGCGGCGTCGCTCGCGTGCGGCTTCGCCACCGGCATGACGGCGCTCATCGTCGCGCGCGTCGTCCAGGGCATCGGATCGGCGGGTCTCCACCTCATGTCGCAGACGATCGTCGCGCACGTGACGACGCCCCGGCAGCGCGCGCGGTACATGAGCGTCATCGGCGCGGCCTTCCCGGTCGCGATCCTCGCCGGCCCCGTGCTCGGCGGTGTCATCGTCGACACGTGGGGATGGCCGTGGGTCTTCTGGATCAATCTGCCGCTCGGCGGAGCGGCGCTCGCGTTCGCGGCGTTCGCGCTGCCGCACGTCGAGAGCGGGGCGGAGCGGGGGCGCATCGACGTCGCCGGGGCCCTCGCGTTCGCGGTCGCCATGGTCTCGCTCGTGCTCGCGGTCACCTGGCTCGGCGACCCCGCCGCGCTCGGCGCCGGCCTCGCGTGCGCGGCGCTGTCGGCGACGGGCTTCGCGGTCTTCGTGCTCGTGGAGTTCCGCGCATCGCATCCGCTCGTTCCGCTGCGCCTGTTCGCCGACCGCCGGATGGCCGCGTCGACCGCTCTCTCCGCGGTCATCGGCGTCGGGCTCTTCTCGGTCACGGCGTACCTTCCGACGTTCTTCCAGATGGCGTACCGCACGAGCGCGACGGTCTCGGGTCTCGTGCCGATCGCCACGGTGTTCGGGATGCTCGTGTCGAGCCTGTTCAGCGGATGGCTCGTCGGGCGCACCGGGCGCTACCGGCGCTTCGCGATCGCCGGCCCGCTGCTGGCGTCGTTCGGCCTCGGAGCGATGGCGGTCCTCCCGCTCGGGCTGCCGCTGTGGGTGCCGATGGCGCTCATGGCGCTCGTCGGCATCGGCACGGGCCTCTTCATGAGCCTCGTGGTCGCGGTCGCGCAGAGCTCGGCGCCGCGCTCGGCGACCGGGGCCGCGACCGCTGCGGTCAACCTCGTCCGCCAGATCGGCTCCACGGTCGCGACCGCGATCGTCGGAGGCGTGATCGGCGCAGGCGTGGCCGCCGCCCTCGTCTCCGAGGTCGCGGCGCTCACGCCGCAGGAGGTGCACGCGGCGCCCGCGGCCGTGCAGGACGCCGTCGCCCGCGCGTGCGGCGACGTCATGGGGCCTGTCTTCGGCGCTCTCGCGCTCGTCTACCTCCTCGGCTTCGTCATCGCGCTTCTCCTGCCTGCCGGGCGCCTCTCGGACGAGCACGCCCCTGCCCATCCGCCCGCCGCAGAGCCGACCCGCCTCGTCGGGCGCGGCCATCCGATCCCCCAGGCCGCCGCAGGCGGCCCCGCCTCATCCCGCGAGGAGACTCCATGAACGACCAGCCCGTCATCGCCGTCGTCGGCAGCGGACCCATCGGCTCGACCTTCGCGCGCGAGCTGCTCGAGCGCCATCCGCGCGCCCGTGTGGTCATGTTCGAGGCCGGTCCGCAGCTCACCGCCGTGCCGGGGGAGAGCGTGCGCAACATCCCGTCGCCCGACGAGAAGGCGCGGGCGCGCGAGCTCTCGCAGGGCCCGCAGGCGGGTGCCCTGCGCGAGTCGCTCGGCATCCCCGCCGGAACGGTCGTCGAGGGGATGTTCACGGCGCGCCAGGGCACGCATCTTCTCGACTTCGGCGGGGAGGGCGCCGCGCACGCACCGACCTTCCCGGCGGCCGCCGCGTCGACGAACGTCGGCGGGATGGGCGCCCACTGGACGTGCGCGACGCCCCGCCCCTCCGGCTCGGAGCGCGTCGACTTCATCGACGACGCGGAGTGGGATGCGCTCATCCAGCGCGCGGAGGAGCTCCTGCACGTGCAGAGCGCCGCGTTCGCCGACTCGGCGGTCGGCGCGGCCATCCGCTCGCTGCTCGAGGAGGCAGCGGGCTCCGACCCCGCGCCGAGCACGCTGCCGGTCGCGGGAGACCCGCAGCCCGACGGCACGGTCCGCTGGGCCGGCGCCGACGTCGTGCTCGGCCCGCTCGCCGACCCGGGCTCCCCGCTCGCGGCGCGCTTCGAGCTGCGCGACCTGTCGCTCGTGCGCCAGATCGTCGTCGATGGCGCGCGCGCGACCGGGGTCGTCGTCGAGGACCTCCGCACCCGCGAGACCGCGACGGTCGAGGCCGACCTCGTCGTGGTCGCTGCCGACGCGTTCCGCACCCCGCAGCTGCTGTGGGCGTCGGGCATCCGGCCGCGCGCACTCGGCCGCTACCTCACCGAGCACCCGGTCGTCATCTCGACCGTCGCGCTGTCCGGGGATCAGATGTCGCGGTTCGCCTCGGAGGCCGATCTCGAGGCGGAGCTCGCGCGCCGCGCGGCGAACCCCGTCGATCCCGTCGCCGCCGTCAACCGCATCCCGTTCGCCGAGCCGGGCCATCCGTACTCCCTGCAGGTGATGTACGCCGAGCAGCCGCCCTTCCCGCTCGATGAGAGCCATCCGCACGCCGGCAACCGGTGGGGCTACGTCAACATGGGCTACGGGATGCGCAAGCGCCCGCGCTTCGAGGACGGCGTCACGTTCTCGGATGACGAGCTCGACTACCGCGGGCTGCCGAACATGACCATCGAGTACGCGCTCGGCCCCGAGGAGGAGGCCGAGATCGCCGACGCGACCGAGCGCCTGCGCCGCATCGGCGAGGGGCTCGGCGTCTTCATCGCCGAGCCGCGGCTCATGCCCAACGGGTCGAGCCTGCACTACCAGGGCACCACCCGGCTCGGCGTCGCCGACGACGGCACCTCGGTCGCCGACCCGCACTCGCGGGTGTGGGGCTTCGAGAACCTCTACGTCGGCGGCAACGGCACGATCCCCACCGCGACGACGATGAATCCGACGCTCATGTCGGTTGCGCTCGCCGTGCGGGCCGCGCAGGACGCCGCGACGCGCCTGTAAGACCGCGCCGGCCGATGCGGGGGGCGTCGGCCGGCGTGCGTGTTCGCCTGCCGTTCGCCCCGGAACGCGGCAGACGGCCATCCGTTGGACGCGGAACGCGGCAGGAGTCCCAGGCTCCTGCCGCGTCCTGCGTCGATCCGCGCCCGGTTCGCCGCGAAACGCGGCGACGGCCGAGGCGCCCGGGCGGGCCCCTCAGACCATCGGCGTGCGCCCCTTCGCGCGAGCGGCGCGCTCGGCGTCGGCGAGGATGCCCGAGTCGAAGTACTCGCGCTGCAGGATGATCCTGCCGTCCTCGACGCGCAGGAGGTGCACGAACGACTGCGGGTACGGCTCGCCCAGGAACGTCGCCTCCGGCACCATCCGGCTCGTCACGAAGAAGAGCGCAGGATCCTCGCACGCGAAGACCTCGAGGTCCTGGTGCACGCAGTTCGCGAACATCCCGGCGTTGTTGACCGTGTTCGCCACGATCTCGTCGCGCCCCTCCCATCGGGTCTTGGGCAGCTCGCGCGGTGCGAAGGGCAGCTCCTTGACGCCGTCGGGGTGCCAGAGCGCGATGCGCTCCTCGGGATTGTCGAGGTTCGACGAGAAGAAGGCCTCGACCACCGCGCGATTGCGCGCGCGGAGCTCGTCGGCATCGGATGGCGTCATTGCGGATCCTTTCAATGTTGGCTTCCTGCGATCTTATGACTATTCTCGACATAAGTGAGCCCCACGACGGGGCGCGAGAGGAGCGAGGATGCTCGAGAAACCCCTCATCCAGTCGAAGGGATTCCGCAACGTCGGCGGAGACCGCCCGACCGGATTCCAGCTGCGGGTGCGCAGCCCCTACTACCGCGGCGTCTGGGCGAACCTGCTCGAGGAGCCCACGCTCGTCGTCGACGGCGAGGAATTCGGCGCCTCCGACATCACGTGGGGCCTCCCGAGCGGCGAGTACTCGTTCGCGCAGCTGCGGGAGTCGACGGATGTCCGCTGGCCGCTCGAGCACGCGGCGGTGCTGACGGTGGCGAAGGACGGCGGCCTCGCGCCGGGCGTCCACGACGTCTCGTTCACCCTGCGCATGCGCATGTCGTACATCCCCGAAGAACTCCAGCCGCAGGCCTGGACCGCGACCCGGAAGGCGGTGATCGTCCGATGAGCGCCATCCCGTTCCAGCTGGGCGTCTCGGTCTACAGCTACACCGGCGACTTCGGCGTCGTCATGGACCTCGACGACTGCGCGCGCGACATCGCCGATCTCGGCGCGACCGGCATCGAGATCCTCGGCGAGGGCCATGTCGAGAGCTACCCCGAGCCATCCACGGCCTTCATCGACGCGTGGCACGCCCGCAACGCCGAGCTCGGGCTCACGCCGACACTGTACGGATCGTGGCTCGACACGCGTCGGTTCCCGGGGCGCGGCATGACCGTCGAGGAGGGCGCCGAGCAGCTCGCGCTCGACCTGCGTCTCGCCGCGACGCTCGGATTCTCGTTCGTGCGTCCCAAGATCGGCGTCGTGACGAGCGACCTCCAGGTCGATCCGATCTGGGACCAGGCCGTCGAGCGCAACCTCGACCTCGCGCACGACCTCGGCATCACGATCTGCCCCGAGATCCACTGGCCGTCCGTCATCAAGTCGCCCGTGGTCGATGAGTACATCGCGTTCATCGAGCGCACCGGCACCGAGAACTTCGGACTGCTCATCGACACGGGCGTGTTCCAGAAGAGCATGTTCCGCCGCGAGGAGCCCGGCATCACGTCGCAGCTCGGCACGGGCGGCGTGCCCGCGTTCCCCGTCGTGCCCGTGGTGCCGGTCTCCGATCTGCGCGACGTCATGCCGTACACGGTGTACTTCCAGGCGAAGTTCCACGAGATCGACGACGACCTCGTCGACCACCACATCCCGTGGGCCGAGATCATCGACGTCGTCCTCGAATCGGGCTACACGGGCTGGCTGTCGAGCGAGTACGAGGGCCACAAGCACCCGTACCGCGCCTCGGATCAGCTGCGCCGCCAGCACGCGCTCATCCGCGCGCTCGCGGCGGAGCGCCAGGCCGCGGCGCGTTGAGCGTCGTCTGAGGTTCGGATGGTCTCCTCGAGTCATGCGCACCCGCATCGCACTCGAGGAGACCCGTCCGACTGAGGCCCGCGCCGCGCGCGCGACGGCACCCGCCCGCCCGAAGCGGATCGCACCGCCGCGGCGCGCCGCCCTGTGGCTCGGCATCTGGCTCGCGGCGGGTCTCGGCGCGAGCGCGGGCGCCCTCATCTACGCGAGCCTCACCGGCCAGGCGTGGATCATGCCGACGGCGATCGGCGTCGCGGCGATCTCGGTCGCCGGGCCCATCCTCGTCGCAGGCTGGCTCATCGGCCGCGCACTCCGTCGGGGCGCGGGCGCGCTCGGGCTCCTCTTCGCCCTCGGCATGCTCGCCGCGGGCGTCGGCATGGCGGCGTCGCTCGCCGCCGTCTCGGCGATCGGCTGGTCGGCGATGGCCGCCTCCGCCCTGGCGCTCGCGCTCATCGTGCGGTTCTCCGCGCGGCGGGGCGCCCGCGCGAGGCGCTCCGCGAAGTAGGACGCTCCGGCCGCCGGACGCCGGGCCGCCGCTAGCCCGTGAACGACGCGGCCACCGCGGCCGCCTCACCGGCGGTGAACGCGCACGCGAACAGGTGCGTCCCCGAGCCGACGATCGTCGGCTCTGACCCGTCGGGCAGGACGATCTCGGCTTCGGTCGACGGCGGGACGACGACCTCGAGGGCGAAGGCGTCGTCCTCGAGAGTCCAGGACGCCTCCGCGCGACCGTAGGGCGTCTCGTGGGCGGTGCGCGCCCACGTGAGCTCGGGAGTCGGAAGCGGCGCGACCCGGATCCGGCGGTAGCCAGGCGCTGCCGGAGCGAGTCCGCCGACTCGTCGGTGGAGGAAGTCGGCCACAGCTCCGAACGCGTAGTGGTTGAACGACGTCATCTCGCCCGGGTTGATCGAGCCGTCGGGGAGCATCGAGTTCCAGCGCTCCCAGACGGTGGTCGCCCCCATCGTCACGGCGTAGAGCCACGACGGGCACTCCGTCTGCAGGAGGAGCCGCCACGCCGTCGCGGCGTGACCGGTGTCGGCGAGCGCGTCCAGCACGTGCGGCGTGCCGAGGAAGCCCGAGCCGATCGCGAACCCGTCGGCGGCGACCTGGGCGGCCATGAGCTCTCCCGCGTGCTCCTCCTGCTCGGGGAGCAGGAGGCCGAAGCGGATGGCCAGGGCGTACGCGGTCTGCGACGGGAACGCCGCGCGTCCGGTCGAGGTGACGTACTCGTCGCGGTAGCGCGCCGCCGTGCGGGCGAAGAGATCCGCGTAGCGCGCCTCGTCCTCGGGGCGATCGAGGACGGCGGCGGCGTCGCGGAGGATGCGCGCCGACAGCGCGAGGTACGCGGTCGCGACCGCCTGCCACGGCAGGCGCGCAGCCCACGGCTGGTCGTCGGGCGCCGCCGCGTCGAGCCAGTCGCCGAACGAGAACCCTCCACTGGAGAAGTCGAGGGCGTCGCCCGCTCGCGCGGCGAGCGCCTCGACCCATCCGGTCATCGAACCCCACTGGCGGCGGAGGATCTCGACGTCGCCGTAGCGCTCGTAGAGCGTCCACGGCACGACCGTCGCGGCGTCGCCCCAGCCGGCCTCGGCCCCGAGCGGCGGCATGTTCGGGTCGACGTCGGCCCACGGGATGTACACCGGCACGTTGCCGTCGTCGTGCTGGTCGGCCGCGAGGTCGGCGAGCCATCCCGTGAGCATCCCCGACGTGTCGTAGAGGTACGCGGCGGTCGGCGCAAAGGCCATCAGGTCACCCGTCCAGCCGAGGCGCTCGTCGCGCTGCGGGCAGTCGGTCGGCACGTCGAGGAAGTTGCCGCGCATGCCCCACACGACGTTCTCGTGCAGACGGTCGAGCAGCGGATCCGAGCACGAGAAGGTGCCGACGCGGCGCATGTCGGTGTGCAGCACGACGGCCTCGAACGCCGACGGATCGACGTCGCCGGGCCATCCGCTCACCTCCGCGTACCGGAAGCCGTGGAACGTGAAAGCGGGCTCCCACGTGAACGCGGCGCCATCGCCGAGGATCACATCGGTCGCGCGGGCGCGCCGCAGCGGTCGGGTGCCGAGCTCGCCGTGCTCGAGCACCTCGGCGTGCCGCAGCACGATCTCGCCTGCGTCGGCCGGGACGCGCACGCGGAGGCGGCCGACGAGGTTCTGCCCGAAGTCGAGGATCGTCCGGCCGGTCGGCGAGGTGCGCACCTCGACAGGGCGGATGGTCTCGGTGCGGCGGACGGCCGGACCGTCGGGCGCGACGAGGGTCGCGGGGTCGAACGCGACCGTCGACACGGCATCCCACGCGGCGTCGTCGAAGCCGGGCTCGTCCCATCCGGCGATGGCGCGCCGCGCATCGTAGGTCTCGCCCATGTACAGGTCGGCGCGCGTCACGGGCCCGAGGGCCGAGCGCCAGGTCTCATCGCTCCCGACCACCGTGAGGGAACCGTCGGCGTGCTCGACCTCGAGCTGCACGAGCGCGGCCGTCCGGTCTCCGTAGAGGTCGCGGAGTCCGCCGAACCCGAGGTACCCGCGGTACCAGCCGTCCGCGAGGTGCACTCCGAGGGCGTTGCGTCCCTCGTGCACGAGCTCGGTGACATCCCACGTGCGATAGCGCAGCCGCCGCGCGTAGCTCGTCCATCCGGGATGGAGCACGTCGTCGCCGACCGGGCGGCCGTTGATGCGCAGCGTCATCACGCCGCGCGCCGTGGCGCGGACGCGGGCGCGCACGATCCCGCCGCGGAGCTCGGCCTCGCCGCGCAGCAGCGCGGCCGGCTCGCCGCCGTCGCCCGTCTCGGGCAGCGCGGGAGCGACCATCCGCGCCTCCCACAGTGCGGAGTCGAGCAATCCCGTCTCGAGGACGGTCGGCGCGCTCCAGTCCGACGCGTCGCCCTCGGCGCCCCACACGCGCACCCGCACCGAGCGGCGCGCCCGGCTGCCGAGCGCCTCGGCAGGCCAGGGCACAAGCACCTGATCGACCGACTCGACGCGTCCGGTCGTGAACGCGCCCGCGTCGGAGACGATCTCGATCTCGTAGGCGCGCTGCGCCCATCCGGGCTGGTCGGCGTCGACGATCCACGACAGGCGCGGGCGCGTCTCGCCGATGCCGATCGGCTCGCGGTGGTGCTCGACGGTCACAGGGCGGGCGGCGATGCTCATGGGGCTCCTGACGGATGGCGGACGACGGCGTCCGCGGATGGTCGTGGTCGGGTCAGAGGGGATCGACGAGATAGCCGTCGATGAAGTCTCGGATGTCGTCGGCCATGTCGACGTCGAAGCCGTTCAGCCAGAGGAGCTCGAGGCCCTCCGTCATCGCGATCGTGCGCAGCGCGGCGGTGCGCGGGTCGACGCCGTCGCGGAGCCCTCCGTCGTCGCGCACCTCGGCGAACGCGCGGGTGACGGCGTCGGCGATGCGCTCGAGGCGGGCGTGGAAGTACTCGTGCGCGGGATGGTCCGGGTCGACCGCCTCGGCCGAGAGGTTGCGGTAGAGCTGCACGACACCGCGCTGGGCGGCCTGCGCGCGAGAGATCTCGACGAGGCCGAGGAGGAAGTCGCGGCCGCGCCGCGCCTCGAGGACGCCCTCGGCGCGCGCGTCGCGCTGCTCGAGAACGGCGCGCAGGAGGGCGATCTTGCCGCCTGCGAAGTGGTGGAGGACGCCCGTCTGGGTGATGCCCACGGCGCGCGCGATCTCGTTCACCGAGCTCGCGGTGTACCCGTTCTTCGCGAACACCGCGAACGCGGCGTCGAGGATCTGCGCGCGCCGTTCCGCGCTCTTCCGGTACTCGCCTCGGGGCCCTGCCATGTCAGCACCGTACCAGGATCCGCGCAAAAACATTGAACCCTTTAACTTTTCGTGTTAGCGTCTCCCGCATCCCGGCGACGGGACCCCATCGACGAAGAGACGGCCGACCCGACGGCCCCCATCGGCAAGGAAGCCACCATGACCATCCCCGAAGACGCCCCCGCGGCCACGCCGTTCGGCGCGACCCCCGCGATCACGACCGACACCCTGCGCGAGCTCACCCCGACCGAGGCGTTCCGCCAGAGCGTGAAGCGCCCCCGCGGCTTCACGTTCTTCCTCGTCCTCGCGATGGTGGGCGCGGCCGCCGCCCAGATGTCGGCGGCGCTCCTCACCCTCACGCTCAAGGCGACGGAGATCGACGCCGCGACCGCGACGACGACGATCTCGATCTCGAGCGCCGTCGCGGGCATCCTCACGCTGTTCGCGCTGCCCATCGTCGGCACGCTGAGCGACCGCACGCGGTCGCGCTTCGGCCGGCGCCGCCCGTACCTCGTCGTGGGGGCGATCGCGTTCGTGCTCGGGGCCATCCTGCTCGTGACGGCGCCGAACGTGCCCGTGTTCGTCGCGGCGCACCTCCTCATCACGACCGGGTTCGTCGCGGCCAACGTCACGGTCATGGCGCTCCTCACCGACCAGTTGCCCGCCGACCAGCGCGGCGTCGCCACGGCGCTCGTGAGCATGAGCACGCCGATCGGCGCGCTCTTCGGGATGGCCGTGGCGGTGCCGTTCGGGCAGCAGCTCCTCCCGCTCGTGGGCATCCCGACCGCTCTCGCCGTCATCGGGATGCTCGTGCTCGCGGTCGTCGTCCGCGACCCGAGGTGGGAGTTCCCGCAGCCGCCCTTCGACCTGCGGGCCGCGCTGCGCGTGTTCTGGGTGAACCCGCTCAAGCACTCCGCGTTCACGTGGGTCTTCACGAGCCGCATGCTCGTGTTCTCGGGCGTCGCCGCGCTGAACGGGTACCAGGCGATCTACCTGCTGCAGAAGCTGCACATGGAGCCTGCAGGACTCGGCACGGCCATCCTGCTCACCGTCGTCGTGAACCTCGGCATCACGATGCTCGTCGCTCCCCTCGTCGGCAAGCTCAGCGACCGCCTCGGCGTCCGCAAGCCCTTCATCCTCGTCGCCGCGGTCATCCTCGCCGTCGGCCTCGTGCTCGCCTCGCTCGCGCCCGACTTCGGCTTCTACCTCGTGGCGTGCACGGTCGTCGGCCTCGGCCAGGGCGTGTACTTCGCGGTCGAGCTCGTGCTCGCGACGCAGGTGCTCCCCGACCCCGACAACCCCGCGAAGGACCTCGGCATCCTCAAGATCGCCGACAACCTGCCCGTGACGATCGTCGCCGCGGCGGCGCCCGCCCTCCTCGCGATCGGCGCGGGGCCCGCCGGCCCGAACTTCGCCGCGCTCTTCATCGCCGGCGCGATCGCCGCGGTGATCGGCGGCCTCGTGATCCTCTTCGTGCGCGGAGCGCGCTGACCTCGGATGGCCGCCCCGCGCGGGCGGCCATCCCTCCTCGATCGAATCCCGAAGAAAGCAGTGACGACATGACCTCCTTCCCCGACGGCTTCCTCTGGGGCGTCGCGACGGCCGGCCACCAGAACGAGGGCGGCAACGTCCACAGCGACATCTGGTTCCTCGAGAACACGACGCCGACGCTGTTCCGGGAGCGCTCGGGTGAGGCCTGCCGCGCATACGACCTCTTCGAGAGCGACCTCGACCTCGTCGCGGGCCTCGGGCTCAGCGCCTTCCGCTTCTCGGTCGAATGGGCGCGCATCGAGCCCGAGCGCGGCGTCGTGTCGCAGAAGGAGCTCGACCACTACGAGCGGGTCGTGGACGCCGCGCTCGGGCGCGGCCTCGCGCCCCTCGTGACCCTCAACCACTTCGCGTCGCCGCACTGGTTCTCGGCCGCGGGGTCCTGGCTCGCCGCCGACGCCGCGGCTCTGTTCGCCGAGCAGGCCGACCGCGTCATGGCGCGCCTCGGGGACCGCCTCGAGGCGGTCGTGACGCTCAACGAGCCGAACCTCGAGCAGCTGCTGCAGGCGGGCGGCAAGCTGCCTCCCGTCGCCGAGCAGCTCAAGCGCGACATGCTCGCCGCGGCCGCGCGGGCGGCCGGCGCCGAGCGCTACTTCGCGTCGAACGTGCTGCCGGCCGAGGCGCAGGCCGACTTCCAGGAGGCGTTCACCGTCGCGCACCGCGCCGCGAAGGCCGCCGTCCAGGCCCGGCGCGCGGACCTCCCCGTCGGCGTCTCGATCGCGATCTCCGACGAGGTCGCGCTGCCCGGCGGTGAGGCGCGTCGCGACGCGCGCCGTGCGGCGGTCTACGACCACTGGCTCGAGGTCGCCCGCGACGACGACTTCATCGGAGTGCAGAACTACGAGCGGACCTATCACGACGCCTCGGGAGAGGTCGTCCCCGACGGGCCGCGCAACGGCATGGGCACGGTCATCGAGCCGGCGTCGCTCGCGGGCGCCGTCCGCTACGCGCACGAGGTGTCGGGAGTGCCCGCGCTCGTGACCGAGCACGGCATCCAGACCGACGACGACGCACAGCGCGCGGCGTTCATCCCGGCGGCGCTCGAGGCCCTCGGCGACGAGATCGCGGCGGGCACGCCCGTGCTCGGCTACTGCCATTGGACGCTCATGGACAACTTCGAGTGGATCTTCGGCTACGGCCCCAAGCTCGGCCTCGTGTCGGTCGACCGCGACACGTTCGCGCGCACGCCCAAGCCCAGTGCCGCGGTGTACGCGGATGCCGTGCGCGCGGCGCGGGCGGTGCCGGCGGCTGGCTGAGCTGCTTCCGACCGGGGGCGGTGGATTGTCCCGCTCCGGGAGCAGGACAATCCGCCGAGAGCAGGACGATCTTCGCCCGATCGTCCTGCTCTCGGTCTTTTCTCCTGCTCCCGGTCTTTCGGTCTTTCTCCGGCGGCGGGCGCGGGCTGGTTGGCAGGGGCTTGAGTGGTCGTGTCTCGGTTTTGGCGGGTTAGCGGACTGGAATCCCGCAGCGGGTGAGACACGCACGCCCGCGCCGCCGCACGCCGCACGCACCGGCGGTCGCGCGTCCCTCCCGGGGTGCCTAACGGCCGAGCACCGCCTCGATGCCGGGCATCGGCCATCCGGTGTACGCCTCGGCGAGGTAGGTGCGCCCGGCCTCCGACTCGACGACCGTGCGGAGCTCCCCGAGCTGGCGCCGGCGGTCGAAGTCGCTCGCCTCCGGCTGCAGGTGCAGCATGCTCGTCATCCACCAGGAGAAGTGCTGCGCCTTCCAGATCCGCTGGAGCGCGGTCTCGGGATAGGCGTCGACGAGTGCGTCGTCGCCGTCGGCCAGCGCGCTGCGCAGCGCCTCGCTGAGGAGCACGACGTCGGCGACGGCGAGGTTCATCCCCTTGGCGCCCGTCGGCGGGACCGTGTGCGCCGCGTCGCCGACGAGCACGACGCGGCCGCGGCGCAGCTCGTGGGCCACGAAGCTGCGGAACCGCAGGATGTCGCGCTGGAAGATGCGACCTTCCTTGAGCGTCGTGCCGGGAACGCGCGCCTGCAGCGTCTCCCACAGCTCGGCCTCGGTCAGCGTATCCGGGTCGGCCTCTGGGTCGCACTGGAAGTACATCCGCTGCACGTCGGGGCTGCGCTGGCTGATGAGCGCGAAGCCCTCGGCCGAGTTGGAGTAGATGAGCTCCTCGGCGCTCGGCGGCGCCTCGCAGAGGATGCCGAACCACGCGAACGGGTACTCGCGGAAGTACCCCGCCCGCTGCCCGCTGACCGATGACCGCGCGACCGAGCGCGAGCCATCCGCGCCGACGATCCAATCAGCCTCGATCTCGACCGGCGCGCCGGACGCGTCGCGCGCGATGAGGCGGGGCCGATCCGACTCGGCGTCCTCGACGCGCTCTGCCGTGACCTCGAAGCGGAGGTCCTGGCCGGCGGCGAGTCGCGCCGCGATGAGGTCCTTGAGCGCCTCGTGCTGGGGGTAGAGCCACACGGCCCTGCCCGCGGTCGCGGCGAAGTCGATGCGATGGTGCTCGCCGGCGAACGCGAGCTCGATGCCCTCGTGGCGCCGCCCGACGGTGTGCACGCGGTCGGATGCTCCGGTCTCGCTGAGGATCTCTACCGTGCCCTGCTCGAGGATGCCGGCGCGGATGGTCGTCTCGATCTGCTCGCGCGAGCGCTGGTCGATGACGATCGACTCGATCCCCTGACGGCCCAGCAGGTGCGAGAGGAGGAGGCCCGCCGGGCCGGCTCCGATGATGGCGACGCGCGTGCGCTCGGTCATGTCCGTCTCCTTCGACGTGGTCGGGATGGCACGAGTCTCGCGGGCGGGACGGGCTGGCTGCGCGATTGTTCCCGTTCAACGGGAATCGCGTCGGACGCGGTGTCAGCGCCGGGACGCGCCGAGCGAAGCGGAGATCCCCGCCGCTGCCGCACGGAGCTCCTCGACCGCGCCGGCGGTCGGCGCCTCCCGCGGCAGGACGACCGACAGGGCCGCGATCACCGGGCCCCGGCCATCCCGCACCGGAACGGCGACGCCCGTCGACACCGACTCGATCGAGCCCTCCGCGACGACGAATCCGTCGCGTCGGATGGCGCCGAGGCGGCGCCGCAGCTCGACGGGGTCGACGACGGTCTCCGGTGAGACCGCGGCGAGCGGTTCGGCGAGCACCCGCTCGCGCTCCTCCTCGGGTGCGAAGGCGAGGAGGATGAGACCCGACGACGATGCGTGCAGGGGCAGCCGCCCGGCGACGCGCGTGATGTTGGCGCCCGACGTCGGCGACGACAGGCGCTCGAGGAAGAGCGCCTCGCCCCGCTCGAGCACTGCGAGCTGGGTGTGCTCGCGGATCCGGCTCTGCACGCGCTCCATGAACGGCAGGGCGACCTGTCGCAGCCGCAGGGCGAGGGAACCGCGCTCGGCGAGCTCCCACAGGCGCAGGCCGAGGCGGATGCGGCGCTCGCCATCCCGCTCCAGCAGCCCCGACGCGACGAGGTCGGCGACCATCCGATGCGCCGTCGACGACGGCAGGCCGGCGCGTCGGCCGATCTCGGCCGTCGTCTGCACCGTGCGGTCGGTCGTGAACGTCTCGAGCACGCGCACAATCCGCTCGGTGACCGAGTCGCCCGACGGGGAGTTCGCCATGGGGCCATTGTCGCCCGCCGCCCGGGCATGTCTCGCTTCGTGCGTGACCGGAATCGGATGGCTGGGGCGCGTGTGCGCGAGTCGTGCGCAGGGGGCGACTCCTGTCGCACGGATCCGATTCGGGGGACGCCGGGAGGCCATCCGGCCAGGTCTCCATGTCTCGCGTCGTGCGGGTTCGGATGGCCCGGAGGCGCGACAATCGAGACATGGGAGTGGAGGGTGAGGGCGAAGGGGTCCTCACGCGGGCGATGCGGATCCTCGCGTGCTTCACGGCCGACGAGCCCGATCTCAGCGCGACGCGACTGTCGGAGCAGACGGGGCTGTCGTCGTCGACGCTCCACCGCATCCTCGCCCAGCTCGTCGATCACGGCCTGCTCGCCCGCGCTCCGGGGCGGCGCTACATCGTCGGACCGCGGCTGTGGGAGCTGGGCGAGCTCTCGCCGCTGTCCCTCCGGCTGCGCGAGACCGCGCTGCCGCACATGCAGCGGCTCTACGAGGCGACCGGCGAGAACGTCCACCTCGCGGTGCTCGACGCGCCGACGCCCGAACGCGCATCCGCGCTCTACGTCGGACGCGTCACGGGCCACGGATCCATCCCGACCCTGTCGCGCATGGGCGGGCGCCACCCGCTCCACACCGTCGGCGTCGGCAAGGCCATGCTCGCGCAGCAGGGGGAGGAGTGGCTGCGGCAGTTCTTCCGGGCGCCGCTCGAGCGCGAGACCGTGCACTCCCTCGCGACCGAGGAGGCCGTGCGCGCCGACCTCGCCGCCACCAAGGCCCGCGGCTACGCGGTCGCGCGCGAGGAGATGACCCTCGGCAACATCTCGATCGCCGCGATGCTCGGGCATGTGCGCGGGCTCCCGCCCACGGCGATCGGCGTCGTCGCGCACATCGACACGGCGGATGAGCGGCGCCTCGCGGCTCTCGTGCGGCAGACGGCCGCCGCCCTGACGCGCGAGCTCCGCGACGCGAGCTGACGAGCTCGCTCCGGCCATCCGCCCGGGACACGACTCAGGACTTCCCGCGCCTTCGCGGCCGCCCCTCCCCGGAATCACGCGGCCCGCCATCCGCGTCGCGCCCGGAACTCCTGCGCTGTGTCCCGCGAACGCCGCCCTTCGCCGCCCCTCGCCGCTGCTCGCCCCCTTCGCCGCCGCCCCTCCCGGCCGCTCCTCCCACTCACCGGGAGAATCCCGCCCGCCGGCGCGGCGGTCGCGCCACACTGGACCGGCAGCTCGTCGAAGGAGACACCATGACGCCAGAGCAGACCGCGGCGGCCCCCGAGTCGCTGCTCGCCTCGCCCGATCAGGTCAGCCAGGCCGAGATCACCGAGGAGATCCGGCAGATCCACGCCGACGCCGCCGCGCGCGTGGCCGCGGGGGAGAACGTGCCCAGCACGCTCTACGACTTCCCCCCGTACCGGTCGAGCATCCTGCGTCACCCGACGAAGAACCCGAAGCTCGTCGACCCCGAGACGATCGAGCTGTGGTCGCCCGCCTACGGCGAGCGGGATGTCGCGGCGATCGAGTCCGACCTGACGCTGCAGCACGCGGGCGAGCCGCAGGGCGAGCGGATGACCGTGAGCGGCCGTCTGCTCGACGGCTGGGGGCGTCCGATCGCGAACCAGCTCATCGAGCTGTGGCAGGCCAACGCCGCTGGCCGCTACATCCACCAGCGCGACCAGCACCCCGCTCCGCTCGACCCGAACTTCACGGGCGCCGGCCGCACGATCACCAACGCCAACGGCGAGTACTCCTTCACGACGATCAAGCCGGGCCCGTACCCGTGGAAGAACCACGTCAACGCGTGGCGCCCTGCGCACATCCACTTCTCCGTCTTCGGCCGCGGCTTCACGCAGCGCCTCGTGACGCAGATGTACTTCCCGAGCGACCCGCTGTTCGCGCTCGACCCGATCTACAACACGATCCGCGACCAGAAGGACCGCGAACGGCTCATCGCGACCTACGACCACGACCTCACGGTGCCCGAGTTCTCGATGGGCTACCGCTGGGACATCGTCGTCGACGGCCCCGACGCGACGTGGTTCGAGCCCGAGGGAGACGAGCACTGATGACCCGCAGCGACCTCGGCGAGAAGACGCTCGCCCCCACCGCCGGCCAGACCGTCGGACCGTTCTTCAAGTTCGGTCTCGAGTTCGACGGGATGGCGCAGGTCGCCTTCCCGCACAGCCCCGGCGCGATCGTGCTCGGCGGCACCGTGCGCGACGGCAACGGGCACCCGATCCCCGACGCCGTCGTCGAGATCTTCGGCGCCGACACGGATGGCACGGTGCCGCGTGCGCGCGGAACGCTCCGCCGCGACGGGCATTCGTTCACGGGCTACGGCCGCTCGTTCACGGATGACGAGGGCCACTACGAGTTCTGGACGCGCAACCCCGGCCCCATCGAGGGCAAGGCGCCGTTCTTCGCGGTGGTGCTGTGGGCGCGCGGGCTTCCCAACAAGCTGCACACGCGCATCTACCTGCCGGAGGAACCCGAGCGCCTCGCGCAGGACCCGCTCCTCGCCTCCCTCGACGAGGGCGAGCGCGCTACGCTCATCGCGACACGCACGTCCGATGGCTACCTGCACCACGACATCCGGCTGCAGGGGGATGAGGAGACCGTCTTCATTGCATACTGACCCCGACCGCTTCGACGCCGGTCTCCTCTCGCCGGTGACCGCCGGGCGCGAGGATCGGGTGTCGGACGCCGCGGTGCTGTCGGCTCTCGTGCTCGCCGAGCGCGCGCTCATCGAGGCCTACATCGCGGTCGGGGCGGTGAAGGACGTCGACGCCGTGCGCGCCGAGGCCGACGCTCTCGGCGTGGCCGACGTGCACGCGCTCGCGCTGGCCGCGGTCGCCGGCGGGAACCCGGTGATCCCGCTCGCGAACGAGCTGCGGATCTTCGCGGGGCCGCACGTCAAGCCGTGGATCCACCGGGGCGCGACGAGCCAGGACATCCTCGACACGGCGCTCATGCTCGTCGCGAAGGACGCCGCGGCGCACGTGCTCGCCTCGCTCGACGCGGTCGTCGGGTCGCTCGAGCACTTCGCGCAGGAGTACCGCGACGTGCCGGCCGCCGCGCGCACGCTCACGCAGCACGCGGTGCCCACGACCGTCGGCCTCCGCGCCGCGAACTGGCTGCGGGCCGTCCGCCGGGCGCGAGCGCGGCTGGCCGCGCTGGAGTTCCCCGCGCAGCTGGGCGGAGCAGGCGGCACGCTCGCCTCGTTCGTCGAGGTCGCGGGGCGCGCCCGCGCGAGCGAGCTGCCGGCCGCCTTCGCGACGGCGCTCGGCCTCGCGGCTCCCGACGGCGTCTGGCACGTCACCCGCTGGCCCGTGACCGAGGCCGGAGACGCGTTCGCGCAGGCGCTCGACGCGCTCGGCCTCATCGCCGCCGACGTGGCGACGCTGTCGCGCACCGAGATCGGCGAGCTCGCCGAGGGCACGGGCGGCGGCTCGTCCGCCATGCCGCAGAAGCAGAATCCCGCGCGGTCGGTGCTCATCCGCTCCGCCGCCATCCGCGCCCCGCACCTCGCCGCGACGCTGCACTCGGCGGCCGGCCTCGCCGTCGACGAGCGCCCCGACGGCGCATGGCATGCCGAGTGGCCGACGCTGCGCGAGCTCCTGCGGCTCGCCCTCGGCGCCTCGGCGCACGCGGTCGACCTCGTCTCGGGTCTCCGCGTCAACCGCGACGCCGTGGAGCGGAACCTCGCCGCGACCGGAGGGCTCATCGTCGCCGAGCGCCTGTCCGTCGCGCTGGGCCCCGTGCTCGGGCGCGATCGCGTGAAGGACATCGTCTCGGCCGCGGGAGCGGGCGGCGACCTGCGTGCGCTCGTCGCGACGGCCCTCGCCGAGGCGGGCGTCGACGGCGTCGACGTCGACGACCTCCTCGACCCCGCGCGGTACACGGGGCTCGCGGGGGCCTCCGTCGACCGCGCGACCGAGGATGCCGCCGACCACCCGCCCCTGACCGAGGAGGAGAGCGCATGATCGCCCTCACCACCCCCGTCGGCCCCGCCGACGCCCCGCTCGTCGTGCTCGGGCCCTCGCTCGGCACCTCGACCATCCTCTGGGAGAGCGTCGCCCCGCTCCTCGCCGCGCGCTTCCGTGTCGCCCTGTGGGACCTCCCGGGGCACGGCGCCGCGAAGCCGGTCGCGGAGCCCTTCACGGTCGGCGACCTCGCCGACGCGGTGGCCGAGGCGGTCGGCGAGCCCTTCCTCTATGCGGGCGTCTCGCTGGGCGGCGCGACGGGGCTCGAGCTCCTGCTGCGGCACCCGGGCCTCGTCTCCCGCGCCGCGATCGTGTGCGCGTCGCCGCGCTTCGGCGAGCCGCAGGCGTGGCATGACCGTGCAGCGCAGGTGCGCGCGCAGGGCACGCCCGTGCTCGTGAGCGGCTCGGCCGAGCGGTGGTTCGCGCCGGGCTCGATCGCCCGCGTGCCGGTGCTCAGCGGGCGGCTGCTCCACGCGCTGAGCGACGCCGACGACGAGAGCTACGCGCTGTGCTGCGAGGCCCTCGCGCAGTACGACGTCGCCGATCGCCTCGGCGAGATCGCGGTGCCCGTGCTCGCGGTCGCGGGCGCGCACGATCCCGTGTCGCCGCCCGCCCACGCCGAGGCGATCGCGCAGGGGGTGCAGGACGGCCGCTCCGTCGTGATCCCCGACGCGAGCCACCTCGCGCCCGCCGAGCAGCCGGCGGCGGTCGCCGAGCAGCTCATCCGCCACTTCGAGGGGATCGCACGATGACCCGACCCGACGGCCAGGGGCTCACCGACGAGGAGCGCTACGACCAGGGGATGGCGGTGCGCCGAGCGGTGCTCTCCGACGCGCACGTCGATCGCGCGACGGCGCATCAGACGCCGTTGAGCGCGGACTTCCAGGACCTCATCACCCGCTACGCGTGGGGGGACATCTGGTCGCGCCCCGGCCTCGATCGCCGGTCGCGCTCGGTCGCCGTGCTCAGCTCGCTCATCGCGCACGGGCATCACGAGGAGCTCGCGATGCACCTGCGCGCTGCCCTCCGCAACGGCCTCACGGTCGACGAGATCCGCGAGGTCATCCTGCAGTCCGCGATCTACTCGGGCGTGCCCGCCGCGAACACGGCGTTCCGGATCGCGAACGAGGTCCTCTCCGACGACGCGTAGGCTCGCGGCGTGACCGGATCGCCGTACGCGCGGGCGCTCGGGGCGCGGATCGACGAGCTCCATCCGACCCTGCGGCGGTACTTCTCGACGATCCCCGAGGGGAGCGTGGGCGTCGGGGAGGGCGTGTTCGACACGGTGGGCACGCCGCGCCGCTGGCTGCATCCCCTGCTGCGCGTGCTCGAGGCGCGCGGCGTCGTGTGGGCCGGCTGGGCGCGCGACGTGCCGTTCCGGATCGTCAACCGGACGGCGGATGGCCGCGCGCTCGCCCGCAGGGAGCTGCGGCTCCCGGGCGGCGACTGGACGATGGTCGACGCCGTCGCGCTCGCCGAGACAGGACGCGTCGTCGATCGGCTCGGGGAGCCCCCGACGCTCGCGGCCGTGTTCGACGTGCGGGTGGACGACGGGGCGCTCGTGCTCGTGAGCCGGTCGGTCGGGCTGCGCTGGGGGCGCCTGCGGGTGCGCCTCCCGCGTCGCGCGGCGCCCGTCGTGCGCCTCCGGGAGAGCTGGGACGACGCGGTCGGCCGCCAGCGCGTGGAGCTGACGGTCGACGCGCCCGTCGTGGGCCGCGTGTACGCGTACCGGGGGACGTTCCGGTACCGGATCGAACCCGACGCCGGCGGGTAGTCTGGCGACACGATGAGGATCACGCGCCGCACCCTGCTCGTCGGCGCCGGCACGGGCGCCGTCGCGATGCTTCTCGCGTCGTGCACGGGCGATCCGCAGCCGGGGCCGTCGACGCCTGCGCCGTCGACGCCGGCCCCGATCCCGACGCCGTCGAACGGCGTGCCGGTGCCCTCCGCCTGGCTGCGCAGCACGTGGTCGGCCGACCCGTACGCCCGCGGAGCGCGCAGCTTCATCGCGGTCGGCGCGACGCCGCAGCACCGGGAGGCGCTCGCGCAGCCGGTCGGCGACCGGGTGTTCTTCGCGGGCGAGGCGACCGACGCCGAGCAGCCGGCGACGGTCATGGGCGCGCACCGCTCGGGCTCCCGGGCGGCCGACGAGGTGCTCGCGGTCGCCGGCCCGGGGGAGCGCCTCGCGGTCGTGGGAGCGGGCATCGCCGGCGCGGTCGCGGCGCGCGCGCTCGCCGACGCCGGTCACGACGTCACGGTGTTCGAGGCGCGCGACCGCGTGGGCGGGCGCCTCCACTCGGTGCCCGACGACCCGTGGCCGATCCCGGCCCAGCTCGGCGCGTGGACCTTCGGAGACGACGACGAGGCGTTCCTCGGGCGCCTGCGGCTGCTCGGGATCCCCGACATCGACCTCGACACGGCCACCGGATGGTCGGAGCAGGGCGAGACGGCGACGGTCGCGTTCGACGCGGTGCGCGAGGCGGTCGAACGCGGCAGCGCGGGCGCCGCGGACGTGCCGCTCGAGGCCGCACTGCTCGTGACGGGCGCCGACCTCGACGATCCGGCGCTCGCCGCGTCGCTCGCCTGGCTCGCGGCGACGACGGGCGCGAGTGCGCCTGATGCGTCGTGCTGGTTCCCGCCGCCGCTGCCCGCCGACACGCTGCGCGCGGCGGCGGGCGACCTCGCCGGCCTCGTCGAGGGGCCGCTCGACGACATCCAGGTGACGCTCTCGTCGCCCGTCGTCCGCATCGCGCACGACGACCGCGGCGTGAGCCTGCGCCTCGCGACGGGCGAGGCCCTGTCGTACGACCGGGTCGTCGTCACGGTGCCGCTCGGCGTGCTCAAGCACCAGGGGATCGAGTTCTCGCCCGAGCTGTCGGCCGCTCAGCGGGGCGCCGTGGCGGCGCTCGGGATGGGCGCGATCGAGACCGTGTGGCTCCGCTTCGAGGAGCGGTTCTGGGCGACGGACGCCGCGATCTGGCACCTCGTCGGCGGGACGGGCGCCATCCGCACCTGGTTCAATCTCGCGCCCGCGACCGGCGAGCCCGTGCTCGTCGGCCTCGTGGGCGGCGACGAGGCCGAGGCGTTCGCGGCACTCGACGACGGCGACGCGCAGTCCGCTGCTCTCGAGTCGCTCGGGTTCTTCGCGCCGGCGTCGCCCACGCCCGAGCCGACCCCGTCCGAGCCGACGCCGCCCGAGCCGACCCCGTCCGCGGGGTAGCGCGGTCTCAGAGCTCGGTGTGGCCGAGGTCGGGCTGCGCGACGAACCGCGCGACCGCCTCGCCCGCGTGCAGCTCGAGCACGGCGATCCGGTTGCCCGTCTCGCGCACGACCGGGCCGGGCACGTACATCGTGCGCTGCGGGCCCCGCGACCAGAACCGGCCGAGGCAGAACCCGTTCACCCACACGACGCCCTTGCCCCATCCGGATGTGTCGAGCAGCAGGTCGCGGCCCGCGGGCGCGTCGAACATCCCGAACGCGACGCCGGGGCCCGCGTGCGCGGCGGATCCGTGTGCGCTCGCGCGGTCGGCCAGCTCGTCGAGGCGCTCCCACGTGAGCGGTGCCGCCTCCCACGCGTCGATCGGCGCGCCGTCGAGCGTCGCGGGACCGATGAGCCCCGTGGGCTCGCCGAGGCGCGGGCCGTAGTTCACCCGCCCCTGGTCCTCGACGAGCAGCTCGAGCACGCCGCCGTGGGGCAGCGCGATGCGCCGCTCGCCGTGATCGCGGCTGAGGACCCCGACCGGCTTCCGGTCGAGGAAGACCTGGGCGCGATCGCGGACCTCGTCGAATGCGAGCACGCCCGGCGCCTCGATCGGGCGCGTGGCGCGGTACAGCGTGAACCCGCCGAAGTGGTCGAGCTCGTCGATCGTCGGCAGGTGGTCGACCGAGGTCTCCGCACCGAGCAGCTCGAGACCATCCCACAGCGAGAGCGCGCGGTCGAGCGCGACGTCGAAGACGGGCGCGTCGGGCCGGACGGTCGCTGGCTCCTCGTCGGGGACCGGCGCGTACTTCGCGATGACGTCGCGGAACGCGCGGTACTTCGCGGTCGGGTGGCCCGTCTCGTCGAGCGGCGCGTCGTAGTCGTAGCTCGTGACGATGGGGATGTACCGCCCCTTGTCGTTCGCTCCGTTCGTGAATCCGAAGTTCGTGCCGCCGTGGAACATGTAGATGTTCACCGAGGCGCCCGCCGCGAGCAGGTCGTCGAGCTCGCGGGCCGAGTCCTCCGCCGAGGTCGTGTGGTGGTGCTCGCCCCAGCTGTCGAACCATCCGCACCAGAACTCCGAGCACATGAGCGGCCCCGTGGGCTGGTGACGGCGCAGCGTGGCGAGCCGCTCGGTCGCCCGCGAGCCGAACGAGCCGGTGCGGTGCAGGTCGGGCAGGCCGCCCGCGGCGAGCATCTCGTCGGTGGGCTGGTCGACGGTGGTGAGCGGCACGGTGATCCCGATCGCGCACGTGAGGTCGGCGACCTCGCGCAGATAGGCCGCATCGTCGCCGAACGCGCCGTACTCGTTCTCGACCTGCATGAGGATGATCGGCCCGCCCGCGTCGATCTGCCGCGGCACGAGCACGGGCGCGATCTGCGCGTAGTACTCGCGCACGGCGTCGAGATACCGGGGCTCGGAGCGGCGCACCCCGGCGCCGTCGCGGAAGAGCCAGGCCGGCAGGCCGCCGTTGTCCCACTCGGCGCAGATGTACGGCCCCGGCCGCACGATCGCGTGCATGCCCTCGGCCGCGACGTCGTCGAGGAAGCGGCCGAGGTCGAGGCCCCCGTCGAGGCGGAACTCGCCGCGCCGCGGCGCGTGCGCGTTCCACGCGATGTACGTCTCGATCGTGTTCAGCCCCATGGCCCGCGCCTTGCGGATGCGGTCGCGCCACTGGTCGGGGTGCACGCGGAAGTAGTGCAGCGCGCCCGCGAGCACGCGGAACGGCTCTCCGTCGAGCAGGAAGTCGTGCTCCCCGATCGCGAACCGGCTCATCGGGGGTCCTCCTCGTCGATCGCGCCGCCGACATCCGTCATCGGGGGCGAACTCCGAGCGTATCGAGCGGATGGCCCTGCACGCGTCAGGGGCGCCCGTCCGCGTCGCGGATGGTCGGCCGGATGCGGCTCAGCAGCACGAGACCCGATGCCACGCCCGCGAAGATCGCGAGCGCGATCGCGCACGTGACCGCGAACTCCGCGAAGCCCGACACCTGCCGCAGGTCGAGGAAGTAGTACGGGAACCATCCGACGATCGCGCCGCGCCACATCGTGAACCCGCCCCACACGAGCGGGTACACGAGCACGAACGGCACGACGCGCCAGGACGCCGCACGGCGGCCGGGCCCGAACAGCCACGCGAGGATGGTCCAGATCGGGAGCACGAAGTGCAGCACGACGTCCGACCAGGGCACGTCGATCCGGATGCCGCGCAGCCCCGCCTGCCAGACGATGAGCGCGAAGGCGAGACCGGCCGTGATCGTCCAGCTGAGGATGAGGGCGCGCGCCGTGGTCAGCCAGGGCGGGTCCTCATCGTGTCGGAGGGCGATCACCCCGGCGATCGTCGCGAGCACCGTGAAGGCGATGTTCGACTGGATCGTGAGGTACGCGAGGAAGTTCTCACCGGCGATCGTCTGCGAGCTGAGGCCCCAGGCGAGCCGGTGGACGAGCGCGACCAGGCACAGGGCCGCCGCCGCCAGGCGAGACCAGCCGAAAGCCGTCCGTGCCGTCACCCTCGCGTCGTCCTCCCGCTGCGGCGCGGCGTGCGCGCGCCACGGCCCGAGTCTACGGAAGCCGCTTCGGGTCGGCGCGCGCGCCGAGCTCGGCGGCGGCGTCGACGAAGAGCTCGCGCATCCACTGGTGCTCGGGATCGCGGTCGTGCACGGGATGCCACCACATGGCGTTCAGCACGGGCGTCGCGTCGAACGGGAGGGCGAACGTGCGCACCGCCGCCGAGCGCTCCACGATCGGCGCGAGCGCCGACTGCACGATGCCGAGCCGGTCGGTGCCCTCGACGAAGTGGCCGAGGGCGAGGAAGCTCTCGACGACCGCCTCGACGCGGGGCTCGATGCCGAGCTGCTGCAGCTGGCGGCTCGCCGACGTGAACGCCTCGCGCGACTGGTAGGTGAACACCCACGGGCGCTCGGCGAGGTCCTTCATCGTGGCCTGCGCGCCGATGCGCGCGTCGTCGGCGCTCGCGATGCCGACCCAGTCGTCCTGCCACAGATCGGCGTACGGCAGGTCGGTGAGGAAGCCGTGCGGGATGAGCATGGCGTCGGCGGCCCGCAGGCGCGTGGCGGCGTCCTCGACGATGGTCTGGTTGTGGAGCATGAACCGGAAGCGCACGCCCGGCGCCCGCTCGCGGGCGATGCGGCTCACCGTCCGCCCGACCGTCGCGAAGCCGTAGTCCGAACCGAAGATCGCGAACTCGCGCGTGGACTGCTCGGGGTTCCACGCGGCCTGGCTCTCGAAGACCCGACGCGCGGCCTCGAGCGCCGTCGTCGTGTGCTCGGTCAGGCGCATCGCGAGCGGCGTGAGCTCGTACGCGTTGCCGCGTCGCGCCAGGATGGGGTCGTCGAAGTGCGCGCGGAGCCGCGAGAGCGACGCGCTCAGCGCGGGCTGGCTCAGGTGGAGGCGCTCGGCGGCGCGCGTCACGCTGCGCTCGGTGAGCAGCGCGTCGAGCGAGACGAGCAGGTTCAGGTCGAGTCGTGAGAGCAGCGGCTGATCGGGCACGGCGGCGTGGTCCTCGGGTCGGGTCCGCTCGGCGATGAGCGTACCCGGATCGTATCACCGCCGTCGATCACCGGCGCCATCACCATAGCGCCGGTCGATAACGCCTCGATCACGCCGTGAGCACGAGGGCGTCGCCCTGGCCTCCTCCACCGCACAGTGCGACCACGGCGGTCCCGCCGCCGCGGCGCGCGAGCTCGTGGGCGGCGTGCACGACGAGGCGGTTGCCGGAGGCGCCGATCGGGTGCCCGATCGCGATCCCGCCGCCGTGGATGTTCACGATGTCGGACGACAGGCCGAGCTCGCGTGCCGAGTGCGCGACGACGGCGCCGAACGCCTCGTTGATCTCCACGAGATCGAGGTCGGCGACGTCGATGCCCTGCTTCTCGAGGGCACGGCGGATGGCCGCGGCCGGCTGCGACTGGAGGGAGTTGTCGGGGCCCGCGGTCTGGCCCGACGCTCCGATCGTCGCGAGCGCGCGCCATCCCTCGCGCTCGGCCCGCTCGCGCGTCGTCACGACCACGGCCGACGCGCCGTCGGAGATCTGCGACGAGTTGCCGGCCGTGATGCTCCCGCCCTCGGCGAACGCGGGGCGCAGCCGCGCGAGGGTCTCGACCGTCGTGTCGGGGCGGATCCCCTCGTCCCGCGTCACGACGACGGGCTCGCCCCGACGCTGCGGGATCTCGACGGGCACGATCTCGTCGTCGAACACGCCTGCCTCGGTCGCCGCGGCGGCACGCTGATGCGACAGCGCGGCGACCTCGTCCTGCGCCGCGCGCTCGACCCCGTAGCGCGGGTTGTGGTTCTCGGTCGAGAGCCCCATGCTCACGCCGTCGTACGCGTCGGTGAGTCCGTCGTGCGCCATGTGGTCGAGAACCTCGACCGAGCCGTAGGTCCAGCCCGTGCGCGACCCCATGAGCAGATGCGGGGCGCGCGACATCGACTCCATGCCGGCCGCGACGACGACCTCGGCGTCGCCGACGGCGATCATCCGCGCGGCGTCGATCACGGCCGTCAGCCCCGAGAGGCAGACCTTGTTCACGGAGTGCGACGGGACGTCCCAGCCGATGCCCGCGCCGACCGCGGCCTGGCGGGCGGCGTTCTGGCCCGATCCGGCCGCGAGCACCTGGCCCACGATGACGGCGTCGACCGCGCCGGGCGCGATGCCCCCGCGCTCGAGTGCGCCGCGGATGGCCGCGCTGCCGAGCTGCGGAGCGGTCAGCGACGAGAGCTGCCCGCTCAGCCGCCCCTGCGGCGTCCGGGCCGCGGCGACGATGACGATGTCCTGCGGGTTCATGCTGCCTCCTCCTCGAGGGCGACGATCAGGGTCGGCTGGGTGGCCGCGACGACCTCGTCGAGGGTCACGTCCGGCGCGAGCTCGCGGAGGACGAGCCCGTCCGCGGTCACGTCGATGACGGCGAGGTCGGTGATGATCCGGTCGACGACGCCCCGCCCCGTGAGCGGGAGCGAGCACGCGTCGACGATCTTGGGCGACCCGTCCTTGGCGACGTGCTCCATGAGGACGATGACGCGGCCGGCGCCGTGCACGAGATCCATCGCGCCGCCGGGGCCCTTGACCATCTTGCCGGGGATCATCCAGTTCGCGAGGTCGCCCGACGCCGACACCTGCATGGCGCCGAGGATGGCCGCGTCGATCTTGCCGCCGCGGATCATCCCGAAGCTCAGGCTCGAGTCGAAGAAGGCCGCGCCCGGGAGCGTCGTGACGGTCTCCTTGCCCGCGTTGATGAGATCGGGATCGACGGCGTCCTCGGCCGGGTAGGGCCCGACCCCCAGGATGCCGTTCTCGGACTGGAGCACGAGCGTCACGCCGTCGGGCACGAAGTTCGGGACGAGCGTGGGAAGACCGATGCCGAGGTTCACGTACTCGCCGTCGTGGAGCTCGCGCGCGGCGCGCGCGGCCATCTGGAAGCGGGTGAGTGCCATGTCAGTTCCCCTCGGTCGCGACGGTGCGCTTCTCGATGCGCTTCTCGATGTCGGTGCCCACCTCGACGACCCGGTGCACGAACACGCCGGGCAGGTGCACGGCGTCGGGGTCGAGGGCGCCGGGCTCGACGAGCTCCTCGACCTGCGCGATGCACACGCGGCCCGCCATCGCGGCGAGCGGGTTGAAGTTCCGGGCCGCCTTGCGGAAGACGAGGTTGCCGTGTCGGTCGCCCTTCCAGGCGTGGACGAGCGCGAAGTCGGTCGTGATCGCCTCCTCGAGCACGTACTCGCGCTCGCCGAAGGTGCGGACGTCCTTCGCGGGCGAGGCGACCGCGACCGAGCCGTCGGCGGCGTACCGGCGCGGCAGGCCGCCGTCGGCCACCTGCGTGCCCACGCCCGTCTGCGTGTAGAACGCCGCGATCCCCGCGCCGCCCGCCCGCAGCTTCTCCGCGAGCGTGCCCTGCGGAGTGAGCTCGAGCTCGAGCTCGCCGGAGAGGAACTGCCGCTCGAACTCCCTGTTCTCGCCGACGTACGACGAGGTCATCTTGCGGATGCGGCGAGCGCCGAGGAGCACGCCGAGCCCCCAGTCGTCGACGCCGCAGTTGTTCGAGACGATCGAGAGGTCGGTGGTCCCCTGCGCGAGCAGGGCCTCGATGAGGGCGATGGGGTTGCCCGAGAGCCCGAAGCCGCCGACCGCGATGCTCGCGCCATCCGGGATGTCGGCGACCGCCTCGGCCGCCGTCGGGATCTGCTTGTCGATCACGTCGTGTCACTCCCTCGTCCACCGTCGCGCGCGGCGCCTTCGCCGCTGTCGTCCCTTCGAATCTAGCGCGCGGCGGGGGAGCGGGAGGGGGCGATATCAGCGATCCGAATGCCGGTCATCGGCCGCGCTGAAGAGCGCGCACGCGGCCCACCGAGCCATAAATCAGAGTGATGCCGAGGATCGAAGAATTCGGGTTCCCTGATAGTCCCGATGGCCGGAGAGTGGATGCAGACCTACCCGAGAAGGGATCGAAGATGATCAAACTGCTTTCGCATCTGTCCTACGTCGCCATCACGACGCCCGACGTCGAGGCGTCGGTGAAGTTCTACGAGGAGCAGGTCGGCCTGCAGGTCGTCGACCGCATCGACGGCGCCGTCTACCTGCGCTGCTGGGGCGACTACTACCGCTACAGCGTCGTCGTCCCGGGCGACGAGCCCGCGCTCGAGACCGCCGCATGGCGCACGACGAGCCCCGAGGCGCTCGACGAGGCCGTCCGCCGCCTCGAGGCCGAGGGCGTCGAGGGCGAGTGGTTCGAGGGGCACGCGATCGGCCGCGCCTACCGCTTCGTCGGCCCGCAGGGGCACCGCATGACGCTGCACTGGGACGTCGAGCACTACGTCTCGGGCGCAGACCAGGCGTCGATCTACCCCGACCGCCCGGCGCGCCGCTCGTCTCACGCGGGCGCCCCGCGCCAGCTCGACCACGTCACGATCGCGGCGCGCGACGTCGACGCGTTCGTCGAGTGGTACGTGCGCGTCCTCGGCTTCCGCTTCATGGCGCGCACCGTGCTCGACGAGGCGCCCATCTCGGTGTTCAGCGTGCTGACGACCAACGAGAAGTCGCACGACCTCGGCGTCGTGCTCGACGGCTCCGACCGCGACGGCCGCATCAACCACTACGCCTTCTGGGTCGACACCCGCGAGGAGCTGCTCATCGCCGCCGACGTGCTCATGGAGAACGGCACGCCGATCGAGTACGGCCCCAACATCCACGGCATCGGCGAGCAGACGTTCCTCTACTACCGCGAGCCCTCGAGCCTGCGCATCGAGCTCAACACGGGCGGCTACCGCAACTACGTGCCGGACTGGGAGGCGAACACGTGGCGCCCCTCGCAGGGCTCGAACAACTTCTACCGCAACGGCGCGATGCCGATGTCGATGACCGAGTCGTTCCCGCCCGCGAACGGCCCGTCCGCCACCGAGGAGGGCGTGCCCGACGAGATCAAGGAAGCCCTGCTCAACCCCTACGCCGTCCAGGGCCGGGGCTGACGCCGACGGAACGCGGGTCGCGCACGCAACCCGCGTTCCCGCGTCCCCAGGGCCGGACCCCGGCCATCCGCTTCATGATGAGGAGATGACGATGACGTCGCACCCGCGGCTCGACAACCGCTTCGCGCTCGCGCGCTACCGTGACGGCGCGGAGGTGCGCCTCGGCCTCGTGGCCGGGGATCGCATCCGGCCCGTGGGGCCCGATGAGCTCGGCGCCCCCGACCTCAACGCGTTCCTCGCGGACGCCTTCGCCGGCTGGGAGCGGATGGCCGCGCTCGCCGAGACCGACGGCCCATGGCGGCCGCTGGACGAGGTCGTGCTCACGGCGCCAGTCGAGCCGCGCCAGGTGCTGCAGACGGGGGCGAACTACCGTCAGCACGTCATCGAGCTCGTCGCGGCGGGGCTCACGAACAACACCGACCGCACGCCCGAGGAGGCGCGCGCGTTCGCGGCCGACATGATGGACGAGCGCGCGGCGAGCGGCGAGCCGTACTTCTTCATCGGCCTGCCCGCGTGCGTCGTCGGGGACGACGTGCCGCTCGCGCTGCCGCCCTACAGCGAGGTGCACGACTGGGAGC
Organism: Microbacterium sp. JZ70; assembly: GCF_053903225.1. Lineage (NCBI taxonomy): Bacteria > Bacillati > Actinomycetota > Actinomycetes > Micrococcales > Microbacteriaceae > Microbacterium > Microbacterium sp. JZ70. Next base: position 154,881 of record NZ_CP096405.1, on the reverse strand, counting down.
TCGAGCTCGCCGTCGTCATCGGCCGCGAGGCGTTCCGCGTCTCGCGGGAGGACGCGATGGAGCACGTCGCGGGCTACACGATCGTCAACGACATCACGACGCGCGACCTCGTGTTCCGCAAGGACATGAAGGAGATCGGCACCGACTGGTACCGGTCGAAGAACGCGCCCGGCTTCCTGCCGACCGGGCCGTTCCTCGTGCCTGCCGGCCTCGTCGACGAGAAGGACGCGCGCGTGCGCCTCGAGCTCAACGGGCAGACGATGCAGGACTCCTCGACGAGCGATCTCCTCTTCGACATCCCCGCGCTCGTCTCGGCGGCGAGCCAGACGATGCCGCTGCTCCCGGGTGACCTGCTCCTCACGGGCAGCCCCGCGGGCAACGGCCAGCACTGGAAGAGGTTCCTGCGCGACGGCGACGTCATGACCGGAGCGATCTCGGGCCTGGGCGCCCAGGTCGTGCGCTGCGTCGCCGAGGGGACCGCGCGATGACGCCCACCGAGGATCCGCAGGAGCTCGACCGCGCCGACCCCGCCGGCCACATCGCGGCGGCGGCCGAGGCGTACCGGAACTGGGGGCGCTGGGGCGAGGGCGACGTCGTCGGCACGCTCAACTTCATCGACGACGCCAAGCGGCGGACGGCCGCCGGCCTCGTGCAAGACGGCCTCGTCGTCTCGCTCGCGCAGTCGTTCGACATGGACGGACCGCAGAAGGGATGGCGGCGCCGCACGAACCCCGTGCACACGATGCTCGACACCGGCACCGACGCCGAGCGCGGCGCCCAGGGCTTCCCGCACGGGATCGGGGGCGCCGACGATGTGATCGCGATGCCGCTGCAGTGCTCGACGCAGTGGGACGGCCTCGGCCACATCTTCGACCGCGGCTTCGCGTGGAACGGGCGCCGCGCGGGCGATGTCGTCACGAGCGACGGCGACCTCGTCACGGGCATCGAGCACACGGCCGACCGGCTCGTGAGCCGCGGGGTGCTGCTCGACCTGGGGGCGTTCCTGCGCCCCGAGACGGGCGAGATCGAGGACGGCTACGCGATCACGGCCGCCGAGCTCGACGCGTGCATCGCCGCGCAGGGCCCGACGAGCGGCGTGGGCCGCGGCGACATCGTGCTCGTGCGCACCGGCCGGCTCGCACGCGCGCGGCGCGAGGGCTGGGGAGACTACGCGGGCGGCCCCTCGGCGGGGCTGTCGTTCACGACGGCCGGATGGCTGCACCGCTCGGAGATCGCGGCGATCGCGACCGACACGTGGGGCTTCGAGGTGCGGCCGAACGAGTTCGACGCGGCCTTCCAGCCCCTGCACCAGGTCGTCATCCCCAACATGGGGCTCACGGTCGGCGAGATGTGGGATCTCGACCGGCTGGCCGACGCGTGCCGGGAACGGGGACGATGGGAGTTCCTGCTCACCGCGGCGACGATCCCGATCACGGGCGCGGTCGGGTCGCCGGTCAACCCGCTCGCGATCCTCTGACCATCCGACATCCGCGGGCCATCCGCATCAGACACATCCGAGAACGAGGAGGTTCTTCCATGACCGCAGTGACGAAGGTCGCGATCGCCGGGTGCGGCGCCGCCAGCATGGCCGCCGCGATCCCGCTCGCCGAGGCCGGCGTCTCCGTCGACGTGTACGAGCTCAAGCCCGAGCTGTCGGCGCTCGGCTCCGGGATCACGCTGCAGGGCAATGCGCTGCGCGCTCTCGGCCGCCTGGGGGTGTGGGAGCAGGCCGCCGCCCAGGGCTACCCGTTCGAGGGGCTCACCCTGCGCGCGCCCGGCCCGGACGCGCCCGTCATCGCCGAGCTTCCCGAGGTGAAGACCGGCGGCCCCGACTTCCCCGCCTGCATGGGCATGTACCGGCCCGACCTCGCGCGCATCCTCGTCGAGCGCGCCGAGTCGCTCGGCGTGCGCGTGCACTACGGCGCGAAGGTCACCGGCGTGCGCGAGACCGAGGGCGGGGTGCTCGTCGACGTCGGCGGCGCGCCCGTCGGCGAGTACGACCTGCTCATCGGGGCCGACGGCATCCACTCGACCGTGCGCGAGCTGATCGGCATCGAGACCCAGCCCGAGCACACGGGCATGGGCATCTGGCGCGCCTTCGTCCCGCGGCCGGCCGAGGTCACGCAGAGCCAGCTGTACTACGGCGGCCCCGCGTACATCGCCGGCTACACGCCCACCGGCGAGGACACGATGTACGCGTTCCTCGTCGAGGACGCCCAGGATCGCTTCGGTGTGGCCCCGGCGGAGGCCGTGGAGATCATGAAGGGGCTCTCGGCGGCCTACGGCGGCCCGTGGAACGCCATCCGCGAGAGCCTGTCCGAGTCGAGCCGCATCAACTACACGTGGTTCACGGCGCACATCCTCGACGGCGCGTGGAACCGCGGCCGCACGGTCGTCATCGGCGACGCGGCGCACAGCTGCCCGCCCACGGTCGCCCAGGGCGCCGCGCAGGCGATGGAGGACGGGATCGTGCTCGCGGAGCTCCTCATCGCCGCCGACGCCGTGGACCAGGGCCTCTGGGACGCGTTCCACGCCCGCCGCGTGCCGCGTGCGACCGCGGTCGTCGAGGCGTCGGTGCAGCTCGGACGCTGGCAGCTCGAGCACAACCGCGACGCCGACGCGGCCGGCCTCATCTTCGGCGTCGCGCAGCAGATGGCGCAGCCCGCATGAGCGGCGCGATCGACGTCCACGCGCACCTCCTTCTGCCCGCACTGCAGGAGGAGGTCGCGCGCCGCGACCCCGACGGCTTCGCGGCCGCGAACGCGCTCGACGCGCGCCGCAACGGGCCGGAGAGCCTGGCCGCATCCGGCCGCATGATCGGCGCGCGCATCCCGCTGCTCACCGACCCGGCCGCGCGCATCGCGGCCATGGACGAGCAGGGGGTCGCGCAGCAGTGGGTGAGCCCGTCGCCGAACCACTTCCATCCGTGGGCCGACGAGGAGCTCGGCGTGTGGATCGCGAAGGAGGCGAACCGGCAGATCGCGGTGCACGTCGCGACCGCCCCCGACCGCCTCCGCGGGCTCGGCACCGTGCCGCTGCAGCACCCGTCGCGTCTCGTCGAGTGCCTCGACGACGCGGTTCTCGCGCACGGACTGCTCGGGGTCGAGATCTCCTCGTTCGCGGGAGACATCGAGCTGTCGGACGAGCGGCTCGAGCCGTTCTGGGCCCGCGCCGCCGAGCTCGGCGCGATCGTGTTCCTGCACCCGTTCGGATGCTCGCTCGACGAGCGCCTCGACCGGTTCTACCTCTCGAACACCGTGGGGCAGCCCACCGAGAACGCCGTCGCGCTCTCGCACCTCATCTTCGCGGGCGTGCTCGACCGCCATCCGGAGCTGCGGATCGTGGCCGCGCACGGCGGGGGCTACCTGCCGACGGTGATCGGCCGCTCGGATCGCGCGTGGGCGGTGCGCCCCGAGGCGCGGGGCTGCGCCGAGCCGCCGTCGACGTACCTGCGCCGGCTCTGGTTCGACACCGTCGTGCACGACGAGCGCACGCTGCGCGCGCTCGTCGAGGTCGCGGGGGCCGACCGCGTCGTGCTCGGCAGCGACTTCCCGTTCGACATGGGGCTCGACGACCCCGTCGGCTTCGTGCAGGGGGCGGGGCTCGCGGATGCCGATGCCGTGCTCTCCCGCACGGCGGACGCTCTCGCCGCGGGCGTGCAGGGGGCGGATGCCGCGAGCGCTCCGATCGCGGAGGCGCGGGCATGAGGATCGGGCGGTGGACGCGCGCCGGTCGCGAGGAGGACGGCTTCATCGAGGACGCGGGGGTCATCCCGTTCCCCGACGCGCTCACGGTGGGCGACGTGCTCGCCGCAGGGCTCGGGGCGCTCCCCGCGCTTCGCGAGCGCGCGGGCCATCCGGTCGCGCCCCTCGCCGACGTGACGCTGCGCGCGCCGCTGTCGCCGGCGTCCGTGCGGGACTTCGTCGCGTTCGAGGAGCACGTCGAGGGAGTCAGCGCGTCGGTCGACGGCAAGAGCGAGGTCGTGCCCGAGTGGTACCAGGCGCCGACGTTCTACTTCACGAACCCGCACACGATCGCCGGTCCGGGCGAGACGATCGCCCCGCCCGAGACGCAGCGCCTCGACTTCGAGCTCGAGGTCGCCGCGGTGCTCGGCGGCGCAGGTGCCAACCTCTCGCCGGCCGAGGCGGACGCCGTGATCTTCGGCTACACGATCATGAACGACTGGTCGGCCCGCGACCTGCAGTCGCGGGAGATGAAGGTGCGCCTCGGGCCGTGCAAGGGCAAGGACTTCGCTACGAGCCTCGGCCCGTGGATCGTCACGGCCGACGAGCTCGAGCGCTTCCGCGACGAGGACGGCTTCCTCGCCCTGCGCGCCGAGGTGTCCGTCAACGGCGAGCGATACGGCGAGGATCTCGTGTCGAACATGGGATGGCCCTTCGCCGAGCTCGTCGCGTACGCCTCGCGCAATGCGCGCGTCGTCCCGGGGGACGTGCTCGGCTCGGGCACCGTCGGCAACGGCGGCTGCCTCGGCGAGCTCTGGGGGCGCGGCAGCACCCTGCCGCCGCTGCGCGAGGGCGACGAGGTGCGGATGACGGTCGAGGGCATCGGCGAGCTCGTCGGGCACGTCGGCGCCCCCGTCCCGGCCCCGCCGATCCCGCCCGCGCGTCCTCGGTTGCGAGCCCGGGCGCGCTGACGGGCGGGGCCGGTTGCGTGTTCGCCGCGTTCTGCGGCGAACCCGGGGCCGTCAGACCCGCTTCGCGGCGCGGCGCGCGCCCTCGCCGAGCGCCTCGAGCTTGGCCCACGCGATCTGCTCGTGGACGCGGCCGCCCAGGCCGCAGTCGGTCGCGGCGATCACGCGGTCGGGGCCGACGATGCGCGCGAAGCGCTCGATGCGCTGCGCGACGAGGTCCGGATGCTCGACGAGGTTCGTCGAGTGACCCACGACGCCCGGCACGAGGACGAGGTCGTCGGGGATGAGATCCCTGTTCTCCTCCCACACCGCCCATTCGTGCTCGTGGCGCACGTTGGCCGCCTCGAACGAGATCTGGCCGACCTTCGCGCCGAGCACGGTGCGGAGGATGTGCTTGAGCTCGATGTCGGTCGTGTGAGGCCCATGCCATGAGCCCCAGCACAGGTGCAGGCGCACCTGCTCCCTCGGCAGCCCGGCGATGGCCTCGTTGATCGCGTCGATGCGGATCTGCGTGAACGCGAGGTAGTCCTCGACGCTCGGCTCGGGGTTGATCTGGTCCCAGTTCTCCGCGAGCGACGGATCGTCGAGCTGCAGGATGAGACCGGCGTCCGTGATCGCCCGGTACTCCTCCTTCAGCGCGTCCGTCCACGCGCGGATGTGCTCGAGCTCGGTCGCGTAGTAGTCGTTGCGCACGCGTGCGGCGGAACCCGGCGCGATCGCGGTGAGGAATCCGGTCTCGCCCTCGCCGAGCGCGTCGGCGAGGTGGCGGACATCCGCCGCGGTCGCGGCCTGCCCGCGGTACGAGATCGGGCCCGTCGTCGTGGGGAACGCCGTGGCCGTCCGTCCGGTCTCGACGCCGTTCTCCGGGTCGTGGTACACCTCGGCGAAGGCCTGGCGGTCGCGGCGGTCGAGGAACGACGTGAGCACGATGCTGCCCGGCTCGGAGCGGCGGGGCGGCTCGTTGAACGCGTTCACCTCGGTGAGCGCGAGGCCGTCGACGCGCTGGAACGAGTAGCCCCACCACGCGCCGTAGTCGACGGGGCTCGACATCGCCTTGCCGAACTCGCCGTCTCCCGGCTGCGTGATCCCGACCGCGCGCTGGCGCTCGACGACATCGCGCACGGCCTCCGCGACGAGCGCCTCGTACTCGGGCGTCGACGTGAGCGTGAAGCCGTCCTCCTCGAACGTGCGCGCGGCGTTGGCCTCGATGAGGGCCTTCGTGCGCGGCAGGCTTCCGGCGGTCGTCGTCTCGATGGTCGTCATGCTGCTCCTCGCTCCTTCTGCGGGCGTGCCCGCCGTCGCGACGGTATCGCGAGCACGGTGCGACTTCCGCATCGCATGTCGAAGAGTGACGGATGGTCGGCCGTTGGGCCCCGACCCCGTACGCGCAATCGGATGGCTGGGGCTCGTGTGCGCGTGTCGTCCCCGGCAGGCGACATCCGCACCACGGGTCCGACGCGGCGTGCGCCCGGGGCTCGCGCGGCGGACATCCGCTCGCTACACTGGCCGTATAGCGAACATGCGTTCGCACAGCGAACCGATCGAGGAGGAACCGGTGATCGACAAGACCATCGCGAGCGTCGAGGACGCCGTCGCGGGGATCGCGGACGGCGCGACCGTCATGATCGGCGGCTTCGGGCGCGCCGGACAGCCCGTCGAGCTCATCGACGCGCTCATCGCGCACGGAGCCCGCGACCTCACGATCGTGAACAACAACGCCGGCAACGGGGACACCGGCCTTGCGGCGCTCCTGGCGGCGGGACGCGTGCGCCGGATCGTCTGCTCCTTCCCTCGTCAGAGCGACTCCTGGGTCTTCGACGGTCTGTACCGTGCGGGCGAGATCGAGCTCGAGCTCGTGCCCCAGGGCAATCTCGCCGAGCGGATCCGCGCAGCCGGCGCGGGGATCGGCGCCTTCTTCTCGCCCACGGGCGTGGGCACGCAGCTGGCGGAGGGCAAGGAGCACCGCGACATCGACGGGCGCACGTATGTCCTGGAGTATCCGATCAGGGCCGACGTCGCGCTCATCAGCGCGCACCGCGCCGACCGCTGGGGCAACCTCGTCTACCGCGAGACAGCGCGCAACTTCGGGCCGATCATGGCGACGGCCGCCACGACGACGATCGTCCAGGTCGACGAGGTCGTCGAGCTCGGAGCGCTCGACCCCGAGACGGTCGTGACCCCGGGTCTCTTCGTGGACCGCGTCGTGGCGGTCGGCGAGCGCGCGTGGCTGCGCGACGGCGTCTTCGTCGGAGGCGTCGACATCGAGGGACGCCCGCTCGCCGAGGAGGCCGCACGATGACCACCCGCATCAGCCGCGACGATCTCGCGGCACGGATCGCCGCCGACATCCCCGAGGGCTCCTACGTGAACCTCGGAATCGGCGCGCCCACCCTCGTGGCGAACTTCCTGCCATCCGATCAGGAGATCATCCTGCACACGGAGAACGGCCTGCTCGGCATGGGCGAGGCTCCTGCCGCCGACCGCGTCGACCCCGACCTCATCAATGCGGGCAAGCAGCCCGTGACCGCGCTGCCGGGGGCGGCCTACTTCCACCACGCCGACTCGTTCGCGATGATGCGCGGCGGGCACCTCGACATCTGCGTGCTCGGCGCGTTCCAGGTGTCGGAGCGCGGCGACCTCGCGAACTGGTCGACCGGCGCGCCCGGGGCCATCCCCGCCGTGGGCGGCGCGATGGACCTCGCGATCGGCGCGAAGCAGGTGTTCGTCATGACCGACCTGCTCACGAAGCAGGGCGAGTCGAAGCTCGTGGCCGCCTGCGCGTATCCCCTCACGGGCGTCGGCTGCGTCACGCGGGTCTACACCGATCACGCGGTGTTCGATGTGACCGACGAGGGCTTCCGCGTGCGGGAGCTCTTCGGCGACAACACGATCGAGGGCCTCGAGTCCCTCACCGGGCTCTCTCTGCAGGAGGTGGCGGCATGACCGCGAGCTTCGTCTACGACGCCGTCCGCACCCCGTTCGGGCGCGCGGGCGGAGCGCTGTCGGGGGTGCGGCCCGACGACCTCGCCGCCGTCGTCATGAGGGCGACCGTGGACCGCACGGGTCTCGACCCCGCACGGATCGACGACGTCGTGTTCGGCGACGCGAATCAGGCCGGCGAGGACAACCGCAACGTCGCGCGCTTCGGTGCGCTGCTCGCGGGGTTCCCCGTGACGGTGCCCGGCGCGACGGTGAACCGCCTCTGCGGCTCGTCGGTCGAGGCGGTCATCCAGGGCTCGCGCGCGATCGAGGCCGGCGACGACCGGATCGTGCTCGCGGGCGGGGTCGAGTCGATGAGCCGCGCGCCGTTCGTCGTGGAGAAGTCGGCCAAGCCGTTCCCGGCGGTCGGAAACCAGACGATGTGGAACACGTCGATCGGATGGCGGATGATCAACCCCGCTCTGCCGCGGGAATGGACGATCTCGAACGGCGAGAGCGCCGAGCTGCTGGCCGAGACCTACGGCATCTCGCGTGATGACCAGGATGCCTTCTCCGTGCGCAGCCACGAGCTCGCGGCCCGCGCGTGGGCCGAGGGTCGCTACGACGCGGAGATCGTGCAGGTCGACGGGCATGAGCTCGCCCGCGACGAGGGCATCCGCGACGGCTCGACCGTCGAGAAGCTCGGCGGCCTCAAGGCGCTGTTCAAGCAGGGCGGCACGGTCACCGCGGGCAACTCCTCGTCGATCAACGACGGGGCGTCGGCCGTGCTCCTCGGCGCCGAGGGGGCCATCGACGCCGAGCCGCTCGCGCGCATCGCCGGCCGAGGCGCCTTCGGAAACGAGCCGCACCTCTTCGGCGTCGCGCCGGTCGAGGCGGCGAACATCGCCCTCCGCCGAGCGGGGAAGACGTGGGCCGACGTCGACCTCGTCGAGCTCAACGAGGCGTTCGCCTCCCAGAGCCTCGCATGCATCCGCCAGTGGGATATCGACCCCGAGCGCGTGAACATCCACGGCGGTGCGATCGCGATCGGGCATCCGCTCGGCGCCTCGGGTGGACGCATCATCGGGCACGCCGCGCATGAGCTCAAGCGCCGGGGCGGGGGAGTGGCGGTCGCCGCTCTCTGCATCGGCGTCGGGCAGGGGCTGGCCGTCGTCCTCGAGCGCTGAGCCGCAGCCGACCGGCGCGGGACCGGGGTGCGTGCATGTCTCGGTAGGCGTGGGAATGGAGCGCGTATGGCCGCACCGCGTGAGACATGGAAGCCCCGCCACCACCCCATGTCTCATTCCACGCGGGTTTCGGGCCCGGATGGCCGCACCGCGTGAGACACGGGGTGGTTCGGAGGGCGATAGGGTCGCGAGGATGAGCACGAACGACGTCGAAGAGGGCCGCGGCGACTTCGTCCAGTCCTTCGCGCGCGGCCTCGCGGTCATCCGCTCGTTCGACGCGGAGCACCCGAGCCTCACTCTGAGCGAGGTCGCCGCCCGGACGGAGATGACCCGCGCAGCCGCCCGGCGGTTCCTGCTCACGCTCGAGACGCTCGGGTACGTCCGCAGCACGGGGAGGGAGTTCGCGCTCACGCCGCGCGTCCTCGAGCTCGGCTTCAGCTACCTCTCCGCGCTGTCCCTGCCCGAGATCGTCCAGCCCCACCTCGAGCGGCTCTCGCGCGAGGTCGACGAGAGCGTCTCGGCGGCCGTCCTCGACGGCGGCGACATCGTCTACGTCGCGCGCGTTCCGACGCGTCGGATCATGAGCGTCGCGATCACGATCGGCACCCGCTTCCCGGCCTACGCCACGAGCATGGGCCGCGTGCTGCTCGCGCACCTGCCGCAGGATGAGCGCGATGCCCTGCTCGCGGCATCCGCTCTCGAGCCCCTCACCGAGCGCACGATCACCGACCGATCGGCCCTCGCGCGCCGGCTCGACGAGGTCGCGGCCGCGGGATTCGCGATCACGGATGGCGAGCTCGAGTCGGGCGTGCGATCGGTCGCGGCTCCCGTGCGCGGCCGGGATGGCCGGGTCGTCGCCGCGGTGAACGTGTCCGCGAGCGCCGCGCGCGTTCCGATCGAGCGCCTCCGGGACGAGCACCTCCCGCGGCTGATCGCGGCGACGCAGGCGATCGAGGCCGATCTGCGTCTCGTGTGAGCCGTCGCCTCATGCGCATGCGGGAGAGGCGAATGGCGCCGATCGCGCGGGAACGCGATGCTGGAGACGCCGCACTGCCGGCATGACTGCGAAGGAGCACCATGAAGCACGAGCGCATCGCCCTCCACGACGGACGCGACGACGTGACCCTCACGACGTACGTCCTCGACGACTCCCCGGAGCTGCTCGACGGGCGCGCCCGTCCCGCCGTGCTGATCCTGCCCGGGGGAGCGTACATGGGCTGCTCCGATCGCGAGGCCGAGCCGGTCGCCCTCGCGTTCGCTGCGCTCGGGTATCACGCGTTCGTGCTGCGCTACTCGGTGTACGGAGCGGGCGGGCCGCTCGACTGGAACGTCGATGCGCGCGCGATGGAGCCCCGCGCGCACAGCGTCTTCCCGAACCCGCTCATCGACGTCGCCCTCGCGATGAAGCACATCCGGTCGCGGGCGGCGGAGTGGCTCGTCGACGCCGACCGCATCGCGGTCGCGGGGTTCTCCGCCGGCGGCCACAACGCCGGCATGTACGGCACGCGATGGCATGACGCCCTCGTCACCGAGGCGGTCGACGCGACGCCGGACGAGCTGCGGCCCGCCGCGCTCATCATGGGCTACGCGCTCAGCGACTACCGCTTCCAGCACGCCCGTCTGGATGCCATGCCGCCCGCGGAGCGCGCCGTCCGCGAGATGGCCGCCGTCGCGTACTTCGGCGAGATCGACCCGGCGCCTGAGCTGCTCGACGCGGCGAGCCCCGCGCTGCACGTGAGCGCACAGACCCCGCCGACCTTCCTGTGGCACACGGTCGCCGACGCGCTCGTGCCCGTCGAGCACTCCCTCCGGTTCGCGTCGGCATGCGCCGCGCACGGCGTGCCCTTCGAGCTCCACGCCTTCGAGGCGGGCCAGCACGGCCTCTCGCTCGCGACGCGCGCCACCGCGTCTGCCGAGCCGATGATCGACGACGATGCCGCGCACTGGGTGCCGCTGGCGGCCGCGTGGCTGGCCAAGCGCTTCTCCGTCGAGCTCCCCGCGGCGATGCCCTGGGACTGAGCCGGACGGCCGTCAGCTCGGCAGCGACGGATGGGCTAAGGTCGGGTGGCGCGGGATGAAGAGCGACAGCGCCACCGCGACCGCGGCCGCGATGATCGCGAGCCAGTAGCAGACGTCGAACGCCTCGCGCGTGGGGATGGTCGCGCCCCCGACCTCGACGCTCATGGCCGCGAGCACGCCGCCCATGACGGCGGACGCGCTCGACGTCCCCACCGAGCGGAAGAGCGCGTTGAGGCCGTTCGACGCCCCGGTCTCGTCGGCGGGAACGGCGCGCATGATGATCATCGGCATGGCGGCGAACGTGAACCCGATCCCGACGCCGATGAGGAGGTTCGCCACGAAGATGTGCCAGATCTCGCTCGACCACAGCAGCACGAACACGTAGGCCAGGACGATGAACGACGCACCGCCCGTGAACAGCGGCCGCGGCCCGATCGTCCGCTCGAGCCATCCGGACAGCGGCGAGATCACCATCATCACGAGGCCCGCAGGCATGACGATGAGCGCGGCGCCCACCATGTCCATCCCGAAACCGGACCCGGTCTCCGTCGGCAGCTCGAGCATCTGCGGGAACGTCACGTTCGACGAGAACAGCGCGAAGCCCATCCCGATCGCGGCGATGTTCGTGAACAGCACGGCCGGACGGGCGGCGACGCGCAGGTCGAGGAGCGGGTCGCGCGTGCGCAGCTGGTACGCGCCCCACACGCCGAGCACCACGAGCCCGCCGATGACGCTGGTGAGCGCGGCGGGCGACGTCCATCCCCATTCCGCGCCACGGGAGACGAACAGCAGCAGCCCGGTGAGCCCGAGGGCGAGGCCGATCGCGCCCACCACGTCGAGGCGGCCCGGCGCCCGCAGGATGTCCTCCGGCACGTACAGCAGGACGAGCGCGAGCCCGACGACGCCGAGAGCGGCCGCGAGCCAGAACAGGGAGTGCCAGTCGGCGTTGAGCGCGAGGTACGCCGCGACCGGCATGCCGACGGCACCGCCGACCCCCATCGTCGCGCTCATGAGCGCAACGGATGTCCCGAGGCGGTCGGGAGGCAGAACATCGCGCATGATCGCGATGCCGAGCGGCACGACGCCGGTCACCGCGCCCTGCAGGGCGCGGCCGATGATCACCCCGACGATCGAGCTCGAGAGGGCAGCGACGAGGGAGCCCACGATGAGCAGCGCGAGCAGGACGACGATCACCCGCCGCTTTCCGTACATGTCGCCGAGACGCCCCGAGATGGGCGTCGCGACGGCGGCGACGAGCAGGGTGATCGTGATGACCCACGACGTGTCCTCGCGCGACGCGTCGAGGAGCGTCGGCAGCTCGGCCTGGAGCGGCACGACGAGTGTGAACATGAACGCGGAGCACAGGCCCGCGAACGCGAGCACGGCGACCGTGAGCCAGCGCGGCGGGTGGGCGAGCCTGCTTCGGGGTCTGTCGTCGTCGCGCACCTTCTCCACCCTAGGCTCCGCTCCGGACACGGGCTCCGCCTAGGGTGAGGACATGATCACGCCCGACTGGATCCCGCACCGCCGCGCCTCGGACGGCGAGCTCGTGGGCTGGGTGCGTCCGGATGGCGACGGCTGGGTCGCCGTGTCGCTCTTCGGCGCCGATGTCACGAGCTCGGTCGACTGGCTCGAGGCGGAGGAGGCGCTCGAGCGCCAGGGTCTGTCGTGGATGGCGGATGTGTGGATGCTGCGCCGGCCGGATGGCCGCGACGTGCGCGTCCGCCTGGTCGAGTTCTCTCCCGATCGGCTCGAGGGCGGCGTCGTCGCTCCCGGACGCGTCGTCGTGAAGACCGACGACTTCGGCGCGATCGACGTGCCCTATGAGCTCATCGAGCTGCCGTGGCCGCCGCCGCGCGACCTCCGCCCGCTCACGACGGGCGAGGGCGGAAGTCCCTGGGGCTGACCTGCGCGGCTCAGCCCGGGAGCGCGTCGAGCAGCGGCCTCGGGTCGGGCGCCTCGTCCGTGCCCTGGAACGCGACGGCGTCGGCCCCGGCGTCGACGAGCTCGGCGATGCGGTCGGCGATGCGGTTCTCGAGCGCATCGGCCCGAGGGTCGATCTCCGTGTAGACGCGCACGCGGGCGCGTCCTCCGCGCCCTGAGGCCTGGCGTCCCTCGTCGATGATCGCCCGTGCGCGACGCAGGCCCTCGACGTCGATCGAGGCGTCGAGCAGGACCGAGTCGCCGATCTCTCCGGCGAGGCGCAGGGTCTTCGGCCCGCTCCCTCCGATCGTGATCTCCGGCGCGGTGGCGGGCGGCCATCCGAGCGAGACGCCGTCGAGCTTCACGTACCGCCCTGCCACGTCGACCATCTCCCCGTCGAGGAGCGAGCGCACGGCGCCGACGTACTCGCGCAGCAGCGTCAGGGGCGACGCGACCCTCGCGCCGACCTGGCCCATCCACGGGAGCACGCCGTGGCCGAAGCCGGCGATGAACCGGCCCGGCGCGAGTCGCTCGATCGTGGCGACCTCCATCGCCGCGAGCGCGGGGTTCCGCAGCGGCACGGGAAGCAGGCCGATGCCGACCTTCAGCCGCTCGGTCGCAACGAGCGCCGCCGTCGCGGTCGTGAGGCCGCCTTCGAGGAAGCAGTCCTCCCAGAGCCACAGCTCCGCGACCCCCGCGGCGTCGGCGGCACGCGCGACGGCGACGAGCTCCTCGGGCGGGGACTGGGGACGGAACACGATGCCGATCGGGGGAGAGGACGCCGCAGCCGCTGCCATGCCCCCATCGTGCCATCCGTCCCGGACATCGGCGCCCGCCATCCGCCCTCCATCGGCACCCGCCATCCGCACCGTCGCGTCGGTGTCGGCGCCGCGTGCCATCCTGTTCGCGTGAGCACTTCCCCCGAGCCCGGCACTCCGGGAGGGACCCCCGAGCGGCCCGCCGTGTTCTTCCGCGACGCCGCGGAGTTCCGCGCGTGGCTCGAGCGGAACCACGACACCGCGACCGAGCTGTGGATGGGCCTGCGGCTCGCGCATGTGCCCGACCGCGGGCTCACGTGGGGCGATGCCGTGATCGAGGCGCTGTGCTTCGGATGGATCGACTCGGTCTCGCAGAGGATCGACGACGACTCGAGGCGGCAGCGCTGGACCCCGCGCAAGCGCGGGAGCACCTGGTCGCGCGTCAACATCGCGCACGTCGAGCGGCTGCTCGCGGAGGGGCGGATGCACCCCGCCGGGATCGCCGCGTTCGAGCGCCGCACCGAGGCGCGCACCGGGACGTACTCGCACGAGAATCCCGAGGCCGAGCTCACGGCCCCGCTACAGGCGATCGTCGACGCCTCGCCGGGCGCGGTCGCCTTCCTCGCCGAGGCGACGCCGGGCTACCGCAAGGCCGTCCGCCACTGGATCATGTCGGCGAAGCAGGAGACCACGCGCGAGCGCCGGGCGCGTCAGCTCGTCGAGGACTGCGAGGCGGGGCGGCTCGTGCCGCCGCAGCGGCCCGGCGCGACGCCCGCGTGGCTCGCGCGTGCCGCGGCAGCGGCGCAGGCGGCCCGGTGACGCCTCCCGCCGTCAGCGGATGAGCGCTGCCCGCGGCACGCGACGGCGGGCCGGGGCGCCGAAGCGCGCGAGGACGAACGCGACCCACGCCGTCGCGGCGATGACGATCGCGGCGACGGCCGACCAGAGCACCACGGGGTCCGACACGGCGAGCGTGGGGATGAAGCGGCCGGGGACGAATGCCGCGAACGCGCCGGCGGCGAGTGCGCCCAGCCAGGAGCCCACCATGTTGCCGATGTGCGAGCGCACATCGCCGCGGCGGATGGCGATCACGCCGAGGGTCGTGGTGGCGAACGTGAAGATCGCGAGCGCGTGGAAGACGGTGAAGCCGCCGATCGTGTAGATGAACATCCCCGAGACGCAGACGAGGTACATGGCGATGACCCACGTGCGGCCGAGGGTCTTGTGTGCGCGGTCCTTGCGACGACGGAGGATGTTGACCGGCGCGAGGAGGATGACGAGCGATGCCGCGATCGCGTGGATCGGGATGAGGAGCGCGTGCGGGTCCATGCTCACAAGATAGAGTCACTATCCAACGCGGCGCATCCTGGATAGCGCCGCGCCGCCGCGCTATCCGAGGAGGGGCATGAAGCTCAGCGAACTGGCCGCGCGCACCCGCACATCGACCGCGACGCTCAAGTTCTGGATCCGGGAAGGGATCCTGCCGCCCGGCGAGCTCCGCAACCAGACCACCGCCGTCTACGGCGAGGGGCACGTCGAGCGGATCGCGCTCGTGCGCACGCTGCGGGAGGAGTTCGACCTGCCGATCGCGCGGATCCGGGCGCTCGTCGTGCGCATCGACGACCCCGGCGTCCCGCTCCTGGACATCATGGAGGAGTGCCAGCTCATCGCGACGGGGCTGCGCGCGGGCGACGCCGGGCAGGACGCGCGCGTGCCGAGGCTGCTCGCCGATGTCGGATGGCCCGACGCGACGAGCGTCGCGCGCGACGCGCTCTCCGCGGCCCTGCGCGATGCGGAGGCGGTCGGCGTCACGTTCGGGCGGGAGACCCTCGCCCGGTACGCGCGGATGCTCGCCGAGTTCGCCCGCGAGGACATCGCGTCCATCCGCACGGACGGCACCCGGGATGCCGTCGCGCGGGCGCTGCTGCAGGGCGCGGCGGCGCAGACGCGCGTCCTCGTCGCCCTGAACCAGCTCGCGCACACGTCCGCTGCGATCTCGGACGCGCTCGCCCGCGCGCAGGCCGGCGGCACGGCGCTCGGCGCGGGTCCGGCGGAGGCCGACCCCGCCGGACCCGCGGACTAGGATTGAGGGGGTGCCCGGATCCCGTCGCGGAACCGCTCACGGCGCCCTCGCCCCCTTTCCGACCATTGGAGCCACCGTGGCCGAGCAGTCCCGCCTCGACAAAGTCATCGCCCTCGCCCGTCATCGCGGGTTCGTGTTCCAAGCGGGCGAGATCTACGGCGGTTCGAGGTCCGCGTGGGACTACGGCCCCCTCGGCACCGAGCTCAAGGAGAACATCCGCCGTCAGTGGTGGCAGACGTTCGTGCGCGGCCGCGGCGACATGGTCGGCCTCGACTCGTCGATCATCCTGCCGACGAAGGTCTGGCAGGCGTCCGGCCACGTCGCGACCTTCACCGATCCGCTCGTCGAGTGCCTGCAGTGCCACAAGCGCCACCGCGAGGACCACCTCATCGAGGCGTACGAGGCCAAGAAGGGGCGTGCCCCCGAGAACGGGATGGCCGACATCGTGTGCCCCGACTGCGGCACGCGCGGCCAGTGGACCGAGCCGCGCTCGTTCTCGGGCCTCATGAAGACCTACGTGGGCGTCGTCGACGACGAGTCGGGCCTGCACTACCTGCGCCCCGAGACGGCCCAGGGCATCTTCGTGAACTTCGCGAACGTCGTGACGGCCGCGCGCAAGAAGCCCCCGTTCGGCGTCGGCCAGGTCGGCAAGGCGTTCCGCAACGAGATCACGCCCGGCAACTTCATCTTCCGCACCCGCGAGTTCGAGCAGATGGAGATCGAGTTCTTCGTGCCCCCGGCCGAGGCCGGCGAGTGGTTCGAGCACTGGGTCGACGCATGCTGGAACTGGTTCGTCGACCTCGGCATCGACCCGGCGCACATGCGCAAGTTCGACGTCCCGGACGGCGAGCGCGCGCACTACTCCGACCGCACGATCGACGTCGAGTACGAGTTCGGCTTCGCAGGCAAGGGCTGGGGCGAGCTCATGGGCATCGCCAACCGCACCGACTTCGACCTGTCGAACCACATCGAGCACTCCGGCTCGAACCTCTCGTTCTTCGACCAGGCCTCGGGTGAGAAGTACGTGCCGTACGTCATCGAGCCGTCGTTCGGCCTCACCCGCTCGATGATGGCGTTCCTCGTCGACGCGTACCGCGAGGAGGAGGTGCCGAACGCGAAGGGCGGCACCGACACCCGCACCGTGCTCCGCCTCGACCCGCGCCTCGCTCCGGTCAAGGTCGCCGTCCTCCCGCTGTCGCGCAACGAGCGCCTCTCGCCGCTCGCCCGCGAGGTCGCCGATCAGCTGCGGGTCTCGTGGAACGTCGACTTCGACGACGCCGGTGCGATCGGCCGCCGCTACCGCCGTCAGGACGAGATCGGCACGCCGTTCTGCGTCACGGTCGACTTCGACTCGCTCGAGGACCGCGCGGTCACGGTCCGCGACCGCGACACGATGGGCCAGGAGCGCATCCCGCTCGAGGGTCTGCACGCCTACCTCGCCGAGCGCCTCCGCGGCGCCTGATCGGCGCAGAAGCGCCCCGTCCGGCCGAGCGGGTCACCCGGAGCCGGACGGGGCGCTTCTGCGTGTCCGCCCTCAGGGGCGGGCGCCGGGCCTCGGGATCTGCAGCACGGCGAGCACGGCCAGCACCGCGGCGCCGGCGTAGAGGTAGAACGCCCCGGGGTAGGCGGTTCCGGCCGCGACCATGAGCCCGGTCGCCCAGGGGCCCACGATCGCGCCGAAACGGCCGATGCCCGAGGTGAGCCCGATGCCGGTCGCGACGAGGGTGCGCGGATAGACGTGCCCCGCGAACGCGTACATGAGGGTCTGGGCGCTGAAGACGAAGACCCCCGTGACGAAGATCGCCGTCGTGAGCACGAGCTGCGAGTCGAACGGGATCGACAGCACGACGAGGAGCACCGCCGCGGCGCCGAACCAGATCATGCCGACGCCCTTGATGCCGCGGGCGTCGGCCGCGAAGGCGCTGATTACGAGCCCGGCGATGGCCCCGAGGTTCAGCACGAACAGCATGATGAGCGAGTCGGCGACCGGGTAGCCCGCTGCCCCCATGATCTTCGGCAGCCACGCGTTCAGGCCGTACACGAGCACGAGGCCCATGAACGTCGCGACCCAGAGTCCGATCGAGGAGCGCACGTAGCGCGGCTTCAGGACGTCGGCGATCGACGTGCGCTCGGCCTGCGCGCGCAGCTCGGCGGGGGCCGTCTCGGGCAGCCGCAGCCAGAGCACGGCGAAGAGGACGACGCCGAGCCCACCGCCGAGGTAGTAGAGGAGCGACCACTCCGCGCCGGCGAACCGCCCCGCGAGTGAGGCGAGCACCGCCCCGAGGTGGTAGCCGATCATGGGGATGTTGTTCGCGAGCGCGCGCCGCCCCGTCGGAGCGACCTCCTGCATCATCGCGAGGGCCACGGGCATGCAGCCGCCGAGCCCGAGGCCCGCGATGAGGCGGCTCGCGCCCATCCACACCGCGTCGGGCATGAGCGGGAACGCGATCGTGAAGACGGAGAAGACGGCGACCGCGATGAGAAGCGGCGTGCGGCGGCCGAAGCGGTCTGCGATGCGCCCCATCATCGCCGCGCCGAGCCCGACCCCGACGAGCGAGACCGTGTTCACGAGGTTCATCTCGCCGACCGAGAAGCCCCCGATGGCGGGATCGGTCAGCACCGGGATCGTGGCCCCCAGGGCGACGACGTCGTACCCCTCGAACACCACGATGAGGAAGCAGAGGATGCCGATCCAGGTGCGGCTGCGGGTGCGCGCGGATGGCGCGGCGGTCTCGGTCATGACGTCGTCGTCTCCTCGGGTCGTCTCGCCGCGCCCCCGTGCGCGACGATGCACCGGGACATGCTGTCAGAGCCCCGGCACGGATCCGGGCCGTTCTCCCGGTGAGTGGGATTCAGCCGCCCGGTGAGCGCTCGCCCGCCGTCGACGGGCCCCTCGGCAGCGCGTCACATGCCGCAATGCGCAGACACGCGACTTCATGAGGCGTCTCCCGACTTCACGGCATTGGACGGCGGCCGACGCGGCTTCCAGGATCTCTCCCAACGCACTCGACGACAGGCACGGGAAGGACAGTAATGAACGGGACACTCCGCACATCGACGATCAGCCGACGGGCGGTCGTGATGATGACCGCGGCGGCGCTCGTGGCCCTGACGGGCTGCGCGACGGCCAGCCAGGGGGCGACGGCCGGCGCCGAGCGCGACACGACCGCTCTGCCGTCCGGCGCGCCCGAAGCGGACACGACGCTGCGCGTCGCCGGCCGCACGACGCAGCTCCAGCTCGAGGCGGCGGGCGCCGACCTCGAGGGCCCCGCGTTCACGGTCGGCGAGTGGGTCAACGTCTCTGCCGGGCCCGACGTCATCCAGGCGTTCCGGGCGGGCGCCGCAGACATCGCGCAGAACGCCATCATCCCGCCGATTCAGGCGCACGCGATCGGGTTCGACGCGACGATCGTCGCGGTGCTCGAGCGCCCCGAGCCGTCGTACGTCTACGCGACGGCCGCCGGCTCCTCCATCGACAGCTTCGACGACTTCCGCGGCAAGAAGATCGCGTTCTCGCAGGGGCAGTCGCAGGGCGACACGGTGCTCCGCACTCTCCGGACAGCGGGGATCGCGAACGACGAGGTCGAGCTCGTCCCCCTCCCGAGCACGCAGTTCCTCACCGCGCTGCAGTCGGGGCAGGTCGACGTCGCGCCACTCAGCGAGCCGGCCGTCACGAAGTACATCGATCAGTACGGGGCGGATGGCGCCATCGCCATCCCCTCGGAGGAACCGGACCTGCTCAGCGTCCTCTGGGTGCCGACCGAGCTGCTCGCCGACGAGGAGAACGTGCGCGCGGTGCGCGACTACATCCGCGTCTGGGCGCAGGGCCAGGTCTGGGCTTGGGAGAACGCCGACGCGTGGAAGCAGTTCTACTACGTCGACACCGAGGGGGTGACGGCCGCGGACGCTGACCGCATCTGGGAGACGGCCAACCGCCCGCTGTTCCCCGAGGACTGGGATGTCGCCGTCGACTGGGCGCAGTCGTCGATCGATCTCCTCGCGGAGGGCGGTTTCGTCGAGACCTTCGACGCCGAGGTGCTGTTCGACCGCCGGTTCGAGGGCGACGCGGCCGCGGCCGTGGCCGCCGAGTACCGAGGAGGCGCACGATGACCACCATCGCCCGCCCCGTGGGGCGCATCGCGATCGCCCCCGCGCCCGTCGGCGCGGCGCCCGGGCTCGTCCGCCAGGGCCGTCGGCGTCGACTCGGTCGCCGCCCCGGCCTCCCCGGCGCGCGCCTGCTGGGGCCTCTGCTCGTGCTCATCGTCTGGCAGGCCGCCGCGTGGGCGGGCCTCCTCGATCCGCGTCTGCTGACCGGGCCGGATGCCGTGCTCCGCACGGCCGGCGAGCTCATCGCCGACGGCCGGCTGGGGGAGAGCATCGCCACCTCGCTGGGGCGCGCGCTGCTCGGACTCGCGGTGGGGACCGTCACGGGCGTCGTGCTCGCCGTGCTCGCGGGTCTGAGCAGGCTCGGCGACTCCCTCATCGACGGGACGCTGCAGGTGAAGCGGGCTGTCCCGAACCTCGCGCTGATCCCGCTCCTCATCCTGTGGCTCGGCATCGGCGAGGAGTTCAAGGTCGTCGTCGTCGCGCTCGGGGTCCTCGTGCCGGTCTACATCAACACCTACAGCGGGCTGACCGGCATCGACCGGCGCTACATCGAGCTCGCGGAATCCCTCGGGCTGAGCCGACGCCAGTACGTGCGCTCGGTCCTCCTGCCGGGCGCCCTCCCCGGGTTCTTCGTCGGATTCCGGCTCGCGGTCGTCGGCTCGTGGACGGCGCTCATCGTCGTCGAGACCATCAACGCCACGTCGGGAATCGGCTACATGATGTCTCAGGCGCAGCTGTACGCGCAGTCCGACATCATCCTCGTCGGCCTCGTCGTGTACGGCGCATTCGGCTTCGCCTCGGACGCGCTCGTCCGCCTGCTCGAGAGGAGGACGCTCTCGTGGCGACGCACCCTGGGCAGCTGACCGCGGCGGTCGAGATCTCGAGCCTGACGCGGAGGTTCGACGGCCGGACCGTCCTCGACGGCATCGACCTGCGCATCGGGCGGGGCGAGTTCGTCGCCCTCATCGGGCGCAGCGGGTCGGGGAAGAGCACCCTCCTGCGCGCCGTGGCCGGCCTCGACGACGGGGTGGACGGCGGCGGGGACGTCCTCGTCCCCGAGCGCGTCTCGCTCGTGTTCCAGGACTCCCGGCTGCTGCCGTGGCTCCGCGTGCTCGAGAACGTGACCCTCGGGCAGAGCGGGGCGGGCGCCGCCGAACGCGGACGCGGCGTCCTCGCCGAGGTCGGGCTCGCGGGGCGCGAGCGCGCCTGGCCGCATGAGCTGTCCGGCGGCGAGCAGCAGCGCGCGGCGCTCGCGCGGTCGCTCGTGAGCGAGCCGCAGCTGCTCCTCGCAGACGAGCCGTTCGGCGCGCTCGACGCGCTCACGCGCATCCGGATGCATGCCCTCCTGCGGAACCTCCTCGATGTCCACCATCCCGCGGTGCTCCTCGTCACGCACGACGTCGACGAGGCGGTCCTGCTCGCCGACCGCGTCCTCGTCATCGAGAAGGGCCGCTTCGCCCTCGACGTCCCGATCGAGCTCCCGCGCGACCGGAGTCCGCACGATCCCGCGTTCGCGCGCTACCGCGAGCAGCTGCTCGCGTCTCTGGGGGTCTCCCCGCAACCCGGTGCCGCCACCGCGGCCGACAAGGAGGAAAGATGACCACGCGACAGCTGCACCTGAACCTGTTCCTGCATGACACGGGGCACCACGAGGCGTCCTGGCGGCTGCCCGATGCGGATCCGCACGCGCTGCTCGACCTCGCCTATCATCAGCGGCTCGCCCGGATCGCGGAGGACGCGCGCTTCGACTCGCTGTTCCTCGCGGACTCGCCCGTGCTCTTCGGGGACGTCGGGCGCCGGCCGCAAGGGCGCATCGAGCCGACCGTCCTGCTCGCGGCCCTCGCCGTGACGACCTCGCGCATCGGGCTCATCGCGACGGCGTCGACGTCGTACAACGAGCCGTTCAATCTCGCCCGGCGCCTCTCGTCGGTCGACTGGATCTCGGATGGCCGGGCGGGATGGAACATCGTCACCACCGCGGGGGAGGCGGCCGCTCGGAACTTCGGCCTGGAGGACCAGCCGCTGCACCGCGACCGCTACGCGCGCGCCTCGGAGTTCCTCGACGTCGCGACGAAGCTCTGGGACTCGTGGGAGGACGACGCGGTCGTGGCCGACAAGGCGGCGGGCGTCCACACGCTCGCCGACCGGGTCCGCGCGATCGACCATCGCGGTCCGCACTTCCGTGTGGACGGCCCGCTCAACGCGCCGCGGAGCCCCCAGGCGTACCCCGTGCTCGTCCAGGCCGGATCGAGCGAGGACGGCAAGGCGTTCGCGGGGCGCTGGGCCGAGGCGGTCTTCACCGCCCAGCCCACGATCGAGGAGGCGCGGGCCTTCGCGGACGACGTCAAGCGGCGGGCCGTCGAGAACGGCCGCGACCCCGACCACGTGAAGATCCTCCCGGGCATCGTCCCGATCCTCGGCGACACGGAGGAGGAGGCCCGTGAGCTGGAGGCCGAGCTCGATCGGCTCATCCGGCCGGAGTATGCGCGCGAGCAGCTCGCGAGAACCCTCCGCGTCGCCCCCGAGTCGCTCGCGTTCGACCGCCCGCTGCCCGACGACCTCCCTGATGAGGACGAGATCGAGGGGGCGAAGAGCCGCTACACGCTCATCGTCCAGCTCGCCCGGCGCGAGAGCCTGACCGTCCGCGAGCTGATCGGGCGACTGGGCGGGGGTCGCGGGCACCGGACCTTCACCGGCACCCCCGTTCAGGTCGCCGACACGATCCAGGAGTGGTTCGAGACCGGCGCGGCGGACGGGTTCAACATCATGCCCGCCGTGCTGCCGTCGGGGCTCGAGGCGTTCGCGGAGAAGGTCGTGCCGATCCTGCAGGAGCGCGGGCTGTTCCGCACGGAGTACACGGGGCGCACCCTGCGCGAGCACTACGGCCTGCCGCGCCCGGCGAACCGCCTCTCCGTCGAGGTCGCGTCGCGCGACGCGGTCCTCAGCTCGTGACCTCCGGGGCCATCCCCTCGCTCCCGCCCGGTCCGAGCTGAGCGAGCGCCTCCACGCGGGCCGCGACGCCGTCGAGCAGCTCGACGGCGTCGCGGCCCGTCAGGCCTTCGCCTTCGCGGCGGCCTTCATCGCCCGCTTGTGCTCGCGCACCTTGGCGAGCGACTCGGGGCTCGTGATGTCGGCGACCGAGCGGAAGGAGCCCTCCTCGCCGTACGCGCCCGCGGCCTCGCGCCATCCGGAGCCGTCGAAGCCGCACTGCTTGCCGAGGAGCGCGAGGAAGATGCGCGCCTTCTGGTCGCCGAATCCGGGCAGGGCCTTCAGCCGCTTCAGGACCTCGGCGCCCGAAGGGTCACCGCGGGTCCAGAGCTGCGCGGCGTCGCCGTCCCAGTCCTCGACGATCGCGCGGCACAGCTGCTGCACGCGCTCCGCCATCGAGCCGGGGTACCGGTGCACCGCCGGCGTCTGGCGGAACGCCTCGACGAGGGCCTCGGGGTCATGCGACGCGATGGTCGCGGCGTCGACCGCGCCGATCCGCTCGCGGATCTTCTCGGGCCCCGCGAACGCCGTCTCCATCGCGACCTGCTGGTCGCAGCGTGTGTCCGAACCACCTACAGCGCGGGAAGCCGGTGCCCGGGTCATGCTCGGACGCTAGCACGGGGTGGCCGCTGCTGTCGCTGAGCGGTCGCAGGGCGTCCCGGCGGCTCCTGGGGTAGCCCTGCACCTACCCATGGCACCGTGCCGACGGGGGCGGTCGCAGGGAAGCCGTTTGGGCACGCGACACGCCAGGGAGGGCAACGAGTTGTTCAGCTGCTGACCTGGTGTTTTCTCGCGGCTGGGCGAACAATCCATTTGGTGCGGGACACGCCCCCTGGCAACAATGGCTGGCATGCAACCGACCACCAAGCTCGTCTGCGAGGGCACAGCGGCACGTCCGCACGATCCGCGCACCGTGGCGTACTTCCGCCACGAGGACGACGGCTGGGCTCGGGTGTACCCCGAGGAGCGAGCGGGTCACCGTGAGCCTCTGCTGTTTGAGCCGACCGGCGAAGTGACCATGCGGCACAGCATCAAGTGCGACTGGTGCTCCTACGACGGCTACTTCAAGCCGGAGAAGCTGTATCCTATGCTCGACCGGGCACGCGCTCGGGGATGGATGCCCGTTCCGCGGTAGCACCAGAGTCCATCACAACTGAACAACACGAGCCTCCACGCCGCTCATGCAAGAAGCGGACGGGGGTGACACCACCTTCAACTCCTCACCGGGAGTCAGTTAGTCAGCCGAGCGCTGACCTGATTCCCCTGGGGAGTTTTTCGTGTCCAGCAAGACCACCCACAGCACCGACGACGCCACCACCGACGCTCCGGTCAACCCCTTCATCACCAAGCGTCGCCAGTCGTCGATCGCAATCGCTCAGGCGCGGCACCGTGGTGACCGCAAGGCCGAGCACCTCGCCCGGCAGAACCACGCGGCCACCATCATCGAGGACGCCATCGATAAGGCGCTGGCCAGCGCGCCGCCGCTCAGCGAGGGCCAGCTCAAGCGCCTGTCGGCGCTGATGCGTGGCGGTGCCAAGTGACCGCCCGACGTGGCCGCACCATCTGGATCGAGGCCGACTTCCCCGGCAAGAAGCGCCTCACCGAGTCTGAGGCCGTTGGCGCTCTGAAGGACGGTCCCGAGCCGAAGTGGTTCGAGCCGTGGGCAGAGCGTGGCGTGGTGCTGGCCGACATCACCAAGCGGTACGGCTACGTACACGTGCTCCCCGCCGATGAGGACACATGGACTCCCGAGCGGCCTCACGCCTACGACATGCACCTGTTCGACAGCCGTGGGGAGCTGGCCTATGCGCTCCAGCGCCTCCACAACGAGCACCCTCTGTGCCCCGGTGACGACTGCCTGGGTCTCTTCTACTTCACCCCGGACCAGCCGATGCGCCTGTATGGCGTGGTCGAGCTGGACGAGGACGAGGAGGCCGAAGCGTGATCCTCGACAAGTCCATTCGTGTCCTCGCCGTAGACGGCTCCATCAACGCCGAGGTAGCCCTGCGACTGCAGAGCACCTTCCGCCTCACCGACACCGGCTGGCACAAGCAGGTGCGTCCCAAGGTCTGGTCGACATTGCGTCCCAGCGTGGCCGAGGCCGTGCTCCAGGTGGCCGTCAAGGCCGTGCTGGAGGACATCCGCAAGGAGCTTCACACGCGACCTGGCCTCACCTGGGAGGACAAGGCGCTGATCGACTCCGCCACCGCCGACCGTGAGCGCTTCATGCAGATCATGCGCCAGCTCCCCGTCCTGCTGAGGAGGCGCGCATGAGCCGCATGCTGGACGCCGCTCTGGAGCTGGCCGAGGCGGGCTGGAAGGTACTCCCGCTCAAGGGCAAGCAGCCGACGACCGGACTGACGCCGCATGGCCACAAGGACGCGACCCGGAACCCGAAGCGGATCCGACGCTGGTGGGCTGACGGCGACTGGAACATTGGTTCGCCCGTCCCCGAGAACGTCGTTGTGTTCGACGTAGACCCCCGTAACGGCGGCTCGCGCCGTGCGCTGGAGCGGGCAGCCGGTGTACCGCTCAACGCCACCTTGACGACGCGGAGCGGGTCTGGCGGCTGGCACCTGTACTACGTCCGGCCGTGGGAACACGTCACCGGGCTGAGGCTCCCGTCTGGCATTGACTTCAAGACCAACGGCTACATGGTCATGCCGCCGAGCGTGCATCCCGACACTGGACAGCCGTACAGGTGGAACCGTCGACCGATTGCACACATGCCGATTGAGCTGGCCCGACTCGTGCTGGAGATGCCCTCGGAGCGTCGGGAGGCAGGAACCGGCACGTACGACATCGGCGGGCTGGTCTCGTGGGTCCGCTCCCTGAGGCCCGGTGAGCGCCACAACGGGGTGCATTGGGCGGCTCGTCGTGTGCATGAGGCCGGGGCCAGCGCCCGCCACATCGAACAGCTGATCGAGGCCGCTGAGGACATCGGCTTCACCCCTTACGAGGCTCGCCGCGTGGTCGAGTCCGCACAGAAAGGATCAGGCCAGTGAGCGCCAGCAAGACATCAAGCAAGCCTCGCAAGAGGCGCGCCGTACCTACGGCGACGCTCAAGGACACCGACCCGACCTTCGGTGAGGATGTCGCCGAAGCTCTCACGAACCCCGCTCCGAAGAAGGGCAACGACCTGCTCCAGCGGGACTTCCCCGAGCTGGACTGGATTGTGCCGGGGATGGTTCCCGACGGGTGCCACCTGCTCATCGCCGCTCCCAAGATCGGCAAGAGCCTGCTCACGCTTGGGTTTGCCATCGCCTGCGCAACGGGAGGAATGGCCCTGGGAGTCATCGAGGTACGCAAGCGCCCCGTGCTCCTGCTCGATCTTGAGTCGGGGGAGCGTCGTCTCCAGAGCCGCCTCAAGACGCTCGGCGTCGAGGAGCTTCCGGACAACTTCGAGTACCACATCGACGCGGACACGGCACTCAACGTGCTGCGGACCTTCCTGGAGAAGCACAAGGGGAGGTCGCCGCTGGTCATCCTGGACACCCTGTCGGGGGTCATGGGGAGCCGCCCGAGCGCGATGACTCAGTTCCAGCATGAGAAGGCCACCCTCCAGCCCTTGCAGACGCTCTGCGCTGAGGACCCTGGCGCGTCGATCATCGTGGTGCACCACAACCGCAAGCTCAAGGACGGCGACAGCGTCGATGCGTCGTCGGGCGCGCACGGTCTGACTGCCGCCGTGGATGGCATCATCGCGCTGAACCGACCGTCGCGGCGAGAGGCCGAAGCGACGCTGGTCTGCGAGTTGCGCGACATCGAAGGCGACGAATACGCCATCCTCCTGGGTGCCGAGGGCTGGACGCTTGACGGCAGCAACCTGTTCGAGGCACGAATGAACGCCGTTGAGCGGCACCGGCAAGAGAAGGCCGCGAAGCAGGGCGACCTCAACACCGAGCTGATGGACATGCTCCGCATGCATGGCCCGATGACTCCCGCCGAGGCATACGCGGTCATTCACCGCGACCCGAAGGCGACCGTCTCGAAGCAGGCCATTCGTAACGGACTCTCTCGGCTCCATGCCCGAGGGCTGGCGTCGAAAAACGCCGCTGGCAAGTACGCGCTTATGTCTGCAACCCCTGAGTTGGGTGAGTTGGGTGTTGCCGAGAAGTCCCTTGATATCAGTACCCCTGATTTGGGTGGTTTGAGGGGGAACACCAACTCAGGCAACTCAGGGGGTAACAGCAGCAGGCGCACCACCGCTCGGAGGCGTCGATGAACCGACAAGAGCGTCGATCACAGGCGAGGCGTCAGCGCCTTGATCCCCGAGCTGTCGAGTACGCGCGGTCGTACAGGTGTCCCGACTGTGACTCCGTCGCCGGCGAGGTGACACGCGACCAGCACGGGGCGCACCACGTCACGATCCTGCACGACTCGACGTGCCCCCGGCTGAAGGGCCTCACGTCATGAGCGAAAACCCCCACGGCTGTGTGGCCATCCATCGAGCGTCACAGGTGGATGCCGGGGCCAATCCAGAAGCCCAAGTACGTGCGGTGCGTCGCAGAACGGCGCTACCTGCCGGGTCTCCCGGGCTGGCCCAACCGAACTCACATCGGGCGGAATCGGCCATCTACGACTTCAGCCGCGTTCTGCCTCAATCGAAAGGACATCTAGATCATGAGCACCCCGACTGACAACGGCGACCTCGAAGCCCTCCATGGTCAGCGGCTGGACATCGAGCAGGTGCACGTGACGGAGGACGCTGACGGCATCCCGTCGTGGATCAAGGTCGAGCGCGAGATCGCCACGGTCGTGATCGTGCCGAGTCTGCTCCAGCCGCGATCCAGCACCCCGGCCATGCCCGTGGACACCGCACGCCAGCGCCGCAGGGGAGTGACGTCATGACAACCCCGGCGGACACCATCCGGAACCCTCAGCCGGGGTTCCCCAACCGCTACGTCGAAGTCATCCGCAACGACGGTGACGCCCGCTGGCCCATCATCAGCCTGGCATGGGAGGGGATCTGGTCCCTGCTGCGGGACGGGCAGGCTCACACGCGCTCCGAGTGCATGGCTGCGGTGCCCGAAGTACGGCTCCAGGTGGTCAAGAGCTTGCTCTACTTCGCACACGCACTGGAGGCGGTCGAGGCCGTCAACACCACTCGGCGCGAGGAGGTAGCGCCCGACCTGTTCGTCGTTCGCACCGTGCGGGGATACCGGACCCGTGGACACCGCCATGACGGCTGAAAACAACCCTGGAGCCCTGCCCGTGGACGCTCACCCCGCCTGGGACGCGCTGTCCGCCGCGCTGGACAGGTACCGGCCACCGTGCGCGGGCGTGGCTCTGTTCACCGCCGACGGGCTCAAACCCGCGCAGAGGGCCGAGTGCAAGGCGATCTGCGACGGCTGTCTCGTGAGTGACCTGTGCGAGGACTTCGCCGTCGCCGCCAAGGTGCCAGCCGGGTTCTGGGCAGGCCGCGCGCACACACCGAAGGGCAGGCACGCATGACCGATCTCCGCGACGAGCTGGCCCGGACCATCGAGCAGCTTGACCCGGCGCTCACGTCCGAGCAGATGGCCGATGCCGTGCTGGCCTCACCGGCTATCGCGGCGCTCAGGGCGGAGGCCTGGGACGAGGGCTTCAGCGCCGGGAGTCGCCACGCCAGCCGCACACGTCTCTACCGCTAACCATCAACTCCCGCGCCGGGCGGTTCCCGGCACCCATCAACCAGTGAAGGAATCACATCATGGCTAAGTACACGCCGATCCGCGCCGAGAACGAGCTCAAGGACAACCTCGGCAGGTTCCACGACCGCGCCGCCGCCATCAAGAAGGGGTACTACGACAAGCGCGCGGCGATCCTCAACGACGACCGGCTCAGCGCTCAGGCGCAGAACGAGGATGCCGCCAAGCTCCTCGATCAGACGGCGGAGCAGCTCAAGGCTGTCCTGGAGGAGCAGAAGTCCTACGTCTCCAGCTTCAAGGCCAAGCTCGAGAAGGAGCTTCGCGGCAACCAGCCGATGGACGCCAACAGCATCCTGCTCCGGCGTGACGCCGCCGACCGTGCTCGCAAGATCGCCGATGAGAAGGAGGCGCTGGCCGTGCTGGCCGACGCCATGCGCAACGGTGACGACGCCATGGCGCATGCCGTGGGCCACGTGGCGCGTCAGTCCGGCTGGATCAACGTGCACGAGGCCTACCAGGAGGCACAGCCCGAGTCGGCGGGCGTCGCCACCGCGCTCGCCTACGTGGAGGACTACACCAGCAGCGGCGCGTTCAACCTGGCCAACGGCATGGCCTACGCGAACCCCTCCGCGTGATCTTCCCCTGACTGGGACGGCAGGTCTTTCGCCTTCTTCCTACCTGCCGTCCCTGCTGGGAGTGGTGACCCCAGCGCCAGAGACCCTTGGCACGCGCTGGGGGTCTCTCGGCGTGGTTGGGGTAGCCCGCGCCCCGCTGGCGCGCCCTGGGTCGGTTCTTGCGACCGCTGGGGAGACATGCGGGCAAGCCCACGGCCACACGCACCGGCACATGTCAGCAGTCTGGCGACTGGCGTGCGTGTCGACTGAGCAGTTTGCGAAGCGCTCGGGCGGTCAGGCAAAGTTCAGGCGCTAGGCGAGACCGTCCGGTTCCGCCTCACAACTTCAGCCGAGGAGGCCCCATGAACGGCATCAAACGCGCACCCCTCTACTGCATCGAGGCGACCTACAAGGGCGAGACCGGGTACGTGACCGACTTCCACGGCACGCTCGCGGGGATCACGCCGCTGCCGTGGAACGAGAACATCGCCACGTACACCGACCGGGCGACCGCCGAGACGGACGCCGAGTACCTCCGCGCCCTGCAAGCGACCGCCGAGCCGTGGGATGCACTCACCGGCATCAACGTGATCGAGCTCAAGGCGGGTGTGTGATGCCCGGACTGAACATCGACGGCTACTGGCGCGCGTACGACGCCACGCTCAACACGATTCGTGCCGAGCGTCCGAGCACGTTCGCGGGAGTGAAACTCATCCTTGATCGGTTCTCCGCCCCTTCATCGGGCGACGCCTTCTTCCCCGGCGGAGCCGACGACACCCTGGCCGATGCCCTGCGCGACGCGGGGTGGGACTTCGATTGGGACGAAGCCAACTACCTGTACACGGCTCGTCACCCGCTCACCGGGGCGCGCCTGCGCTACATCGAAGGCGACATCTTCGACGACACCACATATCCAGAGGACGACCGATGAGCGCCGCGACAGAGCCGACGTTTGTTGACGCGCGCTTCGCAGGCGGGGTGATCCAGGTTGAGCAGGACGCCGAGTACATCGGTGACGGGCGCACCGTTGTCACCCTGGCGTTCCCCGGCCACACGGTCGCGCTGTTCCCGCACGAGGCGCGAGCGCTTGCCGCCGCACTGACGGCACACGCCGACGCAACATCGGAGGCACGGCGATGAGCAAGCACATGCTCGGGTACATCCGTGTCAGCACCGAGGAGCAGGAGCGCTCCGGCCTCGGCGTCGAGGCACAAGAGGCCGCGATCAAGGAGACGTGCGAGCGCCGAGGCTGGACCTACGAGCTGTTCCGCGATCTGGGGTGCTCGGGCAAGCACGTCAACCCCGAGCTGCGTCGCGGGCTGGACATGCTGTCGGCGGGGCAGTTCGACGGGCTGATGGTGGCGAAGCTCGACCGACTCGCCCGCTCGGTACGTCACGCATCCGCCGTGATCGACTCGGCAGTCACGCAGGGCTGGGCGCTGGTCGTACTGGACAACGCGCTCGACCTCACGACCCCCGGCGGTCGGGCGATGGCGAACATGCTCGCCACCTTCGCTGAACTGGAACGCGACCTGATCGCTACCCGCACCCGTGAGGCGCTGGCGGCACGCAAGGCACGCGGCGAGCACAACGGACGGCGGACCGCCATCCCGGCTGGAGTGCTGCGACGCATCGTCACAGCGCGGGAAGAGCAGCGCCTCAGCTTCTGCCGCATCGCGGACATGCTGACGGCTGACGGCGTACTGTCGCCTACCGGACTGCCGCGCTGGCAGGAGTCCACCGTGCGCCGCGCCTACACGTCGGCTACATCCTGAACCCGATCTGGATGTCCGTGCCCGATGCCAGAATGACGTCATGGCCTCCGCTCACTGCGCATACTGTCGGCGATACGTGCACCTCACACCCCAGTGGGCACAGCAAATGTCCTTCCGGGAGGATCATGGGGGCGGCACGTTCTCGACCGTCACGATCTTGCAGGGTGCTGCGATTTGCGACAATTGCGGGCGCGCCAGTCTCGGGTACGCAACAGACTTCGCCAAGGGATCTACCGACCAGAAACTCAACCTCGAGAAGACGGCCGACGAGGAAATCACCTGGGTGCCGAAAGCTGGGGAAGCGCCACGCTTCGAAGATGTGCCATCACATATTGCGGAGGCCGCGAGCGAGGCGCACGCCTGCGCGAGCATCGGAGCTCGAATGGCATCGATCCTGATGGCACGCACGGTTGTGGAGGCTACTGCCAAGGCGAAGGGCATCACGTCGGGCCGACTCGTGTCGAAGATCGATGAGCTCGCTGCCCAAGGGCTCGTCCGAAACAGCACGAAAGATGCCGCTCATGAGATTCGGCACCTTGGGAATGACATGGCGCACGGGGATATCGAGGACAGCCCTCAACAGGTCGATGTGGACGACGTGCTCGCACTCATGGACGAGGTGCTGAACGAGGTGTTCCAAGGACCGGCGCGGACCGCCCGCGTTCGTGCGCGTCGCGCTGCGGGCGCGACCGCCTGATAGCTGAGACCCGGCTTTCGCCCACAAGAGACCCCAGGGGCTCCCAAGGGTCTCTTTGCATGTCTCGGCTACCTGGCACCTAGCCAGACCGGTGCCGGCGAGCCAGTGGGACGCTCAGCGACGCGTGACGGGTGCGGAGACATGGTCTGCGGCGGAAACGCGCGGCTCCGCCTTGTGCCCCGGATTGGAGTACCTCTACGCGAGTAGGTCGGATGCGGGCACGTCCAGTGTCGTCGCGAGTCGGTAGATGATGTCGAGCGTCGGGTTCCGCACGCCGCGCTCAATGCCGGAGACATAGGTGCGGTCGAGTTCCGCTCGGTGGGCGAAGTCCTCCTGCGACCAGCCGCGTGCCGTCCGGAGTTCGCGCACACGTGCGCCGAACGCGGTGCGGTGAGACGGAACGGGCATCCGTTCACGCTTTCGCTAAGGTGACAATGAGTCCACGGACTATGAGTCACATTGCCGAAGGAGCAGCACGCATGTCCGAGCAGTCGTCCCCGCCTCCAGCCGCCTCGAAGCCGTGGTACCTCAAGTGGTGGGTCTGGCTCATCGCGGTGTTCCTCGTCGTGGGCGGCATCAGCGCCATCGTGAACCCGAATGGCACCAGCACCACACCGGCAGTAGCCGAACCGACGCAGGATGCTCCCACTGAGCCGACCGCGTCCGAGACTCCGGCGGAGGTCGCCCCGCTCGACCTGGAAGCGTTCCTGGCCGAGTCGGGCGTCACGTTCGAAAGCGCCACGATCTCGGCAGGCAAGGCGTACATCTACGTGCCGACAGAGACAACCAACGAGCAGGCTCAACAGATCGCCAACGACGCGATGCTGTACCTCTGCGACCACGCGGCTCAGGCCGGCGACAGCTATCCCGCGGCGAACCGGGTTGAGGTCTCAGACAGCGTCAGCATCTACTCAGAGGGCTACCACGCCGCCGAGCACCCGTCAGGATTCGCCACTGACGACATCTGCCAGGGCTGAATGCCGTCATGTCGAACCATCTGAACATCTACACCCAGAAGGGTTGCATCGGTTGCAAGTCGTGCGAACGGGGAGCCGCTCACATCGGGCGCATGGCCGTCATCTCGACGATTGCGCTCTGCACCGCAGGCATCGGCCTTGTGTACCTGCCGTTCTTCAAGAAGTGCCAGTACTGCGGGCACAACACGTGGTGGAACAAGCACTACGGGCCGGACGTGCTCAGCGCCGGGCGTGACCTTGCGGGCTGAGAAGAAGGAGACCTCGTTCACATGACCACTACTGTGACTGTCAGTCGCGCTGACAAAGGAGCACCCCGCATGTCCCAAGTGCGCAAACATTTCAACATGTCCAACACGGCCAAGCTCACCACGACCCTGGCGGCACTCGTCTTAGCTGCGACCGCGCTCGCCGGATGCACCGCAACGTCGGAACCCACGGCCAGCGAGCAGACCCCCGTCTCGACTCCTGCCCCGGCTGCCGTCGACTCCGAGCCGACGACGGAAGCCACTCCCACGCCTACACCGACTGCAACGGGATGCCCCACGGCTAGTATCAGCCTCCCGTCCGTCGATCCCGGCTCGTCGCCGGTCGAGGGTGCGGAGCTCGTGGGTGAGATCACCGATACCGGCGTCCGCGATTACGCGGTTGGAGAGCCGACGCTGAACGGTGACGGGCAGATCGCCTCGTACACCGTTCAGCCCGGTGACGCGCTCGAAGCGATCGCGGCCCGATTCTGCATGGATAAGAGCTCGTTCGGCACATACAACAAGGTGACCTACTGGGCGATGCAGCCCGGCGACGTCCTAGTGCTCCGCCCGGACCCGTCCGAGCCCTGGGCACCGCAGACGCTCGACGAGTCGGCTGCCGTGTCCTGCAAGGCCGGATACAAGAACGGCATCGATATGAGCGACAGCGCGGGCCGCGTCAAGGGCTGGATCGCCGACTTCGGCGCGAGGGCGGGCGCAAACGGCACTGTCAACCGCAACGCCGACGGCGAGATCGAGACCTACACTGTCGCCGCCGGGGACAACCTCGCCGCCGTCGCTGACCGCTTCTGCTTCGACACCGAGTCGCTGGCCGCGTACAACAAGACCGGCGCGACACTCAATGTCGGCACTGTCCTGGTCCTGAACCCGCCGTTCGAGGACTGACGCACCGTCCCAAGGGGTACCCCTGGCCAGTCCGCTGGGGGTGCCCCTTCTCGTGGCCTCAGACCCATGAGGCGCTCCACCCCAGTCCGGAAGCGTGCCGTTCAGGCGCGCGCGAGTGCCGCGCGGTGCCCCTCTCGTCGCCTGGCGTGACGGCCAGATGTCGGCTGCCCCCGGGCGGCGCTGCCGGAACATGTAGGTGGCCGCTGTTAGCCTCAAATCATCCTGCCCCGGCCCCCTAGAAGGCGAGCACCACTTGTCGAGCGTCCGCACTGAGACTGAGACGGTCATCAAGCGCATCCTTCCGTATCTCCGACGCCGCGGGTACGACCCGGAAACGGACATTGACTTCGAAACGCCAGTCAAGAACCTCGAGCGGTACGCCAAGGGGTACGTGGACCTGCTCGTGACCTGCGGCAAGTCCACTCCCCAGTTCGTGATTGAGGCGAAACGCAACGGCAAGCGGCTCACTCAGGCGGATGCCAAACAGGCGCTCGCATACGGTGCGTCCGTGAAGGCGCCGTTTGTTGTCGTGACGAACGGCCAGCTCGTGCAGGTGTTCAACACCGCAAACAACGAACCCATCCGGTGGAACGGGCGACTCGCCGACAAGATGCCGAGCCGCGACCAGCTCGACGGCGTTGTGCGCGCGTTGCGCCGTAAGAAAGACCTCACGGACGTGCCCTTGGGCAATGGCGATGACAGCTTGCCCTTCCGTCCGTCGCTGCCACTCAAGCAGCTCAATGACTTGTTCGCGCGATGCCACAACAAGATCCGGAATATCGAGAAGAACGAAGAGCACGCTTTCGCGGACTTCTCCAAGATCCTCTTCCTCAAGCTGCTAGAGGAGAAGGAGGACGCAGGGGAGTTCGAGCTGCCCTACTCCTTCCGCTTCTGGGAGCTCGCCGAACGGCCCGCTGCGCAGGCCGACCAGGTGAAGAGCGCCATCCTGCAGATGCTGTCCGAGATCAAGGCCAAGGGGTACGGCGACGTACTTACTGAGGACTTGCACCTCAAGAATCCGGCGACCTTCAGGTACATCGTCGGCGAGCTTTCGAAGGTCTCGTTCACGGACTCCGACCACGACGTCAAGGGCACGGCCTTCGAGTACTTCGTTCGAGCAACGCTCAAGGGCAAGAAGCTCGGCCAGTACTTCACCCCGCGTCCGGTCGTCGAGATCATGGCGGGCCTGATCGGTTCTGAGGCGATCGTGAACGCACTCCGGGCCTCCGAGCCGGTGCGTGTTGCCGATCCCGCGTGCGGCACTGGAGGCTTCCTTGTCTACCTGCTGCGCAGCTCCCTAGACCAGGTTGACGCCTTGTTGGCAAAGCGGGCGATCACCAAGGCCACGCGCGACAAGCTGGCGAAGCAGCTGATGCAGGAAGTGTTCCACGGAAGCGATGCAAATGACGGTGTCGCCTCCGCCGCAAAGATGAACATGATCATCGCGGGCGACGGGCACAATAACATCACTTGCGAGAATTCGGTGTTGCCGTCCGCTTCCATCTGGCCCATTGATGAGGAACGCTACGACTACATTCTGACCAATCCGCCGTTCGGAACAGCCGAGGGAGATGCGCTCTCCAAGTCGGATGCCGAGCGCTACCCCGTTCCGGGCGGCCGCGGACAGCATCTGTTCCTTCAGCGCATGGTGCTCGCTACAAAGCCAGGGGGGCTGATCAGCACCGTGATTGACGATGGTCTCCTGAACACGGAGACCGGCACTGACCTCCGTCGGTGGGTCATGCAGAACGCCGAACTGCTCGCGGTGCTCCGCTTGCCGGAGGTGACGTTCAAGCCCAACAAGATCAACGTTCGCTCCAGTGTCCTGCTGCTGCGCAAGCGAGAATCCGTCGACATCGACATCCTGGACACCTCACCCGTCTCGTTCGTGGACATCGAGAGTTTGGGATACTCCGGGACGGGGGAGCGCCTACGCGGGTTCGATTACCCGGCGTTCCTGGAGTCGGTTGTGCAAGGGGCGCTCGACCACGAGGCTGGGAGCACCCGCCGGGGTCTTCACTGGTCTGCTTTTGAGATCCCCGCCAACGTGATTGGCAAGGACTCAACCTCGCGCTGGGATCTCAAGTATTGGGACCCGCAGACGACCGACGCGGTGAAGCAGGTCGCCGCTGCGGGTGGGCAGACGATAAGTAGCCTCAACACTGTCGATACGAAGCGTGGTAAGTCCCCCTCAGCATCGACATACGTCGGTCCGGAGGATGGCTACGCAGTCGTGGTCAAGGCGGGAAGCTGCATCACACGATTTGGCCGCACGACCGTCGAGGGCGCGGACTGGATCGAAAAGGCTACGTATGACGACATCGCGGATTCTGCGAAACTGCAGAAGGGCGATGTGGTCATTGCATCCACCGGCGACGGCACGCTCGGTAAGGCGGCAGTGTGGGACCGCGATGAATTGGCGATCGCTGACGGCCACGTGACGATCATCCGCCCTGACCCGACGGTCGTGAATCCGTACTACCTCGCGGACTACCTCCGGGCGGGCCTGGGCAAGCTGCAGATCGAGCGGCTGTTCACGGGCAGCACTGGACTCATCGAGCTGACGACCGAGCATGTCGATCAGATTGTGGTTCCCCTGCTGGATGGAGTGAAGTCGCAGAAGGCACTCTCGGAGCAGCTCCGTAAGGCCGAGGACCGTCACCAGGTCTCAGTCTCGGAGGCACTCGGCGATCTGGAGGCTAGCCGCACTGCATTCCTGGAGGCGGCAGTCCAGTCCTGACGTCGGTTACCCTTGGGCGGTCGGAGCGTCATGCCACACGAACTCCACCCGGTCGGGATCAAAGCGGTTCCCTCCGCGCGTGGCGGGCCGTACCAGCACGGCATTCAGCAGGGTCTCCACTACTGCCCTCCGCTGGTCGACGTCCATGCTCTCCCACTTTCCGTGGTTCACGTGCGTG
The DNA here is from genome assembly GCF_053903225.1 of Microbacterium sp. JZ70. Lineage (NCBI taxonomy): Bacteria > Bacillati > Actinomycetota > Actinomycetes > Micrococcales > Microbacteriaceae > Microbacterium > Microbacterium sp. JZ70. The sequence continues at coordinate 118,484 of NZ_CP096405.1, read as the reverse complement.
AGGTCGGGCGCTACCTCTGCCGCCTCGATGAGTCGCCGCTGAGCACGTAGCTCGTCACGCTCGGTCTCCAGCTGAGCCACCGCTGGGAACACGGCCTCGGCTGAGAGTTCTCGTGCGGTGAACGCGGCCATGAGCCGGGCGATGGACTGCTCAACCTCGGCCAGCCGCTTGGCCTCGGTGAACTCCGGCTTCGGTGTCTCCAGGGCAACGTCCTCCAGGCGTCTCAGAACCAGACGGCTGACAAGGTCGTCCACGGCGACGGTGCTGGCGGCTACCGTGTGGCCATCCTCGGCGCACTTGTAGGTCGGGTACTTGGCGGCGTTGCCATACATCAGCGCTCCGCACACTCCACAGCGCACGGTGCCTGTCAGTAGATAGTGGCGCGCGTTCTTCCTAGGCACACGGGACCGGCTCTCTGCAGGGCTAAGCACAGTCACTACCGCGTCATGGGTGGCCTGATCGAGGATTGGTTCCCACTGGCCGCGTACCGGCTTCCCGTCGCGTCCGACGGCGATCTTGCCCTGATGGATGCGCCACCCTGCCAGCCGGGGGGACCTCATCATGCGGGCGAGCGTGTGGCCCTTCCACGGTCGTCCGGTGGAGGTCGTCACTCGCGCGTCGTTCCACCGCTTGGCGATCGCATAGGTGCCGATGCCGGAGATGATGTCTGTAGCGGCCTCTCGAATGAGCTCGGCCTCGTCGGCCTTCACTTCGCGTCCGCCGTCCTGCCAGCCGAAGGGGCGCGTACCGCTCACCGGCTTGCCCTCCCGAGCGGACTCTAGATGCTTACGTGCCACGCGCTCCGCCGTGCGCTCGACCTCGGCCGCGTCCACCGACGCCTTGATGCGCGCCACCATCCGGCCGTCAGCCGTGCTGAGGTCGTCATTGCCCGACACGACCGTGCTGATGCGTACTCCGTGCTGCTCATAGAGGGTGATGAGCTCTTCCAACTCCAGCGGTCGGCGGGTCAGGCGACTGTTGGAGTACGCCACGATCACCTCAAACTCACCCGCACGCGCACGCTGGAGCATGTCGGTGTAGGCCGGTCGTGACTTCTTGCGGGAGCGCGTGGACGCGCCGGTGTCGTTGTCGCTGAACACCGCCACCACGTCAAAGCCGGAGCGCGCGGCAAGCTCCCGGCAGTCGGCCTCCTGGCGGGCCACGCCGAGAGCCTCACCCTCAGCGTCGAGGGAGATGCGGGTATAGATAGCTGAGCTGGCCATGACTTCAAGTTTGCGGCCTGTGCATGGTTAGCGCACGCGCTGGTCGAGGAGCATGCCGATGAGGAGCGCGAGGGGGTTCTCGCTGAGGAGCGTGTCTGCGGCGTCGTCGCCCGTGATCGTGAGAGCCATGCTCCTATGGTCTCAGGCCCCGGCCGGGCGCGCGGGGCGGGACAGAGCGCAGGAGAATCGAGCGGATGGCTGCGCCTCGTGCGCGGGATCGCGCGGATGGCCGACGGAGCGGCCCGCGGATCTCCTGCAATGTGTCCCGGGGGCGGGGACAGGAAGTCCAGGGGGAGGGGTCAGGAAGTCCCGGAAGGGGTCAGGAGGCCTGCGCGTCGCCCGTGAACGGGCAGACCGGCACCTCGGCCGCGGCCGCAGCGGGGCGCGCGTCGATGCCGAAGAGGGTCTCGAGGGCGTCGAAGACCTCGTCGGAGCGTCCCTCGGCCGCGAGCTGACCCGCACGCGCGGTCGGCGTGTGCAGCAGGACGCCCACGAGGTGGCGCAGCGCCTGCTCGACCTGCTCGCCGTCGCCGCGACGTCGGGCACGGTCGACCTCGGCCTGGGTGAGCTCGAACACGTGCTGGCGCAGCGCGACGATCGCCGGCTGCGCGCTCTGCTGGCGGCTCGCGAGGTGGAAGCGCGCCGCGGCATCCTGCACGATTGCGCGCGCCGCCTCGGTCGCCTGGAGCTCCTCGAGCGGCGCGTGGAGGCGGATGGTCTCGAGGTCGAGCAGCGTGACGCCCGGCACGGTCGCGACATCGGGGGCGACGTTGCGCGGCATCCCGAGATCGATGATCATCGCGGCGCCGTCGAACCCGGCGCCCTGCAGGAGAGCAGCGTCGATGACCGGCTCCTCGCGCGACGTGCAGGTGATGACGAGGTCGGACGACGCGGCCACCGCGGCGAACTCGTCGCTCGCGACGCTGAGCAGGCCGTGCTTCGCGGCGAAGCGCGCCCCTCGGCCGGAGGGCGAGTGGACCGTGATGTCGGTCACGCCGTGGTCGCGCAGGGCGGCGAGCGTCGCAGCCGCGTAGGAGCCGGTTCCGACGAGCAGCGTGCGCTGGGTGGTCCAGTCGGCGATGCGGCTGCCCGCGAGGTCGAGCGCCAGCCGCACGAGCGAGCGGCCTGCTCGGCCGAGGGCGGTGCCGTTCTTGACGCCCTTCTGCGTCTCGGTCGCGCGCTGGAAGAGGCGCTCGAGCTCGCTCGAGGTGGTGCCGTGCTCGCGCGCCTCGTCGAGGGCGCGGCGCACCTGGCCGCCGATCTCGCCCTCGCCGACGATGACCGACTCGAGTCCTGAGGCGACGGAGAAGAGGTGCTCGGCGACCTTCGTGCCCGCCGTCACCTCGCAGGCGCCCTCGAGGTCCTCGGGGGTCACGCCCGTGGCCGTGCGGATGGCCTCATGCGCGGCGGCGAGGCCGGCCTCGCGCGCGGCGCCGGACGGCACGTCGAGGTCGATGTACGCCTCGAAGCGGTTGCAGGTCGAGAGCACGACGGTGCCCTTGACGTCCTCGCTGTGGCCCGCGATGAGCGGGGCGACGGCGGTCGTGTGCGTGCTCAGGCGCTCGAGGAGATCGAACGGCGCGGTCTTGTGACTCGCAGACAGGCAGAACAGCACGACAGCCATTCTACCCCGCGTAAAAGTCTCTTCTGAATGATTCATGAAAAGGAAGGGTTGCCTAACCGGCGCTTTCCGCGACTCCGAAGGCGCGGATGGGAGGATGGGGGCATGCCTTCCCCCGATGCGCCGCTGCTGCGCGCCCTGCGCGGCGAGCGCCCCGATACCGCTCCGATCTGGTTCATGCGACAGGCGGGCCGCTCGCTTCCCGAGTACCGCGAGCTCCGCGTCGGCACGCGCATGCTCGACGCCTGCCTCACGCCCGACCTCGCGGCGGAGATCACGCTGCAGCCCGTGCGGCGGCACGGGGTCGACGCAGGCATCTTCTTCAGCGACATCGTCGTGCCGCTCCGGCTCGCCGGCATCGACGTCGAGATCGTTCCCGGGCGCGGGCCCGTCTTCGCCGACCCCGTGCGCACGCGCGCCGACGTCGACCGCGTGACGGCCATCGACCCCGCGGAGGTCGCGGAGGCCGCCGAGCCCGTGCGCGCCGCGGTGCGCGCCGTCGTCTCGGAGCTCGACGGCGCCGGCACGCCGCTCATCGGCTTCGCGGGGGCGCCCTTCACGCTCGCGGCCTATCTCGTCGAGGGCGGGCCGTCGAAGGAGCACCTGCGCGCCCGCGCCCTGATGCACGCCGACCCCGGCGCATGGCACGCGCTCGCCGGATGGCTCGCGCAGGTCTCGCGCGCGTTCCTCCAGGCGCAAATCGAGTCGGGGGCTGCGGCCGTGCAGCTGTTCGACTCGTGGGCGGGCTCGCTCGCGCCATCCGATCTGCGCGCGTTCGTGCTCCCGCACTCGACGGCCGCCGTCGAGGGCCTCGACGTGCCGGTCATCCACTTCGGCGTCGGCACGGGCCCCGTGCTCGCCGACATGCGCCTCGGGGGCATCGCGTCCGCGGTCGGCGTCGACTGGCGCGTGCCGCTCGACGAGGCCGCGCGCACCGTCGGCGGCGAGACGACCCTGCAGGGCAACATCGACCCCGCCCTGCTCGCCGCGCCCTGGGAGGTGCTCGAGGCGCACGTCCGCGACGTGCTCGAACGCGGGCGCGCTGCCCGTGCGCACATCGTCAACCTCGGCCACGGCGTCCCGCCGGAGACCGACCCGACGGTGCTGACGCGCATCGTCGAGCTCGTCCACTCGGTCTGATCGTCGGAGGAGGCACACCGTGACGGAGCAGCTCGACGAGCTCTACGCCCACGCTCATGAGAAGCACGTCGTCGTCGTGGGCGGCGGCGTCGCGGGTCTGATCGCGGCGTGGGAGTGCGCCAAGGTGGGCATGCGCGTGACCGTGCTCGAGGCCGGCGAGCGCCCGGGCGGCGTGCTGCGCTCGGCCGAGGTGGGCGGTGTCGTCCTCGACCTCGGCGCGGAGAGCTTCGCGACACGCGGCGGCCACGTCCGCGCGCTGATCGACGAGCTCGGGCTGTCGGACGACGTCGTGGCGCCGGGCACGGGCGCAGGCGGCGCGTGGGTCGCCGGCGTGCCCGGCGTGGGGGCGGCCCCGCTGCCGAAGGGCGGCGTGCTCGGCATCCCCGCCAACCCCTTCGCGGACGACGTCCGACGGATCCTCGGCTGGGGCGGCGCCTGGCGCGCCTACCTCGATCGGCTGAAGCCCGTGCTCACGATCGGCCACGAGCACAGCCTGGGGCGCCTCGTGCGGTCGCGGCTCGGTGAGAAGGCCCTCGATCGGCTCGTCGCGCCCGTCACGACCGGGGTGTACTCCGCGCATCCCGACGACATCGATCCCGACGTCGCGGCACCGGGGCTCAACGCGGCGCTCACCCGCACCGGCTCGCTCACCGGCGCCGTCGCCGACCTCGCGGGCGCGCGCACGTCCGCCCCGGGAGGCGCCGTGCTCGGTCTGCGCGGCGGGATGGCGCGGCTCGCGGACGCGCTCGTCGAGCGTCTCGAGGTGCTCGGCGCCGACGTCAGGACCCGCGCCGCCGTCGACGGGCTCGAGCGCGCGGGCGCGACCTGGACCATCCGCCTCGCGGCGCGCGAGGAGCGCGACGAGGACGTGAGCGACGCCGCTGTCGACGACGGGCCGATCGAGGCCGACGTGGTCGTCGTCGCGATCGGCGAGGCGGGCGCACGTCGCCTCCTCGCGCCGCACGTGACCGGCCTGGCCGCCGAGCCGGCACGCCCCGGCCCGGTCGTCGAGATCGTCACGCTCGTCCTCGACGCCCCCGAGCTCGACGCGAAGCCGCGGGGGACGGGCGTGCTCACCGTTCCGGGATCGCACCGTGCGAAGGCCCTCACCCACGCGACCGCGAAATGGCAGTGGGTCGCGGAGGCCGCCGGCGCGCACCGTCACGTCGTCCGGGTCTCGTTCGGCACCCAGAACGAGGAGCCGGCGACCGCGGGCCTCGACGACGACGAGGCGGCGGCCCTCGCGCTGGAGGAGGCGAGCGCGCTGCTCGGCGTCGCCCTCGCACCGCATCAGCTCGCGGGTGCCCGTCGCGAGCGCTTCCTCCAGGCGCAGCCGGCCGCGACCGTCGGACTCAAGGCCGCGACCGCGCAGGCGCGCGCGGCCATCCAGACCGCTCCTGGCATCGGCGCCGTCGGCGCCTGGCTCGCCGGGACGGGACTCGCTCAGGTCGTGCCCGACGCGATCGCGGAGGCGGAGCGCGTGCGACGCCGCGCGCTCTTCTCGTGACCTGACCCGGGTACACCCGCTGGCGCTCTCGCGCAAGGCGGATGCCGAAAGCGGCATACACGGTTACTGTGGGACACCAGGGCAGCACCCGAAACGACGTGAGGAGAACCCGATGCGGGGGAAGCTGGGACTCGTGATCGGCCTCGGAGTGGGCTACGTGCTCGGCACGCGAGCCGGCCGCGAGCGCTACGAGCAGATCAAGGAGAAGGCGCAGGAGGTGTGGGAGCTCCCCATCGTCCAGGCGCAGGCCGAGAAGGCGACGAAGCTCGCCAAGTCGAGCGCGCTCGCGATCCCCCGTGCCGCCTGGAACGGCGCGATCAAGGTCGTCAAGGCGGCCACGACGCCCGGCACCCCGGGGCAGCGTCTCGACGCGGCGCTCGGCGAGGCGGAGGACGCCGCCGACGACGTCAAGCAGGAGGCGCAGCGGAAGGCTGCCGGCTGATGGCGCAGCTTCCGCCGTCGCCGGTGCGGGACCGCGCCGACGACAGTCTCTTCTCGCTGATCGGCGACCTGCCGGAGCTGGTGCGCAACCTCGTCGTCGCAGAGGTGAACGCGGCGAAGAAGTGGGCGATCGCCGCCGCGAAGGACGCGGGCTTCGGCACCGGCTGGATGATCGTCGCCCTGTTCTTCGTGTTCTGGGCGATCCCGGCCTTCCTCGCGTTCGTCATCGCGCTCCTGTCGCTGTGGCTGCCGGTGTGGGCGTCGGCGCTCATCGTGTTCGGCGTCGGCCTCGTGCTCGCCGCGGTGTTCGCGCTGCTCGGCCTGCTCCGGTTCAAGCACCTCGCGAAGAGCGAGAACCCCGCCCGCGCCGTGCAGACGGACGTCGCCATCGTCAAGGAGGTCGCAGATGAGTTCTGACCGTGCACGCGCCGAGGAGCGGCTCGCGAAGACGGTCGTGCCCAGCGGGATCTCCGACCCGGTCGAGCTCGCGCGGGCGGAGCTGAAGGCCGCGCTCGCCGCGATCGAGGTCAAGGGCAACCTCCCGCGTCGAGCGGCCGAGGCGAGCCAGCGCGGCGCCGTGAAGGCGCGCGCGTTCGCGCAGCGCAACCCCGTGGCGGCAGCGGCCGCCGCGGCGGGCGTCGCCGCGGCCGTCGGGCTCGCGATCTGGGGCGTCGCGCGGATCATCGCGCGCTGATCGGTGGGGAGGCCCTCCGCTCCCGTCAAGGGGGAGGGCCTCGTTTTCGCCTTCTCGCGACGCGGGAGCATGATGGAGTCATGTCTGCAGCACCCGAGACGACCGGCGACAACTACAGCCTCTGGGCGGTGTGGCGGCGGAACCCCGACCGCCCCGTGACGGAGCCCGACGCGACCGAGCTCGAGGACATCGTCGCCCTGCTCGAGGGCGAGGGCGTGACGATCCGCGGGTTCTACGACGTCAGCGGCCTGCGCGCCGATGCCGACCTCATGGTCTGGCTGCACGGCGCCGTCGCCGAGGACCTGCAGCGGGCCGTGCGCCGGCTGCGCCGCACCGAGCTGCTCAAGGACCTCCTGCCGACGTGGAACGCGATGGCCGTCCACCGCGACGCGGAGTTCAACAAGCGGCACATCCCCGGCTACCTCCGCGGCATCCCCGCGAAGGGCTGGCTCACGGTGTACCCGTTCGTGCGCAGCCACGAGTGGTACCTGCTGCCCGAGGACGAGCGCCGCACGATGCTCGCCGACCACGGTCGCAAGGGCGCCGCGTTCTCGGGAGTCGTCGCGAACACGATGGCGTCGTTCGCCCTGGGCGACTACGAGTGGATGCTCCCGATGGAGTCGGACGAGCTCAACGAGCTCGTCGACATGATGCGCGAGCTGCGCTACACCGAGGCCCGTCGCCACGTGCGCGAGGAGGTGCCGTTCTTCACGGGTCGACGCATCCCCGCGTCGGCCGTGCCCGAGGTGCTCCAGTGACCACGCCCATCCGTCTCGGCACGCGCCGGAGCGCTCTCGCGACGGCGCAGTCGTCGCAGATCGCCCGCGCTCTCGAGCAGCAGGCGGGAAGGCCCGTCGAGCTCGTGCCGATCGTCTCGGAGGGCGACACGTCGCGCGCGTCGCTGTCGCAGCTCGGCGGGACGGGCGTCTTCGCGACGCGCCTGCGCGAGGCGCTGCTGCGCGACGAGTGCGATCTCCTCGTGCACTCCCTGAAGGACCTCCCGACCGCCGACGCCCCCGGCCTCGTCATCGCGGCGACCCCCGCGCGTGCGGACGCGCGCGACGTCGTGCTCACGCGCGACGGCGTGCGGCTGGGCGACCTCGCCCCCGGTGCGCGGATCGGCACGGGCTCGCCTCGCCGCATCGCGCAGGTCCGGCGCGCGAACGCGGGTGTCGAGCTCCATGACATCCGCGGCAACGTCGACTCCCGCATGCAGCGCGTGCGCGACGGCGAGCTCGACGCGATCGTGCTGGCCGCGGCGGGCCTGTCGCGCCTCGGAGCCGACATCGACCTCGCTCTCGAGCCGCAGGACCTGGGCGGATGGCCGACGGCCGCGGGGCAGGGAGCTCTCGCCGTCGAGACCCGCAGCGACATCGACGAGGAGCTCTTCGCGGCCATCCGCGCCCTCGACGACCCCGCGACCCGCTTCGCCGTGACGGTCGAGCGCGCGATCCTGGCGGGGGTCGAAGCCGGGTGCCATGCGCCCCTCGGGATCCACGCCGTCCTCCGGGGCGAGCAGCTCTCGGTGACCGCGGTCGCGTACGGCCGCGAGCCGGGCGAGGAGATCGCCGTCGAGCACGCCGAGGCCGTGGCGCAGGAGTATATTCGTCCTGAGGGCGGAAGCGACGGTGCGGACTCCGCCCGGCGCGTCGTCCCCCGACGAGCGAGCGAGATCGGCACCGCTGTCGCCGGTCGGCTTCTCGACCGAGGGGCGTCCGACCTCGTCTCCCCCTCGACCACACCATGACGAAGCCAGTGGAACACATGACCGGAAAGCCTCTCGCCGGATGGCGGGTGCTCGTGCCTCGCGGCGGCCCGTGGGGCGATGGCGTCGCGGCGCGTCTGCGTGCCGACGGCGCGACGCCGGTCATCGCGCCGCTCATCAACTTCGCCCCGACGGAGGACAAGGCCGCTCTCGAGCAGGCGCTGCGCGACCTCGCCGACGGCATGTTCGACTGGCTCACCGTGACGAGCGCGACGACCGTCGACGTCCTCTACTCCTACGGCGCGACCATCCCCGAGAGCACGAAGGTCGCGGCGGTCGGCGAGACGACCGCGACCGCGCTGCAGGCCGTCGGGTACGGCGTGGACCTCGTTCCCGACACCGACAACTCCGCAGCCGGACTCGCGCGGCAGCTCCTCGCCCGGGAGTCGGAGCCCCGCCGCATCCTGACCCTGCGCAGCGAGATCGCCAAGCCCGTCCTCACCGACGCCCTCATCGCCGCGGGGCACGACGTGCACAGCGTCGTCGCGTACCGCACGGTGGGCGTGCCCGCCCCGGAGCGCGCGCACCGCGACGTGCTCAACGGCCGCATCAACGCCATCCTCGTGACGAGCGGCTCGGTCGCCGAGCAGGTGCGCGAGCAGTTCCCCGACATCCCCGACCAGACGATCATCGCCGCGATCGGCCCGCGCACCGCGCGCGACGCCGACGCCGTGGGGCTGCCGATCCACCTCGTCGCACCACGGCAGACCATCGAGTCGCTCATCGACTCCCTCGCGAAGATCCCGGTGCCCGAGCCGACCGAGGAGGCCAGGGCCATCCCGCCCACGACGCCGACCGACGTCGTCCGGATCCCCGGGATGAAGGCGCGCCGATGACGTTCCCCGTGCACCGGCCGCGGCGCCTCCGCCAGTCGCCGGCGGTCCGCCGGCTCATGCGCGAGACGCACCTCGCGCCATCCCAGCTCGTGCTGCCCGCCTTCGTGCGGGAGGGCATCGCCGAGCCCGTCGAGATCTCGTCGATGCCCGGGGTGCGCCAGCACACGCTCGACTCCCTCCGCCGGGCCGCCGTCGAGGCGGCGGAGGCCGGAGTCGGCGGCATCATGCTCTTCGGCGTGCCGGCCGTGCGCGACGCGGTGGGATCGGGAGCCGACGATCCCGAGGGCATCCTCAACGTCGCCGTGTCGGCGCTCGCATCGGAGGTCGGCGACGCCCTCGTCGTGCAGGCCGACCTGTGCCTCGACGAGTTCACCGACCACGGGCACTGCGGCGTGCTGACGCCCGAGGGCGGTGTCGACAACGACGCGACGCTCGAGCGGTACGCCGCGATGGCCCTCGCGCAGGCGCGTGCGGGTGCGACGCTGCTGGGGCTCTCGGGGATGATGGATGGCCAGGTCGCGGCCGTCCGCGAGGCGCTCGAGTCCGAGGGCTTCGTCGACACGATCGTGATGGCGTACTCGGCGAAGTACGCGGGCGCGTTCTACGGGCCGTTCCGCGAGGCGGTCGACTCGCAGCTGAAGGGCGACCGGCGCACCTACCAGATGGACCCCGGCAACGCGCGCGAGGGAGTTCGCGAGGCGGTGATCGACGTCGAGGAGGGCGCCGACATCGTCATGGTGAAGCCCGCGCTGCCGTACCTCGACGTGCTCGCCGACGTGCGTGCGGCCGTCGACGTGCCCGTCTGGGGGTACCAGGTGTCGGGCGAGTACGCGATGATCGAGGCCGCGAGCGCGAACGGCCGGATCGACCGCCGCGGCGCGATCGAGGAGTCGCTCCTCGGCATCCGCCGCGCCGGCGCCGACGCCATCCTCACGTACTGGGCCGTCGAAGCCGCGCGCTGGCTGCGCTGATCCGGGAGGCGCGGCGTCGTCCGGGCGCGGCGGGTTCGCCGCGTTTCGCGGCGAACGTCCTCGCACGATTCGCCCATCCGCGGCGCGGGAGAATGGACGCATGACCGATCGCAACGACGTCCTGTTCGAGCACGCCCGCGAAGTGATCCCCGGCGGCGTGAACTCGCCCGTGCGGGCGTACGGCTCGGTCGGCGGGACGCCCCGGTTCCTCGCGTCGGCGCGCGGGGCGTACGTGACGGATGCCGCTGGCCGCGAGTACGTCGACCTGGTCGCCTCGTGGGGCCCGGCTCTGCTCGGTCATGCGCATCCTGAGGTCGTCGCCGCGGTGCAGGAGGCGGCGGCGCGCGGGCTGTCGTTCGGCGCTCCGACCGAGGGCGAGGTTGAGCTGGCCGATCTCATCGTCGACCGGGTGCAGGCCGGCGGCCTCCGGCCGGTCGAGCAGGTGCGCCTCGTCTCGACGGGCACCGAGGCGACCATGACCGCCATCCGCCTCGCGCGCGGCGTCACCGGCCGCGACCTCGTGCTCAAGTTCGACGGCAACTACCACGGGCACTCCGATGGGCTCCTCGCGGCGGCGGGCTCCGGCGTCGCGACGCTCGCCCTCCCCGGCACGGCGGGGGTGCCCGCGCCGATCGCGGCGCAGACGCTCGTCGCCCCGTACGGCGACCTCGACGCGGTGCGCGAGATCTTCGCGGTCCGCGGCGACGAGATCGCCGCGATCATCGTGGAGGCCGCGCCCGCCAACATGGGGGTCGTGCAGCCGGCGCCCGGCTACAACGCGGCGCTCGCGCAGATCGCGCACGACGCGGGAGCGCTGCTCATCCTCGACGAGGTGCTCACGGGCTTCCGCGTGCACCCGGCGGGGCACTGGGGGCTCCAGGTCGAGGCGGGCGAGGCCTTCGAGCCCGACATCATCACGTTCGGCAAGGTCGTGGGCGGCGGCATGCCTCTCGCAGCGCTCGGCGGCAAGCGCGCCGTCATGGACCAGCTCGCTCCCGTCGGCCCCGTCTACCAGGCTGGCACGCTCTCGGGGAACCCGCTGTCCGTCGCCGCCGGCATCGCGACGCTGCGTCTGGCCACTCCCGAGGTCTACGCGGCCGTCGACGCCGCCGCGGCCACGGTCGCCGACGCGCTGGCCGCCGCGCTCTCGGCGGAGGGCGTCGTCCATGCGATCCCGCGCGCCGGCAACCTCTTCGGGCTCGCGTTCCTGCCCGAGGCGCCGGCCGACTACGCGACCGCCAAGACGCAGGAGGCGTTCCGCTACACGCCGTTCTTCCACGCGATGCTCGAGGCGGGCGTCGCCCTGCCCCCGAGCGTGTTCGAGGCGTGGTTCCTCACGGCGGCGCACGACGAGGAGGCGCTCGCTCGCATCGTCGACGCGCTGCCCGCAGCCGCGCGCGCTGCCGCGGCCGCGATCGCCTGAGCCGCGACGCCCTCTGCACAGGCGGCTCCCGCCGGCGCGCCCTCCCCAGGCGAACCGCGTGCGAGCCGCCGACGGGGGTGGTCCCTCCGAGGATGTGACGCATCCGACCGAGGAGGAGACCATGACCGACGCCAAGCTCGACCTCATCGCGAAGCTGCTCGCGAAGGCCGAGAGCACGACGCCCGAGGAGGCCGAGGCGCTCACCGAGCACGCTGAGCGCCTCATGGTGAAGTACGGGATCGGGCAGGCGCTGCTCGATGAGAGACGTGCTCGACTGGGCGAGACGCAGGACCCCGTCGTCGAGGAGCGGATGCTCTTCACAGGCGCCTACGCGCGCGACCTCCGAGAGCTCGGCGGCGGGGTCGCGCGCGCCCTCGGCACGATCCGGCCGCTCATCGCCGACTCCGCTCGCGGATCGGTGCTGTATCTCGTCGGGTTCGCGTCCGATGTGCAGCAGGCGCGCGTTCTCATCGCGAGCCTGCGCGTCCAGGCGCTCGTCGCGATGCGCGCATGGTGGCTCATCGAGCGAGCGTCGTATGACTGGTGCACGGAGAGCGACCGCCGTCGCGCGCGCAGCGGGTTCGTCCGCGGATTCGGGGCCGGCGCCGCGGCGCGCATCGCCGAGAACCGCCGCGCGATCATCGAGGAGGCGGGGAGCGGAACCGACCTCGTCCTCGCGTCACGTCGAAGCCGAGTCGATGCCTACGTCGAAGCGCTCTCTCCGAGGAGAGGGCGCCGGCGCCAGGGGGCCGACGCGGGCGCGTTCGCGTCGGGGCACCGCTCCGGCCGTCAGGCGAACACGGGTGAGGCCGCGATCGGCGCGAGAAGGGGCCTCCCGCGATGAGGCACCGCGGCGGTGCGACGCTGTTCAGCCCAGCAGCGTCGCGGTCCGCGAGCCGAGGCCGAGAGCGGCGGCGGCGCGCAGCTGCTCGACGGTGTCGACGTCGCGGCGCAGCGTCGAGTCCTGCGCCACCCCGAGGTCGACGTGCCCCGCCGCCCGGTGCGCCGCGGCCGAGTCCGCTCCGAAGGCCGGTACGAGTGCGGTGCCCGCGCGCGCCGTGATGAGGGTGGATCCCGTGCCCTCGGCGTCCGCGACGAGCCCGAGCCGAGCCGCGCCGGCGAGCGCGAGCGCGGCATCGAGGTCTGCCGGTCGGAGCGCGGGCAGGTCGCCCAGGAGCACCGCCCGCGGGAGAACGCGATCGATCGTCGCGAGTCCGCGGCGGATGGCGGCGTTCAGCCCCGCGGGCTCGGACTCGCGGACGATGCGGATGGGGGCGGATGGCCGTGCGCGCGCGGGCGCCGGCGTGCTGTCTGCGAGGCCCTCCGGCCATCCGGAGGCCGCCGTGACGACGACGACCTCGGCGACCCGCGAGGCGCGCGCGACCGCGTCGACCGTGTCACGCGCGATCGCGTCGGCGAGCGCCGCGCGATCGACGCCGGGCGCCTCGAGCCGCGACTTCCCCCGTGCGGGCGGCTTCACGGGGATGACGACGTGCCAGGCGAAGCCCGCGTCGCCGTTCACGCCCCGTACTCGGCGCGGAGCCGAGGCAGCACCTCCTCGCCGTAGAGGCGCAGGAAGGTCTCCTGGTCGTGCCCGGGGTCGTGGAAGACGAGGTGCCGGAAGCCCAGGTCGATCCAGGTGCGGATCGCCGCGAGGTGCTCGTCGACGTCGTCCGACACGATGAAGCGCGAGGCGGCGCGCTCGGTGGGCAGCTGCTCGGCGAGGCGCTGCATCTCGAGCGGGTCGTCCACGCCCATCTTCTCCTCGGGGCTCAGGGCGAGCGGGGCCCAGAAGCGCGTGTTCTCGAGCGCCTGGGCGCGGTCGTGGCGGAAGGAGACCTTGACCTCGAGAAGCGTGTCGACGTCGGACCGGTCGCGGCCCGCCTTGGCGAGCCCCTCGTCGAATGCCGGCAGGAGCTTCTCGCTGTACAGCTCGGGAGCCTTGCCGCTCGTCGTGATGTAGCCGTCGGCGATCCGGCCGGCGAGCCGCGTCGCCGCGGGGCCAGAGGCGCCGATGTAGATGGGCACGAGCTCGTCCGGGCGGTCGTAGATCGTGGCGTTGCGCACCGAGTAGTACGTGCCGTCGAAGGTCACGCGATCGTCGGTCCACAGCCGGCGGATGAGCGTGATCGCCTCCTTCATGCGCTGGAACCGCTCGGGCGACTCGGGCCAGTCGAGGCCGAGGGTGACCTCGTTGAGCGCCTCGCCCGTGCCGACGCCGAGGATCATCCGCCCGGGGTGCATGGCGCCGAGGGTGCCGAACGCCTGGGCCACGACGCCCGGGTGGTAGCGGAAGGTCGGCGTGAGCACCGACGTGCCGAGCAGCACGCGCGAGGTGCGCTCGGCCGCGGCGCCGAGCCACGGCAGTGCGGCGGGTGCGTGCCCTCCCTCGTGCATCCACGGCTGAAGGTGGTCGCTGAGGAAGACCGAGTCGAACCCGACCTCCTCGGCGAGGATCGCGTAGTCGAGCAGCTCGCGCGGCCCGAACTGCTCGGATGAGGCCTTGTAGCCGAACCGGAACGGGATGGTCATGGCAGGGCTCCTTCGGAGGTGAGGACGGCGGATGGCTCGAGCAGGTCGCGGGCGACGCGCGCGAGACGCTCGCGGAAGGCGGCGACGGTCCCCGGCCAGAGGAGCGTGAGCCGGCCGCTGCGGGAGTCGACGTACCAGCTCTCGCAGCCGCCCGACACCCACGGGGTCCCGGTCGAGCGCTCGACGATCTCCCGCGTGTAGGCGGCCTCGTCCTGCGCGCTCACGCGCACGTCCAGTCCGCGGGTGATGAGAGCCGCGGCGAAGGCGGCCTGCTCCTCGAGGATGAGCACGGCCGAGTTGTGGCCGAGCGCCGCGTTCGGCCCGCCGAGGATGAAGAGGTTCGGGAAGCCGTGCACGAGGGTCGAGCCGACCGAGCGCATGCCGTCGGACCAGTGCGCGTCGAGGGATCGACCGTGCTCTCCGGTCACGAGGGGCGCGTAGGGCTGGCGGGTGGAGGCGAAGCCCGTGGCGAGGACGACCGCGTCGGCTGCGTGCCGCGTGCCGTCGGCCGCGACGAGCGCGCCGTTCTCCACGGCGGCCAGGGCAGATGGCACGAGACGCACGGCATCCGAGGCGACGGCCGGGTAGAACGCGTCGCTCAGGAGCACGCGCTTGCAGCCGAACGCGTAGTCCGGGGTGAGAGCGGCGCGCAGGGCGGGGTCGGCCACCTGCGAGGCGAGGTGGGCGCGCGCGACGGCCTCGGCTTCGGCGGTGGCCGCGCGGTCGCCAGAGCGCGACGCGAAGCGCGCCTCGCCCTCGCGGAGCAGCTCGTCGCGCAGGTGCGCGGCGGCCGACGGCTCGCGCAGGGCGGCGCGCTCCTCCGGACCGTACACTCGGTCGCCCTTGGGGACGATCCACGCGGGCGTGCGCTGGAAGAGCACGACCTCGGCGCCCGCATCGACGAGGGCGGGCACGAGCTGCACGGCGCTCGCCCCCGTGCCGACGACCGCGATCCGGCGCCCCGCGACGTCCTGGGTGTGATCCCACCGTGCGGAGTGGAAGAGCGGGCCGGGGAAGGTCTCGAGCCCCACGACATCGGGGATCCGCGGCTCGGTGAGCCGCCCGCACGCGAGGACGAGATGTCGCGCCCGGATCTCCTCGGGACACGACGCAGGATCCTCCTCGCCCGCCGCACCGGGAATCCGGTTCCCGCGCGCGGAGCCGCTCGGAGGTCCTGCGATGTGTCCCGGGCCGGTGCGCACGGCCCACTCGTCGCCATCCCACCGTGCGTCGATCAGCGCGGTGCCGAAACGGATCCGCGTGTCGAGCCCCTCGTCGCGCGCGATCCGCTCGAGGTACTCCCGGATCTCCGAGCCGGGAGCGAACACGCGCGTCCAGTCGGGGGACGGATGGCTCGCGAGCCCGTACAGATGAGAGGGCACGTCGCACGCGACGCCGGGGTAGGTGTTGTCGCGCCACGTGCCGCCGACTCCGTCGGCGCGCTCGATGATCGCGAAATCGTCGACGCCCTGGGCTCGGAGGGCGAGCGCGGCCGCGAGGCCTGCGAAGCCGGCGCCGACGATGAGCGTGCCGACGCGGATCATCCGCCGCTCCGCTGGACGTCTCCGTAGGTCGTCGTCCGCTGCCGGAACGGCCGGAACAGCCGCTTCGCGATGCCGCGCGCCGTGTCGAGCGGCAGCTCGAGGCCGGCCTCGACCCCCGCGCGAGGCGCGACGCGTCCGTCGAGAAGCGTTCCGCCGAGGTCGTCGCCGCCCGCGCGCAGGAGGTCGGCCGACAGTTCGAGGCCGTGGCGCGTCCACGGGATCTGCACGTGCGCGATGGCGCCCGACAGCATGAGGCGAGACACCGCGACCATGGCACGGTGCTCATCACGCGGGCTGCGGCCGTCGACGAGCGGCCGGCCCCAGCCCGGCATCGGGATCGGCACGAACTCGGAGAACCCTCCGGTCTCGCGCTGGATGGCCAGGAGCCTGCGGAGGTGGGCGATGCGCTCCGCGGCGGTCTCGACGTGCCCGTAGAACAGGACGGACGTCGAGCGGAAGCCCGCGCGGTGGGCGGCCGTGATGGTCTCGATCCAGCGGTCGATCTCGAGGTCGCTGGGCGCGACCTCGGTGCGCACGCGCTCGCTCAGGATCTTGACGCCCGTTCCCGGCACCGTGTCGACTCCCGCCTCGCGCAGCGCGGCGAGAGCGCCGTCGACCCCGAGCCCCGCGCGGTCGGCGAGGTCGGCGACATCCTGCGGGCGGAAGGCGTGGAGATGGATGGCCGGGGCCGCGCGCTTCACGGCGCGAGCGATCTCGAGGTACGCCTCGGGCTCCTCGCCCGGCGCGAGGAGGCCCTGCACGCAGATCTCCGTGAGCCCGAGGTCGACCGCGTCGCGCGCGGCGTCCTCGAGGAGCGGGAGGTCGAACTCGTCATCCGCCCGGCCGCCTCGCGCGCGGAAGCCGGTCGAGGCGATGTTGCGGTTCGCGACGATGCTCACGGTCTCGCCGACGGTGTACCGGCGCACGTCGTCGGCCGTCTGCACGAGGGCCTCGAGCTCGTCGCCGGTCGCGGTGAGGAGGCGCTCCCACTCCGCGTCGTCGAGCGCTCCAGGGTCCTGCGCGGCGCGCTCGATGACGGCGGCGATGAGCCCGCCGGGCGACCACAGTGCAGGAGTCTCGACCGCGCCCGCATCGGGGGAGCGGTCTCCCGGCTCCTGCGGGCCCGGAACTCCTGCGTCGTGTCCCGCTCGGGGCGAGCGCGCCTCGGGCCGCACGATGCCGCCATCCGTCGCGCGCCGCGCGAGCCCGCTCTCGTCGGCGAGGGCGCGCGTCGCACCGCGGATGGCCGCGTCGACCCAGGCGTCCGCGTGCACGTACTCGGGGTGGGCCGTGAGGCGCTCGCGGAGCGTGAAGCCGAGCTCGGCCGTGCGCGCCGCGAGGTCGTCGAGGTGCGGCCACGGGCGCTCGGGGTTCACGTGGTCGGCGGTGAGCGGCGAGACGCCGCCCCAGTCGTCGGCGCCCGCGCGGAGGAGGAGCGCGAACTCCTGCGGGTCGGACAGGTTCGGCGGCACCTGCACGCGCATGCGCGGCCCCAGGACGAGCCGCGTCACGGCGACGGCCATCGCATGCTCGTGGAGGGCGGCGTCGGGCGCGTCCTGCATCGCGGTCCGCGGCTTCGCGCGGAAGTTCTGGACGATGACCTCCTGCACGTGCCCGTGGCGCTCGTGCACGTCGCGGAGGGCGATCATCGACTCCGCGCGGTCGCGGAGCGTCTCGCCGATCCCGATGAGGATGCCCGAGGTGAAGGGGATGCGGGCGCGGCCGGCGTTCTCGAGCAGCTCGAGCCGGACGAGGGGGTCCTTGTCGGGCGAGCCGTGGTGCACGCGCCCCGGCTCCGTGAAGAGCGCGCGCGAGGTCGTCTCGAGCATGACGCCCATCGAGGGGGCGAACGGGCGCAGCGCCGCGAGCTCGTCGGGGCTCATCACGCCCGGGTTCAGGTGGGGGAGGAGACCCGTCTCGTCGACGATCAGCTCGGCCATCGCGCCGACGTACTCGAGAGTCGACGCGTAGCCGTGCTCGTCGAGCCAGGCGCGCGCCTCGGGCCACCGGTCCTCGGGGCGATCGCCGAGCGTGAGCAGCGCCTCCTTGCAGCCGAGCGCCTGCCCCTGTCGGGCGACGGCGAGCACCTGCTCGGGCGACATGTACGCGGGCTTCGCCTTCTTGAGCAGCTGGCCGGGGGTGTCGACGAAGACGCAGTAGTGGCAGCGGTCGCGGCACAGCGTCGTGAGGGGGATGAACACCTTGCGCGAGTACGTCACGACACCGGGTCGGCCCGCGAGGGCGAGCCCCTCGTCGCGCGTGCGCGCGGCGAGATCGAACACGCGCTCGGCATCGGGGCCCGTCGCCTCGAGGAGCGCGAGCGCGTCGTCGGCGTCGAGGCGCTCCCCGCGCTCGGCCTTTCGCAGAGCGGCGGCGAGAGCCGGAGCGTTCGCGCTGAGCAGGGTCACCGATCCAGTCTCGCACCGTGCGCGGCGACGGGCGCCGCCGCGGACAGCGCGGCCGCGGCGAAGCTGTGCGAACTCACCAGCCTCTCGGGAGGAGTCCGCTGGCAGGATGGATGCCATGGTCACCCTGCTCCTCGATCACGCGCAGCTCGAGATCTCGCTGTCGGCCACCGAGCGCGCCCTCGCGTTCCGCCGCACGAGCATCCGCGTCGAGCGCTCGTCGATCGTCAAGGTGCAGCTCACGGACGACCCGTGGACCTGGCTGCGCGGCGTGCGCGCCCGCGGCACGTTCCTGCCCGGCTTCACCGCGCTCGGCACGTGGCGGACGGAGACCGGAGACGACTTCGTCGCGGTGCGCGGCCGCCGTCTGCCCGGTGTCGTGATCGATCTGGATGGCGAGGGTGAGTTCGAGCGTCTCGTCATCTCGACACGTCACGGCCTGGCGCTCACGCGCGCGCTGCGCCTCAACCTCGACGAGGCGGCCGAGGCCGTCGAGCTCGGCGCGGAGCCTGCGAAGGAGCCGCAGCGCACACCGCGCCCCGCCCCGCGTCCCGCTCCCGCGATCTGAGCCGGCGGCGCCGTCGTCAGTCGGCGTCGCAGCCCGCGTTGCTCGTGATCGTCGTGACCTTCCAGGTCTCGGTGGCGTCGAGCTCGAGGTGATAGGTGGTCGTGAAGTGGGTGTCGCCGCTGGTGCTCACGTCTTCGCCGTCAAGAGCGTTGGGCACCATGTCGGAGGTGTCTCGACAACCAGTGACGGCCGCGGTCGTTCCGATGTCGTAGTGGGTCGGAGAGAACTCGTCTCGTCCTTCCCAGAAGATGCCGAGGCGGCGCCAGCTTTCGGCGGCTTGAAGGGCGTCGTCGAGCGCCGGGCCGGAAGCCACGGTCGCTAGCCGTTCAGGCTGCTCTCCGGCGTCTGCGGCGACAGCGGAGAAGACGTCGAGGTAGGCGTTGACTGCGGTGAGCGCCTGGTCTCGTGGATCGGTCGTCGGTGTCGGCGACGGCTTTGTCGCGAGTGCGTGCTCGGGCTCCGTGCAACCGGTCAGCGCGAGCGTCGCGATGAGAACGAGGGCGCCTCCGAGGCGTCGTGTTCTGGGGATGCTGTGCACGCTGGTTTCACCTGTCTTCCCGAGTCGGTGGGGTGGCCATGCCGAGGGTAGGCCGTGACGGCGGACGCGGGGAGCGGTCCCCTTCGGCGCGCCAGATCTCGGTGCCCCCGGCCTGCACGGTTTGCTCGCGCCGAGTCGAAGTCCCCGTGTCGCACAGTTGGTGCGTCAGTCGGCGTCGTCCTCGGTGGGCTGCTCGGTGCCCTCGTAGGTCACCGGGTCGACGCCCGCTCCGCGCAGGATGTCGTCGAACGAGAAGCCCTCCTCGTTCTCGCCCTCGACGACGGCCGCGTCCTCCTCCTCGGTGGACTCCTCGGCGCCGATCATCGGCACGGCCACGGTCTCCGTCGAGAGGTGGTCGATCGTCGGGATGGCGATGGTCGGTTCGCCCGGCTCGTGCTCGTCGGCGTCATGGCCCAGGAACGCGGCCGCGCCGCCGACCGGCTCGTCGCCACCGGCCAGGAGGTTCGCCAGACGCGCCGACCCCGGCAGGCCGCCCGCGAACGGAGCCGCCTCGGCGTCCTCGGCGTCGTCGCCACCGTCGAACTCGACGACCGCATCGGGCTCCTCGAGCACGTCGGGGCTGTCGGCGTCGTCGCGAGGAGCATCCTGCTCGCCCTCGTGCCGGTCGTGGGGAGCCTCCGACGGATCGGAATCGGCGGCGAAGGCGTCGGCCGGGGCGTCGGCGTCGTCGGCCTCGGGCGTCCAGTCCTCGTGGCTCTCGGCGACGTGCTCGGGAGCCGCGGGAGCCTCGTCGTCCCACGCGTGCGCGGCGCCGGGGTCGCCGTCCATGGCCGGAGCCTGGAGGAAGGCGTCGGCCTCGGCGACCTCGCGCTCGAAGTCGGCGTCGGTGGTCGGCGCAGGAGCGGCGGGGATGTGCCACGTGGGCACCGGCGCCGGCGCGTCGGCGACGAACGGCGCGTCCTCGATCGGCGCGTCCTCGGGGGCGGTGTGCTCGAGCGCTTCCGCTGCCGCGTCGTCGCCCTCGGCGTCGTCCTCCTCGCCCGCGGCCTCGTACTCCGCCGGCGCGTAGTCCTCGGTCTCGTCGGAGGCCGTCTCGTCGGAGGTCGGCTCGTCCGAGGCCGTCTCGTCGGAGGCCTTCTCGTCGGAGGCCTTCTCGTCGGAGGCCGTCTCTCCCTCTGCGTCCGCAGCGCCCTGGGGTGCGGCGTCTTCCGCGTCCGCCTCGCCCTCCTCGGCGGCGTCCGCGTTCTCACCTGCGTCGGCGTCGGCCGGCTGCTCGTCGGTCGCGTCGGTCACGATGGCGGCCACGCCGACTCCGGCGGCGGCGCCCGCGGCAGCCGTCACGCCGACCTCGGCGGGGGAGAGACCCGCGTCCTCGGAGTTCGGCTCCGCGTCCTCGTGGCGGTCGGCCTCGGCGTCCACGGTCGTCGCGTCCGCCTCATCTGAGACATCCGCAGCCGCGTCATCCGAGACATCCGCAGCTGCGACATCCGCGTCACTCGAGGCATCCGCAGCTGCGACATCCGCGTCACCTGCGACATCCGCATCCGAGACATCCGCAGCTGCGACATCCGCGTCACCCGAGACAACCGCAGCTGCCACATCCGCGTCACGCGAGACATCCGCGACCGCGCCGTCCGCGGCACCCGCCGTCGGCGGCAGCGCCGCGGTCATCGGCGGCACGTACTCGCCGCTCACGAGCTGGATGAAGACGTCCTCGAGGCTGGGGCTGCGCTGCTGCAGCGTGGTGAGCGCGACACCGGCCTGCGCGGCGAGCGCGCCGATCTCCGCGGCCGAGGCGCCCTGCACGTTGATGCCCGAGCGCAGCAGCTCGACCTCGTAGCCCGCGTCGCGCAGGGCGCGCGAGAGCGCGGCGCGGTCGAGCGAGTCGACGGCGACCGTCTGCGACGACGCGTCCTCGAGGTCCTCGATGGCGCCCGCGAAGACGAGCGAGCCGTTCGAGATGACGAGGAGCCGATCCGCGACCTGCTGGATCTCGCTGAGCAGGTGCGACGACACGAGCACCGTGCGGCCCTCATCGGCGAGGCGGCGCATGAGGAGGCGCATCCACCGGATGCCCTCGGGGTCGAGTCCGTTCGCGGGCTCGTCGAGGACGAGCACGCCGGGGTCGCCGATCATCGCCTCCGCGACCGCGAGTCGCTGCGTCATGCCGAGGGAGTAGCCCGAGATGCGCATGTCGGCGACCTCGGAGAGGCCCACGAGCGCGAGCACCTCGGCCACGCGCGATGACGGCACACCGGCCTGACGTGCGACCGTGCTCAGGTGCTTGACCGCCGTGCGGCGCGCCCGGAACGTCGGCGACTCCGACACCCAGCCCACGACGCGGCGCGGGCTGGAGAGCTGCGCGAACGTCTTGCCGCCGATCGTCGCGGTGCCCGCGTTGGCGCGCAGCTGCCCGAGGAGGATCCGCAGCGTCGTCGTCTTGCCCGCTCCGTTGGGGCCGAGGAACGCGGTCACGAAGCCGGGGTCCACGCGGGCGGTGAAGTCCGAGACAGCGGCGATCCCGTCGAAGGTCTTCGTGACGCCCGTGAACTCGAGCACCTTGCCGTCGGTCATGGTGACCCCTTCATCTGCATGCATGTTCCCCCTATCTTGTCGGAATCCCGCTGAGAACCGTGGCACATCGGCGCAAACCCCTCCGTGGGCACCCCGCGGCCGGGGCCGGGACGCGCGCCGGGTAACGTGGCACGCGTGATGGACACGACGCCTTCGGCCAGAGTCGCCGCGAAGATGCAGAGCGGGGTGGGGCGCATCACGCTCGACCGCCCCGAGGCCATCAACGCCCTCTCGCTCGAGATGCTCCAGGCGGTGGGCGAGATCCTGGACGGATGGCGGGATGAGCCGGATGTCGCGATCGTGCTGCTCGAGGGCGCCGGCGACCGCGGGTTCTCGGCGGGCGGCGACATCCGCGCCCTGTACGCGAGCATGCTCGACGGCGGCGAGCCGGCCGCCGAGCCGTTCTTCCGCGTCGAGTACCGCGTCGACGCCGAGGTCGCCGCGTACCCCAAGCCGATCGTCGCGATCGCCGACGGCGTCACCATGGGCGGCGGGATCGGGCTCGCCGGCAACGCGCACGTCCGCATCGTGACCGAGCGCTCGCGCCTCGCGATGCCCGAGACGCGCATCGGATTCTCGCCCGACGCCGGTGGCTCGTGGCTCCTCGCGCACGCGCCAGGCCGTCTCGGCGAGTACCTCGCGCTCACGAGCGACACGATGGACGCCGCCGACGCCATCCACTGCGGCTTCGCCGACCACTACGTCCCGAGCGACCGCATCCCGTCGGTCGTCGACGCCCTCGAGATGCGCGCGGACCCGGCCACGCCGACCGAGCTCGTCATGCTCTTCGACGAGACGCCGGAGCCGAGCCGGATCCAGCGCGCGCAGCCGTGGATCGACCGCGCCTTCTCGGCCGACACGCTCCCCGAGATCCGCGAGCGGCTCGAGCAGCTGGTCGCGGAGGGCGTCGCCGCCGACGAGGACCCGTCGCCTGCCGCGGCCCTCGCGGCCCTCGACGAGCGCTCGCCGACCGCGCTCGTCGTCACGCTCGGGGCCATCCGCTCGGCTCGCGCGCTGCCGTCGCAGCGCCACGCGCTCGAGCAGGAGTACCACCTCATGTGCTGGTACCTCGCGACGCAGCCCGACCTCGTCGAGGGGATCAGGGCGCAGGTGATCGACAAGGACCGGCAGCCGCGCTGGAACCCGGCTACGGTGGCGGATGTGCACCCCGACACGGTGGGCACGGCCTTCGCGCACCGCGCGGAGCGGATGCTGTTCCCCGACCTGGAGAGGTGAGCATGACCGACAAGGCGGAGTTCGGCTCCTACGGCGTGTGGCGCCCCGCGGCGCGCCTCGACGGCGCCTTCGCCCAGGGCGTCGAGCAGCTCGGATACGGAACGCTGTGGGTGGGCGGGTCGCCCGCGCAGGACCTCGTGATCGTCGAGGAGCTCCTCGACGCGACGACGTCGATCATCGTCGCCACCGGCATCGTCAACATCTGGCAGGCCGACGCCGAGAGCGTGGCCCGAGCGTTCCATCGGATCGAGGATGCGCATCCCGGCCGGCTCGTCCTCGGCATCGGCTCGGGGCACCGCGAGGCCACGCCGCACCGCGAGAAGCCTCTCGGAGCGCTCAACGCGTACCTCGACGTGCTCGATGCGGAGGGTGTCCGCCGCGATCAGCGCGTGCTCGCGGCGCTCGGCGACCGCACGCTCGCGCTCGCCGCGGAGCGCACGCTCGGCGCCCATCCGTACCTCACCGTCCCCGCGCACACGGCACATGCGCGCGAGGTGCTCGGCGACGCGCTCCTCGCGCCGGAGATGAAGGTCGCGCTCGCCGACTCGGCCGAGGCCGCACGCGCGACGGCCAGGGCCTCTCTCGAGCGCTACTTCGGGCTGTCGAACTACGTCGACGCGCTCAAGCGCTTCGGCGCGAGAGACGAGGACTTCGCCGACGGCGGGTCGGACGAGCTCATCGACGCCGTCGCGGCCAACCCCGACCCCGAGGCCGCGGCCGCCGCGCTGCGCACGCACCTCGGCGCGGGCGCCGACCACGTGGCGCTGCAGCCGCTCGGAGACGACCCGCTCGGGTCGCTCGAGCGACTCGCGCCGGCGCTCGGCCTCGAGCGCCTGCGGCACTGACCCGGCCGCGCCGTCGACGCGGAGCCGGCCGCGCTACGCCGGTGCCCCCGTCGATGCGCGCACGTTGAGCGCGGGGCTCAGCGTCACGCGGTGCACGGGACGCGACGGGTCGGCGATGCGCGCGAAGAGGAGCTCGAGCGCCGCGCGACCGATCGCCGCACGCGGGGGAGCGACGCCCGTGAGGGCGGGCGTGAAGAGCTCGGCGAACTCGTCGTCGTAGGCGACGACGGAGAGGTCGCCCGGCACCGACAGACCGCGCGAGAGCACGAGGTCGACGATCGCCATGGCCTCGCGGTCGGAGTGGACGAGCAGAGCCGTCACGCCGGCCTTCAGCACGCTGTCGAGCATCTCGTCGACGCCCTTCGAGAAGCCGGGGGCGCCCCGGTCGGGCAGGATCCGCTCCACGTGCTCCGCGGGGGTGAGCTCGAGCTCACGGCACGCGGCCGTCCATCCGGCGATGATCTTGCGCGAGGTCGGCGAGTTGCGCGAGATGAGGAGGCCGACCTTTCGATGGCCCAGCTGCGCGAGGTGACGCGCCGCGAGCACCGCGCCGAGCGCGTGGTCGGTCGTGACGGACTCGACCGGGGCCCCGTCGGGGCGCGACACCGCCTCGCGCTCGGCGAGCACGAACGGGATCCCCGACGAGGTGAGCCACGCGATGACGTCCTGCGCGTACTCGGTGTCGGTGTTGGGCGCGACGACCAGCCCGGCGAGATCGCCTGCCTCCACCATCCGCTCGAGGACGGGGCGCTCGTCCTGCATGTCGTACGAGGTGCCGCGCAGGAGGATCGACGCGCCGTGCTCGCGGGCGGCGCCCTCGAGCGAGCGCACGACCTGCGGCCAGTAGAAGTCGAGCGACGGCACGAGCACGCCGATGCTCGCGGCCGACGCGCGGTCGGGCGAGGGGCGCCGGGCGACGACGCCCCCGGGCGGCGGCACGGCGCCGCCGTGCACGCGCATGAGCAGGCCCTCCTCCTCGAGCTGCTGCAGGTCGCGGCGCAGCGTCACGGCAGCCACGCCCAGGTCCTCGGTGAGCTGCGACACGCGGACGGCGCCCGCGCGCGCCAGCGCGTCGAGGATGAGGTCGCGGCGCGAGGCCGCGAGCGGCGCGCTCTGATCGGTCATCGTCCCTCCTCGGTCGATCCATCCTGGCGCACGGTGACCGTGAGCTCCGCGAGGCCCGACACGTCGATGTCGATGCGGACGAGGCGCTCGCCCCACACATGGGTGAGCATGGGGTCGGTGAGCGGCTGCTCGACGAGCCGTGCCGGGGCCGCGGGGTCCCACGAGAGCTCGACGGGCCGCGCCCCGTCGAGCGGGACGATCCGCGCGGCGCCCGCCGCGAGGCTGACGTCGCCGGCCGCGAGCAGGCGGATCTCGGTCGCGCCGTCCCCGGGCGCGAGACGCCACGCGTCGACGATCGCGACCGTGCGTCGCGCGCGGTCGAGGCGGATGGCGCGGCGCCAGCTCTCGAGCTCGGGCACGTCGTAGGCGTCCGCGAGCTCGAGGACGAGCTCGGCGTCGCCGACGTCGACGAGGCGCGCCGCGCGCTCGCGCCCCTCCGACTGCCCCCGTCCGCGGATGAACGGGACGCTGTGCCACGCGCTCTGCATGGGCC
This sequence comes from Microbacterium sp. JZ70, assembly GCF_053903225.1. NCBI lineage: Bacteria > Bacillati > Actinomycetota > Actinomycetes > Micrococcales > Microbacteriaceae > Microbacterium > Microbacterium sp. JZ70. The sequence continues at coordinate 93,042 of NZ_CP096405.1, read as the reverse complement.
AGAGCTCGTACCGCGCGTCGCTGAACGTCCGCGCCTCGTACGTCGGCCGGCCCGCATCCACGAGGACGGGCACTCCGTCGGACGCGACGATGACGCTCCCGACGTCGTCGTGGTTGTGGCTCTCGGCGTTGTGCCCTCCCTTGCCGACCACGGTCAGGCCGCGCGGCTCGCCCTCGCGCTCGCGGACGACGAGCATCTCGGTCGACGGGAGCCACACGCGCGCGGGCAGCGGATCGGAGCCCGGGGCGGCCGCGAGCCACGCGGGATCGGTCAGCCCACGGAGCACCCGGCCGAGACCCTCCGGCTCGGCGACGGCGGGGCGCGACGGATCGCGGTGGAGCGCGGCGAAGGCGGCCGCCGCGTCGTCGCCCACGCGTCGCGCCGCGCGGTGGAGCGCGTGCCACGGCTGCGGCCCGGTCTGACGCGCCTGCCCGTCGGCGGCGTTCACGAACCACGGGCCGCCGAGGTGCATGCGATGCGGGAAGGCGATCGTCTCGCGCAGCGACGGGATGTCGCCGGTCACGTCGAGGCCGGTCGCGTGCGCGAGCACGTCGAGCGCCTCGAGCAGGCGGCACGCGCCGTTCCACCAGTAGGCGTAGCCCTCGTCGATCGCGCCGTCGAGGGGCAGCGCGGCGACGTAGCGGTCGAGGCCCTCGACGACGAGAGCGACGACGCGCGCCCGCTCGTCGCGCTGCTCGGGGGCGTCGAGCAGCCGCAGCGCGGCGACGAGCACGTTGCCGTGGATCCAGGGGTTCCAGTTGTGGACGTGTCCGTCGAGGCCGATCCACCGCCAGTCGCGGCGGCGGAGGAACGGCTCGAAGATCCGCACGTGCGCCTCGTGCCGCACGCGCGCCCGGATGCCGGGGAAGCGGGCCTCGAGCTGCTCGCCGACCGCGTGGTCGAGCCAGGCGAGCTGCGACACGACCTCGCCCGCGCCGAGATCGACATAGGGGTCGGTCACGGTCGCGAGGACGGCCCCGTGCCGATCGCGCGTGTCATCGTGCGCGGGCCAGCACCACGAGCTCTGCTCGCAGAGCATCACGACGCCGTCGAGCGTCTCGTCGAGCCACGTCTCCTCGCCCCCGGCGCCCGCGAGGACCGCGACGCGCGTGAGGCGCTCCTGGCGGGCGAAGGCGGGCGCCTCCCAGGCGACGCGGTCGCCGTCGCCGTGGAATCGGGCGGCGTCGTGCGCACGGGGCTGCGGCCAGGGCTCCGGCAGCTCGCGCTCGGCCCGCGCGCGGAAGGCGGCGATGGCAGCGGGGTCTGCGCGCCGCAGATCGGCGGGCGGAAGAGCGGCGTCGGGCTCGGCGAGTCGCTCGGCGAGGGCCCGGTCGAGGGCATCGAGCTCGACGCCGGCTGCGCGCGCGAGCGCGTCCGCGAGCGGTCCACGGAAAGGGGTCATCGTCGATCTCCTCCTGCCCTCGGCGACATCCGCCGAAGTGATCAGAAACGATCATGCCCGTTCAAGATTGCGTTTGCAAGAGCGGATCTGATTGATACGCTCCTCAACGTCAGCCCGCCCGCACGCCGTTCGAAGGGGAACCCGTGACACCCGCACCCGCCCGCGCAGCGCACTCGTCCGAGTGGACGCGCGCCGACTGGACGGCCTACGCCGACCGCCTCCTGGAGGGCGCGATGGCGCAAGGCTCCGCCGGCCGCGGGCGCATCCTCATCCCCGGCGCCGAGGGCGGCTACGGACGCGACGTCGACGGCCTCGAGGGCTTCGCGCGCACCTTCCTCATCGCGGGCTTCCGCATCGCGGGAGAGCGCGGCCGCGGCGTCGACCACCTCATCGACTTCTTCTCCCAGGGCATCCGCGCGGGCGTCGATCCCGACGCGCCCGACCGCTGGGTGCGCATGGAGGAGCATGCGCAGGCGAAGGTCGAGGCCGCGTCGATCGCGCTCATCCTCGATCTGACCCGCCCCTGGATCTGGGACCGCCTCGACGCGCTCACGCAGCAGCGCGTGATCGACTACCTGGCTCCCGCGGTCGGCGACGACACCTATCCGCCGATCAACTGGCTGTGGTTCCGCGTCGTCGTGCAGACCTTCCTGCGCTCGGTGGGCGGCCCCTGGTCCGCCGACGACATCGCCGCGGACCTCGCGCTGCACGACACGTTCGCGCGCGGCGAGGGGTGGATGGCCGACGGCGCGGCGCGCTCGTACGACCACTACGTCGGCTGGGCGCTGCACCTCTACCCCGTGCTCTGGGCGCGCATGGCGGGCGCCGCCGATCTCGCCGGCGAGCGCATCGCGGCAGACCGGGCGTCGCTCGACCGCTTCCTGCAGGACGCCGTGCACCTCGTCGGCGCCGACGGCTCGCCCCTCATCCAGGGCCGCAGCCTCATCTACCGCTTCGCGGCGGCCGCACCGTTCTGGGCGGGCGTCGTCGCCGACGTGCCTTCGGTCTCCGCGGGCGCGCTGCGTCATGCGGCCGCACGGATCGTGTCGCACTTCGCCGACCGGGGCATCCCCGACGACCGCGGCGTGCTGACGATGGGCTGGCACGGCGAATGGCGTCAGCTCGCGCAGTCGTACTCGGGGCCGGGCTCGCCCTACTGGGCCGCCAAGGGCCTGCTCGGGATCATGCTCCCGGCCGACCATCCGGTCTGGGACGCTCCCGCGGAGCCGCTCCCCGTCGAGCGCGGCGACTTCGTGCGCGCGATCGCGGCGCCGGGGTGGATCGTCTCGGGCACGGCCCGGGACGGCGTCGTGCGCGTCGCGAACCACGGCACGGACCACGAGGTCGAGGGGGCGCTCGTCGCCGACTCGCCGCTGTACGCGCGGCTCGGATACTCGACCGCCACGAGCCCGCTGCTCGACGCGCGCGGATGGCGCGAGCCGCTCGAGCAGTCCGTCTCGCTCGTCGACCCGACCGGAGCCGCGACCCACCGCGCCGGGATGTCCTGCCACGGCGTGCGCGCGGGTGACGGCGTCGGCGTCGGCGCGTCGACCGCGGTCGCGCACACCTTCTCGGCCGATGCCGACCAGGTCGCGCATGGCTCGGGCCTGCGCGGCACGGCTGAGGCGGTCGCGCGGCTGTCGGTCGTGTCGATCGTCCGCGGCGCGCACGAGGTGCGCCTCGCGCGAGTCGACGACCCCGAGAGCAGCCTCGCCGGATGGCGGCTGCGCTGGGGCGGATGGCCCGCCGCGGGCGCCCGGGTCGACGCGCGCGTCGAGACCGCACCCGACGCGATCGCGATCGCGTCGGTCGAGGGCGCGACCAGCGCCATCCGCGCGCTCGGGCACGTCGCGAGCGCCCGGGTCGAGCAGCGACGCGACGCGAGCCCGCTCGGCGAGACCGCCGCCGTCCCCGTTCTCGAGAGCGCGGTCGTCGTCGGCGAGTGGCGTGCGGTCGAGCTCGCCCTCTCCGGCGCCGAGGAGCTGCCGCGCGTGCAGCTCCGTCTCGACGGAGACAGCGCGCACATCACCTGGCCCGACGGCGTCGAGACGACGACGGCCCTCTCAGACCTCCGCCTCGCGCAGCCCGCGCAGCGGTGATCCCCGAACACCCGAAAATCCTGCAGCAAAGGAGCAGCACTCCCATGAAGAAGCGCATCATCGCCGCATCGGCCGGCCTCGCGGCCTCGGCCATCGCCCTCGCCGGATGCAGCGGCGGCACGCCGGCGGCCGATCCCGACGGGCCGGTCACGCTCACCGTCTCCGGCTGGAGCGTCGAGACGACGCCCGAGTTCCAGCTCCTCGCCGACCTGTTCGAGGAGGCCAACCCCGACGTGACGGTCGAGATCGTCGACTACGACCCGGTCGAGTACAACACCCTCGTGACGGCCGACCTCGCTGCGGGCAAGGGCCCCGACATCATCACCCAGAAGGAGGTCAAGCACGTCACGACCTTCCAGGAGGGCGGTCAGCTGCTCGACGTGTCCGACGTCGAGCTGCCCGAGGGGATCGGCGGCGCCGCGTCGTACGAGGTCGACGGCACGGCGTACGCGGTGCCGTACCGCCAGGACTCGTGGGTCCTCTACTACAACAAGGCGCTCTTCGACGAAGCCGGCGTCGCCCAGCCCGACGGATCGTGGACCTGGGACGACTACGAGGCGGCCGCCGAGGAGCTCACGACCAAGCTCGGCGAGGCGGGATCGACCGCGAAGGGCGCGTACCAGCACAGCTGGCAGTCGATCGTGCAGGGCTTCGCGACCGCGCAGACCGAGGGAGCCGACCTGCTGAGCGGCGACTACGACTACTTCGCCCCGTACTACGAGCGCGTCCTCGCGCTGCAGGAGGCCGGCGCCCAGGAGGCGTACAACACGGTCACGGCGAACCAGCTCACCTACCAGGGCGAGTTCGGCAAGCAGAAGGCCGCCATGCTGCCCATGGGCACGTGGTTCGTCGCGACCCTCATCGCGCAGCAGGCCTCGGGCGAGGCCGACGACTTCGAGTGGGGCATCGCGCCGATCCCGCAGCAGGACGCTTCCACGACCGGGCTCGACGCGACGCCGGTCACGTTCGGCGACCCGACGGGTTTCGCGATCAACGCCAACATCGACCAGAGCAAGGTCGAGATCGCGAAGGACTTCCTCGCCTTCGCCGCGAGCGAGGAGGCCGCGACGGCACTCGCCGGCATCGGCATCTCGCCCGCCCTGTTCACCGACGCGGTCGTCGAGGCGTACTTCGGCGTCGAGGGCGCTCCGCAGGACGAGCTGTCGGCGTTCGCCGTGCAGACCCACGAGACGAAGGCCGAGAGCCCGACCTCGAGCAAGACCGCCGCGGTGCAGAACATCCTCGCCGACATGCACTCGGCCATCCTGTCCGGCTCGGCTGACGTCGACGCCGCGATCGCGGAGGCCGAGGAGCGCGTCGCCAACGAGGTCGGCACCGAGTAGCACTCAGCGAGCCGCTTCCCGGTCGTTGAGCGAGCGCAGCGAGTCGAAACGTCGCAAGCCGACCTCGAGACGAGGCACCGCGTTTCGACTCGCTCGTTCCTCGCTCGCTCAACGACCGGAGTGAACGACACCGCGCGTGAGACATCAGGACCAGGACCTAGGAGCATCATGACCACCACCGCGACGGCGCCGCCTGCACGGCGTCGCCCATCCCGCCTGCGGATGCGCAACACCCTCATCGGGTGGAGCTTCATCCTGCCGAACTTCCTCGGGTTCGCCGTCCTCACGCTCGTGCCCGTGGTCGTCCTGTTCTACATGTCCCTCACGAACTGGAACATCTTCGGATCGTCGCAGTTCGTCGGGCTGCAGAACTTCCAGCGCCTGCTCGGCGACGGGAGCTTCCGGACCGCGTTCGTCAACACGCTGTACTACTCGGTCCTGCACATCCCGCTCACGATCGTCGTGTCGCTGGGGCTCGCGCTCCTGCTCAACAACAAGCTGCGCGGCGTCGCGTTCTTCCGCACCGCCGCGTTCTTCCCCTACATCACGTCGATCGTCGCGATCGCGCTCGTGTGGAACCTCCTGTTCAGCCCGCAGTACGGCCCGATCAACGAGATCCTCCGCTTCATCGGGATCGCCGAGCCGCCCGGATGGCTCACCTCGGCCGAGTGGGCGATGCCCGCGGTCGTGATCATCAGCACCTGGCGCGACATGGGCTACTACATGGTGCTCTTCCTCGCGGCGCTGCAGACGGTGCCGCGCGAGCTGCACGAGGCGGCCCGGATGGATGGCGCGAACGTCTTCGAGCGGTTCTGGAACGTCACGATCCCGATGCTGCGGCCGACGATGTTCTTCGTCACGGTCATGCTCACGATCAACTCGTTCAAGATCTTCGACCTCATCCTCGTGCTCACCAACGGCGGCCCCGGCCAGTCGACGACCGTGATCTCGCAGTTCATCTACCGCAAGGGCTTCGAGGAGAACCAGTTCGGCTACGCGTCCGCCGCGGCCGTCGTGCTCTTCCTCCTGTGCATCGTCGTGACGATCGCGCAGTTCCTGTGGAACAAGCGGAAGGACTCGTGATGAGCGAGACCATGACCCTCGTCGCCCCCGAGCCGACCCGTCGCCGGCTCTCGATCGACCCGAAGCCCCGCCCGCGCGGCGCGGGAGGGAAGGCGCACCCGATCGCCCGCGCGCTCCTCTACGTCGCGCTCATCGCGGCGGCGGCCGCCATGCTCACTCCGTTCTTCTGGATGATCATGAGCTCGCTCAAGGAGGCCAACGCGGTCTTCTCGGTGCCGATCCGCTGGATCCCCGAGGTGTTCGTATGGGACAACTACGTGGAGATCTGGACGCGCTCCGACATCGTCACGTGGATCCGCAACACGCTCGTCCTCTCGGTCACGGTCACGGCCCTGCAGGTGCTGACCGGCTCGTTCGCGGCGTACGGGTTCTCCCGGATCCGCTTCCCCGGCCGCGACGCGCTGTTCCTCCTCTACGTCGCGACGATCGCCGTCCCGTGGCAGTCGTACATGATCCCGCAGTTCATCCTGCTGTCGGACGCGGGCCTCGCGAACACGCTGTGGTCGATCATCCTGCTCCAGGCGTTCGGCGCGTTCGGCGTGTTCCTCATGAAGCAGTTCTACGAGACCGTCCCCGAGGACCTGTCCGAGGCGGCGCGCCTCGACGGGCTCAGCGAGTACGGCATCTGGCGCCGGATCATGCTCCCGCTGTCGGTGCCGGCGATCGCGAGCCTGTCGCTCCTCACCTTCGTGAACACGTGGAACGACTACCTCGGACCGCTCATCTACCTGCGCGACCCGAGCCTGTGGACGATGCAGCTGGGTCTCAAGAACTTCGTCTCGAGCCTCTACGACGTGGATTACGGCGTGCTCTTCGCGGGCCTCGTGATCTCGATCCTGCCGATCGCGATCGTCTTCCTCCTCGGCCAGCGGTTCTTCGTCGAGGGCATCGCGACGAGCGGCATGAAGGGCTGATCATGAAGCGCATCCCGCACAGCGTGTACGCGACGCTCTTCGGCGTCGTGCACCTCGCGCTCGGCGTGAACCTCGCGCTCGCCGCGGTCGCCCTGCCGTTCATCGCGCTGCTCCTGACAACCGACCCCTCCCTCTCGTGGCCCGCGCTCGCGCTCGCCGCGGTGCTCGCGGGGCCCGGCGTCGCCGCCGCGTTCGGCACGTTCCGGGCGCACGCCGACGGCGAGACCGGCGTCCTGCGCGCCTTCGCCCGTTCGCTGCGCGCGACCTGGCGACGCGCCCTCGCGCTCTCCGCGCTCGTCGGCGCCGTTGTGACCGTCGCCCTCGTCGACGTGTTCGTGCTCGTGCCGACCGGCGCCGGCGCGGTCGTCGCCCCGCTGCTCATCGTCGTCGCCCTGCTCGCGATCGCGATGGGGATGGTCGGGATGGTCGCGGTCGCGGAGGATCCGGACGCCCGGCTGCGCGACGTGCTGCGCGCGGGCCTCGTGCTCGCCGTGCGGCGCTGGCCGCTCACGGTCGCCTCGTTCGCCGTCGTCGCCGTGCAGGCAGCGGTCGTCGTCGCCGCGCCCGCGCTCGGGATCGGGCTCACCGCTGCCGCGTGCCTCTACGTGGTGTGGGCAGGCGGGCGCTACACCCTGCAGCCCGTGCTCGCGCCCGCGGAGTCCTGACCCTCCCCTCTCTCCCGAAGGACCACCATGAACCCGCCCGCCATCACCATCCGCCCGCGCATCGTGAGCGCCGTCGGCTCCGGCGCGTTCGCCCCCGAGTCCGAGACGCACCTCGCTCGGGAGCTGGCCGCCCACGGCGAGCTGCTCGCGACCGTCGACGCGTTCGACACCCCCGAGGCTCTCGCCGCGCTCGCCGAGGCCGACGTGCTCATCACCGGCTGGCGCACGCCGCGCGTCGACGCGGCCGTGCTCGATCGTGCGCCTCGGCTGCGCTGGATCCTGCACGTCGCCGGATCCGTGAAGGACCAGCTCGACCCCGTCGTGTGGGAGCGCGGCATCCAGGTGAGCTCGGCCGTCGACGCGAACGCCGTGCCCGTCGCCGAGTTCACCCTCGCGGCCATCCTCATGTCGAACAAGCGCATCGTGCAGATCGCGCGCGAGTACCGCGAGCGCCGCGAGCTCATCGACCAGGCCGGGCTCGGCGTCGTCGGCAACTACCGGCGCGTCGTCGGCATCGTCGGCGCGTCGCGCATCGGCCGCCGCGTCGTCGAGCTCCTGCGCCCGTTCGACCTCGACGTGCTCCTGTTCGACCCCACGCTGTCCGACGACGCGGTGACCGCACTCGGCGCGCGGCCGGTCACGCTTGCCGAGCTGTGCGCCGAGAGCGATGTCGTGTCGGTGCACGCGCCCTCGCTGCCGTCGACGCGCGGTCTCATCTCGGCCCCGCTCATCGCGTCGATGCGCCCCGGCGCGACGTTCATCAACACGGCCCGCGGCGAGATCGTCGACCAGGAGGCGCTCACCGAGCGGATCCTCGTCGGAGACCTCCACGCAGTGCTCGACGTGACCGTCCCGTGGGCGCTCCCGCCCGACCATCCGCTCTACGACCACCCGAACGTGCTGCTCACGCCGCATATCGCCGGGTCCGTCGGCACCGAGGTCGATCGCATGATCGACACCGAGATCGCCGAGCTCCGTCGCGTCGCCGCGGGGGAGCCGCTCGCCCACCCCGTCCTGCTCGAATCGCTCGTCATCGCCGCCTGAGGCACTCCGCCTGAGGCGCTCCGCCCGCGAGGCATCTGCCTCGAGAGGCACACCCCCATCCGCAAGACGAAGGAGTCTTCGCATGCCCTCACCCGCCCGCACCGCGGGAGCCGCCGCCGTCGCGCTCGCCGCGCTCACGGCATCCGCCCTCGTCGCACCCCCCGCCCAGGCGGCCGACGAGACCGTCCAGATCGCCGTCGACGGCGGCGACATCCGCCCCGACAACACGGCGGGCCTGCCCTTCAAGGGGCTCGGCGTGCTCAGCGCGAACTCCACGAGCAACCTGCTCATGGACTACAAGGCCGAGCACCCCGAGGCGTACTGGCAGCTCATCGATGTGCTGTTCGGCGGCGAGTACCCGCTGATCAGCCACGTGAAGATCGAGATGGGCTCCGACACGAACAACTCGACGGGGGCGGACGCCGCCACGATGCGCACTCCCGACGAGCTCGCGGACGCGTCGCGCTCGCCCGGATGGCAGCTGGCCGCCGACGCGAAGACGGTGAACCCCGACGTGAAGGTGTCGATCCTGCGCTGGACGATGCCGCAGTGGGTGCAGACCGCCTGGAGCGCCGGCACCGGCCAGGACGAGATGTACACCTGGTACAAGGAGACCATCCTCGACGCGTACGAGAAGTACGGCTTCATCGTCGACTACGTGAACCCCGACACCAACGAGACGACGAACCCCGACATCGCGTTCGTGAAGTGGTACGCGGACCGCGTCGCGAACGACACCGACTTCGCCGACCCCCGCTACGGGATCCCCGCCGACGAGCAGGAGGCTGTCGGCGAGGCGTACCGGTCCATTCGGATCGTCGCGTCCGACGAGAACCAGACGAAGAAGATCGGCCCCGCGCTGCTCGACGACCCCGAGCTGTTCGACATCGTCGACGCCGTCGGCTACCACTACAACACGGACGACCGGCTCGACGGCGACCCGACGAGCAGCACCTACCAGCCGTACACGAAGCTCGCGACGGGACAGACGCCCACCGGCGAGGATCGCGAGGTCTGGTACTCGGAGGGCGTGGGCTCGTTCGGCTACACCGACTACCGCGTGAACAACACGGATGGCCCGGGCGGCGCGTCGACGGGGATCGGCGGCGTGCAGAGCGCGCTCGACCTCGCGAACCGCGTCGTCAAGGGGTACGCGAACTCCAAGCGCACGCACTACATCTTCCAGCCCGCGATCGGCTCGTTCTACGAGGGGGCGCAGTACAGCCACAAGGAGCTGCTGAGCGCCCGCGACCCGTGGTCGGGATCCATCCACTACGACGCGGCGACGTACGTGATGCGCCACTTCACGTCGTTCGCGAAGACCGGGTGGGAGAACGCCGACAACACCGCCGGCATCTGGCGGACCATCCCCGAGGCGAGCGCGAGCGGCGTCCTGGGCACGGAGAACCTCGACGGGTCGAACGGGGCGCCGAGCTACATGACGCTCGCGGCGCCCGATGCGTCGGACTTCTCGACCGTGGTCGTGAACGACAGCGACCAGACGAAGACCTACCGCATCGCGCCATCCGCCCTCGCACTCGGCGACGACCTCACGGCGGAGCTGTGGGAGACCCGCGCAGCCGACGCCGGCGAGGCCTACGACGCGAACATGCTGCACCTCGCCCAGGAGCTGCAGCCCGCGTCCGACGGCTCGTACACCTTCACGGTCGCGCCGCGGTCGATCATCACCTTCACGACGCTCGATCGCTCGGGCGACGCCGACCTCGCCGAGCGCCTTCCGGAGCAGGCCGAGCGCGCCGTGCTCGACACCGACGAGACCGGCGGCGCTCTCGACGCATCGGACGAGGTGCTCTACGCCGACGACTTCGAGTACGACGAGGAGGGACCGGTGCGCGTCGGCGTCGACAACGGCGCGCGGACGGAGGAGCAGGACTACCTGACCTCGCGCGGCCACCAGCCCCGCTACATGGTCGACCAGACCGGGGCGTGGGAGGTCGGCGACGACGGCACCGGAGACCGCGTGCTCTTCCAGCGGATGGACCAGTCCATGAAGGACACGCGCGCCTGGAACGTGCGCCAGCCGAACACGCTCGTCGGCGACTTCCGCTGGCAGAACTACCGGGCGTCCGTCGACGTGTCGTTCGTCGACGAGGCGGGCGGGCTCGCGCGCCTGGGCGTGCGGCAGCAGAAGGGGATGGGCGCGGGCGACGCCGCGTACAGCATCCGCATCACGAAGGCGGGCGCGTGGACGCTCGCGCGCCACGACACGACGGTCGCGAGCGGCTCGGTCGCCGCAGCGGATGGCTACGGTCTCGCGATCGAGGCCAAGGGCGCGCAGATCACGGCATGGGTCGACGGCGAGCAGGTGGCGACGTGGACCGACCCCAACCCGGAGTACGCCGGTCGCGTCAACCTCGGCACGGAGTTCCACGAGGTCGCGTTCGACGACCTGCGCGTGGAGAAGGTGGACGGCTACACCGCCTACGCCTCGGAGCTCGTCGACAACATGGACTCCCGCGTGGCGTACACCGGGGCGTGGGCGCACAAGGCCACGGCCGGCAGCGCCGACGACTGGTACCGCTCGACGTCGACCACGTCGGCCGCGGGCGCGACGGCGACGATCGCGTTCTCGGGCACGGGCGTCGACCTCATCGGCGGGAACGCCGCGGGTGCGCGCATCCGCGTCTCGGTCGACGGGCAGCCCGTCGAGGGCGCGACGCTGCGCGCGACCTCGAAGCGCGAGGCGGCGTACTCCCTGCGCGGCCTGCCCGACGGCGAGCACACGGTCGTGATCGAGGTGGTCTCGGGAACAGTCGTCATCGACGGCTACTCCGTCATCTCGGGCGTCGTCGACGGAGCCGTCGACACCGACGAGATCCGCGACGCACTCGACGACACCGCCGGCTACGAGCAGGGGGACTACTCGGAGGCCTCGTGGGCCGCGTTCGCCGCCGCGCGCGCGGCAGCCGAGGCGGCGGTCGACGGCCAGGCCGGTCTCGACGCGATCGGCGCCGCCCAGCTCGCCGCGCGGCTGGAGTCCGCGGCCAACGGGCTGCGGCCGGCCGACGTGACGGACGACGTGCGCGATCTCGGCCTGGCCGGGGCGGTCTCGGTCGGCGGCGACCTTCCGGCATCGGTCGTCATCGACGGCGTCGAGCGTGCGGTGCAGTGGGCGCCAGGGAGCGACGAGGCCGAGCGTCGGCCCTACGCGGCGGTGACCGTGCTCGGCTGGACGACGGAGCCGATCGCCGACGGCCGGAAGCAGCAGATCTCCGCCCGCTTCCAGGTCGTGCCCGACGGCATCCGGTACTTCATCGACTCGGGCGTGCCGAGCGGCCAGGCGTCACCCGCGTTCGATGCGGTGTCGCGAACGTTCGATCTCGCGAACGACGCCGTCGACCGGGCCTCGGCCGACGCGGCCTCGTGGGGCTTCGTCAACGACGGGCTCAACGTGAAGGGCGGGACGGATGTGAACGACATCTTCTCCACCGGCCTGTGGGCGGGCGCGGGCAAGACGGTGCGCTACCGGCTGCCTCTCGATGCCGGCGAGTACACCCTGACGGCCGGGTTCGCGGAGTGGTGGGGGCAGAACCGCCCCATGGCGACCGAGGTGTCGTTCACGGACTCGACGGGGACGCACACCGTCGCCGGGGCGCCGGTCTCCCTCTCGAGCAGCACGACGCGGGCGACGAGCGACACGACGTTCACGCTGACCGAGCCGACGACCGTCACCTACACCGTGCGGAAGACCGGTTCGCAGGACCCCGTGATCAGCTGGCTCGCTGTCGCACAGGCGGACGAGCCCTCGTTCGAGGCGTCGGCGACCGCGTCGCTGCGGTGCGTCGGAGGCAAGGCGGTCGCGGTCGTCGAGGTCCGAAACGGCGCCGTGGCGGACGGGTCGTTCGAGATCACCACGCCGTTCGGGGCGAAGACCCTGCAGGTCGACGCGGAGAAGAAGCGGTCGGCGAGCTTCTCGACCCGCGAGGCGTCGGTGCCGGAAGGCGAGGCGTCGGTCGAGATCACCGGCGAGATCGACGGCGAGGCGGTGACGGAGACGCTCACGGCCGCGTACGGCCCGCTCTCCTGCGGCTGAGGGGAGGCGGACCCGCCTGACAGCGGGACACAGCGCAGGAGATCCGAGCGGATCGAGGGGCGGGAACCGGGTTCCCGCCCCTTTCCGCGTCGGAACTCCCGCATTGTGTCCCGCCGTCCGCGGCGTCCCGGCCATCCGCCGTGCGCGCGCTGTCCGTGCCATCCCGGCCATCCGCTCTTCCCCGTACCGAAAGCTTTCGAAAAGGCTTGCGGTCGCTCCTGCGCCGTCCCTAGGGTGACGAGCGTGCGCCGAAGCTCGGCGAGAAAGGGAGCAGACACAGTGGTCTGGTCAATGAAGGAGAGATCCCGTCGGCCCGCGAGGGCATGGATCGCCGTCGGGGTCGCATGCACGCTGGCTGTGGGACTGTCGGCTTCGCCGGCGTTCGCAGCCAACAGCGATCTCGGCTACCCGGTCTTCTCGGGAAGCGAGAACCCCGTTCCTGACACGGGGACGGGATACACCGTCGGCAATCAGCTGCAGGCCATCTTCGATGCGGATCTCGCTGCGGGAGCGGGCGCGAGCACCGAAAAGGATTTCTGGTTCGATCGGATGCTCACGCGAACGGGGACCGCGGGAAGCTTCGGCGACGAGAACCAGTGGCTGTTCAGCCGAGGGCGCGCCGCCTTCATGAAGGTGCACGACCCGGCAAAGCTCGGATTCGGCGGCCAGCTGGCTTACTGGGAAGCGGTCGACGGCCGCGACGCCTACACGGTCACCGCGAGCGTGGGCGGCGAGCAGATCACGCTCACCGAGGACGCGGCCGCGCGCAAGCAGACGCCCAGCTACTGGCGCAGCCTGCACCGCAACGCCGACGCGGGCGTCGAGATCGTCCAGACGAAGTTCATCACCGACGCCAACGTCCTCGTGACCGAACTCGAGGTGCGAGCCACCGGAGCGGCCGTCGAAGTCGGGCTCCGCGCCGTGTCCCCGTACGCGACGGTGGCCGAGGAGAACGAGCTCACGGGAACGTTCGACGCCCTCAACGACATCACCAGGGTCCATCCGCGATTCTCCGGGGACGGGTTCGCGCCGGTCGACGGCGGTCTCGAGACCACACTCTCGATCGGCGCGGGGGAGAGCGCCGTCACCAAGCTGCAGCTGGGCCTCGTCACCGAGGAGATCGCGGAGTCGCGCCCCGCGTACGACGCGATCGCCGCCGCTTCGCCCTCCGACGCGTACACGGAGCACGTCACGGCGTACAACCGCTGGTGGGCCGACAACGTGCCGTACCTCGACACCCCCGAGGATGACATCGACAAGACGCTCTTCTACCGCTGGTGGCTCCTGCGGTTCAACTACCTCGATGCGAATGCGCCCGGCAACGCGTACCAGTTCCCGACCGCCGTCGAGGGCGCGCTCGGCTACAACAACGCGATCGACCTCACGGTCGGCATGTTCATCGACGACCTCAAGTACTTCCGCAACCCGATCTACTCGTACGGCGGATGGGTGTCGACCGGTGAGACGTCGAAGGGCGGGCGCTTCGTCGACAACCCGGGTGACCCGGCGAACTGGAACGCGAGCCACACGCAGTACATCGCAGAGGCCGCCTGGAAGTCGTACCAGGTGCACGGCGGCCCGCTCGGGATCGTCGAGAACCTCGCGCGCTACGCGGAGGGCGACGCGAAGGGGCAGCTCAGCTCGTACGACTCCAACGGCAACGGGCTCCTCGAGACGAACTGGAATGCGTGGACAGGGAACGACGCCGACGCCGTGTCGTTCGACTACTTCCGGCGCGCGAATGAGCGGGCCGAGTCCGCCTACGTGTACAGCGGCGCCCGTGCGGCGTCGGCCGCCTACGGGCTGCTCGGCCGCGACGACAAGTCGGCGGAGATGGACGCCATCGCCGAGAAGGTGAAGACCGGCGTCCTCGAGAACCTCTGGGACGCCGAGGAGAACCTCATCAAGCACCGCGATCTCCAGACAGGCGAGCTGATCCCCTGGAAGGAGATCAACAACTACTACCCGTTCTCGGTCGGCCTCATGCCGAAGCCGGGCGACGAGGACTACGCCGACGACTACGTGGACGCCCTCCGCCTGTTCGCCGATGACGCGGAGTACCCGATCTTCCCGTTCACGACAGCGAACCAGGCCGACAAGGCCGAAGCGGCGGCCGCGGGGCACCCCGGCACGAACAACTTCTCGATCATCAACTCCACCGTCACGTTCCGGATGGTCGCAGCGGCGCTCCGGGAGTACCCGAGCGATGCCATCGACGCCGAGTGGTACAAGAAGCTCCTCTACTGGAACGCGTGGGCGCACTATCAGAACGGGGGCGACAACCGCCTTCCTGACGCGAACGAGTTCTGGGCCGACGGGGACGCCGATCCGCAGAGCATCGGGTACCGCTCGTGGATCCACCACACGATCCTCGGGACGACGAACTTCACGATGATCGAGGACGCGATGGGCCTGCAGCCCCGCACGGACGACAGGATCGAGCTCTACCCGATCGACATCGACTGGCCGCACTTCACCGTGAACAACGTCTCGTATCACGGCAGCGATCTCACGATCACATGGGATGAACCGGGAGACGGCGAGCGCCCGTACGGCGACTCGGTGCCCGAGGGCTACTCCGTGTTCGTCGACGGCGACCGGGCGTTCACGGTCGACGCTCTCACCCATGTCGTCTACGACCCCGCGACCGGCCAGGTCTCCTTCGAGGAGGACGTCGTGAACGGGGTGTCCGAGCCGAAGGTCATCGACGCGGCCCCGGTTGCGCTCCGGTCGCCGCAGGACGTGGTGTACGCGGACGACTCCCGTGTCGTCGACCTGTTCGCGAAGGCCGGACAGGACATCTCCTCCCACGCGGCGGAGAATCTGGCTGAGGGGCGCCCGGTGACGGCGTCATTCTCGGCGGACGGCCGCCCCGCGAATGCCGCAGTCAACGGCACGACGATCAACGAGCCCTTCTGGGGCACGGCCGGATCGCCGAACGCCACCGACTGGCTCGAGATCGACCTGGGATCGCCGCAGGCCGTGGACACGGTGCGCGCGTACTTCTACGACACGTCTTCGAGCGCGACGGCGTCCGGTTACGCCGAGCCCTCGCGGTACGGCATCGAGTACTGGGACGGCGCGGGATGGAAAGCCGTGCCCGGTGCCGTCGAGGCGCCGACCGTGCCGCAGCCGAACCTGAACGAGGCGCGGTTCCCCGAGATCACGACGCAGCGCATCCGCATCTCCGTGGCGCACGCAGAGGGGTACAAGACCGGGCTCAAGGAGCTCGAGGTGCTCCGGACCGGGGAGCCGGTCGGAGCGGCGGAGAACGCCGCCCCGAGCGTCCTCGCCTACACGCAGGCGGGAGCGGTGAGCGCCGGACGAGCCGAGCTCACGGGCATCGTGAAGGACGACGGTGCTCCCTCCGATCCGCTCACCGTCTCGTGGAGCGTCGTGTCCGCACCCGAGGGTGGCGATGCCTTCATCGAGCACGCCGACCGCGCGAACACGATCGTGCGCTTCACGGTCGCGGGCGAGTACCGCCTTCGGCTCACTGCGACGGATGGCGAGCACTCGGTCTCGGACGACGTCGTCATCCACGGCGAGGCTGCAGACGGCGGAACGGACGTCGGACCGTCGGCTACCCCGACCGCCTCGTACACGGCCGGATGGAACCGCGTCACGGCTGTGAACGACGGCAGCGGTGTGAACGAGGGCGGCGATCAGGCCCAGATCTGGGGCACCTGGTCCGGGGATCGTCCCGCCTCCCAATGGCTGCAGTACACGTGGGAGGAGCCGGTGCGCGTCGCCGGGTCGGAGATCATGTTCTGGACGGACTCCGCGGCCGGAACGGGCGAGGGCGTCGCGGTGCCGACATCGTGGAAGATCCAGTACCTCGACGCCGAGGGAGCGTGGGTCGACGTCCCGAACGCATCCGGCTACGGGACGGAGCGCACCGGGACCAACGCGACGACGTTCGACATGGTGACGACGACGGCACTGCGCGCGACCTTCGAGGCTTCGCCGAATGCGGCCGGGACATCGTACTCGGCCGTCGGCGTCAGCGAATGGGACGTCTTCTCGGCGGCCCCCGCGGCGATCGACGAGACCGACGTCCGCACGGATGTGGGTGCGCTGCCGACCCTGCCGCAGCAGGTCGGCGTCACGTACGCCGACGACAGCCGAGCGCTCGCCGCGGTCACGTGGGCACCGGTGACGGAGGACCAGGTCGCGGCCGAGGGGAGCTTCGAGGTGCGCGGCATCGTCGAGGGTGCCTCGGCGACCGCGAAGGCGACGGTCTGGGTGCGCTCGACGCACGAGCTGACGATCAACCAGGTCGACACGGTCTCCGTCCACACCTCCGTCGGCGTCGCACCTGCGCTGCCGGAGAGCACGTCGGTGCTGTACAACGACGGCTCGAAGGAGACGCTTCCGGTGGTCTGGGACGAGATCGATCCGGCCCAGTACGCCTCGGAGGGCGAGTTCGAGGTGGCGGGAACGGTCCAGAGCGACCATGCGGGCGACAAGACGGCGACCGCCTCGGTCATCGTCGGGGCAGGCGGCGGTGAGAACCCCGTCTCGGTCGCCGTGTCGGTCGACGGCCGCTGCGTGGGCGCGAAGGGCGTGATCGCGGTGAAGGCGACCAACGACGCAAGCGCGGCCGCGGACATCGAGATCCGCTCGCCCTACGGGAAGAAGACGTTCGCGGGCGTCGAGCCCGGAGACAGCGTCTCGGTCGCGTTCAAGACCCGTGAGAAGGAGGTTCCGGCGGGCGCGGTCGACGCCACCGCGACGGCCGGCGAGGAGACGGGGACCTCCTCGGCGGGGTACGCCGCCTTCACCTGCCGGTGACGGGAGGGCGGCGGCCACGAGCCGCCGCCCTCCGGACCGTCCGGGGGTGACCCCGCCGGTGCTCAGCGGGACACAGCGCAGGAGATCCGAGCGGATCGAGGGGCGGGAACCGGGTTCCCGCCCCTTTCCGCGTCAGAACTCCTGCGTGGTGTCCCGCCGTGCGCGCCGTCCAAGCCATTCGCTCTTCCCGCGCCCCGCCTCGCGGCAGCCGATGCGCATCGACGGGAGTCCTAGACTCGACGAGGAGGTCTGGATGGCGACGAGCGCGGATGTGGCGAGGCTGGCTGGCGTCTCGCAGAGCACGGTCTCGTACGTGATGAGCGGCACGCGATCGATCTCCGCCGAGACCCGTGCGCGCGTCGAGGCCGCGATGCGCCAGCTCGACTACCACCCCAATGCCGGCGCCCGGGCCCTCGCGGGTCGTCGCACGAATGTCGTCGGACTCGTCGTCCGGTTCGCCGCCAATACGGATGTGGCCGCTCTGCTGCCCTTCATCGAGACGATCTCGTCCTTCTGCAGGGAGCGGGACTACGACGTCGTGCTCGTGACCGAGGACGAGGGCCCTGCCGGCCTCCAGCGGCTCGCGGGACGCGCGATCGTCGACGGAATCGTGCTGATGGACATCCGCCGCGACGACGACCGCGTCCCGGCTGCGCACTCCGTGCAGGTGCCCGTCGTCCTGATCGGCATACCGGATGACCCGCGCGATCTCGACTGCGTCGACGTCGACGTCGAGGCAGCCGGCCGTCTGGCGGTTCGCGAACTCGCGGAGGCGGGCCATCGGCACATCACGCTCATCGGCGAGAGTCCTGTGGTTCGGGCAGACCAGTTCGGCTTCGTCGCGCAGTTCGCCGAGAGCGTCGAGAGCGCGGCAGCCGACGCAGGCATCGCGGTATCGATCTATCAGCCGGACGCCGAAGGGTGGGCGGGCTTCACGCGCTTCGAGTCTCAGGCGGCAGAGCTCGCCGCGGTGCGGGCGGGCGTCATCGCCCGTACCCCGCAGGCGATCGACATGACCCTGCAGATCCTGCAGGTTGCCGGGGTCATGCCCGGGAAGGACGTCTCGCTCGTCGGCGTCTGCACCGACAGCACGGCCGAGGCATTCCGCATCCCGGTGACGAACATCTCGCCCGAGCCGCGTGAGGTCTCTCGGCTCGCGATGGAGAGTCTCTTCGCGCGATTGGATGGGCGCCCGGCTGAACGGGGCGTGCAGCTCGTCTCCCCGAGACTCACACGACGTCGCACGACCGCGCGGCCGCACTGATCGCGGCGCGCAGGCGTCCGTGCGTCCGCTTGCGTTGACCCGCCTCGGCGTCTAGTCTGTCGATGCGCATCGAATCGATGCGCATCGAATCACGAATCGGCCGCCGCTGGCGACGGCATGGAAGGAACTCCGATGACTCGACGTCGGGCTTGGATGCGCGCGGCGGCTGCTTCGGCGGTCGCACTCACCGCCTCGGCCGCCCTGGCCGCGTGCTCGTCAGCGACGGACGATGGCGACGACGCGGGCACAGTGACGATCGCCGGTTGGTATGAAGACGGCGTGATCGGCAGCACGCTCGAGGCGGCGAACGAGCTCCTCGCCGCCGACGGCATCACGCTGGAGTACACGCAGGTCCCCCTGGATCAGTACAACACCTGGCTCAGCACGCAGCTCGCCTCGGGCGAGGGGCCGGACATCATCATGGACGGCGCGAGCTTCCCGGCGCGCGTGGCCGCGGGCAATCTCGTCGACCTCAGCGACGACGACGTCATCGAGGGCTTCAGCGAGGTCGGCCTCGCTCTCGCAAGCGATGCCGAGGGTCGGGTCTTCGGGGTCCCCTCCTACGGCTGGTTCTCCGGCATCTTCTACAACAAGGCGCTCTTCGAAGAAGCAGGCGCGGAGGTGCCGACGACGTTCGACGAGTTCCTCGACGCCGCCGACAAGCTGACGGCTGCGGGGATCCAGCCGATGGCCGCCGGCCTCGCCGACAGCGACAAGGCCATCCACTCGCTCATGGGCTACCTCGAGAACGCCTACTACAACAACGGCGACGGGAGCGTGCAGCTCGACACGGATTTCGCGTACGGCGAGGCGACCCTCGATGGCAACTGGAACGATCCCCTCTCGGACTGGAGTCAGGTGATCGAGCACGGCGTCCTCACGCCGGAGATGGTCGGCGTTCCGCTGTCACAGGCGGTCGCCGAGTTCACCAACGGCGAGGCGGCCATGTACATCAGCGGTCCGTGGGACTACCAGGCGATCAAGGACGCCGGTCTCGACTTCGGCATGTTCTCCCACGTCGGCGGAGACGCCGAGAACCAGTGGCTGCTGGGCGGGCCGGCGGCGAGCATGGGCGTCAATGCCGACAGCGACCAGCCGGACGCGGCGCTCACCGCGCTGCGTGCGCTTGCGTCGCCCGAGGCGCAGCAGGCGGTCGTCGACGCGAACCCCGGCGCGTTCAGCTACCTCGACGGCGTCCAGGGCACGTTCCCCTCGGAGTACGAGCTCGTCGCCCCTCTGCTCGACGAAGGGCGCGTCGCGGTCGCATGGGACCGGTGGGGTGTGAACATGCCGGCCCAGACCATGCTCGACACCCTGACCAAGGGACTTCAGAGCGTGATCAGCGGACAGCAGACCACGGACGATCTGATCGCCCAGCTCGACAGCCAGGCTGACTCGATCCGCTATTGAGCCGCGAGGGCGCGGCCGCCGCATGCGGCCGTGCCCCGGACAGGAGACACCGCATGACGACGCAGCAGCTGCGCCCGGCGCCCGCCGCGCGCGGGCCGCGCCTTGAGCCTTCGGCTTCGATCGGGCGCGGCGCCCGCGCCCGCCGGCCACGGCTTCGGGCGAACGCCCCCTACATCCTCATGGTCGCGCCGGCGCTCGCGATCTTCGCGGTGTTCTTCATCATCCCGGTCGTCCGCACCGCTGTGCTGAGCCTCACGGACCAGAGCAACCACAGCCAGGACGTCGCCTTCATCGGGCTCGAGAACTACGTCGAAGCGCTCACCAACCCGCAGATCCTCGCCGGGATCCAGCACTCGCTGCTCTACGCGGTCGCGGTCGTCGTCCTGCAGAACGCCATCGCGCTGCCCGTGGCGCTGCTGCTGCACGGGCGGATCCCGTTCCGCGGCGGATTCCGGACGATCTTCTTCGGCCCGGCCGTGCTGAGCGTGCTCGTCGTCGGATACCTGTGGAGCTACATCTTCTCGTCGAACGACTACGGCCTGCTGAACGTGCTGCTGCGCTCCGTGGGGCTGTCGAACGTCAACTGGCTGGGTGACCCGGATCTCGCGCTCGGCAGCATCATCGTCACCCAGGTGTGGCAGTGGTTCGGCTACCAGATGATCATCTACCTCGCGGCCCTGCAGACCATCAACCCCGATCTCTACGAGGCGGCCGCGCTCGACGGTGCGGGGCGGTGGCGGTCGTTCCGCACCGTCACCCTGCCGGGCCTCATCCCGGCCTTCCAGATCACGCTCGTCACGGGACTCATCTCCGGCCTCAAGGTGTTCGACATCGTGATCTCGATGACCAACGGCGGTCCGGGCTTCGCGACCGAGACCGTCCTGACCCTCATGTACCGCAAGTTCTCGGAGGGGAACTACGGCCTCGCGGCGTCGTTCGGCGTGCTCTTCCTCATCGTCAGCCTGCTCGTCGGCGGTCTGCTCCTGCGTCTGTTCCGTCGACTCGAGGCGAGGTACTCATGAGCGCGTCCACCGTCATCCGCATGCCCTCCCTCCGACGCAGCCGCCGGCGGACCTCGATCCTCGCGCTGATCGTGCTGAGCATCCTCGCGGTGCTCGTGCTCGTGCCGATCTACTACCTCGTCGTCACCACGTTCAAGTCGCCGGCCGAGGCCGCGGCGAATCCGATGGGCCTGCCCGCGTCGTTCGACCTGACCGTCTACGTCGATGCCTTCGTGAAGATGGAGTATCCGCGTGCGTTCCTGAACACCTTCCTCATCACGGTCGGGTCGGTTGCGGGAGTCGTGCTCCTCGGGGCGCCGGCCGGGTACGCCCTCAGCCGGAAGTCCGGGAGCCGAGTCGCCTCGATCGCGTTCCTCACCCTGCTCTCGGGGCTGATGTTCCCGTACCAGATGTCGATCCTCGGCCTCTACGAGGTGGTCAAGGCGCTCGGCCTCATGAACAGCCCGCTCGCGGTCATCCTGATCAACGTCGCGGTGAACCTGCCCTTCGCGACCCTGCTGTTCCACGCCTTCACGACGACGGTTCCGCGCGAGCTCGAGGAGGCGGCGGGCATCGACGGCGCGGGGACGATCCGCACCTTCGTCACGATCGTGTTCCCGCTGCTCCGCCCCGCAGTGGTGACCGTGGCCATCCTCAACACCCTCAGCGCGTGGAACGACTTCATGGGCCCGCTCTACTTCCTGCAGTCCCGTGAGAAGCAGGTCATCCTGCAGGAGGTGTACCGCAACATCGGCCAGTTCTCGATCGACTGGACCTCGCTCTTCCCGATGATGGTCCTCGGGGTCCTGCCGCTCGTGGTGTTCTACCTCATCCTCCAGCGGCAGGTCATCGGCGGCGTCGCCGGATCGATCAAGGGCTGACATGGCACGACGAGACGGAGCGACCGCATGACGTCGACAGAGACCATCGACCAGGAGACGACCATCGCGGTCGACCCCGTCGAGCGCGCCGTGGCGCGCGAGATCGAGCTGCGCCTCGGTTCGGGGCGTGCTCTCCTCGACGCGGGGACGGGAAGCCCGCTGCAGTTCGTCGACGACACCGCCCCCGAGCGCACCTACCTCCTCGACGGGCGGACACCCTGGCACTCCCTCGAGCACGCATGGGGGAGCGGGCACGTCGTCGCGGACACGTTCGCCGGCCGATGGAACGCTCCGCATGAGCTCGAGATGGACGGCGACGTCGTGCGGGCCGCGTACAAGGTCGGCCCGCTGGTCGTCGACGTCGAGCGTCGCGGTGGCGACCTGCTGCGGGAGACCTATCGGTTCCGCAACACCTCGGACAGCGCCATCCGGATCACAGGTCTCGGGGTCCAGACTCCCTTCGCCGACCTCTACCCTGGCGCGCTCGACGCTCTGACCAGGCGGGTGCACGCGCACGTCTTCACTGGCGGACGATGGGCGTGGGTGGCCGCCCAGCCGATGGACGGTCGGGGGCACGTCCTCGGGCTGAGAGTGACCGAGGGTGAACTGTGGTCGTACTCGGTCGAGACGCGGAACGCGAACACGATCTCGAACGCGCGAGGGCATCTCGTGCTCAACGTCACCGATCGGGCGCGCAACCCGGATGCCTTCGGCGGTCAGCCCGCGCTGGCGCTCGACGCCGGGGCGGAATACGTGCTCGGCTGGGAGCTCGGCTGGCACAGCGACATCGCGTCCTTCATCGAGGCGACCCACGCGCCCGCCGAGTTCTCGGCGCTGGCGGCGACCGTCGGGGAGCCCATCTCCATCCGAACGCCGTGCGAGGTCCGGGCGGCGGGCGGGGTGGAGGTGGTGACGGAGCCCGCCGGCGCGCGCATCACTGCTCGGGTGCACGGTCTCTACGCGATCCGGCTGGGCGACGGCGCGCGCAGCGAGGTGCTCTTCCACGACTCGGTGGCCGACGCCGTCCGGAAGCGGGCGGAGTTCGTCATGCGGTATCAGCTCGGCCGCGAGCGCCCAGGACTGCTCTCCCACGCCATCCTGCCCGTCGACACCCGCACGCGCCTGACGCAGCTCACGAACGGCTGGTCCGACTGGACCGACGGGTCCGAGCGCATCGGGGTGGCGATCATGCTCCAGCACGGTGTCGCCCGCGGCTGGCTCGGCGCGGAGGTCGACGACGCGCTCGACGGCTGGGCGGGCTTCGCGCGGGAGCACCTCCTCGACGACACCGCCGCCCCGCGGCGCGGTTCCCAGCAGCATCACGCGGGCATCCGGCTCTACGACTCGCCCTGGCTCGCGCGCTTCTTCCTCCTCCGGCACGCGCACCGCCGGCGCGCGGAGGACCTCGAGCTCGCGGCGCGGATCCTCGAGCGCGCCCTCGAGCTCGGGATCGGGAAGGTGCTCACCATCGGGTTCTCCGAGGTCGCTGTCGCCGTCGCGAGCGCGCTCGCCGTCGCGGGCGCCTCCGGTCGGGCGGGCGCGCTCCGCTCGGCCGTCGTCGAAAGCGCGCGGCAGTACGCCGCCCGCGGCGCGGACCTTCCCGGGCACGAGGTCGCCTACGAGCAGGCCATCGTGGCGCCGCTGCTCAACCTGCTGATCGACGCGCACGCGCTCACCGGCGACGAGGCGCTGCTCGAGGCCATCCGCGAACGGCTTCCGTGGCTGCTCGCTTTCGGCGGCCCGCAGCCGCACGCGCGCCTCGGCGGAATCGCCATCCGGCACTGGGACGGGTACTGGTTCGGTCAGCGCAGGCAGTGGGGGGATGTCTTCCCCCACTACTGGAGCGCCCTCACGGCAGGGGTGCTCCTGCGCCTGCCTTCCGAGCTGCGCACATCGGCGACGGATGCGCTCGCCGACCGGATCCTGCGGGCGAACATGGCGAACTACGGCGACGACGGCTCTGCGACGTGCGCCTTCGTGATGCCCTCCTCGGTGGATGGAGTGCCCGCCCACAGCGCGGATCCGCTCGCGAACGACCAGGACTTCCACCTCGCGCTGTGGATGCAGCTCGCCTCCGACGGGTACACGACGCTGCCCTAGCGAGATCGCGGCCACAGGCGCCGGGCGGCGAGCCGTCCGTCCCGGCCATCCGCCCGCATGATCGATTGCGATCGCTTCCACGAAGGCATGGTTGCCGCGCGATGCGGACTCCCGCTTGACTGATGTTCACGCAAACATCCGCGAGGCGGCGTCGCCTCGCTCACGAGGGAGTGATGTTGAAGAGAACCATGACGGCCGCGGCGGGGCTGACTCTCGCCGCCGCCCTGACGATGTCCCTGGCGGGGCCGGCGACCGCCGAGGTCCCGGTCGGCGAGCCGACGACGTACACGTCGTATCCGGCCATCCAGGATCCGGGCAGCAGCGCGCCCGACTACTTCCAGCCGCTGTGGCTCGATGACAACGGCGCGCACATCCAGGCGCACGGCGGCCAGATCGTGACCGCCGAGGAGGACGGCCGCACCGTCTACTACTGGTACGGCGAAGACCGCAGCAACGGCTACTACGGCAGCCCCGGCGTGCACGCCTACAAGTCGTACGACACCGTGAACTGGGTCGACCAGGGCGTCGTGCTGCGCTCGGTGTCCGACGCCTCCGAACTCGAGACGGAGTACTTCGACGCCCTCTACGACACGGTCGACGACGCGGGTCAGCCGCGCACGGAGCGCATCGCCGAGCTGAACTACTACCTCAACACGAACGACGCGGCCGACTACACGACGATCTTCGAGCGGCCCAAGGTGCTCTTCAACGAGGCGACGGGCAAGTGGGTGCTGTGGTGGCATTCGGATGGCCAGACGAGCCCGGGCGGGAGCATGTACGCCCGCTCGATGGCGGGCGTGGCCGTCTCGGACAGCCCGACCGGGCCCTTCAAGATGACCGGCGTCTACCGGATGCCGAACCGCACCGACTACAAGGCGTGCATCTCGGCGGCCGTTCCCGGCCAGGCCCGCGACATGACCGTGTTCCAGGACGACGACGGCACGGCGTACATCGTCTACTCCTCGGAGGAGAACCGCTCGCTCTACATCGCGGAGCTCGACGCGTCGTACACGAACGTCACGCACACGACCGACACCGACATGGCCGACGCGGGGCAGTACTCGGAGGACGGCCGCTTCCCCTATCTCTTCGCGGACGGGACTCCGGAGGCGCCCGTGCGCGGTGAGGACTTCCAGATCGTCAAGGAGTGCGGCATGCTCGAGGCGCCCGCGCTCTTCCAGCACAGCGGCCGGTACTACGTGGTCGCATCGGGCGCGACGGGCTGGGCGCCGAACCCGCAGACGTACCACACGGCTGACACGATCCTCGGGTCGTGGATCCGCGGCGTCCAGGCCGACGACGCCTACGAGAACGTCGCGTACAACGCGATCCCCGAGGGCGGCGACGGTCTCCTCTCGGTCGGCGACGTGCGCCGCACGACGTTCGGCTCGCAGTCCACGAACGTGCTCGACCTGGGCGGCGGCCGCTTCGTCTACATGGGCGATCGCTGGAACTCCGGTGCCGCCGACTCGACCTACGTGTGGCTGCCGATCACGATCGGCGAGAACGGCCGGGCCGAGATGCGCAATCCCGCGACGGAGGACCCGGAGCGCTGGGGCGCCGGCTGGGATGCGTCGTACTTCGACGAGCACGGTCTGGGCGAGGGTATCTGGTCGGTCGTCGACGACCGCCTGCCGGAGACCGTCGAGCCGGGGGAGGACTTCTCCGCGAAGCTGCCCGAGACCGTCCCGGTCGCGGTCGACGGTGCGACGGCCGAGGTCGCGGTGACGTGGAGCGCGACGTCGTTCGACGAGCGGGGCACGCAGCTCATCACCGGCACCCTGGCGGCCGATGCGACGTTCACGGCGGGGCGCACGTTCACCCGCACGATCGAGGTCGCGACGCCCGGCATCGTGAACCTCGCGCTCGACGCCGCGGTGGCGGCATCGAGCCGCCAGGATCTCGCCGGCACGACGGCCGACGGCAACGTCAAGGGCAAGGGCTGGGACGACTGGGTCGGGGGCGGCGTGTACCCCAAGAGCAGCTGGCTGTCGTACACCTGGGCCTTCCCGCAGGACGTCGACGAGGTCGTCGTGCACACCTACAAGGACGGCGCAGGCGCGACGTGGCCGTCGACCATCGCCGCAGAGTACCTCGACGCATCGGGGGCCTGGGTGTCGGCGAACGCGAGCGTCGACCTCGCGCAGGACGCCTCGGCCACCGCACCCGTCGCGAAGCTCGACATGTCGGGCATCCCGGCGACCAGCGGGGTCCGCCTGCAGCTGAAGACCGCGACGAACGTGTGGCAGTCGATCTCCGAGGTGCAGCTGTGGGGCGCCGAGGGAGTGCGGGATGTGTGCGGTGCCGACGGCACGACGGTCACGGCGAGCTTCCACCAGACGCAGTACGAGACGATGCCGCCCGCGAACGCGTGCGACGGCAGCGCCGCGACCTCGTGGTCGACGTGGGACAGCACGAAGCGCGACCAGGCGACGCTCACGATCGAGCCCGTCGAGGCCCACATCGTGGATCGGGTCGGCTTCACCAACCGCGAGGGCACCATCACGGGCGTGAGCGTCGAGTACCGCGACGCGCACGGCACCTGGCACCCGACGACCGCGCAGGACGTCGTCCCGAGCGCGAACGGCTCGCCCACGTCGTTCACCTTCGAGCCGGTGCTCGCCTCGGCCGTGCGTCTCGTCTTCGCGACGCCGGGCTCGTACCTCAAGATCCCGGTGCTCGCGGTCGGCGCGGTCGACGCCGCGGTCGAGCCCGCCGTGACGAGCCGCTGCGTGGGAGGCAAGGTCCAGCTCGTCGCGACCGCGCGCAACACGGCGGACGGCGCGGCGGATGTCGCGGTGCAGAGCGCGTACGGAGGGCGCGTCCTCGACGAGCTCGCGCCAGGACACGCTGCCTCGGCCGCGATCGCCGTCCGAGCCGCCTCGGCGACGGCAGGCGAGACGATCTTCACCGGAGCGGACGGCGTGCCCGTGACGGTGGGCTACCCCGCCGCCACCTGCGGCTGAGCGCGCGCGGGTGCCCCGGCCGCGGCCGGGGCACCCGCGACCGATTCCGACCGCTTCACGAAGGCGGCTCTTGCCAAGCCGGCGGGGGATCGCTACTGTCTTCCTAGTTTCATCGACGGTTAGATT
The DNA here is from genome assembly GCF_053903225.1 of Microbacterium sp. JZ70. Lineage (NCBI taxonomy): Bacteria > Bacillati > Actinomycetota > Actinomycetes > Micrococcales > Microbacteriaceae > Microbacterium > Microbacterium sp. JZ70. The sequence goes on along the minus strand of NZ_CP096405.1, from coordinate 65,896 downwards.
TATCGTCGAAGAGACACCCGTCGGCGATGGAGCCGACGCTCCGACTGCAGAGAGGCAGAGGATGTCCGTGACGGACAGGGTGCAGCCCAGACGACGGCTGCTGAAGGATCTCACGCACAGCAGGGTGCTCATCCTCATGTGCATCCCGGCGATCGTGTTCTTCGCGATCTTCAGCTATGCGCCGCTCCCCGGGATCTGGATCGCGTTCACCAACTTCAACTACCGCGACGGCATCTTCGGCAGCCCGTTCGTGGGGTTCCAGAACTTCGAGTTCCTCATCAAATCGGGCCAGCTCTGGCTGCTCACGCGGAACACGATCCTCTACAACCTCGCGTTCATCGTGCTGGGGAACATCCTGCAGATCGCGCTCGCGATCATGCTCAGCGAGATCGCCTCGAAGTACTTCAAGAAGGTCACGCAGACGGTGATGTTCCTGCCGTACTTCATCTCGGTCGTGCTCATCGGCGTGATCGCGTTCAACCTGCTCAACTACGACACCGGCGCGCTCAACGCCCTCATCGAGTCGACCGGCGGCGACCCGATCAAGATCTACAGCACGGCGGGCGCGTGGCCGCTCATCATCATCCTCGTCCACCTCTGGCAGAGCACCGGGTACGGGTCGATCGTGTACTTCGCGGCGATCATGGGCATCGACCGGACGCTGTTCGAGGCCGCGGCGATCGACGGGGCCTCGGCGTGGCAGCGGATCCGCTACGTCATCCTGCCGAGCCTCAAGCCGACGTTCATCATCCTGCTGCTGTTCTCGCTGGGCGGGATCATGAACGGCAACTTCGGCCTGTTCTGGAACCTCATCGGCAACAACGCCGCCCTGTTCTCGACCACCGACATCATCGAGACCTCGGTGTACCGGATGGTCATGTCGCAGAACAACTTCACGACGTCGACTGCGGTCGGCCTCTACCAGTCCCTCTTCGGTTTCGCCCTCGTGATGACGGCGAACTGGGTCGTGCGAAGGATGAACAAGGACTATGCAATCTTCTGAGACGCTCGTCCCCCCGCCCACGGTCACCGAGGCGGTCACGACCGCGAACGCGAGGAAGCGCCGCGGCGGCCCGACCGGGCGGCCGACGACCATCAAGCTCGCGAAGAGCGACTACACGCTCAAGGCGATCTCGTATGTGACGATCGCGCTCTTCTCGCTGTTCTGCGCGCTGCCGTTCATCCTCATCATCTCGGCGTCGTTCTCGAGCGAGTCCGAGATCATGAAGAGCGGGTTCGGACTGTGGCCGAAGGGCTTCACGCTCACGGCGTACGAGTACATCTTCAACTCGCCTCGGCAGATCCTCGGCTCCTACGCCGTGACGATCATCATGACGGTCGCGGGCACGGCGATCGGGCTCTTCATCATCTCGATGACGGGGTACGCCCTGTTCCGCCGCGACTTCCGGTACCGCAACGTCATCTCGTTCTTCATCTACTTCACGACGCTGTTCTCCGCGGGCCTCGCGCCGACCTTCCTCTGGGTGGGGCGTGACCTGGGGCTGCGCGGCAGCTACCTCGCGGTCTTCCTGCAGCTGCTCATGACGCCGTGGCTCATCATCCTCATGAAGAACTTCATGCGGACGGTCCCGTACGAGATCGTCGAGTCGGGCAAGGTCGACGGCGCGGGCGACTTCCGGATCTTCGCGCAGCTCACGCTCCCGATGATGAAGCCGGCGCTCGCGACGATCGGCCTCTTCCTCGCCCTCGGCTACTGGAACGAGTGGTACCTGTCATCGCTCTACCTCGGCAGCTCCGTGGAGTTCAAGCCGCTGCAGTACTACCTCTACAACGTCATCAACACCGCGAACGCGCTGCGCAACTCGGTCGCCGGCGACAACGTGGTGATCTCCGAGCTGCCGAGCAACACCCTCAAGATGGCGAGCGCCGTGATCGCGACCGGCCCGATCCTCCTCGTCTACCCGTTCGTCCAGAAGTACTTCGTCACCGGCATCACCGTCGGCGCCGTCAAGGGCTGAACCCGATCCCACCCCTCCACCAGGAATGAGCCGAAGGAGTCTCACATGAGAAGGAACATCGTCCGAGCGGGAGCAGCGCTGCTCGCCGTGGGCGTCAGCGCGGGCATGCTGTCGGCGTGCACCGCCGGCAGCGGCGAGCAGTCGAGCGGCACCGCCGAGATCACGATGCTCGTGCTCGGCGACAAGCCGACCAACGGGCGCGTCGAGGCCATGCTCGAGAAGCTCAACGAGCGCCTCGCCGAGGAGGTGGGCGCGACGCTCGACCTCTACTACGTCGAGTGGGCCGACTGGCAGACGCAGTACAACGTGCAGCTGCTCTCCGGCGACTCGAACATCGACCTCATCACCACGGCCACGGACTGGCTGTTCGCGTGGGAGAACGCGGAGAAGGGAGCCTTCCTGCCGCTGTCGGAGGAGATGCTCCAGGAGCACGCGCCGAAGACGTGGGAGCAGGTCGAGGCCGACGGGCACTGGGATCTCACGAAGCTCGACGACGGGCAGATCTACTTCATCCCCGAGGACAACTTCACGCAGTGGACGAACCACGGGTTCTTCTACCGCGGGGACTGGGCGGCCGAGGCGGGCTTCGAGAACGGCGAGATCACGGCCTTCGAGGACTTCACGACCTACTTCCAGTGGGTCAAGGAGAACAAGCCGGAGGCCTACCCGTGGGATGTCGCCGGCACGAACGAGGCCGCCCTCACGGGCTATCTGCAGGGGCACACCGACCTGCAGACGATCCAGCAGATCAGCGCGGGCATCTACTACCCGTTCCAGACGTCGGAGTCCGACCCGTACACGGTCACGTCCTGGTACATGGAGGGCGACGAGCTGCTCGAGGCCGCCGAGCTCGCCAAGGAGTGGAACGACATCGGGGTGTGGCGCGAGGACGCGCTCAACTACGACGGCGACACCCGCGAGCTCTTCTACTCGGGTCTGTCGGGCGCCGACCAGCACCACACCCAGACGTTCGTGGGCGGCATCGTGCACAACATGAACGAGCGCCAGCCCGGATCCGACCCCAAGTTCTTCTACTGGGGCCAGGAGAACGGCAACTACTTCCGCGACATCCTCACGCACGGCGCGATGGCCGTGAGCGCGACCTCGGCGAACCCGGAGAAGGCGCTCGAGGTGTACGACATGCTCCGCAACGACGAGGAGTCGTACCGCCTCATCAACTACGGCATCGAGGGCACCGACTACGTCATCACGGACGACGGCAAGCTCGACAACCCCGAGGGCTACGACCCGTCGACCGACGCGCTCGGCGCCAACTTCTGGGCCGGCCGCATGGACGAGTACGAGCTGCCGCGGGTCACCGACGCGGAGAACAAGCAGGAGCTCTACGACCAGCTCGACGCCGAGGCGAAGGACTACCCGTACTCGACCCTCCTGTTCAACAAGGACGCGATCGATCCGACCCTCGCCGCCATGGGCGCGGTGTTCTCGGAGTACATCCCGCAGCTGCAGTACGGCAAGTTCGACGACCCCGAGGCCGCGATCGAGGAGATGCGCCAGAAGCTCCGCGACGCGGGCTACGAGGACGCCCTCGCCTCGGTCCAGGCCGACATGGACGCCTGGGCGGAGAGCCAGTGACCGCAGGCGACTGAGCGCCTGCACCGGCAAGGGCGGGCCCGCGCACTGCGGGCCCGCCCGATCTCGAAAGGGGAGAGGATGAACGGCATCTTCGCGGCGGACTCCGCGCTCATGCGGTTTCTCACGCGCGTCGCCGACGCGATGATCCTCAACGGCCTGTTCATCGTGGCGTCGCTGCCCGTCGTGACGATCGGCGCATCACTCACCGCGCTGAGCTTCACGGGGCGGAGGCTCGCGACGGGCGCGTGCGAATCGGTCACGGGCGACTTCGTTCGGTCCTTCCGGCGGAACCTCCGCCAGGCGACGGCCCTGTGGCTGCTCATGCTGCTCGTCGGCGCGGCGCTCGCCGCATGGTTCGTCGTCGTGAACGGCGTCGGGGTCCCGCCGATGCTCGAGTTCGCCCTCCTCGCGATCTGGTACGTCGTCGTGTTCTTCTGCGTCGCGTGGGCCGTCTACGTCTTCCCCTATCTCGCCACCTTCGAGGGGACCATCCCCGAGGTCCTCCGGAACGCGCGGCTCCTCTCCCTGCGGCACCCGCTCTCGACGTTCCTCATCCTGACCGTCCTCGTGCTGTCGGCGGTCGTCACGATCTTCTCCCCGCAGGCCACCGGCTACGGCCTGCTGTGGCTCCTCATCGGATTCGGCGGGCTCGCCATCGTCATCGGCAGCGTGCTCGACCGGGTCTTCAGCCGGTACATCGACTCTTCGAGCGAGAGGTAGGCGCGTGCGCGCGAACCCCATCATCCCCTGGCGCTTCCACCTCGGCGACGAGCCCGACGCGTGGAAGAAGGGCTTCGACGACGCCGCATGGCGTGCCGTGAGGGTGCCGCACGACTGGAGCGTCGAGCAGGAGTTCTCGCGCGACTGCTCGAGCGGCACGGGATATCTGCCGGGCGGCGTCGGCTGGTACCGCGCCCACGTGCGGATGGGCGAGCTCGCCGACGCCCCGCATGTGCGCCTCGTGTTCCACGGGGTCTACAAGAACGCGCAGGTCTGGGCGAACGGATACCACCTCGGCGGACGGCCGTCGGGGTACGCCGCGTTCTCGTTCGACCTGACCGAGATCCTCTCCTACGCGCCCGACGACGACCTCGTGCTGAGCGTGCGGGTCGACCACTCCGACCTCTCCGACTCGCGCTGGTACAACGGCGCGGGGATCACCCGCGGCGTCGAGATCGAGGTGCACGAGGCCGTGCGCCTCCGTGAGCACGGCACGGCCTTCACGACGGTGTCGGCCGACGCCGACGAGGCCGTCGTGCGCGTCGTCCAGACCCTCGTCAACGACGGCCCCGAGCCGGTGTCGGTGCAGCTCCGGCACGAGCTGCGCTCACTGACGTCGGGGCGCGTGCACGCCTTCGGCGCGGCCGTCGAGGTGCCAGCGGGCGGCGCGGCCGACGTCGAGAGCGAGGCGCGCGTGCCCGATCCCGAGCTCTGGTCCGACACTGATCCGCACCTGCACCGTCTGTCGACGACCCTTGAGCCCGACCGGGGGCCATCCGCCCGCTACACGCAGACCGTCGGGATCCGCACGGTCGCCTTCGACCCCGCCGCGGGCTTCTCGGTCAACGGCGAGCCGCGCACGCTCACGGGCGTGTGCCTGCACGAGGACGCGGGGCCGTTCGGCACCGCCGTGCCCCCGGCGGTGTGGCTGCGGCGCCTGCTGCGGCTGAAGGAGATGGGCGCGAACGCCGTGCGCATGGCCCACAATCCGCACGCCCCCGAGCTGTACGCCCTCTGCGACGCGCTCGGCCTCTTCGTGATCGACGAGGCCTTCGACGAGTGGGAGAACCCGAAGAACAAGTGGTGGCAGGGGCACAACGTGTACCCGCCGCGGCATGAGGGCTACGCCAAGGACTTCCCGGAGTGGCACGAGCGCGACCTCGTCGCCATGATCGACGCGCATCGCGGCCATCCGTCGATCATCGCGTGGAGCATCGGGAACGAGATCGACTACCCGAACGACCCGTACGCGAGCCCCCTCTTCGACGAGATGACCGGCAACAACGACGCGAGCAAGCCCGCGGCCGAGCGCGTCTACGATCCGTCGCGTCCGGACATCCGGCGCCTGACGACGATCGCTCGGCGGCTCGCGGCGATCGTCCGCGCGAAGGACCCGACGCGGCCCGTCACGATCGCGGCGGCCTTCCCCGAGCTGTCGAGCCTCACGGGCTTCCTCGACGACATCGACGTCGTGGGCTACAACTACAAGGAGCACCTGTACGAGGCCGACCACGCGCGGTTCCCCGACAAGCCTCTGCTGGGCAGCGAGAACGGCCACGGCTACGCCGAGTGGCAGCACGTCGTGCGGGCCGACTACGTGGCGGGACAGTTCCTGTGGACCGGCATCGACTATCTCGGAGAGGCCCACGGATGGCCCGTGCACGGCTCGGGGGCGGGGCTGCTCACGCTCGCGGGCTTCGCGAAGCACACGTGGCATCTGCGGCGCAGCTGGTGGACCGACGAGCCGGTCGCGCATCTCGTGACCCGACCGGCAGGGGAGGGCCCGCGCAGCTTCTGGAGCCATCCCGTCTCGCGTGCATGGGAGGGCGGGGAGCGGGTCGAGGTGCTCTGCTTCGCGGGCGGCGGCGAGCCGCGGCTCACGTGCGGAGGCGACACGATCCCGCTCGCATGGGACGACGAGGGCGGCTTCTGGACGGCCGAGACCGACGTGCGTTCCGCGCCGCTCGTGCTCGAGATCGTCCGCGACGGCGCCGTCGTCGCACGGGACGAGCTCCGCGCGCGCGGGGCAGCCGCCCGCCTCGACGCGGTCGTCTGGGAGGCCTCGGAGCACGCGGCGCGCCGCTGCGCCGACGTCGGCCTCGCGCTCGACGGCGCCCCGTTCGACGGTCTCGTGCAGATCGAGTGCGCGCTGCGCGACGCCGACGGAGGATCGGCGCGGGACGAGCGGATCGTCTCGGTCGAGGTCTCCGGCGGAGAGCTGCTCGGGATCGAGAACGGCGACCTCGCCGACGTCACGCCCTACGCGAGCGCGCAGCGGCGGACCCTCGAGGGGCGGCTCGCCGTGTTCGTGCGGGCGGACGCGGGCGCCGTCGTGCGCCTCCGGGCCGAGGGGCTCCCCGAGACGATCGTGGAGTGCGGGCCGTGACATACTGGCGACGACCGGCGGGGGACCGGTCGCCGGGATCGCCCGCCGCGGCGGCGGACCCGATGCGGATGGCCGCGGTGCGGGAGTGAACATGGCTGTCTCGAGGCGCACGTCGCGCGACATCCGGAGCGAGTCCCGGCTCGACGTGCTGCACGTCCTGCTGTCACAGGGCGAGACCACGCGCAACGAGATCGCCCGCACGACGGGCCTCAGCCCGGCGACCGTCGCCACGGTGGTGGGCGAGCTCCTCGTCGAGGGCATCGTCGTCGAGACCAAGGTCACGGTCGGCCGGATCGGGCGGCCGACGGCGACGCTGGCGATGAACCCCGATCGCGGCCGGGTGGTCGGCATCGACGTCGCCGAGACCTACGTGCGCGCCGAGCTGTTCGACACGGCGCTCACGCAGATCGCGCTCGTCGACGTCGAGCGCGACGAGCACCTCCTCGACCCCGACTCCGTCGTCGAGGCGATCGGCAGCGCGCTCGACCGCGTGCTCGAGCAGGGCGGCGTCGACCGGGGCGATGTGCTCGGCGTCGGGGTCTCGCTGCCGGGGCTCGTGCAGGCGCCCGCCGGCGTCTCGGTGCTCGTGCCGAACTGGACCTGGCACACCGTCGAGCTCGACCGCCTGCGCGAGCGGGTGGGGCTGCCGCTCGTCATCGACAACCCGCTCAAGGTCATCGCGACGGCGGAGCTCTGGCTCGGGCGCGGCCGGTCGCATTCGAGTCTCGTCACCGTGAACCTCGGCACGGGCGTCGGCGCCGCGATCGTGCTCGAGGGGCGCATCCTGCGCGGAGCGACGAATCTCGCGGGGGAGTGGGGGCACTCGCTGCTCGCGCTGGACGGTCGCGGGTGCCGCTGCGGCCGCCGCGGCTGCGTCGAGGCGTATGTCGGAGCACCCGGGATCCGGCAGACCCTCCGCGAGATCGCCCCGGACCATCCGCTTCTCGCGCTCGACTCGCAGCGCGACTTCATCGAGGCGATGGCCGGGGCCGCTGACGCGCCCGAGCCCGACGCCGCGGTCGACGAGACGATCGCGCGCACCGCCTGGTACCTGGGGTCGGCGCTCGCCGATCTCGTCGCGGTCGTCAACCCCGAGGTGGTGACGCTCACCGGCTGGACGGCCTGGGCGCTCGGCGACCGCCTGCTGCCGGCGACCCGCGAGCACCTGCGCGACCAGGCGCCCGGGACGGCCGGGGCCGACGTCGAGCTCGGCGTGTCGACGATCGGCGGGAGCACCGTGTCCACCGGCATCGCCGTCATCGCGCTCGAGCGCTTCCTCGCCGACGCGGGCCTTCTGACGAGCCGGACGCCGATCGCGCTCTGACGGCTCTGCGCGCTCTGCACGTCGGGGGCTCTGCAGGCTCTGCATGTCTCACTCTCCGCGGTTCTGGCGGGGGCGAAGCCGCCGAGAGTGAGACATGCAGGGCTTGCCGCGGGCGTCGGGTGCGGTGTGCGGGACACAGCGCAGGAGTTCTCCGTGGCCTGAGCCGCGGGAACCGGATTCCGGGGCGTGTCGGCCGCGGATCTCCTGCGTCGTGTCCCGTGCTCAGCCGACCGGGATGGTCGTTCCGCGCACGACGAGCTGGACGGGCGTGTGCAGGACGCCGCTCTCGATCCCGTTGTCGTCGAACGCGTGGAAGAGGTGCTGCGCGGCGGTGCGACCCAGCGCCTCGAAGTCCACGCCGACCGTCGTCAGGCGCGGACGGGAGTTCTCTGCGAGCACCGTCCAGTTGTCGAAGCCGATCACCGCGAGGTCGCGCGGCACGTCGCGTCCGAGGTCGCGCGCCGCGTCGAGCACGCCGCGCGCGATCTGGTCCGAGCCGCAGAAGACGGCGTCGATCTCCGGATCGCGCTCGAGCAGAAGGGCCGCAGCCGCCCGCCCCCAGTGCTCCGACCACTCGCCGAGCATCGGCTCCGCCGCGAAGGCCGTGCCGGCCGCGGCCAGCGCCTCCTGTGCTCCGCTCAGGCGATCCTGCGCGGCGGCATAGGAGGGGTCGCCTCCGATGTGCACGATGCGGCTGCGGCCGCACGCGAGCAGATGGCGGATGGCCAGACGGCCGCCCTCGACGTTGTCGGGCGTGAGCGACAGGTCGCGCGGATCGCTGGACGGTGCATAGACGTACACCACGGGGACCGGCAGCGCGCGGCCGAGGCTCCTGCGGGGATCGGTGCGGTCGCCCACGACGATGATCCCGTCGACCCTCCGGCTGAGCAGCGCGCGCAGGTGATGCTGCTCGCGGACGGCGTCGCCGCGCGCGTCGCACAGGAACACGTCGATGCGCCCCGCGCCGAAGGCGTCCTCGGCACCCATGAGGATGGGCAGGACGAAGCGGCCGTCGAGGTCGCTCGTGAGGAGTCCCACCGTGCTCGTGCGCCCGGCGGTGAGGCCGCGCGCGACCGCGTTGGGGGTGAACCCGACCTCCTCGGCTGCCGCCAGCACGCGAGCCCTCGTCGCCGCTGCGACGTCGGTGCGGCCGTTGAGTGCCTTGGAGGCGGTCGCCGCCGAGACGCGCGCGCGCTGCGCGACATCGTTCAGGGTGGCGGCCCGCCCGTTGCGCTCCGTGCTCATCGCTCTAGCGTGCCACAGTCTCGAAACCGTTACATGGATTTCTGCACCGTCGTGCTTGACGCCCCGCAGTGCCGCCGCTAGATTCAACGAAAGCCGTTTCGAAAGCTTTCGTGCGGCGTGTCGAGCATCGGCGGCAACGGCGGCGTGCTCGCTCAACGAAGAGCCAGAGGAGCAGACACATGATCACGACCATCCGGCGCGGCACGGCGATGCGCGCCGCAGGACTCGCCGTCGCGGGCGCGCTCGCGGTGGGCCTCACGGCGTGCTCGGGCGACAGCGGAGGCCAGGCTGCGGTCGACGAGATCCCCGCCGAGGGCGTGGACGACGGCTCCACCCTCTCCCTGTGGACGCGTGCGCCGATCGAGGCGCAGGCCAAGCTGCTCGTGGAGGAGTACAACGCCACGCACGAGAACCAGGTGGAGCTCACGGTCGTCCCGAACGACGACTACGTCGCGAAGGTCGGCGCGGCCGCGGGGTCCGGCGGGCTGCCGGACCTGTTCGCCGCCGACGTCGTCTACGTGCCGAACTGGGCGGGACAGGGGCTCTTCCAGGACATCTCGCCGCTCGTCGAGCAGCTCGACTACGCCGACGAGATCAACGCGGGCCACATGTCGGCCGGCACGATCGACGATGCCGAGTACACGCTGCCCTTCGTGCTCGACCTGTCGGTCATGATGTGGAACAAGGAGCTCGTCGAGCAGGCGGGCCACGACCCCGAGAAGGCACCCGAGACGATCGCGGAGTTCGCCGAGATCGCCCGTGACGTCGACGCGCTCGGCCTGGACGGCGTCTCCGGCACCTCGACCGGCCTCAACTGCGGCGGCTGCCTCCTCTTCACGTGGTTCCCGTCGATCTGGGCGTCGGGCGAGGAGGTCCTCAGCGAGGACGGCACCGAGTCGCTCCTCGACGGCGAGGCCGCGCAGGAGATCTACGGCACGTGGAAGGGCCTCGTCGACGACGGCGTCGTCGCGCCCGGTTCCGAGGACGAGACCGGCGCCACGTGGGTCGCCGGCTTCCAGGAGGGCAAGGTCGGCATCATGCCGTACCCGGCGACGCTGCTTCCGGCTCTCGAGTTCGACGCGGGCGTCGCGGGCCTCCCCGGCGTCGACGGAGGAGCCTCGACGTTCGTCGGAGGCGACAGCATCGGCATCTCGAAGGACTCCGAGCTCTCTGCGCAGGCGTGGAACTTCCTCGCGTGGATGATGTCGGAGGAGACGCAGGTCGACGTCCTCGCGGCGAACGGCAACGTGGTCTCCCGCGGAGACCTCGCCGACAACGAGCACGCATCGGCCGACCCGCGCCTCGTGACGATCAACGAGGTCGCCGCCCAGGGCGACACCCCCGTGGCCGTCAGCTTCCAGCAGGCCTTCAACGCCGCGGGAAGCCCCTGGCTCACCCTCGTGCGCAACGAGGTGCTCGGCGAGGGCGGAACCCTCGAAGAGGACAACGCCGCGATCACCGAGATCCTCTCGCAGTGACAGTCGCCGTCGGGGTGCTCCCCGCAGCGGAGCGCCCCGACGGCATCGGACAGAAGGATCCACGATGACCACCGCCGCCACGACCGCGCGACGTCCCGGGCGGACCCGCGCGCAGCGCGCGCACGCCATCCAGGGATGGCTGTACGCCTCGCCCACCGCCCTCTTCGTCGGCGTTCTCTTCGTCGTCCCGCTCGTCCTCGTCGTGGCCATGTCGCTCGGCGACTGGCCGCTGCTCGCGGGCTTCCAGGGCTGGAACTTCCCCGACAACTACGTCGCCGCCGTCGACCACCGCCTGTTCTGGGAGGCCATCCGCTTCACGGTGATCTACACGATCGCCGCGACGGTCCTCCTCATCGGCCTCGGCCTCGGGCTGGCCTTGCTCGTCCAGGAGTCGTCGCGATGGCGGTCGTTCCTGCGCACCGCCTTCCTCGTGCCGAGCGCCCTCGGCCTCGCCTCGGCGTCGCTCCTCTTCTATGTCCTGTACTCGCCGATCGCGGGTCCGTTCGCGGAGTGGATGGAGTCATCCGGCTTCACGATCCTCGGGACGCCTGGCGGCGCGCTCTGGGCGACGGTCTTCCTCATCGTGTGGCGCTTCACGGGGTTCTACATGTTGCTCATGCTCGTCGGCCTCCAGGCGATCCCGGGCGAGGTGTACGAGGCGGCGCGCATCGACGGGGCCTCGAAGCTGCAGACCTTCCTGCACGTCACGATGCCCCTCATGCGGCCCACCTTCGCGCTCACGATCGTCATGTGCGTCACGGGCTCGCTGCTCGCGTTCGAGCAGTTCTACATCCTCACCAAGGGCGGTCCTGACAACTCCACGATGACCGTCGTGCAGCTCATGTACTCCATGGCCTTCCAGGGGCAGAACGACCTCGGGATCGCGGGGGCGCTGTCGGTCATCGTGCTCATCGCCCTCGTCGTCATCAACGTCTTCCAGCTGCGGGTGCTCCGCGGCGGAGAGGAGAGCTGACATGACCGCGCTCGCTCCGACCGAGACCGAGGTCATCGTCACGGAGGGCCGCGGCGCGTCGCGCGCGCCGCGGCAGGGCGGATGGCGCCGGCTGCTCGCGAGGGCGCCGTTCGGCATCTTCTCGGCCGCGCTCGCGGCCGTCTTCCTCTACCCGCTCGTCTGGGCCGTCGTGTCGTCGTTCGCGCCGCGCGCCGGCACGAGTCAGACGGAAGGCTGGGGTCTCGGGAACTACGCGACGCTCGCCGAGTTCCAGGCGGGCATCTGGGTCTACCTCGGCAACTCGCTCGTCGTGTCGGGCCTCACCGTGATCCTCACGCTCGTGATCTCGTTCCTCGGCGGATACGCATTCGCCCGGTTCTCGTTCCCGGGGAAGACCGCCCTGTTCCTCACGACCCTGGCCATCCTCATGGTCCCGTACGCGACCCTCCTCATCCCGCTGTACGTGATCCTCAACGGCCTCGGCCTCGGCAACACGACCGTGGGCGTCGCCCTCGTGCTCACGATGTTCCAGCTGCCGTTCTCCACGTTCATGATGCGGATCGCGTTCGAGTCGATCCCGCGCGAGCTCGACGAGGCCGCCCTCGTCGACGGCTGCAACAGCTTCTCGGCGCTGTGGCGCGTGCTGCTGCCTGCGACCAAGCCGGGGCTCATCACGGTGGGGCTCTTCGCCTTCCTCACCGCGTGGAATGACTTCATCGCGCCCCTCATCCTCATCAGCGACACGAATCGGATGACGCTGCCGCTCGCGGTCGCGAACCTGCGCGGTCAGACGATGGGCGTGATCGACTACGGCGCCACGCTCGCCGGGGTCGCGGTCCTCGCGCTGCCCTGCGTGCTCCTGTTCCTCGTTCTCCAGCGTCACTACGTGCAGGGCTTCATGTCCGGCGCCTTCAAGGGATGATCATGACACTCACCACATCGCACCGCGCGACCGCGGCGGCTGCCGCTCCTGTCCTGCCGAGCTCGGGCGCGCTGCGTCCCCTGGGGATCGGCGAGGTCGCGATCACGGGAGGGTTCTGGGGCTCGCGCCAGAACGTGAACCGGCGCGCGACCCTCGCGCACATCGGCACGTGGCTCGAGCGCGAGGGCTGGATCCGCAACTTCGAGCTCGCCGTCGCCGGTGGGCTGCCCGAGGGCCGCCGTGGTCGCGAGTTCTCCGATTCCGAGGTCTACAAGTACCTCGAGGCGCTCGCGTGGGAGATCGGCCGTGCCCCCGATGACGAGCTCGAGCGCGCGTTCCGCGACGTCGTCTCGGTCGTGGGTGCGGCGCAGGAGCCCGATGGGTACCTGAACACGCGGTTCGGCCGCCCCGGTCAGGGCCCGAGGTGGTCCGACCTCGAATGGGGGCACGAGCTCTACTGCCTCGGGCACCTCTTCCAGGCCGCGGTCGCTCGGGCACGCACGAAGCCCGGCGCCGACGACGGGCTCCTCGAGATCGCGACACGCGCCGCCGACCTCGTCTGCGAGGTGTTCGGCGAGGACGGCATCCCGTCGATGTGCGGGCACGCGGAGATCGAGACGGGACTGGTCGAGCTCGGTCGCGTCACAGGCGAGCCCCGCTACATCGCGCAGGCGAAGCTCTTCGTCGACCGGCACGGCACGGGCGTGCTCGCGGACATCGAGTTCGGCCGCTCGTACTTCCAGGACGACATCCCGATCCGCGAGGCCGACGTCCTCCGCGGCCACGCGGTGCGCGCGAACTACCTCTCGTCGGGGGCGCTCGACGTCGCGGTCGAGACGGCCGACGGCGAGCTGTCCTCGGCGCTCGTGCGGCAGTGGGACAACACGGTCGCCCGCCGCACGTACATCACCGGCGGGCAGGGCGCCCACCACCAGGACGAGGCGTTCGGCGCCGACTTCGAGCTGCCGCCCGACCGCGCCTACTCCGAGACCTGCGCCGGCATCGCATCGGTCCAGTTCAGCTGGCGCCTGCTGCTCGAGCGCGGGGAGGCGAAGTACGCCGACCTCATCGAGCGCACGCTGTACAACGTCGTCGCGACGTCGCCCTCGTCCGCTGGCACGGCGTTCTACTACGCGAACACGCTGCACCAGCGCACGCCGGGAGAGGTCGCCGACCCGGATGCGCCGTCCGCGCGTGCCGAGTCGTCGCTGCGCGCGCCGTGGTTCGAGGTGTCGTGCTGCCCGCCCAACGTCGCCCGCACCCTCGCCAGCCTCGCCGCGTACGTCGCGACCGTCGACGAGGAGGGGCTCCAGATCCACCAGTACGCTCCGACCACGATCTCCACGACGGTCGCCGGGCACGACGTCGCACTGCACGTGGAGACGGACTACCCCGCGGCCGGCGACATCCGCGTCACCGTGGACGCCGCAGCGGACGCGGAGTGGACGCTCTCGCTCCGCGTGCCCAGCTGGGCGGTCGGAGCAGCGCTCGAAGTCCGTTCGGCGGACGGCGGGGTCCAGACGCTCGCGGCGGAACCCGGGTACGCGACCGTGCGTCGCGCGTTCTCCGCAGGCGATGTCGTGACGCTGCGCCTCCCTGTCGCCCCGCGGCTCACGCGGCCGGACGCGCGCATCGACGCGATCCGGGGCGCGGTGGCGGTGGAGCGCGGCCCCGAGGTGCTGGCGCTCGAATCGGTCGACCTCCCCGAGGGGATCGGCGTCGATGTCGTGGCGATCGATCCCGACGCGCCCCTGCGCGAAGAGGGCGGACGCGTCGTCGCGCGCCTGGCCATCCGACGCCCCGTCGACCTGCCGTGGCCGTTCGGAGACCCCGAGGTCGCAGACGACGAGCAGATCGTCGACGTGCCGCTCATCCCGTATCACGAGTGGGCCGAGCGGGGCCCCTCCACGATGCGCATCTGGATCCCCGAGCGCCGAGCGGGGGCCTGACCCCGCCGCCCCTCCCACCCACTCCGACCCCGCATGTCTCACTCTCGGCGGTTCTGGCGGGCGCGGAGCCGCCGAGAGTGAGACATGCAGAGTCGGGGACGCCGTCTCCCGGGGAGAGCGGATGGCCGGGGCTTGTTCCCGCTCACAGACCGCCGCGATCGCTAGGCTGAGGGGGCCGCGCGCCGCCGCGCGCGGCCCCCGTCCCGCTCCCGGCGACGGCGAGACCGATGGAGGACTCCGGTGGCGAACACGAGCGCGGACAAGCCGAACATCCGGCAGGTCGCCCAGCTCGCCGGCGTCTCGCACATGACGGTCTCGCGCGTCCTCAACGACTACCCGTACATCAAGGAGGCCACGCGCCGCCGCGTGCTCGAGGTCATCGAGGAGCTCGACTACCGCCCCAACATGGCGGCGCGCGCCCTCGCGACGCAGCGCAGCCAGCGGATCGGCGTGCTCGTGGAGAGCGCGGTCGAGTTCGGCCCGACGAGCACGCTCCGCGCCGTCGAGTCGGCCGCGCGGCTCGCCGGATACTCCGTGAGCGCGATCGCTCTGCGCGGCGGCGATGAGATCACGCCGCAGGAGGCCGTCGACAACCTCACGACCCAGGGGATCGACGCCCTGTGCGTCGTCGCCCCGCGCTCGTCGTCGATCGCCGCCCTCCGCAAGATCTCGATCGGCGTCCCGGTGCTCGTCGTCAAGCCCGACAAGGACCCGGCGTTCCTCACCGTCTCGGTCGACCAGCAGGAGGGCACGACCCTCGCGGTCGACCACCTCGTCTCGCTCGGGCACCGCGACATCCTGCACCTCGCCGGGCCGCTCGACTGGCTCGACGCCCGCGCACGCGAGCGCGCCTTCCACGCACGCGCGAAGGCATGGGGCATCCGGGAGCGCCCGATCGTCGTCGGCGACTGGACGGCCGACTTCGCCTACGACTTCGCCAGGGGCATCCGCGAGCTGCCCGACTACACCGCGATCTTCGCGGGCAACGACGACATGGCGGTCGGGCTCATCCACGGGCTCGCCGACCGCGGATTCTCCGTGCCAGACGACCTCAGCGTCGTCGGCTTCGACGACGTGCCGCTCTCGGCGCACGTGCTGCCGCCGCTCACGACCATCCGGCAGAACTTCCACGCGCTCGGCGTCTCCGCGGTCGACATGCTGCGCGCGGCGATCGAGAAGCGCGAGATCCCTCGCGTGACGCGCATCCCCGCCGAGCTCCTCGTGCGCTCCTCCACGGCCGCGCCGCGGGAGCGGCGATGACCGCGCGTCAGCCCGTCGTGGAGATGACGGGGATCTGCGTCGAGTTCGCGGGGGTCCGCGTCCTCGACGACGTGGACCTCACGCTGCGCCCGGGCGAGGTGCACGCGCTCATGGGCGAGAACGGCGCCGGCAAGTCCACGCTCATCGGCGCGCTCACCGGAACCGTGCCCATCCGCTCGGGCGAGGTGCGCATCGACGGAGACGAGAGCGTTCCGGTGGGCGTCGCGCGCAGCCGCGCGCAGGGCATCGCGACCGTGTTCCAGGAGACGCGTCTCAGTCCGCACCTCACGGTCGCCGAGAACGTCATGCTCGGCAACGAGATCCGAGGCCGCCTCGGCATCGACTGGAAGGCCAACCGCGCCCGCACCCAGGAGGTGCTCGCGCGGCTCGGCCTCGACGACGTCGACCCCCGCGCGCCGCTCACGGCTCTGTCGCCCGCGGTCAAGCAGCTCGTCGCCGTCGCGCGAGCCCTCGTGCTCGAGCCGCGCGTCCTCATCCTCGACGAGCCGACCGCGAGCCTCGACGCGGCCGAGGTCCGCACGCTCCTCCGGGTCGTGCGGAGTCTGCGCGACCGCGGCGTCGCCATCCTCTTCGTCTCGCACTTCCTCGAGCACGTCTTCGCGATCGCCGACCGGATGACCGTGCTGCGCGGCGGGCGCGTGGTGGGGGAGTACGCCGCCGACGATCTCGACCGGGCCGACCTCATCTCGAAGATGATCGGCGAGGACATCGAGGCGCTCAAGGCGCTGCGCTCGGAGCGCCTGTCGCACCACTACGCGGCCTCGGGGGAGCCGACCCTGTCGGCCTCAGCGCTCGGACGACGCGGCACGCTCGAGCCGACCGATCTCGAGCTCTCCCGTGGCGAGGTGGTCGGCTTCGCCGGGCTGCGCGGCTCGGGGCGGACCGAGCTCGCGCGCCTCATGGCGGGCGCCGAGCGCGCCGACAGCGGCGAGCTCTGGGTCGACGGACGGCGGGTGCAGCTGAGCAGCCCGGGCGCCGCGCTCCACCACCGCATCGCCCTCTCCACGGAGAATCTCCGCGACGAGGGGATCATCGGCGGGCTCACGGCGCGCGAGAACATCGTGCTCGCTCTGCAGGCGCTGCGCGGATGGTCGCGGCCGCTGTCGCGCGGCGAGCAGGACGCGCTCATCGAGACGTACCTCGAGGCCCTGCGCCTGTCGCCGTCCGACATCGACCGGCCCGTCGAGGAGCTCTCGGGCGGCACGCAGCAGAAGATCATGCTCGCGCGCCTCCTCGCGACGCGCCCGCACGTGCTCATCCTCGACGAGCCCACGCGCGGGATCGACATCGGCGCGAAGCTCGACATCCAGCGCAAGGTCGCTCAGCTCGCGGGGGAGGGCGTCGCGGTCGTCTTCATCTCGTCGCAGCTCGAGGAGGTCGTGCGGCTGAGCGATCGCATCGTCGTGCTCAAGGACCGCGAGAAGATCGGCGAGCTCAGCAACGGCCCCGGCGTGACCGTCGACACGATCGTCGAGATGATCGCCGCCGACCTCGACGGGGATCTCGGGGACTGATCCCGTCACGATCCGATCTCGCCCTTGCACGGAACAAATTGTTCCCGGTAACATCTCGAGTACGGCGCACCACGCGTCACTGCAATCGGCAGCGGATCCACGACGGATCCGGATCGCCGGGCGGCCCTGCGCCCGGTGTCTCGAGGAGGAGAACCATGTCTGCACACAAGCGCGTCTTCCAGGTGCTCGGTCTCGCGACCGTCGGCGCCCTGTCGCTCGGTCTCGCTGCCTGCTCGGGCGGGGCGGCCGGCGATGACGACGTCACCACGATCGGCTTCGTCGCGGTCGGGCCCGAGGGCGCCTGGCGCGAGGCGAACGAGCAGAACATCCAGGACACGTTCACGGAGGAGGCGGGCTACGAGCTCAAGTACGCGCCCGCCACGAACCTCGACCAGAAGTCGCAGATCGACGCGTTCACGTCGTTCGTCGACGAGGGCGTCGACGTGATCCTGCTGTCGGCCACCGAGGCCACCGGCTGGGAGGACTCGCTCAAGCGGGCCCAGGAGGCGGAGATCCCCGTCGTGCTGCTCGACCGCGGCATCGAGCCCGACGACACGAGCCTCTACGTCACGCGCATCGCGCCCGACAACATCGAGGTCTCCACGGCGGTCGCCGAGTGGGCGGTGTCGGCCTTCCCCGACGGCGCGAACTACTTCGTGCTCGAGGGCCCGGCAGGCGTCTCGGTCGTGAACGAGCGCAACGAGGGCTTCGACGCCGTCGTCGGCGCCGAGTCGAGCTTCACGAAGATCGGCGCGCAGACGGCGAACTGGTCGACCGAGGAGGCCAAGGGCGTCGTCGAGACCGTCCTGAAGTCCAACGACAACGACGTGCAGTTCATCTTCGCGCAGAACGACGAGATGGGCCTCGGCGCCGTCCAGGCCGTCGAGGAGGCGGGCCTCACGCCGGGTGAGGACGTCAAGATCGCCACGATCGACGGCACGCAGGGCGCCCTCGAGGCCCTCGCGGCCGGCGACCTCAGCTTCGTCGCCGAGTACAACCCGCTGTTCGGCGAGACCGCCCTCGACGTGGTCGAGAAGGTGCTCGCGGGCGAGGACGTCGAGCCGAGCATCGTCGTCCCGAGCGAGACCTTCGACTCGCCCGAGGCCGCCGAGACCGCGCTGCCCGACCGCAAGTACTGATCGGGCACGCGCCCGACGTGCGGGGCCCTCGCGGGCCCCGCACGCTCAGACCACCCGCGGCACGCTCGCGGCGACAGATGTGGAGCATGCGATGACGCAATCGCGTCCGATCGTCGAGATGGAGGGCATCTCGATATCGTTCCCCGGCGTGAAGGCCCTCGACGAGGTGAGCTTCCGGCTCTTCCCCGGCGAGGTGCACACGCTCATGGGCGAGAACGGGGCCGGGAAGTCGACCCTCATCAAGGCGCTCACGGGCGTCTACCGGATCGACGAGGGCGAGATCCGCATCGCGGGCGAGCCTCGGCGGCTCACCGGCACGGCCGACGCGCAGAGCGCGGGCATCTCGACCGTGTACCAGGAGGTCAACCTCTGCGCGAACCTCACGATCGGCGAGAACGTCATGCTCGGCCACGAGGTGAAGGGCCCGCTCGGGATCAACTGGCGCGCGACGCACCGCCGTGCCGGGGAGACGCTCGAGAAGCTCGGGCTCGGCCACCTCGACCCCAAGCAGTCGCTCGCGACCCTGCCCCTGGCCATCCAGCAGCTCGTCGCGATCAGCCGGTCGATGGTCGCGCAGTGCAAGGTGCTCATCCTCGACGAGCCGACCTCGAGCCTCGACGCGAACGAGGTCGAGCAGCTCTTCGCGGTCATCCGCCGCCTGCGCGACCAGGGCGTCGCCATCCTGTTCGTCTCGCACTTCCTCGACCAGGTCTACGCGATCAGCGACCGCCTCACGGTGCTGCGCAACGGCCGGTTCGAGGGCGAGTTCCGCACGCGCGAGATCGACCGCGCGACCCTCATCTCCACCATGATCGGCAAGGACGCCCAGACGCTGGCGTCGCTCGACGCCAAGCCGGCACGGCGTGTGCGCGGCGACGCGCTGTACTCGGCCAAGGGGATCAGCCGCAAGGGCGCGATCGAGGAGGTCGACCTCGACCTGCACCGCGGAGAGGTCGTCGGGTTCGCCGGCCTCCTCGGATCGGGGCGCACGGAGCTCGCGCGCCTCGTCTTCGGCGCCGACCGCCCCGACACGGGCGAGGTCGCGCTCCGGGGGAGGAAGGCCGACATCTCGACGCCGGCGAAGGCGCTCGCCGAGCGCATCGCGTTCTCGAGCGAGAACCGCCGCGACGAGGGCATCATCCGCGACCTCAGCGTCCGCGAGAACCTCATCCTCGCCGTCCAGGCCAAGCGCGGCTGGGCGCGCCCGCTGCCGCGCCGCGAGCAGGATGAGCTCGTGAGGAAGTACATCTCGGCCCTCGGCGTCCGCCCGACCGATCCCGAGCGGCCGATCCGCCTGCTCTCGGGCGGCAACCAGCAGAAGGTCCTCCTGGGCCGGTGGCTCGCGACCGAGCCCGAGATCCTCATCCTCGACGAGCCGACGCGCGGCATCGACGTCGGCGCCAAGGCCGAGATCCAGGAGTACGTCGCCGCTCTCGCCGACGAGGGGCTGTCGGTCGTCTTCATCTCGTCGGAGCTCGAGGAGGTCGTCCGGCAGAGCGACCGCATCGTCGTCCTCAAGGACCACCGCAAGATCGCCGAGATCGACGGCGGCCCCGGCGTCTCCGCCGATTCCATCGTCACGATCATCGCCGAGGACGGCCTCGACGGTGCAGACGCGGATGGCGCCATCCGCGAGGAGGTCGCATCATGAGCGAGAGCGCATCCCGCTCCCGAGAGGTCCTGAGGGGACTGCTCAAGAGCCAGTACGTGTGGGGCGTCGTCGCCATCGTGCTCCTGCTCGCCGTCAACCTGGCGAAGGACCCCGGCTATCTCGCCGTCACGGTCGGCTCGTCGGGCCACCTCGTGGGCAACGTCATCGACATCCTGCGGGCCGCCGCGCCGATCATGATGATCGCGGTCGGCATGTGCCTCGTCGTCGCGACAGGCGGCATCGACCTCTCGGTGGGATCCGTGATGGTCGTCGCCGGCGCCGTGTCGATGGAGTTCCTCAGCGCGGCACCCGACACACTCGGCTCGGCGTTCGCCGCGCTCGGTCTCGTGGTCGTCGTGAGCGCGGCGCTCGGAGCCGTGAACGGCGTGCTCGTGTCGGTCGTGGGCCTGCAGCCCTTCATCAGCACGCTCGTCATCATGCTCGCGGGGCGCGGTCTCGCGAAGGTCATCACGGGGGGCCAGAACACGACCGCCTCGAACGAGGCGTTCCGGTGGATCGCGAACGGGTACGTGCTCGGCCTGCCCGTCGTGTTCCTGCTCGCGCTGCTCATCGTGATCGCCGTCGGCCTCCTCGTCCGCCGCAGCGCCCTGGGCCTCATGCTCGAGGCGATCGGCATGGACGCCAAGGCCGCGCGCCTGGCCGGCGTCAACCGCCGCGCGCTGCTGTTCACGGTGTACATCGTCGGCGGGGTGCTCGCGGGCATCGCGGGCGTCTTCGCGACGGCGAGCGTGATGACCGTCGACGTGTCGCGCACGGGCTACCAGCTCGAGCTCGACGCGATCCTCGCGGTGGTCATCGGCGGCACGTCGCTCGCGGGCGGCAAGTTCAACGTCACGGGCGCCGTCGTCGGGGCCATCCTCATCGCGACGCTCGACAAGACGGTCGTCTTCCTCGGCATCTCGTCGTCGGCGACCCCGGCCTTCAAGGCCATCGTCATCGTCGCGCTCTGCCTCCTCCAGTCGGAGCGGGTGCGGCGCGTGTTCCGTCAGCGCCGGGCGCGCACAGCCCGCCCGGCCCAGCGAGAGGTCGTCGCGGCATGAGCGCTCTCACCACGCCCCCGGCTCCCGCACCCGCGCAGGAGCCCGGCCGCCTGAGCCCGATCCTCCAGCGGCTGTCCCTCCACCTCGACACGCTCCCGACCGCCGCGGCCGTCGTGATCTTCGTCGGGATGATCATCTACGGCGAGGCCGCGTACGGCCAGATCGTGCAGTTCAACACGCTGTCGAACCTGCTCATCAACAACGCGCACCTCATCATCCTCGCCGTGGGCCTCACGTTCGTGATCCTCACGGGCGGGATCGACCTCTCGGTCGGCGCCGTGATCGCGTTCAGCAGCGTCGCCGGCGTGCTGCTCATCAACGCGGGCTGGGACCCCTGGGTCGCGACCGTGCTCATGATCCTCATCGGCACCGTGTTTGGCGCGATCTCGGGCGTGCTCATCCAGTACTTCCACGTGCAGCCGTTCATCGCGACCCTCGCGATGATGTTCCTCGGCCGCGGTCTCGCGTCGATGCTCAGCACGGTGCCCGAGCGCCTCGCCGACGACTCCGCGCTGCGCACGCTGGGCACGCAGATCAAGGTCGTCGACGGGCCCAAGGTCAACGACATCGTGATCACGCCCGGCGTGCTCATCGCCGTGGTCGTCGTCGCGATCGCGTTCTTCGTGCTGCACCGCACCCGCACCGGGCGCACGGTGTACGCGATCGGCGGCTCGGAGCAGTCCGCCGCGCTCATGGGCCTGCCCGTGGCCGCGACCAAGATGTGGGTCTACGTCATCAGCGGCACCCTGTCGGGGCTCGCCGCCGTCGTCTACACCGCTCGTCTCGGCAGCGCCCAGAACATCACCGGCATCGGGTGGGAGCTCGACGCGATCGCGGCGGCCGTCATCGGCGGCACGCTGCTCACGGGCGGCGCGGGCTTCGTGCTCGGCTCGGTCGTCGGCGCCCTCGTGCTCGGTCTCATGAACGTGCTCATCACGCGCGACGGCGGCATCCCGCCGGAGGCCACGACCATCATCACGGGAGGCATCCTCCTCGTGTTCGTCCTGCTGCAGCGCGCCGTGCTCGCACGGCGTCGCGAGTAGCGCACCGACGCGCCGGCGCCTCATCGACCGATCGAGCGTGAGGCGCCGGCCGCGCCCCTCCGCCCTCGACGGGCGTTCCCCTGCGCCCTGCGCGCGACCCCCGGCGCCGATGACGACGCCGTTCTCGACGACGAGAGGCACGACCTTGAGAAGAACGCTCCGACCCGCCGCGATCGGCATCGCGGCGGCCCTGACCGTCGGGCTCGCGGCGGCGACGGCTCCGGCCGCCGCCGAGGACTCCGCGCCCCTTCTGCACTACGCGTTCGACGCGGCGCCCGCGGACGGCGTCACGATCGACGACCTCAGCGGCAACGGCAATCACGGCGTCCTGCGGCAGTCCGGCGCGGCCTTCGCCGACGGCGTGCTGTCGCTCCCGGGCGGGTCGGCCACGAGCTCAGCGGCCTACGTCGAGCTTCCGACAGACGACCTCGTCGGCCGCAAGGACCTCACCGTGTCGATGTGGGCCTCGCATCGCTCGGGGCCGGGGAACCTCGCCGCGGCGTTCATCGGCGCGCCCGTCGCGAGCGGCGCGTCGTACTCGAGCGGATACTGGCTCCTCAACCCGTCGAATCCGAGCGGCTACGTGAAGTCGGTCGTCACGAACACGGTCAGCGCGTCGGCGCCGTGGGGCACTGAGGTCGGCGCCGGCGCCACCGGCACGCCGACCGCGGGGGTGCGCACGCCCGCCGGGATGGCGCTCTACACGACCGTGATCGACGGGACGAACGGGCGGCTCACCCTCTACGTGAACGGCGAGAAGGCGGCCGAGCACGCCATCGCGCGCGACGTCGCGAGCTTCGGCAGCAGCCTCGTCGCCTACCTGGGCCGCTCGACGTACCGCGACCCGTTCTTCGCGGGAGACATCGACGATCTCGCGGTGTACGGCGAGGCGCTCGACCCGACCGAGGCCGCCGCGCTCTACAGCGACGGCGCCCTCGATCGCGCGGTGGCGTCGGTCGATGTGCCCGCGACCGCGGAGGCCGACTTCGCGCTGCCGACGACCGCGTACGGCACGTCGATCGCGTGGAGCTCGGATGACCCCGCGATCGCGATCTCGGGTGGATCGGCGACCGTGGTGCGCCCCGCACCGGGCTCGGGCGACGCGGCCGTGACCCTGACCGCGGTGTTCACCGCGGGAGAGCAGACGCGGACGGCGACGTTCGCCGTGACGGTCCCGGAGGACCTCACCGACGCGGAGAAGGCGGATGGCGACCTCGCGGCGATCGAGATCGCGAACGCTGCAGACGTGCGGACGAACGTCTCCGTGCCCACGACCGGCGCGCACGGATCGGCGATCAGCTGGACGGTGCCCGAGGGCGCTCCGGTCTCGCTGCGCGACGGCGCGGCCGAGGGCACGCAGACCCTCGTCGTGGAGCGGCCCGCGGCCGGCGAGGAGGCGGTCGACGTCATCCTGACGGCGACAGCCCGCGTCGGCGACGCGACGCGAACCCGCGAGATCGCCCTGGCCATCCAGCCCCTGCCATCCGACACGGCGGAGGAGGAGGCGTACGTGTGGGCCTTCTTCACGGGCGAGGGCGACGGCGCCGAGCGTGTGAGCCTCGCCGCCTCGCGCGGCAACGACGCCCTCCGCTGGAACACGCTCAACGACGGGCAGCCGCTCTTCACGTCGACGCAGGGCACGCAGGGCCTGCGCGACCCGTTCATCATCCGCTCGGCGGAGGGCGACCGCTTCTACATGCTCGCCACCGACCTCAAGGTCGCGGGCCTGGCCGGGGGCTTCGACGCGGCCCAGCGCACGGGCTCGCTGCACATGGAGGTCTGGGAGTCGAACGACCTCGTGCACTGGTCGGAGCAGCGCCATGTCAAGGTGTCGAGCGACTTCGCGGGGAACACCTGGGCGCCCGAGGCGTACTGGGACGAGGAGCTCGACACGTACGTCGTGTACTGGGCCTCGAACCTCTACGACACGACGGATCCCGCCGACCGGACGGCCGTGACGTACAACCGCATGATGTACGCGACGACCGACGACTTCGTCACGTTCTCCGAGGCGCGGCCGTGGGTCGACGTGAAGCGCGGCACCGGCCGCGGGACGATCGACGCGACGATCGCCAGGGTCGACGGCACGTACTACCGGTTCCTCAAGGACGAGGCGTCCATGACGATCCGCCAGGAGCGCTCGACGGACCTGCTCGCGACCGTCTCGGGCACCCTGCCGGATGGCGAGGGCGCGGCCGACGAGTGGACGCTCGTGAAGGACCAGGTCGCGACCGGGCTGCCGAACGGCGAGCCCGGCGGCACCTTCACCCAGGGCGAGGGGCCGAGCATCTTCCCGGCGAACGACGGCGACGTGAACGGGTACGAGTGGTACCTGTTCATCGACCAGCCGTCGTACCACGCGGGGCCGAACTACTACATCCCGTTCGCGACCGACGACATCGCCGACGGCGATGCGTGGCAGCCCGTCGGCGCCACGCTGCGGGAGAACCTGCCGCAGAACGCCGATGGCGGCAAGCCGCGGCACGGAACCGTGCTGCCCGTGACCCGCGAGGAGTACGAGACGGTGCTCGAGGCGTTCGCGCCCGACCTCGCGGTGGCCGAGGCCGACGCGATCGCCGTGACGACGCCCGCGGGCACGGCGCCGGCGCTGCCCGGTGCGCACCTGACGATGGCGGATGGCTCGGAGCAGGATGTCCGGGTCGTCTGGGATGCGATCGACCCGGCCGCATACGCGCAGCCCGGCACGTTCACCGTGCGGGGCGTCGCGCAGGACGCATCCCGCGCGCCCGTGGAGGCGACCGTCACGGTGACGGCGCCGCTCGAGGTCTCGGCGTCGACGCGCTGCGTCGGCGGGAAGGCGACCGTCGTCGTGAAGGCGACGAACGTCGGAGCGGCGGCGGTCGACGTCGCTCTGTCGTCGAGCTTCGGAGCGAAGACCCTCGCGGCGCTGCAGCCCGACGCGAGCGGCTCGGTCGCGTTCCCGACGCGCACCGCGGCCATCCCCGCCGGCGTCGTCACCGCGGCGGCCGGCGGCGCCGAGATCGACGCACCCTACGCCGCCGTCACCTGCGGCTGACCCAGGGTGCGGCCGCTGACGCACGGCCGCGGCGGCTGACGCACGGGTCAGCATGTCTCACTCGCCGCGGGAAAGACGCCCCCTTTCCCGCGGCGAGTGAGACATCGGGGACTGGCCGTCCGGGACCCCGGACTCGCCACCCGACCCCACCCCCCCCCCGAAACCGGGCCACCCGGCCGATGCCCGGCGCTTCAACCACCGCCCGCCGCAGCCGCGGCGATTTACAACGATGGAGAGTGCAAGGATGCAGACCTTCCGACGACGAGCGGCGACGGCCATGGCCGTCGGCGCGATGATCCTGGGGACGGGGGCGACAGCGGCGTTCGCCGACGCTCCGTCTGACGGGCTCCTCGCCCAGTACGCGTTCGGGCAGACGACCGGGGCGGAGGTGTCGAACACGGCGCCCGGCTCGCCGTTCGGAGCCGCGATCGTGCGCAACGTGCAGGACGCCGACTGGGCCGGCGACGCCCTCACGCTGCGCGGAGGGGCGAAGGACGGGCCGGGCAACTGGGTCGAGCTGCCCGACGACCTGCTGAAGGGCGAGACCGCCGCGACGGTCATCGCGGAGGTGAAGGCGTCGGAGGCGATGCTCGGCGGCTTCCACTTCCTCTGGAACATCGGCAACGAGTCCTCGGCGACCGAGTACTTCTTCGCGTCGCTGAACTGCGGCTCGGGGCGCTCGCCGCTCGTCGGCCTCAAGGCCGCCGGGGCCGAGCGGCTCGTGCAGTCGGGCTCATGCGGCGTCACGGCGGACCGGTGGGTCAACGTCGCCTCGGTCGTCGACGCTGACGGCACGGGGCGCCTCTACCTCGACGGCGCGCTCGTCGCAGAGGGGGCGCTCGGAGCGACCCCGGCCGACATCGTCGACCAGTCGCTCAACACGATCGGCCGCGCGCCGTGGCCTGACCCGCTCTTCCAGGGTGCGCTGTCGTTGTTCCGCGTGTACGACCGCGCCCTCACCGCGGCGGAGGTGGCCGACGTATCGGCTTCTGACGCGCTCGTCCACGCGGACGAGCTGCGCGCCGAGGCGCAGGGAATCCTGGATGGCCTGGGCCTGTCCGATCTCGAGACGAGCGACGACATCGACCTGCCGACCGCGGGCGGCCAGGTGACGTGGACGTCGAGCGATCCCGCGATCGTCGCTCCCGACGGCGCCGTCACCCCGCCGCTCCAGGGAGAGTCGGCGGTCGAGGTCACGCTCACGGCCACGGTCGAGATCCGCGGTGCGAGCGCGAGCACCTCGATCGCGGTGACCGTGCTGCCCTCCGACGAGACCCCCGCCCAGCGCATCGAGCGGCTCGCGCAGCGGTTCGTCATCCCCTCGGTCGTCGCGTCCGGCACGGCCCTTCCTGCCGCACCCGAGGGCGTCGACATCGCGGTGACCGGGGTCAGCGAGGGCCTCACGGTCGACGAGGCGATCTCGACCGACGCCGACAAGCCGGTCGACGGGGAGATCTCGGTGACCGCGACCGACGAGGCAACGGGCGCGAGCGCCACGCGCACGTACGCGGTGCGCGTGCTCCCGGCCGATGCGTCGACGCCGCTGCTCGCCTACGACCGTCTGCCGACGACGGCCGCCGAGGCCAACAACGCCGACATCGCGCTGAGCATGCACCTCGCACTCGGACAGGATGGCGGATGGGCGCCGCTCAACGAGAACTACGGCGTCTTCTTCGCCAAGACCGCGCAGACTCCCGGGCCGAACGGCACGACCGAGGCCATCCTGCGGAGCCTGAGGAGCCCGCACCTGTTCTATCTCGAGGACGGCTCGTTCGGCATCGTGGCGACGCGGACGGCGCGCGGTGGCGGATCCGACGGCACGCAGAGCGGGCGCATGCTCTTCGCGCGCAGCACCGACCTCCTGTCCTACGAGGAGGTCGGCCTCGTCGACCTCGGCGTGACGAGCGGCGTGAACGATCCGGCCGTGGTGTGGGACTCCGCGACGCGGCGGTACGTCGTCTCCTGGACCTCGGACGGCGGCGCGGCGATGCACACGACCTTCGCCGACCTCGCCGACGCCGCGACGCGCGGTCCGGTCGAGCGCGGGGCCGTGTCGGCGACGGCCGGCGAGTCCGAGACCGGGGTCGAGGACTACGCGAGCGGCAACACGATCGCGGTGACGGATGACGTCGCGCGAGCTCTGCAGGTGCGCTTCGGGCGGATCGCGAACACGACGGTCGCGCCCCTCGACGGCGTCGACGTCGCCGCAGGCGCTCCTCTCGAAGCGTCGGCGCTCCCGCCGCGCGCCGAGCTCGCCTACGACGACGGATCGACCGCGACGCGCGCGATCGACTGGGACCCTGCCTCTCTCGCCGCCGTGGACACCTCGACGCCCGGCACGTACGAGGTGACCGGGACGATCGCGCAGCAGGCCTATCCGACGCCTTTCGCGGACGAGCGCGCCGATCCATCCGTCTTCCGCTACGAGTGGAACGGCCAGACGAAGTTCCTCATGATCGCCACGGAAGACCTCCACATGAATCCGATCGATCCCGCGAACGGCCCGCACATGCCGTTCCGGATCGCCGACACGATCGAGGATCTCTCGGATGAGGCCATCCGCTCGGGGCGCAACACCGAGGTCGATCTGCTGCGCGACGGCGACCTCGACGTATACGGCAAGGCGATGACGGGGTGCTTCTGGGCTCCTGAGTTCCACGTCATCGACGGCACGCTGTCGATCCTCTTCATGCCCTGCTACGACGGCGCGAACGGGCGCCCCGACATGTGGACGGGCCGCTCCTCGATCATCCAGCTGAAGAAGGACGCGCAGGGGAACGACCTCGATCCGGCGGTCCCGGCGAACTGGACGAAGGCCGAGCACGTCCTGCGCGCGGACGGGACGGCGCTCAACGCCGCCCAGGGCATCTCGCTCGACATGACGTACGTCGAGGACTCGGGGCAGTCGTACTACGTGTGGCAGATGCTCGGCTCCGTCTTCATCGCGACGATGGACCCGTCCGATCCGACGCGGATCACGTCGGATCCGGTGCGGATCGTCGTGCCGGAGTACGCATGGGACAACGTCATCGCCGAGGGGCCGAACGTGCTCGCACACGACGGCACGCTCTTCCTCATCTACTCAGGCTCGACCGTGGGCGACACCTACACCACCGGTCTTGCCACGGCGACGGCGGGGGAGGGGATCGACCTCACCGACCCCGCGGCGTGGACGAAGCTGAACTACCCGATCCAGAAGTCGGGGCCGTTCAACGGCGCATGGCAGCTGGGGACGGGGCACGGCATGTGGTCGACCGACGAGGACGGCAACCTGCTCTACGTCTTCCACGCGCGGACCGACAACCTCGGCCTCACGGGGCGCGACACGTTCGTGCGTCGGGTGCACTGGGCGGCCGACGGCATGCCCGTGTTCGACCAGGAGGCCGATGAGGAGGTCGCTCCCGCGAACCGTGCGGTGAGCGTCGAGGTGACGGTCGTGGAGCCCGCGCTCGCTCTCGAGGCCGAGGTGGGGGCGCGCTGCGTCGCGGGCCGCGTCGTGCAGACGGTCACCGTGGCGAACGAGGACGACACCGTGCTCACCGCGACGGTGACCTCGCCGTACGGGGTGAAGACGAAGAAGGACCTCGCCCCGGGAGCGCGGTCGTCCGTCTCGTTCACGACGCGTCAGGCGGCGATCCCGGCCGGCTCCGTCGAGGTCGCCGCGGAGGGCGCGGATGGCACCTCCGCCGTCCGCGAGATCGCCTACGAGGCCAGCACCTGCGGCTGAGCCCGCGCCATCCATGTCTCACTCGCCGCGGGTTCGGCGCCGCCTTTCCCGCGGCGAGTGAGACACGGTGGTCAGGGCGGGGTGTCCACCTGTCTGCATGTCTCACCCGCGGTGGGTTTGGTGCCGCCTTTCCAACGACGGGTGAGACATGAAGAAGGCCGGGCACGAATCCTTGTCCCGGGCGAGTGGTGACGCTAACATCTGATACCGGTAACAACCCGACGTTGCCACGACCCCTCGAAGGAGAGCGCATGGTCGCCCCCACCCGCGCGCGCGGTCTCGCGCGCCGCGCCGTCCTCGCGACGGCGACGACCCTCGGCATCGTCGCGGCGGGCATCGCCCCCGTGCACGCCGCGGCCGCCGACGAGCACCTCGTCGCCCACTACGCCCTCGACGAGACGACCGGCGCGGTCGCCGTCGACAGCTCCGGCAACGGCCGGGATGCGGCGATCCTCGGCGGCGCGACCCTCACGGGCGGCGAGGGCATCCGCCTCGACGGCGTGGACGATCACGTCGAGCTGCCCGACGACATCCTCGCGGGCCTCACGTCGATCACCGTGAGCACCGAGGTGCTCGTCCGTCCCGAGCAGGACACCCCCTACTTCATCTACGGCCTCGGCAACCCTGCGTCGTCGAGCTCGGGCACGGGCTACCTCTTCTCGACCGGCAACGCGTACCGCACGTCGATCACGACCGGCAACTGGTCGGGCGAGCAGACCGCGACGAGCGGCGCGAACCTCGCGCGCGGCGTCTGGAAGACGATCACCTACACGCTCGACGACGCGACCGACACCGCCGTGCTCTACCTCGACGGCACGGAGGTCGCCCGCAAGACGGGCGTGA
Source organism: Microbacterium sp. JZ70 (assembly GCF_053903225.1). NCBI lineage: Bacteria > Bacillati > Actinomycetota > Actinomycetes > Micrococcales > Microbacteriaceae > Microbacterium > Microbacterium sp. JZ70. Next base: position 36,049 of record NZ_CP096405.1, on the reverse strand, counting down.
CCATCCAGCCCGGGCAGATCGGCAGAGGGCGCACCTCCGCGAACTACCTCGGACGGTCGAACTACTCCGCCGACCGCCATCTCGCGGGCAGCCTGCGCGACTTCCGGATCTACGACACCGTGCTCTCGGCATCCGAGGTCGCCGCGCTCCAGCCATCCGACCAGGTCAAGGCGCAGCGCGACGTCGACGCCCTCTCCCTCGGCGACCTCTCGAACGTCACCGCCGACCTCGCGCTGCCGACGGCCGCGCCGAACGGATCCTCGGTCACGTGGGCATCGAGCGACGAGTCGGTGATCTCGCCGTCCGGCGAGGTCACGCGACCCGCATCCGGATCCGCGGACGTCACGCTCACGGCCACGGCCGTGAAGGGCGACGCGACCGCCACGCGTGCGTTCTCCGCCACGGTCCCCGCCGCGGGCGAGGCCGATCTCCGCGCGGACCTCGACGCGATCTCCATCCCGAACGCCGACGACGTCCGCGGCAACATCACGCTCCCCGAGACGGGGCCGGTGCACGGCACGCCGATCTCGTGGACCGCCTCACCCGAGGGCGTCGTGAGCACGAGCGCAGACGGCGAGATCGCCCCGGGCGTCGTGACCCGCGGCGCGACCGACCAGGACGTCGTGCTGACCGCGACGGCGGGTGGCCTCACGCGCGAGTTCTCGCTCACGGTGCGCGCCGCGCGCCCCCAGGAGGAGTACGAGGGCTACGCGTTCGCGTACTTCACCGGCAACACGGTCGAGGGCGAGAACATCCACTTCGCCGCGAGCGACGGCAACAACGCCCTCGCCTGGAACGAGCTGAACGGCGGGCTGCCCGTCCTCTCGTCGCAGTACGGAGAGCAGGGCCTGCGCGACCCGTTCATCATCCGCTCGCCCGAGGGCGACACCTTCTACCTCATCGCGACCGACCTCTCGATCGGCTCTGGCACCTCGTGGGACACCTCGCAGCGCCAGGGCAGCAAGTACCTCGAGGTGTGGGAGTCGCACGATCTCGTGAACTGGTCGGCGCAGCGGCACGTGCGCGTCTCACCCGACACGGCCGGCAACACGTGGGCTCCCGAGGCGTACTACGACGAGGAGCTCGGCGCGTACGTCGTGTTCTGGGCATCGAAGCTCTACGCGGAGGACGACCCCGGTCACACGGGCAGCACCTACAACCGGATGATGTACGCCACGACCCGCGACTTCGTCACCTTCTCCGAGCCGCAGATCTGGCAGGACGGGATGTCGCGGATCGACTCGACCGTGACGCGCTCCGACGGCGTCTACTACCGCTTCACGAAGGACGAGGGCGCCGGCACGACCGGATGCTCCGACATCATCCAGGAGTCGTCGCCCTCCCTGCGCGCTCCGCTCGAGGAGTGGACCATGATCGACTCGTGCATCGGGCGGGACGCCGGCACGAGCGCCGTCGAGGGCCCGACGATCTTCGAGTCGAACCCCGGCGACGTCAACGGCGGCGGCAGGCACTACCTGTTCGTCGACGAGTACGGCGGGCGCGGGTACATCCCGCTGGTGACCGAGGACATCTCGGCGGGCGGATGGTCGGTCGCGCCCGAGTACGACCTGCCGGCGAGCCCGCGCCACGGCACGGTCATCCCGGTCACGGCGGAGGAGCTCGCCGGCCTGTACGCCGGCAAGGATCCCGTCTCCTCGAACGCCGAGGGGGAGGTCGTGCGCTACGACTTCTCGGATGGCGCGGGCGCGACGCTCACGGACGTGTCGGGGAACGGACGCGATGCGGCCATCCACGGGGCGACCTGGACGGATGGCGCGCTGCACTTCGACGGCGTCGACGACTACGTCGACCTGCCGGATGATCTCCTGGCAGGCCTCGAGGACGTCACGGTGGACGCCGACGTCTGGGTCGACCCGGCGCAGTCCGGCAGCTACTTCATCTGGGGGCTCGGCACGACCGACGCCGCGGGAGCCGGTCGCGGGTACCTCTTCACGACGGGCGACAGCGCGTATCGGACGAGCATCACGACCCGCACCTACACGGATGAGCAGACCGTGCGCCATGGGTCGCCGCTGCCGCGCGGACGCTGGGCGCACTTGACCTACACGCTCGAGGGAGAGACCGCACGCCTCTACCTCGACGGAGTGCTCGTCGCGACCAAGGACGGGGTCACGATCGATCCCGGCGACATCTCGGGCGGCGAGACCTGGGCGAACTATCTCGGCCGATCGCTCTACGAGCAGGACGCGCGCTTCATGGGTCGGTTCCGCGAGTTCGCGATCTACGACCGCGCCCTCACGACGCGCGAGGTCCTCGAGACGGCGGGAGCCCCGGGCGCGATCGGCGAGGTGTCGCTCGCCGACCCCGCGGCGCTCAAGGTCGCGCCGATCGTCGACCAGGTCGAGCACACCGTCGTCCTGCCGGTCGTGCCGGGAACGGACGTGTCCTCGCTCGCTCCGACGTTCGTCACCGCCGGGGGCGCGACGGCGTCCCCGGCGTCGGGGGAGACCGTCGACCTGACCGAACCCGTGACGTACGAGATCACCGCCGACGGGCAGACCACGACGTGGACGTTCTCGGCGCAGGTCATGAGCAGCCCCGTGCTGCCGGGTCTGTACGCCGATCCGAACATCGCCGTGTTCGGCGACACGTACTACATCTACGCGACCAGCGACGGCTACGCGGGGTGGGGCGGCAAGGAGTTCTACGTCTGGAGCTCGAAGGACCTCGTGGAGTGGACGCGCTCGGAGGAGCCCATCCTGACCCTCGACGGCGCGAACGGCGACGTGCCGTGGGCGAGCGGCAACGCGTGGGCGCCGACGATCATCGAGCGCGACGGCAGGTACTGGTTCTACTTCTCGGGGCACAACACGGCCCTGGGTCGCAAGACGATCGGGGTCGCGGTCGCCGACAGCCCCACGGGGCCCTTCAGGGCGCAGCCGCAGGCGATGATCCTGAACAACGAGGCCGTGACCTCGGGTCAGGCGATCGATCCCGCCGCGTTCCGCGACCCGGTGTCCGGCCGGTACTACCTCGCGTGGGGCAACGGCGGGCCGTCGAACGGTCCGGTCATCGCCGAGCTCGGCGACGACATGACCTCGCTCAAGGCGGGCACGCTGAGGCGCATCGCGGGTCTCACGGACTTCCGCGAGGGGCTGTTCCTCAACTACCGCGACGGGCTCTACCACCTGACGTACTCGATCGACGACACCGGCTCGGAGAACTACCGCGTCGGCTATGCGACGGCCACGAGCCTCGACGGCCCCTGGACGTATCGCGGCGTGATCCTGCAGAAGGACACCGCACTCGGGATCAGGGGCACGGGGCACAGCTCGATCATCAACGTGCCGGGCACCGACGACTGGTACATCGCGTATCACCGGTTCGCCATCCCCGGCGGGGACGGCACGCACCGGGAGACGACGATCGACCGGCTCGAGATCGGCGAGGACGGGCTGTTCCAGACCGTGACGCCGACGCTCACGAGCGTCGCCCCGCACGAGGTGCCCGCCGTCGGCCCCGAGATCTCGGCGACGGTCTCGCCGCGCTGCGTCGCGGGGAGGGTCATGCTGACGGTCTCGGTCCGCAACGAGAGCGAGCGGCCGGTGTCGGCGACGGTCTCGAGCGCGTACGGGGAGAAGGCGATCGCGAGCATCGCGCCCGGCAGGGCCGCGGCGGTCGCGGTGACGACGCGGTCCGCCGAGATCGCGGCCGGGGCGCTGACGGTCACGGCGACGGATGGCCAGGGCGCGACGACCGAGAAGACGGTCGCGTACGCGGGCGCGAGCTGCGGATGAGCAGGCGGCGCCCGCCGCTGCGGCGGGCGTGAGATGGGGCGGGGCGCGAAGGGCGCGTCTCGTCGGTGAACCGATGGGAAGGAAGAGGCAGGTGGTTTCGATGATGAAGCAGGGTGTGAAGGCGCGGCTGGGTGTCGCGGCTGTGGGCGGCGTGCTGCTGGCGGGGGTCGCGGGGGCGGCGTTCGCGGAGGAGCAGGTGGGTTCGGGGGAGGTGGATGTGAACGTGCAGATCGAGGACACGGGTGCGGGGGTTCTGGCGATGAGCGTGGCGGGGACGTCGACGTCTCTGTCTGAGTCGGGGTCGTCGGAGCTGGTGCGCGAGTTCACGGGTGCTCTGCCGACGGTGACGGTGACGGATACGCGGACGGCGGAGGAGATCCCGGACGGGGCGTTCTGGTGGGTCGAGGGCACGGCGTCGAGCTTCGTGGGGGATGCGGGTCAGGCGGAGATCACGCCGGATCATCTGGGGTGGCGTCCTCATGTGGCCGATGACGGGTCGGGTGCGGTCGCGGTCGGGTCGGATGTGGACACGGTGCTGGACGAGGGGCCGAACAATGTGGGTCTGCAGGGGCGTGAGCTGCTGGCGATGGCGCTGACGAGCGAGGAGGCGGTGGGGTCGTGGGAGGCGACGGCTGAGCTGGTGCTGAAGGTGCCGGCCGAGACCGCACCGGGCGCGTACACGTCGACGCTGACCCTGTCGCTGTTCGAGTAAGCGGGACACGTCGCAGGAGATCCGCGCGGATCGAGGAGCGGGAACCGTGTTCCCGCCCCGTTCCGCGTCGGATCTCCTGCGTTCGGTCCCACCCGATCCCGAAAGGCCGATGATGGCTTCCCCCACGACCCCGATCCGACGCGCCCTGCCGCGCGTCTGCGCCCTCGCGCTCGCGCTGCTCCTCGCACTCGGCGCGTCGGCGCCCGCGCTCGCGGAGGCGCAGGACGACGGGACGGTCACGTGGTCGGTGCGGCCGGCCGACGCGTCAGGCGAGGATGGCCGCGCCTGGGTCGAGCAGGAGCTGGACCCGGGCGCGAGCGCGACCGAGCATCTGGCCATCCGGAACTTCTCGGAGCAGGAGGTGACCTTCCGCATCACGACCGCGGACGCGTACTTCCAGGAGAACGGCCGCTTCAGCATGCTGCCGTCGACGGAGGAGTCCATCGACGCGGGCACGTGGATCGACGTGGTCGACGAGGTCGTCGTCGGCGCGGGCGAGGTGGAGATCGTGCCGTTCACGACGACGGTTCCCGAGAACGCGACCCCCGGCGACCACGCCGCAGGGATCGCGGCGTCGATCCTGTCGCAGCAGGTCGGCGAGGACGGCTCGTCGGTGGGCGTCGAGTCGCGCGTCGGCTTCCGCGTCATGACGCGGGTGGCGGGGGAGCTCACGCCGTCCGCATCCGTGGAGGCCGTCTCGTCCGAGTACGACGTGTCGTGGAATCCGCTGGCCCCGGGCGACGCGGTCGTGCGGTTCGAGGTCGTGAACTCGGGCAACACGCGGCTCATGGTGACGGGTACTGCCGCCGCGGGAGGCCGGGAGTCCGCGTTCCCGGGCCCCGACGAGATCGACCAGGAGCTGCTGCCGGGCGATCGGCGGACGTTCACCGTGCCCGTGGACGACGTGTGGCCGCTCTTCTCCGTCCCCGTCGAGCTCGAGGTCGTCCCGACCGTGGTCGGCGAGGGCGAGGGCACGCCCGTCGACGCGGTCCGCGTCGAGACCGGGATGTGGGCGATCCCGTGGTCCCAGCTGGCCGTGCTCGCGGGCATCGCGCTCATCGTGGGATCCGGCGTGTGGGGCCGTCGTCGCTCGCGCCGCCGCATCGAGCGCCTCCTCGCGCAGGCGCGCGAGGAGGGCCGCCGCGAGGCCGGTGCGCCGACGGGGGACTGAGGGAGCCGACGGCCGGCCCCGCTCAGCCGACCCCGGACATCCGGATCTGTTCCGCTGTCAGCGGATATCCCCCTTCAGGAGGATGCCGATGTCGGAGGTCGGTGGCATCCTTTCCAGGTGCTTCTCAAGCTGCTCATCCGCTACCTCGGTCGATACCGATGGCTCCTGGTCGGCGTCCTCGTCTTCCAGCTGGGCTCCGCGCTCGCGGCGCTCTACCTTCCCACGCTGAACGCCGACATCATCGACAACGGCGTCGCCCGCGGCGACACCGGCTACATCATCCGCACGGGCATGTTCATGCTCGCCGTCTCGCTCGGCCAGATCCTCGCGTCGATCGTGGCGACCTACTGCGCCGCGCGCGCCGCGATGAGCGCGGGCCGCGACATCCGCCGCGACGTGTTCGGCAAGGTGAGCGCGTTCTCCGAGCGCGAGGTGTCGCAGTTCGGCGCCGGCTCGCTCATCACGCGCAACACGAACGACGTGCAGCAGATCCAGATGGTGTCCATGATGAGCGCGACGATGCTCGTCCAGGCGCCCATGCTCGCCATCGGCGGCATCATCATGGCGCTCCGCCAGGACATCGGCCTCAGCTGGATCCTCGCGGTCTCGATCCCGACCCTGCTCATCGTCGCGGGCCTCATCATCGGCCGCATGGTGCCGCTCTTCCGCGCCTACCAGGAGAAGCTCGACGGCGTGAACCGCGTCATGCGCGAGCAGCTCACGGGTGTGCGCGTCGTCCGCGCCTTCGTGCGCGAGGCGATCGAGGAGGAGCGCTTCCGCCTCGCCAACACCGACATCATGGTCGTCGGCCGCAAGGTCGGCTCGCTCTTCGTGCTGATGTTCCCGCTCGTCATGCTCGTGCTCAACGTGACGATCGTCGGCGTCGTGTGGTTCGGCGGCATCCAGGTCGACGCGGGCGAGACCCAGATCGGCACGCTGTTCGCCTTCATGCAGTACGTCGGCCAGATCCTCGGCGGCGTCATGATGGCGAGCTTCATGACGATCATGATCCCGCGCGCGGCCGTCTCGGCCGACCGCGTCGGCGCCGTCCTCGAGAGCGAGTCGACCCTCCTGCGCCCCGACAAGCCCGTGACCGAGTTCCCGCGCCGCGGGTCCGTCCGGATGCAGAACGTCGCGTTCACCTACCCGGGCGCGGAGTCGCCCGTGCTCGAGGGCATCACCTTCCACGCCGAGCCGGGGGAGACCGTCGCGATCATCGGATCGACCGGCTCCGGCAAGACGACCCTCGTGTCGCTCATCCCGCGTCTGTTCGACGCGACCGCAGGGCAGGTGCAGGTGCAGGGCGTCGATGTGCGCTCGGCCGACCTCGAGAGGCTGTGGAGCGGCATCGGCCTCGTGCCGCAGCGCCCGTTCCTGTTCAGCGGCACGGTCGCCAGCAACCTGCGGTTCGGCCGCGAGGACGCCACCGACGACGAGATCTGGAAGGCGCTCGAGATCGCGCAGGCGAAGGACTTCGTCGAGGAGATGCCGGATGGCCTCGACTCGCGGATCGCGCAGGGCGGCACGAACGTGTCCGGCGGCCAGCGGCAGCGGCTCTCGATCGCGCGAGCGATCGTGCACAACCCCGACATCCTCGTGTTCGATGACTCGTTCTCCGCACTCGACCTCACGACGGACGCGCGTCTGCGGCAGGCGCTGTGGCGCGAGCTGCCGCACGTGACGAAGATCGTCGTCGCGCAGCGTGTGTCGACGATCACGGACGCCGATCGCATCATCGTGCTCGACGACGGGAAGATGGTGGGCTCCGGGACGCACGAGGAGCTCCTCGCGACGAACCGCACCTACCGCGAGATCGTCGAATCGCAGCTGGGAGTGGAAGCGTGAGCGACAAGAAGACGCAGGCCGAGATCGACGAGCAGCTCGAGCTCGAGCTCGCCGAGCAGGCGCGCCTGAACTCGGGGGACTGGGACTCGGTCGCCCCCGGCAAGGCCGCCGACTTCGGCAAGAGCTTCGGCCGCTTCATCGGCCTCCTCCGCCCCTATGCGTGGGTGTTCGCGCTCGTCTCGCTTCTCGGAGCGGTCGGCGTCGTGCTCGCCGTGATCGCGCCCAAGGTGCTGGGCGAGGCGACGAACATCGTCTTCGAGGGCGTCCTCTCGCTGACGCTCGCCGACCAGTTCCCGGCCGGCGCCTCGCAGGACGAGGTCGTGGCCGCTCTGCGCGCCGCGGGGCAGAACGACCTCGCGAACGTCGTCGCGGCGATGACCCACTTCGAGCTCGGAGCGGGAGTCGACTTCGACGCGCTCCGCGTGGTCATCGTGTGGGCGCTCGCGATCTACGTCGTGTCGTCCCTGCTGCAGTGGATCCAGGGCTACGTGATCAACGTGATCATGGTGCGCACGATGTTCAACCTGCGCGAGCAGGTCGAGCGCAAGATCAACAGCCTGCCGCTGGCCTACTTCGACCGCGTGCAGCGCGGCGAGCTCATCTCGCGCGTCACGAACGACATCGACAACATGACCCAGACGCTCCAGCAGGCGCTGTCGGGAGCCATCACGTCGCTGCTCACCGTGGTCGGCGTGCTCATCATGATGTTCTCGATCTCGTGGCAGCTCGCGCTCGTCGCCCTCGTCGCGCTGCCGCTCATCGCGTTCATCATGCTCGGCATCGGGCCCGCGTCGCAGAAGGCGTTCCAGACGCAGTGGCGCAAGGTCGGCCGTCTCAACGCCCGCGTCGAGGAGTCGTTCTCGGGTCACGCGCTCGTGAAGGTCTTCGGCCGCGAGCGCTCCACGGCCGCCGCCTTCCAGGAGGAGAACGAGGAGCTCTACCAGGCCGCGTTCAAGGCGCAGTTCCTCTCGGGCATCATGATGCCGAGCATGCAGTTCGTCGGCTCGCTCACGTACGTCGGCATCGCGGTGCTCGGCGGCATCATGGTCGCGAGCGGCCAGATCCGCATCGGCGACGTGCAGGCGTTCGTGCAGTACTCGCAGCAGTTCACGCAGCCGCTCACCGAGCTCGGCGGCATGCTGCCGGTCGTCCAGTCGGGAACGGCCTCGGCCGAGCGCGTGTTCGCGCTGCTCGACGAGGAGGAGCAGGAGCCCGACGCCGAGAACGCGCCCGCCGTCCCCGACGGACGCGGCGTCATCGAGTTCCGCAACGTGTCCTTCTCCTACTCTCCCGAGAAGCCGCTCATCCGCGACCTCTCGTTCCGGGTCGAGCCGGGTCAGACGGTCGCGATCGTCGGGCCCACGGGTGCGGGCAAGACGACGCTCGTGAACCTCATCATGCGGTTCTACGAGCTCGACGGCGGCGCCATCCTGCTCGACGGACAGGACATCTCGCAGCTCACGCGCGAGGATGTCCGCTCGCGGACCGGAATGGTCCTGCAGGACCCGTGGCTGTTCGCGGGCAGCATCCGCGACAACATCCGCTACGGACGCGAGTCGGCGACGGACGAGGAGATCCTCGCCGCCGCGAAGGCCACGTACGTCGACCGGTTCGTGCACTCGCTGCCCGACGGGTACGACACGGTCCTCGATGAGGACGCGGCGAACGTGTCGGCGGGCGAGCGCCAGCTCATCACGATCGCGCGCGCGTTCGTGCGCCGACCGAGCGTGCTCATCCTCGACGAGGCGACGAGCTCGGTCGACACCCGCACCGAGCTGCTGCTGCAGCACGCGATGGCGGCGCTGCGCGAGGGCCGCACGTCGTTCGTGATCGCGCACCGCCTCTCCACGATCCGCGACGCCGACCTCATCCTCGTGATGGAGCACGGCGACATCGTCGAGCAGGGCACGCACGACGAGCTCATCCGCAAGGAGGGGGCGTACTGGCGGCTGTACCAGTCGCAGTTCGAGCACGCCGTCGTCGACCTCGACGCCGCGGAGGCCGAGCCCGCGGAGGCGGAGGCTGACGGCGCCGATGCGGACTCGGCTCCGGCTCCGGGCGGGATGAGCCCCGCGCCGGTCGTCGCGGGCAGCGTCTCGGTCGTGACGGGCGCGATCCCGACGTCCTCTCCGGAAGGCGAGGACGACGGCGAGGGTCGACGACCCTGATGGCCGACGCGCACACCGGGGCCGGCCTCGCGGCCGGCCCCGGTGCCGCCTCAGCGGATCTCGTCATCGGGCCGGATGGTCTCGGCCGCCCGCGCTGGGCGGCTTCCGATGAGCTGATGCGCGCGTACTACGACACGGAATGGGGCATGCCCGTCCGCGACGAGACGGGCCTCTTCGAGCGGCTGAGCCTGGAGGCGTTCCAGTCCGGGCTGTCGTGGGCGACCATCCTGCGGAAGCGGCCGGCATTCCGCGAGGTGTTCGCGGGCTTCGATCCGGATGCCGTCGCGGCCTTCGACGAGTCCGACGTCGAGCGGCTGCTGGGCGATGCCCGGATCATCCGCAATCGCGCGAAGATCCTCGCGACCATCGGCAACGCACGCGCGACCGTCGAGCTGCGCGCGGAGGGCGGACTCGTCGATTTCATCTGGAGTCACCGACCCGCGCAGACGCCCGCGCCGACCTCGTACGCCGAGATCCCGACCACCTCGCCCGAGTCGATCGCGCTGTCGAAGGCGCTCAAGAAGCGCGGCTTCCGGTTCGTCGGCCCGACCACGATGTTCGCGCTCATGGAGGCCGTGGGCATCGTCGACACCCACCTCGTCGGCAGCCATCGCCGCGGTACGAGCGGGGTGTGGGCGTAGTCACGTGACCGGCGGCTGGTGGAGCGAGGCGCTGCCGACCCGAGCGCAGGCGGCACTCGTGGAGGCGTGGCTCCCGACCAGCGCGCTCATCGCAGACCTCTCGTGGGGGCAGGTCGACACTCGGGTTCTCCACGTGCGGGCGGAGCAGGGCGAGTTCATCGTCAAGGCCGCTGGCCTCGGGAACCACCACATCGGCCGCGAGATCACGGCGCACGAGCGGGCGACGGCTCCGCTCGTGCGCCGGAGCGCGGTGGCACCGCTCGTGGCCGCGGACCGCGACGCGAACGTGCTCGTGACGAGGTACCTCGAAGGCCGGCTCGTGCAGGGAAGCGGCGCCGAGTTCGCTCCGGACGTGCACCGGCAGGCCGGACGGCTGCTGCGCGTCTTCCACGCGGAGGCGCAGCACGATGAGGCCGGCTACGGGCAGCGGCAGACCGAGCGAGTGCTGGCGATGCTCGAGCAGCCGCATCGAATCGAGGCGGCCATCGTGCGGCGCGCGCGTGCCGTGCTGCGGTCATCCGCGCCGGCGCATGTGCCGCTCGTCCCGACGCACGGCGATTGGCAGCCCCGCAACTGGCTCGTGGACGCCACGGGGAGCGTGCGCATCATCGACTTCGGGCGCTTCGATCTGAGACCTGCCGCAACGGACCTCGCTCGCCTCGCGGTGCAGCAGTGGCGAGACGAGCCCGCGCTCGAGGGCGCCTTCCTCGAGGGCTACGGGGCGGACCCGCGCACGGAGCCGGACTGGTCGCTCACCCTCCTGCGCGAGGCGATCTCGACCGCTGTCTGGTCGCACCGGGTCGGCGACGAGCGCTTCGAACGGCAGGGACTCCGGATGCTCGACGAGGCTCTCGCGCGATTCTGACGCGCACGCGCGCGATCCGGGCGAGGCATCCGATCCGCGCACCGCTCAGTCGATGACGGCGGCGACGGCCTCGATCTCCACGAGCTGGTCGTCGTAGCCGAGGACAGTCACGCCGAGGAGCGTGCTCGGCACATCGTGGTCGCCGAACGCGTCTCGGACGACCTCCCACGCGGCCACGAGGTCACTCTGGCGGGAGGACGCGACGAGCACGCGCGTGCTGATCACGTCACGGAGCGTCGCGCCCGCGTCGGCGAGCGCGGTCGTCAGCGTCTCGACACAGCGGGCGGCCTGCGCCACGTAGTCTCCGGGAGCGACAGTGGCGCCGTCGTCATCCAGCGGGCAGGCTCCGGCGAGGAAGATCAGGCGAGCGTCCTTCGGCGCGGTCGCCGCGTAGGCGTACTCGGCGACGTCGGACAGCGAGGACGAGCGGATGAGCCGGACAGCGGAGGTCATGCGCTCATTCTCGTGCGCGGCGGGCCCGTGCCGGATCCCGCGCGCGGGGGAGAATCGGGTCATGCCCCGGTCTGATGCAGGCAACCCTGCGCGTCTTGTCGCGCATGATCCGTCGTGGTCTCTGATCGCACGAGAGGAGCTCGCCGCGGTCGCTCAGGCGCTTGAGGACGTCGAGGGCGGATCCGAGGCCGTCCTCGATCACATCGGCTCGACGTCGGTGCCCGGGCTCGCGGCGAAGCCGTTCGTCGACCTGCAGGTGCGGATCTTCCCGCTGCCGGCGGAAGGGGCGCTGGACGCCGCGTTCGCTCGGATCGGGTATCGGCGAGCCCACGGCTCACGGCCGGATTCGCCCGGCGTGTACCGAGACCTGCCCCGCGGCAGCGAGGTCGTCGCGGACGAGGTGTGGGAGAAGCGGCTTTTCGTCGGGCGCGACGGGACGACGATCCTCCATGTGCGTCGGATGGACTCCCCCTGGGGGCGATACGCGGTCTGGTTCCGAGACTGGCTCCGCGCCCATCCCGACCAGCGCGATCGCTACGAGCAGGTGAAGCGCGGTCTCTCGGAGGAGAACCGCGGGAAGGCCGACTACGACGACTACACGCGCGGGAAGACCGCGTTCTTCGACGAGGTCCAGGCGTCCTTCGAGGCCTGGGGACGCGCCCGCCCGTAGGGGAGGGGTCCCGTGCGCCGAGCCGGGCTTCCCTTCGCTCGTCGAACGGGGCGGGTTCCGCCTTCTCGGTCGTTGAGCGGAGCGGGGTTCACCCCCCCCCTCGGTCGTTGAGCGGAGCAGGTTCGCCCTTCTCGGTCGTTCAGTGGAGCGAGCGATTCGGGCTTCACGTTCTCGGTCGTTGAGCGGAGCGAGCGCCAGCGAGCGCAGTCGAAACGCCGCAAGCCGATCCCGGGAGCCGCCGCGGGCTTCGTCTCGGTAGCCGAGTGGAGCGTGTAGGTTCGCCACCTCGGTCGTTGAGCGGAGCGAGCGCCAGCGAGCGCAGTCGAAACGCCGCAAGCCGATCCCGGGAGCCGCCGAGCCGAGACGGCCGCGCGCACGCAGACACGCACGAACGGAGCATGTCTCGCTCGCGGTGGCTATACATAAGCATTCGACTTACCTGCACGGATCAATGTCGGTGCTTCACGGTAAGGTTCTCACACGGGTTGTCTCGCATTCGCGGGACTGCGTAGGCGACGGATCTTCGAAGAATCTTCGAGGAATGTCTTGTGGCTGGTCGTAGTTGTGTTCTATCATGGGGTATGGCCTTCCCGTGGGTGCCCGATGAGGGGCAGGATGATCCGGCCGGCGCGGTGTGCGCCGCGGTCGGGTTGCTGGACGGGCTGTTCGCACGGGTGGGGGAGGTGGCGTCGGGGGATCTCGCGGGGTTCACCGCGCGGGTGGAGCAGTTGGGGCGGGTCGTGGACGCGCTGCGGGTGCGGGCGGCAGGAGAGGTCGCGTGGCGGTCCCGGCGGGGCCTGGAGCCGCCCCTCGCGGGAGAGCTGGGCTGCCGGGACGGGCGGGAGCTGCTCGAGCGGCTCACCGGGATCCCCGGGCCGGCGGTGTCCGCGCGGGTGCGGCTGGATGAAGCCACCCGGGACCGGGAAGGCCCCACCGGGCTCCCCCTGCCGCCGGCGCACCCGGCGGTGGCCGCGGCAGTGGAAGCGGGCCTGCTCGGGGCGGAGCCGGCGGCGCTGATCGTGAAGGCCGTCGCCACCGCCCGCCGCGGCGCGCCCGCCTCCGAGGCCGACAAGCTCGAGGTCATGGAGCGTCACCTCGTCGGGATCGCCACCGGCGCGATCGCGACCGACCTGGACGAGGCCGCACCCCCAGCCGAGGCCACCTCGCCGTTCCCGGACGGCACGGCCGCGGCCGTGCCGTGGAGCGTCGTGAAAGCCCACGCGGACGCGTGGGTGGACGTCCTCACCGCGGACGGCCTCCCGCCCGACCCCGAACGCCCCATCCGCAACCGCACCCTCACCCTCACACCCCTGCCCGACGGGGCCTTCCGCGTCAACGGCACCCTCGTCCCCGAAGCCGGCGCCCTCCTGCAGAACCTCCTCTCCGCCCACACCAACCCCGCCCGCCACGTCACCTTCACCGAAACCCGCCGCGAGCACGCACCGGACGACAGCGACGCGGGCGACGCCGACAACGGCGCCCACGGCGGTCGAGGCCGACAACGGCGCCCACGGTGCGGTCGAGGCCGACAACGGCGCCCACGGTGCGGTCGAGGCCGACAACGGTGCGGACGGTGCGGACGCGGCCGCAGGAGACTGCGCGGCAGGCGCAGCTGCGAGCGATGGCGCGGACGCGGATGGCGATGGCGGGTTCTTCGACGGGATCGACACCGAGACCCGCAACGACACAGACCCGTGGGGACCGGACGAGATCATCCACGACCCCCGCACCCCCGGACAGAAACGCCACGACGCGTTCTTCGCGATGATCCAGGCCGCCTCACGCGCCGCAGAGACCCCCACCCTCGGCGGCGCCGCCCCCACCGTCATGATCCACATCACCGCCCACGACCTCACCACCACAGACACAGACCCCAGCGGCGACGGCGACGGCGTGCATGACACCGCGGCGCACGGCCCGGGTCCCGCATTCACCCGCCCGAAGCACGGCATCGCGCACCTCGACGGCGTCGACGCGCCCGTCCCCGCGACCGTGGCCCGCCGGATCGGATGCACCGGCGACATCCTCCGCGCCCTCTTCAGCCCCGAAGGACGCATCCTCGAGCTGCGCAGCATCCAACGCTGCTTCACCCCCACCCAACGCAAAGCGATCGTCGCCCGCGACGGCGGCTGCATCATCCCCGGCTGCACCATCCCCGCCGCCTGGTGCGAGATCCACCACGTCCAAGACCACGCCCAAGGCGGACCCACCGAAACCGACAACGGCGTCCTGCTCTGCTGGTGGCACCACCACCACCTCGACACCTCCGGCTGGAACATCCACATGCACCACGGCATCCCCTACATCGCCGCCCCCAACTGGATCGACCGACACCACCGCCACCGCCCAGCACCCACCTCCCGCACCCGACTCCACGCCAAACTCACCCAGCACCTCAGATGCTGACAACCGCGCCGTGAAGGTCGTCCCCAGATCTGCTCCCCGTAGCATCGCTGCATGACCCTGCCTGCCGGCCTGTCGATGCTGTGGGAGCAGACCTCTCCCGACACGGCGCTTCTCGAACGGTTCGGGTTCACCGGTCTTCCCGACGCCTCGGAGTGGCTCTCGGTCACGCTGCCCGAGGGTTGGGGCATCGATCTGCACGGCGTCGCCCGTCTCGTGATCAGCGATCGCAACGCGATCGTCTGGGTGCGCAGCGGCAGCGGCCCGTTGGTCGTCAAATGGTCCTGCGCGACGGAGCAGTTCGATCGGCTGGCTGCCTCCGCCGAGATCCTCAGATCGCTTGCGGCGCGCGGGCTTCCCGTGGCGGATCCGATCCTGACGACGGAACGTCGTGCACGCGCGGTTCAGGACGGCCCGCGCGGTCCGCTCTCCATGGCCGTCCTCCCCGAGGTGTCGGGCGTCTGGCTCGACACGGCTGATCTGAACGCCGTTCACGCCGCGGGGCAGTGCCTTGCTCGACTCCACGACGCCCTGGGCCGCGAAAGCGGTGACAGCGCCCTCCAGATGGACCTCGGCGACCCGCGAGCACGGATCCGAACCTGGCTCGCGCACCACGATCACCGTGAGGCCCCGGAGGCTTCCTCGCGGCTCGAAGCGCTCCTCGCCGACCTGCCTGACCTCGAGGGCCCTCCCCAGCTCGTGCACAACGACTTCCGGGCCGCGAACATCCTGACCCGCGGCTCCACCGTCGCCGCCGTGCTGGACTTCGACGAGGTCGCGACCTCACATCGGGTGAACGACCTCGCGCGCGCGTCGGTGTACCTGCGCACCCGGTTCACCGACTGGCGGCCGACCTCCGTGGCAACCCGCGAGAGCCTGCGGCGCGGGTACGAGTCCGTGAGAGCCCTCGGAGAAGCGGAGCGCGCATGGCTCGAAGCTCTCATCCTCTGGCACGGGCTCATGGCCATCCCGTTCGGCAGTGATCCGTCCGAGTGGGCGGCCGCGCTCCGCTGAACCCCGGCACTAGCGTGATCCCATGACCGATTTCGGAGTGTTCTTCGGGCGGGCCGACCAGCTCCTCGACACGTCCTTCGCGGGCGAGCCCGACATCCGCGCGATCGACCCCGCCGCCGCCAGCGTGTCCGCGTTCGACCTCGGGCTGCTCCGCGGCGACGGCGTCTTCGAGGCCACGACGGTCGTCGACGACGTGCCGCTCGCCTGGCACCTCCACGTGCGGCGCCTCCTCCAGTCAGCGGCCGCGCTCGACCTGCCGGCCCCGAACGTCCGCGCGCTCGACCTGTTCGTGCGCGCGGCCATCCGTCGGATGAGCCCGATCGCCCGCGCCCACATCAAGCTCGTGATCACGCGCGGGGCCGATGCGACCCTGTCGGCGGTCGATGTGCCGACGTCCCCGACCGTCTTCGCGATCATCGACCCCGGGTTCGCTCCCAAGAAGCCCGAGATCGAGGTCGCCACGCTCGAGCGCGAGCTCCTGCGCGATTCCGCTCAGCGAGCCCCGTGGCTGCTTCTCGGCGCCAAGACCCTCTCGTATGCGACGAACATGGCGGCGCGCCGCGAGTACGAGCGACGCGGAGCCCAGAACGGCGTCTACGTGACCCGCGACGGCTTCGTTCTGGAGGGGCCGCAGTCGTCGATCGTCCTGCGCGAGGGCGCCCGCGTCGTGACGCCGCATCCGCGGATCGGCATCCTCCACGGCACGACGCAGGTCGAGCTCTTCGCCTGGGCGTCGCTGAACGGCCTCGAGGTCGCCTACGAGGACGTCGAGGCCGAGCGGCTGCACGCGGCCGACCAGGTGTGGATGATGGGCGCATCGTTCGTGCAGTCCGTCACCGCGATCGACGGACGCGCCATCACGCACGATCGCGCCGCGACCGACGCGATCAACGCGTTCATGCAGACCGAGCGCGCAGCGATCGATGCCTGGACGCGCGCGCACGTCCCAGGCTGAGAAGCGCGCGCGCCCGCCCGGTCAGCTCTCGTCGGGCCCGAAGCGCGTGGCGTCGGCGCCGAGGGCGGACAGCGTCTCGAACAGGGCCGCGTCGTCTCGCCGCGTGTCGTCGTTGCCGGTCCGGCTCGCGAACGACTCGAGGCACGCGATGAGTCCGTCGGCGCCCGCGACGACCCACGTGCTCGCTCCGCCCGATGACTGGTCTCGCTGCCGGAGGTGCGCTTCGGCCCGCTCGTGCGAGTACAGCACGCAGGTGTCGAACCAGATCGGCTCCGACAGCTCCTGCTCGACGAAGCGCGAGAGCTGCTGCGCCTGACGCCGCACCTGCACGACGGGCGCCCGCTCGCCGAGATGGCGGTTCACGGTGATCGACTGCGGCGACTCGGGATCACGGCGCAGCTGCACCGCGAAATGCTCGCCGAGGTCGTTCTCGTCGACGAGCTTGCCGAACGCCTCGTGCACGGCGGATGGCCGCACGCCGTCGAAGAGCACGCCCTGCCAGCGCTTGTTCTCGATGACGAGCCGCGCGCCGTCGAGGAGGAGCACGTGGTCGATCTGCGTGACGAAGGTCCGCGTCTCGAGCGCGTCGGAGGGCATGAACACGACGTTCGTGTGGAGGCTTCCGCGAAGACCGAGCTGCTCGCACGCGGCGAGGATGAGCCGACGCGATGCGGCCTCCCACTTCAGCCCCGTCGCGAGCGTCTCGCGCGTGCGGCGCGCCACCTCCATCGACGCCGCCGTCTCGGCGCGCAGTCGCATGGTCTCGCGCTCGTGATCGTCGGATACCGCGGCGAGCCGGCTCTCGTGCTCGGCCGCCAGCGTCGCGACCTGGTCTTCATGCGCGCGTGTCAGCTCCGCGGCGCGCGTCGCACTCGCGACCTCGACCTCAGCCACTCGACGACGTGCGCGCTCCCTGCCGCGGCGGTTCGCGATGACGAGCACCACGACCGCGATGAGGAGCACACCGCACCCCGCGCCTGCCACCCACAGCCACTGCGTCTCATCCACGACACCAGCCCATCACATCTCGGCGGCATCCTCGTCGCGGCGTCCCGCTGAGGTGCGACTCAGGTCTCGGGGAGCGAGCGGAACGCCTCCGCGAGGGCGTCGCGGGCGATCCGGAGCCCGGGCAGACGCTGTGCCGACACGCGCGTCGAGGTGAAGATCTCGCGGTGCGGCGAGCCGGGCAGGTCCACGAGCCGCGGCTCTGCCTCGTCGGCCGCGACGGCGAGACCCGGGATGAGCCCGACGGCATGCCCGGCGGCGATGAGACGGAGGTGCGCGGAGAGGTCCGTCGCCTCGTACCGGATGTCGGGCTCGAATCCGGCAGCCCGGCACTGCTGCACCGCCCACGCGCGGGCGGCTGTCCCCTCGGGCTCCATCACCCAGGCCGCCTCGCGCGCGTCGGAGAGCGACGCGATGCCGCTCGCGGGCCCCGCGGCGAAGCGGATCGGGTCGCGGCCGAGCAGCTCGCGGTCGAGACCGGCGCGATGCGGCCGCGTATGGCCCGGGTACTGCTCGGCCATCGCGAGATCGAAGCCCCCGGCCTCGGTCTCGAAGAGGCCGTGCTCGGGAGGGGTGACGATCACCTCGACGCGCAGCGCGGGGAGGGCGTCGCGAAGGGCGTCGAGCATGCGGGGGATGAGCGTGCGCGCGCTCGTCTGGAGCGCCGCGATCCGCAGCGGCGCCGCGTCGGGCGCCAGGGCCGCGAGCTCGCCGCGCAGCGCCTCCTCGGCAGCGAGCAGCTGCGCGGCGTGGCGGGCGACCGCCTCGCCCGCTGCCGTCAGGCGCAGGCCTCGCCCCTCCGGCTCGAGGAGAGGGAGGCCGACCTCCCTCTCGAGCTGCTGCAGCTGATGCGACACGGTCGATGCGCTGTAGCTGCGCGCGGCCGCGACGGCCGAGAGGGTGCCGCGCATCCGGAGCTCATGCAGGAGCAGGAGACCGCGGCTGTTCCAGGGAGTCGCCATCGTTTGAGAATATCGAAAGGTCATGCGCGAAAACGTGCGCTTTTGCCGGATGGTCGACGGCCGCACAATGAGAGCGATCCTCTCGAGAAAGACCTCGCCATGACCATCGCACCCCCGTCATCCGCTCACGAGGCGGCACACGTCCCCGGCATCGACCCTCAGCTCGCGGAGGAGGCGATCGCGCTCGTCCGCACGTGGCTGCGCGAGGCGCGCGACGAGAAGGTCGACGCAGCCGCGAAGAACCTCGCCGGCGTCCTCCGCGACCCCAACGGCCTGGCCTTCACCGTCGGCTTCGTCGACGGCGTCGTGCGCCCCGAGGACAGGCGCGTCGCCGCGCGCTGTCTCGCCGGCCTCGTGCCGCTCATCCCGCGCTTCCTGCCGGCACCGCTGCGCGGGCTCATCCGTCTCGGCGGCGCCCTCGCGCCCGTCCTCCCGAGCGTCGTCGTGCCCGCGAGCCGCGCCGTCCTGCGCCGGATGGTCCGGCATCTCATCGTCGACGCGCGCGACGAGAAGCTCGGATCGACGCTCGCGCGCCTGCGCGGCGAGGGCATCCGCCTCAACGTGAACCTCCTCGGCGAGGCCATCCTCGGCCAGCGCGAGGCCGACAAGCGCCTCGCCGGAACCCGACGCCTCATCGAGCGCGACGACGTCGACTACGTCTCGATCAAGGTGTCCTCGACCGTCGCGCCGCACAGCCCGTGGGCGTTCAACGAGGCCGTCGACCACGCCGTGGCCGCGCTTGCGCCGCTCTACACGGCCGCTCGCGCGAACGGCACGTTCATCAACCTCGACATGGAGGAGTTCAAGGACCTCGACCTCACGCTCGCGGTGTTCATGCGCCTTCTCGAGCGCCCGGAGTTCCACGACGTCGAGGCCGGCATCGTCCTCCAGGCATACCTCCCCGACGCGCTCGGCGCGATGATGCGCCTTCAGGAATGGGCGAGTGAGCGCGTCGCGGGAGGCGGCGCCCCGATCAAGGTCCGCGTCGTGAAGGGCGCGAACCTCCCCATGGAGCAGGTCGACGCGGAGACCCACGGCTGGCCGCTCGCGACCTGGCCGAGCAAGCAGCACAGCGACGCGTCGTACAAGGCCGTGCTCGACTTCGCGCTGCACCCCGAGCGCGTGCGATCGGTGCGCATCGGCGTCGCGGGCCACAACCTCTTCGACATCGCGCTCGCGTGGCTGCTCGCGAAGCGCCGCAG
Source organism: Microbacterium sp. JZ70 (assembly GCF_053903225.1). NCBI lineage: Bacteria > Bacillati > Actinomycetota > Actinomycetes > Micrococcales > Microbacteriaceae > Microbacterium > Microbacterium sp. JZ70. Next base: position 16,225 of record NZ_CP096405.1, on the reverse strand, counting down.
CATCGCCGGCGGCCCGGGCCTCGAGTTCGAGATGCTCCTCGGGATGGCCACGGCTCAGGCCGCGGTCGTGCGCCGCGAGGTCGGGTCGCTCCTCCTCTACACGCCGGTCGTGCACCCCGACGAGTTCGACGTCGCGATCGCGTACCTCATCCGCCGCCTCGAGGAGGGCGCGAGCCCGGAGAACTTCATGTCGGCCGTGTTCGACCTCGACGCCGATCCCGCCCTGTTCGCGCGCGAGCGCGACCGCTTCCTCGCGTCGATCGACCTCATGCCGAGCGACGTGCCCCCGTCCAACCGGGGGCAGGATCGCCGTGAGCCGCAGCCCGAGGGTCCGCGCGACGGCTTCCGCAACGCGCCCGACAGCGACCCGAGCATCGCCGGCAACCGGGCCTGGGCCGCGGAGATCCGCGCCCGCATGGCGGCGTCGACCCTGGGCGAGGAGACGCTCGCCGCGCACACGCTCCGCACGCTCGAGGAGGTCGACGCCGTCGTCGACGGCGCGGTCGCGGCGGGCGAGGGATGGCGTGCGCTCGCCCCCGAGGAGCGCGCGGCGATCCTGCATCGCGCGGGCGACATCCTCGAGGCCCGGCGCGCCGAGCTGCTCGAGGTCATGGGGTCCGAGTGCGGCAAGGTCATCGAGCAGGGTGACCCCGAGGTCTCCGAGGCGATCGACTTCGCGCACTACTACGCCGAGAGCGCCCTGCGGCTCGCCGAGGTCGACGGGGCCGCGTTCGAGCCCGTCCGGCTCACCGTCGTGACGCCGCCCTGGAACTTCCCCGTGGCCATCCCCGCAGGCTCGACCCTCGCGGCGCTCGCCGCAGGGTCGCCGGTCGTCCTCAAGCCGGCGTCGCAGGCGCGACGCTGCGGCGCCGTGCTCGCCGAGGCGCTGTGGGAGGCGGGCGTCCCGCGTGACGTGCTGCGTCTCGCGCGGGTCGAGGAGAACGAGCTGGGCCGCCGTCTCGTGTCGCACGAGCGCGTCGAGCGCGTCATCCTCACCGGCGCGTACGAGACCGCCGAGCTCTTCCGGTCGTTCCGGCGCGACCTCCCGCTCCTCGCCGAGACGAGCGGGAAGAACGCGATCATCGTCACCCCGTCGGCGGACCTCGACCTCGCCGCGAAGGACGTCGCGTACTCGGCGTTCGGCCACGCCGGCCAGAAGTGCTCGGCGGCGTCGCTCGTCATCCTCGTGGGATCGGTCGCCCGCAGCGAGCGGTTCCGCCGCCAGCTCGTCGACGCCGTCGAGGGCTACGAGGTGGGCATGCCGTGGCAGGCCGCCGCCCGGATCGGCCCTCTCATCGGCCCCGCTGAGGGCAAGCTCCGCCGCGCCCTCACCGAGCTCGAGCCCGGTCAGACGTGGGTGCGCGAGCCGAAGCAGCTCGACGACTCCGGCGCGCTGTGGACGCCCGGCATCCGCGATGGCGTGCAGCCCGGCAGCGAGTTCCACCTCACGGAGTACTTCGGCCCCGTGCTGGGCATCATGACGGCCGAGACCCTCGACGAGGCGATCGACCTCGTGCGCGCCGTCGACTACGGCCTCACGTCGGGGCTGCACGCCCTCGACGAGGACGAGATCGCCCGGTGGCTCTCGCGCATCGACGTCGGCAACGCCTACGTGAACCGCGGCACGACCGGCGCGATCGTCGAGCGCCAGCCGTTCGGCGGCTGGAAGAAGTCGGCGGTCGGCGCCGGGACGAAGGCCGGCGGCCCCAGCTACCTCTTCGGGCTCGGCACCTGGACGGATGCGCCCGTCGTGACGGCGAGCAAGGCGGATGACGCGGCACGGCGCGCGGTCGAGGCGCTCGGCACCGCGGATGGCGCGGAGTGGCTCGAGAAGGCGCTCGCGACCGACGTCGTCGCGTTCGCGGAGGAGTTCGGCGTCGCGCGGGATGTGCAGGGCCTCCGGCTCGAGCAGAACGTGCTCCGGTACGCGCCGGTTCCCGTGACGATCCGCTTCGACGGACGCCCGGCGGCGGAGCTCGTGCGGGTGGCGGCCGCGGGGCTGCGTGTCGGCGCAGAGCTCGTCGTGAGCACGCCGACTGCTCTTCCCGAGCGGGTCGCGACGTGGCTGACGGACGCAGGCGTCGAGGTGGCGTTCGAGGATGCGGAGGCGTGGGCGGCCCGCGCGGCGCGCCTCGCCCAGACGGGCGGGCGCATCCGCCTCCTCGGCGGTGCGCTCGCCGACGTCGTGGCGGCGACGGACGGCGCCCCCAACGTCGCCGTGTACGACGGTCCCGTGACGTCGGCCGGCCGCGTGGAGATGCTGCCGTTCCTGCACGAGCAGGCGGTGTCGATCACCGCGCACCGCTTCGGCAACGAGCGGCGGTACGTCGTTCCCGGTCTCGCCGACGCCTGATCAGAGGGCGGGCCGCTCCCTCCCCGGGCGGTCCGCCTCTGTCACGGGCAGTCCGCCTCTGTCACCCCGTCCGTCCGCGTCTCGCCAGATCTGCATGTCGCCCGATCTGGATGCCGCCCGCTTTGCACGCCGCCCTATCTGCATGTCTCACTCTCGGCGGGATAGGGACGCCGTATCCCGCGCCGAGCGAGACATGCTCGGTCGGTCGGGTCAGTCGAGGCCGAGCAGCGACAGCGGGTGCGTGAGCCGCCACCAGAAGGAGGGCGGGGGCACGTCGTCGGTGAGGGTGAGCGCGACGCTCGTGTCGTCCATCCCTCCCTGCACGGCCAGCGTGCCGACCTCGTCGCCGGCTTCGGCTCCGAGCTCGACCTCGTACGACGGATCGGTGGATGGCGCGACGCCCTGCCACGAGATCACCTGGGCCTCGTCGGCGGTCACGATCGTGCTCTGCGCGCCCCACTCGGTCCTGACGTGCGCGACGGGCACCTCGGCGGCGACCGCGGTCGTCAGCTGCATGCCCTCCTCGAGCTGCGCGAGGAGCTCGCGGCTCACGATCGCGCGGCTGTCGTCGTCGGGCTGGCCGACGACCGCGGCGTAGAGCGTCACGCTCGTCTGGCCGATCGTGACCTCCTTCGCGGACAGGAGGTTCCAGTACTGCGTGCCCGTCGACCACAGCGAGCCGGTCTTCAGGCCGACCACGCCCTCGTCCCCGATGAGCGGGTTCGAGTTCTCGACGAGCCCCGCTCCCGGGAGCACGACGGAGTCCTCGGCCATGATGCTCGCGAGGACCGGATCCTCGAGCGCGATCTCGGCGAGGCGGATGAGCGAGCGCGCGTCGGCGGTGTTCGCCGGGTCGATGCCGCTCGGGTCGGCCACCGTGATGCCCGTGAGCTCGTGCTGCGCGAGCCAGGCCTGCGCATCGGCGAGCCAGGCCTCCTGCGTGCCCCACAGCTCGAGGACGAGCCGGTCGACGTAGTTGTTCGCCGAGCCGAGCATGACGCCCTGCAGCATCTCGTGCAGCGTGAGCGTGCCGCCCACGGGGACATCGAGCGACGACTCATCGGCCGTGAGATAGGCCCAGTACTCGTCGCTGTCGGCCTGCGTGAAGGCGTAGGACGGCCCATCCTGACCCAGCTCGAGGCCCTCGCGCTCGATGATCATGAGCGCGGTGATGATCTTCGTGATGCTCGCCATCGGCAGCGCCTCGTCGCTCGAGGCGATCGGGCCGCCGGGGCCGCCCTCCGCAGCGAGGGCGGCGATGCCGTCCTCCGGCCAGGTGACGGGGAACTCCTCGCCGATCGGCGTCTCGACGGTGAGATCCGAGATGGTGGGGGCGACGTTCGCGAGCGGCCACACCGCGCAGGACGCGACGTAGCCGAGGGCGAGCACGCCGAGAGTGACGGTCGGCCCGAGCCAGAACCGGCGGCGGGTGCGCGGCGGAAGGAGCGACGGCTCGACGGGCACGAGGCGGCTCGTGGGAAGCGCGCCGGCCGTGCGCGAGGCGGCGACGGCGTCGGGGTCGACCCAGCCGAGCGCCGTGAGCGCCGCAGCGGCGTCCTGCGACGGCGCGGTCTCCGCCGCAGGGATGTCGTCGATTGCCACCCGCATACGGTACCCGCTGCTCCTGCGAAGACGGGAAGCGGCTCGTGGGATGCGAGTAGAATCAGCCCACATCACACGGGAGTCCGCCGAGCCGGACTGAGAGGACGCGAGCCGCGCGTCGACCGTCGAACCTGATCCGGGTCATGCCGGCGAAGGAAGGAGAACGAATGTCCACGTCCGTTTCCGCAGGACAGACCGCGACCGGCCGCCGCTTCACGTGGCGGGTCGTCGACATCGTCGTCGCGAGCGTGATCGGCGTCGCGTGCGCGGTCGTGTTCCTCGTCTGGAACATCGCCTACGAGCTGCCGAGCACGCTGCTCAGCCCGCTCCTGCCCGGGCTCGGCGGCCTCGTCGCCGGCCCGTGGCTCATCGCGGGCGTGATCGGCGGACTCGTCGTCCGCAAGCCGGGCGCCGCGCTCTACACCGAGCTGCTCGCCGCCGTGATCTCGGCGCTCGTCGGCAACCAGTGGGGTCCGCTCACGATCGTCTCCGGCCTCGTGCAGGGCCTCGGCGCCGAGATCGTCCTCGCGATCTTCCTGTACCGCGCCTTCGGTCCCGTCGTCGCGGCGCTCGCGGGCGCTGCGGCGGGCCTCGCCTGCGGCATCAACGACATCGTCAACTGGTACGCGGGGGCTGACGCGGCCTTCACGGCCATCTACATCGCGTCGACGACGCTGTCGGGCGCCGTCATCGCCGGCCTCGGCGGCTGGGCGATCGTGCGCGCACTCGCGGCGACCGGAGCGCTCAGCCGCTTCGCCGCGGGGCGCGACGTCGCGCGACGCGTCTGACGTGACGGCCGCGGAGACCCGCCCCTGCGGCATCCTCGCCGAGGGGTGGGGATGGCGGTACGGCACGCGCCTGGCATGGGCGGCCCAGGACGTCACGCTGTCGATCCGGCCGGGGGAGCGCGTGCTGCTTCTCGGAGCGAGCGGATCGGGCAAGTCGACCGTGCTGCAGGCGCTCGCCGGCGTGCTCGGCGGCGAGGACGAGGGAGAGCAGGCGGGCCGTCTCCTCGTCGACGGCGCGCCGCCGGAGGCCGCACGCGGACGGACCGGGCTCGTGCAGCAGGACCCCGACGCACAGGCCGTGCTTGCGCGCGTCGGGGACGACGTCGCGTTCGGGTGCGAGAACCTCGGCGTCCCGCACGACGAGATCTGGTCGCGCGTGCAGGAGGCGCTCGCGATCGTCGGCCTCGACGTGCCGCTCGACCGCTCGACGTCCGCGCTGTCGGGCGGGCAGAAGCAGCGCCTCGCCCTCGCCGGTGCGCTCGCCATGCGCCCCGGGCTCCTGCTGCTCGACGAGCCGACCGCGAACCTCGATCCCGAGGGGGTCGTCGAGGTGCGCGACGCGGTGTCGCGCGTCGTCGCGCACACGGGTGCCACGCTCGTCGTCGTCGAGCACCGGGTCGACGTGTGGCTTCCCGTCGTCGATCGCGTGATCGTCCTCGGCGGCGGTCAGCAGGGCGTCGTCGCCGACGGGACGCCCGAGGTCGTCCTCGCCCGACGTGGCGCCGAGCTCGCGTCGGGCGGCGTGTGGGTGCCGGGCATCCCGCCGCGTCGCCCCGGCCCGCCGCGCCACGCGCCGGGCGCTCCTCTCCTCGCTGCGGAAGCGCTGCAGGTGGGGCGCCTGCGCGACACGGCCGTGGCCGGCCCCGTCGACCTGGAGGTGCGCCCCGGCGAGGTGCTCGGCATCACCGGCCGCAACGGCGCGGGGAAGTCGACCCTCGCGCGCACGCTCGCAGGGCTCCTGCCGCCGGTCGACGGCCGAGTGGCGGCGGCACCCGAACTCGCGGCAGGCGCAGGCCCCGCGCCCATCCGATGGCGCTCGCGCGAGCTCCTCACCCGGATCGGCACCGTGCTGCAGTCGCCCGATCACCAGCTCCTCGCGAACACGGTGCGCGCCGAGCTCGAGGTGGGCATGCGCGCGCTCCGAGTGCCCGACGCGGAGATCTCGGCGCGCGGGGAGGAGCTCCTCGCCGCGCTGCGCCTCGCCCACCTCGCGGACGCCAACCCCCATACCCTCTCGGGCGGCGAGAAGCGCCGCCTCACGGTCGCGGCCATGCTCGCGACCCGGCCGCGCGTCTGCGTCCTCGACGAGCCGACGTTCGGCCAGGACGCGACGACGTGGGCCGAGCTCGTCGACATCATCGCGCGGCTGCGCGACGGAGCAGACGCCGCTCCGTCGGCGGTCGTCGCCGTGACGCACGACGCCGACGTCCTCGCGGCCCTCGACGCGCGCGTCCACCGCCTCGACGGAGCGGGGGTGCTCGGATGATCCCAGCGCCGCCCATCCCTCGGGGCCCGCTCGCGCACGTGAACCCGGTCGCGAAGCTCGGCGCCGCGCTCCTCATCGCGTTCCCGCTCATCCTCACGATCGACGTCGTCTCGGCGGCGGTCGCGCTCCTCCTCGAGATCCCGCTGCTCCTCGCCGCCGGCGTCGACGCGCGCACGTTCTGGCGCCGCACCGCGCCCGTCTGGATCGCGGCGCCGCTCGCCGCCGTGACGATCGCGCTGTACGGCGAGCCCAGCGGCACCGTCCACTTCGAGTGGCTGCTCGTGCGCGTGAGCGACGGATCGCTCGCCCTCGCCGCCGCGACGTGCCTGCGCATCCTCGCGCTCGCGCTGCCCGGCGTCGTCCTCTTCGCGACCGTCGATCCGACCGATCTCGCGGATGGTCTCGCGCAGCGCGTGCGGCTCCCGGCGCGGTTCGTGCTCGGCGCGCTCGGCGGCATGCGCCTGGTCGGGCTCCTCTTCGACGACTGGCGCGAGCTCGAGCTCGCCCGTCGTGCGCGCGGCGTCGCCGATACCGGCCGCGTGCGCCGCGTCCTCGGGATGGCCTTCGCCCTCGTCGTCCTCGCCCTGCGTCGCGGGGCGACCCTCGCGACCTCGATGGAGGCGCGCGGCTTCGGGAGCGACCGCGCCCGGACGTGGGCGCGCCGCTCGCCCTGGGGCGCGCGCGAGTGGATGCTCCTCGCGATCGGCCTCGGCATCTCGCTCACCGCGGTCGCCGTCGCGGTCGCGACGGGCGCGTGGAACTTCATCCTCGGCCCGAGCTGAGCCCGGTGTCCTCGCGGGCGGGCATAATCGGACGCGGCTCGACAACCCACGACGCGGAGGCGGACATGGAGCACAGGACACTCGGACGAACCGGACGCGACGTCTCTGTCGTCGGACTCGGCACGTGGCAGCTCGGCGCCGACTGGGGCGACGTGTCGGAGGCCGACGCGCTCGGCGTGCTCGCGGCGGCGACGGAGGGCGGCGTGACGTTCTTCGACACCGCCGACGTCTACGGAGACGGCCGCAGCGAGCAGATCATCGGCCGCTTCCTCGACGAGCGCGGTCTGCGGGACGACATCACGGTCGCGACGAAGATGGGCCGTCGCGTCGATCAGGTGCCCGAGAACTACACGCTCGAGAACTTCCGGGCGTGGACCGACCGGTCGCGCGCCAACCTCGGCGTCGACACTCTCGATCTCGTCCAGCTGCACTGCCCGCCGTCGTCGGTGTACGCCGACGACGCGGTCTTCGACGCGCTCGACGTGCTCGTGGACGAGGGGGCGATCGCCCACTACGGCGTGAGCGTCGAGACCGTCGCGGAGGCGCTCGCGGCGATCGCGCGGCCGAACGTCGCGACCGTGCAGATCATCGTGAACGCCTTCCGCCTCAAGCCGCTCGACGAGGTGCTCCCCGCGGCGCAGGAGGCCGGGGTCGGGATCATCGCCCGGGTGCCGCTCGCGTCGGGTCTCCTGTCAGGGCGGTACGACGAGACGACCTCGTTCGCGGCGAACGACCACCGCACATACAACCGCTCGGGCGAGGCCTTCGACGTGGGCGAGACCTTCTCCGGCGTCGACTACGCGACCGGCGTCCAGGCCGCGCGCGAGTTCAGCGCGCTCGTCGCCGAGCAGGCACCCGAGGGCGTGTCGCCCGCGCAGGCGGCGATCGCGTGGCTCTGGCAGCAGCCCGGCGTGAGCAGCGTCATCCCCGGCGCCCGCTCGATCGCCCAGGCGCGGAGCAACGCAGCCGCGGGCTCCGTCTCCCCGCTCGGCGAGGCGTTCGAGGCCGGCGTGCGCCGGATCTACGACGCCCACCTGCGCGAGGCCATCCACCCGCGCTGGTGAGGCGGCGCGGGCTCAGCCCGCGATGACCGTCGCGAGCGCGTTCCAGGCCTGGTACACCCCGAGCACGATGAAGAGCACGGCCGTGATGCCGAGCGCGACGTTGTGGTGCCAGCGGTTGCGGAACTCCGTCGGCACGCGATCGGTGTTGAGGATGGGCAGGAGCGTGATCGCGAGGAAGGGCATGAAGAGCGCGCCGAGGAATCCGTAGAGCAGCACGAGGAAGATCGGCTGGTCGAGGAACAGCATGAGCATGGGCGGGAACGTCAGCCACAGCACGTAGACGCGGAACCACTTGCCGTGTCCGCGGGAGTCGGCGTGATCGGAGCCCTTGCCGGTGATGTTGCCCATGAAGTCGGCGAACATGAGCGAGACGCCGTTCCAGACGCCGAGCAGCGACGAGAAGCCCGCGGCCCAGAAGCCGACCAGGAACCACACTCCGATGAACTCGCCGTAGCGCTCGCGCAGGACGGCGTCGAGCTCGAGAAGGCCCTGGTCGCCGGACGCCAGCGCCACGCCCGCCGCCTGCACGACCTCGACCCCGACGATGAGCATCGAGATCACGAAGATGCCGGTCACGACATACGCGACCGTGTTGTCGATGCGCATGACGCGGAGGAAGCGGGGCTTGTCCCACCCCTTCTCGCGCAGCCAGTAGCCGTACGCCGCGAGCGTGATCGTGCCGCCGACCCCGCCGGCGAGCGCGAGCGTGTAGAAGATGCCGTTCGGGGCATCCGGCAGGAGAGGGACGAGGCCGGTGAGCACCTGGAAGACGTTGGGCGCCGCGATGATCGCGAGGATCACGATCGTCACGAACATGAGGCCGACGAGCGCGGCCGTGATGCGCTCGAAGAAGCGGTACTTGCCGAACCAGATGAGGACGAAGCCGGCGAGCCCCATCGCGACCGCCCACATCCAGGTCTCGCCGCCGAACAGCGCGACGAGCGGGAGCGCGGTCGAGCTCATGGCCGACGCCGCGTACACGAAGCCCCAGATGACGATGTACGGGGCGAAGTACCACACGGGCCAGCGCCCGAGGGAGCGCCACCCCTCGAAGATCGTGCGGCCGGTCGCGACCGTGTACCGCCCCGCGCCCTCGACGAGCACGATCTTGAGGATCACGCCGAGGACCACGGCCCACAGGAGCATGTAGCCGTAGTTCGAGCCCGCGACGAGGGTCGCGACCATGTCGGCCGAGCCCACGCCGGTCGCCGCGACGACCAGGCCGGGGCCGATCACCTTCCACTTCGGGGTCTGCTCAGGCGACGTCGACATGCGAACCTCCTCGTCTCGCGGCGCGGCACGGCCCGCGCACTCCGACGCTAACGGCAGATCGCGGCGGATCGGCGCATCCGCTCCGGGGTGGTGCGCGGGCGGGAGCGCGGCGGCCGCGTTGTGCGCATCCGATAACGCCTTCGCCCGTCGGTGCCGCGCCGGGGCAGGATGGATCCGCGCGCGCCCGCGCGCCACGTGCACGTTCGAAGGAGAGCGGATGATCCAGGACGGTTCCCTCGCAGGGCGGACGATCCTCATGTCGGGTGGGAGCCGCGGCATCGGACTCGCGATCGCGCTGCGCGCCGCGCGTGACGGGGCCAACGTCGCGCTGCTGGCGAAGACCGACAGCCCGCACCCGCGGCTCGAGGGCACGGTGCACACGGCGGCGGATGCCATCCGCGCCGCGGGCGGGCAGGCCCTCGCGATCGTCGGCGACGTCCGCGACGACGACGCGATCGCGCAGGCCGTCATGGAGACCGTCGGGACGTTCGGGGGCATCGACGCCGTCGTCAACAACGCGAGCGTGATCGACCTCTCCGGCTCGGAGGACCTCGCGGCGAAGAAGTACGACCTCATGCAGGACGTCAACGTCCGAGGGACGTTCATGCTGAGCCGGGCCGCCATCCCCGTCCTGCGCGAGAGCGGCAATCCGCACATCCTGTCGCTCTCGCCGCCGCTCACCGTCACGCCGCGGTGGCTCGGGGCCCATCCCGGCTACAGCATCGCCAAGTTCGGGATGACCATGGCGACCCTCGGGCTCGCCGCCGAGTTCGCGGACGCGGGGATCGCCGCGAACGCGCTCTGGCCGAAGACGCTCATCGCGACCGCGGCGGTGCGCAACGTCATCGGCGGCGACGCGATGATGGCGCGCAGCCGGACGCCGGAGATCTACGCCGACGCCGCGCACGTCGTGCTCACCCAGCAGGCGCGCGCGTACTCGGGCCAGACGCTCATCGTCGAGGACGTGCTCGCCGACGCCGGCGTGACCGACCTCTCGGGCTACGCGGCCGTGCCCGGGACGCCCGACGAGGACCTCATCCCCGACGTCTTCCTCTAGCCGTGGCTCACGTGGCGTTCCACAGATCGCGGTAGTACGCCATCCGCTCGCGGTCGGGCGCGACGCCGTAGGACTCGACGAGAGCGTCCTCCCAACCGGGGCCGTAGTTCCACTCGGTGCTCATGGCGGCCACCGCGATATCGGCCCAGCGGTCGGCGACGCCGAGCGCGCCGAAATCCACGTGACCCGCCCACCGGCCCGCGTCGTCCACGAGGGTGTTCGGGCAGCAGGCGTCTCCGTGGCAGACGACGAGCCGGTCGACGGGCGGCGCGGCCTGGAGGGCGTCGGGCACGCGGATGCCGCGGCGCGCGGCGTTGGACACACGGTCGGGCACCTGCCACGACCAGGGGCACTCGGCGACGGGGAGCGCCTCGTGCAGCGCCCGCAGGCCCTCGCCCACGGCGCGCACGGCCGTCGCGGGGTCGGCGAGCCACCGCGGTGCGACCGCGCTCCGCCCCGGGAGCGCGCGCGTCACCATCCACTCGTGCGCGCCATCCGATCCGTGCGCGATCACCTCGGGAACCCGAGCCCACCGCACCGCCCACGCGAGCCGCTCGGCCTCGTCCGCCATGGACGTCTCGAGGTCGAGCGGGCCCCACTTGATGTACCGCCCGTCGTCGGTGCGGAAGGTGAGACCGCCGAGCTCGTTCCGCCAGGCGGGCTCGAGCCGCGCGGGCCCCGCGAGGGCGCGCACGCGGTCCGGTACGGCGATGTCGTCGACGGGGATGCTCATGCAGCCATCCTGCCCTGCCGGAACCAGCGGCTTCGCAGGGCGGGGCTCTACCCTGGAGGAATGACCGAGCGCCCCGAGAGCACGACGACACGCCCGACGAGCACCGGCGTGCGGCAGGTGCGCCCGCGCACGGAGGGGTGGCAGCAGCAGAAGGACGAGAGCGGTCGCCCGCTCCTGCAGTTCGCGAGCCCGAAGCGGGGCAAGCCCCCTGTGCACCTCGCCGACCTCACGCCCGAGGAGCGCGTCGCCAAGGTCAAGGAGCTCGGCCTCCCCGGCTTCCGGGCGAAGCAGCTCGCGAAGCACTACTTCACGCACTACACGAGCGACCCCGCCGCGATGACGGACCTCCCCGCGGAAGGGCGCGAGGAGCTCGTCGCGGGGCTCCTGCCCCCGCTGCTGACCGAGGTGCGCCGCCTGCAGACCGACGGCGGCGACACGATCAAGTTCCTCTGGAGGCTGCACGACGGAGCGCTCGTCGAGTCGGTGCTCATGCGCTACCCCGGGCGCATCACGCTGTGCGTGTCGTCGCAGGCCGGCTGCGGCATGAACTGCCCGTTCTGCGCGACGGGGCAGGCGGGTCTCACGCGCAACATGTCGGCGGCCGAGATCGTCGACCAGATCGTGCGCGCGAACCAGGTCATCGCGTCGGGCGAGCTGGGCGGCAAGAAGGCCGACGATCACAGCGCCGAGCGCGTCTCGAACATCGTCTTCATGGGGATGGGCGAGCCGCTCGCGAACTACGCCCGCGTCATGCAGGCGGTGCGGGTCATGGTCGACAAGAAGGAGGGCCTCGGCATGAGCGCCCGCGGCATCACGGTGTCGACCGTGGGGCTGGTCCCGGCCATCCGCAAGCTCGCGGCCGAGGACATCCCCGTCACGTTCGCGCTGTCGCTGCACGCGCCCGACGACGAGCTGCGCGACGAGCTCATCCCCGTCAACTCGCGCTGGAAGGTCGACGAGGCGCTCGATGCCGCGCGCGCCTACTTCGACGCGACCGGACGCCGCGTCTCGATCGAATACGCCCTCATCCGCGACATGAACGACCACGCGTGGCGCGCCGACCTCCTCGCCGAGAAGCTCAACGCGCGCGGCAAGGGATGGGTGCACGTGAACCCCATCCCGTTGAACCCGACGCCGGGTTCGGTGTGGGACGCGTCGGAGCGCTCGGTGCAGATGGAGTTCGTCCGCCGCCTCAACGATGCGGGCGTGCCCACGACCATCCGCGACACCCGGGGCAAGGAGATCGACGGCGCGTGCGGTCAGCTCGTCGCGACCGAGGACGATCAGGCGGCTGCGGCAGCCGCGGGCTGAGCGAGCGAAGCGAGACGAAACCGCCACGGAGGACGACCAGGCGGCTGCGGCAGCCGCGGGCTGAGTCGTAGCAAGCGGTTTCCGGATTTCGCGCCGAGGTGCCATCAGGGGCGGCTAGCGTGAAGGCATGGTCAACTATCGCTACCTCGGCAACAGCGGTTTCAAGGTCTCCGAGATCACCTACGGCAACTGGGTGACGCACGCCTCCCAGGTCGAGAACGACGCGGCGATCGCGACGGTGCACGCCGCCCTCGACGCCGGCATCACGACGTTCGACACCGCGGACACGTACGCCAACACCGCGGCCGAGGAGGTGCTCGCGGAGGCCCTCAAGGGGCAGCGTCGCGAGAGCCTCGAGATCTTCACGAAGGTCTACTTCCCGATCGGTCCGAAGGGGCCGAACGACACCGGGCTCAGCCGCAAGCACATCTTCGACGGCATCCACGGATCGCTGCGCCGCCTGAACGTCGACTACGTCGACCTCTTCCAGGCGCACCGCTATGACTACGAGACGCCCCTCGAGGAGACGATGCAGGCGTTCGCCGACGTCGTCCGCCAGGGCAAGGCGCTGTACATCGGCGTCTCGGAGTGGACGGCGGAGCAGCTGCGTGAGGGCCACGCGCTCGCGAAGCAGCTCGGCTTCCAGCTCGTGTCGAACCAGCCCCAGTACTCGATGCTGCACCGCGTCATCGAGGGCAAGGTCGTCCCCGCGAGCGAGGAGCTCGGCATCTCGCAGATCGTCTGGTCGCCCATGGCGCAGGGTGTCCTGAGCGGCAAGTACCTGCCGGGCCAGCCCGTGCCGGCCGGCAGCCGCGCAACCGACGAGAAGAGCGGCGCCGGATTCATCCAGCGCTTCCTCACCGAGGAGACGCTCACCGCCGTCCAGCGCCTCAAGCCGATCGCGGCCGACCTGGGTCTCACGATGCCGCAGCTAGCGATCGCGTGGGTGCTGCAGAACAAGAACGTGGCGGCCGCGCTCGTCGGCGCCTCGCGTCCCGAGCAGCTCGCCGACACGGTCAAGGCGTCGGGCGTCGTCCTCGAGCCCGGAGTCCTGGCCGCGATCGACGCGGCTCTCGAGGGCGTCGTGAACGACGACCCCGAGGACACGTACGGCGTCTCGCCCAAGACCCGACTGGTCTGAACCACACGGAGGGCTCGCGGCCGAGAGGCCGCGAGCCCTCCGTGTGCGTTGTGTTTCATCCGGTTTCCGGATGAGGTGCCGCGATTGGCATGATCTTCTCGTGACGTCCCCCCGCCCCCGCACGCCATGGCCGCGTGCGCTCGCGTACCTGCTGGGCGCCGCAGGTCTTCTCGTCCTCGCCGCCGCGGGTGTCGCCGCGGTGCGCGTCGTCGCCAGCCTGGAGCCCGTCGCGGACTTCCTGCGCGCGTACCCCGGCGACTCGACGCTCCCCGACTTCGTCACCCCGGGCATCCCCGCGTGGGTCTCGTGGACGCACTTCCTCAACGCGTTCTTCCTCGTGCTGATCATCCGCTCGGGGCTGCGCGTGCGGAACGAGAAGGTGGCCGGAGGGCTGTGGTCGTCGAAGCGCGTGAAGAAGCGCCGGATGAGTCTCGCGCTGTGGGGCCACATCGCGGTCGACGTGCTGTGGCTGGTCAATGGCGTCGTCTTCGTCGTGCTTCTGTTCGCGTCGGGTCACTGGGCACGCATCGTGCCGACGAGCGCGGACGTCTTCCCGAACGCGCTGTCGGCGCTGATCCAGTACGCGTCCTTCGACTGGCCGACCCACGACGGCTGGGCGAATTACAACGCGCTGCAGCAGCTGAGCTACTTCGCGATCGTCTTCCTCGCCGCGCCGCTTGCGGCCGTGACCGGGTACCGCCTGAGCGCCTTCTGGCCGCGCCAGAGCGAGCGCCTGAGCGCGCTCTTCCCCGAGCGCATCGCGAAGGCCCTGCACTGGCCGACGATGCTGTTCTTCGTCGCGTTCGTCGTCGTGCACGTGGGGCTCGTGCTGGCGACGGGCATCCTGCGCAACCTCAACACGATGTACGCCGGGAACGACGGCGACGGATGGCTCGGCTTCGGGATCTTCGCGCTCTCGGTCGTGGCCCTCGTGGTCGGCTGGTTCGCCATCCGCAACGACGCGTGGATCGCGGCGTTCGCCCGGCGCTTCGGCGACGTGCGCCTGCGCAAGTAGCCGCGCTGCCTGAGGCTAGCGTCCGTCGTCGAGACCGGCGCTCCGGGCACCGGCCTCGACGACGGACGCTAGTCTCGGCGGCCGGGGCCGGGCGCCGTCACAGACGCGCGATGGTCTGCACGTCGTCGCGGAACTCGCGCGCCGTCTCCTCCGAGACGGTCGCGCGCGTCGCACCGAGAGCCGCGAGGTAGTCGTCGGTGCCGAGATCCGCTTCTCCGGTCTCGCCGTCGCGCAGGGCACGGGCCAGCGCCTCCTGCGACGCGCGTCGGGCGGCGTACTCGATGTCGGCCGGCGTGAGGCCGTCGCTCGCCTCGACGAGCGCGTCGAGGTCGAGGCCGTCGACGAGCTGCGAGGGCACGTAGCGGCGCCAGATCGCCCGACGGGCCTCCTCGTCGGGGAGCCCGATCGGGATCACGTAGTCGAACCGGCCGTGTCGCAGGAACGCCGCGTCGAGGGCGCGCACGAAGTTCGTCGCGCACACGAGCAGACGCCCTTCGCGCTCGCGGAACTCCGCCACGAGCTTCAGCAGCTCGTTCGTCACGCCCTGCATGGGCGAGGGCGGCTCGCCTCCACGCCGTGCCGCGATCTCCTCCACCTCGTCGATGAACACGACCGCGTGCTCGAGCTCGCCGATCATCTCGAACGTCGCGCGCAGGGCCGCGGCGAGCCCGCCCGGCTCACCCGACAGGCGCGAGGGGAACAGCTCGACGAACGGCCAGTCGAGGCGCGAGGCCACCGCCTTCGCGAAGGTCGTCTTGCCCGTGCCGGGAGGTCCGAACAGCATGACCGCGCGCGGCGGCACGACCCCGAACCGATCGGCGAGGTCGGGGCGCGACAGCGGCACGACGAGCCGTTCCTCGAGCAGGTCCTTCTCGAGCTGCATGCCGCTCACGGCATCCCACAGGTGGCGGGGGAGGATGCGCCCACCCACGCCCTTCAGGAGGTCGAGCTCGCGACGCTGCACGGGCATCTGGCGCTCGAGGTACCGCAGCTGCGTGCGCGCCTCGAATCCGTTCGCGGTGAGGCCGTCGATCGCTCCCGCCCGATCCGCGACGAGGATCGACAGCTTGCCCAGGCCGAGCGGAGCCATCCGCCGCTCCAGCGCGTCGAGGAGCCCTGCCTCGACGCGGTCGGTGCGCTCGTGCGGCGCCACCGCGAAGAACACCACCCAGCCCTGCGCGTGCGCGGCACGGCCGACGGCGGCGCCGACGATCTCGTCGTCGCGCACGGCGACGACCGCGTGGTCGGCCTGGCACGACGCGATGACCTCCGACAGCGCGTAGACGGGTGCGTCATCGTCGTGGGAGTCCTCCCACAGTCGGACGATCCCGTCGAGATCGTCGTCGTGGAAGTCGCGGATGCGGGTACGGCTCATGATGCCTCCTGGCGGCAGCGGTCGCTCTCGGGGGAGCGGCGGAGAGGTGCCGGCAGGGGTCGTGCCGCGTCATCGCGGTCCCGGGTGCGGGACGGTAACGGACAGCGTAGCGGATGGCGGTGGCGGGTCGATCACGCCGCCTGCGCGCCCGCGCGGTCGAGCTCAGCGACGATCGCATTCACGGCCGCACGCCCGGCGCGATTCGCGCCGACCGTGGACGCGGACGGACCGTACCCGATGAGGAAG